>NZ_CP195039.1:1305000-4315161 GCF_051165765.1 Shewanella sp. HL-SH8 | reverse complement strand
TCGCAAGAGTAGTGATAAGCCCGTTACTGAAGTAACGGGCTTTTTACGTCTATGATTTGTGTTGAACTAATCTTTGATATTAGGGAATGATATTATGGAATGGCAGTTGTGTAGCCGATATACCCATGTGAAAATAATGATCAAATGTAGTGAGGTTTTTTTAGTGATGAATACAAAAAGCCCACACAAATATGTTGTGGCTATTTACACTATTACTGCAGAATAGAGCTAGGCTAATTCAGCTAAAATTTTATCAACTATTGCTTGATTCGCTTCTGGAAAATCAAATTGCTGAAGCTGATTGATTGGCACCCATTGTATCTGCTGTCCTTCTAAACCCTTTGCTTGATTTGAAAAATCAGTGACTAAATGAATATCTAATCTGACATGTTTATCTGGATAATCATGAATAATATCCATGAAGGGTATAGAGGTGGTTACATCTAAGTTTACTTCTTCTTTTAGCTCTCTAATTAATGCCTCTGTGACTGTTTCACTGACTTCCACCTTACCGCCTGGGAATTCCCATTTACCACCTTGGTGAAGGTGTCCGTGCCTTTTAGCCAATAGAATATGATTATCTTGGTTAATGATGACACCAACGGCCACATGAATTCGCTTTTGCATAATGTGTATCCCAATATCGCTTAGGTAGAGTTAGTCTTCTTTAAAGAAAGAGGATTCGTTTAATCCCAGTTCGTCATAACCTAAGTCATCATACATATCAGGGTCTAGTGGTGCAGTAACGGGAATAACATGTTTTTCATCAGCCCAGTCACCTAGGTCAATCAATTTACAGCGCTCACTGCAAAAGGGTTTAAATTTAGATTCAGCTACCCATTCAACTTGGGTTTTACAGATGGGGCAATTAACAGTCAATGGCATAATTTATATACTTGAATAATGAAGAAGTAAGATTCAGCATGATCTTAAAAGGTTTAGCTGCAAGTAGCTAGCAAGAATTGAATTGTTTTGTCGGTATGGCGATGTTGGTCAAAATCAACAAAGTGAATGGCGTAACGGTTACGGTGGCCACTAATTGTTGGGTAACACCCTTGAGATACGTCCACTTTAACGCGAACTAACGCAAGAGGTTGTCCGCTATCACCTTGATAAAAACCTGCTTTTGCTTCAGTAGGACAAAAATCTGCAGTACTGCGGATAAGTTCAAGTAATAAGGTGATTGGGGTAAGCAGAGGTTGAAATTGATCAACCCAGCATTGAAGATCAATTTGACGTTCTTTCCAGGGTTTAGCTAACCAAAAGTGTAATTGGGGCAAATCGAAGTTACAACAAGCTCCAGGCATTCCAAAACGCTGTCGTAATGCAGAAATAAATTTATCTTTCTTAAGATGGACGCCAATTCTATCTGAGGTTTGTAACTGAGCTTTTGCTTGTGCTAAACGATCTATCAACTCGTTAATTTGTACTTTATCAACATGGGGTAATTCGAGCCACTTTGACAACATTATTATATGGCGGTCGATATCTTTTAATACATCGGATCGATAGTCACAACGGTCGGTTAATTCACAAAGCGAAAATAGCGGATAAAAACAGCGATGTTGATGATCTTGGGTCAAATTAGCTTGTATTTGTGTCGACAGATATTCTAACCGTAAATAACTACGAATTTTTTCATTTAGTGGTTGTTCGTATATTAGTTCAGTCATCGGAGTTAATTGTTTTCGCCAATTTCAAATATTTGTGATGTAACAAAGCTACTTTGTCCCGTAGCACGTTTAACTCTCCTTGATTATCAACAATATCATCGGCTTTAGATAATCGTTGTTGACGTGATATTTGGCTTTGAATAATTTGTTCAACTTGCGTTGAAGCCACGTTATCACGTTTACTCGTCCTTGAAATTTGCAACTCAGGTGAAATGTCCACTACTAAAGTAGTATTGACTAACTTATCTAACCCATTCTCAAATAGCAAGGGAACAACCAAAATGACATAGTCAGATACAGCATTTTTTACCTGCTGTAACATAGCATTACGGATCATTGGATGTAATAAGTTATTTAACCAGTTGCGCTGTTCTGGTTGGTTAAAAATAATATCTCTCAGCTTGCTGCGATTTAACGAACCATCGGCCAGACATATATCCGCACCGAAATGTTGGATAATCTGTTGTAAACCGCTTGAGTTTGGCTCTACTACTTGTCTGGCGACAATGTCGGCATCAACTAAGGTGATGCCTAAATCAGCAAATAAATTAGCAACTGTGGTTTTGCCGCTGCCAATGCCGCCAGTAAGACCGACAATAAAATTAGACATGTGATTGTTTGGATAAATTAGTTAGCATTAAATAAGCGTACTCAAATACCAGTTAATGATATCTTGGCCCCAAATAAGGGCTATCCAGCCGGCTAGCGCAATATATGGGCCAAACGGAATAGGTTTACCGGCATGCAGTTTTTTGGTCGCTATCATAGTGATGCCCACAATAGCGCCCACTAACGATGATAATAAAATGATCAGTGGTAGCATTTGCCAACCTAGCCATGCACCGAATACCGCCATTAATTTAAAATCACCATAACCCATACCTTCTTTGCCTGTGACTAGCTTAAATAGCCAAAATACCGACCAAAGACTTAAGTATCCGGCAGCTGCGCCAATTAATGCATCGCTAGAACTGGTAAACACTCCTTGCAAGTTGATTAGCAGCCCTAACCAGAGTAAGGGTAAGGTGAGTTGATCGGGTAATAGCATTTCATCTAAATCAATGCCGGTTAACGCTACCAAAAAGAACGTCAGTATCGCGGCAAACAGAAATTGAGTCGTAGGGCCAAAATAAAACGCTAAGGTGGCCACCATTACACCGGTAATCAATTCCATCACTGGATAACGAGCTGAAATAGCAGTCTTACAGCTGGCGCATTGACCTTTTAAAATTAACCAACCTAAAACGGGTAAATTATGCCAAGGTTTGATATTGGCCTTACATTTCGGACAAGCGGAGCCTGGCACTATAAGGTTATACTTTACTGGGAACTCATCTATCGATTTAGCTAAGCGTTTTTCACCGACTTGCTGGACGATATCAGGATGATATTCAGTTAAGTAAAAATTACATTCACTTTGCCATTCACGCTTCATCATTACCGGTAAACGGTGAATAACCACATTGAGAAAGCTGCCAATAGTGGCGGCAAAGATAAAGCTAATTACCACAAAAGCCCAAGGATATTGGCTCATTGTGGTAATCAAAATTGAGATAAATTCAGTCATATTATTCTTGTGTTAGATTTGTGGGAAGAGGCATATGTTATGTATAGGCTAACCGCCAACAATATTACCCATTTGGAAAATAGGTAAATACATACCAATAATTAACCCACCAACTAATGTACCGATGACTACCATCATGATAGGTTCAATTAAGCTGGATAGTCCGTCTACGGCATCATCGACTTGCATTTCATAGATATTGGCGACTTTATTGAGCATTTCATCTAAGCCACCTGACTCTTCACCAATCATGACCATTTGAATCAACATATCAGGGAATAATTTAGTCGTGCGCATGGCAACGTTCATTTGCATACCTGACATGACTTCTTGGCGCACACTTAGTAAAGCGCTGCGATATACGTAATTACCTGAGGCTCCAGCAGCAGATTCGAGGCCATCGATTAATGGAACACCTGCAGAAAAAGTGGTTGCTAGTGTTCTGGCAAATCTTGCCATAGCTGCTTTATGCAAAATATCACCAACAACAGGGATTTTTAAAACGGTTATATCTACTCTATCTCTTACTAACTGAGAGTTTCGGTGTGCCCTTACAAATAACCATATACCAGCCACTATTGCGATAGCAAAATAATACCAAGAGGATTGAAGCCATCGTGATATACCAACTATTAGCTGTGTGAAAGCGGGAAGCTCTGCGCCAAAACCTGCAAAAATACTTTCAAATTGGGGGACCACAAATAGTAATAATAAAACGGTAACACCAATGGCAACAACAACGACTGCAGCCGGATAAAACATGGCTTTTTTGATTTTCGATTTGAGTTGCTCAGCTTTTTCACGATATGTCGCTAAGCGATCAAATACCGCCTCGAGTGAGCCAGAATGCTCACCCGCAGCGACTAAATCTACATAAAGATCGTCAAAATATCTGCGGTGTGGTCGAAGCGCATCAGACAACGGAATACCCGATTGGACATCTGATAAAATACCAGCAAGCAACTCACGCACTTTGGCTTTTTCATGGCCACGGCCTAATAACTCTATAGTGGTCACTAACGGCACTCCAGCAGCTAACATGGTGGCTATTTGGCGGGTAATCATTGCAATGTCCATTGCAGTGATTTTTTTCTCAGTTTTAAATAACGGTGCAGCTTTCTTTCTTACACTTTTAGGGGTAACACCCTGTGCTTTAAGAGTACTTCTTATTTCCGCTATAGTATGGCCTCTGAGCTCACCTGATGTGCGTTTACCATCGCGATTTGTTCCTTTCCACTCAAAGGTCAACACCTTAGGCTGATGTTTAACTACCTTTTTACTTGAACGGGATTTTCTTTTCGCCGCTGCCGTTGCCATAAAGCGATTCCTTGAAATTAGGCTCACATTTTGATTGTTTTTTATAATTGTAAGCGAATTGTTAGCAAATATCTAAGTTAAAAACCGATCCTGTCAATGCTGGTTTTAGTTAGTTAAAACTAGTAACACGATTGACTTCAGCGATGCTGGTGACACCATGGACTACTTTCAGTAACCCGGATTGACGCAAATCGCGCATACCCTCGGATTTTGCCTGTTGGGCAATCTGCAAAGAATTACCACTTTCCATAATCGTACGCGCAATGGCATCAGATATTTTCATTACTTCATAAATACCGACGCGACCTTTGTAGCCGCCGGAACATAAATCACAGCCACAGGGTTTATAAACAGTAAACCCTGCATCAATGTTTTGTTGATTAAAACCAAGGCGCAATAATTCTGCTGCGGGTACATCTTCAGCTTGTTTACATTCAGGGCATAAACGTCTTGCTAAACGCTGGGCAATAATTAAATTCACTGAGCTAGCAATGTTATAGCCGGGCACACCCATATTAATTAAACGGGTAAGGGTTTCTGCTGCCGAGTTAGTGTGTAATGTTGATAGCACCAAGTGACCGGTTTGCGCGGCCTTAATGGCAATTTCGGCTGTTTCTAAATCACGAATTTCACCGACCATCACCACGTCAGGGTCTTGGCGCAGGAATGAACGTAGTGCTGAGGCAAAGGTTAAACCTGCTTTAAGGTTAATATGAACCTGATTAACGCCTTCTAAGTTAATTTCTACCGGATCTTCTGCGGTAGAAATATTGCGCTCTTCAGTGTTTAATATATTAAGACCAGTATACAAGGATACCGTTTTACCCGAACCAGTTGGGCCGGTAACCAGAATCATCCCCTGGGGTTTGGCGAGCATTTCTTCATACAGCAAACGTTGGTCATCTTCATAACCAAGCTTTTCAATGCCCAATTGCGCCGATGAGGAATCTAAAATACGCATTACAATTTTTTCGCCCCAAATAGTGGGCAAGCTGCTGACACGAAAATCGATTGATTTAGTCCGTGACAGCTTCATCTTAATTCGGCCATCCTGTGGCACTCGGCGCTCTGCAATGTCCAATTTTGACATCACCTTTAGGCGGGCTGAAATTCGGTTACTTAAATTGACCGGCGGTTGCGATACTTCGTGTAAGATGCCGTCAATTCTAAAGCGAATGCGATAGCGTTTTTCATAGGGTTCAAAGTGTAAGTCGGAGGCACCTTTTCGTATGGCATCGGTAAGAATTTTATTAATATAAATAACGATTGGAGCATCATCGCTGCTGTCACCTGAGGATTCATCTTCACGTTTGTCGGTATCAGCAACTTCCAGTCCTGCTAATGCCTCTTCATCAATACCGTCTAAACCTAAACTGTTTAAATCTTCTTCTAGCACTTTTTCTAACACTTTATGCAGTTTATCATCTTCCACCAGAATGGCTTCAGCGTGTAGGCCTAAACTGAATTGAAAATCTTCTAATGCCGCAATATTGGTGGGGTCAGAGGTGGCGATATACAAACGATTGCCGCGCTTAAACAGTGGCAAACATCCGTGTTTGGAAATGAGTTTTTTGTTTAGTAAGTCTTCGGCTATATTTGTAACGTCGAATTCATTTAAATCGAGTAATGGAGTGCCATATTCTTCATAGCATAACTCGGCAATTTCACGCGATGAAAGCGCTTTAGAGCGAACCAGCGTACCGACGAGTGAGTGTTTTGACTTTCTTGATTCTGCAATGGCGCGCGAAAGTTGTTCTTCGCTAAGGAGTCCCTTACGAATAAACAGTGTAGATAATCCCAAGTGTAAGTTAGTAGAAGGCATGGGGTCTCCATTTATACCCAAGTGCTAAAACAATAACGTTTTTAAAATTTCATTGATATTCGCTAACTGATTAAATTATCACTTTTTAAGTTAAATAGATACGCGCCGAAAATAGATTGTATCATTGAATAACTATAGCTCAATCGTGAATTATTTATAGACTAGATTTTAGTGTCATAAATAACCTTTTGGAGCGCTGAGAAGATAACCTTATGAGCGGAATGCGAAAGTAACAAAGCAACAAGTGATGAAGCTAAAGTTACTTTGCTTTAACAAACGTAACGTGACACAGGGCAAATACATAATTATGATAATCTAATTTGTTGATACTTAAAGGATGATAGTACTAATCATGCAATTAAAAACGTTTTCCAAAGTATTTTTTTTGCTGTTCGCATGTATTTTTTTGCTGGGAACTGTATTTGCTGTTGATTTCGCACACGCTATAGGTATTGATAATGAATACGATATAAAGCGTTTTCTGGTTATTGGTTTTGTTTGGTTTTCATCACTTGGTTTATGCTTTGTGAAGCATGTCGAATTTATTCGATTTTCAACTGTAACTAAATTGATGTGCATGATCTTTTTTACACTAGCAATTATTTCTGCGTTAATTAATCAGCACCTATTCTGGGGTATGGTTGAAATTGCTAATATTGTGTTGTTGATCACCGTATTTTTGTTGTTTACCACTTGCATTAGGGCTCTTGAATCAGAGACTGTTCATTTTGGTGTATATGTCAGCGCTTTACTCTTTTCGGTGTTTACACTGGTTAAATACATATTGTTTTTAATTTTTTCTTATCTGGATGCTCAAAACTTTGATATTCATGGCTTAATTTCTGGTTATGTTAATGTGCGCTTCTTCAACCAATTGCAAGTAATGATAATTCCAATGCTTTTTTTGCCTTTTTTCAAACAAAATTTAGCTAAGTTCAGAACTGGGACTTTTATCGTCATTGCATTACATTGGATGGTGTTGTTGCAGACAGAAGCGAGAGGCGGGATGCTCTCACTGATTTTGGCGGTAACTCTACTGAGTTGTTTTTTATGTAAAGAGAACCGAAGAAGTTTTATTTATCCACTACTACAAACAATGCTAGTGGGGATATGTTTATGGATAGTATTTATCATCATTATTCCGTATTGGCTAATGGACAGTGCAAACTTCCAAATAAGAACCAGCAGTTCTGGACGTATAGACTTATGGCTTTATGTCTTAACATCAATTCCAGACAGTTTATGGCTTGGTTTTGGGCCGATGAGTTTTGCTTGGGCTGAAGGGAAACCATTACTGAATGCTCACCCGCACAATGCTATTGTTCAGTTACTTTATGAGTATGGCGTTATAACCTGCATCTTAGGAAGTGCATGGGTGTTCAGTCGTATGTATAACAGATTAAACATTTTAAAACAGGCTAAAAACATCTCAATAATGCCAATTGTTTATGCTGTGTTATCCGGTCTTATTTATTCACTTTTTAGTGGTGTGGCAGTGATGCCGTTTGCACAACTATTGTTTGTATTTTTATTAGTCATTCAAATACAGGATGGGTCTCGTAATATTAACCAAGTTGCGGTTTCTGTAAGGGTTATGCTGTTTTTGTCTGTGACTCTTATAAGCTGTTTTTTTTTATGTTCTTACAAGCATTTAGAGTTAAATACTGCTTTATTTCCAAGGATATGGGTTAATGGGCTACTAAGTCGATAACTCTGGAAATCGTATAGGGTTCTTAAATCAAATGACAAATAGTGTCAGCAAGAATTGTGAGTCAACCTTAAAGGCCACTACAAGAATAAGTTTATTTACTTAAGGTTATTCAGAGGACCCGTTGCCAGAGCAACCGACTGAGTGTTTGTTTTTTTTAGCTATACGTTTAACCTGCAAACATAAAACAAGAAGTCATCCAAGCCATGAAGATTTTCAGGGCTAAAACAAAACTACTTTTTTAAAAAATATTCACGGTCTCACCTTAGATACGACGCTGAGGTAACTAAAATAATAATGCCGTTCACATTAGGTAAACGGCATTATTACGAGCAATTAAAATTAGCTAGCTGCTGAACATGTAACTGTATCCATTTTACATGTAATTGTTTTTTTAGCAGCATCACGTGACACAAATGTAGCATCTGCTGCAGTTGTTAACGATGCTAAATCTGTTGGCAAACCAGTACCAGATGCGCATGCAACGGGTGCGTAAGTTGGAACTTTTGTTTCAGCTATAATTGATGCCGCAGTTGCTTTTGATATTGCCGCAGCTTCGCCTAAACAAGAGTTAATTTTACTCTTGTTCACATATTCTTGATAAGCAGGCAATGCGATTGCCGCTAAAATACCGATGATCGCGACTACGATCATTAATTCAATAAGGGTAAAGCCCTTAGCGTTTTTGATTTGGTTAATGCTTTTCATTTTTTCTCTCCGTAAATGTGCTTGGGCCTGTCCAATCCTAGGTACTGAACTGTATATCGGGCTACAAGGATTTTAACTCATTGCAGTTTGTTACATGTTCAGTGGCATCCATCGTTGCCGAAGCCTTACGGGCACATATTATTTGCTAGTGTTGAAGTCATTGAATAACAATGAATTCAGTTTTTGTTGTAATCAACTTTGGTTTAGTCAACGTTTAATCAGTTTAGCTAGGCTTTAAACATTTTGTAGGGCTTTTTAAGCCTATGTCACTTTTTAACAAAGTGCCAACAAGTATTTATAACTAACTACACATGACTTTTCGGCTGATTTGCTTGTTTCTAGAGCAAGTATTTCATAAAAACACAATTTTGTAACATCATTTATCAGTAAACTTTGTCAAAAATAGGCTGTTGTTTGCAAAACACACTCTTAATAAATCAAGTTCTGGCCGAAAGGCCACTCGCCTAATGCAAACGTTAGTATAAAGTGACCTAAAATGGAATACTTTTATCCGGTAAAAGTGAAATTAATGTTTAAATATTCTGTACTTGGCAGTTTTTAGGATGAAATATTGCAACTGTTTTTTGACTATTGACTTAAAAGGGCTAATTTTTGACAGTCGAAAGTGTTAGGTCATAAAACTGACGCTTCAACTTGCTGCCGACAGTAGGTGTATTAGCACATTTAGGCATCGGCGTTTTAGTGCGAGTAAAGGATTTGTTACGCTTAGGATGTTAATGTTAGCTCAGCGCTTCTTATTACAACTCGCCACTTTTAGTACAACTCACCGTTTCTCAGTTTAGGGCATCACTTCTCAGCACAGCTTACCGCTTCTCACTTAATTGAAGCGGTGAGCTATCGTAGTAGTTTTATCCTTTTAGTCGCAATGACAAGTCTAACGCTTTTACATGTTTGGTCAGTGCGCCTACAGAGATGTAATCGACGCCTGTTTTAGCAAAGTCGGCTAAGGTGTCAATGGTGACATTACCTGACACTTCTAGTTTTGCGCCTTTGCCTGCATCTTTGTAAGTTTGATTTAAGGCGACAGCTTCAAACATCATGGTGATATCAAAGTTGTCTAGCATGATGATGTCGCTTCCACCGTCTAATGCTTGAGTGAGCTCGGCAATAGATTCCACTTCCACTTCTACGGGTTTGTCACTGTGTAGTTTGCGGGCAGCTTGTATCGCCTGGGCAATGCCACCGCAGGCCATGATGTGATTTTCTTTAATTAAGAAGGCGTCAAACAAGCCTATGCGATGATTTTTACCCCCACCACAGGTTACCGCATATTTTTGTGCGGTGCGCAGGCCTGGAATGGTTTTACGGGTGTCGAGTAAACGAGTATGGGTGCCGGCGAGTTTATTAACATACAGTTTAGTTAAACTTGCGACGCCTGATAAGGTTTGAATAAAGTTCATGGCGGTGCGCTCGCCGGTTAAAATGACGCGGGCTGGACCGGATAAGTCACATAACACTTGGTTGGGTACGACTAAGTCGCCATCGTCTACGTGCCAATGCAAGGCAACTTCACCGCCTAGCTGATTAAACACTTGTTCTGCCCAGGCTTTGCCGCAAAATACGCCTTCTTCACGGGTGATTAAGCTGCCTTCTACGTGTTTGTCAGCGGGAATAAGCTGTGCGGTAATATCGGCTTTGAGCATTTGTTCAACATTTTGATGTTCGCTATACCCTAGGTCTTCATTTAATGCGGTTTTCACTGCATGGCGGATATCATTTTCAAACATAAGCTAAATCCTTGCGAATATTGGGTGACGAGGTTTTGAATAAAAGGTCACACAAAACACTGTGTAAGCTAATAGATTAACATAACTTTGAATGGGTTGTGAGTGCTGTGACCGTGGTATTAATGCTATTTTACTGTTAATTTATTCGCTTACCACATTGCTGGAACCTGTATGAGGTATTGCACAATTCATTATTAGTTACAACGCTATAGAAGTGGCTTGTTTAGAATGAAACTGAACCCAGATAGGATGCAATAGGCCTTAACATTGACAAGAATATAATATGAAATCACACACAAGTATGTCTTTAGGTTGGTTGGCTCAAGCGCGCCGCTGTATATCGCCGCATTTTAATGCACGACCTAATAATGAAGTGAGCTTACTGGTTATCCACAATATTAGCCTGCCTGCAGGCCGTTTTGGTTTACCTTATATTGATGCATTATTTCAGGGCTGCTTAGAAACTGATGCAGCAAGCGCTGCCGACGATTCTTTTGTCGATTTAGCGGGTTTACAAGTGTCGGCGCATTTTTTAATTCGCCGCGACGGTGAAATTGTTCAATATGTCAGTTGTGATGATAGGGCGTGGCATGCTGGGGTATCTGAGTTTGAGGGTAGAACCAATTGTAATGATTTTGCCATTGGTATTGAGCTAGAAGGCACGGATGATATTGCCTATACAGATGCGCAATACCTTAACCTTGCACAACTAACACTGGAGATTATGGCGCAATACCCTATGATTAACCCAGTACGGATAGTTGGCCATTGTGATATTGCCCCTGGCCGTAAAACCGACCCTGGCAATAGTTTTGACTGGCTAAGGTATCGACAAGCGCTTGGTTTAGGCGATGGGTTAACCTAATTAGCGCTAAAATAATGGTAAAGGCTTACCGTTAAACTTATTTTACATGATTGAGCGTAATGCTTTTATTACATCCTAAGGATACAAGATGGCTTTATTTGCGCTACTGGTCGCTATTTTAGTCGAGCGACTAAAATTACTCCCGGTCAGTCTACAATTTGACACCTTGATGCTGCGTTATCACAAACAGTTTTGGGATAAAAAGTCGTTATCAACCGATTTAGGTGTAGCGATAGCGGTAGTATTACCGTCTTTTGTGGTGTTTGCTATTGGGTTGTTAGTGAATGGCTTAGTGTTCGATTTACTGAGTTTATTGCTGTGGGTTGTGGTGACTTTAGTGTGTTTTAGCCATCAGGATTTACGCGATATTTTCAAAAAATACGTGCAAGCGGCATGTCGAGGTGATGTGCAAGCGTGTTATCGCTACGCCGCAGAGCTTGATTGCAGCGAATGTATTGATGCGGTAGATGAGCGTGATTTAGGCATTAAAGTGGGCCAAAGTGTCGCGTGGATTAATTATCGTTACTATGGTGCTGTAGCCTTGTTTCTGGTGTGTTTTGGCCCAGTAGGGGCGGTGTTATATTGCAGCATTCGATTTTATTATGATTTAAACATTAAACAAGATTTGTCTTTACCCTTAATCGATCACCTACAGCGATTGTTTGATTGGTTGCCTAGCAGAATATTCAGTTTCGGATATGTGTTAAGTGGGCAATTTTCACAAGGGCTAACAGCCTGGCGAAAACGGGCGTTCGATACCCGCAGTAGCGCTAAATTAGTCGTCACTGAAACTGCGTTAGCGGCTGAGTCTTTGCCTGAGGCTGGGCCTGCTCCTGTTAGCGTGCAACCAACATTAGCCCTATTGGCGCTGACCAAACGCAACTTTACTTTGCTGCTTACTTTTGTGTCTGTTTTGACCATATTTGGGATCATTAGTTAGCCTAGATATGGTGTTTTTCGGGCTTTTGTCAAATGGTCTGACCCCTTAACGATTTTTTTCGTTTATGCTGCTTTATCTGAGAGTGCAATTGGTGACTATGCTAGAAACTAGACATCAATAGGATGATTTGATAAAGTGCGCGCTCTCACATAAATTGGTAAGACCAATTTACAATAAGGCTTTCAAGGGAGTTTGAGCGCAATTATGGCTTACAGTAAGATTAACCAGCCAAAAATTTCTGATGTGATCATGGAGCAACTTGAGCGCATGATCCTTGAGGGCAGTTTACAGCCTGGCCAGAAATTACCTCCTGAACGTGAACTTGCGGTCCAGTTTGAAGTGTCGCGCCCTTCATTGCGCGAAGCCATTCAAAAGCTCGAAGCAAAAGGTTTATTAATGCGCCGTCAAGGCGGTGGCACTTATGTTAAAGAACAACTCTGGCAAAGCCTTGCTGATCCTATTGTTGAGTTGATGCATAACGATTCTGAAAGCCAATACGATTTACTTGAATTTCGTCATGCCACCGAAGGCATGATGGCGTATTTTGCTGCACTACGCGGCACTGACGCCGACATGAAAAATATTCAAAATAGTATTTTAGATGTGGAAAATGCCCCCAGTATTGAAGAGCAAGCGGATGCGATTGTGCGTTTTTATCGCGCCGTAGCCGAGGCGTCACACAATGTGGCAATGCTTCATTTAGTATTAAGTTTAACCCCTGTGCTGCATAAAAACGTGGCGCAAAATTTGGAACTTCTTAGTCGTCGTGAAGAAGCTTCCACTATGGCAAATGATCACCGCCGCGCGTTATTGGCGGCGATTGTGCGCCGAGACCCTGATGCGGCACGTGAAGCGTCGAATGAGCATTTAAGCTATATCGAAGAAGTCATGTTGTCAGTAAGAGAAGAAGATAGTCGGTTGCAGCGTAGCTTGCGCCGTTTAAAGAGTGGCGTATAGGTGAGTTAAACAAGACCAAAGCCTGTCGCTAACAAGATTTTTTATTATTAACATACACTAAACACTCTCAATGGTGTCTTAGGTATAACGTATAGGAAAAGACTGCAATGTCTGAACATATGCTAAATGATATTGACCCGCTAGAAACGAATGAGTGGTTGTCTGCTTTAGAATCAGTGGTTCGTGAAGAGGGCCTAGAGCGCGCTCAGTATTTACTCGAGAAAGTGCTAGATAAAGCCCGTTTAGACGGTGTCGCTATGGCAACGGGTATCAATACTAACTATATCAACACTATCCCTACGACCCAAGAGCCGGCGTACCCTGGTGATACCACAATTGAACGTCGAATTCGTTCGGTTATTCGTTGGAACGCCATTATGATCGTGTTGCGTGCATCGAAAAAAGATTTAGACCTTGGTGGCCACATGGCTTCTTTCCAGTCGGCTGCATCATTTTACGAAGTGTGTTTTAACCACTTTTTCCGTGCCCCGAACGAAGTCGATGGCGGTGATTTAGTTTATTACCAAGGTCATATCTCTCCTGGTATCTATTCTCGTGCGTTTGTTGAAGGCCGATTAACTGAAGAGCAGCTTGATAACTTCCGTCAAGAAGTCGGTGGTAAAGGTTTACCGTCATATCCTCATCCAAAGTTAATGCCTGAATTTTGGCAATTCCCTACCGTATCAATGGGTTTAGGGCCAATGTCGGCGATTTATCAAGCACGCTTTTTGAAGTATCTTGATGGTCGTGGTTTAAAGAATACTTCAGCTCAGCGTGTTTATGCCTTTTTAGGTGACGGTGAGATGGACGAGCCTGAATCTCGTGGCGCGATCTCTTTTGCCTCGCGTGAAAAGCTAGATAACTTATGCTTCTTAATTAACTGTAACTTACAACGTTTAGACGGCCCTGTAATGGGCAACGGCAGCATTATTCAAGAACTCGAAGGCTTGTTTAGAGGCGCTGGCTGGAACGTGGTTAAAGTGATTTGGGGTAACAATTGGGATTCGCTAATCGCAAAAGATACCAGTGGCAAATTACTTCAGTTGATGAACGAGACTGTTGATGGTGATTATCAGACCTTTAAGTCAAAAGATGGTGCTTACGTGCGTGAGCATTTCTTCGGTAAGTATCCTGAAACGGCGGCCCTAGTATCTGACATGACAGATGCGCAAGTGTTTGCACTTAAACGTGGTGGTCATGACTCTTCTAAGTTATATGCCGCGTTCAAAAATGCACAAGATACCAAAGGCAAACCAACGGTTATTTTAGCCAAAACCGTAAAAGGTTATGGCATGGGTGAAGCTGCAGAAGGTAAGAACATTGCACACGGCGTGAAAAAGATGGACATGACGCACGTACTGCAATTGCGTAACCGTCTTGGTATTGATGATTTATTAAGTGACGAGCAAGTATCAGAACTGCCTTATTTGAAACTTGAGCCAGGCTCAGCAGAATATGAGTATTTGCATGCACGTCGTAAAGCCTTACATGGTTATACGCCGCAACGTTTGCCTAATTTCACCGAGAAATTATCGTTACCGACTGTAGAAGAGTTTGGCGCATTGCTTGTTGAGCAAAAGCGTGAAATTTCTACCACAATGTCTTTTGTTCGTGCCTTAAATACTTTACTTAAGCATGAAGGCATTGGTAAAAATATTGTGCCGATTATTGCTGATGAAGCACGTACTTTTGGTATGGAAGGTTTATTCCGCCAAGTGGGTATTTATAACCCACAAGGGCAAGCTTATACCCCTGAAGACCGCAGTGTAGTGTCTTACTATAAAGAAGCGACATCAGGCCAGGTATTGCAAGAAGGTATTAATGAGTTAGGTGCTATGTCTTCATGGGTTGCTGCGGCAACGTCATACAGCACTAACGATTTACCTATGATCCCATTTTATATCTACTATTCAATGTTTGGATTCCAACGCGTTGGTGACATGGCATGGATGGCGGGCGATCAACAAGCACGTGGTTTCCTATTAGGTGCTACAGCGGGCCGTACCACATTAAATGGTGAAGGTTTGCAGCATGAAGATGGTCACAGCCATGTTCAAGCCAGCACGATTCCAAACTGTATTTCTTATGACCCTACATTTGCATACGAACTTGCGGTGATTTTGCAAGACGGTATTCGCCGTATGTATGGTGATCAAGAAAACGTGTTCTACTATTTAACCTTAATGAATGAAAACTACGCCATGCCAGCCATGCCAGCAGGCAGTGAGGAAGGTATTCGTAAAGGTATTTACAAACTAGAATCGTATAAAGGTAGCAACAAAGTTCAATTAATGAGCTCTGGTACTATCATGAACGAAGTACGTAAAGCTGCGCAAATATTGAGCGAAGAATACGATGTTGGATCAGACGTGTTCTCTGTGACGTCGTTTAACGAATTAACGCGTCAAGGCCAAGATGCTGAACGTTATAACATGTTGCATCCTGACGCTGAGCCAAAACAAGCGTATATCACTACCATACTGGGCACTGAGCCTGCAATTGCAGCAACAGACTATATGAAAAACTACGCAGAACAAGTGCGTGCATTTATGCCTTCTGTATCATACAAAGTATTAGGTACTGATGGTTTTGGTCGCTCTGATAGCCGCGAAAACTTACGTCGTCACTTTGAGGTCAATGCTGGCTATGTGGTTGTGGCGGCATTAAGTGAACTGGTAAAACGTGGAGATATTGACAAGTCTGTAGTGGTTAAAGCCATTGCAAAGTTCAATATTGACGCTGACAAGACAAATCCGCTATACGCGTAAGAGGCAATAACATGACAATCGAAATTAGTGTACCTGACATAGGTGCAGATGAGGTTGAAGTAACTGAGATTCTTGTTAGCGTTGGCGACAAGGTTGAGTTAGAACAGTCACTGATCTCTGTTGAAGGCGATAAAGCTGCAATGGAAGTACCGGCATCTGCTGCGGGTGTGGTAAAAGAAATTAAAGTCAAAGTCGGTGATAAAGTCGCGACAGGCTCAGCCATTATGATATTCGAGTCAGACTCAGTTGCTGAAGTTAAATCTGCTCCAGCTGCTGCGCCTGCTCCTGCTGCGGAAGCTCCTTCAGCCGCAGCATTGAAAGAAGTCCATGTGCCTGATATTGGTGACGATGAAGTCGAAGTGACCGCTATTTTGGTTAAGCTTGGCGACAGTGTTGCTGAAGATCAATCTCTGCTGAGTGTGGAAGGCGATAAAGCAGCGATGGAAGTGCCTGCACCTTTTGCGGGTGTGCTTAAAGAAATTAAAGTGGCTGTGGGTGACAAGGTCTCTACCGGATCATTTGTAATGGTATTTGAGGTTGCAGGTTCTGCTGCACCATCTGCCACTACAGCCGCTCCAGCCCAAGTTGCCGCTCCTGTGGTTTCTTCTGCGCCATCGGTACAAGATATCCACGTACCTGATATTGGCGGTGACGAAGTTGAAGTCACCGAAATCATGGTAAAAGTGGGTGACACTGTTACTGAAGAGCAAGCACTTATTAGTGTTGAGGGTGATAAAGCAGCAATGGAAGTTCCTGCACCCTTTGCCGGTAAAGTGACCGCTATTACGATTAAGCAAGGCGACAAGGTATCAACGGGTTCGTTGATTATGACCTTTGAAGTTGCTGGCAGTGCACCTGCTACATCAGCACCTGTGGCGGCTCCGGTCTCATCTGCAGCACCTGCAGTTACTCAAGCGACCCCTGCTGCAGCGGCGAAAGAAGACTTTGTTGAAAACAATGCTTATGCACATGCATCACCTGTGATACGCCGTATGGCTCGTGAACTGGGTGTTAACCTAGCAAATGTTAAAGGCACTGGCCGTAAAAATCGCGTAATGAAGGACGATGTTCAAAATTACGTGAAAGCGGCGGTTAAACAAGTTGAGTCAGGCAGTGTAAAATCTGCTGCTGGTGGCGCAGGAGGTGAGTTAAACTTACTTGCATGGCCAAAAGTTGATTTTAGTAAGTTTGGCGAAACAGAAGTTAAGCCATTATCGCGGATTCAAAAAATCTCTGGTGCAAACTTACATCGTAACTGGGTGAAAATTCCACATGTTACTCAGTGGGATGATGCCGATATTACTGAACTTGAAGATTTCCGTAAGGCACAAAATGCCTTGGAAGCGAAAAAAGACTCAGGCATGAAGATCACGCCATTAGTGTTTATCATGAAAGCGGTTGCTAAAGCACTTGAAGCATTCCCGACCTTTAACTCTTCATTATCAGAAGATGGCGAAAGCTTAATTTTGAAGAAGTTTGTCAATATTGGTATTGCGGTTGATACGCCTAATGGACTTGTGGTGCCCGTGTTCAAAGATGTGAACAAAAAAGGTATCCATGAATTATCTGACGAGCTTAAAGAAGTGTCTAAAAAAGCCCGTGGCGGTAAGCTAACGGCTGCAGATATGCAAGGTGGTTGTTTTACTATCTCAAGTTTAGGTGGTATTGGTGGTACGGCGTTTACGCCGATTGTTAATGCGCCAGAGGTTGCCATTCTGGGTGTGTCTAAGTCAGACTTTAAGCCTGTTTGGAATGGCAAAGAGTTTGTGCCACGGTTAATGTTGCCGTTGTCATTGTCGTATGATCATCGAGTTATCGATGGTGCAGATGGTGCGCGATTTATTACTTATCTGAATAGCTGTTTATCAGATATTCGTACTTTAGTGTTGTAACTAATAGGCTGCTTGAATCATCAAGCAGCCTATTTTGTTAGTGAAATGTGTTGTCTTTAATGGTTGAATCAGTAAAGACATGATTACACAACGATGGGCACTTAGCCTAAGCCACTAAATTGAAGTCAAGATCGGATTAAACGATACTCTGTCATAGAACACAGAATTACTAAAACCTAGGATTGTGATTGTCATCCAAGAAAGTGTAAACTGCGGCCAGTTAACATGATGTGATCACAATGATTGTAAAGACGGTGTTGCCGCCAACTCAAGCAAAAGAATAGAGGAAAACATGAGTAACGAAATTAAAACTCAGGTAGTTGTATTAGGTGCTGGTCCTGCAGGTTATTCTGCGGCTTTTCGCGCAGCAGATTTAGGTTTAGATACTATTATCGTTGAACGCTTCAACACCTTAGGTGGTGTGTGTTTAAACGTGGGCTGTATTCCATCTAAAGCATTATTACACGTAGCAAAAGTGATTGAAGAAGCCAAAATGGTTGCTGATCACGGTGTTGTTTTTGGTGAGCCAAAAATCGACTTAGACAAATTACGTAGCTTTAAAGAGAAAGTGATTGGCCAATTAACAGGCGGTTTAGGCGGAATGTCTAAGATGCGTAAAGTTGATGTGGTTAATGGCTTTGGTACGTTTACCGGCCCAAACACTTTAGAAGTTAAAGCTGAAGATGGTAGCGTTAAAGTGGTTCAGTTTGAACACGCCATTATTGCAGCGGGTTCGCGCCCAATTAAATTGCCTTTCATTCCTCATGACGACCCACGTATTTGGGATTCGACTGATGCATTAGAATTGAAAGAAGTACCAGGTAAACTGCTTGTTATGGGCGGCGGTATTATTGGCCTAGAAATGGGTACGGTTTACGAGGCACTAGGCAGTGAAATTGATGTGGTTGAAATGTTCGACCAAGTCATTCCTGCGGCTGACAAAGACATTGTTCGCGTGTTCACTAAGCAAATTAAGAAGAAGGTTAATCTAATTCTTGAAACCAAAGTGACTGCTGTTGAAGCAAAAGATGATGGTATCTATGTGACAATGGAAGGCAAAAAAGCCCCTACAGAACCAGTGCGTTATGATGCTGTGTTAGTGGCTATTGGCCGTGCACCAAATGGTAAATCACTGGCTGCAGAAAAAGCCGGTGTTAATGTTGATGAGCGTGGCTTTATCAATGTTGATAAACAACTGCGCACCAACGTGCCACACATCTTTGCTATTGGTGATATTGTTGGTCAACCAATGTTAGCGCATAAAGGTGTGCATGAAGGTCATGTTGCTGCTGAAGTTATTTCTGGTCTTAAGCACTTCTTCGACCCGAAAGTTATTCCTTCAATAGCGTATACCAATCCGGAAGTCGCTTGGGTTGGTTTAACTGAGAAAGAAGCAAAAGAGCAAGGTATTGCTTATGAGACTGCGACTTTCCCTTGGGCTGCAAGTGGCCGTGCAATCGCTTCAGATTGCAGTGAAGGTATGACTAAGTTAATTTTCGACAAAGAGACTCATCGTGTTATCGGTGGTGCTATTGTGGGTGTTAACGGTGGTGAGTTATTAGGTGAAATTGGCCTAGCTATTGAAATGGGTTGTGATGCTGAAGATTTAGCATTAACGATTCATGCTCACCCAACCTTACATGAATCAGTGGGTCTTGCTGCTGAAATCTATGAAGGTTCAATTACTGACTTACCTAACCCAAAAGCGGTTAAAAAGAAGTAATTCATTTAGTCGGATTTACATAAGGCACCCAGTTGGGTGCTTTTTTTTAGTCTACACTCAGGTAATACTGTTATGTTTATTTAAGTGTATTGGTCAATAACCTCCCTCAGTTCATGATATAAAAGCTAACAAAATAGTCTTTTTATTTGATTTAAACACAAATGATAAATTTCTATAAAATAGTTAAATTGCTTTTTTTTGCTGTTTTTACAGTATTTTCTGTATGTGGTGTTATTTTATATAAATGGTTTTGGTATCGGAATGGATTTCTAAACCAAATAGGTATGAAAGTCAGTTCGTTGTCTGTCATTAGCAACGAGATTAGATTGGTTTGGAGCTCTCACCTTAAATGTATAGTCTTTACACTCTTCTAATAACTATCGCAGTTATGCTGGTATCAGTTACACCTGTTAAGGGGGATGACTTTGTTCAGCGTGTATTTAATACTAAAGATGGTTTAGCGAATAGTAGTGTCCGTGACATTAGTTTTGATCGTTATGGATACACATGGCTTGCTACTGATCAGGGATTGTACCGTGTTAGTAGTAACTCCATCAGGCGCATGGATAAGGTAGGTAATGACTCGGTACTGAATGATGTGATGTTATTTCAGGTAGAGTCTGTTGCGGATGAATATGTATTACTTGCTTCGCGCAGTGAACTCTATTTATATCATGCCAGTGAAAATCAGTTTACCCAACTATATCAACCCTCTGCTCCCGGTGAGTCACAAAGTAAAACTAACCTCAGCATTGCTTCTATTGTAAAAAATCAACGTAATCAGTTTGAAATACTTGCCTTTGACGGTC
The DNA here is from genome assembly GCF_051165765.1 of Shewanella sp. HL-SH8. NCBI lineage: Bacteria > Pseudomonadati > Pseudomonadota > Gammaproteobacteria > Alteromonadales > Shewanellaceae > Shewanella > Shewanella sp. HL-SH8. The sequence goes on along the minus strand of NZ_CP195039.1, from coordinate 4,294,664 downwards.
AGCGTTACTTATTTGATGTAGCGACTATGGCTTTGTTACTTGATCCAAAAGGGTCGTTAGCGCCTAATGTTAATTGGCATCATCAACTGGTGTTGAATAGCCAAGAGAGTATTTATACCACATCCCATAAGGCTGAGTGGCATCTTGCAAATGGTGAGGTGTTTGACTTGGGGTGGAACCGGAAGCGTGGATCGATAAAGGGATTAATTCAAGACTCTCAGCAACGCATATGGCTTGTGAGTTCTAAGGGATTGTTTAATATTGATTTAGTACAAAAATCGATTCTACCTGTTGATGGAAAATCTTTTTTCATTGAAAAAATTGTGCAAGACAATAAAGGTCTACTCTGGCTTGGTAGCCGTTCTGGATTAATATCGTGGAATGCGGATACGGATGAAACTATTCATTATGACCAATCATTAAAAAAACTTGCCAATATTGATTATATCCAAGTGCTGGCAATTGATAACAATAATCTTATCTGGATTGGTGGCGCAGGGGATGGCCTTGCTTTAGCTGCTACTCCTCCTGCTTTTATTATTGACGAGTTTAATACGAAGTCAAAATACCAACTTAAAAATGACATGGTATGGTCAATATATCAACAGGGGAATACTGTTTGGTTAGGGACTGATGGTGGGGTAGAGGTAGTTGATACTGTTACTAAAAACGCTATTCGTGTGCAACCGGATAATATTGAACTAAATGATAGTATTTATCAAATATCGAACCTTGATACTGATCATGTGTTGTTATCAACTACAAATGGTTTGTTTGTTGTTGATAAGCAGACTTATATAGCCCAAGAGTTTCATCAATGGAGTGGCGGGATAGAGTCTTTAAGGCAGAGTGTTATTTACATGAGTTACTTTGACCCTTTAATGCTCGGACGTATATGGTTTGCTACTAATCAAGGACTTTATGTTTGGCAAGAGGGTTCTACAGATATTCAAGCCGTGCCAGTTGAGGATTTACAAGCACCTAAGGCTCAGGTTCTATTTCGAACTATGATCCGGGATGCTAGTAATAGGTTATGGCTAGGGGGCAGGGATATATTTGGTTATTTAGATGAAAACCTCACGTTTACCGCAATTAAAGATGCATTTTTACCCTTGGATATGCAACCTAATATTACTCATTTGATGGAAGTTAGTCCTAATATATTATGGATTGGCACCGCGCAAAATGGCGTATTTGAATATAATATTGCTACAGCGCAGATGACTAACTTTAATGATAAATGGAATATTGAATGTAACGTAGTGATGTTTCTGAATCAAACCATAGACGACTTCTTAATTGGTTGTTCAAGGGCAATTATTAAAGTTAACAAACAGACACAATTTCCAGTTTCATTTACGCAACATGATGGTTTTATTTCGGATGAGCTAAATGAGGGAGCTGTGCTTTTTCAGCCTAACGTTGGTTTATATGTAGGTACTCCTGATGGCGCTATGCTAATAGCGCCTGATTTATTAGTTAATCGCATTGTAAATAAAGATGTTTTTCTTGAATCGGTTTCAATTTATTACGATGATAGAACGGACTTGTTATTATTACCTGAAATGCTCAAAACCGCCGAGCCAGGAGCAAGTTTAGTTAGTTTTCAAATATCAAATTTGGACTACCTTGATGAAAGTCCCATGAGCTTAAAATACCGATTACTAGAGAATGGAGAAAAAGCGTCTAGCTTTGTTTTGTTAGAAGGTCAATATCAAATCAATGTAAGCGGTTTAAGTGCCGGAAAATATACTCTTGAGCTGCATTATAAAAAGAACAATATATGGTCACCTCATCCATTTCAATTTAGTTTTAAAGTAGAAGAGTATTGGTGGCAATCTAAGATTTTTAGAGGCGTGTTGCTTTTTATTATTCTATTTTTAGCCTTTATTTTATCTTTTTATCGTCATCGTCAGGTGATGCGTTTTAAAAAAGTGAACCAGGCATTAATTGAAAGTGATGATCGATTGTCTCAAGCACTTCGTGGCAGTGACTCCGATTTGTGGGATTGGTGCGACAGTAGCAAAATGTTTTCCTTAGAGAATCGGGGTGGTTTGCTCGGTGATAAGCCGAAGATTTTTTCCAAACTTGTCGATATTCCTATCCATCCAGATGATGTTGACCGTGTGACTGAGGCATGGCTTGAGTTGATTAAGTCCAGGGCAGAGATGATAGATGTGGATTTTCGTTATCGTCATGAGTCGAAGGGGTGGCGGTGGTTAAGGGTGAAAGGTCGCGCTATAGCCTGGTTAACTAACGGAAGGTTAAGTCGTGCAGCAGGTATTTATTCAGATATTACCTTGCAGCGTGAATTAGAAAGTGAAGTGAACCTATTAGCTGAAGCCTTTGAGAATACATCAGAAGGTATGCTTATTCTTGATGCCGATAAATGCGTTAAAATTAGTAATCTTGCGGCAAATCAAATGTTGGATATCAAGGAGCCAGACTTAGTCGGTAAGCCATTTTCTAGCTTAATATTGTCCAACCCAGTAACTTTAAATATTGATAAGTTGTTTAGCAAAGATAATTTTTGGAGTGGTGAGCGCGAGCTATTGTGTGCAGATAACCGAACGTGTCCAGTGTGGTTAAATATCTCCAAAATGCTTAATTCTACTGGAGCTACCCAGCATTATGTGGTCGTTTTCTCTGACATGAGCGAGCGAAAACAAAATGAACTTAAATTACAGCACTTAGCCAATAACGATCCGCTGACGGGTCTTGCTAATCGTAGTCAATTTGTTTCCTTACTCAATCATGTAATTGAGAATGCAGAAAGTAGTGAGGAAAAGTTAGCATTAATGTTTTTAGACTTAGATCGCTTTAAATCGGTTAATGATTCCTTTGGCCATAGTATGGGTGATGCACTATTGGTTGAGGCTGCAAACCGCCTGCAATCTTGTTTGCACGCAGATCATTTGTTATGTCGTTTTGGCGGTGATGAGTTTGTTATTTTACTGCGCAATGCTGATGATATTGATCAAATTAATCATCTTGCTAGCCAGTTGTTAATAGAAATTCAAAAGCCGTTTAAATTATACGGACGTGAATTTTTTATTTCTACCAGTATAGGCATAAGTTGCTGGCCTGAGGATTGCCAAGATTCAGAGGCGTTGATTAAAAATGCTGACTTAGCCATGTATCACGCTAAAGATGAAGGTAGGGGAAATTTTCAATATTATTCAGCTGAGAGAAATTCTGAAGCCCTATATCATTTACGTTTAGAGTCTGATTTACGTAAAGCCATTGAACGAGATGAGTTTGAGTTACATTATCAACCTCAGATTGACATTCTGCACGATGACCGCTGTATCGGTATGGAGGCATTAATTCGTTGGAAGCACCCTATTGATGGTTATGTTCGTCCTGATGTTTTTATTCAAGTGGCGGAATCTTGTGGATTAATTATTGATATTGATACCTGGGTGCTCAAACAAGCCTGCCTTGATGGAGCCCGTTGGTATCAACATTATGGTCAAGAATTTAAACTATCAGTCAATGTTTCTGCGGTGCAGTTTAGGCAAAGTGGGTTTATTGATTCTGTTAAATGGGCACTAGCAGAAACCGGTTTTCCACCAAAATGTTTATGCCTTGAAATTACAGAAGGGGTATTAATGAAAGAGATACATGTTGCTACTCAACATTTATCTCAATTAAAAGCTTTGGGTATACAAGTGGCGATTGATGACTTTGGTACCGGATATTCATCACTGGCCTATTTACGATCGTTCGAAGTTAATACACTTAAAATTGACCGTTCCTTCTTAATTCATATTGCTGAAAATCAAGCTGATCAAGCGATTGTATCGAGTATTATTGAATTAGCACGCAACCTTAAATTACAAGTCGTTGCTGAAGGAATTGAAACTAAGGATCAATTAGAGCAAGTATTTAGCCGTGGGTGTTACATTATTCAAGGTTATTATTTTGCTAAGCCGATGCCAAGATCAGATTTGGATACTTTTCTGGGGATTGATACCAAAGAAAAACCCATCACTTTTCATAATTGAATTAGGGGGAGTTGACCATTCTTTGCTAGAATATGATCGATTTTAATTGTATTTGGGATAACTAAGTTGGTCATTTTTAGGTCAATACTACCTGTTCGATTTATTAGCGCTGTCACTATAACGCTGCTATTTTCCGGCTATGTACATGCTGCAGCAGATAAACCGCCAGTATTTAAAGAACGACCAACCATTGGCCTAGTGCTCAGTGGTGGCGGCGCCAAAGGCGCAGCTCACATTGGCGTACTGCAAGTGCTGGAAGCGAACAATATTCCTGTTGATTATATCGCTGGTACCAGTATTGGTGCGTATATTGCGGGCATGTACGCGTTAGGTTTTAGTGCTAATGAAATTGAATCTATTATGTTGGGAGGTGCCTGGGATACGGGCTATTCAGACACTATTCCTAGAGAAAACTTATCTTATCGCAATAAACAATTACGAGATAAATATAATATCCCACTCAGTGTAGGATTTAACAACGGCGAGATCACCTCACCTTCAGGACTATTGCAAGGCCAAACTATGTCGCAGTTGTTACGACACTCAACTGATTTAGTTGAGCAATTTGGTGACTTTGATGACCTGGCTATTCCTTTTCGTGCGGTAGCGACCAATTTAGCCACCAGTGAAGCTGTTGTGATAGATCGCGGTAGTATTTCTAAAGCTATGCAAGCATCTGCGACTGTGCCAGGTGCACTGCAGCCGGCTAATATTGACGGCATGCTATTAGTCGACGGTGGTATTGCTAATAATATGCCTATTGATGTAGTTCAAGGCATGGGGGCTGACATCATTATTGCGGTTGATATAGGCTCACCTTTAACTCAACAAAGTCAGCTAAACAGTACTATTGCAGTGCTTGAGCAATTATCAACCATCTTGACCCAAGCCAGTACCGCGCGTCAAAAGCAACTGCTTAAAGAAAACGATATTCTAATCAGACCTTGGATTGATAATCTCAGCACCACAGACTTTTCGATTATGCCCCAAGCATTAGTGATAGGTGAGCAGGCTGCACAGCTGAAATATGACCAACTGATTAAGCTGTCTATTTCTGACGAAGAGTACCAAGCCTATGTTGATGCGAAACAACAAAAGCGGTTACGCTGGAATAACCCAATTAAACAACCGATTTATCAAATTGTGTTAAATAATGAATCTAAAGTGAATGATAAATTAATCCACGATAGTCTGCAGATAAAGCCGGGGCAGGTTATTACCAAAGAAGAGTTAGAAGCAGCGGTTAAACGTGTTTACTCATTAAACCGATTTGAAAGTGTAGATATCGAATTTAATGATACTGAGCTAGGACGTATTCTGACGGTGAAATCTAAAGCGAAATCTTGGGGACCTAATTATTTTGATGCTGGTTTTAATTGGGAAGATGATTTCACCTTAGATTCGGCAGTGACATTAAACTTAGCTTTTGCGATGACTGATTTAACTGACAATGGTGGTGAGTGGCGCAATGAATTAGAACTTGGTTTTCAAAAGCGTGTAGCGACTGAGTTTTATCAGCCACTTGATAGAGATCAAGATACCTATGCTATCGCTCGATACCAATATGAGATGAAAAGCTGGGATCTTTATGATGAAAATCAGCTAATTTATAAATTAGACAACAACGTGTCGACCCTGACAACGGGCCTTGGCTATAACTATTCTTCCTCGGGTATTATCGAGTTAGGTTTAATTGGTGAATTAGGCAATATTACTAATAACGCTGTGCTCTCGGGGAAATTTGATTATGACACCTATGGTGCTTATCTGAAAATAGCCTATGACACGTTAAACAGTATTAGCTTCCCAACAGAGGGTAATCGTTTTACGTTAGCGAGCTACTATCGCAATGAAAGCTATTCGTCGCGAAGTTTTGCTGATGCCAGTGATAGAACTTTGCAAGTTGAAGCTGATTGGAAAGGCGCACTTAATTTAGGTCACCATGCGGTAGTGGGCAAGATGGCTTTATCTACGGTTGAAAGTGACGGCGACTTTTCTATTCACTTAAGTAACTTAGGCGGTTTTTTAAATTTATCAGGCTTTCATAAAAGTGCGCTTGCCGGTGCGCATAAAGTTTTTGGTGCCGTCATTTACCAGTATGATTTAGGCCGAGATGTATTAATTACCGATATCCCCTTATATTTAGGCACTAGTTTTGAGGCAGGTAACGTCTGGTATTTACGTGAGGATGTTGATATTAAAGACCTTATTTTTTCAGGCAGTCTGTACTTAGGGACAGATACTTCCTGGGGACCTGCAGCATTAGGTTTTGGTTACAGTGATACAGGCGACAGAGCGTTTTACTTATTCATTGGTAAGAACTTCTAAACTCATTATTCAATCAAGGCAGCATCAGCTGCCTTGATTGTTTTAGTGAGATACACCTATCGATAGTGTTGTTTAAGTATGTCGATGATAGCGTGAGCATCAGCCACTTGATGATGACCAACAATCCATTTAGCTTGTGTTGCCAACTGTGGCGCAGGAATAGCAATCGTTTGCATCGACGCGGCTCTTGCAGCAACTAAGCCATTAAATGAATCCTCTATTGCTAGGCAGTTTTCTGCATCAATGTTCAGCGCTGTAGCACAATTCAAATATACTTCAGGATGGGGTTTTCCTCTGGCTAAAAACTCCGCTGAGGTAATGGCTTCAAAATAATGCCGAATACCAAGCTTATCAAGCACAGCATCAATGATAAGGCTTGGGGAAGAGGTTGCTAGGGCCTATTTTTAGCCCTTGCTGCTGACAAAAGCTAAGAGTGTCAATAATGCCGTCCATAACTTGACCCTGTTGGCGGATAATATTGACCACTTCTTCAACGATAGCATTAGCCGTTTTGGCATTATCATAGTTGTCCCAAGGGTAGCGTTGGTACCAATAACGCACCACTTGATCGATGCGGAACCCGGTGGTACTTTCGACATCTTCTAAGGTTAACGATAATCCGAGCGCGTTCAAAATAGCCATTTCAGCTTGTTGCCATGCGGGTTCGGAATCGATAAGCACACCATCCATGTCAAAAATGATCGCTTTGATATCCACATTTGCCATAAAAAACTCAATATTGGTCAGAAAGAACCATTAGCGTAACGTTTTCCCTAAATGAGTTCATTAAAAATACAAATTATTAAAAATATTTATTTTTAAAGTGTGAGATTGTTTACAGATGATTTTAATCAACAGATATATTTTAACGTATTGAATTTTATTATTTTTATTGTTATTTCAAACTATTGTCTAATTTTATTTGTTTAAATCAGGCTTTACATTATCTGTAGTACCAAAAAATCCCGTAGATTTCATCTTAGTAACAGTGTGAGCAGATTCATACTTTTTTAAAGCTGTAGTATACTGGGGATCGGATTTCAAGCCCGAACCTGTGGAATTTCAGCGTGACTAAAACTGACGTTGAGTTTCGCCGTAAGGCGTCAAACAAAGAGGAATGTTGCCGTGCTAGAAGCATATCGTAAACACGTCGCAGAGCGTGCCGCAGAGGGTATTGTCCCTAAGCCATTAGATGCACAACAAGTGGCTGAATTAGTAAAATTAGTTGAGACCCCGCCAGCTGGTGAAGAGGCTGTCATTCTCGATTTATTAGAAAACCGTATTCCACCAGGTGTTGATGAAGCTGCCTATGTGAAAGCGGCATTCTTAGATGCTGTGGCAAAAGGCACTGTAAAATCACCTATATTATCTGCTGAACGTGCCTTAGAGTTACTTGGTACTATGCAAGGTGGTTACAACATTGAGCCGTTAATCGCTCAATTAGATAACCCAGCATTAGCGCCATTATCAGTTAAAGCATTATCAAACACCTTATTGATGTTTGATTCTTACCACGACGTGGTAGAAAAAATGCAAGCAGGTAATGCATCAGCTAAACAAGTTGTAGAAGCTTGGGCAAATGCCGATTGGTTCTTGAACCGTCCTAAACTTGCTGACAAAGTGACCTTGACGGTATTTAAAGTGGCGGGTGAAACCAACACTGATGACTTGTCACCAGCACCCGATGCATGGTCACGTCCTGACATCCCATTACATGCATTAGCCATGTTGAAAAACGCCCGTGACGGTATCGTACCTGATGTGTCTGGCGAAGTGGGTCCAATTAAAGAAATCGAAGCGCTTAAAACCAAAGGTCATCCACTTGTTTATGTGGGCGGCGTTGTTGGTACCGGCTCTTCGCGTAAATCAGCAACTAACTCAGTGTTATGGTTCATGGGCGATGATATCCCTTATGTACCAAACAAGCGTGCTGGTGGTTTCTGTTTAGGTAACAAAATCGCACCAATTTTCTTCAACACTATGGAAGATGCAGGCGCGTTACCGATTGAACTAAACGTTGATAAAATGGAAATGGGCGATGTTATCGACATTTATCCATACACTGGCGAAGTTAAGCGTGGTGGTACTGACGAAGTTATCTCTACGTTCGAACTAAAAACAGACGTATTGTTAGACGAAGTTCGTGCTGGTGGCCGTATTCCATTAATTATTGGTCGTGGCTTAACAGACCGTGCTCGTGAAACCTTAGGGTTACCAGCGTCAGACGTATTCGTGCGTCCGCAAGATGTTGTTGTGACTAACAAGGGCTTTACCCTTGCACAAAAAATGGTCGGTAAAGCATGTGGTGTTAAAGGTATTCGCCCAGGCCAATACTGTGAACCTAAAATGACTTCAGTAGGGTCGCAAGACACTACAGGCCCAATGACCCGTGATGAACTAAAAGATTTAGCTTGTTTAGGTTTCAGTGCTGATTTAACCATGCAGTCATTCTGTCATACAGCGGCTTATCCAAAGCCTGTTGACGTTGATACTCACCACACGTTACCTGATTTCATCATGAACCGTGGCGGCGTAGCTTTACGTCCAGGTGACGGGGTTATTCACTCGTGGTTAAACCGTATGTTACTTCCAGATACCGTAGGTACTGGTGGTGATTCACATACACGTTTCCCAATTGGTATTTCATTCCCAGCAGGTTCTGGTCTAGTAGCATTTGCTGCAGCAACGGGTGTTATGCCTCTTGATATGCCAGAGTCAATTTTGGTCCGCTTTAAAGGTGAAATGCAACCAGGCATCACATTACGTGATCTTGTCCATGCCATTCCGCTTAAAGCGATTGAACTTGGCTTATTGACCGTAGAGAAAAAAGGCAAAATTAATGCTTTCTCTGGTCGTGTATTAGAAATCGAAGGTCTTGAGCACTTAAAAGTTGAGCAAGCATTTGAACTATCTGATGCATCAGCTGAGCGAAGTGCTGCTGGTTGTACTATCAAGCTAGGTAAAGAGCCAATCATTGAGTATCTTAACTCTAACATCATCATGTTAAAGTGGATGATCAGCGAAGGTTATGGCGATCGTCGTACTATTGAACGCCGTATTACTGCTATGCAAGAGTGGGTTGCTAACCCAGAGTTAATGGAAGCTGATAAAGACGCAGAATATGCTGAAATTATCGAAATTGACTTAAACGACATCAAAGAGCCAATCCTTTGTGCACCAAACGATCCTGATGATGCAGTATTATTATCAAGCGTGGCACAAACTAAGATTGACGAAGTGTTTGTGGGTTCTTGTATGACTAACATCGGTCACTTCCGTGCTACCGGTAAGATGTTAGACAAGTTTGCTAAAACACTGCCAACACGTTTATGGATTGCACCACCAACTAAGATGGACCGCGATCAATTAACCGAAGAAGGTTATTACTCAATCTTCGGTCGTGTTGGTGCTCGCATCGAGATCCCTGGTTGTTCTTTATGTATGGGTAACCAAGCACGTGTTGCTGAAGGTGCTACAGTAGTATCAACTTCTACGCGTAATTTCCCAAACCGTTTAGGTACTGGCGCAAACGTATACTTAGCATCAGCTGAGTTAGCAGCAGTAGCCGCGTTATTGGGTCGTCTACCTTCAGTTGAAGAGTATCAAACTTACGCTAAAGAATTAGATGCAACAGCAGCTGATACTTACCGTTATTTGAACTTCGATCAAATCGACTCTTATACTAAGAAAGCCGGCAGCGTGATTATCCAATCAGCGGTTTAAGCTTGAGCTAGTTAATCGTTGAACTAAAAATGCCAGCAGAAATGCTGGCATTTTTGTTTGTGAAATTACTCATCAGAGTCATTCTTTAAAGAATTCATATAATTGCTATAGCTATACATATTTAACAAACTCATTAAAACGCTGTGTGCTCCAATCCAAATATGATATTTAAAATCGGCTTCAGCTCTAGAATAAATCTTATCTAACGTTACAAGCTTCTGTTCAGGTTCTGTAAACCCTATTTTGCTTTTGAGATCATACGGAAAAGCCCTAATAAAAGTCTCATAGGGACTAAAAGTTTGTGCCAACTGTTTACGTTGATTCTTATCAAGGCTTGAATACATATCAGATAGGCTAAATGTTGTATTTCTAACATCATGTACTAGTGAGTTTCTAATTTCTGATAGTTTCAGGATGAACTTTTTGTTGTCCTTATTAATAAGCTCAAGAGAGGTTAGAAACGCGAGTTTTCCAGTAGACTTCCCACTCATTTCAAGTTGTGAAAAAATACTTTCTAGCCTAGAGTCTTGAAAATGGTAACTCAGTAAATGGCTAGAAACTCCCTCGAAAAGTGCATGTAGTTTTATGATAAAGGACCAATCATCCTCCTCTTTTAATTTTAAAAAGAAGTTTTCAGGTAAACCAAAATTTAGAGACAGCTCGTCGAACGTAAAAGTATCCAATATTATTCCTTGTTACTTGAATTGTTTATTTGTATCAATTCAGTTTGCTATCCTAAGGTTTCGCTTTTCATCAAAACCAGCCTATTAATAACTGTGACATTCATTATTATGTGACGCCAGTTAAAATTGGGCTAACGTTTTACTTTAGTGGTTTTATAACCCAATATCAGTCCAATACTTCAATCTAACTAATTGCCTGCCGCAGGTTTATGTGCAGATAATCCAGCGAGACGCCGGCTGTTGATTTATAAAGAAGCATCCATGTGGGCTTAACTAAAACCAATAACATCCTTGTTAAACTACCAGTTCGGCATCCATGCCTCTCGCTCAAAACGTTTCACACCATGAAACTTCGCCTTGTTTTGGATACTCGCTGGCTCATCAGCACCTGAAATTTTTGTTTCTTCGATTTAGCTTTGTTGGTGACGAGACTCAAAAGCAAAAGCTGGATCCCCGATAAAAGATCTCGGGGAAGACGGAGTGATTATAATCATCTAGGCATTCATCAAACACTTAGCGCTTTATCACAAATGAGGCTAAATCGAAGAGAAAGAATATCAGGTGCAAGCGCGGCTGTGACCGTCGATGGCAGGGATGCCATCGTTGAGCTAACAGGGACGTACTTGCAGCGTGTCACAGAAGTGCTTGCGCTAAAGCCTGCGGCAGGCAATTGATTGCAGTAATGGTAATGTATAAATTTAACGATCAAATAACTAAACTGCCATGGCATGAATTATTCCTGTTTTGGATACTAGCTGGCTCATCTGCACCTGAAATTTTTGTTTCTTCGATTTAGCTTTGTTGGTTGCTACACTTAAAAGCAAAAGCAAAAGCAAAAGCAAAAGCAAAAGCAAAAGCAAAAGTAAAAGGCTGGATTCCCGAAAAAAGATCTCGGGAATGACGGTTTGAACATTACTTCAAGTGAGGGTAAATCGAAGAGATAGAATATCAGGCGCAAGCGCGGCTGTGACCGTCGATGGCAGGGATGCCATCGTTGAGCTTACAGGGATGTACTTGCTGCGTGTCACAGAAGTGCTTGCGCCAAAGCCTGTGGCAGGCAATTGATAGCAGCAATGGTACTTTATAAATTTAACGATCAAATAACTAAATCAGCATTCGGATCAGGTTCTCGCATTCTTTGCCACCAGGTAGCATTAGCTTCTATTTGTCCTTGCTGATCAATTTTCGGATAAGGGATATTTTTACGTCGACAGGCTTTTGCATAAACTGGATGGCCTTGCTCGAACAACATTTTCTGACAATAAGCTTCATCTAAATGACGAGTGCCATACATGCCTGCTTGTTCACGCTGGCGCTGCGCTTCATACATGATCAATGCAGAAGCGACCGATACATTCAGCGATTGCACCATACCAAGCATAGGAATAATAATATGTTGGTTAGCAATCGCTAGCCCTTCATCACTGACACCGTCACGCTCGTTGCCCATGATGATCACCGTTGGTTTGGTGTAGTCTATTTCGCGAAAGTCGACGGTGGTGTCAGAAAAAGTTAGTAGCCAGTACTTGCATGCCCTTGGATTTAAATTGTTTTGCCGCCTGACTCATGTTGTCGTGCACTATGGTTTTTACCCATTGCTGACTCCCAGAGGCTGTATTGCCTGATACCCGCATTTGAATGTCAGGCCATACCGCATGAACTTGATGTATACCCACGGCATCTGCGGTGCGAATAACCGCAGCAATGTTTTGGGTTTTATGGACGGTATCTAAACATAAAGTGAGATCAACCTGGCGGTTGTCTAGCATTTGATTAATACGGGCGAAACGTTCAGGGCTCATAATAAATATTCGGTAAAATTTTAGCTAACAACAAGTAAACAAAAGGGCGCATAAGCGCCCTTTATACTGAGTAATATTGGACGTCAATGACGGAGCTTATAGCTCCATAATGCCGTCCATTTCAACTAATGAGCCTTTTGGTAGCTCTTTTACCCCAATAGCAGCACGCGCTGGGTAAGGCTGTTGGAAGTAACGACTCATAATGTCATTCACTGTGGCAAAGTGTGACAAGTCAGTTAAGAAGATATTTAACTTAACTATGTCACTCATTTTTCCGCCAGCTGCATCACATACTGCGGTTAAGTTTTCAAATACTTGCACAACCTGTGCAGAAAACTCATCGCTTACCATGGTCATGGTTTTAGGATCTAACGGAATTTGACCAGATAGATAAACAGTAGTGCCGACCTTTACAGCCTGAGAATAAGTGCCAATCGCCTGCGGTGCTTTGTCAGTAGCAATGATAATTTTTTCAGCCATCTTGTGCTCTCTTGTTGATTATTATAATGATTTCTATAAGGGTTATCTGTTGCGTGAGGTACGCAGTACTTCTGGAAGCACTCTGATACGGCGCATCACATTGGCTAAATGTACCCGATCATTGACTGAAATACGCAAATTAATTAAGTACACTCGGCCATCGCGCTCTTCGGTACTCAAGTTATGAATATTTGATCCTGCTGAAGCAATAATCGAGGTGATTTTTGCCAATGCACCTTGATGATTGACAATTTCAACGCGCAAGTTAGCATGATATTCAACCCCTTCAGTATTATCCCAATGAACAGAGATATACTTGTCTGGTTCGCCTTGATAACCACGGATGTTAGCGCAGCTTTCCATGTGCACAACCAACCCTTTACCTGGACTGACATGGGCAATAACCGCATCACCAGGTATTGGGCGACAACAATTTGCATAGGTAACTAACATGCCCTCAGCACCACGTATTGGCATGGCATGGCCATCTTTATTGTTGTGGGAATCTAGCTTTTGGCCGAGTAAGCGCTGTGCTATCACTATGCTCATCGCATTGCCCAAACCAATATCGGCTAACAATGAATCTAAGTTAGTATGTTTGGTTTCTTTGATAACTTTTTCGATCAAATCTGCAGGAATACTGTCAAACTTAGTTTCGCCCAATGCATGATTCAATAAGCGGCGTCCAAGTGTGATGGCATTGTCACCCTTTAAACTTTTCAATACTTGACGAATTTTACCGCGAGCTTTTCCAGTTACCACAAAGTTAAGCCATGCAGCATTAGGGCGTGCACCTTTTGCTGTAATAATTTCAACCGTTTGGCCTGAAATTAGCGGTTGGCTTAGTGGGTAAGCTTGGCGATTCACTTTTGCGCCCACGCAAGTATTACCCACATCGGTATGCACTTCATAGGCGAAGTCGACAGCGGTGGAATTAACCGGCAACTCTAAAATACGGCCTTCAGGAGTGAATACATAAATTTCGTCAGGGAAGAGTTCGGTTTTAACGTTTTCAACAAATTCGAATGAGCTTGACGCACTTTGCTGTAATTCAAGCAAACTTTGCATCCATTTACGTGCTCTGACTTGGGTGGTATTTTGCTGGCTAGCATCGGTTTTGTTTTTATACATCCAATGAGCGGCAACCCCTTTATCAGCCATTTGGTCCATTTCTTCGGTGCGTATTTGCACTTCAACTGGCACTGCATGGGGTCCAAATAACGAGGTGTGCAATGATTGATAACCATTGGCTTTAGGTATGGCGATATAATCTTTAAAGCGGCCTGGATGGGGTTTGTATAATCCATGCATGGCGCCGAGAACTCTATAACAGGTGTCAATGCTGTCAACGATGACTCTGAAGGCATAAATGTCCATTACTTCTTCAAATTGCAGCTCTTTGTTGCACATTTTACGGTAAATGGAGTAAAGATTTTTTTCTCGGCCTTTGACCTTGCCTGCTATACCAGCATCTTCTAATCGCGTTTCAATGGCACCTTCGATACCAATGATTAATTCCTTACGATTACCTCGTGCAGATTTAACCACTTCTTTGATCACTCGATATCGCATTGGGTAATAGGCTTGAAAGCCTAAATCCTCTAACTCTATTTTGATATTATGAATACCAAGACGGTTGGCGATAGGTGCGTATATTTCAAGGGTTTCGCGGGCAATGCGACGACGTTTATCAGGACGCAGCGCGCCTAAGGTGCGCATGTTATGGGTTCGGTCAGCCAGTTTGATAAGAATAACCCGAATATCTTGGGTCATGGCCATCATCATTTTACGAAAGTTTTCAGCTTGTGCTTCTTTCTTATCGCGAAATTTGATCTTATCTAGCTTTGATACACCTTCGACTAATTCCGCCACATCAACACCAAATAACTCAGCAAGTTCTTCTTTGGTGACAGGGGTGTCTTCGATGGTGTCATGAAGTAGGGCAGCCATTAACGTCTCATAATCAAGACGCATGTCTGCCAGGATGCGAGCAACCGCAACCGGATGGGTAATGTAAGGTTCGCCACTTGTGCGCATTTGCCCTTCATGGGCATCGCGCGCGACCAAATAGGCCTGCTTGAGTAATTCTACTTGCTCCGGCTCTAAATAAGCGGAAGCTGATTCTTTGAGACCTTCAAACAGATACAAGTGGCGCTACTCCTTAAATTACACGACCTTCCGCAATGGCGGCAACAGCAGCTATTTCAGCAGCTTCGCGTTCACGGACAGTTTGACGCTCATCAGCATCTAAAGTATTAGAGGTGACTAAACCTAATTCGATTTCGCGTAAAGCGATAACCGTTGGCTTATCATTCATCTCTTCAACCATTGGATCTTTACCTTGCACAGCGATTTGGCGTGCACGACGCGCTGCAACCAGGATCATATCAAAACGGTTGCCGATTTTATTTACAGCGTCTTCTACAGTTACGCGAGCCATGTGTGGAAACTCCAGTGTTATCTATGGGGAAAAAATGACGCAAAATTGTACACTAAGACAATTAGTTTGCCAATAGATCGACAAGCATATCATTGTGAGTGTGTCTCTGACTAGCACAGGTTAATCTTTGACTGCTAATGATGGCTTTTAAATTGTCCAATGCAGTGTCGAAATTATCATTAATGATCACAAAATCATATTGAGTATAGTGTGACATTTCTGAGACAGCTTGAGCCATACGACTATCAATAACCTCTTGACTATCCTGGCCTCGACCGGTTAAACGGCGTGCAAGTTCGGTTTTTGATGGCGGTAAAATAAATACCCCAACGGCTTCAGGCATGAGCTTTTTAACTTGCTCGCCACCTTGCCAGTCTATATCTAAAAAAACATCTACACCTTTGGCTAAGGTTTGTTCGATAACAGTGCGTGACGTGCCGTAGTAATTACCAAATACTTCAGCCCATTCAAAAAAGGCATTTTCAGCGATTAACGCTTTAAATTGTTCAACTGTAACAAAATGATAGTGTTGACCGTTAACTTCACCTGGTCGTGGTTGGCGAGTGGTATGAGATACAGATACTTGCATATCACTGGGATTATCTTTTAAAAGTGCGGAGATAAGAGACGATTTTCCTGCACCGCTAGGGGCTGACACAATAAAAAGATTTCCAAGAGTACTCATAGTTTTGCTGTTCTCACAATACGGTTAAGAAAGTTTAATATTATAACTCAACAAAAACTGCCTACATAGCCATAAAATCTCTGCCGATTGAGATTGAAATTCAGTACTCTCTTTTTACACAGATTCATACTAAAATACCCCCGCGACCCAAACGGGTTGCCTTGCTTACGATTCAAGGATTTTTCATGCAGTTAAACACGCTTTGGTGTTATCAAGGCCGCGACAATGCCTTCCGCTTTTTGGCCATCATTTTAGCCAGTTTTAGTTTTTTGTTTTTAGTCGGGATAGTTTTCCCGCAAAGCATGATTATTTTATTTGCAGCACTGCTAACAACGACAGTGATTAGCTTGTCTGCGCTCAGACGTTTACATGATGCAGGTAGACCCATTTTTTGGGTGTTACTTGCTGTCTTGCCACACTTATTATTTGTATTGAGTTGTTATTTGTTTTGGCCTTTTGCTGCTATTGCAGGAGTAGGTTTATTAGGTATTGCTTGTAGTGTTTTTATTAGCTTCTTTCCCGCCATTAGTCAAAAAGTGCCTTATGTTGAAGGTTATTATGGCCCTAAAGCACAGGTTAAGTCGGAATTAGGTGGCGTGAGAAAACGCCGTGAACCACAGGTTTTTGGCCAGGCTGCTCGTGCGGATGTTAAACCGATGGCTGCTGAAGTGCATCATGTTGCTGATGATGAGCGGGGGCAAAATGAAGTCTCAGATATAGGTGCGCATCATGCCTCATTTGATCATGCAGAAGTTGAGGTTAATGAAACCGAACATACAAACAGCAAACATATCGACATTGATACTACCGACGAACCTTTAGTCGCATCAATGCGTTTTTCTGCAATTGATCAAGCACCCGAGTCAATGTCAGCTTTTAAGCAATCTTGGCAGGCATCTCATCGTTTTGATGTTGATCGTGATGCGCTTGATACCGGCTCGGTGACTGAGTTAATCAAATCTTGGTTAAATCGCTTAAAGGAGCATCATATTCCAGTGATTCTGGGCGCTAAGGTGTTAGGTGTATTACTGGTATCGGGTTTAATCGTATGGTTGCTAGTCAGTCTTACTAATAGCGGTGACAGTGATGAAAAAGATATTGCCAAGGTTAACGTTACCCAATCAGAAAAAATCGACAGAGTCAGCGCTAAGTTGCCTGATGGTTTCTGGATAGTTATGCAAGACAGCATATTTATTGTGCGCTGGCTCGGTGATACAGATACGGCAAAAAACCTCTGGCGACTCGATACCGCCCAAGGCGATAAAACCTGTAGTGAGCTCGTTTTTAACGATGGCAGTGAATATAGGCCTATTAGTGTTGATTTAATGAGCGATGAGGCCACTGAAGCGCGTTTTTCACCTTTAGATAACAAATCTATTATTAATCATATTGCAATGCGTGGTAGTTTTAAGCTTTGTGGCTATGACTTTAGCTTAAAGGGCAGTCAAGCTACGTTAATGCAGCATCAAGAGTTTGCTGATTATCTACCGACAGATTAACTGAATATAATTAATACGATATAACTTAAAAAGAATATGGAGCGTATGAGTGAGTGATTTTATTAGGCAGCAAGTGCTGCCTCATTTTGGTATTGGTTTAGATAAAGTCACCATCTCAACGCTTGGAAATGGACACATTAATCAGACATATTTAGTACGTTGGCCCAAGGGCGAATTTGTTTTACAAAGAATAAATACTGATGTATTTACTCAGCCAAATTTACTGATTGAAAATGCATTACATGTCAGTGAACATCTTCAACAGCAAGTTGAACAAGGCCATTATCAATTACAAGTTGTTAAGCCTGTTAGCGCGCAAGATAAACAATATGCTATTAATCTTGGCGATGACGGCTATTGGCGGGCGATAACTTACTTGCCAAGTAGCCATACTATTGAAGTGGTTACTAACACCGAACAAGCAAAAATGGCTGCCGGAGCCTTTGGTCATTTTGTCGCGGCATTGAGTTCACTCAACCCAGATTGCATTAATGATGTTATTAAAGATTTTTTGAATTTTCCTTTTAGACTACAACAGCTACAGCAAGCGGTAGGTGATGATAAATGTCAACGTTTGTCAGAATGCCAATATTGGGTTGATTTGGTTTTTAGTCAACATGCGTTATTTGATGAGCTTGAGCAGGTTGAATCGCTATTACCTTTGCGTGTTTGTCATAATGATACCAAAATCAACAACATGTTATTTGATGAGCGTGATATGTCAAGTATGGCCATTATTGATTTGGATACCTGCATGAAAGGGTATTTGATGTATGACTTTGGTGACATGGTGCGTGCTTTTTGTTCGCCAGAGGAAGAAGATTCCACTGCATTAGATAAGGTAATTGCACGACCAGAGATTATTGCTGCTGCCAGTGAAAGCTACATCAAAGCATTAGAAGGGATCATTACTCCAATAGAAAAACGGAGTTTATGGCTAGGTATAAAAGTTATGGCATTGATGTTGGGCAGTCGTTTTTTAGCCGATCATATCAATGGCGATGCTTATTTTAGTATTCACAGACCTAATCATAATTTAGATCGTGCAGCTAACCAGTTAACGATTTTTAAAAGTTTGCTGGGGCAAGAAGCCAAATTAAAACCACTTTTCGAGTAATTATCAGTTAACTCAACATATCAATTAATTGGTGAATGTAATTAATGCATATTTCAAAATATCAGTGGATTTTATTTGATGCCGATGAAACCTTGTTTCATTTTGATGCTTTTGCTGGACTGAAGTTATTATTTTCAAAATATGATGTTGAATTTAGTCATGCAGATTTTGACCATTATCAAAAGGTAAATAAACCTCTTTGGGTTGAATACCAAAATGGCGTTATTGACGCCAAAACGTTACAGACGCAGCGATTTGTTGAGTGGGGAATAAAGCTAACCGTTCAGCCTGAGCAGTTAAATCATGGTTTTTTGGCGGCAATGGCCGACATTTGCGAACCTTTACCTGGTGCTAGGACGCTTATTGATGCTTTAGTGGGTAAAGTTAATTTAGGTATTATTACCAATGGCTTTACTCAGCTTCAACAAATACGCCTGCAAAAAACCGGTATGGAGACGGCATTTTCTCAAGTGATTATTTCTGAGCAAGTGGGAAAAGCGAAACCCGATAAAGCGATATTTGATCATGCTTTTGAACGAATGGGCCATCCTGAAAAGCATCAAGTGTTAATGGTTGGGGACACATTACAGTCAGATATTTTGGGCGGTATTAATGCCGGAATTGACACTTGCTGGTTAAACTCTGCGGGTGTAATGGCTGATAGTAATATTACACCTCACTACCAAGTTGGCTCATTAACCGAATTACATCAACGACTATTGCCATAATTAATCGATTCTCATATTCAAACGAACATAAAAAAAGCCGTATTAAGTTTTAACTGAATACGGCTTTATCATTTCCATAATTAGCTATTGGAATAAATCTTCCGCAACGCTATCAATAAATGTCTCACCAGAGCTTTGAGTTTCTATCGCATATTCTTTGGGCTCAGTGCCAGCAACAAAATATTCAAATGCGGTTGTGTGATCAGTCTTTCTTGTGAGCTTACCTGTTTCTAAATCAATACGAACAGAGACAATGCCTTTTGGTGGTTCAGCCGATACTTCGGTTGTGCCTTTTAATGCTTTATTCATAAAGTCATTCCAGCCAGGGCCAGCGGTTTTTGCGCCGGCTTCTCCGCCTGATATTTGATCAGGAGCACCGCTAGCCATCCAACTGGCACGCCCTAGTTGACGGCCGTGGTCATCAAATCCTACCCAAAATGTCGAAGTTAACGTAGGATTAAATCCACTAAACCAAGTGTCACGAGATTCGTTGGTTGTTCCTGTTTTACCTGCAATGTCATGGCGTTTAAGTAACTTAGATGCACGCCACGCAGTACCATTCCAACCAGTACCTTTACTCCAATCTCCGCCACCCCATATAACACTTTTAAGCGATTCGGTGATCAAAAAGGCAGTTTGCTCTGAAATAACTTGCTTAGCATAGCGGCCATTTTGACGATTACAGACTAATTCAGTATCTGAATTAGCGGCTGATAAATCTTGATTCATTGCAGCAAAAAAATCGCTGCTAGCCTCATCGTCAGATGGCTCGCTAATCGTTTGCTCATTTAAACCGGATGAACAAGCCAGAGTAGGAGATGCTTGCTCAATGATATTATCGTATGAATCTGTTACGTGGTCGATAAAGTAAGGTTCAACTAAATAACCGCCATTGGCGAACACGTTAAACGCAGTGGCTACCTGTAAAGGTGTCACCGAAGGTGAGCCTAAAGCCAAAGATTCATTACGGGGTAAATCTTTAGCATCAAAGCCAAATTTTACCAGTTCATCAGTGGCATTTTGTAAACCTACATGACGAAGCGCGCGTACCGCCATAACGTTAATCGATTGAGCTAAACCTACTCTTAGTCGAGTTGGCCCGCCATAGATATCTGGCGAATTTTTAGGACGCCATGCAGTGCCTTGGCGAGTATCAGGCTTATTAATAGGCGCATTATTAATTAAGGTCGCAAGAGTCCAGTCTTTCTCAAGGGCCGAAGCATAAATAAATGGTTTAATATTTGAGCCGAGTTGACGCTTAGCTTGGGTCACTCGGTTAAACTGGCTTTTGCTAAAACTAAATCCACCAACCAGTGTGCGAATAGCCCCATCAAATGGGTCTAAACTTACCGTGGCACTAGCAACCTCAGGAATTTGCGATAATTGCCAAAAGCTGCCGTTATTACGCACATAGACTTGCTGTCCCTGCGATAAAATATCAGTAGCAAGCTTAGGCGGTAAACCTTGACGTTTATCAGTGATAAATTTACGTGCCCATTTTAATCCTGACCATTCAATGGTTATTTCAGAACCATCAGCAAGCATCATTTTTGCTTGTTGATCTGTAACAGACATTACTGCTGCAGGTAAAATACCTTGCATTGGTGGCGTTTGGGCTAACTGTTCAATAATCTCAGTACGACCAAGTGGCGTTCCTGTCCAGAGTTGCGAAATTGGACCGCGATACCCATGACGTTGATCGTATGCGAATACGTTATCTCGTAATGCATCCTGAGCCATTAACTGTAAATCAGATGAAATAGTGGTGTAAACATTATAGCCATTGGTATAAGCCGCTTCTTCACCGTATTTCTGGATCATGTAATCGCGGGCCATTTCAGAAATATATGGGGCATATAAGTCAATTTCTGAACCGTGATATCGTGCCGTAAGCGGGGCGTCAATCGCTTCTTGATATTCTGCCTCAGTAATGTTGTTTTTCTCTAACATTCTGCTTAATACCCAGTTACGACGTGCTTGAGCTCTAGCGGGGTTACGTATTGGGTTGGCCGCTGATGGTGCTTGAGGCAAGCCCGCAATCATTGCCATTTCTGGTAATGACAACTCATTTAAGTTCTTACCATAGTAAACTTGCGCCGCTGCCCCAACACCGTATGCGCGGTTTCCTAAAAATGAGCGATTTAAATATAAGGTTAAAATTTCATGTTTAGTGAGGGCTTTTTCAATTTTTAACGCGAGAAAAATTTCTTTTACTTTACGAATATATGTTTTTTCGTTTGATAAGAAAAAGCCTCGAGCAACTTGCTGGGTTATAGTACTCGCACCTTGGCTTTTTTTGCCTGTCGTAATTAAAATTGTTGCAGCACGAATAATACCGATTGGATCAATACCTTTATGTTCAAAAAATCTCGCATCTTCGGTATCAAGTACAGCATTGATAAGCTGTTGTGGCACGTCTTCAAACTCAACAGGTACTCGGCGTTTCTCACCAAATTGAGAAATGAGTTTGCCGTCACTACTATATATACGCAGTGGTGTTTGTAATTGAACTGTTTTTAGTGAGTTAACATCAGGTAAGTCAGGTAAAACATAAAAATATGCTGCAGCAATAGCACCTACACCAAGTAAAGAAAGACTAAAAAAAGCAATTATTAATCGTTTAAACCACTTCACGCATGTATTCCAAAAAAACTTAAATAGGGCGATAGTATATAAGCCGCAACCATTTTGGTGAAGTAAAAACGTATAAACAAAAAAATAGTGTTTGTACAATATAGAAACATTTTGTACAAATAAGTGTAACGAGATGATTTTGTGCTACTATATTTTAAAACAATAAAAGAATTGTGATGACGGAATATGCTTTCTAAATTATGGAAGCGTCAAGCTCCGCAAATGGTGGGGGTCGATATTGGCTCCCATGAAGTAAAAGCCATATTGCTTAGTAAGACTGCTGATGGATATAAAATTCAAAATTATGCAACTGTGCCAATTAAAAAAGGTGCCGTTGCCGATCATGATATTCGCGATTCTGAAGCCGTATTAGAATCGTTAAGACAAGTGAAACGTTCTTTGCCCAAAGGGGTGAAGTTCGCGTCTGTTGCTGTTTCTGGGTCCGCGGTTATGACCAAAGTGATTTACATGGATGCTTCATTGAATGAAGAAGAAATGGAAGCGCAAATTGAAATCGAAGCAGATAACTTGATCCCCTATTCACTCGATGAAGTCAGTATAGATTTCGAAACACTGAGTCAAAACAGCACCGACCCGACAAAGGTGGATGTTTTACTCAGTGCTTGTCGTACAGAAAATATTGACTCACGTGTTGATGCTTTAGATGCTGTCGAATTAGATGTGAAAGTGGTTGATGTTGAAGGGTATGCGTTAGGTCGCTCAGCTGAGTTGATTTACGCACAACTTCCAGAAGGCGCTAAAGACAAAACCATTGCGATGGTAGATGTCGGTGCTAATATCACTACATTTGCCGTTGTCGAACGCGGTGAAACGACTTTTATTCGTGAGCAAGCATTTGGTGGGGAGTTATTTACTCAGTCTATTTTATCATTTTATGGTATGTCCCATGCCGAAGCTGAATTAGCTAAAGTGAGTGGTAACTTACCTAGAAACTATATGTTTGAAGTGTTATCCCCATTTCAAACTCAACTGCTGCAACAAATCAAGCGTACTCTACAGATATACTGCACAGCCAGTGGCCGTGAAAAAGTGGATTACGTGGTGTTATGTGGCGGAACCGGTAGATTAGAAGGTATGGCAACCGTATTAACTAATGAACTTGGCGTTTATGCCATTGTCGCGGATCCCTTTCAAGGCTGTTTGTATGCCGATGAAGCAATTAAATCCCAATTACAGCCATCAATTAATAAGTTCATGGTAGCAAGTGGCTTGGCGCTGAGGAGTTACGCTCAATGGCGAACATAAATTTACTCCCGTGGCGAGAAGAAGCACGGGAAAAACAAAAGCGTGACTTTATTGGTATCCTTGCACTAGTCTTTCTAGTGACATCTTTATTAGTCTATTTGTTTATTAGTTACATTGAATTAGTGACCGATGATCAACGTCAGCGTAATAGTTATTTAATGTCTGAAATTTCCTTATTAGATACTCAGATTGCAGAAATTAGCGAAATAACCAAACGTAAAAAAGATATTGAACGCCGAACTGAAATTATTTTAGCACTTCAGCAATCTCGTAACTTACCCACTCATGTATTAGATGAGTTGGTTAGGATCGTTCCACCAGGCATTTATTTATCGAGTATTGAGAAAAAAGGCAGCACCCTTTGGATTGAAGGTCGCAGCGAGTCCAATAATAACGTTGCAAATATGATGAGGAAAGTGACAACTTCTGAGTATTTATCTGATCCAAGCATGCAGTCTATTATTTCTCAAAATGAAGAATTACGCCAATTGCAGCGGTTCAAGCTAAAAGTGTCTATTACTAATCAGTTCGGTAATCAAGCCCTTGATATGCAACAAGGAGCGAAAAAATGAATTTAGATTTAGACCAATTTAATGATATTGATTTTGAAAATATTGGTGGCTGGCCTAAGTTAGTCAAGCTCGTTTTTGCAGCGTTCTTATCTATATGCGTTATTGGTGCCAGTTATTATCTGTTTATTGCCGATACCATTTCAGTAATGGAGTCAGAACAAAATAAAGAAATCGAATTAAAAGCTGATTTTGAAACTAAATATCGATTAGCTGCTAATCTAAAGTTATACCGCGAACAACTTGTTATCATGGAAATGCAATTTGCCGAGTTATTAAAAATGCTGCCTTCTGAAAATGAAATGCCAGGATTACTTGATGATATAACTTTTGCAGCAACCGATGCGGGTTTAAGAATAAACAGTTTAGACTGGGATAATGAAATTGAACGTGATTTCTATATCGAATTTCCTATTAGGTTAAATGTTGAGGGTGATTATCATGAAATAGGCAATATGGTTAGTGGTGTTGCAAAGCTCCCACGTATTGTTAGTTTGCATGATTTTACTATTACCTACAAAGAGGGCGGTGGTTTGTCTATGGCTATTTTAGCTAAAACCTATCGCTTTAAAGAAGGTGCAGAGTTACCTAAAGAAATTGCTAAGGGGAAGAATTAAATGAAACTCTTACCCGTTTTTATTGGTGTTAGCTTGTTATTGACAGGCTGTATTGGTGACCGCAGTGATTTAGAGTTGTTTGTTACGACCACTAAAGCACAGCATGTTGCCCGTATTCCACCACTAACAGAAACACCAAAGTTTGAGCATTTTTCATATCAAGCTGAATTAATGCGCAGCCCTTTTGTTCCGCCTTCAAGAGAGTTAACCGAAGAGGTTATTGATACCTCAAAAGACTGTTTACAACCCGACTTGGCAAGACGTAAAGGCAGATTGGAAACCTACGCGCTAGATAATTTAAGAATGCGTGGTACGTTAAGTGAAGACGATAGTATTTGGGCATTAATCGAATCAGCCGATGCTAATGTTTATCGTATGGGTGTGGGCGAGTATTTAGGGCTTTATCATGGTCGCATTTCAAATGTAACGCCCCAATATATCGAAATTATAGAATTAATTCCTGATGGTTCAGGTTGTTGGGCTGAACGTCCTAGCAACTTAGAATTATCTGGCAAATAACCATGCGAAGGATGAGAGAATAATGAAATCTTCTGCCGCGATGAGAAAATCAATGACGAATTCATCAATAATAAAAACCCTTCTAGGGTCAGTGCTATTAATTTTTGCCTTGCCGAGTGCTTTTGCGGCTAATCGCCTATTGGATGTGAAATATCATTCAATTGTCGATCATCAATTAGAATTAGAGCTGGTATTCGAGTCTGAAATCACTTCCCCTACAGTGGACCTTTCAGCCAATCCGGCCGAAATTATTTTAAACTTTGATGACACCATCTCTAGCTTAGCGAAAGATAAATTACCGATCGATAGTGTGGGTGTGAAATATCTAACAGCACAGCAACAAGCCAGTGATCTTTCAGTTATTGTTGCGCTCAAAAGTGTTAAGCCTTATCAGGGTAAAATTGAGGGTAATACTTATCGATTAACGATTAACGATGCGGTATCAGGGCCTTCTAGTGCTGATAATCCATTTGTGAATTCGATACAAAGTATTGATTTTAGAAGAAATGCAAAAGGTGGCGGAGAATTATTATTTAATCTCAGCAATCGCTCTGTAGCTGCCAATGTCGAGCAGGTTGGTGCCAAGCTCGAAATTAAATTATATAACACTAATATTGGTGATGATTTATTGTATGTCATGGATGTTCAGGACTTTGCAACTCCAGTCAGTAGTTTTGAAACATTTAAAGAAGACTTAACCTCACGAGTGTTAGTCGATGTAGGTGGCAACTATGAATACAATTACAAGCAAGATGGTAATGTATTTACTGTTAGTATCGATAAAATAGAAAGAGTATCTGTTGCTAAAGAGGCTAAGAAATATAATGGCCGCTCTTTATCATTAAATTTCCAAAATATTTCAGTCAGAACTGTTCTGCAAATTATTGCTGATTATAATAATTTCAACCTAGTCACGAGTGATACCGTCGAAGGAAATATTACCCTACGTTTAGATGATGTACCTTGGGATCAGGCATTAGACTTAATTTTGCAAACCAAAGGACTTGATAAACGTATTGAAGGTAATATTTTGATGGTTGCGCCGAGTGAAGAATTGGCTATCCGTGAAAGTAACGACCTTAAGAATAAGCAGGAAGTAAAAGAGTTAGCACCATTATACTCTGAGTACTTACAGATTAATTATGCTAAAGCGGTCGATATTGCTGAGCTATTAAAAGGTACAGACTCCAGCTTATTATCGACCCGTGGCAGTGTAGCAGTTGATGAACGTACTAACACTTTATTGGTGAAAGATACTGCAGAGATTTTAGAAAGTATTCATCGTTTAATAGAAGTGCTCGATATCCCTATAAAACAAGTGCTAATCGAAGCACGTATGGTTACTGTTAAAGATGATGTTTCTGAAGACTTAGGTATTCGCTGGGGCATCACAGATCAGCAGGGTACTAAAGGCTCTTCAGGTTCACTTGAAGGTGCGGGAAGCATCGCTGGCGGGCTTGTTCCAAGCTTAGATGATCGCTTAAACGTTAACTTGCCTGCGGCGATTTCGAACCCAACAAGTATTGCTTTCCATGTGGCAAAGTTAGCTGATGGTACCGTGCTTGACCTAGAGTTAAGTGCGTTAGAGCAAGAAAACAAAGGCGAAATTATTGCAAGCCCACGTATTACAACCTCAAACCAAAAGGCTGCTTATATTGAGCAAGGTGTTGAGATCCCTTATGTGGAGTCAGCGTCAAGTGGTGCAACATCGGTTACCTTTAAGAAAGCTGTGTTGTCGTTACGTGTTACCCCACAAATTACCCCTGATAACCGTGTGATTTTAGATCTAGAAATCACCCAAGATTCACAGGGTAAAACGGTTCAAACCCCTACAGGTGAGGCTGTGTCTATCGATACGCAGCGCATTGGTACCCAAGTACTTGTGGATAACGGTGAGACGATTGTATTGGGTGGTATTTACCAACAGAACTTAATTAGCCGAGTGAGCAAGGTGCCAGTTTTAGGCGATATACCTTTAGTTGGCTTCTTATTCAGAAACACATCTGATAAAAACGAACGCCAAGAGCTATTGATTTTCGTGACCCCTAAGATTATTTCTGAAAAGTTATAACATACAATAAAATGATAAAGGCCAGCTAACTCTTAGCTGGCCTTTGCTTTTGGCTACATTATGGACTTTTATTGAATATAATTGCCACCATCACTTGCCAGCAGTAGCCTTAAGCTGAGATAATCCTCCGTCAAGTCTCAGTAGAGCAAGGTAATATTTTAAGCGGTCGGCTGTATCTTTAGTCGATCAGGCATTCTTTTATATAAGATTCAGACGTATACGAAATGGCTGAAAAACGTAATATTTTTCTAGTAGGCCCTATGGGCGCAGGTAAAAGCACAATTGGCCGTCATTTGGCTCAAATGCTGCATTTAGAATTCCACGATTCTGACCACGAGATTGAACAACGTACAGGCGCTGATATCGCTTGGGTGTTCGATGTTGAAGGTGAAGAAGGTTTCCGTCGTCGTGAAGCACAAGTTATTGCCGATCTTTCAGAGAGGCAAGGTATTGTGTTAGCAACTGGTGGTGGCTCAGTTCAGAGTAAAGATATTCGCAATTATCTTTCTGCTCGCGGAATTGTGGTGTATTTAGAGACGACTATCGATAAACAAGTTGCTCGTACGCAACGTGATAAACGTCGTCCATTACTGCAAGTTGATGACCCACGCGAAGTTCTTGAGAACTTAGCAGAATCGCGTAATCCTTTGTACGAAGAGATTGCCGATGTCATCGTAAAGACAGACGAACAAAGTGCGAAAATTGTCGCAAATCAAATAATTGAGCAACTCGGTTTTTAGGTAAAGCAATGCAACAAATTCAGGTCGATTTAGGTGATAGAAGTTATCCTATTTATATAGGCCAGAATTTGATGCATGATAGCGCGCTTTTTAGCCGTTACCTTGCAAACAAGAATATACTCATCGTTAGCAATGACACTATTGCCCCTTTGTACTTATCTACATTGGAACAGGCAATGGTGTCTTGTGCGTCAGTTGAAAAAATTATTCTGCCTGATGGTGAGCAATTCAAAAATCTCGAGCATCTGGATCTTATTTTTTCAGCTTTGCTAGAGGGTAATTTTGCTCGTGATTCAGTTCTCGTTGCTTTGGGTGGTGGGGTTATCGGCGATATGACCGGTTTTGCGGCTGCGTGTTATCAGCGTGGAATCGATTTTGTTCAAGTGCCTACGACATTATTGTCTCAAGTTGATTCTTCTGTTGGCGGCAAAACGGCTGTAAATCACCCTCTTGGCAAGAATATGATAGGCGCATTTTATCAACCTAAAAGCGTTATCATTGATACCGATTGCTTAAAAACCCTTCCTGCTAATGAATTTTCTGCTGGTATGGCAGAAGTCATCAAATATGGCATTATTTGGGATGGAGAGTTTTTTGCCTGGTTAGAGCAAAATGTCGCCGCGTTAAAAGCATTAGATACACAGGCGTTGGAATATACCATCGCCAAATGCTGCCAGATTAAAGCTGATGTCGTCACACAAGACGAAACGGAACGCGGAGTCAGGGCGTTACTTAATCTTGGTCATACCTTCGGTCATGCTATAGAAGCTGAAATGGGCTATGGTACCTGGCTGCATGGTGACGCTGTAGCAGCAGGCACAATTCTTGCTGCATTGACTGCACAAGAACTTGATTTGATAGATGAGTCAATAGTTTGTCGTATTAGAAATTTATTTGTTGCATTTGACCTACCCGTTAATGCTCCTAAGTCGATGGATTTTGATAGTTTTATTAAGCATATGCGCCGTGACAAGAAAGTATTAGCTGGTAAGATTCGATTAATTTTGCCAACTGCTTTAGGTCAGGCAGACGTTTTCAGTGATGTTAGTGAAGACTTACTTGAGCGGGTGATCAACCGCGCATAATTGACGTGTGGTGGATTTTTTGACTTCAGCATTATTATTACTGCCAACCCAAGAAGAGCTCGTTGAGCGACTTCAGCATACCGCCAGCTATAGTGGACAGTTACTGTTATTATGTGGCCAAAAAGGATCGGGTAAATCTACCTTAAGTGCAGCACTAGCCAGTGAACTTGATGATTATAATTCGGCGCTTGTCCTTTGCCCTCAGCATGCTGCTTCAGCAGAGATCCGGCGTAAAATTCTGGTTCAATTAATTTCTTCGCCTATTTTCGACGATGAAATCCCCCTGATGGATACCATTATGCGTATTCAATCAACGTTGACTAAACCCTTACATATCATTATTGATGATGCCCATTTATTGCCAAAAACCTTATGGGCAGAATGCATTCTGCTATCAAAAATTCAATGTGGCGGCTCAAATGTTTCAGTGACTATGGCAATGGATTCCTCTTATCTTTCAAAATTAATGGCTGAGCTATCCAATGACATGCGTCAGTTATTATTGCCTATTACCATTGAGCCATTGCCGATAGCAGAGCGGGATGGTTTATATCAAAGCTTACTAATGAGATCCGGTAGTACCTCTTTTATCGCGAGAGATATTATTCATCGTCAGCTGGAGAATCAATCTGGAACACCCTCTGAAGTCGTTGAATTATTAAAGTTAGCGATAACCGAGCCGAAACAAAATAGCCCTGTTTGGGGGATGAAAATCAAATTAGCCTCGTTGTTAATGCTTGTGACTGTATTGGTAATAATGGGCTACTTTGTTAAAAATGAGCCAAGGTTTAATCGAGTAGAATTAACCGAGCCACAGAAGCAATTGACCGCACTTCAGCAACAACAACGAGACAGCGCTGAAGCCTCTATCGTATTCTATGGTAAGACATTGATATCATCTATTAAGCCTGCGACAAAAAATAATCAAACTCATCCTCCTTTTGCGATACAGAGCATTAAACTACCCGGGATAGAAAAGGTGAGTCACAGTAGAGATACTGCGCTTGTAATAGGCTCAACAGCGCTTAATAACAACGAGTCTATCGCTGATGCTGAAAGCTCTGCAGCTGAACCGAAAGCCGCTAGTTCGGATATGCCAAGTATTGCGAAAGATGTTCGCAAGCCAGTGCTCACAAAGATAAATGATAACAATGATCTACTTAATAAGGGCTATACGCTTCAGTTGGCCAGCGTAATAGATAAGAAATCATTAGAATCGATAATAACTAAAATCGGTAATAAAGAGTCTGTTTATATCGCTAAACATAAGCAGCGTTATGTGTTGTTGTTTGGTCAGTATTTTTCTCCACAGGAGGCTCAACAACAGGCTAAGCGGTTACAAGCTGAGCATAGCATAAGTGCTCCTTGGGTGAGAAAGTGGACCGATTTAAGCGAATATAGAATTGAACTGGAAAGTCGATGATAAATAAGTGTAAACAGAGTACAATCTCCAGCTTTAATTTTGGCAGCAAGTAACTTACTTTATGACAAAAAAGCATAGAGCCTTTCTAAAATGGGCGGGTGGAAAATTTAAACTCGTCGATGAATTGTCGAAACATCTACCAAAAGGTCAGCGACTAGTTGAGCCTTTCGTTGGTGCTGGCTCAGTGTTTTTAAATACCCACTATGACGACTACTTGTTATGCGATATTAATCAAGATTTGATTAATCTTTATGAAATAGTAAAGCAAAAGCCAGATGCTTATATCAAGGCGACCAAAGCATTATTTGTTGCTGAAATGAATAACAAAGAAGCTTATTATCAGATACGTACCGATTTTAATTTGAGCCGTGATCCTTTTACCCGCTCGGTATATTTTTTATACTTAAATCGTTTTGGGTTCAATGGCTTGTGTCGATATAACCGCAAAGGTGGCTTTAACGTACCTTTTGGTTCATACAAGAAACCCTATTTCCCTGAAGCCGAAATTCGCCATTTTTCAGCTAAAGCCAAAAATGCCACATTTAAATGTATTGGTTATGAAGGTGCATTCGCTTTAGCAAAAGAAGGCGATGTTATTTATTGTGATCCTCCTTATGCTCCATTATCTACCACCGCAAGTTTTACTACCTACGCAGGTCCAGGCTTTAGTTTAGATGATCAGGCATTACTTGCCAGACATTCACGTCATACAGCCCATAAACGCAATATTCCAGTGCTGATCAGTAATCATGACATTGCGCTGACCAGAGAGCTTTATCGTGGCGCAAAACTTGCCACAATATCTGTGCAAAGAAATATTAGCCAGAAAGGTGCTTCGCGAATTAAAGTAGATGAAATTATGGCGCTATATGACCATCACTATTGTGACGATGAAGAAAACTAGGCTTGAGAGATTAGCTAAGGACTTGTTGCACAATAAAAATTAACGTTAAAACCATCACTACAGCTAGAGCAATGCCCATTAGAATAAAAGGCACAGGTGAAGTTGTTTTAAAATCTCGCTGACGATTACTATCGGTTTGTACCCCAAAAAATGCGGCAATCGTGCTGCTAAATACTCGCCAAAAAGACATTGTTAAATCTGCTCTGGCTTATTTGATGCAGGTATATCTGCAAGTGGTTTATCTTTATGACCATATAATAATTCAATTAAGTCGATAAAATGGAATTGACTTGAACGACTATTGCCAGAGATCCAATTTTTCCAACTTACATCATGTTCTTTGGTGGCACAGCGGTTGACTGGGTGGCTAGAGGGTAAACTCGCATTATAATTTACATCCGTATCACAGGCGCATGCCTGATCAATATTTTGTTTGGCTGACGACGAAAATGCAAAACTAATTAGCACGACCAAGGTTGAAGTCGTCACCATAGCAGCGATCGATTTTACTGACTTAGTGCTAAGGTACGAAAATAAACGATGTGGACGTAATTCCATAAGGGGATCCTTTCCATTAATTAACGCCAGTATATTACTGGCATTGTTCGTTTTCACTTTCAACAAACTTGAACTTAATATAATTTGTTTTCTAAAAAATTTAATACTTAATTAACAATATGTTAGTTTGCTTGATTTGCATTTAGCTTCTATAGAATTGATAGCTAGTTAATCATACTAGTGCATTGGTACCATCTAGCTGTACCTGAAATACTGCCGAAATCTTATTCATTATACCAAATCCGTATAGTTTATGAACATTTACAGCATATTTATTTTCAAAATCAAACTTGTTGCATACCTAGGGCTTTTTTTTGTCGTTTAACTAGAGGCTTTTCGCCTCAAAGGGTAAACTATTACTTCATTTATTTTGCTGCGAGACCAAGATGCAACCTTATTTAATTGCTCCATCAATCTTATCTGCTGACTTTGCCCGTTTGGGTGACGATGTTAAAGCTGTACTCGATGCGGGTGCAGATGTGGTGCATTTTGATGTAATGGACAATCATTATGTCCCTAATCTTACTATAGGCCCTATGGTTTGTACGGCATTACGTCAATATGGGATCACTGCGGATATTGATGTTCATTTAATGGTTAAACCTGTAGATAGAATAGTACCTGACTTTGCTAAAGCAGGTGCATCAATTATTACCTTCCATCCAGAAGCGTCTGAGCATGTTGATCGTACCTTACAGTTGATTAAAGAATCAGGATGTAAAGCAGGTTTAGTGTTTAATCCTGGTACACCATTGCATTACTTAGACCATGTAATGGATAAGCTGGATGTTATTTTATTGATGTCGGTTAACCCAGGTTTTGGTGGTCAGTCATTCATTCCGTCAACATTAGATAAATTACGCCAAGTACGCCAACGTATTGATGCCAGTGGTTTTGATATTCGTTTACAAGTAGATGGCGGTGTTAAGGTTGATAACATTGCTGAAATCGCGGCAGCAGGTGCAGATATGTTTGTAGCGGGGTCGGCTATTTTTAGTCAACCTGATTATAAAACGGTCATAGATGAAATGCGCAGCGAGTTAGCAAAAGTATAGTCTATAACGTCAACTTTATTAGCCGTAAATAGTAGCCTAACCATGACAAATTTTGATCAAATACGTGCCATAGCCTTTGATTTGGATGGCACCTTAATTGACAGTGTGCCTGATTTGGCGGCCGCAACCAATGCAACATTACTTGAATTGGCTTTGCCACAAGCAAGTGAAGATCAAGTAAGGGGCTGGGTAGGCAATGGCGCTAAAATGCTGATGCACCGAGCGCTCAGCTTTGCACTGGCTAAAGAGGTTGATGAATCGCTATTAATAGACACTATGCCTAAGTTTATGCATCACTATGGTGTGTTTCTGGAGAAATATAGCCGATTATATCCCAACGTATTGTCGACGCTAATGGCTTTACAACAGGCTGGCTATCGTTTGGCTGTGGTGACGAACAAACCCTATCGTTTCACTATTCCGCTATTAGAAGCGTTTGGTTTACGTGATTTCTTTGATCATGTGTTAGGGGGGATTCATTGGCAAAAATGAAGCCTGATCCATTACCCCTTAATCACCTTTTGCAGCAATGGCAAATCCAGCCGCAACAGTTGTTGATGATAGGCGACTCTAAGAATGATATCTTAGCAGCTAAATCGGCCAATGTTACAGTCATAGGGTTAACTTATGGTTATAACTATGGTGAACATATTCGTTTAAGCGAACCGAATGAAGTGTGTGATGACTTTGGCCAAATCGGTCAGTTTTTACTTTCTAAATAATTTTATAACACAGTAATTGGAGCAACAAAACCCATGACTAAACCCATAGTTTTCAGCGGAGCACAGCCATCAGGCGAGCTCACCATAGGTAATTATATGGGCGCGCTACGCCAGTGGGTGGCAATGCAAGACACACATGATTGTATTTATTGTGTCGTTGACTTGCATGCAATTACTGTTCGTCAAGACCCTGAGAAATTACGTGATGCGTGCTTAGATACATTAGCGCTGTATCTAGCCTGTGGTGTTGACCCTGATAAAAGTACCGTGTTTGTCCAGTCACATGTGCCGCAGCATACTCAGTTAAGTTGGGCGTTGAACTGTTACACCCAAATGGGTGAGCTAAATCGCATGACCCAGTTTAAAGACAAGTCACAAAAGCATGCTAACAATATTAATGTCGGTTTATTTGGTTACCCTGTATTGATGGCAGCAGATATTTTATTGTATCAAGCGCAATCAGTGCCTGTAGGGCAAGATCAAATGCAGCATCTTGAACTGACGCGTGATATTGCCACTCGCTTCAATAATGCCTATGGCGATACTTTTACCGTGCCTCAGGCATATATTCCAGAACACGGCGCTAAGGTAATGTCATTACAAGAGCCGCTGAAGAAAATGTCTAAGTCTGATGATAACCGCAATAATGTTATTGGTCTGCTAGAAGAGCCAAAGGCAATTCTGAAGAAAGTTAAAAAAGCCATGACAGACAGCGGCGAGCCACCAGTGGTGCGTTTTGATGTTGAAAATAAACCCGGTGTATCGAACCTATTGAGCCTGATGTCAGGTGTAACGGGTAAGTCTATTGCGACTTTAGAAGCTGAGTTTGAAGGTAAAATGTACGGCCATTTAAAAGTTGAAGCTGGTGAAGCGGTTGTCGCTATGCTTGAACCGTTACAGGAACGTTTTAAGCAGTATCGTGCAGATGAAGCTTATCTTGAGCAGGTGATGAAGCAAGGGGCTGAAAAAGCCAAAGCGCGCGCCCAAGCAACTATAGACTTGGTGTATAAGAAAATCGGCATGATTGTATAGGGTTTTCTTATGCATAAAAAAGCACCTTTTTAGGTGCTTTTTTGATTTATACAATTAGGTTTTAAAGTTCGACTAATCTTCTTCTTTGGGCTCGACATATTCGAACACTTTAACGACTTTACGAACTCCGGCGGTATTGCGGGCCACGTCAACGGCCAGATCAGCTTGGCTACGTTCAATCAAACCGAGTAAAAATACCTCGCCATTTTCAGTAATCACTTTAATGCGCGTCACATCTAATGATTTCTCATTCAACATACGGCCTTTCACTTTAGTGGTTACCCAAGTGTCATTGCTACGGGTGGTAAAAGAAGTGGGATTACCAATACGTATTTGATTATGAATTTTACCGCCAATATTTAACTCTTGTACTGCTTTAATTGCTTTATCGCGCAACATAGAGTTAGGCGCTTGCCCATACATTAATACGTTACCGTTCATCACCACGCCAGTTATATTGGTTTGATTATTTAAGTCTTCGTATTTTGAAAGGGCGCCAGTAATATCAAAGCCAGCATTGGTATCACTGATTTGAGTAGACATACTGCGCTCATCATTAGCCATCTTGGCGCCACCAACAGCGCCAACCATAACTGCCCCAGCACATCCTTGCAGCAAGGCCATAACCGAGATGATGGCAACAAGCTTTATCATGCTTGTTCATCCTGAGGGAACAACGTACGGTCAATATTGTCACATAAGCAGTGAATGACTAATAAATGTACCTCTTGAATACGCGCGGTAACATTTGATGGCACACGAATTTCAACATCGCCAGCACTCATCAAGCCTGCCATAGCGCCGCCATCTTTACCTGTCATTGCGACAATAGTCATGTCACGGCTTAAAGCAGCTTCCATGGCTTTAATAATGTTGCCAGAGTTACCACTGGTAGAAATAGCCAATAAAATATCACCTGGTTGGCCTAAGGCTAAAATCTGCTTAGAGAAAATTTCATCGTAACTGTAGTCATTCGCAATGGCTGTAATAGTTGATGTGTCGCAGCTTAATGCAATAGCCGGTAAAGGTGGGCGCTCAATTTCATAACGGTTAAGTAGCTCAGCCGAAAAATGCTGCGCGTCACCGGCACTGCCGCCATTACCACATGAAAGAATTTTATTACCGCCGAGTAAACATTGCACCATCATTTCAGCAGCTTTTTCAATTGATTCAGGTAAGGCTTCCGCCGCATCAATTTTAGTTTGAATCGATTCTGTGAAACTGTCTTTAATACGTTCTAACATGCAACAATCCTTACGATATAGAATTTTTACTGGCGGCTAACTACCGGGGTGTATTGTCGCCAAGTCTGTGTCGATATAATGCCATAAATCAATGCTGTGGTAACTATTGATGCTTAAAAACATCCCTTAATCCAACTTATTTGTGTGTTATTTATGGCAATAACATCAAATCGGCAAGGTGGATTAATA
The DNA here is from genome assembly GCF_051165765.1 of Shewanella sp. HL-SH8. Lineage (NCBI taxonomy): Bacteria > Pseudomonadati > Pseudomonadota > Gammaproteobacteria > Alteromonadales > Shewanellaceae > Shewanella > Shewanella sp. HL-SH8. The sequence continues at coordinate 4,258,544 of NZ_CP195039.1, read as the reverse complement.
CCTTGTTGTTGCAAATAAGCGTTGGCACTGAGGCGAATGCGATTAATTTGCTTAGCGCTCAGAGCATTTATCGCGCCGCCAAAGGCTTGCGATTGGCGATATTTCACCTCAACAAACACTAAAGTCTGTTGCTGCTTCATAATGAGGTCAATCTCGCCGAACTTGTAGCGCACATTTGCAGTAACAAAGGTTAATCCTTGTTGCTGTAAATATTCTCTAGCCTGTTGTTCAGCGAGTTCGCCTGATGTCATAGTGGCGTGAGTTTACCTTTTTCGTATTTGCCCCAGGTTAATTGACGGTCAATTAACCCATTAGATTTTAGCGACAATGCACCGCTTCGGCCATTAAATTGGTATCCTGGAAATGCACGCATTTGGGCTAACCGGTTCACTAACTCGAGCGCGTCATACCCCATAACATATAAACGTTTTTGGCTGTTATTCCAGGTAGACCATAAAGATTCAACCATACGAGTTTCGTTACTTGGCTGCATTAACCAAGGTATGTCGCTGATCATCACTTTATTTAACTCTTGTGCCGACTGGGTTGATTCGTTTTCTAAGCGGCCGCGACTCGAAGTATAAAGTGCAACAGGTTCTGCAAATACACTGAAGTTAACGTCTAAAAAGGCTTTTAATAACGATAAATCTTGGTAAGCCGCAACCATATAGATAGCATCTATATCTTGGCGAGAGCGAAAATCAGCTTCAAGTTTGCTGCCCAGTATATCTTTCATACGAGTAATTCTTGCCTGACTGTCTTTAACCCCTAAGGCTTCCTGCACCGTGAGTTTCATTTGGTCGCCGCTATCAAAATAATGAATTTCAGCGTTATTTTCTGTTAACGATAACCAGGTTTGATTAAAGCTTTCAGCCATACGTTTACCAATGGCGTCATTACTGGTTAGCAGTAAAGGTATCTTAACCCCATCGGCGTACAATTTACGCGCGGCATCACTGGCTTCTTGCGCGGGTGATAACGAGAAATAAAATTGATTAGACTGTGGCTCAAACTGCTCTAGTTGATTTAAATACAGTTGCGGAATAAGTTGCTCTTTACTTTGGTTTAAGCGTTGCAACTCTTCCACTTCATTAGGCAATAATGGCCCGATAATAAAGTCTGCACCGGTATCAGTTGCTTGCTGATAAGCTGCTTTGATGCCTATTTGGCTATCAATAAAATGCAGAGTGACATTGCTATCAAATTCGGCCATGTAGCTGGCCATAATGCCCATTTTTATGGGTTCAGCAACAGCCGCTCTTGGGCCTGAAAGCGGTAATAGCACCGCAATGTTTTGCGGGCGATAAGGTTTAGCATTGAGCGCTTTTTCTAAATCAGACGGTAATTTTACCGCACCTGGATGATACGGGTTATTGCGTTGCCATTCGCCTAAATAACGAACCAGCTGAGTGGGTTCAACTGCATAGTGTTTAGCAATATAAGCGAGTTGTAGCCAGCCTGAAAATATTGGGTTTGCCGGTTCACGCATGAAGCTTTTAATGGTTTCTTCATGTAAGGGCTGTAACACTTTCCAAATAACGTCATTAACCTGAGTCGATTCAGATTTAGGCAAATAGTTACTTAACAAACTTAATTGTCTAATTTGATCGATAGGTTGTTGGATAGCCTTATAAAGGCGGGCTTTATACTGATGATATGTCGCCATTTGCCAACGGGGCAGTTGCCAATGGGGTGGATATTGTAATGTGTTTAATGCTGCCTGCGCATTTTGAGTCTTTTCATCAATACGCGCATTTAAGTAAATGTGCTCAGCCTGAATGGTAGACACTTTCACCATATTTTTTAGCATCGATGACAAAATGCTACCAGCAGAACTGTAATTACCATCATTAATATACGCATGGGCTGCTAATAACAGGTTGCGATCACGTTTTTCAGGTAAGCTGCTTTTGCTGGCTTCGGATAAATAAACACTTGCTGGTTGCTCTACAGACACTAATGACGTATTGACTACTTGATCAATACTTTCGGTTTTAGTGGCTGAACAACCAATCAATAATGCTGGTAGTGTCAGTGCCAATAGAAATTTAATTGAAATCAGTCTTTTTAACACAGGGCTTCACTCTGGTAAGATATTGGCTTTAGTTTAACCTGCTCTTACGCTGGGCGAAAGACTTGTGCAAAGAGATTATTGAGGTAGTTATGGATCAAGCCGCAGCACTTTATATTGTGCCCACCCCCATTGGCAATTTCGCGGACATGAGTAGCCGTGCAATTGAAGTGTTAAATCAAGTTAGCTTGATAGCATGTGAAGATACTCGGCACAGTGGCAGATTGTTAAGTCATTACGGTATTGAAACCCGTAAAACAGCCTTACATGACCACAACGAGCGTGATCGTGCCCAGTGGATTGTTGAGCAATTACAATCAGGTCAATCGGTTGCGCTTATTTCAGATGCTGGCACACCGCTAATATCTGATCCAGGCTATCACCTAGTTAAACATGTTAGAGATGCAGGTCATAAAGTCATTCCACTGCCGGGACCTTGCGCTGCAATTACTGCACTAAGTGCCTCTGGACTTCCATCAGACAGATTTAGTTTTGAAGGTTTTTTACCGGCGAAAGAAAAAGGTCGCATTGATAAATTAACAGCGCTTAAAGAAGACCCGCGTACGTTAATTTTTTATGAATCACCGCATCGAATTGTTCACAGCCTTACATCAATTGTTGCTGCACTGGGTGCTGATCGCCAAATTGTTATGGCTAGAGAAGTGACGAAAACCTTTGAAACCTTCTTATCAGGCACAGCTGAAGACGTTCTGGCAATGGTCACTGCAGATGAGAATCAACAAAAAGGTGAAATTGTTATTATGTGTCATGGTTTTGCCCAGGCCGACGATGAAGCAATACCTAAAGTCGCTATTGATACTTTGACACTGCTGGCAGGTGAATTACCGCTTAAAAAAGCTGCCGCAATCGCCGCGCAAATACATGGCTTTAAAAAGAATGCATTGTATAAAATTGGCCTTGAACTCGGTTTATAATTTTAGTCATATCGATAAAGCAAACTATGGATTGGTTTGTTGGCAGGCTTACGCTATAATCCGCGCCGAGTTGGCCAGACAGTTGCCGCGTACGCAAGTACGGGGAGGAAAGTCCGGGCTTCAAAGAGCAGGGTACCAGGTAACGCCTGGGCGGTGTGAACCGACGACAAGTGCAACAGAGAGGAGACCGCCATTTTAGCTTGCTAAAATGGTAAGGGTGAAAGGGTGCGGTAAGAGCGCACCGTGCGGCTAGCAATAGTTCGTAGCAAGGTAAACTCTACCCGAAGCAAGACCAAATAGGGTTCCATTACTTTAAATAGTATGTGCGCTGCTCGCGTAGGAACCGGGTAGGTTGCTTGAGCCTGTGAGCGATTGCAGGCCTAGATGAATAACTGTCCACGACAGGACCCGGCTTATCGGCCAACTCACCTCTTTATAATAAAAGGCCTCACAGCGATGTGAGGCCTTTTGTTTTTCGCTTATGCCTATATACGCAGTCGCCGTTCTAACTCGCATGTTACTAAGGTTGGTATTATTTACGGCATAAGCTAATTTTATCAAAGATATCATCAGCCTTGTTGTCTAGTGGCTAAATCTAACTAATTTATCAAAGTGCTCATAAACGGTTTGTGAGTGAAATTAACGCTTTAGAAAAGATTTTTTTAACCATTAGTGATTCCACTGGCGAAATCTTTCTGAGTAGTCCAATATCATAACTCTATAATTTTAATATCTTAGGTGATTATGGATTTGTCTTTGGAGTACAAAACTGCCGTTAAGCGCGGCTTCGCAGTGCTATTTTTGGGCTTAATCATCAGTGCCGCTTTGGCCTGGGTAGTTAATGAGCGTAACTCCGCTGAAATCAATAAGTCACTTCAAACTGCTTCAGAACAAATTAGTTATCAAGTATTGAGCCGTATCACTCTTTATCAATATGGTCTTCGCGGTGCTCGTGGAATGATTGTTACCGCTGGCGAAAATGAAGTATCTCGTGAGGCATTTGTTCGCTACAGTGCAACGCGAGAGGTTGATAAGGAGTTTCCCGGCGCGCGTGGGTTTGGTTTTATTCGTATTGTTTCCCCTGAGCAGCAAGCGTCTTTTATTACCCAAGCTCAACAAGATAGTTGGCCTAATTTTGCTATTCGTCAGCTTGCTCCCCACGATAATGACCGTTATGTGATTCAATATATTGAACCGGTTGAACGTAATATTGCTGCTGTTGGTCTTGATATTGGCTCAGAGCTGCAACGCCGAGAGGCAGCCGATGCCGCAATGCTATCTGGTGAAGTGCGTTTGTCTGGGCCAATTACCTTAGTGCAGGCGACAGGCAAATCGTTACAATCTTTTTTAATTTTGATGCCATTATACCGCAGTGTAGTAACTCCTTTAACACCAGAAGCTCGCAAAATTGAAGCATATGGTTGGAGCTATGCGCCTTTGGTGGCCGATGATGTATTGAGCGGATTAGCTTTATACCAGCAAACAGCTCAGTTAACCCTGACGGATGTAACTTCGCAAGATAACCCCATTACTTTTTATGAAACTCAGGCAACAGAAGCGGCTACTGTTACCCACTATCAATATACGGTGAACAAGAATATTTTTGGCCGTACATGGCAATTTAAGATAAGCGCCTACCCTGAATTTATCAATAACTTAAAGCTTAATCATGCCAGTGTTGTATTTATGTATAGCGTGCTTGTCAGTATTTTATTGGCGGGATTGGTTGTGCTGTGGTCTATTGGTTTACAACGTAAACAACAAGTGTTAACTGAACAGGCAAGGTTAGCCAATATGCTAGCGCATTCGCTTGACGGCATCATTAGTTATGATCTCGAGGGTTATATCACCAGCTGGAATCGAGGTGCTGAGTTACTGTTTGGCTACAACGAGGCACAGGTGTATGGGTCACTTAGTACTGAGCTGATTGTACCGCCTGAAAAAGCTGAACTTGAAAAATGTTGGTTTGCGAAAGTGTTAGCTGGAGAGGTTATTTTGAATCAAGTTTCATCTCATCAATGCCAAGATGGTAAAACTTTAGCGGCGTCTATGACCGCTATGGCGATAGTGGATGAACAGGGTGATATTGTCGGCGTTAGTCAAACCATTCGCGATGTTACGGCGCAGCAAGATGCAGAGCTGCGGATTTTAAAGTTAAATGAAAGCTTGGAATTTAAGGTTGCCAACAGAACGCAAGAGCTGCAACAAGCTCTATCTGAAAATAGAGCCCTGCTTAAATCAATTAATGATCAACTACTTTCTGTAGTTACTGATATTAACGGTGTTATTTTAGAGGTCAACGACTACTTTTGTCGAATGAGTGGCTATTCTCGCGAGCAGCTCATAGGGAAAAACCATTCAATATTACGCTCTGGTGAACATGATGCCGTATTTTGGCAAGGCATGTGGGCACAGATTAATTCGGGGCAATCCTGGCACGGTGAAATTTGTAATTTAGACCAACAAGGTAGCAGACATTGGTTTGATACCATTATTGGCTCAGTAGCCGATGACAATGGCAATATCGAACGCTTTATTGCACTCAGCACCGATATTACTGAGCGTAAATTTGCCCAGATTGAGAAAAATAAACTGGGATCACTATTAACCAGTGTATTAGATGCGGCTTCTGAAATGTCGATAATTGCCACAGATGAAAAGGGTATTATTACGATATTTAATCGCGGGGCAGAACGTCTATTGGGCTATGACGCCAAAGTGTTAGTCGGTGTATGCAGTCCTGCTTTAATGCACTTACGTGAAGAGATAGAGTCACGTTCGATTGAGTTATCGCAGCATTATGGTATTCCGATTGAAGGTTTTGATGTATTTGTTTATAAGGCCAGAACAGAAGGCTCGGAAACGCGCAATTGGACTTATATCAAAAAAGATGGAACCCATTGCCAGGTATCCTTATCAGTTACTGCTATGCGCGATGATGACGGTCTCTTAGTGGGTTATTTAGGTATTGCGGTGGATGTTACCCAGGTATTACAACAACAAGATGCTTTAGTGACGGCAAGTAATCATCTGAGTAAGGCTTCTGAAGTGGCCAAAATGGGTATTTGGACTTTCAACGTACTAGACAATAGTTTGCAGTGGAATGACCGTATGCTTAGGATTTACGGTTATCCATTGAGCATGCGAGAAGAGGAGATAACCTACGATCATTGGCTTAGTCGAGTTCATCCTGATGATTTAGCAATGGTAGAGCAGAAACTGACAGGGGCGATAGCGGGCACTGAGGTATATGATCCAGTATTTAGAATCATCAAGACTGATGGTGAAATTCGTTATATTCAAGCGGCTGCCGAGGTTGAAAAAGACAAGCATGACAATGTTGTGAGAGTGATTGGTATTAATATTGATATTACCGAACAACGTGAAATAGAAGAAACGCTTCGCACAGCCAAAGAACAAGCTGATGCAGCTAATGCCGCAAAGTCGGTATTTTTAGCCAATATGAGTCACGAAATTCGTACTCCAATGAATGCGGTGCTGGGCATGTTGCAGCTAATGGAGCATACCGCCATGTCCACTCAGCAAGAGGATTATATTGCTAAGACGCAAACTGCGGCTAAATCTCTGTTGGGTTTATTAAATGACATTTTGGACTTTTCTAAAATTGAAGCCGGTAAGTTACAACTTGACCCGCAGCCCTGCGAAATAGAAATGTTAATGCGCGACCTTGCCGTGGTGTTATCAGGTTATTTTGGCAATCGTGATGTTGAAGTGATGTTTAATCTTGACCCCGCTATCCCATCTTGGCTGCTTCTCGATAAGCTAAGATTACAGCAAGTGCTAATCAATTTAGCCGGCAATGCGCTGAAGTTTACCCAACAAGGGCAAGTCGTGATTGGCATTGAGTGCCTTGAATCAACAGCGGAAAATAACAAGCTGCGATTCTCGATTACCGACACAGGGATAGGCATCAGTGAAGAGCAACTTAGTCGCATTTTTACCGGATTTGAACAAGCGGAATCTTCTACAACTAGGCGTTTTGGAGGCACAGGTTTGGGGTTAGCCATTAGTAAACGTTTGGTAGAGCTGATGGACGGTGAGTTGTTAGTCACCAGCCAAGTCGGCAAAGGAAGTTGCTTCTGGTTTGATGTCACTTTACCGCTAATACCTATGACTGCAGAAGCTTCAATCGATATTCAGGGATGTCGAATTTTAGTGGTGGATGACAATCATACCACTACGGACATTTTACAAAGTATCTTGGTTAATTTTGGCTGCGTAGTCGAGTGTGCTCATAGCGGTGCTGAAGCGATAACTAAATGTAAACAGGCCAATAATGCTCGACTGCCGTTTGATGTTGTTTTAATGGATTGGAATATGCCTGAACTTAATGGCATAAATGCCGCGAGGTTATTGCGTGCGTCGGTGCAAGGCCAGCAGGGCCAGCAAGGTATTGCACCGGCGGTAATAATGTTGACGGCTTACAGTGAAGAAGCTTGCCGTCAAGATTATAAAGATTCAAGTGCGCCATTTGTGCACTTTTTAACTAAGCCTGTAACGTCTAAGCTTTTGGCTGAGTCCATTAGCCAAGTGATCCGCGGTGAGCTGATGGCTTTACCGGTACCGGTAAAACTGAACAAGCAAAAGCGCTTGTCGGGATTAACCATTTTAGTGGTAGAAGATAATCAATTAAATAGGCAAGTGGCCGATGAACTACTTACCCTAGAAGGCGCTAAGGTGGTATTGGCCGAAGGTGGTATTAAGGGCGTGTCTTTGGTTACCCAAGCAAAACAGGCATTCGATATCGTTATTATGGATATGCAGATGCCTGATATAGATGGCCTGGAGGCAACTCGACGCATTCGACAAGATGCCCGTTTTGATCAGTTGCCTATTCTTGCTATGACGGCTAATGCCTCACAGTCAGACAGAGTCAATTGTATCAATGCCGGCATGAATGATCACATAGGTAAACCTATCGATATGCAGAAGTTAGTGCCGAGTATTTTGGCCCTCGTAGGGCGTGAATTTACCTCAGTTGCAATCGATAATACTGTAGGCAAGCAAGAGACATCTGTAGTGCTTGAGCCTAAACTTCCTGCTGAGGGCGAGCACTTATTAGATAGCCTTGAACAAATACTGAGCCGATTTGGAGACAATGAAGTGTTTTTCAAAAAAATGGCCAAAGGATTTGAGGCTGAAATAGATAAACAGTTATTGCTGTTTACAGCTGCAATTGGGCAAGCCGATCCACTAATTAGCGCCGCAGTTAGCCATGGAATTAAGGGCGTTGCCAGTAATTTTGGCGCAAAAACCTTAGCTGATTTTGCGGCTTATTTAGAACAGCAGTTTAAACACGGTAACCCTCAAGTGCGACAAGTTGAACGCTGGACGGAGAAGTTAACTTTATTAGCTCAACTCAGCGTTAAGCAGCTGTCTGAGTATATATCTGAGACGCCATCAAATGAAGCACCAGCAGTTGACCCACAAGTGCAAGGTTTACCTGAAGATGTTGAACTTATAAACAATAAAATCATGTTGTTGAAGCAATATTTACAACAAAACAACTTGGATGCTATTTACCTAGTGGACGACATGGCCGCTTCATTGTCTTATCATAGGTGTTGGACCGAGTTATATTCCCAAGTTCAAGCGCTTGATTTTGAAAATGCTTTGGCATTACTCGCGGTTATCGAGACGGAGGTAGGTTAATGTTAGATTCTGAAGTATTGAGTTTGGCTGACGATAATAAAGGTAAGATCTTGATTGTTGATGATCAGCCGTTAAATATCAAAATATTGCATCAGCTATTTCATCAAGAGTTTGATGTCTATATGGCCACTAGTGGTAAACAGGCCATTGAAGTGTGCGAAAAAGTGAAGCCTGACGTGATATTGTTAGATATTGAAATGCCCGGAATGACAGGACTACAGGTTTGTGAAGAGGTAAAAAACAATCCTATAACCGCTCATACTGCAGTGGTTTTTGTGACAGCGCACTTTGATGAAGAGTTGGAAGTTAAAGGGTTTCAATTAGGTGCTGTTGATTTTATTCACAAACCAATAAACAGCATTATTACCACCACAAGGGTTAAAAACCAATTTTTACTCAAGCGCCAGTCAGATATTTTACGAGCGATTGCCCTGCTCGATAGCTTAACTGGATTAGCTAATCGCCGTCAATTTGAGCGGAGCTTACCTGAATCGTGGCGCCATTGTATTCGCCATAGTAAGCCTTTGTCATTAGTTATGCTGGATGTCGACTTTTTCAAACGCTACAACGACACCTATGGCCATCAACAGGGTGATGACTGCCTTCGCGCAGTCGCACAAGCTATTTATGGCATAGCACTTCGTCCCTATGATCTGGTCGCCCGATACGGTGGTGAAGAGTTTGTTTGTATTCTACCCGACACTGACAGTGAAGGCGCAGTCTCTATTGCTCAGAAGATGGTACAGGCAGTGCAGGCATTAGCTATTGAGCATACTGACTCTAGTATTTCATCTACTGTGACTATTAGCGCGGGCGTCGCCACCATTTTGCCGACGCTAGACGAGACATGGGAACAGGTACTCAAAGAGGCTGATATGCAGCTATATCAGGCGAAAGAGTCAGGGCGTAATCAGGTTAAAGGGATAATGTTGTAACTGACATTATCATCGCGACTAGACGAACCATTCTCGATAAGTTTACCTTGTGTCTTCTTCGACACCTTGTTCCTATCAACGGCTTTTATTTCACCTCGCTCATTTAAGGTGGGCGTCTTTGATATCGATCCATTTATTAAATCAGCAAGCAAGCTCTAAAGTCTAGGCTTGTAAGCCGTTTGCTAAAGAAATAACAGCGCGATTAAATACATTAAGTCAGTCGGTGAAATGGTGTAATGTTTATTATGCTGTGTGACGTTATCTAGGTACAGCTCGCTACATTGATGTTGTAAAAGCTAAAAATGTGAAGCTAATAGGGGGTTGTTAGACCTTAGTCTAGCAGCTAGAGCCTTGACCTCACACGGTAAGTCGTTGACACTTCTAAGCTACAATAATGCCTCCCCCTACTGGACAAATATTATGCTTATATTTTTCATATGTATTGCGTTGCTGGTCCTAGCTTATAAATTTTACAGCCCATTTGTAGAACGACAAGCTGGAATCGACCCCACCGCAAAAACACCGCAAGCTCGATTTAATGATGGTGTGGACTATGTTGAAGTTCACCCTGTAAAAGCTTATTTAATTCAATTTTTAAACGTTGCAGGCGTAGGACCAATATTCGGTCCTATTCTTGGCGCTTTATATGGTCCCGTTGCCTTAGTATGGATTGTCATCGGTAATATCTTAGGTGGCGCGGTACATGACTATTTTTCGGGTGTATTGAGTATTAAAGAGGATGGTAAAAGTTTACCTGAAATTGCAGGTCACTATTTTAATATATTCTTTAAAGGTTTAATGCTGGTTTTTACTGCTATGTTACTGTTTTTTGTGGGCGTGGTATTTATTATGAGCCCAGCAGGACTATTAAGTAATTTAAGCTATTTTGAAGGCACATTCTTAAGCGGAAATACCTTTTGGGTATTGGTTATTTTAGTTTATTACTTTTTAGCGACTTTATTACCTATTGATAAAATCATCACTAAGTTATATCCGGTATTTGGGCTGTTAATGATTGTGATGACCCTGTCTTTAGCTGTGGCATTATTAATCAATGCGCCGCATTTACCCATGGCCGGAGACTTTCTAGCCTACTTTGACCATAGCCATTATAACAATGATTTATTAGAGCCTAATCCTGACGGATTACCCACATGGCCATTATTATTTGTCACTATTACCTGTGGTGCTATTAGTGGTTTTCACTCGACTCAAGCACCTATTATGGCGCGCTGTTTAACCAATGAAAAATATGTCCGCCCAGTGTATTTTGGCGCCATGATGTCAGAGGGTATTGTGGCGTGTGTATGGGCTACTGCAGGTATTGCAGCATTCCCAGGTGGTTATGTTGAGCTTAAAGAGATTTTGGCTCAGGGCGGCCCTGGGTTAGTGGTTAATCAGGTTGCAACCACTTATTTAGGTGTAGCGGGTGGCATTATGGCGATTATTGCTGTGGCAATTTTCCCTATCACCTCTGGTGATACCGCGTTCCGTTCATTGCGCTTAACCATTACCGATGCGTTTAATATTCCGCAAAGTATGCGTAACCGTTTACTGTTAGCTGTGCCAATTTTAGTGATTGCTTATTTCATGACTAAGATTGACTTCACATTGATCTGGCGTTATTTCGCCTTCTCAAACATGCTGTTATCTACCAGTGTATTGTGGCTAGCGACTAAGTATTTGTTTGATCGCGGCACTTTCCATTGGATTGTGAGTTTACCGGCGATTATTGGTACCAGTATTACGGTATCTTATATTATGACCGCAGGTATTGGTTTTGGCCTACCGATGGAATTAAGTAAGCCAGTCGGTATTGCGGTTGGTGTGGTGTCATTGATTGCACTTGTACTCGCACATCAAAAGCGTAAAACTGCAGTGGTATAAAATACAGTTTTTGTTATTAAAAAGACCTTGCGCTTGCAAGGTCTTTTTTTGGATTAAAAATTGGCTTTAACCCCTAGGTTAACAGTCGTGCCCAGAGATTTAGTATTATAGCCATTGTAAGTATATGCCTGCGAACGGGCTGAGAAATAATCTTCATTTAATAGATTTTCAACCCCAAGCGATAATTGCCAGCTGTCAAGTTGATAGCTGCTGCTGAGGTTCACTACATTGTAATGCTCAATTGGCCCCTGTGCTCCAACGTACGCACCATTGACCTTTTCAAAGCGTTTACGATCGCCTACATACATATAATTTAAGCCGATGCTGGCCTGCTGAATCGGCTGCCAGTTAAGGTAAGCGGTAAATTTAGGTGCGGCAATAATGCCGCCATCTAGGTAAACGTCAGCATCGGTATCTTTACCTTCAACCCAGCTGTAGGAGATTCCGGAACTTAGGTTGTCGAGTATTTGGTAGTCAAGTTGTGCCTCATATCCCCATATTTTTTGAGGTGCACGCACTGGCATATAAACACCTGTAACCGGGTCAAATTTGTTACTGGTGCCAAGTTCAGATTCACTCTTGTAAGCCGCAAGCTCATAGCTTAGGTCGTTTAATTGACCAGACAGTCCGATTTCATAATTATCAACAACCGAGGCTTGTGTTTGTACTAGGTTGATATCATTAACGGTAGCGGCTCGTAGTAATCTGCCTAAATCTGAAATATCAGCACCTTGAGAGAAACTAACAAATGGGCTGAATTGAGGGTTGAAGTTATACCTTAGCCCCAAATTGTAGGTGGTAGAGTCATAGCTTAAGTCGCCACCTTTTACGTCAAATGGCACAGAACAGGTGCTAGGGGTACTGCATAACTTGAGTGTTTGATAATTATCAACTGCCAAGTCGACACTGTCTTGTCTTACGCCTGCTTTTATAATCCAGTTATCGGCAATAATAAATTTGGTTTGTAAGTAGGCCGCTAAATTATACATGTCCATTTCTGGCACCCAAATACGGCCATCCTCTAGCGGTTGTGAGCTCACATCTTGCAGCGCATCGATACCATAAATGAAGGTTGCTGCAACGTGTTCCCAGTCGGCAGCGGTTGCCAAATTCACACGTAAGCCTGTTTTTTCAGATTTAATCAGTGATTGTCCACCATCGTAACCTTCGCTAGGGTTAGCTAAGCTAGCTGAATAGAAAAACATGTTCTCTATTGTTTGAAGGTATCCATCTAATGTGAGTTGGGTGTTATAAAAAATGTCCTGGTCGACGTATTTCAACATTAAATTGTGATTGCCTCTAGGGCCTTGTGGCACCCCAGGTTTTGCTATGCCTTGAGTGTTATGAATAGCATAGGTTTTTACGCCACTATTAACACTGCCAAGTACATCAATTAAATCTGCATCTTGCTGGGCTTCATAATAGTTGTAAGTGAGTTGTACAGACTTATCATCGTCCAGCTGATAAGCGAGCTTGGTGAAAAGGTTATTTGATTGGGTTTCAGACAAACCATAAATTAGGCCAATGACATCGCCTTCGGCATCTCGCTCTAAACCTGTTTTTTCACTTATTGCACTCAATACATAACTAAAATCATCTAGCGTGCCGTCTATCGAGGCATCAAGCCTCACACCTGCGCTGTCCTCTAGTTTTACCGCGCTAAATTTTGTTGAAGCGCCCAGATTAATATTTGCTTTATCAGTGCCCGCACGTTTGGTGATGTAGTTGATAATGCCACCAGAGGCGCCATTACCATAAATTGAGGTAGCCCCTTTAATCACTTCAATACGTTCTATTGCACCTGGGTCGATAGAGCTTATCCCCAGTTGACCATTACGCAGAGGGGTAGATTGTGGCACGCCATCAATCATCACTAATGCGGCGCGCCCACGTAGTGTTTGGCCTGAATTGCTTGAGGTCCCCGTGCTAGGGGCAAGGCCTGGCACACGAAAGGCGAGTAAGTTTTGTAGCTCACTGGTCACTTGCATATCTTGTGCGAGGGTTTGCTGATTGATCAAGGTAACCGATGACGGGACTTCGTCTATACGCTCAACAGCGCGGCTGCCAGTTATGATCATCCGTTCCATTGATTTGTTGCTAGTCTGAGCCTCATCTGCGATAGCGCTGGCTGATGATAAAGACATTAAGCATAATGCCCAGCGTGTTGCAGTCGCTAATTTACTAGGGGTAAATAACATATGTGTACCTATTGTGAATAATTTTGGCAAATGATATTGGTTATCATTTACGTTTTCAGATTATTTTCACAATATTTACATTCGCGAGACATTTATGTTTGATGCTAGGTTTAGCATCAAACGTGTTATCGAGTTAAAAGTGGTCTTTAATTTGGAATCGAAACTCCCAGCTGTTCAAGTCTTGTCCATTAGTGAACGGCTTGGCAATATCAATGTGGGCAATATTACCGTAACTTGATTTAGATGAATAAATTCGAGCGCCAATACCAATACTGCCTATGGGATCATTTACTTCATTAAATGCATCTGTGCCACCAAATGCCTGACCAACATCGGTAAATAAAGCCCAGCCCAAATCGGCGAGTTGATATAAATTGATATTAGGATAATTTCTTAATTCAGCCGTCAACACCCACTGATTATCACCGTGTTGATAATCATTAGGGTAGCCTCTAATACCTGTCTCATCCCCTAAGGCGAATGTACGGTCAAGGTAGTTATTTTTTGATGTTGCAACGACTGCTTTGGTGTAAGCGGTCCATTTATCTGTAATGTTATAAAAGTATTCAGACGCTAACGAAACATTATAAAAATCATCCTGGCTGGTGGCTAAATCAGCCTCGCCCTGCAGTTTGATTAAAAATAAATGGTTATCTGACTGCCACCCTCTGCTGCTGAGAATATTTAAGTGATATCCCAAATTAGCGTTATCGGCAAGATCATTGGTTTCAAAGCCCAGTTTAGCTGAATGGTGCCAACCTAAATTAAAGTCTTCGTTATTGCCGATAAGGTGAATGTTATTAAGAACAGTAAATTCATCCTGTAGGTATTCATAGCCTATCCAGGGGTAGATAAAGTCACGATCAACGGGTAATTCACTTAGCGGATATGTTTCAAGATTTTCAAATTTATTGCTATCTTGAGTTAAACCCAAAGTCACCCGGCTAAGTTGCTCCTGATCACGGGTTAACAACCAACCATAGGTTAGGTTAGCAAACTCGACATTATGTTTAAATTCGTTCACGTCGACACCATTTTGTCGAATGATGTCTGTTCGCTCATCTTGTACCCAAGATGTGCCATACATGTGCTTAGTATCTAAAGCATAAAAGGGTTTGTAAAAAGCCAATGCTGTTGCTTGACCATCACTATTATCATAAAAATCTGCGGCAACAATGGCATGTTTGATTGCTTTTACCGGTGCGCTAAAGGCAAATTTATAGCCGGTTCTGTCATCGCTAGCTTGATATTTCACCCGGGTATTAATACCTAAACCGAGTAAGTTATCCTCTTTAATACCAAAAGAGTACTTAGTGCCGCCGCCATTTTTACTTAAACTCACAGTCGGTAATAGTGACCAGTTATCCCATGTTTCAACCAGCATGGTTTGGTCGGTCGTATTATCGGCGTCTGGCGCCTTTTGGGTAACGGTAATTTTAGCGTCACGAATATAAGATTCAGATCGCAAAAGACGTTGTGCTTCTTCAATATCTTTTTGGCTAATATCATCACCCACTTCAAAACTTAAATTATCTATGATGGTTGAGTCAGTCGTATTGATATGCAGATAGTTAGCCCAGCGATGGATAAAGAATGATTCGGGGTCAGATTCATCAAAGATTGGATTACTTTGAACCACTATTTTACTGACTTTAACGGTGGCATTTGGGGTTTCTTTTTCAGCTAGGGAGGCCGTTTCAGGTGGCGGGGTTAAGGATGTATTATTTGTATTAATATCTGCTGTAAAAGCTGAAAATGGCAAGGTTGCACACGCGATACTCAGTAACACTAAACAGGTTTTTGGCATCGAGATGTCCTTTAATTATTATCTTTAGACTAATTGTTACTAAAATGATCGTTAACATTTTGCTGGTGTTTTGTTTTTGTTGTCAGCATGTTTAATAACACACCTGAATTGGTATAGAGTCAAGTGTTTACCGTATTTGATTGGTATTGTTTTTGATATTGGTTATTAAAAAAACTAAACAGACAGAATTAGCTATAAATGGGTCGCTAGAATGGTTAATGAGTCAGTAGGTAAAATACTATTATGTAGCGAAAAAATTAAGCAGGCCGACAAATAGCAGCCTGCAGTATTTATCTGAGTATGACGACAGCCTATAAAGATCGTCTAGGCGGCACTATCACGTTAGCAAAAATAAGCCCTGCAATAAGCGACATAAAGATTAAAAATATCTGCGAACCCAGGTGTGCCTGATTCAACATTGTTTCACCAGAAATCAACGCATTAAGGCCGATATACGTTTTACTGCCGGGCACCAAAATAACAATGCCTTGCAACAGCGCGATAGAGGCAGGCGCTTTCATCCAACGTGCATACAAATTGGAGTAAATACCTACCGCCAGAGCGCCAACAAAAATACCGATGGATTCGCCTAAATAAATGCCGCCTAACATAGCTGAGAAAAAGGCCACAATACCGGCAAAAACACCCCATGGTGAATCTTTTAGGCGGGCTTTAAATATAATCACCAGTGACATAGAGAGCATGGGTACCGCGGACCAAATTGCCCAACGAGGCAGTGGTTCGGGGTCAATGTAAATCGCTTCGCCAAAAATGGCTTTACCGATTGTCATCCCAAGTACTGCGCCAAAATACAGTTTAAACAACTGCATAACGGCATCCATTATGCGTGCCGTGCCTGATATTAAATCGCGCGCCGCTAACTCAGCTAACCCTAAAGTCAGTGCTAAACCGGGGACAAAGATGATGATCCCCGATAAAATAGTCACAGGTAAATTAATGCTGGCATCAAATTGCGCAATACCACAGGCCAGGATAGCCACAACAACGGCGGCCAAAGGCTCTAGCATTTCGGCAACACGTTTAGAGCGCTCAGCCCAAAACACTAAACTGTATACAATTAGCCCCAGCAGGGCAGACCAGAACACATCATGCCAACCCGTACCCATTAACATGGCAAAAGCACCCGCACTTGAACCAAAGGCTAATAAAGTGAGTTTGTGGCCGTAAGGGTTGGGTTTGTTGGCAATTTCTTCTAAGCGGTCAAGCGCTTCTTGCAATGTGCGTTGGCCAGAACTTAATTCTTCAACTAATTCAAAGGTACGCGCCAGTGAGCCTAAATCTAAATCACCGGGTTTTACGCGGGCAACATGGTTGTATTCTTGTTCAGTATCATGTTGTAAAACAAAGGTCATAGACGTGGGAGATATAAGAAAATAACCTTCAATACCAAGGGTGTGGGATACCGTCTGCAAATGGGATTCAAGGCGATAAGCTGGCGTACCAAACTTGTGTAATGCTTTACCTAATTTAATGATAAATCTACGTTTTTCGATAAAGTCTTGATTATCCACTGGCCGTCAGTCACTCTTAATTAATCTAGGGTTAATAATGCAGCGAATAGTAACCGATCCGTCGTTATTAATCGATAAACTATTTACCTTCAATACCAGCCGTTAAAATTTTAGCTGGTTTTTATCAAGGTGATAGTTTACTCATTTATGGTTATGATAGTGTTACAAAAATAGACAGGAGCAAAAAATGGCTTTATTGGTAACAGGTTTATATGCGAGTTTGACCGGATTATTGGTGCTCGCACTTGCTTATCGCATTGTTAAATTACGGCGTTTACATGCTATTGGTATTGGTGATGGCGGTAATAAAGACTTATCGTTAGCAATGCGAGTGCATGGCAATTTATTAGAAAATGCGCCACTGGTATTAATTTTACTTGGGGTGGCAGAAGCAAATGGCATGCCTGTTTATTTGCTTCACTGTTTTGGTACCGCTTGGATTGTGGCGCGTTTACTACACGCCATAGGATTAACCCAAGGAAAAGGCGGTTATCATTTTGGCCGCTTCTGGGGAGTATTAACCACTTGGATAATCACCTTAGGTTTAGTGATAGCTAATATTGGTTTCTTTATCGGTTTTTAATAAACCAGCCACTTTTCAAGTTATCAGTAATAACATACAGAAATAAGTGGAAATTTTTCTATTTCCACTTATTTTATAGGGTTTTAAGCTCTGGTGAAAACATAAAAATTATTTCACCTTTGCTGTTTTTTTAGTCACACTTCCCCCTTGCCAACTGCTATACTCCGCGTCCGCTTCTTTGGCGTATTTTTCCAATTTTAGGTCATACACATGCAAGTTGAGTCTACATTATTTAGTTATCCCAAATTCTGGGCCGAAAGCTTTGGTGCGGCGCCATTTTTACCTATGTCCCGCAAAGAAATGAATAAGCTGGGTTGGGATAGCTGTGACATTATCATTGTGACTGGTGACGCCTATGTCGACCATCCTAGCTTCGGCATGGCCGTTATTGGCCGCATGTTAGAGGCTCAAGGTTATCGGGTGGGGATCATTTCTCAACCCGACTGGTCAAGCAAAGAAGACTTTATGCAGCTGGGTCGACCAAACTTATTTTTTGGTGTCACCGCTGGCAACATGGATTCGATGATCAACCGGTACACCGCTGACCGTAAATTACGTCACGATGATGCTTACACCGCCGGAGATATTGGTGGTAAACGCCCTGATCGCGCCGTGACGGTTTATGCCCAGCGTTGTAAAGAAGCATTTAAAGAAATACCTGTAGTAATAGGCGGTATCGAAGCGAGTTTACGCCGTATTGCTCATTATGATTATTGGTCAGACAAAGTCCGTCGCAGCGTGATTTTTGATGCTAAAGCCGACATTTTAATTTACGGCAATGCCGAGCGTCCTTTAATGGAAGTTGCCCGTCGTATTGCCAGTGGTGAAGCTATTGGCGATATTGATGATGTGCGTGGCACAGCAGTCATGCGCAAAGAAGCTATGCCTGGCTGGCGCGGCATGGATTCACGCAAAATTGATCAACTGCATAAAATTGAACCTATACCCAATCCCTATGGAGCTGATGACGTTGGCTGCGCCAAACTATCTGGGCCAACCGATAACAAAATTTTTGACAACGATGCGCCTAAAGCGATCAGCGTACAACCGCCTAAACCGAAACCTTGGGATAAAACTTACGTATTACTGCCAGCCTATGACAAGGTAGCGGGTGACAAGTATTTATACGCCCACGCATCACGTATTTTACACCAGGAGCAAAATCCAGGTTGTGCCCGTGCGTTATTTCAGCCCCACGATGCTAATCGTGGTGTGTGGGTTAACCCACCTGCTTGGCCATTAAATACCGATGAAATGGATGCAGTATTTGATTTGCCTTATCAACGTATTCCGCATCCTGTGTACGGCAAGGAAAAAATTCCTGCTTACGACATGATCAAAACCTCAATTAACATTATGCGAGGTTGTTTTGGTGGCTGTTCATTCTGTTCGATTACCGAGCATGAAGGGCGAATTATTCAAAGTCGCTCGCAAGAATCGATCATTAAAGAAATCAAAGATATTCAACAAAAAGTGCCAGGCTTTACCGGGGTTATTTCTGACTTAGGTGGCCCAACAGCCAACATGTATCGCTTAGGCTGTACCAGCGAAAAAGCCGAAAAAACCTGTCGCCGTTTATCCTGTGTTTACCCGTCAATATGTGGCCATTTAGGCACCGACCATAAACACACCATCGACTTGTATAAAGCGGCGCGTGAAGTACCGGGTATTAAAAAGGTATTGATTGCATCGGGTGTTCGTTACGATTTAGCGATTGAAAACCCTGATTATATTAGAGAGTTAGCTAAGCATCATGTGGGCGGCTATTTAAAAATTGCCCCTGAACATACCGAAGATGGCCCATTAAGCAAAATGATGAAGCCGGGTATGGGCACCTATGATAAGTTTAAAGAATTGTTCGACAAGTTCTCTAAAGAGGCAGGTAAAGAGCAATTTTTAATCCCTTACTTTATTTCTGCGCATCCAGGTACTACCGATGAAGACATGGTCAACTTAGCATTATGGCTTAAAGGTCAAAAATTTAAGTTAGACCAGGTGCAAAATTTTTATCCTTCACCTATGGCCAATGCGACCACGATTTATCACACTGAGTTAAACTCACTTAAAAATGTGAAGCACACCAGTGAGATAGTGACAGTACCTAAAAAAGGTCGTCAGCGTAAATTACATAAATTCTTATTACGTTATCATGACCCAGCAGGCTGGCCGATGATCCGTGAAGCCTTGATAGCCATGGGTAAAGAATCGCTTATTGGCAATAGCCCAAGCTGTTTAGTGCCACCGGAAACCCGCAATGAGCAAACAAAACTTAAGTGGGGCCAAAAGCCTGCTAAGTCGTCTGCCAAAGCCGATGGTAAGCAAGATGGCCAAAAAGCCATGACCCGTTTTTCATCAAATCAATTTGATGATCGCAAGGGCGACACCAAAGTAGATAAAAAGCCCAAAGCGGCGAGCGGACCCGCTAAAGCTGGCACTAGCAAAGCAGGTTCAGGCAAAGCTAATGCAAGTAAATCTAATGCCAGTAAAGCGGGTGGCAAAAGTAATGGTTGGGCAACACCGTCAAAGCATACGCGCTAAGATGCACTAGTTAGGTTTGTTTGATTCATCAAAGCCGTACAGTTAAACTGTACGGCTTTTTTATTAGCTAAATTGGGGGCTCGGCTCAATTATTCAAACGACTTCCTTTTGGTGCATTTATTCAGGTTCAATTCAAAAAAAACTGCTATGGTTGCCAATCTTACCCATACCTATTAGGCATAATAATGACAATAACTCCTATCAAATCAGCCTTATCTTTATCATTACTTGCGACAGTACTTTTTTCCGTTGCAAGCCTTGCGGCAGATGACATTCAAAATCAATATTTTGATGCTTTAGCTGCCCACTGTGGCAAAGCATTTGAAGGTGTGGTGACCGCAGGTAGCAGTGCTGATGATGGTTTTAGCGGTAAAAAATTGGTGATGCATGTACGCGAATGTAGTGACACCGAATTAAAAGTGCCATTTCATGTTGGCGATGACCATTCCCGTACTTGGGTGATCACTAAAACTGAAACCGGTTTACGCTTAAAGCATGATCACCGCCACAAGGATGGCACAGAAGATAAAGTCACTATGTACGGTGGCGATACCGCAGATTCTGGCACGGTTACCCAACAATCTTTTCCGGTTGATGCTGATTCCATTGCCAACTTTAAACAAAACGGCCTAGATCAGTCAGTGACCAATGTATGGCACATGTACATAGAGCCAAACACCTTTACTTACCGCCTAACTCGCGAAGAGCGTAACTTTAGAGTCGACTTTGACTTAACTAAACCTGTCGCATTACCGCCAACGCCATGGGGGCATAAGTAAGTTTTTGATGTAAGCATTCAGGTTCTAGAAATGCTTAACTTGTAAACACTCTGCGGTGCGCCACAGATTGCTTAAAAGATGACAGCAAGATCGCAGGATTCCATCCTGCACCGGCCAAAAGGGTATCAACAGCAATACCCTCTTGGATCACCCTGCCGCCCCAGACGAAAAATGCTGAAAAGCGCATATTTTCGATGGGAATCGATCCAGCTTTTACCCACGTTTGTCGTCCGCTTCGGCCATTGTCGACAATCCCTAACGCTTCCGACGGGCCGTCCCTGGCCCAACGTAAGCTAGCGTGGCATCCATGCCAAGCTCACGGAATTGTCTCGATGACCTCAATTCAAATGAAGTCTGATAGTCATGTACTGATACAAGTAATTATTTTTAATGAAAAATTTAGTTGTAAGTGTGACAAAAATCTTGAATTAAACTCACAAATCGAATTAAAGTATAGCCACTTAAGGACAGGGTAGGCTTAGCTCGAAACAATCATCGAGCACGCCATTTAGGGAAGAAGAAGCCATTCAACAGTGATGAGCCATTCAACTTATTTATAAAGTTATTCTGTTCTCATTTTTTCGTATTTATTCTGAAAATTAATTTCTAGAAGGATCTTCAATTGGAACAATTCCCTATTATCGATATTTCAGATCAAGATATCGAAGATATAGAGCAAATGGGTACCAAATCAAAGTTTTGGTATACAGACTCTAATACTGGAGAAGAATATTTATTCAAGTCAACTCATACAGAAGATGGGTATGGAAGACAAATTGTTAGAAAAGGAGAGGATTGGGCTGAAAAAATAGCATGTGAAATCGCAGAAAAACTTGGCATCCCTCATGCCCAATACGATTTAGCCATCTATAATGGTCAAAGAGGAATTAGAAGTAAAAAATTTACTTCTACTGGTGAAAACATGTTCTTTGGTAATCAATTGATAGAACATGTAGTTGTGAAAATAAATGCAACACTCGAAACTGGTCAGCGATCTCAAACAGTTGATCGTGTACAAGTTATTTTAGACCGACTTATACAAAATCCACCGAAAGGATGGATTTCTACTGATAACATTAAATCCGCAAGTGACGTATTCATGGGTTACTTGCTATTAGATACGTTAGTTTCTAATCAGGATCGTCACAATGAAAATTGGGCAATGATTGCGGATAAGGATACAATAACTTTAGCTCCATCTTTCGATCATGCTGCTAGTTTGGGCAGAAATGAATCTCTTGAAAAGATAAGGGTGAAGTTAACTAGCAAAGATGTTGGGCAACAAATTCATGCATATGTAAGCCGAAGTAAATCTTACTTCTACAATGGAAATCAAAGGCTGAAGACCTTGGAAGCTTTTTGGTTATTTGGTATGAGCAGTAAAACAGCAACTATTGAGTGGCTAAGTAGGCTTGAAAAAGTTGAAGTTATTGATTTTTTAAACATAATTAAAAGAATACCTAACAGTGTCATGGATGATCTAGAAAAAGAATTTTGTTTAGAGATACTAATTATAAATAGAGCGCGTATATTACGCTTGAATAACGATTTTGAAGAGGGTGAAGGTAGTTTAAAATGAAGAGTATTTTTGTTGTTTGGAAAGATAGTGAAGACCACATGTGGCATCCTGTCGCAAAACTTAGTCGCTCAAATGAGAATTATCAATTCAATTATACCAAAGGTGCAAGCAACAAAAGTTTTATACCTTTCCCTAGAATGGATGATCTAAATAAAGTATATAATTCAAGTACTTTGTTTTCATTCTTTTCAAATAGACTAATGCCTTCTAATAGACCTGAATTCAAGAAAATGCTTCAATGGTCTGATATTAAAGTTGATAATTACGATGAGTTTGACTTATTAGGTGTTTCTGGTGGAGCTCGAAAAACTGATGAATTCCAGATTATTTCAGAACCAGAAATAACAGAAAACGGCGATTACAAAATTCGTTTCTTTATCAGTGGAGTTAGATATTTAGACTCTCAAAGTAACAACAAAGTAAATCAGCTTAAAAATGGTGAATCACTATATTTTGTATATGAAGATTCAAATCCGCATGATTGCAAAGCGATCCTAGTTTCTACCATAGATGATATTCCAATTGGGTATTGTCCAAAATACTTAAATTGTGATGTCAGAGTTTTACTTGAAAACCCTAGTCTTAGTTCTACTACGCTTCGAGTTGTAAAAACTAATCTTGATGCGCCTAGTCAATTCAGAATTTTATGTGAATTTACAACTAAATGGCCGGAAGGGTTTATTCCGATGGTTTCTGAGGAATATTTAGCTTATACAAATAATAGTTAATTCATTAGACCATTTTACAAGGCGAAATCGTAGAGATAGATATCTGAGGAAATTTAAGGAAATTTAGTGGGGTCAGTGTAAAACATAAGTTAACCCATTATCTTTTATCTTGTTTGGTATAGCTTTTCCCACAGCCATCAATGAAGCTAAATCGAAGAAATAAAAATTCAGGTGCAGATGAGCCAGCGAGTATCAAAAACAGGGACGTTTTTGTTAAGCCCACATGGAGGTGCTTGCGGCGTCTCGCTGGATTATCTGCACTAAGGCCTGCGGTAGGCAATAAGTACCAATGAAGTATTGGGCTAAGTGAATCAACCAAACGTGAATTAAGGTATTGTCGAGTCAGGGTAAACATTTATCGCAGATGATTGTAGTGCCATTCTGCTTCTGGTTATTTCCGCAGGTTACGGTGTTATCTTTAACTCATTCATTGAATTATAGCTGTACATAAAATGGGTAAAGAAACAAACAAAAATGGCTACCTCAGGTAGCCATTTTTATTGGGTAAAACTCACTGGATGAAACTAAATCATCGCAGTTTAACTTGAGTTACTTAGCGTCAAAAGTGAACGACTGCCCCGCTAATGCGGCTTCGTACATTAAGCCACCTTTTGCTGCGGTGAAGATAGCCATATTATTGATGTAAACAGCATTTGCTGCATGGTTACTGCCAGCTTGTCCTGCGCCTGCTGAGTTACCTGTAGTACCGACTTGAGCGCTGGCACCGACGTTAATTGCTACCGCAGAGGCCTGGGCGCTAAACTCAAAACTGCCGCTGGTGAAGTCATTATAGGCTTGGGCATTTTTGAAGAAGATGATTTCGCTATATGCTTGACCACCTAATTGAAAACCAATCGATATTTGCGTTAAGCTTGAGTCGCCAGTGTGCATGCCTCCTTTATAAACGCGGCCTTTACCATATGCAGCGCCGATACCAATGCCACCTTTTCCTACCGTGGGGAAAAGCGCGTATCCATATG
Source organism: Shewanella sp. HL-SH8 (assembly GCF_051165765.1). Taxonomy (NCBI): domain Bacteria; kingdom Pseudomonadati; phylum Pseudomonadota; class Gammaproteobacteria; order Alteromonadales; family Shewanellaceae; genus Shewanella; species Shewanella sp. HL-SH8. The sequence goes on along the minus strand of NZ_CP195039.1, from coordinate 4,234,319 downwards.
CGGTATTAAAAAATGCTTGGGTTTCAGTCGCTTTTTTGAAATTAGTAATCGCATCGGTATAACTTGATTCATCAGCATAACTTACAGGGCTTAATAACAAAGATAAGCTAACCATAGTTGCACTGAACAGGGTGAGTAAACGTGTCATAAATACCTCAATAGGGTGCATTTGTGTCGTAATAATATGAGTAAGCTAACATACTGAGCATACTCAATACCGTGAAAAATGAATATTAATTAAGCCAAGCTACTCTTATTTTAACTATTTACCCGCTTTATCGACTTATTATTTATCCAGCACATAATATTCAAACCACTTTTTGTCCCACTCCATTTTGGCTTTGCGGTGCTTATAAAGGTTAAGTCCGTGCCCCTCGTCAGGATAAACAATCATCTCTACAGGGACATTTAAGTAGTGTTTTAAACTGCGATAAAGCCCTTGGGCATGGCCAACCGGAACACGTTGGTCGTGTTCGCCGATATGAATAAGCGTAGGGGTGTTAATTTTATCTGCATAAGTTAAAGATGAGGCTTTATCATAAGCGTCTGGCTGCGCCCAAGGCAGTCCTTGCATAAAGTTAATCACATGACCTGGAGTGTCTTCTTGCATCCACTGTAAACGCTGGTCGAACACTCCAGCACCTGAACTAGCCGCTTTGAAGCGATTAGTGGTACTGATTAACGCATTAGTCAGGTAGCCGCCATTACTCCAACCCATTACCGCCATTTTCTCGCCATCAACAATGCCATCAGTAATTAACTTATCGACACCGGCCATAATATCTGCCACCTCGATTTGATGCTCTTTACCGACAAGATCGGTTAAAAACTTATCGCCATAGCCAGTAGAGCCGCGATAATTAGGCGATAGCAGAGCCCAACCACTAGCTGGAAATGTTGCACGCCCATATGAGCGATGCTGCAATGAATAAGATGTGGCAGCGGTAGGGCCGCCATGAATTTGTACCACTAAAGGTAATTTCCCCTGGGATTTTTTATAGCCGTAGGGCAGTTCTAAAATACCTTCAACAGTTGCCCCATCGGGTGCTTGCCAGGTGACTACTGATATTTGCGGTAACTGCCAGCTATCGACTTGCGGATTGATATTGGTTAAGCGTTTAAATTGGCTGCGCTTATAGTCGGCGTCGGCGATAAATAAGTCATGGAAATGGGTCAGGCTATTATGGCTAAATACCACTTGTTTACCTGATACGCCAAAACTGTAGCTGCCTACCACAGTATCACCGGCTAACACGCTACGTGTATCGCCTACTTTTCCTTGGTTTATTTGGCTGCAGAATAATTGCGTGCGTGCCGATTGTGCGCCGAGATAACATAACTCATTACTTTTGGGGCGCCATTGAATATCGCCACCTTGAAAGGTAGTTTTGCCTATTGGCTTAAGCTCAATGGTTGGCGTATTTACTTGGGTATTGACCACAAATAATTTGCCAGGATAACCATCAAAATCGATTCTAAAAGCCAGTTGCTGGTTATCTTGATGCCAATCTAAACCCAATAACCAACCATAAGGCGAAGGTGCTTGTTGGCGCCATTGTTTATCATCTATGACTTTATTACTGGCGGTTTTAACATCAAAGATTTCAATGTTAGACCAACCTTCATAATAAACCAGTTCATTGTCGCTGGTGGTAATACGGGCGATTTTACTGCCGCTATCATTAACATTGAATTGCCAAACCACTTTGTCATCATCTAGCACTGTTTTCTGTTTGAAGTTAGTGAGATCAAGCACCTTCAATGGATTAGTGTCGCGTTTACCATGGGCATACTTAGGCGCAGAATAATTGGCGCGCATCTCTGCCCATTGATCAGTATCTGTAGATTCTTTATTGGCTAAAAAATAAAGAGATTTACTGTCAGCACTTAATTGGAATGCGTTGACCCCCAATTCTTCTTTGGTCATAGGCTGAATAGCTAGGTTAGCTAATGTGATGCGAAAAACTTGGTTTTTGCCGTTAAACGGGGCTTTTGCATTGTCTTTTTTATCGGCAGAGATAAAGTAAATAAACTCGCCATCATGGCTCCATACTGGGCTTGATTCATTGTCATGGGTAAAGGTTAGGCGTTGGCTTTTTTTATCTTGGGTGTTAATCAGCCATAGATCAGATTGGGCTTTATCTAACGCTTCGTCCCAACGGCTTTCCAACCAAACGGCTTGTTTGGCATTAGGGCTAATCGCCACATCTTGCATTTGACCAATGTCGAAAAAATCATCAATGGTAATGGCGTGAGTACGAGGAGTGGTTGCGGGTGCAGCCTGTGCATCAATAGCCAAAGGGCTTGAAAGCATTATTGCCATCATGCTGATGTAAGAATAAATACGCATGGTATTCCTTTAAGTTGTCGAGTCTTTGTGTTTATCGGTACCATCGTCAGCGATGACATCTTGCAGATAACTGAGTTCATCAGCATCTAAAACTTGTTGGTTATTCACTGTATTGTTTGAATCTGATTGTATCGCGCGGCGGCTGAAGTAGGCGGTGCGAGTGACTTGATGCAAGCCATAAAAGGCCAGAATATACATAGTTACTAATAAACTTAATCGGGTTATGGCTTGGGGTAAAATAGAAACCATACTGCCTGAGTAAAAAGGTAAATAGACAATAGTTAACCGCACTAACCAATTTATTAGCATGCCAAGAGCCAATATAGTAATCCAACGAAGGCGTATGTCATTGAGTAATGGGTCGCCGTTGTTGCTGTTGTGGTTTTGTTGGTTTGTTTGCCGCAACAGGCGATAAATCATTGTAAAATAAAAAGCAGTTTGAATTATCATCAAACCCGGCAGAATAAGCACAAAAGCATTGATATGGCTTAATTCTGCTAGCGAATGTATTGCCGTATTACTGGCTTGTAGATTAATGCCTAAGCCAAAAAATATCGCCGAGCAGGTTAGTAACGCCGCTAACATTGCAGCCATAAAATGTTTGAAAAAATTAGCCTGGTAATTATCGCCATGTAAACTTTGTTTACTGTAAATATACAGCAAAGGCATCAATAGAAAATAAATCGGGTAACACAGTGTCAGCAATAGGTGGATGGGTATTGGGCTGGACTCTTGAGTGAATAATCCGGTAAGAAAATAGAACCCAATTAACCCTAAGATACCCGCAAGTGATTGGTTATCCGTTGTTTGACCTTGATAACTATAACGAATAAACAACGCTACCCCTAAGCAATGAACACCGCCTAGTAAAGATAGCCACCAATAGGCCTGGATAAAAAAAGTTTGATAGTCTGTCATTATCACTCTCAGAGTTGAAAGTGAATGTTACCCCAAAACATCCCATAGGGGGAAATAAACCTCAGTTGATTAACCCAATTTTCGTTGATGGCGATTACTAACACCTTCAGGTGGTTTGCCTGGCACAGGCTTGCGTTCAGCCAGTAAATGTTTGATTGCCATTATTGGATGTGGGATTAACATTCTAGGGCCGGCAAATATCATTATTTCACGTGCTTTTTGTTTCATATGAGGCTTGTAACAATGCACCGGGCATTTATTGCAGGTGGGCTTAGCTTGACCATATGGGCAGCGGTCAAGGCGGATTTCTGCATACGCTAAAAAGTCGCTACAAGACTGGCAGACCCCTTCGCTTGGTTTTAAAGGGTGATGTGCTTTACAGTATATCTCGACCATCGCGGCCATGGTGCGAAATTCATACAGTAACTTGCCTAACAGTAACTCAGAAACGGCCATCGCTATACCTTAGTGTTTTGCTCAACTATTGACAGTGTAGGGCGCTCAATAAGGTGACACAAGTCTACAAGTGCAAGCCGTGACATGTGGCAAATAAATGGCAAAATTGCCTGGCTAATCACAAAAAGTGCGTTGTTCAGCACAAACTCAACGCTTTGTTACAGTTAAATCGCTTAAATACTTGATTTGTTGGTAGTGATTAGATTATTAATAACACTGTGTGCTCAAAAAAACAGCGTTGTTTTTCGGTAGGCATCAGCCATATTGTAGCGAGCACAACAACTACACGCGGTTAAGCGCGTTTAAACAGGGTGATATTGAATGAAAGTGATCATAGTCATTATTCTTGTGGCGATTGGGGTGTATTTATTTAATCGTGCCAAGGCGACAGCGCAACAAGAAACATCTGAGAATGAATCATCAAAGCCGTTGAACCGTACTGAAGCTGAAATTAGTGCGCTTGATGAGGCCGACATAGTCGAATCGAAAGCAGTTGACCTTACAGTGGTGGAGGTGGTTGATTCGCTGCCAGAGCCAGAGCCAGAGCCAGAGCCAGAGCCAGAGCCAGAGCCAGAGCCAGAGCCAGAGCCAGAGCCAGAGCCAGAGCCAGAGCCAGAGCCAGAGCCAGAGCCAGAGCCAGAGCCAGAGCCAGAGCCAGAGCCAGAGCCAGAGCCAGAGCCAGAGCCAGAGCCAGAGCCAGAGCCAGAGCCAGAGCCAGAACCAGTTAAAGGGCTTTTGTTGCCTAAAACTGGAGCCTGGGCAAGTGATACATTTAAACAGTTAGTTGACCTAGCTAATAATACCGAGGGTAAACAGGGGCAATTTGACGCAATAACCAATGTCATAGGGCATAGTTATAAAATGCGTAAACAAGCCGATTACTGTCAGTATGGTGCTAAGTTGCAACAGGACTATTTGGGGTTATTTGATAAACTATATCAGCAGAATAAGTCACAATTTGTTGATGAGAAAGCCGCAGGCCATTTGCATTTAGCAACATTGCTTAATGATGTAGGTCAGTTTGACCAAGCCATATCAATTTGTCAGCATGCACTTACGCATCAATTATCAGATGGCACCATAACGGGTTTTGAAGGGCGACTAGTGCGCATTGAGAAAGCCAAATTAAAAACTTAGCCGCAATAAAACCGCTGTGGTTAAAGTGGTGCACAAAGTTGGCTTGAGCTTTTGCGGCCAGTTCGCAAAAGGCAAACAGACTCTGGTAATTTCGAGTATCATGTTGCTCACTGAAGTAAAAAGCGGACATCAGTCCGCTTTTTTTATGCATTTTCATTATCATTATGGATTCAATCACTTCACTGATTAATTTACTCCATAAAGTGACCCTAGGGATTTATATGACCGTCAATCTACTGAATAAACTTATCGCGTTAACGCTTATGCTCAGTATGTTTTTACTTAGTGGCTGTATTCGAACCCCTGAATGGACGTTATTTTATTTTGCGGATGCCACCGATAAAACCGATCTTACCTTAAAGCATGATGTTATTAATGGTTATTACGACACGCTTGAGCAATGCCAAGCGAAAGGTTCAGGTCTGCTGCGTATTCAAGGCATATCGATGACAGAAAATGTTGATTTTATTTGTGGTCAACAATGCCAAACGTTAGATGATAATCAAGTAGATTGTCAGCAATCTGTTAGTGACAAAGACTTTTTGAAGCAGTTGTAGTTAGGCACCATTGTCATGTGCAGCAATTGTTGTTAACAGAGATTGTAATAAGGGTTTCATCATGCGCTTTAAGCAGGATTTTTTTGAACAATTAGAAGGTTTTTATAGTCAGGTATATCCGCAAGCGATTTCTAACCCGCATTGGTTAGGGTGGAGCGATGACGCCGCCGCATTAATTGGTTTAGATAAACCCAATGATGAATTATTGATGCAACTTTCGGCAAATCATGCAGCAGAAGGCGCCACTTATTATGCTCAAGTGTATAGTGGCCATCAATTTGGTGGTTACACGCCGCAACTCGGTGACGGGCGCTCGATTATTTTAGGTGAAGCTATTGGCCCTGATCATGCCTGGGACGTGGCATTAAAAGGCGGCGGGCCAACACCTTATTCACGCATGGGTGATGGCCGTGCGGTAATGCGATCAGCGGTGCGAGAGTTTCTTGTGTCTGAATCTTTAGCGGCATTGAATGTGCCGACATCACGTGCTTTAGCTGTTATTGGCTCTGATTTACCAGTGTGGCGCGAAGGGCAAGAAACCGCTGCAATCACAGTGCGACTGGCTAAAACCCATATTCGCTTTGGACATTTTGAGTATTTCAGTTATACCGGAAAAGGCGATAACACCAAGCTAACACAGCTGGTGGACTTTACCATTAAGCAGCATTTCCCCCACTTATCGACAGACAACGCCGGCTATGTGCAGTGGTTTAGTGAGGTGGTTGCCGCGACCGCTAAAATGGTTGCCCATTGGCAAAGTGTTGGTTTTGCCCATGGTGTTCTCAACACCGACAATATGTCGATTTTAGGCGACAGTTTCGATTTTGGCCCCTTTTCATTTTTAGATACCTTCAAAGAAGATTTTGTCTGTAATCATTCTGACCATGAAGGTCGTTATGCATTTGGTCAACAACCAGGTGTGTGTTTCTGGAATTTACAACGGCTTGCCCAGGCACTGACACCGCTGATAGCGTCTGATGATTTAGTCCAGGCATTGAATCAATACCAGCGCCATTTAATCGATCATTATTTATTACTGATGGGCAATAAATTAGGCTTACCTATATTTGAGTTCACTCAGGAGTCAAGTGATTCCGACAAAACTGAGCAGCAACAACAAGACTTACAGCTAGTGGATAAGTTCACCTCTTTACTTGAAGCCAATCAATTAGATTACACTAACAGTTTACGCCGCTTTGGTGAGTTAGACTTAAACAGTCAACATGCAAGTTTACGTGATGATATGGTTGATTTAGCTAAGTTTGATCAATGGTTTGCAGCTTACCAACAACGTGTTGGTAAAGTGGATGATGTGGCCAATTGGCAGCAGGCGAGAAACGCCGCTAATCCAAAGTATATTTTGCGTAACTACCTAGCCCAAGAAGCCATTATTGCCATTGAAGAAAATGGTGATAACACTAAGCTAGCGCAATTACATCAGTTATTACGTCAGCCCTTTGCCGAGCAACCAGAAATGGCAGACTTTGCTAAACGTCCACCCGAATGGGGACAGGGCTTAATTATGTCGTGCAGTAGTTAATTGAGAAGTGAAATGAACATAGAGTCAGCCACGTTAGACCACGAAAATTTAAGTTTATTAATTAGTGCTAACATTAATTTTGAGCAATTTGCCGATTTTGCCGAACCATTAGCAGCGGCATTAGATTGCCAGATCCGTGAGCGTCAGTGGGGCGCTGATCGTCATCAATGGCTATTGGATTTTGAAGGCAGTCAGTTATGGCTGCATTATGAGTTTTATGGTGACATTTGCTGGCTAAGCACCGAGCGCCAGGATGAGTTCGACGTGCTAGTGTATTTACATCGCTTACTACAGCCCTATATTCAGTCTTAATGACTAACCTAATGCGATCAGAAAACAACAATAAGCGAATAATATGAGTGAACAAGCTACAGAATTTCATTACCAAGCGTTAACACCTGATTTAATTCTTGATGCCATTGAAAGTATCGGCATTTATCCTGAAACAGGCTTACTAGCATTAAACAGTTATGAAAATAGGGTCTACCAGTTCCGTTGCGATGACGCCAAGCGCTATGTGGTGAAGTTTTATCGCCCTAATCGTTGGACCGATGAACAAATTCAAGAAGAACATGACTACTCACTCGAACTGGCTGAAAACGAAGTGCCTGTTGCTGCGCCACTGATCATAAATGGCCAGTCGCTACACCATTATAAAGGCTTTCGCATGGCGTTATTTGACTCCATTGGTGGGCGTGCATTTGAGGTCGATAATCTTGAACAGTTAGAGGCTGTAGGGCGCTTTATTGGCCGCATTCATCAATATGCTACTAGGCAGCCATTTGTGCACCGTGAAGTGCTAAATCCGCAAATTTTAGGGGTTGAGCCGTTAAATTATTTACGTGAAAGCGGTATGGTAGCCCCTTCGATGGCCAACGCATTTTTTACTGTAGTAGAGCAAGTGCTGGACAAGACGATGACTATTTGGCAACGTCAGTCGTTTAGCCATATGCGTTTACACGGCGATTTACACCCAAGTAATATTCTATGGACACCCAGTGGCCCAGGATTTGTTGATTTAGATGATGCAAAACAAGGCCCCGCGGTGCAAGATATTTGGATGATGTTAACCGGTGATCGCCAACAACAAACATTGCAGCTGGATATTTTACTTGAGGGATACCAAGAGTTTGCTGATTTTGATACACGCCAGTTAAGTTTAATTGAGCCTTTACGGGCACTGAGAATGATCAATTACAACGCTTGGCTGGCTAAACGTTGGAAAGATCCGGCATTTCCAATGAACTTTCCATGGTTTGGGGATCTCAAATACTGGGAGCAACAAACACTGGCCTTTAAAGAGCAATTGGCCGCATTAGATGAAGCGCCATTGAGCTTATTTTAAACACCCTACAGTGGTGAAGGTTAAATAAACTTCATTATTACTGGTTGGTGTAAATTGTTACAAATACAATCGAGCTATGATTATGAATTTAATCAATACTGAAGGTAAGATGTCAGCATTGATTTATGGTTAACCCAATACATTACCAATATATGCGCTACGCAAAAGGAACTAAAATGAAAAAAGCATTATTAATGGCTGCAGCATTACTGTTTACACCATTGGCTGCAACAGCAGCAGATTACCAAGAAGGTGTGCATTACACTGTGATTAATGAAGGTCCTGGTTCTGCTAAGCCAGAAATTACCGAGTTTTTCTCATTTTTCTGTGGTCATTGTTATAACTTCTCTAAAACCGTTATTCCAAACATTAAAAAGACGTTACCTGAAGGGGTTGCGTTTAATCAGTCCCATGTCGAATTTATTGGCAGTGAAATGGGCGTAGAAATGTCGCGAGCTTTTGCGGTAGCTCACCAATTAAAAGTAGAAGACAAAGTTGAGCCTGCTTTGTTTGCCGCTATCCATGAAAAGAAGCAAAGCTTCGCCAGCTTAAATGATATTCGTTTATTGTTTATTGCCAATGGTGTTGAAGGTAAAGATTTTGATGCAGCAGCCAATTCATTTATGGTGAATGCGCAAATGTCTAAAATGAAACGTGATGCGACTAATGCCAAAATATCTGGTGTACCGTCATTAGTGGTTAACGGTAAATACCGTGTTGAGACTGGTTCAATCAAATCTTACGATGAGCTGTTAGATATTGCTTATTACTTAGCGCAAATGAATAAAAAATAGCTATTCATTATCCTAGAACAAAAAAGGGAGCTTAGGCTCCTTTTTTGTTGGGTCATGTAAAACATAAATAACAGGCAAAAAAAAACCGTACGCTTTAAAAGCTGTACGGTGCAGAGCTAAATAGCTCTGTATACCCTGAGTAACGGGAAAGATAATACCAGTACGTCAAAATATTGGCAAGTGACATTTTTTTGTCACTTTGTGTTTTTCTGTTATGTGAATAAAGTTTCATCAAAAAAGTGTGTTCGGATGCAACTTTGCAGATGTATTGCGGTCAAATAACATGCTTATAGGATTTATAAGCATGTTAAGTCATCTCTAGGCTTGTTTAAGATGTTTAGTGAGTCAAGCATCAGAGAATTAAAACATCTTTAATGAAAGTATCTGGTTTGACAGTTATTGATGGTGTTAAGTGGCTTTAACCTAATTTAAGCATCAATTAAGGGTGCATTATTTATACTGGTTATGGTTTGGAGCGTATCTAGATAAGGCGTTAATCTTTATAAACGATAGGCTTCGATAAGCGGTTAACTTCAATAAAGAGTAATCCAGAGTAACTAGCTGATAACCAATTGCTATATAACTATTGGTTAACTATAGAGTTACTCGTTAATAGTACCGACAAGGAGGCGATATGAGAATGTTTCCAGTTTATGCTCCTAAACTTATTGTTAAACACGCAAGAATTTTTTTCAGTGGCGTGATTTGGGTGAAGGATCTAGGTCGTTTAGAATTTAGCTACGGAAGGTTTTTATTGCCGAAAAAAAGCCTACCACAGGTTAGGCAGGCTATTTTAGAATTAAATGCACTAATTGAGTCACAACATGATCAACCAGCGTAAAATTTAATATTTGACTAGATTTCGCTATTCAATAAACCAACAAGACCGTTGACCTTATCGCTCCATGAGTTTAGGTCTTGTTCTAGTTGTTGGTTTTTTTCTGTTAGCGTGACATTCTTTTGCTTCTCTTCTTCAAGCTCCATTTTTAGTAGCTCAATGTTTTCAAGAGTGGCCTGGATTTTGGTTTCCAGTTGGGACAATAATTCAAGGCTCATGGGGAGTCCTAATGGTTTCTGGATGTAAACCTCATTCTAGCAGTGACAGCCCCCTGTGGAATAGTCTTAATCGCTAAGTGGGCAAAAAATAAACTAAATTTAATACTATTTTTACGTTTAAGCCTATCTTAGGTCAAACCTGTTCATATCACTCGATAAATTCAACTTAGATAGACCCATTGTTGCTAGCAAAAAAGCCAATGTTCATGATACTTTTTATGTTCAATTAAATCATGATGGCGACAACAGCACGATGATCAACCGAATCGATGTCAATCAACGTATGAGCAGTATTGTTATACACAATAAAACCGTTTATTTATGTGGCCAAGTTGCAACCGATAAATTTGCTGATATCACCACTCAAACTCAAACTATGTTAGCTGAGGTTGATGCCTTGCTTATTCAAGCCGGCAGTCAACGTGATCATATTCTGTCAGCCACAATCTACCTTAAAGATATGCAAGATTATGACGCCATGAATCATGTTTGGGACAATTGGCTACCCGAGGGGCATGCACCGGCAAGAGCCTGCGTTCAAGCGGCAATAGCTGAGCCCGAATACTTAGTGGAAGTGTCTATTATTGCCGCTGTGATGGTATAAAAACACTTATGTAAGTGAATGGTAAGTGGTTGGTTTTGTCTATGTTGGTTTTAAAGGTTCAATGTGTGACTTCAAAACCTCATTCTGTTTTAGCTGTAAAAAAGCGAGTTTGAAAAAAAATACTGATGCTTGTTACGTTGAATTGACGTAATCTGCGCAACAAAAGAGACGGTAAACTTGACTTTATTTACCGCTCTCAATAGTCTTCAAGCTCAGTTTTTAAGGTGGTATGCAATGGATATAAAATATAATTTAAAACCCGCGTCAGAGCGCCGCACTGAGCAGTTTACTCCCGAAGGTAATGTTGGCTTTGGTAAGCTACGTACCGACCATATGTTTATGATGGATTATCGTGATGGCCAGTGGTGTGATCCTCGCATTGTACCTTATGGTCCTTTTGAAATGGCGCCAGGTGCGATGACCTTGCATTATGGGCAGTCTATTTTTGAGGGCGCTAAAGCCTTTATGCATCAAGATGGTGAAATTTACACTTTCCGTTTAAACAAAAATGCCGAGCGAATGAATCGTTCAGCGGACATAGTGTGTATTCCTAATATTGATGAGCAAACTCAGTTAAATGCCATTAATAGCTTAATTGATGTTGATAGAAAGTGGTTTCCGATGCAAGACGGCGCATGCTTATACATTCGTCCGTTTATTTTTGCTACAGAAGACCGTTTATCAGTTAGCCCGAGTCAGCAATACACCTTCTGCGTTATTTTAAGTCCATCAGGTGCTTATTATGCCTCAGGTGTAAATGAAGGTATTCGCTTACTTATTACCACTAAGTTTCACCGTGCGGTATCTGGTGGTACTGGGGCGTCAAAAGCTTCTGGTAACTACGCTGCATCATTACGTGCTGGTAAAGCGGCAGCAGAATATGGTGCAGCACAAGTGCTGTATCTGGATGCGAGTAATAAGCAAATCGAAGAAGTGGGTGCAATGAACCACTTCCATATTTTAAAAGATGGCACCGTGATTATTCCTCAGTTTACTGACACCATTTTAAAATCGATTACCTCGCAATCGATTCTTGAATTGGGTGAGTTACTGGGTTGTGAAGTACGTCAGGAAACCGTGATGTTAGATAAATTCATTGCCGATATAGAGTCGGGTGAAATTGTTGAAGCCGGTGGTTTTGGCACGGCTGCTGTAGTGTCGCCAGTGACCTCATATATTTTTGAAGATCACCGAATTGTGACGGTTGGTGATGGCAAAGTGGGCCCGAATATTAAAAAGATTTATCAAGTCTTTACCGATATTCAAAAAGGTAATATACAAGGCCCACAAGGCTGGGTTAAGCGTGTTGAAAAGGTTGCGCCTTAGGGCTTGATGCCCTCGTAAAACCAACGTTAGCAACTAAAATCCGATATCAGTGATGATGTCGGATTTTTTATTTATTCACGTTTCACTGCGTCAATACCGCTTTGGCCAAAGTTGCAAAATCGACGAGCTAACAATCGCATTTGTGAATTAGCATCACGATAGTGATGCTTTTTATAAGGCATAGTGGCACTCTATTTATTCTCCCCGTTTTCGGTTTAGTCAGAGTCTGTTAGGCTTGTTTTTTGGGACTTACCATAGAATGAATTAGGCTTATTTTAGTGTGATTTAAGAGGCAATTATGATTTTGATTACCGGTGCAAGCAGTGGGTTAGGGGCGGCATTAGCTAAATGTTACCTTGATGATAACGAACAGGTGATTATTTCTGGTCGTAATAAAACGCGCTTGAATGCCGTAGCACAAGGGACAAACATGTCCGTTATCAGTGCCGATTTAACCTCTGATACCAGTGTTTCAGCCCTTTTTGATCAGCTTGATCAGGCTCAACAAACTCAATCTAGATTAAACACGGTTATTCATTGTGCTGGCAGCGGCTACTTTGGCAACATTGATACCCAAGACGCGGATTCGATATTTAGCCTTATTCAAAACAATGTTACATCGGCCATTTTACTGGTGCGTGAATTAGTTAAACGCTACCGTCATCAAGCCGTCAATGTGGTGATAGTGATGTCTACAGCAGCATTAGCTGCTAAGGCTGGCGAATCCACTTATTGTGCAGCTAAATGGGCCGTACGCGGTTTTATTGAGTCAGTTAGATTAGAGCTAAAGGGTTACCCAATGAAAATTATTGCGGTATATCCTGGGGGAATGGATACCGGCTTTTGGCCGACAAGTGGAAAAACCCTAGATACCTCTAGCTTTATGAGTGCGGATGAAGCCGCCAGTATGCTTAAACACGCCTTAGTGACTACTCAGCATGGTTATGTTGCCGATATTACCATTAACCGAGGTTAGCCGGAGATAATAATTTGTTTAGAGTAATCGTTAGTTTTTCGGCGACCAAAAATCGTTTTCAGTACGCGAAGGCGTTAACGTGATTCTAGTGCCTTTATTCAAATAAGTGGTACAGGCAACGCGTAAAAGAGAGCTAAAATTATTGATTTCGCCGCGTTTAATAATGACTTCACGATAAATGCGGGTGAGAAATTCGGCGATAGACAAATCGGCTTCTTCAGCGATTTGCTGCACAATCTGCCAAAATACCGCTTCAAGTCGAATACTGGTCACCACACCGTCAATGCGAATAGAGCGGGTTTGTGATTCAAAGAGTTCAGGTTCTGCTCCAGAGTAGATTTCACACATATGATGATCCGTCACGTTGGCTTATTAGTGCCCATCGTGACGGATTATATTTGCTGGTGCAATCCAAACTTCACACTTTTAGCGCTGATTATTAGCGAGTTAACAATAGATTAAATTGTGCTAACCAATCTGGATGTGCCGGCCAAGCTGGCGCGGTGACAAAGTTACCATCAGTAATGGCTTCGGTAACGGCTAACTCACAGTATTCACCACCGGCCTGTGTCACTTCAGGGGCGCAAGCTGGGTAAGCTGATATCTTTTTACCTTGAACCACATTGGCGGCCGTTAATAGCTGGGCACCATGACACACAGCCGCAATCGGTTTATGACTTGCTGCAAAAGCTTGTACTAACGCAATGACTTTTTTATCAAGACGAAGGTATTCCGGCGCGCGGCCACCTGGGATAAGCAAGGCATCGAATTGAGGTTCGAAAATATCATTGAAATCGCCATTTAATGCGAATAAATGCCCAGGTTTTTCGGTGTAGGTTTGATCGCCTTCAAAATCATGGATAGCGGTTTTAATGGTGTCACCTGCAGATTTATTTGGGCACACAACCGTGACTTGATGACCCACCATTTGTAATGCTTGAAACGGTACCATTAGCTCGTAATCTTCAACAAAATCGCCTGCAATAATAAGTACTTTAGCCATAATAAACCTCCTGTTAAATTGATATTCCTTTGCAACTTTACTCTCTTAAAAATCAGGGTGGTAGTAACCCAATACTACAAGGTGAGAGGGAAGGTTTGCAGAGTGGATATTGTTTAATTCAGCAGTCTTTTTGCCGACAAGAATAAAAAAAAGTAGCACTGAGCTATGTCAGTGCTACTTTTCTCTCAACATTATTTTTAACCAGCAGCATATTTAATCAATATTAGTTACAGTGACATCGACGCGCGTTAGAAAAACCCTAACGGATTAATATCGTAACTGACCAATAAATTCTTAGTTTGTTGATAGTGATTTAACGCCACTTTATGGGTTTCTCGACCGACACCCGATTTTTTGTAACCCCCAAATGCAGCGTGGGCAGGGTACATATGATAACAATTGGTCCATACTCGGCCTGCTTCAATCTTACGTCCCATGCGATACGCTAAATTCATATCACGGGTCCACACGCCTGCGCCTAAACCGTATTCAGAGTTATTCGCCAGTGCCAATGCTTCAGCTTCATCTTTAAACGTGGTTACCGAAATCACCGGGCCAAAAATTTCTTCTTGGAACACCCGCATATTATTAGTGCCTTTTAGCAAGGTTGGCTGAATATAAAACCCTTTTTGGTAGTCGCCATCAATCGCTTCTATGTCACCGCCCAGCAAGACTTCCGCACCTTCATCTTTGCCAATAGCAATATAGCTCATAATCTTATCGAACTGTTCTTGGGAAGCTTGCGCGCCAACCATGGTTTCAGTATCGAGTGGATTACCGCGTTTAATCGCTTTGGAACGTTCAATGATTTTGGCAATAAATTGCGGGTAAATATCTTCTTGGATCAACAATCTTGACGGGCAAGTACACACTTCACCTTGATTGAAAAATGCCAGTACCGCGCCTTCAATACATTTGCTTAGGTACGCATCTTCAAAATCAAATACATCTTTAAAGAAGACATTGGGGGATTTACCGCCTAGCTCAACGGTTGAGGGGATAATATTTTCTGCGGCGCACTTCATAATATGTGAGCCAATAGGCGTTGAGCCGGTAAAGGCTATCTTAGCAATACGTTTGCTGGTGGCCAGCGCTTGGCCTGCCTCAGCGCCATAACCATTGACAATATTGAGTACACCGGCAGGTAATAAGTCACCCACTAATTCCATTAACACTAAAATAGACGCTGGGGTTTGCTCTGCTGGTTTTAACACCACGCAATTTCCTGCTGCTAATGCGGGAGCTAATTTCCAGGCGGCCATTAATATCGGGAAATTCCACGGAATGATCTGGCCCACAACCCCTAAAGGTTCATGAATATGGTAAGACACAGTATTGGCGTCAATTTCAGCCGCACTGCCTTCTTGTGCTCTTAAACAACCTGCAAAGTAGCGAAAATGATCAACTGCGAGGGGAATATCTGCATTTAATGTTTCACGCACAGCTTTGCCGTTGTCCCATGTTTCAGCAACAGATAATAAGGTTAAGTTAGCTTCCATGCGGTCAGCTATTTTGAGTAATATATTCGAACGCTCAGCAGCTGAAGTAGCTCCCCACGGCGCTTTTACTCTGTGAGCAGCATCTAAAGCCAAATCGATATCGTGTTGATCAGAGCGCGGAATTTGGCAGAAAACTTGGCCATTAACTGGGCTGATGTTATCAAAGTATTTGCCATTTACCGGTTCTACCCATTGGCCACCAATATAGTTTTGATAAATCGATTTGAAGGTCATCACTGAGCCTGTTTCACCGGGTGCTGCGTAGATCATAATACTTTCCTCTAATTGTATTTGTTGGATTACTAATTAACCTAGAACAGTTATAGGAAAGTTTACTATTCTGAAAATCCATAGCTGTTGACTCACAGTACAAATAATTATCTGACCTGTGTTTTATGCGTTGCGCCAATAGTAAGGATTGTTGTACGGAATTGTCGTATGGGGTTGATAAGCGGGATTGTTATATCGAATAGATGTAACCCTGCAATAGGTGGCAGACATGATAAATGGATTTTTACAGCAAAAGCGCGCAGCGCCTCAAGTGCTGGTTGAGAATAAAATTAGCTTTGCTGGGCCCGAGGTAGAGCTCAGTATTTATGATACGTTTGAGCAAGCGTCCCGCGTAGCGTTGAAGTCAGATCAATTATTGTTTTGCGGCATGGTAACTGGCAAAAAAGTGATGCATTCGGTTGATGATTATGAGGCGGCTTTTTATCCCCATGAGTCTTTTATTATGGCGCCAAATCAGGCGGTAGAAATAGACTTTCCTGAGGCTAAAATTCATCAACCGACAACCTGTTTAGCAATAGAAATTTCGACTGACCGTGTGCAAACAATTGCCAATCAACTGCAAATGCGTACACCTATTAATAAAAGTTATGGTGATTGGCAATATCAGCAATCCTTAGTACACACCCATCATAACGAGCAAACCCAAGCTTTGCTTGAGCGCATGGTGCATATTTTTACTGAAAACGAAGTCGACAGAAATTGTTTAATTGATTTAGCCATTTCAGAATTGGTGATTCGTTTGTTACGTTTTCAAACTCGGGATTTTTTGTTGTGCCACAGTGAGAAAGACCCTGAGTTTAATGGGCTTAACTCGGCGTTGCAGTATATTAAAAGTCACTTAAATGAAGCACTTAATATCGATGCCTTATGTCGCCAGGCTTGTATGAGCCGGAGCAAATTTTTTCATCAATTTAAAATCCATTTTGGCTGCACGCCAATGGCGTTTCAGCAACAGATACGCATGAAACAGGCGGCAAAATTAATTGCCCAGGGGCAGCAAATTACTCAGGTGTGTTTTTCGCTGGGGTATCACAGTGCAAGTCATTTCAGCCGCTTGTTTAAACAGTGTTATGGCATAAGCCCCACTGACTACAAGCTGCGTCACTTAAACAGTTAACCAAATCATCTCTTGTGTATGGTTGCTTAGCTGTTGTAATCGTTTTCAGCGGCTAACAGCGCCAGTGCTTTTAAGGTTAAGGTTTCAGAGTAGGCATTTATTTTAGGATGCTCTGGGCTCCAGCCTTTGATAAAACGATGAAAATCAGCCCAGGCAATGGCATATAGCGGACTCCATGCACTTTCGAGTTCTGCTGAATTGATAGCGGGGTGGTAATGCGCAACGCTGATGGTTAATTGCTTGAAATAAAAATCAAGATTCTGATCTACGGCTTGTTCTATGCTCGCTGTGGGTTGATTAAATACCATCACACTACTGAGAAAATAGGCCACATCTTTCATGCCGCAGCCTTTGCCAATGTATTGAAAATCGACCGCAGCCGCCTTAGTTGAGTCAGGGGTAAAACAAAAGTTGGCTAGCTTTGCATCACCGTGTACTAAGGTTTTAAACGGGCAATTATTAAGGATGCTATCTAACGAAGCCGCCGCATTTTTGAGTTTATCATCTTGTAATACCTCAAGTTCATCAGGCCTTGTCGCTAAGTGCCAGTATGTGCCAATCGGCCATAATCCCTCGCCAGTATGCTGCATAAATCGGCCATGAAAATGAGCCAGCCAGGTTAAACAGGCCTGAATAACCGCTTGTGTTGGTTGGGGGTTAACACGATTGAAACCGAGTACGGCTAAATCTTCTAAAATGAGCAGTGTCTCGTGGTCAGTTGTTTCAATCCATAGACATTTTGGCACACAAGAATCAGCCGTACAGAGATTGGCGTAATGCTGATACCAATAACTTTCTACTTGATACGATTGGAGTTTCCGCTGGTGTGATAAATCAGTCGCCCAGCCTCTAGGATGAGTTTTGGGTTGTGGGAATTGAATATGTTTAACAATGACCGATGCACAGTGATAACCCGTTAGATGAACTCTGACAAGCTCACCATAACCGCCCCAAAGTGATTGAATCGCGTCAACATGGGAGACGCTTTGCGCGCCAAGGGTGTTAACGATTTTTGCTAACTGTTGTGATTGCATATTACTTTGGCATTACCGGGCGAGATAAATCAAACCGATTGTCTTCGGTAACTGTGTAATAAGCGGTTGGGCCGCCTGCTCTCATAACGGGTTCAGCGAGTGTGGTTTGATAAATACCATTGTCATCAATCAGGTGATTGGCGATATGCACCGCAATGACTTCACCAAGCACTAGCCAGGTATCAATATCTTGGCCATTGGCATCTTTTAATTGAATGCATTGGGTTAACTTGCATTCAAAGTTCACCGGACTTTCCGCCACTCTGTCTACCCCAATCAATTTACTCGGTGCAGGGGTTAAGCCCGCAAAGGCAAACTCATCTTCACCGTGGGGTAAAGCCGCAGATGTTTGATTCATTTTTTCAGCTAATTCACGGGTGGTTAAGTTCCACACAAATTCGCCGGTTTCTACAATATTGGCCACGCTGTCTTTCCAAGCTGTGCTGGCAAAACCGATAATGGGCGGGGTGTAATTGAAACAGTTAAAAAAGCTATAGGGCGCAAGATTGCGTTGGCCTTTGCCATTGCGTGATGAAATCCAGCCTATTGGGCGTGGACTGATAATGGCATTAAGCGGATCGTGGGCTAAGCCATGGCCTTCACTCGGTTGATAAAAATAGCGATCGTCTTGAGCCATTAGTCAGTTCCTTATTGTGATGAATGTTTGTTTTTTGAACATTTATGATCCAGCTCCCGCCTTTTTGTTGCGAACAGCCTAATATTAAATCATCAGAGTGATATCTAGCATACAAATTGGAGATTAGCATGCAAATGACATTGCGATTTTTAGGCGCGACACAAGAGGTTACTGGATCTTGTCATCTAATCACAGTTAACCAGCAATCTATATTACTTGATTGTGGATTAATTCAAGGTGGCAAGGCGGATGAGCTGCGTAACCGTGATCCATTTGATTTTCGGCCTGATCTTATTAGTGCCGTGGTATTAAGTCATGCCCATATTGATCATTCAGGTCGCTTACCGCTATTAGCAAAGCAAGGGTTTACTGGCCCAATTTATACCCATAAAGCCTCGGCAGAGCTGTGCGCTATTATGTTAAAAGATGCCGCTATGCTGCAAGAGCGAGACACCGAGCGGCAAAATAAAAAACGTGCTAAAAATGACTTAACACCGCTTGAGCCTTTGTTCACCCAGGATGATGTTGATCAGGTCTTAACCCAGTTTGTTGCCCTAGAATACGGCCAACGTTTTGCGGTAACAGACGATATCGAAGCGACGCTATCCGATGCAGGTCATATTTTAGGTTCTGCGGTAGTCGAGCTTTGGCTGGGGCAGCAACCTAAGCAAAAAAAGCTGGTGTTCAGCGGGGATCTTGGCCGTGAAGGCATGCCAATTCTGTCAGACCCCACCATGATAGAACATGCAGACTTAGTGATGATGGAAAGCACCTACGGCAACCGTCAGCATCGAAGCTGGCAAGATACCCTGACTGAGCTTAAAGGCATCTTTGCCAATACCATTCATAAAAGCCGTGGCAATATTTTACTGCCAGCTTTTTCAGTGGGACGGGCGCAAGAATTACTGTACTTATTCCATATTTATGCCAAAGAATGGGATTTATCGCGCTGGCGAATTTGTCTTGATAGTCCGATGGCAATTAAAGCAACTCAGGTTTATGTCAATAACTATCCATTGATGGATGAAGACTTTAAGCGTTTTACTCGCTTATCGCCTGGGCAACATCCCTTATTATCTACCGCCGAATTTACTAGCAGCACAGAAGAGTCAATCGAGCTTAATGATATACATGAAGGGCTAATTATTATTGCCGGTAGTGGCATGTGTAATGGCGGTCGCATTCGTAACCATCTAGCCCACAACCTTGCGCGCAAGGGCACTGATATTATTATCTGCGGTTATCAAGCTTTAGGGACTCCAGGGCGTCTGCTCGTCGATGGGGCTAAAGAGCTAACTATTCACGGTCAAAGTATAAAAGTGGATGCCAAAATTCATACTATTGGTGGGCTTTCTGCCCATGCTGATCAAGCGGAACTCTTAAGTTGGTATCGTCATTTTGTTGGCAATCCTCCTGTGGTCTTAGTTCACGGAGAGCCTGATTCACAAAAAACATTGCTTGAGATGTTAAGTCAGGACCCGCAATTAGCTCCCAAAAAAGGGGTAATTGTTGAAAAGGGCAACTGTTTAGACTTAAATGCCTTACCTGAATTAGTGTGGGTACCCAGTTAATGAGGTCAGTTATGTCCAGATAGCCTTAGGCCTTTACACTTAAAAAGCGGAGATTTTATGACTCTGTAAATGGATTTTAATGTGTTAGCTTGTTAAATAACCTTTACTGACATGTTGAAATCAAATGCTGATATATAAATTATTACCGTCCTCTGCAATGGCTTGTTTGCAGGGGTCATTGCTTGCGTTACCTATTATTCTTAATCCTGCGTTTGCTAACGCAAATGTGCCATTATCTAGCAGCGTTAACAAAGCCTTACCACAATTAGAATCGCTTTATATTCACTTACACCAGAACCCTGAGTTGTCGTACCATGAAAAAAATTCTAGCGCTCGAATGGCGCAGGAACTAACTCGTCTAGGATTTACCGTGACCGAAAATTTTGGCGGTTACGGCGTGGTTGGGATACTCAAAAATGGTAAAGGACCGACTATTATGATCCGCGCTGATACCGATGGTTTACCCATTATTGAACAAACGGGAAAATCCTATGCCTCTAAGGTAACCACACTTGATGCCAGCAATAATAAAGTGGGTGTAATGCATGGCTGTGGCCATGATATTCACATGACTAGCTTAATTGGTACGGCGCAGCAGTTAATGCAACATAAAGCCGATTGGAAAGGCACGCTTATGATGGTCGCTCAACCTGCTGAGGAAGTGGGCGGTGGTGCTAAAGCCATGTTAAAGCAAGGCTTGTTTAGCCAGTTTTCAACCCCAGATGCCGTATTAGGTCTGCATGTTAGTGCGACAATTCCCGCAGGTAAAGTCGGTGCAATTAGTGGTTATGCCCTGGCCAATGTCGATTCTGTTGATATCAAAATCAAAGGTAAAGGTGGCCATGGTGCATACCCACACACCACAATAGACCCTATTGTCTTAGCCGCGCGCACTGTGATGGCACTGCAAACCATTCCGAGTCGTGAGATATCTCCACTTGAGCCTAATGTGGTTACAGTGGGGTCTATTCACGGCGGATCAAAGCATAATATTATTTCTAATGAAGTGATGTTGCAGCTAACGTTACGCTCATATAATCCTGATGTCCGTGAGCAACAAATCGCGGCGATAAAAAGGATAACTAAAGGCATAGCCATTAGCGCGGGTTTACCAGAAGAACTGATGCCTGAAGTGAATGTGCATGATGATGAAACCATCCCCTCTACCTATAACGACCCAATGTTAGCGGCAAAAGTGAAAGCCAGTATTGAAGCTGAAATTGGTGCCGATAATGTGTTAGTTGCGCCACAAGTTATGGCAGGTGAAGATTTTGGTTTATACGGCAGGACTGCCGAAAAAGTACCTATCACTTTATTCTGGTTAGGCGCAGTTGAGCCTCAAATATATGCCGATAGCGTGTCTAAAGGAGACACTTTACCGTCACTGCATTCAAGCCAATTTGCCCCAGATTATCGGTTAACTATCAGCACAGGGGTGAGATCAATGACCCGAGCTGCGATAGATTTGTTTAATCAGTAAATCTAACAATGCCTGCTATGTAGGCATTTTTATTTCAGCTATTTTTTATAATAAGTGGTTATAATGCCACGAAATCACTCATTCATTATCGAGCTCCCATGACCATTATTTTCACCACCAATGTCGGCGATATTCACATCGAACTCGATATGGAAAAAGCCCCTGTCAGCGCGAAAAACTTCATCAGATACTGCCAGGAAGGATTTTATGAGCAGACTATTTTTCACCGTGTTATTAAAGGATTTATGATCCAAGGGGGCGGTTTTACCACCGACATGACCGAAAAACCGACTCATGCACCGATAGCCAATGAAGCTAATCGCGGTTTAAGCAATGTATTGGGCACCATTGCTATGGCACGTACAGATGCGCCGCATTCAGCTACTGGACAGTTTTTTATCAATACCGCAAATAATAGCTTTCTCGATCATACCGCCACCACTAACAATGGTTGGGGTTATGCTGTGTTTGGCAAGGTCAGTGCAGGTATTGAGGTGGTGAAACAGATTGAAAAGGTTAAAACGGCAACGATTGCTGGCCATGAAGATGTACCCAAAGAGCCAATTATTATTGAGTCGGTGACGATAACCACCTAAGCATAACGAGTCAGCATCACAGCGGCCAAATAAAATTCATTACCGATTGAGGGGACTCGATTCGGTAGTGGATTTGCGTTACTGAGATAGACCATCATTACCTAATATAGACAGAATGTTACGACAGATTGTTACAGGCTGTTACCAAAAACCTTGTCACTATTACCACTAACTTTTACTCACACCTTCATTCCGTTATCTATTGATGATAAAACTAATGCATCATGCTAATTTAGGTATATATAAGTATGTGCTAGTAGCCGGTTTATCGAGAAAGAAGGTTTATCGAGAATGTTATGCAGCTTACGGATATAGAATTTAAATCTTTACAGCAAGCTAAACAGTTGCTTGAAAACCCTGGGCTGGCGGCTAAGTTGACCGATTACATCGGCGCGCCTATTGAAAAAGGCTTTGCCTTGCTGCCAAAAAGTATTAGTTCAACGGTGACTAAAGTCACTCAAGCAGCCTTGATGAAGGCAAGTCAAGCTGCCTTGTATACCTTAAAAAATCAGCCAGGGACGCACTCATCTAATAAGTTACATAAACTGGGCGTAGCAATAAGTGGTGGCGCAGGTGGTTTTTTTGGCTTGAGCGCGATAGCTATTGAACTGCCTATTTCAACCACCATTATGTTACGTTCAATTGCCGATATTGCTAGAAGTGAAGGTGAAATCATCACTGAACCCGAAACACAACTTGCCTGCTTATCTGTATTTGCTTTAGGTGGAAACACAGTTGACGATGATCAATCTGAGCAAGGCTACTTTGCGGTGCGCACCGTATTAGCGAACTCTATTGCTGAAGCCGCCGAGTATGTTGCCAGTAAAGGGGTTTCAAAGGAAGCGGCTCCTATGTTAGTTAAATTAGTTGCCATGATTGCGGAACGTTTTGGCATACAAGTGACTCAAAAGATGGCAGCTCAGGCTGTGCCTGCTATTGGCGCTGCCGGTGGGGCAGTCATTAACACTCTGTTTATTAGTCATTTTCAAGACATGGCTCGAGGGCACTTTGTTGTTAGGCGTTTAGAGCGCAAATATGGCGTAGCACTTGTGCGTAAATGGTATGACGACATTGAACTAAAGCTCTAAAAGATTATGGCTAGGCAGGTGCTATAACAATACAACTAGCAGTAAGCAGCATTACTTTAGTCAATAACCTAATAATCAAGATCAAAGCGGTACGCTTTGTTTCAACCAAGGATAGCCATAATAATGAGATTGAACTCAGCCATAAAAGGGATAGTGTACAGTGCGTTAGCTTTAGTCGGTTTACATGCAAATGTAACCGTCGCGAAAGATAAATTAAGCTTTTTAGAATACACAATTGATGCCGATATAGAACTGGTTCAGCCTGCTATATCAGCCAATATTATGGACAATGAAGGCAATGAACTTATTGTCATTGGTGTCGATGATAATGCCCAACGTTGGCTATATATTTATGGTTTTAAGCAAGAAAAATTAAGCTTATTAGACAAACAACCATTAAGCCAAGCACTGTTTCGCTACGATGTTTATCAGCCTGAAGATGACAGTCAGCAATTACAATTACAAAAACTGTACTTTTTAAGTGCCGACACTTTGTGGCAATACCAAGTTGGTCATCCTGCGTTAGCGTCAATATCTGAGCAGGCTACGCAAAGCCAAATCAGTAAAGCTGCCAGTATTAGTTCAATAACCTTAACTCCCCAAGCTGATTTCATCTCCCGTGGAGAATTTGTCAAAGACATCAATAATGATGGCATTGCCGATATTGTGTTAAGTGACTTTAAAGCCATGCATATACTGCTAGCTAATAATGATCCCGCCACTGAAATACAGACCTTTATCACACAATCTTTACCTTTATTACCCAATATTGAATTAACCGATAATGGCGCACAATATAGTCAACCAACCTTGTATTTTTCCGACGCTAATTTTGATAACCGAGACGATATTATTAAAGTGGGTGAGGGATTATTAGAAGTCTATTTTCAGCAAGATAACGGTCAGTTTTTGTTATCGGCGACATTTATTCCTGTGAGTCAGCCTATCAGCGGAGTGAACTGGTGGAATAAGCGTGACATTTATGGCGGACAATTAGATCAAAGTAATTTGATGCACCGTAAAGTTGAAAAACTCGACGATATTAACGGTGACGGAATAACAGATTTAGTTGTGCGCTATACCAAAAGCAGCGGTGTATTTGATAAAAGTAACGATTACGAGGTGTATCTTGGCCGTAACAAGGACAATACCCTCAGTTTTGGCCGTAAACCTACCAGCGTTATTCGGGCTGAAGGCACATTATCTGGACTCAGTTTTGTTGATTTAGACAAAGACAACATAGATGAAGTATTGGTGTCGGGTTTTGATATTGGCGTGTCACAAATTGTTGGCGCATTGTTATCTGGTAGCATTGACCAAGATGTCTATGTGTTCAAAATGAACAGTGAGTTTCAATTTCCCAAACAGGCTAATGTGGCTAAAGAAGTTGAATTAAGTTTTAGTTTAACCTCAGGCCAAACCGGTGAGCCTGTTATTACCCTAGGCGACTTAAATGGTGATGGTTTTCAAGAGTTACTATTATCGGATACCGAAAAACGTTTAAAAATATTTCAAGGCCAAAGTGGTGAGTCACCATTTTCTAGCCGCAGTGATGAGTTGGAATTTACCTTACCTCAAAAAGGCTCGCTCGTGTCTGTGACCGACATTAATCACGATGGTAAAGATGATCTATTGGTTCATTATGGCCGCCAGGATGATAAGGCCTTACAGCGCAAAATATTGGTCTTTATCGCCGAGTAATACTTAGCATGAGTTTATTAAATGTTAGCTTAGGCTGATTAATTTATCTGTAATAGATTAAATCAGCCTGGTTTTGTTGATACAAGTTATTAACATTTTTTGAATGCTACTTACTTGTTTATCCTCTCTGAGCATAAGACAATAGTATTAATTCAACTTTCAAAGGAATGAAAATGTTAGTTCGTTCAATTTTAGTTATCTCGTTACTTCTCCTCTCTGCTTGTAACAGCACTATACAAAACACGCATATAGACAAAAATCAAACTCTTGATGTTAATCACGGGGTGGTAGGCGTTCAAGTGATTAACAATAGCGATGCCTTAGCGGTTAATCATAAAGGTTGGACCGAAGTTATTGTGGTCAGATTAGATAACATGGAGGTTAGAAAGCAGCAAGCTATCGATAAAGCAAAAGAAAAAAAGAACTACTCAATTGATCAGCCTAGAGTTGATTGGAAGCCAGACTTCTACTCGTTAACTCCGACTCAAGAAGGGCTAATCGATAGTCAAATATTTATCGGCTCAATGCCTGATGGTCGCTATATGATCTCCAGTTTATATAGTTTCTATAATGGCGGCGATTATACCTCTTGGTTAACTATGCCTGTAGATGCTATGGCTGGCATTTTTACCGTTAAAAAAGGCCAGTTGACCAATCTAGGTAGCATTGTTTTTCAGCCGTTATTAAATGTGCAGGAAAGGTCATTTTGGAGTCAACAATCTAGTCAAAAAGCCTACGTTACTCGTTTAAATACCTTGCGTTCAATTGACAGTTTTTTATTCACTCACTACCCGAATTTAGCTAACAGCCTAAATTTAGATAATATATTGACGTGGGAAAAAGATGCGTTAGACGGTTTCAGGAGCGAATTGAGTACCTTATCTCGTCAAAATGCATATGGTAAAACAGCTATACCACTGTCGATTCATGGTAAAAGTGTTATCGCGTCTAAATTTGGCCAATTAAAATGGCAAGACAAGCAAGACAAATGGCATCAAATTAATTTAGCGACCAATAGCCAACTTGCTGCGATATTGGAAACAGAACAACAAATCATGGTTGCTGGCGAGCGAGGCGAAATTTTTACTACCAAAGACTGGCAACACGCATGGACACCAGTATCAAGAGTGCCTACAACGGAAGCCATAATTTGGTTTGGGGCGGGTAAAAATAGCTATTATGCGATGACGCAATCAGTCAACGAATATAGTGCGTATAAATTCTCTTCATTGGACAGCGACTGGCAGAAATTAAAAAGCTTTCAACGCAACACTAATAATTTTTTAACCGTCATTGGTGATGTATTTCCTATTATCACTAAGTCTGGCCAGCTATCTGTTTTAAATGATAAAAAACTATTCCAACATGACTTACAAACGGATACTTGGACAGATATTAAAACCGACAGCATGCTAGCCGTTGCCTCCTTACCAAAGGGTGATCTAGTTGGTGTAGAAATCAGTCAGTGGGATGGTATTGGCGATCAAGTTATTAGTCAAAATTCTGGTGAGTCTTGGATATCGATTAATCGCTATATAAAATCTTTTGCCGATGGTGATGCCGAGAAAAGTGTCCCGTTAATGTTAGCCGATGGCACAGTGTTAACTTTAGGACGAGAAGGATTAAAGCCTGCAAACGGAAAGCGTGTGTCGAGTGAGTTGAAAATAATATCAACGCATATTTCAACAGCGAATAATAAAAAAGCGTGGCAATACCATGGCTTCGCTAAATCTGATTGTGAAACCTTGTTAGCTCAAATCTCATCAAAGGAAGAATTATATTTCCTTTGTGATAAAGGCGACATTGTGTTTACCAAAGACTTAGGCATGACATGGCAATATGTGATTGATATTGAAATTGCTGACATGCAACTTAAGTACAATCAATTAATTGAGGCCATAAAAGTTAAAAACAGTAAAGTTGCAAAGTCGAGTCGTACTAGTTTGAATTAGTGCTAAGTTTGTATATTTTCACATAACTATATTCATCTCGAAAGATTATTAGGTCCTAATAGGTTGATGATACGTCAGCCTATTTTTGATCTACAGTCCAAAATCTTAAATTTATTGATCTTGTTTCCCGTCTCACCAAATCAAAACTGAGTCTGTTTACAGGTTCACAATATTATCGTTTTAGCTATGTCTTACAAAGGCAATTAATGCGATCAATATCAAGCAGTTTTACTGGTTTGTTAACTATTTCGCTGTCATCTTAATATGTTGTATTTTAGTTAAATAAATAATGACATCGCTGTCATTATTGTGGTGTAGTAAGGTGGTAAATCGACAAAAATAATACTATTGCATTACGATAGAGATGAGGTTTCCCCTATGACATTGAAAACAAAAATAATCTTGTTTGCTGCCTTACTGTTTGTGTCGAATCTGGGGATTGCCCTGGGCGGCTTGCATGCGTTATCTGACTCCAGCCATAAAGATAATATTGCTCGTATTAATCAATTAATGAAAAGCACTGCCAATATTGTGGCTCAATTTGAGCAATTTCAAATATCCGGTGAACTTAGCGAAACACAAGCTAAGGCATTAGCGATTCAAGTGCTGCGTGAAAACAAATATCACGACTCTGAATATGTTTATGTGGTGGATAATAAGATGGACTTTGTTGCCACACCGCATGATCCCCAACTGCATGGAACCAGTTTTAATGACTTTGTCGATGCCAGCGGTAAAAGCATTGGTCGCATGGTACAACAACTTGTAGGTAATCAAACCGGCAAAATTATTACCTATGAATGGACGTCTGAAAGAGATGGCGCCGTTGTCGATTTAACGTCAGTGGTACAGCAATCTGATATTTGGCATTGGTATGTGGGCACTGGTATAAGCTACGCTGAAGCTGATGCAAGGTATTGGTCCGTCGCCAGTAGCTTATTAAGTTTTGCGATTGTTGTGGCAATTATTTTATCGCTTAGCTTGGCTCGATTTGGTTTTAAATTACGTCACTCGCTAGGGGCAGAAATTGAGCAAGTACATCAATTTGTGTTAAGCGTTTCACGGGGTAATTTACGCCAGCATCAAGCCTTCTCTGCCGCACAACGTGATAGTGTGGTGGGCGCAATGAATTATATGCAAGTTGGCTTGCAGGGCGTAGTGAAAGGAATTAAAAGCGTTACTGACACGCTTCATCAGCAGGCAGATGGCTCAGCTAAACGCTCTAATGAACTAGATCAACTGACGCGGGCAATGCATGATGAAACGCAAATGGTGGCTTCAGCGATTACTGAATTAACCGCATCGTCTGCCAATGTTGTTGAACATGCTAGACAGGCCGCACAGTCGGTTAATGCCGCAGAGCAGCAAGGTATTAATGCCCATAGACTTACCCAAGAATCAGCTAAAACAATTTCGCTATTAGAAAACCAGATTGAAAGCGCGGGTAAAAACATTCAAGTGTTAGACGATGAAGTGAATAACATCGCCAGCGTATTATTAGTGATTCAAGGCATTGCTGAGCAAACCAATTTATTAGCATTAAATGCCGCCATTGAAGCGGCGAGAGCGGGTGAGCAAGGGCGTGGGTTTGCGGTGGTAGCAGATGAGGTTAGGCAACTAGCGCAGCGCACTCAAACCAGTACTGAACAGATTAAGCAAATGATTGATAAGCTGCAAAAGGCGACCCAAGACGCCAAGGCTTCTGTGGTAGAAAGTATTGCGACCAGTGAAGAGACAGTCACAAAATCAACACGGGTTACCGACGAGCTTAAAAACATTGCCCAGTCATTATCTGATATTGCCCATATGAGCCAGCAAATATCTCAAGCGGCTACCGAGCAGTTAGCTGCCGGCGAAGACTCTGCCCTGCGTATTGTGGTGATTGCAGACATGGCTTCTAAAACTAATACGGTTTCTGAACAGGCTCATAGTGTCAGTGAAGATGTCAAACAGCTCACCTACAGTTTAGAGGCTGAGATTGAGAAATTCGAAATATAAACAATTATCTATGTGAAAAAAAGGCCGCTGATTAGCGGCCTTTTTATTTGTGTCCATTGTAAAAGTGACTCACAGTAAAGTACTCAATTTATGGTGACTCTTTAGTTGAGTTAATCGACTTGCTTATAACGAATTATTAACATTTAATGGGAGCTGATTTTAATATTCTGATAGGGACGAAACATGAAAAGATTGGCAATAGGTTTGATTGCATTATGTTGTACGCCAAGTTGGGCGGAAACCGCACTAATTCATAATATTCAAGGCTACAGCGTTAATAAAGGCAAATTACAAACATTTTCAGCAGTTAAGTTTACTGACGATAAAATCGAGCGAGTTTATATAGATAAACCTGATTTAGCGCTTGAAAAAGGCGTGACCATTATTGATGGCAAAGGTAAAACATTATTGCCGGGTTTAATTGATGCCCATGGTCATGTGCTGGGTTATGGTCAAAGTCTTCAGCGGGTTGACTTAGTGGCCACCCAAAGTGAACTTGATGCCATTAGCCGTGCACAATCTTTTGTAAATCAAATGCCTTTACAGGGTTGGTTACTCGGCAGAGGCTGGAACCAAGAACTATGGGACAGTAAAAAATTTCCCACAAAAACTAGCTTGGATAAAGTCTTTGCCGATACTCCAGTCGCATTTGGTCGAGTAGATGGTCATGCATTGTGGGTTAATAGTAAAACTCTCCAGCTCGCCGGTATTACCGCAGCCACTAAATCACCAGAAGGTGGTGAAATTATTCTAGATAGCCAAGGCCAACCTACGGGCGTGTTAATCGATAACGCGATGAACTTGGTATATGAGGTTGTTCCTGGCATGACAGCGGCGCAGCTTGAGTCGACTTTAGTCACGGCAATGGAGTCGCTAGCCTCTTACGGCTTAACCAGTGTGCACGATGCCGGTGTGAGTATTGATAATATTAATGCCTATCAAGCATTGGCCAAAGCTAATGCTATGCCTATTCGTATTAACGCCATGTTGTCGGTTGAAGATCCTCAGTATGCTACTTATCTTGCCAAAGGGCCGTTCAAAACCGCTGACGATATGTTCAAAATGGATAGCGTTAAAATATCGGCAGACGGAGCTTTGGGCAGTCGCGGTGCCTCTTTATTGGCAGATTATAGTGATCAACATGGCCATAAAGGCTTAATGCTGTATTCCAATGACAAGTTAGCTGAGTTAATTCTGGAGTCGATGACAGCAGGGTTTCAGGTTAACACCCATGCCATTGGCGATAACGCCAATAAGGTAGTGCTAGATAACTATCAAACCGCGATAGCAAAAACTAAATCGCCCACCTTAAGGCACAGAGTCGAGCACGCACAAATACTAGAGGTGAGTGATATTAATCGTTTTGCCGAATTAGGAGTAATAGCGTCTATTCAAGCAACCCATGCCACTAGTGATAAGAATATGGCTGAAAATCGTTTAGGCAAAGCACGCTTAGCCGGAGCTTATGCATGGCGCAAGTTATTGAATGCCAATGCCCGTATTGCTAACGGCTCTGATTTTCCGGTGGAATCACCTAACCCTTACTTTGGTTTACATGCCTCGGTAACCCGTCAAGACCGAGATAACCAACCTTTAGACGGTTGGCTCTCGGCAGAAAAGCTTACCCGTATAGAAGCGCTTGATAGTTTCACATTATCTGCCGCCTATGCTGGCCATCAAGACACTATAATAGGTTCAATTGAAGTGGGTAAAAAAGCTGATTTCATTTTAGTCAGTGATGACTACTTTGAGGTTGAGCCTGAAGATATTTGGCGCAGTAAAGTGATAAGTACCTGGGTTAATGGTCGTTTAGTGTATCAAAATAGTCAATTTGATATGTGATGCACAAGTTCAAATAGCCATAATAATTACCAATTAAAAAGCCTCAAAAAGAGGCTTTTATTGGTGTTTATCATGCATTGAGTTGAGATATCACTCAGCTAAACGTTTTTCTAGCTCAGTGACTTGGGCTTGTAAAGCTTCTAACTTTTCACGGGTTTTTAATAGCACATGTTGTTGTACTTCAAACTCTTCGCGTGACACCACATCTAACTTCATTAGTTGGTTCTGTAACACTTGTTTACTGCGCTCTTCAAACTCTGCGGCAAATTGCTTTACGCCGCTGGGTAAGTTTTCGCTGAGCTGTTTGGCCACTTCTTCAATTTTCTTTGGATTAATCATGATTTGCCTTCCTACGCCAATATTGCAGCCATTGTAGCTTAGGCAGGTGCTGGCAGCAAAATATGACGTCAAAATTGTTAACTCTACCAAGTTACCATCTGCTATGATCCGCCTTCGTGTTTAATAGTGGGAAAGTTATTTAATGAAACTCAATCCAGGACAGAATGAAGCAGTACATTATGTCTCAGGCCCTTGTCTGGTCTTAGCTGGCGCTGGCAGTGGTAAAACGCGAGTTATCATTAATAAAATAGCTTACCTAGTCGAAAAGTGTGGCTATAAAGCGCGCAATATCGCTGCGGTAACCTTTACCAATAAAGCCGCTCGTGAGATGAAAGAACGTGTGGCTCAGTCTATGGGCCGTAAAGAAGCGCGTGGGTTATGGATTTCTACTTTTCACACCCTGGGGCTAGAAATCATTAAGCGTGAACACAAAGTGTTAGGCTTAAAAGCGGGCTTTTCACTGTTTGATGATCAAGACACATTTGCACTATTAAAAGAGCTAACCCAAGACGAGTTGGATGAAGATAAAGATTTAATTAAATCTTTGGCGTCAGCCATTTCTAATTGGAAGGGTGGGTTGGTCATTCCACAGCAAGCGCGCAAGCTAGCTAAAGATGAGCAAGGGCAGTTATTTGCCATGTTGTATCAGCGCTATGCGCAGCACATGAAAGCGTATAATGCATTAGACTTTGATGATTTAATTCTTATTCCTACATTATTACTGCGCATGAATGAAGAAGTGCGCACCCGTTGGCAAACTCGCATTCAATACTTGCTGGTGGATGAGTATCAAGACACCAATACCAGCCAATATGAATTAGTGAAGTTGTTGGTGGGAGAGCGTTCAAGATTTACCGTTGTGGGCGATGACGATCAATCTATTTACTCATGGCGCGGGGCTAAACCGCAAAATTTAGTCCTATTAGGCACTGATTTTCCTAGGCTTAAATTAATTAAACTAGAGCAAAACTATCGCTCCAGCCAGCGTATTTTACGTGCGGCTAATATCTTGATTGCTAATAACCCCCATGTGTATGAAAAGGCTCTATTCAGTGAATTAGCCTATGGCGAACCATTGCGGGTATTGATTGCAGCGAACGAAGAACAAGAAGCTGAGCGAGTGATTGCGGAAATTATTCGGCATAAGTTTGTTGGCCGTACCCAATTTGGCCAATATGCCATTTTATACCGTGGCAACCATCAATCGCGCTTACTTGAGCGGGCGTTGATGACCAACCGTATTCCTTACAAGCTCAGTGGCGGCACGTCGTTTTTTTCCCGCGCTGAAATTAAAGACATTATGGCTTACCTGCGTTTAGTGGTTAATCCCGATGATGATAATGCATTTCTGCGTGTAGTGAATTTACCTAAGCGTGGTATTGGTCCAGCAACCTTAGAGCGCTTAGGCAACTTTGCCAATCAAAAACATATTTCAATGTTTGAAGCTATTTTTGATGCTGGCTTAAACCATGAACTGGCACCTGCCGCGATAAAATCTTTATATCAGTTTGGCCAGTTTATTGTTGATACTGGAGAGATAGCCAAGCGGGGCGAATCTGTCGATGCGATTAAAAAGTTGATCCGCAGTATTAACTATGAAGATTACCTGTACGAGACCAGTACAAGCGCCAAAGCAGCTGAAATGCGGATGAAGAATATTTCAGAACTGTATCGCTGGGTCACCGAAATGCTCGAGGGTGATGAGTTGGATGAGCCGATGACTTTACCCGAGGTGGTAACACGACTCACTTTACGCGACATGATGGAGCGTAATAGTGAAGATGAAGGCGGCGATCAAGTACAGTTAATGACATTACATGCTTCAAAAGGATTGGAGTTCCCATTTGTGTTTATGGTGGGCGTAGAAGAGCGTATTTTACCGCACCAATCGAGTATTGATGAAGATAACGTTGATGAAGAGCGGCGCTTAGCTTATGTAGGCATTACGCGGGCGCAACGTGAGCTGTGGTTTGTTATTTGCCGCGAACGTCGTCAGTTTGGTGAAACAATGCGCTGTGAGCCAAGTCGTTTCTTGATGGAGTTACCACAGGATGATTTAATTTGGGAAAATCGTAAACCACAACAAACAGAACAGCAAAGAGTCGAGTCGGGTAAAAGTAACATTGCCAATCTAAGGGATATGTTTAAAAAGTAATACGTCTAGGTGAGGTTTAAAAGGTGATATTTAACGTGTGTGCCGCCTGAGTTAAAGGGCGAAGGCGATTGTTAAATGAGTAAGCAAGGCTAAAATTAATCAGTGTGCGTGCTTTAACGCTCGTCCTTGACCTATTCGGTAGCCCAATTCTAAAAATTGTTGGCGTTGTTGTAAGGTATCAACACCTGTTGCCACAATCTTTAAATCTAATGCATCAGCCGATAAGCGGTAAGCCTTAACTAATTTCAATTGGTTTTCGTTGAGTAAATGTTTGCTGATTTCGTTATCTAACATCAAAGTTGATATCGGTAAAAAGCTCAAGCTACTGAGTGAGCTATAACCCGTCCCAAAGTGATCAACGCCAATATTCCCCCCAAGTTGCTTAATAATATCAAATGCGTTGAGATGATTCTCAGTGTCTTTAACTAGGGACTTTTCATTGAAGAATAGGGTTAATTTAGATAAATCTATTTCGCTACTTTTGACGGTTTTTTTCAAATTTCGCAGCGCGTATTTATGCTTTACATGCTGGCTTGAAATAGACATATATAGTTGTATGTCTTGACCAAATTGTTGCTTCAGTTGAGGATAGTCTTGGTTTAATCGTTTGAAAATATAATCATCCAGTACGAGTTCGAGTTGTGAGCTATTGGCCAGCTGCAGTAATTTAGCATGGTCCCATTTTCCATGTTTATCATGGTGCCAGTGTGTTTTGGGCTCAATCGCCAGCACGGTTGTTTGATCGATGTCGTATATTGGATGGTAATCTATTTTAATTTGTTGTTGATTGATAGCCTGCTTTAACTGCTGGTCTAAATCATATTGTAGTTCGGACTGGTAGCTTAGTTTACTGTCGAAAATGATATAGCAGCCTTTACCATTTGATTTAGCTTTATACATGGCTTTGTCAGCATCACGTAATATGGACTCGCTGGTTTCTAATTGGCTGGTACTACTGAACGCAATCCCAATACTGGCTCCCGAAACAAAGTCTTGATTGGCTAACAAATATGGCTGACTGATTTGATGCAAAATCCGTTCACTCACCTCTACAGCATCTTGAGTACCATGAATAGTATCAAGTAATACCACGAACTCATCTCCACCCATTCTGGCTAAGGTATCATTTTCACGAATACAATTGTTTAATCGCTTTGCGGTTTCAATTAAAAACCGATCGCCTTCAAGATGACCAAAAGTATCATTTATTACTTTAAAGCGGTCTAAATCGATGAACAGTAACGCAAACTGGTCTAAGCCATGGCGCCTAACATGTTTCAATGCTTGTGATAATCGCTCCATAAGATAATTGCGGTTAGGCAGACCGGTTAAATTATCATGCTGGGCATCGTGAACAAGCTGCGCTTCAATTTTACGGCGCTGATTAACTTCTTCCTGTAGATTGATATTCATTTGTGCCAGGGCTTGGGTTCGCGTAGTCACTTTTTCTTCGAGCAATTCATGGCTGCGCTTTAATGAATCAACCGCATCTTTGCGTTCAATCGCATTAGCAATATGTTGTGAAACGAAAGTCAGCAGTTCAAGATCTCTGATTTGATAATTTTGTTTTGTATCTAAACTGTAAATGGTTAGCGCACCGACAACTTCGCCCTTAATCACTAATGGTATGCCTATCCATTGATGCATCATTTCAGTTCTATTCAGTGCCGGTGATTGGGCATAAATGTCACCATGCTTAATCAAGGTTTTAATATCATCACCACTGAGTAGCCTTGGCTGCTTGTGTTGCAAAATATATTCGGTTAAACCATCTTGCATTGGGCGGCTGGCTGGATGTTCACTGTCCATTTCCGATACATAAAATGGAAATGACAAAGTATTATTTTTATCAATGAAAGAGATAAAACAATTTTGTGCGGGTAAAAGTTGGCTAATAATTTGATGAATACGATTATAAAAATCATGCTCGGCAACATTGGAAGCAGATAAGTCAGCTATTTCGAATAATGACTTTTGTAAGTTTTCTGCTTTTACTCGCTCTTTTACTTCTGATTTAAGGCTGTTATACGCTTGGCTTAATTCTCGAGTACGCTCTTCGATCGCTAATTCAAGTTGCTCGTTATGTTGCAGACGCTCCATCACACCAGAAATATGGTGGCTAATAAAGCCCATTAATTCGAGTTCAAGTTCACCGTAATTAATGTGCTCATTGTAACTTTGAACCACCAGTACACCGCTGACAATATCTTGGTTTTTAATGGGTACCCCAAGCCATTGATGGCATGGTGACCCTAAGCCTTCAATTTCTCCCTGCTCAATGAGTTGATTAAAGCCAGCGTCGTCACAGAGTAAAGGTTTACCTTTTCGAAGCACATAGCCCGTTATACCGCGCTTTAAAATGGCAGAGATTTCTTCATCAGGGTATAGCTCAGTTGGGTGGGGATCTTTCTCATCGGCAAAAAAAGGTAAACTCATCATGCCAGTTTTGGGGTTCTGGGACGCGATAAAAAAGTTGTCAGCAGGAATTAAGCGTTGTAAATGTTGATGAACTCCAATATAGAAATCATCTAAAGATGCCGCTTTAGTAGCAATGTTAGAGATACCTAATAAAGCATTTTGAATGATTTCCGCCCGTTTATATTTAGCGGCCAAACGCTTTAAACGCATAACACGGCGTTGAAGTGATTCAACGTTATTGGTCAGCTTTGGATAATTAACTTCCTTATCTATCATTAGCAGTTGCTTTATCCCATTAAATACCAAAAAGAAATCCGTTATTTCAACACCTATAATTAGCATAGTTTGATACGTGATCCAAGTAATATTATGTCACGTACAATGGTGATAATTGCAGCTGATGAGTCAAAAGTTAATCAGTCAGTTAAAAAAAGTAAATCAGGGCTAGACGTGGAGGCAATTTATCCTTAGTATATGCGTCGCTAACCAAGGCGAGCGCCCATAGCTCAGCTGGATAGAGCGTACCCCTCCGGAGGGTAAGGCCGAAGGTTCGAATCCTTCTGGGCGCACCATTCGGTAGTATGTTTTGTCGGATTTGGTTAGTAAGATTGAAAGTCAGTGGTGATTGTAGCTCAGTTGGTAGAGTCCCGGATTGTGATTCCGGTTGTCGTGGGTTCGAACCCCATCAGTCACCCCATTCAATTTATTGTTTTATGTATATTTCGGTGATTAGCGCAGCCCGGTAGCGCATCTCGTTTGGGACGAGAGGGTCAGAGGTTCGAATCCTCTATCACCGACCACATTCCCGCTTTCTTATAGCGAATTTAGCCTCAACGTTAAATAAATATCAGACTTGTTTTCAAGTAAAAATCTCGGTGATTAGCGCAGCCCGGTAGCGCATCTCGTTTGGGACGAGAGGGTCAGAGGTTCGAATCCTCTATCACCGACCATATAAAGCAAAAAGCCACTCTTATGAGTGGCTTTTTGCTATCTGAAATAAAATATTTTTAATAAGATTAATAACCTACTTTAACTGATTGTGATTTAATCGGCAGTTGCTTAACTAATTGCAGCTTAACTGGCTGTGCTGGGTATAAAAATGCCAGCGATTAAGCTGGCATAGTGATCTTGATTAATGACCGATTAGTCTTCTACGCGTACGCCCCACACATCGTGCTCGTCGGCATGAATAATTTGCACCCAAATTTGATCGCCAGGCTGGACATCAAACTCGTCGGTTAAATACACTTTACCGTCAATTTCTGGTGCGTCCATGTATGAGCGGCCAATAGCGCCTTCGGTGTTCACTTCATCAATTAAGATTAAATACTCTTGACCAATACGGGCTTGCAGCTTGTCGGCACTTATTTGCGCCTGTAAAGCCATAAAGCGTTGTAACCTGTCTTCCATAACATCGTCAGGCACATGGTCCGGTAAGTCGTTGGCTTTAGCGCCTTTTACTGGCGAGTATTTAAAACAACCTACGCGATCTAATTGTGCTTCTTCTAAAAAGTCTAATAACTCTTCAAACTCTTCTTCGGTTTCACCAGGGAAACCAACAATAAAGGTTGAACGGATCACCAATTCTGGGCAAATTTCGCGCCATTTAGCAATGCGTTCTAACACTTTGTCTGAGCTACCTGGGCGTTTCATCAATTTAAGGATGCGTTTATTGGCATGCTGAAACGGAATGTCCAAATACGGTAAAATGCTGCCCTGCGCCATTAATGGAATAATGTCATCCACATGCGGATAAGGGTAAACATAATGTAAACGCACCCAAACACCTTGTTTTGCTAACTCTTCACAAAGCTGCTGCATGTGAGTTTTGATTGGCATGCCGTCCCAAAATGCCGTTTTATGTTTTACATCGACACCATAGGCTGAGGTGTCTTGTGAAATAATCAATAATTCTTTAACGCCAGCTTTGACTAAACGCTGCGCTTCACCTAACACATCACCAATGGGACGAGAGTCTAAATCACCGCGCATAGAAGGAATAATGCAGAAAGTACAACGGTGGTTACAACCCTCTGATATTTTTAAATAGGCGTAATGTTTAGGGGTCAGTTTAATACCATGATCTGGCACTAAATCGATTAATGGATTGTGTTTTGGTTTTTCAACATGCTGATGAACCTGTTTAAGTACTTCGTCATACGCATGTGGGCCGGTTACGCCTAGTACGTTAGGGTGTAGCTCAATAATTTCATCTTTCTTAACCCCTAAGCAACCTGTTACCAGTACTTTACCATTAGCTGCTAATGCTTCGCCGATAGTGTCTAAAGATTCTTGTACCGCACTGTCAATAAAGCCACAGGTATTAACGATAACCATGTCAGCATCGGCATAAGTAGAGACTACGTCATAGCCTTCTGTACGTAGCTGGGTAAGAATACGTTCTGAATCGACAAGGTTTTTTGGACAGCCAAGACTGACAAAACCAATTTTAGCCGCGCTAGCTTGTATTGGGCTATTTAGGCTTAATGCTGATTTTGCTTGTTCCTCTATGACCTTCTTGGGTGTCGCTAGGGTAGTGGTTTGTTTAGGGTCATAGTGATTAACAGTCATAGTGCCTCTATAAATAGGTATAAAAAAACGAGTAGATAACAGCCAAAATTGGAGTGGCGGAATTATACAGCAGTCTTTTTGCTATTACAGCTAATGAAAGCAACGCGGGGAAGTTTTTATTGTGTGGCAATAGAGGTTCGATTGAACCTCTATGTGAGTGAGTGTGCTAAAACCATCTTATTGTTAACTAAATAGCCTCGTTTAAGACTTGTTGGCGTTTTTGTTTTGACTGCACTTTAGATTGGCGTCGTTGCCAATATAAATAAAATCCGGTGAAGGCTAAAAATACTGGCATCAAGCCTAAAAAACACCAAATGATACGTGTGATTAAGCCACCAAAATAACCAAAGTGTAATTTACGAAAACTGTCGATAAACACCATTAAAAAACCTGCTTGGCGAATATCTTGCTTTGACAGTAATTTACCGCTCGTTTTATCAAAACTGACCACGCTGCTGTATTCACTATTCAGTGGGTTTGTGGTGTCGACTTGTCCGTAAAAATCGATATTCCGCTCAGGTTCGTGCGGCATGGCAAGGTAACCAGCTTGGAAACTGTCTATTTCTGTGGATGACTGTTGACGTAATTGCTCGAAGGAAATATCTAAGCCGTGCAAAGGTTTAGTGATATAAACATGCTCGCCGTCGCCGTGTTCCGTGACTTCATGAATAATGCCGCTGATATTCCAATAAGCCCCAGTAAAAGCCAATATAATCATTACTGGCGAGCTAATGATACCGATCATTTTATGAATGTCGCTGTACAAAATACGCTTTACGGCACCTAAACGTAGGGTGAATAATTTTGTCCAAAATCGACGGTAAATAATCATGCCGCTGATCCCTAAAAATAACATGATGAGTGCCGCAATAAAGGCTATTGAAGCCCCTTTTACATGGAGTAAAAATGAGTAATGTAGTTCGAGTAGCCAGTCGGTGATGTAGTGATCCATAGGTTGAGGTTGTGACAAAAGCTGCGCTGTATATTGATTAATATAGACTTTATTCCAATCTTCTGTGCCGCGTTTAATCAGGTAGGCAGCATCTGAGCGTGACTTATCATCAAATAACTCCCATCCACCTAACTCATAATCAGGATTAGCCCCTAATGTGGTTTGCATTAAGGTGTCTAAATTAACTCTTGGCGTTGTGGGCAGTGCGTCGACAAGCATGTGTGCTGGCCGCAGTAGACTATCTATTTCCACCTTGAAAACCAGTATGCTGCCGGTTATCGACATAATTAAGATAGGCAACATGGCAATTAGTGCACCATAGGAGTGCCATTTAAAGAGGGTTTTTCTCATGCTTACCTCTGTGTAGGTTGTCTGTGCTTTAGATTCGGTTTGACACTTATCATGACAAAGTAATAGCGCAGAATTTTCTACGCTATTGTTTGTGCATGGTTTGATTAGTGATTACAAACGCCAGCTCATTGTGGCGCTGTAATTAGCCGGTGCACCGTAAAATCCCTGTGCCCAATAAAGACTGGTAAGGTATTTTTCATCGGTAACATTGTTGGCATTAACAGTGAGGTCAAGGCTGTCGGTAAAGTGATATTTAGCCATTAAATCAACAATGGCATAGGCTTTTTGATGAGTCGTAATTTCTTGTCCTGCATTAATGACGTCAGCACCAACCACGCCTTGTGAGCGCTGTATATCATCTTGCCAACGCATATTAAGCCCAAATGTGAGCCCTTCAATTAAGGCTAAGTCATAGGTGGCGGCAAATTTAAATAACTTACTTGGAGTGTAAGCTGCAACTTGGTCATTACCTTTAATATCAAAGTCGGTATAACCAATACTTGCGTTTAATCCAGGGTAAATTTCGCCTGCAATATCCAGTTCAAAACCATTACTGCTAATGCCATCTGAGCCGATATAGCGGCGTTCTGTCGGAGGTAGCTGACTTGTACGAGGGTCTACCATAGCAAGATTGGTTTGTTGAATATCAAAATAGGCTAAGGTGGTAATCAGATTGCCATTGAATAGCTCACTTTTAAGGCCTACCTCTTGGCTTTCGCCGGTTACTGGGGCTAATGTGTTGTCATTAATATCTAATTCACGCTGTGCGGTGAATGTTTCGGTATAGCTGGCGTAGGCCAATAATTCAGGAATGAAGCGATAGGTCATGCCAAGGTAAGGAATAAATTGCGCATCTTCTACATCTTGAACATTACCGTATGATTCACCCGCGGCCTGCCAGTCGTTATAGCGGCCTCCAGCAATGACATAAAAATCTTCAAACAGATTAAACCGACCGGTAAAGTAAGCTGCTTTTTGGGTTGCG
The DNA here is from genome assembly GCF_051165765.1 of Shewanella sp. HL-SH8. Classification (NCBI taxonomy): domain Bacteria; kingdom Pseudomonadati; phylum Pseudomonadota; class Gammaproteobacteria; order Alteromonadales; family Shewanellaceae; genus Shewanella; species Shewanella sp. HL-SH8. The sequence goes on along the minus strand of NZ_CP195039.1, from coordinate 4,193,680 downwards.
CTGACATCGCTGCCACGCAGATCGTCTTTAAAGGTGGGCTTTGGGGTGTTGCCGTCCCAGGTATTTAAATCTGGCATTGCAGGGAAGCCATTTCCCGTGCTGTAGTCGTATAGTGAGGTGTCTGTGTAGTCCATTTGGGCATAATTGATGCCTGTAACAATTTGATGCTCTCTACCAAATAGCGTGACATCACCATTGATATAGAGATCTGCTAGGTTATGATTTTCGTCTAAATCATATTCACTACCATAACCAGTTAACCCAAGTTCGGTTGTTTTGTTTGGTGTTCCAAAGACATAAAATAGCTCGGTATCTTCGTCGGTGACTTTGTGTGAGTAAGTCGCGCGTAAACGCCAGTTATCAGAAAAGTAATGGCTTAATTCAACTACAGTATTTTGCTTTTCAACTTGCCAGTTAGACCAATTGGCTGAAGTGTTGGTTGAACGGTCATAGTTTGTTGGACTGCCGTCAGTATAATAAAGTGGTAATGCGCCCCAGTTGTTACCTTTAGCGTCATTATCAATATAGCTGTGGCTGATAGACAGGCTGGTATCATCGGTAAATTTGGCGTCAATAAAGGCATAAAGTACCGTTTTATCAGTTTTATAGCGGTCTAAGTAGGAGTCTTTAGTTTGTTTGACTGCAACCACTCTGGCGGCAACAGTATCATTTAATTGAGCAGTGCCATCCACTTCTAAACGTAGGTTGTCCCAGCTGCCATAACTGGCTAGCATATTAAGTTGGTTATCATCTGTTGGGCGTTTACGAATAAAGTTAACCGTTGCAGATGGATTACCCACGCCTGTCATTAAGCCGTTTGCGCCACGTATGACTTCAACGCGATCATATATTGCGGTGTCTTCATCGGCATGGTTATTACCTGAGGTAAGCGGCAAGCCAACACCGTCGATTTGAAAATTAGTGACATCAAAGCCACGAGCCGTGTAATAGGTGCGGTCGGTTTCAATGCGTTCTACGTTAATGCCTGTTGCAGTATCGAGCGCAGAGTTAATGTCATTTAATTGAAAATCGCGCAGCTGTGCATCTGTTATCACCGATACTGATTGCGGTATGTCGCTGATGGCTAAATCAAGGCGTGATGCTCCACTGGCAGAATGGGCATTGTAGCCTTGAATATATCTTCCCTTCACCTCAATGGTTTCAACACCAGGGTCAAGTTGATCTACCGCTTCATTTTGGGTTTCATTTGAGGTTTCAGCATGAAGTGTGCTGATAGGGCTTAGTGCGAGAAGTATGGCGTATGACAGTGTTAATCGTTTCATTTTTTGATCATCTTGATAGCGAGCGAAGAAAACGCGGTTAATGCGCAGCGGTAATTTGCAGGCATAGTTTATATAAATAACACACTAATCTAAATAGAAATGATTACCATTTACATTGGTGGTGAATTGTAAAGAAAACCGAAGAGCGTTCGTTATTAGAAAACCGGAAATTGCAGATTCAGGATTGAATCCTGTAAAAATAAGGAGAGTTTTTTGGACTTATTGAGCAGTTTAAAAAACATTCTCATACTGAAAGTTTTTCTGTTCGACATTGTTTTTGGTGGGTTTTATCTAGGTTGTATTAGATTTATTCTGCTCTTAATAATGGAGGGTAAGCGTAGGCAATTGAATTTATGGTGAGTAAATATAATATTGTTAACTGATTTTGATTATTTAATGCTTTTTTTCGCCGCTATCATTCAAGCCTAAGAGTCTCAAACACGTATTTCCTTAATATCGGTTTTCCGGACACATCCCTTAAAATAAACAGCGCCAAACCGAAAGGCCGGGCGCTGTTTAGGGTGTTAATAGAGCAGCCAATTAACCTTATTAGGTAGTAAATTTAGCTGCTGCAGCCATCAGAATTTCTAGAGTTGATATAGCGAACATCTTTCGCAGTGTCATAATCAATAGGATCGAGTGTTCCATGCTTTTTGATGAATTGATAAAGCATATCGGCATCAACAAAGCCTGTGTCTCTCGCCTGTTCCTTCAACTTTGGATATTTGTTACCGCCCGCAGCATTATAGCTAGGGAGGGTAAATCGATAGTTATTTTCTAGCTTGAAGGGCTTGTCACCAATAGCACTGATATCAACATCCTTAGCTTTACAGTCAACGGTCATCTTGATGCCGCTGAAGTGAGCAAAGCCTCCAGAGCCTTGAGTCATAAGCGCAACCTTAGACAAATACTTTTTCAGTTCGACACCATTCATCTCAGTCACAGTGACACTGTTAGAAAAAGGCAGCACCTCAAGCACATCACGATAACGAATAGGCCCTTTCTTTATGGTGGTACGAATACCGCCGGAGTTCATGATGCCAAAATCTGCTGGCACAGAGAGCTGGGTCTGAGCATGGGCTATCATAATCCCTAGCGGTGTCGCTTGGTAACGAACAACCTTCCGATCTCCAATGAAATCGGCCTTTGCTACGCCAATCTCCTCTCGCAGTTTTACCTGACCATTGCGCTGATATGGACGCAGTAATTCGAGGGTTTCCGGATCTTTGGGGGTTAGCATAGAAGAATGCTGCATAAAACCATACTTGGTTTCAGTGTTCACTGGAACTAGCTCGTAGTTTGCCAGATGAAGCTGGCCACCGTAGTATTCAAAGTCAGCACGGCCAACATATTTGCCCCATTCGTAGGCTTGCATGATCCAAGTGCCATTTTGACGATCAGGCTTACAAGGCTCATCTCGAGCATATTTTTTTACGTACTCACCTGTGTCTCCTTCCATACAGACAGGCAACTGTGAATGACCGCCAATGATGGCTTGAATCTGCCCAGGTTCAAGACTGCGAGCCAGAGCTACATCACCGGGAGCATTACTGCCATGTCTACCATTTTCATAGTGACCCATGTGAGTCAGACCAAAGACCAGATCTGGTTGATGCTGTTCTCTAAGCTCTGCTAAAACCGCTTTCGCCTCAGCTTGAGCAGAAGTGAATTTTAGATTTTCAACATACTCTGGATTACCTATCTCTGCTGTCTGCTCGGTAGTTAAACCAACAACGGCTAACTTTAAGCCCTGAACTTCGAATAGCTTGTAGGGCTCAAAGTAGCGTTGCCATTCACCATCGACTTGGCGATAGATGTTGGCCGATAACCAAGGGAATTTTGACCAGCTCCTCTGCTTATCCATCACTGTTGATGGATTATCAAACTCATGGTTACCGGCGGCCATGGCGTCATAACCCAGGTGGTTCATGCCGATAAAATCTGGCTCGGCGTCTTGAAGATCAGACTCAGGAACGCCAGTATTGATGTCGCCACCGGAGAGCAGTAAAACCTGGCCTCCTTGTTCAATCACCTCTTTGCGGATCTGATCAAGAATGGTTTTGCGTGCTGCCATACCATACCCACCGTTTTCACTATGCCAAAAACGGCCATGGTGGTCATTGGTATGCAGGAGGGTGAAGCGCTTGCAGTCATCGCCTGCAGCGATACAGGCGACAGATGCCGTCACCTTAGGCGCTTTAGGAGCCTCTTCTAGCTTTTTCTTACCACAGCCACTCAATGTCAACGCAAGTGCGATAGCTGAGCAGGTAAGAAGTCGGCCAGAAGGAAGGAGTGAAGTATTCATAATAATCCTTCAATATTAAACAGATACACATTGCCACTAGCTTTATCATCGTGAGAGAAATGCGCCAAGATGAGATATAAGACAACGGCAGTACAGTTAAAAAAAAGCAGCAGCCAGAACGATACCGGTGCTGCTTTATAGGCTTAACTGATTATTAGCCTTGGCGGCAGCGCGCAACCACATTAGCGGCAGCAGCAGAGTCATAAAACCACCTAAGCTACCCGCACCCTCTGGCTTAGTCCAACCAGTATCTTCGGTGTTTATTACCTCAATACTAACAGACTTACTGAAGCTTTCTTCGTCAACAGTTGCCGTAAGCTCGAACACAAGAACTTGATCGATATTGACGCTAGGAGATGTGACATCCAGTGTCAGACCTGCAGCAGTAAACACTGCCGTGTCTCCAGATACCTGCTTCCAGCTGTATTGAGTCCCTTCTGGCGCATCCGTAACTGTCGCTGTGATAGTCGTTTTATCACCTTCGGTCACTTTAGTTGTTCCAGCAAACTCTACATTCAGAGTCAAAGGCACGTTCATCACGCTCAAGCTAACATCTTTGATTGTTTCTAAACTACCGTCGCTGATGGTCAAGGTGAAGTTCAATGTCTCATCGGCTTTAACCATTGGTGCAGTCAGAGACAAGATAGCCTCACTGCCAACAACAGTCTTCTCTTCACCAACAATCTGTTCCCACTTGTAAGTAAGGACAACACCTTCGCCAGCTTTGATTGCAGAGGCATCTATGGTGTAAGCAGCGCCTTCAGTGACACTATCAGGAGTAACGATATCGCCTTCGACTTCCAAAACAGGGTTTGGATCGTCACCACAGACTGCACCATACACTTCTTTTACTAACTCAGGGCGGTCAATGAAAGGGTTACGGTTACCTTGGTATTTGTATACCTGATTGTTACGATTCTGCTCGAAGGTATCAATAGCATCTAACTGATTCCATGCATACAGAGTACAAAGCGTACCGATCAGCGGAGCGCTATCCTCGTCTGCAGTTGTTAAACGATCGACTGCGACTAGATCTGGCATTTGAGTCGTAGCAGTATCCGTGCCTTGATAACGAGTATCCATGTACATGAGCATTCGGGCAACGTCGCCTTTCACCTCATCACGAGGCTCCCAGCAGTCTGTCGTTTTGTCTAGATAGTTACCCGTACCTACACCGTTGAATAGTACCTCTTCGCCTGTATCCTTACATGCACCAAAGTCATTGTTGCTTCGTGCAGAGTTAATACCAGGATCTGATGGACGTAGGTGATGTGCATCGGTATAACCCCATTGAGACTCGCTTGGGAAGCCATGACTCTTAGCCCAAACATGCTCACGGTTCCATTTACCCACACCGCTACCACTACCCAGATTGTCGTACTTTGATATAGAGCTACCTGTGTAGATCTCAATAACATTTTTATCGTTGGCAGGATCTTGATCTGCGTAGGTCAGCGTGCTCCATACCTGCTTGTAGGTCAGATACTTGTGATCTTTTGCTATGATGGCCGACAACGCATTCTTAAGTTCTTCTGCAGAGGTAAAATTACCACTCAGGACATCTGAGTAATAGATCTCAGCATTGAACGTCGTAGGATCGGCAACCGGAGTCAGCGTCTCACATCCCGTACAAGGACCAGTTTCAGGCTCTGGTACTGGCGGTGTTACTGAACCATCACAGATACCCTCACCAGCACAACCCAAGCCATCTGCGGTATCAACATCGAATACTGCCCACTGGTTGTTGGCACCTGGGAAATCTGCTTCGGCAACAGTATCACCAGCAGTGACACTGGCTTTACGGCGTAGAGTTTTATTCGCAGTGGAGAAATTAGCATCGTTTGGATCGGTCCAAGCAGACCCTGGGTCTTCGCCGCGTTTACCGAAGCGATCGATAACCACATCGTCTTTGGTTAATACTAAGGCATCATCACCGTTGAAGAAAGTGACGGTAGAAGCATTGCCGATTTTAAACGCATCTGCGGCCCCAGAATTATGGAATACCAGACTTTTTCCTGACGCTAAAGTGCCTGTTAAAGTCTCTGTATTACCTGGATCCGTACTACCATTACCAAACAGAGTTAGCTTGTAAACATTAGCATCTAGATCGATGGCGGTGCCACCAACGTTTGAAATCTCAATCGCTTTGTTGTTGCTACTGCCTTCGATGTATTCGGTTAGCAACAGTAAGCCTAGAGTTGCTTCAGAGCCACAAGCGCTTTCACCTGAGCAGCCAAGGCCATCAGCAGTGTCTGTATCAAACACTAGCCACTGATTGACAGCACCAGGGAAATCAGCCTCGGCCACGGTGTCACCGGAGGTAACGCTGGCTTTACGACGCAGTGTCTTATTTGCGGTGGAGAAATTTGCGTCGTTTGGATCAGTCCAAGCAGAGCCAGGGTCTTCGCCACGCTTACCGAAGCGATCGATAACCGCGTCGTCTTTGGTTAATACTAGTGCATCATCACCGTTGAAAAATGTTACGGTTGAAGCGTTGCCCACTTTAAAGGCATCAGCAGCACCAGAATTGTGGAAAACTAGGCTCTTTCCTGGCTGCAGAGTGCCAGTCAGCGTTTCAGTGTTACCTGGTGCTGATGCGTCAGCACCATTGCCAAATAGAGTCAGCTTATAAACGTTAGCATCCAAATCGATAGCACTGCTACCTAGATTGGATATTTCAATGGCTTTGTTGTTGCTGCTGCCTTCAATGTACTCAGTAATCAGTAAGTCAGCACTCGCCGCAGAAGAAAAAGCGCCCAGAACTATGGCAGTTGCGGTGGCAACTGCACTCATTTTAATTCTCATAATGTTATCTCTTTTGAATCTGTGATGGGAAGCGCACTGCTCGAAAGCAGGCGCTTCATTATCTAGTTGATCGCTTATTTGCGCAGACGACGGCGAATCGCTGCTAATCCGAACAGGGATAACAAGCTGATAAAGCCGGCGCTACCAGCTTTACCATCACCACCAGTGTTATCGGTTACTTCTTCGACAATGTCAGCAATCAAGGAGTCGCGACTAGATACCTTCGCTAGGAATGTTTGCTGAGACCCTTCTACAAGTTGGCCATTACGCATTAACTTTACAGTCACGTTGTAGATAGCTGATGGCGCACCGAAGACCTCGAAATTCACCAAAGCTGTTGCGTCATTAGAAAGGACCACATTAGGCAGCAGCAGTTGGGTCAAATCTAAACGCTGTTCATCATCATAAGGACTCATACTGATAGTTGCGATATCGCCCACTTGAGCAGAAATATCGGTAGGGATCTGGTAAGGGACCTTGATCAGCTTATTCAGTTTTGTCAGGTTCAGAGGCACGTCAGCATCCGCATCACCAGGCTTATAGCTAAGGCTAATGAGTGCAGGGTCGTGATCCGGCGCGCGATACATGTCCGCTTTGTAAAACTTATGCGCGCCAGTACCGTCGATACTACCTTTAAAGCTGTTTTGGTAGTCATACAAGCCAGTCTCTGCAGCGTTAACATGCCAGTCAGTGGCATCAATCACGCGATCTTTCAGCGAAGGCGAGATCAAAATGTGATCAAGCGATCCTATTTCGTCACTGAAAGAGTAACTCCAAGGCGTTTTGCCCTTCTCTTTAAACTTTTCACCGACAATATCGATATAGCCGTAAGTCTTAGTGATAGTGACTGGAGAGCCATCTTCGTTAAACTGAGGCTTAGGCCCAAGGAAAGTGTGGCTAGCAGTGACGATCGTCTTATTACGTGGGTTCTCGGTAAGAACCAGTACAGGATCTTCTTTACCATAGGCGTTCAAATCACCAAGGATGATCTTATCCCCAACCACATCTAGCATCTCTTCACCTAAGTGCACGGCACCGGCTACGCGGAACTCAGCACAAGACCCCTGATAATCTAGATCGGGTGCTTCACGGTTGTTCCAAGTTGTGGCATTGCCAAACTCAAGACCTTGCCATTCTTCCCAACAAGTAGAGCCTTTTGACTTAAGGTGATTTACAGCTAGCGTCAAGCGCTTGCCTGTTTGGTTAACGATAAAGGTTACCACCAAGGCATCGCGGTGGTAGTTTTGACCGTCTTCTAATATCTCTTGATTTTGATCTTTGATCACCTCACCTAAGTCGTTGACGATAGTAGGCGCTCTTTGCTGAGGCATTGGGATAACGCGAGTGCGCTCAATGCTCATCTTGCTTGGGCGATAGATGATACCTGTAGCAATGGCGTCAGAACCAATGGCGTCTAGATTATCCAGCATTTGATTGCCGTTGTTGTCAAAACCAACAAACACATAACGGTTTTCAGTAGAGGTAGGGCCATTGTAATCCTGGGCGCGCTCATCCACATACTGGATATTGACCTGGTTCACAATCTCTGCAATGGCACTGTCATTGCCAAAACCGTTGTTTTCAATCTCCATCAGGGCCATCACATCAGCATCCTGAGCACGAATAATTTCTACCAGCTTAGTTCTCTGGTGAATGTATTCATCGTAGGTATCAGCGCCTCGGCTCTGACCAAAGTTGTTATTGTCGCCACCGAAAGGAGAGTTAAAGAAGTTAAACAGGTTCTGACTGGCAACACGGATGGCAAACTCATCTTCTGCCACTGTGTCACTCAGGTCAGGTTTCTTAGTACGCGGTAGGTTGTGAATAAAGTTATCACTCGTCAACTGATTGGTTATGGTCAGGCTGTAGTCCTGGTCATACTTATCAGTGCCAGGGATCAGCTCGGTTTCATATTGACTGATCACACCCTGCGCATTAACGAGACTATCGTCGATACGAATATAGTTAGTGTGTGGGTCACTGTTAAAGCCTGCGTAATAAGGCAACTCGGTGCCGTTGGATTTAGGCGAACTTTCAATCACTAAACGATAGTCATTGTTCTGCTCATAAGCCGCTTTAGACTCTGGGCTTCCAGCAACATGCAAGTGGTTAGGCTGTAAATTAGGACGCTTATAAGCCGCCACCATGTTGTTACGACCGTTAGGAGTTGACAGGTAGTTGTAGCTGAAGCTGCGAGCAATACGCATATCTTGGTCGCCATCAGTCTGAGGATCCAGATCTGTAGGCAAGTTAACCAACATACCTTCATAGCGTTCTAGGGTCTTATCGAAAGAGCCGTTATCAGCGCTAATAACCTCAATATCTGTAGGCAGCGTTAGAATGTTAGTATCAGTCACGTTCCAGCTAAATGCCGTATCAGCTGACAGTTGCGTCTGGCCTTGGTATTCAGCTACTTTACTACCGACACAAACAGTCTGACCTACTTTTAGATCACCAGCAGCGCTAGAGCTAACAAAGATACCATCGGAAGTCTCAGAGTCGTTGTCAGAAACAAGATTGCGAAGATAGAAGCCTTCGTTAGGGATAGAAACCTTAACTGAGATGATCCCCTCTACGGCAACTTTTTCATCTGATTCAGTCTTACCTTCAGCAATTAAAGGCGAGGTAAAGCCTGTCCCCTGAACTTCGCTAGGAGACATGATTTCACTCTTATCCGTTGGACAAGTGAAAATATCCATGATGTCGGCAGCATCAGCAGCGGGCAGCTCTGATTTACCTAAATCATCAAATCTCATTGGTAATATGTTCTGCCACTTAGTCGCATCGAAGGTGCTTGATTGAGCGGGATTGTTGCCATCAGCGGCTTGCTTACGGCGTAAAGTGGTATTCGGTGCCCACTTGCTACCGTCATTCACTGCTCCAACACGATCAATAACGGTATCACCATTTTTCAGGAAAAAGCCGTCATTGCTGGTCATGAACAGGTTGTTATACCTGTTGCTGCTGTCATATGTAGAGACAACAACTGTGCCACCTTGAGTCGCAATAGCATTACGAAACTCTTCAGTCGATCGACTATTAACAATAACCATAGACGCGCCGGAGGCAAGCGTCTGACCACTCAACAGCGGCTTAGCATCAGCGTTGAGTAACTCGTTGTCATACTTGCCGTCAGAGCGTTGGAAAGCTGTAATATCATCAGTAAAAGTGAAGGCATCAGAGCCTGTATTAGTGATCTCAACCGCGCCAACATTGGCATCGGCACTTTGGGTCATTTCGGTGATCAGCAGGTCTTGAACGCCAGCGAAGGCGCCCATGCTGATGGTGCTGGCTATGGCCAGCGATAGGAAACTTTTTTTCATAGTAAACTCTATAAAAGTTGAATTCAATTCGGACTAGAAGTACATACGCGCATAAGCGTAGGCTGCTTCAGGGGCTTCGCCAACTCGGCCTTCTAGGGACAGCACGATGTCGCGGGCAGGACGATAGTTGAAACCTAAACTGGCCCACTGACGCTCTTTTCCGTACTCAGGTGGCAGTTCGGAGTAGTCGTAGTTAGGACCAATAAGATCCCAGCCCTCGTACTCTTCGTGGTTTACCGAGCTGATGATTTCCCAGTGTTGGTTCAGGTCGTACTTAGCACTTACCGTTACTCCCTGATTACGGAAGGTCTGATAATCTAGGTATACGTCACCGCTCTTACGTGTTGATAAGTCTTCATCTTCTACAAAACCATTTAAACCAATAGATAAATCTGGCATCAGTTTCAGGCGTGCACCGAAACCTATCTGTTGCTGCTCACCATATTTACTGATCCCGTTAGAGCCGCCGCGCGTTTCTAGGCCAACCACAACAGATAGCAGATCAGACATCCACCCCATGTATCCGTTAATGATGTCACCTTGTAGCGCACCACTCTTGTGTTCACCATCGTATGAGTAAGAAGTTCCGAAAATTAGATTTTCAAATTCAGCTTGATACTTAACTGTGTTCTCTTGGTCACCCGCTTCACCGGTTTCAACGGACTTGTTGAAGGTAAAATCACCAAAGTGGTCGTAATCGTCGAATGCTGTATCGGTCAAGCCGAGCTCGATCCACTGTTGTTCGGTGAAGGCATAGCCTACGTACATTTTGTCGATGGCCAATTCGAACTCACCGTCTCCGCCTAGCCAGTTACGGCGTTGGTAATCGAGCTCAAGACGATAGGTAAATTGTTGACGTTGCCCCGTTACGCCCATGGTGGCGAAGCTATCATCTACATAGCCCTTGGTATCATAGAACTCATTGTGGTTGTAATCTGCGTGAGTATCAAAATGCCCACCGACACCCACTTCGCCATATAAGCGAACATTGTCGCCTTGACTGTCACCTTCTAGCATTACAGCGCTTACTGAACCTGCACTAAACATAGTGACAATAGCGATTGCAATTATTGATTTGTTTAACATTGCTGTTACTTCCGATTAGTAATTTGTCAGCCTATATTTGAAGGCTAAACTCAAAATTAAAAATATTTATTTATTAATTCGTAAACTGCTAACGGCTCAGAGAGGTGGAGCATTCGATGGTGAAATCACCAATATCTTTGTGACATATTTCATATATCAACCCCGTTTTTATAATACTATTGTTAATTTTTATTAACCTGGGTTGCGATTGTTACAGAGTTTGATTACAAAAAAAAGAAGTTCCAGTCACATTTTTAAAACATAAGTATATGTCAAATATAGAAATTTTTAAGACGCTTGACCGCTGTAGAGAACAGTGGTTTGACTTGTGTTGTTTGGTTTCTAGGAAATCAGTCACTTAAGTGAGAACGTTGTGGTATGTGTTTTGTATAAAATGGTGTGAGAATAAAGGATGCTGTTTTTATAATTAACGAAATGTAGATCATTAATCTGTTACTAGGTACTAAAAATAGTCAGTAAACCTCACTTAACAGCTTTAAAAAGACTTTTATAAAGCAGAAAGCGGGTGCGAATGGCAACTTAACAAAAAGGATGACATTACGTCATCCTTTTTTATGATCTGAAACCTAAAAGCGAGTACTTAAGGACTGGCACTTAAAAGCTAGTCGATAAGATCGTACTGTTTTTTTAGAATGTCAATAATGTCAGCTTTCGGGTTAGATGATAAAGTGATTTTTTTACCGGTCACTTTTTCAGCTACACCAGTATAGGTTTCTGACACCAACATCATCGCCGCTAACGGTAAATCATTATCGCGAGCTAATGCTTCGCGCTCAGGCATTCTGTCTTTATTTAATAAAATGTCGGCATCGTCAAAATGGTTTAATAAAAACTGGCGGAAACCTTCTTTTGAGTTTTCGGCGATCTTGCCGTCACGATAAGCAGGACCGTCCCAAATGCGTGAAGAGTCAGGTGTACCGACTTCATCCATATAAATCAGTTTCGAGTGACCATCTTTATCAGTGACATAACCAAATTCAAACTTGGTATCAACAAAGACTTGATCTAATTTGGCTAGCGCATCTGAAATAACATTGAAGCCTTGCTTGAGTAGTTTTTCATATAAGTCGATATCTGAAGCTTGTTCAAAACCAAACGCTTGATAATTGGCTTCAATATCACTGCGGCTAATGTTGACATCATCTTGTGCAGGCACGCCTGGAATACCGGTTAAAATGCCTTTGGTCGACGGCGTGATTAATAGCTCAGGTAATTTTTGATCTTTGCTTAATCCTTCAGGTAGTGTGATGCCACAGAATTCACGCTCGCCTTTAGCGTAAGCACGCCACATAGAACCGGTAATGTACTGACGACAAATAGCTTCAACTTTAATCGGACGGGCTTTTTGCACAATCCACACAAATGGATGCGGGATATCCAGAATATGGCTGTCAGCTAAGCCATTTTCAGCAAATAGCTTAAACCAGTTATTTGAAATAGCGTTCAGTGCCGCGCCTTTACCTGGAATGCCTTGTAAATTGCCTTCACCATGAAAAATACAATCAAAGGCTGAAATTCGATCACTGATCACCATGATAGCAAGTGGGGTATTTTCAGGAACATCATAGCCTTTGTCTTTGATTAAACGACGACTATCAGCTTCAGTTAGCCAGTAAACACTGCGTACTTTACCGCTATGCACGGGTTTGTCTGTGCGGATAGGTAAATCGTTATTAACGGCTAAAACGGAATTGGCAAGACTCATAACGAGTATTCCTCTAGTTGAAGGTGTAAGGGCTATTTTTGATGGCGGCTATTTTACCCGTATTCCTCAGTTTTGCCACGTAAAAAGGCTAGGGTTAAATAGGCTTTTTTGATAACAGAACAATCATGGATATAATTTTGGCCGTAATAAGCAATATCGCCAGCAGACCGTAATATTAGCTGACAGGTATTCGCATATCAGGCAGTATTCAATTCTTTAACATAAAGAGTCAATAACGTGACCAATACCCAAGTCGATAACGCCGCCAAGTTAGGTCTGATTTTTGTTTCCATAGCGGTCTTTTTTTGGGGCATTTTACCCATAGCGTTGAAATTGTCAGGGCAGTTTATTGACCCCGTAACCTTGACCTGGTTTCGATTCGTCATGGCGTTTGTGGTGACATTTTTACTGCAATGGCACTTTGGTAAGCTGAAACAATTTAGTGTTTTAATCAGCAGCGACTGGCTCAAATTAAGCCTTGCCGGTATTTTGTTGATGTTCAATTATGTCTCGTTTGTTTACTCGCTCGACTATCTTGCCCCTGGCACAGCGCAACTGAATTTTCAAACCGCTCCCTTCTTTCTCGCTTTTGGCGGGGTGCTGTTGTTTAAAGAACGCTTAAATGCGATGCAGCTGAGTTGTTTTGCGGCGTTAGCTATTGGTATGTTGATGTTTTTTCATCCGAACTTAAATTTGGGCAATACTGACAATCATCAAATAGTCATCGGGGTGATGATTGTGCAATTTTCGGTATTGTCTTGGACCAGCTATGCCTTATTGCAAAAATCATTAGGCGGTAAATTATCACCCAGTAATGTGTTGCTGTTTATCTATGGGCTGGGCATTTTTGCTATGGCGCCGTTTAGTGACTTTAGTCATTTTGCATTAATGGATTCATCTAACTGGATGGTAGTTATTTTTTGCGGCGCCAATACCTTAATTGCCTACGGCTGTTTTGGTCAGGCGATGAAGTATTGGCCCACGGCTCAGGTTAGCGCCATGCTAGCCTTAACGCCGGTGCTGAGTTTCAGTTCAACGGCCTTAGTGGTCAGCTTAGGCTGGTGGAATGGGGTATTTAGCGCAGATAACCTAGATGCACTATCGCTAATGGGCATAGTGTTGATTATTTGTTCAGTGTTTGCGGTGCAAATATGGCCGCTGTATTTGAAGCGTAAGGCAGCTAAACGGCTTGTGAGCTAAGTTTGCTATTCTATTATGCCTGCATCAGCCTGAGTCCAGATAATAGTGACAGGGTATGATGCAGGTTTCTCATGCTCGCGCGAATGTCGTTCGATACAGTTTAAAACTTAGGTTTGTACTCAAACTCAGCTTGGGCTTTGCTGTCGGTAAAAATTTCAATAGCCTGTTTTTTGTTAAAAAAACGATTAACTAAGTTGTTCGGAAATGACTGAATATAGGCGTTAAAGTTAGCCACGTTTTGATTGAAAATTCTTACCGCCGCGCCTACATTGTCTTCTTGTTCGGTCACTTCATACATAAATTTAGCGAATGATTCAGACGCTCTTAATTCTGGATAAGCTTCAACTGCCACATGAATGCCTTTGATTAAAGCTTGTGATGCCTGATCGACCTTGTTTTGTAATTGGGTATCAATATTATTGTCTTGTAGCGCATTAATCCCTTGGCGCAGAGCAGTGATTTTAGGCAACAACTCTTTTTCATAATCCTGGTGTTGCTGCAGCACGCGATCCAATTCTGGCATGATGCGACCCCGTTGTCTTTCCTGGGTTAACACGTCAGCCCACCCCCGCTGTACCGCGTTGTGCTCTTTAATAATGCCATTATAAATACTGAAAACAGCAATGGCGACGACAACCAGAATAGCGATGATAATGAAAGACGATTGCATAATTTATCCTTAATATAATGGGTTAGCACTGTGTTTGATGATTTGATTCACAAAGCCAAAAATACGGTTTACGGTGAACAATGAGGTCTCATTGAGCAGTTCTTGTTTAAATTTTGTCGGTGAACTAATGTCATAATCCATGGGCGGATTAAGTAAATGAGTATTTTTTTGATTGATCAACACACTGCCATCATAGGCGAATTCAATGGTGAGATCATCGAGCTTATGGGCTAATTGTTCGCACGCAACTACCACAGCCGGTTCTAAAAACTTCGCTGCATTAAATTCAGAGTTTGTTTGCAGGTAAAACTTTTTCTCAAATTCCCGCGAGGCAGGCATAAAGTGTTGTTGCCAATGCTTAGGCAACTTGCTTTTGCTCATCACTAAATGGCTCGTGTTATTGATTGCGGGGAAAATCACTCCTTGGCGATAGTAGTGATCATAAACGGTGCGAGTGCGCGTTCTGCTTCCGCCTTTACCATCAGACTCTTGATAGGTTTCTGTTCTTCTATCGACATAGTGATGGTAAACCACAGAGGCACGAATTAATCCTAGTTCAGAGTTAAAATCGATTTCTTTTCCCCACTCAACATTTTGAGAATAATTACCTCGTTTAAAATCGACAAATTTATGTTCAGCTTTATTTAAAAATGTCGCTCCACAATCTGTCATATTGTAAAGATGCTTTAGGGCTTCATCTCTGAGTAAATTAGAGAGATCCTTTAGGCTTTTTTGACGCTTAAATACAGTAAAAATACTTGCTATGAGTGACAGTAAGCACAGAGCAAAGATAACAAAGTCACTGTGAGTATAACGATACAACTGACCTTGAGTCTCAAGGTGGAACCAATATCCTATGCTGACGATAATGGCGGCTAGTATGCCGAGATATAAGTGAGTGTTGCGGTATTTAAGTTGGTGTGGATACGCGATGGCTTTGTCTAAACATTCTGTGACAACCGCAATAGATTCTGAGTCAGACACCTTCGCCTGCAGTTTTTTAATAAACTGAGTCAGGGCTTTATTATTCATTCTTTTTTTATCTGATAGAGACTTAACTTCAGGGCTGAATGCTGACATAGGTAGAGTAGGTTGTTCTTTTTTAAGATAGTGTAGGTATATTACAAGGCAGAATTAATCTGTAAAGCGTTAACATTATGCGGGCAGTTACCTTTATATTTTATGAGATTGGCATAACCGAGAGTAAAACAAAAATGGAGCCGTTAGGCTCCATTTTTTATTCAGATAACTGAATGATTTACAGGTAATTAACCATTGTCACGTGGTTTACGTGGACGGCGTTCTGCACTAGCAGGACGGTCACCAGCTGGGCGGTCAGTACGTGGACGACGGTCGCCTGATGGGCGGTCACCACGTGGACGGCGAGGTGCAGCTGCACCACGGCCAGAATCAACGAAAACTTCATCACCGGCTTCGCGAATGTTAAGTGGACGACCACAAACACGCACTTTTCTTAAGTGAGTTAACACGTCTTTTGGCATGCCATCTGGTAAATCAACGGTAGTCACTTGATCATATAACTGGATTTGACCAATATAGCGGCTGTCGATGTTAGCTTCGTTAGCAATTGCGCCAACAATATTACCCACGCCTACACCATTTTCACGACCCACATCAATTACATAGCGGTTCATTTTCACGTCTGGATTATCTTTTAATCCTTCAGGTTGACCAAATGTAGTTGGTGTTGATGGACGGTTGCTGCGCTCACTGCGTTCACGACGAGGGCGATCGCCACCATCACGAGAACCACGGTCATTACGGTCATTACGGTCACTACGTTCATCACGTGAATCACGTTGACGCTCTTGGATCGGCGGTAATTGAAGTGGACGCTCTTGCTGCACTTGCTGTAATAACGCCGCGGCTAATAAATCGGTATCGATTTCTAGCTGAGTACATAATTCTGCAACGGCATTTTTCATGAAATCTAAGTCACCGTTTAAGGTTTCTTGAATTTGCTCACCTAAACGAGATAAACGGCGCTCTGCAACCGATTCTGGTGTAGGAATTTTCATTGGTGCAATACGGCTGTTTGTTGCACGTTCAATTGTGCGAAGCATACGCATTTCACGGCTTGTCACAAACAAAATTGCCATACCTGTACGACCCGCACGGCCAGTACGGCCAATACGGTGAACATAAGCTTCTGTATCATATGGGATATCGTAGTTAACTACGTGTCCAATACGTTCAACGTCAAGACCACGGGCCGCAACGTCAGTCGCAATTAGAATATCTAACTTGCCACTTTTTAACTGTTCGACAGCACGTTCACGTGCTTGTTGGTTCATATCACCATGTAATGGTGATGAAGCATAACCACGTGCTTCTAATTTTTCTGCTAACTCAACACAGCTATTACGGGTACGGACGAAAATGATCACACCTTCAGTGTTTTCAACTTCTAATACGCGTACTAATGCTTCTAGTTTATTGTGTTGTGATACTTGAACATAGCTTTGCTCAATTGACTCAACCGTTGCTTGACTAGACGCGATGCTGATATTTACTGGGTTGGTTAAGTGCTTGCTGGCAACACGCTTAATTTGCTCAGGCATAGTGGCTGAGAATAATGCAAGTTGGCTGTTAGCTGGCTTATGCTCTAATACCCATTCGATATCATCGATAAAGCCCATTTTTAACATTTCATCAGCTTCATCAAGCACTAATGCTTTTAATGAATCTAACTTTAATGTGCCACGACGCATGTGATCCATTACACGACCAGGTGTACCTACAATCACTTGTGGTCCACGCTTAAGGGCGCTTAATTGCTGATGCATACTTTGACCGCCGTAAATAGGCAGTACGTGGAAGCCTTTCATATGTTTAGCATAACTACCAAATGCTTCTGCTACCTGAACGGCTAGCTCACGAGTCGGTGCTAATACTAATATTTGAGGGGCGTTTAGATTGATATCTACTTTGTTAAGCAGTGGTAATGCAAAAGCACCTGTTTTACCAGTACCAGTTTGCGCTTGACCGATAATATCTTGTCCTGCCATAAGCGGGTCGATACTAGCTGCTTGAATGGGTGTTGGGTTCTCATAACCTAATTCGTCTAGAGCACGCAACAAGTTCTCAGACAGGCCGAGTTCGCGGAAAGTTCTTTCATTGGATGACATTGGGTTGTAGCCTTGTGGATGTGCACGAAATTCGGATGCTCGTGCTGAGTTTCACAGACAGAAAATCAACCCCGTGTCGATTTCCCGCGCCGAAAGGGCGATATTATAGCAACCATTTTGCGGTTTGACTATATAAAATATAATAAATAATTCAATGTGGCCTGATTATTGCCTTATTTAAACTTAATTTTTGGGTTATTTTTCTTTTAACTGCATGTTAGTTTGTGTAATAAAGCTAAAGGCCATTTCCGTTACGCTGGTTAGGAAGTCGATATTTAGCGTGTCTATAGTGTCATCAACCGTATGGTATTTGCTGTGCGGTGGTACGCCAAAATATATCCAGGGAATACCGGCTTTATGAAAAGGGTAGTGGTCGGAAGCTTTTAGCCAGTTCATGCGCTTTATACCCGCGGTGTTAAATTTAGAATAACTTAGTCGAATACACATTTGATGCTGTTGACTTAGCCAAGCTTGTGTCTGGCTAAAGTGGCTGAAGTTTTGCTCGCCTTCTATATAGATTGCCCGCGGTCTTGAAGGGTGGCCAATCATGTCTAAGTTCATTGCAAGTTCAACCTCCATATCTGGTGTTGCCATCATCTGTTCAACTAACCCATAGCTACCATATAGTCCTTGCTCTTCAGCGTCCGTGGCAACCAACATGAGATTAATATCTTTTAAGCCGGTTAATTGCCATTGTTTTGCCATAGCCAGCAAGCCTGCTACACCAGAAGCGTTGTCGTCAGCACCATGAAAAATACGCTTACCCTGTTGGCCTAAATGATCATAGTGGGCGGTAATCACTCGCCAGCGGTTTGATGGCACGCGGCTTGGAATTATGCCTATCATATTAACCCCTTGCAGTTGGCTAAATTGGTATTGATAGTTAAAAGTGACTTTAAAGGATTGCTGCCAAGGGATTAAACCAATGTCAGTAAAACGTTGAGCCAGGTAGTTTTGTGACAAAACAGCCCCTTGTGTACCGGTTTTACGGCCGCTAAATTCTATGGCGGTAAGCGTGCGGATATCTTCAATAATTTGGGACTGGTTGGCCCATTGATGTTGCGGCGTCAAATTACAATTTATTGAAGCGGTATTGGCGCAGCCTGTTAGCATGATTAACAATGCGATACACATTAAGTGAGGGATTAATTTAGGGCGTGTGAGGATACTGATATTTACTCGTAAAAGGCGGGTATTTCCCTTTAGCGGAAAGGCAGATTGAAGCGTGCTTGTCATCTGGTGCTCTCCGTAAAGGGAATGAATCGACTGTGATTATTTTTTAGTGCTTTTTTTAGCTTTGCTTACTTTATTAGTCGCTGCGCGCTGCTTATGTAATGCCAGCATTGGCTTTAAAAACCGTGCCGTGTGGGATGTTGGGTGCTCGGCCACATCTTCAGGGCTGCCTGCGACTAAAATCGTCCCGCCTCCGGAGCCGCCTTCTGGGCCTAAATCGATAATCCAATCCGCTGTTTGAATCACATCTAAGTTATGTTCAATCACCACAATAGTATTGCCGTGGGATTTAAGGCGGTGTAATACATCTAATAGTAGTTGAATATCAGCAAAATGAAGCCCAGTTGTTGGCTCGTCCAAAATGTATAAGGTTTTGCCTGTGTCGCGTTTTGACAGTTCTTTAGCCAGTTTGACACGCTGCGCTTCACCGCCAGATAGAGTTGTCGCACTTTGCCCTAAGCAAATATACGACAAACCGACATCCATCAGTGTTTGTAATTTGCGGGCAATTGCAGGAATTGCATCAAAAAACACGCGGGCTTCTTCAATCGTCATTTGCAGGACTTCGTGAATGTTTTTGCCTTTGTATTTTACTTCTAAGGTTTCACGGTTATAACGCTTGGCTTTACAGGCATCACAAGGCACATATACATCGGGTAAAAAGTGCATTTCGACTTTAATTAAGCCATCACCCTGGCACGCTTCACAGCGACCGCCTTTGACGTTAAACGAGAAACGACCCACCAGATAACCTCGGGTGCGGGACTCTTGAGTCGCAGCAAATATCTCCCGTATTGGGGTAAAAATACCCGTATAGGTAGCAGGGTTTGATCGGGGCGTTCGGCCAATTGGGCTTTGATCAATATCGACAACTTTATCGCAATGCTCCATGCCTTTAATTTCTTTATAAGGCGCTGGCTCATCTACCGTAGCGCCATTGAGCATGCGATGGGCAATCTTGAAGAAAGTATCATTAATTAGGGTCGATTTACCTGAACCCGATACACCAGTTACGCAGGTTAATAGGCCGACTGGAATGGTTAAGTCGACATTTTGCAGGTTATTGCCTGTTGCGCCAAAGAGTTCGATGACTTTACTTGGGTCGATAGGAGTGCGCTGGTCACTAATGTGAATTTGTTTTTTGCCTGACAGATACTGACCTGTAACAGATTCAGCACAATTAAGAATATCGTTTAAGGTGCCCTCTGCAATAATCTCCCCGCCATGAACCCCTGCGCCAGGGCCAATATCAATCACATGGTCAGCCATACGTATCGCGTCTTCATCGTGCTCTACCACAATGACGGTATTACCTAGATCACGCAGGTGCATTAAGGTATGCAATAGACGTTCATTGTCACGTTGATGCAAGCCGATTGAGGGTTCATCGAGCACATACATTACCCCGACTAATCCTGCACCAATTTGACTGGCAAGACGAATACGCTGCGCTTCACCGCCTGATAAGGTGTCAGCCGAACGGGATAAGCTTAAATAATTAAGACCGACATTAACCAAGAAGCCTAAACGTTCACCAATTTCTTTCAAAATTTTGTCAGCAATTTGTGCCCGCTGGCCATCAAAGGTTAATTCAGCAAAATAGCTTTTTGCTTCGCCAATTGACCAGGTGGTCAATTGTGGCAAGTTGAGATCGCCAATAAACACATTGCGGGCTTCTTCACGTAAGCGTGAGCCACCACAGCTATTACAAGGCTGCATATTGATGAATTTAGATAATTCTTCACGTACCGAGTTACTTTCAGTTTCGCGGTAGCGGCGATCCATATTATTGAGAATGCCCTCAAAGGGGTGATTACGCACCACAACATCGCCACGATCGTTTATGTATTTAAAGGCAATGCTTTGTTTACCTGAACCGTATAGCACCAGCTTTTTGATTTTGTCATTGAGCTGTTCAAAAGGGGCTTCAACATCAAATTTGTAGTGTTCAGCTAATGAACTAAGCATTTGAAAGTAATAAAAGTTACGGCGATCCCAACCGCGAATTGCGCCGCCTGCTAAAGATAATTCACTATTGGTGATCACTCTTTCTGGGTCAAAAAACTGTTGCACCCCTAAACCATCACAGGTTTGACAAGCACCCGCCGGGTTATTGAATGAAAAAATACGCGGCTCAAGTTCGGTCATCGAATAGCCACAATGGGTACAGGCAAAGTTGGCTGAAAAAATCAGTTCTTCAGTCTTGTCATCTTCCATTGAGACAATTTTAGCAATACCACCGGACAGCTCTAATGTGGTTTCAAATGATTCAGCTAAACGTTGTTTTAAGTCTGGGCGCACTTTGAAACGGTCAACCACCACTTCAATAGTATGCTTTACGTGTAAATCAAGCGTTGGTGGGTCGGTTAAATCGCAAACTTCACCGTCAATTCGGGCGCGGATATAACCTTGGGCAGCTAAGCTTTCTAATAATTTTACGTGCTCACCTTTGCGATCATTAATCACAGGAGCTAAAAGCATTTGACGGCTGTCTTCTGGTAATGCGAGTACCTTATCGACCATTTGGCTGACGGTTTGTGCTGCTAAAGGTTGCGCATGTGTGGGGCAACGTGGTTCACCCACACGGGCAAATAATAGTCGCAAGTAATCGTAAATTTCGGTCACTGTGCCAACCGTTGAACGTGGGTTGTGCGAGGTCGATTTTTGCTCAATCGAAATTGCTGGGCTTAATCCTTCGATATGATCAACATCAGGTTTTTCCATTAAACTTAAAAATTGGCGCGCATAGGAGGATAAAGACTCGACATAGCGGCGCTGGCCTTCTGCATACAAAGTATCGAAGGCTAATGACGATTTTCCTGAACCAGATAATCCTGTGATAACAATTAGCTTATCTCTCGGGATGGTTAAATTGATGTTTTTAAGGTTATGGGTTCGGGCACCGCGGATTTCAATATTGTCCATTTACTCGCTCTATGTTCGCTATGGGGCAAAATGGGTTTTAGTATCGCACATTAAGCACAAGCTGTAAGGGGCTGTTAATCTTTCTAGGTGATTTACCTTAAAAGTTCAACAAACACAGATTATTTATCATAGTGATATGTCGTCTTGGCTAGTACGAATAGAACCCAAAAATAGATTAGTGATATTTTAAATTCAGCTTTAACTCTCAAACTGTGATTTCCTTTTGAGCATGTGATTCAGGCTATGGTAATATGCGCGATTCGTAGAATTGCTAAAAAGGTATTTGAATGGCCAGTAATGGGCTGTCGGGCATGGAAAAAAAGGTCGCGTTTTCGTTAGCCAGTGTATTTGGTTTACGGATGATGGGGCTATTTATGATCATGCCGGTATTTGCGTTATATGGGCAACACCTTGAAGGATTCTCTCCACTTTGGGTGGGTATTGCCATAGGTGCCTATGGACTTACCCAGGCTATGTTGCAAATTCCGATGGGTATACTGTCTGATAAGTATGGCCGCAAACCGATAATTATGGCTGGGTTAGTGGTATTTGCCATTGGCAGTTTAATTGCCGCATCATCTGATCATATTTATGGTGTAGTATTTGGTCGCGCTGTTCAGGGAATGGGCGCAATTGCGGCAGCTGTTTTAGCACTAGCGGCTGACTTAACCCGTGATGAGCAACGTACCAAAGTGATGGCCGTTATTGGTATGTGTATTGGTTTTTCATTCGCGCTTTCTCTTTTGCTTGGCCCTTTAGTGGCACAACATCTCGGCTTAACTGGTATATTTCTACTGACGGCAGTGTTAGCCGTTGTTGGTATTGTGATAGTGCAATTTTTGGTACCAAACCCTATTAGTCAAGCCCCTAAAGGCGATACTTTAGCAGCACCCGCCAAACTCAAAAAAATGCTGCTAGACCCGCAGTTGTTTCGCCTAGATGCAGGTATTTTTATTTTGCATTTAGTATTAACTGCGGTGTTTGTTGCATTACCATTAGATTTGGTCGATGCCGGTTTAGTTAAAGAAAAACATTGGATGTTATATTTCCCCGCGTTTATTGGCGCATTCTTTTTGATGGTGCCATTGATTATCATAGGCGTGAAGAAAAATAACACCAAAACCATGTTTCAAATTTCGCTATTACTGATGATGATATCTTTAGGAACCATGGGTGTTTTTGCTGATAATTTATGGGTATTAAGTGGAGCAGTGGTATTATTTTTCACTGGCTTTAACTACCTTGAGGCTTCATTACCTAGTTTGATTGCTAAGTTTTGCCCTGTGGGTGATAAAGGCTCGGCAATGGGAGTGTATTCTACTAGCCAGTTTTTAGGGGCATTTTGTGGTGGTATGCTGGGTGGCGGAGCCTATCAATTAGTTGGTGCATCAGGGGTGTTTTTTGTAGCGCTTGGGCTAATGACACTTTGGCTATGTTTGACTTTTGGTATGGCAAAACCCGTACTGCTCAAAAGCTATACCCTTGAAGCGAATATAAAAGATAGACCCCATGCCCAAACAATGGCCGCACAGTTGTCAAATTTGACCGGTGTAGCCGAAGCCATAGTGGTACTTGAGGACAAAGTCGCCTATTTAAAGGTGAATGACGATTTCAATTTAAGCGAAGCCAGAGCTGTGTTAGGCTCTGTCAATTAGATCATTTTGATCAACCGAATACGTATATAGAAAAGATAATCGCAGGAGATTTCGATGGCCAGTCGTGGTGTGAATAAAGTCATTTTAGTGGGTAACTTAGGTAAAGATCCTGAGGTACGTTACATGCCAAATGGTAATGCCGTTGCCAATTTTACTGTTGCGACAAGTGAGTCGTGGAAGGACCAACAAGGTCAGTTACAAGAGCGTACTGAATGGCATAATATTGTTATGTACCGTCGTTTAGCTGAAGTGGCTGGTGAGTACCTCAAAAAGGGCTCTAAGGTTTATCTTGAAGGTAAATTGCAAACCAGTAAGTGGCAAGACCAAACTACTGGTCAAGACCGCTATAAAACTGAAATCAATGCGATGGAAATGCAAATGCTTGATAGCCGTAACAGCGGTGCGGGTCAAGACAATAATCAATATGATCAAGCGCCACAGCAACGTGCTCCACAAGCACCACGCCCAGCAGCTCAACCTCAGTACAATCAAGCGGGTGCTAACCAAAGTACAAACCAGGATAGTCAGCATTCTGCTGGTGGTTATCAGCAAGCGCCTGCTCAAGGTGGCTATGCTCAGCAAAATAAGCCAGCACCACAACAACCTGCTTATGCGCCTAAACCACAAGCACCGCAAGGTAATTATCAGCCTCAACAAAATGCCGCGCCGGCACAGCGTCCAGCTCCGCAACCTGCACAAAACTTCACTCCTGATTTGGATGAAGGTTGGGATGATGATATTCCGTTCTAGGGTTTATGCTGTTAATGCTTAACGCAAGTTAACTGAACTTTAAGGCCTGCTTGCAGGTCTTTCTCTTTTATATGTTTGGTCTGTAAACTCTGTTTAGATGACTTAGACAATCTGAGAAAGAAAATAATGATGGAAAAAATTCTGTTCATTCGTCATGACAAGATTGGAGATTTTATTCTCACATGGCCTGCTTTTTATATTTTGAAAAAAGCGCTACCCAATACGCGTATTGAGGTCTTTGTGGCGCCTGTGATGAAAAGCTTTGCGCTGACTTGTCCTTATATTGACGATGTGGTGGTTGATACCGGCGATGATACCCAGTTAGTCGAGCAAATTAAGGCGAATAATTATGATGCTGTTATCGTGTCGCATTCTGACTTACGCATTTATCGTTTAGTTACCAAAGCGGCTATTCCATATAAAATTGCGCCTAATCATGGCTGGTTTCAATATCTGTACCCCCACCGCGCTAACACTCAGTATAAAAAAGGTGAGCCCTGTTGGCGTGGTAGTTACATGTTGGCGGAACAATTTCTAAATAATCACCAAATATCGATCCCGGCGTTACCGACGCAATTATGGGATGTTAATTCTGAACGTGAGCAGTGGCGCAAATATTATCAGCAACAAAATGATGAAAAGTTAATATTTATTCACCCCGGTACTGGTGGTTCATCTGGCAGCTTGCCGGTTGAACATTTTGGCCAACTTATCAAAAAAATTGATAAGCTTACAAGTTTAGATTGCCGATTTGTTCTGACTTATAATGGTGATGAGAAAGCACTGGCGATTAACATTCAATCTATGTTGAAGAAGACCAAAATTAAAGTTGAATTAGCGACGCCGCTGAAAAGTTTGGCTGATTTTGCCCGTTCAATTGTTGCTGCAGACATGTTTATTGCGGGCTCCACAGGACCGCTGCACATTGCTGGACTGCATAATATTCCAACGGTGGGCTTTTATGCTGGGCGGCGATCTCAACCTAAAGTCAAATGGCAAACATTAACAGAGCCAGCTAAAAGGCTGGCATTTACGCCACCTGTTGGTCGCCGTACCGGTCGAAATATGGCCTTAGTTGATGTTGATCAAGCGGCTGAAGATATCAGTGAATTTTTAAACCGACATTATGCTAAATAAGCCAAATTTGAATAGTTTGTTTAAACAAAATTAATCCAACTTAGTGGAAGCAAAAATATGATCGTAATTACTGGAGCCGCAGGCTTTATTGGCAGTAACTTAGTTAAGACACTCAATCAATTAGGTCGAACCGATATTATTGCGGTAGATGATTTAACTGATGGTACCCAAATGTTCAATTTGGCAGATTGCGAAATTGCTGACTATTTAGATAAAGATGCTTTTCTTGCTCAAGTAAAATCAGGCCAGTTAGGTTATGAGGTTGAGGTAATTTTTCATCAAGGTGCTTGTTCATCCACGACTGAGTGGGATGGTAAGTTTATGATGGAAAATAACTTCGAATACTCGAAAACTTTATTGCATTTTTGCCAGGCTAACAATGTTCAGTTTATCTATGCGTCATCCGCATCAGTATACGGTGGCAGCGAGAGTTTTGTTGAACAACGTGAAGTGGAGAAGCCACTTAATGTGTATGCATATTCGAAATTTTTATTCGATCAATATGTCCGTCAGCAAAAGTTAACCACGCAGGTTGCTGGATTACGTTATTTCAATGTTTATGGTCCGCGTGAACAACACAAAGGCGGCATGGCAAGCGTAGCATTCCACTTTAATAACCAAATAAAAGCCAATGGCGTGTGCCGTTTATTCGCTGGGGTTGATGGTTACGGCGACGGTCTGCAATTACGTGATTTTGTGTTTGTTGAAGATGTGGTTCAAGTCAATTTGTGGTTATGGCAAAACGCCAAAGTATCGGGGATTTTCAATTGTGGTACCGGTAAAGCACAAAGTTTTAATGACGTTGCAAATGCGGTAATTGACTATCATGGCAAAGGTCATATTGAGTACATTCCGTTTCCAGATAAGCTAAAAGGTGCATACCAGAGTTACACTCAAGCTGATTTAACTCAGCTTCGTGCGGTAGGTTGCCAGTACCAATTTAAGACAGTAGAGCAGGCTGTGCCTGAGTACTTAGATTGGTTAAAAACGCAGCACTTTATTGGACAGTAAATTGTTTTTAATTGTTTGATGTTATCTGGAAAATTAAATGAAAAAGGCTATTTTTACGCTGGCGATTGGTGATACCAATCCAATGTATAACGCAGCGTTACTCGGATTTAAGCTTTATGCTGAAAAAGTGGGTGCAGACTTAATTGTGTCTGACCAATTTCATTATCCAATCAACATACAAGACCCACAGCATACCGCAAGTCCAGCTTGGACCGAAAAGCTATATATTAAAGAGCTGCTAAAAGAATACGATCGAGTTTTGTATGTCGATGCTGATATTATTATCACTCCACACGCAAAGGATATTTTTGAACAATACGATGACCTAGAAACCATTTATATGTTCAATGAAGGCGCTTTGTTAGAGCGCCAACCTGTACTCGATAAAATATTTGCCATAAAAGGGCCTGTCGCTGATTGGCCGCAAGTCAATGGTCGCCCAGTGTATTTTAATCTAGGCTGTATGCTGATCTCGAATCAAAGCAAATTATTCGACATCGCCACTTTAGAAGACTTACAACAGGTTTGTAATCACATTAAATATTATGAGCAAACCTACATCAATTATCTGATCCAGCGAGATGGGTTAAAGTATCAAAGTATTGATGCAGAATTTAATCGTATGGATGTGCTAGGGCATGATGGCTATCGCGATGCCAGCTTTATTCATTATGCAGGTCGTGGATACACTAATTCTTCTTTGAAGCGTGAAGTACGGTTTGTGAATGATTTTTGCGAATTGAATCAGCATTTGATTGCCAGTGAAACATTGGTGGAAATTAAGCAAAGCGGCTGGGATCTTTTTATCAATAAAGCCCATAAACGTTATAAGCTACCTAAATTTATGTTGAACTATCTTGCTAAGAAGTTTGTCACTATTTAGTGTTTTGGTTGTGGCGAGTCGCGCGATAGGCAATATCGGTAGCGCAATTTATCTGGAGTGATCAATTTTGCTTAAATATAAAGTCTTTGTCATTAACCTTAACCGCTCTCCAAAGCGGTTAGAGGCTATTTCTGCACAGTTACAACAGCAAGACATTCCTTTTGAACGTATTGAAGGGGTGGATGGTGCGACACTAACTGCTGAACAAATTGAAGCCGTTTCGCCACGCTTATTAGCGCAAAAAAGCTACCATAGAGATTTGGGTAAGGGCGAAATTGGTTGTTCCCTAAGTCATAAACGCGCTTGGCAGAAAATCATTGACGATGATCTTGATTTCGCCTTTGTGCTTGAAGATGACATTGGTTTAGAAGACAACTTCGCTGACGTAGTTAATTTAATGGCAAACTTACCCCATGCAAATTGGGACTTTATTAAGTTGTATCCGCTACGTCGTGGTGGTGGGAGTAACATTAGAGATTCATTTGATTATCAAGGTCACCAATTTGTTAGTTACCATAAGTTTCCGATAAGTGCGGTCGCGCAAGTGATAAGTAAGCAAGGTGCTAAGTCGCTATTAAAAAATATGCCTTATATTGTTGAGCCAGTGGATGGACATATTAAATCGTGGTGGTCATTGGGTATTTATCCATTTGGGCTAATTCCTTATTGTGTATCAGTCGACCTGGCAGGGCTTTCAGATATCAATCCTGTGGGGAGTTTAGAGAAAATGCCGCAACGCAAGCTCACAAAACTGCGTTTGAATTGGTCTAGAGCCTTTAAGCGTATGTTAGTGACACCATCATTAGACAAGCATTTTAACCAGTTTAAAGACAGTTTGAAGTAAGGGATAACGTGAGCGGATTAATCAGCCATCAGCAGCTACTTAATGCTAAAAAAGTACTTTATATGACCCACTTGGCCATTGGGGACTTTGTCTACCAAGGTGTCTGGTTATCTGCGTTAAAAGCGAAATATCCCCATTTGACCATTGATATTTGGTTTGACGATTGTCGGCGTAGTCCGCATGAATGGGCTGGTGGACGCAATCAAATTTTAACCGAGTGGATTAATGCCATTGGTGATTTTGGTGATATATATCCTATTGTGTCTAATATCGCTGAGCGTGAGCAATACATTACCAAGGCCCAGCAACAGAATTATGATGTTATTGTGTTTGTGGGCAAAAACCGTTCAACTCAATATGCAAAGTTAGCACGCACTATTTCTAAACAAGCGCTCAGTGTTGCGACCACAAGTGGGGCGAATTTTTTCAGTAATTGGCTTTATTTTAATAAACTAGATGGGGTGATTAGTTACGATGATATTGCTGACTCGACCCAGCATATTACTGAGTTATATGCTGAGTGTTTTAAGCAGCTTTTAGGGTTAACCACATCAGATCTGGTGTCTGGCTATACCCAACTGATGATCCAGCCGGAAGAGAAATACACCCAGCAAGCCCAGCAACTTATAGATGATTTAACTGGTAAAGATAATACCAAGCTAATTTGTTTTATGAATCACTTATCGACTGCGGATAAGAAAGATTATCCCTGGGCCCAGTTAAAGACGGTTATGTTGACGTTAGCTCAGCTTTATCCGCAAGTGGTATTTATCATCAATACTCCACCGAATAAATTGATGTCAGTACAGCAGGATGTAGAGGCTGATAAAGAGTTATTAGCCTTAAAAATTCAGGTTTTTACTGCGCTAGAAAACTTTTTTCAGCTACCAGCCTTAATGGCAAAATGTGACTTCTGTTTGAGTGTCGATACTGCAACAGCACATTTGGCAGTCAGTATGAAGGTACCTCAAGTGACCATTATGGCAAGTGACTTTAAATTGTGGCAGCCTTTGGGTGACAGCCTTATTTTAGAGGGCACAGGCAAAGCCAGTTCAGTTGCCACTGACACTGTGATTGATGCCTGTAAGATCCAATTGAGTAAGTGTATTAAATAGTTATTTTTGATATAGAAAGGGCTTATAAAATGTTCAAAGAAATAGTGAGCATTTTATAAGTCAATTCGGTCTACTTTAATCTGATGGGATCTGATACTTATCGAGAATTTTTTGATATTCCCCCGTAGATTTTAGTGTCTTTACACCTAGATCAAATTGTTGTGCTTTGATCAGTTTATTAAGATTAAAGCCAACGTATAAACTGATTTTATCTGGCATGGAACCAGCATATTTTATTTTTTCAGACAATTTTAGTTGTCTAGCAGTGTATTGAATAACATATCTATTACCAATAATAATTTGGTGCCTCCCTCTGATCATTCTTATAATATTCATCGACAGTGGTTTATCGCCAACAGCCCAATATATTTGCTGATTATTGGACAAGTAAGACTCTAATGCTTCGCCGTAATCGTATCCCTTAATAACTGCAATAGATTTTGATGAAAGATCGCTCAGTTTTTCATATCTCCAGGGATTATTGTTAACAGTAAAAAAATCATTACTTACCTCACCGACAACAGTCTCCCCAGTAAGTAAGCCTTGTTCAACAGCCACACTTTTTGATATGGCTAAAACTGCGTCAATATTGCCAACCTGAGTTTCTTTTAATGCACGGTTAAATGGCATGGGTACAAAAGTTACCTGTACCCCCTGGATTTCAAATGCTCGTTGTACTATTTCAACTAGATAACCTGGTTGGTCGTCACAAATGTAAGGGCACCAGACATCAGAGGCTATATGGATAGTCTTTGCGGAAACTGGAAAACAACATATTATCAAAGTAACAATAGTGCTTAATACGGACTTTTTTGACATAGTGGCTCGTAACATAGGTGCCTTGAGTGCTTCTGGGGGCGCTATTTTAGCTATTCATATTATTTGATCAATATTTTTCGATTATAAATTAAACAATTTTTTCTTTAGGTAACCAAAGATAAATAAGTTGTCGTTTGTGTTGGTATTTTTTTACCATATTGTTGTGATCTCTTGGTTAGTGGTTTTTATTTAAATTATAGGACTAAAAGTATGCTTCAGAATAAAATGATACAGCAGGTGGTGTTTGATCAACCTGGAGATGCTAATGTCATGCGGCTAGGTAGCGGTAGTCTTGCACCTTTACAATCAGGTCAGGTTTGCATAAAAGTACACGCTGCAGGCGTCAACGGCCCTGATATTAAACAACGTATGGGAGCCTATCCCGCTCCTGAGGGCGCAAGTCCTATTCTTGGTTTAGAAGTGGCAGGCGTTATCATTGCGATAGCGGATGATGTTAACCAGTGGGATATTGGGGATAGAGTTTGCGCTCTGGTCCCCGGTGGTGGCTATGCAGAACAAGTTAATACCTTTGCTGCACACTGTTTACCCATTCCTGCAGCTTGGAGTTTTATTCAAGCTGCGGCGCTGCCTGAGACCTTTTTTACGGTTTGGGGCAATGTGTTTATGCGGGCAGGATTAAAAGCGGGTGAAACAGTGTTAGTGCATGGAGGGTCTGGCGGTATTGGTAGCACGGCGATTAAGCTTGCCAGCCAGCTTGGTGCAAACGTTTTTGCCACATCAGGCACCGATGATAAATGCCAGTTCTGCCTTAGCCAAGGTGCCACGCATGCGATTAACTATAATAACCAATCCTTTGCAGAGTCTATTCTGTCGCTAACTCATCATCAAGGTGTTGATGTGGTCGTCGATATTGCGGGGGGCGATTTTATTAATGAAAATTTAAAAGTGCTCGCAATGGATGGACGAATGGTATCAATTGCGATGCAAAGAGGGCCTAAAGCAACGGTTGATATTTTCAGGTTAATGGCTAAACGTATTATATGGACTGGTTCGACGTTACGACCACAAAGTGTAGTAGCAAAAGCCCAGATTGCCGCAGAGCTTAAGCAGCATGTTTGGCCGTTACTTGAAAGCGGACAATTTACGCCACCCATTGATAAAGTGTTTGCGTTTAATGAGGTGGTTCAAGCTCATCAATATATGGAGTCAGGTATGCATAAAGGCAAAATAATTTTAAACTTGTGTGACTAAAACTCAGAAAGATCTAATAAAAACTTGAAGCATGAAAAATTTAAGCTAATCTGCAGTTATCAAATATAAATTGGATGATTTTAAAGCAAGAAAGTGTCGGTTTATGCTTGTGTAAAGTGAAAGTTTTTAACGACGTATCATGAGACATACATAAATTTTGTGCTTTTTTTAAGGTCATTATGCTATTGGTAAATTATTTTTGAATATTTTTACCAAAATTTGAAAATTAACTAAATTAGGCATTGATTCTCTGTATTATTCTGTTTAAATACCCACATTATTGAAGCTTAATAATATTGAGCCGAGGTTATTAGTAGTTCATCGAGCATATCTTTTTGGTATATGTGTTGATTTAAGGGCGTTAGCATATATGTATAACACAGTAAAAAAACAATTATGGGTTGGTGAGTTAAGAACGGCTAGAGGGAATACAATTGTTATTCACGACGGCCAATTACCTGAAGCATCCAAAGGGCGTATCTATTTATTTAATACAGTACGCAATGTCATCATTGAGTATGTAGAAGATATCGTTAAAGTAAATTTGCATGATCTTGATGAGGCACAAACTAAAGCTGCGTTAGCTGAGTTTGGTGATGCTTGGCAAGTCGCCCGTGCTGAGTTTATGGCTAAACAGCAAACTCGCATTGATTTGTCTAAGGTGCCTGATACCGCGCCTCCAAAGAAAGCTAAACCGGCACCTGAGCCTGACGAGATTGCTGATGGTGACGATATCGATGATTTTGATGACGCTGATGATTCTGATGATGATTTTGACATGGATGATGATGTCGACGATTAAGTCGTTATTAAGTTGCTTTAGTTAAATCAGTCAATAAAAAAACCAGTAGTGAGAGCTACTGGTTTTTTTATGGGTAACGCATAATAATTATGAGTTGAGCTTGATATCGACTGGTGGGGCTATATAGCCTTGGTGTGCATCTAAGCGTAAGTCATTGAAGCGGCTGAGCTGCTTATTCTCTTGAATGCCTGTCACAATAACTTGAATGTCTAGCCCTTTTGCCACATTTACTAACGCACGACAAAGCTCACTGTTATGTTGATTCTCTTCAATAAAAGCAAAAGATTGATCCAGTTTGACATAGCTAGGCCTTAAGTTTTGTAAATACGCCATGGAGCCGAATTGACGACCGAAATGGTCAATACCGAAGTGGGCACCACAATCACGAATAATATTGCACAAGTGTTCACATGAGCTTAAATCGCTATAGACACTTGCTTCAGGGATCTCAAAACAAATGCGTTCAGGCGTTTTATGATTTCTAAGGAATTTCTTAATCCAAAGATGAAACTCGTGATCGCCAATACTTTGATAAGTTAGGTTAATGGCCACAGGTTCAAAATTACGGTCAAATAAATGATGGCTATTAACGGTTTCAATTAAGCAGCGATCTAACATGGTACCCAATGATAAAATTTCCACAAAAGGCATAAACTGACCTGCATGTAACACTTCATTATCTAATGTGAGTTGACAGTAGAGTTCACGTTGACACACTTCATTGTTTTCATTTAATAATATGGGTTGCCAACGAAATTGAAATTGATTGTTATTGATTGCGTGGGTGAGCTTTTGTCGCCACTCATCACGGCTGAATAATTGCTGCTGAGTATTTTCATACCAATGAAAGATTTTATTATCTTTAATCGATTTTTGTAACGCATTGTCAGCTTGAGCAAGTATGTCCGATACACTCATTTGACCTAAACGTTCAGCGATACCAATATTGAATTGCTCATTGGGTTTACAACCTGCTTTCGATATTTCTTTATTGATTGTGCGGATCATGCCCTGTAAGTATTTACTGAGTTGTTCGTGTTCACTTTCTTCAATTAAGAAGGCGAATTCATATGCAGCTATGCGTGCAATAACAGAAGGGCTAATGTTATCTAAATGGTGATGTAATTTATTGCCAAGTAACTTGATGGTTTCATCTCTTACTTGATAGCCATACTGGCTATGCACATCTTCAAGCCAGTCCATTTTAACTAAAAATAATGCACCAGAACTAGGTTCACTGAGCCAACCATTAATCCGGCTTACCATATATTGACGGTTAGGAAGATTGGAAACTTGATCAACTAAGTTTTTCTTACGTAAAGCTGATACTTCTTCATCTAGCGAATTAAACACCTGTTTAAGTTGGCTCGACATGCTGTTAAATGCTTGAACCAATTCCTTTAACTCTGTTGTTTTAGGGGTTGGCATATCTGGGCCAAATTGACGATTAGCAATTTTTTTAGCGTGCTCTGATAGCGAATTCAATGGTTTTAAGATGATGCTTAAACCAACTCGAGCAAAGATGATGGCGATTAAGAATAAAATTGAAAATACTATGATGATATTGGTTATAATCCGCCACATCTCCTGGTAACCAAACCCTGGGTGAGCAGTTATTTCAATTTTAGCCAGCTGTAACCAACCTGATGTGATGATACTTTCTTTAGCAATAGGCTTAAAAATTTCAAGGTCAATAAACCATTGGGGGACATTTTGTACTCGAATGGCATTATTCCAAACTTGCTGTTTACCATCAACTAACCAGGTAAGCTTAATTTGTTGGTAATATCCACCTTCAAACAAGACATTGACTAAGGTCTCTGTTGCAGCATCATCACCGGCTTCTAAAGCTGGTACAAGCATCAGTCCTAATGAGTGACTGGCATTATTAAGGTCTGACTCCATTTGCTTTGCGAGAAAGCTCTGAGTCTCGTTAAATTGCACGTAAGCTAAGCTTGCTATCGTTAGCAAGAATAGTACGAAAAGTAACGCATAAATCTGTCGAAACAGGGTCATGTGGTCACTACTCCATTTTAAGTTTGGGTTGACGTAAACGGTCAACACCTAAGCGATGTGTTAAATCATTCCATTTTTCTAGTCGTGATGATGAGCCTGCTAACACCCCTCGACCTTTTTCTTTATTTAACCATAACTGCTTACCGTTAAAGCTATACACAGGGAGTAAATCGCGTCGCTGTGTTGCCAGTTTAATTTTCTTGTCTAAATTATCTAAAACTAACGGGACCGAACTCGGTGTTTCATAGTAGGCGAGCACCATGTGGTATTGATTCACAGAAGTCGCTTTTACCATAGTGATGCGCAGTTTATCCTCTGATACACCTAATTGGAGTAAGGTAAAGTATTTGGCAATAGAGAAGTCTTCACAATCGCCGCCATTTACACCGATAAACTCCATTGGTGTGGCCCAATAGTTAGAGTCACCCCAAAGTACTTTGTCATCAACAAATCTGAATAAATTGAAAAATTGATTCACTTTCTCTAGTTGTTGTTTTTCCGGTAAAGCTTGTGCTTCGTCAACCACTTTAAACCAGGCTTTGGCCCTTAAGCCTGCGCGCTGGCCATAATTCTGGCTAAGAGTCGAAATAATTTTGTCAGCATTTAGCGTTTGCGTAGGCGCCGCAAAAAGTGTTGAAATAGACAAAATGGCTGCCACAATTAAAACGTGACAGCCTCTTGTTGTTATGGACTTATTGCATCTCGATAGAGTCAAACGCTGCTAGCCCTTATGTTTATGACAACTTTACTTATCGCTATTCTGTTTGTTGATCAACAGTGTAAATATGCCATTTTAAATTTGGAATAGTCTCTTCACTTTGTACTTCAGCGATAACGCGACGGTTCACTTTTTCAGCTTCTGGAGTGCCACTAGTGTCGATAAGGCGATCAAAACTATAGCCTACAGAGTTCAAACGTGACGCTTCAATACCGAATGTATCTTGGAGTATTGTAGTAACAGCTTTAGCTCTATTTTGTGATAAAGCCAAGTTCAGCTCATAGCTGCCACGATTACTACTATGTCCTTCAATGGTCACAATCGTTGAAGGGTAAAGTGTCATCAGGCTAGCCACTTTTTCTATTTGTGAGTAATACTTTGGATCAATATAGTCAGAGTTGTTTTCAAATAAAATTTCAAGTTGTTGGCGTTCGTTAATATTCTTAACTGTGCCGCAACCATAATTATCAACTTCTGATCCTGCTATTGTGTCGATACAGCGTTCTCTTGCAGCAATAACGCCGTCACGGTCTTTATCGTTTAGATCAAATTGCTGTTGAGTGGGTTGATCCATAGAAATAGTATCATTCATGGAACAAGCGCTGGTTAAGCTAACCATTAATAGTATAAGAAAGTAGCGCATTAGTTTGCTCCTCCTTCGTAATTACGTTCGCCAGACCAAACATCTGGGCGGGTTACCCGTAATGATTCTAACAACCTACCGGTCGAGTTTAATACGCGGTATTGAGCAATAATTTCATCATATTCAGTTTGTAAATAATCTTTACGCGCTTCAAATAGCTCGTTTTCGGTGTCGAGTAAATCGAGTAAGGTACGTTGACCTAGGTTAAACTGCTGCTCGTAAGCAACTTGGGTTTGTTTTGAGGCAACAACATGTTCACGAATATACATTTTTTGTGGCGATAACATTTCAAAGGCGTTCCATGCAAGCGAAGCACCTTCAACGACTTGGCGGTTTGCGCGCTGTTGAATTTCTTTCGCTTCACTGATTTTGTAGGCAGATTCTCTATCGCGGGCGATATCTTTACCGCCAGCAAATAGGTTGTAACGCATTCTTACCATACCGACTAAGTCATTGCTGTATCCATTGACATTTTGGCTTGCAATTTGGCTATAGCCGTCTTCACCATCAACATCATTGTTCCAATTGCCACTTAATTCAAGATTGAATTTAGGGTAATAGTTCGACTTAGCAGAACTGCGTTCCTGTTTTGCGGCATTGATGTCATTTTCTGAAGACTTCAAAATAGGGTGGCTAGAAGAAGCCAACTTTATGCTTTCACTTAAGCTTTTAGGTAGCATGTCGGCATCGGGCACAGGTAAAATTAAATCTTCCGGAGCGACTTCCACAATACGCATATATTGTGCTTTAGCGTCATGGAGATTATTTTTAGCCGAAACCACATTGGCGTTTGCGCGAGCTAAACGACCGGTGATTTGCGATAAATCAGCAATCGACCCTAAACCTGAATCTGTACGCTGCTTAATTTGATCGTATATCTCTTCATGGCTTTCTAAGTTTCTTTGTGCAAGAGTGAGAACTTGTTCAGCACGAATAAAGTATAAATATACTTTAGCAACATCTAAAGCCATGTCTTCAGCGGCAGCAAATAATGCCCACTGCTCAGCACTGGCTTCAAACGAGTATCGATCAACTTCACTACTGGTATAAAAACCATCAAATAGTATCTGCTTGATACTGAAACCAGCTTCACCACGCTCAAGTTCCATTACCCCTTCATCCAAATTATCATTTAGGGGCTGTACTTTTCGGCGTGATGATGGGCTATCAGTTTGCTCCCAACCATAACCTGCCGTGATATCTACCGTTGGCATATATCCTGATTTAGCTTGGTTAACTTGTTCTTCTCGCGCTTTAAAGCGGTTGAACACAATACGCAGTTCTGGATTAGTGTCTAGTGTATGTGCAACTGCTTGTTCTAGTGTTTGGCTAGACGCTACAGGTGACATTAATACCGACATAGCCAATGCAAGTGCACTAAACCTTAGTTGTCGATTTGTTGTATTAATCATTTGTAAAAAACCCTCCCGGTTCTTTAGCGCTCTCTCAGCGCTGTATCTTTTGCTCTTAAAATTGGATTTAATATGTACTCAAGTATGGATCTTTTCCCAGTAATAACGTCCACCGAGGTGAGCATACCGGGAATAATTGGCATCTGTGTGCCATCGTCTTTCACTAAATTAGATTCTTCAGTTCTTACTTTTATAGTATAAAAACTGTTGCCTTCTTCATCTTGCGGCGTGTCAGCACTAATTTGCTCAACGGTGCCTTTTAAGCCACCATAACGGGTAAAATCGTAGGCGGTAACTTTTACAATTGCAGGTAAGCCTGGATGTAAAAATGCGATGTCTTTTGGGGTGATTTTAGTTTCAATTAATAAGCGATCTTCCGATGGCACAATTTCAATTATTTCTTGCCCTGGCTGAACAACGCCGCCCAATGTATTAATATGAATTGATTTTATCGTACCTGCAACTGGCGAGGTTATAACCGCTTTACTGACTTTATCAAACGCGCCAATTTGTGCTTGGTTCATTCTTGATAGCTTGGTTTGCATCTCATTGAGCTGAGCACGTAAATCTGCCGCATAAATGAATACGGCTTCGCGGCGTTTTAAAATGGCTTCGTCCATCGAAGATTTCACTTTGGGGCGTAATAATCGTACAGATTGAAGTTCACCCTGGATATCGTTAACGACACGTTCTAATTTTAACAGCTCAACTTCAGGAACAATACCTTTTCGTGCTAATGGTTTAGTGAGTTCTAGTTCTCTAGAAATGAGTTGATAGCTTGTGGTTAAAGTTGATATTTTAGACGATAGTTCTTCCGTTTCTTGCTGACGCTGTTGTATTTGGCGGACTAATATCTCAAGTTGGTTACTGAGGTTATCTAAACGACCTGAATACTCTTCCTGTTGACGTTTAACCAATGCTGGTTCTTGTTCAATGAGTTCTGCTGGAAAGATTAAAGACTGTTTGGTTATTTTAACCTGTTGGCGCCAGTCAGCAGACATATCTGAAATAACAATACTGTCTAACTCTGCTCGCATACGGATAACATTGGTTTGTAGTCCGTATACTTCTTGCTCCTGTTGAGCAAAGTCAGAGCGGAAACGAGTATCATCGATACGTGCTAATGGCTGATCTTTCTCGACGAGCATGCCCTCCTGGACAAAGACCTCTTGTAAAATACCACCATCCAAACTTTGGATGAGTTGAACTTGGGAAGATGGAATAACTTTACCCATACCGGTCGTCACTTGATCTAGTTCAGAAAAATACGCCCATATAAAAAAGCACAGCATCATGGCTGCCATTGACCAAATAATCAATCTATGACCCGATGGGGCATCGGTCATCATGGCGCCGTAAACATCATCGACCATTTCTAAGTCTGCAGTGGTTAAGTGTTTACTCATGTATTTTGACCTCCAGCAAGAAGGCCATTATTAAGTTTCTCTAGTACTTCTTTTTTTGGACCATCAGCAATAATGTGGCCACGATCTAAGATGACAATACGATCGACTAAGTTAAGTAAATTCATTTTATGGGTAATTAGCAGTAAAGTTCGATTTTTACTGACCTGTGCCATTGAATTGACAAATTGTTTCTCTGCACGAGCATCTAAGCTGGCTGTTGGTTCATCCATTAACAAGATTGGAGGGTCATTTAGCGTTGCTCTGGCTAGAGCCACACTTTGACGTTGTCCTCTGCTTAATGATAACCCACCTTCACCCACTTGTTGATCAAGGCCTTCAGACTCTAGGTGAGTAAACAGACTTACACCTGATAATTGTACCGCTCTAATCAGTTGATGTTCGCTCACTTGGCGAGTGCCAAATAGAATATTGTCTCTAATGCTGCCATGAAAAAGGGTAACATCTTGGGGTAAGTAACCAAAGTTACGGCGTAAATCACTGGGATGTATTTGACCGGCATCGATACCATCATATCGAAGGCTACCATTGGTTGGCTTATACAGACCCAACAACAATTTAGCTAAGGTACTTTTACCCGATCCGTTTCGGCCAATAATCGCCACTTTCTCACCGGGTTCAATGTTGATAGACATAGGGTACAGAATTGGCTTTTCTGCTTCAGGAAAAGTAAAACTCACATTATCAGCGGTTATTCTGCCATTGATACGTTCTTTACTCACAAGCTGACCTTTGTTTTCAAATTCGTCTTCTTGATCCATTATTTGGTTAAGCTGACGTAATGAGCTCATGGTGTAATTGCCCCGAGTAATCAAGGAGGCTAATTGTGCCATGGGGGTGACAGCTCGGCTGGATAGCATAACCGCGGCAATTATGCCTCCCATAGAAAGTTCGTTGTCAGCTAAGCGATATACCCCAAAAATAACCACGCAAATTACGCTAAATTGCACAGAGAAATTGGCAAAGTTGGCTAAATAATTAGCCAGTTTTTTAGTTTTTAATTCCCAGTTGGCAGTATGGCCAATCATTTGTTGCCAGCTCTTTTGAACAATACCTTCAGCGCCATTGGCTTTAATCGATTCGATTGCCGTTAAACTCTCGACTAAATGACCATGCTTTAAACTGGCAAAGCGGTTACTTTCTTCAATTGCGGCTTTAAGTTTAGGCTGTACATATAAGGTGACAGCAATTATCAACAAGCTGGCGATAACAGGGATTACTGCCAAATCACCAGCAACGATATAAATAATAATCACAAATAGGATTGCAAAAGGTAAATCAACTAGTGAGGTAATAGTTGCAGAGGCTAAAAACTCTCGAATACTTTCAAATTCACCTAGCTGGCGAGCCATGCCTCCAACACTAGGAGAACGCAGAGATAATGGGATGCCAATGACTTTAGCAAAAAGTTTAGAGGAGACAATGATGTCAACTTTTTTTCCAGCTATATCAATCAAGTAACTTCTTAGTTGTCGCATGATGAAGTCAAAAACATAAGCAATACCCGCACCAATAGCAAGTACCCAAAGTGACTCAAAAGCAAGATTTGGAACAACTTTATCATAAACATTCATGATAAATAATGGTGACACTAAGGCAAATAAATTGACCAGCACTGACGCAATTAACGCA
Source organism: Shewanella sp. HL-SH8 (assembly GCF_051165765.1). Taxonomy (NCBI): domain Bacteria; kingdom Pseudomonadati; phylum Pseudomonadota; class Gammaproteobacteria; order Alteromonadales; family Shewanellaceae; genus Shewanella; species Shewanella sp. HL-SH8. The sequence continues at coordinate 4,153,902 of NZ_CP195039.1, read as the reverse complement.
TCTCGATAAATTGGAGCTGAGTCAACAATGCTTTGTTTTAACCAATGCACTCTACTGTCATGAATGTGAACATCAACTGCAGCATCACCACGGTAATGTTGTTTTACTAAAAACAAGTAACCAACATAGAGGGTTTCTAACTCCTCTAAGGTAAGCGTTTCTTCCCCACCCGTTTCAGGAAGTTGGATAACAGCTTTGTCTTGTTCAATATTGATTTCACGTAAAATACAAGCTTTCTTATCTTTGAGTAATAATATGCAAGGTAATAAAATTGGTGTTATTTGATTAAGATCTTTTCGTGACAGCTTTGCTGATAGGCCTGCGCGTCCAGCCGCCTGTGGCAGTAAGTCAGGGGTTAGCACTGCACCGGTTAACGGAAGTCCTGCCGCAAGTGATTCACTTGAACATGGGCTGCCGAAATGCTCGGTTAATAAGACAAGGCAATCAAGAAGTGGATCGACTGTCACTCTTTGTGAGGCCGAAATGGTCCACTGTTCCTGAATCTTGGAAGCAGTTGCTGGCACTGTGGTGATATCCTTAATATTCTTTTATGTACTTATTATTCTTATTGATGCTATGAACATCTTTTATCGCCCCCATATTACTATGGGGGGATTTTTTGCCTAAAATTAAGGGATCATTTGCCCATCAGGCTTATCAATAAACGGGTCAATTCCTTGTCCATTTGGTGCTGGTGTTGGATTTGTATCAACAATTAGCGCACCATCCTTGAGTAGCCCGTTAATGATAACCCCTTCAGCAGAACTGCCATAAATACCTGCTAAGTCAACGCCATCAAGGGTAATCGTTTGCTCGAAAGTACCATCGCCATCAGCATCGATTTCTATAATACTAGAGCCTTTGGCGTTATAGCTAAAGTTAAGTAGATTTTCAAGATTGTTATATTCCTCATTGATGAGTAAATCTCTTAGATCAATCTTATCTTCCAGGCGGTTAAAGTCAGAGATGATATCATTACCAAACTCACCTTTTTGCCATACGAAAGTATCAATGCCGCCATCGCCGCGTAATACGTCATCGCCTAAGCCACCAATGAGAGTGTCATTACCTGCACCACCACGTAGGCCATCGTTATGAGTACCGCCATCGATATAGTCATTGCCAGTATGACCAAAAAGAATATCTGAACCAGATTGTCCATAGATAAAATCGTTACCACTACCACTGTTCACTACATCAGCTTTTTGTGATGCCACATCATTAGCAAGCAATAAGCCATCAAGGTCTATCATGGTATCAGCACCCGATAAAGTACCTGTCATAATATGATGATTAGCAATACTGTTTAGATCGAGCTCTAACTCATCATCAGATTTATAGCCAAATGCGCCAGTTTCACCCGCATAGATAATATCGCCACCACGGCCTGTTTCAATATGGTCATTACCTGCACCGCTACTAACTACTTGCGAGCTATCTTTACTATAGCTGGTTAAATTCGCGCCAGCTGCCGAGGTTGAGTTATTAGTCGAATCAGTAATTTGACCCGTTAGTCCGCCACCAAAATTAACATTAAGTTGCTTTTGATTTAAGCCATTTTCACCATTAAGTACCACAAAATCATCATTTAGACTTGTACCAGTTGTAGTGACTTTGGCTGCATCTTCAACAGGCACATTTTGAGCATTCACTAAGTTTACATCTATGGTCAATGTTGCACTTGAGGTATCACCATCAGCATCTCTAGTCGTGTAGGTAAATAAGTCAACAGCTCCAGCAGGAATAGAATCAGTCGTACTTGTTAGCTCATAGGTATAGGTACCATCATTATTGATGATTAATGTGCCGTATTGGCCAGTTATGATTGCACTAACATTACCGGTCACGCCAGTGCTAGTTTGATCGCCAGCAGCAACACCAATGACCGAACTGATATCAGCACCACTTATATCATTATTCATAACGTTACCTTCAACTGAAGGTAAGTTATAGCCATTGCCTGCGACCATACGAATAACTAAGTCGTAACTGGTTGAGGCATTTTCATCGGTATAAATTGATGAAACTACATTACCGTTATTATCTCTAAAGCCAATGACTTGAATGGTATAGACATCACCCTCGTAGTTGAAGGTAACGTTAGTTTGGCCAATAGTTACAATGTCACGAGGGTCTGGTCCATTATTAGGCGTTTCGTTATGGCTAAAATTCAGCTTTAAAGTTACTGCTGTGACATTACCGAATGAGTCAATCACATTGAACACAACATCCATAGTGGCCGCTGTAATAGAGGAGCCACTATTAATGGGGTAGTTATAGTGAGTAAATGTACCTAGTACAATGTCTTGGTTTAATGTTACCTCTCCATTAAGTTCAGCATCATTATCCATAAATCCATAACCAGATTGAGCCCCATTGGTGGTTCCCCAACGCACTTGATCTAATGCGGAATCATTGTCTTCACCACCGCTGCCAACATCACCATCGAATCGTCTAACGCCAGTACCACCAGTTACCGTTTTCCATTCAGCTTGCACACCACCAATAATGGCAAATGAATCCTGTATAACAGTTAAAGACACAATGTCATTAGTCGCGATAGAAGCATCATCATGTACTATCGCATTCAGCGTGGTACTAGCTTGATCTCCATCAATATCAAACGCCGTTATCTGGAATGCATCTGTAAGTGAATCCGAATTAGCGCCACTATGAGTTTGAGCATTGGTTAACGTATAGGTGTATTCCAATACCCCATCGTTATATCCCGTAATAGTAAGCTGACCAAATTCGCCTGCAATAATAAGCGGTGAGGTAGCAGAAGCAGTAATCAATGCAGCTAAAGTCAATGTATTAAGCGTGCCACCAACTTGAATTTCAAGTCTGTCTAAACCATCTTTTGCACCAATAGTCATGCTGCCAGAACTTTGAGTTACCGCTGTACTGTTTGATCCGTTTGTTAACCCTGCTTCATATACAGAAAGAATATCAGGAGTACTGATTGTAACTATATCGTCAGCTGGATTAACCGTAATAGTGAGTGTTGATGTGTCATTTGCACCCGAGCCATCGGTTAGGGTGTAAGTAATAACAGGGACAGTACCGTTGTAGTTAGCTGCAGGGGTAAAGGTGTACACACCCGCACTGTTCAACGAGAAGGTACCTACGCCAGCGATAACCAGGTTGTTGCCATCGGCCGTATGAACGGTTGATGAGCCAGCAATGGTGAAACTCACAACAGTGATTTGGCCATCCACACTGGTGCCATCAATAACGTTACCGGTGATTTGCGGGCTGTCTTCAGCAATGGTGCGTGTTTCATTATTATCGGTAAAGTCATCATTTACTGGCGTCACAGTGAGGCTCAGTGTTGATGTGTCATTTGCACCCGAGCCATCGGTTAGGGTGTAAGTAATAACAGGGACAGTACCGTTGTAGTTAGCTGCAGGGGTAAAGGTGTACACACCCGCACTGTTCAACGAGAAGGTACCTACGCCAGCGATAACCAGGTTGTTGCCATCGGCCGTATGAACGGTTGATGAGCCAGCAATGGTGAAACTCACCACAGAGATAGGACCGTCAACACTGGTGCCGTCAATCACATTACCTGTGATTTGAGGGCTGTCTTCAGCAATAGTGCGTGTTTCATTATTATCGGTAAAGTCATCATTAACCGGCGTCACAGTGAGGCTAAGTGTTGAGGTGTCATTTGCACCCGAGCCATCGGTTAAGGTGTAAGTAATAACCGGCACGGTACCGTTGTAGTTAGCGGCAGGCGTAAAGGTATACACACCCGCACTGTTCAATGTGAACGAGCCTACGCCAGCGATAACCAGGTTGTTGCCATCGGCCGTATGAACGGTTGATGAGCCAGCAATGGTGAAACTCACCACAGAGATAGGACCGTCAACACTGGTGCCGTCAATCACATTACCTGTGATTTGCGGGCTGTCTTCAGCAATAGTGCGTGTTTCATTATTATCGGTAAAGTCATCATTAACCGGCGTCACAGTGAGGCTAAGTGTTGAGGTGTCATTAGCCCCTGAGCCATCGGTTAAGGTGTAAGTAATAACCGGCACGGTACCGTTGTAGTTAGCTGCAGGGGTAAAGGTGTACACACCCGCACTGTTCAATGTGAACGAGCCTACTCCAGTGATCACGACGTTGCTGCCATCCGCCGCATGAACGGTTGATGAGCCAGCAATGATGAAGCTCACAACAGTGATTTGGCCATCCACACTGGTGCCATCAATAACGTTACCGGTGATTTGAGGGCTGTCTTCAGCAATAGTGCGTGTTTCATTATTATCGGTAAAGTCATCATTAACCGGCGTCACAGTGAGGCTAAGTGTTGAGGTGTCATTAGCACCCGAGCCATCGGTTAGGGTGTAAGTAATAACCGGCACGGTACCGTTGTAGTTAGCGGCAGGCGTAAAGGTATACACACCCGCACTGTTCAATGTGAACGAGCCTACGCCAGCGATAACCAGGTTGTTGCCATCGGCCGTATGAACGGTTGATGAGCCAGCAATGGTGAAACTCACCACAGAGATAGGACCGTCAACACTGGTGCCGTCAATCACATTACCTGTGATTTGCGGGCTGTCTTCAGCAATGGTGCGTGTTTCATTATTATCGGTAAAGTCATCATTTACTGGCGTCACAGTGAGGCTCAGTGTTGATGTGTCATTTGCACCCGAGCCATCGGTTAGGGTGTAAGTAATAACAGGGACAGTACCGTTGTAGTTAGCTGCAGGGGTAAAGGTGTACACACCCGCACTGTTCAACGAGAAGGTACCTACGCCAGCGATAACCAGGTTGTTGCCATCGGCCGTATGAACGGTTGATGAGCCAGCAATGGTGAAGCTCACAACAGTGATTTGGCCATCCACACTGGTGCCATCAATAACGTTACCGGTGATTTGCGGGCTGTCTTCAGCAATGGTGCGTGTTTCATTATTATCGGTAAAGTCATCATTTACTGGCGTCACAGTGAGGCTCAGTGTTGATGTGTCATTTGCACCCGAGCCATCGGTTAGGGTGTAAGTAATAACAGGGACAGTACCGTTGTAGTTAGCTGCAGGGGTAAAGGTGTACACACCCGCACTGTTCAACGAGAAGGTACCTACGCCAGCGATAACCAGGTTGTTGCCATCGGCCGTATGAACGGTTGATGAGCCAGCAATGGTGAAACTCACCACAGAGATAGGACCGTCAACACTGGTGCCGTCAATCACATTACCTGTGATTTGAGGGCTGTCTTCAGCAATAGTGCGTGTTTCATTATTATCGGTAAAGTCATCATTTACCGGCGTCACAGTGAGGCTCAGTGTTGAGGTGTCATTTGCACCCGAGCCATCGGTTAAGGTGTAAGTAATAACCGGTACGGTACCGTTGTAGTTAGCGGCAGGCGTAAAGGTATACACACCCGCACTGTTCAATGTGAACGAGCCTACTCCAGTGATCACCACGTTGCTGCCATCCGCCGTATGAACGGTTGATGAGCCAGCAATGGTGAAACTCACCACAGAGATAGGACCGTCAACACTGGTGCCGTCAATCACATTACCTGTGATTTGCGGGCTGTCTTCAGCAATGGTGCGTGTTTCATTATTATCGGTAAAGTCATCATTAACCGGCGTCACAGTGAGGCTAAGTGTTGAGGTGTCATTAGCACCCGAGCCATCGGTTAGGGTGTAAGTAATAACCGGCACGGTACCGTTGTAGTTAGCGGCAGGCGTAAAGGTATACACACCCGCACTGTTCAATGTGAACGAGCCTACGCCAGCGATAACCAGGTTGTTGCCATCGGCCGTATGAACGGTTGATGAGCCAGCAATGGTGAAACTCACCACAGAGATAGGACCGTCAACACTGGTGCCGTCAATCACATTACCTGTGATTTGCGGGCTGTCTTCAGCAATGGTGCGTGTTTCATTATTATCGGTAAAGTCATCATTTACTGGCGTCACAGTGAGGCTCAGTGTTGATGTGTCATTTGCACCCGAGCCATCGGTTAGGGTGTAAGTAATAACAGGGACAGTACCGTTGTAGTTAGCTGCAGGGGTAAAGGTGTACACACCCGCACTGTTCAACGAGAAGGTACCTACGCCAGCGATAACCAGGTTGTTGCCATCGGCCGTATGAACGGTTGATGAGCCAGCAATGGTGAAACTCACCACAGAGATAGGACCGTCAACACTGGTGCCGTCAATCACATTACCTGTGATTTGCGGGCTGTCTTCAGCAATGGTGCGTGTTTCATTATTATCGGTAAAGTCATCATTTACTGGCGTCACAGTGAGGCTCAGTGTTGATGTGTCATTTGCACCCGAGCCATCGGTTAGGGTGTAAGTAATAACAGGGACAGTACCGTTGTAGTTAGCTGCAGGGGTAAAGGTGTACACACCCGCACTGTTCAACGAGAAGGTACCTACGCCAGCGATAACCAGGTTGTTGCCATCGGCCGTATGAACGGTTGATGAGCCAGCAATGGTGAAACTCACCACAGAGATAGGACCGTCAACACTGGTGCCGTCAATCACATTACCTGTGATTTGCGGGCTGTCTTCAGCAATGGTGCGTGTTTCATTATTATCGGTAAAGTCATCATTCACTGGCGTGACAGAAATAGTCAATGTTGCAGTAGCGCCAGTGTTAGTAGTGTATGTGACAATAGGAGCAATACCGTTCCAGTCTGCATTCGGTGTGAAGGTATAGTTACCATCAGTTAATAACTCAAAAGTACCCATTGATAATGTTACTAGGGTTCCTGCAGTGTGAATCGTGCTACTTCCATCAATAGTAAAGCTCGCAACTGAAAGAGCTGAATCTATATCAGTATCGTTATCTAGTACATTACCTGTAGCAATAGTATCTTCGGCAATCGTTTTGGTGTCATTAACCGCATTGGTTGCATCATCAACGTTAGTTAACTTGACATTAACTATAGCAGTGTCTGTTCCGCCATTAAGATCTGATACGACGATATCTAACGCGTAATCACCTAAATCTGCATCATCAATCGTTTGGTTAAGTATAACTTCACCGGTAAGCGCATTAATCGTAAATACACCAAAAGTTTGTAAACCATTTGCAAAACTATAAGCTAGTTGATCACCATCAATGTCGTCAGCAGTAACTTGACCAACTACGGTTCCAGCAGTGCTGCCTTCTACGACATTATTAAAATCATAAATATCATTATTGGTAGGGCCATTAACTATATCCAGACCTGAGCGGAACTCAGGGCCATCGTTGGCGCCGACAATGGTGATGGTCACAGTGTGCGTGGCAGTGCCGTCGCTTGAGGTGACGGTAATATCACGGGTCAGAGTTTGACCGGCTTTAAGAGACTGCACATCAATGTGGCTGTTGTTTAGGGTATAAGACCAGTTACCGCTCGCATCAATCGAGAAGCTACCAAAGTTGCCATCGGCGACATTGTTTTGTACCTGGAATACCGCTTCGCCGCTATCAACGTCAGTGACGGTCAAGCTGCCAGAAACCATTTCAACGGTGGCGCTATCGGTGTCAGAGCTGCCATCTTCAGTGACGGTGCCTTTATCTGAATCGCCATTACCGAGGTTCACGGTAATGTCAGCGGGATCGTTGGCGCCGACAATAGTGATGGTCACAGTGTGCGTGGCAGTGCCGCTCGCTTGAGGTGACGGTAATATCACGGGTCAGAGTTTGACCGGCTTTAAGGGACTGCACATCAATGTGGCTGTTGTTTAGGGTATAAGACCAGTTACCGCTCGCATCAATCGAGAAGCTACCAAAGTTGCCATCGGCGACATTGTTTTGTACCTGGAATACCGCTTCGCCGCTATCAACGTCAGTGACGGTCAAGCTGCCAGAAACCATTTCAACGGTAGCGCTATCGGTGTCAGAGCTGCCATCTTCAGTGACGGTGCCTTTATCTGAATCGCCATTACCGAGGTTCACGGTAATGTCAGCGGGATCGTTGGCGCCGACAATGGTGATGGTCACAGTGTGCGTGGCAGTGCCGCCGCTTGAGGTGACGGTAATATCACGGGTCAGTGTTTGACCGGCTTTAAGGGACTGCACATCAATGTGGCTGTTGTTTAGGGTATAAGACCAGTTACCGCTCGCATCAATCGAGAAACTACCAAAGTTGCCATCGGCGACATTGTTTTGTACCTGGAATACCGCTTCGCCGCTATCAACGTCAGTGACGGTCAAGCTGCCAGAAACCATTTCAACGGTAGCGCTATCGGTGTCCGAGCTGCCATCTTCAGTGACGGTGCCTTTATCTGAATCGCCATTACCGAGGTTCACGGTAATGTCAGCGGGATCGTTGGCGCCGACAATAGTGATGGTCACAGTGTGCGTGGCAGTGCCGTCGCTTGAGGTGACGGTAATATCACGGGTCAGAGTTTGACCGGCTTTAAGGGACTGCACATCAATGTGGCTGTTGTTTAGGGTATAAGACCAGTTACCGCTCGCATCAATCGAGAAGCTACCAAAGTTGCCATCGGCGACATTGTTTTGTACCTGGAATACCGCTTCGCCGCTATCAACGTCAGTGACGGTCAAGCTGCCAGAAACCATTTCAACGGTAGCGCTATCGGTGTCAGAGCTGCCATCTTCAGTGACGGTGCCTTTATCTGAATCGCCATTGCCGAGGTTCACGGTAATGTCAGCGGGATCGTTGGCGCCGACAATGGTGATGGTCACAGTGTGCGTGGCAGTGCCGCCGCTTGAGGTGACGGTAATATCACGGGTCAGTGTTTGACCGGCTTTAAGGGACTGCACATCAATGTGGCTGTTGTTTAGGGTATAAGACCAGTTACCGCTCGCATCAATCGAGAAGCTACCAAAGTTGCCATCGGCGACATTGTTTTGTACCTGGAATACCGCTTCGCCGCTATCAACGTCAGTGACGGTCAAGCTGCCAGAAACCATTTCAACGGTGGCGCTATCGGTGTCAGAGTTGCCATCTTCAGTGACGGTGCCTTTATCTGAATCGCCATTGCCGAGGTTCACGGTAATGTCAGCGGGATCGTTGGCGCCGACAATGGTGATGGTCACAGTGTGCGTGGCAGTGCCGTCGCTTGAGGTGACGGTAATATCACGGGTCAGAGTTTGACCGGCTTTAAGGGACTGCACATCAATGTGGCTGTTGTTTAGGGTATAAGACCAGTTACCGCTCGCATCAATCGAGAAACTACCAAAGTTGCCATCGGCGACATTGTTTTGTACCTGGAATACCGCTTCGCCGCTATCAACGTCAGTGACGGTCAAGCTGCCAGAAACCATTTCAACGGTGGCGCTATCGGTGTCAGAGTTGCCATCTTCAGTGACGGTGCCTTTATCTGAATCGCCATTACCGAGGTTCACGGTAATGTCAGCGGGATCGTTGGCGCCGACAATGGTGATGGTCACAGTGTGCGTGGCAGTGCCGTCGCTTGAGGTGACGGTAATATCACGGGTCAGTGTTTGACCGGCTTTAAGGGACTGCACATCAATGTGGCTGTTGTTTAGGGTATAAGACCAGTTACCGCTCGCATCAATCGAGAAGCTACCAAAGTTGCCATCGGCGACATTGTTTTGTACCTGGAATACCGCTTCGCCGCTATCAACGTCAGTGACGGTCAAGCTGCCAGAAACCATTTCAACGGTGGCGCTATCGGTGTCAGAGTTGCCATCTTCAGTGACGGTGCCTTTATCTGAATCGCCATTACCGAGGTTCACGGTAATGTCAGCGGGATCGTTGGCGCCGACAATGGTGATGGTCACAGTGTGCGTGGCAGTGCCGTCGCTTGAGGTGACGGTAATATCACGGGTCAGTGTTTGACCGGCTTTAAGGGACTGCACATCAATGTGGCTGTTGTTTAGGGTATAAGACCAGTTACCGCTCGCATCAATCGAGAAGCTACCAAAGTTGCCATCGGCGACATTGTTTTGTACCTGGAATACCGCTTCGCCGCTATCAACGTCAGTGACGGTCAAGCTGCCAGAAACCATTTCAACGGTGGCGCTATCGGTGTCAGAGCTGCCATCTTCAGTGACGGTGCCTTTATCTGAATCGCCATTACCGAGGTTCACGGTAATGTCAGCGGGATCGTTGGCGCCGACAATGGTGATGGTCACAGTGTGCGTGGCAGTGCCGTCGCTTGAGGTGACGGTAATATCACGGGTCAGTGTTTGACCGGCTTTAAGGGACTGCACATCAATGTGGCTGTTGTTTAGGGTATAAGACCAGTTACCGCTCGCATCAATCGAGAAGCTACCAAAGTTGCCATCGGCGACATTGTTTTGTACCTGGAATACCGCTTCGCCGCTATCAACGTCAGTGACGGTCAAGCTGCCAGAAACCATTTCAACGGTGGCGCTATCGGTGTCCGAGCTGCCATCTTCAGTGACGGTGCCTTTATCTGAATCGCCATTACCGAGGTTCACGGTAATGTCAGCGGGATCGTTGGCGCCGACAATAGTGATGGTCACAGTGTGCGTGGCAGTGCCGCCGCTTGAGGTGACGGTAATATCACGGGTCAGAGTTTGACCGGCTTTAAGGGACTGCACATCAATGTGGCTGTTGTTTAGGGTATAAGACCAGTTACCGCTCGCATCAATCGAGAAGCTACCAAAGTTGCCATCGGCGACATTGTTTTGTACCTGGAATACCGCTTCGCCGCTATCAACGTCAGTGACGGTCAAGCTGCCAGAAACCATTTCAACGGTGGCGCTATCGGTGTCAGAGCTGCCATCTTCAGTGACGGTGCCTTTATCTGAATCGCCATTGCCGAGGTTCACGGTAATGTCAGCGGGATCGTTGGCGCCGACAATAGTGATGGTCACAGTGTGCGTGGCAGTGCCGTCGCTTGAGGTGACGGTAATATCACGGGTCAGTGTTTGACCGGCTTTAAGAGACTGCACATCAATGTGGCTGTTGTTTAGGGTATAAGACCAGTTACCGCTCGCATCAATCGAGAAACTACCAAAGTTGCCATCGGCGACATTGTTTTGTACCTGGAATACCGCTTCGCCGCTATCAACGTCAGTGACGGTCAAGCTGCCAGAAACCATTTCAACGGTAGCGCTATCGGTGTCCGAGCTGCCATCTTCAGTGACGGTGCCTTTATCTGAATCGCCATTACCGAGGTTCACGGTAATGTCAGCGGGATCGTTGGCGCCGACAATAGTGATGGTCACAGTGTGCGTGGCAGTGCCGTCGCTTGAGGTGACGGTAATATCACGGGTCAGAGTTTGACCGGCTTTAAGGGACTGCACATCAATGTGGCTGTTGTTTAGGGTATAAGACCAGTTACCGCTCGCATCAATCGAGAAGCTACCAAAGTTGCCATCGGCGACATTGTTTTGTACCTGGAATACCGCTTCGCCGCTATCAACGTCAGTGACGGTCAAGCTGCCAGAAACCATTTCAACGGTGGCGCTATCGGTGTCAGAGTTGCCATCTTCAGTGACGGTGCCTTTATCTGAATCGCCATTACCGAGGTTCACGGTAATGTCAGCGGGATCGTTGGCGCCGACAATGGTGATGGTCACAGTGTGCGTGGCAGTGCCGCGGCTTGAGGTGACGGTAATATCACGGGTCAGAGTTTGACCGGCTTTAAGGGACTGCACATCAATGTGGCTGTTGTTTAGGGTATAAGACCAGTTACCGCTCGCATCAATTGAGAAGCTACCAAAGTTGCCATCGGCAACATTGTTTTGTACCTGGAATACCGCTTCGCCGCTATCTGGATCGTTAATAGTTAATTGACCAGATACATTTTCAGATGTAAGAGGATCTGTATCAGTCGCTCCATCTTCAGTAACAGTGCCTTGATCATTGACTGGTGTAATGGTTGCTTGGTCTGGTTCAGGTGTGACGGTAATGGTCAGTGTTGCTGTTACACCCGTGTTGGTTGTATAGGTGATAACTGGAACCTGCCCATTCCAATCAATGCTAGGGGTAAAGGTATACGACCCATCTGTGTTTAGGGTCAGTAAGCCTTCTGGCAAGCTAACGCTACTACCAGCTTGGTAAACGCTTTGATCTCCTGCAATCGTATAGCTCTGCACGGTTAGGCTTGAATCAATATCAGTATCGTTATTGAGAACATTTCCTGACGCAATTGTATCTTCTTTTATAGAAATACTATCATTGACCGCTATCGTTGGATCACTTTGCGGGGTAACTGATATTGTTAATGTCGCCGTTACACCAGTATTGGTTGTATAGGTGATTACTGGTAGTGTGCCATTCCAGTTAGGTGCAGGAGTGAAGCTGTAACTACCATCTGCATTTAACTGTAAAGTCCCATTTTCTACCGTAACGGATGCACCAGCAGTATAAGTATTACTATCACCTTCAATAGAGAAGCTAATGACAGTTAATGATGAGTCTGGATCACTATCATTTAGCAGTACATTACCTGTGGCAATAACATCTTCTTCTACAGAGTTTGAGTCATTTAAAGCTATAGTTGGGTCATCAACAGGCGTGATATTGATTGTTAACTTTGCAGTGTCACCCGTATTAGTAGTGTAAGTGACAACAGGAAGTTGACCATTCCAGTTATTGTTTGGTGTAAAACTGTAACTACCATCGGTGTTGATGGTTAATGTACCGCCTGTCAAAATGGCTTCATCACCTGCATTATAGGTTTGACCATCGACTTCAAAGCCAGTAACTTCAAGAGTGGAGTCAGGGTCTTGATCGTTATTTAGCACATTACCAGTAGCAACTGTATCTTCAGCCACGGTGTTAGTATCATTTAACAATGTAGCACTATCATCTACAGGAGTAACATTAATGGTTAATGTTGCTGTTGCACCAGTATTTGTAGTGTAAGTAATAACAGGTAGTTGACCATTCCAATTCTCATTAGGTGTGAAGCTGTAACTACCATCGATGTTGATGATTAATGTACCGCCAGTCAAAATTGCTTCATCACCTGGATTATAGGTTTGACCATCAACCTCAAAGGCAGTGACCTCAAGAGTGGAGTCAACGTCTTGATCGTTATCAAGTACATTGCCAGTTGCAACAGTATCTTCCGCAATAGTGTTGGTATCATTAACGGCTGTAGTGGCATTATCTATAGGAGTTATCACTAGAGTTAATGTGGCTGTGGCGCCTGTATTTGTGGTGTAAGTAATGGTGGGTACTTGACCGTTCCAATTAGTATCAGGGGTGAAGCTATATGTGCCATCTTCATTAATAATTAATACGCCGCCGTCAAGATTTACACTCGAGCCAGGAGTATAAGTATTCCCCTCAACTTCGAAGCTTGTAACGGTCAGAGCTGAATCAACATCAGAATCATTGTCTAGTACATTTCCCGTAGCCGTCTGACCCTCTGTGACTATGTTTGTATCATTAACAGCATTAGTCGGATCGTCAACAGGCGTGATCTCAATAACTAACGTCGCCGTTGCACCCGTGTTGGTGGTGTAAGTGATAATGGGAACTTGACCATTCCAATTGTCATTTGGCGTGAAGGTATAAGAACCATCTTCATTGATGATTAATATGCCGCCTTCAAGAACAACTTCAGTGCCGGCAGGATAGGTTTCACCATTAACTTCAAAACTAACCACGGTAAGATCAGAATCTGGATCGCTGTCGTTATCTAGTACATTACCTGACACAGGGGTATCTTCAGCCGCTGTTACTGAATCATTTTCAGTAACTGTTGGGTCGTCAACCGGTGTAATTTCAATGGTTAACGTCGCTGTTGCGCCAGTATTGGTGGTGTAAGTGATAATCGGAACTTGACCATTCCAGTTTTCATTAGGTGTGAAAGTATAAGAACCATCTTCATTAATAACTAATACGCCGCCTTCAAGAACAACTTCAGTGCCGGCAGGATAGGTTTCGCCATTAACTTCAAAAGAAACGATGGATAATTCAGAGTCAGGGTCAGTGTCATTTTCGAGTAAATTACCAGAGGCAATTTCATCTTCAGCAACGATTTGGGTGTCGTTAGCTAATATTGAAGGCACATCATCAGAAGTAATGGTATTTTCTTCGACAATTAGTGGGCTAACAGCTGGTTGGGCCGCAGTGTTAAAGCCAGCATTCGCAATAGTTTCATTACCAGAACGATCTAATGTGATAAAACTACCACCTTCGTTACCGGTTGTTGGTGTACCTGCAGCGGTTTCAGGAAGGTCAACAGTTGGATCCTCACCTGACGCAATAAGAGCTTGTAATGCTTCTATTTCATCAAGCGCTTCAAGGTTAGTGAAATCGTCATTTAACTCTGGTTGCGTAACAAAGATATCATCTTGAGAAAAAATGGTGCCATCATCAAAGGTGATAACAAAACGTGCGCTGTCATCAAAAATTAACAAACTAGCCTCGGGTATTATTTGCCCTGGCTGTAAAATTGTTAATTGATTACCAGCAGATATACTGATTTGGCTTTGTGCCTCAGTTAATACGCCTGCTTTTGTTGTTGTTATCGTACCCATTAATTAGCTCCCAACAGCTATTCCTGACTCGGAAATATTCAATACATTATAGACTTAGCATAACGATGTAAGATGTCTGTGCTTTACAACGCCATACACTAACCCAGATTTAACAATTTTACTTCAAAGACACTAATAATGTCAATTTTTTGACGTGTTTTTGACTAGTCTTAACCATATGACTTTTTTTAAAAAAGCCGATTTATCTGCGCATATATTATTCAACATACTCATTTTAAAACGATGCCAATTGAAGAATAAAGATTGATGCTTTTTAAGTCGTGTTAGCTACATGAGCGATTCAGCTATGTAAATATGTTATTAAATGAACATAAATTTACCCTGAATCGTTATCGGTTATCGATAGTAAAAGTTTAGTTAATTCGATTATTACTGGGTCTGAAAATACAAAAAAGCCTGCAATTTATGCAGGCTTTATGGGGAATAAAATAATGTATATAGCTAGTTACTAGCGTTAGCTGCATGACGATAGCTTTGCATCGCCATCGTATTATCACCCAGTTGCTCTTGTACTTGCGCTAAAGCTAACCATCTAGTGCGACTTGGTGCTATTTGACAGGCATTGTACCAATGTATTTTGGCTTGCTTAAAATCACGAGTTTGTAAGGCTAACTTAGCCAAACATTCTTGGTAATTGACAACATTTTCATGTGTTTGCTCAAATTTGCTGAGCAGCTTTCGAATATCATTATCATGTGCGGTAGCTATTTCAGCTACCGCATCGAATAAACTCTCAACAGGGTTAGATTTCAACTGTTTATAAAGCAGTTTTAATGCTTCATCTTTACGTTGTAGCTTACATAATCCATAAAGATAGGTAATTAGGGTTTGAACTTGATTACGTTCAGATTTACTTAGCCAGCCCCAACATTTGTCGAGTTCACCCGCCGTTGCTTCAGCAGCTTGATTGATTAAATGGATATTAACTTGGGTCGTTATTTCGATGATTTCCTCATCGGAATAAATATGTCGCTTAGCTAAAGTCGGTATAATTAATTTAAGCGCTGCCCAGTCTTGTTGAGCTAGATATAAATCAGCTGCCAGCTTGATAACTGAGTCTTTACTTTTGCTCGTTGGATCAAGTTCATTCAACAGGATGCGGGCTTGAGTTAATTCGCCTTGTTTCAATAAATAGCGCGTGTGAGTAGTCAGTACAGCCTTTTTGGCTAAAGGATCCAATTGTGCTTTAGCAAGGTACTTATCACGTTCAGTGGTTTTATGTTGATGTTGTGCGGCTCTTGCTGCAGCAAAATAATTAAGCGCCGGCAGCTCGCCATTTTCAGCACCTTTTAGCATGGCTTTCTCAGCGGTAGGCCAATCCTCTTCTGCTAGGGCTAATGCACCAATTAAAGTTTGTTTTTTGGCTTTTTTAATACGCCAACGCTCAGGTAAATAGCGACTACTTAACACTAAAGTCAATAGCAATACTAAGACCCTTTTAGTCAATGCTAAGCCAATATAAAAGGCTATTAATGCAAATAAGCCAAAAGCTAAACTGGTTTCAATTTGATAGTCCCATATTGCTATATAAATATAGCCTTTGGTTTCTAAAAGATACGGTGTGACACACAAACCTAACAGAATGATAATCACATAAGCCAACATTTTTATCATAGTGCTGGCTCCTCTTCAGGCATCATTTTCCCGTATGTCATTAACTGTTGTAACAGTGGGGTAGATTTAAACTGATAAGCATTAACTGACTCAATAGACAGCTGTGATAATATTTTAAGCTGAGCAAGTGTATTTTGGGTGCGGCGATCACTAGTATCAAAATACTGGTTTACCCAACGATGAGCATAATTAATCGCACTTTGATAACCCTGTTGATCATAGTTATGTAGTGAAAACTGAGCTTGTAATAATTTTAGGCGCACATTTTCCACTAAATACCATTGTTGTTCTAACGGCAGTAGCGGTTCTAAATCAGTGGTGCGTTCGCGAATAGTGATAAAACCTTCAATAAATTGCTTAAATGACTTAGATAAATTCGTTTGCCAGTCATCAATAGAATCAGATAGAGGTTCAGCTAATTCATCCACTGCTAAATCTGTATCAGCTTGATTTAAGGGAAGGTTAGCTACTTGGTCTATTACCGCATCAATGGCATACACAGAGCCTGCGACATCGGTCGTTTTAATCGAACGCGTTGCGGCAATATCCTGTGCGATGGCTTTACGCAGTTGATGTAAGGCGGGATCTTTCATTGCTTCAATACGGTTATCGGCCGACTGCAACAAGCTTGCTGCAGTTTGAGGGTCTTTTTCAAGCCACAGTTTTCTACTTGCCATACGCACTAGATAGTCGGCTTCAGACGCCATCCAATGGTTCGGACTGCGTTGAGCGACTACTGCGACTCGTTCTTGTAGTTGTTTTTGCGCCTGTTGCAGCACAGCCAACTGCTGATAAGCTTTTGCATCATTGGTTTGTTGCTGTTCTAATTGGGCAATACGTTGGCTTGGCTCGGATAGTGACTGCTGTAATTCTTGTTTTAGCTTTTGATTGTTTGTTTCAAGCGTAGTTAATTCAGCGGCTAACTCTTGCTGTTGATTTTGCTGACTTTCTTGTTGTGAATTGAGTTGTAAATAAAGCCAATAACAACCAGCAATAGCCGTGCCAGCTGCAATCCAGCTAATAACAATACTTAATCGAACCCACCATGAACTGCGTAACTTACGAAGCCGACTTGAAGGGCCTGGTTGACGTTTTGGCGTAGGAGAGGCTGCTTTAGCAGCTTGAGGTGAGTCGCCCTTTGCCTGAGGTTTAGACACTACATCATGAGTATCAACTTCAGTGGATTCGAGTTTGTTATTTTCCATGAACAGTCCTTGAAAGCAAAATACGACAAATTGATAGTGAAAGGCTCACTATCATTGAACAGTGTTAAATAGTGAAATTACGCTGTTAAGCCCAATGCGACAAGTATTGCCTGAGTATTTGCTCCATTTGCATTGGTTACTTTATGTAAACCTAATGCATTTGCCTGTAATTTCACACGATTACTTGGCACTATGATATGACATGAATCTAACCATGCAAATAACTCTTTTGGAATTAACGCAATTAAATTGGTTAATATCTCACCACTAGTGACCACAATTGTGTCGATACCGAAATCTACCCATTGTGGAACAACCTGTTGATTATCGAGTGTTGGCCGCGAGCGTTGGTATACATCCCAATAGCTGACATTAGCCCCGCGCAGTTCGAGTTGTTCAACTATTGTTTCGCGCCCACCTGAGCCGCGGCAGATAATAAAGGATTGTTTATTAATATGTTGCAGCTGTGGTAATGATAAAAGCCCTTCACTGTCTTGGCTATTTTCTGGGGCAGAAAAAACAGTCAAGTTGTATTGCTTTAATGCATCAGCCGTTGCTTTACCTACAGCAAAGTAGCGACATTGAGAGGGGAATGATTTATGACGTTTTTCTGCGGCAAATGCCACCGCATTAGTGCTAATAAAAATGAGATTGTCAACGTCATCAAAAAAAACAGGGGCTGGTAGGTTAGTCGCTTCTACACCTAGAAGTGGAGTGACTATATGAGCAACTTGATACTTATCAAGTTGCTCAATCATATCTTGATTACGACCTTCTGGACGTGTCAGCAAGACTTTCATATTTTAGCCGTTACTGGGCGTAAACCGCATCAAGAATGGTTTTAGCACCACGACTTAATAAGTCGTTCGCCAGTGCCTGCCCAAGTTCGATAGCCTGTGTTTTCTCACCAGCAACCTGGCCAGTAATCACCTGGCTACCATCAGGATTACCCACTAAACCGCGAAGTGTTAAGGTGTCGCCGATAATTTCGGCATAGGCACCAATAGGCACCTGACAACCGCCCTCCAGGCGAGTATTCATGGCGCGCTCTGCTAATACACGATAACGGGTTTCTAAATGCTCAAGTGGTGCTAATAAGTTTTTTACTCGCTCATCATTAGTGCGGCACTCAATTCCCACTGCACCTTGGCCGTTTGCGGGTAATGATTCCTCTGCGGAAATAAAGCTGGCGATACGCTGTTTTAACTCTAGACGAATTAAGCCAGCAGCAGCAAGGATAATGGCATCATAATCACCACTGTCTAGTTTGGCCAAACGGGTACCAACATTACCGCGTAAATCTTTGATGACCAAATCAGGGCGAGCAGCACGAATTTGACATTGACGACGTAGGCTTGATGTTCCTACAACAGCACCTTGCGGTAATTCACTGATAGTTTTATAACTATTAGACACGAATGCATCGCGGGGATCTTCACGCTCACAAATTACTTGTAAGCCTAGTCCCTCAGGAAAGTCTACGGGTACGTCTTTCATTGAATGCACAGCAATATCGGCGCGGCCTTCCATTATGGCAACTTCAAGTTCTTTGACAAAAAGCCCCTTACCACCCACTTTAGCTAATGGTGTGTCTAAAATAACATCGCCTTTAGTGCTCATTGGCAGTAGCTCAACAATCAAGCCTGGATGAATGCGTTCTAATTCAGCTTTTACAAACTCAGCTTGCCACATTGCCAGTGGACTTTTACGCGTTGCAATACGAATAGTGTTTTCAGACATGGCCATATTTATCCATCAACTAACAGTAATTGCGCTAATGCTAACATTGGATTGAGGAGTTTGTCATAACTGTGTTGAAATTGTTTGAAGTTGCGCGATGATTTTATTATTTGACCTTAATCTACTTAAGTTAGGGGGGCGATAAAGCAAAATAATAAAGAAACTATTTTAACGGACATGATGCAGAGGTTTAGCCCTACTTAAGTTCATTTAAATGCTATAAGCAGTAAAATTAGCGGTTAGCGCTTATTTGGTAGCCATCGAAGTTATTATCTGAATTTGGCTGTCTTTAGTTTTGTTCTACGACCTTTGGTCAGATTGCTAAAACTGAATTTAGTGTTAACCTTGTCACATCGAATAGATTTTTTTGATATAGATCACTCCCGTGCATCCATATGAGTTGAAAGCTATGGTTTGCACGATTAAAGTCGCTGAGATAAGTGGTTTAAGGATGGAGTCTTTGCACGTTTTACCCGATTTAAATACTGACAACACTAGCGCAATTTATCGTGCTGAAAAATTGAATTCGTTGAGGTTACAACGAGTTAAATTAACCTTGTCCGATCAACAATATCAGTTGTTTTTGCTCATACCTTATCTTTTACAGATTAATGATTTTCAATTACCGGGTTTTATCGATGCAGTAACGCCATCGGGAATTTGCGATTTCAAATTTTCATCTGTACTCGAGCAAGCGTGTCAAGCTGCCGGCGTACCATATATACCAACAGTGTCTGAGCAACCCTATGCATTTGAAGGCATTTACGCCATGGGAAGCTCATCTAGTTTTGGTCAAAACCTCAATAGTGATGTTGACATCTGGTTAGTGCATCACATAACGTTGAGCCAGATAGAAATAGGACTACTTTATGCAAAAGCTTCTCAGTTAACCGCTTGGTTTGCTCAATTTGATTTTGAAGTAAATTTTTATCTTATTCACCCTAACCAATTCCGCGAATGCAGTTTGTATGAAAACTGCCAACCATTGGGTGAAGAACACAGTGGGTCGGTTCAGCATTGGTTGTTACTGGAAGAGTTTTATCGCACTCATATTCGATTAGCCGGCAAATATGTTGCTTGGTGGCCGGAAGCGACTGGCGATGCATTGCTGTTTTTAGGTGACTTGAAAAACTTGCCTGCTAGCGAGTATTTTGGCGCATCTTTGTGGCAGTTATATAAAGGTCTCAATAAGCCGCATAAAGCGCTATTAAAAGTATTATTACTCGAAGTTTATGCCAGCGAGTATCCGCAAAATCATATGGCCACAGAAGAAGTTTGGCAATATTGTTTAAATGATAATTTCTCTGACGATAATGATGCCTACCTTATTCTATATCAACGTATAGAGCATTATTTGTTATCTCGCCGGGAAGTTAAAAGGCTTGAAATTGTACGACGCTGTTTTTACCTTAAATGCGGCATCGCATTATCTGAACCACAACAAACACAGCATGATTGGCGCTATCAAAAACTCACAGATCTAACGGTGGATTGGTGTTGGCCAACTAGTCTACTAGTCACTTTAGACAATGCAACAAACTGGCATTCTGGTCAGTTACAATGGTTTAATCAGCAGTTAAACGAGTTGCTGCTTGCTAGCTATAAAAACCTGCTTCAATTTGCTTCTAAACATGAACTTAGCGATCGCATGCGAGTTGAAGAACTTGGCCTATTAGCGCGTAAGTTACATGGTTTTTTCAGTGATGATCCCCATACTTTGCCGCCGCTTAATCCGCTGTGGAGTCAAAATGTCAGTGAACCACAGCTCGCAGTATGGTTTTCAAAAAAGAAGCACCAATATCAATTATTTAGGGGCGTCAGTAACGCGGATAACATCATCGGGCAGCAGGCATTGTTTGTTGGAAAAACAGACTTAGATGTGGTGGCTTGGGCGGTGATGAATGGTTTGGTTACCGACAGAACATATTGGTATAGCATTGGGCGGAATAAAGCCTATGCCACCAAATTAGCACGCTTAGCCAAAGGGCTAATGCAAAATGTTAATCATACGATTGAAGTGACTAAACGCCATTTATGCCAACCTTGGTTTTATCAGCGCATCATTGTTATCGCCAATATGGATAATGATGTAACTGAGCAATGGCATGGACAAGAGATCATGGTCGATTATATGAATGGTGATATTTTGTCGCTAGGCCGTGATAAGAAAAATATGGTATCGAGTATTGATATTATCAGCTTAAATAGTTGGGGTGAGTGGCATAGCCACCGATTTGAAGGTGAATTAGCAGTGCTAGAGGCGCTATCTTTTTTAGTACTAGGATTGAAACGCGCTAACGCACAAAGTCAGTTATCGGTATTATCCTGCTCAACTAAGTTGGTCAAACAAATTCAAGACCAACTTATGCAATTGCTAAAATTATGTCATCAAACCATTCAAAATGTGACCGACAGTCAAACACTGCTCATTGAGCTCAATATGGGCAGTCAAAAATACGGTTTACATTTTAATTCTTTGGGTATGGTTTATAACGTATTAGCTAGCTCTAGAAACATGTTCCACTATAACAGGCCACGCTTAGTCACTCACCTACCACGTCCTGAACTTAATAATGAGCCATTTTCAACGGTACCAGCAATTATTCAACGTTATATAGCTCATGGTGCAAAACAGTTTTTTTTACGGCAATTAAGCCATAAGTTGGAAGTTATTCTTGTCGATGAAACTAATATACTGACCCATAGTGTGCACGACAATATGACTATAAGCCAATTAGTGAACCAGCAGAGTTTAAGTTTTGTGAAAGACAGTCACTGCGATCAGCAAGCATTTTTTAATATGCCGCAATTTTTTCGGTTAGTGAGAAAAGAGGGCTCATTGAAGGTCGAACCTTTTGGCGTAACGGAAGATGAAATGGGCTCAGCGTTCTAGCTAAACCCATTAACAGTGGTAATAGGATTAAATGGTAATCACTATCCCACCTTGCTTAGCAATTGAATCAAGTACAAATGGCACAAAATCAATGTTATTACGGGTATCTAACCATTTACCATTTTGGTAAGCAAAGTGGTATCCACCAGTGATGGTCGCTAACCAGATCTCGTGCAAAGGTTCTTGCTTGTTGATCACAATTTGCGAACCATCTTCAAAGGTCAATTGCACTAGATTTCCGCTGTAATTGATGTCTACATCCGCGTCTTGTTCGTCAATAGCGGTTTCAATAGCGTTATCGATTGCGCTGAATATTTCATCAGCTAATTGGTGAAACTCTGTATCTGTCATAGCCATGCATTTCTATCCTTTGCTTTCTGCGAGATGAATGCGATTATAAGGCCATAATTGATCAGATGCACAGATGTTGAGAAAAATGAGACTGCTTTTATTACTTTTGCTTGCTAGCCTAGTGCTAAGCGCCTGTGGTCAGAAAGGGCCTTTATACAAAACTCCCGCGCAGGAAGATAATAAAATTTCCACAGCGCCAATTACGGCTGACTTAGAAACACTACCAGCGGGATCAGACTCAACAGCTGATATACAGCAATAATATAGGAAACGTATTGTGGATTTTTTTACTTATCAAGACAGTCATTTATTTGCCGAAGGTTGCGGCGTCAGTGCATTAGCCAAAAAATATGGTACGCCACTGTATATTTATTCTCGCGCAACGCTAGAGCGCCACTGGCATGCTTTTGATAAGGCTGTCGCTAATCATCCTCATTTGGTTTGCTATGCCGTAAAAGCTAATTCTAATTTAGGTGTGCTTAATGCCCTAGCTCGCCTGGGCAGTGGTTTTGATATTGTATCTGGTGGTGAATTGTCACGCGTCTTACAAGCCGGTGGTGATCCTAAAAAAGTAGTCTTTTCGGGAGTGGGTAAAACCATTACTGAGATGGAGCAGGCATTAAAAATCGGTATTTATTGTTTTAATGTTGAATCAAGTGCCGAGCTTGAGCTATTAAATGAGGTTGCTTGCCGTTTAGGTAAAATCGCGCCGGTATCATTACGGGTTAATCCTGATGTTGATGCAGGCACCCACCCTTATATTTCTACCGGCTTAAAAGAAAATAAGTTTGGTATTGCGATGGAAGAAGCTGAGCAAGTTTTTGCCCGCGCAGCCGAGTTACCTCACTTACATGTTAAAGGGGTCGATTGCCATATTGGCTCGCAGTTAACTGAACTAAAACCGTTTTTAGATGCGATGGATCGTATGCTGTCTTTGATAGACCGCTTAGCTGAGCAAGGTATTGTGATTGAGCATTTTGATGTGGGCGGTGGTTTAGGTGTGCCTTATAATAATGAAATCCCTCCTCACCCAGACGCTTACGCCGCTGCGTTACTTGAACGGCTAGGGCAACGCCCGATAAAGTTGATTTTCGAACCTGGCCGAGCCATTGCTGCAAATGCGGGTATTTTTGTCACTGAAGTGTTATTCCTCAAAGAAAACAGCGACAAACGCTTTGCCATTGTTGATGGTGCTATGAATGACTTAATTCGTCCATCGCTTTATAGTGCGTGGCAGAATATTATTCCTGTTAACCAAACTGATGCACCAACCCAAGCTTATGATGTGGTTGGCCCAGTGTGTGAAACCGGCGACTTTTTAGGTAAAGACAGACAATTAGCGGTTAAAGCTGGCGACTTGTTAGCAGTGCGTTCAAGTGGTGCATATGGCTTTGTGATGTCATCTAATTATAATTCTCGTCCACGGGTGGCAGAAGTGATGGTTGATGGCGAACAAGATATACTGGTGCGTGAGCGTGAAACCGTGGCGCAACTTTGGCAAGGTGAACACCTGCTACCTTAATGAGTAAATGGAAAAGGAAACACCTTTGATTCAATTCACTAAAATGCATGGGCTAGGCAATGATTTTATGGTCGTTGATGGTATTACCCAAAATGTATTTTTTTCGCCAGAGCAAATACGTCGATTAGCTAATCGAAATTTTGGGATCGGTTTTGATCAATTATTATTGGTCGAGCCGCCCTATGATCCCGATTTAGATTTCCATTACCGTATTTTTAATGCCGATGGTAGCGAAGTTGAGCAATGTGGTAATGGTGCGCGATGCTTCGCTCGTTTTGTGCGTAATAAAGGCTTAACCAATAAGAATAAAATTCGGGTGAGTACCAGCTCAGGTAAAATAACCCTGCGTATTGAGCGAGATGGTTTAGTCACAGTCAATATGGGCGTACCTGTCACTGACCCGAACCACATTCCGTTTAAAGCTAAAAAGAGTGAAAAAACCTATTTACTGCAAACCCCGATGCAAACTTTTTTATGTGGTGCTGTGTCAATGGGCAACCCACATTGCGTGCTTGAAGTGGAAGATGTAGAAAATGCCGCAGTTGCGGAAATAGGTGCCATGTTAACCAACCATGAGCGATTTCCAAAAGGGGTTAATGTTGGCTTTATGCAAGTCATAAGCCCAAGCCATATTAAGCTTAGGGTTTATGAGCGTGGCGCTGCAGAAACACTTGCTTGTGGCACTGGCGCCTGTGCCGCTGTTGCTGTGGGTATACTGCAAGATAAGTTAGACAATGAAGTGCGCGTAGACTTACCCGGTGGTTCATTAACCATAAATTGGGAAGGTGAAGGTAAGTCGTTGTGGATGACAGGCCCTGCTGAACATGTATATGATGGTCAAATACAGTTGTAATATTTAGGTAGATTAATTTTTTATGAGTGAGATAACGTCAGCTGCTGATGCGGCATCAATCCAAGATACATTATTGGACGCACGATCGGGTATCGATGCAATCGGTCAAGATTTAGGCGCTGAAATGTTGGCGAACTTTCGTAACCAAGTGCTAGATGAAAATCTAGTGCGTGATTATTTACTCGACAACCCTGAGTTTTTCAATCGTCACCCTGAGTTACTGATTGCGCTTCGGTTGAATCATCATGAGCGTGGCGCGGTATCACTGGTTGAGCGTAGACAAGAAATACTGCGCCAAAAAGTGACTCAGCTCGAAGAAGAAATTACTGCGTTAATGAATGTGGCAAAGCAGAATGAACGTATATTTATGTTTAATAATGAATTGTCATTTCAACTACTGGCTTGTAAGGAGCTAAGTGAACTTAGGCAAACCTTGTTTGAAGGGTTAAAGGCTGAATTTGGCTTTACCCATGTGCGTTTAATTACCGTTCACGATATCGACAGTGAACTGGCTAACATTTGGCGTCACCGTATTCAAAATAATTACTATTTTGGCCGATTAACTCAGTCAGAATCAAAACGCTTATTTGGCAGTGAAGTTGGCTCTGTTGCGTTAACTAGGTTATCAGATGAAAATGGTCAGGTCATATTTGCCATAGCCAGCGCTGATGCGACTCATTTCCACCCTAATATGGACTCATTATTATTAAGCCAATTACGTCGTTTACTCAGCCATTTATTAGCAACATTTTAACCTAGTGGTTTGTGACGATTGGTACATGGTCAAATCTTGGTGTTGTGTTCTCCAAATATAATATTCAAGGCTATGATTTTCAAAGCTGTAGCGTTCAAGATACTGCTGCGTATCAGCATAAAGCAGGAGTCGCCGTGATGACACAAACAGATTGGCAAGCTAAGTATCGCCAATACTTGACCTTTGAGCGTCAGTTATCTGATTACACTATTCGCAATTATTTTTTTGAACTCAACCGTGCTCAATCCTTATTGGGCGAAGATATTTATTTACATAATGCTAACCGCGATCAGTTACAAAGTGTGTTAGCCAAATTACATCGACAGGGTTTAAGTCCGCGTTCAATTGCATTAAGCTTGTCGGCACAAAAACAATTTTATGCTTTTTTACTGCGTGAAAATGTTATAGCAATAAATCCTGCTAAAACCCTCAGTGCCCCCAAACAAAATAAGCCATTACCTAAAAATATGGATGTCGATGCCGTCAGCCATTTACTTGATATTGACGCTGATGATCCGCTGGCTATTCGAGATAAAGCTATTATGGAGTTATTTTATTCCAGCGGGCTTCGTTTAGCCGAATTAGCCGCGTTAAATTATGATGACATTCAGTTTGATAACGCAGAAGTTAAGGTCATGGGTAAGGGCAGTAAACAACGGATTGTGCCAATTGGTAAAGTGGCTATCAATGCGTTAAAAGTATGGTTTACCTGCCGTGAACAAGTGTTTTCTTTACATGCCAATGATGCATTGTTTATCAGTAATCAAGGCAAGCGATTATCGCACCGTAGCATTCAGGCCAGAATGAATAAATGGGGTCAAGAGCAGGCGTTATCGGTTAAAGTGCATCCGCATAAGTTACGCCATTCTTTTGCGACTCATATGCTTGAATCTAGTGCCGACTTACGTGCAGTACAAGAGTTACTGGGCCACGCAAACCTGTCTACAACTCAAATTTATACTAGCTTAGACTTCCAGCATCTCGCTAAAGTTTACGATGGTGCTCATCCTAGAGCGAAAAAAAATAAGGGCAACTCATAATGGTGCACATGTTAGCGCAGCAAAGCCAAACGGGTATGATTCAATATCAACGGCTCAAACCTTTTAAAGCCATTAGTTTTGATTTAGATGACACCCTATATGATAACAAACCCATTATTGTTAAGGCTGTTGCGGAGTCATTTAGTCTATTACACCGTAAGTACCCTAAATCGTCCCATTGGACCGCAGTTGATTGGCAGCGTTGTAAACTTGCATTGCAAATGCGTCAGCCTGAGTTAGTGCATGACACCTCAGCGGCGCGCTATGCTATGCTGCGTGAAGGGTTAATTCAGTTGGGTTACAGCGAAATTGAATCTAGCCATGGGGCGCAAGCTGGGTTAGATTGTTTTCACCACTATCGCAGTGATTTCACCATCGTCCCAGATGTGCTTGCTGCGCTTAATACATTAAAACAGCAGTTTACTTTAGTGGGTATTACTAACGGTAATGTTGATGCTAGCCGTATTGGTTTAGATACTGTCATGCAGTTTGTTTTGCATCCAGGATGTGGCGTTAAAATGAAACCGGCAGGTGATATGTTTGATTTGGCCTGTAAACAGCTGGCGATAAAACCGTCAGAATTATTGCATGTTGGCGATCACCCTAACTCAGACATTGTCGGGGCTAAAATGGCCGGATGTCAGACTGTTTGGCTAAACCCTTGCCAGCAAAAAAGGCATAAAAACCCTGCGAGTTTATTACCCCATATCGCGATTGAACAGTTGTCGTTATTGGTTAACTTGATTTAGGTTTTAGCACCACACCTGCGCGTTGTTTCATTTGATCAACTTGTTCATGACTGGCATGCATATCAGCATCACCTACTCGGAAATAACTACCACCATAGGGTTCTGTGCCGATATAGATAGGTCGAAGCTTGGGATCCACCGCAGGAACATGAATTCGAATCAACTTCTTACCCATAATTTCAATAATTTGTACATCAGTAGGTGAGAGAATATTGTGGCTGATTTTTTGCGGGTTATTAAGGATTTGCCAAATTTCACTGAGCATAGGCATAGGGTTAACAATACCCTCGATACTAAACTCTCCATGGTCTTCCTTTACCCCTAGAATAATTTCACCCCCTAAGGTATTGGCAAACGCGCTATAGGTTTCCCACATAACTTCTGGCAATTTTCCATTACCGTCGCGGCCACCAGCAAGCTTAAATTCTACTTGGGCAGACTCATGAAGATTGGCAATATCATCTAGTGCAAAAGTGGGGTAATTATGAGTACTCATAGGATTAGTCAATAATTAATATTCTCAACTTAGCTTATGAATAAATAACTGAAAAAGAAAGCTAAAAGTGAAAACAGTTATCAATACAGCATAACTGACAGGATAAAATGCTCAGATAAGAGTTTATTATCCCGTTCTGAAGTGAGCAGTCTATAGTGCCAGTGCTTTGGGAAATAGTAGATTATTTTCAAGATGAATATGCATTTGTAAGTCAGCATCAAATTCTGCCAAGGTTTTATAACAGGTGCGCCATGTGTTACAGGCACCTTCCGGTACTTGATAGTTACTCGTTATTTGTCTCAGTTTGATCAGAATATCAGCGGTATTACCATGTTCATGTTCCATCACATTAATTGGATTACCTATGTGACCAAAACAGCCATTTATCTCTTCCCCTACACTTAATGAGCGAATAGCAGGGAATAAAATCCGTTCTTCTTTCATTAAATGCGGCATTAACTCAGCCACTAATGAATTTACCCATTGAGCTAAAGGTAGTATTTCATCATGGTCATCGCCGTGGGCATTGACCATTATCTCGGTATACTCTTGCAACAATGGCGCGGTATTACGCACGTATTTATGGTGGGTAGCCTCAATGTGATTAACCAACTCAATCAATGACAATTGATCTAATTCAGCCAGCTGAGCTTGGTGTTCACACGAGCATGATTCAAGGGTAAACATTGCAATTCCAAAGATGCAAATAATAAAGCTGAATTTTAAATGCATCTTTTTGTTATGCAAGTTAATCCTGGCTAATTTGCTAAGTTAATCACAACTTATTTAGCTATTACTCTATGTGCGTAGCTGATGAAGTTTTTTTGAGAAAAGCATTAAACAGCAAACTTAGAAGGGATCTAGCCTGTTGGCGAAAATCATTCTTTAACAGCCCTGAATTTTTTAGCCATAAGCATACCTAGTAGCATAGCGATGACAAATCCAATAAATTTCCTGTCTAAACTGACTAGATTAACAATGGCAGGCCCAGGACAAATCCCGACTAAGCCCCAACCTAGGCCAAATAAGCATGCGCCGAGTAATAATTTTTTATCAATATGTGCTTTGGCCGGTAAAAAAAAGTGATCATCTAATAGCGGTTTGCTTTTCGGTTTGACAAAAAACAGGTAACCGACACTGAATACACTCAGTCCTGCCCCCATAACAATTGCCAGACTCGGGTCCCATTGGCCAAAAACGTCTAAAAAATTAAGCACTTTATTAGCGTCAATCATTTGCGCAATAATTAAACCAAAACCAAATAAGCTACCAGCAACAAAGGCAACTAATAAATGTAGAAGGGAGGTGGAGTGATTGTATTGACTCATTTATCCTCCAATTATATGGCGGCTAACAAACACAACTATTGCGGCTACTAACATAAATACTAGAGTCGCGATTATTGAGCGCACAGACATTCTGCCTATACCGCAAATACCATGACCACTTGTGCATCCACCACCTAAATAAGCCCCAAATCCCACCAGAAATCCCCCGCAAATGGTTAATCCCCAACTGGCATCTAATGTTGCAGGTAGAGTAATATTAGCAAAAGGTACTAACAACCCACTGGCAATTAATCCCCCTAAAAAAGCCCACCGCCACCTTGTATTAGAGCTATTGAATTGTAAGGCGCCACTTAAAATGCCAGATATGCCGGCAATACGCCCATTAACTGCTAGCAGTAGTAATGCACCAAAACCAAGTAATACACCGCCGATTAAAGCGCTGATGGGGGTGAATTCAGTCATATTTATTTAAGCCCATTATATAAAGGTGGTGAAGTTTATCATATGGCAAAAATTTACCTAAATATGCTTAATGAGTGATTCATATTAAGCAGGTATAATGCCGCCATTATAAAAAGTTAAGAGCCATATTGATGAAATTAAGACATGTAGATAAACCGCAATATCGTAAAATGACTAATCAAGTCCAATTTGGCATTATAGCCATTTTAGCTATTTCGTCATTAGTCTTTGGCCAAATGTTAATCGCGATATTGAGTTCGGCAACCGTCGTAGGAGGTCAGCCAACGGGCAATTTCTATTTTAATTTTGGCGGGGTAATTATGGGTCTTATGCTATGCACTTTAGTGGTAAAGCATGGCCGTAAAAAACCTCAGTATGCTGATGTCTATTACGTTTGGCAGTTGAAACAATTACAGAATAAAATTTATCGTAAGCTTAATGCGATTCAACAAGCCGCAGCTGACAATAATGTTAACGCATTAACTATATTATGTTTTTATTACCAGAGTTTAGCGATTGTTTATGAGTTAGATAACAATACCTTGACCATGACAGAAGTGAATAGACAAATCAGCGTGTTAGAACAGCAAATCCAAGATAAAAATTTGAGCTGTAATGCAGATGATTTCAGCGTAGAACAGTTAGGTGATTTTTAATTAGCAGCTTAAGCCGCAAATTTTTTATATCATTGTAGAGTTGGTACATTAATGCAAAAAGCCAAGGTTGACGCCTTGACTTTTTGTTACTGTTTTTGTTGCGAAATAGTCGATAAAAATTAAATTGCGACGCTATTAACCGTTAGCTTCACATCAATATTACCGCGAACCGCATTTGAATATGGACACACTTGATGCGCCGCCTGAACCAGCTTCACAGCGTCATCTTGCGCCAAATCTAACTCAACAGCGAGTGCAACCGTTAGCGCAAATCCTTTAGTATCATTCGGGCCAATGCCTACAGTAGCGGTTGTTGGTGCAGCTTTAATAGCGACTTTCATTTCACGCGCCACGTGTAAAATAGCGTTTGAGAAACAGGCTGCATAGCCAGCGGCAAATAGTTGCTCAGGATTAGTGTGCTCGCCAGTGCCGCCCATTTCTTTTGGATAACTCAAACCGACATCGAGTTTTTTGTCATCTGTAGTTACTTGACCATTACGACCAGCTAATGCTGTTGCTGAAGTTGTATATAAAGTTGTCATAGGAATACCTCAAAAAGTAAGTTAATTTAAGTTGCGTGCAATTTAATTGCGCTAACTATAAATGATGTTTTTGGAATGCGCAACTAAATTGTGCGCAATTTAATTTGTGTCAATTAAATAACCCAAATCCTCTATTAATATAACTCCATACTTAAGGGGGGAATTCTTAGTCAATCAAGCTCCATATCTCAACTCAATCAATCCTCTTATCTCAACCTTAGTGATGACATTTATGACTCAAAACTTAACTAAAGTTGGATGATAAAGTCTTTATGTAACGATTTTGTCATGCGATTGTCATCCTGTATTCGCACAATAGCCATGCTTGTCTGACCTGTTGCAATGATTAACATGCAGACACCATCATTGACTTAAAAGGAATATCGAATGAAAACAGGGTTAAGTCGTCGCGACTTTTTAGCTATGTCAGCCAAAGGCGTTGGCGCGGTTGTTGTGTCATATGGATTAATGGGCTGTAGCAGCGATGACGAAGAGATCTACTCTGGTCAATTTTTACAAGGCATTGCCAGTGGCGATCCAGCCAAAGATGCAGTGATCTTATGGACCAGGGTCACTCCAGATGTTGAAGCTGATATCACAGTGTCATGGGAAGTGGCCTTAGATGCTAATTTTAGCCAAATAGTCACTAATGGAGTAATGAAAACCAACGCTAAGCGTGATTACACGGTGAAAATTGATGCGGTTGGCCTTGAGGCTGGCAAAGGATACTTTTATCGCTTTAAATCGGGTAAATATGCTTCAGACGTTGGTATGACTAAAACCTTACCAGAAGGCACTGTTGATTCGGTCAAATTAGCTGTGATGTCATGTGCAAACTACCCAGCGGGCTACTTCAATGTGTATGCATTAGCGGCCGAGCGTGATGATTTAGATGCGGTTATTCATCTAGGAGATTACTTGTATGAGTACGGTCGTGGTGGGTATGCCAGTCAAGATGCGGCGGCTTTAGGGCGTGAAGTATTACCCGCTGGCGAATTATTGTTACTCAATGATTATCGCACGCGTTATGCACAATATCGTGGTGATATGAGCTTGCAAAAACTGCATTCTAAAGTCGCTTTTATCACTGTGTGGGACGATCATGAAGTCGCTAATGACACCTGGAGAGAGGGCGCTGAAAACCACAATGACAATGAAGGGGACTTTGATTTACGCAAGCAAGCGGCACTGCAGGCATATTTTGAATGGCTACCCATTCGTCCTTGGAGTGAAGGGAATCATCAAGAAATATACCGTAGCTTTAACTATGGTGATTTAGTTGATTTGCATATGTTAGATACTCGATTGCTGGGGCGAGACAAGCAGCTAGATTATGCGGATTACATGGACCCGGTGACAAAGGCATTTAATAGCGGCGCTTTTTTAGGTGATGTGACTAACGTTAACCGCACCATGTTAGGTCAATCTCAATTATTATGGTTGCAACAAAGCTTACTTGAATCGACGGCGAAGTGGCAGGTGCTAGGTCAGCAAGTGTTGATGGGTAAAATGCTTCTGCCTGCGGCTATTGCGACTCAACAAATGAGTATTCCTCAATTTGCTCAGCTGGCGGCGTTAGCCCAATTAGCCGCGCGTGCGCAGGCGGGCGACCCTACATTATCCGCGCAAGAGTTATCTTACTTACAAGCTAATCAAAGTCAGTTAACCCCTGAGGTGCTAGCCTTACTTCAATTGCCTTCTATTCCTTATAATTTGGACGCTTGGGACGGATACGCCTATGAGCGAGAAGTGATTCTGGCCACAGCTAAATCGATGCAGCATAACTTAGTGGTTATCGCTGGTGACACTCACAATGCTTGGGCAAATGAGCTAACCGACAATCAAGGTGAAGTGGTTGGGGTTGAGTTTGCGACCAGTTCAGTGTCTTCACCTGGGTTAGAATACTACTTAGGCCTATCTGATGCTGAAATGCCGGCAACTGAAGCTGCAATAGTGAATCTTATCGCTGATTTAAAATATGCTAATTTGAAAGATCGCGGTTACTTATTGCTGACCTTTAGTGCCGAAGAAGCTAATAGTGAGTGGCTATATGTGAATACGATTAAAGATAAATCATTCACCACATTAGTTGAGCGCTCTGCTTCCGCTAAAGTTAACATCCAACAACCAAAAATCATTTTTGGGTAACAATGAATCACATCAGCCGATGCCGCAGTGGCATTGGCTGATGTAGTCATGGCTATAATCTGATAGTTATAATGTGGTTGCTTAGTCTATGGTGAGGACCACAATTTTTAGTGGATGATTGTCATCAAAGGAAGGGAAGTCTTGGTCGCAATTCAGCCATTCAATATTAATGATTTTTCGACCTTGTTTTTCAACGCAGCGGACTAGGCTGTCCAACCAAGATTGGCGTTCCACTTTGGCGACATTGTTACAGCAAACAATGGTTCCGCCGGCCTTGGTGGTCAGCATTGCGGGCTTAAATAAGCCTTGATAGTCGTTAATTAAGTCGACCACCCCAAAGACGCTTTTTGCAAAGCGTGGTGGGTCTAAAAACACTAAGTCAAAAGTGGTTTTAGCGAGTTTAGGGAACTTGGGCAGTTTTTGATTACGGCGTCCGCCCACAGGTAAACCGGCTAGTTGGCGTAATGCAGGAAACGCATCGCTTTGCACAAACTCACATACAGATTCAACTTTATTCAGCGCGGCATTTTTTTGACCTGCTGCTAATGCAAAAGATGAAAAATCGACATTCATCACTCGCTTGGCCCCGCCCACAGCGGCCGCAGTTCCAATACCACAAGTGTATGAAAATAGATTTAACACTGTTTTATTGTGACTGTGTTTTTGCATGTATTCACGACCAATACGCATGTCTAAAAACAGTAATGGGTCTTGGCCTTCATGGCGTAACTTAGTGGTAAAAGCTATGCCGTTTTCATGCATCACCTGTTCCGACATCGCATAGTCTTGCGCTTCATTGACTAAGTTATTGGCGACGCGAGAATTTTTTTGCGAGCGGTCGTTATACACTACAAAATAATCACCGTGTTGTGCTAAAACCTGGGTGATTTGCTTAAGTTGATCTTCATTGAGTGTGTCATGAAATGATTGCACCAACCAAGCATCACCATAGCGGTCTATGTTTAAGCCATTGGCTCCCTCTACAGTGCCATGAAATACCCGATAACAATCAGTATTATTCAGCTTAGCTTGCGCAAAAAAGGCTTGGCGCTTGAGCATTGCTTCAGCAAGCACTTTGCTAAAATCTATTTCATCTGATTGTGTCAATAAAGGGGAAGAAGGCGTTTGAGTGGTCATAACAGAAGTCGCTTGAATGTGGTTGCAAGCCGACTATTATATCAGAGAATTTTATCTGGTTTCGAATAACGACAAGGTTTATTTACGCGATTAATTATCTAACACAGGGTGAACCTTAAATGTTTTGTCGGCAACAATTTTATCGTTCAGCTCTAGCGTCATCCGCCAATCCCCTGTCTTATTGTCAACGGGTGCCCATATGCAGTCGCCTAAATAAAACTTCCAATCGTTTTCTTTAATAAAGACTTCACCATCAAAAGGAGGACGAGTATTGCCCTCATCATCAGGTATATTAGGATGATAAATACAATAACGTAGCCGTTGGTTTTTAGCTTTACGGATGCGGACAATAAATCCAAACTCGATATCTAGCGTGGCAGGAACATGTACTGTTGCCTGTAAGAATTGTGGCAACTTTTCACTTTGGCTGTCCCATCGGCTAAAGATGCCGCTGTAAACAATGCTCACATCGGGTTTAAGTTTGCTCACTGATGATGCCTTATTGCCTTAGCTGTTATACGAACTCTATTAACAATTAGTGTGGTGCGTTGTTATCTTGCAAGTGCTTAAGCGCTGCTTGCAATGCAAATTGATAGCCCTGTGCACCTAAACCACAAATAACCCCAATCGCTTTGTCAGAGAAGTATGAGTGATGTCTAAAGGGCTCACGTGCATGTACATTAGATAAATGCACTTCAATAAATGGAATAGCTACGCCTAAAATTGCATCGCGGATCGCCACACTTGTGTGGGTAAATGCCGCTGGATTAATAATGATGAACTGTGCATCAGTTGCATGAATAGCATCAATGATTTCATGCTCAGCGTTAGACTGAATATGTTCTAACGCTACCCCTGAGGAGGTCGCCGCACCTTGTAATTCAGATACAATGGTGGCTAAGTTTTGTGTGCCATAATGACCTGGTTCACGACGTCCCAGTAAATTTAAATTAGGGCCGTTAACTAATAAAATTTTTGCGGTTTGGCTCATAATAATCCTTTGGCAATCTTAACTTGGTGAGGTTATTCACTATTTCAGTTAGCTTGTTTTTAACGCAAGTTAGCGGTTCAGTAAACTTAAATTTATTCAAGGAAAGGTTAATCAATCAAATCGCGGTTTACCCTGGCGCAGTGCTTTAGTGGCTCCGCGTTGTTTTTTGGTTTCTATGCGGCGTTTTTGGCTGCCTTTAGTCGCTTTGGTTGCAATGCGCTTTTTGGCGACAATGGCGGCATTTTTTACCAGCAAAATAAACTGCTCCAGTGCCTGCTGTCGGTTGAAATCTTGACTGCGGGATTGCTGACACTTAATAATGATTTTACCGCTTTGGGTTATGCGGTGATCAGCTTTGGCCAATAACTTTTGTTTATAAAAGTCGGGCAAAGACGATTCATTGATGTCGAAGATCAGTTGCGCAGCGGTAGACACTTTATTGATATGTTGGCCACCCGCTCCACTTGAGCGCACAAATTGCCACTCAATTTCTTTGTCTTCGATAGTCACGCTATTAGTAATATTTATCATACTGTAAAGGGTATCACTTTTTAGATTAAAAATAGTTATATATTGGCGACGGTAATATTTGTTATGATTCGCGTCATTGAAGTGAATGTCTGGTAAGCCTATTTTATTCGGCACTTATCCATGACACCGGAGCTATTTATGTTATGCCAAATTTCTGATATCGCCAAAGGCGTTATTAGCCTGTTTGTAAGCGGTCGTTTGTCTGCTAAAGATTATCGCTCATGTTTACAACCCGCTATTCGAAACTATCGTAAAGATTGGGGCCAAGTGTGCTTATACATTGAAGCCGATGTGCTGTTAGAGGGGTGGGAGTTTGGCTCATTAACCGGCAGCGGTGAAGTACAGTTGCCTGAGTTTGATGCATTAGTGTTTGTTGGTGGTCCTGATTGGGTGGGTAACTCGGTCAGATTAATGGGCCCGTTTATGCAAGGTGAAGTGGCATGGTTTCCATTAGCACAAAAGCAAGATGCGATTAATTGGATCACCAAGCGTTCACAACATAAAGCTCAAGTGTGAGAAACAAGCGCAATAAACAAGTGCAATAGATATTTGTATTATAAGAGTTGGGCCGTTAGTCTAATTCAGCCTTAACACATCAAGGAAGTACTATGTTATTCAGAAAATTATTAGCATTATCGGCAGTGGGTATTTTCACCTTGGGCCTAACAGCATGTACACCAGAAGTCGGCAGCGACGCCTGGTGTAAGCAAATGAAAGAAAAAGAAACAGGTGATTGGTCTGCTAATGAAGCCGCTGATTATGCTAAACACTGCGTATTCAAATAAACGCTGTTTTAGATGACCAGCATGAGTCACCTCAATTCGTTTTCAATGATGCGTTCAATTAAGCTATTGATTACTATTATTGTGCTGCAATTTGCCGGTGCGAATTTGGGTGGCCATCAATTACATATTGGCAATAGTACAGAAGAAAAAAGCAATCATGCCCATGTGCAATTCACGCCTACCTTAGATATTGCCGCCCTCAGTCAGCTAGCGGAGTGCATACAATGCAGTTGCGCCGCAGACGGTGCCCGCGAGCATGCGCCATCCGATGACCATATTCACCCAGCACCAACAGACAAAATGGTTGATTTATGCCTAGATTGTCAGTGTCACGGTGGTTTAGTGGCCATAGTGCTGCCCGATAATATCGATACGACCGAGCAAGCCAATCAACAACCGTTACAAACAGTTCAATCCTATTTTCCTCCCGCTTTAGGTGCCACGTACCGCCCCCCGATAGTGTAAATCCTGTTTAAATTCATTCATTAAAGGTTTGCTGTTGTTACTGGCAAGCTTGATTATTTTGTATGGCTAAATTGAATGCTTATCGCAGTATTTCAACTTGGTCATGTTTGAGTTCTAGGATTTATTTATGACAATTCCAACTATTTATTCGCCGATAAATACGCGTTTTTTAGCATCGTTTTATTTGATAACACGCCAGTTATTATGGCTAGTTATTATCAGCTTTGGGCTAACGCTTTCTAGCAGCAAAGTGATTGCAAGTGATGATCATGCTCCGCAGCAATCAAAGCCACAATCGCCTTCGTCTTATTCGCAAGAGGATGATCATGATGAGGCATTAACCTTAACGCCGCAGCAACGAGAGTTGGCCAACATTCAGGTTGAAACGCTGACATTTAGTCCATTTGATCTCACCTCTGTTGCGACTGCGCAGCTGGTGGTTGATAAAGACAAAACAGTCACTATAGCACCACAGCTTGCGATGCAAGTATTAAAGCGCCATGTGGTGCCGGGCCAACAAGTGAAAAAAGGCCAGGCTTTATTAACTTTGGGAGGCACCGAAATAGCCCAGGCACAGGCCGATTATATTAACGCCGCCACAGAATGGCAGCGGGTTAGCCGGATGAGTAAAGGGACAATTAGTGCCAGTGAAAAAATGCGCACCGAGGTGAATGCGGAACTAAAGCGTGCGGTTTTAAACGCCATCATGATGACTAATGAGCAAATATCAGCGTTAACCACATCGCCTCAATCGATTGGCCAATTTCAGTTATTAGCGCCAATTAGCGGCCGAGTGCAACAAGATGAAGCCATGCTAGGTCAAGTATTGGATGCAGGCACACCGTTAATGCAATTAACCGATGAGTCGTTTTTATGGGTAGAAGCACAGCTAACACCTGTGCAGTCGGAACGGGTCGAAATTGGCCAGTCTGCACTGGTGCGTGTCGGTCAACGTAATGTCACGGGCGTAGTGATTGGCCGCTCCCATGAGCTCAATCCGATGACCCGCACTGAACAAGTGTGGATCAGTATGGCGAATCCGCAGCACGTTTTACATGCCGGTGAATTTGCTGAGTTGTATTTTCAGCAAAGCAGTGCAAAAGGCGACAAATCAGCACAAGCCAAAAAATTATCTCCCTTAAACGGCATTATTGTGCCCGACAGTGCATTAACGCGCAGCAGTGATGGCGACTGGCAAATTTTTATTGAAGATGAAGATGGTTTTGAAGCCGTTGAAGTTGAAGTGGTGCAAAGCCAGCGTGGGCTGAATTTAATTACAGGTCTAGAAAGTGGCTCGCAAGTGGTGGTGTCAGGTGCGTTTTTTCTGGCATCTGAATTGGCCAAATCTGGCTTTGATATTCACAACCACTAGGAGGCAGCTATGTTAGCAAAATTAATTCGTTCAGCCATTGAGCAGCGACTGCTAGTGGTATTAGCCTTATTGGCTGCCATGCTTGGCAGTATTGCGATATTACCAAAGTTAAATTTGGATGCATTTCCCGACGTGACCAATGTGCAGGTCACCATTAACACCGCCGCTGAAGGCCTAGCCGCTGAAGAAGTTGAAAAGCTGATAAGTTATCCCGTTGAATCAGCCATGTACGCTCTACCGGCCGTCACCGAGGTTCGATCGTTATCGCGTACCGGTCTATCTATTGTCACCGTGGTGTTTGCCGAAGGCACTGATATTTACTTTGCGCGCCAGCAAGTGTTTGAGCAGCTGCAAGCTGCTAAAGAATCCATTCCTGCGGGGGTCGGCACACCTGAGATTGGCCCTAATACCTCAGGGCTAGGGCAAATTTATCAATATATGCTGCGGGCTACGCCAGAATCCGGTGTGGCAGCAGCTGAGCTTCGCAGTATCAATGACTACCTGGTTAAGCTGATATTAATGCCCGTCAGTGGCGTGACTGAAGTGTTGTCGTTTGGTGGCGAAGTACTGCAATACCAGGTGCAAATTGACTTAAATAAACTGCGCAGTTACTCACTCACCATGGAGCAAGTTATTGAGGCGCTTGAAAGTAATAACCGTAATGCCGGTGGCTGGTTTATGGACCAGGGGCAGTCGCAATTAGTGGTACGCGGTTACGGTTTATTACCCCCTGGAGATGAAGGAATAGACGCCATTAAACATATTCCGCTCACCGAGTTTAATGGTACGCCAATCAGAGTCATGGACATTGCCAATGTTGATTATGGCAGTGAAATCCGTGTGGGCGCAGTGACTATGACCCGTCCGAAATGACAGTGGTGAAGCGGAACAATTAGGTGAAGTGGTTGCCGGTGTGGTACTAAAACGCATGGGCGCTAACACCAAGCAAACCATTGACGACATTGAAGCGCGTATTAGTTTAATTGAACAAGCCTTACCCAAAGGGGTGACGTTTGAGGTGTTTTACGACCAGGCCGATTTAGTCAAACAAGCGGTCGATACCGTGCGTGATGCGCTACTCATGGCCTTTGTGTTTATCGTGGTGATCCTCGCGTTATTTTTGGTTAATATTCCCGCGACCTTACTGGTATTGCTGTCCATCCCAATTTCAATTGGTCTTGCCTTAATGGTGATGGCATATTTTGGCATGTCGGCAAACTTAATGTCACTGGGCGGTTTAGCGGTTGCGATAGGCATGTTGGTCGATGGCTCAGTGGTGATGGTTGAAAACATCTTCAAGCATTTAAGCCAACATGACGCACAAACCGATGTCGGTAGCCTCGATGGTAATGATAGGGACGGCGCTAGTGCTAATGTCAGCATTAGTTCTAAGGTTTGGCAAGCGGCTAAAGAAGTGTGCAGTCCTATCTTTTTTGCTACAGCCATCATCATAGTGGTGTTTGCGCCTTTGTTTGCCTTAGAAGGTGTGGAAGGTAAGTTATTTCAGCCAATGGCTACTAGCATTATTTTGGCCATGGTTGCCGCGTTAATTGTTGCCTTGTTTGCTGTGCCAGCACTGGCAGTTTATGCGTTTAAGCACGGTGTAGTGATCAGGCAAAGTTGGCTACTGATGCCAGTTGAACGGCTTTATCGACAACTGCTTAGCATGACCTTAGCGCGCCCTAAAACGGTGATGTTAATTGCATCATTGATGTTTGTTAGCAGCATGGCGTTATTGCCGCGTTTAGGCACAGAGTTTGTGCCCGAACTCGAAGAGGGCACGATTAATTTACGCATCACTTTAGCGCCCACAGCGAGTTTAGGCACCTCGATAGAAGTGGCTCCTAAGTTAGAGGCTATCTTGTTAAGTTTTCCTGAAGTGGAATATGCCCTGAGCCGCATAGGTGCACCAGAATTGGGCGGCGACCCAGAGCCGGTTAGCAATATTGAAATCTACATTGGCTTAACACCCGTTAACCAGTGGCAAAGTGCCTCAAATCGCATTGAGTTACAGCGATTAATGGAACAAAAGCTCAGTGTGTTTCCGGGTTTATTGCTGACGTTTTCACAGCCAATAGCCACTCGTGTTGATGAGTTATTATCAGGGGTTAAAGCACAGTTAGCGATTAAAATATTCGGCCCTGATTTACAGGTATTATCAGCCAAAGGTCAGGTCTTATCTGAACTGGTGCAGCAAATTGATGGCGCGGTAGATGTGTCGCTAGAACAGGTTAGTGGCGAAGCACAATTAGTGGTTCGCCCTAAGCGTGAATTGTTGGCGCGCTACGGCATCAGTGTCGACCAGGTGATGAGTTTAGTCAGCCAAGGTGTCGGTGGTGTTAGCGCAGGACAAGTGATTGATGGCAATGCCAGATACGATATAAATGTTCGGTTAACGTCATCACAACGCAACTCACCTGATGTATTGCGTGACTTATTGCTCACTGGGGTGAGCGGCGCAACCGTGCGTTTAGGTGAAGTGGCCGACGTTGACGCCGAGATGGCGCCACCCAATATTCGCCGCGACGACGTGCAGCGCCGCGTGGTGGTGCAAGCTAACGTATCGGGTCGTGATATGGGCTCAGTGGTGAATGATATTTACGCCATCATCCCACAGGCTGAATTACCCGCAGGCTACACAGTCGTGGTCGGCGGGCAGTATGAAAACCAACAGCGGGCACAGAAAAAACTGATGCTAGTGGTGCCTATTTCAATCACGCTAATTGCGCTATTACTGTATTTCTCATTCGGCTCAATTAAACAAGTGTGCTTAATTATGGCAAACGTCCCGTTGGCACTCATTGGTGGCGTGATTGCCTTATTTGCCACTGGCACTTATTTGTCGGTGCCCAGTTCAATCGGCTTTATCACCTTATTTGGTGTGGCCGTACTCAATGGCGTAGTGCTGGTGGACTCGATTAATCAACGCCGCAAAAATAGCGTAGAGTTCAGTGAAAATGAAAGCCTGTATACCAGCGTTTATGAAGGTACAGTAGGGCGATTACGTCCAGTATTAATGACCGCATTAACCTCTGCTTTAGGCTTAATTCCTATCTTGTTGTCAACCGGTGTCGGCAGTGAAATTCAGCAGCCATTAGCGGTAGTCATTATTGGCGGTTTATTTAGCTCAACTGCATTGACCTTGCTGGTATTGCCCACGGTTTATCAATGGCTGTACAAGGGCAAATAGCACTGACTTAAGTGGATAACAATCAAGCCTTATATATTGAGGGTTGGTTGTTATACGGCTACCACGATAATGCTACTTGCTATGAGAAAGTCCAATATGGTTAGCTATCGCCAACCTGCAAAGGATAATTTGTACAAATTTGAATAAGTACACTAATCTTTAAGTGATTCGTGCCGACAAATGACTAAAGAGCCATTGTTTCCATTTGATGTAAAGGACTAAAACCTCTATGTTTGTTCTAAAAACAAAGCATGACCAACTGATTCAAGATAATAAAAGATTACAGAATGAGTTAAACAAAATTACAGATGAAAACACTCAACTGACTTTAGATAATCAGCAGTTAACAACACAGCTGCACAATACTCAAAATGATGTAAATACTAAGTTTAAGCACATGCTATTAGATAGTACCATTGAGTGTATTCGCCAAATTGAAGGGGTGCGCGGCAGTGTGCTTGAAGCACATTTAGCTATTGAAGAAGAAAGACAAAGTAGCGATCAAATTAATCAATTGCTAGATGTGTCCAATAACTCATTGAATAGTATTGTTGCTGGTATGCAGTTATTAACTGACAAAATGGGCGGAATGACCACTAATATTACAGGCTTATCATCAATGGCCGGCAGTATTAATACCTTTGTATCAACAATTTCGAGTATTTCAGATCAAACCAATTTATTGGCATTGAATGCTGCTATTGAAGCTGCACGTGCTGGCGATGCTGGCCGTGGTTTTAGTGTCGTAGCTGATGAAGTACGTGCTCTTGCTAGCAATACCAGTACCTCCGCCAATGAGGTATCAGACTTAGTCAAAAAAATCATTAGCAGTACAGCAGAAACTGTGAAGTCAGTTGATGATATCCAAGGCAGCAATGAGCAACTAGCTGGTGATGTTAAAACTCTGAGCAGTGACTACGAATCGATTATTTCATGCAGCACGTCCATGAAAGAAGCGATTGGCCATGCGTCATTGCGCACGTTTATTCAAACGGTCAAGCTGGACCATATTGTATGGAAAGGAGATATTTATGCCGTTGCATCGGGTGCGAGCAATAAGTCTATCGATACATTCTCTGATCACACCATGTGCCGATTAGGTAAGTGGTATCAAACCACTGGGCGTGAATCTTATTCGCAACTGTCTGCATTTAAGCGACTAGAAGAGCCCCATAAGCAAGTGCATCGCAGCGGTATTGAAGCATTATCGTTAATACAAGCGGGTGAGCATCACGAAGCACTTAAATATCTGAATGCAATGGAGCATGCTAGTGAACAAGTGATGCATAATTTGGATGAGCTTTCACGTCAAGTGTAGTGTGCGCATTAATAGTGTTGAATATAGTGTGTTAAGCCCAATCTTTTGATTGGGCTTTTTTTATAGCCTAGAGTATAGCAATAAAAAGATCAAATAACTGCTTGCTTATTTAAGATTACAGTTGTAATTTAATCGTATGGATTACATATGTAATCTTAATAAGTGAACCACAACCTAGTAAGTGACTAAGCATGAAAGAAATCAGTAACAGTGAATTGTTAGTATTACAGCAACTTTGGCTGCGGTCGCCATTAACCTCTAATGAGCTGGTTGAAGCATTAGAGCAAAGCCATGATATGCATGAAAAAACAGTAAAAACCTTACTGAATCGTTTAGTTAAAAAAAATGCGCTGAGTTTTGAAAAACAAGGGCGCACATATCATTACTCGCCGTTAATTGCTGAGCAGGAATACACATTAAAAGAGTCAGTGTCTTTTGTAGATAGACTATTTGCCGGAAAATTAACCCCATTAGTGGCCGGTTTTGCTGAAAAAAACAAGCTATCGGCTGAGGATGTTGCTGAGTTACAAAGCTTGCTTGATGATTGGCACAAGGAGCAAAAGTGATGATCAGTTGGTTTATGGAACAAACCCTATTACTTAGCTTAGTGTGTTCACTATTATTAATCTTACATCGTTTTTTATTGTCAAAAATAGGCGCGCATTATACCTATAGTCTTTGGCTTGTTGTGCCATTATTGCCGCTGGCGGATGTAGTGCAAACCCTGTTACCACAGTATTTTAATTGGTTAAGCCCAAATCAAACACTGGGCGTTATTCAACAATATTATGTACTGGCCACTGATACCGCATCGATGTCGAGCAGCTTGTTTAAGTTATTATATTTGCCTTACCTGTATGCCGCAGTGGTGTTGGTACTGGTGGTTAACTTAGTCTCAGATTCTATTCATCTGCAACAGCTCACGCGACGCGCCAAGCCTTTTGTGATTGAGTCAGGCAAGCTTAATGTATTTATTCATCCCA
This sequence comes from Shewanella sp. HL-SH8, assembly GCF_051165765.1. Classification (NCBI taxonomy): domain Bacteria; kingdom Pseudomonadati; phylum Pseudomonadota; class Gammaproteobacteria; order Alteromonadales; family Shewanellaceae; genus Shewanella; species Shewanella sp. HL-SH8. The sequence goes on along the minus strand of NZ_CP195039.1, from coordinate 4,110,386 downwards.
ATATTGAATCGCCCATGTTAGTTGGGTTAATCGCGCCGCAAATATTAGTGCCAAACAGTTTTACCTTGCTTGATAGTCATCAGCAAGACGCCATTATTCAGCATGAGCTTTATCATTATCAGCGCGGTGATTTATGGGCCAATATATTGGCTTATAGCTTAACGATTATGTTTTGGTTTAACCCGCTGATGTGGTGCGCTTACCGCCGTTTTAGGCAAGATCAAGAGCTGTCATGTGACGCGCAAGTGACTGCCAATATGGAAACAGATTCTAAAATTGCCTATAGCAAAGCGCTATTGGCTTATTCGCAGCATGCACCGTTAAGCATGTTACACACTCACTATGGGGACAAAACCATACTTAAAGAAAGGATCTTACAAATGAAAAAACAACATGGAAAAAATACCTTGGTATTAATGGGAGTGACGCTATTACTTGGTGTTAGTGCGTTAACGCTGAATCAGCAAGCACAAGCGGGCAACAGTCAAAGTGCTCAGCAACCTAAAGCTGATGCAATAATAGCCCCTACCATGCGTATTGAGCCTGCCTATCCTATTGAGGCGGCTAAAGAAGGTGTAAATGGTTATGTGCAATTATCATTTGATATCAATCCAGCCGGAAAGGTATCTAATGTGATGGTGACCAAGTCATCACCAGCAGAGGTTTTTGATGCCTCAGCTGTGACAGCACTTGAGCAGTGGCAATATCAAACCTCCGCTAATGGCATGAAAGGTGCGCAGGTTCAATTAGACTTTGTTATTCATCAGCCAGATGCTTCAGTGGAAAGAATACAGGTCCGCTAAAATAACTAAAGCTAAGTTATTAAGGCTAAGTTAGTCTGGCTAAATTAACAGGTTAAGTACAATGCTGAGGTGTCAGCATGTGTTCTAGTGTCGGTTTACTGCGGTATAAGAGCCTGTAAATAATAATGTGCCTTGTATTAACATTGCAGTAGCGTTTGTTTAGGTTTGGCTTGATCAACTAAACCTTACACTTAATCAATATTGAGATGAATTTTCTGTATTTCCTTCCGAGTCAGTTTTATTGATGCTTGTTTAAAGTATTACCTCCTTAGTGATTACTTTTATTTCTATTAAGATTAAATTTATCATCAATAAGCGTAATTTCGTCAAAATACGATACATTTACGACATTTTTGTGAAAAAAATAATTCCCTTAAAACATACTCAAAGCCGCATCCCCACAGGGTTTACATAATTCTGTCATGTTGCGGAAATGTTATTGTCATTTTTAAGCAGTCTTTTTGTCATTTTTACTCGTTAGTTTTATGCACCAGCAAATGCGTATGCCTATGGCGCGCACTAAACCCTAACTAACTTGAAATGCAATCCGTCTTCGGAGATGACAATGGAACTGAAAAACCTTTTTAAACTTACGGCGCTTTCTACTGCTTTAGCAGCAACTTTAGGGCTTGCGGGTTGTGGTGGTGATATCAATATCAACACAGGTAGCGATACCGTGACACCGACTCCAACAATACCAACAACGCCAACAGAAACGGCTCAACAAAAATCTTATAGTGGCTTTGCCACTAAAAGCACCACCTTTGCATCAGTTGATGGCAAAGAGGTTTGGGAATTAAAAGGCACATTAGCTCCGTCTACAGCGGCATCAACCATTTCTACTGGCGGCCAAAACGGCGATAAAATCGTGCTTGGTAACGGCGTTGTATGGCTGCTAAATGGCGCAGTCGTTGCCGGTGGCGATAATGAAAAATCAGTTGAGTTAGCTATTCTGCCTGGTACTAAAATTTTAGGCGGCAGTGATTCATATTTAGTCATTAGTCGTGGTTCAAAAATAATGGCCGAAGGTTCGGCTACTGCACCTATCGTATTCACCTCAGCAGAAACTGCATTAGGCCAACCAGGCGAAGCGGGTCAATGGGGCGGCTTAGTGTTACTGGGTAATGCACCGGTTAATACTTGTCCTGACTTAGCAAATTGTGATGCGTCATTTGAAGTGGGTAACCACAGTTACGGCGGTGATAACACCCAGGACAACTCTGGTGTGATTAAGTACGTCCGCGTTGAGTTTGGCGGCTTTAAAATTAACGATACCCAAGAAATGAACGGTATCAGCTTTGCTGGTGTAGGTAGCGGCACTCAAGTTGACCATATTCAAGTGCATTTAAATAACGATGACGGCGTAGAATTTTGGGGCGGTAACGTGTCAATTTCAAACGTGGTACTAACAGAAAACTTTGATGACTCGTTAGATTGGACAAACGGTTGGCAAGGTAGCGCACAGCACGTGTATATTCGTCAAGCTGACAACGGCTCAAACCGTGGTATCGAAGCTGACAGCAATAAAAGCGCTAGCGCAACCCCAATGTCTAAACCAGCACTCGCTAACATTACCATGCAGGTGGCTAACGGTACTCACGCCGGTGGTGACGATGCTGAAGGTATCTTATTCCGCGTTGGTACAGGCGTAACAGCTTATAACTTATTAGTGAAAGGCGATGTTGATTCTGGCGAATGTTTAGAAGTCAACGATGACAACACAGTCAACAATGCGAATACAGGCGAGTTAACCGTTGAAAACAGCTTAATCGATTGTGTTGAGCCATTTAAAAATGCTAAGGCAGATGCTGCTGAAGGCCGCACTTTAGCATTAGATGTTAAAGCCTGGTATGAAGGTCAAAGCGGTAACTTAGTGGGCGCATCAGACTTAACAGACTATATGCCAAATTCATCATCTGTAGCATTAACCGGTGGCAAAGCCGATTTAAGTAACCTTGATGACCGCTTAGTTGATGCACCTTATATTGGTGCGTTCGACGGTACTACCGATTGGACTTTAGGCTGGACCACTGCGATCCACGGTGACACAGCACCTGCACCGACCACACTTCCTACATTAACATCTTGTCCAGTTGGCACAACTGCTGAAACAGTGGTAGCCGGTTTATACAAAGATGACACAGTCACTTTAGTGTGTACTTTACAGGGTAACGTACTGAGCAACACTACACTGCTTGCCGGTCAAAACGTGATGTACAAAATTGACGGCGGTGCGGTAGTGGTTGGTGGTGATAAAACTAACTCTGCTACCTTAGCGATTCAAGCGGGCACTAAGTTGTTTGCAACAGATAACAGCTACATAGCGGTTAGCCGTGGTTCAAAAATCATGGCTCAGGGCAGTGCTGCGCACCCAATTGAAATGACCTCACAGCAGGACGTTATTGCTGGTGCAACGGGCGAACGTGGCCAATGGGGCGGCTTAGTGATTTTAGGTAAGGGTTTAACCAATACTTGCCCTGATAAAAATGCCTGTGATGCGTCATTTGAAGTCGGTGATTTCCCATACGGTGGTAACGACAACACTGATAACAGCGGTCAAATCAGCTACGTAGTGATTAAATATGCTGGCTTTAAAGTGAACGACACCCAGGAAATGAACGGTATTTCATTTGCCGCAGTGGGTAGCGGTACGCAAGTAGACCACATTCAAGTCCATGCTAATGGCGATGACGGTGTTGAGTTCTGGGGGGGCGCGGTTAACTTGAAATATGTTTACCTCACGCACAACTTCGATGACAGCTTAGATTGGACCAACGGTTGGACCGGTAAAGCACAGTTTGTGTACATTACCCATGAAGATGGCAATGCAAACCGTGGTATTGAAGGCGACAGCCACAAAGGTGCAACAGATACACCAGTATCTAAGCCAAAGCTGGCTAACTTCACTATCTTACCTGGTACAGACATTGAAAATGCTAGCGGTGATAAAGGCGAGGGGATCTTACTTCGCGTAGCCACAGCAGGTGAGCTTTATAACGTGTTAGTGCAAGGTCGTAAAGGTAGCACAAGCACTACAGAGTCTGGTGAATGTTTAGAACTAGATGGCAGCTATGCTGGCTTAGTCGACAACGTTAACAACAATACCTTGACTATGTCTCACTCAATTATCGACTGTAACGAGCCATTTAAATACAGCTCTGATAATGCGGCTACAGCCAATGCTGTCAATGTTGAAACCTGGTTTATGGGTCAAGAAGGTAACGCTACAACAGCGGTTACTCTAACTGACGGTATGCCAGCGGCAACAGATGCAGCACTTATTGGCACAGGTAAAGACTTAAGTACTGATGACAACTTCTTCGAATCAACCAACTTTATTGGTGCATTCGATGGCCAGAATGACTGGCGTCAAGGTTGGGCTTACTTTCCACAGTAACCCTAATCTAATCGTAAATTAAGTTTATAGCCGCTCGCTAATGCGCAATGTTAGCAGCGGCTATCTCTGAACCGCATACAGGACTGTTAACGTATGAAAACCAAGCCGAGTTTTACCGCCAACAAATTAACCCTCGCAATTATATCGGTACTTTCTGTTACCTCATTTGCTGCGCCGGTTTTAGCTCAAGATGACACAGCTAATCCACAGCAAGCACAAAGCAATGAAGCGTCGACAAATAAGACTGGAGAATCTTTTCCCATAGAACCGATTGAGGTAATTTCTGTTACTGGGCGACTACGTACCTCAGCTTCGGCCGCGACAGAAGAGCGTCGCGAACAAATTGCTGTAGCCGATATTATGGGCTCAGAACAAATTTCTAGAACCGGTGATGGTGATGCCGCAGCAGCGCTGCGCCGTGTGACCGGTTTAACCTTAAAAGATGGAAAATTCATTTATGTTCGCGGTTTAGGTGAGCGCTATTCAAGCACCTCACTCAACGGTGCAACAGTACCATCACCAGACCCAACTCGAAATGTGGTGCCATTAGACATGTTTCCGGCATCAATTATTGAATCTTTATCAGTACAAAAGTCAGCCTCGGCAGAAAAGCCCGCCGCATTTGGTGGTGGCCATGTCGACATTCGCACTAAAGCGATTCCGGCTAACTTCTTTTTCAAAGCCTCTGCTGGTGGACGTTTCAATACTAATGACAGCAATGACACCTATACTTACAACGGTGGCGGTGATGATTGGACCGGCAAAGATGACGGCACTCGTGCTATGCCATCAAGTATTAATAACACCATTAATCAATATGGCGGCATTAGCCCAATAGACATAGTTAGTGGCTCAAACGGGGCAATAAATTACCCCGCTGCGCAAAAAATGAATCGTGAATTAGCCTTAGACATGTACCGCGACATGGCGGTAAAAACGGAAAGTACCGACCCAGGCTTTAGAGGCGACGTTGCCCTAGGTGATCGCTGGGACTTTTCCGACGATATCGTGTTTGGCGCGCTGGCGGCTTATTCATATAAACAGCAAGCTGAAAACTACACCAAGTATGAAGTGGAGTTAGATGGCGACAGCGAACAAGCTCAAATTGAAAACCAAAAAGATGTTATGGGGACAGATTCAATTGTGCAAATGTCTACCATGCTTAACCTTGGGTTAGAAATTGGCTACAACCATAAAATTGAAACCTTCACCACTTACCTGCGCGACACCTCTGATGACGTGTCGGTCGGTATTGAAGAAACCATAGACACCCTAGGTGAACCTAATGCGCTGCAAGTGTATGAAATTGATTATGAAGAAAGATCATTAATCAGCAATCAAATTAAAGGTCACCACTTTATTGAAGCATTAAATGATGCCGAGTTTAATTGGATGTTCTCTGACGCTAAATCAGAGCGTAATGCCCCTAACGAATTATCATACACTTATAACGTTATTTTAGATGAAGCTAACCAGCCGGTTTCGCGTAACCTAAATACCCAAGATGCCCCTAAATACGTTTACTCAAACCTACAGGACGAAAGCCAAAACTACGGTTGGGACTTTGCGTATCCGGTACAGTTTGATGATGCGTTAATGAAAGTGAAAGTAGGCTATCAATATTACGAACGCACCCGTGAAAGCTTCGCGACACGTTTAGGTTTAGATGTAGACTTAAGCCCAACTGACCCAAACGGCAATATTTTAGCGCAAGATTTTGATGATATTTTTTCCAATGACAATATTAACAATGACACCTTAGAGCTTGAATTAAAAGATGCCTCAACCGACACCGAAGACTATGTTGCAGCAGAGATAAATGATGCCGCCTTTATCAGTTTTGATGTCGATTTTGACGATGTATGGCGCGTTTATGCGGGTTTGCGATATGAAGATTTCCGTCGCGTGACCTTGCCGATAACCCCTGAGGGAGAAATATCTGACGAGGGTGGTCGCTACGACTTAAGCGATTATGCTATTGCTGAGGACGGTTGGTTCCCATCAATGTCACTCACCTGGAAGCAAACCGACACCACCCAATGGCGTTTAGGGGCAAGTAAAACCATAGTGCGTCCTGATTTACGTGAAGTGTCGCCAGTTCGATTCCAAGATCCAGTCACAGGTTTTGATTTCTTCGGTAATCCAGAACTTAAAAGCTCAGACATGTATAACCTTGATTTACGCTGGGAATACTATTCAGAAGCCGGTGACAACTACAGCTTAGGCGGGTTTTATAAAGACGTAGACGCGCCAATTGAGCCTATTCAACGTATTTCAGAAGCCGGTCGCCAGCTTAAGTTTTATAACGCTGAGTCGGGTTATATTTATGGTATTGAAGCCGAGTTTTTACAAACGCTAGACTTCATCAGTGAAGGCAGTATGTGGGAAGACTTCTTTGTTGCCGGTAACCTGACCTTAGGTGATTCAGAAATTACCATTGCCCCTAATGGCGAAATTGACCCGACTAACAATACGCGTCGCATGACAGGGCATTCTGCCTGGGTTGCCAACGTGCAGTTAAGTTACGATTCATCTAACAGTTATCACAGCGCCACTTTGGTTTATAACGTGTTTGGTGAGCGTATTGCTTACGGCGGCCGTGGTGGTCTAGATGATGTGTATGAAAAACCATTCCACAGCTTAGATTTTACTTACAGCTTTTTTCCTACCACCAGTTTGGCGGTTAAATTAAAAGCGAAAAACCTGTTGGGTGAAGTGACCGAATATGATCAACAAGATATTCAAGTGTATGCCAAAGACCCTGGCACAGAATACACAGTGCAGTTCAGTTACGAGTATTAATACTCATTGTGACCCCTTAGTTGGCTAGCAATATAAGTTGAACGCAGTAAAACCAAGTACTGATTTTTAGCCGCTTTTACTCATCATTTCAGCTGCTAAAAATGTGTATGGCCACTTTCTTTGGAACGAGAAAGTGGCCTTTTTCTTTTTGTTTATCGCAGTTGCATCAAAATCACTTTTACTAGATCATGCGTTGCTGCTAATTGTTACTGTCAATATTGATCAATACCGATTTACCCCTAAGCCTTGAGTGAATGACGACTATGTTTAACCGCCTTAAATACCTGTTGTATGTTCTATTAGCACTGTCGACCAATGCGTGTGCTATGCAGACGGGAGTGACTCAAACGGGCAGTATTAGCGCACCATTAATTGATGAAGCCAGCGGCCTAGCAGTATCACGTTTGAATGAACAAATACTTTGGACACATAACGACAGTGGCGACACCGCAAGGTTATTTGCAATAGACACCCGCGGTAATCATTTGGTCACACTGAATGTTAATGGCGTAAAAAATACCGATTGGGAAGATATCGCCTCGTTTGTTTACCAGGGACAAGCGTATTTGTTAATAGCCGATATTGGTGACAACTCACAGCAGCGAACACAATATCAATTACATCTTATAAAAGAACCTGATTTAAGCCAGCTTAATGGCCAAAAAACACTGTCTGTTAAACCTCTTTGGAGTATGACCTTTACCTATGAGGACGGCGCTCGCGACAGTGAATCAGTCGCGGTTGATGTGGCTAAGCAAAAAATACTGTTACTGACAAAACGCGATAAACAGCCCATTTTATACGGATTACCTTTAATCAGTCCGATCTCGGGCCTAGGACAATCAAGCAATCAATCGATTCAAACATTTAACAAGCAGGCCAAAAGGTTGGGTGACATCGCGCCGTTACCCACGGCCGTACTTGATTATGCCAGTATCTATACCTGGATAGGTTTTGCCGGAAAACCCACTGCAATGGACATATCCGCTGATGGATTATCCGCTGTAGTATTAACCTATACTCACGCATTTTATTTTAGCCAATCACAGCCCGGTGATTGGCTAACGCTGTTGTCGTCAGCGCCTAAACAAATTAACTTACCATCAATAACCCAAGCCGAAGCCGTGGGGTTCAGTCAAGATGGTCACAGCATTTACATCACCTCAGAGCGGCTGCCAGCGCCATTATATAAAGTGGATTTGAGGCCCTATCAGCTCCAGCATTAACTAGCACTTTTATTTGGGGCCTATGGCCATTAACGCCTTGATGCTTTGGTCGGAAAGTGAAAGTGGTTGTGTCTCTTGGTTATAGTGATATTCACTCAAGTTATTAATAAAAATGATTAAAAATCTGTTTTGCTTCATTGTAAAATGGCTTGGTCATACTCATGCCGACCCATCAAGATATTCAATTTATCGTAACAAAGAATGAACCGGACACAACTCTGCTATAAAACCTAAATGTTGCTAAGTGTCACTATGCAGTCTACTTTTAATCCAAGGCAATTCAAAAAACTCATCAAAGGACTCGCTATGCAGGCATTTACAAAGTCATTAATATTAGTTTCTGTTTTTAGTAGTAGCGCAGTATTAGCCAATACCATTAGCATTCGAGCTGACAATTGGTTTCCCATGAATGGCCAACCCAAGGCTCAGCAACCAGGTTATATGATTGAATTAGCAACTCATATTTTTACTGCAGCCGGTCACACGGTTGATTACAAATTAATGCCTTGGGAACGTGCTGTCGACTCAGTGCGCAAAGGTGAATTTGACTGTGTGGTTGGCGCCTACAAAGATGATGCGCCAGATTTTGTCTATCCTCAGGCACCTTGGGGAATGGACAGTACGGTATTTTTTGTTAAAGCAGGTGACAGCTGGAATTACAGCGGATTGGCATCATTTCAAGGAAGTAAGATTGCGATAATTAAAGGTTATGCTTACGGTGATGAATTTGATCAATATGTTATTGATAACCCAAGTATGTTTGATGCCATAGGCGCAAATAATGGCCTTGAAAACAATATTAAAAAGCTCGTGGCGGGAAGGGTAAATGTTGTTGCCGAATCCCCCAGTGTTATGGAGGCAAAACTTAAAAAAATGGGCGTCAGTGGCATAGTTGCAGCGGGCTCTTTGGGCGAGGCGACTGAAATGTACATTGCCTGCAGTCCGGCAAAAGCGACTTCTGCAGGCTACATTAAGTTGATTGATGAAGGGACTGCAAAACTGAGGGCATCGGGCGAATTCGAAAAAATCTTATCCTCTTATGGGATCAGTGATTGGCAGTAATTGTTTGTCACTATAGTCAACCATTCTAAATCCATTCGGCCTTGTGCAAGCAAGATACTAAGCCGATATATAGTCACTCACACATAGATGCTTTCGGTGAATTAGGACATTCGTCTCCCACCGAAGGCTTTTTACCTAAGCTATCTATTTAACCGCTCACCCTTGTTGTTCTTTTTATGCTGCTCATCCTAATAGAAGCGGTTGTACTCCGCAGATGTTTATGAAAGCAAAAAACATCAAAAAACATCAAAAAACATCAAAAAAACATGGCATCCCACTATTACTGGATAGTAACTCAGCCAATAAAAATAAAGTAAAAAATTGAATTTAATATACAAAATAGGTTAAGTTATGACAGCTTAAGGACAGAGTTGGGTCGCGTCGAATATAATCATCGAGCGCGCCATTTAGGGAAGAAAAAGCCACCATATATGTGCCAATCCGCCCCTCTATAAAGTTTACCCTGACCTAACAATTACTGGCTCAACTAATTTACAACATGAAATAGACCCAGCGGCCAAGCTCATGAGCGAGTGCAGATAAAGCTTTGACCTTAATTGTTTTTTTTGAAATAGATTAAAGTATAGTCTGGACAGGGTAAACATAATTTGAAATTGCCTACCAATATAACAAAGTCAAGCACATTGACAGCAATGATGCAGTTTAGGCTTTGCTATAACTCGCCCTGTGTTCGCGACGCTATGTGAATAATTCTAACAATGGAGTGTATATGAAAACTTTAAAATTAATCCCGATCTTTCTTGCGGTAGCTTCGGTAAGTGCTCTCGCTAAAAACAATATGCTTTACGGCGATGTACAGGTCACAAATGTAGCCCCAACTAATGATTTTATATGGGAGCGTGCAAATCAAAACACTCCCAAATACCCAATAGAGCTTGCTCGTTCAGGAATCAAAGGTTGTGCTGTTTTATCTTTCAATATCTCGGAATCAGGTAAAACTGAAAATATTGAGATTGTTAACTCTGTACCTAAAAAGGACCTTGGTAAATACTCACGTAAAATGCTTCAACAATGGAAATGGGTGCCAGCTAAAACAGATACAGAAGGCGTTGCTGAAAAAAGAACTGTGAGGTTGGATTTCTGTATGGGAGGCGAATCTACAGAGCAATCTCAGAGCGCTTGTAAACAACAAGCACAATTAGCATGTAGTTAATTCGTATAACAATAGACTAACCTGAGTTCGGTTTAAGCCATAACAGAAATCGCATTGAAATTAACATCTGTGATATTGAGTTGTGGCTTATTCTCTTTGAGTTGTTAGGCGATTAAGGCACCAATCATATTCAGTATAAAACCATAAACACTTTGGCGTCTCGAATGTTCGATTTGTGAGGTGTTTTTAAAGAAGTTTACTATGCCGCCCATTTTTAGATTTCGGCTAAGTCTTTTAAACCTGCAGATTAAGGCAATGTCTGAAAGGTGAATCATGATGATTTACGAGACGACCGTCCGCCCCATGGCCGCTCTTTGGCATCCATGCCATCGCGGCATTTGTGAATCCCTTCACATCAGAAAGTCGGCTGAGCTATAGGGACTTTTTATTCCAAAAGAAGTGCAGCGTGCCGGTGAGTGAATGTCATGGTTTGCCTGTATTACTAAATGTGACTGTTCCAGCTCTTGGACTAAGCGAAGCACCACGACGTTAGTGGCTGCAAGCCATAAGTACAAACACCTGGATTCCGGCTCAAAATCATTGCCGGAATGACGGAGTCAGGAAATGCGAGAATCATGAAACGACCGCTGGATTTCACCCCAAGTCAGATTATCTACTCTTCATGACTCAAAATAAAGTTGTTCACCGCTTTTGAAATCAAATCTTTTTTCATCGTCGTGCGGACAACGTTCTGGTTAAACCAAAAGCTCATTGGCTGATCAAAGCCAATGCCGTGCATATAATTGTAAAGCGCTTTACGTAGCCCTTCCCCTAGCATGTCATGATCCGTGCCGGTTGGGTCGGTGAAGTCGACATCGTTTTCAGCGAATAAAATCTCTGGCCGTTCAGCTAGGGTAATGCCGAATTGCTCAGGATTCATGCCAATAGGACTGTGGATGGTGGCGACAAAGCGGTGCCAGTAGGCTGACTGAAAACACCCTTGTTGCATCAATTGGCGCACCATTTCCAGTGAATCAACGGTTTCTTGCTCGGTTTGAGTGGGGAAGCCATACATCAAATAAGCATGCACCAAAATACCCGCGTCACTAAAAGCTTTAGTCACGTGGGCGACGCGCTCAACACTGACGCCTTTTTTCATCAGTTTAAGTAGTCTGTCTGAGGCCACTTCAAGGCCGCCGCTGACCGCGATACAGCCTGAGTCTGCTAATAATTGGCAACGGTCTGGGCTAAAGGTGCGCTCAAAACGGATATTGCCCCACCAACTGATGACCACATTGCGTTCAATCAACCGTTTTGCAAAGGCAAATAAGGTTTTTGGCGGTAAGGCTTCGTCGACAAAATGAAAACCAGTTTGTCCGGTTTCTTCGATAAGTGCTTCGATGCGGTCAACTAGAATATCAGCGCCAGCAGTGTCGTAGCGGTCGATATAATCTAAGCTGACATCGCAAAAACTGCATTTTCGCCAGTAACAGCCATGGGCTATGGTGAGTTTATTCCAGCGGCCATCACTCCAAATACGGTGCATTGGGTTAAGCATTTCACATAACGACAGGTATTCGCCAAGTGGCAAGCCATCGTAAATGGGGGCGCCAACTTCGACCTGTGGAATATCGTGCAGTTCGGTGTTTTGATTTAGATGCACATAGGGCTCACCATTTTCATCTTCGGCTAGAAAGTAAGTGCGCACTAACTCGTCTATCGTGCGCTCGCCTTCAAAGTATTCAAGCAGGGTGATAAGCGGGCGTTCGCCGTCGTCAAGACAGATATAGTCGACAAATTCGAATACCCGAGGGTCTTTGAGTGCCCGCAGCTCGGTATTAACAAACCCGCCACCCATGACGATAGGGATGTCAGGGTTAATGGCTTTACAGGTTTGGGCAATACGTAACGCGCCGAGCATATTACCGGGAAACGGCACGGTTAGTGCGACTACGCTTGGCCGCGTGTCTTCCAGATACATCTCGACCAACTGCTCCAAAATTTCTGAACTGAAACTCGTTTCACCCATTAAGGTGTCGTATAAGTTGTCGAAACTTGGGTTGGCAGAAGCTAATTTTTCGCCATAGCGGCTGACTTCAAAATAAGGGTCGACACCTTGGGTGATCACGTTCGACAGATCATTAATAAACAGGGTGGCGAGATATTTGGCTTTATCTTGTACGCCTAAATTACCAAAGGCCGCTTGCAATACATCGCCAGATATTTCTTCCATCTGCGCTATGGTGTCAAAGGCTGGGCCTTCGGGTAAAAAACGGCGCGAGTTAATTCGCATCGCCAAGCTTGGGTCTTTACCCTGTAAAAAGCGGATCGCGGGCTCAACGGCCAGCAGGTAACGATCGTATTCGGCTAGAAAATTGAAGATCACATCGGGCAGTTCATCGTCTTCAAAGTGTTCAAAGTTTTCTTCGACATGCTGGCGAATAATCTCTAGCGCTGGCGCTGTCATCATTTCAAGAAACAATTCAATAGCAGGATCCCGCTGCACCGCCTCATAGCCTCGTGAGCGTAAAAAACCCGTTAAATACGCCGTTGCTGGGTACGGCGTATTAAGTTGAGTCATGGGTGGAGTCATTAGAAGAACGGTCATAGCCTGCCTTTAAATAGTAAAACCTGAATGCTTATTGCGAAACAGAATATTGGCAGCAAATGTTGCTGCGATAAAATAATAATCAATTCTAACAAATGGCCTGTAAAAAAGCGCCGTAAATTAAAGAATGGTCTCTAGATAGCCACTACCAAGCTGTTTCATTTGTCGCTCAACCCAAACCGCTCTTTGGCTTAGATAAGGGCTTAAATTATTAGGATTACGTTTGCGAGGGCTGGGCAGTAGCACGGCCAGTCGTGCGGCTTCATTTTTGCTGAGATAACGAGCCGATTTATTAAAATAGTGCTGACTTGCGGCTTCTACGCCGTAAATTCCTTGGCCAAATTCAGCCACGTTTATATACACTTCTAGAATACGTTTTTTACCCCAAATGACTTCAAGGCTAATGGCCAACATGGCTTCTAAGCCTTTGCGAATAAAGCTTCGCCCTGGCCATAATAGAAGGTTTTTGGCGGTTTGTTGGGTGAGTGTACTAGCACCCCGAAGCGCCTTTGCCATCATCATGTTGGTCAAGGGCTTTAGTGATGGCGCTTAAATCGACCCCAAAATGTTTAGTAAACAGTTGGTCTTCTGAGGCGACCATTGCCAGCGGGATATGCGATGGTAGCTTATCAATGCTTATCCACTGATAGCTCACAGGGTAAGGGCTTTGCAGCATAAATGACGTAGTGGGCGGTGCGATAAACCTTAATGCCAGTAACAATAACGCGAGTACCAGCATTAATCGCCACATGACATACCATGTCCAGCCGAAAACTCCCCGTGTACGATTTTGCATTAACGCCTCTTTGTTATATTTAGCCAGATTCTTGTGCTGGTCGCTATCGACGCGCAAGAGTATAGGATAAGCGCATTAAGACCAAATGCTAATCTGCCTTGTTTAAATTTTTTCTAAGGTTAGCTGGCTTTATTATAGCTGTAGTGATTGATTCTGCTTTAATTAGCATTTGTTATCGGCTGCTATTTCTGTACATATCAATACTGAATAGCTCACAATTAACGCTCATCTGCTCAGTCATTAATCTTGTCATATTAATTCGATATTTTCGTCATATTCACTGCGTAAGCTAGTGCTGATAATCAGTTAATTCAGCGTGTATTATTGCAAAAATGCATAACAACAGGCATGACAGCACGACAATATGGAGCAATAAGATGACAAGGCAAAAAAGCGTAATACTGGGAGTTATTTCTGTTTTGGCCAGTATGCTATGGGTTTCAGGCTGCAACAGTAACGATAATAATGATGATGCTAGCTCAGTAGGCGTTGATAAAAGTGTTAGCGCTCAAGTTGGTCCTAGACCGCTATTTTTAGTCGATCAAATGCAAGCCAGCGAGCTAAAAACGCAACTTACCCAGTGTGAGTCGGGGCCATTTTATCGCACGGACTTTTCGATTGGGCATCGTGGTGCATCAATGCAGTTTCCTGAGCACACTAAAGAAGCCTATCAAGCAGCGATTGATTCTGGTGCGGGTATTGTAGAATGTGACGTTACTTTTACCGCAGACAAAGAACTCGTATGTCGCCACTCACAGTGTGACTTAGCCACCACCACAAATATTTTGGCCATTCCAGCGCTTGCCAATAAATGTTCAGTGCCTTTCTCGCCAGCCGATGCAGCTAACGGGGTTAGCGCAACAGCCACGTGTTGTACCAGTGATATCAGCCTAGCTGAATTTAAAACCTTAAAAGGCAAGATGGATGGTTTTAATCCAAAAGCGACCACAGTTGCAGAGTTTATTGATGGTACACCAAATTGGCGCACAGACTTGTACGCAGGTAATGGCACCTTAATGACTCACGCTGAAAGTATTGCTTTGTTTAAAGCTGCTGGAGTGAAGATGACGCCAGAGCTTAAATCGGCCAGTGTGAGCATGCCCTATGATGGCTTTACTCAACAAGATTACGCCCAAAAAATGCTAGATGAGTATGCGGCGGCTGGGGTTGATGCTTCGCAGGTGTTCCCACAGTCATTTAATTTAGATGATGTTAAATACTGGATAGCCAATGCGCCAGAGTTTGCTGATCAAGCTGTGTATTTAGATGATCGTTATGATTTTAGCAGTGGTTTTGATCCCCAAAATAGCGCCACCTGGTCACCGAGCATGGAGATTTTGGCGGCAGATGGTGTGAAGATTATTGCACCGCCATTATGGGTGTTAGTCACTTTAGATGAGAATAAGGCGATAGTCCCTTCTGAATATGCCAAAGCAGCGACTGCAGCAGGTCTTAAAATAATTGCCTGGTCACTTGAGCGTTCAGGGCCCCTTAGCCAAGGCGCTGGAGGTTGGTATTATCAAAGCATTGCCGATGCGATTGATAATGAAGGTGACACCTTTGAGCTGTTAGATGTTTTAGCAAAAGATGTTGGGGTAATAGGCGTATTTTCAGACTGGCCCGCTACGGTAACTTACTATGCTAACTGTATGGATAAGTAAGCTACAGCGAGCTTTGTAGACTGAGTCGCTTTGCCTATTTTATTAGTGCCTGATTATTTAATTGATTGGTATGTAGTAGGTAGTGCGCGAGTAGGTTGGCTGATTTAACATAGTAAAAAGCGGGATAATCATCCCGCTTTTTTATGGCTATTTATTCGCTTTATAGCAAAGTTGCAGCGTTAATCAATTTCCCCTTTTAATTGGCATCTAGCATCAAAGTACCTGGCGGGCTTATTTATATTTCTGTTTTACGGTTTCAATCAAAGCTTGCCACTGCGGATACTCTTCGAAACTTTTTTGTAAGTCTCCCCATGGCGACAAAGTGTCATTAATATCGACCTGTTGATCTTGCTGAGTGGCTAAATAAAGATAATAAAACGCCGAGGCACGATAATTAGCAGCACAGTGCACCACCACAGGTTGATTGTTATTGGCCTTCATTAATGCAAAAAATTGCTCAACATTTTCAAGTGTCGGTTGTTGCCAATCAACGCTGATATTGTGGTATTGCATGCCCAGTTCTGTCACTATTTGTTGTTCATTTTTAAGGGCATTGGGGTTGTTATCGGGGATTAAATTTATGACGGTTTTAACGCCAGCTTGTTGCAATAATGCAAATTGCTCCGGCGTAGGTAAACCTGCGGTAATAACTTGATTTTGGTTAAACTTAACCGCTTTAATCTGCTGTAATTTACGGGTATCTAAGTTGTCGTTGTTGGCCATAGTGTGTGTGCTTATAAAAAGAAGTGATGCCACGAGATGGATGATGATGTGTAATAATTTCATTTGTTATCCTGCTTTGGCTTTTATTTAACCTTCAATAAGGCGCTTGATGTTATCTAGACTCGTGTCTGCATCCTGATAATCAAGCTTTATAGGGTAAAACTGCTGTTGATATTGCAACACTAATGACGGAAATCCTTGAATAGGCAGTTGCCTTGCTTGAGTTATTTCGGCCATTAACTGTTGCTCCACTTCCTCACTATGCATCTGTTGCTCAAAATGGTTTTTATCCATGCCTATGCTGACTGCCAGCTCAGATAACACAGCAATATCAGACGGGTTTTTTGCCCGTAAATAATAGGCTTGTTGAATGGCATTAATCATTTGCGCTTCTAAGCCAGATGCTCTTGCCACCAAAGCTGCGCGACAACTTGGGTAGGTTGAGCGTCTTGGCTGGCACACAGTCCAAAAATTGTGATTAAACTCAGTACCGAGTTGTTGGTGGATGTTATGCCATGTTTGCTGTAAAAATTGCTGCATCTCTACTGGCATGGGGGCGTGACAGTCGGGTGCTAAGCCACCGACTGTTAATTCAATGGCTAGTTTATCGGTAAACATTGCTAACTGATTTTGCAGTTTTGTCCACGTTGGTTGGTAGCCCCAGCACCAGCTGCACATAGGGTCGTAAACATAATATAGAATAGCTTTATTCATGGTTATTTTTGTAATCATCTGACACTTATCCACATAATGACATAGTTTACGCGTCTTTTAAGTATTGTTTAAATAGTGCTGAAAGGAGGTCGGAAATTAGCTATTTTTCAAAGCACTAAATAAATAATGTAAAGCTTGAGAAGCCCTTAACAGTCGTTATAATAATGATCTTGATCACAAAAGGAGAGACGTATGTTCGTAATGGGCTTGTCCAACGATGTCACTGATTCAATTGACGCAACCATTCAAAAAGGCGCATTTCGTGCTGAGGGTACGCTATGGATTGAGGAAGAGAACTTACATTTTGATCCTTTTAATCAAGACCTAGCTTACGGCCCTTATGCAATAGAGTTAGATAATATTAAGTCGGTAACCACTTGCTGGAGCCGCGGTACAGGAGTGATTCCTGTTGATGCTGATTCTATTCAAGTGATTACTTTAGATAGTCAAAAGTTTCGTTTTATTCTGGATTCACCTAAAGAGTGGACTGAAAAGATTTTATCTTTACTAACGCCTAAATTATCACTTAAATCATCGACTAAACCTTCGTCTAAATCATTAGCTAAAAATGCGTTAAATGAATAATGTTCCACTGAGTTTAGTGCCAATAACGGAGGCTGATTTAGCCACCTTATTTGCGTTTGAAAGTGACCCGATCGCAAGCCAAATGGCAGACTTTCCTGCACGAGATAAAGCCGACTTTTATTTACATTGGCAACAAAAAGTCATAGGCGTACCGGACGCGATAGCACAAGGAATATGGCTGCAAGGTCAGCTTATAGGTAGCATGCTAAGTTGGTACGATTCTAATGATAGCTTGATTGAAAACGGACGTTTAATAGGTTACTGGATTGACCGTGAATATTGGGGGCGGGGCATAGCCACTCAAGCTTTAGAGTTGTTTTTACCTTTGCTACCTAAAGAGCCGTTATTTGCCTACGTAGCCGCGCATAATATCGGCTCACTAAGGGTGATTAAGCGATATGGCTTTATGCCAGTGGCGTTGACGGCTGAACAAGCCATAGGCTTACCTGAAGGATTAGGCTTGTATAGAAAAGTCGATTAATAAAAGTGGTGTTTAAAAGTGCTTAGTGACAGTATAGCTGGCGCATTTTTATCGTGCGAATAACGAAAGAACATTTATGATTTAACCCGCTAATGCTAAAATCTTGCCTTCATTTTGGGAGAACCACATGTCTTTTGGCGCGCTAGCATTACATCCGCAATTATTATCACGTTTAACTGCGCTTAACTTTACCCAACCGACGGCGATTCAAACAGAGGCAATACCGGTTATTTTATCGGGTAAAGATGTCATGGCCGGTGCTCAAACTGGTACAGGAAAAACCGCAGCATTCTGCCTGCCGATCCTACATCAATTGCTCAGTCTCCAAGATAACCAACTTGAGCAAGCTAATACAAATCAAGCTAGCACTGCTGAAGCGAATGAAAAGCAGGCCGATGAACTTTTAGAGATAAGCTCTGCTAATTCAGGCGCCATTCACTCTGGCTCAGCTAATTCAAGCCGAGCGAGAAAGGTGAAAGCATTAGTATTAACCCCTACCCGCGAATTAGCCCAACAAGTACACCATAATTTAACTCAGTTGATGGCTGATACTGATCTCAAGGCGGCATTACTTTACGGTGGTGTTAGCACCCAAGCTCAAATTAGTGAGTTAGCTGCTGGGGTTGATGTCATTGTTGCCACCCCAGGCCGCTTACTGGACTTATTACGTCGACGGGCAACCAGCTTATCTGCGGTTGATTACTTTGTCATTGATGAAGCCGACCGCATGTTAGACATGGGCTTTAGAGATGAAATCATCGAAGTATTAAAACGCTTACCTAAACAGCGGCAAACCTTGTTATTTTCCGCTACCTTAGATGACCGTATTTTTTCATTTAGTAAGCGGTTACTTACCCAGGCTAAAGTGATTGAAACCCACGCCCGCAATCAAACCGCAGTCACGGTTACCGAGCGAGTTTATAATGTCGATACACACAAAAAATGTGATTTACTTTGTAAGCTTATAACCGTTGAAAAATGGCAACAAGTATTGATTTTTAGCCGTACCAAGCAAGATGCCGATGTGTTGGTGAAACAAATGAGCCAACGCGGGGTAAAAGTGGCGGCTTTGCATGCTGACTTATCGCAATTAATACGTGAGCAAGTACTTACTGACTTTAAGGCTGGCGAATTAACCGCGCTAGTTGCCACCGATGTTGCCGCACGTGGAATTGATATTGCTCAGTTGGATTATGTGGTTAATATGGAGTTGCCTTTTAAACTTGAAGACTATGTGCATCGCATTGGACGCACTGGCAGAGCAGGGCAAGCAGGTCATGCGATTACTTTATTAAGTGTCGACGATGAACCATTTTTAATAAAACTAGAAGCTTATTTAGATAAGCGTTTACCACAACAATGGTACCCAGGGTTTGAACCCGATTTAACCCAGGTTGCCCCAGTGACGCGTAAAACCAAGAAAGGCTCGTTAAAGCAACAAGCCAGGCAAAAAGCATTGGCGCAATCAAAACGTTAGAATGGTGTTTCACAAGGCTGTGGTTGTTAATCAGGTAACCTAGGTATAAGCGCTTCTGTGATGCGCAGCAAGCATATCTGTGCAAGCTTAATGGCAACTATTGCTTTCATGGTTAAAGAAATTAGCTATTTGGAGAGGAACAAAATTGACTCTGTTGTCGATGGTTACTGCCACGATTGCTGGTGGAGTTATTCTTGTGGCAAAGCTTGAGCGGATCGTCATTTCGCTTATATTACATTAATAAATAAGCTATCTTGTAATATACAGGATGCAGAACATGCCGAGCTGTTAATTTATTTAATGTTAGTAAATAGTCCCAAGGAACCATTTATGCTGATTGAACATGACATTGCAGACGTATGTGTTGGGATGTATGTGGTCGAAATCACTGAACCTAAAGATACGTTTTCGTTAGCTAAGCCTGGGGTACTTAAAAGTGAGCGTGTTATCGAAGCATTAAAGCGCAAATCTGTCACTAAGCTGTTAATTGATACCAGTAAAACAGAGACAATT
Source organism: Shewanella sp. HL-SH8 (assembly GCF_051165765.1). Lineage (NCBI taxonomy): Bacteria > Pseudomonadati > Pseudomonadota > Gammaproteobacteria > Alteromonadales > Shewanellaceae > Shewanella > Shewanella sp. HL-SH8. The sequence goes on along the minus strand of NZ_CP195039.1, from coordinate 4,090,424 downwards.
GAAATTGTTAAAAACGTACCAATACCTCCAAAGATAACAGCGACTAAGCCTGTTACAACTAACTTTTTTAATCACGAATTAGCCAAAGCTCGCCAAGTTTTTGATGAATCTAAAAATATCCAAAAAAAGTTATTCCATAATGCACAACATGGTTTGCCGTTAGACATGGACCCGGTTCAAAAAATTACTTCCGAATCGACAGATTTAATTTTCAATAACCCAAATGCGCTTTCGTGTGTACTTAATATTCGCAATAAAGATGAATATTTGCTTGAGCACTCAGTGTCAGTATCGGTATTGATGACTATGTTTGCCGTGTATAAAAAAATCGATAAAGAGATTGTTAACCAACTCGCTATCGGTGCTTTTTTACATGATGTCGGTAAAATTATGATCCCCGATCGTATTCTGAATAAACCCGATAAATTAACCGATGAAGAGTTTCATATTATGAAAACTCACGCCAATTACTCGATTGAAATCATGAAAAATACCTCAGGAATCAGTCAGCTTAGTCTCGAGGTTGCAAGCTTACACCATGAAAAAATCAATGGGTTAGGTTATCCATTTGGCGTCGCCGCAGAAAAAATTACCCTTTACGGAAGAATGATCAGCATTTGCGATATTTTCGATGCGCTTACTTCACACCGCTGCTATAAGCAAGGCTATGCCCAAGTAAAAGCCTTTAGTATTTTACGAGTATTAGCTGAAAAAAATGAATTAGATAAAGACTTAGTTGATGAATTTATTCGTTGTATGGGTGTTTACCCTGTGGGCTCAGTGGTGCTTCTTGAGTCAAATAGGCTGGCTATTGTCGAAGGCCATAACCCGAAAGACCCTATTCGCCCTCTTGTGAAACCGTTTTATCATTTAAAACCCAATCACTTTGAAACAGGACAAAAGATTGATTTGGCTACAGTCACCGACGACTTAATCGTTAAATGTGTCCGTGCAGATGATTTTAATCTCAATATGGAACAAATTATTGAGTATTTAGCTCATGAGGGCTAGCGTGTAAAATAGTGCCAATTTAACTTTAATCTAAGTGAGTTCAACGTTTGATTTGTCACATAGCTAACCGCTTTCATTTACCTCCCAGTTTTTAGATAATATCCCATGCCGTTTCTATACTTGAATTATAACAAAGGTTACCGTCACTGAAGTGAAAAGGCGTTACGTTAAAAAGGGCTTGATTACAGCTTTAAAGTGTTGTAATTCTGACGTTTACTAATCGTAGTCTTAAGTTTGAAATGATGAATACGTCTCAATATTTGCAATCATAATACTGGCTTAATCGGCCAATTAGCCTTTGTATCTTGATTGCTGCATTAGGGCTGTTTCTGTTATCATCACTGATCGGATATTCTACGCCCGCTAATGTTGCAGATTAACCTCAACGGTTAATGGATTGTGCTTAGAATACGCGCTTTAAATATGTGATATCTATCGACAGCTTTTCGCCTACAGGTAACCTTTATGATTAACCACTTCACTGTACTGGGTGTTAAAGCCAGTGCCAAAGAAGATGAAATAAAAAAAGCCTATAAACGTTTATCCAACAAGTATCACCCAGATAAACTACTCTTAGCCTCAGATGAAGAACGGCAGCAAGCAGAAGTGCAACTGCAAAGAGTCAAGAAAGCTTATGACGTGCTAAGTGATAAAAAAACTCAGAAACGCATTCATCAAAGACTTTAATAACGTGATAGTGACAGATCCTACCGCCGCAATGCGCGAGCTGTGGGACCAATTTTACCCTTGAGTATCCCATGGCCAAATCATTAAATATTGCTCGTATCCATGAGCTTAAAAACAATGCCTATGACAATATCGAGTCATATAACGACCCCGATACGCCAAAGGCATTAGAAAATTTTTCTCGTCAGATAAAAGAAATTTTACTGGCTGATATTAGCATGCTGTCTTCAGTACCAGAATACTTACCCGTTGCCTTATTTGGCCAGGTTAAGTTTGCCCCTGACGCCCTACTTAAATGGGCGCACTGGATAGATAATGCTATTCAACCAGAGTGGGATGAATTTAAAGTCAGTATCGCTTTTAATAATGGCGATATCCCTTTAGTGCAAGCGGTACGCGCCCAAGGCGAGTCGTTACTAATTGAAAGTTGCGCGGTATTGTATTTGCTTAATCAAGAAGCCAATGGCTCGAAGAAAAAAGCCAAGCCAGCACATGAAGATGACGATGAAGAATACGGCCAATCTAATAGCGACTATGATGATGACGATAATGATAGCGACGAAGAAGGCTATTACGATCAATATGATGATGAGGACAGATAATGACCACCAGTTTGATTGAAATTACCGCTCAAGAAATAAAGCAACTTGCGGACGTTGAACCACAGCAAGCCAGCAAGCGTTTTGAGATCATCGCTAATACCATGACAGACGCCCAACTTGTGGACGTTATTGAGCTGATGGATATCGTTACCTTGACGCAAATCAACAGCCATCATGACATTTCTTGCCCGTCAATCATGTCTGAGTTGATGAGCCCAGAGCAAATTCGTGACATCGTTTGTCAGCAGCCCTTATATTGGGAAGAGCAAATAAAGACCAATGCCGATGAGCTGCTTGCTCACACCTTTGAGTTTTTAACGTATTTAATCCGCATTCAAGGCAGTGAAGAAAAACAAGCCGCTATTTTGGAATGTATTGCCGATGATCCTGCTGGTCTGTTTTATTTATCGATTCCTTTTATTGAGCTTATTCTTGCGCCCAGTGAAGCAGAGGAAGGCTCACCTGAACGTGATCATTATGACGATGAAGACGACGGTACAACGGTTGGTTATGACAATTGGCATGCCAATGAAGAATCGCACAGCCTTAGCATGGATGATCCACGCAGCTTAATGGCGCTTATTCAAGAGCTTACACCAGAGGTTGCCAAGTCGATTAAAAACTTACTGCGCAACGAAAGTTCTGGCTGGGAGCAAATCATCGCTAAGTTCGTTAATGAATTGGTTTTACAGGCGAAAGATAAAAACCAAGTGGCCGATGAATATGCTGAAGTCGACGATATGTTTAGCTTTTTAGATTAAGGATTCCAACTATGCAACTGGCATTACGGGACCCAAATCAAGGGCCATACCTGACAAAAGTGATAGCTTACGGTCAAAGCGAAAACAAACTAAGCCAAGATGAGCTCGAACAAATAAAGGCTAAGGCGATTTTAATGAGCCTTAAGCTGGCTGATAAGTTCTACAACAAGCATAAAGTGCACTTGTTAGAACATGCAGCACACGATGTTATTGGTGTGGTCAGCATAGGGCTTATTGCCTTAACAGGCCAAGAGCCTGCAGCATCTTTACCTTTGCTGCAAGGTCCTGATGGGGTACTTAAGTGCTTTCAAAAGGGCTGGAGCTTGCTCACCCACGCAAGCAGTTTGAACACCAACAAATCACTTTATGGTGATGTGAGCGAAACTTTACTTGAAAACGTGTCTAGCCCGCCGGATATGGAAGAATGGTTGGGCTGGCAAAGTTATCAAAGTGCGTTAACCGAGCATCAACGTCAGCAAGGTATTAAAGCGCTATTGCAGGCGTTTTATGTTACCTCAGATCACGACCCTTTAGATTGTCTTAATCTTGAAGCTGTATTGGCTGAAGCGGTGATTTATCGCACCTTATTTGCTGATCGCGGCGTAAGACAAGATCTTAAAAAACGCTTAGGTAAAATTGAACTTGATGATGCTTGGTTTAATGGCGATTATTTGATGGCGCAAACTGAAAATGCCATTGCTAAATTGCCTCAAGATTTAGCTGAGATAATCCGTCAAGATTTAAGCAAGCATTACATTCAAGGTTTACTGCGTACCTTAAGTTTTGCTAAAGGCTATCGCGAGTTGCAAATGCAAGGCGCAAGCCTGGAGAAGCTTGAGCGATTTGAGCAAAAAGAAGGCCTACACGGCTTACTGGGTTGGCCGCTATACTTAGATTTGTAGTGAGTTAGACTTATAGTGAGTTAGACTTATAGTGAGTTAGATTTATAGAAACAGCTAGATTGTAGACGCAGCTAGCGTAATGGCGCTTAAGGTCTTATTTAGTTCCAACTTAGTCCCAACAATAAACATAGCGACCTTGAGTCGCTATTTTTTTAGCTATTTTTTAGCATTAGCCTGCTGTCTTTAAACTGCCACTTTTCTGTCATCTAATTTATGCTCAATTGTCATAAACCCCGCTTATCTTATGTCCGGAAACTAATCTTATAAAAAGAAAGTTTACTTGTTGCAGATGACAACGATCTCGAAAACACCTAGACATTCAAAGGACATATTATGAGCAAAGCGACATTTGATCCACGACGTTTTAATAACAGCGATAACACACCTTTTGCACAGGTGATGGAAAAACATTTATCTCGTCCGTAACTTTGTTAAAAGAGGCCTAGGGATCAGTGCGATGACCGCATTCGCCGGTGTGGGATTAACCGCCTGTGGCTCAGACGACAATACAGTAACACCCAATCCAACGCCGACTCCTACACCTACACCAACTCCAATTCCGCCAACAAAAAGCTCTGCGGTATTAGGTTTTGATTCTATTGCAGGTTCAAAAACCGGCGCAGTGGCGATTCCTGCCGGTTATTCAGCGTACGTGCTTGCGCCATGGGGAACGCCATTGAACGCTAAAGCCGCGGCCTGGAAAGCAGATGGAACCAATACAGGTGAAGACCAGGCTAATTCAGTGGGTATGCACCATGATGGTATGCATTTTTTCCCACTTAATGACTCAAATGATGATGGTTTATTATGTATTAACCATGAATATATTGATGAAGATGCGCTGCATCCAACAGGACCAACTTTTGATGCCAATGGTAAGCGCACCATCATTGATGAAATTCGCAAAGAAATCAATGCCCATGGTGTGTCAGTGGTACGCATTAAGCTGAATAACGGCATGTGGGAAGTGGTTAGCAATGATGCCCATAACCGTCGTTTTACCGGCGCAAGTGTGATGGACATTGCTGGTCCTATGGCTTATACCAGTTACTTAGAAACACGTTACTCACCCGATGGCAGCCAGGCCCGTGGAACATTAAATAACTGTGGCAATGGCAGCACACCTTGGGGCACTTACTTAACCTGCGAAGAAAACTGGCCGGGATATTTTGTCAATAAAGGCACATTACCAGCTGACCAATCACGTATTGGTATTTCAAAGTCTGGTACCCGTTATGGCTGGGATCACCTAGCCGGTGATGATGATGAAAGATTAGATGAATTTGCCCGTTTTGATATTACACCGTCAGGGACAAGTGCGGGTCAGGATTACCGTAACGAAGCTAATGGTCACGGTTATATTGTAGAAATTGACCCGTACAACCCTAATTCACGTGCGGTAAAACGTACCGCCTTAGGCCGTTTCCGCCATGAAGGCTGTACTTTTGGTAAGTTAGAAGAAGGCAAACCAATTACTTTTTATTCAGGTCATGACTCTCGTTTTGAATACTTATATAAATTTGTCTCTGATGCCGTGTGGGTAGCAGCAGATGCGAATACCAGCAATCGTATTGCTATGGGTGATAAGTACATGAATGCGGGTACGCTTTATGTGGCTAAGTTTAGTGAAGACGGCGTGGGTGAGTGGTTGCCATTAACTTTAGATGCAGTAACAAAAGATGGCAGCACCTTAGCCAGCAGTTTTGATACTCAAGCAGCGATTATTTTAAACACCGCCGGTGCTGCTGATTTAGTTGGTGCAACTCCGATGGACCGTCCTGAATGGGCAACGGTTGATCCATTTACTGGCAGTGTTTATTTAACATTAACCAATAACACTAAGCGTACTGAAGCAAACACAGCTAACCCTCGCTTAAACAACAGTTTTGGTCATGTTATTCGTTGGGACGAAGGCGATAAAGCCACCGAGTTTAGCTGGGATATCTTTGTATTTGGTTCACCAACCGACGGTGATGCAGAGACTAACTTGTCAGGTTTAGACGACTTAAATCAATTTGCTAGCCCAGATGGTTTAGCGTTTGATGCCCGTGGTATTTTATGGGTGCAAACCGATAACGGTGCCGATGAAGTGACCTCTTATACCAATGATCAAATGCTAGCGGTTGTGCCCTCTACTTTGGTTGATGCTGATGGTAAGCAGCAAGTGATTAGCGCAGAAACCCAAGCGCAACTGAAGCGTTTCTTTGTTGGCCCTAATGATTGTGAAGTGACAGGCTTTGCTATTACACCTGATTATAAAACAGCGTTTGTTAATATTCAGCATCCAGGTAACTGGCCATACTCGAATAACGCGACTGAAGTCACTCCAGCGGGTACTCAGCTTCGTCCCCGCGCTGCCACTGTGATGATCCGTAAAAACGATGGCGGCGAAATCGGCATTTAATCGGACTGATTTAATAGCTCCTACTTAGTAGCACCTGTTTAACAGTGCGGAGTATTAATAAAATTGCCCTAGACGTAAAGTCTTAGGGCCTTTTTTATTAGCTGAGTATGATGTTTTTTCAACAGCATCAGCAAGCGCAAGCGCATCGGTCTCTAAATCAGTGGACGCGACAAAGGACAGGCTTAATTAGTTAGCCAGTGCATAACCACCTTTTAGGTGGGCGATATGTGAAAACCCTAGGCGCTGCATAGCTTGAGCGGCCACAAGAGATCGACTTCCGCTACGGCAAACTAACACCCATTCACTGTCTTTATCATGCTGATGTTGTTGCATAAATTGTACTAAACGCGTTAATGGCACATTTTCACAAGCCTTTGACGTATGGTGTAAAGCGTATTCGTGGGGCTCGCGGATATCAATTAATTTAACCTTAGAGGAATGTAAGGCGATATCTAAACTGGCTGCTGAATACTCTCTGATGGGTTTAAGTTTGCTGCAACTCGCTGTGGGTAAAGCACCGCAGAGTATTTCACTGCCGGTTTGATCATTAAGCTGGCTGTCCAGTGCTAACTTACGCGCCACAAATTCATCCACTGTGATGGTGTTTTGACTCACCTGTTGTAGTAACGGATTGCGCAGGCACTCAGCACTTAAGTGAGTGGCAAATTCATTTTGATAATCGTGGCTTGCACAAATAAGACTTTGTGGTGCTAAGACAGAGCTGAGTAATTGAATGCTGCCATACATGGATACTGCACTGCTACTGTCGAAATTAGTCCGCCCTAGGGTGCCCATTAAAATAGTGTCCCCACAAAAAGCAAATAAAGTGTTACTGGCTAATGTGTCTGAGCCGCTTAAAGGCTGGCACAGTAGCAAGCTTATACTGTCATCGGTATGCCCAGGCGTAGGCACTTTGACTAGCCATTTGTCAGCCAACTGAATGTATTCCAATTGGCGGCCATTTTCTGTCACTGATAAGGCAGTTTGGGGCCAACCTAATCCGTCACACTGAATGCTTTGCGGATTTTTTTCCGCCAGCAATAACCGTCCTGAAACATGGTCAGCGTGGCCGTGGGTATCAATAATGGCGATTAAATCTAACTGCTGACATTGCAGTAAGGTATCTAAACGCTCTGTTAACTCTGGCAGAGGGTCAATAATAAACGCTTTCTTTGAGGCCGCTTCGACATAAACCCAGGTGCAGCTAGCGCCTGAGCGTAATTGTACTAAACCATTTAAAGGGGTTTTATCATCCATGTTAGCACTATCTAGCACCATGCAACTTTGGGTTAAGGCTTGGGCGGTACTGATAATACGCTGACAAGCTTGACTCACTTCAGCTTGGGTCATGGCAGGGCCAAAAGACAGTCTAATAGCCGACTCACTTTGCCAGGCTGGTAAGCCCATAGCATCTAACACAAAGCTACGGGTGACTTTAGATGAGCATGCAGAACCTGAACTAACGCGAATATTAGCGGCGTCAAATAAGTCCATTATTTCTTTGCTGCTAAAGCCTTTAATTGCAAAGTTCAGTGTCGTTGGCACGCTATTGTCAAAGCTGTGATTAAACACAATTTGCGGAAAAGCTTGCCTTAGGGTGTCGGCAAGTTGTTTGCGGTATGCATGTAAGGTTTGATGACTGGCAAAGCATGAGTCTGTTGCAACCAGTTGGTCAAAAACAACATTAATCGCCGCCATGCCTGGCAGGTTTTCAGTGCCTGAGCGCTGGCCGCTTTCTTGTCCACCACCGGCAATGACCGGCGTAAGTGGCGCATTTTCTCTGATATAAATAAACCCTATGCCTTTTGGCGCATACAATTTATGGCCGCTAAAGGGCGCATAGTCGATAGTGGTTTGAGCCAGATTAAGCGATATTTTCCCAAGGGCTTGTACACAATCCACTAACCAAAAAATAGTGCTGCTGGCTTGGCGAATGGTAGTTTCTAAGGCGCTTAGGTCTTGATACACCCCGGTTTCGTTATTCACCGCCATGGTACAAATCATTAATGATTTAGGCGCATACTGGCTAATAAAGTCATGATCTAAGTTGCCATAACCATCAACCGGAATGGCGATGACCTTTGCATTGATACCAAGCAAGGCATTCCAATGTTTAAGCGACTCTGGCACGGCTTTATGTTCTGTTGCGCCATAGAGTAAATAGCAATCTTCGCCCCGTTGTTGAGTGGCTTTTAAGGCTTCTCTGGCACTGATTAATGCGGACAGAATAGCGGTTTGAATGCCTTCGGTTGCGCCGCTGGTGAAAATGATTTTGCCATTTTCAGAACCTAATATTTGCTTCGCTTTGTTGCGGGTCTGTTCCATTAAATCTTTGGCGCGAAGGCCGGTGATGTGGCTTGAACTTGGGTTACCAAACAGCAGCTCCATGGCCGACAGTGCAGCTTGGGCGGCTTGAGGTAGCACAGGGGTTGTCGCATTGGCATCTAGGTATATTTGGCTCAGGTCGTGGTTATTATTCATTTAGATCAACTCTGCTTGGTATTATTAGGTGAAACTGTATATTTCTTTTTGTTATATCTAATCTCGTTTTGTTATATTAGCAGTTTGGTGATCAGTTACAAGCCTAAACTTATGGTGATTTATCTTTGAAGATTCTATTAATCAGCTTTGTTGAACGCTTACCTTTGATTACCTTGTTTAAAGTATTTTTCGAGCGCTTTCTTGAACCAAAACACCTTGCAACGTATGATGCGTTTTTTTTCAGCAGGCCCTAAGATGCGTCATTTAACCACTCGTTATCATCCTGAAACGCCGGCAGCATTTATTGATAATAATTCGTCCACTATGCTGACACGTTTGGCTGCCCGTGCCATTGTGCTTCGTGGCAACCATATTTTGATGTTGTACACCCAGCGTTATCATGACTATTCACTGCCGGGCGGCGGGGTCGATGCGGGTGAGGACATAGTGCAAGGTTTAGTGCGTGAGCTGCGGGAAGAAACCGGTGCTAATGTCACTGGTGACATCATTCCATTTGGTTTGTATCAAGAATACCGTCCATGGCGACGTAACGGTTTTGAATCGGTCAAGATGCTGTCTTACTGTTATGTATGTCAAATTGAAGATGAATTGGGTGACACCCAGTTTGAAGCACACGAGATCAGTAATGGTATGACCCCGGTGTGGATTGATATTGATACCGCGATTTCCCATAATCTGGAAACTATTGCTAGCAGTGACAAGAAAGGCTTATCGATAGAAAGAGAAACCTTTTTACTGCAGTTGATTAAAGCAGAGTTATTGAACTAAGCCGTAGGCGACTTTTAAACTTTCGGCGACTTTATGGTCAAAGTCGCGGTCAATGACACGTGCAATAACATTCACTCAATGTCTGCTATTCCATTTTCCTGTGACACGATTGAAGTTCAAGATAGGCAGTTAAATACGTACCTTGATAACCACTTTACGGACTTTTTGCGGCGTAGCAAACGTGCCTGGCATGTGCATATCACCAGGAAAGAAAATAGCAAACATACCGGTTTTTAAGGCAATAAATGCCGCATCTTGTTTATTTGATTCGAAGTCAAACTCGGCATAATCATGTTTGTCATAATACGGCTTAGACGGTGTTTGATCCGCTAACGGTAAATAACCAAACTCTTCTGCACCACTGACCACATATTGGACATCAATATATTGCTGATGTACTTCAAATGGCTCAATTTCTCTTGGTTTGGTTTCATAATCATTGACGATAACAAACAGGTTTTTACCGTCTAGTTCATAGTTACCAACAGCTTTGGCGGTAAAATCTGTTTCAGCTAAGTGTGCTAATGCCAAGGCTAAACGTGGATGCAGTTTTGTATATAGATGGCGATTTGCTAAAGTGTCAACAATCATAAGAGTTCCAATGAATAATTCAGCAGTGAAAGTGTCATAGTATGGCAATAATATCACTGTTTTAACTCTTCAAGTATTAGAGGATCAACATTTGTCAGCATTACGGCTTATTGCAGGTGAAACGGCTTTTAAACAGATAGAAGCGCAAGGTTTACAGCAAGGTATGTTTACCCAGCTATTAGCGGCTTCAGGTGGTCCTAAGTGGATTGGTATTGCAGGGTTAGACAAGTATATTTTTGGTGAGTTTTTTAAGGACCGTCAAGATCCGTTATATATGCTGGGAGCCTCTTCCGGTGCATGGCGTTTAGCATGTTTAGGACAAGACAACCCTTTAGCAGCCTATGAGCGATTAGAACATTTTTATATCACTCAGCGTTATGACGATGTGCCCACCAGAGAGCAAGTCACTCAACAAGTGCAGGGTGTGGTTGATGGTATTTTAGGCGATAAAGCGGGGACGGATATTATTGCTAACCCGATATTTCGGGATCATATTATTGCCTGTCGAGCCCGTCATGTGAATAGCAGCCAGTCTAAGGTGGGCATTGCCATTGGTTTGGCCTTAGCTGCGGCCAGTAATAGCGTTAACCGTAAAAGTATTGCATGGCATTTTGAACGTATTTTACTGAGCCATAAAGATGCCGCATCTCCGTTTGGGCGCTTAAAAGACCTACCAACCAAGCAAATGGCACTGACTGAAAATAATATTCGCCAGGCACTGCTCGCCACCGGTTCAATTCCATTATTACTTGATCCAGTGCGCGACATTGATGGTCTGCCAAAAGGTAAGTATTACGATGGTGGCATTACCGATTATCATTTTGATTTACCCCTACCCAAAGAAAGTGGCTTAACCTTATATCCACATTTTTACCCGCATATGAGCCCAGGTTGGTTTGATAAGTCACTGATATGGCGTAAGGCCCGCAGTAATTATCACAACGCGCTCATTCTGGCGCCATCGGCTGAATTTATTGCCTCGCTACCCTATGGCAAAATTCCAGATCGTGAAGATTTTAAGCATCTTGATACCCAATCTCGGATTGATTATTGGCAAACAAGTATTAAACAGAGCCAAAAGTTAGCTGATGAGTTAGCAACTATTGTGGCCAATGGTACCGTAATGGATCATCTTGAGGCTTGGTAAATTACTGGTATTGTGGAACAAAGTAAGTTGCATTTTCAGTCGTACATTAGCATTAATTTATCTTAATTTACTGTTGGTTTTTTCATCGTTGACTACACTGATATGGAGCAGCATCTTATTGATGCTCGCTTTTTTGGTGCTTCACCTTGATGGTGTTGGAGGCGAAAATGCAAACACGTGAAATGGCTTTACTGATACAAGATGCGGTGTTGTTGCCAAATGGCCGGCTCGAGTTTAGGGTTGCTTTTCCTGCTGAATTGGCGCTGGTGGCATCAGTGCTTAAAGGTGAATACGGTTTAGCCATGGCAGCGCTAAAGGCTAAAAGTGAACTGCCCTGTTATCGCAGTATTACCGAGTGTGAAATTATCGACTTTCACCAACTAGAAGATAAGTCGCTGAGTATTGTGTTAGAAGGTAAGCAACGCTTAAAAGTATTATCGGCAGCTAAACAGCACAATGGCGTATGGATAGCACGGACTCTACCTTGTCAGAATTGGCGCCATGAGCCGATAGTGGGTAAGTTTGAAATTATCAGTGCAGCGCTTGAACAGTTTTATGAAGTTAACCCTGATTTACTTGGTTTGTATTCACAAATTCATTTAGAAGACGCCACTTGGGTAAGCCAGCGTTGGTTAGAGGTTTTGCCCATGTATAGTCGTGATAAGTTACGTTTGGTAGATCAGCCCAATTGTCACAAAACCATGGACTTTGTCCTGCAATTACTAAAATCCCATGTTGATGTATAACCTGATAATATAAGGGTATCTATTCGGTACCCTGATAATTTTATGTCGAAATCTACTCACGAGTCACTTTTAGTTACTGGCGCTATCGCGGCGCAGCCATCCTATGTTGTCTTACCTCGCACGAGTGAATCCTCTACAGTTTATCCAACAGTGTTGGCTTTTTTAATTGATAAGTTTCCACAAATATCACCCTCAGCGTGGGATCAACGGATTAAAGAGGGCAAAGTACATTGGCAAGATGGCCAATTAATTGATTGCCAAAGTGAATATGCCGCAACCAAACGGGTTTATTATTATCGTGAAGTTGCAGTTGAAAAAAAAGTGCCTTTTACCGAGCAAATTCTTTATCAAGATTCCCATAAAATCATTGTCTATAAACCGCATTTTTTACCGGTTACCCCTGGTGGTAATTATGTGAATGAATGCTTAGTACACCGTTTACGTATTCGCACTGGAATAGACACAATAGCCCCAGCTCATCGGCTTGATAAAGACACCGCTGGCGTGATGTTGATGACGGTAAATCCTGAGACTCGACATGCTTATCATCAACTTTTTCTCGATGATAAAATTAAAAAAACCTATCAAGCAGTGGCCGAGTTACCACAAGACTTCGCCTTAAATCAGATGATGTTGCCATATCATTGGACCATTAAGAATCGGCTAGAACGTGGAATACCTAGTTTTACCATGCAGATTGTTGACGGGCCTAGTAATAGTCATTCTGAGATTACATTACTCAAAATTAACAATAACCTAGGACTTTTTGAACTGGAACCCGTTACCGGTAAAACCCACCAATTACGGGTACACATGCAGAGTTTAGGCATGCCTTTATTACATGACCGCTTTTATCCCACACTGCAGGCTAAAGGCGAAGATGATTTTGACAAACCTTTACAGTTATTAGCGCAGCGTTTGCAGTTTGTTGACCCAATCACTCATGAAGTTAATGATTGGTGCTGTGAAGGACTCACTATGTGATTTAAGCTATGTTAACAAAGGCTTTTAAAGGCTACCTAATGACTTTATCGTTAACAGTAATGCACTCAGCGTACACAAAATTAACGTTGCTTTGCGGGTTTTATCTTTATCGACTCGCCCAACAATTCGTCCTGCAATGATGTACCCTGCAATGACGGATGGTAGCAGTAACAAGGATAACCAAAGGTGTTTTACTTCAACCAAACCGACTATAGCTAAAATAGCGAGTGCGATCATCGAGCTGAAGATAAAAAAGGCTGATAGTGCCGCCCTAAATTGGCTGGCATCTTTTCCGGCCAGCAAAATAGCCATTGGCGGTCCACCAATGGCGGCAATGTTGCCAAAAATACCTGAGACAATACCCGCAATAAATAAGGTTATCCGATTCACAGGTGCGGATAATTTAAAAATACTTAATAAAACCGCTGTAAATACAATAGCAGCAATGGCTAGTCCTAATATTGGTTGAGGGGCGAGCAATAGTAAGCTTGCGCCCAAAAAACCACCCGGAACTCTGCCAAGTAACGCATATTGCAATCCATTAAATTCTAAATGGCTACGCTCTCTGAATAAGGTCATTAGTGAAATTGCAAACCCCATCACAATCACTGGAACGGGCACTAACTGTGGGTCGATAATATACAGTAAGGGACTGGCGACTACGGCTAAACCGAAACCGATTAAGCTTTGGGTTAATGCGCCACAAAAAATAATAACTGAGGCGAGTAATAACGTGGTGGGATCAATGAATGGCATGCAATGACTCTTAGTAACTAACGTTTTTCAACACAAGTATTTGTATATTGATTGATATCAATTGTTTGATCGTGTCTAAAAACAAAATTCCATCAAGATAACTACCCTGACTAAGCAGGATATTCATCTTGATGGAATGAATAGCAGATGTGAAATGACTTAAAAGTGATTAATTACTCTAAATCTTCCCATTCAATACCCATTTGGTCCATCAATGCTTTCGCTTCACGCGGAATGCTGTCAGGCTCATCTTTTGATAAGTCATGATCATCGGGCAATGGTTGACCCGTGTAAGCATGTAAAAAAGCTTCGCAAAGTAATTCACTATTTGTCGCGTGACGTAAATTATTTACCTGGCGACGAGTGCGCTCATCGGTCAGTACTTTCAATACTTTTAACGGAATTGAAACTGTGATTTTTTTTACTTGTTCATTCTTCTTGCCGTGTTCGGCATATGGGCTAATATAGTCGCCATTCCACTCAGTCATTAACTCACCCTTTACTTTAAATACGGTGCAGATTTTAAACCCTTAAAGTTTCTAGTCAAATTATTGCTGTGTTTTAGTGCACATTGCAAATAGATTTCTTTATGTTTAGACGTCTAAACGTCTATTTTTGTTGACCTGAGCTGCTCAGTTAGGTAAATTTAGCCATCTAGACATCTCTTTGTGTGTTCGTAATGTTAGGAATCAATCATGACCAAGTCTTGTAAACAACATAGCAATGCTACTGTCGCAGTCCGACAGGGGATTGAAAGTGACACACAACATGGTGCAGTTGTCCCGCCAATTTATTTATCGACCAATTATTCTTTTGATGGCCATAAAAATCCGCGTGAGTTTGATTACAGCCGTTCAGGCAATCCAACACGTTGTATTTTAGGCGAAGCCTTAGCCAAATTAGAGCAAGGGGCTACCGGAGTGATAACCTGTACTGGCATGGCTGCCATTACGCTAGTGACCTATTTATTAGGCCCAGACGATTTATTGGTTGTGCCACATGATTGCTATGGAGGTAGTTACCGTTTATTTACTAACCTGGCCAAAAAAGGTCAGTTTAAATTGGCCATCGTTGATCAAACCAACGCGGCAGCATTAGCAGAAGCCATTGCCAAAAAACCCAAAATGGTGTGGTTAGAAACGCCGTCTAATCCATTACTGCGTGTGGTCGACATTGCCGCCATTGCTACTGCAGCAAAAGAAGTTGGCGCATTGGTTACCGTGGATAACACCTTTTTATCACCTATTTTGCAGCAGCCTTTAAATTTAGGGGCTGATATCGTTATCCATTCCACGACCAAATATATCAATGGTCACAGTGATGTGGTTGGCGGCGCTGTTGTAGCTAAAGATCCAGACATCGGCGAGTTACTGCATTGGTGGTCAAACACCTTAGGCTTAACGGGATCAGCGTTTGACAGTTACCTTACTCTGCGTGGTATTCGTACTTTAGCAGTGCGAATTCGTGAACATCAAGCCAATGCCAAACAGATAGTTGATGCGCTATGTCAAAGCCCTGTGGTGGCAAAAGTGTATTATCCAGGATTAACGGATCATCCTGGACATGAAATTGCGAAAAAACAGCAAAAAGGCTTTGGCGCTATGCTCAGTTTCGAGCTAAAAGGTGGCGAAGCAGAGGTTGTAGCATTCTTAGATGCGTTAACCTTGTTCAGTGTTGCTGAAAGTTTAGGCGGAGTGGAAAGTTTAATAGCCGTTCCTGCGACTATGACCCATAGAGCAATGGATGCCCAAGCCCGTTTTGAGGCTGGCGTTAAAGATACATTATTGAGACTATCTGTTGGTATTGAAGATGGTGAAGATTTAGTGGCAGATATTAAAGCCGCATTAGCTGCAGTCGCAGCGCTGTAGTTGTCGTTTAAGGAGTAATACATGGCGCGTGGTCATTTACATAAATTTGGTGGTTCAAGTCTTGCAGATGCGGATTGTTATCGCCGAGTCGCCCACATTTTACTGACCCATGGTCACAGCGATGACTTAATTGTTGTTTCAGCGGCAGGTAAAAGTACCAACTTTTTATATAAGCTGCTCAATTTGCGTGAAACCGGTCAGCTATGGCAAGAAGAGCTACAAGTATTAATCGGCTATCAGCAAACCTTAATCGAACAATTATTATCTAATGAGCAAGCACGTGATTTACGTGAGCGCTTGTCGACCGACAAGTCACAATTGATTAGCTTATTATCACTTGAACAGCGCAATGAATATCAAATTAGCCATGTGGTGAGTTTTGGTGAACGTTGGTCGGCAAGATTAATGGCGGCGTTATTACGTGAATCTGGTGTAGCGTCATCCCATGTAGACGCCTGTTCAATACTTGTCGCTGACGAAGGTGCTGTGCCTAATATTCGGGTAGAAGAGTCGCGAGCCAAAGTGCAGGCTTTATTAGCGGCTCATCCTAATGAGCGTTTAGTCATTACAGGGTTTATTTGTGCTAATAGTCAGGGTGAAACACTATTGCTTGGGCGAAATGGTTCTGATTTTAGCGCGACATTAATTGCCAGTTTGGCTGATATTGATCGGGTAACGATTTGGACCGATGTTGAAGGGGTATTTAATGCTGACCCGAATAAAATTAATGATGCCAAACTGCTAAAAAGCATGTCTTTGGCTGAAGCCGATCGATTAGCTAGACTGGGCTCTCCAGTATTGCATTCACGTACATTACAGCCTTTGTTCAATACCGAAGTGAGTTTAGCCGTACGCTCAAGCTATGCCTCTCACACTGATTTTACATTGATTGCCCCCCATAGTTCGTCAGCTAGTGCACCTGTGGTAACCAGTTTAAATGAAGTGGTGTTATTTAGTTTTAAAGCCGCCGCAGCGATAGATCCTTTGTTAACATTACTGACCGAAGCGGGCTTAACCCCATTGGCTTATTGGTCATTGGCGCAACATAAGTATGAATTAGCCTTTACATTAGAAAGGCAAAAGCAAGTGCAGTCTTTATTAGTGTCCCAAACTGCTGAGTTTGGTATTACGCAATTGCAGGCACAATGCGACTTGGGGCTAGTGGCTTTGGTCAGTGCCGATGCAGAATTGTATCGTAAAAGCTTTGCCCGTTTGCTAAGTCGTGATGCCAAACCTGTTTATCAAGACGGCTTAAGCCTAGTGACATTAGTGCCACAGGGGCAGGTTAGCTTACTGACTCAAAAAATACATCGCCGCTGTGCTGGCCCAAGAATGCGCATAGGCGTACTGTTGCTAGGTATAGGCAATATTGGTGAGGCGTGGATAGATTTATTTAAACGTGCTCGTTTTGGGCTAAATAAAGACTTAGAAGCCACAGTCGAATTAGTCGGTTTGGTGAGTTCTAAAAAGGCTTTTGTTGATAACGCTGGGGTTAATTTAGACAGCTGGCAGCAACAATATGAGCAACAAGGTACAGAATGGACCTATGACAGTTTGTTTGACCAATTAGAGCAACTGTCTTGCGATGAGATAGTCGCGCTTGATATCAGTGCCAGTGCCACCTTGACCTTACAATACCCACAATTGTTTGCTAAAGGTATTCATGTGGTCAGTGCTAATAAATTGGCGGGTTCAGGACCATTGCCTTTTTATCGAGAGCTAAAGCAGCAACTGTGTAATCGACGTTTATTTTGGCGCTATAACGCCAGTTGTGGTGCTGGGTTGCCTATTCAGCATGCGTTAAATGACTTACGTAATAGCGGTGACACGATTGAAGCGGTTGGCGGTATTTTTTCAGGTACTTTATGTTGGTTATTTGAAAACTATGATGGCAGTAAACCATTTTCTCAATTAGTGCTTGAGGCGAAAGAGCTGGGGATTACAGAACCTGATCCCCGTGATGATTTATCGGGTCGAGATATGCAACGAAAATTGCTTATTTTAGCGCGTGAAATTGGTTTAGCCATTGAGTTAGAAGACATTACTCTAAACTCATTAGTGCCTGAAGCATTGGCTAAATTAACATTAGCAGACTTTTTAAAGCGCATTAATGAGCTTGATGCTGAAATGCTGCAGCAATTTGTGGCCGCCGCAGAGCAAAATAAAGTGCTACGTTATGTGGCGGCATTAGATAAAGTGGGTGGTAAATTGAAAGCTGAAGTGGGCATTCAATGGGTAGACCGTAATCATCCCTATGCCAATTTAACGCCCGGCGACAATGTGTTTGTTATCCGCAGTGCATTTTATCAAGGTAATCCGCTGATTATACGTGGCCCAGGCGCGGGTAGAGAAGTCACCGCGGCAGCTGTTCAATCTGATCTAGTGCATATTTGTCGCGATTTATTGCAAGAATAATAACTTTGCTTTGACGACAACCCAGTTCAATTAAGCAAGACTCTTTTGAGTCTTGCTTTTTTTTCATCTTCAAATTGAACATTCTTCATCGTGGTTATACGTATTCAATGAATATTTATTCTTGACTTCATGGTCAGTTAAATTACTATATAGACATATAGACGTCTAAACGTCCATTATGAAGTCGCAGTAAAGTAATAGACAGTCATCATCCGAGTATTAAATCCATCGATGTTCGCATCGAAGCAGTTGAAGGAAATATAAAATGGCTTTTCATCACGCCCAGCACTCACAGTCGTTAAATCAGAGCCTATCTGAGTTAAGTGATATCAACGTGTCATTTGAATTTTTTCCACCTTCAACACCAGAAATGGAAACCATTCTGTGGAATTCTATTCGTCGTTTAGAACCATTAAACCCTAAATTTGTATCGGTAACCTACGGTGCTAATTCAGGCGTGCGCGACCGCACTCACAGTGTTATTGAGCGTATTCAAAGTGAAACTAATTTAATTGCAGCACCGCATTTAACCTTAGTGGATGCCAGCGATGAAGAGCTGATTGAACTTGCCAAACATTATTGGAATTCAGGCATTAAAGATATTGTCGCACTGCGTGGTGACTTACCCGATGGCAGCCCAAAGCCGACTCGTTTTGCTAATGATTTAGTGCGTTTACTTCGCTCAGTTGCTGATTTTGATATTTCGGTAGCGGCTTACCCAGAAGTGCATCCGGATGCGCGCAATGCTCAAGCTGATTTAATTCACCTAAAGAAGAAAATTGATGCCGGAGCAAACCGCGCAATTACTCAGTTTTTCTTTGATGTAGAGTCGTATCTTCGTTTTCGCGACCGCTGTGTTACAGCGGGTATTGATGTTGAAATCGTGCCAGGTATTTTACCGGTAACTAACTTTAAGCAAACTAAGCGTTTTGCGGATATGACTAATGTGGCTATTCCTGCATGGTTACACCGTCAGTTTGAAGGTTTAGATGATGACCCTGCCACGCGTCAATTAGTGGGTGCAAACGTGGCCATTGATACCGTAAAAGTATTAGCCCGTGAAGGGGTGAAAGACTTCCACTTTTATACTTTAAACCGTGCCGAATTGACTTATGCTATTTGCCATACCTTAGGCGTGCGCCCTAAGTAACTTCACTTGAGTTAATGACAGAATCGTTAAACTTATTAAGCCTTCGTTGTAATAGCAACGGAGGCTTATTAGTATTTAACCTCAGCGCAAAATTCAATTTTGCTGTAAGCAATTGAATATTATATTTTTAATATCGCTTATTCATCTCTTAACCCGAGTTGAGATGACTTATTAAAAATGGATGAAAAATAGTCGGTGTTAATAGGTTAAATAATCATCTATAGTTTGTCCGATGAATATAGATACGGACTTCTTAAGGGCGAGATGATGAATAAAATAATAATCGCTGCAACATTCGTGAGCAGTATGGTAAGTCTACATGTGAGCGCATCCATTCCAGAGTCTTCACCCAAAGAGTTACTACAGACTGTGCCCGTTCCGGCGCAGGTATGTGTGAGTTGTCATGGTGCTCAAGGGCAGGGACTTGATGTTGCAGGACCTAAATTAGCTGGTTTATCAGCATCCTACATGGTTAAACAGATCAAGTTGTTTCAAGTTGGGCAACGGCAAAATGCACTAATGCAGCCTATGGCGATGACGGTACAAGGAGATAATATTCAAGTAGCCGCTGACTACTTTGCCTCTCAAGCCGTCGATGACATTACGCTGCGATACCGTGGTGATAAAGTGGCGATTACAGATCCCGCCGAAAAACTCGCTTATCAAGGAGATTGGGCGCGCGATATTCCCGCCTGCTTTACTTGTCATGGTCCTTCTGCGATAGGTGCTGAGCAATTTCCGCGTTTAGCTGGCCAACAAGCCAGTTATATTAAAAGCCAGCTTGAAGCTTGGCAAAAAGGCACCCGCAAAGGCGATGCCGATAATATGATGGGTAATGTTGCCAGTAAATTAACCGCAATCGAAATTGACAAACTTGCCCACTATTTTGCATCGCTTAAGTAAGGACACGCCATGAAATCCCAATTAAACATCATCTTAGGCGCAGCAGTATTGTTTAGCTTGAATATGAATGCTGCTGTTATTGCTACAGAGCTACCTGATCGCCAGCAAGCTTTACCTTCAGTGCCTAAAGCTAAACAAACCTACCTTCAGCCAGCGGCATTGTCAGATATTCCAACAGGTGAGTTTGGCGATAAAGTTCGCTTAGGTTACCAATTATTTGTCAATACTCAGCAACTGCGTGATAAGTATGTCGGCAACCAACTTAATTGCGTTAACTGTCACCTCAACGCGGGCAATAAAGCCAATGCCTCACCTTTGTGGGGAGCATATTTTGCGTATCCGGCTTACCGTAAGAAAAACGATAAAGTAAACAGTTTTGAAGAGCGGTTACAAGGCTGTTTCACTTATTCGATGAATGGCAAAGCGCCTGAATCAGGCAGCAAAGAGTTAGTGGCGTTATCAGCTTATTCATATTGGTTGGGCATGTCTGGATTAATGCTACAGCACAATGTTGCTGGCCCTGTCCCTGAGTTAAGCGACAGTGAATTGGTCAAAGGGGCAAAACGCGATGACTTTATTTTACCTGAGGCCATCTCAAGTAAAATGGATCAAAATGCATTAGCGCAATTACCGGGTCGTGGTTATCCCGCGGTGCCTAAAGCTGAACAAGCTTATTCTCCTGAACGCGGTTTAGTGGTATATCAAGCGCATTGTCAATCTTGCCACGGGCAAGATGGTCAAGGTCAAATCATTGCCGGTGTAGCTGCTCTGCCACCAGTATGGGGAGCACAAAGTTTTAATTGGGGCGCGGGCATGCACAGAGTCAATACCGCGGCAGATTTTATCTATGAGAACATGCCTTTGGGTAAAAGTGTCCAACTGACTCCTCAACAAGCTTGGGACGTCGCGGCTTATATTAATTCGCAAGATCGCCCTCAAGACCCTAGATTTAAAGGCAATGTGGTTGAAACACAAAGCCAATATCATCAGCATGATGGTTTTTACGGTCAAAGTGTTGCAGGAACAGTATTAGGCAGTACTTCTTCTGCTAATTTTCCAAAAAAATAGTGTATAACTGACATCGTTCTAATTTGAAGTGATTGAGCTGGGCGATGTCAGTTTTCAGCAGCTATCGATTAATATTCAGCATTTAATAACAACTAGCAAAGGTATGACTTTGTCTGCAAAAAACTGCCCCATCTGTGATCAAATGAACCAATGTGTGATGGCCAGTGGGCAAGATGTTTTAACTTGTTGGTGTGTATTGTCAGATTATTCAGCGGTCGAACTGATCAAGCGCTATCAGCTAGCGTATCCTCAAGCCAGAATTAATGCGCAGCAATGTGTCTGTCAATCCTGTTTAGCCCAAATGGCACGCATGTCTTTACCTGCCTTACCCGTAGTACAAATTTTTAAGCCTTCGACATCGTGAATCAAACACCTATTTTTAGTTGCTAGATTGTTGCAAAAAATACACTAATCAAGGTACTCTAAAAAATTGCTGAAAATAATGCTTCGAGTTCGATAAATTTCAGCATTGATAAAACATAAATAACAATAAACATAATAATTTAGTTAATCATGGGATATTAAATGGAAGCGGTCACACTTTTAGTAAGTAATATTAACAGCATCGTTTGGGGTGTTCCCATGCTGGTGATGATATTAGGCGTAGGGTTATTTTTATCTATTGGTTTGAAATTTATGCCGATTTTAAAATTAGGCACAGGTTTTAAATTATTATGGTCAGGGAGAACTGTCACTGATGAAAGCGAAAAAGGTGATGTAAGCCCTTTTAATGCTTTGATGACCTCGCTTTCAGCAACCATAGGTACAGGCAATATAGCCGGTGTTGCCACTGCAATTGTCATAGGTGGCCCAGGCGCCTTGTTTTGGATGTGGTGTACTGCATTAGTAGGCATGGCAACCAAATTTGCAGAAGCGGTATTAGCGGTTAAATTTCGTGAAACCGACAGCAATGGCGATCATGTTGGCGGCCCTATGTATTACATCAAAAATGGCTTAGGCAAAAAATGGGCCTGGTTAGGCACAGCCTTTGCGTTTTTTGGTATGTTTGCAGGGTTCGGTATTGGTAATACTGTGCAATCAAATTCGGTAGCAGACGCATTAAGCAGTAACTTTGGTGTACCAAGTTGGATTACCGGTGTGGTGCTAATGGTATTAGTTGGTGCTGTGTTGATGGGCGGTATTAAACGCATTGCAGAAGTTGCCGGTAAACTTGTGCCATTAATGACGGTGTTTTATATCACTGCCGGATTAGCTGTATTAGTGGTGTATATTGATCAAGTACCAGCAGCGTTCGAGCTTATCGTTCACAGTGCATTCAACCCTGTTGCGGCACAAGGTGGATTTGCTGGCGCTGCAGTATGGGCGGCAATTCGTTTTGGTGTGGCCCGTGGTATATTCTCAAATGAAGCAGGCTTAGGCAGTGCGCCAATTGCCCACGCAGCAGCAAAAACTAACAACCCAGTTAAGCAAGGCTTAGTGGCAATGTTAGGTACGTTTATCGACACTATCATTGTTTGTTCTATCACCGGCCTGGCTATTGTTGTTACTGGCTCGTGGACATCGGGTGAAAATGGGGCGGCATTGACCTCGCTGGCATTCTCCCATGCCTTGCCTTTGGGAAATTACATTGTGGCAATTGCACTGGCTATATTTGCATTTACCACCATTTTAGGCTGGAGTTTTTACAGTGAGAAGTGCGTGCAGTACTTATTTGGTGATAAAGCGGTTAAGCCATTCCGCTTAATATTCACCTTAGTCGTACCGATTGGTGCGATTAGTTCATTAGAGTTTATTTGGCTATTAGCTGATACGTTAAATGCGATGATGGCGCTGCCAAACTTGATCGCATTGATGTTATTAAGCCCGGTAGTGTTTGGCTTAACACGTGAGTATTTTGCGAAACAAAAAGCGCTTAAAAAAGCGTTATAAGGTTAAAGCACACCCAGTGCGCGTTAATTAGGATCACATATAATAAGGATGTTGCAATGCCAGCTTTTATGGTTTTAATGTTAATGCTTATGGCGTCATTGTTACTGCAAGGATGCTCATCAATTAAATTTAATACTAATGTATTTGATGTTGGTGAACAAAACATCAGGGCTAATGATGTTGATGTCTATAGCCAGCAATACGTCTTTAATCGTCAATACAAAGACCTAGGTAATGTCGACGCGTCATATTGTCAACAGGATAGACCGACTGATTTAAATAAGACGGCGCCCAGTGATGAGTCATTGATAAAGTCTTTGAAAGCACAAGTCCAGCGAAGAGGTGCAAATGCCTTGGTAGTGCACGAGTGTAAACGCTCAAGCTATGGACAATGTAGCTTATTGATTGAGTGTCGAGGGACTGGATATCTTATTGATTGATTCTAGAGTGATTCGTTTATTGATTGATAGGACATGAAATAAAATAAGGGCAACTATGGTTGCCCTTATTTATGGATGTTAATCCGAGTTATTATCAAATTCTGAATCATCAAATAAGTCTGCTTCTGGGGTTTTGATGGTGACCTTATCAAAAGAGCGCGCAAAGTGGCGTTGCACTCCTTTTAAATCAATATTGCCAATACCTGAAGCAAATCCAAACCATGCATATAGACCACTAATGTCTGCAAACATAGGTGGAAGATACTTGGGCCCAGCAATCACACCTTCTTGATAAGCTTGATAGAGATCAGGAATATCTTCGATAGCCAGTTTACCTAAAAACAGCATAGGGATAAGTTCAGGTAAACCAGTGCTAATAGCACTGCGAATAAAGTTGATGTTTTCAACATAGCCGCGGACATAGGAAATATCTTTGGTAAAGAAACTGCCGCCTTGGACCATGCCACCACGAAATACACGCTGGGTGACTCGGTAACTGTCTTTTGAGCTTAAGTGTAGGTTTCTGAAATATCGATACACTTCGATGAAGTCCGCCCCTTGCTCCGCCATATCAACGGCTGACACCCTATCACTGATACGTCTAGCTCTTCCGGGGTTAGAGCTAAGGGTTAACATCTCCATTAATACCGCTAGACCTTCCTGTGAAGCGGTAACCCGCGGAGAACCAACACTTAACCATGTTGCATGCGGTTGGGCTCGTCCATTGAGTGTGGTGCCCACATGCACCCAACCTTCATGTACTTCATACACATTCATATCTGATTCACTGAACATGGCGCGAGTGTTTATTTTAACCGTGTCACCGCCGACCGCCGCATCTGACACAATACCATCGCTGAGTTTTACGTATATTTTATCATCATGAAAATAGTTAACCAGTCGCTGACTCAGTTGGTTTACGGCCTCTGGTGCGGTGATGATTTTAGGATGTTGTTTACTCATATGCCTTGCAGCGGGTAATGAGAAAATATGACTTAGCCTGTCACCTAGCTGGCGTAATGTATGGCGATCGCCGTGTAATTTATGACTAGCACTGCCATAAAGTTCTTGGCTGAGTTTGCCAAACATGGGTTTACCACGATTATTGAGCATGTCGATCACAATGCGATATTGGTCAACATTGGCAATGAGTATTTTACCTAGTTTATCTTTCTTACCTAAGCCCTTTTCAATCGCAGAGCGAAGACTTTTCAAGTCTTGCTGGGTTTTACCGGTATTGAAAGACACGGGAATTGAATCGTAAAAGTCAGTGCTTATTTCTGGTAGTACTTTAGTTTGTTTGGCTAAAAATTTGTCTTCGATTTCACGTGGCCATTTAATGGTGTCGAGGATTTTAATCGGTGCTTGTATACGGATTAATTCATCCGAAAAGCGGCGAATATCTTGTTGATAACGAATTAAAGCATCAGACATTGCATTACCTATGGTTTGATAAATCTGGGCAAAGTTAATCAATGTTCTCATTAATTGCTTTGATTCACCAATCGAAAATTTTCATCTGCCATGGATTATATCGGTGCAATTGCACTGGTTTATGACCTAAATAAGATGTGTTTATTACTAAGGTTATGAATTTATTATAGTAATTAGTTGGCACAATCACTGCTTTAACCTCTTATGGTAAAGAGGGAGTGATATATGGCTGCAATGAGTTTTTTAAGTGTTATCGAACGTTATCATGAGCATGAATCGGTTATTCATGAATTATTGGATTCCATTTTATTAGGATTAAGTGACGCATCTATATTTCAGAACCCGACCTCAGATAAGGTGTTTAATGAGCTAGCTAGAAGTTACCCTTTTGTGCAATTGCTGTATCTACTTGATGAAAATGGCACTCAAGTGAGCGACAACCTTGTGGTGTCTAAAGGCAAAGTTAAATTATCTGATAAAGGGCGCGATACCGACAGAAGCCATCGTCCCTATTTTACTGGTTTAGCCGAGCAAGACAGTACTCGCTATATTACTAGCCCATATTTATCGAATACGGGTGGAGGCCTGTGTGTAAGCGCCTCAAGACAGCTGTTAAATGCTAATAGTCAGCGCGTCATTGTAGTGGTTGATATTAATCTTACTCAGTTGATTGAGTTTATGATGGGTGACAGCGCAAGACGTAAAATGACGCCAATATTTAAAGCAGTATATAGTTTTATTGTGCTGGGGCTGTTCGTCTTGGTGAGTGTATTAATGTGGACGGTAGTGTCTGATATTTATCGCTTGCTGTCTGAGCCGGCGCAAAATGATCCGTTACTGCCTTTTGGTATTATTATTTTTCTAACCCTCGCATTAGCGATTTTTGATTTGGGTAAAACGATTTTGGAAGAAGAAGTGCTAATGCATAAAGATATATTTCGTCATAGTTCAACACGGCGGACTATAACGCGTTTTATTTCCACCATCTTAATCGCAATTTCGATAGAAGCTTTGCTAACTATGTTCAAAGCTTCTTTAGGAGAGAAACAATATATTGAGCCGGCAATCATGATGATGTTAGCTGTAGTTGGCTTGTTAGTTGGGCTAGGTATTTATGTTTATTTAGGGGCTAGGGCGGAGCAATTGTTGACTCAAAATCAACAACAAAAATTTAATCGCTTATCTTAAAAGTTTAGTTTATTTACCGCTATTAAAAAACAAACCATCGTGTTAACGGCTTACTGATAGCGGTTGTAACGATGGTTTTTTTATTTGTGTGATGATTATATGACTAAAAGAAGTCGTCATCACCAATGGCTTTTCTAAGTTGTGCTTGCTCAAGAAAATCTTCTAAACGCCTTTTGACTTGACGTTTATGTTGCAAATTTTCGGCTCCCTTAGCACTTCTTGGTGAAGTCATCGCTTCAATTTCTGTATCGTCAGGCACTCTTTCAGTGATATTAGCCATAATAAAACCCTCATAACCAATGGTAAACAACAGTACTAAACCAATGAGCTCTTTCTAACCAAAAAATTATCCTTAGAAAAGCAAAATATATTGTTCAAGCTGAACAGTTTTTTTTACCTTCACTATTTGAGCTTAGCAGTTATTTTCTGGCAAGCTAATTGAGAGATATAAAAGAGGGAAAGTACACGGCTTTTTATTTTAAGATTGACGATCATTGGACTCGTCATTATTAGGGTAAGGTTTAAAAATAAAAACGCCACCCTAAGGTAGCGTTAACGCAACTTAACATGCCAATGAAAATTGCTTACCTACTAGATTAGCAAACAATTCACATTGTTGTACTGCTATAGATCAAAGCCGTATGAATAACCTAAAACGACTTTTGCATCGTCATCTGCTAAATCTGTGTTAGAAACCATGAAAGATACTGTGCCGACATCTGTGTCAGCGCTCAGTGACACGTTGTAATCAGAATAGGTTTCGCTAAATAGGTCTTTAACGACATCACCCTGTGAATAGCCATAATGAACGCCTAAGCTGACTTTCTCTGTTAAAGGGAAGCTGGCATTAGCTTGTAAGTAACTCCAATCAGTTTCGCTGTCAGCGCCAGAAACCCCAGAATCAGCATTGACCACTTTTGAATAACCTAATTCTAGCCATTTCCAACCTAATACAAATGAAACTTCACCAAAATCATAGCTGCTATCAGCATCAGGGTAGGCGTAATATAAATAGCTTACGTCGTAAGTGAAATCTTCAGCAAACTCTCCAGCATAGCCTGCATAAAAGTCCGCTTCATAGGTTGCTGCATCATCAAAGTCGACATTTGATGCCCAAGTGCCAGCATAAAAACCAGACTCGTGTGCGTAATCAAGACCACCCTGCACAGCAACCGCATCATCTGTCTGGGTGACTCCGCGCCATAAGTAGTTAGACGTTGCGCCAATATTAGCGGATACTTCGGCAAAAGCTGTGCTGCTGAGTAATAGTGTGCTTGATAATGCAACTGCTTGTAATAGTGATTTTTTCATCATCTTCCCTCAAAGTTTTATTATGCATTTAACACTGTGTATGTCAGGACTTTAAAACTTCATATATCGAGACAGAGTGTTAAATGTTGGTTTATCTACTCTGAGTTAAGCGAAGGTTGTGCCAATGTTTAAATATCATATTTATCAACTAATTATTAAAATTTGAACACGTTAAAAGCCTATTGGTTGCTTTGTAATGGTGCGGCATTGCACTTGGGTTGTGCAGTAAGCTGATTTGGCGATGTTAGTTTGAGGATTGCTCGATTTGACAGAAATAGGGCATAAAAAAACCTCCGAAAGGAGGCTTTTAAAAATAACAGTTAACTTATTTTTAGTTAACGCTATCTTTTAACGTTTTACCAGCTTTGAACTTAGGTACAGTTGCAGCGGCAATTTGAATTTCTTTACCAGTTTGCGGGTTGCGACCAGTACGTGCAGCACGTTGTGAGGTTTCAAATGATCCAAAACCAACGATAGAAATTTTTTCGCCATTTTTCATCGCTTCAGTTACCGCTGCTTCAAATGATTTTAATGCACGGCCAGCTTCTGCTTTAGTTAGATCTGCGTTTTCAGCAATTTTTGCAATCAGTTCACTTTTGTTCATATTGATATTCTCTGCTTTCCATAGAAATGTTTTTAAAAACGTGGTTAACATGCCATAAGCGTTGACGCTTTAAAAGTATTTTGTCCGATAAAAGGGTAAAAAGACTGTTAAATACTCACTATGCTACTCTTCAAGCAGTTGATATAAGATCCGTTTGACTAAATTAGGTTCAAAAGGCTTATCACAAAGGGCATTAACCCCAGCGCTGGATACGTTACTTAAATGGGTGTCATTAGCCTCCGACGATACCATTAAAATAGGAATGTGTGACTGTTGGCTTTCATTACGAATATATTGCGTTAGCGCTAATCCATCAACACTGGGCATGTTGTAATCGGTAATCACTAAATCATACATATTATGCTGCATTAGATTAATAGCCTGCTGGCCATCTTCTGCTTCAGTAATAATTTTAATCCCTAAATTACCAATGGTCCGTTTAATCACGTTACGTGCTAAACGACTATCATCAACGACCAACACTCTCAGATTATGCACATCAAAATGGCTCAAATCTAATTCGTCATTACTGATTAAATCTATTGTTGAATTTAATGCGCGCGCTAAATGGTCTGAATTGAAAGGCTTAGGTAAAATAGCAACTACACCTGACTGTCTAAAAATTTCAAGTTGCTCGCGGCGGCACTCACTCGATACCAACATAAACTGAATGTCTTGGTATTCTGGTTTTTGCTTGATATACGCGAGTAAATCCGTTGCTTCGCCGTCAGGAAAGTGTAACGCGCTAGTAATTAAGTCAGGCTTATGACGAGCTATAATCGCTTTGGCATCTTCAAGTGTTGTAGCGGTTTGAATGCTAACAACGCCTTCTTGCTGTAATCGAGACATAATTATTTTTCGTTGAGTCTCAGAAGGCTCAAGCAATAAAATAGATAATTCGCTAGGGGATAAACTGTGCATTTATTGAACTCTTATTATTTTGTACCACTAGATAGACTATAGCATAGACATATAAGTAGATTACTATCAAATACGTCCTCGAAAATGAGTTTCAAGTGGTCTTTAAATACCAATATTATTTAAATACTGACGCGCTTTATGGTTTAGTGCTGCCCACCACTGCAGAGTGACCAGACTTATAGCAGCGCTTGCCACTATCCAAATAGGAATGATTTGGCCATTAAATTCAATTTTCACGTCCTCGGGAGTGATTTGATACGCGATTAACGCAGTAGTTCCCATTGCAATTAACACTAATGTTTGCAGCCCTAGGTGAAAAAAGAGCACTATTTTAGCCCATTTCGCGCGGATCAATAGACCCACTAATACGGGTAAAACACCAAGGGTTAATATGTCAAAAGTCGCATATTGAGTTGCACGCCAAAGGGCGATAATAGTAAATAAACTGTATAAAGCAATCAGTAATATAATGCCCAAGGGGCGCTTAACCTGTGTCATTTTGTTCACTTGGTTTGATGTATTTAGGATAGAATATCGCAATTTAATGGATATTGGGAAAGTTCAATGACTGAAACACAATTTTGGCAACTGGTCACCCGCACCCATGCAGACCAGTCTTCTGAACAAATCGTACAGCAATTACAGCAGTCACTAGATCCTTTAGATGATGAGTCATTAAAAGCATTTGATAAAATGTTTGGTCAGCAATTGCGCCGAAGTTATCAGTGGGCTATTTGGGGCGCAGCTTATATTGTGACGGGCTGTGATTCTGATTATGCTTTTACTGAGTTTCGTTGTTTTATTTTGTCATTAGGGCAAGAGTGGTATGACAAAATTATTGCCCAACCGGATAGCTTAGGTGATTTGGCGCAATGGCCATTAAAAGATAATTATGCTTATCCGTTTATTGAAGATTACGATTTAGTTGCGGGTCAGTTATATGAAAACCGTAATGAAGATGAATTACCGTTTGTACCTTCAGGCAATAATACGCCTGTGGGGAAAAAGTTTTCGACTAAGCCTAAAGTGTTAAAGCAGACTTACCCTAAATTAACTGCGCGATTCCCATTTTAACTCAGACTGTTTGAGGTTTAAACATGGCCTAAATGAGTCGCCCCACACCCCATAAGTGAAATTGCCCTGACAAGTCAGGGCAATTTAGATGCGTATTGAGAGTCGCTTTATGTTGGATTCGCGGCTACTTTATACAAGTAGATGTCTCATTATCATAAGATAAATCATATTGTTGACAAATTTTAGCAACATACTGGCTTTCTGCTTTGGCTACTTGTTGAGTAAGTTTTTGTTCTAACTTTAACTCTAATAGCTGTTCATTATTTTGCATTTGTTGACTCAATTGAGTGCTGTGCTGCTCCATAACGCCTCCGTGAAGATTGGATTCATTGGCTTGGCTTTGAGCTGAAACGGCTAGGCCCACGACAAGAGTGGCGAATAAAGCGGCTAAAGAAACACGTTTTGTTGAATTAGTGATCAGTTTCATTGTTATGACTCCGTAGCATTAATATTAATTAGTCACGGCGTTAGTTCCTTGAACAATCGCTAGTGTAAAGACGCTGTCTTTTTGTTGGAGTGATAGTAGCTTCAGTTTGTTGAACCAAAGCTGAACGAAGCATAAAAAAACAGCTGAATTAGAATTTTACGTTTTTAGCTGTTTTAAAACAGTACTTTAATTTATATTCTTGAAATATGCTTTATGTTAAGCAAATGTACAGGTTCATTTTGTTAAAGTAGTTTCATCAAGTAAACAAGCTATCTAAATCTATTTAAATTTTGCCTGGAGGCATGTTATGAACATTAACTATTTATTGGTAGTAGGGGCATTCGTCTGTAGCGTGGCAATTGCAGAGGAAGTTGAAGTGGTTAGCCCTATCACTGAGACAGGCATTGTTAAAGTAGAGTGGCTAGAGCCTGATAATTACAATGACATCAAGGCCTCAAATGAATTGCAATCGCGCTTTGAAAATAGATTTTTTGAGACCATGACTAAAAATATTAATAAGCAGGCAGAGAAAACGCTTAAGCCTAATCAGAAGCTTGAAATGCAGGTTTCTAATGTCGATTTAGCGGGTGATATGCGTCCTACTTTTGGTGCGACAACTGGCGACTTGCGGGTTGTTAAAGAGCTATACCCACCAAAAATGACCTTTACTTATCAAATTTTGGAAGATAATAAAGTCATTATTAGTGGCGATGAAAAATTGACTGACATGAGTTTTCTGAGCCGTATAAGTCGAATTAATGAACGTCCTTTTTCGGCTGAAACGACTATGCTAAATGATTGGCTAAAACGTACGGTTGCCCCACAACTTGAGGCACCCAAAGCGCTTTAAGCGACATGTAATTCCATTATTTGGTCCGATAACAGGTAAAGTCCGCTAACGGCGAGTTTTGCCTGTTTTTTTGCTTGAGCACTTAATGTCGACAATTGATGCTCTGTCGCATTAGTGGTAATGCTTGGAGGTAATACCCCGATACATAATGAAATCAATGGGTGATGTTGCAATTGTCCATTTCTATCCTCTGTAAATATGCTTTGGCTTTGTAAATGTTCGTCGCGATAAAATTCACTCTTATGCTGATTAAATTGCTCAATAATGTGTTTGCTGTGATCTATGGTATTGTCACAAGTGCAAATCATCACAAAATCATCCCCACCAATATGCCCTACAAAGCAGCGGTCGCTTTGATACGGCATTAATAGTTTCGCTACCACCTGAATAACTTCATCCCCACGACAAAACCCATAAATATCGTTATATGGCTTAAAGTGACACAAATCTAAATAGGCTAAATAGAATGGTTTTCGTTGAGTTCTTAACAGCTTAAGTTCCTCTTGAATAGGCACGTTACCAGGTAAATTGGTCAATGGGTTTGCGTGTCGAGCCATTTTTATGCGGTGTTCAGTGATTCTTTGCAGTAAATCTTTGGTATGACCGATACCGATGAGTTTGTGATTGCGGGTAATAATAAATTGCTGAGCGACTGTATTAGCGTTTTCTGATGTTAATAATTGACTGACTTCAGATAAAGGCCTATTGGCGTCAATTTGTAATACATGGGTGTCCATTACTGCACTTGCTGGATGATTTTCATGCAATGCACGTCCGTATGGCGTGCTAAATAGCTCTAACAATGCTGTGCGGTTAATAATGCCCTGAGGAATTTCATCCTCGATTATAACAATAGCTTGTAGTGCAGGTTGGTCTATAAACTTCTGACTAAGTTGCTTTAGTTGGGTTGTTGCTGAAGCGGTAATTGCGCCATGACAAATACTTTCCGCTGTTTCGCAGTATCGGGTGCGAGGCATGCTAGGCGCAATAACCTGGGGTTGATAATATTCCTGTGTCGGCTGGGTTTCAGGTCTGCCAAGTAGATATCCTTGGCAATAACTTATCCCTAACTGAGAAAGCATAGTGAGCTCTTCTTTTGTTTCAATGCCTTCAGCAATCACTTTGCAGGTTAAGCTTTGGCATAAATCGACAATTGAGCGAACAAACTCTTGTTTTACAGGGGTAATATCTATTTGATGAATAAAATGGCGATCAATTTTAACATAATCAGGTGCGAGTTCTGACCATAGTCTTAAGCCTGAATACCCCGCGCCTAAGTCGTCAATGGCGGTGAGGAAACCTTGATTTCGATAATGATTTAAGCAGGATTTGAGTAAGTCGATATCATCTGCGGGATATTGTTCCGATAGCTCTATGACGACATCACTCGGCGATAAGCCTAATTGCTTAATGAGCTTTAAGGTGGCGCCTTTGGGATGTGTCGGATCGAGTAACGCTTTTGGCGATATATTAATGAATAACTTGCCCGGCAATTGCCGCTGTTTAAAAGCATTAATTGATATACCGCGACAGAGCGTTTCTAATTCACTGAGTTTGTCGCAATGTTCTGCCGTTTTAAACAGGGAAGCGGGAGAGTGCAAAGTGCTATGTTGTGGACCTCTGCTTAATGCTTCAAACCCATGTAGCTTGTTGGTGCTGATATTAAAAATGGGCTGGAATACGGCATTAATATTTTGTGTATCAATGATTTCATTTAATGTATTACATAAATCGATAGAAGACATGAGGGGTATCTTACAACGGATGATAGCTTATCATAATCTTCATCAATGACAGATTTATGTCATATATCCTCACTAACAAAACAGCACTTATCGCATTGTAGAATTAAAAAATCCTGCAATGTTTAAATTGCAGGATTGAAGTATTATTTAACCACAGCTTTGGTTAAGCGCTTATTATCCCTAGTTGAGGTTATTTACTTTGCTGTTTAAATGCCTGTAATGTCTGCAGTAGAATGGCCAACTTTTTAACAAATACCTCAATCGTTTCTGGTGCTGTGTGGACACTTTCTTGTATGGTTTCAAATTCTGTGGCAAGTTCTTGAACATACGGTAAAAAGCGATTGCTGCTCTGGCTAAAGCCATGTTCTTCTGTAAATATAGCAACAAACTTACCGTGACCCGCCTTACGAAGTTCATCTAAGCGAATATCACAGTCAATGGCTTGTCTGTAAGCGACTTGCAGGTTTTCTTTTAACTGTTGAATGACTTTGGTATACGGCATAAGAGTCTCTAAATCTAACGATGCATTTTACAAATTATAAGGTTCTGACATGGATGCAACAAGGAAAACTCATCATAGTGTGAATATGAATATACAAATGTTAGCTATATTGAGTCTTAACGGGGAGAGAGTAATGCTTTTTTTTAAGCATATATTATTGATTATATTAGCAAGTTTTTTTATTTCTCCGCAGTTATATGCCGCACAAGATGATAAACCCCCGTTCTATAAAGTGACCTGGAAAAATCAGCAAGCTTATTTACTGGGCTCTATTCATGTGGGTAAGGCTGACTTTTATCCTATGGCGCCTCAAATTGAGCGTGCTTTTGAGCAAAGTGCTGCCTTGGTGCTAGAAGCTGATGTTAACAAGGCTGATACCATGGGGTTATTACAACAATACGGCTACGCAGAGGCAGCATTAATTGAGCAAGCCAAACTAGTTACAGTGAAGTATTGCCAGTCAATGGAGCAATTTTGTTTAGCGATTCAGCAATTTGCGCCTTGGCTGCAAGCTGCACAAATCAGCATGATGCGCTTTACCGCGTTAGGATATAGTGCAGAGCAAGGTGTCGACGTCTCCTTTGCTGCAATACGCCAATCCAAACCTCTATTTGAACTTGAAAGTGTGGCTTTTCAATTTGAGTTGATTTCATCTTTTAGTCGGCAAAGCCAAATTCAAATGTTAGACGAGGCGGTAAATGCCACTGATGCCGAAATGCTCGAGTTAATCGCAGCATGGCGTAACGGCGATGAAAAACAGTTAGCCAATATTATGGAGCAGCAAGCTGGAGAGTCAGGCGAGTTGTTGAGTAAATTGCTATGGCAGCGAAATCATACCATGAGTGACAAAATGCTAGTATTGATGCACCAAAAAACTCAGCAACCACTGTTTTTTATTATCGGTGCTGGTCATTTAGTCGGGCAGCAAAATATACCTCAATTGCTGCGTCAACAAGGTGCAACAGTGCAGAACTGTTGGCAGCAAAGCTGTAATTAAAGCAGCCACTATATGATTAAGGATAAATAACAAGCTCAAATGATATAGAGCAGTGCTTAGCCCTGCTTAGTTATCTTTTGAATCGAATTTAAGCTTGTTTAGCTAAAAAGTGCACATAACGACCAAGGGATAGATAGGGTTCACGCTGCGAATAAAGCAGTTCCATCTCTATCAGCTGTTTAATATCGAAATTAGGCGGTAATTGATGCTTTAAATAATCATTGATGACCCGAACACCAGACTGACAAACTATTTGTAGTTGCCATTGGTTAAACCATTGGCGGACGTCTTCGATATATAAAGGATGTGTAGGGGTTAAACCGACTTTCTTTTTAACTTTCATGTCACGCATAACATAGTCAAAGTTGCCAGAAACTAAGCTGTGAAACCGCATTGCCTCTTTGTTATAAAACATTAAAGAGAATAGGCCTTGTGGCTTTAATAAGGATAATAATCCCAGCAGTGTTGATTGTGCATCGATTAACCATTCGGCCACAGCATGGCATAAAATGATATCAAACTGGCCATTAAGCTCAGGTGTTAAAGCTTGTATAGGGCTGTGAACCAGGGTGATGTTTAACGGTGTTTCACTCGCATCAATTTGTTGTTGTGCCTCGGCCAACATCTGCGCTGAAATATCACAAAGCACCACTTCGTGTCCTAGCACAGCTAACTTTTGGCTTAATAAACCAAAACCGCCGCCAGCATCTAATATCCGTAACGGTGAATGATTTAACGCGGCCAATAAACCTATGGCAGGCTCAAGATCGCGCCACAATACAGCGGCTCTAATATCACCCTTAGTGGTGCCATAGATATTTTTAGCAAATTTTTGGCTGAGTTTATCGAAGTTAGTATCTTGCACAGTACATCTTTTTATTAGTTTGATAGGTGCTTATTCTGCAATGACTGTGGTGATGGGTAAAGCTAAAAGTAGCTGTATCTACTCATTGAACTAATGATAAATATTAAGAGTTAATTCAAGTATTTCAATTTTAGGGAAATACTGAGTTATAATATCACCACTATGGTGCAAGACGTGCCGTTTAAAAAGGGTTGTCACATTGAGTTTCGATTACAAAATTGATTTAAAAGCGATGCCATCGCTTTTTACACTTTATCGCAAAATATTCTTTAGCCGTAAACCTGGTTGGGATAAAAAACCGTTACCTAAAATTGCGATTCAAACTGATAATGTTTTTTTATCAAATGATAAAGTACGTCAATATGCTAACGTTTGTGGCTTTCAATTTGACGAGAAAGTGTTACCGCCCACTTATTTATATGTACTGGCCTTTCGTTTACATGCGGTGATATTTGCACATAAGGCGATCACCTTCCCTCTGCTTGGCATGATCCACCTTAAAAACAGTATTAGTGTACTACGGCCGGTGAAAACGAATGAGATATTAACCGTAAAGTGTCAGCTCACTAGCAGCACTGAAACAGATGCCGGCTTGGAGTTTGTGCTTGAGTCGAGTGTTTACGTTGCAGAAGAGTTAGTCTGGCAAGCGCATTCAACCTACTTGTACCGCATTGAGTCCGCCAAACGTCGTCCTCGGCCACCTCGAGCATCTGATATGGCTTGGGAAAATATACAGCAATGGCGCTTAACAGAAGATTTAGGTCGTCATTACGCCAAAGCATCAGGTGACTACAATTTAATTCATTTACACCCATTACTGTCAAAACGTTTTGGATTTGAGCGGGTACTTGCCCATGGTATGTGGTCAAAAGCACGTTGTATGGCACAGCTAATGCAATTTATTGGCGAGCGTCCATTTACAGTTGATGTGGAATTTAAATTACCCGTATTTATGCCATCAGAAGTGACTTTTGCCTATGAATCACTTGAGGATGGTAAGTGTTTTGAAATGCGTGATGTAAAGGGTAAGCGCCCTCATTTACATGGTAAAATGCGTTATCTAGATTAGGCTGCTCCCCTTGTAACCCTCAACCCTCGTAATAACAATACGAGGGTTATCTGACGTACTTTTGCTTAGGCAACACTGTGTCCCGTTGATGCTTGCCAAATACTGAACCATTGTTGCTTGGTTAACTGAATGTTGCTTGAGTTTACTGCACTACGAATTCGTTCAATATTACCACTGCCAATAATCGGTGTCGGTTTACTGGGTAACATAGCGACCCAGGCATAAATAACCTGACTTATGTCTGCCGTGCTTACCTGGTCTGCCACCTCTGTTAAGCAGCTTCTTAATCGTACCACTTGCTCTGTTTGCTCACTGAATAATGTACCGC
The DNA here is from genome assembly GCF_051165765.1 of Shewanella sp. HL-SH8. Lineage (NCBI taxonomy): Bacteria > Pseudomonadati > Pseudomonadota > Gammaproteobacteria > Alteromonadales > Shewanellaceae > Shewanella > Shewanella sp. HL-SH8. Next base: position 4,053,514 of record NZ_CP195039.1, on the reverse strand, counting down.
CTCCCAGACATGACCATGCCATAGGGCGTATATTTAATTGTTGGCATTGATCTAATACACCATCGTGTAAATGGGTTAAGCATTGCGGTGATATTTCCACTTGATTGGTGATGAGTGGATCGTCTAGCCGTGACTGCAGCAAAGTGAAATGATGGGGTAAAAAGTTGGACACACCAAAGTGGTTCACTTTACCTTGTTGTTTTAATTGTAAGAAAGCTTCAGCAACTTCATCTGCTTGCATTAAAGGATCGGGGCGATGAATCAGTAATGCGTCTAAATAGTCGGTTTTTAGCTCGATCAGTGAACGCTCAACGCTTCGAATAATATGCTGTTTACTGGTGTCGTAATGGTTGACGTAACGATTATCATACCCATCAAATGCAGGCTTGATACCGCACTTACTTATCAGTTGCATTTTCTGGCGTAAATGGGGAGCAAGGGCAAGGGCTTCGCCGAATAATGTCTCACATTGGTATACGCCATAAATGTCAGCATGATCCATGCTGGTTACCCCAAGCTCAAGATATTGCTCAATAAGCGTAAGCCTTTGTTGCGGGGTCATGTTCCATGCATCAATACGCCAAAAACCGGCAATAAAATCTGAAAATGCAAAATGAGATGTTGTCATGAAGTGTCCTAATATAAATTGATGCTAAAGTGATTCAACCTAATCAATGCACCTACAGCGTAGTCGGTGCATTTTGTTTGTAGTTAGCTATTTCTGATAGATATGCACATCGCGTTGTGGGAACGGAATGCTAATGCCTTCAGCATCAAAGCGCATTTTAACCGCGCGGGTAATATCCCAATAAACATCCCAATAATCATCAGGTTTTACCCAAGGTCTGACGATAAAGTCAACCGATGATTCGCCTAGGGTGTGCAACTTCACAATAGGCTCAGGCGTTACTTGCACTTTTGGATGCTGGGTAACAATGTCTTTTAAAATTGTTTCAGCGTGCTCTATATTATCGCTATAACTGATGCCAAATGTCATATCTACACGGCGCTGGTGCTCTGCGGTAATATTATTAATGGTGTCGCCCCAAATCTTGTTATTAGGAATAATAAGACGTTGGTTATCAAGTGTTTTAATGGTTGTCGATACTAGACTCATATGGCTGACTCTTCCGGTTACGCCGGCGGCATTAATTAAATCACCTACGTCAAAAGGGCGATAAACTAAAATCATCATTCCCGATGCAAAGTTAGATAAGGTGTCTTGCAAGGCGAAACCAATAATCACACCCGCGATACCAAAACCTGCTAGCAAAGGACCTAACTCAAAACCGAGTTGAGATAAGGCGACCAATAAACCAATAGCGAACACGGCTTTACTCGATAACGAAATAAAGAAGTCTTGTAATAATTTACTAAATTTAAGCTTAGAAGCTGTGACCGTTTTAGTGGCAACTCGGGTCACTATTTTGGCTATCAAACTGCTGATAAATAGTATTAATATAAAAATAATAATTTTAAAAGTAACGCTTGGGCCATTGTCTAAAGCCTGATGTTTAGCAACATTTGCCCATTCTTCCAGTAGGCTGGATGCAACATTAAAATTCAGCACATCCTGGGTGATATCCCCCGATATACTAAATAGGGTTTGTTTGATGTTAGCAGTGTCTTGACCTAATTGTTCTAACAGGGATGCGGCGGTCGATAAGCTGGCGCTATTTTGTGCTAGCCTTTCTTTGAGCGAACTCACGCGCTGCTTTTGCTCTGAGCTAATGTTGTCGCCTGCAGCAGTCGCTTCGCTGACTGATTTCTGTAGCTCATTTTGTGTATAAGACACTAGACTGTCTAGTCTATCTGCACGTGTTATTAAGCGTTTGGTTAGGGTTTTCCTTAAGGTTTCTACATCGAGTTTGACTTTTTCTGCCCAGATAATCGTTTCTAATTCAGCTTTAAGATAATGATCGCGTTGAAATTCGCGTTCTGAAATTCTCAATAAGATAGCATTATCACCGCTGCCACCATCTACCTGACTGCGAAGTTGAATGATATCGGTATTAAGGTAGTGACGTACTTGCTTTAAAAATACTAATTGAGACTGTACTAGCGGAACCACAAATTCCTCATCAATTTCACTGGCGTTAATCAAGTTATCGATCAGGTTTCTCAGTTCTATCACTCTGGTTTTAATGCGATATTCTGTAATTGATTTAATTTCACCTTTTAAGTCTGGTAATAAATCAATATCACCTTGAATGATTGATGATAATGATTCAATTTTATCGCGAACATCAGTACTGGTTTGATAGACGGGTTCGATTACCTGCTCGGGATTGATAGGTGACTCAGCGTGTGTGCTGACGGTGCCAAGAAGGCAAGCTAGAGTGAAACTGGCAGTAATAAGCATTCTTGGTATATTCAGGCTGAGCATATTAAAAGATCCTGTGGGTAAGCTATGTTGATTTTGGCATGCAGGCGGTGAGATATTTTATCATAAAGTGTTTATCTCGCTTAACCAATAAGCTTTTGGTACTAAGCCAATATTAGTCCATAATACGTCGCTGATTTAACAGGGTTGTAGACATATACTTAATATGCGTTACGTTTGAAAGGTATGTTTACCCGCAAGGATTTAAGATGTTATTACAATGTGCTTTTTGTCATAAAGGGTTTTCGGTAGCAAGTGTCACTCAAAGCCGTGGTAGAGGTCTTGGGTCGCATATTCAATGCCCTAAGTGTGGTGCTTGGTTAGGGCGGAATAAGTGGTTAACATCAGCCAAAATTATTGGCTTTTACGTTGCGGCAATAGCCGGTGTTGCAGGATATTATCTAGATAATGTGATGCATATTGTTACCCCAACAATCATTTTATCAGTGATATTGGTCGGGATAACACACATTATGGATCATTTAATTCTCATTGAAGCACCTGAAGACCAAGTGCCAAATATAAAGCTAGATTAGCTTATTATCTGTTCTTGGCTTTCTAAAGAGGCTTCCACCCAATAGATACCACCGAGTACAACAACGCCAATGATAACCATGGCAAGAATAATACCGATGTTTGCACGTATAAAGTTAGCCATGGTCAGTCCTATTTTTGAGATTTAACAGAATATGCGCCAATGTTACGAACATCAGCTTAAGTTTATCTTAATTTGATTAAGTCTTTAGTTGAATAGCCTAGTCGCGCACAAATTGGCGCTAAAAGTGATTTGTAACAATCTATAGCTTGCTTTTTTACTGCTGTCTTTTAGAATTGCTGCTTATTACATCCTCTTTAGTTTGGTATTTTTGTGAGATTTAGCCTTCAGTTAAAGCAACATATCGCAATTTGGCTTTGTGCCATTTTGATGGTATTGGCTTTGGCTGCGTCAAATCACAGTACTGAACACCATGAAGACGGCGTAAATTCTCATCACTGTACTTTGTGTTTTCACCAGCATCAGCTGAATAAAGTACTGCATGCATTTTCTTTTTCTATCCCGATCCAAAAACAGCAATATGAAGTTAGTGTTGATGTGTTGCCCGTTTTTTCATCAGTTAGCATATTTCATTATCACAGCCGTGGCCCTCCTTATACCGTGTAAACCTATTACAAATTGTTATTAATTTTTAATTGAATCGTCAGCAATTATTGCTTTGACGGCGTTAAGTTTATGGTTTTAGTCTCGCTAAATGATATTGCGGACTAAAACGTAGGGAGCATGTATGTCTGTTTTAAAAACACCTTTATCTTTAGTCGCTATCGGCTGTGCGTTTACTTCTGTTGCCGTAATGGCGGAAGATTCAAGTTTAACTAACCCCAATATTAGTGCCGTGTTAGACGGTTATTATCAATCGGGTGATCGTGCAATGTCTGAACGTGCTGAAGGATTTGGTTTAGGTGAGACCGAACTGGCTATCAGTGCCAATATTGACGATATGTTTTATGGCAAAATGACCGCAGTATTAGCCAGCCATGATGGTGATACTGCGCTTGAATTAGAAGAAGCCTTTATTCAAACTATGGCTTTGCCAGAAGGATTATCTGTTCGCGCAGGGCGCTTCTTATCTGATGTGGGCTATCTGAATAATCAACATTTACACACAGACTCTTTTGCCGATCGCCCAGCTGCTTACCGTGCATTTTTAGGTGGTCATTATTTCGATGATGGTTTACGAGTGAGTATTGTTGCTCCAACTGATATTTACTGGAACTTAGGCCTTGAAGTGTTTCAGGGCGATAAAATGCACGCAGCTGATGAGCATGGTGAACGTGACTTTAGCGATTTAGGTGTATATACCGCTTTCACCAAGTTAGGTGGTGATATTGGTGTTGATAGCTCCTGGCAGCTTGGTCTAGCTTACCTGAGTAATGACAACGGCAAAGTGATTGGCGAAGAAGAAGAGCATGACCATGTTGATGAGGGCGATGCTCACGGTGGTCATGATCACAGTGCGCAATATACCGGAGAGAATACCTACATTGCTGATTTTGTCTATAAATGGGCACCTAATGGTAATTATAAATATCAGCACTTAACTGTGAGTGGCGAATACTTTCGTGTGACAGACATTTTTGGCGTTGAAGAATCTGATCACGACCATGACATCTTAAGCGAAGCTGCTAATAACGACTATCATGAAGGTTGGTATGTCAGTAGCGTGTATCAATTAAGCCCGAATTGGTCTACGGGTTTACGTTATGGTCAAGTGGATACTTTTGAAGCTCATGGCGATCATTTAGATCCACAGAAGCTAAAAGAAACTGAAATCAGTTTAGCTTGGCACAACAGCCACTTCTCAACGGTTCGCCTGCAATATACTCATCAGCAAGGGACTAATTTTGAGGGTTTTGAAGACGACAATATCATCACTTTACAATATGTTATGACATTAGGAGCTCACGGTGCACATCAATTCTAGAATGATTAAAATGGCTGCTGGGCTTGCGTTAATATGCTCGGCATCTGCCAATGCAGAGTTAAATGTATTTGCTTGTGAGCCTGAATATGCCGCATTGACACAATCACTTGCGCCTGATGCAAAGGTGTATTCTGCAACTACAGCTATGCAAGACCCGCACTTGGTGCAGGCTCGCCCAAGCTTAATTGCCAAAATGCGTCAAGCGGATTTAGTGGTTTGTGCCGGTGCTGACCTTGAAATTGGTTGGCTACCTATGTTGCAGATGAAAGCATCTAACAACAGAGTTCGTTCAACGGATACAGGGTTATTCTATGCCGCCGAACATACCGACACCCTAGATAAACTCGAAAGTGTCGATCGTTCTATGGGGGATGTGCATGCTAAAGGTAATCCACATTTACATTTTGATCCGGTGAGAATGCTTGAAGTCGCTCAAGGTTTATCCGCTAAATTGATTCAGTTAGACCCGGACAATAAAGCGGCTTATACACAGGCTTTGAGTCAATTTAGTAGCCAGTGGCAAGCGAAAATTCCACAGTGGCAACAACAAGCACAAAGTCTGAAGGGTAAAAAAGTCATCGCCTACCATTCTAGTTTTCGTTATTTGTTTAACTGGACTGGGATTGAGCAGGTGGCAGACTTAGAGCCTAAGCCTGGTTTAGCGCCTACAAGCAGTCACTTAGCAACTTTACTTGCCCGTGCTGAAAAGGGAGATGTAATGGCGATAATCGTGGCATCTTACCAGGACGAGCGTGGTGCTGAATGGTTAGCGGAACGAGCTAATCTTAAGGTTGTTACTTTACCTATGTCAGTTGGCGGTAACGAGCAAAGTACTGACTTGATCAGTTTGTACGATAGTGTGCTGTCGTTATTAAACGGAGTGAAATAACTCATGTTTGATTTCGAACTTGCCGCCATTTTATTACCTGCCTTAGTGGCAGGTTTACTCGTGTTATCCACTCATGTGGTATTAGGTCGGCAAGTGTTAAAACGTGGCATAATCTTCATTGATTTAGCCATAGCTCAAGTTGCCGCACTTGGTGCTATTGTGTCTCATATTGATCACGATATTGAGAATATACCTTTTTCACACGTGTGGATGCCGGCGCTGTTCGCGTTAGCTGGTGCGGGTGTGATAGCCTGGATGGCACGTAAATTTGAAGGTGAGCTTGAGGCTTTTATTGGGTGTTTTTATGTGCTTAGTGCAGTTGGGGCTATGTTGCTGTTAGCCAATGATCCCCACGGCGCTGAGCTGTTAAAACAGTTGATGTCAGGTCAAATATTGTGGGTGAGTTGGTCACAATTAATCTTACCAGCAGCAGTGTCTGCAGTTATTTTAGCCGCTATCGCGATTAGACCTAACTTACTTGACGGCGCTGGTTTTTACTTTCTCTTTGCGATTGTAATTACTTTGTCTGTTGAGCTTGTGGGGGTTTATTTAGTCTTTAGTTCGTTAATTTTACCGGCACTCGCACTGAATAAATACTTAGGTAAAGCTAGATTAGTATTGGCTTATATGGTCGGTATTATTGGTTATGTGAGTGGTTTATGGTTATCGGCCAGCTATGACCTGCCTAGTGGTGCGGCCATTGTTGCCACCCTAGCTATCAGCGCCTTGGTATTTAGATTAGCCATTGCACAAATGAATAAAACGTCATCTACAGCGATGAATTAAATTATTAATTATTCATCTATATAGGCTTGTTGTTCATAAATTGTCTGTATTTTCAGGCGAAATCGACGGTTTTCGTCGGTTTCGCCTTTTTTGAGCGTACACATGTATGCAAAATTGATTGAGTCAACTTGCTGGCATCGTTATACTGTCGCCAATTAATCCGCAGGAGTCTGTTGTGCTGCTAATCGCTCGTACGTTAATACTAGCCATACTATTGTGCCTTGCTTTTGTTTTGGTACTTATTTTATGTATCGTTCGTCCTATGCACCGTGACAATGTTCATGTGTTGGCTAGGATTTTTGCCTCAGTATCACCCGTGCTCGGCATTAAGGTGATCACCCGTCATGTGCAACCCGGCGTAGTTAATCAACAGAATATCTATTTAGGTAATCATCAAAACAATTTCGACCTGTTTACTCAAACTTCAGCAGTGCCTAAAGCAACGGTAAGTTTAGGCAAAAAAAGCTTGGCTTGGGTTCCCTTGTTTGGGCAGATTTACTGGCTAACGGGTAATATTCTAATTGATCGTAAAAACCGTTCTAGTGCATTTGATACTATGGCGAAAACGGTTAAAAAAATGCAAGAAAAGCACCTGTCTGTATGGATTTTTCCGGAAGGAACCCGTTCTAGAGGCAGAGGATTACTTCCCCTTAAAGTGGGGGCATTTCATACTGCAATAGCTGCCCAAGTGCCAGTCGTGCCAGTATTAGCCTCTTGTCAGGCACATATTAAGCTAAATCGTTGGAACAACGGTGTGGTTATTGTAGAAATGATGGCGCCAATTACCACCCAAGGTGTAGATAAAGCAGACACAAAGGTTTTTGCTGTGCAAGTTCATACTATTATGGCTAAGCGTTTGGCTGAGTTAAATCTAGAAGCCGCTGAATTAATGGCTAAACCTACGGCTTAAGATAACGTATAATACACAGATTATTACCTTATCTATTTTTAAGTCATTTGGAGTACTTCATGTCCATCGAACGTCAGTTAAAAGAACAGTTAGCCGAAAACCGCGAAATTGTTGAGAACCTTATTGCTGATGGTTCTGAACCTGATGCTGAATACACAATTGAACATCATTTTTCATCAAATAATTTTGACCGTTTAGAAAAAGCAGCTGTTGAAGCATTCAAAATGGGGTTTGAAGTTAATGACGCAGAGGAAATGGAATTAGAAGATGGATCAATTATCTTCTGTTTTGATGCTATCTCAAATCATAAATTAGAGGTTTCTTTACTTGATCAAGCTTGTGAACAGCTGATTACTATTGCTGTTAAACAAAAGGTTGATTATGACGGCTGGGGTACATACTTTGTCGGTGATGTTGAAGAGGGTGATGAAGAAGACGATGATTATGACGACGAAGACGACTTCGAAGATGATTATGAAGACGACGTTGAAGATGATGATAACAGTGTTAAAAAGCACTAGGTTCAGCTGAATTTTATTTCAAAATTAGTGTTAGATTCAGTTTAGAAGGTCTTTTTAAATGAATCGCTATTGATATGACAGACGTTAGTCTTAAACATAAAAACCACTCTAATGAGTGGTTTTTATGTTTAAGGGCTGATTAACTTGGTTTATCAGAAACCTATTCATTAGCGGTAAATACTACACTTTGGTTGCGACCATTTTGTTTGGCTGTATAAAGTGCTTTATCTGCACCTGATAACCAAATTGAGCTGTTCTCCGTACCAGGTTTAATTTCGTTAATACCCAGACTTACTGTTACCTTAATGATACGGTTATCACTTATAATTTCAGAGGCTTCAATTTTTTTACGTAATCTTTCTGTAAAATACAATGCGTCCGCTGAGCCTGTTTTAGCTAATACAATCGCAAATTCCTCTCCGCCATATCGGCCCGCACAATCGGTTTCACGTAAAGACTGCTTTAGTAAATGAGCAATATGCTGAATGACCTTATCACCCGCTGGGTGACCATAGGTATCATTTACATTCTTGAAGTGGTCGATATCGATCATGACTAGTGTTGCAGTATCTTGATAGCGAGTATTGCGTTCGTACTCATGCTCCATACAGTCTTGCCAATGTCGACGATTATGTAATTGAGTTAATCCATCTGTTTGACTCAACTCTTCAAGTTGCTCGTTCATTGCTTTGAGCTGTAACCTATTTACTGCCACGTCGCTAACATCGTAAACAATAATACTGATGTGGGTGATGTTACCCGTGAGTGAGGCAAGTGGCAGTAAGGTAATGTTTTGGTACATGAAATCTGCACGACCAGTAATGGGGCGATAGTTCTTAAACTTAAACACATATGGCCGTTGCTCCCAGCTAATAAAAGTGCGATTTTTGAGCAGAAACACCGACTCCATTTTCTGTTTTAACCAATCAGCAGGCACTTCGGGCAACTCTGTAAACAGATTTTTGCCTTTAATAAAATTCGGTGAAATGCCGCTATGGTTTTCCATAAAACCATTCCACAGTTGAATATTGTAATTGCGATCTAACACAATCAAGCCTACATCTATGGTTTGTACCATATCGATAAGCCAGTGTAGTTCGTTCATCGCATCGTGATCATTTGACATATTAACAATATCCAACTTTTAATCGAGAAGGTAACCGAGCTTGAAATTAAGCGTTGGTATCGAGTCTTCGGTAAACAGTAGTAGTAAGTCGCATTGGATATTGTAATCTTCAATACGATAATTAATTTCCATTGCAAGGGTACGCTGCCACTTCTCAGAACTGGCATGTATGAGGTCGTTAACAGTACAGTGGCGCCCTAATACAATTGGATGGCTTTGGCTAAATTTCATGTCCAGTTGTTCGGATATACCACTTAAAAATGCACCGATCAGCACATTACCGGTATCCATGAGTACTTCAACTTCGGTGTGAGTTTCTTCTTCAGTGTTAATTTTCATCAGTTTTGCCATATCTTCAAAACTGGAATCATGAAATAGCAGTAATGCCTCACCAGCCACACCCGCACCAATAAAGCCTTGGCAAAGCGCTGATATTGATGATGACTCTTCGGTTGCTTTTAGTGCCATAGTCAATTCACTGACCTCAAGCACATTAACATTTGGGATAGGTAACACTACAAAGACATCCAGCAATTTAGACAGCAAATCAGCGGCACGTCCCATAGCAACGTTAGCGATTTCTTGACAAGCATCACGTAGGTCGACTTTTACCATAGGTTGAATATCAGCTTCAGCGCCCTGGGTAAGGGTTAATATGCCGTATTCTTGTAAAATATTGCTGATAGCATCAGCGCTAACAGGTTTTTGGATAAAATCTAATGCACCTAAGGCTTTAACGCGCTCGTGGGCTTTTATTTGGATATCACCGGAAACCACAATAATTAATGCTGGTAAGTCTTGCTGTTGAACGATTTGCAATACTTCATAGCCGTCCATTACAGGCATATTCAGGTCAAGGAAAACAATTTCGCCTTTTCCTGCGCGAATAGCTTCAACACCTTCGGCGCCATTAGTGGCAAAAGTCACTTCCACATCCCAATCTTTTGGGAGTGTACGTGCCATCTGTTTTCTTGCTAATGCTGAGTCATCGCATATTAATACAGGAATGGTCATGTTGACTTGTTGTCCTTATTTCGCCTTGATGATGCAAGTATTTACTATCCGGTGAGCAGCAATACAATCTGGGCGTGCATTTATTATTATAAGACGTTTTGCTACTTTATCTTTCATTCTAGGATACTCGCCAACAAGATGCGAAATTATTAATCTTTTCATACCTTAATTTCACTGGATGATCACGTATGTCATGCAGTTTTTTGACTAATCTCACTTGGAATGTTTCAAAAAAGTAAATTCTTTATTTGTTGTATGTAAATGGCTGTCGACTTATTGACCTTAGCCAATAAGTCGACATGTTATATTGATTCGCTATACACGACAAACATGTTAACCTAAAATCTGGACTGACCAGTAAGGAAATGTTTCATGGAGAAGGAATTAGTGACGCTCGAGATCAGACAACATATTGCTTATGTTTGCCTTAATCGTCCCGAGAAAATGAACGCATTAAATTTTGATATGTTTGTTGCTATAGATAAAACGATTAAGCATATTGCCAAAGATCGCAGCGTTAAAGCCGTTATTTTATTCGGTGCGCAAGGTAATTTTAGCTCAGGTTTAGACGTTAAGAGTTTGTCTACTCAGCCATCGAAAGCAGTTTCTCTATTATTTAAATTCTTGCCAGGTAATGCAAATTTAGCTCAGCGCGTGTCGATTGGTTGGCAGCGACTACCAGTACCTGTAATTGCCGCTATTCAAGGTTGTTGTTTTGGTGGTGGAACCCAAATTGTATTAGGTGCTGATATGCGTATTGCAGAGCCTTCGGCAAAGTTTTCTATTATGGAAGCTAAGTGGGGATTGGTGCCTGATATGGCAGGGCTTGCCAGTTTAAGACACATTATGGCTAAAGATAAAGCGCTGCAGTTAACCTATAGTGCACAGATACTCACGGCAGATGATGCTTTAAAATATGGATTAGTGTCAGAGGTGACTGAGGATGCTATGGCAAGGGCTGAAGCTTTAGCTACACAATTTATGCAAACCTCACCCGATGCCATAGCGGCAATTAAACACAGTATTAATCGTAGCTGGGGCGCATCGGTTAGACAGCTATTAAGTCGTGAGTCGTTGAGTCAGATACGTCTTTTAATCGGAAAAAACCGTGTTATCGCTGCAATTCGTCAAACTAAAAATCCTGAGAAATCTTATCAACCTCGTCAACCATGGTGGTAGAAGCGGCTCCACTCACCATTATTTGCCATAAGCGTTATCGGCCGATAACGCTTCTTGAAAATCCTTCAATTCTTTCAAGTGCTTCTTGCCAACCACTCGAGTTAGCTAAAGTTAAGTCTAATTGATACTGGCGATAGTATTTAATGGGTTTGACTTGGTTGTATTGCTTGCGCGCAGGTGCATTCGCTTGTGCTAGAGGGTGGGAGTCAGGTGAAACTAAATCTAACACCGGAATAGACATCATCACCAATTGTTCAGCTATTTGTTTACGTTGACTCGACTCTTCTATTAAGTCTTCATACTCTCGGTAGGGGTTCACTAAAATTAGCAGCTCAGGGCTTGGTATTTTCTTTTCAAAAAGTAAGTGGGTGACCATGCCTGCACTGTCATCAAAAGCGATGATAATTTTTGCGCCTGGGTATGGCTGGCCAATCGCGGTTAATTGATTTAATGCTTCAGTGAGGTTAGCTTGCTGAAAATTACGTAATTCGAGGAGTTGTGCTGAGTTATATTTAGGTACGGCTTGTTGTGCGGGTAGGCTGAGTTGCGCGTCACCGGCTTTTTTTATTTGTTCACTTTCTGTGGTGAAATTAGGTCTATATAACCCTTTTGGTGGGGTTAAACTGATGGTAGCCCAGCCCTTAGCATTGAGTTCATGGCGTAAAAAACCCACCAGTCCCATGCTTTCCGCCTGGCTGTCTGACGGCCCTATGATGATAGCTAAGCCAAATTGCTGTTTACCACTCCAGGGTCTGACTAATACATCTATTTCTTTTGCTTCTACGGTGATTTTTTTTATTTCAGCGGCGGGAGTTGGGGCAAATGAAGGTTGCGCTAAAACAGCTGTGGACATTAACAACACGCTTAACAATAAATAATACCAAGTACGTAATGAGCTCAAATTAACCTCTTCTTATTTATGTTATAAACCAGCTAGGGTACAAACTTGTCATACCAATAATAGCTTAATGGATTTAAAAAAGAAGCACATGCCTTTTAACGGGGCATGTGCTTCTTTTCTATGCCTATTCAAATAGATTTATTTAAATAGGTGTTAGGTGTGTTTACACGTGGCTCACTAATACCATGCGTATTGCATCAAGTTGCAGCTGGCTGTCATCAATATATTCATTCAACTCTGCTATTTGGTTACGGATGTAATCCAGTTCAGCATCGCGGATATTAGGGTTAACCGCTTTAAGCGCCTCAAGACGGTTTAACTCGCCACCAAGCTGATGACTCATTTTATCTTTAGCGTTGAGTACTAATTCAGATAACACCGCTTTTGCATGGCCTTCACCGTGGGCAAACAAAGGGTGCAATATTGGCTGAGAAGCATTAACAAGCTTGCTGGCAATATGACGATTAACTGCACTAAGTTGTTTATCAAAGCTTTTATAATCGACTTTGTCCGACATATTGTTGCCACTCTTATCCAGTAAAATGCGGATAGGGGTAGGTGGCATATAACGGTATAACTGAGTCGATTTTGGTGCCGAAGCATCGGCCATATAAATCAGTTCTAAAAATAAGGTTCCAGCAGGCAAAGCTTTGTTTTTTAATACCGCAACACTGGTTGTGCCTGTTTCTGAACCGGTAATTAAATCTAAACCCGTTTGTACGATAGGATGTTCCTGCGAGATAAAGGCTATGTCATCGCGTGACAATGCAGTTTCACGATCGAACGTCACAGTGACACCATCTTCAGGTAAACCTGGATAAGTTGGATATAACATGTGCTCGCTTGGACGCAAGACAATAGTGTTTTCGCCGCAATCTTCTTGGTCAACGCCAATAATGTCCCATAGGCGGATGACACTGCCAATAAGGTCGGTACTGCTATCATTGTCCGCTAGGCGTTTAATCAACGCATTAGCGCGCTCACCACCGTGTGAGTTGATTTCTAATAGCTTATCTCGACCTTGTTCCATTGATTTTTTCAGTTGCTGATATTGCTGCTTAGTGTGATTCAGTAGCAGTGTAAGTGCCTCTTCGTCGTCATTGGCCAACACTTGAGTTAACTCTTCAGCAAACTGATTAAATAATACATGTCCACTTGGGCAGGTGAGTTCAAATGAATTTAATCCATCATGATACCAACGCATCAGGCGTTCCTGAGCTGTTCCCGCTAAGTAAGGCAAATGAATTTGAATGTCATTCTTCTGCCCAATACGATCTAAACGGCCAATGCGTTGCTCGAGTAAATCTGGGTTAAGCGGTAAATCAAATAACACTAAATGACTGGCAAATTGGAAGTTGCGTCCTTCAGATCCGATTTCAGAACAAATAAGCGCCTGAGCACCGCCGTCTTCCTGGGCAAAGTAAGCACCGGCTTTATCGCGCTCAATAATTGACATACCTTCATGGAATACTGTTGCCTGAATGCCTTCACGGGTACGTAGGGCTTCTTCAAGGCTTAATGCAGTTTCAGCTAAGCTGGCAATAATCAGTACTTTTTTACTGCGGTGACTTTTGAGGAAATCAATTAACCAGTCAACGCGTGGGTCAAACTTCCACCATGAGCTGTCGTTTTCAAAGGCTTGATAAAGTTTTTCAGGGCTTAACGCCTGTAATGCCTTGGCTTCAGGTGTTTTAGCGCCGCCCATCATGTCATTCACGCGCTGAGCAGTAACATATTGTTCCGGCATCGTTTGCGGATAAGGATTAAAATGACGCTGTGGGAAGCCTTTTACTGAGGCGCGGCTGTTACGGTACAGTACGCGGCCAGTGCCATGACGGTCTAATAATTCTTGTAACAACTCGTCACGGGCTTCTTGTTGTTGTGTTTCATCAACACCAGTTGCTTGAATTAATCGAATGTTAGGCTCGATGTCTTTCTCTGACAATAACTCAGTTAAGCTGTTGATTGCATCCTGACTTAAATTATCATTAGACGCCAAAGCTTGGGCTGCATCGGCAACATCTTTATAGCTGTTTTCTTCGCTTAAGAAAGCGTCGTAATCATAAAAACGATCGGGATCGAGTAGACGTAAACGAGCAAAGTGACTTTGGTGACCCAGTTGATCCGGTGTTGCTGTGAGTAATAACACCCCTGGTACAACTTCACTTAATGCTTCAACTATTTTATATGCGCGACTAGGGGCGTCTTCAGACCATTCTAAATGGTGAGCTTCATCGACCACTAACAAATCCCAATCGGCATCTAATGCTTGCTCAAGACGTTTCTTTTTACGCAATAATTCAAGCGAACAAATCACTAATTGTTCAGTATAAAAAGGATTATCGTTATCGGCATAAGCTTCAACACAGCGATCTTCATCAAATACTGAAAACCTGAGGTTAAAGCGGCGCAGCATTTCTACTAACCATTGGTGGCGTAAAGTATCTGGCACTATCACTAGAATGCGTTCAGCACGACCGGTTAGTAATTGTTGGTGGATGATTAACCCTGCTTCAATGGTTTTACCTAAGCCGACTTCATCGGCAAGTAATACTCTAGGTGCATAACGACGACCTACTTCATGAGCTATCCATTGTTGATGTGCAATTAACCCTACACGTGGACCTTGTAAACCTAGTAAATCAGAGGTGGCCAGCTTATGGCGTAATAATTGACATTGGTAGCGCACACCAAAACGTTCTAAGCGATCAATTTGACCCGCAAACAAGCGGTCTTGTGGCTTATTAAAACGAATGTTATGGCTCAGTAATGTTTCCCTTAAACTGACCTTTTCTTGGGTGTCGCTGTGGATCCCGTGATATACCACAATTTGATTTTTTTCTTCAATTTCTTCAACGGTCAGCTTCCAGCCATCACCGCTTTCAATGCAGTCACCAGGATTAAAAATGACCCTTGTTAGAGGTGCTTCAGCACGGGAGAACATCCGGTTCTCTCCTGTGGCAGGAAATAATAATGTGACCATCCGGCCTTCAACTTGCACTACTGTGCCTAATCCTAGTTCTGACTCGGTATCACTGATCCAGCGTTGACCTAAAGCAAACGGCATCTTCAACTCTCATGTTTAAAGCGGGAAACAAAAAGGGGGCGTATATTATCTCAAACCCACCCAGATATAAAATTTTAGCACTTAATTAGGCGGTTATTTTAAAATTAACCTGCTAACAGCAGCAAGTGGCTTATTAAGTGCTCAAAAAATACCGTGAAAACGGGGCTAAATAGATTGTCACTGTGTGATATGCCAAGAACGAATTAGTGCAATTCAATTTTACGCGGCCACAGATATAAACTTATTGAAAGATGAATGTTTGATGCTATATGTTTTATTTTTACTTTGAATGCGATTTGATGAGGAGGATTATGTTTTAAATATAAATTAAATCATATAGTTAATTTATGGTTCTTTGCTGAGATTGACATCGTTTAGTTACTTGCAATGGATAAACTAAATCAGTATATCTTACTCGATTTAATGTTATGTAATGGTAGATTGCAGATAGTTATAAAGTGATTACGAGTGCCAATTAACCAAGTCACAGAAAGCGGATTTAGATTTATTCATGTGATTGAGATTATGTTCCTGATAATATGGTCTTTGTCTTGTTTATTGTGCGTATTAAGCTACTTTTTGATAATGCGCCGACACTTGTGCTACCGCAAAGGGTGCGCTGTCACCAAAGGTACGGAATGAAACCAACAGAGCCTGATTTACAGCTAAAATCACCTATTCAACGTAATTATAATCGCGCGGTTTTTTACACTTATATTGGTGTGATTGTCATGTCACTTATTTCTGCGGCCATTTTTTATGAACGCCAGAAAGAGGTGCAAATTGAACAGCGTGAAGATCAAGTTGCACGGCATGTGTTGCAAATCGATTTATTATTAGAGTCCAGTATTCGTGCGGTAAAAAGCTTACGAGATGTGGCGGTTGATCATCTTCGCCTAGGCGAGCAAGTGCGCAAAGATCGTCTACCTCAATATGAAAAATTCAATGCCGATGGACAGTTTTTTAGTTTAGAGCCTAACTATGTTAAAAGTGGTGAACCTTTTACCAATATGGGGCGCATCACAGGCATGGGCTCGCTTGATGGTCGCAGTGAGAAGTTTTATCAAGAATTAGAAATGCTGTTTGAGTTATCACTATCATTTCCCGTAGCTAAAGAAGCCGCACCAAAAGCTTCGTCTATTTATTATGTATCTAAGCGAAAAATGATGTCGTACTTTCCTTGGAGCAGTTCTGATCAACGCTTCAGGGAAGAGCAGCTTAATAAGCAGCAATTCCAATTAGCCACCCCTGAATTAAATCCACAGCGAAATGCGTTTTGGAGTCCGGCTTATGTTGATGGTGTCGAGCAAGGCTTGCTTACTACCTTAGGTCTACCGGTTTATCTTGAAGATGAGTTTATCGGCACAATTAACCTCGACATGACCTTGGCATCACTGGCAAAACAAATACGTACCTACTTCAAAATGCCGGGGACGGTCATTTTATTGGATCAACAAAATAATATTTTATCCCACAGTGATTTTGACTCCAATGAAATGAATCGCGTTTATCATATCAGTCAGCGTATTCCTGCAGAATTACATTCCTTATCAGAATCTGAACTGTTTGACGCCCATGAAGGCATATTACGTAATAATCATTATATTCATTCGGTTGCATTACATAATGCACCGTGGCGATTATTGTATATTCAAGAGGAAGGCGCGCTTTTTCAAGATTCATGGGAAAAGTTACAACTGACTTTTATCCTGGTTGTGTTAGCGCTTTCGGTGCTAGTGACCATTGTGCATTGGCAAACCCGCCGTGCGTTCGTTAGCCCTGCATCAAAGTTACTGACCCATTTAGAGGCGTGTTCCCAGTCACCGATACAGCCTCCAGAAGTCATCAGTCCTGGGTGGGAGCCGTGGTTTTTACTGGTCAGTCGTATTTTTGAAGAAAACAAACAATACACGCGCCATCTTGCTGAGCAAAATAAACGTCTCGATAACTTAGTCGCCAGCCGTACTCAGCGTTTACGTGATACCACTGAGCGCCGTGAACGTGAATTTGCCTTATTAAGGTCGCTTATTGATTCATTGCCAGAAGCCATTGTCTTTAAAGATAAAGAAGGTAAGTATCTTGGCTGTAACAAGTCAGCCGAGCGTATGTTAGGTGTGAATGAAAGTGATATTATTGGCTTAACTACCTGTGATTTTACTAGCCCTGAACAAGGTAAGCGCATTTTAGCCGAAGATAAAAAAATCTTAGACGACAAAAAACCACTGCAATATAAAGAGCGAATTGAAATAGCCGGAAAACCGGTACTATTGAATGCCTTTAAACTGCCATTTTATAATCGCCGCAATGAATTGCTGGGTCTGATTTCTATTTGGCGAGATATTACCCGCGAGTATGAATCAGCAGAGCAATTACGCTTATCAGAAGAGCGTTATCACATGGCGATGGATGCGGTTGAAGATGGTTTGTGGGATTGGTATATCGACTCAGAACAAATTATTTGTAACCCAGCATTTTATTCTATGTTGGGCTATGAACCCAATGAGTTCCCTGCTTTATTATCATCCATTGACGGATTGACTCATCCAGATGACCGTGACCGAGTGCAGGAATATCGTAGCCAATACTTACTTGACCCTACCGATGCCTATGAAATTGAATTTAGGATGAAAGGTAAGCTGGGTGAATACCATTGGTTGTTATCACGTGGTCGTGCGGTAGAGTTTTTGGAGTCAGGCCAAACTAAACGTATGCTTGGTACTCATAAAGATATCACCCGTCAAAAAAGTAATGAAGTGGCCTTGCTGGAAGCTAAGCAAGATGCTGAATTAGCTAACATGTATAAAAGTGAATTTTTGGCTAACATGAGCCATGAAATTCGCACCCCAATGAACGCGATTATTGGTATGTTACAGCTAGCACAACGTACTAGCCTGACCATTCAGCAAGAAGATTATCTCAGTAAAGCGGGCTTCTCGGCCCAATCTTTGTTACGAATTATCAATGATATTCTCGATTTTTCTAAAATCGAAGCCGGTAAGTTAGAGCTAGAGCGAGTCGCGTTTCCGTTAGACAAGGTACTGGATCATGTGCTGGATATGAATGCCATTAAAGCACAAGAAAAAGGCGTTGAATTATTACTCTATGCACCTGTTACCGCTGGACTTATTCTAAATGGAGATCCACTGCGTCTGGGGCAGATATTAGTTAACTTATTATCAAATGCTGTTAAATTTACCCAAAATGGTGAAATTGAGCTGGGCTGTGAAGATGTTGGCGAGCGTGATCATCGCATTACCTTAAAGTTCTGGGTTCGAGACACTGGAATAGGCATTAGTAAAGAACAGCAATCAAAACTATTTGATGCATTTGCCCAGGCCGATGGTTCAACTACCCGAAAATATGGTGGCACCGGATTAGGTTTGTCGATCAGCAAACACCTTGTTTCTATGATGGGCGGTACTATGCAGGTATCGTCAGAAGTGGATCAAGGCAGTATTTTCAGCTTTACCATCAGTTTTGAAATTGCTGAAGAAAACATAGTCGAGCCGTTAATAGTACCTGAACAGTTGAATAATTTAACCACATTAGTAGTCGATGATAACCCCAGCGCATTGCAAATTTACTCAGCATTAATGAAAGACTTCAGCTTTGGTGTTCGCACCGCTTCAAGTGGACAGCAAGCATTAGATTGTTTGGCTAGACAACCCGTGGATCTGATTTTATTGGATTGGATGATGCCTGAAATGGGCGGGTTGGAAGTACTAACTAAAGTTGATGAAATGGTGGCAGATGGTCGCTTAGCAAAACGTCCGGTGATCATATTGATGACAGCCTACAGTGCAGAACCTCTAACCAAGGATGTTGCCGATAGAAATGTACATGCCATTTTACAAAAGCCCTTTAAGGCATCAGTCTTGTTTGATGAAATTATTGGGGCGTTTGCCAAAGAACCAAAACTCAATGTACAGTCTGTTCCCAAAGAAGATATTCAAGAACAACAATCAGGATTAGTGTTGTTAGTTGAGGATAACTTTATTAACCAGCAAGTGGCATCAGAATTATTAAAAAGTGCTGGTTATGAAGTGGTGATGGCTGACAATGGCCAAATAGCATTAGATTTAATTGATACCCGAGCATTTGACGCCGTATTAATGGATATTCAAATGCCCGTTATGGATGGTTTAACCGCTTCAAAAGAGCTGCGTAAACGTTACAGTCCGGAACAATTACCGATTATTGCAATGACGGCACATGCGATGTCGGGTGACCGTGAAAAAAGCTTAGCGGCTGGCATGAATGCCCATATTACCAAACCAATCGTATTGAATGAGTTATTCGATACCTTATCTCACTGGATTGAATATAAGAATAATAACAATAAGATGTGATCTGGCGTGTATTGAGTAGCAACGGATTGTATGTTTTTTTTAAAGGATTTTTACAAGGAATTTGACATGAATCGACGCCATCTTTCATTGGCGATAATGCTTGCCATCAGCCCTACATTATCGCTAACAACTTTATCTAGCCCAGCATTGGCTGCGACGGCCGAAACAGTCATTAAGCAAAGCCAAGTGGCTCAAGGTTTTGTTAATTTTTATTACGATAGCACCGACGGTCAATTGTATCTACAAGCCAACAAGTTAAATCAGCCTTTTTTACTGTTAACCAGTTTGCCCCATGGGGTTGGTTCAAACGACATTGGTTTGGATAGAGGCCAGCTTGGCCGCACTCGTATGGTGCAGTTTGAGCAGCATGGTCCCTATATTGTATTAAAACAATTGAATACTTACTTTCGAGCCAGTAGCGATAATGTAGCCGAGCAGCAGTCTGTCAAACAGGCCTTTGCTGAATCTATTTTGTGGCGTGGAAAATTACTGCCAGGCAAAAAAGCGTTAGTGTCGATTAATGATCTGGTCATTAACGACTTACACGGCGTATCGGATGTATTAGCCGACACAGAACAAGGTGCTTACAGCCTTGATAGCCAGTTGTCGGTGATCATGCCCGATAATATAAAATCCTTTGCACAAAATGCCGATGTTGACGTTAACCTGACTTTTAAAGCTCAACAAGCTGGCAAGCAAGTTGCCGAGGTTACCCCCGATGGTAAGTTTATGTCGGTGCGGATGCGTTACTCATTTATTCAGCTGCCCGAAGCGGGTTACCAAGCCCGCGCATATCATCCTATGAGTGGTTATTTATCTGACGAGTATGCAGATTACTCCGTTAAGGTAGATGAGCCGTTGGTGCAGCGTTATTTATTAAGGCACCGCCTTGAGAAAGTGACACCGGGCGATGCCCCAAGTGAAGTCATTAAACCTATTATCTATTATCTCGACCCCGGTGTGCCTGAACCGATTAGAACTGCATTGTTAGAGGGTGCGCGCTGGTGGGAAGAAGCCTTTAATGAAGCTGGTTTTATTAATGGTTTTAAAGTGGCGATGCTACCAGAGGGCGCGGATCCACAAGATGTGCGTTATAACATGATCCAATGGGTGCATCGCGCCACGCGTGGTTGGTCATATGGGGCAGCTGTCACCGATCCGCGTACTGGTGAAATTATTAAGGGTCATGTCACTTTAGGTAGTTTAAGGGTTAAGCAAGATCACCTTATTGCCAGAGGGTTAACCGCCGACTGGCCAGATAGACAAGCTGCTGCAGATGCTGCTATGGCACTTTCTTTAGCGCGAATTCGTCAATTGTCGGCCCATGAAATAGGCCACACATTAGGCTTTGATCATAACTTTGCCGCATCAACGAATGATAATGCGTCGGTGATGGATTATCCCCACCCATATGTGCGTTTAGAAAATAACGCCATCGCGATTGATAACCCGTATTCAGAGGGCATAGGCGAGTGGGATAAATATACCGTCGCGTTTGGCTATGGTGCTGCGGCTAATCAAGATAAACTGCTTAATCAAGCGTTAACTAAAGGCTATCGGTATATTGGCGAAGCAGACTCTCGTGGAAACGGTGCAAGCCATATTTATGCAAGTCTATGGGATAACGGCAATGATGCTATTGCTGAATTGTCTCGCTTAGAAGCCGTGCGTCGCCATGCTATTACCCAATTTAATGGCGAGGCGTTACTCAAAGATGAGCCTAAAGGTGAGTTGGCAGATGTGTTTGTGCCTATGTATTTATTAACCCGTTATCAGATAGAAGCGGCGGCTAAATGGATTGGCGGCACTGATTATAACTACCAGCAATTAGGCTCAGGGCTGCGCTGGTTTTTTGCGGCGCCAGCAAAGCAACATGCGGCACTGGATGCATTAGTAGCAGGCTTATCGCCCCAGAGTTTAGCGATACCTGATAATGTACTGCACGCTTTAGTACCCAAAGCTGGAAATTATCGTAAAACCCGTGAAAGCTTTAATGGCAATATGGGTGTTGTGAGCGATCCATTAGGGATGGCAGAAGTCATGAGTCGGCATATTGTGGCGCAGTTATTGTCACCAGAGCGACTAAATCGTGTTAACCAAGCTTATATGCAAGATACTGAACAGCTCTCTGTGGTAGATATATTAGATAAGCTGATAGGGGCGACCTTATATCAAGAATTATCAAGGGAAACACAGCTAGGCATTAATATGCGGGTCAATGCCGTTGTGGTTGAAGGCATGTTAGCTGCATATCATCACCAAGATACTGCCAGTGAAGTTAAAGCCCAGTTATTCGCTAAACTTGGCTTTACCGTGAAGCAATTAAAGCGCCGTAGTACCCGTGCAAGTGAGTATCAAGCAGCGCATTACGATTGGCTATATCAAGGTATTGAGAAAAGCCTGCAAACACCGGAATACAAATTAATTGCTAAGCCACTTATTATGCCACCTGGCTCACCTATTTAAGCTTCCTGTTAGCTAAGTTGCTTAACGTAAAAGCCCTGAAGATATCTTCAGGGCTTTTTTATGTGGTCAGTTCCTTGGGGTTTTTAGGGTAAAACAGGTCAGGTTTCTTATCTAAATGTGAAAACTGACGGGTATTCTTATAAGGTAACTTCATAAAACCACTGATCCCATGACCTTGAATTTTATCTGCATTAGCAATAATTCTATCGAGCGAAGCCCTGAATGCAGCTTGTTTGCGTGGATTAAGTAGTCGTAAATAGCTATGGATTTTTAAGTGAGTCGGAAGTGCTTCAAAAATAATACAGCCAGTGTGATGAATTTGGTTGAGCCAGCCTAATTCTGTCATTATTTCTGCGGGAAGTTCGAGGTTTTCTTCTGGATCTTTACCATCTTCAAAATAGGAATGCAGGCGAGATTTATCCTCCAGTAAGGGCACATCACCAACTTCAAAAGGTAATTGCATTTCACCTGTTATTTCAAAGGGCATATCAGGATTACTACGTTCGATATGCAGTGTGTCTTTGGCATTAAAAAAGCAGGCTTTAAATACCCCAATACGTTTAATGCCCCGCGCCATAGTGACCATGTTATTCACCGCAAGTGTTAACGCCGTTTTATGACTAGGGTCATAGGTTGCTAAGTTGGAATCAATGTAAACCCCCGTTGGCTGCCAGTGTATTGCCAGTCCACCGACGATTGAGTATTGAGCCAAACGCCCGACAGCCGCAATAAATCCTTTTTCAGTATCTGCCATGCCAACCATAAAATTTCGATAGTATTTATCGACCTGCACATCGTCAATATCTGCAATGTGTTCATGGCTATTATGTTCTTTTAAAAATGATTTACGCGAGCTATAGCTGACGGTTTCAATTACTCTTGGGCGTGGTTGAAGCCAAACCGGAATTTCAGATTTAGTTGGCAGATATGGGATATTGGGTAAGTGCATACGATGGTTGTGACGCATACTTTTTAAAAAGTAATCGCCAGCACGGGCTCTCATTACAGGATCGTTGCTTAACATACCGTCTAAGGTTTTCGCTAGCTCAATCGGCAGACCAATACTTGTGGCGGGGATAACTTTAGTACCAAAGCGACTGCTTTGCCCTGAAGCAAGTGCATATAAGGTGCCCGCCACACCTTGTTCATCAAATCGTGCTGAAGAAAGCGCGCCACTGAGCTGATCTTCGCCGATAAAGTAGACATCACCCATGCGGGCATTTGTCTGGTGCTGATCGCTAGACATTAGCGACATCACATTATCATCCACAGGACGATTAAATTCATCGCGCTGTGCAAATACAGCCGAGCCCCAATCAATTAGCGACAGGTTATCACTTTCAATGTCATACACTAAATTCGATGGTTTAATATCACCGTGGACAAAGGGTTTGCCTTTACGTAGATAATACAAAATATTGGCAAGCTGGCGGGCTATGCTGACTATCATTGATGCTGGCAATGCCCCCATGCGCAGGCAGATTTTATCTAAATCTTCTCCTTTAGCGCGCTCCATCACTAAAATACCTTGCTTGCCTACGCGTTCAAACTTGATTGCGGCGGGCACATTAGGATGTTTCACTAGGCTAAGCATATAGGCTTCTTCTTCGAGCCTGTCTTGAATATTTTGCGGTAACGTCAGACGGGAAAATTTAAACACGTGTGAATCACCCACACTGTTTATTCCTGCAAACACAAAGCCATAAGCACCTTTACCAATAAATTCTATTGTTGAGTAGCCAAGCTTGATCAGCTGCTGCTTACATAATCTGACCCAGGCTTTATGTTTGCGGGCATCATTTGCCTTAAGCAAATAAATCGATTGTTCTTCATTGATATAAAAGTGCTGTAGTTGTGGCGTTTGCAAATGATATCCCCTTAAAACTGCTTAGGTTATTTAAGCCTTATCTCAGCCTGACTTCAAGCGCTTCCTAACTAATTTTATCGGTTAAGTAAACCTTGACCTGTATCAACTTACTTTTGCCCTTGAGTCGGTAAGATTAACAGAGATTTAGCAATCGCTTTTATAGGGAACACGTTATGCAAAATATAAAAAAAGCCGATTTAATTCAACTGTTTGACTTTCCTCGACTGCGAATACTGCAATCTATGGAAGTAACACATTGTCCCCATGCGGTATTTTTCAATGCAGCGGACGAGCAATGTATTACCTGCCATCAAGGGGAAGAGTGTGTGTGGATTAATCATAATGATGAGATGGTTGCGATGGAGCAAAAATCTGTCGATGATTTAAAGCAACAATTACTGGTAGCAGTTGATTTTGTCGATTCAAGTTTGTCCCCACACCATTTATCTCGCCGTAACTGTCAATGTGAGAATTGCGTGTGGTTGCGCAAAGTTCAATTAGTTCTTAAGGGGGATTTATCTAACGAATAGTAGCTGGATTGCAGTTGCTTCTGTTGATTCAAGCTTATACAGTGGGCTGCAGTTAAATTCGTTGGAGAGATTTAAAATGGAACCTCAATTTTGGCATGAAAAATGGCAGATGCAACAGATAGGTTTTCACCAACCACAAGTGAATCCGTTATTGATTCGTTTTTGGTCTGAGTTGAATTTAGTGCCCATGAGTAAAATTTTTGTGCCGCTATGTGGTAAATCCTTAGACATGTGTTATTTAGCAGAATTGGGTCATCAAGTGCAGGGGTGTGAGTTAAGTCAAACGGCTATTGAACAATTTTTTAATGACAACCAACTCCCCTTTCAAGTTCAGCAGCATACCCAACATCAATTTTATGCAGCCGATCAAATTCAGTTAATTCAAGGTGATATTTTTGCTTTAGCCCCAAGTGTTACGGCAGATATTGGCGGCTTTTATGATCGAGCGGCGTTAATTGCTTGGCCTGAAGAGATGCGTCAGCAGTATGCACAAACACTTGCTAAGCTGATTCCCGCAGATATATCCGGGTTATTAATTACACTAGACTATCCTCAAGACACGCTTAAAGGTCCGCCATTTGCAGTGAGTCCTGACTGGATTGAACAATATTTATCGCCGTATTTTGAGGTGACCTTACTTGCTTGTGAAGATGTGCTTGCTGATAACCCAAGATTTGTGAATAAACAGGTCCCTTGGTTAAACGAAGCTGCATATAAGTTAACCCGCAAAAAAGTGATATAGAGTTTACAACTAGCTTAAATAAAAAGGCGACCATAAGGTCGCCTTAATGTTAACGCCTAATTAGATTAGAAGTCATAACGTACGCCTACAGTGAATACGTTATCATCTTTTAGATCAGTTTTAACGTTAGTTTCAGTGTAGTCACCTTCATACATAGCATAATGTGCGAATAATAACGTCGATTTGGCTACACGATAATCAGCACCCACTGTGATATTTTGTACATTGATATCATCAGCACCTGCTTGACCTAAGGCTTTGTAGTACTTACCAAAACCAGCTTCATCTTGACCATATTCTACTTTTAAGTTAACACCATTTAAGTTGTAAACCGCGTTGACAAAATATGTGTTACCGTCAATGTTGCTGTCAGTTACGCTTTCAGAGTTTTGGAATAAACCGCCCACTTTGAAATCGCCAAACTTAACTTGACCTACAGCACGGTAAGCATCAACGCCACCAATAGCTTTGTTATAAGCGCCAGCGACATAGTAATTTTGCTTAGACAAGCCTTTATCACCTAAGGTGACACTTAGTGCATACTGAGCGTCATCAGAAGCTTGGTTATCTTCCATTAAATAGGTTGCATTAAGGGTGATGAGGTCTGCAATAACTGGAGAGTAGTACCATATACCATCAGCGCTACGAGTTTGGCCGCTGACGATACGGTCGACATCGGCATTAGAGTTACCAAATAAATCTACACCACCTTCAGATTGTTTAAATACGGTGTCATTACGACCGACTAAAACAGAACCCGCTGAAGTTTTGATACCTAAAAATGTATTACGGGCTTTGAACGTATCGCCTGAATTAGAAGTATTTTCAACTTGAAATTCCATTTGGTATAACACTTCTACACCGTCAGAAATTTTCTCATTACCTTTTACGCCAACATTAGAAAAGTTATTCTCTAAATAAGTGCCGCTTTCACCTACAGTTACACCATTAGTACCACTTTGTAAGGTTGAGCCTGCATCTGAGTTAGTAAGCGATAAATCTAAACGACCGTAAAAATCAGGGCCATCAGCAAGTGCACCAAATGAAGTGATAGCTAAAACAGACGCAACTGATGCAGATAGTAAGGTTTTTTTCATCTTTCATACTCCCAGAACTTAACGTTCTATGATTCCATTTTAAGAATGGTTTTAATAGTAATTAATGCCAAAAAGTGGCTATGTAACAATCTGATTTGAGATTTTACAGTTTTGCTAAGCTTAGTTTGTGGTAGAGATCAAACTTTTAGACCTTAAGTTATTTTTTATATCTAAAACTGAGCTGGAAAGGTGTTTTATTGCTGTTTTTATATTGTATTAAGTGTTTTCGTTGTGTCACTGTTCTTTAAAAAGGATTATCAGCACATCTTTTCGGCGTTTAAGTTACCTTGGTCACGATCAATTACTGATAGTAAATTCAATGAGTAACAATGTAGTTTAGCAGTTGTTAAATTAAGTGGTGTATTTTTTTAAAGGCAAAAAATGAGTTTGAACTGTTATTTAGCAATTCATGACCGACATTAATGGCATAGCTAAAACTAAAGCATTGAGCTGTAAATATGGACTCGTATCTTAATTTTTTAGGCTATTGTTATTTAGAGTTTTTTATATTTAATTTTTGACTTTTGTAACATCTATGAAGCGACGATATTTAGGCTTGTTCGAATAGTGATTATATAAACCTAGGTCATTTAGCTTTGACGGCGACTAGGCTAAAATAGGCAACTCGTTAAGTCAGTCAGAATAAAGGCATGTGATGTTGTCAGAAGCATATATGAATCGATTTGCAGGTATAGGGCGTTTATATGGTCAAGCAGCATTAAATGCTTTTGCTCAAACTCATGTGGTGGTTGTCGGTATTGGCGGCGTGGGAACTTGGGTGGCAGAAGCCTTTGCCAGAAGCGGTATTGGTCAAATTAGCTTAATTGATTTAGATGATATATGCGTGACTAATACTAATCGTCAAATTCATGCCTTAGCTCAAACTGTGGGGCAGTCAAAAGTCGAAGTGATGGCAAAACGTATTCGAGACATTAATCCAGAATGCCAAGTTAATGAAATTGAAGACTTTATTACCTTAGACAACCTGAGCGAATATTTCCCCCGTGAAAATAATACCTCTAATAGTCAGCAAATTGATTATGTTGTCGATTGTATTGATGCGGTAAAACAAAAAGCGGGATTAATTGCCCACTGTAAACGCAATAAAATTCCAATTGTAACTATTGGTGGTGCGGGTGGACAGACCGATCCTAGTCAAATTCAAGTGACTGATTTAGCAAAAACAGTGCAAGATCCATTATTAGCTAAAGTGCGAGGGATTTTACGTAAAGAATATGGGTTTAGTAAAAATACTGAGCGTCGTTTTGCTATTGATGCGGTGTTTTCTACTCAGCACTTAGTTTATCCCCAAGCTGATGGCAGTGTATGCGTGACTAAAGCGACTGCCGATGGGAGTATGAGAATGGATTGCGCTTCAGGTTTTGGCGCCGTGACTATGGTGACAGGTACGTTCGGTTTTATGGCTGCCAGTCGTGTGTTAGCTAAAATATCCGCTAAGGCTTGTGCGAAATAATAGCGATCAAGTCGCCGGATTGGTTGTTTTTTATAAATAGCTCACTGGTCAGAGTGTTGCTGGTTTGTGCGATTTCTTACTGACTCAATTACTCAATTACTCAATTACTCAACAATTAACGTATTGTCGGCAAACTTTGGCACATTTTCATAAGGGAAGCTGACAATAAACATTGGACCGCCTAATGGTGAAATAGGTTCATATCTGACGTTGCCATGTAGCAAGGTCGCGGCATTAAATGCTGCGGCTAACCCTAAACCTATTCCTCCTCTATTTCTGGCAGTAGTAAAGAATGGCTCAAACATGCGTTCGGCTACATCCGCTGGAATACTCAAACCATTGTTTTGAATTTCAATATTCACTTTGTCATACTCTATTACCACATTTATCATAATTTGGCTGTGTTCGACGCCTTTAAATGCATGTGTATAAGCGTTAGAAATAATATTACTAATAATTTGGTTAAGTAAGTTAATGTTACTAACGATTTGTAATCTTTCATCTACATTTATATTAATATCTACATGTTGTGGTGAAAACATAATTTGAGTTGAGTCGATAATGTCTTCTAGCTGTTTTTTCAAATTAAACTGAGTATTTTTCTCATAACGTTGCTCTGCTGCTACCGTTTTGAATTTTTGGATTAATGTGCTGGCTCGAGTAATATTATTAACTATTAGTTCACAACTTTGCTGGTACTCTTCAAGAATACGGTTTATCTCCTCCAAAGTAGCATGCTCGCTATGGATGAGCTTAATTAAATCTTCTACATGAGAGAGTTGAGAGCTTGCCGCAGTTAAACATATACCAATAGGGGTATTTATCTCATGTGCTAATCCTGAAACTAATCCCCCTAATGCCGCCATTTTTTCCTGCTCGACAAGCACTTGCTGAGCACGTTTTAAAATCAGTAATGACTGCTCTAGTTCTTTGGTTTGTTCTTTAACTTGTCGAGCCAGTTCATCTTTATAGCTTCGCTCAAGTTTAAGTAATCGTTCTCGATCTTCCAGTGCACTTTGTAATGCTGTTTTCGATTTTTGTTCATCGGCAAATGATGCTCTTACTTGCTGTTGCATGCTATTAATTGCTTTTGCCACCATAGCAAATTCGTCGCGTTTACTTTTATGGTCAAAAACTAAGGGATTAAAAGGTTTATCCAAACTTATTTGCTCACAATATTGACTGAGCTTGAGTAAGTGTTTTGTGATGTTTAACCAAACCAAGAATAGAATAAAACCAGCAACTAAAAAGGTTTTTATCGCGTTTGATAGCAATATAAGGATAGCTTTATTATAAAGCCTATCGTAAATAATGTTCAGGTCGGCTTGGACGAGTAAAGTGCCTACCTTTATCTGATTTGAATTGGTGTAAATAAGATCAAATTGTTTCTCAATCGTCGATGTCTGATGATACTTACCTGCCTGCCACTCTTGACCGCTATCATCCTTAATTGAGATATAGGTAATGTCAGGTAATTGACTTAAACCGTCTAACTGAGTACTAATTAAGCGCTCATCTATTACCCAAATACTGGCAGCTAATACTTCTAAATTTACTTTTTCGATACTAGAGAATGCTCTATCTATACGGTTTACATCACTGCTGTAATCGTTAAATAACTGATAAATAGTCGTAAGAAGGGTAATAAGTGAACTAAAAAGCACAATCGAAAGCATAAGCTTTCGACCGATAGGGCTGGTGAATAGTTGGTTGGAAAATTTCAGCATAGTTTTATTTATTTAATTAATCTAAGTGCTTATATAACAAGTTAGTTCAAAATTTATATTATAGCTATATTTAATTCATTACTTTTATATTGATTTTTTCAATTTCAGAGCAAACTTTATTATTATTGATGTTTATCAATTTACCGGCTAAAGGTGGCATTAAATTTGCTTTCAAGAAATTAGATGTTCAAATTTCTGACACTGAGGCTGTGATGAAAAAAGCGATGATTAAAGCAATTAGCTTAAGCAATGCAAAGCGTACTTTCATGAGTGCGATGCTATGGTTGGTAGTGTTATGCTTGGGGTTATTATTTGCCCCGAAAGAACTGTTGTCTCAGTTAGCCCTTGCTGAAATTGTCGCACAGTATAACTATCTTATTGGTTTAGCTTTAATCGTGGGGGCGGCATACTTTTTAAGTCAATTGGTGAGCTTTGTTGCTGATGAGTCCATACAGCATTTACGTCAAAAAAGAACAGTTGAAACTATAGAAGCTAAAGTAAAACTACTTGATCCTGCCGAAAGGGCGTTGTTGAGAGAGTTCTTTTTACAAGGTGCAACTATATTAGCATTGCCCCAAAATGAGTTGGCAGTTAAAAGTTTATTGCATACCAATATTCTGGAAGAGCTGGGTAACCAGCGCCATTATGCGATTCAAGGTCCTACAGCAGAGTATAAAATTTCCATGCCTGCGCGGATTTATTTAAACCGTGACGTGCTACGTTTACCTGCAGGAGAACCAACACAAGAAGAGTTGACTTATTTATTGAAGACCAGACCTCACTTCATCAGCGGCCTGGTACAACCCCGTAAACATGCAGCTTAATAGCCTTCATATTTAGAGACAAGGGTGTCGGAAACTCTATTTTATAGAAGTTTGTGTAACAAGAAAGGGGCTTAATTAGCCCCTGAAATGGATCAAAATTTATAATTATCGCCAATGAGTAAGAAGAACGAAGAGATGTAATATTACAGTACTAATGTTAATCATCATTGCCTGGTGCAGACTTCACAATAAACATCCACATTAAGTAAGATACAATTCCCAAAGTACTAAAAATGACAATCATAGACATTAATCCAATTGGGTTTCCAAACATTAAATCTAACCAAAATGCCATGATATCTATCCTTTTATTTGTGATGTCCTAGTTATCATAATGCTGAAATAAAATTGCAAAACTGATCTTGATCAATGATTGACTCTATTATTAGGTATACCAGTGTGTAAATGTGATCTTTATGGCGTTTATGTGCTCTAGCTGGTAGAAATTAGCTTCTGCTCACTACAGCGAACTATTTAAATTAGTGGTGTTTTTTACAGCTTATTTTGAGGAAGCGTTGAGAATTTAGGCAATTGTTCACTTTTGTCAGTAAAGTCAACCCAAAGGGCTTGCCATTGTCATAAGCATGGGTATAATTCTGTTCACTTAATTGATACTCATTAAGTGAAGTAATACTAGAGTTTTGCAAAGATATTTTTTTAAGATTTCTTTGCAAAGCTAAATATAGCTTAAAAGGCACTGCCCGAGTGGTGAAATCGGTAGACACGTCGGATTCAAAATCCGATTTCGAAAGAAGTGACGGTTCAAGTCCGTCCTCGGGTACCATTATTTAAAGCCCTGTTCTTAATTGAACGGGGCTTTTTTATGCTTATTTAGTGATACTTGATATAAGTACGCACCTTCCTTTAATTTTATTTCTGCTCTTACTGTATTATGAGATTATTACATCTAATTTTTAGAACAGAATAGATAGCCGTCAAAGTCATTTAATCGAGAGTTCTATTATTTGCATTTTACCGTCAAGACTAACTCTAGAGTCTTAGCTAAGCATATCAAATAGCGGAGTATCAATTCCCTGAAGCTGAACGCATTGTGAGGCAGTTACAACAAACTGCAGCAGAGGGGTTTAATCGTCAGTTTAAAATGGTTGGATCAAGTTTCTGATTTAGCAGGTTTGCTGAAATCGAACAGTTTGATACGACATCTCATGCTGATGTTTCAGATGAAGAAATCGAGCCCAGCTACACTAATAAAAAACCAGTTGCCGGAGCAACTGGTTTTTTGTTTTACACGTTAACTTTGTTGATTAGTGCTTACGACGACGGAACGCCGCTAAAGGTAGTAATAACGTTGTTAACCAGCCTAAAGAACCACCATTGTCATTATCTGGCTTTGGTGTTGATTTGACCGAGACTTCACCTAGGTTGCTGTCTAGCTTGCCATCATTAGCCATAACAGTGAAAGCATATGTGGCAACTTCTGTAGTTATAAAGCTAATGTCTTTCGCTGCAGCATCGAAACTTACAGTAGGCCCAGAAGTTTGTACCCAAGTATAAGTTAGCTTATCACCATCAAGATCTTTAGCATTTGAAGAAACATAAGTTGTTAAGCCAACAATCTTATCAGTAGATGTTGGAGCGACAGTAGGCGCATCATTAACATTACTAACTGTTAGTGAAACAGCAGTTGGTGTAATTACATTTCCTGCTGCATCCTCAGCGGTATAAGAAAGAGTATCTTTGCCGAAGAAGTTTGCTTTTGGAGTGTAAGTTAATTCACCTGTTTCTGAAATCACAGCAGTACCATTTGCTGGTTGCTTAGAAATCATTACATTTGTTAGTGCGCCAGATGGCATTACATCAATTACACTTTGTGCTTTTGCTGTCATACCAGAACCTGATACTTGAACTCGAGCCACTTTTTGATCGGCTTTAGTATCATTAAGAAGCACATTCATTGATGCAGAACTGTCTTCAACAATTTCTAGTGCATCAGCTTGGCCAAAGTTAAACTCAGTAGTTTTTACTTTATAAGCTAACTCGACACTACCTGCTGCTGCTGCAGAAATTTCTACGTAATCATTTGCTGCTACCGTTCCACCAGTACCATTGAAGTGGTAAGTTGTACCAATAGCGCCGCCGATATTTTCCGCACCAATTGTTAATGCAGCAGGGATAGTAGGTACTTTGAAGTAATTAAATGTTACTTCTTCAGCCGCACCGGTTTTAAACCATACGCTGAAGCTATATTGATCACCTGAAGTGTCACCATATAACTGTGCGTCATTCCATTCAACAACAACCCATTGTGAAGTACTACCATTTACGACACCAATAGACATTGCTCCGCCACCAGTATCACCAACAGATCCATCGCTTAAATCGAAATCAGACCAGAATGGGGCAACAATGTTGTTAGGAGTGCCAGAATCAGGTAGCTGCTTGTTAGCATATGTGCCAGCAGTTGCGCTGTTGCCTGGAATAACAATACCATTGTCAGACATGGTAATTTGAGTATATTCTTGGCCGTTATACTTATAGGCAGGAACATTAAATACAAAGTTAGCTTCATCACAACCATCAGCACATACTGGGGTAAACGACAAACCTAAATCTGTAATATTTGGATAAGAACCCGTTCCTTTAGCTGAAACCATCTTAGGAAGTTTCATGTTACCAACCCAAGTAATTACACCCGTTTTTTCATCAACGCTCATACCATTCTGAGTCGCATCTGCCATGTTAACCATAACATCATCTTTGCTTGTCAGTTTTGTGCCTTTAGGGGCTGTAGCTGTGATGGTGGTATTACCGTCAAACATAGTGTTATTAACAACAGCCTTGATTTCAAATTCATCAGCAGTGGTAATATCAGCATCGGTAGTAAAGGTGTTGATTAAAGAAGAGTCACTTGTTTCTCTAGCAAGTACAGCTAGAGGTAGGTGTGCACCTTGTTTGCCATCATTGCTAGTCAGCATGATGTTACCAAATATCCACTCACCGTAAGTGCTGTAAGAAGAATCAACAGTAACCGTGAAGGTTGCAGAAGCGCCTGCAGCAAGTTCTAATGTTGTTGGAGAAACCATTATGCCAGCAGAGTCAGCTTTAGCTGCTAAAGCCCATGATGTTGCTTCAGCACTTTTGTTGTTAACTGTACGTGTGAAGGTACATACGCCTACACATGAATCAGCAGCAATAGAAGGCTTGTCGAAGGTTAACACTGCTTTAGCAGCAGCGTCTAAATCCATACGGCCAGCGCCCATAGCAAATGGTGATGCCGGTGTAACAGCGTCATCATCTAAAATGTCAGCCATTTGGGCTGTAGAAGTTAGTGCTGTTTTAATATCAATGGCAGACCAGTCTGGATGTAATTGCGCCATTAAGGCCGCTGCACCAGCAACGTGAGGACTTGCCATACTTGTACCTGTAATGGCATTGAAAGGTTTTCCGCCATCATCAGGAGAGAATGCAGATAAAATACTTGTACCAGGAGCAGCTAAGTCTGGTTTTAAGATATTTTCATTACCGTTAGGCCCGCGAGAGCTCGATTGGTTGATCATATCAGCAAGGCCTTGGGATACTATACGCTTAATTTCAGCAGAAATAGTACCAGCTGTAGCTGTGTCACCTAATGAATCAATAATTGAGTCACCATCTGCTTTTGAAATCATAACAGATGGGAAAGTAACCCCTGGCATAGACATGGTAATTGGAGCGCCAGGTGCACTGTTGTATACCACAACGGCTTTAGCGCCAGCATTCATTGCGTTAGTCGCTTTTAGGCTGAAATTACAGGCACCACGAGAAATAAGTGCTATTCCGTCTTTGAAAGAATCTGCAGCAAAAGGCGCACAACCGGTGAAGTTTTCGGCAGCAATATTTTTAGCTGCAATAATCGGTGCGGTAATATCTAGTTCAAAAACAGTATCAGATCCAGGAATAGCGAGTAAGTCTTCACCGCCAGCATTAAATGCGTTAGCAAAGAAACGACCGGTAGTGCTGTTGGCTACTGTGATACCTGATTCGATACAAGCAGGACAACCAATAGTTTTAGCGCCATTACCGTCATTACCTGCTGCGGTAACAACAACGATACCAGCAGCTTCAGCTGCTTCGAACATTGTTTTATATGGGCTGTTAGCAGGGTCGCCACCAGCGCCACCACCCCAAGAGTTGTTAATTACATCAGCGCCATCGTTTACAGCGTGTTCTAATGCTTCCATAAGCATAATGTTAGAACCACTACCGCCAGAACAATCCTCTTTGTTGTAAAGCGCTTTATAGGCCATTAAGTAAGCCGCTGGAGCAACACCTGAAAGGGTGACATCTACGCCTTCATAAGTTACATCAACTTTATTACCTACAGCAGTACCAGCAACGTGAGTACCATGACCACCATAACCTAGTGGGCTCATATATTCGTCAGCACAAACTGGGAATGTAGGAGCAGACCAGCGAGCTACAATGAGTTTGTTGTTACAAAAGCTGGTATCAACTGTTGAACAGTAATCATCTGTTGGAAGAGCACCTTTTGGCGCTTCAAAGCCGTCATCTGCAAACATTGGGTTTTCTGGGCGAATACCGCCATCAATGATAGCAACCTTAACGCCTTTACCAGCATTTTCCATGCCGTTAACTGCATTCCACATTGCTTGGCTATTGATTATCTCATGTGAAGCATCCATTTGTGCTTCATACATTGTTTCAGGGTAAACAGACTTAACACCAGGAATTGCCATTAATGCTTCAATGGTTAGGCCCTGGCCGGCAATAGATACACCGTTAAATAGTGTTTTGAACTTACGTTCTACTTTGGCGTTGCCCGCCATTTTAGTTAACGCGCTGGCAAATTTATTTTGCTCTGCAGTTAGGT
Source organism: Shewanella sp. HL-SH8 (assembly GCF_051165765.1). Classification (NCBI taxonomy): domain Bacteria; kingdom Pseudomonadati; phylum Pseudomonadota; class Gammaproteobacteria; order Alteromonadales; family Shewanellaceae; genus Shewanella; species Shewanella sp. HL-SH8. The sequence continues at coordinate 4,018,351 of NZ_CP195039.1, read as the reverse complement.
GTGAAGCGTAGTCTTTAACTGGAGCCGATTGAATGTCAATCTTACCATCTTTAGATTTGATTGCTGTGGCAGCTAAGTTTTTAATGCCACCTTGATAGAGCGCTACTGCTGGAGAAGACAGCTCAACAATAAAGCGTTGAGGAGCTGTTATACCATTTGCTTTAACAGTAGATTTTTTATAATTGTCAGTGGATTGTAATTCTGGAGAATACTGTAAACCAGTGTAATCAGTGTTCGCATAAGTAACACTTGAAATTAATGCCGCTGAAATAGCGAGTGATAGTTTAGTCTTCACAACGTCTTCCTTGTTTCAAGTCACCCTCAATGTGTGTCTTAAGAATTGAATAACAATCCGTAGATAGGTCGTGGGGTGTAATTGTAATATTTTTATAATGTTTATGTTGCATCATGTAATGCGCCGTAGACATTTTTATCACAACTGAGCAACAAATGTAATGAGTTAAAGGAAAAAACTATTGTTTTTATTATACGGAATAGTATGTTGCTTATATTAGCTTATAGCTAATTGTTCTAAGGCTTAACCGCCCTTATTATAGGGTTTTGAAGGCTAATCAAGGTTTCTGTGGACTGAATTTCGTCTATTGACTGTATACGATTAATCAATACATGTTGTAATCCATCTATAGATTGGCACATTACCTTTACAAAAATGGAGTAATTACCCGTAGTATAATATGCCTCGACCACTTCATCTAATGCATTTAATTTTGCTATTGCGGCGGGATAATCACCGGCACTTTTCAAATTAATGCCAATAAAGCAGCAAACATCGTAACCCAATGCTTTAGGGTTAACGGTAATTTGTGCCCCTGTGATGATGCCTGCTTGTTTCATTTTTTCAACGCGGACATGAATGGTGCCAGCGCTCACTGAAAATCGTTTAGCCAGTTCGGCAAATGGTGTGCGAGCATCTCCCATTAATGCGGATAAAATTTGGTTGTCAAGTTGGTCGCGCTGAAATGAGCTATCCACAGTAAAATGCCTATTTTCTATTTGAATAGGCATTAATTTACGTCTTTTGTTATGTAATTACTATCAAAATTACTGTTCAGTGATTGGCTCTATAAAATTGGGTAACGAACTAAAGTGCATTAGCTGCGCTGAGTAAGGATGCTTTATAGATAACTCGGTGGCGTGCAGTAGTAAACGTGGTGCCAAACTTTTTGCTAATGGGTCTGCGTAGAAACCGTCACCAAGAATAGGATGACCTAATGCCATCATATGCACGCGGAGTTGGTGTGAACGGCCAGTAATAGGGGTCAATTTTACCAGGGTTGAACGCTTAGCGTAGCTAATAATGTCAATCAGGGTTTCAGAGGGTTTACCCACAACATGGTCGACCTTTTGTTTGGGACGATTCGGCCAGTCACAAATTAACGGCAGTGAAACACGTGTTATTGACGTCTTCATGTGGCCTGCTACACGGGCAAAGTACACTTTGTGGGTTTCTCTATCTCTAAACTGACGTTTTAATTCTCGTTCAGCATTTTTTCGTAAGGCTAAGACGATAATCCCTGATGTCGCCATATCTAAACGGTGAACGATTTGTGCATTAGGATAATCACGTAATACGCGAGAAAAAACACTGTCATGGTATTGCGTTTCTCTGCCTGGAACCGACAGCAAGCCAGACGGTTTATTGATCACAATAATATCTTTATCTTGATGGATTATATCCAACCAAGGTTCAGTTGCTGGTTGGTAGATAAAGTCTGCCATGGTGTGTCTCTATAGCGGGAGGTATGAAAGGATGGCAAAGATACTGATCCACCTTATAAGATGCAAGTGGATCATAAAAAAGCTAACTTAAGAAAAAGCTTCGCCATTGACCAGCATAATGGTAAATGTCCACACCACAAATGCTAATGGGATATGCACGAGCGCATAAAAACATTGATCTAATCGACTCATCCCCTTTGCTAGCCAAATTAAATAACCATGAAATAATATAACAAATGGAAACAACATTATTAGTGGGTAAAGTGCAAATGGACTCGCATCGGCAAAAATACTGTGACTCAGTAAAGCCCAAAACACCATAAAAGTGGTTGTCAGTGGCGGCGCTCGCAGTGCGATATTGTTCTGGATAGGGGAACATCCTGTGTCCTTTGATGAGAGACTAACCTTTAATCTCTTTTTTACCATGGATAACCTTGCGATGCACTACTGAATAATGACGCAGACCAGCAGGACCATGTGACACCACCACCGAAAGTAATACTAAAAGAGTAATAATTTCCACCTGCCAATCAGTTAGTAGCATCAACAAAAATAATAATCCAACCTTGGTAAGTGTTAGTAGGCCTTTTAATTGAATCAGCCAGTGCCAATCTCTGATAATTTCCCATGTCATCAGCAAAATCCCTGTTGTCAGGGTGATGATCCAGTAAGGCAACCATAGACTTTTATCAACGTGCAGTAATATGCCGCCACCAGCCCCAACAACACCAATAATATGTAACGCCCTAAGGCCCGTTTTGGTTAATCGTTCAAACCAAAAGCGTGTTTCGGAAAGCCGTTGCTGTTTTGCATGTTTGCTCATTAAAGCTTCTTATCATCGGTTGATTCTAATCATATTAACAACCCCAAAGTTAATTAGCAGAAATCAGCTTAGTTTTTGAGAGGTAAATCAATATCTGACTATGCTAAACAATGCGCTGACACGCAAATATATCCATAAATTTAATGGGGTTTATTGATGTGTGACCTTGCTACCAGTGTATCTCTTTAGAGGGTGGTATGTTAGTTGTAAGATTAATGCCGCAAGGCAGGGGGATATAATGCTAACACACACAACAAAATCACTATTAGCGTTACTGGTTTCGGGTGCGTTAAGTTCAGCTACATATGCAGCACCAGAAAACTTAGCCGATTTTCATGCTGAAATGGGGAGTTGTGATACTTGTCACGTTAATAAAAAAGGGCCAACTGACGACAACTTAACCTATGAAAATGCCCAATGTACCAGTTGTCACGGCACCCTAAAGGAAGTTGCCGAAACAGAGCGAGAAGGTATTGTTTCACCACATCAATCACATTTAATTGGCGATGTTAGCTGTACCAGCTGTCACTCTGGGCATGAAAAGTCAGTCACTTACTGTGACTCTTGCCATAGCTTTGAATATCAAATGCCATTTTCGGGGAAATGGCAGCGTGAGTTTGTGCCAGTTAATGCCGACAAAACAGCACAAGATCAAGCGATTGCTAAAGGCGCAAAAGAAACGACCGATGTGGTTATTATTGGTTCAGGTGGTGCGGGTTTAGCGGCGGCCGTTTCTGCACGTAATCATGGTGCTAAGGTCATTTTATTAGAAAAAGAACCAGTGGCTGGTGGTAATACAAAATTAGCCGCAGGGGGCATGAATGCGGCAGAAACCAAAGCCCAAGCAACACTGAAAATTGAAGATAAAAAACAAGTTATGATCGATGACACCATGAAGGGGGGCGGTAATCTTAATGATCCTGCATTGGTAAAAGTGTTAGCGAATAATTCATCTGATTCCGTTGACTGGTTGACAGCATTAGGTGCAGATTTAACCGATGTTGGCCGTATGGGAGGCGCGAGTGTTAATCGTAGTCATCGTCCCACTGGTGGTGCAGGCGTTGGCGCACATGTGGCACAAGTACTTTGGGATGCTGCAATAAGCCGTGATACTGATATCAGGCTTAATAGTCGTGTTGTGCGCATTATTGAAGATGCATCCGGCAAAGTCACCGGTGTCTTAGTTAAAGGTGCATACACAGGTTATTACGTGATAAATGCAGACTCGGTTGTTATTGCAACAGGTGGCTTTGCTAAAAATAATGAACGTGTGGCTAAGTATGACCCTAGCTTAAAAGGCTTTAAATCTACTAACCATGCTGGTGCTACTGGCGATGGATTAGATGTTGCTGAGTTAGCAGGCGCTGCTACCAAAGATCTTCAATACGTACAAGCGCATCCAACTTACTCACCTGTGGGTGGCGTTATGGTGACTGAAGCAGTCCGTGGTAATGGTGCAATTTTAGTTAACCGTGATGGTAAACGTTTCGTTAATGAGCTAACCACACGTGACAAAGCATCGGCTGCTATTTTAAATCAAAAAGGCGCCAGTGCTTACTTAGTATTTGATGACTCAGTGCGTAAAAGTTTGAGTAAAATAGAAGGTTATATTCACTTACATATAGTTAATGAAGGCAAAGATTTAAACGAGCTTGCTAAAAAACTCAACATGCCTGACGCAGAGTTAACCAAAACATTAGCTGATTACAATGGAATAGTTAAAGCGGGCAAAGATACTCAATTTGAACGTCAAGACTTACCTCGAGAATTAGCATCTGCTCCTTATTATGCTATCGAAGTGGCGCCAGCTGTACACCACACCATGGGTGGGGTGGTTATTGATACTGAAACCGAAGTAAAAGGCGTCAGTGGTAAAAATATTCCTGGGATGTTTGCTGCTGGAGAAATTACTGGTGGGGTGCATGGTACCAACAGGCTCGGCGGTAATGCGATTTCAGATATTGTCACTTTTGGTCGTATTGCCGGAGAGCAAGCAGCAAAATACGCTAAAGAGCATTAAGATAAGCCGTTATTTGTTTTGCAATTGGCGATTTACATTCTCAGCGAGCCCTTCATCAGGCTCGCTTTTTTGTTGTTATGGCTCGCCATAAATAGGGCGAAACTACTCACATTTTCGATTTTTGTAGCGACTTATTAACGACAACAATGCGTCATTCACATACACTGGATACAAAATTGAGTTTGCTGACAAACTGGCTGGTAGACCTAACGCGCTTTTAACTAAGAGTGAGTCTAGAAATACAGCAGTATTGTTAAGCCTTTAGCTGTAGGACATATTATGAGAATTGGTTTTTTTAGTGCTAAAACATATGATATTCATCACTTTAATCGCACAAATAAAGAGTTTGGTGCACAAATTGAATATTTTGATTATCGACTTTGCATGCAAAATGCCAAACTGGCAGAAGGCTTTCAAGTTGTTTGTGCTTTTGTTAACGACTCATTGTGTGAAGAAGTATTAGTTGAGTTAGCCAAAGGTGGCACAAAAGTCATTGCGATGCGCTGTGCAGGCTTTAACAATGTTGATTTGGTTGCGGCAAAGCGTTTGGGAATGCAGGTTGTTAACGTCCCTGCTTACTCGCCTGAATCTGTCGCTGAGCACAGCGTTGCGTTAATGCTAACCCTTAATCGTAAAATTCATAAAGCGTATCAACGTACACGTGATGCTAATTTTGCCCTAACAGGATTAGTCGGTTTTAACATGTTTGGTAAAACTGTTGGTGTTATTGGTACCGGTAAAATTGGTCTAGCGACCATTAAAATACTCCAAGGTTTTGGTTGTAAAGTTTTGGCATATGATCCCTATCCTAACCCCGCGGTTACTAAGTTAGGGGTTGAATATGTTAGTTTGGATGAGATTTATCCGGTATGCGACATCATCAGTCTACATTGCCCTTTAACTGCGGATAATCATCATTTATTGTGTCAAAGCAGTTTTCATAAAATGAAAAAAGGGGTGATGGTAATTAATACTAGCCGTGGCGGTTTACTCAATGCGATAGATGCAATGGAAGCCTTAAAAGAAGGTCAGCTTGGATCATTAGGGCTAGATGTTTATGAAAATGAGAAAGGATTATTTTTTGAAGATAAATCCAGTGAAATAATTCAAGATGATGTTTTTCGGCGCCTATCAGCATGCCACAATGTTATCTTCACTGGGCATCAAGCCTTTTTAACCGAAGAAGCCTTAAACGCGATAGCCTTAACCACTTTGAATAATGTTAAAGCGCTGCTAGCAGGTGACAAATCTGGCAACGAGCTCTGTTAACAGAGACTCATTATTGATAGATTGGCGTCTTATGGCGCCAATTTTTTGCAAGAGGCATTATGATTATTTCAACCCAAGTACATGATATTACCACGCCTACAGGCACAATGCGCACCACGGTATTTCGCCCTGATCAAGCAGGGCAGTTTGCTAGTGTGATTTTTTATTCTGAAATTTTTCAGTTAACTGCGCCAATAGCGCGTACCGCAGCCATCATGGCGGGGCATGGTTTTGTCGTGTTGGTGCCTGAAGTCTTTCATGAACTTAATCCTATAGGGACAGTATTGGCTTATGATGATGCAGGCAAAGATAAAGGCAACCAAGATAAGTTTGCTAAACCGCTTGAGCACCATGACAGTGATACCCAGGCATTAATTGATTTTGCACGTTCGCAAATCTATTGCAGTGATAAAGTTGGCGCAATGGGCGTATGTATTGGCGGTCACTTAGCGTTTCGTGCTGCATTGAATCCTGATATTAGGGGCGCATTTTGTTTATATGCAACCGATATTCATTCTAATACGTTACCGTGCGAGCCTGATAATGATTCGCTTACCCGTGCGAGTGATATTAAAGGTGAGTTGGTGATGGTGTTTGGCAAGCAAGACCCACACGTTTCAAGTGAAGGGCGTAAAGCTATTTATCATCAGTTAGAGCAAGTAAACGCTAATTTTAGTTGGTTAGAAGTGAATGCTCAACACGCCTTTATGCGCGATGAAGGCGAGCGTTACGACCCCGCATTAGCTATGCAAATGTATTTGCAGGCGGTGGCTTTTTTTCAGCGAACCTTGAATTAAACTTCACTGTTTTAATGGTTTTATTATCAAAAATCACTCGAAAGTGTAAAATTGACACTATGATAGACAACAAAAAGGCGCTTTAGGCGCCTTTTACGTTTTACAATTGAGGTTAGTTTATTATAACCGTTTGGGAATAACCCGTTTAGCGGTCACTTTTTGTTTGGTCGGCACGTCATTCGCTAGCTTAATCACCCCTTTTTGGAGCATCAAACTATTTGGGTAAGTCATTACATCACCTGAGTCGCGTTTAAGCAGAATATGAAATAAGGATATTTCGACGATTACTCCAGACATATCTTCATCTTTTTCAACAATTTTGATCCGATCGCCAATGCGGTACGGAAACACAAAAAAGATCAATACGCCTGCGGTAATGTTACTCAAAATAGACCATTGAGCAAACAGTGCTACACCTAGTACTGCGAATGCTGATGAGACGAATAATGACACTTCTTGATAACCTAAACCCAATGAAATGGCAATAACGGACAAGGTAACAAAAAACATAAAATATGAAATCAGTCTCGTCACCAATCGGCTACGCACTTCACTAACCTGTTTTTTAATGGCTTGAATTTTAATCCACTTCTTTAGCTGATTTTGGGCAATGATAAACATCCCTAAATACAGCAACACCATCATAGTTTGATTCAACATAACACGTCCTAAATAATACAATCTCAATATGCAGTTGTGATCAGTTATAATACGGCTTTTCAAGCAATTTGGCTTGTTGATTAATTTAAAGTTAATTTAATTTATTTTAAATTTAAAGATGGAATGATATGTCTGATTATAAAGTGTTACACACAAGTGCCGATGAGTTTGGTGACATATTTGTGCTTGATGATGGCCACTTCAGGGTCTTATCATTTGGTGATAATGATGAACAAAGTAAAATGGATAAAACAGAGCCTTTTGTCCCTCAGCATACCTATGTGCAAGCTATGTTATGCGCATTAATGGCAAAGCAGCCTAAAAGTGTGGTGATTTTAGGATTAGGTGGTGGCGCGTTAGTGCATGCTTTACGTCATTACGATGCGGCGATTAAAATCACTGCCGTAGAGTTAAGGGAGCAGGTTATTCACGCCGCTAAAAGATTTTTTCAATTACCCATAGGTAAAAAGCTGACTGTTATTCATCAAAACGCTAATCATTTTCTAAAGGCTGGTGATTTTAAGAAATGCGATATGTTGTTTGTCGATATTTACAGTGAAAAGGGAGTTGACCCAACACTACTATCCGCTGAGTTTACCGAGCATTGTTACTTAGGGCTTAAAGCCGACGGGATATTGGTACTTAACTGCTGGAAAGAACACCGTAACAACACTACATTACTCAGCCACTTACAGATGCACTTTAGTCATATTCATGCGTGTTTAACTGGCGGGGGCAACTGGGTTGTTTTTGCTACAAATCAAAGCCAGGGGCTTGCTGCAATGAGTAATAAAGCCAACCAGCAAACTTTATCCCAAGCATTAGATATTAATATACCTAGGGTGCTCACCCGTTTTGAGCCTTGGCAGTAATCGCTATTTATAAGCATTCTGCTATTCAATATAATAAATCGATAACGGATTATGGTTCAGTTGCAAAACCGATTAGGATGATAGATTTTATCCGTTATACATAATTAACCTGTCAGCGTATTCTAACTCCATCGAAACAGGGCGCAGTTTTAAAGCAAGATTAAATTAAAACTAAGTTCACATTAAAAAACCTTACTAAGTTAATTAATACAATGGAGTTAATCATGACACAATCAATTATCAACAGCACTATCAAGCCATTCAAAGCCACAGCATTTCACAACGGCGCATTCGTTGAAGTGACAGAGCAAGACTTATTAGGCAAGTGGTCTGTAGTGTTTTTCTACCCAGCTGACTTCACCTTCGTATGTCCTACAGAATTAGGTGATATGGCTGACCATTATGAAAAGCTTCAATCAATGGGCGTAGAGGTTTACTCAGTATCAACTGACACTCACTTTACTCATAAAGCATGGCACTCAAGTTCAGACACTATAGGTAAAATCACCTATCCAATGATTGGTGACCCAACGGGTACTATTACTCGCAACTTTGGTGTGATGATTGAAGAAGATGGTTTAGCACTGCGTGGTACTTTCGTTATTAACCCAGAAGGCCAAGTTAAAGTAGCTGAAATACACGACCTAGGTATTGGTCGTAGTGCATCTGAATTACTGCGTAAAATTCAAGCTGCTCAGTATGTTGCTAGTCACGATGGTGAAGTATGTCCAGCTAAATGGCAGCCAGGTGAAGAAACGTTGGCGCCATCAATCGACCTAGTCGGTAAGATTTAAGGCTAACTGCTAACGCGAAATAGATGACTCGTTAGATAGTATATCCAGCCAGTTAATGCCCCTGCATTAACTGGCAATCTCCAGCCTTGCACTCTTTTATTTTTTCCAATCTTTGTTTCCCTAGACAAATATCATTCTTAGGAGTTGTTATGTTAGATACCAACGTAAAAAATCAACTGAAAACTTATCTTCAGAATCTTAAACATCCAGTTGAGTTAGTGGTATCAACTGATGACTCAAAAAAATCAGCTGAGCTTAAAAGCTTAGTACAAGACATAGTCGATAGCTCTGCACTGGTTAGCAGTATTGAAGCTACAGGACTACGCAGTCCAAGCATGACAGTGATTAACCCTGAATTAACTACCAGCATTACCTTTGCAGGCTTACCTATGGGTCACGAATTCACTTCTTTGGTATTAGCTTTATTACACAGCGGCGGTCACCCAATTAAGCTAGACGCTGACACTATTGAGCAAATTCGTTCTTTGCCAGGTGAATACCATTTTGAGACTTATGTGTCATTAAGCTGCCAGACATGTCCTGAGGTTATTCAAGCACTGAATATGATGGCGGCAATTAACCCAAATATTACCAATGTGATGATTGATGGCGCGTTATTTCAACAAGAAGTTGAGCAGCGCAATATCATGTCGGTGCCATCAGTTTACTTAAATGGTGAGTCATTTTCTGTAGGCGCTATCAGCGTTGTAGAAGTATTAAATAAGCTAGATAAAAATGCGGGTAGCCGCAAAGCGGAGCAATTAAACCAAAAGTCAGCATTTGATATGTTAGTTGTCGGCGGCGGTCCAGCAGGTGCTTCTGCAGCAATATATTCTGCCCGTAAAGGCTTGGTTACTGGAATAGTGGCTGAAAAATTTGGCGGCCAAGTTGCGGAAACTGTCGGTATTGAAAACTTTATTTCAGTTTCTAAAACAGAAGGACCAAAACTGGTCGCAAACCTTGAAAATCACGTTAAGGATTATGATGTCGATGTGATGGAAAACCAGAAGGTAGTTAAGTTGGCATCAAACGGTTTATTCGATGTTGAACTGGCTAATGGTGCTATATTACAGAGCAAAACAGTGTTACTGGCAACTGGCGCAAGATGGCGCGAAATGAATGTACCAGGTGAGAAAGAATACCGTGGTAAAGGTGTTGCTTATTGTCCACATTGTGACGGGCCATTATTTAAAGGTAAACGTGTAGCTGTAATTGGTGGTGGTAACTCAGGTATTGAAGCAGCCATTGACTTAGCGAACATTGTTGAACATGTCACTGTGCTTGAGTTTGACAGTATTTTACGTGCAGATGAAGTGTTGCAACGTAAAGCAAAATCTATGGGTAATATTACTATTATTACCCAAGCACAAACGACCAAAGTGAATGGTGATGGCAGTCGAGTTACTGGACTAACCTATACAAACCGTCAAACAGGTGACAGCCATGAGGTGACTTTAGCGGGTATTTTTGTACAGATTGGTTTGGTGCCTAATACGGAGTGGTTAAAAGGCATTGTAGATTTAACACCACGCGGTGAAATTATCGTTGATGCACGTGGTCAAACATCGATACCTGGTGTGTTTGCCGCAGGTGATGTGACTAATATTCCCTATAAGCAAATTATTATTGCTATGGGCAGCGGTGCAACCGCCTCGTTAGGTGCATTCGATTATTTGATCCGTCACTCTGATAATGCAGCAGAGCAAGCTGCATAATTAACTCGACTTGATTATTGGATTAGACTTGAACAGAGTGTTTTTGAGTTTTCCAATTTAGTATCTTATTCAAGCCAGCATTTTTGCTGGCTTTTTATTTTGAGGACTCACTTTGTCTATTTGGACTTGAGCAATTACACTTACCTTAACCAAATAATAAGAGCATGCATCAAAATGACCTTTGAGCAGCAACTGCACAATGAAACACAGCTTTATTTAAAGAAAAGCTTTATTGGCCTAAAGCTACTTTCGCTTGGTTTATTGCTGTTAGTGTTAATAAATCGGCCTTGGTATATTTATGGTGAAATACCGCTAACGAACATGCTGTTATCTATGCTGCCCTTAATGCTAAGCTTGTTTCTTACTGATACTATTGCGAGTAAATTACTGCCTAAAAAAATTAACTCTTCATATTTTTCATTTATATTCTTGTTTCTCAGTTGGCTTATTTTTACCGCTTCATTGTTAATTTATTCTGCCAGCTTTATTGGCGCGGCTATCACGATTACTGATATGTTGGTGCTGGCATTTGGCATATCACTTTTTCCTAATCGAGCAATGTTCTTTAGTATAATTGCTATTTTATCAGCTTATCACCTCAGTATTAATGTGTTGTATGTGACCTCAGAACTGTGGTTTTCAGGTATTCGCTTATTGTGCTTTGTGGTGATAGTTTTTGCCGGACATCATGTTACAGAAACATGGTTTAAACGGGCGATACAAAAAGATATTGATAACCAAATATTAATCAAAGAGCTAGAAGAGTTGGCTATTAACGACGGACTGACCCAAATCGCTAATCGACGTCATTTTGATGATGTCATTAACAAAGAAATTGCCAACAGTGAACGAACTAAGCAGCCACTGGCAATAATCTTAATTGACATCGATTATTTTAAAAAACTTAATGATAGTTTGGGGCATCAACAAGGTGATAAATGTTTAATTAGCTTTGCCAATATGCTTAAAAATATCGTTCATCGTCCGCGTGATCTTTGTGCAAGATATGGTGGGGAAGAATTTATATTATTGCTTGCTGAAACAGATCTTGCTGGCGCGATTATCGTGGCGGAAAAAGTCAAACAGCAACTTGAGCAATTAGCTATTTTACACCCTGACTCCAGTGTGAGTGATAAGGTCACTGTGTCGCAGGGTATTGCTGTTCTACTGCCTGGTATGTCTGCAGATGAATTATGCCATTTAGCTGATGAAAAACTTTATCAAGTAAAACGCACTTCTCGAAATCATTTAGCCTATTAAATTAGCTCATTTTAACATAATGAAAGCTTTCAATTATTTAGTTTAGTTTATGCTTGCACAGCCGATAAACAAAGATGATGATAATCAATAGGACCAAAGATCGATTTGTTATTATTTTTTACACCAATTAAGGCATCTGTTGACTATGATTACAGATATCGATCTTTTTTAGGCTAAGTAAAAACAAAAATAAGCGTCACAGCCTCTCACGGACCGAGATATGTTAAAAATTTTAGCTCTGTGAAATCTTTAATAAGATTCACTATATGTCGATAATCGCTTGGGGGCGAAGTATGAATTGGTTTAATAACATGTCCATTTTTAAAAAAGTGGGATTAATATTCGTATTGTCTGTGGTCATATTTACTGTCAACTTAGCAATTAGCATAGTGGCAATAAATAAAAACCAAGACACCATGAACTTTATGCAGAGTAAGGTCAGCGAGCGTGTTGAACTTGCCAATCAAAACGTTATCTTTGTGCAGAGATTAGATGAGTTATATACACAATCGGTTTCTTTTGCTGACGAAGATTTACTGGCTAATGCCACTAAGGTGTTTAAGTCCTTAGATTCAAATCTCAACAAACTCAGTACAATAGATGGTAATCAGTCACAAGCTTTATCATCATTATCTCGCTCACTTGAACAATATAATGAAATGACCTCTAAGCTGGCTCGTGGCATGCTCGATGGCACCATAGACATGAGTCAAGTAGGTCAAATTAGTCACAAAAAATCAGAAATATTTGACACGCTGACTCGGGGGATTAATCAATATAAAATCGATAAAGTCGATGAGTTTTCATCAACCCTTGCTGAAGCCAGTAATCGTTCCGAACAAAGCTTATATCTCACCTTAGGTATTGGTATTGCCCTATTAATTATCATGGCTATTGCAACCATATCTATTGCTCGTTCAATCAGCAGCTCTGCCAGTGACGTGGCAAGCTCGTTAGGTGAGTTAGCAGATGGTAAAGGTAACTTACGTCATCAATTAAAAGTGATTGGTACCGATGAGCTTGGTCAGGTATCCAGTAACTTTAATCGTTTCTTACGCTTGTTAGCTGACTCAATTCAAGGCGTTGTGAGTGTAACCAATCCATTATTGGACAGCGCTAAATCTTTGAAAGAAAGAATGTCCTTAGCGACCAAAGCAACTCAGCAGCAAAGCCAAGATGCGCGTAATGTACAAGTTTCAATGGAAGAGATGCGTCATTCTGTTAATAATATATCACTTAGTGCGCAACAAGCTGCAGAAGCCGCGCAAGAAGCAGAGCGTGAAGCTACAGCAGGTTTAGTGGTAGTCGAGCGTACAATTAATATTTCCCAAGACTTAAATAAAGGTATCGAGCTAGCCTCTAACTCTATTAATGAATTAGCTAAAGATACTGAAAGTGTCGGTTCTATTTTAAACGTGATCACCTCGATAGCGGAGCAAACTAACTTGCTAGCACTGAACGCCGCAATTGAAGCCGCACGTGCTGGTGAACAAGGTAGGGGCTTTGCTGTTGTGGCTGATGAAGTGCGCGCGTTAGCATCTAAAACGGCCGACGCAACCAAAGAAATTCGTGAAGTATTAGACAGATTAAAAGGTGCTGCAGTGTCATCTGTTTCCACTATGGATGCGGCAATTACCAAATCATCAGACAATGAGCGTTATGCCAAAGATACTGGTGATGTACTTAAATCTATTCAATCCAAAATTGTCAGCATTAATAGCATGAATACCCATATTGCATCAGCAACTGAACAACAATCAGTTGTGGCTGAACAAGTGGGCGGAAATGTCATTGAAATGAATGAATCATTTGAGAACACCTTAAATATCTTAGGTGAAGTACATAATATTTCTCAAGGATTAGATGATTTTGCAGTGCAACTTAAAAATGCAACCTCACAATTTAAGTTATAAATATTAGCCCTTATTAAATGATAGCTGAGTTGATATAGTGTAAAAAAATGGCGCTCAAGTGAGCGCCATTTTCGTGTATTGCTGTTAGTAATTTCTATTGTTCAATTTTATCTTGTTGAGCTTTATTTAGCTTCACTTCAGCTTGTTTCACTTCAGCTTGTTTCACTTCAGCTTGTTTCACTTCAGCTTGTTTCACTTCAGCTTGTTTCACTTCAGCTTGTTTCAGTTCAGCTTGTTTCACTTCAGCTGGTTTCACTTCAGCTTGTTCCACTTCAGCTTGTTTCACTTCAGCTTGTTTCACTTCAGCTTGTTTCACTTCAGCTTGTTTCACTTCAGCTTGTTTCACTTCAGCTTGTTTCACTTCAGCTTGTTTCACTTCAGCTTGTTTCACTTCAGCTGGTTTCACTTCAGCTGGTTTCACTTCAGCTGGTTTCACTTCAGCTGGTTTCACTTCAGCTTGTTTCACTTCAGCTTGTTTCACTTCAGCTGGTTTCACTTCAGCTGGTTTCACTTCAGCTGGTTTCACTTCAGCTGGTTTGACGTCAGTTTGTTCAACTTCAGCTTGTTCCACTTCAGTTTGTTCAACTTTAGCTTGTTTCACTTCAGTTAGTTCAACTTCAGCTGGTTTCACTTCAGCTGGTTTGACGTCAGTTTGTTCAACTTCAGCTTGCTTAACTTTAGCTTGTTCAAATTCAGCTTGCTTAACTTTAGCTTGTTTGGCTTCTTCTAGTTGAGTTTCATCTAGTTGAGTTTCATCTAGTTGATTTTCATCTAGTTGAGCTTCTTCTAGTTGAGCTTCTTCTCGTTGAGCTTCTTCGAGTTGAGATTTATCGAGTTGCGATTTACCGAGTTGAGATTCTTCTAGTTTGGCTTCATCTAGTTTGGCTTCTTCTAGTTGAGCTTCATCTGGTTGAGCTTCATCTAGTTGAGTTTCATCTAGTTGAGCTTCATCTAGTTGAGTTTCATCTAGTTGAGTTTCTTCTAGTTGAGTTTCATCTAGTTGAATGAAAGGTTGAAACTCGGGGTTACGTACTAGGGTTAATTCTTTAATCAAATTATCCGCATGATCAACTTGATCCATCATCCACAATATATAGCGAATATCGACATGAACAGCGCGAGTGATAGTTGGGTTAAAGAACCAGTCTTTGGTAATAGCTTCGTATGTAGAGTCAAAGTTTAAACCCACTAGCTCACCTCTACCATTGAATATCGGTGAGCCTGAGTTGCCGCCCGTGGTATCGACACTCGATAAAAAGTTAACCGGAACCGAGTTAAAATCATCTTTAGGCTCAATGCACGATATAAGTCTACACAGCCAAGAGCGTGGATCGTTATATATCGACTGAACAGTATGTTTACCATAATCGTTAGTCGCGATAGCGGCTAATAACTTAATCGGGGCATTATATGGCTCTGCTCCTGTATGTTTAGCAGCAATACCTTGCAAACGGGTGAATGGCTGCTTATATAAAGCATCTTTAGATTGATAACCATCAACCATGCCATATGTTATCCGTAAAGTACGGTTTGCATCAGGGTAAACAGGCCAGTTATTGGCTTTATAGTAAGCTATTATCGCAGCCATATACTCGGGACGAGCTATAGATAATTTACCCTCAATGACCTTACTTTCTTGTTCCAGTGCCATATTAGTATCATGTAACTCAACCGCTAAGCGGATGAAAGGGTCTGTGCTGGTTTGAAACTCTTCAACCGTTTTATCTATCCAAGCCAAGCGGGTTGCTTGATCTGTTAGCTCTGTTGACGCATATATGCCATGAATTTTGGCGACAAATCCTTGGTGGTCAGAACTATTGTTTAGTGCGTCATCGAATACTTTAACTTTTAAGGGTTGTGCAATATAGGCGTTTAAATCCTGTAACCATAAGGTTTTATCCACTTCAATATCAAACCTGCTATCAATACGCTTCAGGCCTGCACGGAACATTTTCATATCACGTTTTTGGTAACCTGATTCACGCATAGCATCAGGTTTTTGCTTTTCTTGGGCTAAACGGTACAAACTTTTAGCTGCAAGCAGTAAGGCACTTGATTGTGCGTTTTCAAAATAGTAGTTAATTTGATCATATTTCTGTTGTTCAGCAAGTAAGACTTCAAGCTCCTGAATTAATAGTGGGTTAGCAGATTCATCCTTTTTTAACCAAGCTAAAAAGCCGTCTTCTCTACTTTGTTTTATGCCGACAATATCGGTCGCTTTAAAGCCATCTAATAGACCATTAAGCTTCTTCATCCTATTTGACATCGAAGCCATAGTGCCGGCATATTTAATCGCGATGTTTTTATCTATATTTCCCATTTGGGTGATAGTGTCAATTTGTAACAGGTAACGGGCAGCAAGGGTTGGGTATAACCAATCACTGGCAAATTTAAGTTCACTAGTGAGGTTGTAACGACTAGTCGATCCTGGGTAACCGGCGGCAAATACACCATCGCCAGCCTTAACACCGTCAGTATTTACTTTTAAATAGCTTTTAGGTTGAAAAGGGACATTGTCTGCCGAGTAAGTTGCAGGTTTACCATTTTTGCCTACATAAGCGCGCAAGAAAGTGAAATCACCCGAGTGGCGAGGATATTCGTAATTATCAATATCACCGCCATAGCCACCAATACTTTCAGGTGGTGCATAGACTAAGCGGACATCGCGAATGATAAGCTGTTTTATCAGGAAATATTCTAGACCGTTATGATAGCTATTTACTGAACAATGGTAGTTATTATCGGCTTCACATATTTTAATTAAACTTTTGCTGTTAGTTTGAATTTGTTCATATCGAATTAACGGCTCATCACTTAAATCCGCAGTAACAAGCTGAGTAACATCTGTTACATTTTCAGTAATGTATAAACGTTCATTAGGACCTGCAGAAGGCTCATCGGCCATTGTTTTAGCTAAGAAGCCATCAGCAAGGTAATTGTGTTCTTTTTTACTGTTATATTGAATGCCGCGATAGGCGCAATGATGATTTGTGACAACTAGGCCTTGGGGAGACACGAAACTGGCGGTACAATAGCCCAAACTGACAACCGCATTCATTGGATATTGACCTAGATCAGCAAGTTGTGTTGCGGGAATTTCAATACCGCGTTCAATCAGTTTATCTGCGATAGAAGGCATCTGGTAGGGTTGCCATTGGCCTTCATCTGCATAGGCTAAAGCCGATGACAACACTAAAGCGGCTATCAATGTAATACGCATGTTTTTTCCTTATGCAGTTTATTTTTCCGTATGTTTACAATCGCCGCTGGGTTAATATCACTCAGCTAAATTCGACAACGGTGTTATACCATATTTTTTGCAAGTCGTTAGAATTTTGGAGTGTTAATGTCGCAACAATCAACCGCATTTAGAGCAAGAAATAGGCAGAAAGATGTCGAAGTAAATGCCTTAAAGTTACCTCCTCATTCAATAGAGGCAGAACAGTCTGTGCTGGGTGGACTTATGCTCGATGCCGAAGCATGGGATCGCGTAGCTGAAGCGGTTGTAGCGGAAGACTTTTATTCTCGATCGCACCGAATGATTTTCAATGCAATGCAACGTTTAATGGAGCGAGCTCAACCGATAGATCTAATCACGGTATCTGAACAACTCGAAATCGAAGATCAATTAGATGATGCCGGCGGATTTTCTTATTTAGGTGAAATTGCTAAAAACACCCCTAGTGCTGGCAACATCTTATCCTATGCGCAAATTGTACGTGAACGCGCAGTGGTGAGAGACATGATTAGTGTTGCCCATGAAATAGCTGATGCGGGTTATAATCCTGAAGGAAGAAATTCAAGTGATTTATTGGACTTGGCTGAAAGCAAAGTATTTAAGATTGCAGAGTCTCGGGCTAATTCAAGTGAAGGTCCAGAAGGAATAAAATCCATTCTGGAAAAAACCGTCGATAAAATTGAGCAGCTTTATAATAATCCCCATAACGGTGTAACCGGTGTTTCTAGTGGTTTTGCTGATCTTGACAAAATGACCGCAGGTTTTCAGTCTGGAGACCTGGTCATTGTTGCAGCGCGTCCATCTATGGGTAAAACCACGTTTGCGATGAATTTGTGTGAGCAAGCTGCCATGAACGAAGATAAGCCAGTGCTTATTTTTAGTCTAGAGATGCCCTCAGAACAAATTATGATGCGTATGCTGGCCTCTTTAGGCCGCGTTGACCAAACCAAAATTCGTACAGGTCAGTTAGATGATGAAGATTGGGCTCGAGTTTCATCAACTATGGGTATTATGCTTGAGCAAGGCAAAATGTATATTGATGATAGTTCAGGCTTAACCCCAACAGATGTGCGCAGTCGTGCAAGACGTATTGCACGTGAGTATGGTGGTTTATCGATGATCATGATTGATTACTTGCAGCTAATGCAGGTGCCAGCGCTAAAAGATAATCGTACCTTAGAGATTTCTGAAATCTCTCGTTCATTAAAAGCCTTAGCTAAAGAGCTTGAAATTCCAGTGGTTGCCTTGTCTCAGCTCAACCGTTCTTTGGAGCAACGAGCTGATAAACGCCCGATTAACTCTGACTTACGTGAATCAGGGGCAATTGAGCAGGATGCTGATCTTATTATGTTTATCTATCGTGATGAAGTTTATAATGACGATACAGAAGACAGGGGCACAGCCGAAATTATTATTGGTAAGCAACGTAACGGTCCAATTGGGCGTGTTAGGTTAACTTTCCAAGGGCATTTCTCACGATTTGATAATTATTCAGGGCCGCAATTCGAAGAAGATTAATATCATCGATTACCTGTTTAATTTAACAATATAATTAACGATGGTTTAGCTTTGCGGCCATCATTTGTTTTATAAGGCCATTTTTTGAAACCTTTTCCCCGCGCTGAAATTAGTCGTCACGCATTGAAACATAATCTTGCCAGATTACGTGAGATAGCTCCCCATAGCCAAATTATGGCGGTAGTAAAAGCCAATGGTTATGGTCATGGGTTATTAAATGTCGCCCAATGCGTCAGCAATTATGACGGTGGAGCCGATGGATTTGGATTAGCAAGATTAGAAGAGGCACTTGAGCTACGTAATGGCGGAGTGCAAGGGCGCTTATTATTGCTTGAAGGCTTTTTTAGGGCCTCAGATCTGCCATTAATTGTTGGAAATGATATTGAAACCGCCGTTCATCATGAATCACAGCTGCTGATGTTAGAACAAACGAGTTTGTCCAAACCGGTTAAAGTGTGGCTTAAAATTGATTCTGGCATGCATAGGTTAGGATTCAGTCTGGAGCAATTTTCTTCTATTTATCAGCGCTTAATCGCTTGCGATTCGGTCGCTAAACCGATTAACTTAATGACCCACTTTGCCTGTGCCGATGAACCCGACAACCCACTGACATTAAAGCAAATGAAAGCATTTGAAGACCTGATTGCTGGGCTTGACGGTGAACGAACGTTAGCGAACTCTGCCGCCACTATTTTTTGGCCACAAAGCCAAGCTGATTGGGTGCGCCCCGGTATCGCATTGTATGGTGTATCACCAGTAATGGGTGATAAAGGCATTAATCATCAACTCATTCCAGCAATGGAATTGGTGTCTAATTTAATTGCAGTACGAGAACATAAAGCCGGTGACTGTGTCGGTTACGGGGCAACTTGGCAAGCAAAAGAAGATACTTTACTGGGTGTTGTCGCCATAGGATACGGAGATGGTTATCCCCGTAATGCGCCTGAAGGAACGCCGGTGTTGCTTAATGGACGCAGAGTGCCGATAGTGGGCCGAGTCTCAATGGACATGCTGACAGTCGATTTAGGCATAGATGCCACTGACAGTGTCGGTGATAGCGTGCAGTTATGGGGAAAAGAGCTTGCGGTAGAAGAGGTTGCAGAACATATCGGCACAATAGCGTATGAACTTGTGACCAAATTGACTCCCAGAGTCGTGGTCGAATTGTTGCCTTAAGGGAAATCGACCGCTTCAACTTTCGATTACAGATTACAGATTACAGATTAGCGAGCGAGCCATTAAGTGATGGCATGCTCGCTTAAGTCTATCTAACGTTCAGGTCTTGCACTAGGAGTCTTATTCTTCTTCAAAGCATATTTCAATAAAAGCCATGCCGTATTCGTGTGAAAATGGCATCATAATTTTTTTGCCTTTGGCTTGATGTGAAATAGTGTGATTTTTTCCTGATACTACCGCAGGGGTCGCCATATCAAAATCATAACCTTTACTGCTGAGTAAATTTTTAGCTCCGCCAGTGACCATATTGGTAATTTCACCCACTAAATCAGTAATATCGGCGTTAATGCCGCTCGGCTTTTCACCTAACATCTTATTCATAATCTCTAGAATAAGTGGCTCTTCGAAAGTAATCGACAGAGACCCTTTAGTTTTAGGCCCCACCATACCAATTAAACCTGAGACATCTCCTTTAGCAAGATCATGATTCTTCAATTGTGGTTTGCCTGGCTTAAGATCCATCATAGCCATTGTCGATATCACATTTACTAACGACACAAGAAAAGGGTTAATAAATTCAACGTTCATATTAAATTTGATCCTTATAGGTAAATGCAGTTAAGGGGAAAGGTAATTAGACTATAAATTACTCTAGTATTAACTCACAGTCTAGAACACCCTTCATTATTTGGGTATCTGAACCTAAGATATACATGATATAATTATCCCATATCGCCAGCTTATTGCAGGCCCGTCTCTATCTTAGTTATATCTTCTTTAATGATGCAGTGGTTATCACTATAGATTAACTAGGGTGGCCGCTTCAGATACAAATATTGGTTTTTATGACTGCTAATGTAAAAATAGATCGCACTTTTTCAATTGCTCCTATGCTGGATAGAGCGGATTGTTCTATAACTTATTGATTTTTAATACTGCTTATTTTTCTGGGGTTCCTATTGGGCACCCCATTATTTTTTTAATGGTTTTGGATACCTGTAATTCCCCGTAAAAATTAAAGTTATTCAAAAAATAAATATTATTTTCCTTTTAATATTTTTGGGTAATGTACATTATTGATTTTGCTTGGTAGTGTAGATTAGTAATTTGATATATTTGTGATAAAGCTAGTCGGAATAATTTTACTTTTAAGTTGGCTGCTGTATAATTTGCCGTCAATTTTAGGATGATATTTACTAAGTTAGAAGGGAGATGTTATGGCTATTAGTAGCGAAATTGCTAAAGCAATTTTAGATCGTGCTCAAGAAAAGTCTATATCCATAACCCCATTGAAGCTTCAAAAATTGATGTACTATTGCCAAGGCTATTTTTTAGCAGCTTATGGTGAAAGAATGTTTGATGAGAATGTCAAAGCTTGGCAGCATGGTCCCGTTGTCGAATCGGTTTATCATCAATATAAGGGTTTTGGTAGTCTTCAAATTCCTCATACTCCCGGTGTTTCTTTTACAAGTTTAAGTGAACAAACCCAAAATATGATTGATTATATTCTTGATAGTTTAGGTGCTTTTGGCGCCTGGGCTTTACGAAATAAAACACATAATGAAGCACCTTGGATATCATCATATAATGCAGCTCATGCGGGGAATGTGGATATTACAGATGCTAAAATGACTAATTTTTTTACATTAGAATTAGCAAATGAACAAGATTTTCAATTAGCAAAAATCTTGGACTCGTCTGAAAAAACCGGTATCAGAACCAATCTCCTTGAGTTGCCTCACGATGTCAATACAGAAGAAGATTTCGTTAGTTGGATTAATGGATAGTAGGTATCAATGCATGGAGCATAACGTCTATTTTACAGAAGAATGTAAATTACAATTACAATCTTTGTCTGAAGAGGCTCAAAAAAAGCTTTTTAAGCATTTTGTTCAGCCAATTAATAATGGACTTACGCCTTCTGAGCTTGAAGGGAAATATAAGCCTAGCTGGGAAATGGAGTTCATAAAAACTCAAATGCAGCAGGCATTTGTCCAACAAGCCAAGGATGAAAAATTATTTCACTATCACTTTGGTTTTCGTTACTACAAAGATGGTAAAGATCCTAAATATGGCGGTAAAGTTTCTGATGGGATTGTACATATAAAACAGAATGAATTTTCAAATCCTCAGGTGACAGAGCATATTGTTTTTGATGTGTGTCTGGAGCATCCTAGCCCCTTTAAAGTTCCTTTTCTAAAAGATAAAACCAAAGCCGCATAATTTTAGTATTTTAGTATTTTAGAAGTTTTAATATTTACCTCCCCTTTTAGCAGCTCTCTAGCTTCTTCATGCTGCTTGCCCTGTATGCGTAGTTTTGAATCGGCAGTGCTGACAAATAGCTCTGCATCGGCTTGTGCATTAACGATAATGCGAGGGTTGATACTCGACACTCGCGTAATTCTTGAATGTCGTAATGGCTAAGGGCGGTGTTTGCCGCTTTTGGTCTTAATGTATGTGCTGCTTTCGATGTAGCCTCTTTTCTGCTTCTCGCTAAGCCGTTTTCACGCAGATATTTTTTTACCTGGTATTGGCTTAAACCGAGTTTTGCTGCAACCTGATCACCACTCAGGTGTTCATTTATGTAGTAGTCTTCAATTAGGTCGCTGAGTATTAATGCCATTGCTGCACTCATTACTTGCCTTCCTTAGCTAGATTTTCAGCTAGCGTTTTCATGAACTGTTGGCATGAACCGACTTGATCACGTGGCAGGGCATACCATTGTTTTAATGCTTCTTTGATAACGTCTGACTTCTTCATATAACCCCTTATGCGACTTTAGCTAATTGAGTGCATTGTTCTGGCAGGTTTGCTTTTACCAAAGCCTCTGAAAGTTGTGGTGGTACGCTATTACCCACCCGTGCGACTTGTTGTTTCTTGGTAGATTTACAGTTGTAATCGCTAATGATGTAATCTGAATTAAAGCCCTGACAGGCAAACAGCTCGTGCGGCTCAAGCATGCGTAAGCCAATATCAACTATTTGGTATGGCTCACCTTTGATGGTCACTAACCCAAATCGGTCATTAGTGGTGATGGTGTGCAGCGGTTCGTCACACGCAACGCCGTCTTGCTCGTTACCGTAGTATTTGATAAAGAACGCTCGCACTTCGCCTAGGTGTAAACCGCCTGCGGTGATGGTGTGAGCAGGTTCAGTCATTTCAAACCCGATGTTAGTGCCGCGCATTTTGACCATGTGACTTGTTACCAGTGCAAAGTGACCGCCTTTAACTTCTGCGCAAATGGTTCTTAACGGTTCATCTGCAGGCATGTTGCGTTGGGCGCTGGCGTTAGCGCATTCTGTTACGAATGGCGTAATAGTTACTTGTGCCGGTGCAGTAAACGGGTTAGCTGAGTCGATTACAAACTTTTGAATACCTTTGGCTATTCGCTTCATTGTGTTTTCGGCTAATGGACGTTTGCGGCCAAATATTGATTTGCATGGTATCGACCAATCGATGCACTCTGCAGCCGTTCGCCAAGGTTTTAATGTGCCAGATTTTACCGCTTCACTATTTGGTGCGCCGTGTGTTGGTTGTGGCCATACGATTGGCTGGTTATCGCAACGCGCAATCATAAAGAAGCGTTTGCGAATGGTTGGCGAACCAAAATCACATGCACGCATTTCACGCCATTCAACTTTATAGCCAAGGCCTTTAATTAGTTTGGCGGTATTAACAAGCCCAAGGGTGTCAACGCATTCATTGAGTGCAGGGTGGTCTGCATCGATTCCATTGCTAAGCATCTTCACAAAAGCATCAAATGTTTCACCTTTGCGGTCTGGGCAAGGTCGTATTGACTCGGTTACCTGGCATTCAATTACTGGGCCCCACGTTTTAAATTCTTCGACGTTTTCTAACATGATGACTTTTGGGTGCACTTTCATTGCCCATCTTATAGCTACCCAAGCAAGGCCACGGATCTCTTTGTTAACGGGCTTGCTGCCTTTTGCTTTTGAAAAGTGCTTACAGTCTGGGCTAAACCATGCTAAATCAACGGGCTTACCTGCAGTGGCTTGCACTGGGTCAATATCAAATACTGACTCGCAATAATGCAATGTGTCTGGGTGGTTGGCTTTGTGCATGGCGATAGCATCGGGGTCATGATTAATTGCAATGTCAACGCTGCGACCAATTGCCCATGCAATACCGGTACTTGCTCCACCACCGCCCGCGAAGTTATCAATGATTAATCCACTCATGCTGCATACCCCTGTAGTCGTAATTTTGAATCGGCGGTGCTGGCAAATAGCTCTGCATCGGCTTGGGTGAAGTTATTAACTTCAATGGCGTTGAAGGTTTTGCACATGCCCCAGCCGTTGTAGTTGTTTGGCTTGTATGTCACTTCAATCTGTTCATGGTCATGCATTAGGGTGAAGAACGGCTCAGATAAGGTGACAACACCTTGTTGAGTGCTGAATGTTGTGGTTACTTTTTTCATGCTGCACCGCCTTGAGCCGTTTTTAGGTCCATCTTTGGGTAACCGTTAACCTGGTAACCTGTCGTAGGGTGACTAGGTAGTCTGATTTGGTGGTATTTGTATGAATGAATAATCGTTCTACCAATTCCTTTAGCTAAGTTTGTTAGCCCATTCCCAAGTGCTTGCCAGTAAAGGCAATCAAGTGCGCCAAGTTTTATGGCGATTCCAATTTTGTCATCACTATGCATTTTTATTGGCAATCCCACTTTTTGAGCGCGGTAGTGCCCTAAAAGATGATTAAAAGCTGCTTTCGATTTCATTTATGCCACCTTGCTTGGTTTGAACTTGATCCAGTCGATTTCTTTAATTTTTTCGACCGTTAATGCCACTTGTTCTAATCGTGTGACAGCTCGTGATAGATTGCTTTTTTTAACGTTGTTTCGAATAGCAGCAACCGTGTCTTGATGGCCTGTGACGAAGTGGTCATTTAATGCGGCCACTATGTCGGGCGATTCAATATTGGTGAGTTGCAGTAGCAGCTGCAGGCGTTCAGCACTTTCACCGCCTTGGATTAGGTATTTCATGCAGCACCGCCTTTAGCTTTCTCTGCATCTTCACCAGTCCACAGTTCCGACTCATGGTTATAATTGTCTTTTACGTGGTTTCTTGCAGTTTGATATAAGTCATAAACGGTTAATTCTGATGGAACTAATCCAGCGAGATAAGTGCCTCTAGCATGGTCTGCAAAGTCCATTACGGCTTTAGCGCGAATATCAGAAATTGATTTGGTGTATCGATAGTGAGACTCATACCTTTCAGTTTGAAGCACAATATAATCCTCAGTAATCGAACAACTATCGAAGTGTTCCTTGCGAGAAAAAGCTGCGCATGCTGAATAACCGTCATAAAAACCATCACCAATTGCATCAAATAACTGAGCCTTTAATTCTTCAACTTCACTTTTTAACTGAGCGTTTTCTTTCTCAAGTTTTAAGTAATCCGCGTACTGAACTAATGGACCATTAGGTACAACCTGGCACGTTTTCGGTGCTTTAAATCTAATTACGGTCATGCTTCACCTTTTAATCGAACGTGTAGTTAAACCAGTATTCTGGTTTGCCTAAAATTTGGCTTTCTTCTGGTGGTGAATCCATCAGGGCTATTTGTTCTAGAG
Source organism: Shewanella sp. HL-SH8 (assembly GCF_051165765.1). Lineage (NCBI taxonomy): Bacteria > Pseudomonadati > Pseudomonadota > Gammaproteobacteria > Alteromonadales > Shewanellaceae > Shewanella > Shewanella sp. HL-SH8. Next base: position 3,992,965 of record NZ_CP195039.1, on the reverse strand, counting down.
CGTATTCAGCTTTTGCCAATGAATCAGCGGCTAATCTCCGTTGAGATAATTTGCGTTGCTGATAGGCATTCCAAGCAAGCTCTTTGGTTTGGTGGCAAAGACGCTTACCGTCACCATTCAATACAAAGCGTTTTTTTGGGTACCATCTTTGCGCCTGCACAACCCAAGCGCCTTTTGGTGTTTGTCTTACTTCATTGAATACTTCTAGCTGCAACTTAACGCCGTCCTCATCAATATAATCGGCATATCGGTAACGTTGGCTCATGCTGCAACCCCTTGTGGTTGCCCAGCGTCACGGCCGCACTCAAAAACAAACTCAGGTACATTTAGTGGCAACTTATCCAAGCGCGCAGGCATTATCATCGCGACAATTTCTCGGTTTAATCCTGCAACAGCTAATATGGCGTTATCTGGGCTGTAAAGATAAACTGATACAGCACCGAACTTTTGCATCGATGTAAGCTTGTTTAAGCCAGTGAGATAATGAGTGTTAAGCCCGATGTTTTTCGTTGGTTTTGGTTCACCCAAACCTTTAAATATTCGGCTTGCCACAGGGAACTGGCCGTCTATTGGCTTAATGAATTCGATGTAACTGACAAACTCACCATCATCTAAGATACTTTCATCTAAAGGGAATTCGCTGTATTCAATAGCGTTAACTAAAGCTTTGCCTTTAATTATGATGATATTTTTTGATGAAAAAATGCCACGGCCTTTTTTCTTTGATGCCGACAATAAGCCTTTGCTAATTGGGAATATGAATTCGCCATCACTAAAGCCGTCTTTATCGTGAATAGTGACTAAGCGGTGCCCATCTGTTGCCGTTAAGACTACGCCTTGTTCTGAGTGAGGTTTAATATGAAACCCGTTTAAGTAGTAACGAATGTCACCTTTTGCCATAAACTCATAAAGCATTTCTAGGTATTGGTTGTTAAACAAAATATTCATAATCGCTGCTCTCTTCGATTGTTAAACTGTGTAAGTGGCCCATTCCAAAACTTCTTTCTTGGTTTTTGGATTAATGACACCTGTCGGTTTTTTGTATCTGATTTCAATGTCGCGGCACTGTTCTTGTGCTTTGGTTAACGCTACGTATTGCTTTGCTAAATTTGGGGTAGACAAGCTGTGGCTGAGTTTTTGCGCTTTCATTTTTGCAAACAGTTCGTCACGGGTTTTAGCTAGCTTTTGCTGGTATTCATCAATAGTTAGCTCTCGCCTGTTTGGGTAAGCACCAGTGAACTTGCTGCATTTTTTGTCAGCGGCTTTTTTAACTAATGTTTCACTTACTCCAAATACAAAAAACATAGGTCACCCCAAACTTATAAAATATGGTTAAGCCGCTTTTGGGCTGTGAATGTGGTCTTTTTTAGCTTGGTCACGTAGTTTGTCTAGGTGCTCTGCCAAGTCTGTTACATTGACCATCCAAATGGCTTTATTGCTACTTCCGGTTTTAAACGCGGGTACGGGCAACTTGCCTGCTTTTGCGTAGTTTTTGGCGGTTGCTGCTGACAGCCCAAAATACTCGTCACAGATGTCTGTGATGGGGATCACCGCTTTGTTGAACTGGGCCATGAGTAAAAATGCTGTGTTCATGCTTTGTCCTTTACATCTTGATTGTTGCGGCGTTGTAGCTGCACTTTGGTGCGATTCCAGCCTTTGATTAGGCGGTTAAGGCATGGTGCTTCGTGTGGCCAAGTGCGGATCATGTCCTCACATTTGGCTATTTCACTGTCGCAATATTCAGTTGCGGCGCTCATATGCTTGCTCTTAACTGAAATACTTTGCCGGTTTGGTGTAGTGGTGTGTTACGCCATAAGGTGATGCGACCTGTGTTGAAGTTGTATCGCAGGGCTAACTCGTTACCCAGTTCCCCGGCTTGGTTTTCAAACTGCTTACTGAAAAGCTGGCTTGGGTTGCAGGTCATTAACTGGCGTTCAAGTTTGGCGATGCGCTGTTGTACTCGTTCGCATTCCATTGGGTCTTGTTTGGTGGTGAGCAAACAGGCAAAACGAATGCTGACAAGGATGAAGTGTTCAACGCGTTCTTTGTCTGTTATTGGGGTGTTTGTCAGTATCATTTTGCCGTCCTCGGTTAATTGGGTACGCTCAAAGGTTAAGATAACTATACTTTTTAGTCAAGGGTAAAGGTAAAGATTTCTATACTTTTTTGTTTTGGCTATTTTTGTGGGGTTTAGTGTTATAAATTATTCATCTAACTAAGGAGGGTTTATGGCATTAGTAAAGTGTGATGAGTGTGGTAAAGAAAAGAGCAGTGCAGCTAAGGCTTGCCCGCATTGTGGCAAGAGTCGTGATCATATTTCGTCTGGGGTGGTTTGGTTCGCGGTTGTTGGGGTTTTTGTGTTTTTTGGGGCTATGGCAATAATAGGGTAATTTTATCCAAGGAGTGGATTATGAGTGTGGTTGAAACATTAAGGAATTCTATTCGTACAGGTGAAATAGTCACTATTATCTATCATGGTGGCAGTAATCCTGGCGCATCACGGGAAATATTTCCGGTTGGTATTTTGTCAGGCGATGAAAAGCTAAGGGCGCGGTGCATTGTTGATGGAGCAACTAAAGTTTTCAAGATTGACAAAATTTCAATCGTTGATGCTGACGGTGTTATTGATATGGCCAGAGACATTAGCCAATCAAAACTGTACACAAGTCTAAAAGAGTTATACCTCGACGCGGTACCTTTATTTGACGCAGAAAAGTTTCATATTGAGCTCGGCGATAATGAACTTAGTGTTCATAAGAAGTGGAAGAATGGCAAGCATCAAAAAGGTGTTGTTATTAATATTTATTATCAGGAAGCATATACCAATTTAGTTTTTAATTATGAAACTAGCCAATTCGATGAAGTTACAAAGAAACCCCAGAGGCCTTGGTGTATTTTTGGTAAGAACGTCACCCCCAACAGCTATAAAGACTTTAATAAAGCCGCTTATTACTTTATTGAACAGATAGATAAAGCTGTTACAGAGAAAAATATTCATGGTGAAGTAAAAAAATAATACAAGGACTGTATATGAAAGAAATTGATTTAATTAAAAAAATGGCTTTAAGCGCAAGAGCCAAACGAAGTGATATCTTAATCGCCCCAATTAAGCTTGATTTTCTGGATACTCAAAACTGGGTTTTCCCGTTGTGTTACGGATTTCGGGAGGCTTTAGATATTAGGTACACTGAAAAAGTTACAACCATTAAGAAAATGATTGATGGTCAAGAAGTTAAGGTCAAGAAAAAGTACATGATTTGGACGCAAGGTCGAATTATCGCATTTAAGGATAGTGATTTAATTATTAACACATGTGGTGATATTGCTGTACAGGTTGAGTTTGCTCAACCTATGGGGTGGGATGACTCAAAAAATACGATGTACACAGGCAGCGTCATGTTTAAGCTATATAATATTCAAGAAGGTAAGTATTTATTAGCTGCTAGGTATAGGTGTGATCAGTTGGAATTTCTAACCCTTTTAATAAATGGTTCTTTAAAAGGCATAAATGAAATAGCTTTTTAACTACAATACCATTAATTTTTTATTTGGTTCAGGCTATAGCAACACCGAATACCAAAACACTTTACCGATCACAGTGATGTGTTTTATGTCGTCACCTTCGTAGCGTTCGTCTGGCCATTCTTCTAGATTGAAGCTGCGAAGCCTTAAGCCGCCATTTGGTAATTTGTATAATGTTTTGATGCGTAACATACCATCGTGATTGATGGCATACATTTTACCGTCTGTCACATTAGTTTGTGATGTGTCTACCCCGACGGTTGAACCGTTGGGTAACACTGGCTCCATGCTATTACCACTGACTTTAACGCACGCTGCGTTAGTCGGGTCTACATTTGATTTGCGTAATGTTGATTTGGCAAAGCGTAATTTGGGCCCGCCGAAATGAGGCATTTCCGCTATGCCGTGTCCTGCGGCTAATTCTACTTCCATATAAAACGGTATCTCTACTTCATCATCACCTAACGGTGTACCACTGTCCCATGTATCCATAGGGCCAGCCCACTCGGCATTACTTGTTGGTTTAGATTCTTTACCAAATAGCAGCCAATCCGTGGTGCATTGCAGGTGTTTTGCCAAATTATAAAGGTTTTCACCTTTTGGTGAGGTAGCAGCAGACTCCCACTGTGAAATGGTTGCTTTGGTCACGCCTATTAACTTTGCAAGCTCAGGTTGCGTCAGTCTAGCGAGCTTTCTTCGGTCTTTAATTCGGTCATTCATCATAGTATAGATAGCTTAACTAAAGTTTAGTTAAGAATCTGCTCCTTTTTATTGACTTTGTGGTATAGTTTTCTTAACCTTGAGTTTGTTCAGATTTGGAGTTGTTATGAAAACAAAAGACGCTATTTCGCATTTTGGTTCTAAAAGTCAGTTGGCTAAAGTTTTAGGAGTTTCAAAAGGTGCTATTTCTCAATGGCCAGATGATGTGCCAGAGCTTAGGGCTTATCAGATTGAGCGTTTAACAAAGGGTAAGTTGAAGGCTGATTTACCTCGGCTTCAGCAAGCAAGTTAATTGTAGTTGTTAGTAGGGAGAAAAAGCATGAAACAAGTATCACGATTAAATTTATTGATGAAAGCCATTAATGCCTGGCTTGAGTTGCCAAAAGTCAGTCGTTCGGTGTTGGCTGCTGCTGTTGCGCAGGCGGTTGATGACTTAAAACTGGCCACGGTTTTGGCTAAAGAGGGGATTACGTTTACCCATTCGGATGATATTTACAACGATGCCCGGGTGAATGCACAAAAGATTTTTAGATGGCTTGGGCAGTACGAAGGGCAGCATGCGGTGCCAGAACGCTTGTTTCATGTTGAACAGGCGTTATTGGCGGCTATGCCAGTTGATTTACGCATTAGTTATTTAAACGATGTTTATAACATGGTTGGCGTAACTGTGGTGGTTGATCACGTGAGTGATGGCACTGCTATGAATGTTGCAGATATGGCGGCTACGTTAATTAAAGAAAATGGTGAAGCGCAAATGGCGGTTGTTCGTTTGGGTATAGTGCCGAGCCGCCACGATGTTGAACAGGCTTACCGTGAATTGCGTGAGTCGCGCGGGTTTACGCAGGCTAGCATGGATGCGCTTGAGCGTGATTATCCGTTTTTAGCGAATAAATCATTAAAGACGGTAGGTTAGGTATGGCTGATAACGTTGATGATGCTAACAATATGGCTGAACTGCATTTGGCGGCTGAGTTGGCAAAAGCTAAACCTGTTTTACCGCCATTAACCGGGCATTGCTTTTATTGCCATACACCGACTACTGAACGATTTTGTGATGCTGATTGCCGTGATGATTATGAGCGTGAACAGCGCAAAATAATGATGCGTAAGCGGGGCTGATATGGGATTTTTAATTGGCTGGTTAGGTTTAGCAATGATTTTAACTGTTGGTTTTTGTTTGATGTTTAAGGGGACTAATGATGAAGATTAGAATTTTAGCTTTTTTTGCAAAATTAATGGGGATCCAATTCAAGATTGATGGATTCCCCTACGGTGCTACCAAGAGCGACGAACGCGAGCAACAAAAACAATTAATTGGTAGTTCATCGCCAATTGAAAAGAAAGAGAAGTGGGTTATTGAAAAAACGGGCGAAAAGTTCTTTTTCACCCGATGGTTGGGAGATCAGGTTCACGAAAGTTACGCACCAGTATCACAAGATGTTGCGGGTATATATGCTGCGGCTATTGTGCAAGGTTTTCAACCACCACGTTGTTTGAACTATCTCGATAAACTAGCTGGTTAAATTCAACTTGAACTAGCGTTGGTGACCGCTGTTTTAGTCGGTTGAAATCGAGCATTGAGAAGTCTAGCCACATGTTATCAGGGTAGTGACTGAGCATTTCTTTGAACTCACCGACGGTTATTGATGGTTTGTATTGTTCCATGATTCGTCCTTGATGGGTGATGTTATGAATTTAAAAATAAGAAACCCCGCTTAAGTTTGGCGACTGAGCACGGGGTTAATACCTAAAAGAGAGGCAATTACATGTTACGCATGGATTTGTGTTACGTCAATTTAGCTGTTGTTAAGTTGATTTTATGGGGGCTACTCCCATGAGTATGGAATTAATGGTTAAGGCCATGAAAGCGAAGGTAGGTAACCCTTTGCGCAAGTTGGTATTGATAAAACTTGCTGACAATGCAAATGACCAAGGCGAGTGTTGGCCAAGTTATAAGTATATTGCTGACCAATGTGAGATTGGCCATAGCACGGTAAGAAAACATATTGGTGATTTAGTTAAAGCTGGGTTTGTTTCGGTTAAGCATCGGAAAGGACCAAAAGGCAATTCAACTAATGTTTACACTATTACGATATGCCACGATATAGCACCCCTTATGCTACCAGATAGCATACCCCCTCTATCACCAGATAGCATAGGTCTGCCACCAGATAGCAGACCCCCTATGCCACCAGATAGCACCGGAATCAGTCACTCTTTAGAATCAGTCAATGAATCTTTAAAAGATTTACACCCCAAAAAATTGAAAACACCTTTTTGTTTTGACCAATGGCCTGCTTTGCCAAGTGAACAACTTTTTAAAGACTGGTTAGCCGTTCGCAAACAGAAAAAAGCCAAATTGACTCAAACCGCCATCAATCGCCTGGCACCGCACTTGGTGAAAGCCGTTGATGCGGGATGTACGGTCGATGACGTTTTTGAGTTGTGTGTTTCACGCTGCTGGATTGGTTTTGAGTTTGAATGGTTGGTGAATGCGGGTTTAGTGGCTAAGCAAGCGGTTAAGTCTGATTGGGCTGATAGTGTTTTTAACCCTGAGGACCCGTTGATATGAAGTCTATTCAGTCAGTGATTAATGCTAATCGAGTGGGTGTGCCGGTTAACGAACGGGCTAGTAATCAACCTTCGGCTATGGACATGGCGATTGTTGATAGCGTGTTTATTAAGTTGAGGGTGTTGTTTCCTGTGGGTGCGCCAAAAGATGTTGATGAAAAAATTCATAAGGCAGAGTGGCTTAAAACCTTGGCGTTGCAGGGCGTTAGAAGTACTGAGCAAGTTCAAATGGGGTTGAACAGGGCAAGACGTGAGCAAGGCGATAGGCAGTTTTGGCCAACGCCGCGCCAGTTTGCGTTGTGGTGCCAGCCTACGGCTTGTGATTATGGTTTACCTGATGTGGATTCGGCTTACCGTGAGGCTAAAAAGCATTATCACCGTTTGACGAAACACAAGTGGAGCCACGATGTTGTGGGTTTAGCGGTGCGTGAGTGTGGAACCTGGTTGTTTGCTACGGGTATTGAAAAAGATGTTTTGACCATGTTTACCCGCCAGTACGAGATTTTATGCCGCAAATTTGCGAAAGGTGAATTAGTTGATGTTGAGTTGCCTAAGGCATTACCAACACGTGCTACAAGAAGAATAGAACCTGCTGAGGGTAAGGCTTTTGTTGCAAGATTTAGGCGTCAACTTGGTTTGGGGAGTGCTAACGATGAGTAATTTAATTAATAAACCGTTAACCCAGAAAGAGCGTTTGTGTGTGGTGTTGAGTGGCGATCGCTATTTAACTTTGTATGAAATTCAACAGCAATGTTTTGAACGCTTTGGTGTGCACGATAGCGAATGTGCGTTAAGTGCCCGCTGGCGTGAGTTGCCTGTGGCTGTTAAGCAAAAGCGCCGTCGTGATAAGTGCAGTGCTTGGGAATACAGGTTGGTTGCCTGATGAGCAGTGGTGTTGAAATTGGCAAGTTAAACGATGCGGCGTTAAGGCGTTGGTTGCGTGGTGGTGTTATGCGTGATTTTCGTGATCCTCAGTATCCTGAAATTCGTTTGCGTGCCGCAGCTGGGCGTGAACGGGCGAGTGTGTTTTTGGTTGTGAATGAAAACGGTAAGACAGTTTGGCAGAAGTTAGGCACATGGCCGAGCATGTGTATTAGAACCTTGTGTACAGATTTACCGGTGATGTTGGCTAAACGTAATGTTGGCGGCATGGTGACAGGCCAGTTTGATTCGGTTGGCAGTTTGCTTGAATGGCACCAGGAGCATATTGCTAATAACACGACTTATAGCAAAAGTTGGCGCAGCAATGTTAAGTCTATGATCAAGTGTCAGTTGTTGCCGAGGTTGGCTGATGTTCGGTTGGTTGAGGTGAGTTTTATTGCGGTTGATGGTTTTTTGGTTAAGCCGATGTTGGTTGAGGGGTTTTCGCCTAAGTACATTCGTGAGGCGGTGAATAAGCTTAAGTCTGTGTTTGCTGCGGCGTCTAAGCTTCGTTTGATTAACGTTAATCCGTTAGCCGGTTATCGGGTGACGTATTCCATTAAGGTGGGTGATGTGGTTGATACTCGGTTGTTTGAGTCTGATTTAGCTAAGTTGTTTACTCGCTTAAGTGAGGTGGTTATGCCGGTGCAGATGTTGTTTGTGTTGATGATGATGTTTGGAACTCGTATTAACGAGACTCGATTAGCGCGATGGGAACATTTTGCGGGTGACTATTGGGTGATACCTGCCAGTAATGCCAAGAATAATCAGGAGCATCGAGTGCCTATGACTGAGTCGGCTAAGGCGTTAATTCAGCACTATCGCAAGTGGCAGTTGAAGCATGTGGGTAAGAGGGCGTATTTGTTCCCTGGCAGTGTCGGCGCTATTTCTATTCGTTCTGCTCATGATTGGCATACCCAGATTAGGTTTAAGCATTTCACTAGCCATGATTTACGTCGGTTGTTTAGGACCATTGTGGCTGACTTGGGTGTTGATACGATGATTGGTGAGCGTTTACTGAATCATACTTTGCCTGTGTTGCTGCGTAAGTACGTTAAGTCAACGCTGGATAAGGGCATGAGCCAAGCGTTAGATCAATATCATCAGTATTTAATTTATCGTGGGTTTTCTTCTGTTGCGCCCGAGATATTGCCTAGATCGCCTGTTGAAAGTGAGAACGGTCAAATCAAGACTGCAAGCGGGTGGCTGTGATGATCACCGCATCATTATTAGGAGAATATGCAATTAGAGGTTTTTGGGGGCGAAATGGCATTACGCGGGTTTGATTTTTTGAAGACAGGCAGAGAATTACGCGGCCTAACCCAGACCGAGGTTGCTGAGATTTATGGTGTAAGTGAACGGACTTATCGGCGTTGGGAACTGGGTGATGTGAGAGTGCCGTTTGATGATGTTTCGGCAATATGCGACCAGGTGTTTCGACTAGGGATTGATGAGATTAGGGCGACGATTGAAGGTGAACAGTAATGGTGAAGGTTAATGTGCAGCAGCTGGAGCATCAACAAGTGACGTTAAACATGAAGGCATTACGTCATGGTTTGAAGCGTTGGGGTAATTATTGGGCCCATCAAGAACGTGGTAAGGGCTTTGCCAATCGTAGCCAGTGCGACAAGTTAGGTGAGGTGATTGTTTACGGTAGTGCTGGTATTGGTGAGGTTACGCCCCCGCGTGAAGTGAGACAGTTTGACCAGATGATTGAGCGGTTAACACCGCAATGTATACGGGCCATTAGAGCGCACTATATCTGCAAAGGGCAGTGGGCATTGATGGGTTTTGATAGTCAGAAGTCTTATGTGTATTGGTTAAGACGCGCAGAAATTGAAATAGTGGAGTGAGATATGAGTATGTTAAGAAAGATTATTAATAATCGATATTGCTGGCAGATGTGGTTAAGACTGGTTTTATTACCAGTAGCTTTTTTATTTGCATGTCTTGGTGATGTATCAAAATTTATTGTTAACAAAATAGATAGTTTACCAAGGGTTCCAAAGTAAATTCAGAATTAAAATAGTGGAGTGAGTATGAGTCCTTATTTTCTATTTGGTGATATCGAAACAGGTGGCCTTAATGGCCGCTTAGATAATGGCGCGTTGGGTATGGAGTATTACCCAATACTTGAATTGGCATTTATCCTGACCGATAAAGACCTGAACCAAATAGGTGAGCCGTTACGTGTGGTTGTTCATCACAGTGATGAAGTAATCGCAACATGCAGTGAATGGGCGTTGGATACTCACACAGCAAGCAGGTTGATTGATGAGGTTCGTTCATCAACCGTATCGCTCGAACAGGCAGAGTTAATGGTGATTGATTGGCTTAAAGGCTTTGGTGTGACTAAGTATGACTTTAAGAGCAAGCAGGGTGTTGTGTTTTCTGGTAATTCAATCATGTTCGACCGTTCATACATCATGTGCCAGATGCCAAGACTTCACGAGTACATGCACTATCGTCAGTTAGATGTGTCTGCTATTGCATTAGCAGCTCGGGCGTTCAATCCAGAGTTAGGGCGAAAGGCTGTATCGGCTAAGCTTTACGCTCATGAGGCATTGGCTGATATACGTGAATCAATCGAAGAGTTGCGAGTGTATAAGCAAGTGTTAGGTGGCGATAGTCAAAGCGCTTACGAACGGTTCAGTGATGCGTGTCGTGTGTTTGCTAAGTCATTGATTAAAGGTCTAATGCCTTGGGTGAAGTGGTGATGTATCAATACGTTGGCCTGAGCCTATCTAAATGCGAGCTATTATCATTTATGGTTAAAAAATAAATGGGTCCTTCTGGCTCGGTGCACTGCGGGGGCGGAGAGGCGCAGTGCTTCACTACATATGACTTTTTTAGGGGGTTGTGTTGTTGTTTTATCAACCCTACTTAAACTAATCAGTTCAACAGCAGTGTAATGTGTAACTAAGTTAATGAATTTGTTTTTGTTTTATTTGTATTTACACCGTTGGTTTTCTGCAAGTATTTTGATCACCTTAAACCACAACTTTTGATCGTCTAGATCTTTTACATTTTATTCGAAGAATAATTTTTAGTTGCCGTGATACTTTTTATGGTTACTTCTGTGTTTTACAAATTCTTATTTTATAAACGTAACTCACTTAAGTGATAACTTTCTATTAAATTGTCTAGAGATTTAGCGCCATATATCACGAATACATAAAAACCTAAAGGCCACATATGGCCTGTTTGCGACCCTAAAAAAGGGGTATATTTAGATATGCTTGATACAGCTACGTAACAGGCTTTGCAAACTCTCTCGTTAGATCTCCGCCATTGGGCTTCTTTATTGAAGCCCATTTTTTTTGCTCGCTATTTGGTGAACACATGATCCGTAAAAAGGTTTATATCGCAGGGCCAATGTCTGGTTTGCCTGATTGTAATCGGCACGCCTTTAACTTGGCGGAACAGGTGCAAAAGTCGTTAACGCATATTGTGCTAAACCCTGCCACTTTGCCTGCGGGTTTAACTGAACCTGAATACATGCAGATTGGTTTAGCCATGTTGATGTGTGCTGACATGATTTACTTATTAGATGGCTGGGAGCAATCACACGGCGCAAAGGCTGAACATGCATTAGCACAAAAGCTTGGCTTACACATTGTTTACCAGGAGGGCATTGATCATGAAATAGCATTAATTGGTTTAACGGCTGAACAACTTGGTTAGTCGTTAACGTGAATGCTCGCACATTTAATCAGATTGAGCAGTTCGCTTTGCAACATAGTCAGCGAAAAGTGGCCGCGCTTTCACACAAGTGATAACGGTATGACGTAGTTCGGGTTCGCGCCCCGTTAATGCATCAATAGCGATTAACGAATATTTTAAGGAGGGATGATGAATATTAAATCCCGACTCATGGCGCTGGGGTTATCTGGCGCTTTGCTTACTGGCGGAGTGTTAGTTGCTACCAGTGAGGGTGAAATGCTGCATTCCTATGTTGACCCTGTTGGTATTGAAACAGCTTGCTTTGGTCAAACAGGCCATAACATAAAGCTTGGGATGGTGTTCACCAACGAACAGTGTTTAGACATGCTGTCTTCAAGCCTAAAAACCTTTGATCGTGAGCTTGTAAGGTTGACCCCGCCATTAAGTGAGGGTGAGCACATTGCCTATTTGAGTTTTATTTACAACATAGGAGCAGACGCTTTCAGGACGTCTACGCTTCGTAAAAAGTTGTTGGCGGGTGACCGCGTTGGCGCATGTAATGAGTTGTCTCGATGGGTTTATGCCAAAAAGAAAAAGTTACCTGGTTTAATCATACGCCGCTCAAATGAGCGGCGTTATTGTTTGAGGGACTTGTAATGTTTAACGACTTTAAAACCACAGTGCTGTTTATTGTTGTAATACTTTTATCGGCTTTACTGGGCATTAGTGCCTTGGGTATGAACTCACTTAAAGCCACTAATAAAACGTTAAGCTATGACTTACTGTTATCGCAAGTCAGTGTTGAAGCGTTGATAAGCAGTAACGACAACCAAGCCGAACGCATCAAAACGCTTGAACGTGATTACCGCGTGATAACCGAACTTAATGCCACGCATCGAAAACAGGTTATCGATTTACAAGCCACACATGAAAGCCGTATCGCTAAAGCCAATCTGATTAAGGACTCAACCGATGAACCGACAAAAGATTGGGCTAATGCTTTGTTGCCTGCTGATGCTTTGCAGCTGCTCAAGCCAGCCGATTGTAAAAGTGGTGACCCAAACCAAAACGGTTTATGTGTTGCCGCCGCCCGATTGGATAGTGCTGTGCAGCACCCCTGATTTTGTGGGTACCACCAATATTGATTTACTTAAACACTCACTTACCCAAACTAATGCGCTAGCAATGTGTAATGCAAATATGCTGCGCCTACAACAATGGCGGTTACAGCATGAGCATAACGACTGAGTTAAGTGCAAAAGTCACCTCGGTTGTCTCGTACCTAGCCTCACTTTTTACGGCCCTTGGCAGCTATGTGAATAATATGGATATTGGCGTTTTAGTGGGTGTGGTCTGTGCCATTTTTACTGCATTTGTTAACTGGTTTTATCAAGCCGGAAAAAGAGAACGCGCAGCACGCAAAAGTGAACGTGATGAAAAGATAGCAAAAATACTAGAAGAAAATGCCAGGCTAAATCAGCAGTTGTTGCTTAAGCAGTTACAGAATATTGAAGAAGAACGTTGCAGCCATGTGTTAGAAGATATTGAGGTCGAACCCAAATGAACGCATTTAAACCCGCATTTCGCCCAGCGATACGACCAGCTATTACGTCAGTGTTTGGTGTTTATGGCGGGGTGGCCCCTATGATTAGCTTTATTCTTAGCCATGGGCAGTCGTTATCTATTGGTGATCAAGGCTTTCCGCTGACTCACACTATAGAAACTTTCGGTAGCAATGTTAGGCAGTTTAATAATCTGGAGTCTATCGGCCCTGGCTTTGAAGTGGAATTATTAGATGCAGATATAGCCAACTTAATTCCATACAAAGAGAAATCAAAAGAAACTCACGCTTGGTCAATGCTAAACTGGCTCAATGCTGACACCTCTTTAGATAATTACGCATACGCATCATGTGGCGTTGGCGGCAAAACAATTGCCGAACTTACAGAGGTTAGGCCGACTCAAAAATGGGGGTGGTTTAATGTAAGCAAGGTAATAAGCAGAATAAAGCAAGAGTCTAATTTTAGTATACCGTTTATAACTTGGATACATGGCGAAGCAGACAGTTTAAATCCTGTGGCGTCAGCTTATAAAACAGATTTACGCGAATATCACGACAGGGTTAAATCTGAAACCGGTAAAAATCCGCCAATGCTAATGGATCAGACTGGCAAAAACTCATCTGTTGATATAGCTGAAATATTATTGCAATACTCAGAAGAAAACGCAGACTGTTATTTGGCAGGTCCTAAGTATTGGCTTAATAGACTATACCCAGAAACAACAGGTTTAAGACTTCATCTAAATGCTAATGGTTACATGCTTCAAGGCGAAATGATTGGCGAGTGCGCCAAGCAGGTTTTGGCTGGTAACAATTTTAAAGCTCTTACTCCTATATCGGTGAGCATTGTACCTGGCTCTGCTTACAAAAAGGTTAAGGTTGATTTTAATGTGCCTCATGGTGGGAACATCGTCATTGATACAGTAACACTACCGGCCGCCCCATCTTTGGGTTTTGGCTTGAGATACTATGCGGGCTTTAGCTCTATAAATGCGCTTTCATACGTTGTTAACGGAAACTCAATAGAGTTCACATTTGCTGAACCTGTCGCTACAGATAGCGTTGTCAACTTAGGCAATACGTTAGATGACAGGATAAGCACAGACAACGTACTGTTACCCTGTACCAACATTAGAAGCTCTGTAGGTCACTCGTCTTTAGCTGTGGCAGGTGCCACTTGGTATGACTGGGCAGTACAATTTAAACGCACACCAACGGGCGCACTAAATCGTGTATCAGGTAACTTATGGATTCATCCTGACTTCACTGGCACAATCGGTGCTGGTGAAGTCGTTCAAGGCAGAACAACCGAGTGGTTATTACTGGATAGGACTGACGTAAGGGTTTCTTGCACCGTTTCTGGTACTTCTGGCACAGCTTGGTTATGGGTGTATAACACTAGAATTATTTTAGTTAATGGTTTTAATGATGTTGTTATTCCGTTTAGTGCCACTAAACGAATGTACCTTCAAGGAGCTTCCAGTGGGTTTATTGGATCCGTATCTGGAATAAGTATTTCTCAACTATAGCATCCTTCCAAACCCGCGCCCCATAACACCCGCAATCCACCCAAGGAACTTACATGATTTACAGCCAAAATTTAACGGTGACTACGTCGGCCGTGGCCGTTACGCGCCCAGGTGTTATGAAACAGTGTAAACAGCACCAGCTTATTTTCAGTGGCGCTAACATATCACTCACTTACACCATTAACGGTACTGACTTTACTCAAGCAGACATTGAAGCCGGTAGCCATAACATTGAACTGGGTAACGTTGAAAAGTTCACGCTAACCAGCGCAGGCACTAGCACCGCAATTATTCAAGGTTACTAACCCGCAAAAACAATAGGCATTTTATGGCACGTATTCAAACACCCGAGGCCGAGCCAGTGCTACTGAACAAAACCGACCTGTGCAAAAGTTTGGGTATTAGTACCCAAGCGTTCGACAAGTGGGATGTGCCTATTCACAGCAAAAGTGGTCGTGAGTGTTTATACACCATGAGTGACGTGGTGGGTAATCGGGTAGCCAATGAGCGTAAAAAACACCTGCTCGGGAAATCGGGCAAACCGCAAGATGATGAAGACGAAAAACCTAATATTGATTATGAACGTTGGCGCTTAACCAAAGGGCAAGCCGACGGCCAAGAGCTGAAAAACGAAAAAGACCGCAAAGAAGTGGTCGAGGTGGCGTTTTGCTCGTTTGTGCTTAGCCGTATAGCAGCGCAAATATCGCCAGTGTTGGATCAAATACACATTCGGGTAAAACGTAAATTCCCTGACATGCCCGAACGCACCATTGACGCTATTCGCGCCGAAGTGATTAAAAGCCAAAACACCGCCGCTGAACTGGCCAACGTCATTGAGGATTTATTAGATGAGTATATCAGCAGCACAGATTAACAATCTGAAAGCCGCTGTATCTGCTGGTCTCAAATCGTTTTACCGCCCACCTGTTTTAACCTGTAGTGAATACGCCGACACGCATTTTTATATGTCGTCGGAATCGTCATACACCGAAGGTAAATGGGAAAGCCTACCGTTTCAAATCGGCATATTGAATGCCATGGGTAACGACCAAATCACCACGCTGAACATCATGAAGTCAGCACGTGTGGGTTACACCAAAATGCTGATGGCCAATGCTGGCTACAAGATTGAACACAAAAAGCGTAACGTGCTGATATACCAGCCGCGTGACGGTGCCGCCAAAACGTTTATGAAAAAACACGTTGAAACGGCAATACGTGATATGCCGATTTGGAAAGCCCTAGCGCCGTGGATTGGCCGCAAACATAAAGACAGCACCTTAGAAGATAAGGTATTCACAAACGGTAAAACCTTAATGGTACGTGGTGGTACCGCCGCCGCTAACTACCGTGAAATATCAACCGATGACGTGATTTACGATGAGCTTGCCGGTTTTGACGAGTCAATCGAACACGAAGGTAACGCCACATCGTTAGGTGACACCCGTGTTGAGCTGTCGATGTTTCCTAAATCGATTCGCGGATCTACACCTAAAATTCTCGGTACCTGCCAAATTGAAAAGGCCTGTAGTGAAAGCAGCTACCAATTTAGATTTAACTTGCCGTGCCCACATTGCGACGAACTGCAGCATTTAAAGTGGGGCGGAAAAACCGAGCCCTTTGGCATTAAGTGGCAAGGCAATGACCCAAAAACAGCGTATTACGTGTGTGAACACTGCGGTTGCTGCATTGAAAACAATCAACTGCACGATATGGAAGAACACCCCCGCGCAGTATGGATATGCGACAAAACGGGCGTTTATACCCCCGACTTTATTTCGTTTTTTGATAAAGACGGTAACGACTTTTTAACGCCCGAAAACATCTCGATTTATATCTGGTCGGCCTATAACACGCTTAACAGCTGGGCTAAGTTAGTTACCGAATTTTACAAAGCCAAAGGCGACAAAGAAAAGCTTCAAACCTTTGTTAACACCAAGCTTGGCCAACCGTGGGACAACGACAACGGCGAACGCATTGAGTGGGAAGACCTAGGCCGCAGGCGTGAAATGTACCCCAACGGCAACATGCCCGACTGGGTGGTGTATTTAACCGCGGGTGTGGATACCCAAGACGACCGATACGAAGGCCGTGTTTGGGGCTGGGGCGCAGGTAAAGAATGTGCCCTAATCGATAGGTTTATTTTGTACGGTGATCCAGCAAACCAAGTGCTGCTTGATAAAGTTGCCCTGCGCTTAAACCAAAGTTACCCCCGTAACGACGGCATAGTGCTCAGCATTGGCACAACGTGTTGGGACTCGGGCGGTCACTACTCCGATACGGTTTACTCAATGAGTAAAAAGCTCGGTTTGTTCCGTGTGGTCCCTATTAGGGGCGCCAACATGTACGGCAAGCCGATCGCCAATTTCCCCCGCAAGCGGAGCAACAAAGGCGTGTACCTAACAGAAGTGGGTACCGACAACGCCAAAGAGTTGATCATGGCCATGATGCGCACTCAACCCAGTGTTGATACGCGTACACCTGGTGCCATTCATTTGCCACTGAACGACAGCATTTGTGATGACACCGAACTGCAACAGTTAACGTCTGAACGCAAAATGCCGACACGCCGCGACGGTCGCATTGTGTATCGCTGGGAAGCAGGCGGCAGGCGTAACGAAGCGCTCGACTGTTTTGTGTATGCCATGGCTGCACTGTATATCGCCATTGATCGCTTTGGCATTAATCTCGAATCGCTCAGCAAAGTGATAACAAATAAACACGACAACCCATCATCACCCGATGAATCCCCACAACCCAAAAAACCGAAAAAAGCCCCAGCTAATAACTGGTTAAATGGTGGATCGGCTAAATCAGGAGGCTGGCTGTAATGTCAAAGCAAACGGCGACAGACATGGTCGCGCTGTATATCGAAGCTGAAAAAGACGTACTAGCGGGTAAAACCGTTAGCGTTAACGGCAAGTTGATGACCAGTGAAGACCTAGAGCAAATTCGTAAAGGCCGCATTGAATGGCAGCGCACCCTAAGCATGTATACCCGCCCACGGGGCACCACACTGGCTCGATTTTAATTAGGAAACAATATGGATAACCAGCATAAAAAAATCAAAGGCTATCGTGATTTAAGTCAGCAAGAAATTGATTTGATGAACCGAATTAAAGCGCATGGTGAAAAGACAAAAGAATTGATAAGGGAGTTACGCACTTTGCGTGGCAATGAGTATCAAGATTATTGTCAAAATCATGGTACCGACCTCGCACCAACTCAGTTGCAAGAGTCAGTGCGTTGCCTCGATTTAGCGCAAGAAAAGCTTCAAACTGGCCAGATGTGGTTTGTTCGTGCAGTGGCTTTACCTGACTCATTTTAAAAGAGGCACAGCATGAGCATTATTAACGATGCACTATCGTATTTATCCCCTGGCTGGGCGTTAAAACGACAAGCGGCCGCAATGAGCTATCGCAACCTTAAAGGTTACGAAGCTGCCAGCCCAAGCCGAACCCATAAAGCCAATAAAGAAGGGCGTGGCGCAAACCAAGCAGTATTTGCTGCAGGTAAAAGCCTGCGTGAACAGGCGCGATGGTTAGATGAAAACCACGACCTCAGTATTGGTATGTTAGACCGCATGGAAGAGCGGGTAATTGGTGCCCAAGGTATTGTGGTTGAGCCACAGCCGCGAAGCATTAGCGGTGAAATACTGGATGATTTAGCTAATGATATTCAGCGCCGATTTGCTGCATGGTCATTAAAACCTGACGTAACAGGGCGCTACACACGGCCAGAGCTTGAGCGTTTAGTGCTACGTACTGCATTGCGAGACGGTGAAGCATTCGGCCAGCAAGTGCGTGGCAAAGTGCCAAAGTTTGGTCACCCAAACCCGCAAGGCACCCAATACAGCATTGAAGCGTTAGAACCTGATTACATTCCGTTTGAACTTAACGATGTATCAAGCCGAGTGCGCCAAGGTTTAGAGGTTAACGGATGGGGGCAGGTGGTGAATTACCATGTGTTGCTTGATCACCCGTCTGACCAAATCGGTTTTCGTTATAAAACCAAAATAGTACCTGCTAGCAACATGCTGCACTTGGGCTTATTTAAACGCCTGCACCAGCTGCGCGGTATCAGTATTTTTCACGGTATTTTAACTCGCCTTGGCGACATAAAAGACTATGAAGAATCTGAACGAGTTGCCGCCCGTATTGCTGCCGCGTTAGCGTTTTACATTAAACGCGGTGACTCCAGCATGTTTACGCCAGAACAAGGCGAAAGCCAAAGCCGCGAAATTAACATTGCACCAGGTATGACGTTCGACGATCTCGCACCGGGTGAAGATGTCGGCATGATTGAGTCAAATCGCCCTAACGTGCATTTAGTCGATTTTCGTAATGGCCAGCTAAAAGCCTGCGCTGCGGGGACTCGTGGCAGTTACTCAAGCATTGCCCGTGACTATAAAGGTAGTTACTCAAGCCAGCGCCAAGAACTGGTTGAGCAAGATGAGTCTAACCGCATTATGCAGCAATGGTTTTGTGCCGGTTGGGCGCGGCCTGCGTTTCGAAATTGGTTGCAAATGGAACTAATGAACAAGCAAGACCCATTAGTGCTACCGCCAGACCTAGACCAACGCACCTTGTTTGATTCGGTGTATTACGGCCCAACAATGCCATGGATTGACCCCCGCAAAGAAGCCCAAGGTTGGGAAATGATGATAGCCGGTAATGTTGCCTCTGAGGCTGATTGGACCCGTGCCCGAGGTCGTAACCCAAGCGAAGTTAAACGCCAGCGTGAGCGCGAAGTGAAACACAATCGTGAAAATGACATGGTGACCCCTAACGACCCAGAGCCACAAAACGGAGTAACCCCAAGTGAAAAAGACACATCTAAGTCTAGCAATCGCCGGAATGGTGTTCGCACCACAAGCAAGCCTGACCCTGACGCCGACCAATAAGCCCGATAAAAGCTGGTACAGCTTAAAGGCGCAAAACGGTAATGCCGAATTAATGATTTATGACGAAATTGGCGGCTGGGGTATTAGTGCCCGTCAGTTCGCCAGCGACTTACAAGCATTAGGCAAAATCGGCACCTTAACGGCACGCATTCATTCACCTGGTGGTGATGTGTTTGAAGGTATGGCGATTTACAACATGATCAAAGGTCACCCCGCGCACAAGGTTTGTCATATTGACGGCCTTGCAGCATCAATGGCCAGTGTGATTGCCATGGCGTTTGATGAAGTCATCATGCCCGAAAACGCCATGATGATGGTGCATAAGCCATGGGGCGGCACATTAGGTGACGCAGACGACATGCGCAAATATGCCGACTTACTCGACAAAGTCGAAAGTAACTTGGTTGGTGCTTATCAACAAAAAACAGGTTTGCCAGAAGCCGAGCTACACACGCTTTTGGCAGCTGAAACATGGCTAACTGGCCGCGAAGCGGTTGAAAAAGGTTTCGCCAACACCCTTACTGAACCGCTTCAAATGGCGGCTTCGCTTACTTCAAAAAGACTCAAGGACTTTACTAATATGCCTGAAGCTCTAAAAAACCTGTTTGCACCACAGGGTAATGTACCTGGTGCAACCAATACGCCTGCGCCAGCAGCCACTAACACCCCAGCTGCATCTGTACCAGCACCCGCTGCACCGCCGCAAGCGGATATTCAAGCGGCTGCTATTGCCTTTAACACTGAGCGTATTAGCGGTATTAATGCCGCGTTCGCGACGTTCCCGCAATTAGCTGAACTTAAAAACAACTGTATTGCTGATGCCAACATCAATGCAGACAAAGCCAAAGACATGATTTTGGCTAAGTTGGGAGAAGGTACAACCCCATTAGCCGCGCAGCCTAACAGTGTGATCATTCATGCGGGTAACGGTAACTTGGTTGGTGATTCAATTCGTGCGCATGTTATGAGCCGTGCAGGTCATGAAGCCGCGCATAAAGACAATGGCTATTCAACGTACAACTTGAAAGAGCTTGCTCGTGCGTCACTTGCAGATCGAGGTATCGGTGTAGCAGGTCTAAACCAAATGCAAATGATTGGTTTAGCGTTTACCCATAGTTCATCTGACTTTGGCAACATCTTGTTAGATGTTGCGAATAAGTCGGTGTTAAAGGGCTGGGAAAATGCTCAAGAAACGTTTGAACGTTTCACTAGAAAAGGCCAGCTGAGTGATTTTAAAGTGTCTAAACGTGTCGGTCTTGAAGAGTTCCGCAGCCTACGTCAAGTGCGCGAAGGGGCAGAATACAAGTACGTCACTTTAGGTGATAAAGGTGCCGACATTGCATTGGCTACATACGGCGAAATTTTCTCTATTACTCGTCAAGCAATCATTAACGATGATATGAATATGTTGTCGATGATCCCTATGAAAATGGGCGCAGCTGCTAAAGCTACTATCGGTGATTTAGTGTTTGCCATTTTAACGGGCAATCCGAAAATGACAGATGGTAAAACGCTATTCCACAGCGACCACGGCAACTTAGGCAGTGGTGCACCAAGTGCTGAAACATTGGGTGTGTTGGCTGAGTTGATGGAAAGCCAAACGTCAGGTGGTAAGAATCCTCGTGCATTAAACATTATGCCTGAGTTTGTATTATGTCCACCAAACCTAAAGCGCACATTAACTCAGATCATCAAGTCAAGTTCGGTTAAAGGTGCTGATGTCAATTCAGGTATCGCTAACCCAATTCAAGACTTTGCTGAAGTTATTTCAGAAGCTCGTCTAAAAGCAGATAGCGCCAATGCTTACTATCTTGCTGCTGGTCAAGGCAATGACACTATTGAAGTCGTTTATCTTGATGGTATCGACACGCCTTACATCGAACAACAGCAAGGCTTTACTTCAGATGGCATTGCAACCAAAGTGCGTATCGATGCGGGTGTTGCACCGCTTGATCACCGTGGCTTGGTTAAATCAACAGGCGTATAACGTAAACATTAAACAGGCCGCTATCGAAATCGTTAGCGGCTTTTTTACGCTTAAATTTCAACAATTCTTATCAGGAATGAATTATGAAAAATTGTGTATCAGATGGTAATACCATCGAATTTATCGCCACGGCCATAGTTGCCAGTGGCGCACCAGTGTTATTAGGCAAAGTGGTTGCTGTGTCACTTGGCAATGTTGCTATTGATGAAGTGGGTGTGGGGGCAACTGAAGGTGTGTTCGAGTTACCTAAAGTGACCGCTGATGACATTGGCCAAGGTGCGCAGGTTTACCTTAAATCAGACGGCATGATCACCTCAACCGCATCGGGCAATACCTTAGCCGGTAAAGCGTGGGCTGCGGCAGGTAACCCAAGCGATACAGTATGGGTAAAAGTGAATGCTTAGCGTTAACGAACGCATAGCAAGCAAGCTTGCCCGTGCGTTCACTAAACTGGCACAACCGTGCCAGTTTATCCCTAGCGCTGGCCAAGCTGCTTATAGTCGTAGTGTAAATCTGCCGCCAACCGAAAAAGACCGCAGTAACGAATACATACAAGAACCGATAGCCCTTGCTGAGTTTTTGCAGCAAGAAGGCGCGGTAATGGCTGATGATGTGTTTGAGTTAAATGGCAAGCAACATCGTTTAACTCAATTGCATACGCGGGATGAAATTACCGTCACGTTTATTTACCTAGTGGATTAAGTTTTTAACGGGGGTTAAATATGTGGATAGATACCCAAGGGTTTAAGGAGGTTTCTAAAGAGCTAAAGCGGATGCGCGATGCACAAGTACCAGCCATTACCAAGGCTATAGATGATGCAGCCGTTTTTGGAAAAAATCTTGCTGTAGAAAAAATATTTAACAAATTTGGTTATAAGTCAAAATCATATGTGGAAGATACTTTTTTTGTCAGTATTCACCCTAATGATTTAACCGCACATATTTCTGCAAGATTCAGAGCCACAAGCTTGACGAGAATGGCTAAGCCTCGTTACAGGACAGGGAAAAAAGGTCAAAGTGTATTAAATGG
Organism: Shewanella sp. HL-SH8; assembly: GCF_051165765.1. Classification (NCBI taxonomy): domain Bacteria; kingdom Pseudomonadati; phylum Pseudomonadota; class Gammaproteobacteria; order Alteromonadales; family Shewanellaceae; genus Shewanella; species Shewanella sp. HL-SH8. The sequence continues at coordinate 3,970,558 of NZ_CP195039.1, read as the reverse complement.
TTATGACGTTAGTGCTTATAAAAATCAGCCTGTTTGGTTTAAGGGGGCATTTACTATTATTGGTCAAAACGGTAACCAAGTAATGTTTATGCGTAAGCGCAAAGATAATTCTTGGAGAAAACTCGGGAAGAAAAACGCCAAAAAGGCAGGTACGAAAGACCAAAAGCCATTATATGGCCCGTCAGTTTGGGGGGCATTTAAGTATATGCGTGACGATATAGAGCCACCAATCATCAAGCATCTTCGCGAACGATACGGACATTACGCTAAGTAACACCCACCCTGTTAAGAGGTCCCCATGATCCAAACCATTTTAAACCGACTTGCCTTGGTTGACGGTGCCACTGTGCGCGAAGGTTTTTATGCGCAAGGGTTAGCAAAAGAAAATCAGTTTATCTTTTTACAACCGCACACCGACTTGTTCGGCGCCAAAAATGGCATAAACGCATTCCGTGACGACTTAACATTACAAGTGGTTGCGGGTATTAACTTAAGCAAATCAACCAACCCCACCGCCGAACTAATCAACTTAGTTCGAGACATTCGCTGCGCATTCTTTAAAGACGAACGTAATACCGAAAAACCGTCATGGCTACCCAAAGCTATTGCGTTTAAAGAGTCCGAGCCCTGTAAATACATTATGCCCGAAAGCCATGAAAAACATGCGCTAGCGGTCATTACATTAACCCTAATTCATACCGTTCAATTTGGAGAAAGACTATGAGCGAAACTGTAGTTGAAAGCTACATCGGGTCGGCGATTGTTTATATCGACGGCCGAGACTGTGGCAACGTTAGCGGTGTAAAACTCGCTATTGAGCAAGAAACAAAATCGTTACCTAACTACCGTGGTGGCGGCGGTTATGTTGATGAAGTCACCCTAATTAAATCTGTTAGCTTAAGCGCTACCTTTTATGACTTTAACAATGAAAACTTAGCCCTGGCCATGCGCGGTAAAATTGATGTATTAACCGCCGCACCAGTAGCGGATGAAGATGTCATTGCAGTGTTAGACGGTTTAGCACAAACCGCCCAAATGATTGATACCGCCATTGCACCCGTGGTTAAAAATACAGCTGGCGATGTTACCTACACGTTGGATGAAGATTACGTGGTCAGCGCCGCAGGTATTCGCGCGTTATCAGCAGGCACCATTACTGCAGGGCAGGCATTAACCGTGAGCTACACCAGCCAAGCGGGTAACGCTTTGCAAGCATTAACGGAATCAGGCAAAACGGTTGGTGTGGTCATTGACGGTATTAACGATTCAACCGGCAAGCCGTGGATGCTTAAGTTTTATAAGTGGAAGCCTACGCCAACATCAGGGCTAGACTTAATTGGTGACGATTACGGTTCGTTCGACATTGAAGGCGGCGTACTAGCCAACACGGCAATTGTTGCTACGGGTAAGTCTAAGTTCTTTGTGCGAAGTGCAGCGTAGTTGCATTAACCAAAGGGCATAAACAAAAAACCCACTAAATAGTTAGTGGGCTTTTTAATCTAAGACTAATTAACGCAATCTAGCTTGTTTGTCTGCCATTCTGGCTAATGTGGCAATCTGCTGGTTTGCAGCTTCACTAATTTCTAACAACTGATCTACTGATAAAAAGCGCGGTTCACGTATGTACTGCACTAATTTTTCGCGGCTAGTCACAAACTGATTATCATCGATGGGTTGCGAGCTGACTATTTTTCCAGCTTCCCATGTAAACAACATGCGCTGACGCTCAAACGGATGTGTCGTGCGGCTAAGTCGCTTTTGGGCTTCGTTAAAAGCATTAATGAAGTTGATCTTAAGTTCAGCGGCTTTGGCACCGGTAAAACCCATCACTAAAAACATGAAACCGTCTTTGGTCAGGTGGTAACACTTTAAATCGCGCTGACTGGTGCCAACCTGTTGATTTTGCACGTTAGCGCAAAAATGCGCTGACGTAAATTCACTTGGGGCATCGTTTAGAATGCGGTCAATTTTGCGTAATACATCTTTATGTTGTTTGCCAAAATAATCAGCGACGATCAGTGAATTGGTAATGGTTTGTTGGCCGTTAATAAAGACCAGTTGCGCAGGGTAGTTTTTAGACTGTTGTAAGTTCATGGGTGACACTCCTAGATATCGTGAGTAATCATCACCGTTTGGTACGAAACATTGGGTGATGAGCTGAGCAAGGTTCGTACTACCGCATCTAGGAAGCGGCCAGCCAAATGGCTGCCTCACCCAGCTCACCATAGTAGTGGTGCGCCGAGTCACGCAATAAAAAACCAGCTCTAAAGGCTGGCGACTATTGCGCCTAGATACCGCGGGGTACGAATCCCGGCATTGGATTTTGCCAATGCCTAAACAGTATCGCCCCACTCAGGCACATTTGTCAATTCGTTATCACTTAACTGAGCCAGTGATAATAATTAACCCATTTTATAAACCTATGAATGTGTAATCGAGAACTTTCGGTCACACGGCTTTTTGTTGCCCAAAGGAAATGTTATGAGCTTTAAAGACCAAGTTATTAACCTGATCATTCAGGGTAAAGATTTATTTTCCAGCGAAGCCAAAAAGTCTGAAAAGGCTTTAGCTGAATTAGCAGCACAAAGCGAAAAACTGAATGCTGAACTGGATGATTTAAAGCGCCAAGATGCCGCGGTTAATGCCATTGATGGGCTAACAGCCTCAATTAGAAAAGGCGAAAAAGCCTATGTTGATAATGCCGTAGCATTAGACAACCTTAAAAAAGAACAAAAGCAAGTTGCGACTGAAGCCAAAGCGCTTGACGCTGCGCAGGTTGCAGCGGCTAACTCTACTGCTCGTATTGAAACCGAATACAACCAAGCTGTGGCCGAATTAGCAAAGTATGATAACCAGCTAAAGCTAGCAAGTGCTGAGGTTGATAAGCTAACCGCGACCCAAAATAAAGGCGCTCAAGCCAGTCAGTCGCAAGCGTTAGCATTAGCAAAAGCCAAAGATGATTTGCAAAAGCTAGATGCAGCCCAAAAAAACACGGCAACTAGCGCAACCCGTTTAGCTACCGAACTGGAACAAGAAACCGCTGAACTGAAAAAAATCAGCAGCGAAGTTGACAAAGCTGGCCAGAAAAAAGGCGAGTATGCGCTTAAGGTTAAAAGCGCAAGTTCCGAATTAACCAAGCTTGGAAGAAGTCTAAACAGTAACAAAACGGAGTTAGACAAGCAGCAAGCGGTGCTGAGTAAAGCCGGTATTGATATGGGTAAGCTGGCTGATGCCAGCAAAGACCTAAAAACCAAACAAGCCGCCGCGGAACAAGCCTTAAAAGGGGTAAACGACAAGTTAGGCCAACAAGATAAGTTACTTGCTAGTAGCAAAAAATCAGCAGGCGACGCCAACAATCAAACTCTTATTACGACTAAAGCCGTTAATGCGCTGGCCAAGGCGTATGCTGTTTTGCTATCTGCCCAAACGGCTATTCAGTCTGTTCGTTCAAGTGTTGAAGGTTATGGTGAACTAGAGTCGGCGATCACTAAAGTTGAAAAAACCACCGGTAATGCCCGTGAGGCCGTTGTTAAAATGGCGTCTGAACTAAAAGACCTGGGTGAAAATGTTACTCCAACCAGCACAAATGAATTGTTGCGCATGGCTGAGGTTGCAGGCCAGTTAGGCACTAAGTCTACCGAAGATATTTTAAACCTAGTTGCTGCTGCTGACGCCCTTGGTTTATCAACCAACCTAGCGGGTGACGAAGCGGCCACCATGTTGGCGCGTATTTTGGGGATGACACAAGAGGGCATTCCACAAATACAAAACCTGTCGTCTTCTGTGGTTGCGTTAGGTAATGATTTTGCGGTTACTGAGGCTGACATTGTCAGCATGACCAAAGAGATTGTTACTGGTACCCGTGAAATCAACTTAGGTTCTGCGGCTTCTGCTGCATTTGGTGCAACCCTTGCTGAGTTAGGCCAACCCGCCGAACGGTCACGTACTGCTATTCAAAAATTAGGCGCCGCAATTAATGAGGCAAGTAAGAAAGGCGGCGATGATTTAGAGCTGCTGACTAAAATTACCGGTGAAACGGCTGACCAAATTGAAAAAGATTTAGGCACTGCACCTGAAAAGGTATTGGTTAAGTTTCTTGAGGGCTTACAGCGTGTTAAGTCTGAGGGTGGCCTCGTTTCTGATGCGCTTAAGTCGATGGGCATTGAAGGTGTTGAAGCAACGAGTGTGCTCAGTGTATTAGCTGATGGCACTGACCGTTTAAAAACGGCGTTAGAATTATCTAACAATGCTTATATTGCTGGCGACTACCACATGAAGGAAGCCGCTAAAGCTTATGCAGATCAGGCTGCGGCTATTGGTCGCTTAGAAAATAAATTCCACAATTTGACGTCTAGTATTGGCGAGGCATTTTCAGATGAGATTGATACCGCAATACGGGCCACTGGCGATACGATTGATGCAGTAGATGAGAATGTTATTCAACTGTTGGAACGTATTCCAGAGTTAGCCAATGGGTTTGTTGATTTGTTGGGTGATATTAAGAGTTTTGCGGCAGGCACTGACGAGTCTTTTAGCACGGTAGAATACACATTAGATGCATTTGCTGTTGGCTTAAACACTATCAACATTGGCTTTAATCAAATTACCCTTAGCCTTGCAGCAATGAATGTGGCTACTGCATCTGCTTTAGAATTTGCTAGCGAGTTATCTGGCGTTGAGCTGATTAGTAAAGAGACTGCTGATGCTACTAAGGCGCGTTTTGAAGATGTAAAAAAATCTATTGAGCGTGATACAAACGATATCATTGATATAGCAAAACGCATGAATGGTGAGTCGTCTATTGCTTATGAAGGTTTAATTGGAACCACTGTAAAATACAAAGATGCACTTAAACAGTTATCGATTGATCAACGTAACCAGATAAATGACATTTTACTTTCTGGCACTTACAACAAAGACCTTGAAAAAACCTACCGAGAACTCACGGCGGCTTTAGTTCGTGCTAATCGTGAAACCGAAATTGAAGCCCAATTAAAAGAAAAGGCGGCCGAGGCGAGCAAGAAAAAAGCCGAAGAGGATAAAAAAGCGGCTGATGCTGCGGCTGAACACGCTGAAAATATCGCTAAGCTCAATACTAATACGTTGACGTATGCAGAGGCGATAGCTGATGTAGAGGTAAGGCAAAAATCACTAAATGAGCTTTATGCAAAAGGGGTGATCACTGCTGAAGGTTTGGCTAAAGCGTCAGAGTTACTAAAGGACTCACTTAAAGGTTATTCAACTGAGGTTGATGCAAGCAATGTGAGCGCCGCAACGCAAACTGAACTAACAGATCAGTTTATCGCTAAGCGCAAAGAGTTACAGGCCCAATATGAACAAGGGCTGTTAACTGAAAAAGAATTGACTATATCGCAACAAGAATTAGCCAGTGCTTATGACAAAACAGTTAATGAGGTAAACCTTGCTGCAGCGGGTACTGCATTACTGTCTGACGAACAGTTAGGCTTACAAGAAAGCATTATTAGTACTGAAGCTGAAATTCGTAAATTAGAGCAAGCCTTAAAAGATGAGAACAAGGCAACCAATGAACTCATTTTAATTAAGGCAAAATTGGCGAAGGAAGAAGCCAACCTTGCTGAACTAAAACGAGAATCAGTTGAGTTGGCCAAGATAGAAAATGCCACTTATGTTGAGCTACTTGTTTTGCAGCGTGAGTATGAAACCCAATTAGAAATACTCGACCGCAACTTTAGAGCGGGTTTGCTAACCAAGCAAGAGTATGACGCTCAATCTAAGGCTTTAGGTAAAACCCTTGACGAGCTAAATAAGGTGGTAGGTGAGACTAGCAAAAAGGAGGCAGAGCTTACCGATGTTACTAAAGCTAACACCGATGCAGTAAAGGAAAACACCGAGGCAAATAATGCCAATAGCAAGTCATTAGAGGAGCAAGCAGGTAAGTTAGTTGATATTAGGGTGGCTACAGTAGCACATAGAAGTGTGCTGCAAGATACCGGCAAAACCTACATTGATACTGCCGCCAGTGCTGATGTGTTGATACAACGCATTAAAGAAATGGGCAACATTCAAACGGCTTATTTGGCTGGTGAAAGTAAGCGTCGTTACAGCGAGTTGCAATCATCGTTGGCCATTAGACGCCAAATTGATGACATTGAAACCAGCACATATAGCTTGGCTGAACTTAATAAAATGGCGGCTAAAGCCTCCAATGGTTTATACGGTTTGTCTGGGGTTCAGCTAGAACCTTTAACCAACGCGATTGATAAAGCCCGTGATAAATTTCGTGAGCTTGCTGATGAAATTAACGACACCACCGCTGACATTCAAGACCGACTTGATGCCGCACTGGGTAATGAAAAGGATATTATTCAGCGTAAATTTGCTAGTGAAGTTAGAGAGATAGATAACATGATCGCTCGAGCGCAAGCGTTTGGCGATAGTCAATTAGTTAACAAACTGCAAAAAAGTCTGCGTGATTTAAAAAGGGCACAAGACCTTGAGTTAAAAGCTAAAAAATTAGCAGAATCTACCGCGACGGCTACTGCACAAGTCGCAGCTAATCCCGCTGCACCCCAAAAAACGGTACAAACCCCAGCACCTCAAACATCGCCTAGCCAAACCACTGTTGCAGCAAGTAGCAGTGACACGGTTGTGCTGCAGCTGCAAGTGGGTAACCGCACCTTTGATGCGCAAACTAAGCGCAGCATTGTGAATGAGTTGGTGGCTGAGATTAAGCGTTTGCAGTCGGTTGGCGGTTAGTCGCTAGGTTGCTGTATCACTTCAAAAAGAGGTCCTATGTTTAGCACCATTATTGACAGTATTGATTTGGAAGAGCCATTGCATTGGCTTAACCGCAATAACACCCAACGCGTGGCGGCAAATATGAAACGGGCACTTAACGGTGCCCCGCATATTCAGCAAACCGTTATACCTGCAGGTATTGCATTAGAGTTGGGCACTAAAGATGGTTGGATGCATCGCCTAGATTTTAATGCGTTGCAAGCCCACGCCGCATCAACACTCACGGCTTTTATTATTAATCACGATGGCAACAACATTAATGTGGTGTGGGATAACACCCAAGCTAACGTGATCACCGGTGATGATTTGGACGATGAGTTTGGCGAATACCCATTGTTAACCAACGTGGTTTTACGATTTTTAACGCTTTAGCATGATTAACACAGGTGGCACATGACCATTACCCGAGCAGATTTAAAAATATTCAAGCCTGAGTCACTGGGTTCTAGTGATGACGCAGGCGGCCAGCGCACTAAGTTAGTGGTGAAGTCTGGTGAGCTTAATGAGCTATTTAGAGCGATTTCAGATATCGACCATTCGCAATCTGCGGTTGATATTGTCAAATGTTACCCCGCGCTGGATACCACTGGCACTGAGTTGTTGCTAAATGGTCATGTTTTTTTCAGCCAAAAGCCGACAGACCCTTTAGTGAGCATGTTATTAGCTGAGTCAAATGAGTTTGAAGATGCTGATCGCATGACCGACATGGTAGAGATTTTAGAGTCATCTGTTAAAGCTGGGCAGTTGGTGCGTAATCGATTAATTGGTTTGTTGGCGGGGCAAGACTCGTTTCCTCGCTCGTATTTGCAGTCTATTTATCAATTTAACGGTAGAGACTATTACGAAACTATTCGGTTAAGCCAAGGCCAGGTGATTGTTATTTCTGTTGAGTATGCGGGTAATGAAAATGCGCTGTATCCCCGCTTTGAACATTTTTGTGAAGTGCAAGAAACCGTTACAGGTGGCCAAGGTGGGCAAGTGTATTTTAAGCCGGCTATTCCGTTTAATACACCTAACTTTGACGTCACAATCAACGGCGAAACGGGCTGTACTAAATTGCGTTATGTTAGCGCAAATGATGGCATTAAATACCATGGCGTGAGTGAGCTGACAGCAGCTGCAACCAGTGAAATACTGGATGTTGGCACAACGATAACAGAGATGTTGCCCAAGGTGCGTACCACTTCTTTGAGCGCAGGTAATGCATTAGCGGGCGTAGTCGATTATCAGGGCGGCAGCGTTACGGTTGATAATGCGGGTGTTTATGCTCCAGCGCGTAAAACCTTAGTCTTACCCAGTGTGAAAAATCAAAACACCTATATTTTTGAGATACCTGATTTAGTTAATTCCCCTTGGTTTGCTGAAAACAATAAACAAGCGGTAACTTACAGCGGGGCGTTTGGTCAGTATGCCAACATCCTCATTACTGGTAGCACGGTTACTGTTATTTTTACGGGCATTAACATGACGGGAAATACCAGCATTGCTGTGTCGTATTATCAAGCAAGCAAGTACCAGTTTTATGATAGTAGTACTACGTTTCCTGTTAATAGCATTCTGACGAAGGATTTTTTCTCTGGTGAAGTTGATTTTGATAATTCGAGCTACAGCAACAGTAGTGTGAGCTTAGGTAACTTTAGTGCCGATGACATTAGTGCAATCCCTATAATTGAATTAAATCGGACCGTAATTGGTTGGATTAATGCCCGTACTGGTGTAGTGACTAAGGAGGTGGATTTTCGGGGTAATTTCACCTTAACCTACGGCTGTTTGTTAGCTAAAACAGAACCCGCTAGCGGTGGTGATGTGCCACCTGGTGATTTAAGTGTGACATTTGTTCTTACCAGCCCTGAACCTGTGCTGGATAGCTTTTATGTCACTGTTTCGACCACTGCTGAAACCTTGCTTAGTGCCAGCGCCGATGCGAACGGTATTATTACTGGCACGGGTGTGACGGGCAGTATTGTTAATGGCGCGGTATCGCTTCAGTTTACGCAACGAGTGATATTAAGCACCCTACGTTATGACGTAACTGAAACTGTGACGCTTTCACCCCCTCCTGAGCTTTATGGCCTAAACCCACTGCGGATTAAAAACGGCGGTGTTGTGGCGTGTTTTACAGCTTGGACCAACATCAATGTGCAGCATAGTCAAACTCAAGTCGTTGTTAGCCCAGCGGCTGACCAAACTTTATCTGTACGAGTGAATGCCCGATTTGTCGATATTACTGACGCCACCGGTGCCAGTTTATGGACGCTAAATAACACGCATTACAGCGTGGTTAAAGAAACGGGTGTTGTGACACTACACAGTAATTTCAGTGGTTTTGAAGCGCCATTTTTACTGACAGACAGCATCGGTGAATTAGCTTTGGTTGTAGAGGTTTTACCCAATAAGTTGGTATTAGCCGCGCCATTAAGTCAGTCGTACCCTATTGGTTCTGTAGTGTCTAGCGTTCAAGATTTAGGTGATTTACAAGCACGAGTCGGTGCGGTTCGTGACATGACAGCTTGGTCGAATAATTGGGACCAAGATGGAACCAACGGTACAGCTAGTTTGAACGTGGTTGATTACCCAATTGAAGTGCGTAACGACACCGCGATTAATGAAGACTGGGTGTTAATTATGACTAGCCCAACATCATTTCGCTGTGTAGGTAAACGTTTAGGTCAAATTGCAACTGGCGATACCGTCAATGATTTCGCTCCAATAAACCCGCTGACACTAGCCCCGTATTTTATTATTCGCCAGGCCGCATTTGGTGGAGGTTGGCAAGCTGGCGAAGCTATTCGTTTTAGAAGCTACGCCAGTTCAAAACCTGCCATGTTGTTGCGAACGGTACAAAGTGGCCACACACAAATTACAGAAGACCGTGCGGTGTTGTCATTCCGTGGTAATGAGTCTTAATGCTTGATATTAATAGATTATAAGAAGGGGTATTAAAATGGGATTACCTGTAACGGTTTATCGCTGGGATGATGTGGGTGCACCGCAACTTGTCAATAGAACACCTAGTGAGATCATAACGATTTTAAAAAAATGCTTGGTTACTGGTTACGGTGCTAAGTCAGCACTTGGTTGGACGCAAGTGTTTGAAGATACCTTTAGGCATATGATTGTGTTTAGAAATGACCCAACTTTAGGCAGTGGTTCGAGTGTTAAGTTATCATCACGAAATGGCGTTAATGCACCACAGACTATGTTGGATTTTAGACCCGCTGTGAGTTATGTAGACATTGATACACCATACAGAGCAGGTTATTCAGCTTGCGTACATTCGTTCCATTCGTCAATTAATAAGTGGGTTGTGATTGGTACGTCAACCGCGTTCTATATAATACTTTCCAACATGGATGCTGTATCTGGTTACGACTCACGTAGGGATGATACGTGTTTTGTTGGAGATATTAAGTCATTAATACCGATGGATGCTGGCAAATTCATTACTGTAAATAGTGTTAATACGAGCGGTGATGACATTGGGTTAAGTCATGCAGGTTGGCAATCTGCATTTAATTACATATGGTACAGTTCTATGGTTTCTTCAACCTCAAATGATGTATTACTGATGTATGACGCAGACGGAGGTAATGCATCAGCAAAATATGCTTTAGTCGCACCTTTTACGCCTCAAAACGGTAGTAATATCACTAAATTAGCCACCGACAAACTAGGCTTGTACACACCCATATATGTTCAAATGACCAAATTCCCAATAGGATACATGGCTCTCGATACACACGGTAATCATATGGTTGCATCCACAGTATCTCCTACACTTAGGGGTTTTTTACCCGGCATAATAATAGAAGCGTCACCACGTTACGCATTTGAGAATTGGCCTGTTTACGATGAAATAAATAACCAGCAACACTTTTTAATGCGAAGTATGACCACATCAGCGTTTACGTGGATGAACTGTGAGGAGTGGTAATGAATACAGTAATACATTATAAGCGCGATACTGTAGCTATGAGAGCGGTATTATCAGTGGATGCAGACACGTTAGCAGAGAGGTTGCACATTATAGACCGCAGACTATCAGAACATATCCGCACAATAAAATTAGATACTCCCGAACACACACAGATACTGCTACCCCGAAAACATGCGTTGACTGGAAATGTCGCTGTCATAATGTTAGACGATGACCGTTTCTACAATGCAGCAATAGTCGATGGGGTTGTGTGTGAACTAATTAATTGTGCAGAGTTAGATACTGAGTGGAGTGAAATGTGACTCAACATATCGCAGACAATACCAAAAATATAATGCTTGATTCATTATCAGTGCTATCCATTGGTTTACATCGTGCAGCCCCTGGTGGTGATGGGTTAAGTAATGAAATAACGAGTTCAAGCTACTCACGTCAAAGTTGTTCATTTGGCATTGCTAGTAGCGGTAAACGTGTACTTATAGATGACGTTAAATTTTCATTAACCACAGGGGACGTGGTTAATTTTGTAAGCTATTGGAGCGGTAATACATTCGTAATGTCTGAGAGCGTAGACCCTATTTTTTACAGTGCTAACGGTCTACTGACGATAAATGCTTTAACAACGGTGCTGACAATATGATTGTTGATATAAAAACGGGTGTTGAATTATTTCCAGACATTAATGAAATCACAAACACATACTTGTCACCCATTGCAGCTTATGAAGCATGGGCTGGTGAGTTAGGTCTAAACCCTGCAACCGACTTAGGTGGTTTAATTAGGGCTGATGACGGGTCTACTGAGATTGATGTAGGGTTTATTACAACAATCGGTGGTAATTCAACTAAAGTCATGCAATCAAGCGAAGGGTCAATTGCTGTGTGGTTAAATGACAGTGTTGGTATTTCAAACACAAGCCGCGCAATAAGTGGCGTCATTCCGCAACATACAACAGTACCTAGAGCTTATCAAAGTCGTGCGGGGAATAACCCACCACTGATATTTAATTTCAAAAACCCCACAATTGACTCAGGTTCTTGGGCACCCAAGTGGAATAAAACACTTGATACAGCAATTATATATTGTGAGTGGGCTAGTTATGGTTCCCAGTCTGTTAATAATTCTAAAGTAGCCATTAGATTGAGTAAGGGTGAAATTGAAATTGTATGTATGGCAGATGCTGCGTCAACAGGCTCTAAGTTTCAAATATTTATGATGGATTCAACATCAAATAGCGGCACTGCTATTGATGGTAATGGTAATTTTGGGTTATTACTGTCACCAAATGTTGTATATACATTCACTAGCGTATTGCCATTAAACATCAATGGCCATGTTACAGATGTAGACGGTCAACCAACTTCTTCCCCAGTTCGAGCATACTACAGGTCGAATGGTAATCTGGCGGCAAGTGGTATGAGTGACCAGGTTACTGGTTATTATTCATTACAAGTACCAGACGGTGAATACTATGTAGTGTGTTTAGATTCTGGCATTAATGACTTAAACGCACTGATTTTAGATAGGGTAATACCAGTTGAATAACTTCACATTTGGTAATGCACCATACGCCCCCCCACTGGGTGACGTTGATTTTGCATTTTCGTCAAATAAGTCTTTAAGTTTAAACACTAATATATTATTGCACGTTAATAATGATGTAGTTATATCACACAGTGTTGGTGTATCTACAATACTACCCTTTTCAGTTAGCACACATGTTTTAGCACCGTTACAAATAAGATTTACCCGAATTTGGCCTAACACCAGATCACCCATTGTCATTAGGTTTGGTAGTGATATTGAACCGCCATTACCTATCGATAATAGCATTGGTATTGAATGCGGTATGGTGTGGCGCAAACCTATAGCTGTTGAAAAACAAACGGTATTAGCTGAGGCGGCAAGTCATTTAGGTATCGAATTTGATGCATCTTGGGCGTTAAACCGCAGTGTCGAACAAACGATTACGTTAGCGTGGATGACTATACCGTCAGTCGGTATAAGCTACGGCTTCAGCTGGAAAGCATTACCGCAAACCCGCAATGACTTTGCGGTTAGTTGGGCGCTACCCAAAAGCCATCAAACCTCAGTTGATATTTTGTGGAAAACAACAATAAGTCATCAAACTGATACCGAAATGCGTTGGTTAGATGTTGCAGCTGAGTGCTTGTCTATAAGTGTGATATGGCATGATGGCGCAGCACAACATATTCAGCATACATTACGTTATAAAGGAATACGTTGCGGTACTGAACACCTTTTAAAATGGGGCCCGCATAAAGCACGCTGGATATGCTCGACTAAATATCGCCCGCCAGTTAGTGTAGTGAGCATTCGTTTTAATGATCCACTTACCCCTTTAACCAGCTCTGCAATCAATCCGATTATTATCCGGTTCACACCCTCACCAGAGTATTGTTACTTTGACGACGGTGGCGGCTTAATTGACTCAAACCCAGTGTTACCCAATCTTGATTTTAAAACCCCCATTGAACCCCAATTGCGCAGGTATTATTTAATGCAGCCAACCATTACGTGTGTGCGCGTGTCAGACAACGTGCCGATTGTGATCAGTAATATTAGTATTAGCCGCAGCCGTGGCCAGTGGGCCAGCTCGGTGAGTATCGATTTTTCAAGCCGTATCGATGCCAGCCGCGCTGAAAATCAACTGCTTAAAGTGGGTATAAACGGCTATGAGTTTTATGTTTTGCTTGAGCAAACCAGCGTAAGCAAAGTGTTTGGTAACGCGACTTATCGCGGAACAGGCCGCAGCCGCAGCGCCGAACTGACTACGCCATATGTATTGCCGATCAGTTATACCAATTCAACATCACGCAGCTTTGCGGGTTTACTTAACGACATGCTGCAGTTTACTGGTTGGACTATTGAGCTTAACGGTATCGTTGATTTTAACGTACCTGCAGGCGCGTTTAGCGTTGGCAATAAATCGCCCATCGATGCAGTGCAAGAAGCGGTGGCACAATTGGGTTGTATGCTGCTATCTAATGATGAAACCAAAGCATTAACCGTGGTGCCACGTTGGCCAACAGTGCCGTGGTTAATGGATGCTGCGACACCTGATTTAACCTTGCACGATGCAGTGATCACCAGTTACAGCGAGTCAAAAGAAATCGGTACCGAGTGTAATGTGGTTTGGCTGCGGGGTGAGCAGCAGGGCATTAGCGCTAAAGTAAAACGTGCAGGCACTGCGGGCAATATCGCAACTGATGATATAAGCGCTCAACTGATTGTTGATAATCAGGCCGCTAGAACAGCCGGTACTAACGCACTGGCCGACACAGGCAGTAAGCTTAATATCAATATGAGTTTACCGATTCTGGCCGACTTACCACCCGCAACACCTGGTATGTTGATCGGTATTCGTGAAGGTGTGAATGTGTTCAAAGGTACCTGTGACTCAGTCACGATTAGCGCATCGGTTAGCGACACTGGCGATATTGATGTAGAGCAAACCATCACCGTTGTTCGTCACGTTGCCTAGGCTGCTATATCAGAAATAGTATCAGAAATAGTATAAGGAATCGTAATGTTAAAGCAGTTAACACAAAGCTTAAGCGTCCCACGTTTAATTATGACGATTAACGTGGCGAATACCGATGGAACGGTAACCGCCACCACTGCCAGCGGCCACACCCAAAGAGTAATCGGCTCTGGTAGTATCGGCGATCATATCTATGTTCAAGACGGCAGGGTGCTAGGGACAGCACCCGATTTGGTGTTTGTAGAGATAGAGGTTTAGAGGGTTATAGTTTTTTTAAGAATCTATCGGTGACCTGTATTTTTCTATTTTCTAAGTTTCCAGATTCTTCATTATGAACATCGATTGAGAGCCCAAAAGAACCAACAGAGTGATCATTAATAAAACCTTCAAGCTCTAAATTTTGAAGTTCTTTAATAAAATTAGAGTTAAGCGTAAAGCTAGTTTTATCTAAACCTAAGTCATTCATTAATGTTCTTAAATCTAACATAACGATATTAGGTTGACGTTTTATTATTTCGATTTGATCAGGATTGTCATGGCAATATGCTTTGTACTGATTTAATAGAGCAACTTCAATTTTATCTTTCAATCCATTAACAGACATAAATATTCCTTTTTTTAAATTTTAGCGCTTATCTTTATCATGTAAACGTTTAGGAAACAACTCAGTGTATACCTGCCAAAGAGTATTAATATTGCGGTGGCCTGTTACTTGTGCCACTTCATCGATGGTGTAACCCTTCTCAAATAACCGGCTAGCCCCTTCACGCCGTAAATCATGGTAGCGTAAATCCTCAATACCCAATTCATTTCTAACCCGCTGAAACCCTGCAGCAACGGACCTTTCGTTATACGGAAATACCCGCTCATCATGGCGTGGTTGCTTTTGTAGTATTTCCCACGCCCCACCTAATAACGGCACTAGCATGTGATTACCTGCTTTTTTACGCGGGTCTTTACGATTTCTCACGGTTACCGCTTTTTGCTGTTCATCAACATCATCCCACGTAATTCGACAAACCTCGCCAATCCGCATACAGCTTAAAATAGAGAAGTCCAGTAGGTCTACATATGGAATGTGCGCCATCCTCTGGTTGGACCGTTCCTGTAAACCCACCTTTAGCTTATCTATTTCGTTTTCAGTCGGACGCCTAGAACGTCTTGCTGATTTGCCAATTAAGTTTTGGCTGTGCAGCAAATCATATGCTTCAATTATAGGCAACTCTGACAGCGCGTAACCATAACTCGCCTTAGCCATTTTTAAGCACCACTTCAAATAGCTAACATCGTGCGACACCGTAGACGGCCCAGTCCCTGAGTTGATTCTATTTTTACAGTGTTCAACAATATGATGCGACTTAATATCGAACGCGTTCATTTTACCAATGTCGCTATCGGCCAACATATTCAGCACATAAAGTTTGGTGCGTCCAATATGCACGTTGGGGTCTTCAATATACTTACCAATCAGCTCATGCAATAAAACTGATTTTAAAGGATCCGGTATGCCATTCGATTCGAGATTAAAGGTTTCTTTTTTCCCCCAGGCTTCCGCTTGCGCTTGCTTTGTAAAAGTACGGTGATCACTGTAAACTATCTTGCCTTTTTTTTCACTCTGACAGAGCACTTATATCGAATAGTGCCATCAGCACGAGTTCTCGGGTCTATTACATAAAAAGCCATTTTGGGGTACCCAGTCCTATTTATTTGGATACCTCACAGGATACCCGACCACTTTAAAATGTGCAAAAATGTATTAAAATAACTCAAAATGTGAGAAGTATGAATTTACAGAATACTGATGCAAAGCCATATACACCAAGGGTTACGCTAGATAGGACGTTTAGCATAGCGCCTATGCTGGATTGGACAGATCGCCACTATCGTTATTTTGCTCGCTTAATGTCTGCTAATACTTTGTTATATACAGAGATGGTTACTACGGGTGCCATCATATATGGTAAAGGTGACTATTTAGCTTACAATGAAGAAGAGCATCCTCTGGCGTTGCAATTGGGTGGCTCAAACCCAAAAGACCTGGCTCATTGTGCCAAGCTTGCAGCTGAGCGCGGTTATGATGAGGTTAACATCAATGTAGGCTGCCCGTCTGATCGAGTCCAAAATGGTCGTTTTGGTGCCTGTTTAATGGGTGAACCTGAATTAGTCGCTGAATGTGTTGATGCTATGAAGCAAGTAGCAGATATTCCAGTTACCGTTAAAACCCGTATTGGTATTGATGATCAAGACAGTTATGAGTTTTTAACGCGATTTGTTGAAACTGTCAGTGCGAAAGGCTGTACCGATTTTACGATTCATGCTCGTAAAGCTTGGTTACAAGGTTTAAGCCCAAAAGAAAATCGTGAGATCCCACCACTGGATTATGATCGTGTGTATCAATTGAAGCGTGATTTCCCAGCACTTAATATCGGTATTAATGGCGGGATTACCAGCTTAGACCAAGCTAAAATACATCTTCAGCATGTTGATGGCGTGATGGTTGGCCGTGAAGCATATCAAAACCCGTATATCTTAGCCCAAGTTGAACAACAGCTTTTTAACAGTGATGCTGTGCAATTAAGTCGTGAAGAAGTGGTTGAGTTAATGCTGCCTTATATTGAGCGTCATATTCAACAAGGTGGACGATTAAATCACATTACTCGTCACATGATTGGTTTATTCCAAGGTTTGCCCGGTTCAAGAAGCTGGCGCCGTTACTTAAGTGAAAATGCCCATATAGCTGGCGCTGGAATTGAGGTAGTGCGCGGGGCGATAGCCTTGATGGATGAAAATGCCCCTGAAGTTGAACAGTAAAAGTAATAAGTAGCCCCTTAATTAAGCGCTCATAAGAGCGCTTTTTTGTCGCTAAAAATTCTATCAACGTCAGCTCAAATAACGATATTACACCGAGTTGCAGTCACGCGCTAAAGCAACTTGCTAGCCAGAAATATCACAATCTTCATAGGTAATAAGCCAAATGTGTATCTTACATATTTCAGCTTATTCATCCTATTACGAAACCCAAATTGAAGTGAATTAGTAAAATTGACTAACCATGTGGTTAATTTTACTAATTGTTTGTTTTTTATTCTCAAACATAGTTTGAAATAGGCGAAATATTAACTTTTATATTTATTTATATATTATTTTTCAGTTGGTTAGTATGTTTTTTAAAAGTTGGCACGGTGTTTGTAATACTAAGTCTGTCAGCAGCGAAAAACAGGTTTCACTGCAAACTAAACAGAAAAGGAAGACATCATGTTTATTTCAAATTCAACTAGTCGTTTAAGTCGTATCGTTGGCGCCACAGCAGTCGCATTAGTTATATCGGTTAGCAGTTTTACAGCGCAAGCAGATGACCTAATGGTTAAAGATACTTTCACAATGCTAGAGCAAAATATTTCAAAAGCTAGCCAGGATTTAATTTTATCAGCCAAGCAAGAGTTTGTATTGTCATTAAAAACTCAAATAGCTGAACAAATATTTAACAGCAGTTTTTATCCAGAAGATAAAGCCATCGCGAGTGAAGTAACGGAGCGTTCAGTCACTACTGCTGCGAATAAGAAGTAATGATGTTTGCTGAGCAACTAGGCTTGGTTATGCCCTTATTAGCCATAGTGTTACTGCCCTTTGTGAGTTTTATTTGTTGTGCAGTTATCGCTCACTTGCTGACCAAGTTGCAAAATCAAGCTTAGTTTAAGTGGCTGTTAGTTAGAGCCATTTGGCTAGAATTATTAAGATGTTAAGGAGTATTATGGATAGAATAATTGCAAAACTAGCTGATAAATCAAAGATTATTTGTGGAGTGTGTCATTACCTGGCAAAACAATTTGGTTGGTCGGTTATGTGGACAAGAGTCGTGAGTGTATTGGTATTGTTTGCTAATCCAATAGTGTGTCTATTAGCCTATATTGTGTTAGCTATAATGGTGGATAAAAAATCAACTCACTATTAAAGACTCTCTAGTTCAGTGCTTCTTTTAAAAAGCTCTGCCGAACAAGCAACAGAGCGACCGGCTATTGAGGCATCATAACCACTGAATTAGAGAGTGCATCTATAAAATGATGGTTTCAAATAAGCCATATTTTACAGCTTTAACCCTCTTGTTATGATTATCTATTTAGAAATGCTTGAAACATTTGCTTAGCTTCATCACTTTTTAATCGTTGTCCAAAGTGAGTTAATTCAAGCTGCATTTGTTGTTTCACCTGTTGCTGGTTATATCGCAACAATTGTCGTGATGCTTGCAAGGACTCAGGCGGCTGACTCGCCAATTTTTTAGCCTTAGTTAATGCAAAATCAATCACATCAGTTTCAATTACTTGATTGATAATATTTAATTTAGCAGCCGTTTCCGCATTAAATGCATCGCCAATTAAAATAAGTTCAGCAGCTTTTTGTTGACCGGCGATTAACGGTAGTAATAGGCTTGATGCTGCTTCTGGCACTAATGCTAGACTTACAAAAGGCATTTGAAATTTTGCGCTATTGTCGGCATACACTAAATCACAATGCAGTAATAAGGTTGTGCCAATGCCAACCGCCGCGCCTGATACTGCCGCTACTAGCGGTTTTTTTAATTCCAGTAAGCACATTAAAAATTTTACGGTTGGGTGATCACTATTGAGGTCGCCACTTTGCAAAAAATCGGCAATATCATTGCCAGCGGTAAAGCAGTTTCCTTCACCATGTAACAGAAAGGCACGAATCTCATTGTTGCTATCGCCCTCGATAAGGTATTCTGTGAGTTGTTGATACATTGCTAGATTAAATGCATTACGTTTTTCTGGGCGATTGAAGCTGATGATACGTACACCTTGTTCATCACGCATTTTTATAAGACTCATTCGTTGTTTCCTTTGTAAACACGAGCAGGGATTACATGGAGTTTAAGACATTGAAACCAATATTCAAACATCTGTTTAATTTTTTAGCGCTAACGTCTTTATCATTTACTGCAGCAGCAAATGTGATTCTAGTAGATGGGCACGTGCGCGCAATGCCAGCATCTGTGCCAAATACAGCCGCATATTTAACATTAGAAAACCATGGTGATAAAGCGGTTAATTTAGTCGCAGTAAAAACAGCTATTGCCAAAGAAGCACAACTGCACACTATTATTGAAGAAAATGGCATGGTCAAAATGCGTCAAGTCGAGGGCTTAGTTATTGCTTCTCATGGGGCGCTCAGTTTAAAACCGTCTGGCGATCACATTATGATATTAGGCTTGAATAAGCCATTAGCGGAAAATGATAAGGTAGTATTAACATTGATATTTGATACTGAACAGCAATTGCAGGTTGAATTGCCTGTATTAAAACAAGCTGGTTCTGAACATCAAGATAATAGCGAACATCATCACCATCATTAAGGAGTCATATTGATGCTATTTACAAGGAATAAAGTTTTTGCCGCCGGCGCTTTAGTCGGTTTAATAGGCTATTTTGTTAGCGTTTGGTGGAGTATAGAGCCAGACCCTATTGAACCCGTTGCTATGCAAACAGATCAAGGAAAGTTGATTACAGGATATGCGACAACAAACTCCTTGATTGCCACAATGGAAACCTTACTGGATAAACCTGGTGGCTGGTTAGCCAACGATATGATGCCGCCGTCGATATTTATGGATAATATGCCGGCATTTGAGTTTGGTGCACTGGAACAGTCACGTGACTTAGCATTGGTTATGCGTAAAGAGTTTAGTCGCTCGCAATCTCAATCTACCGCCGATACGGATTTATCATCAGCACATTCCAAACTAAATATTGAGCACACGAGTTGGTTGGTACCCAGTGCTGAAAGTGAATACCGTGATGCGATTAAATTACTTAAGCTATACCAAGCCAGAATAAGTGATTCAGGCAATACTAACGCGCAATTTTATGCCCGAGCAGATAACTTAAACGAATGGCTTAAAGAAGTACAAAAGCGTTTAGGCAGTATTTCTCAGCGCTTATCAGCGAGTGTTGGTCAAGATAGATTGAATACCGATTTAGCCGGTGATACCGCAGCTCGTCAATCGACTCCTTCAGCAATGAGTGTAGAGATTAAAACCAGCTGGTGGAAAATTGATGATGTGTTTTATGAAAGCCGCGGTTCGGCATGGGCATTATTAAACTTTATGCGCGCTATTGAAGTTGATTTTGCCGATGTATTAGAAAAGAAAAATGCCGAAGTCAGCTTACGTCAAATAATTCGCGAGTTGGAAGCCACTCAGCTAACGGTGTGGAGCCCGATGGTGTTAAATGGTAATGGCTTTGGTTTGGTGGCTAACCATTCATTAGTGATGGCAAACTATATATCGCGTGCCAATGCAGCGGTAATTGATTTAACTAATTTACTTTCTCAGGGATAACAATGAATAAGACTCTTGTAGCAACAGCCATTTTCGGTTTGTTAAGTGTTTTTTCTGCACAAGCAGCAACCGTAGTCGGCTTTAAAGTCGGTGGCGATTTATGGCAAACTGACGCAACAGGTACGTTTAATGCTGACAGTAATGTTGGCAATGCAACGGGTCCTGCCCAAACCTACGACTATGATTCAGAAACCCAGGGCAGTGTGTGGTTAGCGATTGAGCATCCAATTCCAATCGTGCCGAATCTTAAAATTCGTGAAAATCGTCTAGAAGGCTCCGCTTCAAAAGATAGCAGTGGTTTTTATTATAACGGAGTGAACTTTGAAGGTGCATCACAGGTTTATAACGATCTGAGTAACACTGATTTTGTTTTGTATTATGAGATTTTAGATAACGATATTGTGTCATTAGACTTAGGCGCGGCTTATAAGAAAATGAACGGTTCACTTCGTGTTGACGGTTTCGCTGGTGAAGAGTTAACACGCATAGCCACACAGCGCGATATCGACAGCGGTGTCGTTATGGGATATGGCAATGCACACGTTGGTGTACCTGGATTAGGGCTTTTTGCTTTTGCTGACATCATGGTAGGTCTTAATGAAACAGGCGTACACGATTACAGTGCAGGTTTGGGGTGGCAGTTTGATGGCATTGCCTTAGATACGCTGGTGCGTGTTGGGTACCGTGATTTCAGTTTTGATGTAAATGGTTTTTCTGGTAGTAGCCAGGATATGCAATTTTCCGGTGTATTTGCGGGTGTTGAGCTAGCATTTTAGTCCGCAGTGGCCACATTACTGCACGATAAGTATTGGTCACTTTTAAATAGGCTATTTGCATAATATATTGAGTAAGCCGGATGTCGTTTAACGATGTCCGGCTTTTTTTGGCATCAAATAACGTCATACTATTTGTAATTGCAAAGTCAGCGTTCAAATTCCGCATCTATTAAGCAAAGCGGTTTTCAGGCACAATAGCGGCAAAATTTGGCTCGCATCTTTCACGCTCATTTAATTAGCCCGCTTTTATGGCTTGACGTAAATGGAGTGGCACAACCTAGGACTCATTATGACGCAAATTACTCTCACAACCCCTGATGACTGGCATTTACATTTTCGTGATGGCGACATGTTACAAGAAACCGTGCCAGCTACAGCACGCCTATTTCAACGTGCGATTGTCATGCCAAACCTTATGCCACCAGTCACTACAGCCCAGATGGCCGTTGATTACCGTGAGCGTATCCTTGCAGCACGTCCTCAAGGGAGCAGCTTTGAGCCCCTAATGACTTTATTTTTAACCAACAGCACCACAGCGCAAGACATCATTGATGCAAAAGCCGTTGGTGTTGTGGCAGCAAAATTATATCCAGCAGGTGCCACAACGAACTCTGATGCTGCGGTGAAAGCATTAGATGCATTGTTTCCAATTTTTGAAGTGATGGCTGAGCAAGGTATGTTGTTGCTTATTCATGGTGAAGTAACTGAATCACACATCGATATTTTTGATCGCGAGAAAGTCTTTATTGATCGCTACCTTGCTCGTATTGTCGAAACGTTGCCACAACTTAAAGTGGTGTTTGAACACATTACCACCAAAGAAGCCGCTGAGTTTGTTGCTGCTGCTTCATCTAATGTTGCTGCAACCATTACCCCACAGCATTTATTATTAAACCGTAACGATTTATTAGTCGGTGGTGTTCGTCCGCATAACTTTTGCTTACCGGTATTAAAACGCAATATACATCAGCAAGCGTTGCAAGCTGCTGTGGCAACAGGTTCAAGTAAGTTTTTCTTAGGGACAGACTCCGCGCCGCATGAAAAGCACCGTAAAGAATCGGCTTGTGGTTGTGCTGGCTGTTACAGCGCCTGGAGCGCATTAGAGTTATATGCCCAAGTATTTGATAACTTAGGCGCATTAGATAAGTTAGAAGGCTTTGCTAGCTTACACGGTGCTGATTTTTATGGCTTACCGCGTAATACTGGCACCGTAACCTTGGTAAAAGAAACCTGGACCGTGCCAGAAGAAATTATTTTGCCTAACGGTAACCCTATTGTGCCGTTTTTTGCCGGCCAACAAGTGAATTGGAAAGTGAAGTAATATTGTTGAGAAAAATCATTAAATTAAGCCTGCATCTTTGCAGGCTTTTTATTTTTATGGCAAATTCAGTAATAAATAATGGAATTGGTAGATAACTGGTTCGATGATATATCGCGCCATTTTAGTGATAAACCATAGTTTATATTGAAAGTGTTAAATAGGGTTTTGTTGCATGCTGTGCTAAGTCTACTGGGTAGGTTAAGTAAAGTCGCTAAGATTACCGGTAAATAATTTGTTGGCAATCTTAGCTTGCTTTATTTTTTTACTTTAATAATAAGCTGTGTAAAGTTTGGAAAAGGTTATCACCAAACGCATAATTATCACCAAAGCTTAATTGCAGGTAAGAGGGTGTATTTGCATAATTGAATTTTTCGTTTAATTCAACTTCAATAAATACTCCATCAGTATATAAATAATAACTTGGAAGCACATTTAGTTGTTTGTTTTCTGGTAATTGTTGTTTTACTTCAATTAAAGGCAACATGTTTGGGCTGGTCAATAATTTCCATCCATAAGTTTCCCCAGAATCAACAAATGTATAGGTGTTTTCTTGATCATTAATCAATACATCACCAGGTAATATATAAGAGTAGAAAGTATCAATAACACCTAGCGTATTAAAGGTGGCGGGATTAAAAGTATCCGCATATTCATATACCTGGTAGGAATCTGCTTCTCTACACATCACATCATCCGCCTGTGAAAAGTATAGGCGGTAAATTGTGCTAGGCCATTCAATATCGGCTAACTTTAAAAATGAAGGCGACGCAGACAAAAATGATTGCCAAACTTCGGAAGCCGTTTGATATTTTTCTATGGTAATTGTGATTGGTACATTGGTTCCCTCATAGACTAAGTGCAGGGTATTACCTTGGATATCAGGTGCAATCGGAAGTGTCGGATTGCTGTTTGGCTTAACCCAAATTGACTCTTGGCTGTTCCAACATTCTTGCTGTCTTTCGTTTTCATTAGGAGAGTCTTCTCGAATAAACCCAAAAAACTGACCAGCATCCATAATCCCTACCAGTGTTGATTTTGGTTGGCTTTTAGACATAGAAAAAATATGAAAGTCACCTATAGAATTCAAAGTAAAGACATTGGTCATGTCTTTTAGGTTTTCCATAACAGCTTCCCATTCCTCAAATGAAACTATTTGGCTGTCTATGGGTTGCTGAATTAATCCAAGCAGAATCAGCTCATCATTAATGATGAAACGAGCATCAAGTGGGTTAGCTTGCACAAACTGTTGCGGAGTTAAATTTAAAGTATCAATAAGTATTTCAAATTGATCATAGATATTCGCAAGTAGTAGTTCAATAACCAGAATTGAATCTACTTGGTCAGCAATAACTTGTTGTAAATATGCATGTAATAACTCAACAGTTATTACGCGCTCTGAAATAGATTGCGCAGCACTTAATTGATATAAAGTATTAAGCTGCTGTCCGTAAAGAAATGCTAAATAACCATCAAGTTCAGCTGATTGAGTTTGAATATCTGCTGTAGATAACCCCTGCAACTTCATTGTTGCAAGTCGAGTAGCCTTAATATTAGTTAACCCATTAATTGCACCATTATGTTCAGGTAACGCAATTAACATACCTTGGCCATTTTCATCGATTATTGAAGCGGGGGCTTGAATCGGTTGCGGATGTTTAAAGTTGGCGCGGATAACTTTTGCAGGCTTTATTGAGGCTACAGTTACAGCAGCCCAATTTGCCAGTAAGTAATACTCAGGTATTTCAACTTCACTTTTCCAATCTATCTGGTAGTGACCATTAACATCAGTCACAGAGCTAGGTTCGTCATTATCACACACATAGTTTTGGTTTAAATCGATGCATATACTTGCGCCTGATAAAGCACCTTGATAAACCGCTAAACCTGCTACTTGATGATTATACTCTGTTGGTTGTACAGGTGGTTTTAGGTCTGGAACTTCTTGTACTGGCGTGTCCGATGAACCACCGCAACCAGAAAGTAATGCTAAATAAACAAATGAAAACAAATATCCTTTTTTCACAGAAAATCCTTTTAAACGTTAATTAAAAACGATGCATAATAACGATAAAATCAGGATTGTAAAATTTAAATATTTATATACATCATAAAGTATGTATTTTAATTTTCATCTAATTATTAGTGATAATTTTAATTGTTAGGGAAATATGGGATAGTACCCCTTTTTTAAATTTTGGGTGGCATCGTTATACTGATTAACGGGTATTAGGGGTGATGACGGTATTGCTACTTATTATATCGAATTTGCTGGCGATGTTATTAGTGTCGGCGGTGATGAGTTATCCGGACGAGATTTATGCCCTAACACACATAAGACGTATCAGTTAACGGTTAAAAGTGGCTCTAGTGTTGTCAGTAAAAGTAAATCTAAGCTTTCAGCACCATTAGTATTACAGAATGAGTCTGCAACTGAGCCAACAGAGTGCCCTACGACTGGTAATTAATTTACTCGCCCCGAAAGGCGCGAAGTTTTATCTCTGGGATGGTCAGTGTCAAACCTTTATTGGAGTGATAGAGTATATTTATAGGATAATAACTACTTAGAAGTAAATATGGCTAAAATAATAGAATTAGATGATAAATCGTTATTTTTTAATCTGCATATTAAAGGGATGCGTAACTTTAACGCGCAAAGTGACGTGGGTTTATATGTCGCTAATATAGGTTACCCTCTGTCTTTAGGTGTTTCATTGTTACTGCTTATTTTGATGATCGGGTTAGCTGTTTTACCTCTTAATTTCCCTAATACTGAGCTTGCTCATGCATTAGTATTAATCAACATTGGATTATTACCTGTCTACTTAATAGGACGTTATTGGCTGGTTAGGCGGCGTTACGGTATTACCGGGACATTACGTTGCTTTGTTAGCCAGCAGCGTATTGCCATTCCTGCGAATGCAATAATTAATAAGCCTGTGGGGCAGTTGGAGTTACAACGTGGTGACATTGAGCGCATCACGGTAAAATATAAATCACAAATGCATCGTTTACATGTGCGCAATCATATTACCGCGTGTGATATTAAGCTAAAAAGCGGTGAAGTCATTACCCTTAATGCGATGTATTTCCCGCTTAAACACATTGTTTACATGCTGTGTTTTTTCGACTACCCATTAACAACGCTGCACGGGAATTGGTCATGGGCTTTTTTGCCTAATATTATAGCCGTAATATTCCCTGTTTTAGTCAACGTGGTTGTCACAGGTATACTAGTGAAACACTATTTTTTGTAGTGTACATTCAATTGATTGCATACATGATTGATTGTAAGTTTTTAAGCGTTAGTAAAGCAAAAACGTAAATTAAAAGGATGTTTTCATGTACAAATTAATCGCTATTATTTTATTACTATTTATCTCGACAGCGTCAATGGGAGCGACTGAAGATGAGCAAGCTCAGTGGATGGAAGCCGCAAAGAAAATTAACTTATCTGAACCGCATTCCTTGTGTAAAAAATCAGTTAATGTCGTAATCAATCAAGATGTAAAGTTATTCAGAACAATATTTGCTGAGATACCAGCAACAGATGAACAAGTAAAAATGCATTTAACCGACTTACATGATAAATATTATAACAAGTCATATTTGGGTATCGATAATTACCGAATTGATGAAGGACGCGAGTTTGCGTTTGAAGATGCTAAAAACGCTAACAATAATTTAGTTCGTCAATCTGCGCAGATGCGTGGACATGATCTTGAGATATGGGTGGGATATCGTTTTGATACTGTTTCACCGAAAACCAACAAACCTCGTCAAGCGAGTGGATACTGTAAGCTAGCCTATTTACAAAACCAGTGGAAAATTATTTCGTTATTGTAAACATGATAATTACACGGCAAATAACATGGCCACCCAAGATTGTTGAACCTAGGTGCATCACCGTCGATGCCCTTGGTTTTATTATATTAAAAAGGATGTCCCATGCTCTTAAGGAATAAGATTGTTTTTCTTCTCGCCATATTACTTGGCTCCCATAATGCTTTGGCAAACAGTGATAAAAGCCTTGATAATGAATTAGGCCAACGCTGCTTAGGCACGCTTGATTTTATTAAGAGCCAAAATTTGTCAGCTTTTATGGCAGAAATGCCACCAGAGTCAACAAAGGGCCAAGAAAAACGATTAACAAAAATATTAGAACGAGCTAATAAGCGTAGGTTTGGTAAAGGTGAGCCTCACACAGTAAAGATTACAGGGGTTAGCTACGAAGATGCACCAAAAGCAAAGCAGGAAAGATTTGCTGCAATTGAGTTAGCAAAAATAAATCTCTACATTGAAAGTGACTCATTAACATCTTATGTTAGATGTAAATACATGAGAACCGCTGATGGCTGGTTTTTATCTTCACTGCCCTAATCAATAAATAATTGTTGTTAGCAATGAGTGACAGCTCCATTTACAACAAGAATAGATCCTCTTACCATAAACGAGCTTACCAAGGTGCATTATCATCAATGCCCTTGGTTTTATTATATCAAAAGGGTGCCCCATGCTCTTAAGGAATAAGATTGTTTTTCTTCAAGGGATATTACTTGACTTCAATAGTGCTTTGAAAAACAGTGATAATTAACAACAACTAAATGCGTAACCAATAAGCTAACCGTAATACAAGGACGTCGTACATGGAGTATTCGCAGCTACCCAAACAAGCGCAACGATTTATAAAGCCTGCGGGTTTGCCAGATAAGGTACGCTTGCCTACCAAATATCATTATATTTTTCGCGGCTTCGCAATATTAGGTTTATTGCCATTATCTGCTTCTGTATTAATGGCGCTAACATTGAGCGGAGCAGAACAAACTTTCTATCAGGTTGTCACGTGTTTACTGTGTCCTCCTCTATTGCTGCTTGTCTTTCTTAAGCATCATTTGATACTGGATAATCAGACCCAGCAACGCTTTGTACAATTAACCATCTTAGGCTACCACGGCAAAAAGTCACATCTGGCACCGCTGCAATCGACAGAGTTGCTATTACGCCATAATAGTCATAACAGAAGTCAGTTTGAGCTTAAATTGCATGATATTGTCTATCCCATCGGTGACTTAGCAGACACCAAGCTTTTAGCGATGTTTTTTACAAATTTATTTAAGCTCACAGCCAAAGAGCAAATTAGCGATTTTCCTCATATACATCAACTCACTTTCGACTCGGCAACTGGCAGTGTTAGTCGTGAAAAAATACCAAATACTTCGAACAAACAAGCCCAAGTCGAAAGCAAACCTTGTGCTGAAGTAACACTGTCACAGGCACGACACTCGCTGGATAACAACCAAAACAATCAATCAGCAGTTCCAATTAACAGTGCGCCATTTATCGAACCACTTTTGCAGCCTAAATTGGTAATACGGATTTTTTATCCTTTGCCATTTTTAATGGTATTTGGCTTTATCATGAAATATGTGGGGAGTTTATAAACATGCCTTTTAAACAACTTTCTGCAAGCAAAGCAGTCATAGCCAACACTCACACGCATATTATCACTCGACGGATTTTTGCAGGTCTATTGGCCTTTTTGGTTCTGTTTGCGACTGCAGGTTTTGAACGCTGGTCAAACGATGAAGTTTTTATTTGGTCACTTGTCGCTTTGCTCAGTTGGCACTTTCTCTTTTTCCGTAGTTATGTTGAGTTTGATCTAGATAAACAATTAATCACCAACCACGTCAGCTCTCTTTATCCTCTGAGTCAACAGCTGATCCCAATACAAAATATTAGTGCATTTCAAATCCGTCGACGCCTTGGTGATTCAAAAGGCTATGAGTTATGTATTGTATTGGATAGTCAAATTGAGCCGCTGAAGTTTGACTATGGCAACCTGTCACACATAAAGAAAACTGGCCAGCAACTCTCACAGTTTTGTATGGTTCCCTTACTATCGGACGTATCTTAATGGTATTTACAATATGAATGAACCTTGGATGATAATAACATGGCCACCCATGATTATTGGCTAAATATCAAGCAATAACCTACGCTTTATTTACCCTTTCTAAATGGTATTTGAAGATGGCCAGACCAAGACAGACAATCGTCAGGCTAGAAGATACGCCTTCTCCTGCAAATAGAGAGTAGTCACTGTTGTTCGCGTGTTGTGCGTAAGGCTTTTCTGTGCAGTTTTGATAACTCAACAGGCGAAAGCTTTGAGCATCGACGAGAGTGGGCCGATGCTCGTATCATTGAATTGGTTACCATCTTCGCCATCGATATCTGTGCATATGCATTCTTTGTAATGAACAGGGAGTAACCATTTCCATGTAGTGGTTAAAGTGGATGCAGATAAAGCAAAAAACTGGTCAGATAAAGAGGTACTGATGCAGTGGCACAAAGGCTTTAAAGGTACCTTACTAACACACAAGTTCGTAAAAGGTGAGGACTTAAACTCATTTGAGCTTAATACTGTGAATGATTGCATAACTCAGTATAGACAACGCTTAATAGATATCAGCTGGTTTATGCGCTCACTTAGTGAGCCAATAGCCAAAATGGCCAATAAAGAAGATAAATGTACCGGAAGATTTTATTCGCTGCCATCCATGGTACTCACCCTTCGGGCCAGCTAAAGCTGTTCAAATTTATTCCCGATAAATTTGTGGGAAGGGCGTTTTAGATCCCAGACATTATTAGATGAAGCGGCAGTGCTAAGTTGTATGGCTTATGTTGATTTAAACCCTATTCGAGTAAAGATGGCCGCCACACCCGAAACATCCGATTACACCGGTATTCAGCGCCGAATAAACTCAGCAATAAAAGGTGAGCAACCAACAGAATTATTGCCTTTTGTGGGTAATGAGCGTTTGAACATACATAACGGGTTAAGGTTCAGCGTAAAAGACTACATAGTACTGGTTGAAGATACCGACAGAATAAACGCGGTGCCATTAGCGAAAGTAGCCAGAATATTCTGAATCGATTGAACATTCCTGCTGAAAACTGGTTAAAAATCACTACCGAGTTTGGCGCATTATTCAAAGGTGCGGTAGGAGCTTTACCTGCATTAACTGACTATTGTGAACATTTAGACCGAAATCGGCGACAAGGCGTGGCCAACTGTCAGCGCTGGTTGTGTGCTTAAAGTTTACTATCTGAAATTGATAACTTTTTGACACTTTGATTGATATCAATCAAGGTGTTGCCTCTACTTCTGCCTATAAGCTGATTATCAAACTTCGGAGTTGAATTCGGGCTTATTTATTGTTTAAAAGAATGTATTTGGCTTATTTATAGTCACAAAGAGCTATCGTAATTCAAGTGAAAAAGCAGTAAGTTATTTCATTATAAAAATGGGTGGCATTAGGTGGCATCATAGGTGGGCATTAGCATCTAATCTTCATAACATTACAATTAATAAAGTAGCACCTTATAACTGCGCTGCTTTTTAGGACTCTATATGCAAGGAAAGCTTACTGTCGAAGATGAACTTTGGTTTGGGTCAACTTACTTTAAAGGTATAAAAACGCTTAACCCTGCGAGTAATATAACGCTAAAAATTATTACATTTTTTTATCCATTGAAGGTTAGGTCGCAGTTACTATTGTCTGTTGGTTTACTTTTGATGGGATTGCTGCCTTTCATCACGCCTAGCGCGATATCGTTATATCCAATGTTTCCCGATGTTCCGTTAACTCTTGTCATTATTAATGTGTGTTTGGTTCCTGGGCATTTAGTGTTACGTCATTTTTTAATTAAACGTCAATATAAAATAGAGGCGCCGCAACGTTGTCATATTAGCGATCAAACAGTCTCATTACCGGTAAACAGCTTGGTTAATGAGCCTGATGGGCAATTGGAATTATCAAAGGACGATATAAAGCAAGTTGAAGTGATTTATCACGTACAAACCAATGGTGGTAACTCTATTCGTACCGTGTACCAAATAAGCATTCACTTGGTTTCTGGTAAAAAATTAGACTTGGACAGTTTTCATTATCCACTGCAAAAGATTTTTTATTTATTAGTTTATTTTAATTACCCGGTGAAATTGACACAGCTAAGCTGGACTCTGAAGTATCAGTTACATATGGTGATATTAATCTTTCCGGTAATGGCTCATTTAGCGTTAACTTGTTTGATGGTGTTAATAGCAACACCACTAAATTTATGAATAATATAAATTAATATGGCCATTCCAAGATTTCTGGTTGCTTTACAATCAAAAAATATACAAGGTTTAAATGTTGACTGAGGAATATATATGAGTAAAAAACTACTGTGCATTATTGTGTTATCTTTATTCGTAAAACCATTAATGGCAGAGCCTAATGAGCAACAACCAAACTATGGATTTACAGCTACTTCAAATCAAGATGAAATATTTTTAGCAAAGTGCATGATATATCGAACTGCGCTTGAAAATTCGGATATGTCGACTCTTGAGACTTTTGTAGAGCCTGGACTACTAAAAAGCAAACCAGATGCAGTAAGAAGCTTATTAATGAAGACATCGAAAAAGTTTATCAAACGTATAAGTAAGGATGGTTATGAGCTTAAATCAATGATAATTGAACCTATAAATAACCCTAACTATGCGACTGTAGGGACGCTGTGGGATGCTCGAGCTGCAAAGTCTTCAGGGAATGGCGCCTGTGGTTATACCAAATTAGCTAATGGTACTTGGCGGATTAATCCAAGTACCTGTTAGCCTTTTCTTATCACAATATGGCCCTGCTAATTAATTGTTCGTGGGGCTTTTATGGATGTTGTTTTTCTAAGCTTGAGCCCGCAGTTTTGTTACTCTCTTATCAAGAATATACACAAGTTAATGATAGATAATTCAGATAATAGCTGCGACACCCATGATTATTGGCTTTGAAAAATGGATTATGATTATTTAACCGTTAACTCACTAAATCAGAATTATTTTTGGCAAAATCGTTAATGATTTCATAGGAAGCTGACTGCTTCCGCAGATGAATAAGCCGACTAAGGAGCAGGATGTTTAGCAAGACAGCAGGGACGTTATTGAAAAGTCAGTCATCATTTTCAATTATTTCAGCATTTGAAAAAATGAAGTGGGTATTTTTATTTTTAAATCTTATTCATCTCGTGCTGGAATCAATTTTATTTACCCTTTCAATTGAATCGCTTGGGCGTGTAATCATTAGCACATTACTGATGTTGATAGCCTTT
Source organism: Shewanella sp. HL-SH8 (assembly GCF_051165765.1). NCBI lineage: Bacteria > Pseudomonadati > Pseudomonadota > Gammaproteobacteria > Alteromonadales > Shewanellaceae > Shewanella > Shewanella sp. HL-SH8. The sequence continues at coordinate 3,938,740 of NZ_CP195039.1, read as the reverse complement.
AGTTATCAATATCGTTGGTGTTTTAATACTTCACGCAAGGTGCTGACACAATTTCATGGTTTCAAACTCGGTAATATTGCTTTTTATACGATTTCGCAGCGGGAGTTTGATTACGCGAATATTAAAAATATCGAGCTAAAAGAAGTCCATAACGCTAAAAAAGTGATATTGCACCTTAAAGATGCTCAACATACTCAGCCCTCTAAGCAGGCTTCAATATCGCTTAAAGTGAAGTCCAGTAAGATACCTTCTGTGGTGCAACAACTTCGCACAAATTTATTATCCCAAGGTATCAATGTTATTGGTCAATTTGGTAGTGAAAACAGTAAAGAGTGGCCTAGCTTTGGCTCTGTGGCGCTTGACCAAGATACTGTAAAGGCTTTTATTGGCATTAACTTATTTAACAGTCCAGTCAAGCGACAATTTCCGGTTACGTTATTTATGCTACCGTTGCCTTCGCAGTATTTTCATCGAGTTTGGATCCCCAGTTATATCAGTTGCATGATTGCTTTGTTTATTATCTATTCTAGTCAGAATTTCATTGCTGCTATTGTCGTGGGTCTATTTGGCGCCGGTATATCGGCAGTGAGAAGGAAGCTGATTTGTGATGAATATTATGCTTTTGGTGCATCTCCTATTACCGAAATTGTCATCAGTGAAGAGTATTTAGATATACCTGCTGTCTATTTTAAAAACAAACAAGCTAAGCAGATAAAGAAAACTGATATTCAATCAATTGATATTGAATGGAATTGGTATAAAAGCCATAGCGGAGAGCTTAATGACAGATACCGCGAGCCTTATGTGTTTAACCTGAATATCGATGTTGAAAATGACAGCAGCTTGGCATTAGCAGGTCAGTCATTTGATAGTGAAAAATTCGTTATCGCTTTATGTGAGCTGGGTTATAGCGCCACACTGACACAAATCCCTAAAACCCCGATGGTTTGGCGGTATTATATATTAGGCCCACTTGTCGTGTTCCTTATAGGGGTGATCGGCTATGGGCTTTATATGGCTTATTTTCGTTTGATTGCTTAAGAACTTACTGCCCTAAAACAGCATGGCTATCCATAGTTTCTAAATAACATTTTCACCCTAAATTGTTGCCATCATAGACTAAGTTTATGTTGCTCTGGATGCTAGAATTCATATTAAATTCCTGATAGTAATGCAAAAGTAAGTGCCACTATTGTTTTTCTGACAATGCTATGGTGTGCTCACTTACATTGGAAGTGACACTTATTACTACCACACATATTCCCGAGGTCGTTAAGTCTGAACCAGTCGATATTTATTAATAATAGAGGGGAATTTTTAGTCTATATTATAGGTGTTATTGAGTTATTCATTGCACTCAGCTTCTCTGCGGTAAACGCTATCGATATTTAAATGAAAAAGCATTATGTTGTTTTATCAAGCAATGGGTTACTTGATCATGATGATTAATCGAAGTAAAAATGCTGTAGGTTGAAATTAAATATGGATAAATGGGGTCTGTTACTGAGTTATTGAAAATGTCTCACAATTAAGGGTTTAAAGATGGTTCTGAAGTTAACGAATGTCGTCAAACATGTTTTATTGAGCTCCACCCTAGCCGGGTTGTTTACGGTATCAGTATTTGCGCAAGAGATTAATGTTCTTGATCAAAACGGTAAAGGGCTTGAAAACATGGTGGTGTATTTATTACCCAAGCATTCTGTTAGCGCTGAAGGCGTTGATAACAACAAAAAAGCTGAAGTCCATCAAGTTGATAAACAGTTCTCACCTTATATTACCGTGGTGCAAAAAGGTAAAGATGTTGTGTTTGTGAATGAAGATGATATTACTCACCACATATATTCTGCACTTGGGCCTAAACGATTTTCATTTAAACTACGCACGGAACAACAGCAACAAATTATCAATTTTGAACAAACCGGTCATGTGTCAATGGGGTGTAATGTTCATGATTGGATGTCTGGGCACTTGTTGGTGGTAGATACTCCTTTCTATGGGATAACTGATAAGCAAGGTCGAGTGAATTTTGACCACATTGCCGATGATGAATATCAAGTTGTTGTTTGGCACCCACAACTTAACATGCCGAATAATCAAATGTCTCAAACCAGGCTGTTAGTCGCCTCTCAAGCGCAAGTTGTGCTGATAAATGTTGTTGCCGATTTTGATGATATTCCAGAACAACGTAGTCTTGATGAATTTGAATTTTTAGAAGGATACTAACATTGCGTTTTTTAAACCGCCTTCAAACCCGAATTTTTGCTTTTTTTGTACTGTTACTGTTTGCAGTGCAGTTAATGTCTTTTTGGTTAACTTATCAGTCAAACCAGCAGCTTGAAGATCAACATGTATCTAATCAATTAGCTGTTGCGGGGTTAGTGTTTGAATCGCAGTTTAATAACCGAAATAACTATCTAGCGGCGTTTGCAGAAACGGCCGCGAAGGATTTTGGGCTTAAAGAAATTTTTATCGATGGAGACAGTCGCAGCTTTCTGGTGGCATTAAATAATCATCGTAAACGTATTGATGCCTCGTTAGCCATTGCGGTGTCAGCCGAAGGTAAAGTGATTGGTCAGTTAGTGGCTAAAAAAAATGACCAAGGTAAAGAGCAAGTTGAATTAGGGTCTGAGCAAGGTAAGGATTTTAGATATCAACTCGATTCGGAATTTCAGCAACTGAGTCCATTTTATCTATTAGATGGCAAGTTATATCAAATCAAGTTTTCTGTGCTGACTAGTGGTGGTAGTAGCGTTATTGGTTGGGTCGGTTTTGGCTTTATTATTGATGATGTATTAGCGAATTCATTACGCCAACTTACCGGATTAGACAGCGGCTTTATGCTGAACGCTGACAGTAAAATGAAAGATATTGGTCATTCAGGTTCGGCATTAACATTGACAGAACAATCGGTATTAGCGCAATTTATTGAAAAAGATCAACGTAACAGTGATTACATATTGTGGCAGCAGTCTTTAGGCGATGTGCAAGGTGCTTCATTACACGCTTATATGTATAAATCTCGCTCTGATCTGCTCGCGGCTTTGCAATCGCAATGGTTACAACAAATTGGCTTACTGTTGCTGATGGTGCCATTTTCACTTCTATTGGCATTTATTATTTCGGGCAGTATTACCCGTCCCATCAAACAGCTGATTGAACAAGCCAAGTTTATTGCGAAAGGGAATTATGACTCACAGGTGACGGTGGATTCCAGTGTTGAACTGACTCAACTTGCTAGTGAGTTTACCGTGATGCAGCAAGCAATTTTAAAGCGTGAACGGGAAATTGCCCATCAAGCATTTCATGATCCGCTGACTAATTTACCCAATTTAAACGAACTTGAACGGGTTAGCGCTACCTGGCTAATGAGCCACTCTACCATGGCGATTTGCTTAATTAATATTCGCCGGTTAACCGATGTAAATGTCACGTTAGGTCATGCCGTGGGTGACGATGTGATTAAAGAAGTGGCCAGACGATTGTGTGTAATGAGTCCAAAAGCATTAGTGTGTCGATTGTCAGGCGATGAGTTCGTGCTGGCATTTGAATCTTGTGAGCAACATTCATTTGAGGTGTTTTTAAATCAACTTCAACAACAAATTGGTCAACCTTATCAATTTCAAGATGTAATATTGAGCCTACAATTTACTGCAGGAGTGAGCTTTTATAAGCAAGATGCCAGCTTAGTCACATTATTACGTCATGCCGATACTGCACTGCAATATGCGAAAAAGAACAAACTTGATTATCAAATCTATGATGCCAATATTGATAAAAACACCCTCGAACGATTTCAGCTTATTAATGAGTTAAAGTTAGCCATTGAGCAAAATGAACTGGTGCTTTTTTATCAACCAAAGTTACATTTAGCCAGTCAAAAAGTGACTCATGTAGAAGCGCTTGTACGTTGGATGCACCCCAAAAAAGGACTTATCCCACCGGACACGTTTATTCCTATCGCTGAAAAAACCATGCAAATGAATTCACTTACTCGCTGGGTTATCAATGAAGCGATTGCCCAATATTTGCGTTGGCAGCAAATGGGCATTGAAATATCTATAGCAGTGAATATTTCGGCTGAAAATTTAAAAGACGAGCAGTTTTGTCATTGGGTGATTAATGTATTGGCAAAAAATAATGTGCCCGTATCAGCAATGACCCTAGAAATAACCGAAGATGCAGTAGTGTCAGACCCTGAGCAAGCGGTGAAACAGTTAAATATGCTGCGTGAAAATGGTTTAAAATTATCTATTGATGATTATGGCACTGGTTACTCGTCTTTAGCGCAATTAAAGCAGTTGCCTGTGGATGAGCTTAAAATAGATAAATCATTTGTGTTAAAACTCATGCAAGATGAATCAGATCAAATAATTGTGCGCTCGACACTTCAATTAGCGCATAGTTTAGGTTTAACTGTGGTTGCCGAAGGGATAGAAGATAAACCGACGCTAGATTGGCTGACTGAGCTGAAATGTGAAATGGGCCAAGGTTTTTATCTTTCACGGCCTTTACCTGCAGAACAATTTAACCAATGGCTTATGGCTTCACCGTATCAAAAGGAAACATCCGATCATTAACAGATTCTTAGCCACCATTATGCTTTGCCTTTTATTACCAACAGTCGGCAAGGCAAACGAGATAGAACATGACATATCTGGCATTGTTGATGTGCGCTTAAGCTATGGCGACACAATCCAGTCCTATGTTGATGGTGGCCTGGGTAAGTTCCGGTTTAGTCCAAATGAAACCCTATCGTTAGGCCAGCTAGGCGGTAGCCTTAACAGCCAGTGGAGTGAAAGTTGGTCGAGTCATATTGTTGTAAATGCATATGCAGACGGGCTGGAAAATACTATTGGTTTTACCGAGGCTAGATTGCAGTACCGTGATATTCCGAATGAAAATGGGATTAGATTGAGCGCCGCATTTGGCTTAATGTATCCACAAATTTCAATGGAAAATATTGCCACGGCCTGGTCATCGCCTTATACCTTAAGTTATTCGACCATGAACAGTTGGATAGGCGAAGAAGTCAGGCATTTAGGCGCAAGTTTTACCGTTGAAACATTAGGGAAGTATCGACAATCCAAACATGATTTTTCACTGACCAGTGAGTTAATTAGTTCAAATGACACAACAGGTGCCATGTTAGCGTGGCATGGTTGGACTCAAAGCTCTAGGCAATCACTTCATCAGCAACGTTTACCAATTACCGCTATTCCTGCTATGGCCGAGGGGGGCAAACTCGCGGCACAAGCACCAGAATCTAATCCCTTTATCGAACTGGATAACCGAGTCGGCGGCCATGTAGTCGCTAAATGGACATGGCTTGAACAGGGTCAAGCTCAGGTGGGGTATTACGATAATAATGCCAATACCCTTATTGTCAAAAAAGGTCAGTATGTTTGGCATACTCGTTTTAGTCACATAGGTACTAAATGGCGTTTACCATATAATATTGATTTTATAAGTCAATTTATGACAGGTAGCACCTTAATGACATCAACACTTGGTGAGCCAGTTGTCGATAATGATTTTGCATCATTTTATGGTTTATTCAGTAAAAAGTGGCAAAGGCACCGATTAACTGCAAGGTTTGAAGACTTCAGTGTTACCGACAGAGATAGCACCCCTTATGATGATAATAACGAACAAGGGCATAGCATTACGCTAGGGTATCAATATCAAATCGATCGGCCCTGGTTTTTGCATCTTGAGTATAATTATCTGGATACAACCCGAGCAGCACGGGCTTATTTAGGTGAGTCAGTAGACTTGCAGGAACAACAGGTTCAGCTGGCAACGCGGTATTTTTTTTGAGGTATTTAAAAATATACTTGATTGAGTTTTTATTAATTATTTAATTGAGAGTAAAGGTTTTTATATCGCATACTCGAGATACATAATTTTATACGTAGTAACTGACACAGTTGCTATCAGAATTTAGGAATTAAAGGATTAATATAAATGGAATTTGTAAGAAACACTCTCATGGTGGCTGCACTCGCCACAATCAGTTTTGCATCATCGGCAGGTAACCAAGCGGCTATCAAATCATTCGATGCTAAAACGTTACCGATAACAGAACGCAGCCAAGTAATAACCAATAAACAGTTAGCACTAATGGAAGAGTTTAATGAACTGGCGCAAGCGCGCACTAGTGCTGTAGGTGTGTTTAAAAGCGGTAAAGTACAGCAGTTGCAACAGCTCGGTGAGCAGACTCTGGTTGAGGCCAATAAGTTTGTTGAAGAGTATCAGATTTTTTTAAGCCAACTGCCAGAAACATCTACCTGTTACGCGCCTGAAAATGTTACCGAATACCAACGTATGATTGCTGAGCTGACCGAGGCGAATTCAGCATTAAGTCAAACCGCTTTATCGGTAGGTGATGATGAGGTGGGCGCTACTATGGCGCTGCTAAACCTGCAAATGCATGCAGGAAGAATAAGTGCATTAGTACAAATGTTTCAGTTAGTAAAAGTGTGCTACATGACAGATGCTATGGGGCTAACTAAAGCAGATGTAGAACGCCAAAGGGCTGAGAAAAATAATTAGTCTATTTCAATATCAAGTCATTAAGCGATGATAAAAGCCCAACAAATAAACATATAATGATGTCTATTTATTGGGACTGCATAAGTCGTTTTAGTTTATAGATGTTAGATTTAGATGTTAGCTGTAAGAGTGTGAATTCAGCTTGTTATCCCGCAATGAGGTTATTTGACATCTGAACGTAAGACGAGTTCAACTCGACGATTTTTATGTCTTCCGGCTTCATTTAGGTTATTTGCAACTGGGGCATATTCTCCAATACCTTTGGCTTCTAGCTGTGATACAGGGATAGAAAATTGTTGCTGCAAAATGCTTTTAACCGCCGCGGCGCGTTTTTCTGATAAAGTGTAATTGTATGCTTGGCTGCCTTGGTCATCTGTATGACCAATAACATAGAACTGTTGTTTTGGGTGACTTTGTAGATATTGGGCAACCACTTTAATCACATCTATGGTTTCAGCTTCTAGTTCATCACTATCAAATTTGAAGATAAGTCCTTCTAGCGCCACATGACCGGTTTCTGCAAGCTTATTGGTTAACCCTTCCAAATCAATTGCGACCCTTTTGTCGTTAAGGTCTGTTTGTTCAATAATGCGGATTTCAGCTGATAAACCGTTGTTATATCCAATCACAAACGTCATGACCTGAACATTACCCTGTGGTCTTTGCAATTGATATAAACGGTAGCGCTGGCTGTCATCCATGCCATTTGATTTTAATAATTTCATATGGCGATAAAGCTGGCTTGTTTTACCACAAGCTTTAGCTAAGCAGCTATATTGTTCTATAAAGCCGAGTTGCTTTAATGCATTTTGATAGTTTGCATCAACCTCGAATTCAGAATAACCACGTGGCAGGGTGTAACCAATATCGGTGATTCTACCTTGGTAGGTTTTAACTTGATGTTGTTTGTCCAGAATGCCTGTTACCAGCGATGTTTCACCAAATTCCACCTGCTGATATTCATCAATATATGCCCCTGGAATACGGGTTAGCATAGGATGGTCCTTGGTGTTTTTTTGGTCTTTATGGCTTAAGTCGGCAAATTTTTTCTGAATAATATCCGTGCCTAGGTAAGCTTGATTAATGTTAAGTAGGTCTAAAGGCTCTTCAATCACTTCAATAATGTCTAATTGAACGTGAGTCGCGCGTTTCCAGTTCATGGCATACACAGAAACATAAAGCTGTTTTTGAGCCAATTGGATCTTAGCGGTTATCAATGACGGTTCATCTTTTGGAGTGGTATCTAACGGCGAAATGAATCGTGCTAAATCATCCTGATCAAAACAGTTAGGTGTATGACATTCAAAAATAACTTGCCCATTGAGTGCGTTAATTTGTTGTTTATAGTTATTAATGAGGTTTTGTGGCGAAAATGAAACGGGTAATTGATAATTAATTCTGCTCAGTTGCCCCTTTACCACTTGGCTATCAATGTTAGCCTTGCTAATTTGGGTGATAATGTCATAGGCGATGAAGTTTCTGGTTTCCGTTTTAGTTTTGCTCACTTCTTTAGGGGGACTAAACAAGGTGTCATTTTGTGTCGCTGCCGCGATTGATGGTGAAATAGCGATTAATGTAAATATGAATAGTAACTTTATAGACATTTTGTCCCCTGTAGACGATTTAAGTGAGAGATAGTTGTCGGGTTAGATAAAAATATGTTGCTCAAGTTTTTATATCTTTATCCAGCCAATGCAAATAATTGACCACGACTTTTAATTTTGGTTTTTTTATATATATTCTGCACATGCATTTTGACCGTGTTTATCGAAATGCCTAGCCTGTGAGCGATTTCTTCATTTGAATGCCCATCCCAAATAAACCCTAGTATTTGTTGCTCTTTTTTGGTTGTAAGCGCCAAAATTTTGGTGCGATTGGTGAACGAAGGTAAGCGCTTTTTTTGTAATACATAACGTGAAATAGCTTTATGGCTAAAACTTATCTCTTTCGCTTGTACTTGTTTAATAGAATTTATTTTATCTACAACAGAATCATCAGCTTGCATGTTGCAATGAAATCCCGATGAGATAAAGGTGACTTCCAGTTCTGTCGTTAATTTAGGGCAGATTGCGATATGTAGGTGTGTATTGAGTAAGTCGCTGTCTATGTGTTGAAGTGATATTAGTGGGGACTCGAAATAATGCACGATTATATGCATATCTTTAGGGTTAGGCTCAAGGGTGTTTAATGTATTTTTAACATCATCTGAGTGAGACTGAATTAAATTTAATGCCAGTAAATTTGAAATATGAAAAAATTGATTGGTTTGCTGTAGCGGTAAATCAATTGTAATAATATTCTGTAAAGACATTGAACAATCCTTGTAAAAATATAATTTGCAGTCATTGCAAAAGAAATCCTTCATTAGGTTAACATATTTTTAAGCCAGTTAAATAGTGTTTTAACCCCCAATGTTATTGAGTTTTCGCTTTGAATAATCATGCCGATGTAAATAAAAATGACAGGGCCATCTTATGAGTACTTAACCTTAAAGCCAGCCTTTAACAATTCCCCAAGCATAGGTGTATTATGATGGCTTATTTTTGTTTTCCAATAATGCTTGCCCTGGCGGGCTCGGCTGGTATTTAGTTGGTCAGGAAGTGAATTATAAGGTGAAGTAAGGCTATGGCGTTGGGCGTATAAAATAACCCCATTTTTTGCGGTTTATTGTTATGAATTGGGGTCAGTTTTTGCTAATCATTGAACAGCGCATTGTTGTATATCTGGCGCTTTAATGTTGCGGGGTGGTTGTTTTTTTGTTTCTACCTTGGTTTGAATGAGTGAATTGGTTAAATATCCGCTCAAAAGTAGTCGAATTAAGCAACATGATATATTATCGCAAACCTGTATCGGTGTTATATACATACCTTCCTTTATCGACATATTTTTTTCATATGTTCGTCGTATAAAATCACCACCATAATATGATTTTATTAAACAATTATCATCCAAAAACCATTTAAGGATAAGAGTGGAACGATGAAAGAATGGTACTTCTCAAATAATGGCGAACTTAACGGACCATTAGGCTTAGCTGAATCAATCAAGTATGTAAAAACCAATCCAAACACTTATGCATGGCATCCTTCCTATGCTTATTGGATGCCAGTGAGCGATATTGCCGATTTTGAAATGACAATAACACCGCCACCATCTCCTATTGAAATTCCGCTTGAGCTTATTGAGAGTTTTTTAGTAAAAGAGAAAGAACTTAATACAGCTTTGAGTCGGATTGAAACTACTTTGCAAGTTATTGGTGTTTCAATGAGTGATTTAGATCGCGACACGATTAGCTGTAAGAATAAGACCCAAAACTTAAATGAGCAGGTTAAGGCGACTATTAGAGCGGTTAATGAGCAGTATGAAGCCTTGCAGAAAGCCCTGGCTGGCGTCTCTAGTTCACATACTTAATAACTAATAAAAGAATAATAAATATGAATACGTGGTTTTTTTCAAAAAAAGGCGATGTTACAGGCCCTTTAACAACAACTGAAGCAATAGCATTTGTTAAAAATGATGCGAACTGTTATGGATGGAACCCACATTTTACTCAGTGGAAGCCAGTTGGTATGATTGCTGAGTTTGACGAATATGTCTCTGCTATTACACCTCCAGCACAAGTACCTCAATCACTAGTTGATGATTTTATTACTAAAAAGAACAAACTCGAGTTAGACATTGTATCGATGGACGACAATATCAAGTTTACTAAAACTTATTTGTACGAACTTGAGCAAGAAATCAATATTTACAAACGCTTGACCAATAACTTAAGCGACGATATGAAGGGGAATATTATTCCTTATACGCAAAACTATAATAATTTTAATCGGATATTTGATGAATTAGTGGCAGCTTTAGTTATTGCAAAAAGTGAAATTAATGAAGTTGTTTTAGAATTTGATCAACGTGTGGCACAAAGAAAAGCTGAAACGTTGGCAAGTCTTTCAATATCCGACAAAATCGTTGCAGATTCTCAAAGTGATGTTGTTGATGTGATTACACAACCACTTAATGCGACAACAAGTTTAGATCCGGTTGCTCAATCGCCTAAGAAGTCTGGCGTAACTAATATGCTTAAATCAGTGTTCAAAGGTGATTCAAAAAAATTGAATCCCTTAGCTGAAATCAGCATCAAAACAACTGATACTCCACTCGTAAAAAGCGCTATCACCGACGATAATTCTGAAGCTAAAGATGAAGTCGTTAAAGATGAAAAGCAAGCTGCTCCCCATTATTGGAACATGCTGAACGCGCCCCGCACAATCTATTAACCTGAGCAATGCTGCCGTTATTATGAGTGTTAAGATTGCCGTAAAATAAATTATCGGCAATCTTAATCTTGCTTAACTCATATTAACTTTTACAAAAGGATTGTAGCATTGAGTTACTGACACGGTTTAATACCATAACTTAGTCATTAACATAGCTCATTTGTTAATAACTAAGCTTTGAATTATTAAAGAATAAAATAAATATAACGATCAATTATATTGATGAGCTATTTTTTATGATTTGATTCTTTAGTTAATTTGCCTTGGCTTTGTTCCACATTTGCTTATAGGTATTACGTGTTCTTGAGCTCAGTGGACGCCATAAATACTGCTCTGAGAAAAATGTTTCATCGCCTACTCTGGCATCCTTAACCAACTGAGGGTCAAGTAACTTGGCCGTTTCACCGTTAACTATGATTGAACCGTACATTTCTAATATGCGCTTTTGCACTGGCTCGCTGATCATAAAGTCTAATAATAGATAGGCGGCATCTAGTTTTTCGCCATTGAGGTGCTTACCTATGGCTAAGGTATCTAACCACACAGTTTGGCCTTCTTTTGGGGTAGCCAATTTCCAATTCTGTCCGCTTTGATTGGCTGCAGCAACGCCAAACCAATAGGTTGTAACCAGCTCTAGATCTTTCATGCGTTCTACATCAGCCATCCCGCCCCAAAATGAGTCTGCATTTTGTACTAGGCTATCTAATTTTGCTTGTACTTTAGGCCTATCTAATGTTGCAGTATCTATGTCATAAAATGATTCAGGTGGATAACCTAATACCAATAGAGTGGTATAAATATTGGCTTCAAATTGATCACCTGTGATGGCGTATTTGCCTTTGTTTTCTGGTTGCCATAGGACTTCCCATGACTTAGGTTCATCCCGCTTAGCCGCATTGTAAGCCAGGCCATATGAGCCTCCTAACAAAGGTACTGAATATTTTTCTCCTTTAAATTCATCGTATTGGCTGGTCCTTAATGAACCAAGTACTTTAGAATAGTTGGTCAGTCTACTGAAATCTATCGGCTGAAGAACTTGAAGTAATCTGTCTTGATTCATCTTGTAGTAATTGTGGGTAGGGGTAGTAACATCCGCAGCACTGGCTCGCATCTTGTTGAAAATAAGCTCAGGGTCTGTGATGTAGGGGTCCATAATATTTAACTCCACCTCCATTCCTTTTGTTTTGGCATAGGCCTTAAAATCCTCTTTAAACGGACTTATGTAGCCCTCCCATTCTAGTACGTTAAGAGTTACAGCTAGGATATTTGTCGACATCAACAGACCTACTATCAACAGGATGTGTACTTTTAAGTATTTACCTACTTGCATAATGTGTGTCCTTATCTAGCTTCGTGTTTTGAGAGTAGCGAATGTTAGTAAGTGTGAGTACGTCTAAAGACGTACATCATGTGCTTTAAGGATTGCTCATAAAAGGGACTTTAGCCAGTTTGGGATTGGTTTTATATTCCATATATAGCCGTAATCGTTGCTAAGTGATTGTAGTGATAACGAGAAATTATTTTAGCCTTGTGGCATTCGTGTACGGTACTTGTATGAGGTGGAGATTAGTAGGGTTATTGCGGGTTAGCTTGCAGATAATAATAGTTTCATTTCTGGCTTAAATGCGTCTTACTTTTTACTGCAATCGAGTTTTATTTAGAACAACAAATCTAATTGGTCAGATTTGTTGTCACTGTGTTGGCGTAAATTTATTTCAGCGAGCTCATTTGGTTTAACGGCTTCTTTTAAGGTGTTGTAAAGTGCGACCGCGAGCTCAGGTGCTTGAAGATTATCAGGAGTATGAATAAATATATAAGGCTGCTTTCCTTCTCTTATCCATTGCGCAAGCTTAATTCGCCAGCGTTGAAAAAAGGCCTGGTTGATTTGTGAGTCACATTGGCCAATAAAGCGCACCACAGGTTGATGAGCGGTTGCAATAGGATGAACAGGGACTTGAGGCTTTTTACCTTGTGCATCAATTAGCGCTGGATTATCTGCTTTTGCGGCAAATAGCGGCCGACTATCCATAATAATACGATTGCATTGATACGCTATTAATAGTCGGTTTAACGCTCTTTCATGCTCGCCTTTGTTGAAAAATGCCCAGTGACGAACTTCTACGCCATAGGTAAAATCCTTGGGTAATTGTTGTAAAAATCTCTCAAGAGCTGGCAACGAGCTAGGACCAAACTTTGCTGGAAGCTGAATTTTCCACATAGCGGTTTTGTCAGTTAACGGCTCCATCACATTAAAAAAGTGGATTAACTCTGCTTGAGCATGTTGTAACTGTAAGTCATGGGTGATTGTTTTTGGCAGTTTAAAAGTAAACCTAAAATCCTCTGGTACAGCATCTCGCCAGTTCATTACTGTCGGGGATGTTGGTAGGGCATAAAAAGTGGTATTGCCTTCAACGGTATTAAATATTTGTGCATATCTTTCTAACCGTGCCGATACTGGTGCATCGCCATACACGCTTTGCTTCCACTGTGTTTGAGACCACATGGCTAAGCCCAATCTTAGTAAAGGTTCGGTATTCATTTGTAGCCACCTTCATTTCAAGATAATAAATTTATACCCAGCAGGCTTGGTGCCACTAGCTGTATTAAATTTACGTTTTATCAGCGCAAGATTTAAAGTGCAAAATTGAGCTTACCGTTCACAGTTGAGCTCAAGTATTTGAATTTATCAATTTTCACGGTAATTTATAAATCTCTTAATTGTAAGTTGAGCAGAGTGACTTATTAACCCGCCTTAGTAAAATGGGCATTTATGACCTTTTTTCACCACAAACTAATAAAAAGACACTTCTTATCATTTATCCATCTATCTCAACACTACCGCTATCTGATAAAATGCCTCGGCGATTTCATGTTATATTATCGCGCGGAACATTGCTGACATGTTGTCAGTGTTTTGGTTTTCACCGGAGTGATTGTGTCAGATCCAAACCTAGATATGAAGTTTGATAATTATCGGCCTCAATCTTCTCAACAAAAGCAAAAAGCTAACTCTAGCCGCAGAGGTAAACTGCTGTTTATCTTGCTTTTCATCATTTTATTAGTGGCTGTTAGTGTTTTTGTTGCGTTTGAAGTTAAAACCTCCCATTACCAATCTAAATTAGTTCATCATTATGGCACACAGCTGACTTATCAAGTTGTTCCTTTTGCTACCGACAAAGTTATTTATCCAAAGTATGGCCCGTTTGATATCCGTCATGGCTATACTAAGTTACCCCAATATATTGATAAGCTAGTTAAAAATGGCTTCACTATCGAGCAGCAAGCTAGCTTTTCGCCTATGTTAATGGACTATACCGAATATGGTTTTTTTCCGCCTTACCATGAAAAAGCACAATCTGGTTTAATTATTCAAGATTGTCGTAATCAAGCTGTATTCGATGCTCTGTACCCTAGTCGTGCGTATCAAGACACCGACATGATCCCCAGTGAAGTGGTTAATACATTACTTTTCATTGAAAACCGTGAGCTTTGGAACCCTGAGCCTAACCACAACCCTGTGATTGATTGGCCTCGATTTGTGGTTGCTGGTATTACCCAAATTGCCGAAAAAGCTGGCTTGAATATGTCAAATGCTGGTGGCAGTACTTTAGCGACCCAAATTGAAAAGTTTCGCCACTCTGAATTCGGTTTAACCTCTAGTATTGAAGATAAGTTATTGCAAATTGGTTCGGCGATGATCCGCGTTTATCAGCAAGGTGAAAATACCCTTGCCGCCAGGCAGCGTATTGTTCAAGATTACTTAAATACTGTGCCCCTGTCATCTGCGCCAGGCTTTGGTGAGGTTCACGGTATTGGCGATGGTTTGTGGGCCTGGTTTAAAACCGATTTTAATCGAGCCAACCGATTACTGCTGTCAGGACATGATCCCGCTACTGCTGCTGAGCGTGGGCAAGTGTTTCGACAAATTGTCGCCTTAATGATTGCACAGCGTCGTCCATCATATTACTTACTAAAAGGTCATGATGACTTAGAAGTGCTGGTAGACAGTCATTTGCGCTTGCTGGTTAGCTATGCATTGATTGACCCTAAGCTAATGAACTCGGCTATGCAACAACAGCTGCAGTTTGATCGACGCAGAGGCCATCCAGATAATCCTAACAACAAGGGCGTTAATGCGGTTCGCATTAGAACCGCGAGCATGTTGTCGAGCAGTTTATTTGACTTAGACCGCTTAGACTTAACGGTTAACAGTACCTTCCATGGTGATTTACAACAGCAAGTGGGTGAGTACTTACGTAGCCTTGGTCAGCAAGAATACGCCCAAAAGGTGGGGTTGTTAGGTGAGCGATTACTGACCCCTGAACAGCTCCCTAATGTACTTTATAGTTTTACCCTATTTGAAAAGCATCAAGGTGCTAATCGAGTCCGGGTACAAACAGACAGTACCGATCAACCTTTTGATATTAACGAAGGCAGTAAACTCGAGTTAGGTTCTACTGCTAAATTAAGAGTATTAGCGACATATCTGGAAATTATTGCAGAATTACAGCATCGCTTTGAAGATAAAACTGTCACCGATTTATATCGAATCGATGTTGAACCCAAAGATAAAATCACCCGTTGGGTGGTCGATTATTTAATTGAAACCCGTGACCGTAATTTAACGCGTATGTTAAATGCGGCGCTTGAAAGACGCTATTCGGCATCGGCGTATGAACGCTTTTTTACCGGCGGTGGTTTGCATGTTTTCAGTAACTTCCAAAAGAAGGAAGACAGCAGAAATCCAACTTTATATGAAGCCTTGCAAGACTCAGTTAACTTGCCGTTTGTACGTTTGATGCAGGATATTGTTAACTATAGTAGTAGCTATAATAGTGAAGGTAGCATGGCGCAATTACTGCGCAATGATAAAGACCCTCGCCGTGAGGAATACTTAAAAGCGTTTGCGAAACGAGAAGGCAGCACCTTTGTACGACGCTTCTATCGCAAGTATCAGTCATTATCACCAGAACAAAGATTAGCGACATTTTTCAATGGTGTACAAGCCAGCGAACATCGACTTAGTGCGACGTACCGCTTCCTACAACCTTACAAAAGTGATCAGGATTTAAAGCTATTTTTAGCTGAAAAAATGCCTGATAAAGTCTTTAGTGATAAACAAATTAGCAGCCTATATAACAAGTATGGCTCAGATAAGTTTAATCTTGCCGATCAAGGCTATATTGCGCGGGTTCATCCACTAGAGCTGTGGGTGCTGAGTTATTTGAATGATTACCCTAGTGCCGGTATGACACAAGTGTTAGAAGACAGCCAAGCCACTTTGATTGAGGTCTATCGATGGTTATTCCGTACCCGCCATCAAAATGCTCGCGATAGTCGCATTAAAGTGATGTTGGAAGTTGAGGCTTTTTTAAGTATTCATCAACGCTGGCAGAGAATGGGATATCCATTTGATTTTATCGTGCCATCACTTGGCTCGGCCCTTGGCAGTTCTGGCGATCGTCCAGCAGCCTTAGCTGAACTAATGGGTATTATTCAAAATGACGGTGTGCGAGCACCCACAATACGGATAGAAGAATTACAATTTGCTTCAAATACGCCCTATGAGGTTAAATTAGCCAATAGTACCCAGCAACCTGTTCGAGTATTCAAGCCTGAGGTAGCAACCGCGTTGAAAAATGCGCTTGCCAATGTGGTAGAAAAGGGCACAGCAAGGCGATTAAACGGCAGCATTATCAATGTTGATGGTACTTTGGTTCGCCTAGGTGGCAAAACGGGCACAGGGGATAACCGCATCGCGACTGAAATTCGTAACGGACGTAAGGTGTCTTCAACTGCTATGAACCGAACTGCTACCTTTGTATTTTACCTGGGTGATAATTATTTCGGCACCTTAACCGCATTTGTGCCTGGGGCTAAAGCAGATGATTTTAGTTTTACCTCAGCACTGCCGTTACAAGTATTGAAGGGTATGCTGCCAATACTGACGCCGCAATTATTTAGCCAGCAGCCTTTATGTGTAGCAGAATCTACTGGTATTTAGTCGCGTTAAATAGTTGAAACAAGGTGAGCTGGAGGCGGGGTAATTCCCTCAAAACCGAGCAATAAAAAAGTCAGCGATTATTGCTGACTTTTTTATTGCGTAAACAGGCCATTAAAGCCAGCTTTACGACCTAGTGTTAAGCTTAGAATCAACGGAGACTATGCTCAACTTTATGCTACTAGCGATTATGCAAAAGCATCTTGTAATGACGGCACAACTTGTTTCTTACGGCTTAATACGCCGTCTAACCACACTTTGCCATCGACTGTCGGTTTGCCATAAGCACGTTCAGTTAAATCTTCACTGTCTGAAATTACTAACATTTCAGAGCCTTCTTTCATAATGTCTGTGAGCAATAACAACACACTATGACGATTGCCTTCTTGTTTTAATAAGGCAATATCAGCCACTAGATCGGCTTTAATGGCATCAAAAACCGCTAAATCAATCACTTCTAGCTGACCAATGCCCACTAGGTTACCGTTCATGTTGAAATCTTTAAAGTCACGCATCACTAAGTCGCGTGCCGGAGTACCTTCAACCGCAGACTTAACCTTAAACATATCCATGCCTAGGTCTTTAAAGTCTTCAATACCAGCAATCACCGCTAATGCTTCAACACAGCGAATATCCGCTGTAGTACAGGTAGGTGATTTAAAGATTACCGTGTCGCTTAAAATAGCGCACATCATAATGCCAGCGATATTAGCTGGAATTTCTACCTGGTAGAAATCAAACATCATTTTAATAATAGTGTTGCTGCAACCTACTGGGCGGATCCAACACTCTAGTGGTGTTGAAGTGGTTAAGTCGCCGAGTTTATGGTGATCAACAATACCGACAATCGTCGCCTGGGCAATATCGTCCGGTGCTTGAGTCACTTCAGAATGGTCAACAATATACACATCTTCGCCAGCGTAGCTGGTTTTATACTCAGGAGCGTCAAAGCCAAATTTGTCTAAAATAAAAGCCGTTTCAGGTGATAATTCACCTAAACGTGCTGCAATAGCAGGCTCACCAATTTGATTTTTTAAATAAGCTAACGCTATCGCACCACAAATTGAATCTGAATCAGGGATCTTGTGACCCACTACATACATTGACATTATAAAGGCTCCTGTAAATTTGCTGCTGATTTTAGCAAGATTTAAATGCTTGACCAATCCTTATCCGAAAAAAAGCTATCATGCGGTGTTAAAAAGCTTAAGCTGGCTGAGTCCCAATCTAGCCCTTGACCTAACTGTACTATAAAATCAGGGCTATTATATGTTGAAAGAGGATTTTACTATGTTACTTGGTATTCATCATGTGGCCATTATTTGTGGCGACTATGCACGCTCAAAGACCTTTTATCATCATATATTAGGCTTACGGATAATAGCTGAGAATTACCGCGCCGAACGTGACTCCTACAAGCTGGATTTAGCCTTACCCGATGGCAGCCAAATTGAACTCTTCTCTTTTAATAATGCACCGCTTAGACCCAGTTATCCCGAGGCTCAAGGGTTACGCCATTTAGCCTTTCGGGTCGATGATATTGATCAAGTGGTTGCACATTTGGTTTCCCACAATATTGATGTTGAGCCTATTCGCGTCGATGAATACACTCAAAAACGATTTACCTTTTTTAATGACCCCGACGGTTTACCGTTAGAGCTTTATGCTGATCATTTTTAATGCAAAATTAAGCCAAACTCTGTAGTCTCCTGCAACATTTTATCTGTTGTACTTATATTTGCAGGAGCGCTCATTTTTATGTCTATTACCGCCATACAAAATAAACTAAAAATCATTGATCGCAGTAAGACCTTTCAGGGGTTTGTGATTTTTGTCATCGTGGTGTCGGCATTATCGATTGGCGCTCACACCTATCATTTACCCCAATGGTTAGAAAGTAGCTTATGGGTGTTAGACATCGGCATTACGGTGTTTTTTCTTTTCGAATTAATTATTCGCTACCTTGCCAGTGATGGCGTTAAAAGCTTTTTTTCTAAAGGATGGAATATTTTCGACACCATTATTGTGATTGGCAGCTTAATTCCACTCGGCGGTTCAACCGTTTTACTGGCTCGATTATTAAGAATATTTCGGGTACTGCGTTTAGTGTCTATGGTGCCTGAGCTGCGAATGTTGATTAATGCTTTATTTAAAGCCATTCCTCGCATGGGCTACATAGTGTTATTGATGTTTGTCATTTTTTATATTTATGGCGCAGTAGGTAGCATGTTCTTTGCTCACATCAATGAGTTTTTATGGGGCGATGTGTCTATTGCCATGTTGACCCTGTTTCGTATTTCCACGTTCGAGTCGTGGACATCAATTATGTATGAAACCATGGCAGTTTATCCGTTAAGTTGGATGTTTTATTTAAGTTTTATCTTTTTAACCACCTTCACCTTTTTAAATATGATGGTGGGCACGGTATTAGATGTAATGAGTGAAGAAAGCCGTCTGATGAGTGAGGCAAAGGCGAAGCAAGCACTGGACGCACAGCTTGATGAAAAAACTACTGAAGTGACTGAAGTATCGACGGAGCCAACATCGACTACATCCCAAGTCGCGTCATACGCCAGCGTGGAAGATATGCAAAAGTTGCATGATAAAATTGATCAACTCACCGCCTTGGTTATTCAGCAGCAAGCATCTGTTTTAGCAAGTCAGGCAGCTGCTACAAAAGTGAAGTAAGTTCTGGTTGATGTACTCACCCTATACATTGGCAGCATCAAGCTGAATTGAACCTGTTGATATTAAAAACAAAGCCCTTAAAAATTTTCAAGGGCTTTTTTTATGGGTTCAGGTTAATCTAAATAGTTCATTTATAAGCACAAGGAATTCGAGTGTCGGCGCCGAATGTATTATCTTCTAAAAGCGCATCATCTAGCCGGGCTAAATCGTATTGGTTAGGCGCTTTGGCGGTGATGCCATTAACCATAGCGGTTATTCCATGGGGCATATTAGCGGGATCATTTGCGCTTGAGGTCGGGTTAACCGGCTTGCAAAGCCAAGCCATGTCAGCGATTATTTTTGCCGGTAGCGCCCAGCTAGTGGCGTTAGGGATGATAAAAGCCGGCGTTGGTTTAAGCGGTATTCTTATCACCACTTTGTTGATCACTTCACGTCACGTGTTATATGCAATGGCAATGCGTAATCGAATTAGTCCATTACCATTGAAGTGGCGATTGTCATTAGGTTTTCTATTAACCGATGAATTATTTGCGATAGCCAATCATGGCCAGCAACATAAGTTTGACCCCTGGTATGCCCTTGGTGGCGGCTTTACCTTTTATCTTGGGTGGAATATCGCGACCTTCATTGGCATTATAGCAGGACAAAATATTGATAATCTTGGTGAGCTCGGGCTAGATTTTGCCATCGCAGCCACCTTTATTGCCATTGTAGTGCCAACAGTGACTAAACCTTCGGTGTTAATTTGTGTGTTGGTGTCATTAGTATTAGCAGTAGTCTGTGCGGTATTAGGGTTACAATCTGGGTTATTAATTGCCTCATTGTCAGGCATGATAGCGGGTTACAGTTACGCTAAATTAACCGGCGAATTACAGTCGGAAAGTCAGCATTCAGAGCCTAATCCTCTTCAACCCGACGATGCTAGTAAGCAGGCTGCAAACAAGGAGGTGCAATAATGATTTGGTTAACAATTATTTTAATGGCGATTATTGTGTTTGCCAGTCGGCATATTTTATTAGAGCCTAAAGTGCCAATACGCTTAAACCAAAAAACACTGACTTTTTTAAGTTATTCCGCCCCTGCAGTGTTAACGGCTATTTTTGCTCCTATCGTGTTTGCGCCTGAAAGTCAGCTCGATATTTCATTGTCTAATCCTTACCTTATCTGCGCCGTCGTTGCGACATTACTGGCATGGCTGACTAAAAATACCCTATTAACCACTATTGTGAGTATGGGACTATTTTTTATTATTTATTAAACCGAACAGTAACTTTGGACGTAATAACTGTCATCTAGTTGTATTTAGAGTCAGTTACAATAATCAATGCAACTTTATTCAAGCGGATAAATTAAGCAGTCAAAGCTTAACTAAATAAACGTTAAATACTTAACGATATGAGACGTTAAATCTATTAGGCTTTTGATAATCCAAAACGCTGTGGTAGTTAATAAAGAGGATGTTATGAATAAAACGCTATTAATTACAGGCGTGGGTAAACGGATAGGTTATGCACTAGCAAAACACTTTTTAGCCCGTGGAGATAATGTGATTGGCACTTATCGCAGCCACTATGACAGCATAGAGCAGTTACGTAAGTTAGGTGCAACCCTTATTCAATGCGATTTAACTGATGCTGCATCGATAGTGCACTTGATTGAGCAAGTTAACGCATCTACTCGTTTAGACTGCATCATTCATAATGCCTCCGATTGGTTACCCGATAACAGCGGCTTAAGCGCCAGTGAAACCATTAATCGTATGATGCAAGTGCATGTAAATGCCCCTTACGAAATCAACTTAGCGCTAGCTGACTTACTGATCTCAACAGCGCAGTTAAATCATCAGACTATTGGTGCCAGCAATATTATTCATATTACTGACTATGTCGCCGAAAAGGGCAGTAAAAAACACATTGCCTATGCTGCTAGTAAAGCCGCGCTGCACAACTTAACCTTATCTTTTGCCGCAAAATTAGCGCCACACGTTAAAGTAAATTCTATTGCACCGGCAATGATTTTATTTAACGAACACGACGATGAAGCTTACAAAATCAAAGCGCTAGCTAAAGCGGTTTTACCCAAAGAAGCCGGTAATAGCGAAATTATTGCGCTAGTGGAATACCTACAATCAAGCCATTACGTTACCGGCCGCAGTTATGCGGTTGATGGTGGCAGGCATTTGGTGTAATCAACACAGTTTTAAATGAAGATAAAAAACATTTAGACTTCTAGATGGCTATTTGTTAGTGTGGATATTAATCAATATTTCACACTAACCATCACCACAAGGAAGGTTTATGTCAGCAGATACTCAGTTTACGGCAAATTTAAAGCTTGAATCGCTTGCGTTACACCATGGCTATAAGTCAGAAGCGACCACCAAGGCTGCTGCAGTGCCGATTTACCAAACCACGTCATACACCTTCGATGATACCCAGCACGGTGCCGATTTATTTGATTTAAAAGTACCTGGCAACATCTATACTCGCATAATGAACCCGACAACGGATGTGCTTGAACAACGCATGGCAGCCATTGAAGGTGGCATTGCAGCCTTGGCCGTTGCATCAGGTATGGCAGCAATTACGTATGCGATTCAGGCGTTAACCCAGGTCGGCGATAACATTGTTAGTACTAGCCAGTTATACGGTGGCACCTATAATTTATTTGCCCATACGTTGCCGCGCCAAGGCGTTGAAGTGCGTATGGCAGCGTATGATGATTACGCGGGTCTTGATGCGCTAATTGATGATAAAACCAAAGCACTATTTTGTGAGTCAATAGGTAATCCAGCCGGTAATGTGGTCGACTTACAGCGTTTAGCTGAAATTGCCCATAAACATGGCGTGCCGTTAATTGTTGATAATACCGTAGCAACACCAGTGTTATGTCGTGCATTCGACCACGGTGCTGACATTGTTATTCACTCACTGACCAAATACATAGGCGGTCACGGTACTACCATTGGCGGAGTGATTATTGATTCAGGTAAATTTGATTGGGTGGCGAATAAAGCCCGTTTTGGATTATTAAATGAGCCAGATCCGTCTTATCACGGAGTGGTTTATACCCAGGCGCCTTTGGCCCTGCTGCATTTATTGGCCGTTGTCGCGTAGTGCCGCTACGTAATACGGGTGCTGCATTATCACCACAAAGCGCATTTTTGTTACTACAAGGTCTAGAAACATTGAGCTTACGCATGGAGCGCCATTGTAGTAACGCCTTAACTTTAGCTCAGTTTTTAGAAAATCATCCTAACGTCAGCTGGGTGAATTATGCCGCGCTACCGAATAGCCCACAATTTGAACGTTGTCAGAAAATTACTGGCGGTAAAGCCTCTGGTATTGTTAGCTTTGGTATTAAAGCGGCAGATGCGCAGGCTGGTAAAGTCGCGGGCGGTAAGTTTATTGATGCACTGCAAATGGTGTTACGTCTAGTGAATATTGGTGATGCCAAGTCACTTGCGTGTCACCCAGCCAGTACTACTCACAGACAACTGGATGCCGCTGAGCTTGCTAAGGCGGGTGTATCAGAGGACCTAGTCAGAATCTCTGTGGGTATTGAACATATCGACGATATTATTGCCGATGTGAGTCAGGCGCTGGATAAAGCTTCAAGTTAATGCACTGTTAACTGCAGTGTAATTAAGCGCTAAAAGTAAACGTTAGCTTAAACAAAAATCCCCATTACATATCAATGTAATGGGGATTTTTGTTATCAAGCAGCCTATAAAAGCTAAGCGGGCTAAATGACTAGGTCCGTTGAACTTCGCTGCAAAAACAATCTTGAAAGTTCAACAGACCCTAGACGCCTGCTTTGGCTAAACGTCGTGTTGGGGTTATCACTAATGGCAGCGGAATATCCCAACACTCAATCGGTAAATGGCTCACCTGTTGGCAGTCGTGGGCAAATCCAACCGCCAGAGGTTTATTGTTCACGCTGTTTTTTAAGGTTCGGTCGTAATAGCCGCCACCCATTCCCATACGATTACAACTAGCATCAAACGCCACCAGTGGGGTGACAATCATGTCTAGCTTGGGCGTAGGAATTATGTCTTGTACATTAAGTTTAGGCTCTGAAATACCAAACTTATTCTTAATCAATACCGAGTCGCGATGGTAGTGGCAAAATAATAAATGACCTGGACTGAATGGATGTATTAAGGGTAAATAGGTTTTCACCCCAATATGCCATAACGCTTCAATCAGCTTTTCGGTTGCTAACTCACCATCATGACTAAAGTACAATGCGACGTGCTCGGCATTACGTTGCTGAATTTCAGCTAACATATGGCGGCTAGCAATTAAGGCTAATTGGTGTTGTTCCGCAACGGTAAAGCTTTTACGCTCATGACGAATGTGGCGGCGAATAAAGTCACGGCTCATGCCCTGACTATCGAACAAGGCATAACGCTCTTGGTTGCTTAGTTCAAAACCAGAATCTTGATGGGCTAGATTATCAATATGTAAGTGTTGATTATTGGCATCTACAGCAGACAGGGCTTGATTAGCACTGTCTAAGTTTTTATTTACTGATGAAAAGTATGTAGTATTAGCGGGCTCTGACTCTGCAGGTAATTCAGCAGTGTTCATGTAGCGAGTAATAGTCATAAATTAGGATGCTCCCCAAGATACCGTAGTAGGTGTAAGCCCTTGAACCGTAGGTTCAAGGCGGGTAAATGTTCATATCCTAAGGCTTCTCGATACGAGCCGAGCATGCACAATGTCAATGAAAGCATTCACCCTGGGTTTGTAAATATCGGCACAGGGACATTACCCACACACGCGTATCCCAGGGAGCAAAACAGGTTGATAATTGCTAAAGCAAGTATCTAAAACTTATTTTAGTCGTCCTTGCGGCTTCTTTCAATCAACGAATGTTCCAATGTTGATTGTAACAAAGAAATACGCTCGTCCATTTGCGCCATATAGTGTCTATTTTTTTGCTTTTCTTCGTACAGCTCGTTACCAATATTAAGCGCGGCCATAATGGCTAATTCTTCACGACTTAAATTATTGGTACGGGTTTTAAGGTTGGTCAGTTGTTTTTCGACCTCGCTAGCCACCGAGCGTAAGGTATCCTCGCGTCCTTTTGGACATGCGATAGAGTAGGTGCGCCCTAGAAGGGTTATTTCAACTGCGCTGGTACTCATAATGTCGCGGCAAGATCCTTTAATAAAAGCTTATTTTGTTAAAGCCGAACTATATAGGTGTGCCTATCAAAGCGCAAGGCAAGTGCACGCCTTTTTAACTATTTGCTGGATGTCTGAGCAAATCTGTCTTTTATCTCACATCATGGCTGCAAGTATTTGGCGCAAATAGCGAACTCTGCTAGCATTGGGAAAGTTATCGCCCATTAGGAAATCACCATGGCAACCCCACCTTCATTATGTATCGACAACCTTAAAAAAGCGCTCGACGACGCCGAAATTGGCCAGCATCCTGTTGAAGTACATGGCGCATTAGTCGGATTAATTTGTGGTGGTGTAGATCAAGAAAACCATGCATGGGTAGCGCCGTTAATTGATTTAATGAATGACGGCCAGCCGCTAGAAACCAGTTTACTGCAGTTAATAAATGAGCTTTACCAGGACACTGTCGCCCGTTTGGTAGATTTTGATTTTGGTTTTACCTTACTACTGCCAGAAGAAGAAGTATCGTTATCACATCGTGTTGAAGCCCTGTCGTTATGGACCCAAAGCTTTTTAACCGGTATTGCCATTATTCAGCCTAAATTGAACCAGGCATCGGCCGACGTCAAAGAAGTGATAAAAGATTTAGCCGAAATTGCCCAAGTTGAATTTGATGTTGGCGAAGATGAAGAATCAGAAACCGCTTACGTAGAGTTACAAGAGTTTGTGCGTATGGCCGCGATTTTATGTTACGCCGAGTTTGGTCCTGAGCCATCAATGGATAACGCAGATGACACTCAAAAAGTGCATTAATATTTGATCGCCCGTTTCGGTTTTGATCGTATGTTTAGCTAGTGTGCTTTGACCAATAGACGGTGTGCTTTAACCAGTAAGCAATGAGTTGATATATGAGTTCAGCATCCACAGCAGTATTACAACCCTTTGATATCGTCATTGTTGGCGGCGCCATGGCGGGTGCCTCATTAGCCTTAGGCTTAGCTAAGCTAAATCAAGGCCGAACACAGACGTTATCTATTGCCCTTATTGAAGCACATCAAGCCGACGACAGTCACCCAGGGTTTGATGCCCGCTCAATTGCCATTGCCCACGGCTCTATTTTTGAACTTGAACGTTTAGGTATCTGGCCCAAACTGAGCCATTTAGGTACCGCCATTGCCGACATTCATATCTCTGATCGTGGTCATTTTGGTATGACTGAACTCAATGCCAAACCATTAGGTTTACCGGCATTAGGTCAGGTGGTTGAACTAGCCCAAGTGGGTAAAGTGTTATTTGAACAACTGCAACAAGCCAATATCAGTTTGTTTTGTCCGGCTAAACTCAGCCAGTTAACCACAGACACCGACGGCCATTATTTAACTCTGGACGATGGCAGCAGGCTAAGTGCTAAATTGCTGGTGGCCGCAGACGGTGCCAACTCAGTGGTTCGTCAGCAACTTAATCAAGGTGCTGACAGTATAGACTTTAACCAAAGTGCCATTGTCGCCAATATTCAAACCGACCAACCGCATCAAAACTGTGCCTATGAACGCTTTACCGAAACAGGCCCGCTAGCTCTGCTGCCTATGGGCAATGTAAAGGGAATGCAAGCCAAAAATAGTGCTAGATTATCGCTTGTGTGGGCCGTATCGCCAGCGCAAGCACAGCAATTAGCACACACAGATGAAGCAGATTTTTTACAGCAATTGCAGCACGTTTTTGGCAATAGAGTAGGGCGTTTTACTCAAGTGGGTAAACGAGTGACCTATCCATTAACATTAACCACTATGGCGCGACCGATATTTCATCGCTGCGTGTTTATTGGTAATGCGGCGCAAACACTGCACCCAATTGCAGGGCAAGGGTTTAACTTAGGCTTACGTGACGTGGTGGGTTTGATCAAAGTGATTGAGTCTGAGCTTAATCGTCAACCTACCACTGATAAAAATCTAGATGCCGAGACTAAAACGGATGCCGCAATTGATGTCGGTACAAGCGCTATTTTGCATCAATATTTAGCATCGCGCCAAAGTGATCGCGACAGCACGCTACGTAACATTGAGTTTTTAGTACGCGGGTTTTCTAATCAACACTGGCCACTCGTGGCAGGACGTTCAATAGGATTACGATTACTGTCTTGGCTGCCGCCGTTAAAACGTCCCGTTGCCCAAATTGCGATGGGCTGGCGTTAGCGGCTTAGTGCTGATTATTATAGATTAAACGACTTAAATTTTGACTGACGCTTTAAAAGGACACTGCTATGTACACCACCCAAACTTTTGATGTCGCCATAGTGGGCGGCGGTATGGTCGGCCTAGCGACCGCAATTGGTTTAGCTGAAGCCAATTTAACTGTGGTGGTTATTGATGCTGGCAGTACACAAGCTCCCAGTGGTGAACCTAAACTACGAGTCAGTGCGATTAATAAAGCCAGTCAGCAACTGTTAACCAACTTAGGCGCATGGCAAATTCTGGACCATAGCCGAGTCAGCCCTTATCAAAAAATGCAGGTGTGGGACAAAGACGGCATGGGCAAAATTGAATTCGACTCCCACTCAATCAGCGAAAATCATCTCGGCGCGATCATTGAAAACGACGCCATAAGCTTTGCCCTAGCCAAACGCGTCAGTGAACTCAGCAACATTACCTATATTGAACAACAAAAACTGCAACGCATTGCCTTTGGTGAACGTGAAGCCTGGTTAACCCTTGAAAACGGCGACAATATCTCAGCCGCACTGGTGATTGGTGCAGACGGCGCCAATTCCTGGGTGCGTCAGCAATGCCAAATACCGCTAACATTCTGGGACTACGGCCACCATGCCATTGTCGCCACCGTTAGGACCGAACTTAGCCATGACGCTACCGCGCGGCAAGCATTTTTGCCCGACGGCCCCTTAGCTATGTTGCCGCTATATGACGACAATTTATGCTCAATTGTGTGGTCAACTTCACCACAGCAAGCCGAGCAATTATTGGCTGTTGACGATAAAGTCTTCGGCAAAGCCCTTACCGCCGCATTAGACAGTCGTTTAGGTGTATGTGAAGTGGTCAGCGAGCGCCATGCATTTCCGTTAAGAATGCGCTATGCCCGTCATTTTGCCCGCCACCGTTTGGTGCTAGCAGGAGACGCCGCCCACACTATTCATCCATTAGCCGGACAAGGGGTTAACCTAGGCTTTTTAGATGCTGCCAGTATTATTCAAACTGTGGCTGAACTGCATGAACAAGGCAAAGATATTGGTGATTATCGCCATTTGCGTGCATTAGAACGCTGGCGCAAAGCGGATGCAATGGAGATGATAGCCACTATGGAAGGCTTTAAAAGACTCTTTGCTGGACGCAATCCGCTTAAAAAAGCCATCCGCGACATCGGATTATCGCTGGTGGATAATGTTGCTGGGCTAAAAACAGTGTTCATCAGACAAGCCATGGGTAACAAGATGACATTACCTAAACTGTGTCGTGAATCGATTTCTTCCTAATAATCCTTAAAATCGCTTATATATCAGGCCATCCAGCGCGATTGATGTTTTTAATCTAAACCAGCTGTAAATTTATTACAGCTTTCGCATTAGCCAAACTAATGCGAAGTAAGTCGGATTAGAAAATTTTCTGGTATACAATTTCACTCTGCCGAGTATAATTTTGTCCAAATTTTAGCAAATACCTAGGTCGTGTTTCTAACATGGCACTACCCACAATAAGGGATAATAATGGCTAGCAAAACGGTACTCTTCAATAAGCATTTAGCATCAAAAGCCAAGATGGTCGATTTTTACGGCTGGGAAATGCCAATTAACTATGGTTCACAAATAGAAGAGCATCACGCTGTTCGTCAAGATGCGGGCATGTTCGACGTGTCACACATGACCGTTGTTGACGTCACAGGCACAGACGCTTGTGCATTTTTACGTAAACTATTAGCTAACGATGTTGCTAAACTTCAAGTCGCGGGCAAAGCCTTATACGGCGGTATGCTAGACGAAAACGCCGGTATCATTGATGATTTAATCACTTACTACCTGACCGACACCCATTACCGCGTGGTGGTTAACTCAGCCACACGTGTCAAAGATTTAGCCTGGATCAACAAGCAAGCCGCCGCATTTGATGTGACCATTACCGAGCGTCCAGAGCTAGCAATGATCGCTGTTCAAGGTCCTAACGCTAAAGCGAAAGCCGCCAAAGTATTCAATGCTGAGCAAAATGCCGCAGTCGAAGGCATGAAGCCATTTTTTGGTGTGCAGTCTGGCAGCTTATTCATTGCTACCACAGGTTATACCGGTGAAACAGGTTACGAGATTATTGTGCCTGAAGACGAAGCTGAAGCCCTATGGCAAGCCTTGTTAGACGTTGAAGTGCGTCCATGTGGTTTAGGCGCACGTGACACTTTGCGTTT
This sequence comes from Shewanella sp. HL-SH8, assembly GCF_051165765.1. Taxonomy (NCBI): domain Bacteria; kingdom Pseudomonadati; phylum Pseudomonadota; class Gammaproteobacteria; order Alteromonadales; family Shewanellaceae; genus Shewanella; species Shewanella sp. HL-SH8. Next base: position 3,909,693 of record NZ_CP195039.1, on the reverse strand, counting down.
AGAAGCCGGCATGAACCTATACGGTTTAGACATGGACGAAAGCATTAATCCATTAGCCGCTAACATGGGCTGGACTATCGCGTGGGAACCAACTGACCGTGACTTTATTGGCCGCGCCGCATTAACGGCATTAAAAGCCGCTGGTACTGAAAAATTAGTCGGACTGGTTATGGAAGAAAAAGGTGTTTTACGCCATGATATGGCAGTGTTTTTTACCGACGAAAACGGTGTAGAGCATCAAGGTGCGATCACCAGCGGGACTTTCTCGCCAACTTTAGGCTATTCTATTGCCATGGCACGTGTACCTAATGGTATTGGTGCTACAGCAGAAGTTGAAATGCGTAAAAAACGTGTCGCGGTAAAAGTAATCGCACCAAGCTTTGTACGCAATGGTAAGCAAGCATTCTAAGCTTATGGTTCAGTACCACGAAATTATTGATTAAGCACTAAAATATCAGATAAAGGATAACAACAATGAGCAATATTCCAGCAGATTTGAAATACGCCTCTTCACACGAGTGGATCCGTCTTGAAACCGATGGTAGCTACACAGTAGGTATTACTGAACATGCTCAAGAGCTTTTAGGTGACATGGTATTCGTTGAATTACCAGAAGTGGGCGACACAGTTACTGCGGGTGAAGATTGTGCAGTAGCAGAATCTGTTAAAGCCGCATCAGATATCTATGCACCTATTTCAGGTGAAGTGATTGCGGTGAATGAATCATTAGAAGATTCACCAGAAAACGTTAACAGCGATGCATACGGCGAAGGTTGGTTTTTCCGCGTAATGCCATCTGATACGTCAGAAGTTGACGGTTTATTAGATGCTGACGGCTATCAAGAAGTTATCGACGAAGAGTAAATCTTGTCGACACTGAGAAGCTCCCTCGGGAGCTTCTTTGTTTTGTGTTGCTAAAAGCCGCGTAAATAATGTCAGCAAAAATGACCCTTTTTTGATGATAGCGGCGTATTAGACTGTTGTTACACATACCACTACTTTACACATACCCAGTTACTGTGCCCTACAGCTTACAACTGGCATTTTGGGAACAAGGTTAACCATGACCAAGCAAACTCTTACACAATTAGAACAGCACGAATTATTTTTAACTCGTCACATTGGTCCTAGTGCAGCTCAACAACAAGAAATGTTGAACTTTGTCGGCGCTGAGTCTTTAGAAGACTTAACCGCACAAACTGTGCCTGGAAAAATTCGTTTACCACAAGACCTTACCATAGGTGATTCTTGTGGCGAAGCTGAAGGTATTAGCTACATCCGTGACATAGCCGATCAAAATAAAGTATTTAAAAACTATATCGGTATGGGTTACTACGGTGTGCAAGTGCCTAATGTTATTTTGCGTAACGTGTTTGAAAATCCAGGTTGGTACACGGCTTACACCCCTTACCAGCCAGAAATCGCCCAGGGTCGTTTAGAAGCTATTCTTAACTTCCAACAAGTGTCGATGGACTTAACCGGTCTTGATTTAGCCTCAGCATCATTATTAGATGAAGCCACCGCAGCGGCAGAGGCTATGGCATTAGCCAAGCGCGTGTCGAAAGCGAAAAAAGCCAACATATTCTTCGTTGCCGATGACGTATTCCCACAAACATTAGACGTAGTCAAAACCCGTGCTGAATGTTTTGGTTTTGAAGTGGTAGTTGGCCCAGCATCAGAGGCCGTTAATTACGAGCTATTTGGCGCGTTATTCCAATACACCAACCGTCATGGTAAAATTAGCGATTATTCTGAGTTATTTGCCACATTACGTGACAATAAAGTTATCGTTACCGTTGCGACTGACATCATGTCTTTAGTATTACTAAAGTCACCAGGTTCAATGGGCGCAGACGTAGTATTTGGTAGTGCCCAGCGTTTTGGCGTACCAATGGGATACGGCGGACCACACGCAGCATTCTTCGTTGCCCGTGACGAGCACAAACGTTCAATGCCAGGTCGTATTATTGGTGTGTCTAAAGACACCCGTGGTAACCCAGCACTACGTATGGCAATGCAAACGCGCGAGCAACATATTCGCCGCGAAAAAGCCAACTCAAACATTTGTACCGCACAAATATTATTAGCCAACATGGCATCGTTTTATGCGGTATTCCACGGCCCACAAGGTTTAAAAACTATTGCGTCACGCATTAACCGTTTTGCCGATATTCTTGCAGCAGGCCTACAAGCTAAAGGTTTAAGCCTAGTGAATAGCACTTGGTTTGACACCATCAGTGTTAAAGGTGCCGATGTTGCTGCCATTAATGCCCGCGCGATTGCCGCAAGCATTAACTTGCGTATCGATGCCGACGGCGTGTTCGGTGTCAGCTTAGATGAAACTACAGTACGTAAAGATGTTAGCGCATTATTTGACGTGATTTTAGGCGCAGGCCACGGCTTAGATGTTGCCGCATTAGATGCGCAAATCGTGGCAAACGGTAGCCAATCAATTCCTGCAGCCTTAGTGCGTCAAGATGCCATTTTGACCCATCCAACGTTTAATCGCTACCAAAGCGAAACGGAAATGATGCGTTATATTAAGCGTCTAGAAAACAAAGATTTAGCGTTAAACCACTCAATGATCTCGTTAGGCTCATGTACCATGAAGCTAAACGCCGCAGTAGAAATGCTACCGGTAAGCTGGCCAGAATTTGCGAACATGCACCCATTCTGCCCACTTGATCAAGCACAGGGTTACACTAAGTTAATCAATGAATTATCTGAGTACCTAGTCAAAATCACCGGTTACGATGAAGTGTGCATTCAACCTAACTCAGGCGCACAGGGTGAGTATGCTGGCCTATTAGCGATTAAAAAATACCACGAGTCTCGCGGTGACGCGCACCGTGATATCTGTTTAATACCTCAGTCAGCACACGGTACTAACCCAGCATCAGCACAACTTGCTGGTATGAAAGTTGTGGTCACCGCCTGTGACAAAGAAGGTAACGTTGATTTAGTCGATTTACGTGCTAAAGCATCAGAGTTAGCCGACAGCCTGTCGTGCATCATGATCACTTACCCATCTACCCACGGTGTGTATGAAGAATCAATTCGCGAAGTGTGTGACATAGTGCACGAGTTTGGGGGCCAAGTTTACCTAGACGGCGCCAACATGAACGCCCAGGTTGGCTTAACATCTCCAGGCTTTATCGGTGCTGACGTATCGCATTTAAACCTACACAAAACCTTTGCTATCCCGCACGGCGGTGGTGGTCCAGGTATGGGCCCAATTGGTGTTAAAGCACACCTTGCGCCATTTGTAGCTGGCCACGTAGTGATTAAGCCAGGCCGTGTAAGCGACCACAACGGTGCAGTATCAGCAGCGCCTTATGGCAGTGCAAGTATTCTACCTATCAGCTGGATGTACATTAAGCTTTTAGGCACTAAGGGTATTAAGCAATCAACCCAAACTGCGCTACTGAATGCAAACTACGTGATGAAGAAGCTTGCACCACATTACCCAGTATTGTTCACTGGCCGTAATGACCGTGTAGCACACGAATGTATTATTGATTTACGCCCATTAAAAGAAACCTCAGGCGTGACTGAAATGGACATCGCTAAGCGTCTAAACGACTACGGCTTCCATTCACCAACCATGAGCTTCCCAGTAGCGGGTACGTTAATGATTGAGCCAACGGAATCTGAATCTAAAGTTGAATTAGATCGTTTTGTTGAAGCCATGATCTCTATTCGCGGCGAAATCGCTCAAGTAGAAGCAGGCGAGTGGCCAGTAGACAACAACCCATTACACAACGCACCACACACCATGGCCGACATTATGGACCCAGAGTTTGACTCACGTCCGTACAGCCGCGAAGTGGCCGTGTTCCCAACAGCATCAGTTAAAGCCAACAAGTTCTGGCCAACGGTAAACCGTATTGATGATGTTTATGGGGATAGAAACTTGATGTGTAGTTGCGCACCAATGGAAGATTATCAGTAAATGATAATGGCTACTTGGCCTCGATAATACGGCTTCAGTTTAAGGTTTTTACTGCTCATTGACACCAGTCAACTCCGCGGCGAAAACCTCAAACTTCATTGTCTTATCATCGCCAGCGACGCAATTATGGTCGTAGTAGGCCAAACGTCATTCCGGTAATGCTTCTGAGCCGGAACCTAAAGCATTAAAAAAGCGACCTTCGGGTCGCTTTTTTGTTTGTGTCACACCAGAAAAGTTCTAAACACACCTCATGGCGGTACGTCATTCCGGTAATGCTTTTGAGCCGGAATCTAAAGCATTAAAAAAGCGACCTTCGGGTCGCTTTTTTGTGTACTCCATTTCATGCACAATGACTTGCTGACACAGTCAAATATAGTGGCTGCTGGCATAGCTTCATCGCATCAGATTATTTAGTCTCAGCGGCTAACTTTTGCTGCTCTTTTTTGATTAAGCCTAAAACATCAGCATCTTTGACTAATTCCTGTTCATTTAAGGTCACACTGATGTTGTTGCGAATGGCATAACAGCCATTACGGCCGAAGTTTTTGAATAGCGTCGGCACATTCAAGCCAAGCATTTTATGAATTTTATTCAGATCGGCATGGTAAAAACTGTCTTCAACCGTGTTCATCATGCCACCATCAACTTGATTGTTGAGCTGTTTTCTGAGGGCAAACTGAATGAATAATAAATGCGGTACGCTGGTTAAACTGTGCATTACAGGCTCATTTTCTGTTGATGAGTTCTGTTGCACGCTCACCAACCAACGGCGTTGATTGTCGGGGTCGCGCCTGCCAGTAATGTGGATGTTAATTTGATTTTCAGGCAATTTTGCCAAACTGTTCTCTTTAACTTGCGCGAGCCATTGTTCTTGTAACCAACTGATGGCAACCAACAGCAACACCATCAATAACAATATTTTGGAGGTTAAACTAATAATTAACCGCGTTTCGCTTGGCGGTTGCCATTGTGCATCGGTAAACAGATGGGTGACCTCTAACATTTGTGCAAACAACGCATACAGAATAATAGTGCCAGCAATAAGTGCGGCTTGTTTGCTGATACGTTGATAAAAAGTCACGCAAATGACCCAACCTAAAATACTTAACGTTAGGACAGATAAAATAACATCCGGGATGTATTTCCAATACCGATTATCAATGTTAGAGGTGACAGAAGCGACCACCAGGCCGCCGCAAATTACCATCCACACCCAACGTTCATGCAGTTGAAATAAACGTAATCGTCTGGGGCCATATTCAAAAAAGGCCGCTGTTAGCAATAAAAACACGCTATTTAACGTTGAGGTATACAGTCGCATCACGTTCACATCGTCAAACATTAACGCCAGCGCAGGCCAAATAGCCCAGGTTAGGCTAGCTAGGGCAACAAACAATAGTCCTTTTTCCCGCCGCGGAGCGCCGTGTGGTTCTATGTCAGGGGTGGGGTATTTATAGGTTATCCAAAAAATTAAACTCGCCATGCCACAAACACAGAGTTGAGAGATTAAATACCAATGCGGATAGGCAAAGGTTATTGCGGGTAAATTTGGCATAGGGATCACTGAATTGAGTTACCTTGTTAATGACAATAAGCTTGTATTTTGTTTGATTACACCGTCTAGCGATAAAAACACATTAACTTGAGCATAACGTCTATAAAGCGAAAAAACCACAGAAAATCAATCTGTAAAGCTTATTTAAAGTGACTTGTAAAACTTGCAAAACTATTTTTCCCACTCGTTAGCTTTAGCTCGGTTGGTCATCACTGCACACCCTCTTAACATAATTGTAACCAATCGATTTGTATTCGATTTGTATTCGATTTGCATTCGATTCGCACAGTTATCAGGAGAGCTTAATGTTTAAATCACACCCACGCGGGCTATCAACCTTATTTTTCATCGAAATGTGGGAACGATTTAGCTTCTACGGCATGCGAGGATTACTGCTGTTGTTTATGGTCGCCAGCGCAGAGCAAGGTGGCTTTGGCATGAGCACTGAAGATAGCGCCGCCATTTACGGTTTATATACCGCGTTGGTTTATCTGTTGGCCTTGCCGGGCGGTTGGATTGCTGACCGACTAATCGGCCAGCAAAAAGCGGTATTCTATGGTGGCGTATTCATTGCGTTGGGTCATTTTTCGATGGCCATAGCAGGTAAAATTGGCTTTTTTACTGGGCTGGGTTTAATCATTATCGGCACTGGATTATTAAAACCGAATGTAAGCGCCATCGTTGGCCAGTTGTATCATAACGACACCTCAAAACGCGAGGCTGGTTTTTCAATTTTTTACATGGGCATAAACCTAGGGGCTTTTTTAGGTCCGCTAGTGTGTGGCATGTTGGGTGAAAATATCGATTGGCACCTAGGTTTTGGTGCTGCTGGCATTGGTATGGTTTGCGGGCTTATTCAATATAGATTCAAGATGGCTGAACTTGGCGAAGCCGGAACGTTTAAGCTTATTAATCAACAACAGCTAGACAAAGATAGAAGCCTGTTTGTTAAAATATCGCTCACCATCATAAGCTTGATTCTAGGTGTTACCGTTGCCGCCAACACGGGGATGATTAACCTCAGTTTAAGTGCCGTTGCCAGTGTAACGGGAGTGATTATTGTCGCGTTGGCGATTGGATTTTTTGTTTATGCGTTAGTGTTTGGCAAATTAACAACCGCACAGAAAAAAAACATCGGCCTTATCTTTTTACTATTTATTGGCTACGCCATTTTTAATTCTGGGTTTGAGCAAGCGGGCTCTTCAATGAACCTGTTCGCCAAGCAATATACCGATCTTTCAATACTAAGCTGGCAAATGCCAGCCAGCTGGCTGCAGTCAGTCAATGCCCTGTTTATTATTATCATGGCACCGATCATGGGTGGACTTTGGCTGTGGTTAGGCCATAGAAATCCGTCGGTATTAGTTAAGTTTAGTTTGGGTTTACTGTTGCTCGGTTCGGGGTTTTTCGTGCTCGCATGGGGCGCAAGCTTTAGTGATGCCAGTTCAACGGGAGTCAGCCCTATGTGGTTAGTGGTCACCTACTATCTGCATACTATTGGTGAACTGTGTTTAAGCCCTATTGGCTTGAGCGCTGTGTCGCAATTATCACCCAAACATTTAGTTAGTCAAATGATGGGGATTTGGTTTATGGGCGCGTCGCTGGGTAACTTAATCGCAGGGCTAGCAGCAGGACAAATTGGCACTTTACCGATGCAAGAATTATTCACTATAGTGGCGAGTGTTTCAGTGATAGCGGGAGTGATTTATTTGTTAATTTCACCCTTGGAGAGGTATGTAAAAGTAAATGTGAAAGCCAAAGAACTTGTGGGATAAGTGGGGTCATATACTCTGCCCCCCACTTAACCCACTTATTCTTAGAAAAAATGGTCAACAGACACCGCTTTGCGCTGAGTGTCATTGGCCAGAAAATCTTTGATAACAGCAATATGGCCTTGCCCAGCAATCACCAAAACTCGCTTGCCCGGGCTGGCCGCTAGTTGAATGTTGGCATACATGCGAAAGTTTCTGTGCCACCAACTTGCCGAAGCATCTGCGCCAACAAAGTTATCCCCAGCACCCACCTCATTGCTGAGTAAGTAAATGGATTGATTCAGCCGATATTGTTGTTCTGAATTCATCGCACGCAACACGCCTGCCAGGCTCAATGTCTGATGCATTTCGTTACTTTGGGCAGTAACCTCCGCAATCAAGGTATCAAAAGCCGCTTGAATGGCCGGTGCCTTTGTTGGCATTTGTTCGAACAGCTGCTCGGCATTCCAATGTATTTCCTGCTCGTCGAAGCAGCGCACGGCACTACCGCCAGCGGCTTTAGCCACCCTGAATCCGAGTTGATAACTCTCATTCACTGGCAGTGTAAACTCGCCTTTTAAATACTGTTGATACTGCTCATTTAGTTTGCCCTGAAAGCCTACAGCACACTCCAGCAAAACATCTGTCGGAGCAAAATCCTTCGCCATTTTTTGGCTAAAGGCTTGTAAATACTGCTGACTCTCGTCAGAGGTAACATCCAGCACTGATGTTTTTACCGTGTCTAAACCGGGGTTAGTAAAGTGGAAAGTGCCTAGCAACATAATTTGCGCAGGCTCTTCTGCACGAACAGTTTGAGCCCCAATAAACAGTGCGGTTGCCAGACAGACTAAAGCAGATAATTTTTTCATCGAAATAACCTTATGAGTTTTTTGAAATTAAACATCAATAAGCGAAAACTATGCCAAATAGTAAGTGATTGTTTCGTATGTTATTACAAGGATGTGGTGCGAGTTTCTGCTTTATAGTTCGAGAGGTATGAGTAGAATAGACCATTTTTTAGTGTGTCACGCTAAGATAAGTGGGGATCCCTCAGACTCTACCCCACTTATCCTGTTATACCTGTTAGGGTTGGCAGTTAAAGCGGCTGATAAGCATAGACAATACCAAGCTAATTCAATCAAGCACCGTAATGTTTTATCAAATCAATTTATAGGACTAAGCGCTTACAAAGATAAGTTTTTGAGGCTGCTGAAGTCTCACTGGCGAGCAGGAATTAAGACGCTACAATCGTTAATCAAGGATCCACAAGCATGCTATTAAATTCGTGGGGATCCCTCAGACTCTGACGCCATTTATCAAAATTCTTGGAGCCCCCTCAGACTCCGACCACTTATTACTAATTAAGACAATTAATTTATTGTTTTCACTTTATTTGCGAAACGTATAAATGCATCTGACTCAACACCTTTATTTTTATCAATTAAGCCTTTTATGGTCTTTTTAAGTAGTTTTAGTTCATCATCTGAAAAATCATGCCTTTCTTGCATAAGTTGTATTAGCTTTAAAAATAAAGTATTGCTCGTGAATTTATCAGTACACTTTAATAAATGTTTAATATGCTCTTTGAACTCTTTTCTTTCAATCTCTAAAAGAAGAAATCTCAATAACATTTCCTCCGTTGAGTTTGTTGTGCTTTCAATTTTTTTATTTAATATATTAATAAATCTTGGTTTTTTTGTAGATAAATCATTGGACATTGATACTTCAATTACATTAGGTATGGAAGCTCTAATTATAGATAGAAAAAATTTAACGGTATCTATTAGGCTTTCTTTTATTTCATCAGTGATATCAGTCTTTTCAAGATGGTTTTCTATATGAGGTATTAGTAATGGCATAACAATTTCTTCATCTAAACGTGTTACATCCAGTTTTATTAGAAATACATATGATTTTATAATTACATCAAATATTTTTAGTACTCTCTCAGGTTCCATTAATAACTCTGTATTTCTAAATACTTTAGAAAACAAGGCTAGCTCTTGTTTATATCTGAGTGTTAAATCTAGACTTTGTTGATGTTCTTCAAAATCTTTATCTAATTTAGATAATTGATCATTGCTAGTCTTTCTATTACTTAATGGTCTTATCTGGTCTAGATTTTCATCATAGCTATCTTTGTCATTTTTGGATTCTTCAATTTTTTGTTCTACTTCTTTTATTGAGGATGCTATATCCAAGAATGAGATGTTTGATATTTCATCTAGTTCAATTGAGTCTAGATCAATTTTATGATGTTTTTTAACTTCAATTGAGATTTTCTCTTTTAAAGAATAAATCTTTTCTTCGATAAAGGTAAGAACGTCGAAACTGGAAGAGTTAAGTGAAGAATAGTATTCAACAACTTTATTTAAGTGAAGGTAATTGTCTTTAGAGAAAATGTAGTTCCTTAAATCTATATCCATCCCCATGAAATATGCTATAAAAAAATTAAAGAAACACGAGTTGGAAAACTCTAAAGAGTCATCATCTTTAATTGTAATTATTCCACTATTTACTAAGGGGGATAAGTAATTACTTACTTCATATTTATGGAATGTTAATGTTTCAAAATCAAGTGCTTTTCTATAAAAATCATTTTTTTGAAAGTTTGTCTTCCTTTCTAATAATAACCATTTTGATATATAGCCCATCAAGTGTATTAAAACTTTGTAAGGTGGTTTTTTAAGAGATATATCGATACAATGTTTTTGTAACAATATTTCTATGTAATTTTCTATTATATCTGCTTCGCTAATAATACCTACTAGTTCATTTTTGTTTTCGTAAATAACTAATAATATCGAGTAAACAAAGTGATTGTGTGGGAGCTGTGAGTTGTCTACAAGTTTAACAATATTCTTAAATATTTCATCTTCACTGGATATTTTCGCTATGTTAGGTCTTAATGAAATTATTTTTCGAATATCTACACGTGCAATGCTACCTATTGATGCATAATGCCTTTTTCCATCGTAATTATTCTTTGTTCTAAGTATACATTTTGTAAGCTCATCCGAGCTATTTGTTAATATGAAAGAGTTTTTTGAATTTTCATTAATAAAAATATCAATGCTCTTAGCTGTTTCAGTGGATGATTTATGATAGTTGTCAATTAAAAAAACAGCATTACCATCATTTATACAACTTTTAACTTTAGCCTCAAATGATGTTAATAATTCATGGTTAATATAGTCAGACAAAAATGCCATTAAAACTTTTGTTTTTGAATTATATATGCACTCTGCATTTATATAGAAAACAATTTTTGATAGATTAGATTTTGACTGATTAGATAAGAAATTTATTTGAATATTTCTTAATAAAGTTGTCTTGCCATCTTGTTCTGTACCTGTAATTAAAGTAAGCCCATGGGTTTTTAGTAGTTCATTGTAATTTTTTAAGCATATAATTTCAGGATCCATATTGTTAACAGAAGGTTCAGAAATTAACTTTGGTTCTATGAATATATTTGACAGTTTATGACTAAGTTCCCTCTTGCTTCCAACATTAATGACGTGTGAATACTCAATTTTTTCTCTAATTCTTCTTGAAAGTTCACTGAATTTTGTGGAGTCAAATATGATTTGTTCATCTATAGAAAAATCACTTTTACCATTTTTAGATCTTTCTGTCCATGGAATAAATGATTCTAGTTTTTTGTCATATTTTCTGTAATATATAGTGCCGTATTTGAAATTGTTTTTTGAATGAAGATCGATAAATGAATATCCTGAATTTTTGTTTCTTATATCGATAGTTCCAGCTTGAACTTTAAGGCAAATATCTTGGGATACATTTATTGTTACCATTTGTTCAAATTCATGCATGTGGCCATAGAATATAGCATCTACTTTCTTTTCTAACTCTCTAGCTACTTCAGATTGTTCATCTTCATGAAGCCAGTCAATAGGATGATGCATTAATACAATATTTGTTTTTGCATTATATTTATCTAAGCTTCTTTTCAAAAATCTTAGTATTCTTAGGTTACCCTTATCTATTTCATTTTCTGCCAGCCATGCTGTATTTATACAATGAATATGCATGTTTTTTTCATGTTTATAGACAGTGACTAGAGGTGAGTTATATATAATTTTGTTTTGTTGTGAATTTATTTTTTCTTTGAAACTTAGGTAGTTTTCAAGTCTTTCCCAATTTTGTTTATCATTAGATATCAAGTCGGATAGATCATTTAATTCAACATCTTTAGCATACTTTCTCATAGTAGATTCTAAAAGACTTACTTTACTACGGTCTATATCATGATTGCCTGGTGTAAAGTATATATCATCGAATGTTAGCTCAAACCTTTCTAGTAAAGGAATGATAAATAATTCATATATTGTTGAGAAATCTTCATTAGAGCCTGAGAATGATATATCACCAGTTATAAAGATCGCATCGAGCCCTTTATTGATTTTTTTTAAAACATCATCACATAGCAAATTTAATATATTTGCAATATTATCTGTGTTAAAACCATAGCTCTTGTTTGACGAGAAATGTAAGTCTGATATATGTAGTATATTTTTCATTGATACCTTCTACGTTACTTATTAATAGGTTTAATAATTGGGACGGACTTATCCATAATCATCATTTCCCCACCCCGCTCTTACTCAAACACCTCTGCGCCACTTGATACACAATGGCATCAACCTGCTGTTGGCTGAGTGATTGAGTCCTGACAGAGGGTAAGGTTTTGACCAGCTGTTTGTGGTTAATGATCGGAAACGGTGGCCGTGTTTGGCTGGTTACATACCAGCCTGGGAAGACAAGTACTGGGCTGGAAAAGATTTGTTCTCCAGTCGCTTTAGTGAGCCATTGGCTGACCCATTTAGCCTGTCGAGTGGCTTGTTCTAGTGGTTTAGTTTCTGTCCACGATGGGAAGTGTAAGCGACCATCTTTATAGAAAAGCTCGTAACCTTTACTGCCATTTTGATTGGGTTGAGTATGGTCTTTATGCCGCTTGTGGCGGCCTTTGGTTTCGATGGCAAATACGCCATTTTTACCTATGGCTAAGTGATCGATGTTAAAGCCGTCGGCTTGTATGTCGTGAAAGATTTGATAACCCAATGCTTGAAGGCCAATGAGCTCATTAGCTGTGGCGATTTCTGCGGTATGGCCTAAACGTAGCTTGGTGAGTTTGGTGAAGGTTTTCCATGTTTTGTATCCGCAATAAGTTAATCCGATAATTGCAATAAAAGCGAAAGTATACGGGAAGGTGTTTTGGCTAATGTGTGATTCGATGCTTTCAACTGCAAATGGAAAACTGACAACCATTACAGCCATGGTTAAGCTTGAAACTAAGTCGAACTGTAGGTCTTGTATTTGATTCTGTAAGCTAAATGCAGGAATGCGTAACAGCTGTTCACGATCAACTGGCAGCTTTACCTTGTGGTCACGATATTTAAGCAGTAAGTGCATTATCAACACCATCAAAAACATGCCTGAAAGCAATATGATGATTGAAAATACGCTGTTAACTGCGCTGGTTGAAAAAGCTGTCATTATCTTCCTTGAACGAGATGTAAACTAAACGATTAAGATATTCAGTTTGAAATGCATCAAAAAGATCAAAGTGGGGAGGGCGTTAAGCGGTGTGCTGTGGCTTTGTGTAAACAATAGCGCGGTGGCTATGGTTTCATCCCTGATTTTGGTTTGATCACTTGTGTCGCTTTTACTGCATTAGAGCCTGCATTCCTTGTGTATTCAGACAGTAACCGATTTTGTTTGCTGCTATCAATCAATATTTACTGTTTATGTGATAATAAGTGCAAAAATGTCATTGTAGAATAATGACTTGTATTAATTTGTATCCTAATTGATGGTAGTAAATGAATGGCTGAATGTGTTGTGTTAATCGGTTAGCTTTATCTGCTGGGGAAAGTTGGCGTGTGTTGTGGCAGAATAAAACCCGTTACTGCCTGTTATTTTACTGCCTGTTTTTTAAATGCGTACTTACTTAATGCTCGGGAACTCGTGGAGCCTATGAATAAAGAATACCAAATACGAATAGATCGGGTGCTTCAGTATATTGAGGCTAATTTGACCGACAGCATTTCGCTAACTGAAGTGGCGAAAGTGAGCTATTTTTCCCCTTATCATTTTCATCGTATTTTTTCTGCCATTATGGGCGAGACTGTAAATGATTACATTGGTCGGCGTAAGCTTGAAAAAGCTGCCAATATGTTGATTTTTAATACCGAATTGTCAATCACTCAGGTGGCGTTAGACTGTGGTTTTTCATCCAGTGCTAATTTTTCTAAGGCGGTAAAACTCTATTTTGGGTTCAGTCCGTCTGAAATTAGAAACCCAGACAAAGTAAAAGATAGCAAGATTGGAAAAATATACCGCAAGTATGGAAAAGTGTTTTGCCCCGCAGATTTGTATCCTAGTCGCATTACCAATGAGGTGATGAATAACGCCAATGTGAAGGATATAAATATGAAAGTGGAAGTAAAAGACTTTGTTAGCCAACGGGTGTGTATGTTGAGTTCGGCGCGAGGTTATCAACCTGAGTCGATTTTTGCCACTTGGGACAAGCTTATAGAGTGGGCGGCTAACAATGGCATTAAACACGATGAGCAACAACGTTTTGCGTTTGCCTATGACAACCCAACGGTGACGCCAGTAGATAAGTGCCGTTACGATGCTGCGATAGTGATAGGTGATAGCGTAGACGTTCATTCACCGTTTACGACAACTGAAATCCCCGAAGGCAAGTATGCGGTGGTGTATTTTAAAGGCGCACCTGAAGAGGCTATTCAAGCTCAGCTGAGTTTGTATTCTGATTGGTTGCCAAATAGCGGTTTTGAACCTGATAATTTTCCGATGTTAGAGCATTATCTGAATGACGCGAGAGTGGATGGTTATGTTGAGATGGAAATTAGAGTTAAAGTTAAGGCTATGTTGTTTAAGCAGTAGTGGCAAAGTGGCGCTAAGGCTAACATTGTCAAACACAATAGCATGAACATTGATGATTATTGCTGTTTGTATATTTGAAATACTGCTGCAAAGGGGAAAGGTGTTATCGCTACGATTTTACCCGAGCGTGACACATAAAAAGGCCTGCTTATTTAAGCAGGCCTTTTGGTATTAGCTTTCGCTGTCGGCGATGTCCACTTCAAAAACTTCGCTTAAGCTAGTCACTATTGTTGTAATGCACTATTACAAAATCAGTCTATAAAATCAGTCTATCAAAGCGGTGTTAGAACTGGTTCATTGTGTTGTCTTTACCTGACGCTTTAAGCGCTTGGTCACCAGAGAAGTACTCTTTGTGTGCATCACCGATATCTGAACCAGCCATGTTTTGATGTTTAACACAGGCGATACCTTGACGTATTTCCTTACGTTGAACATTGGCAACATAACCCAACATGCCTTGGTCACCGAAGTATTCTTTAGCCAAGTTGTCGGTAGACAGTGCTGCTGTGTGGTAAGTCGGTAGTGTAATAAGGTGATGGAAAATACCTGCTTCACGTGCCGAGTCAGATTGGAAAGTACGAATTTTTTCATCAGCTTGAATAGCAAGCTCAGTGGTATCGTAATCGACACTCATTAATTGCGCGCGGTCGTAAGCTGATACGTCTTGTCCTGCTTTTTGCATCGCATCAAATACTTGCTGACGGAAGTTTAGCGTCCAGTTAAACGATGGCGAGTTGTTATACACAAGCTTAGCATTAGGAATAACTTTACGGATTTCGTTAACCATGCCACCGATTTGAGATACATGCGGCTTTTCAGTTTCAATCCACAATAAATCAGCGCCATTTTGCAGTGAAGTAATACAATCAAGTACACAACGTTCTTCACCTGTGCCAGCACGGAACTTAAATAAGCCATTTGGTAGACGAGCCGGTTTCACCAGTTTGCCACCTTGCTGGAATACCACATCACCATTTTCAAGTTTTGCAGCATCAACCGCTTCAACTTCAAGGAAGCTATTGTATAAATCGCCTAAATCGCCAGCTTCTTTAGTGACAGCAATTTTTTGCGTTAAGCCTGCACCTAATGAATCGGTACGCGCAACAATCACGCCGTCATCGATACCAAGCTCTAAAAATGCATAACGAACCGCATTAATTTTTGCTAAAAATTCAACATGTGGCACGGTGACTTTACCGTCTTGGTGGCCACACTGTTTTACATCTGACACTTGGTTTTCTAATTGAATACAACAAGCACCCGCTTCAATCATCTGTTTTGCCATCAAGTAAGTGGCTTCTTCGTTACCAAAGCCAGCATCAATGTCGGCAATAATAGGTACAACGTGGGTTTCGAAGTTTTCAATTTTGTGTTGAATTGCGGCTTTATCTGACTCTTTAGCGTTATCTAATTCGCGGAAAAGACCACCTAGTTCACGTGCATCAGCTTGACGTAGGAAGGTGTATAGCTCTTTAATCAAGGCAGCAACAGAAGTCTTTTCATGCATAGATTGGTCAGGTAATGGACCAAACTCACTGCGCAGTGCAGCTACCATCCAACCTGAAAGGTATAGGTAACGACGCTTAGTGGTTAAAAGATGTTTTTTAATCGAGATCATTTTTTGTTGGGCGATAAAACCATGCCAGCAACCTAATGACTGGGTGTACTGCGATGAGTCCTTATCGTAGTTGTCCATGTCTTCACGCATGATCTTGGCAGTGTACTTTGCGATGTCTAACCCAGTCTTAAAGCGATTTTGTAGACGCATACGAGCGACTGACTCTGGGTTGATGGCATTCCATGCACTACCTTCCGAATTAATCAAGGTGGCAGCTTCATCGATATTATTTTTGTAGTGAGTCATGTGTTTATTCCTTAACAAATAGATTAGCGGCAATTGATTACGTTGATAATCATAGTTAGATTTGGTTAAATAAGCCTAATTTATACTTACTATTTTCGGTATTCACCATATGAATGTATCTCGTATCGACTTGAACCTCCTTGTTTATTTAGATGTTTTACTACGTGAAAGAAATGTGACTAAAGCGGCAGACCAGCTTGGGATCAGCCAGCCTGCAATGAGTAACGGCCTAAAACGCTTACGAAACTTGTTTGATGATCCGTTACTTATTCGCACTAGTCAGGGTATGACACCCACCGAACGTGCAAATGAATTACAACCCATCATCAGTGAGTTGATTATTGGGCTGGAAAAAGCCGTACAACCACGCGCCAAATTTGATCCACTAGAAAGTGATAAAGTCTTCCGTGTTATGGCAAGTGATTATGCTGAAGCGACGTTAATTCCGCCGCTAATTGCCAAGCTTCGTACTCAAGCGCCCAACATCATTTTAGATATCATGACCCCAAGTGATGTTAGTTTCCCTGATGTAGAACAAGGAAGAGTCGATATGGTGATAAACCGTTTTGACAGTATTCCGCAGTCATTTCATCAAAAAGTATTATGGAGTGATGATTTTAGCTGCCTGATTAGTAAGAATAATCCTGTTTTAAAGAAGTTTTCTTTAGACAGTTATTTAAAGGCTAAGCATGTGTGGGTGAGTAAAACAGGGATGGGCGTTGGGGTAGGGATGAACCCTGATGATGTTCAGCGTTTAGGCTGGGTAGATGAAGCATTAACGCGAATTGGGGTGAAACGTCAGATCACCGTTTTTACTCGCCATTATCAAGCCGCCTGTTTGTTGGCTGAGCAACAGGATTTGATCGCAACCATACCAAGTAAGATGGCACGTCATCACAACAATAATGATCGGGTGAGTATTGTTCCGCCGCCTTTTATTATCCAACCCATTGCATTGACTATGGCTTGGAGCCCTTTGCTTCAGCATAATCCAGCCCATCAGTGGATGCGTCAACTAATCACTAAAACCGCAGAAGAGATAAATAGAGGCGATGTTTAATATTATTGATATTGTGATTTTTAGTTACGTATATGTTGTAAATTAACCAAAAAAACCCATTTTGCCATATCTTTGGTGAATAGTGGTGATAATGAGTATAAATTGGATAAATAAGATAACTTTGATATAGAGTAAAGAATTACTGCGTATGAACAGTAAGCTATTAACAGTGGCATGATTTGGGCTAATAAGTTTGGGCGAATGAGTTTGCGCTAATGATTTGGGGCTAATGATTTAAGGCTAAGTTTACGGTCAACGCACAGGAATTAAGGTAGGGATATAAAATGACAGCACGTATTCAAGTAGGTGGATTACAAATAGCACAAGCATTGTGGCAACTGGTCGACAGTGATATTTGCCCAGGTACTGGCATTGACTCAGCAACCTTTTGGGCTAAATTTGAGGATATTATTAACGAGTTTTCGCCCGTTAATGTGAAGCTGTTAGAAAAAAGACAACAACTACAACAGCAAATTGATCAATGGCATATTGACCATCCCACCAATGATTTTGATCCTGCAGCATATAAAGCTTTTCTGTCTGAAATAGGTTACCTGGTGCCTGAGGGTGAGGCTTTTCAAGTTCGCACTGAAAATGTCGACCATGAAATAGCAGCGCAAGCTGGACCACAGCTTGTAGTGCCAGTTAAAAATGCGCGCTTTGCGCTTAACGCTGCCAATGCTCGTTGGGGCAGCCTGTATGATGCACTATATGGCACTGACGCGATATCTGAAGAAGATGGCGCGGAGCTTACTAAACAATACAACCCGGTACGCGGCAGCAAGGTTATCGCTTTTGCCAAACAGCACTTAGATACCGCTTCGCCTTTAGCACAAGGCAGCCATGCAGATGTGACCCGTTATTACCTCGACGCGGGTGTGTTACGGGTGCAATTAACGGACGGCTCGACTACAACCTTAGCCCAGCCAGAAAAGTGTGTGGGTTACCAAGGTAGTGCTGATGCACCAAGTGCTATTTTGTTAGTGAATAATGGTCTGCACATCGAAATTCAAATTGACCCAAGCAGTGTCATTGGTGGGAGCGATCGCGCTGGCGTTAAAGATTTGCTGGTTGAAGCCGCTGTTACCACCATTATGGACTGTGAGGACTCTGTCGCCGCGGTTGATGCTGAAGACAAGGTTGAAATTTATCGCAATTGGTTAGGTTTGATGCAAGGTAATTTATCTGCTTCGCTGACTAAAAATGGTAAAGAGATCGTTAGAGAGCTCAATGACGATCGCGTCTATACCGCTGCTAATGCCAACCAGAGTGCCAACCAGAATGCTGATCTAAAAACAGTCACGTTACCCGGCAGAAGTTTGCTGTTTGTGCGTAACGTGGGTCACTTGATGACCATTGATGCTGTGCTGGATAAAAATGGTAACCAAGTGCCTGAAGGAATACTTGATGGCATGATCACTGTGCTTGCTGCTATGCATGACCTTAAAGGCAACAATAATGGTCGTAGTAATAGCCGCAAAGGTTCGGTGAATATTGTAAAACCTAAAATGCATGGCCCTGAAGAAGTGCAATTTACCTGTGACCTGTTTACTAAGATAGAAGATGCGCTCAAGCTTCCGCGTAATACTATTAAGGTCGGCATTATGGATGAAGAGCGCAGAACGACACTTAATTTGAAAGAGTGTATTAGGGCTGCGAAAGATCGCGTGGTGTTTATTAATACCGGCTTTCTTGACCGTACGGGTGATGAGCTGCATACCTCAATGCTAGCGGGCGCGTTTGTGCCTAAATCGGTAATGAAACAGCAAAAGTGGATCAGTGCTTACGAAGATTGGAATGTCGATATTGGGCTTGAATGTGGCTTACAAGGTCGCGCTCAAATCGGTAAAGGCATGTGGCCAATGCCAGATGAAATGGCTGCTATGCTTGAGCAAAAATCGGCTCATCCTAAAGCGGGTGCAAACACCGCATGGGTGCCGTCGCCAAATGGTGCCGTGCTGCATTCTACTCATTATCATCAAATTAATGTGGCAGACGTTCAGCAAAAAATTAAGCAACGCCCACGTGCTAGCATTGACAGTTTGTTGACCATTCCTTTACTTGCTGAAGGGGTAACACTCACCAATGAGCAAATTGCTTTTGAACTAGAAAATAATGCCCAGGGTATTTTAGGCTATGTTGTACGCTGGATTGATCAAGGAGTAGGTTGCTCAAAAGTGCCTGATATTAATAATGTCGGCTTGATGGAAGACAGAGCAACCTTGCGCATTTCATCGCAGTATTTAACCAACTGGCTTGAGCATGGCATATGCAGTGAAGAGCAAGTGATGGCGGCGTTGAAAAAAATGGCCGCTGTGGTCGATACTCAAAATGCAGGGGATCCGCTGTACACTAATATGGCGCCTAACTTTGACGGCATTGCCTTTAAAGCGGCATGTGACTTGATTTTTAAAGGTAAATCTCAGCCATCTGGTTACACAGAGCCTTTACTACATGCTTATCGCATTCTAGCTAAAGCAGGTTAATCTTTACGGTTAATCGTTGTTTTGGCGGTAACGCAATAAATAAGCCCTGATCTTATAAAGATTAGGGCTTTTTTGTGGTCGAATGTTTTTTAAGCTTCAAATTGGCAATAGTTATCAGTGATACCGTTTATCCGTTATGCATCATCAGCCTATCACTCCATTCAATTTCCCTTACTGATTAGAGTTTAAAGCGTTTTACCAAACCATCTAAAGCATTTGCCATTGACTTTAGTGCCTCGCTAGAGCCTTCAATACTGGCTGAAGCTTGGGCGCTGCTATCACTGCTGTCACTAATATTAATCACATGCTGATTGATCTCGTTGATCACCGCTGACTGCTCTTCAGTGGCGGCGGCAATCTGAATATTTAACTCTGAAATGTGTATCACATTGGCGGCGATTTCTTCAAGAGCTTGATGAGTTCTTTGCGGCGCTTGAACGCCCAGTTTGGCCTGCTCGCGGCCCTGATGTACCGATGATACTGCTGCCTTAGCGCCATTTTGTAATTCAGAGATCATCTTATGAATTTCATCGGTAGAATCGCTGGTACGTTTAGCAAGATTGCGTACTTCATCGGCAACCACGGCAAAACCTCGACCTTGTTCACCTGCGCGAGCTGCTTCAATAGCGGCGTTTAACGCCAGTAAATTAGTTTGTTCTGAAATCGCTCTAATCACATCTAACACGCTTGAAATCGCATCACTTTTTTCGGCTAAGATCACAATATTAGTCGACACACTTTCCATGTTTGTGGCCATGTCATTAATAGTTGAATTTGACTCTTCTACTACAATTTGCGCGCGCTGTGCTTTTTGAGTCGCTTCGGTGGTTGATTGTGCTGCAACAGAAGCATTGTTAGCGATTTCAGCAATGGTGCTGCCCATTTCGTTAATGGCTACCGACACTTGATGGGCACCATCACGTTGAACCTCAGTGAGTTTTGTCGAGTGCAGCGCATCTTTATAGACTTGCTGCGATGCGCTGTTAACATCAAAGGTAGTAGTAGCAAGCTCTTGAATGACATTGTGTAACTTATTGATAAAAGCATTGAAGCCTTGTGCTAAACGGCGCATTTCTTCGTTGCCATTTTCATTAAGTCGTTGCGTTAAATCCCCTTCGCCTTCACCCAGTTCTTTAAAGGTATCTGCCAGTTGATTTATCGGACGCACTAAGCTGTTACCCAAATAAATACTAATAAGTGTAAATAATGCGGCAATTATCACAAAGGTAATGATGATGTTATTACGCGATTCATCTAGTCCTGCATAAAGCTCTTCTAATGGCACTTGGGCAACTATGTACCAGTCTAAACTTGCTATGTAGCTTGATGCAATCAGCTCTTGACCAACCATAGCTGAGGCGAAGTCACTTTTATTTACCAGTTGATTGCTATTAATAGAAGGATATAAATCGGCAATGGTTTGTTTAGTCTTGTAATCGATATTCGGATGCACCTTGATAACACCATTACCATCGACAAGATAAACAAAGCCAGATTGTTCTATTTGAAAGCTGTTGAGGTAATCCACCATTTCATCAAATGACTTAGATACTCCAGCAATGCCGAAGCCATTGGGTTGTTGGTAGTTTATGTAAATATCAGTGGACCCTTTGCTATCTTTATAGATACTGGTTGATTCTGTTTTACCACTGTCTTTAAAGTTAAAAAACCACTTATCATGATCTGGCTTGAGCACCCTTAAGAAACCATTTGTATTCCAATGCCTTTGCTGGTCGTAATCAGTAAATGAGGCATTGCTAAAACCATTATCACTTGCTGTTTGCTTCAAGTATTGGATGAGGTGTTTCTCACCTTCAACACTTGCGCCTTTCTCGAGCCACATTTTGATCATGCTATTTGAAGCAATTGATTGAGTCATTACTCTCATTTGGTTAATTTCACCATCAATAGAGTTACGAATACGTTGCAATAAGTTAGGCATGTCTGATTGCTCTAACCTTGTGGACAGTACGTTTTTAGCACTAGTTTGTCCGACATAAGCCACTATGCTGGTTGATGCTATTACCGCCAGTAGCATGGCAGTGATTAATTTATTTCGAATGGATAATGTCGACAGAAAACTCATGAATATTGACTCCTACACACTGCAAACTGAAAGCGTGTTTGTGGTTTAGGTTGACCCAAATTTTAATTGTTTATTATATCGGCTTGATTGTTGCGATTATTAGTGATTATCGTATTGTTTTTTTAAATAAACAGTTATTTTTATGTAGCAAACATCTGGGTGGTTAAAATGTAGGCAATTGATTTGCTTGTGTTAATTTTGTGTTGTCATCACGCTTCGTTTTTGTTGCCGAAGAGTTTCTTAGGTGTTGGTTTGGCGGGTCTGGTTTACGTTATAAGCCGTAAGCCGCTTGATTCTTATTGAATCAATTGTGGAGAGAGTTTCTAGTGCTAATTTTAGTGGGTGCTATGCAGAGTGATTGTATGACGAGTGATTAATGAAAAAGTGCTGCAACACAAAGGTTGTCAGCACTTTTTCAACAATGTGAAGCTTAACGGTCTAGGTTCATCACCTTAGTCCAGGCTGCCACAAAGTCATTCACAAACTTTTGCTTTGAGGTGTCAAATGCATACACTTCAGCAATTGAGCGAAGCTCTGAGTTAGACCCAAAGATTAAGTCTACTGAAGTTGCAGTCCAAATTTGCTCGCCTGTTTTACGATCAAAACCTTGGTATATTCCCTCATCTGCCGATGGCTTCCACACTGTTGACATGTCGAGCAAATTGACGAAAAAGTCATTATTTAGCAAGCCAGGTGTTTTGGTCAATACGCCATGTTTTTGGCCTTGATAGTTGGCATCTAATGCACGTAATCCACCAACCAGTACGGTCATTTCTGGCACAGATAGCGCAAGTTGATCTGCTTTATCTACTAACATTTCCACCGGTGACTTGTAGCTTTGCTCACTGTCAAAGTAGTTTCTAAAGCCATCAGATGTTAGCTCAAGTAAATTAAATGAGTTTACATCTGTCATGGCTTGTGTTGCATCACCACGACCTGGATTAAACGGCACTGTAACGGTATAGCCTGCATCTTTAGCGGCTTTTTCAATTGCAGCTGAGCCTCCCAGTACAATTAAATCTGCTAATGAAACACTGCGTTTACTGAAGAAGCTGTCGTTAAAATCTTGTTGAATCGCGGTCAGTGTTTTAATCACTTTAGCGGTTTCAGCTGGATTATTAACAGCCCAATCTTTTTGAGGTGCAAGTGCAATACGGGCACCATTTGCTCCACCACGCATATCTGAATCACGGTAACTTGCAGCAGAACCCCAAGCAACACGGACTAATTCTGCTACGGTTAAATCAGAGGCTAAAATTTTGCCTTTTAGCGTTTTGATACCCGACTCATCAAGATTAGATAATGTTTGAACATCAATTGGGTCTTGCCAGATTAAGGTTTCTTGTGGCACTTCTTTACCATAGAAATTACGTGCAGGTCCCATGTCGCGGTGAGTCAGTTTGTACCAGGCTTTAGCAAAGGCTAAGCGGTATTCTTCTGGATCTGCTAAGAAACGCTCTGCAATTTTACGGTATTCAGGATCATACTTCAGCGCTAGGTCTGCGGTTGTCATAACTGGAGCGTTAAATTTACCGGCAACATGCGCATCTGGCACTGATTTATGCAATGACTCATCAGTTGGTATCCACTGAATAGCACCCGCTGGGCTGCGAGTTTGCTGCCATTCAAAGTTAAGTAAGTTGCTTAAATATAATGATGTCCATTGAGTTGGGGCTTGAGTCCAAGCACCTTCTAAACCACTGGTGACAGTGTCTTCTGAATGTCCCTTACCACATTTGTTTTTCCAACCTAGGCCTTGCTCTTCAATGCCTGCTGCAGCGGGTTCTGGGTCTAAACAATCTTTTGGCTTGTGTGCACCATGCATTTTACCAAAGGTGTGTCCGCCAGCAATCAGTGCCAGTGTTTCTTCATCGTTCATGGCCATACGTTCAAAAGCCACACGGATATTTTTAGCTGAACCGAGTGGATCGGGGACGCCCTTTGGGCCTTCTGGGTTGACGTAAATTAACCCCATGTGAGTCGCACCCAGTGGGCGTTGTAATTTACCGTCTCGATCTTCACGATCGCTAGCTAGCATTTCTACCTCTGGTCCCCAATAAACCATGTCTGGTTCCCAATCGTCACTGCGTCCACCAGCAAAACCGTAGGTTTTAAAGCCCATGTTTTCAAGCGACACATTACCGGCAAGCACGATTAAGTCTGACCATGAAAGTGCTTCGCCGTATTTCATTTTAATTGGCCAAAGTAATCGACGTGCTTTGTCTAAATTACCGTTATCTGGCCAGCTGTTTAATGGCTCAAAACGTTGTTGCCCACCACCTGCGCCACCACGACCATCAAGGGTTCGGTAAGTACCTGCACTGTGCCACGTCATGCGAATAAAGAAGGGGCCATAATTGCCAAAGTCAGCAGGCCACCAATCTTGAGATGTTGTCAGTAGCTTGTTAATGTCTAGTTTAACTTTATCAAGGTCTAAACTGTTGAACGCTTTAGCATAGTCAAAGTCAGCCCCATAAGGGTTTGAGCGACCATCATGGTCACGCAGTGCGGATAAGTTAAGTTGTTTAGGCCACCAAAATTGATTGGTTTTTGCCTGGTTGGCAATAGCACTGCCTGTGCCTATTGCGCCTTGAGGCTTGGTCATTTCTGCTTTGCCGCCATCACTGGCTATAGCTGAGCCTGATAACAGCGCCATGCTGACCAGCACTGTAATGACTTTTTTATTGAATATTTGTGGTTTCATGTTTATTCCCTTGAGTTGAATCATGTTCACTTTGTGTAAAATAATGAATCCCAAAGCAGTAAGCCTAAGTACTCAAGCGGATACGTTGTGTGCTTGTTGACCCAAATTAGGTTACTGCAATATGACTGAGAAATCACAGTATAAGGAAGTTCTTAAATTGTTGGAGCGAATAAAAACGATTGTTCTAATCTAAAAAAAAGATGATTTAGGTCAACATAAGTCATGGCATCACGTTGGTAGTGCTTTGTAAAAAGTGGGGATAGGGTGTAATCAGTGGCAATAAAGTCGCTTTTTAAAAACTGACTCACATCTAATTTGTTATTTGAAATGCACTCAAAAAAATCAGCAGGGCTAGGGCTTTAAAGATGTGTGCTTAAGAGTAGTGTTAACGACAGTGAGGTAGCTAGGTTAGACCCTGATGGAGGTTACTTGGCAATTTTTTCGTTTTGATAGCATTTTGCATTTCCGGACAATAACCGGTTTTAGCTGTTTTGTGAAAGTTATAAATAATATTGTAAAACAATGGCTTGTGCCATAATGAATGCTGTTGACACTCACTGCTAATGAGTGCTCGCTTAGTATGCTACTTTATTTCTACCCGTCGCTTTAGCTTTGTAAAGTGCTTCATCAGCACTTGCAAGCAAGCTGTTGAGTGAGTTAGGTAAGCTGTCATTACTGGCGGCTATTCCTACACTAATGGTGATGTTGAATTGATGTTTATCTAAGCTAATCTCCATTGCTTCAACTTTTTTGCGTAGATTTTCGCCAATTACAAGTGCTTGTTTAAGATTAGTTTTCGGTAATATTATGATAAATTCTTCGCCACCATAACGCCCGATAATATTACTTTCATCAAGTATATTGGTACATAAAGCCGCAAATTTTTGCAAAACATGGTCGCCAGCAAGATGGCCTAAACTGTCATTGACGTTTTTAAATAAATCGAGATCTATGATTAACAATGAGAATGAATGATTTTCTTGTCGGCAACTAAGTAAAGCCTGCTTACCCAAAAGAATGCACTGACGCCGATTTAATAAGCCTGTTAACATATCGGTAGATGCTAACTCTAATAGCTCTTCTTCGTACATTTTTCGTTCTGTTAGGTCAAGTCCAATCCCTTGATAACCGAGTGGCTGGCCGTCATCTGAAAGAATTAATCTGTCGGTCCATTGAAACCATTTTCTGTTTCCAACACTGTCAGTACCACTGTGTTCATGCGCCAAAATTGGGTTTTCAACTGTAATACTGGCTAGGTGATTTTTAGCCCTGTCGATATTTTCAGCATCCATAACATCATAGATACTCATTCCTATAATATCATCCGCTTTTGCGCCAAAATAACTGCATACTGCCGCATTGGCTAGGGTGACTATACCTTCTGTGGTGTAGCGATATATTAAGGCAGGCATATCATCTACAACTGCACGGTAAAAGGCTTGTTCATTTTTTAGATCTTTTTCAATTTGCTGTTTTGATTTAGCAACAACAATAAATATCAGCATTTCAAGTAGGTTGCTGTGATGATCAAATACAGGTGAATAACGCAAAGATAATGTCATATCAATTTGGTTATTGATTAATTTTAACTGTGATGTTTGATCAGACTGGGTTTGATTAGCTTGTAACCAGGGGGTGCCTTGTGGCGAGGCTTGAAGCGGGCCTATGATATCAAGCCATTGTTTTCCACATAGGTGACTTTCGCCAAGTGGTTGTTTGATTGGTTTTACTGGTAAGAATAAGAGCAATAACGCTTCAATTACATCATCAATGGCGACGATAGCAAAATTTCTATCAAGTCTTATTACACCCGTTTGTGGTGTTTCAATTAATTTATTGATGTTAATTTGCTTGTTTTGTGGTGGTGTTGCCATGATTAACCTTACAAGAGTTGCAATGCAATGAAGCAAGCATAAACTTTTTGTGTTAGATGAAATTGCAACTACTTTACAAATAGCGTGTGCAAATGTGACCTGCCATGATCAACATAATCATGCCGCTTTATATGTCTGAAAGTGTATTGGTTCTATTTGTTAAACACAACCGACTAATTCCTTCGTGTTACTCTATTCTTTGAATATCTAAGATGCTTTTCATCAGTTTATTGTTGTCTGATTATGTAGATGGCTATGATGAGGTTAATTTTTAGCAGCTTTTTTATTTAATCGGTTATTTTTAAATACTATGACAGCGCTTTCTCTCGCTATTGAGTATTATTTTGACTAATCTTTAAGCATAAATCGGTAAAGGAGTAATACCATGAAAGTATGCGATATCATGACCCCAAATCCTGTTTGTATTTCGAATGAGGCCAGCCTTAAAGATGCCCATGAGCTGATGCAAAGTCGTAATGTTCGCCATCTGCCAGTGATTTCTGAAACGAATGGCCAATTTATAGGAATGCTGACACACAAAAGGATGATTGCCAGTGTGTTAACCATGCTTAATAAATATGGCCAAGGCGCGTTAGATAGAAAAGAGCGTTATACCCCGATTGCAGATGTAATGGAAAATCATCCAGAAAAGTTAGGCCTAGATGAACCGCTAACAGTGGTTGTGCAATATTTTATTGATAACAAGTTAGGCTGCTTACCTGTGGTTGATAATCAAAACAAGGTGCTAGGTATTGTTACCTCGTCGGATTTTGTTAAATTGTGCCAGCGGCTATTGTTGACGCAAAAGTAAGTTAACTATTTTTTATTTGTTTGATTTTATTAAAGAAGCCCGAAGTTTTCACTTCGGGCTTCTTGTTTAGTTCTGAACTGTTTGTTTAAAACTGGGCTATTTATTTAATATTGAGCTACAGATGTAATCTATTACAAGGTGTAACGAATACCTATGGCGATACCATCTTCTTCTGATAGCGACATTCTGGCTTCTTGTTCTTGATCTGTGCTAGTAAAGTCACTGAAATCTTTGCGACCTTCAACATATAACACTGTGTTGGTATCCCATACATAGTGTAAACCCATTACCACGAACTGGCGCTTAAACACGTCGTTTGGATCGGCGTTAAAGTTAGGTTGAATAACATAGTTACTACCGGCATTTAAAATATTATACGATATGAATGGACGTAAACTGTTTTCAAACTTGTATGATAACAATGATTCGACACCGTAGGCGTCTTTGATTAAACGACCTATGTTATCAGTGTCATGGTTTTCTTGTTTGTTATAGTTAGCAGCAGCATAAAGGCCATTATTGTCAAAGTTGCCCCAGGTGACACCTGCACCGTAAATAAGATCGATAGCGGTTGTCTGTTCGCCATTGCCAAATTGAACATCAAACTCACCACGGTTAATACCAGCGGTAAATGTTAGCATGTCGGTTGCACTATAGGTTACAGAGCCGCCATAGGTGTAGTTAAAGTCAACTTGCTGGGCTGCTTTGTCACCATTTTGAAATAGCGCTTCACAATCAGCCTGGCTAATTTCTTCGCTTGTATCACAAGTATAGAAGCTGCTGTTTTTAAGCTGCGTTTGAACGGCAAAGCTGAAATCACCAAAAGCATTGCGATACTGAACGGTTTTGTCACCACGGCCAACACCGTTTACAGCGCCATCATCTTTGTTATAGGTATATACGCCAGCGGCATTACCGTCCCAAACGAAACCGTAGTTAGTGTTATAAACCACATCGTACCAGGCACCCCATTGCTTACCTATGGTTAGCGTACCGTAGTTGTCATGCTCAAGCCCCACATAACCTAAACGATTATAAAAGAACTCATCTTGGACAGATTCAAAGCGGTTGTTATAAACAATATCGCTGTTACCAACAGGGTTGACACCCCACTCTAATTTAGTAAAAGCATTCCAGCCATGGGTTAATTGACGATCAAAACCAAAGTTAATACGTGAGGCGCCATTAACCACTTCAGTTTCACCCTGAGTATTAATGATTCGGGCGTCAACAAAGCCGCCAATTTCGACAGCATTTTTATCATCTTTATAAATTTCTATAGCTGAAACTGTCGGGGCGATAAACAGTGCTGAAAGCGCGGTAGCTAAAAGTGTGGTTTTCATTGGGTGGTTAACCTTGTAATTTGAGGCGGCAAGCTGCACCTCGTGATTTTATGTCTTTGTTAGTTGAATTTGAGATTAGCAAAGGATGCGCAATCCCTCCAAGACAAAAAACATGATTACAGGCGATAAACATCACAAATTCTAACCCATTAACCGATGATAAACAGAATTAAATGCTATAAAAACACCATTGAAACACGGTGGGAACAATAGTTACATTGAAATAACATTGTTTTTGCAGTGTAGGGATAGAGAAATAAATAAGGTTAAATAATCACTCTATTTATTCTTTGAATCAATAGAGTGATTAACTTCATGCTAGCTTAGGATTATTGGTACCCAAATAAGTTGACCGTGTTGCTCAGTTTATCAGCCCAATAGTTGCGCTTATTGCGGTGATGTTTGCGCCAACATTGTGGCTTTCATTGTGGCTTTTTGGCTAACGGGATCAAGTGATAATATAAAGAGTTACCCATCCGTGCCCAAATTGAGCTTTTAAATATCAACAGGCCCAAGAAATACCTTATTATTTAGCCAATAAAAAAGACCCTAAAAAGGGTCTTTTTTGCACATAATGACTTTAACAATACCTATTTAAAGTCATGATGCTAAGTTTAGAAGCGTTGTTTGAATGAAGCATACAAGTAGCGACCAGGAATACGGTACGACGGATCGTAAGTATTAGCAAAGGCTGAGTATGCTAGTGGTGGCTCTTTATCGAATAGGTTACGAATACCTACAGATACAGTGCTCTCCCATGGCGTATTCCAACCCGCTTGAGTATCAAAATAAACTGTTGGAGATAGTTCATTTTCTGGTGCAGATACTTCAGTGGCAACCACTTCAGTAGTACCTGGTTTAAAGGCATAACTTGTTGCCATATTGTCAGGATTACTACATAAATCACGTAGTTCAGGTTGGTTTAAACCAGTTGCAACGGTAATAACGTTAGAACAGTTTTCGGTTTGCTTAGATAAGAACTGAGCCGTTACCGAAGCGAAGAAATCATCATTATTCCAACCTAATGTTAAGTTAGATTTAACTCTGAACTCACTGCCGCCGCCTGATGCGCCAGGTGTTAACTTACCAACATAATTACCGTCTGAGATATTACCATCAACGTTTACTTCACCACGATTTGGTTTACCTATGTCACCGGCATAATCAACATAAGTTGAGTCCCAGTTAACTTGCCATTCACCAATAGAAGTAGTGAACTGGTAAGTGACATTTAAGTCATAACCTTCGGTTTCAAGACCACCAACAAAGTTTTGAGATAATGCTAATAAGTTTGATATTTCACCTGGGTTACCATTTAACGTGCCAACCATATCGCGGCTAATTAAACCACAATATTGGGTGATACCTTGGATGTAACAACGGTCAGCAATAGATTGCGCCGTGTTAGTACCAATAGCGTTCTCAATTTGTACGTTATACCAATCTAACGTTAAGCCTAGGTTTTCAATTTGACTAGGGTTATACACAAAGCCAAGAATTTTTGAAGTCGATGTTTCTGGTTGTAACTCTGGGTTACCACCCACTTTCGCGCGGAATTGTGGATCTTTTTGTTTAAACGATGGGCTTACGCCAGCGGCTAAACAGTTTGCACGCGTTTGCGCAGAGTTAGTATAAGCAACAGAGTCGATATCACATGGGTCGGTCGCCGATGGGCGAGAATCATTTTGACCACTGTATAAGTTAGTTAACGATGGCGCACGGAAACCGTCGCTAGTGCTCGCGCGGAACATCAGGTCATCATTTGGTGAGTAAGTTAGTTTAAAGCTTGGGTTGGTTGTGTTACCAAAGTTTGAGTAATCCGATACACGTACCGCAGCATTAAGCTCTATTTTCTTAATAAACGGTAGGTCTGCTAGAAGTGGAATAGCGGTTTCAGCAAATGCTTCCGATACCGAGAAACCACCTTCAGTAGGTTGTGCCGCATTGTCACCTAATACTTGACCCGCAACGGTTAAAGGATCTGGTGAGTCATAACCCGCATGGCGTTGATATTCAACACCTGCAACCATAGCTAGCATACCCGCTGGTAGCTCAACTATATCTCCCCCAAGGCTGGCACCGTAGTTGTGCAATGATTGCGGCGCTAAGTTGCGAGGCGATACTGAAATGTATTTAAGCATTTCAGGGGTAACACCGTCTGGACCACCAAAAATATTTAATGGCACACACGCTGCATCACCATTACAGGTTGCTACGCCATTTGTAATGCTTGACGCACCTAATGCTTTTTTAACCTTGTTAGTATCAAAGAAACCATTTTTTAAGAATACAGAGCTGGTTTCAGAGAATGCGGCAAATGCATCCCAGTAAAAAGAACGATCTGCCAGTTCAAAATCTCCCTCAAGTCCACCACTTACACGCCATGTATCGACATCTGCAGAAAATGAGCGAGGTGCAACGATAGGACGGAATGAACCGCCAATAATGTCTTGATCAAATGGGTTGTAAGTCGAATCTTTAGAAATCGCTAAACCGCCCATAGGTTGTGCAGCTAATTGTGCTTCAGAACTTCTTTTTGAGTACATTACATCTGCTTTAGCGGTTATATCATCACTTAACAGATGTGCTGCTTGTAAGTATAAGCTAGTTGTTTCAGAAGGCTGCTGCACGTAGTTTACGGGCGCAAAGTTATAACCGTCGTTAAGACGATCATACAGTCTAAAATCACCTACGCTGGTACAGTCTTGATTAGCAACACAACCCTGTTTGTTTGGGTCTAGCGTATACGAACCTTTAACGCCATCAACAGTGGCGGTATATTGTCCATAAGGTGTTGTTGGACTTGCACGGCCACCAGAACCAGAAATATTAGCTGGAAGGTTATAAATAGGCACAGAAGAAATATCGCGTTCGCCACCCAAAATTTCTTGCTGTTGAGTGTAAGCTACGTTCATTAAAATAGAGGTTTTTTCACCTTGACTACCTAAGGTAATAGAAGCCGTTTCTTGCTGGCCACCGCCTTGCTCGTAGCCGCCGATTGTGCCGGCAAATTCAGCGCCTTCAAAGTCATTACGAGTAATAACGTTAACCACACCACAGATTGCGTCCGTACCGTAGTTTGCTGCTGCGCCGTCTTTTAATATCTCAATACGCTCAACCGCAGCTAATGGAATTGTTGATACGTCAACGTTACCACCTAATTGCGGGATCCAACGACGGCCATTAATTAACACGAGTGTTCTTGCTGAACCACAGTTACGTAAGCTAACCGTTGCCGCGCCACCTGTGTTGCCGTTGTTGGTTTGTAAACCTAGTGAGGCGCCGTTAGTCGACACTTCTTTAAGTAGGTTAGATAAACTACTTAAACCAGAACGGTCAATATCTTCACGACTGATATTTAACAATGGTTGTGCGGTTTCTAAATCGGTACGTTTGATACGAGAACCAGTCACAGCGATACGTTCTACTTTATTGTTTGCGCCTTCTGCACCCTCTGCGGCATACACTATGCCCGAAGAAGAAACAGTTACACCAAGTAGTGCCATTTTAATTGCTAGCACCATTTGTGTTTTTTTCATGTGGTAATACTCCCTGATAACCATTTTTATTTTTGTTGTTTGTTGGGTCCAATGCACTTTCAATTGGCTTGCGCAGAGCATCTGTTAACGGAGTGTGACAAACAACAATCAAAAGGTGATTTTTTGGTGATTTTTGGTGATTAGATTGTGATATATGGTGATTTTTGTTATTGATTTGCTATTATCGCCGCCATTGTTAATTATCTAAAAAAAAAAGCGAGCACGCGGCTCGCTTGAAAATATCCAGGTACAACAATAAAGATGGAACAGGTCAATTATTTTGTTTATCCATTGTTGACATGCGAGAGTAACAAATACGTAAACGAATATAATGAGTGAAAAGTGATTTATTACTGATTTCATATGATTTAACAAAGGATTGTTATTGCACTGGGTGGCGACGGAATGGATATGCTGTTAGCAAATAAAAATTATAAAATAAATAGCTTAACGTTAGATTTTTCAACACAAACTCTCGCTTTACATGCGGATAAATTTGTCCAACTTAAGCCTCAATCATTTCAGTTACTGTACTATTTTTGCCGTAGTCATCATAAAATTGTCAATAGAGAAGAATTGATAACTCATGTGTGGCAGAGCAGAATTGTCAGTGATAATGCCATTAATAGAGCGGTATCACAGTTACGTGCAGTTATTGCGCAGTTAGATCCAAACATTGAATACATACAAACATTACCTCGTACAGGTTATCGCCTGTGTGTGAAGGTTGTTGAAGCAGACAATCTAATCGCGTTCGAAAGTGCACCAGATAAAACATCAGAAAACACTGTGCTTTCTCCTTTGGTAGCGATATCAAACCCAACAGCTATATCAAACCCAACAGCTATATCAAATTCAATATCTATACCAAATCCGACAGCTATACCAAATCCGACAGCTATATCAAATTCAACAGCTATATCAAATTCAACATCGGTTAGTATAGACAGTGAGCAAGCTGATAATCCATCCAACACAAAAAAACGTTTTATCACAAGCTTAATGTTACTGCTACTCGTTATAGGATCAATAACAGTATTATCTGCATCATCAATTTCAACATGGTTAAAGGGTAAAACTCAGCAATTAACTAGTGAGGCATATACTTACCTACCAGGTGCTGAATATGACACCAGTACATCGCGAGATTGGGTTGTTTATATCAATAGAGATGGGCCTGAATATACTGTCATTGCCAATAATAAGCATAACGAAAAACAAGCTGTTTTACATAAAAGTGCAGACACTATTCGTTTTCCTAAATTGTCGCCTAATCTAGAATACATGAGTGTTTTTTTGCGTAAAAATGAACGTTTAAACTTGAGAGGGTGCCAACTTAATGTGTTTGATTTTCATTCTTTAGCCCTGCTAAAACAGTATCCATGCGGCTTGGGCAATGTGGTTAATCAACGTTGGATCAATAGCTCCACAATACAAATTGTGACTGCGACAGAAGACCAAGGCATTAGTACCATGACTATTGATGTTAATTTACCTCAACAACCACCTAGTGTCAGTCGAGCATTTTCTGATGTGCACTTAAAATTTATTAGCATTCAATTTTCACCTAGCGGTGATGAAATAGCGCTGCTGAGTCGTAATTTAATCAACAACCAAACGCAGTTAAATGTGTTTTCTAATTCATCATTAATCGCTCAACGCAGTATCATACTTCCTGGTGTAAACATTAATGCCGTACTTTGGTTAGATAATGGTAACTTTATGTGGTTAGAATCTGGGCAGTTATTTACCACTGATTCAACAGGTATGGCTCGAACAGAAGTCGTAACCGACATAAAGGACATTACATTACTCAATGCTGTAGATGGCGATAATATTTATGTTAGTCATGGTCAAACTCGCACTAATTTGATCAAGGTTGCAAGTGATGGTAATGAGCAGCCGGTGGCAATATCATCGCGAGACGAATTT
The DNA here is from genome assembly GCF_051165765.1 of Shewanella sp. HL-SH8. Classification (NCBI taxonomy): domain Bacteria; kingdom Pseudomonadati; phylum Pseudomonadota; class Gammaproteobacteria; order Alteromonadales; family Shewanellaceae; genus Shewanella; species Shewanella sp. HL-SH8. The sequence continues at coordinate 3,875,806 of NZ_CP195039.1, read as the reverse complement.
ATGCCTGTTTTTTCTCATCATTCTGAACAGTTTATTTTTTTTAGTAATAGAACTGGAAGCAATGAAGTCTGGTTAAGTCGTAATGATAGTTCGATTAGCAAAATACCATTGCCAGAACACGAACTATTAATAAAGCCAATACAATGGTCACCTGATGATTCACATATTGTGATGACGACCAAGCGCGCTATTGTAATTTATTCATTTGATGATGCTAATTTAACCGAAATCGATATGCTTAACTCACAACAAATCGGGTGGGTAAATAATACAGAATTAGCTGTTTTAAAAGGCCAAAATAATAATGAATTAACCTTTTATAATCTGAGTAACCATACTCAGAATGAGGTTGTCTTGCCCGCCTCTATTGCTCACTTTCAAATAGTGGATGAAAAATTATATTTCAGTCAGCATAACAGCAGCGATATTGGTGTATATAACTTAGCTACCCACAAAATTGACTATTTAGGCGTTGAGGCCAACAGCGGCCAAGGAATGTGGCAAATAGAAAATGAGTTTCTTTACTACATGCCTATCAGTCAGGATAAATTGCATATAGAGAAATTGAATCTGAAAACCGGGATTAAGCAGCCTGTATATTATTTTAACATTACAGATGCACCTATTTTCTCGATTTCATCGTCACTCAATATTTTAATACAGCGGCAGATACGCGATGAATCCGATGTCAGTAAAATCTTGATGCACTGAAAATAGTGCCGTCGACTTTAACTGAATTTTATATCTGAATGGTTTATTGATGAGTTTCATCTGCTTTCAAGAGATATTATAGGGGGCATATTTTTGATGAATAGCACCTCAAGTGGTAATTTTTTAAACCATTTTTTATAATTTTTCGTACTTAGATTGTATTGTTTATTATGCCAATAATGAAGTTAGAAAGGACTAAACATGATCATAGCTTGCCCCCATTGCGATACTTTAAATCGCGTGCCACAGGATCGCCTTGAACAACAACCTACTTGCGGTAAGTGTAAGCAAAGCCTATTTGTGGGCGAGCCGATGGAGCTTACTGCGGCTAACTTTAGCTACCATGCGAACAAATCAGAATTGCCATTAGTGGTCGACTTTTGGGCCAGTTGGTGCGGTCCTTGTAAAAGCTTTGCCCCAGTATTTACTCAAGCAGCTAAAACATGGGAGCCCACATTTCGCTTTGGTAAACTTAACACAGAAGAGCAGCAAGCATTAGCGGCTCAATTCAATATTCGATCTATCCCAACCTTAATGGTCTTCAAGCAAGGCAAAATAATTGCACAGCAATCAGGTGCTATGCCAGCATCAGCATTCAACCAATGGCTAGAGTCAGTAAAATAGGCTTTTAGGTTTTTGATAGGCCAATATTGAGATAATCATAAACGCGACAATAAGATGTCGCGCTTTGTTACGGCGAGTCTAGTTCAGGTTAGTCATTCTCGCTGTGGCCGTAACTTAATACTCGAGTAATTTGCCACTTATCGTCAACCTTGTGCCAAACCATCACAAACTTAGCTTTACCTTCACATTCATTCGTCTTACTTTGACAAAAAATATGCACCCCTTCAGTGATGGCGCCAAAGTCCTTAATCGAATGTACGTTGAAAGTCCCCTCAACCAGTTTTCGGCTGTAATGACCACATGCATTATTTTTGGTGTTGGCTATCATGCTGTCACGATCCCAAGTTACCCCGCCATTATCGTGATAGAACTCAACATCAGATGCAAAAAAACTAGCATGTTTTTCCAGCTCATCTGGACTCTGACAACGATTAAATGATTCAAATACCTCTGTATCTAGGGCTTTCATTTTGTCTGTAAGTATTAGGTCATCAGCAACTGCTGTCATTGAGACAAATACTAATAAAACTAAGGCGATCTTGGTCATTTTTCGATTCCTAGAGTCGTGCCCATCACTCTTGATAAGCAACCCTATTTCTACCTAAGTGTTTAGCTTCATAGAGCTGTGCATCTGCTTGTGATAGCGCACTAGATAGCGTCATTTCTGCTTCAAATTTGGCTATGCCTATACTTAAGGTTATGGGCAATACCTGATCTTCAAATTTGAATTTATGTTGACTAATTTTTAGCCGAATAGATTCCGCTAACGCTAATGCTTCGGCTAATTCTTCAGCTTCAACTATGACACAAAACTCTTCGCCACCTATTCTAAAAGTACAGTGATGATTGGCGATAAGACGAATTTGGGAGGCACATTCTTTAAGGATAATATCCCCAGCTTCATGGCCATAGTTGTCATTTATTTCTTTAAAGTAATCAAGGTCTAATAACAAGATAAACATTGAAGTATTAGATTTTTCTGACATTTCTTGGAACTGTTTTGATAAACCCAAACGGTTATAGCTTTGGGTAAGAGGGTCAAGCAAGGCTAACTCTTGTAACTCTCTTTCTGAGTTCTCTCTGTTCGTTTCATATACATAAGATACGATCCACACAATAAGATAACTGCATACAAAGTTAATTAGCATAGATGGGAAAATCACTTCCGACTTTACGCTGATATCGAACACTGAAAACAGCAGCAAAATACTGGTAGGAATAGCGGCTGTTTTTTTACCCAGTATAAGAAAGTACAGCAAAGGGATAACCAGCGCCCAGCAAAACCGAAAGCTGTTTAAGTCTGCGATATAAACAGCAAAAATAATCAATGCTGTAAGGCTATAAACGTATAGATGCACTTGCCAAAGTTGATGGCGTTCATTTAAAGCACGATGCATTACTACAAGAGATAGCAAAGAGTACATTAGCTGAAAAGCCGCTAACACTGGATTGCTGGCTTCTCTAAATAAGTTAAATAGACCTAAAAATAAACCAATGACACTCAATACACAGCAGGTGCCTATTAACACTTTTTTTCTAAGCCGATAGGTTTTATCCAACTTTATTATATGCATAACGTATCCATGTCAAATTAGTCGTTTTTATATTATTGCATCATAGCTTTTATTTGAAAAACTGAGTGAATAAACTTAAAAAAACATGCCTAAAAACCAATTATTTTATTTGGTAATCAATTGATTTTAATTTACATTTATTAGTCTATGGGCCAGCTGTTGTGGCTAGCACTTATCGAACACGCTACTCCAGTGACGCGACAATTTCCCGGAAAAAGGCAATAGTTTCATGCTTAGAGATTAAGCTGTCTTGAAAGCCTAAATCTGCGCTATTTTTGACGATGACGACATTGTGTTGCTGATTGATGTAAATATATTGGCCGTAGACCCCGACACAAAAAAACTCACCCGCTTCAGCGCCGGGTGGTAACCATATTTGATAGCCATAACCAAGTTTGTCAGCTTGCGGTTGCAGGTAATCGGCTTGTGCTGTGGTGGCTGCTTTTATCCAAGGCTGTGAGACGATTTGTTGACCATTATATGCGCCGTTGTTAAGCAGTAAACGGCCAAAGCGGGCGTAGTCGCGAGTAGTAACATTCAAGCCGCCTAATGCAAATGCTGAGCCTTGGGAGTCAGTAAGCCAGTAAGCATCGCTTTGCATGCCTATTTTGTCCCAAATGTTGGTCTGTAAAAGCTCAACTAATGATTTGCCGGATACTCGTCTTGTAATCATGCCAATGACATGGGTATCCATGCTGACATAACGAAACACTTTACCTGGAGGGGACTGATTAACCAGCTCACTAGTCATTTTATCTAACGAACCACCAATGGCCAGCACACGACCCATTTTATTAATGTCAGAATAGAAGTCTTGGTAATCTTCATTCCACTTAACCCCGGATGACATTTGTAAAACGTGTTTTACTTTCACATTGGCATAACCAGAACTTGCTAGTTCCGGTAGATAAAAATCGGCGCTTTTTTCAATATCAATTTTGCCTGCATCAACCTGCATACCGAATAGTATCGATACAAATGATTTCGCCATTGACCAGGAGATGCGTTTGTCATCACTTTGGGTGCCTAAAAAGTATTGCTCGTAGGTAATGTTGTCGTCTTTAAGCACCAGCAATGCCGTTGTTGCCCGCCGCGTGAGAAACTCGTTTGAGTGGGTTGTTTGGTTTCGATAGTTAAACGTCTCTGGTAAAGGCGTTAAGTTAACGCCAAAGGCAGAAGGCTCGCCATGTTGGTTAATTTTCTGGTTAAAAAAGATATCGTTCATGTGTGAAAAATTATCGACGATTAAGGCATCATCAAATAGGGTGATCACGCTGTACAAGCGATTAACGCTTTGCCAATTAAATCCAACAATAATGATGATAACAACAAGAATGCTTAAAACAGCACTTTTGATGAACTTTAACAAAGACGACATTGATGACCCCAAATGGATTAAATTTATTTACTGACAATAACTTACCGTCATGCGAAACATAAATCAAATGGTTAGCTGTGAGAGAAGCGTTAACCACTATTGTGTGCATAGCGGGCGCTATTATCAGGTTTATTTCTTGTGCTTTTTAAGATCGTCCACTATATCAACAACCATTTGGCCAATCAGCTCAGGTTTTTGTTGTAGATTTTCTTCAAGCAATTCTTGCTCTTCTTGGTTATTGACGGTTTTGAATGAGAAATACACCGTAAAAATTAGCCAGAACAATAAGTTGCCCCCGAAGCTAGGCCAGAAGCCGACAAGAAACCAACCTATTATGGTGAAAATGATCAAGCCGGAAACAGCGGTGAAAATAGTCAGTAATATGGTGTTACCTGACACTTCATCGGGATCGTAATTACCTGATACTCGTTCAAAAAATTCAGTGAGAACCTTTCCGTTTTCAGCGTCTAATAGAATACATTCAGCACACTGATCTTCACTGGGTAGAACAGAGAAATGCAGGTTAAAGTGTTCGCTAAAGAGGGCATTGGTAAAAGTAAAAAACTCAGCTTCAACCCAGTCAGATTTTTGTGACCACGCGCCTGTTAAGACTTTGCCATCAACCGTACATGAAATGGTGGCTTGATTGTCAATGTAACTAGATTGTATGTCAGATACTTTATCGCTTAGCTTGGCGTTCTCAACAAACATCGCCAGCAGACCTGCATAATCATCATCGTTTTCAATGCATTCACAGTCAAACATCACAATACGATCAGCAGCATGTGCTCTAATGTGCTCGGCCACTTCGTTTGGTTCAATGTCTTCATCGACATCTTTACTTACCCAATTGCTTTCTTTTAAAACAGGTAGGATTGTTTCCAATAGCTTTTCTGTTTTGCTGTCCATCATTCCTTCAACGACAGTACCAATAAAATGACTTATAAATATCATCATCATCCTTAATTAAAATACAGTTAAAACAAAGGTATAAAATAGTCTGTAGTTTACCTGCGGCCTTGCCTTAATCCAACCTCATGTTTGTCTGTTTGAGCGAACAATTTTTAATAAACTAAGTGTAGCGCTATTCGGATCTGGGACTGTTTCGGGTCAAGTTAAATTTGGCTGAAGAAATTCATTGTAAATTTAGTGGATTTAACATCAGCTATTGTACTTCTGGCGAGCGGTGTTAAATTCGCTTAAAGTCTTTATCTAACATGTTACTCAGCAGTAGTTTTCCCGCAGGGTTAACCCTAAACTCGCCATATTTGGCTTTAGCAAACTCTTCTGCTCGGCCCTCTTCAAAGAAAAAAGCATTACTGGCGAGTTTTACTCTGCCGCTTCGCACCCGATATTGAATTAACTGTTGATTTGGCTGTAAGGTTTGACCTTGGTAAAGGGCTTCAAATTGGGCCAGTTGATGTTGTGCTAGGGTAACGATAAACAAACCATCATGGTTTTCTAGGTCATTTGCTAGGTTAATTTGGTTGGTTATTTGGTAGTTGAGTGCCATATAGTCGCCCTGCATTAACGAGCGAGGGTCGACGGGCGCCAGTTCAAATACCACAATATCTCCGTTGGCAAGCTGCTGTTCTTGCTGATAAATGCTGAAGTTTACTAGTGCCAATATGGCTAAAGCACTGAGTGTCACCCCAATCGCGCTTTTACTTAAGGTCATGGCGTAGCTCCTTGTTTGCGATTGTTTTGCCAATCGATAAAGCCATCGTCAAGCGGATCAGCAATAACACCACACCACTGGCCATTAACCATAATGATTTGTCGAATAAGTTAATGTGCAGCGAGTAGTAATATAGGCCGATAAAGCTAACTAATGCGCAGATGGCAAGTGCAAGGAGTTTGAGTTCATTGTAGAAGTAACCTAATAACAGCATCAATAACGCTGTACTTATCCCCGCCATGGGAATGGATAATAAACTGATTAATATTGCGCTTAAGATGGCGATAAATTTAACTCGGCTAAGCTGTGCTGTGTTTGTTAGCTCAATAGGCTGGGTGCTTAACTGATTAAATACTTGGTGGATTAACCACAGTGCAGATAACAGTACCATAGCAACAGCAAGGTATTGACTAAAGCGGGCGTCAAATGCCATCAGTACTTCGGGAAGGTCGATCCATCGGCCCATATCTGACAAGGCAAAGTTAGCAAACAGTAAATTAAGGCTCAGGGCGTAACCTAATACGCGCAGACGTTGATAACACTGTGGCCATCGATAAAGCTGCGACCACACTAGCATTAAACTGACAATTAACAGCGGCAGAATAAGTTGACTGAGTTGGTAAATTGCCAATATCGCTAGCACGCTGGGTACCATTGCTATGGCAGCGATAAATTGGTTGGCCTTGTGCGGAATAAGCCACCAATGTAAGGCAAAAACCAGAGCATACATTAACGCTATGATGCCATCATCAGTATGTTTTAGCGCGTCGTAAATTCCCCAAAGTAGCATAAGTTGGCCAGATATACTGAAGGCGAATACCATTTGCAGCACAAACTCTTGATTACTTTTACCCACGCGATAATAGGTTACACAGCCAAGTGTAATGAGTATACCCATCACCAGTATCGACAGTTCCTTGTCGCCGACAGAGGCAATACTCGCTAATACAAATGCCAATATAAACAAGGCTGCTATCCAACCGCCAATAATTTGGGCACCTATAATATACCAGGGACTTGATAACGGAGTATCAGGTGCTATGTCGTTGCCAACCAGTCCCTGATTAAATAGTGATTGCCATAATTGTGCTTGCGACCCTTGGGCTGGGCTATTTGTTGGCTTACTCATCGCTGGCATCCTTATGACTAAGTTGGGCTTTTGCGGTGAACTCTGTTTGTATTTGCTTTAGCCAATATAAGCAGCCGCTGGTGAGACCGACAATGATCATGGCAATCAATAAGAAGATCCCGATGGGATCATGACTTTCAAATAAGCCCCTTGATAGTAGTGACACTATGGTCGCGCAGAGGCTGGTAAATACTAAGGTGAGTGGGTAAAGCGCAGGCGAACGGTAACGATACCAGCCAAAAATAGCGGCCATTATCGTTAAATACAGTAACCAGTAGTAACCCAAGTTGACGGTGGATTTGAAATCAAAAATAACCCAAATCATCAGCCAAGTTAAGCTGACAATACTTGCTAATAAGCTGGTGGCCTCAACTGCTGGGCACTGAAAACGTAACTGAGCTTGCCATGTTAGCTTGCGAGCAAGGGTAAATAGTAGGTGAATAGATAAATTAACTAAGCCAAAAATGGCAATAATTTGAATATCTTCCAGTAATAGCCCAAACACATGTGAGAATGAATCAAAGTAAATGCCCAAGCTGACGTTCAACAACACCGCAACAAGTAGCCACAACAGATCAAACCCTGCGATAACAGCAAAGGGTAAAATGAACACAGCCCACAGGGCAAACAACTGCCAGGGATCAGCACCTGTTTGATAGGTTTGCCCGACTAATGCGAGTAGTGCGCCGACCATGATACTGGCACCTAATAACATGGCGTTGGGTAAGTTCCAGCCTGCGTTTAGCGCACTAAACTTAGGTGGTTTTGAGGTATTTGCTACACCATTAGCGAGATAAAACCCGCCAATAAAGACGACAAATAAGCTTTCAATCATCGCAAATTTAGTCAGGTTGGCTAACGCATCCCAATTAAATGCCATAAAAAATATTACCCCAGCCCCAAGCAATAAAATGCCAACAAATAACACTAAATTAGAGATGAGTTGCAGCCAATTGTGTTCATTGGGATAAGGGTAGGCGACTAGCATGGCGGCGTTAAGATTGTTGGGGGCTATTTTACCCTCAGTAAACCATTGCCATATTTCTGAACGTTTTCTGATTATCATTCCTTTTCCTTGGAATTATGCCGCGGATGATTAACACTGTTTGACGATTTTTGGGTGACCCATTGTGGCCCATTCATGGTAGATATCACCTAAATATTGCTTGGCGAAACTCCTTGGTGATCTATGCTCATAATGAAAAACAATGGCCAATATAGCAATCATAATCATCTAAAAGTATGCCTATTTGATTGGACGTAGTGAATTTTTGATTCAATGGATAGATTTATGGCATAAAAAAAAGCCAGCTTCCTGGCTTTTTATATTATTAAATGGCGCTTACTTTATGTCGTTTGCGCCATTAATTATGATGCTTAGAAAGTGATTGATTTGTCAGCACTACAGGTAGCAGTAGCGGCTTCACAAACTTTGTAAGTGTAGTTAAGGGTTGATTTGGTGTTTAATGAATCGGTGTGAGCACCATCATTGGCGGTGGTGGTGACTTTAGTGCCGTTACGATAAACATCGACATTGTTACCTGACAATCCAGCAAAGCTTAAGTTGATAAACTTAGCACCTTTACTCTTCACGCCATTCAAGCTTAAAGTAATATCGCCGCCAGTAGGTGGAGGTGTTACGCCGCCTGCACAACCATTAGCCGTTAAATACGCATGCGCTGCAGCAGCTTTAACAATACCGTATCCAAAGTAATCATCTTTACCTGACGCGCCAGCATCTTGAGCGGTTGCTTTAAGTGCTTTTCGAATTTCAGTACCGGTACATTCATTGTGCTGTGACCAAACTAATGCGGCAATACCTGAAACCGCAGGTGTCGCCATTGACGTTCCGCTCATAAAGCCAAAATCAGATGTACCAATATTAATATTAACACTTGATGCCGCAAGTAAAGTTGCTCGGTCTTCAAACGCTGCACCAACTGCAGGGATTGAAGTTGCGTTAGCATCACCTAATGTACCGTAAAGCATGCCCGATGCATTATTAATAAGCACTGCGCCAACACCACCAGATGCTTCACAGTTTGCTACTTTATCGTAGAAAGAAATAACGCCACGATCGATAATACATACATTACCATTTGCGCCGCTATCTACCGCTTCTGCTGTACCCATATAATAAGTTGAGCCAGTGACATTGCCAGAATTTTCCATTGCAGAAGAAGCAACAAATGCGTTATCTGCAGTTAACGAAGATGCTGTAGCCATGCCTGCTGGATAAGTAGATAAGGTGTCTACGCCACCGGCGGTGACTTCAACACAAATGGTTTCATCTGTAGTTGCACGACGACCACTACCTGAGGTACAAGTTGGGAATTGAGAAAAATCGGCAATGTTATTATTAGCATCATTAGCACCAATCATCATCACTGATGGGTAACCGGCTGGGTAAGAACGCACATTGTTACCATCATTACCTGCTGCGGCAACGACTAAACCACCTGCGTCAGTAAACGCTTTAAATGCATTTGATTCAGTGGCGTTAGAACCGCCACCACCTAGGCTCATACTGATGATTTTAGCACCCGCTGCACTACATAAATTTGCCGCTTTTGCTAAATCTGATGAATAGCCCCAGCCTGCTTCATTGAATACTTTAATGATGTGTAAATCGACACCTGGCGCCATACCGACAACACCAAAACCATTATCTGCTGCTGCAATGGTTCCCGCTACGTGAGTACCATGTGGGCCACCGTTAACATCCCAGCTACCTGTGCCTGAATCATTATCACCGGAAATATTGTTCCACTCAAAATCAGTATTGCTACGGTCTAACCCTGAATCGATGATACACACTTTAATGCCTGCATTAGGGTTAAAGGTGACTTGGTTAGCTTGTGATTGATATACCGCATAAGGTGTTATTTGCTGGGCCATTGGGTTGCCGCTGTCATCAGCAAATACAGACATTAAATGACGTGGTTGATCTAATTCAACAAGTTTAACGTGGGGATTATTTAATAGCCCTTTTACTTGTTCTAAGTCTTTACCACTAAATGTAGCAGCGATAAAGCCGCCGCCATCAACATGGATTTGCGCGCCTAACTGCTTTGCTAAGGCTTTAACAATGCCTTTTTTTTGTTGATCTACTTGAATGACATAACGATCATCTGCTGCCTGTGATGAGGCACAAACGCCTACAGTTAGAGCTAACATTGCACTTGAAAGTATAGATAATTTCATTGTTTTTCTCTTTTTAGTTATTGTTTTTACCACCACTACATCAGCCTGTCTTTGCAAGCTTTGATAGTACATATTATTTAAAGTCTTTCTATCTAACTCAGTAGAAAGTAGCACAAGGTATTATTTTAACAATTTTTTAACTTGATATTGCTTTAAATACTTTTATGCAAATTTTAAAATATCCACATGAGTTTATGAAGTGTTGTTTTATAAGGTTAATTTTTAAAGAGTTACTTCTTTTCAGTGCTTTATGTGTTTTTTGTGATTAATTGTGCGATTGTTTTTATAAATAAGTCATTAATTTTTTAAGAATTATTTTGTTACACCATTTAACATTTGCTTAACAAGTGGGCGTGGTTATACTCAGATCTGTCCACTCATCCAACGGAAAACATATATGCCAACCCATTTCAAACTTAACGCTATAGCAATAGCGAGCTTAATTCTATTAGGCGGTTGTAATGATAATAATAAAAAGGATGACTCATCGGCTGCACAGATCAGCAAAGTGACTCAAGATGTAAGAAGTTTAGTTAGCAAATTAGCATTAACGGGCGACCCGAGTAGTGGTCGTGATTTACCTCAAGTCGGCACCCCTTTAGTCACATTAGGTATGCAATTGTTTTTTAGTAAAGCGTTGAGCGGCGAAATGGATGTTGCCTGTGTGAGTTGCCATCATCCTGCTTTGGGGGGCGGAGATGCATTAGCTTTATCAATAGGTGTTGAGGCGATAGATCCTGAACTACTTGGGGCGGAGCGTGAACACCGTTCAGATGGGACACATTTTGATGGTGGCCCAACAGTGCCACGTAATGCACCCACCACGTTTAACATAGGTTTATGGGATAAAACCATATTTCATGATGGTCGAATTGAAAGTATTGAAGGCACAGTCGGTACCAATGGCAGTGGCACGCAAACACTTACTCCAGACTCAGCAAACAGAGAAACGCCAGATCCTCAAGCGTTGAACTTGGCCGCCGCTCAAGCGCGTTTTCCGGTGACTTCAAATGAAGAGATGAAAGGCCATCATAAAAGTGATTTAACCAATGAAGGTATAAGAGATTACTTAGTTGCTAGATTGAGAGGTGATAATGCAGATTTAACCACAAATCAATGGTTAGCTGCCTTTCAGTTAGGTTTTGAAGATGCAGCAGGAACTGCTGAGTCGCTAATTAACAAATCGAATGTGTTTCAGGCGATCGGTGAATATGAACGTTCGCAGGTGTTTGTTGACAACCCATGGCGTGACTTTGTAGCAGGTGATGATGATGCTATCGATATTACTGCTAAAAATGGCGCTAAATTGTTTTTTGCCACTCAAGCTGAAGGTGGGGCGAATTGTGCAAGTTGCCACAGTGGTGATTTTTTCACTGATGAGTTGTACTACAATATTGCTATGCCACAAATTGGCCGAGGCAAAGGGGATGGTGTGACTGGCACAAATGATTTTGGACGCTTTAAAGTGACTAAGCAGGCAACTGATAAATTTGCCTTCAGAACCCCTTCATTATTGAATGTGAGCGTGACGCTACCTTATGGGCATAATGGTGCGTATTCATCTTTAGAAGCAGTTGTGCGTCATCATTTGAATCCAGAAACTGCGGTAACCAACTATTCGGTATCGGATAACGTGACTCAGGTAGGTGTACAAACCAATAACATGGCTGAAAACACCCAAGAGGCTATTGATCAGCTAATCAGTGATAGAGTTGCAGGAGTAGATAATGTTATTGAAGATATTATGTTAAGTGATGAGCAAGTATCTCAATTGATGGCATTTTTAAATACCCTGACAGATAAGTGTATTGCTAATACAGCAACAGATGCCTGTTTAGATAAATGGGTACCTAATGATGCAATAGCCGATCCCGATGGTTTAAGGTTACAGGCTAAATTCAGCCAGTAATAATCACTAGCGCAATAAAAAACAGGGGTCTATATAACCCCTGTTTTTTTATTGATATCGGTCTTATTCAGTGGATAAAAACTGCAATGTTTAACCTTGAGTTAACGCCACCTTAGTTAAAGTGTATATCGATGTGTCGTGGGAGTTTTAAGATAAATAACCGCCGCTCGGGTTAAAAAGTCGGGGTGAACAAGCCATTTTCAAAACATTTACCTGTTTGATACGGTTATTATCTTCACCTAAATGGCTTTAGCAATCACATTTATCGCTGCCGCTATTGAGCATCAAGCGTGTATTGCCTACAATGACGCACGCTTTATTCACAACAGACAACGACTATGAACGATACAACTTCACAACCTGCTTTACCAGATCGCTTAAGCGTTAACCCACGTAGCCCACACCATGTGGCTGCTATTTTTGAACATGAAATTGGCATTACCTTAAACGGTAAAGAGCGTTTTGATGTTGAAGAGTATTGTATCAGTGAAGGTTGGGTAAAAGTCCCAGCTGGCAAAGCGTTAGATCGCCGTGGCCAACCATTGACGATGACGATGAAAGGTAAAGTTGAAGCATTTTATAAGTAATCTGAGTATTATTTTTGTCGCTAGTGAATGTGCTAGTGATGATTGCAGCTAATTATTGAATGTATAAAAAAGCGAACCCATGGGTTCGCTTTTTTTTGGGGTGAAATTCACGCTGCTTTTGTGAGCTGTTTCCTGATTTAATCAAGTCCTAGCTCTATCAAGACCAGCTTCATCAAGCGTTAGAAGTTGGCTCTTATACCAGCATAAACGCTGCGACTTTTTTGGATGTAATCAAGATCAGTTGCTACTTGATCGCGTTCTTCATCTAATAAGTTAGTCATCCCCATTTTTACAGTAAACATAGGTGTTATTTGGTAGTGAGCACCTAAATCCACGCTGCCATAGCCTTCTGATTTCACTTTGGTGCGCAGATATTGTTCACCCGTGTAATGATAACCCACGAAGGTTGATAACCCTTCAAGAGCAAGCCATTTGACCTGCACGCTGTAACTTTCTTCTGGGGTTAAGGTAAACGGATCGCCACTTTGTTTGTCTTCGGCGTTAGTTTTACTGTAATTCGCGTTTAGGCTTAAATCTTGAGTCAGATCATACCAAGCATTGGCTTCCCAGCCGTTAATTTTTGCTTGGTTTACGTTGTGATAGGTAAGTACTGCGCCCGGTGTGCGGTTCCAGGACTCTGTGATGATTTTATTTTCAACATCATTATGGAAATAAGTTAGGGTGCCGCCAAATGTATCGGTTTGATATTGCGTCGATAATTCATAGTTAACTGAGGTTTCAGCTTCTAAGTCAGCATTACCTATGACATTACAGGCACCGCGACAAGCAGGGATGATGTAATCAGGTTGAGATTGTGACATGTTAGGCGCCTTAAACGCTTTGCCACCGCCACCTTTAATGACCCAATCCGATGTTAAGCTATAAACTAAATATGCTCGAGGGCTAAATTGTGTACCGTAAATGTCATGATGGTCGACGCGACCACCTAAGGTAATATTCAGTTCGCCTAAGCTAAATTCATCCTGTAAATACAGCGCTGACTGCGTATCGTCTAATTGACCATCTCCTGAAATATTGCGCGTGTTATCTAGCTGAGTCCAGCGATATTCACCGCCACCGGTTAGCATATGGTTTCCCACTAATACCGTGGCTTGGCCATCGACAGTATCGTTGGTTTGAGTAATATAGCCGATTTCGCTAATTAATGCGGAGTGATCAGTAACATCAACCTTTTCATGATAATAACGTAAACGGGTGTCACCCCAATTCCAATGACCATTATGGCTCAAACCACTGCTAATACGTTCAGCCGCTTGATAGTTGGTGAGAATAGTACCCCAGTTATTCCAATCAGATTCACGGTCATCGTCGGCGTAACTCAGGTCTAATTGTAAATTTTGTTCATCGCTAATAAGCCACTGCAGATTTGTTAATACACTGATTTTCTTTCTATCCTCTAGTGCATCGACATTAGGTTTTAAGTCTGAGCGCCAGGCATCACGTTCACTGCTGTCTATTATCAAGTTAGCTAAAAGCTTGTCTTTGATTAACGCGCCGCTGGTATACAGATTATAAGCAGTAGTATCACCACCGTCACCACTTGTAGGGGTATCGTACTGTACGCCAACACTGGTTTGCCACTCTGGAGTCGGTTGACGCAAAATAACGTTAACAACCCCGCCTAATGCTTCTGAACCGTATAAAGATGACATAGGGCCGCGTACTACTTCAATGCGCTCAATAGCCGACATTGGGATGGAAGATAAATCAAAATCGTTACCATAACTTGAAGTTAACGCTTCGCGTGAGTTGATGCGTCTGCCATTAATTAAAATCAGGGTGTAGTCAGAATCCAGTCCACGCAAACTGATTTCATTGCGTCCATATGGCGTGCCTTCGCTAATATTGACGCCTTGTAAATAACGCACTGCATCGGCTAAATCATCTATGACTAATTCATCTAACTCTTCCCTTGTGACCACAGACACAGATGCAGGAGCCATTAACTCTGAATGCTGGGTTTGAGTTGCAGTAATCACCATACGTTCAATCTTATCTTTCGCCGGTGTTGACTGGGCATCGTTAGCAAGAACTAAGGTGGAAGGTATGAGCAAGCCGCATGTTATGGCACAGGCTAACAATGACCGTGCAAAGTGCTGATGGGAAAGTCGATTGGGGATCGATGCACAGTGTTGAATGGGTGGTAAAACTTTAGCAGGAGATCTAAAAGTAGGCATAGGGTATTTCTCATAATAATAATTTACGCGAATGATAATTATTATTGTTTGAGGGTTCAAGGAGACATGTCACCTAAGCTTGTAAACTTTATGTAAAGATTTTTAGCGAAATGGTAAAAAGAAGTGAGCGGAGGGGAATAATAGAATCAGCACTTTCTTACGATCGGTAATATGAGTTCTATCTGGAACGTCAAACACAGCGTTAATTACGGCGCAGCCAGCGTTATTGACTGTTTAGTAAACTCAATGGAGATGATTTTCACAGAGGAATAAAATGTAATAATGAAAGTGAATCCAGTGCTTGTCTGCAACTTGCGATAATACAGATACATAAATAAATAGGCCTCAGCAACAACTCTGAGGCCTATTTATGTAAGCAAAGTGCTTAAATGAGTGGCATTAACTGCTTATTGAGTGCTGTTAATTTTACACTACTCATTTTTACAAAATATCATTTAATGCCACACCAATACCGATGCGCTGGTTATGGTGGTTGTAATCAATTAAGCTTTCGCCATAGCCATTAAAGTACTGGGTATAAACACGCAAGTTACCTATGATGGGATAACTCCAGGTTAATTCGACAGCGCCTTTATTATCACTTGCTAGATTATTTCGCAGTAACATAGTGAATCTGTGTTCATCTAAACCGTAAACCCCGGTGACTTCAACATGACCCATATAGTCATCGATATCTGGGTTGTCATCCCCTTTTGTATCGGTTGGGAAGGCTTTTTCATCCTCAGGAATACGCCACCAGGCTTTTATGCCTAAAGCAAAAGGGCCGCGGTCAAATACCATGGTGCCATAAAGACGATTCCAACTTCTAGACAAGGGATCAGCTTGTCCATTTGATTGGTGCACCGCGCCAAATCCCCAAAAAGAATTTGTTAAGCCTGCCACTTTCCAGTCATTGTTAAATAACATGAACATTTCCGGTTCGTGGTTAGTTTCACGAAAGGGTGATGACACCTCTTTGTTGTATAGCTGCCAATAAGATTGGTTGGTATAGGCAAAAAATAAATGGCCATTATCACCAAACATATTATACCAAAGTGGAAATTTGAAACTAATTTGGAACTTGGCTTCAAGATCATCAACTTGGATATCTTCGTCAGGATATTTTTCCTTAAAAGGTGTGTTGTTAGTCCGTGACTGGTATGTCACAGGTAAAATGTAGTTTGGCCTGTGGGGAGTCAGTACAAAAGGTTTTTCAGATGTGGCTAACTCATCTTTTACTCGCTCATCAAGCAGTGAGTCTTCAGCAAGTAAAGAAAAAGAGAAAAAACCTGCGACTAAGGGCAGTACCATCAAAAGTTTTGGAGGTCTCATTGTCACTAGTCCGTTAAGAGTGTTCCTATCATGTAATGGCATTGTAAGCGCAATTCTTGAGTGAAATCATGTGAAATTTTATTTTTTGATTGATATCGAGTAAAAAGTCTCGCCTCCTTATAGCTAAATGGAATAAAAACTAACTATTTACTATTATATCTGGAATATATAAACCGTTATATTTGATGCCATCAAAGAATACGGGGTAAGTGTAATGGAGTTAGTATCAATGCCTGGTCAGCAGGCTAAAGGCAAGGTGTGGCTGGTGGGCGCAGGCCCAGGCGACATAGAGCTATTAACCCTCAAAGCTTATCGTATTATAAAGCACGCAGATGTGGTTTTGTATGACGCACTTGTTAGCCAAGATATCCAAGATTTA
Source organism: Shewanella sp. HL-SH8 (assembly GCF_051165765.1). NCBI lineage: Bacteria > Pseudomonadati > Pseudomonadota > Gammaproteobacteria > Alteromonadales > Shewanellaceae > Shewanella > Shewanella sp. HL-SH8. The sequence goes on along the minus strand of NZ_CP195039.1, from coordinate 3,859,103 downwards.
ATTCCCCATGGCGCAGAGAAAATCGCGGTGGGAAAACGTGCTGGTAAGCATAGTGCTAATCAGGATGAAATTAACCAGTTGCTCGTAACTAAAGCCTATACCCGTAAAAATGTTGTCCGCTTAAAAGGCGGCGACCCGTTTATTTTTGGACGTGGCGGTGAAGAGCTAGAAACCTTAGTGAAAGCTGGCGTTGAGTTTGAAGTGGTTCCGGGTATTACGGCTGCCAGTGGCACGTCGGCATATGCCGGCATTCCGCTAACGCATCGAGATCACGCCCAAGGTGTGACTTTTATTACCGGCCATTGCCAATTAGCGAGCCGTCCTATGGACTGGCAAGGCTATGCAAACCCAAACAATACGCTTGTAGTTTACATGGGCATATTGAATGCCAGCATTATTAGTGATGGGCTGATTAACGCAGGGCGCAGTGCCGATACGCCTGTGGCTATCGTCTCCAAAGCGACCACCTCAGCTCAACAGCGTTTTTTTGGCACCTTAGGTGAATTAGGCCAGCTAGCAGCTGACCCCGCGCTTGAAATGCCTGCGTTAATGATAATTGGCGAAGTGGTTCAGTTAGCTGACAGCTTAAATTGGTTTGTCCCTGCTACTGAACAGCAACAACATGAATATTCAAACATTACAGTTAAAAAACTGTAATTAAAATAGTTTAAATTTTGCTGCAGCAGCAGTAACTCAAAGTTAATGGAGAAGAATTATGGCAAGTCGCACATTAAGCCATTTACAACAACTGGAAGCTGAAAGCATTCAGATCATTCGTGAAGTGGCCGCTGAATTTGACAACCCTGTCATGATGTATTCGATTGGTAAAGACTCATCTGTGATGCTGCATTTGGCGCGTAAAGCCTTTTACCCAGGCAAAATTCCTTTCCCACTGATGCATATTGATACGGGTTGGAAATTTAAAGAAATGATTGAGTTTCGTGATAGTCAGGCCAAAGCATTTGGCTTAGATCTGATCACCCATACCAATCAGGAAGGGGTAGATCAAGGCGTTGGTCCTTACACTCATGGTAGTGCTAAGCACACTGACATAATGAAAACCCAAGCCCTCAAGCAAGCCCTAAATAAATATGGCTTTGATGCGGCATTTGGTGGCGCTCGTCGCGATGAAGAAAAATCACGTGCAAAAGAGCGTGTCTATTCATTCCGTGATAAGCATCACCGCTGGGACCCAAAAAGTCAGCGCCCAGAGTTATGGCGCACCTATAACGGCGCAGTTAACAAGGGTGAAAGTATTCGTGTTTTCCCTTTATCAAACTGGACAGAGCTAGACATTTGGCAATATATCTACCAGGAAAATATTGAAATCGTCCCTTTGTATTTCGCTGCAGATCGTCCAGTAGTGAACAAAGGCGGCCAGCTAATCATGAAAGATGATGACCGCATGCCGTTAGATGCTGGTGAAGCAGTTACCACAGAGCGAGTCCGCTTCAGAACATTAGGGTGTTATCCATTAACCGCTGCAATGCCTTCTGATGCCGATACGTTAGAAAAAATTATTGAAGAAATGCTACTCACTCGCTCAAGTGAACGCCAGGGTAGACTGATTGACTCAGACCAAAGCGCATCAATGGAACATAAGAAGCGTCAAGGTTACTTCTAAGTCCAGTATTGGAAATGGTTTTAGACATCAGATTGATAAACTCAAATTGAGTGAGAAAGAATATGAATCAAGCAGAAAACAACACAACACGCATGGCCGCTGAAATTTTAGAGCACGGCGTAAAACAGTATTTAGCCCTTCAGCAAAACAAAGGTCTTTTACGCTTTTTAACCTGTGGCAGTGTTGATGATGGAAAAAGTACTCTTATTGGCCGTTTGTTGCACGACAGCGCGCAAATTTATGAAGATCAATTAGCGACTTTAAAAAATGACAGCGCCAAAATGGGCACCACAGGTGAGGCTATCGACCTAGCATTACTGGTTGACGGTTTACAGGCTGAGCGTGAGCAAGGTATTACCATTGATGTGGCTTACCGTTATTTCTCTAGTGAAAAACGTAAGTTCATTATTTCTGATACGCCAGGGCATGAGCAATATACCCGCAACATGGCAACAGGTGCTTCTACCTGTGACTTAGCGGTTATTTTAGTGGATGCGCGTTATGGCGTGCAAACTCAAACTAAACGCCACGCTTTTATCGCATCATTATTGGGTATTCGTCACTTTGTTGTGGCGGTCAATAAGATGGATTTAGTCGGTTTTGATCAAACGGTTTTCAATAATATTCAAGCTGACTTCGCTAAGTTTGTCAGTGATTTTGGTGATTTAGACATTCACTATGTGCCGTTATCTGCCTTAAATGGCGACAACGTTGTTAACCGTAGTACCCAATGTGATTGGTATCAAGGTGGCACATTGCTAGAGCTACTTGAAACCATTGACACCCAACGTGAATTGAGTGAATTACCAGCACGTTTCCCTGTGCAATATGTACTGCGTCCTAACCTTGATTTCCGTGGTTTCTCAGGAACCTTATCATCGGGCATTTTAAAAGTGGGTGATGAAATTGTCGCACTGCCATCTAACAAGCGCAGCAAAATAGAACGTATTGTGACTTTTGACGGTGACTTGGTTGAAGCGGTTGCTGGACAAGCGGTCACAATCACTCTAGAAGATGAAATCGATATTTCTCGCGGAGATTTACTCGCTAAACCAGACAGCGCGCCAAGCCTAGCGAACCATATTGTCGCCGACCTTGTGTGGATGGATGAAAAGCCATTACAGATTGGCCAACTTTACGATGTAAAAGTGGCAGGCAAGAAGACCCAAGCGGTAGTCAGTGAAATTGAATATGTCGTTGACGTTAATACCCTAGAGCGCAGCGCGGCAACGTCATTAAGCTTAAACACTATTGCACGCGTGAAGTTAGATTTAACCGAAACCGTCGTATTAGATGCCTATAGTTTAGTGCGTGATACCGGCGGAATGATCTTAATTGATCGCTTATCAAATGCCACAGTTGCAGCAGTGATGGTGGTTGACGGTTATCAAGGTGAGAAACAAGTGAATACTGAGTTCAGCGCGTTTGAACTTGAGTTTAATACCTTGGTACGCAAACATTTTCCACACTGGAATGCCCGCGACATCAGTTTGCTTGGAAAATAATCTATGAATGAAATGTGGTTGTTAGCGATCATATTGTTAGCAATGGTAGGCGGCCTGATAGCAGGAGCCGCCAAACCTGCCACAATGTTTTTTATGGCGCTATTAAGCGCCTACTTATTAGGCTTGGTGGAGCTTAACCAAGCACTAATGAGCTTTACAAATAATGGCTTAATTGTATTAGTGTTGTTGGTGTTAGCCGCTACAGCATTAGAAAAAACCTGGCTGATCGGTAAGTTAAGTCAGGTGATTGGTAAAGGTAGCTTATTTAGTACGCTAGCGAAAATGGGCTTATCTACCGCATTACTGTCTTCATTTACCAATAACACTGCCGTAGTGGCATCGTTAATTGGCGTTGTTAGACGTAATCAAGCCCATGCGCCATCTAAACTATTACTGCCATTAAACTATGCCGCCATTTTAGGCGGTACATTAACCTTAATTGGTACCTCAACCAACCTAATTGTTAACTCGTTTGTTGAAAATGCTGGGCTTGAGCCCCTAGGTTTTTTTGAGTTCAGCCAAGTCGGTATTTTGGTGGTAATTACTGGTTTAGCGGTATTGATGTTACTGGCAAATACCTTACCTGATCGCCGTGAAGAAAACCTTGATGAAGCATTGCCTTATCTACTCGAAGCGCATGTGGCTAAGCATTCTAAACTGGTAGGGCATAGCGTGGTCGATAACCGTCTACGTGCACTAAAAAAGCTTTACCTGGTTGAACTTGAACGCAGTGGTATTCGTATTTGTCCCGTGCCACCTAATATGGTTATTCAAGCGGGAGATATGCTGCGCTTTAGTGGTGCAGTTGAGTCCGTTGAGCTATTGCATCAATTTGATGGGCTGGAATGGTTTGGTAAGCAGCATGCTAAAGGTCAAAACCTTGTTGAGGCAGTATTAGGGCCGTCGTCTAAATTGGTCGGTACCACACTTAAAGATGCGCGTTTTCGTGAAATTTATGATTCGGCTGTGATGGCAATTCGCCGAGGTCACGCTCCACTTAAAGGTGGCTTAGGTGATATCGTTCTTCAACCAGGGGATGTGTTATTAATTACTCCTGGAGACAGATTCTCCAATAGTCCAAATTTAAGTACCGACTTTGCAGCCATTAGTGGTTTAGATTTGAATGTTCGATTAGATGATAAACGCAGTAACTGGGTGATTTTAGGCTTTGTACTGACCATTTTAGCCAGCGTAACTGAACTGGTACCTTTAGCAAAAGGGTTAGTGGTTTTATTGCTGAGCTACTTTGCCATTGGTGCGGTGAGTTTGTCGGAATTAAAGCGTCGTTTTCCACTTGAATTAGTCATCATTGTTGGTAGTGCCTTGTGTTTGGCTACGCTAATGATTGATACCGGCTTAGCTAAAAATTTAGCCGATGGCGTTATCAGTGTCTTTGATGGTTATGGGGTGTTTGCGGCGTTTGTTGGGGTATTTTTTATTACTCTCATTGTGACTGAATTGATCACCAATAATGCTGCAGCAGCGCTGGCATTCCCAGTCGCCTATGCGGTAGCTACCAGTTACGGTGTCGACCCTCGTCCATTTATTATGGCGGTCGTTTTTGGTGCCAGTGCTAGCTTTATTTCGCCTTACGGTTATCAAACCAATTTGATGGTCTATAACGCGGGTAATTATAAGTTATCTGATTTTGTACGAGTAGGATTACCTTTGTCAGTGGTGTATTCACTGACCGTTATTTTTGCAGTGCCATATTTTTTCCCGTTCTAATGAATGAGTCATTTGTAGTATTGAATTTTAGTTTTTATATGCCGTTTGAACGTACGGCATAAAAGGAGTTGTTATGACTGATATTGTTTGGCATCAGCATGAAATAGATCAAGCTGCCCGTGGGCGTCAAAAGAATCAAAACCCAGTGTTATTATGGTTTACTGGCTTATCGGGTTCAGGGAAGTCGACCCTAGCGGGGGCATTAGAACATGCACTATTTAACGCAGGTTTTCATACTTACTTGCTTGACGGTGATAATGTACGCCATGGTTTATGCAAAGACTTAGGCTTTAGCCTCGATGATCGCGATGAAAATTTACGCCGCGTCGGTGAAGTAGCTAAGTTAATGGTCGATGCCGGTTTGGTGGTGCTGTCGGCATTTATTTCACCTACCCGTGCCGAGCGTGAACGAGTAAGGAGTTTATTCCCTGAAGGCAAATTTATTGAGGTGCATGTTTCAACACCCTTAAGTGTGTGTGAGTCGCGCGATCCTAAAGGTTTATATGCCAAAGCTCGCAAAGGTGAAATAGCCAACTTTACAGGTATATCATCACCTTATGAAAACCCTGAGTCAGCAGAACTCACCATAGACACCAGTAAAGGTGATCTGGCCACTCAAGTACAAGCCTTAGTTGATTACTTAAGCGCACTGCAAGTGGTAGATGGCGAAAAAATGATGGCAGGTTTAGGCATTTAATCGTAACAGATTGGATTTAATCACAGTCGGTGTGGTTTATTCACATCGACTGTGGTGCAGGTTACTGTGTTTTAAGTAAGCTGATTGCTGCGGGTAAAGAGGTTAATCCGTATTCACTTAAGATGTTTTTAATCCGTTCAATAAACTTGGGTTTATGCTGGCGCACCACATGATAAACTTGAAAGCATTTGACAATATTTTCTTCTGTTAGCCCATTTTCTGCGTGGTATACCGCGGTTAAATAACAACGGATCATAAAACAATCAATAATAAGCTGTTGTAAAACTTGTTCCGGGTCATGATCTTCATGCATCGGGAAATGATCGTGGAACATGGAATACAGAATAAATTTGGTAAATAGTTCCGCGTGTTCTGTCAGCTTAGTTGTGACTTCGGTATTCCATATCTCATTAATCTTATCGATTGAATAATCATTTTGTTCATTACACAAAGCTGCAATCGCATTGTTAATCGACTCAAATCGAGCCCGTGTACTTCTAGAATGGGTTTTACACAGCGCATCATGAATTGCCACAAAAGTGTGTTTTTGAGGCAAAGGAGTATAAGGGATATTGTTAAATTGCTCTGTAATCATGCCCATTTGAGCCATATTCAGCAGCTGATTGTAACGCACGCTTAATTGTTCAATATTAGCCTTATCTAGGCGAACTTCATTACTGGTTTTGAGTAGTAATCCAATGGCTAAAAATGATTCTTGCCAGCTTAGGCCTGAATTTAACAATAAATCTAGACTGTATTCATAGGATTTTTCTAACCAGGGCTGGCTAGGCATTAGCGCTGCTTTACTGCCGTTTTCATTAGCGGAAAATTGAAAAGCATTGTCGTCAAATAACACTATTCGAGCAACTTCTGGGCAAGATAAAAATAAGCTTTGATAGTTATCTTGGCCAATTAATTGCTCATTTTTGGGGTAGGTTTTACAGGTATAACTTAAGGCTTGTTCACCAGCTTTTGCATGAATGTTACATAGTTTTTGTGGGTCTAGAAAAGGGCAAGCGCCATTATCATCTAATTTGACAACCGCCCATGAGCTGTCGCTTTCTTTGGTTTCGCGTAAAGCAAATTTAGCCAGATCTGCTAAATATTTATGCTTAATGGTTTTTTTATAGCTTTGTTTATCAAATATTATCTTCCAGTCATTGCAGCAACTGTCTGCACATTTAGGCCCTATACAACTAAATAAATCCACATAATTAGGTTTAATTGTCAGGTTTGCCATGTAAATCCCTTTGATAAGTTATCTCAAACTGTAATGACTTATTTATGCTTAGATCACGTGTTAAATCAACACCTGTTTTAATACCCTTTGCCAATTTCCGCCCATGATGCGATCGCGATCGGATGATTTAAAGCGCGCTTTTTTCAGCGCGTCATCAATCAGACTCATACGATCGATATTGTTCAATTCGGGGATAACTACATGCTTGGGTTCTACATCAAAACCTAATACATTTTTAGCCCGTAAACTGTGCCACCAATCTAAGTACTCTTTTACGCCTTCAGCATTGTTATTATTAAGCTTTAATAAATTTTCCTGACCCCGTAATGGATAGTCGTTGGCAATGGCGACGCTGTCTACACCGGCAATTCTGACCACATGATCAATTTGTTTAATGTAATCGCTAATTGTTGGAGTCGGTTTATTGGTTAGCCAAAAGCTCATCATAAAAATACCGAATACGCCGCCGGTGTCGGCAATGGCGCGAATAACCTCATCGGGGGAGCAACGGGCATGATTAACTATATGTCTTACCGCGCCATGGCTTTGCACTATTGGGCTTTTACTGGCTTTGGCGGTATCAAGCGCGGTTTGTGCACTGGAATGGCTAACATCAATTAACATATGGCGATGGTTAATGGCCTCAATCAGCTCGTGGCCTGCAGGAGTTAAGGGTAAATTTAACCCTGTTTTACCATTGTTATCCAATGCACCGCCAGCAAAGCGGTTACCGTAATGATGGGTGAGCTGTAAAACCCGTAAGCCCTGTTGTTTAAATTCTTCTAGTTGCTGCCAATTGGTGTCGCTGCTGTCATCTTCGACACAATCAGCGCCTTGAATTTGGAAAAATACAGCGGTACGTTCAGCGTCATATGCTCTAGCAATATCAAGGCCTGTTTGCCCCTGTAGATATACGTCAGGGTTGGCATCGACCACAGCTTTCGCTGCTTTAATGCTTTTGATACACGCATTGTAACTGCGCTTGTAATTGGTGGTGCCGTCAGCCTGTTTGATGGCTTCAATGTCTGATATGTCGGCGATAAAGGCGCTCAACTTAGAAGCTTTAACATCGTTAATATCGTCGGGCAAAAATGATAAACCATCAATGTACAAAGGTTGTGAGCGTGCTGCCCACGCTTGTTGGCTTATAAATGGACTACATAACGCTGCTGCGCCAAGGCCTTTAAGTAATTTACGGCGGGAGAGCAAGTCATGTGACATTAACGATGTATCCTTTTAATTTTTCTCGTTTGCGTAGTGTTTAATGGCGTGTGCTAGTGCATGCAAACCATTGGTACGCGATGGGCTTAACTGTCCGTTTAGCCCTAAATTTTCGAAGTAAGCACTGACATCTAATTGCGCTATTTGGCTGCTAGTTTGCCCTTGTGTAGCCACCAGCAATAATCCAATAAGTCCTTTGACTATACGCGCATCACTGTCGGCTAGGTAAAAATGTTGGTCATTAATGTGTTGGTGGTATAGCCATGCCTGGCTTTCACAGCCTTTAACTTGTGCACTTTCAAGACGAAACTCATCCGCTAAGCTTGGCAGTTTTTTACCTAATAGCATAATTTGGCGGTATTTTTCTTGCCAATTACTGGCCTGTTCTATCAACTTAGCGCCGGTTAACAGGTCGTCAGACAAAGGCAAAAACAAAGTTGAAGCTGGTTTAGCTATGGTGTTAAGACTCATATTTGACCTTACAATAGAATCGATTTTACTTCAGTCAGTGCGCTAATAAAGCGATCAACATCTTGCTGATTGCTGTACACCCCGATTGAGGCTCGACAGCAACCTTTAATCTGCAAGCTTTGCATTAACGGCATAGCACAATGATGGCCGCCACGGATAGCCACGCCCTGCTGATCTAATAAAATGCCGACATCCTGATGGTGCTCATCAGCCAAATTAAACGCCACTGCGCCAATATTGTTATTGTCAGTTGTTACACCATATACGCTAATATCGCCCAATTGGCTTAACTGTTGCTGAAGATATTGAATTAAATGCAGTTCGTGTTGACGAATTTGTATTTTAGGTAAGTTAGATAAAAAGCTGATTGCTGCGCCTAAGCCGATCACTTCCGCTATTGCTGGAGTCCCAGCCTCTAATCTATTCGGTAACTCGCCATAGCTTGTTCCATCAAAACTGACCGTTTTGATCATTTCGCCGCCGGTTAGCATAGGTGTTAGCATTTCTAGCGCATTAAGCTTGCCATATAAAATGCCAACCCCAGTCGGACCATACATTTTATGGCCTGAAAACACATAGTAATCACAACCTATTGATTTTACATCTATGTCTAAATGGGCCACAGCTTGTGCGCCATCAATTAAGGTTAGTGCGCCGACTTTGTTAGCCTTGGCAACCATCTCGTTGACCGGATGTAGTGTGCCAAGTGCATTAGTGACATGGGATAAAGCGACTAATTTAGGCAGTTGAGTTAATAAATCATCGTAAGCGGTGAGATCGATTCGGCCATTGCTATCTAATGGAATAGGGATAACCTTTGCACCAGTTCGCTGGGCTAATGCTTGCCAGGGAACAATATTGGCATGATGCGCTGCGCCATCAACTAAAATCACATCACCTTGTTTAAACTGTTCGGTGAGTCCGTGGGCGACCATATTGATTGATTCTGTCGTGCCGTGGGTAAAGATGATTTGTTGACTGGTGGCCGCATGAATAAAGTGCTGCACTTGCATGCGCACGTTTTCATATTTTTGGGTGGCTCTGGCCGCTAATTGATGCGCAGCGCGGTGCACGTTGGCATTATTTTGCACATAGTACTCATTCATCGCATCAAGCACACATTGCGGTTTTTGACTGGTTGCCGCGGTATCTAAATAGCAAAGCGGATTATCGCCTAGCTGCATATCTAAGATCGGAAACTGGCTGCGTATGGCTTGATGATCAAATTTGCTGTCGGTCATTCACTTAACACTCATAAAAAAGGCATCAAGATCTTCAATGATATTGATGCCTATTGCAAGGTTAACCTGACTCTAAACCTAAACCTAAACCTAAACCTAAACCTAAACCTAAACCTAAACCTAAACCTAAATTATGGCTTAACACTTAGTCATAGTTTAAGGACAAGGAAAACGGTAAAGCGCGGTTAATTCATTTAATCGACTATGTAGTTCATCAGACAATATGACTTTATGGCTGTCGATATTCTCTTTGAGTTGATGCAAGTTAGTCGCACCTATGATGTTGGAGGCGACAAACTGGCGAGAATTAACAAAAGCCAAAGCCATTTGAGCCGGACTTAAGCCAAACTCTCGGGCTAGATCAACATAAGCCTGGGTTGCCTGTAAAGCCATTGGTGTACTGTTATAGCGCGCAAAACGTTTGTGTATCGTTAACCTGGCGCCTGCTGGCCACTGGTCATTTTCATACTTACCGGTTAACGCGCCAAAGGCTAACGGAGAGTAGGGCAATAAGGGCACGTTTTCACGTAAGCTTATTTCAGACATGCCAACTTCAAAGCTGCGGTTTAGCAAGTTATACGGGTTTTGAATGCTCACAATACGGGGTAAATCGTGCTTTTCGGCTAAGCGCAGATACTGCATAAAGCCCCAAGGGGTTTCATTAGAAATGCCGATATAACGCACTTTTCCTTGTTTTACCACTTCGGCTAGGGCTTCAAGGGTTTCTAAAATGGGGGTGTAACGCTCATCTTCATCATGGGTATAAATCATTTCACCGAAGAAGTTGGTATTTCGGTCTGGCCAGTGGACTTGGTATAAATCTATGGTATCGATTTGTAAACGTGACAAGGAGTCATCAACCGCTTGGTGAATGTTACGCCAATCTAGTGCCATTTTAGGCCGAATATAATCACCTTTTAGCCCAGGTGCAGCGACTTTTGTGGCAATTACTAATTCATCACGATTACCTTGGGCCTTTAAATAGCGGCCCAGTATTCGTTCGGTTTCACCTTGTGTTTCTGCCGTTGGCGGTACGGGATACATTTCCGCAGTATCAATAAAATTGATCCCTTGGCCGATGGCATAATCTAATTGTTCGAATGCTTCAGACTGATTATTCTGCTCACCCCATGTCATGGTACCTAAACAGATATTACTTACTTCTAGGCTTGAATGCCCAAGACGCCGATATTCCATATCATCCTCCTGATGGAAACCCTATACTTTAAGCTATCAAGCTTTGGGCAGATTGCAAAGGTTATTGAATCATCAGTAAATGTATTGCTTAAAAAACCAGCGCAATCTTTAATGTTTTCATTATTTGGGATTATTTAGGGGAATGAAAAGGTTAAAAATAGACATTAACACAATGAACAATAAAGGCTAATCAAGAGTCGCTAGCCATTTTTAAGCCAGCGACTGCTTTATTAACCGTGGTATACCAAGTTAAAGATTTCTCAGCATAGCGATTTCACAGGCATCGTGGCCGGTTTCACCAAGGTGCTTACCAGTCTCAAATCCGAGCTTTTGATATAACGCTAAGGCTTCAACTAATACCGAAGTGGTTTCTAAATAGACCTGGTTAAAGCCTTGTTCTTTAGCAAATTCAAACGCTAAATGAGATATTTTTTTGGCTAATCCTTTACCGCGTACTTGCGGTAAAAAGTACATTTTTTGCAGTTCACAAATATCACTGTATCCCGCTAATGGGGCAATGCCAGCGCCACCAATGATGTGGCCATCTAACTCGATAACCCAATACTGGCTGCGTGCAGTACTGTAAACCTGGCTTAGGGTGTCTAAGGTTTTGTCAGCAACACTGAAGCCTTTATCGGGTGTTAGCCCATATTCAGCAGACACTTGACGAATAACATCTGCAATAGCGGCATTATCATCTACGGTTAATGAACGGATAATCGGAACGGTAATAGACATAATAAGTTACTCGGCAAAAAAATCAGGGTTAATAATAGGGGCCATGGCTAAAATAATCGCCTGGGTATAAATACTGCCTCGTGTGGCCAGCCCTTGGGTCAATAAGCCAATCGCACCGCCTTTTTGTTTCACATTGTGGGTATTAAACAGTCTGTCCATTACATTGCCTAACTCTTCACCCGCTTCTAAGGCGTTAAACACTTTTTGCGGCAAGGGTAATAAAGCGCTACGACCAATGCTGAGTTTATCCTGATGAATTATCGCCATATAAGCAAACGTAGCTGCGCCATGGTCAAATTTATCCACACCGCCTTCCATTGCAATATAAAAATCCGCAGGCTGATTTGCCTCAATCGCATGTTGCTGACAATATCTAGCACGATTAATGGCACCTAATTTGGTTTCGGCGTCTGTCATTGGCTGCTCAGCCACTAATGAGGGCGCATGCATGCCTTGGCAATTAATATCAGCCTTGGGGAAATACTGGCTTATCGCATCTTTAGCGGCAGCAATTTTAACCGGATTATTTGAACCGACTAGGATAGCAATCTGTTGTTGAGTCATATGATGCTTTTTTCTTATTGTATTTTTACTGACATAACCGCCATGATAGCAGAAGTTTATACTTGATCAGAAGTTAGTGAAAAGACATATTTTTTAGTGCTTTTAACGTATCGATGTTGATACTTAAATATAGTTAATTATATAAAACAAAGTCTTATGATTTTGGTGTAAGAATTGCTTATCTATGAATAATAATGACAAAAGCTAATAAGTGATGCGTTTTAGCACTTAATAACGTGATCATAATGATGGCTTCAATTAACAAGAAGCCAATGAATAAAAAACAAGGAAGAATAAAATGGCCACAATGAAAACCAAAGTCGTCTTAGTGGGCGCAGCAGCGGCTTTGTTAGTAATGTATACCGACGTGTTTAATGTCTCTTACAGCATTGCCAGCGACTTTGATCAAAAACAGCAAGTGTTAATCCTGGACAGCACTGACATTCAAAAGCTCGTTGCAGAAACTGGTGCGGGTAAGTTAGTGATCAAAGGCGATGAGAATGCTAAAAATATTAAGTTAACCGCAGAAATTTTTGCCGATGATGATGCCGACGTAACCTTAGAGTTAGTTAAAGATGGCGACCAAGCAAGGCTAGTGGCTAAAGTTGAGCAAAGTTCAAACTGGATTAATGTCGACTCGCCTTATATCGATGTCACCTTAACGTTACCCCAGCATATGGTGATGGATATTACAGATGGTTCTGGTTCAATCGACATTCAAGGTATGAACGCTGATATTGCCTTAAAAGATGGCTCAGGAAGTATCGTTATTGATGGTGGCAAAGACATTGTTATTGAAGATGGTTCAGGTTCACTTGATGTGAAAAATGTATTGGGTAACTTAACCATTAAAGACGGCTCTGGTTCAATCAATGTTAATAATGTCGCGGGTAACCTGACCATTAAAGACGGTTCAGGTGGCATAGATGTGACAGATATTAAAGGCAATCTTGATGTTAATGATGGATCTGGTGGCATGGTGATTAAGCATGTTGCAGGATTAGTGAGCATTAATGATGGTTCAGGTGGTATCGATGTTGAATATGCTAAAGGGTTAACTATTCACACAGCAGGTTCTGGTGATGTGAAATATCAACATATTGATGGGCCAGTAAGCTTATAGTTTTAGTGATAAGTTCGCTATCTGGTTAAGCCAGTAGCGAACAGTAAACGACACATGTGCAAGCTCAGCTAATCAAAGCTCAGTTAGCAAAGCTAAGCCATAAGCGATAGACGACATAAGCTTGACATGGCATGATCGATATATCATTTTTTTAAATATCAAGGCCACTCATGGCAAAGAAATTTTACGTCGTTTGGCAAGGTCATACCCCTGGCATTTATACCACCTGGGACGAAGCAAAGCGTCAGGTGGACAAGTTTCCGGGGGCTAAGTACAAATCTTTCCCTAGCGAATCAGAAGCAAAAACGGCTTTTGCCCAGTCAGCCAATAAAGCAATCTTTTCGGCTAAAAACAACTCGGCTAAAAACAGCTCGGCTAAATCGTCTACAACAAAAACTCAATCTGGCTCAACAGCCGAGCATCAACCCACAGCATTAAGTGAGTTTGACGTTGTGCTTTATACCGACGGCGGCTGTGACCCTAATCCAGGTAAAGCGGGCTCAGGTGTTGCTGTATATCGTAAAGGTGAACTTGCTGCTTTGTGGTATGGCTTATTTAACCCTAATGGCACTAACAATACTGCTGAATTAAATGCGCTACATGAAGCGATCAAAATGGCTGCTAGCGCGCTGGCTGACAACTTGACCGTGCGTATTTACAGTGACTCACAATATTCTATTAACTGTATTAGTAATTGGGCCTACGGCTGGAAAGCCAAAGGCTGGACCCGCAAAGGCGGCGAGATTGCCAATTTAGATCTGATCAAACAAGCCCATGCACTTTATGATCAATATAAAGATCACATTGATATTGTCCATGTGGCTGCCCATGTTGGTATAGAAGGCAATGAACTGGCCGACAGAATGTCTATCTATGCCGTAGATCTGCAACAAAAGGATTTTGTTCAGTATCCGGAGCCAATCAACCTAACGACCATAATGGCGATGCGAGCCGGGTAATTTTAGGTACAGCTTTGAGTATCTTTACTGTGGGTTCATTAACCCACAGTAAAGATACTCAATATTAAATTTGCTCAGTGCAGGCTTCACTTGTTGCGCATATAGATACAATGCTGACATTACCGCTAGGTACTATCATTTTGGTTGTATTGCTCACCGTCAAGTCATGAAGTGATAGCTTTTCCAATAAGACTCCCCAAGATTCGAGCGACATATTCGTAAAAGTATAATTGTCGCCAAATGGATTGGTTTTTGTTAAGTCCAAACTATTATTACCCTCTTTAATTGTTGTAAATTTAAAATGGTATTGCCCATCGAAATCGACGAAATCCAGAGCCGCATAAGCTAAAGTGCCATCAGAATAGGTAAAGACTAATGATGGTGGCTTGACTGCTATTGAGGTGGTTATTTTGTTTGAAATGCCTGTAGACCATGTAGTGAGTTTTTCTTTGTAAAGCGCGGAGCTTGGTAGGCTATTATTGAAGTAATCAACTGAAAGTCCTTGGGGATAGCTATTGTCAATTAACTCAAAAGCTGAGGTCACCATGCTGCTAGGGATTTCGATAGCACTTTGGGTGAAAAACTTTGTAGTCTCATTATACGCTAAGGCGTAGTTGGTAAAGTCAGTTAAATCTTTTTTATCAATGCTTTGACTGGTCGTTTTGTAATGATAAACATTCTGGCAAACCGGTGATTTATCTGTTGGTATTTCTGACTTGTGGTTTTGTTCACATTCAAAAGATTTTGTTTTAGTGACTAGATATTTCTCATACAAAATATCATTTAAGTTAATGACATGCATGACAATAGTCGCATTTGATCTTGCGTTTTGTTTAGCAAAATTAACCAGTTGAGAGTGAGTTGTGCAAGTATTGCACTCAAGATATATTTCTTGTGAAGCAAGAGTTGAAACTGAGAACGTCATTACCCCTAGAAGTGGCAATAATTTTTTCATGTTTAACAAAGAGATCATCCTTAACAATACAATAGTAAACATGCTTGTTTACTTGACCTTCATGGTCAGTGTTTATGTGTTTTAACGTTAATTAAACAGCTTACTAGCCGAGGTTTTGTAAGCTGTTTTGTTGTGATTGTACAATGGCTACTTAAGTTATTTGGCCTTTTCTTCGTACATTAAATAGTGACTTTGCTCCATGCCTAAAGCCTCATAGGTTTTTTGCGCCGGTTTGTTTTCTTGTTCGACATACAAGCGGAAACTTGCAGCATCGCCTTTTTCAGCGGCCATATCTTTTATCGCTTGGTACAGTTTTGCATAAATCCCCTGACGACGGTTTTCTGGTCGAATATACACGCTTTGGATCCAGTAATACTGGCAAGCGCGCCAGTCGCTCCATTCAAATGTCACCATTAATGAGCCGACAATAACGTCATTAATTTCAGCCACTAAATAGAAACCACGTTCAGGATTGGCGAGTAATCCGTTTACGCCACGGGTAAGTGTTGCATTGTCTAATTGCAGGTTTTCAGTTTCCATTGCCATCGCCTGGTTAAAATTAACCAGTGCGGTAAGGTCTGCTAATTGGCCTTTTCTTATTTTCATTTTTTCTCTCAATTTGGCGGTTGATTGCGGTCAATTTAATTTAGGGTCCATTAGCATCCTACTATAAATGACCTATTCACTTATAGTCATGGCGTTAATAACCCGTGGTGTTACCAATACAATATGTGTTTACAACATATATTGTATTTTGCAAGTTAGCTCAGCCGTTAATCGGTATTTGTAACAACCTGTGATGGGTAAAGCGATCAAACTCGAATAATCTAATTCATATCAAGGCTTATTCGCCATTAATGTAAAACAAATAAGCCATCGAATTGACAGTTGAAAAGTGGCATTTAAACTTGCACTGCTCAGTCATATCTTATTGCACCATGATATAACCCTCACATTCAAACACGCAGTGCTGATTTACCTTGAATTGAGTAAACACTTATTTACGACACTCCACTAATGGATAATTGAAATTAGCCCGCCAATCCAGTAATGTGACGCCACGAAAGATAGTAGACCTATGTCACAAATTGTATAAATAGATGGAGATGATTATGAAAGTTGCCGTACTTGGTGCTGCTGGTGGTATTGGCCAGGCCTTAGCTTTATTGTTAAAAACTCAACTGCCTGCTGGCTCAAAGTTGTCTCTATATGACATCGCTCCTGTTACTCCTGGTGTTGCGGTTGACTTAAGTCACATCCCAACAGATGTAGAAGTAAAAGGTTTTGCTGGTCAAGATCCAACGGATGCATTAGTTGATGCTGACGTCGTATTAATGTCTGCTGGTGTTGCGCGTAAGCCTGGTATGGATCGCTCAGATCTATTCAACATCAACGCAGGTATCGTGCGTAACCTAATGGAAAAAGTGGCAGTAACTTGTCCTAAAGCATTAGTGGGTATTATTACTAACCCAGTAAACACGACTGTAGCGATTGCTGCTGAAGTATTAAAAAATGCCGGTGTTTACGACAAAAACCGTTTATTCGGTATCACTACACTTGACGTTATCCGTAGCGAAACTTTTATTGCTGAACTTAAAGGCTTAAACGTTGCTGATGTTAAAGTTAACGTGATCGGCGGCCACAGCGGCGTGACTATTCTTCCACTACTTTCTCAAATTGAAGGCGTGACTTTCACTGATGAAGAAGTTGCAGCAATGACTACTCGCATTCAAAACGCAGGTACTGAAGTTGTTGAAGCTAAAGCCGGTGGCGGTAGCGCAACATTATCAATGGGCCAAGCAGCATGTCGCTTTGGTTTATCATTAGTTCGTGGTCTTCAAGGTGAAGCGAACGTAGTTGAATGTGCCTATGTTGATGGTGGCAGCGAACACGCTGAGTTCTTCGCTCAACCTATCCTTTTAGGTAAAAACGGCGTAGAAAAAGTGCTTCCTTACGGTGACGTAAGTGCATTTGAAGCTAATGCACGTGATTCAATGTTAGATACATTAAAAGCTGATATTAAACTAGGTGTTGAATTCGTTAAGTAATTTAACTCGCTAATAAAAAACGCGAAGCTATGCTTCGCGTTTTTTTATGACTGTAATTTATATCTCTATCACCAACCCTGCATTACCATTGAATGTCATTGCCTGCCCAATCAATAAAACTAGCTTGGCCTTCTAGGGTAATATTTGACTGTATGTTGTAAAGCTGCTGCGCCACAAACTCAGGGGTAAATAATTTACCTTCGGCCACATTGTGCTGAAAAGGTTTTGATAATGGTGTGTCTGTGGTGCCAGGATGAAAAGCCATCAATTTGACGTGCTTAAGCCGCCTTGCAAACTCAATCGCAGTGGTTTTTATCAACATGTTTAATGCCGCTTTACTGGTGCGATAGCTATACCAACCGCCAAGGCGGTTATCACTTATGCTGCCGACTCTGGCGCTTAAAATACTTATCACGACTCGGCTTCGCTGCTTTGATAACAGCTTTACCAAACCTTGCAGCCAAAGCATAGGCGTGATGGTATTCATTTGTATTAAAGCGAGTAAATTGGCTTCATTGATATCTTCTATCTTTTTTTCAGGTTGTATCGCCCCCTGATGCAGTACCCCATTACAGATTAATATTCTGCTAACACTGCCGTTGCTTGTGGTAATTTGAGGAATGATCTGTTGATTCATCAGATGCTCAATATCCTGCTGTAAATTACTGCATTGGTAATGTTGCCATGATGACGTTTTATTTTGAGAGATTAGATGATGTATATCGGCACTGTGTAGATAGTCATCTCGGCTAATGGTGATCAAATTAATCGGCTGCGGGTGATTATCGGCTTGGTTTTGTTTAAGGCATTGAGTAGTAAAGGCATGGCCAATAGCCGAATTTGCACCAATAATAATCACAAATTCAGCAGTGCTATTAGCAGCAGTACTTTCAGTAACAGTACTATCAGTAACAGTGCTATCAGCAACAGTACTATCAGTAACAGTACTATCAGTAACAGTATTAGGGGAGTCGTTTAGGTTAGCGTCATTATGCACTGAGTGTATCCACCCTTTAAGATTGAAGGTTTTCAAAAGCCTTTGAGGTTAATTATTAGTGCTATTCACTTCAAATCAGATGACTTCAAATTGCTCTTCGGTAAACCACATTGACCATTATCACACCGCTGTTGACCAGTAAGCAGGTATGAGATTTTGTAGCGATTTTTAGCAAACAATAGATAAGCTTTATCGGCTATGGGTTTAATAAAAGGTTTTCTAAGCCACTGAACCCAAAAGTGCTTACCGGTAATTCCCCATGCTTTTGCCGTAACATCTAGCCCCAGCAGCAGTTGTCCGTCTTTAGTTAAGCCGTGCAGTATAGTGTTGGCTTTTTCGATATCAATTTGTGGAAAACGCTCATGTAAGTCAGCACTGTATAAGTCCTCTAAATGAATCTCGTCGTGCTTATCATGCCGTTTAAGTTGACGCATTTCATTGGCACAAAGTGGACATGTGCTGTCGTAAAATATGGTCAATTCCATGGTGTTTTCCTTATGTCATTACAATCAATCGAACCTGGGTATCAAGGTTAATCATTGCCATTATCTTGTAGAATGGCTGTCTAAAAACGATGTTAACGTTACAGTAGCGCGTAGATGAAGAATTATACGATTAAATAAGCTAATTAGATCCTCATTGTTTTTAAATTGACTTAATGTCCCACTTAGTTAAATGTTAACATTAGTTAATATTATGTTTTGAAGGACCAAGCACAATGAATGTTCGTCAGATGTTCTGTTCGTTCTCCTCCACCTCGATCATGCTGATTAGCTTGATGGTTGCTCCGCCTAGCATTGCTAGTGATAGTAATGAGATTATAGTTGATGCTAATGCTCAACCGTTTGCCCGCCCCGTTAAAGTCATACAGCTTGATATTGGCAAAGGCTTTCGTGAGCGGTTATTACCCGGTGAGGTCCGCGCGGCAGATAAAGCCTCTTTGTCGTTTAGGGTGGCAGGACAAATAGCCGATATTTATGTGCGCCCGGGCGATCATGTTAAGGCGGGTGACTTACTGGCCAAGCTGGACAGTGATTTATACCAACAACAGTACGAAGTGGCTAAAGCGCAATACGAACTGGCCAAAGTGCTATTTGAACGTTCCAGTAGTTTAGTGGAACAAGGTGTGGTGTCCCGTAACGATTTTGACCAATCTAAAAGTGATTTCACCATTGCCAGAGCAGCGCTTGATAAAGCCGAAACTGATCTGGCCTATACCCAACTAAAAGCGCCCTATGATGGCATGATTTCAAAGCGTGATCGCAAACAGTTTGAATTTGTGCAAGCACAAGAATCGATTATGGGCATTCGCACCGAATCATTTATCGACATTAGTTTTCAATTGCCCGAGCAATTTATTGGCGCAATTCAAGCTAATCGAGTCAATGAAGGCCCAGTAGAAAATATCGATGTTAAATTTGACAGCCGTGATGCCTGGTATAAAGCCAGACTGAAAGAGCTCAGTACCGTAGCGGATACTAGTACTGGCAGTTATACCATTATTCTCACCTTGAAAATGCCAACCGAATTAAATGTATTACCCGGAATGGCTGCATCAGTCAGGGTTAAGCTGCCTTACCGAGGTGCTAGCAGTAATCCTGTTATTGCCGCGGGCGCGAGAGTTGAAGAAAATGGTCAAACCTATGTTTTTCGTTGGTTACCTGAACAACTAAAAGTCGAAAAAGTAGCGGTGACATTAAATGATAATCAACTTGAATCAGGATTAGAGGACGGTGACTGGTTAGTGGTCGCGGGCGCTAGTGAGTTAACCGACGGTGAAAGTACGGTTCGCTGGGTCAAGGAAAGAGGGCTGTAATATGAAGATTAACAACACCACTAATATTTTCATCAGCGCTTTGGTCTCATTGGTCTTTATGGCCGGTTGTAGCAAACCGCTTGAGATGGCACATAAACCTACCCTAGTAGATGTATATACTTTACCCAGAATTGAAAATCAGGTGATGCGAGAGTTTAACGGCGTGTCACGGGCGCAAGACCTGACTAAATTATCATTTCGAGTTGAAGGGCGCATAGCAAGATTACCGGTTTCTAAAGGTCAGACAATCAAGCAAGGTGATTTACTCGCCGTGCTTGAAAAGCGTGATTATGAAATTGTGCTCAATGATCGCCAGGCTCGTATGGAGTTGACCTTTAAACAAGCCCAGCGTGGTAAGCAGTTAGTCAATAAAAAACTGATGGCACAATCAGAATATGACCAAATGAACGCGCAATATTTAGTTGCAAAAGCACAGGCAAAACAGGCTGAACTTAGCCTGCAATATACTGAATTACGCGCGCCTTTTGATGGCATGGTCAGCGATGTTTTTTTACAGTCATTTGAAAACATTCAACCGGGTATATCGGTATTAAGTGTACAAAAAACCGAACAAATTGAAGTCGATGTGCAAATCCCCGATATGTTGATAGCCGTCTCTCGGCGGGCAACAGATGAGAGTGCCTTCGAAGTCAGTTTTGAAGCATTTGAAGGGGTGGTATTTCAAGGTCGATTACTTGAAATTAATACTGAAAAAGATCCTACTACATCAACCTATATTGCCACTATTGCAGTAGATTTAGACGATCAATATAAAGTGTTGGAAGGAATGCCAGCCAAAGTTAAAGTCAATTTAAGTAATATGACTTACACCTACAGCCGCCAATTTTTATTACCCATAAAAGCGGTTGTAATGAAAGATGGCGACCAACTCGCTCATCAGGAAAGTGGTGTGTGGGTTTATCAGGCCAACACTAAAACCGTGCAATATCAGCCAGTCAAACTGGGGGTTATTGTGGGTGACAACATTGAAGTGGTCAGTGGACTTAAAGATGGTCAAACTATTATTACCACAGGGGCTTCTCGTATGATTGAAGGCCAACAAGTTCAATTAATTCAAGGGTAATAACTAGATGAATATTGCAGGATATTTCGTAAAAAATACCGTGATCAGTTGGATGTTTATCCTTATTTTACTTATCGGTGGATTAATGGCCTTCACTGGATTAGGCCAGCTAGAAGATCCGCCATTTACCATTAAAGATGCCGTGGTAGTCACCTTATATCCAGGTGCAACGTCAACTGAAGTCGAAGAAGAAGTCACTTATTTGGTCGAAAAAGCCATTCAAGAACTGCCTTATATTGATAAAATTCGCTCACTCAGTACCTCTGGTATGTCACAAATTACCGTCACCATGAGAAACAATTATGGCCCAGATGAATTGCCCCAAATTTGGGATGAGCTGCGTCGTAAAGTCAATGATATGGCATCAAGTTTACCGCCTGGGGCGCATGCTCCAATGGTTAACGATGACTTTGGTGATGTGTACGGCATCATGCTGATGGTCAGCGGTGCAGATTACAGTTATCGAGATTTATTAGACTATGTTGATTATGTTAAGCGTGAATTAGAACTCATACCCGGCGTGGGTAAGGTGTCGCTAGCGGGCAAACAGCAAGAGCAAGTTTTTGTTGAAATGTCGCTGAACAAAGCGGCAAGTTCTAATATTGACCCACAGCTTATTTCAAATCTACTTAACTCACAAAATATGGTGTCTGATGCCGGTAACATTCGTGTTTCGGGTGATAACCTTAAAATCAGAACCAGTGGCGGCTTTAGTTCCGTTGAAGAGCTAGAAGAGCTGATTATTCCCGGTACTCAAGGTAATAAACTGATTTACCTTAAAGATGTGGCTACCGTCAGCCGTGGTTTTCAAAATATTCCCACAAACCTATTAAGCTTTAACCAAAATAGTGCCATCAACATAGGTATTTCATTTTCATCTGGGGTCAATGTTGTTGAAGTGGGTAAGCTAGTCGATGCTAAATTAGCCTCAATCGAAAGCGCCAGACCGGCAGGTATGCACATTGAAACCATGTATAACCAGCCTA
This sequence comes from Shewanella sp. HL-SH8, assembly GCF_051165765.1. NCBI lineage: Bacteria > Pseudomonadati > Pseudomonadota > Gammaproteobacteria > Alteromonadales > Shewanellaceae > Shewanella > Shewanella sp. HL-SH8. The sequence continues at coordinate 3,836,909 of NZ_CP195039.1, read as the reverse complement.
ACGAGGTGGATGTTTCGGTTAGCAGTTTTGTGTGGAACCTGATTGCCGCAGTCGTCATTGTTATTGGTGTGCTACTGGTCTTTATGGGGGTTAAAAGTGGTATTTTAATCGGTCTTATTCTATTTTTAACCTGCCTTGGCACCTTTATGTTAATGCTGCAGGCAGAAATTGAATTGCAGCGTATTTCACTTGGCGCATTGATCATTGCCTTAGGCATGCTGGTGGACAACGCCATTGTGGTGGTCGAAGGTATTTTAATTGGTCGCCAACGAGGCCAAACCACACTCGAAGCTGGTCAAGCTATTGTTAAACAAACCATGTGGCCATTATTAGGCGCTACCGTTATCGCGATTATCGCGTTTGCGCCAATTGGCTTATCCCCTGATGCTACCGGTGAATTTGCTGGGTCATTGTTTTGGGTATTGCTGTTTTCACTGTTTTTATCCTGGATTACTGCCATTACGATCACACCATTTTTTGCACAGATATTTTTTGGCAAAGAGGGTGAAAAAGTGCCTGAAGGTGAGTTAGCCGATCCCTATGGCGGCGCATTTTTTGTGTTCTACAAAAAAATACTCAATATTTGCATGCGATTTCGCTGGTTCAGCACCTTTGCGGTACTGTTGATGTTCGTGATTTCTATTGCAGGCTTTGCCTATGTTAAGCAATCCTTCTTCCCGCCTTCAACAACGCCGATATTTTTAGTCGGCGTGTGGATGCCAGAAGGCGCAGATATTCGCGAAACCGAAGTAGTTATTAAACAAATGGAAGCCAAAGTCGCCGTTATTGAAAATGTTGAGTATGTGGCTTCAACCATAGGTAAAGGTTTTCCGCGTTTCTTATTAACCTATTCGCCGGAAAAAAACTTTGCCTCATACGGTCAAATAGCGGTTCGTGCCAGTAGTTTTGATACTTTACAACCGGTAATGGTTGAGTTTAGACGTCAAGCAGAGCAATTTTTCCCACAAACCCAGCTTAAGTTCAAACGCTTAGAAATTGGCCCTTCGACAGATGCCAAAATTGAAGCCAGATTAAGCGGCCCAGACCCAGATGTACTGCGTCAACTTGCGGCACAGGTTATGACCATTTTTAACGACACCCCAGGTACGGTCAACGTACGCCATGACTGGCGCGACCGGGTCAAATACATTGAACCGCGCTTTAATGAAACCCAGGCCCGCCGTTTAGGTATTGTAAAAAGTGAAGTGGATAGATCGATTAAGTTCGCCTTTACTGGGGTAGATATAGGGGTTTACCGTGAAGGCACCACCTTATTACCGATTATTGGTCGTTTACCTAATGATGAGCGTGTCGATATTGAGTCAATGGAAAGTATCCGTATCTGGAGTCCGGTGATTAACGGTTTTGTGCCACTTCAACAGGTTGTAGATGGCTTTGACGTTAAATTTGAAGACCCGATTATTCAACGTCGCGACCGTAAACGAACATTAACCGTGTTTGCCGATGCTGATTTTGAATACGATATTTTGCCAGCTGCACTGTTTAATCAAGTTAGGCCTAAAATTGAAGCGCTTGAGTTACCAGTAGGCTATGAATTGCAATGGGGCGGCGAGTTTGAATCATCAAGTGATGCGCAAGCGTCACTGTTTTCAACCTTGCCTATTGGATTCTTGTTGATGTTTTTAATCACGGTTTTCCTATTTAATTCAGTGCGTAAGCCACTGGTTATTTGGTGTTGTGTTCCGTTAGCGATTATAGGTATCACTTCAGGGTTATTGATTTTAGACAAGCCCTTCAGCTTTATGGCGCTACTAGGTATGTTGAGTTTATCGGGTATGTTACTGAAAAACGGCATTGTGTTGCTTGATCAAATCAACACCGAAATTAATGACGGCAAAGAGATATTTCAAGCGGTATTTGAGTCCACGGTTAGCCGTGTGCGTCCTGTGTGTATGGCAGCGGTAACCACTATTCTTGGGGTATTGCCGTTAATCACAGATGCGTTTTTTGAATCATTAGCTGCGGTAGTCATGTTCGGGTTAGGTGTTGCCACCATCTTAACGTTAATTATTGTACCTGTGTTTTACATCATATTCTTTAATGTGAAATACCGAGATTATAAGACCTTCTAGTCAAGATTGTTAACCGCTAAAGCCCTGCACATCAAGTAGGGCTTTTTTATTGCCGCTATGTGAACCGTTCAACCCAACGTGCCGTATAAAGTTGCATCTGTATTCAATGTGAGCCATAAAGATGTCTTTAGAAATAGGCGCTTATAGCCAGGCTATTATTAATGTCACCAACCTTCGTTTACGCACTTTTATCGGGTTTAACCAAGATGAAAGAGAAAAGCAGCAAGATGTGGTGATCAATATTGAAATTCATTACCCCGCAGACAAGTCATTTCAAACTGACAATGTCGCAGATGCACTCAATTACAAAGTCATCACTAAAAAAGTGATTCAGCATGTTGAGGAGGGGCGATTCTTACTACTTGAAAAGCTGGTGGCTGATGTTGTTGATATTTGTAGTGAACATCCTTCTGTCACCCTAGCGAAAGTCACCATCGACAAGCCCCATGCACTACGCTTCGCCGATTCAGTATCGTTATCTTTAGAGTATCGCCGTTAAACTCATTTAAGGGGCCAATTATGTCAGCAAATAGTATTATGTCAGCAAGCCACGGCAATATTTCAGACGCCGCCAAAAAGGTGCAATCAGCATTAGTTGCGCACGGATTAGAAACGCCATTATTGCCTTCAGAGCTTACCGCACAGCAAAAGTATGAGCGTATTAAAGGACTTATGACTGATGTGGTATCAACGTTAGGGCTAGACTTAACCGATGACAGTTTAGCTGAAACACCGCATCGTATTGCCAAAATGTACGTTAATGAAATCTTCTCGGGATTAGATTACGCCAACTTTCCAAAAATCAGCCAAATTGAAAATAAAATGGGTGTGGAAGAGATGGTTAAAGTCAGTGATATCAGTGTGGTTAGCACCTGTGAGCATCACTTTATTACTATCGATGGTATTGCCAAGGTTGCTTATATCCCTAAAGGCAAAATCATTGGCTTGTCTAAAATCAATCGTATCGTGCGATTTTTTGCCCAGCGTCCTCAAGTGCAAGAGCGCTTAACCCAGCAGGTACTGGTGGCATTACAAACCTTACTGGAAACCGAAGATGTTGCGGTTACCATTAAAGCGACTCATTATTGCGTAAAATCTCGCGGCATAATGGACACCACATCAAGCACGCAAACCACCGCCTTAGGTGGCAGCTTTAAGGCTAATGCTTCTACTCGCGCTGAGTTTTTAGCCGCTTAATTCGGCATCGCCAATCGCTATCGCTCATCATGAAGTTAAATTAAGGCATTGTTAACTGACAATGCCTTTGCTACTGGGTAGAATAAGCGCAAATAGTTCTTTAATAGAGTTTTTGCATGCACGTACATATTCTTGGCATTTGTGGCACCTTTATGGGTGGTTTAGCGTTATTAGCACGTGCAATGGGCCATAAGGTCACTGGCAGCGATGCTAATGTTTATCCACCGATGAGCACGCAACTTGAACAACAGGGCATAGAGCTTATTCAAGGTTTTGACCCAAGCCAGTTGGGCGAAGAAGGCATTAACCAGCCCGACATTGTGGTGATTGGTAATGCCATGAGTCGAGGCAATCCGTGCGTTGAAGCGGTATTAAACCGCGGGATAAAATATACTTCTGGGCCGCAATTTTTGTCAGAGCATATTTTGCCTAATCGTTGGGTATTGGCTGTGTCTGGCACTCACGGAAAAACGTCTACTGCCAGCATGTTGGCGTGGGTATTAGAGTATTGCGGCTACCAACCGGGCTTTTTAATTGGTGGCGTACCGCAAAACTTTGGTGTGTCAGCAAGGTTAGGTGATTCGGCTTTTTTTGTAGTCGAAGCAGACGAATACGACAGTGCCTTTTTCGATAAACGCTCTAAGTTTGTGCATTACAAACCACGCACATTGGTGATCAATAACTTAGAATTTGATCATGCCGATATCTTTACCGATTTAGCAGCTATTCAGCGCCAATTTAATCATGTTATTCGTACCGTACCGGGTGAGGGCAAAGTCATTTGGCCTAAAGATGTGGTTGCGGTTAAACAGGTTATCGATATGGGTTGCTGGAGCGAGCAAGAAACTTTTAGTGCAACAGCACAAGATGGCTGGCAAGGTCAATGTATTGCCGCTGACGGTCATGAGTTTGAAGTGATGTTTAAAGGTGAGTCCCAAGGCGTTTTAAATTGGGGCTTAATCGGTCAGCACAATATTGAAAATGCGATAATGGCTATTGCTGCAGCGCGACACGTGGGCGTTACCCCGCAACATGCTATTGACGCTTTAGCGCAATTTAGCCCACCAAAGCGTCGTATGGAATTATTAGCAACACCGAATAATATTGCGGTTTATGATGATTTTGCCCATCACCCAACCGCGATTGAAACCACCCTAAAAGGGCTTCGCGCTAAAGTTGGTAGTGGTGATAACGCTAGTGGCAAAATTATTGTGGTGCTTGAGCCGCGCTCTAACACCATGAAAAGTGGCGTGCATAAAGATACTCTTGCCAACTCGATGGCACTGGCCGACCAAGCATGGCTGTATCAAGCCTGCAATGTTGGTTGGGACATTGCCGACAATATGCGCTCTGCTTCTATTCCGGTTACCGTCAGTGATGATATTAGTCATATTGTGGCACGAGTCAGTCAAGCGGCGAATCCAGGTGACACCATAGTGGTAATGAGCAACGGTGGTTTTAATGGTATTCATCAGCAAATCATTCAGGCATTACTTAATAAGTAGTCTCTAAACTGAATGAGTTTTGCCAAAGTTAAATAGCGCGCCCTAATGCAAAACCAGTGGAAGCGTAGTACCGAATAAGGATTAACGATGGCTTACGCCAAAAAAGAAAAAGCAATTAGTTTAGCCTGGACCGGAGCCTCAGGTGCACCTTACGGCATTAAATTACTGCAATGTTTATTGGCAGCGGATTATCAGGTTTTTTTAATGATATCTAGTGCTGCCAGAGTGGTACTTGCCACCGAACACGGCTTACAATTAAGTGCTAACCCCGACAAAGCCCGCGAGCAACTACTCAGCTATTTTGCTCAGCAGCAAGCACCTTTAGCCGGTGAGTTAATTGTACTGGGCAAAGAAGAATGGTTTTCGCCGCCAGCGTCCGGCAGTGCTGCACCTAAGCAAATGGTGATTTGCCCTTGTTCAACAGGCACATTAGCCGCAGTTGCTAGTGGCATGAGTAATAATTTATTAGAACGTGCAGCCGGCGTGGTGATTAAAGAGCGCGGCCAGTTAATACTGGTGCCAAGAGAAACGCCCTTTAGTGCCATACACTTAGAGCATATGCTAAGCCTCACTCGCAATGGTGCCACCATAATGCCAGCCGCACCGGGTTTTTATCATAATCCCAAATCGGTGGAAGATCTGGTAGACTTCATGGTTTCCCGAATTCTAGATCATTTGGGTATTGCACACGAACTGACAAATCGCTGGGGTTATGGCGTCGACGCCCCCCAAGATATTGATAATTGAGAACTGTATGAAACACACCATAGAACCTATGATTTCAACCGAAGACATCAATAAAACTTTAGATCAACTTGCCGAGCGTATTAACGCCCACTATGCCAACAGCGAACGTTTACTCATGGTTGGCTTATTGAAAGGCTCAGTGGTTTTTATGGCGGACCTATGTCGCCGTATTAAAGGCCATGTTGAAATAGACTTTATGTCAGTATCAAGCTACGGCAACTCAACCACTAGTTCTCGTGATGTCAAAATCTTAAAAGATGTTCAATCAGATATTGCTGGTCGTGACGTATTGATTGTTGAAGACTTAATTGACTCGGGCAACACCTTAAATAAGGTGCGTGAAATTTTATTGCTGCGTAATCCAAAAAGCCTGGCGTTATGCACCTTATTAGATAAGCCAGAACGCCGTGAAGTGGATGTGCCAGTTGATTTTATTGGCATGACAATTCCCGACGAGTTTATTGTTGGCTACGGCATTGATTATGCCGAGCAATATCGAAATCTGCCTTACATAGCTAAAGTCGTGCCTTTATAACGACCGCTGTATTACAAATTACTCCCACAATTGTGGGAGTTTTTTTCGATAAAATAAGGAATTTAGCATGACAGAACACACCGATGCCCTGGTGATAGAAAATCTACAAAAAACCTATAAAGGGGGAGTTGAAGCCGTTAAGTCACTCAGCTTAACGGTTAAACAAGGTGACTTTTTTGCATTGCTAGGCCCTAACGGAGCGGGTAAGTCGACCACCATTGGCATTATTAGCTCATTAGTGCAAAAAACTGCAGGCAGCGTCAAAGTGTTTGGTTTTGATATCGACCAACAACTTGAGCGCGCCAAGTTGTGTATTGGCTTAGTGCCACAGGAGTTTAACTTTAATCAGTTTGAAACTGTGCTGCAAATTGTGGTTAACCAGGCCGGTTACTACGGCGTGACACGCAATATTGCGTTGGTTCGTGCTGAAAAATACCTGTCACAGCTGGATTTATGGCATAAGCGTAATGCGCAGGCCCGTGAACTGTCCGGTGGCATGAAACGCCGCCTAATGATTGCCCGTGCATTAATGCATGAACCCAAACTGCTTATTTTAGATGAGCCCACAGCCGGAGTAGATATTGAACTTCGCCGTTCAATGTGGGATTTTTTAAAGCAGATTAATGCCCAGGGCGTAACCATTATTCTCACCACCCATTATCTTGAAGAAGCTGAAATGCTGTGTCGTAATATTGGTATTATCGACACCGGGCGTTTAGTAGAATGCACTAGCATGAAGTCGTTGCTTAGTAAGTTAAATGTTGAAACCTTTATCTTAGATTTGACTCAAAATCTCAGCACCGCACCTGAGCTGGAAAACATGTCATGTCGCTTGATAGACCCGCACACGCTAGAAGTTGATGTGGCTAAAAGCCAAAGCATGAATAGCCTATTTACCCAGCTAACCACTGCCAACATAGAAGTGCTATCAATGCGCAATAAAGCTAACCGCCTAGAAGAGCTATTTGTCGAGCTCGTTGAAAAAGCCAAGGGGGCGAAATAATGAACGCACTGTATTTAGTCGCCTTTAGAAGTATTTTAAAGAAAGAAATTAATCGCTTCACCCGTATCTGGGTGCAAACCTTAGTGCCGCCAGCTATCACTATGACCTTATACTTTCTCATTTTTGGTAACTTAGTCGGCAGCCGTATTGGTGAAATGGGTGGCGTAAGCTACATGGAATTTATCGCCCCAGGGTTAATTATGATGTCAGTTATTACTAACTCATATTCTAATGTGGCCTCATCATTTTATAGCGCTAAGTTTCAAGGCAATATAGAAGAAATCATGGTGGCGCCCGTGCCGCATTATGTGATGATAGCCGGCTATGTCGGCGGCGGCGTTGCCCGTGGCTTATGTGTCGGCCTTATTGTGACTGTAGTGGCAATGTTGTTTGTTAACATCAGCTTACACCACGTTGGCTTGGTGATATTAACGGTATTTTTAACCTCAGTGCTATTTTCACTCGGCGGATTAATTAATGCAGTATTTGCCAAAAGTTTTGACGATATCAGCATCATTCCCACGTTTGTATTAACCCCATTAACTTACCTTGGCGGAGTATTTTACTCGTTGTCATTATTGCCAGAGTTTTGGCAAGGTGTGTCGGGCTTAAACCCTGTGGTGTATATGATCAACGTATTCCGCTATGGCTTTTTAGGCTTCGCCGATATCAGCGTGCCGTTATCGGTGGCTATCATGGTCGGCTTTTGTGTTGCCTTATGGACCTTGGCTTACTACCTTATATCGCGTGGTATTGGTTTGCGTAGCTAAGTCTTGTAATAGCCCGGTCTTGCAATAGCTAAACGCTCACAAACCGGTTGTCACAATATCAGTTTAAAAGGACTCGCAAGAGTCCTTTTTTGTGGGCGTTATCTATCTATGGGGCTGGTGGTATGGCTAAAACGAGAACCTATAACATGAGTATACAGTTCAGTCGTTTTAAGATCTGAATGGCCTAATAGTTCTTGAACAGTACGAATGTCGGTCCCATTTTGCAGTAGTTGAGTCGCAAACGTATGCCTAAAGGTATGTGCTTTTACTTGCTTTGGAATTTGGCTGATTAATACAGCTTTGTGTAATTGTTTTCTAAATGTTGTTTCGTGAATATGATGACGACAAATATAGCCATCATATGGATGCGTGCAGCGAGTCGATGAGGGGAAAACATACTGCCAAGATAAATCTTTAGCGGCATTACCATATTTGCGTAATAGTGCAGGTGGCAAAGATGCTAACCCATAGCCTTCACTTAAATCTTGCTGGTGGCGAGCTTTTACGATACTAAATTGGTTATCCAAAGAATGACTTAAGGATTTTGGTAATAATGTATAACGGTCTTTTTTACCTTTGCCTCTAAAAATAAATAACGTATTATTCTGTGTGTTTACATCTTTAATTCTTAATTGTAATGCCTCATTTATTCGTAATCCTCCACCATATAGAAGTGATGCAATTAACCAATATTGGCCAGAAAGATTGCTAATAATATTTTTAGCCTCCTCGTGGGTTAGTACTGTAGGTATAGACTGCTCTCGCTTAGTAAACGAATAACGTAAATCCGATATCTCTCTTCGAATGATATGTTTATATACATAAATAATTGCGCATAAAGCTTGGTTTTGTGTTGCAGCACTAACCTGCCGATTGACTGCTAAGTGATTTAAGAAACGCTCAATTTCGGCATTACCCATGTCTTGAGGATGTTTTTTGTCATTAAAAAGGATAAATTGCTTTATCCAATATAAATATACTTTCTCAGTTTTGATACTGTAACGACGAGTGCGAAGTTCTGTACGAATTGACTCTAGAAATGGTGATGTTGGCATATCAACTCCTTTTGATTCAAACTGACATTATGGCTGTATGTATATACAGTTATAATTCATTGTTGTAAAAATGCCAGTTTTGTTCTCGTTATGTAATCGCTAAAATTCTCGGTTTTACCTAAAGGATAATTCTATCTAATTGAATTAGCTTATTTTTGTTAACATATCTGCTCTGCATAACGAGTTTGTATTATTCTCGATTATCTAAATTCTCGCTTTTGCCTAGACTAAAAGGTGATTGATTTGGGTTATTTAAGCTGATAAGTTACTAAAATTATTAATAATTAAAGCGATTTGGATGTTGTGTTTTGGTGAGCTTCTCAGGATGTTTATCGGAATTCTCGCTAATACGCTGTTATAAGGTTCAATCAGGCATGGATAAGCAAACTCGAATGGAACTTCGAAGAAAAGCTGGTTACAGAGATTTACCTACACCAGTTATAAAGACTCAAGGTCCAGAGTACGCAATGTCTTTTGCATGCTTCAACTGTAAAACTTCTAATATGCGACATTTTAATGTTCCACCTTGTGATTACCCCAAGACAATGGAATGCCCTATATGTAAAAGTACAACGGTAAACTTAGGTCGGCATTTTAAATCACCTAAAAAATCAGATGTAGCCCAATGGAAAAAAATTAGGTTCCTCGCTGAACATGGATTTGTTTTCCAAAAAATACGTACCGATTCAAATAGCTATGATAGTGTTCCGTACCCTGATACATTATCCGAAGCCAAAGAGTTTGTCGTAAAATACAAAAAATGGGCTTGGGAGCCAACCTTATAACACATATGAGCCTTCCGCCAGTCAATAGGCGAGCCTAACTTATTTGACTGCTTTTGCAGTCAAATTAAAATCAATCAACAAATTCATCTACTTCGTCTGTCAGTTAGCTGTCAAATCATCGTTTACAGCAAACACATATAGAGGCTCTCTTAGTGCGATCTTATCGCTGCCTGACGCTTTTCAATCCTTTGAAATATCAGGGGCACTAGACATTTATCGGTTAACCCTAAGATGGCACTATTCAAGTCAGAGGTGCTTTGTGCACAGTTAGTTTCAGGCTCATTTAAGGTGTAAACGACTTTGGTGATTGTACTCATTAATGCGCGCCAATAAGGTGTCTAATCAAGTCAGCGTAGCTTAAATAGCATTTGGCATAGTGATGATGGTGAGAAGTCATTGCTTCATTAGCCACATCATTCACGTTCATGCTCGCTTCTCTTTTCAAGAGTATCTAGTTAGATGTTCAGCTCACCTTATTGCGCGACTTATCCTTTTAAGAATCGTTGTTCATCAAACACCGTTTTGTTCTTCAACATGAAATAGACGCAACGGCCAAGCTTATGTGCCAGTGCAGATAACGCTTTAGCCTTACTCATTCTTTTTTGTAATCTATTAAGATAGTTACGGGCTTTATCATTGCCTCGCAGGTAAAGCACAGCAGCTTCAGAGAATGCCCACTTTAAATGAGCATTACCGATTTTATTACCATTAGTACCATAGGTTTTACCCGCAGACTCAGCTTTGCATTTGACTAATCGAGAGTATGAAGCAAACTTTTGCACTGACTCAAATCGACTGATATCACCGATTTCATAGAGGATTGTCAGTGACAAAATCTTGCCAATACCTGGTACTGTTTTCAGTAATTCTAAATAGACGGGGTTATGGTTCTTGGCTTGTTTTTCAATAAACCATTCGACCTGTGCGAGTTCCTTGGCATAGCAATCAAGTAGTGCCATGTCTAAATCAATGTTGCGTTGGACGATAGGGTCTTGATATTGCTCGCGTAGTTTTTGTCTTGCAGAGATGTTTTTAAGGTTAAGTTCAGTGGCAGGTAAATTGTATTGGCTGTTGGTGTTAACCACATGACCTTTAAGCATAGCGCCGTGACGAACAATCTTCATACGTCGACGTAACAGGTCACGCGCAGCGCGCATTTCACTTGGGTAATCGTAGGCTATTGGAAAATTGCCACCACGCAGCAGTGTGGCAATTTTAAATGAATCGACTTTATCGTTCTTAGTTTTACCGCCGTGAATCGCTTTCATATAAAGGGCATGACCTAGAATAAAGTCGATACCCAGTTCAGCACACCAATCAGACACCCAATACCAACAATGCATGCACTCAACTCCGACAATGACATTGCCGATATAGGGTTCAAGTATGAGTAGTAAGTCATCTTTGTCAGCGCCAATCTTTTTATGGACGACAACTTCCCCTTTAGAATCAATGATGCAGACATAAAGTAAGCGTGCATGTAAATCGATACCACAGTAGTATGGATGTGAGTTATTATAAAATCTCATTGAGCTTTCTCCTGTTGGTTTGGTCACCTTAAGCATACCGCTGATGCGGCTTGCTAGGGAGGGGGCTCAATGAGTATCAAGGCGTTCAAACGGACAAAAAACAGTTGGCTGTTTCACTCCGTTCACAATTTTAGCCAACAATTTTTTGCCGCTTAACGTGGCGTTAGGTGAATAATATGAGTGCAGCTCCGCATGTAGCGGCCTTCTGTAAGGATGTAGCGAAGAACAAGGAAATCTGGACAATCCAGTTTTCTGACGAATCCTATATCAAATGGGAAAATTCTGAAGGAAGAGATGTCTTTCCGGTATGGTCAACTAAATCGCGCGTAAAGAAAATCCTATCTTACGAAGAAGAGTTTGAAGGTGCCGTCCCAGTATGCTTTTCTCTAGATGAATTCATCTCAGACTGGATGCCAACCTTATTAGAAAATACAACTGGTTTAGGGCCTAACTGGGCTGGCGAAAATTTGATGGGTTGGGAGATGGGAGCACAAGAAGTGATTGACCGCATTTTAAAACAGCCCGAGATTAACTTATGAAATCACCTAACCAGAAATTGCAAAATATTCAGGCTCAACTACAACCTGAATTTTTGAATTGAGCGTTAGCTGTAAATTATGTTCAAAGTAAAACGATCTAGAAGTGTAATTCATAGTGTTGCTCATCATGCAGTAAGCGCACTATCATGGTTGCACCCAAGACTTGGCCAAGAGTGCTTGGGGCAAAATGTAATCGAGTTAAATTTTGATTTACTAAACAGCAATATTACCAATCAAAATTTCGTGGCATCTAATGAAACAAAGATGGCTTTCAATACTCTTAAGTCAACTTTTGAGCGTATAGCGGAGGCTGAAGGAGTCGAAGTTAATCAACTTGTAAATGCATCAATTTCATTTGGCTTTGCAAAAGATCACTGGCCCAATTATTGTTGCTGTTCATGTACAAGTAGTAGCGGTAAATTTGTAAGTGTAAAGGTTGATGGTTTAGGTAATAAATATGGTTTACTCAGCACAGTTCGTGGTCTATACAGCTAACAAGTGCAGCTTGCCGGACTTGGGTAAACTGTCACCTTTTTCGCGCTGCGCAGCAAAAAAGCCGCCAGCTTACCCAAGCCGCAACTGCAGGCGTTATGTACCGCCTTCTTTTTGAGGTAAATTCTTTTTTAGGTTTGCTGGTTTCAGGTTGGTTTAGTATTTGTAACTTTTGAGTTTTCGCCAATGCTTGTTTGGCAAATATAATCACTAATTTTTAGTTGGCTCAAAGTTATCGGTTTAGTGTTAATTAGGCGGTGGACGTGTTTTTTTCTTCCGTTTATCTGTTAACTTTTAGTACTGTTTGTTAGTGTAAAGTTCATAAATACCAAATACATAACACATATGAGCCTTCCGCCAGTCAATAGGCGAGCCTAACTTATTTGACTGCTTTTGCAGTCAAATTAAAATCAATCAACAAATTCATCTACTTCGTCTGTCAGTTAGCTGTCAAATCATCGTTTACAGCAAACACATATAGAGGCTCTCTTAGTGCGATCTTATCGCTGCCTGACGCTTTTCAATCCTTTGAAATATCAGGGGCACTAGACATTTATCGGTTAACCCTAAGATGGCACTATTCAAGTCAGAGGTGCTTTGTGCACAGTTAGTTTCAGGCTCATTTAAGGTGTAAACGACTTTGGTGATTGTACTCATTAATGCGCGCCAATAAGGTGTCTAATCAAGTCAGCGTAGCTTAAATAGCATTTGGCATAGTGATGATGGTGAGAAGTCATTGCTTCATTAGCCACATCATTCACGTTCATGCTCGCTTCTCTTTTCAAGAGTATCTAGTTAGATGTTCAGCTCACCTTATTGCGCGACTTATCCTTTTAAGAATCGTTGTTCATCAAACACCGTTTTGTTCTTCAACATGAAATAGACGCAACGGCCAAGCTTATGTGCCAGTGCAGATAACGCTTTAGCCTTACTCATTCTTTTTTGTAATCTATTAAGATAGTTACGGGCTTTATCATTGCCTCGCAGGTAAAGCACAGCAGCTTCAGAGAATGCCCACTTTAAATGAGCATTACCGATTTTATTACCATTAGTACCATAGGTTTTACCCGCAGACTCAGCTTTGCATTTGACTAATCGAGAGTATGAAGCAAACTTTTGCACTGACTCAAATCGACTGATATCACCGATTTCATAGAGGATTGTCAGTGACAAAATCTTGCCAATACCTGGTACTGTTTTCAGTAATTCTAAATAGACGGGGTTATGGTTCTTGGCTTGTTTTTCAATAAACCATTCGACCTGTGCGAGTTCCTTGGCATAGCAATCAAGTAGTGCCATGTCTAAATCAATGTTGCGTTGGACGATAGGGTCTTGATATTGCTCGCGTAGTTTTTGTCTTGCAGAGATGTTTTTAAGGTTAAGTTCAGTGGCAGGTAAATTGTATTGGCTGTTGGTGTTAACCACATGACCTTTAAGCATAGCGCCGTGACGAACAATCTTCATACGTCGGCGTAACAGGTCACGCGCAGCGCGCATTTCACTTGGGTAATCGTAGGCTATTGGAAAATTGCCACCACGCAGCAGTGTGGCAATTTTAAATGAATCGACTTTATCGTTCTTAGTTTTACCGCCGTGAATCGCTTTCATATAAAGGGCATGACCTAGAATAAAGTCGATACCCAGTTCAGCACACCAATCAGACACCCAATACCAACAATGCATGCACTCAACTCCGACAATGACATTGCCGATATAGGGTTCAAGTATGAGTAGTAAGTCATCTTTGTCAGCGCCAATCTTTTTATGGACGACAACTTCCCCTTTAGAATCAATGATGCAGACATAAAGTAAGCGTGCATGTAAATCGATACCACAGTAGTATGGATGTGAGTTATTATAAAATCTCATTGAGCTTTCTCCTGTTGGTTTGGTCACCTTAAGCATACCGCTGATGCGGCTTGCTAGGGAGGGGGCTCAATGAGTATCAAGTTGCTTAAACGGACACAAACAGCTGGCTGTGCTCGTACCTCGCTATTATAGCCAGCCATTTTTAGCCGCTTAGCAAAGCGTTAAATGCCATGGACACATTAGAGAAACTCGCACAGAAAAATAAAGCTCATCAGAAGCAGCAGAGTAATGATCGCTTTTCTACTGTCGCCATGATCTTGGTTTTGGTTCCATTTTTATTTGGAATTGCCATCGATGTAGGGGTTATTAATTCATCTCTGAACTTTAACCTTTGGTTGTATGGCTTCGGTGCGCTTTGCTTTGGGTTACCTCTAGCGGCCATGGGAGATCTTATGCTTTTCTCGCGCTGGTTAAAAATTTCTGGTTTAATTATTACCCAAGGTTGGTTCATTTACTTTTGGGCTTTTCAAATGCAATCTTGGCTAGCGTTTGTACCATTAGTGCCAGCATTTGTTTTACTACAAATACAAATGCTCAAAATTAAAAAACAAGCTGAACGCGAGAAAAATGGCATTTAACAAGTTAAATCATCGGAAAACCGCTCACTGGCTGCGCCAAAACGTTCGCGTTTTCCGCTGTTTAAAGCGTTAGTGAGCAAGGAGTGTTCAAGTGCCAACTGGAGTTAAAGTCTTTGGTTTGGGTAATTTTGTTTATGGGCTTTTATTATTTGTCCCATCATTATTCCAAGGCTTTTCATTATCTTTATTAATTGGGGGCTGGTTAGCTCTCACGGGCATTGGATTGCTCTTGCGAAAAAATTGGAGCAGGATTCTATTTATTTATAGTTGGGTAATACCTGTTGGTATCATGCTTTATGAAGCACCTGCATTTTTACTATTAATACTCCAATTGCTAATACCTGCAATATATTTTGTTTTGGGTGCTATTTATCTTAACGGTAAAGAGGCTAAGGCGTATTTCGCAAAAGCTCACTAACACATATGAGCCTTCCGCCAGTCAATAGGCGAGCCTAACTTATTTGACTGCTTTTGCAGTCAAATTAAAATCAATCAACAAATTCATCTACTTCGTCTGTCAGTTAGCTGTCAAATCATCGTTTACAGCAAACACATATAGAGGCTCTCTTAGTGCGATCTTATCGCTGCCTGACGCTTTTCAATCCTTTGAAATATCAGGGGCACTAGACATTTATCGGTTAACCCTAAGATGGCACTATTCAAGTCAGAGGTGCTTTTTGCACAGTTAGTTTCAGGCTCATTTAGGGTGTAAACGACTTTGTTGATTGTATTTATTAAAACAAATAACATGGCCACCCAACATTGTTTGCCACCCAAGATTGTTGGCTAAATATTAAACCCTCAACTACGCTTTATTTACCCTTCCTAAATGGTATTTGAAGATGGCCAGACCAAGACAGACAATCGTCAGGCTAGAAGATACGCCTTCTCCTGCAAATAGAGAGTAGTCACTGTTGTTCGCGTGTGGTGCGTAAAGCTTTTTTGTGCGGTTTTGATAACTCAACAGGTGAAAACTTTGAACATCGACGCGAATGGGTTGATGCTCGTATTCTTGAATTAGCGACAATTTTCGCCATTGATATCTGTGCCTATGCATTCTTTGTAATGAACAGGGAGTAACCATTTACATGTAGTGGTTAAAGTGGACGCAGATAAAGCAAAAAACTGGTCAGATAAAGAAGTACTGATGCAGTGGCATAAAGACTTTAAAGGTACTTTACTGACACATAAGTTTGTAAAAGGTGAAGACCTAAACGAATTTGAACTTAATACTGTGAATGATTGCATAACTCAGTATAGACAACGCTTAATAGATATTAGCTGGTTTATGCGCTCACTTAGTGAGCCAATAGCCAGAATGGCCAATAAAGAAGATAAATGTACAGGTCGCTTCTGGGAAGGTAGGTTCAAGTCTCAAGCATTATTAGATGAAGCCGCAGTATTAGCCTGTATGGCCTATGTCGATTTAAACCCCATTCGTGCAAAGATGGCCACCACACCCGAAACCTCAGACTACACCAGCATTCAACGCCGAATAAATTCAGCGATAAAAGGTGAGCAACCAACAGAATTGTTGCCTTTTGTGGGTAATGAGCGTTTGAACATGCCTAATGGGTTATTGTTCAGCGTAAAAGACTACATAGTACTGGTTGAAGATACCGGCAGGATAATTCGACAAGATAAGTGTGGTGCCATTAGCTCAAGTAGCCAGGATATTCTCAATAGATTAAATATTCCTGCTGAAAACTGGTTAAAAATAACTACCGAATTTGGCGCATTATTCAAAGGTGCAGTAGGAGCTTTACCTGCATTAACTGACTATTGTGAACATTTAGACCGAAAGCGAGCGACAAGGCGCAGCCAACTGTCAGCGCTGGTTGTGTGCATAAACTCTAACTAGTCCTCCTCAACATCTAAATATTAACTTGAATATTATCAAGCTTTTCAGCTGTCTTGGTTTTAGCTAATGATTCATTTTGTGGATATCGAGTCTACAAAATCACTCTGTTATATCTGTTAGTTTAGAAAATTACAGCAGGTGTTGACCACTTAAAACAAAAGGAGCTATGTTGTGACTTAAAATTATGGGTGGCATTTTGCCTCTATTTACGGCTTAAGCGGGCGCTAGGCTTTTTATGCATGTATCAACAATGAATCTAAAGTTTCAGCCATTTATCGTATTTGTCATGCTGACATTGTTCGTCACTGGATGCAAAGATCACAAATCAAGCTCAGCACCGGTTGCCTCAGTGAGTTCTCCCAATGCGAGTTCTGCTCATGCTGCGGATAAGTGGCTTGGCAAGTGGGCCGGACCGGAGGGCACATTTTTTCTGCTCGCTGGTGGACGCGGAAAATACGAGGTCACAATCCAAAATCTTGACGGTCCGCAAACCTTTAAAGGCCTTGCTGTGGGAGATCAAATCAGATTTGAACGCAATGGCGTGAAAGAGCATCTGCGAGCAACAAGCTGTGTTGAAACAGGAATGAAGTGGCTTAGCGAGAAAGCAAACTGCCTGTCAGTTCGTGTCGGCAAAGGTTACTGCCGCGACTAGCGAAGGCTTCAATGCTATTAAGTATGAGCACACTCAGTATTCAACGATAAATAACATGTCCATATATGGCATTATTTTCTAACTTATACGCTTCTAACTGGCAGTAACTACGATCAGCAACAGTGTGTCTCCTCACTATCGTATATAGTGTTATATTGGCGTTACTACAATAATTTACGTATTGTAAAATATATACTTAAAGATGTAATGACAGGGAGTTTTACATGACGATAGGTAAGTTTTCACTAAGGGGCTTGGGTCACAAGGTTATTCGCAATTGTAATAGTGTTTACCTAAGCTGTTTTGCAGCCTTTTTTTTCCTGATGATTATAGTGCTGTTCTTGCTCCGTTTTACCTATGCCGCCAATGCAGGTGAAGGGTTAGTTGCAGACGCGTCAGTTGTATCTGATGCTGCTGTTTTGCAAGTACACATACCAATGGGCAAGGAGTTTGCTGAAAGTCATGTGTCATATTTTCCAAAGTTGTTGGCATTGGCGTTAGACAAAACAAGCATTACAGATGGGCCTTACAAGATATCCTATCTAAATGAGCAATATACCACTCATCGGCTTATTGCTGAACTATCGAAAGATAAGCATTTACTCAGTGTCATGTGGACAGCGAACAGCGCTGAGCGTCAACAGCAGTTACGTCCAGTTAAAATCTCAATTCTGAAAGGACTTAACAGCTATCGTATCTTTCTTATTAGAAAAGATGACCAGGTAAAATTTAATCTTGTTAATAGCTTACAGGATTTGCGAGGCTTTATTGCTGGGCAAGGTGCGCAGTGGCCTGATGCGAATGTATTGGCGGCTAATGACATGCCACTTGTCACTGTGACCCAATCCGATTCTTTGTTCCCGATGCTAGCCAGTAAACGCTTTGATTACTTTCCGCGAGGATTGTATGAAATATGGGCGGAGCAACCTGCCCATGCAAACAAAGGTTTGGTTATAGAGGAGTCATTGATCCTTAACTATCCATCGCCGATTTATTTTTTTGTAAATAAAAACGACAAAGCCTTAGCTGATCGTATTGAGCGCGGCTTAACTATTGCCATCAGTGATGGTAGTTTTGATGAACTTTTCTTTAGTGTTGAAGGGTTTAGAAAAGGATGGGCTGAACTGCATAACAATAATCGTAAGCTTTTGAAATTAAAAACTGATTTTCAAGATCAAGATTAGTGAGTGTATTCCAACTACTAATATGGTCTAAGATGCTTTTGAAACAATCAGTTCTTAATCAGACAAAACTATTTCCCACTTGATTGATATCAAGCTTTTCTGCGACTTCAAAATTATGGGTGGCATTATTGAAGTCCGGCATTATTGAAGTCGAAAGTCTATTGAAGTCCGCAATTGAAGTTCCCTAGTAAATTATCGACGTTTTCAGTGTGTATTTTGGTCTTTGGCATATTTCATAGCCTAATCTTACAGCGGATAATACCGCGCGATTTATGATGTTATTCGCTTGAAAATTCTTATGCTGATCAACCATTAACAAACAATATTTTGTTGCAGCGACTCTGGAATGGTAAAAACGAAATACGCACCTTTACTCTGTTTATTCTCAATACTGATATTTCCGCCTAGTTTTCCTGTGACAAGGTTATAAACAATATTCATTCCTAAGCCACTTCCGCCCTGGTTGCGTTTGGTGGTGAAAAATGGATCGAAAACCTTTGGTCTGTCATGCAGTGGAATACCAATTCCATTGTCTTTATAGTGAAATTGAATTAAACCTTTATTTTGGATTATTTCGATTTCAATTTTTCCATTGTCAATATCAACTAATCCGTGGGTCATTGAGTTACTGATGAGGTTAGTTATAATTTGTCCAATGGCACCAGGATAGGTTTCGATTGTCAGTGCTTTATCACAAATAATATTCCATGTGTGTGATGTATTTTCAAAATAGGGCTGCAGACTTAAAAGAAGTTCAGTGAGATATTTTTTTACATTTATAATGCGCGCTTCATCATTTGATTGATCTACCGCTAACTGTTTAAAACGTCCTATTTGACTGGCTGCACGGTTAAGGTTGGACTCGATAATTGCAGAAGATTTAGAGGCCGTCTGTAAAAATCTCTCTAAATCATTACGAGTCAATTTATCTTGATGATAAAGCGTTTGGTAGAAGCTAACTTGTTGAGTCAAATGAGATGATGCCGTTAAACAAACCCCGACAGGATTATTGATTTCGTGTGCTACGCCGGCAACCATTCCTCCCAAGGATGCTAAACGCTCAGAGCGAATAATTTGATCTTGAGCGCTTTTCAATTCGGCTAAAAAACGATTTAGTTCCTGGTTTTTATGTTGTAGTTCCGCTGTTCTTTCATTTATAGATTGCTCTAGGTTTTTATTGAGTAAAAGAATTTGTTGTTCAGTATAACGACGTTCTTTTATTTCATGTTTTAGTTGCTCAATTTTTAGATTAAGGGTTGCAAAAATCGCCGTGGATTGTTCTTTATTGTTACATTGCAACATGATCAAGGGCTGATGATTATTAGCACTGGATCTTATCGCACTCCCATTACATCGGTATGTCGAACTAGACTCATTTTGTTCATGAAATATCAAGCTTGAGGGGAGAGGGGTTTGAGTGCGAGACCACATTTTTAACAGCCGCTCTATTTTATCAGGGCTTTCATTTAAGAGTTCACTGATGTGAACCATAGAGCTTGTTTGTTTTAGTAACGGAAATATATATTTAGCGCGGCTGTTAAAGGACACGATAATGCCTTTATTAGTGAGTAATAAATGAGGCGATTGAAGTGCATTAGTGATTCTATCGAAGTTATCTGGTAGCATTTTGATTAACTTCCCTCGTAGTACTCTCTACCTTCGGCTTCCTCTGCCTCGTCAGTTGCTTGGAAATACACTGTGACATGGCAACATTTATCGCCTCGAGCAATTGTTTTATCTAGGGTGACTTTGGCATAGCCGTTATTTTCAGCCGCTATGGTGCCAAAAACGTTAGATGTCATCATACATAATGAAGGGCGGCCATGAACTTTATCACCAAATGGACAAGTGTTATTACCAAAAATAACCTTATTTTCATCCACGCTAATAATATGAAAATTGCCTTTTATACGAGTTTTGAGGTCTTGTAATACCCCACAAATTTGGTCTCTACTTAGTTTGGATACCTGTAATTCTTTTTTATAGCTATCATTGATTTCATTACCAATCTCTTGACCGACGATACTGATAAATCCCGATGCCTCATCAAGGCCGATAAGGTCCTCTAATTGCCCTGAGATCCCTCGAATAACCGAGCGAAAAAAAGTATCACGTTCAAGCGGGATACTGAGATGATCTAATCGGATATTGTTTACCTTTATCTCATTCATGATTATTTTCCGTCGCTCGTTGAAAGTGATTATCTATTGCAATGTCTTAAATAGTTTTTCCAATTTTTGTATTGGTCTACTTTAATTTCAAATGCTTGATCGGCTGGAAGAGGAGGGCTACAGAGATACCCTTGAATTGAATCGCAGCCTAATTCATCCAGAAAACTCAATTGCTCAGTAGTTTCGACACCTTCGGCAATGACATTCAGCCCAATTGAGTGAGCTAAGGTTATAATTGCAGAGGCAATGGCTCTATCATCTTTATTGGTTGTAACATCTGTGATGAATGATCTATCAATTTTCAACAGATCAAAGGGCATTCTTCTTAGGTAATTCATCGAAGAGTATCCTGTTCCAAAATCATCTATCGACAGTGATACCCCCAAATTATGCAGCTCATGTAATTTTTCGGCGGTTTCAGTAATATTATCTATTAATATACTTTCGGTGACTTCAAGCTCAAGATATTTCGCCTCTAATCCTGTTTTGATAAGTATTTCATGGACCATTTCAACAAAGTTTTTCTCTTTGAATTGATGAATTGAAATATTAACAGCGACTTTTTTTGCCACTTGCCCTGCAGATTGATTGGCTTTTTCCTGCTGACAAGCGGTCTGCAACACCCAATGCCCAACCGGTATAATCATGCCAGTTTCTTCTAATAGAGGAATAAAACTGTCGGGAGAAATTAAGCCATGTTCAGGATGTTGCCAGCGAAGCAATGCTTCATATGCCTCAATTTTGCAGGAGGTTAAACTTAGCTGAGGTTGATAATATAATTTAAATTCGTCACGCTCTAATGCACGGCGTAATCCAGATTCAAGCGTTAGGCGGTTTAATGTAACTTGTTCAATTTCAGAGGTATAAAACCGAAATGAATTCCTACTACTTCCTTTAGCAAGATACATAGCGGCATCTGCATTTTTAAGGAGTAATTGTGCAGTAATTCCGTGATCAGGGTAAAGACTGATACCAATGCTGGCTGTAATAAATAATTCAAAACCTTCATATAAGTAGACTTCAGAAAGTGAGCTCAGTATCTTTTGCGCTATCGCAGCAATATCGTTTACCGCTGCGATGTCATTCAGCATAATGGCAAACTCATCGCCACCAAAACGGGCAACAGTATCATCATCACGCATACAGTCTGATAACCTTTGCGCCATTTCATTGAGCAATAAATCACCAACATGGTGGCCAAGTGAGTCATTAATGATTTTGAATCTATCTAAGTCTAAAAATAATACCGCCAGGATACGGTTTCTCCAATGTGCTGTTTTAATTGCTTGCTCGAGACGATCGAGGAACAAAACACGATTTGGTAAACCTGTTAGTGAGTCATGATGGGCGAGGTGATAGAGATTCTCTTGTGCCTCAATACGGTCCGTAATGTCTTTACCGCTAGATATATAGCTAGTAATTTCACCTAGGCTATTGAGCTGTGGGGTTATTGTTTTCTCTTCGTAGTAAAGGCGTCCGCTTTTATGCCTATTAATAATAATCTCATTAAAAATTGAGCCCCTTTGAATTGTTTTCCAAAGTCGATGATAAAACCGATAACTTTGTTTATCTGATTTTAATATTCTAGGAGTACGGTTTATGAGTTCTTCTTTTGCGTATCCAGTCATCTGACACATAGCCGGATTTACATATTCAATAATACCTTCCTTGTTTGTTATCATAATGCCATCGGCTATTTGCTCAATAGCCGTTGCCAGTTTACGCATTTCAAGTTCCGCATTACGCCGCTCTGTAATATCTTGTAAGGTGCCAACTATGTTAATTACCTGGCCATCTGGGCTAATTGACACATCACCTTGGTGCCTTATAAAAAGTACGGTTCCATTATCAAGCACTAAGTGATGCTCTATATCATAGGGTTTTTGTTCTCGGATTGTTTGCTTGAGAATATCCAAAACATAATTTTGATCTTCAATTGCTAATTTAGCGATAAAATCTTCTTGTAAAATAAATCTCTTGCCTTCGGGAAGTTGGAGTATGCGATATATTTGTTCCGAGCAAGAAACGCTATCATTTGTAATTGACCATTCAAAATGGCCTATTTTAGCAATTCTTTGGGCCTCAGCGAGTCGATCTTCGCTGCACTGAAGAGCTGCAAGACTTTGGTTTTTGATCACCATTTGTTGTTGTAGTTGATCGTTTACTTCAATTAAGTCCTGAGTTCTTGCTTTTACCAATGATTCTAAATTGTCGTTGTTTGTCGATAGTTGGTTAATGGTGCAAATATCATCATAGGATCTCAGTGAAGTGATCATAGCTGTTTCTAGGTATTGCGAGGTAAGTTTGCTTTTTTCTAGGTAATCATTGATATCATATAAGCGTACAATTTTATGCTCAGGGGCTTGACCGGGCTGACCTGTTCGTAAAATAATCCTAACCGTTCTATTTTGCAGCTCTTCACGAATATACCTTACGGTCTCAAGCCCTGCAGTATCACTTTCCATCACCACATCTAGCAATAAAACGGCTGCGTCGGGATGTAATGCCATCATTTCACGCGCTTCTTTACCCGAATAACCATGTATAAAATGAATCTTACGTTCTTTAAACGTAAAATCATTAAGCACTAGCTGTGAAACGTCATGAATGTCCTGATCATCATCAATAATTACCACTTTCCATGTTGATTTTTTAGCGGGTATTTTTGAGTCATGGCTGTCAGTTCGTTTTGTTCTTGGAGTGTTAGCGAATAATAATTCTTCACCACGCTCAATACTGGGACTGCCTTGTATGTTCATAGACTTCCTTTACTCTATAAATATTCATGATTAGTTTTATAATCTTTAATATTTATAGCTTAGTAAAATATTTTTGTACATTATGATGGCAATAAAATAAAAATCATCGTGGCCTCGATTGTTGATTAAGTATTAAACAGCCTGCTAGGCTTTGTTTGTTCTTTTAAAATGATGATTGAGATGACATCACCCCAAAAATAGCGGTTAGCTTATTAGATGCTAGAGCTGATTTTCACTGTTTTTTGGGAGTGGGCGTGAAGGCTTTTTGTGTGGAGTTGAGTGTTTTTAGGGAAGATTGGATTGAAAAAATATATGGTTATCGAAAAATTTAAGCTCGGATGTTTTGAGGCAAATTATGCAAGATATAACGCTAAAGGGCGTATGTTTCCTGACGGGCTTCATTATCTAAATTCTTGGGTAAATAAAGAGCTTAATGTCTGTTATCAACTCATGGAGTCTAACGATATTGAGCTATTTTATGAGTGGTTTAAAAAGTGGGATGATTTGGTCGATTTTGAGTTAGTGCCACTGGATTAGTTTACGGGTAATTAGCCTGTTGGTTGGGATGTTTTTCGCCGGCTGCGACTCTTTCTTCACCAATTACAATCAATTTAAACCGTTTATAATTGGTGTGTTAGTGTATAAAAAGGATTTTTAGTGCTGAAGGTTTAGGGAAGGAGCTGGAGTAACATAATAATCGTAAACTTCTAAAATTAAAGGCTAAATGACAACATCAATATTAGAGTTAATAACATGACTATTGATGCTTTTTACAACAGAAACAAAGATTAGCTGTGCCAAACTATAGTTTAGCGTTCGACTCCCGCATCGTCCTACTCAAGCAAACTATAAATTAACAATCAATGACTTAATTAAGGCGACTTACTTAACTCAATAAGATTTCGATAGGGTATATTACGGATATTGAATCAGTTATAATTAACATACTCAATGGAACTGATACATAATTGAACCTATGTATAATGGGCTAGAACAATGAAAAAGGAATTTCAGTGAAAAACTTATCTGCTAGGCAATATCAATTCTTCCCAAGCTACTCAGTCACTCTGAGTCAGCATCAAACTGTAAATGACTCACTATATAAGCATAAAGCTTGCTAATAATTTGGACTCGTCATCGGCTAGAAAGACCTAGAGCTGACTTCATATTGTGATATTTGCTCATATTTTAATGGCCTAATCAAGGTGTTTAACTATGAACAATATTGCGGTTTAGTTTCAAATTAATCCCAAGGCATCATAAAGTATTTTGTCTATTTACCACAGGGTAGTGGCAATAACCAATTCAATAATATAAGGAAATTTAAATGAATCTTGCTCGTAAAATTACTGCAATCGCTGTAGCGGGTGCACTTTCTGCTTGTGCAGCGACACAAGTTGACAATACACCAAAGCACCCGACAGCAGTGGTTACTGCAGAATTTACTATTAATGGTTTATATCTGCCGGATCATAAAGGTACGCAAACCGTTTATACACGTGAAAATATGCGTGCGATCGATCAAAAAGCGGAATTTGATAGTTTTTATATGGGTTGGGCTGACTACGATGAGACTCTTATTTTCAGGATTTCTGAAAACCTACTATGGCATGTTGATCATGATAAGAAAACCTATCGTGAATGTCCTCTCAGTGGTTGTAAAAATGTGTTTGAAGAATTTATGGCTAAAACCCAAAGCGCTTCAGATGAGGAAGAAGAATATGAAACTTATGAAGAAAAAGGCTGTAGTGTCACGTTAGATAAAAATGACTTCACAGTCGTTGCGACTAATAACACACGTAAAATAGGTGGCTTAGCCTCGCAGGAATATACCGCGACTTGGACAACCGAATTTAAAGATGAAAACGGTAAAATAGACCTTAATTTACTGCAATTTGTATTTTGGACCACCACCCCAACGGCAGACATGAAAGGCGTTTGGAAAATTCATGAAAAAGCCACTGACAACTATCTTAATCAGGTAGGCGACAAAAATGGTTTAGTCCGTTTATTGGGTAAAGATGGCTATAAAGCCATTAGTGCTTTTAGTGGTGACGTAGAGAAAAATGATAAACAAAATTTTAATAGCATTACTGAAAAGCTAGCCACTATTCAAGGTTACCCATTATCGATAAAAATGGAATGGTTTCAAAAAAGTGAAGCTTGCCCTACGGTGAAGAAAAAGCGATCTGACGCTGGGCTCGATTTATCTCAAGGCCTTGAAAGTGCAGCGACAAATTTTTTTGGTAATCTGATTAAAGATGAAGCAGATAACGTTGTTGACAGTGTTGTTTCAGAGTGGAAAAAAGATGCAAGGGTACGTTATATATATGAAGTTACTTCAGTGTCTGAAAAACAAATAAATGATAGTCGATTTAATGTGCCCAATGGCTATACACTTGAAGATAGACAATAAAAATACTTAGATAAGGCCTCTTCATAAACGACTAAAGCAAGTGTGCTTAACGTTAATAAAACCCGATTAACATTGCGTGTTAATCGGGTTTTATTGATTTAGGGCCGAGTGATATCGGATAAAATCTAAGAGTTCATTTTACGTATTTCCACTCACATTACTGCCAACAACGACTTTAACAGTTTGGCCCCTTAGTCTTATCAGTGTCTTTTGTTGTTACGATAACCATTCTAATAAATAGAATGCTTTAAGGCATTTTTTGCTATTTTTATTCAACTTAATAGTCGATAAGCTAGAGGCAATTCACTGGCAAAACTGTTTTGCTAGTCTGGTATTTCGAGGTGATTATGCAAATTATCTATAAAACTCAAGCTCGCCCAGCAATGGATGGTGACGGGGTGAACATTAAACGTGTCGCTGATTTTGGTAAACAAAGCTATGACCCCTATTTAATGTTGGACGAATTGAAGTCGGATGATAAGCAAGATTTTATTGGCGGTTTTCCACCGCACCCTCATCGTGGCATTGAAACCTTTACCTATATTATGAAAGGCGGTTTTGAGCACCGTGATCATATGGGTAATGTGAAAGCTATTCGTGCTGGTGATGTACAGTGGATGAGCACAGGTAGTGGCGTTATTCATTCTGAAATGCCGTTAGCAGATGCTAATGAAGGGCTACACGGTTTTCAAATTTGGCTCAATATGCCAGCTAAAGACAAAATGCGTCCGGCTATTTATCGCGATACAACGGTTAATCCTAATCCAAGTTTGCTCAACAATAAGGGCGCCAAGCTGATTGCGTTAGCCGGCACTTGGCAGTTTGCTGATACACCAGACAGTATCATTAATACCCATATTGAAGGGCTTGCAGGCAGTGGGGCGATCGCTGATTTGATTATTGAGCCAAACAGCTCTGCTAATATTGCGTTAAACCAGCATGGCGCAGTCAATATCTATATTTACCAGGGCCAGCTTAACGTGCTGGTTGACGGCGAAAAAGTGGTGTTTGGCGAAGGCACTATGCTTAAACTTAATCCGCACATATTGGCACAGTTCAACGCAGGTGACTCAGGGCTAGGGTGTTTAATTCTGGCGGGTAACCCAATTAATGAGCAGATTGTGCATATGGGGCCGTTTGTAATGAATACTCAAGCTGAAATTAATCAAGCGGTTGAAGATTACCAGCAAGGGCGTTTTGGCCATTTAGCACATTAATCTTCTAGCGGGTTGCTGATTTATTAAACGGCTAAAATAATAGAGCTTAAACAATGATGCAGTAATTTTTGGGGTTTATTGCTATAATTAGCCCGTTCCGGCCAAAGCCATTTGCTTTGGCCTTATTATTTTTAGTTTGCTTTCAGCACAGGATATTCCTTTGAGTCAATCACCTTCGCAAGTTGCCAGTCAGGCATTTTCATCATTAAACTTAAAACCCGAGTTATTAGATAACCTTAGCACTATGGGCTATGAGTCTATGACACAAATCCAAGCAGAAAGTTTACCGCCGATTTTAGCGGGTGATGATGTGATTGGCCAAGGTAAAACCGGCTCAGGCAAAACTGCCGCCTTTGGTTTAGGCTTGTTAAATAAATTAGATGTGAAGCGTTTTCGCATTCAAACTATGGTGCTTTGTCCTACGCGTGAGCTAGCAGACCAGGTCGCTAAAGAAATTCGTACTTTAGCCCGCGGCATTCATAACGTGAAAGTACTCACCTTATGTGGTGGTGTGCCAATGGGGCCACAAATTGGTTCACTTGAACATGGCGCGCACATTATTGTCGGTACCCCGGGGCGTATTATTGATCATTTAGATCGTAACCGTCTTGATTTAAGCGATGTGAATATGTTGGTGTTAGACGAAGCCGATCGCATGTTAGAAATGGGCTTTCAAGAGCACATTGATGCGATTATCGACCAAACTCCGCATGAGCGCCAAACCCTGCTGTTTAGTGCGACTTTTCCAGAGCAAATTCAATCTATTGCTGAGCGCATCATGTATAAGCCGGTGATGGTTAAAGTGGAATCAACCCACGATAACTTAACCATTGAACAGCGCTTTTACCGTATTGAAGACAACCAAGGCCGCTTAGAAGCGCTGCGTTTGTTATTACTTGATAAGCAACCAGAAAGCGCTGTGGTATTTTGTAATACCAAGCGTGAAACCCAAGACGTGGCTGATGCACTGCTTGAGTTTGGTTTCAGTGTTTTAGCATTACACGGCGATTTAGAACAACGCGATCGCGATCAAATGTTACTGCAATTTGCTAACAAAAGTGCCCGTATTTTAGTGGCAACTGACGTTGCAGCCCGTGGTTTAGACATCGATGCGTTAGATGCGGTATTTAACTACCATTTAGCTTACGACAGCGAAGTGCATATTCACCGCATTGGCCGTACAGGTCGTGCGGGTAGCCAAGGTGCAGCATATAGCTTCTTTGGTGAAAATGACGGCTATAAAATGGCGATGATTGAAGAAGCGCTGAATAAAGATATTGTGCCTTCAACACTGCCACCATTAAGTGCGTTAACTAAAGCACCGCTTGCACCTCTTATGCAAACCATACAAATTGAGGGCGGCAAGAAACAAAAAATTCGTCCAGGCGATATTGTTGGTGCATTGACTGGCGAAAACGGCATTGATTTCAACGATATTGGTAAAATTAAAGTGACTGATATTCGTGCTTACGTTGCCGTATCTCGCACCGTGGCACAGGAAGCTATGTCTAAAATTACCAAGGGCAAGCTGAAAGGTAAAACCTACCGCGCTTGGTTTATGTAAAACAGACTTATCAACTAGCATTATTGGATAGTCGCTTATCGTGACTTAACCCTATAGCTAGTCGTTAGTTTCACCTCAAAAGGAGCATTATGCTCCTTTTTTGTTTTCGTTTTTTAATAGCATCATCACGGTAAGCGGCAGTCTTATCTGATTATTACTTTGAGCTAGCGCCATGTTTGAGGTAAATTCACCGCAAGTAAAATGATCAATAACGTCAATAGACGGATACTGAACAGTCGATTTCAAAAGGTATGATTGCTATGACTCCCGCCATTGATTTAGTTAAAAAACACCGCTTACCTTTTACTGTGCATGAGTATCAGCATGACTCGAATGCGGTTTCTTATGGTTTAGAAGCGGCTGAAAAGCTGCAAGTTCCCGCTGAACTGGTGTTTAAAACCTTAGTGGTCGAAACCGACAGCCATAAATTAGCGGTAGCGATATTGCCGGTCAGCCAACAGCTGAACTTTAAGAAAATGGCCAAAGCGCTGAAGGTTAAAAAAGTGCACATGGCAGACAGTGCTTTGGTGGAACGCACAACAGGTTATGTATTAGGTGGGGTGAGTCCTTTGGGGCAAAAAAAGCGTTTGGCCACTGTGATTGATCAAAGCGCAGCGTTATTACCACAACTGTATTTTAGTGCCGGTAAAAGAGGGCTTGAATTACAGATGTCGCCAACGGATTTACAAGCGTTACTGTCCGCCAGTTTTGCTGATATTACCAATGACTAAACTGTTTGTTCACCGTGATGATTCAAACACCGCCGTTATTCAAACACGGCAGTTATTCAAATTGAGGCCTTAACGCTTCTGGCAGTGAAAACTGCACAGGTGTCGCTGTGACGGGGCAAACAAAAGCAAATTCACAACAGCATAATTTTAAATCTGGAGCATCGGCTGCAGCATTGCCATGTAATCTGTCGCCCACCACAGGGTGACCAATACTGGCCATGTGAATGCGAATTTGATGTTTACGACCCGACTCAATTTTAACCTGCACTTTAGATTGATCTAATTCAGGGTTGTACTGGAATAAAATTGCGTGCGATAGCGCGGGTTTACCATCTACTTGGGTATTAATAGTTACCGTATTATCGGCAAAACGTCCTTGCACTATCACCTGGTAAAATTTATCTAACTGACGAGTCTCAAACAGTTTAGCAACTGCTGCGGTGGCTTTTTTGGTGTGGCCGATAATAATCAACCCAGATGCTGCACGGTCAAGACGGTGGATAATATACGCGCTACGTGGCGGCTCGGTATTTAATTCAATAAAGCGGTTTATGGTGGTGTGATCGCTCCACTTAGAAGCCTGGCAACGTAAACCATAGGGTTTATACCACAGGCTGTAATCGCCTTGATCAAACATCAACTCAGCAGTAGCAGGCACTTCTGCCAGTATGTGGCTGTTGTAATATAAATGGAGTTTATCGCCCACTTTAAGGGCTTTTTTCGCCCGTCTAAGTCGAATAACCTGTTTGCCATGGGTGTGCCAAACGGCGCCTTTTTGCATGGCCTGTTTGATGACTTGCTTTGATAGACCAGAATGTTGCGACAATAACGTGCTTGCATCGACCTCACAGGAAGTAATGTCGAGGTGACATTCAATCAGATTATCTATTTGTGGTGTATCTGGCATAGTTTGCATCGACTTTTACAGTTTGATAAACACTATTTTACGTGATTTGTTGCTGAAGAGGTGATCAATTTGGCGATAGGTGAATAATATTTCAGGCCACTTTAACCGTAAGTTTCTTTATTGGTTAGATAAAACAGCGTAGCATTAGCGCCATAAGTCAGCCTTTTTTGGAGTAACAATTGGATCATTTCGTTTGGAATTTAGACCCTGTTTTGGTGTCGTTTATGGGGTTGACTGTACATTGGTACGGCGCATTATTTGCTACCGCGATAGCGGCGGGTTTTCAGGTAATGAAAAAAATCTATCAGGCAGAAGGCTTAGATCTTGAGTCATTAGACAACTTTTTGGTTTACTGCGTTATCGGTATTATTGTCGGTGCAAGGTTAGCCCATTGCGTGTTTTATGATCCGAGTTATTATTTTGCCCATCCGTTAAAAATTCTCGCGATCTGGGAAGGTGGCTTAGCCAGCCATGGCGGCGGCTTAGGGGCTATTTTAGCGCTGTATTATTACAAGAGAAAAATAGGCCTGCCATTTTTGTTTTTGTTAGACAGACTGGCGATTGCCACGGCAATTTTTGGCTTTTTTGTGCGTATGGCAAATTTTGCCAATTCAGAAATTCTAGGTGAGCCAACCACAAAACCCTGGGGTATCATCTTTGAACGTATCGATTTGCTACCGCGTCATCCGGCGCAATTGTATGAAGCCGTGGCGTATTTGTTGATCTTTATTCTGCTGGTGGGTTTATATCGCAAAACAAAGTTAAAGCTACAACATGGTGGTCTATTCGGGGTGTTTTTAGTATTAGTGTTCAGCGCCCGTTTTGCGATTGAATCGGTTAAGGTTAGCCAAACCGCTTACAGCGAAGCCTTGATGACAGCAGGGCAGTGGTTAAGTGTGCCGTTTTTAATTGTCGGTGTTGTATTACTTGGCCGCGCTATGATGGCAAAAAGTGAACCCGTGACAAAGAAGTGATTAGCTAACGCTATCAATATTTTTAAGGCGATTTAATAAGCGAACAAAAAAGTGGTCAAGGCGATATGCGCCTGACCACTTTTTTATGCTAATAACAATTATGTCGATAACAATCTAGTTTCGCGTGCCTGTGAGCCGCTATTACTATTTAAAATTCATTTAACTTTAAAATTATTTCAATTTAAATATCACTTCAACGCGATCGCTCACGGTCACTTGTCCTTGCTGATAACCCTGATTGGCATCACTCGATTCTGCCGCCATACGGTACATTACCGGTTGCACGGGCTGTTGGTCAAAATAGCGAATTTGCCACACGCCATCGACCTTTTTATCAAATCCTTTGGCTAACGATGCGGCTTTTTGCTTAGCATCTGTGATAGCGCTTTGACGTGCCTGTTCAACATATTCCGCCTGTTTACTTGAGCTCAGTTTAATGTTGTTAACCCGATTGATACCTTGATCTAAAGCAGTGTCGAGTAAGTCATTTAACTGGCTTAAATCTCGTACGGTAATCGTCATGCTTCTGCTGGCCTGGTAAGCCACCAGTTTAGCGGGTTCATTATTTTGATAATGATATTGCGGGCGGATATTTAAATTGGCGCTGTCGATATCATTTTTGGCAATACCGGCTTTATCTAATCGGCTTAAAAACTGACTAATGGCCTTATCTGACTCGGTTTTAGCTTCTTTTGCTGTGGGTGCATCAACCACTACTTCAATATCAATGGTGGCCATATCGGCCTCAATGCTAATTTCGCTGTTGCCGATGGTTTCTAAGTGGGGAAATGGTAAGTCTGCCGCAAAAGCCGGTAAAGCACTGAACGCCAGCACTGATGACATGATTGATGCCAGTACTGATGTGCGTACTGTAGGAAAGGTTAAGGCTGAAAATGAGTTAGAAAAAGTAAGTTGCTTCATGTATTGCTCCAAATAAAGGCGATGTGCCTCAAGTGTAATTTGTTTTATTCGTTAATGTTGATAACGCTATAAACGAGAGTAAATCTAAAAAGGGTTAAAATATTATTTATTTTTTATTACTGGCATCACACGCACCGTAATGGCGGTTTTTTTCTAAAATCCTGTGGCGTGATCTGGTACCAACGTTTAAAGGCTCGTCTAAAGTTTGCTACGTCAACATAGCCTAATTCAAAGGCTATTTGCTTAATACTCATGTTTGATTCACGTAAATAATGCTGTGCTAAATGTTGTTGAACATCTGTGAGTAATTGCTGATAACTGGTGTGATGTTTTAGCAACTGACGGTGCAAGGTGCGTGGGCTTACATGTAATAGCTGGGCGATATCCTGTTGAGATATTTTGCCTTGATGCTTCAAAATAAGTTGTTGAACCTGGCTCACAAAACCTACAGGTTGTTGTGCATCAAGTTGCTGTTGGCAAAATTGTTTGGCTTGAAATGCCGCCGCTGGGTCGCTACTAGCCAGCCTTTGGTTTGCGGTAGTTTGCGATAACACAATACTATTATGCGGTTGTGAAAATAGCAGTTCACAGGGCATAAAGAGTGAATATTGCTCGTAATAATCAGGTTTGGTTACTTTTAAATGAACCGCTTTGATCACGGACTTATCAGTAAGAAGGTGTAAAAACAAGGTTAAAAAGGTCACCGTAATAGCATCAATAAAGGCTTGATGGCCTTTAGGAAGAGGCTGAGACAAATCATAGTTGATGTGTAGTTTTTGATGATGCGCGCTAATATCAATTTCAATTAATGGATTACGGGTATGAATAAACTGCTTTAACAGTAATAGCGCATCATTTAACGAGGCGCTATTGAGCATCGCTAACCCTAGCATGCCATGGGCAATAACAGATATTTTTTTACCGACATACAGGCCAATATCTGGCCGCTGTGACAGCGTTATCGCGCTGTCTATTAACTCACTATATTGGCTTAGGGTTAACTGGCTATTAGCTTGCTGTAAGTCAGCTAGTGTCAGCTTATTCTGTTGTAACCATTGCTGCGCCGGTAATTGCCAATCACACAATTGCTGATACAACTGATGCAGATAAAATACCGGTATTAAAGGCTCGCTAACCGCAGACATATTTTTGATGACTTTGTCATGCTTTATAGGGGGAATTGCAGTCAAGGTCATATCCTAGTCAGACACCAATGCCCTAGTTGTAGCGGATTTAATCAAAGTTGTCTATAAATGACCCCTAGATGTCTTTTTTACCCGCTATTCTTTTTACTCACACTTGATAGATTAATTGTTAATAAAAGACATTAGCTAGGAGCTAACGGTGCACTATTTAAAATTTATGTCGTTCCATTTAATGGGCCTATTTACCCTGACTGCGCTGACGTTAGGTCAATTTTACATTGTGCTGGGTTATGCCATCTGGTTGTTATTCTATATTGGTGGCGACATTGTGTTAGGTGATGATGATTCAACCCCAACTTATAAGCATCAAAGCATTATGACCTGGCAGCTTTGGCTGGCATTGCCCTTGTTAATGGCCATTCTATTTGTGTTTAGTTGGCATTTTTCGGTCACAGATGTATGGGGTTATGGCCAATGGATAACCGAATTAACCGGCTATGATGCACTGGCGGCCAAAGCCAATACCAGCTGGTATCAACAACTGGTATTAGTGGCTTTTACTGGGCTGGTTATCGGGGTGATAGGCACAGTGACGGGGCATGAACTGGTGCACCGTACTTGGCATAAGGTGTCTTACACTATTGGGCGATGGTTATTAGCGTTTAGTTTTGACGCTAACTTTGCTATTGAACACGTATACGGCCATCATCGTTTTGTGTGTACCGCGCAAGACCCTGCTTCAGCCCCAAGAGGGCGCAATGTTTACCATCACATTATTGTGTCCAGCTGGTATGGCAATATCAGTGCCTGGAATATTGAAAAGCGTCGTTTATCCGTTAAAAGTTTACCGATATTTTCACGGCATAATCGCGTGTTAAGAGGCATTGCCATGAGCCTGGTTATTCTTCTGGCGGTGTTTGCTTTGGGGTCTTGGCAGGCATTGGCATTTTTTATTCCCACCGCATTATGGGCTAAGGCGGCGTTAGAAATAGTCAATTACATGGAGCACTATGGTCTGGTTCGCGCCAATGGCACTAAAGTAGCGCCACGGCATTCATGGAACACCAATAAACGCATCAGCTCCTGGTCATTGTTTAATTTAACTCGCCATTCGCATCATCATGCGCAAGCTCAAGTACCGTATCACCGCTTAGCACCCTATGAGGGCGCACCTATGATGATCAGTGGTTACTTAGCCACCTTAGGATTAACCCTTATTCCGCCGTTATGGCATCGACTTATGCTGCCTAGGTTAGCCCATTGGGATGCTCATTTTGCCAATGATGATGAGAAAGTATTAGCACAACAAGCCAATGACGCCAGCGGCATAGCGGCTTACCAACAAATGCATCAAGTTGAAACGGGTTCAATACCAGCCTAGGTCAGTATTAACCTAGGCTGATATGTAATGCTATGTAGAGGCTTAAGCTGATACTACAAATAGAGGCTTAAGCTGATATTACAAATAGAGGCTTAAGCTGTTATTACAAATAGAGGCTTAAGCTGATATGACAAATAGAGGCTTAAGTTGATATTACAAATAGAGGCTTAAGTTGATATTACAAACTTAGGCTAATACGATTACGGCCTTCTGCTTTAGCACGGTAAAGCGCGGTGTCTGCGGCGCAAATTAGTGCGGTGGCGGTGCGGAATTGGCCTTGTTGTTCACAGGCAATGCCCTGGCTAACACTGACTTTTACTTCGTTAGTTAAACCAATGTCGGTGAATTTAATTTGATTAATTTGGCGCTGAATTTTTTCAGCCACTCGTTGCGCTTGATCCTGGCTGAAGTTAGGCAGAATAACGGTAAACTCTTCGCCGCCAAAACGGGCAGCTAAACATTCGCGGTTAGGCATGGCTAAGTTAATCACCTGAGCCACTTTTTGTAAGCACTTATCGCCATTAATGTGGCCATAGTTGTCGTTAAAAATTTTAAAGAAGTCGATATCAATCAAGATCAAACTTAACGGATGTTGATGTTGCATGCTATCGTCCCAGGCATTTTGCAATGCTTCATCAAAAGCATGACGATTAGCTAAACTGGTGAGTTTGTCGGTATTGGCTAAACGGGTTAACTCTTCAAACTTTTCTTTGTGGCTAGTGAGGTTGTGCATTACCCCGACAATTAACGGTTTGGCATTTTCACCTACGGGCAGGCACGACAATGAAATGTCGGCATTGACTAAACTTGAGTCAGAGCGTTGCAGTACAATTTCTTTGGGGCCGTGATTAAATGGGGTGAAGGTTTCACGCCAATGGGCAAACAACTCTTGGTATTCTTCCTGGTAGGCCGAGTTAACAAAGTTAGTCCATTTTTGACCAATCAATAACTCTTTTGGCGAGCCGAAAAGTTTGGCTGCATGCTGGTTAATCATTTCAATGACGCCTTCATCATTGACCACAAAAATGGCTTCTGAAATGGCATTCATCAAAAAACCTAGGCTAGATAATTGGGTGGCCTGATCTAACGTGTGCTCAAAAATTTTCGATGTTGACACTGTTTGTGGGGGACTGGTTAACGCTGTTTTGGCTGGGGTGACAGGCGCATTTTTTTGATCTGGCGTGGGGAAATTTTTACCTGATAACGCCTTAGCAAGTTCAGTGGCACGGGTTAATGTGTCATGGAATTCTTGGTATTTGTCAGAGGTAATCATGGTCAGTCCCTTTTAAAATATAATGTGTGTCAAACAAACGTATTTCGATGACACACACTATATTGGAAAAAGTAAAAAACAGCCTTCCGTTAACCTTCTGGTTGTATCTTATTGTTTTTAAATTTAATTTTTAGGAGGTCTGTTGAGTACTTGTGGGTCAGGACTGACTATGCATTCATTTGTATTGAGTGGCGTTAACACAATTCTGAATGATATATCATCAGTATGCTGGCAATAAGTGTCATGGATTTTTAACTCAGTAGCTTGGTTTTTGATGCTGACTTTACCGATGTCAGGGTCATTTGGATTACCAAAAATAACCCCCGCAAATCGATAATTAGAAGCTGTTGCAGTATCTAATATGAATCGAATGGATGTATCTTCTTGCACAACTAGTTGACACTTTGGCGAGCCGTTATATAAAAAGCTTGGCGGTTGGTAAGTCACGGTGACGTTAATTTTATTGGTAGATGACATTATTATTTCCTTATAGTGGGATGGACGTTTTAGAGGTTAAAAGTGGGTAATGCGCCGAGATATTAATGTGCATTTTATTGAGCGCATTTAACTGCTCGGTTATTGATACTTTCGATTTTAGGCATAAGTTGGCAGCAACAAATGCTTGATTAAACTCAATGTCATACAGATAAAATCTTTCAGGTATATGAGATAGTACTAATTGACAGTATGACTCCATAGCTAGCTTCTGCTGATTCTGTTTTGCTTGCGTTGCAGATAGTAGCGCAGCCTCCATTGAAAAAGAACTTGGTGTTGATTGGGCTATAGTCGATAGCTGGTTTAGCTCGATTAGAAGTAATTCACTTTCCTGCCACAGACCTAGTATTTGAAAATATTTTATGGCGGCAATCAGATTAATAGTTTTAAGCTCTAAGTACTTATTGTTTTGCTCAGATAAAGAATATTGATCAGCAAATTGAGCGAATAATTCGAGTGGGGTAATAAAACTTGATTGTGATGATTTTTGTTCGCTAATTAAGTGGGCAGCTAAAATCAGCTGCTTGGCTTGTATGTTTAATCTTTCAAAGCGCCAGTAGCTATTATCAGGGTCTTGATTATGCATCTTATCCAATAATTCAAATGCCTGTTTGCTCATATCAAATGCAAGCTGCCACTTGGC
This sequence comes from Shewanella sp. HL-SH8, assembly GCF_051165765.1. Classification (NCBI taxonomy): domain Bacteria; kingdom Pseudomonadati; phylum Pseudomonadota; class Gammaproteobacteria; order Alteromonadales; family Shewanellaceae; genus Shewanella; species Shewanella sp. HL-SH8. Next base: position 3,799,918 of record NZ_CP195039.1, on the reverse strand, counting down.
TTGAGCGGTTAAAATCTCTATTTGATGACTTAAGATATAAGAGAGCACCTCCATTAGTGGTGCATCTTTTGCTTTTTCTTTTAAGAGTAATTCCAATAAATGCTGACCTTGAGCATATAGCGCTAATGCACCTTCTAAATCCCCCTGTTTCATTGCGGTACTGGCTATCCATGAATAGGTATCGGCTGTAGATGAGGCAAGTAAACTGTCTTGAGGTGACTGCACTAAAGCTTTTTGTTTTAGTTCTAATGAGAGTTCGAAATTACGTTGAGCATTGCTGAAATTGTTCTGGTTGAAAAATAGACTGCCTAGTGAGTTGTAGGCATAAGATAACTCGATCCACGAATCGATATTGTCTGGTGCAATTTGATTCATCTTAATGCTGTAATCGCGGTAAAGTTCAAATTGTTTGAGTGTTTCAGCATCTTTTCTGTCATTTAATGCTATTTGACCTACCCAGAAAGCGTTTGCGCCCAATAGTTTGAGTAGTTCAATATCTGGGGCGTTGCTGGTTTCATCATAGAGCGCTTGAAGAATTTTTTGAGAATCGATAAATGCTGTTAATGCTTTGCTGTTATCGCCCCTTGAATAAGCAACCTCTGCTTTTGCTGCCAATGCCTGACCGTGTTGTAAGCGGCTTTGATAACTTAATTTTTTGTAGGCGGCTGACGCATTCGTTTGTTGATCATTACTAGCAAAATATTCCATCGACTTTTGGGTGATACCATCTAATAAATCCATGCGACCAACGCTACGTAATTTATCGGCGAACTCGCCGACCATAAAACCCAATAAGCTTTCTGCCTGTTGTTGTTTTTGTTTAGCAAATTGTTCAGCCTTAATACTTCTTACACTCATAAAAACAGCCAATAAGGTCAGCATGCACAGCACGGCTATGGTGGACATTTTCGCCAGGCGTTTTACGCCAACGCTTTTCTTAGAGGCATGAATAAAGGCGTGTTGCTCAGTATCTAAATTAAACAGCGGGTTGTCGGCCAGTGCTAGTGCTTCTTGCAGCGGTTTACCTTCGGCCAGTAAATAGGCTTTGTGCTGTTGCTCATCTTGCCAACGCTGGCTAAGTACGGTTAAACGTGCGTTAACCCGTAAGCTGTCACGATGTGCCTCAATCCATTGTAATACCCGTGGCCAGCGTCGTAATAGTGCCTCGTGGGCAACGCTGAAACAGCCCTGGCCATTTTGCAGGTGTGACACAAATAAGCGGTTATCAATCAGGGTTTGTACTAGGGCGGTTTCGTTGTCGTTGCTCAGTTGGCTTAAGCGCGCGGCGCGGCTGGTGATGTTGGTTTCATCGGCGGATAAGGTGACTAATAACGATAATACTTTGCTTAAACTGTGTTGGTGCTTTGCGGCTAATGCGGCAAAAATACCTTCGGCTTTTTGACCAATAGCACCTTCTATTCCGCCGAGTTTTTGATAAACAGACACTAATAAGGTGTCGTGTTCATCGCGCTGTAAATACAGCTCTTGTAAGGTGTATTGCAGCATAGGTAGTGCGTCAGGGTTGTTAACCGCTTCGGCGCACAGTAGTTCATCTAATGGCGTGTGGGTTTGCGGGTCTGTGTCCCATTTAAGTCCCGCAGCTTTAGCGGGCAGACGGATCATTTGCAGTAACTCGGTGCGGTTTGGTGCGGTTAAGTCAAAGTGTGATCCGCTGGCTTTACCGGCCATTAAACTGGGCCGACTGACCACCTGCGGATAAAAGTCATTTCTACAGGCGCTGAACACCATAAAGTAGCCGCTGGTGGCGAGCGATTCAATCATATCTAATGCGGTTTGAATGTGTGCTTCAGTAAAAATAGGTGAAGAAAGTAGCACTTCTACACGGTCAATAAATATCGATAGTTTGGGCGTAATTGCGGTGTCAGTTTGCTCGATATTGGCTAAGGCCTGTTTGGCTTGTTCAATGACCTTGGGCATATCTTGCTGCAACATGACGGCGAGATTTTCAGCGGTCATGCCATCAAATACCGGTATATCGTTTATGTCTAAATCCAGCAGTGCAAGGGCGATGTCGGTAAATAAACGGTCCTGGCTAATATCGGCTAAATCTAAACTGGTGTGAGACACAATGCCAATGCCATCAAACCCCTGTGGGCGCATAAACTGCGGCACGACTCCGGCATTTAATAATGACGATTTACCGCTGCCGCTAGGGCCGAGTAATAAACAAAATGCCCGACCAAATTGTACCTGGTTGCTCATGCGTTTTAGCAAGGTACTGATTTGCTCGCTGCGGCCGTAAAATACATCGGCATCTTTGGCATCAAATGCACGCAATCCAGGAAAGGGCGAACCACCTTGCCAGGTGTTTTGTTTTATTTGATTATCATGTTCAATTAACGGGTAATTAACTTCAGCTAAGGTGCGATAGCCGCGTTTACGGATGGTTTCAATAAATTGTGGCTTAGATGCGTTGTCGCCTAAGGCTTTACGCAGTTGGGTAATGATTTTGTGCAGCGGGTTATCGCCCACAACGGTATGGCCCCAGCATTGCTCGACTATGGTGTCTGGGCTGAGCACTTCTCCTGGATGTTGGCAGAGTAGTATCAACACATCCATTGCTTTGGGCTCAATTTGCTTAATGTCAGCGCCCTGTTGCAAGCTGTTACTTTCTGGATTGACCTGCCAGGCCCCGAAGAAGAAATGCTGTTTATTCATATTATTATATTTTCTTTTTAGGCACAGTTAACCGAGTAGTGAGATCGTTAATATTGATCTTTTCACCTTGTTCTAGTTGTTTTATGGCTTGATATATTAGCCCATTCACTGGTGTTGCAATATGACATTGCACTCCCAGTTTGACCACAGCGCCATTTAAATAGTCAATTTCTGTTAAACGTTTGGCTTGAATGTCTTCCCACATTGATGAACGGGCATGTGGGTCAATGGCTAACATAGACTTAGCCACAATATTAAACAAGCCGTTGGGCAAACGCAGTATTAATGGCAGCCACCTTGGGGCGACTTGAGTAAATTGCATTAACGGGCGCTGTGTTTTATGGCATATATCAAGCCATTCTTGCATAGCTTGAGCCAGTAGTAGCCTAAAAGGGCGTTGTTTTAATTGAGCTTGTATCGGCAGATCGCAAATAACATTAAGGGCATTATTGAGGTTAAGTAATAGTTTGCCGTTTATTACAGCGGCCATATCGTCAACTAAGGTGCAGGGCACATTATTGTTGCCCATGGCGGTGGCGATAAGCTGTGTTTTATTGATACTAGGCAGAATAAAGCATCCCTCAGTGCCTTTATGAAAGCGGCCATTAGCTAACTGCAACACGTTAAACGGGGTGATGCCCTGATAAATTTGGCGTTGGGGTAGCTGTTGATGGGCGTTATCAAAACTGCCAAGGCCATTTTGCATAAAAATAATACTGCTGTTGGCATGGGTTATATTGAATAAATCAGAGTAGTTGCTGTCAAGTTGGTGGCATTTTAAGGTGACAAACACTAAGTCGAAACACGGGGGCTGGCCAGTTAATGGGTCTAATTGGGTTAAGTCGGTGATGATATTTGATGGCATCACGCTATGATTAGCGCCCTGGTAATTGCTAATGGCAATACCGCCATTATCAATGATCACCTGTTTAATCCGTTCTCGACAGATGACAGTGACATTTTGCTTGGCGACTAATAGTTCTGCTGCTAAGTAACAGCCAGTAGAGCCGGCACCATAAATGGCGATATTCATTGCAGTGCTTGTTGGTTTACTCATTTAATTTTACCCAATAAAGTGCATTTACAATGAAACTACATCCGCAGTAAGTGGCTCGCGCTGTCGATTCTACAGTATTGTTAGCGTTAAATTATGCCATTTTCTTTTTATTCAATGGCAATAGCATCAACCTAAAATGTAACAAAAAGCATAATAACTTGTAACTTTTTGCCTTTTTTGTCAGCTTAGGTGGCAATTATTATCAAATGAGCGATTTATAATGAAAACAACAGTATTCGCAGTATCAAGATTAACCACTTTAATCGGCGGTGCATTATTAGCGCTAGCATCTCAAGCCGCTGACATTCAAATAATTCATGCTGGGCAATTGTTGGCTGTGCCGGGTGAAAAACCGTTACAGCAGCAATCTATTATTATCCGCGATGGCATTATTACAGAGGTGAAATCTGGCTTTGTTAAAGACGTTGCTGTAACGGCTGATGACACCTTAGCGATTATTGATTTAAGCCAGGCATTTGTGATGCCGGGCTTAATGGACATGCACGTGCATTTACAGGGTGAATTAGGCCCTAAAAATGATAGCCAAAAACTGCGTATGTCTGATGCCGATGTCGCCATGCACAGTGCGTATTTTGCTAAAAAAACCTTATTGGCAGGCTTTACCACAGTACGTGATTTAGGCGCTAAAGCTGAGCAAATTTATGCCCTGCGCGATGGCATTAATAAAGGCTGGGTTGATGGCCCAAGAATTATTGCCTCTGGCGGCGTGTCGGTTACCGGTGGCCATGGTGATGTAGATGGTATGAGCCCAGATTTATTGGATTTATACACAGAAAAAACCATTTGTGATGGCCCTTTTGATTGCCGCCGTGCCACACGCCGGGCGATTAAATTTGGCGCAGATGTGATTAAAATTACCTCTACAGGCGGGGTGTTGTCTGACACCAATACTGGTACGGGTCAGCAAATGGAAGATGATGAGCTAAAAGAAGTGATTGATGCTGCCCATGCTTTAGGGCGTAAAGTGGCCAGCCATGCCCATTCTGCTGCGGGCATTAACGCCGCATTACGCGCAGGCGTTGATAGTATTGAACATGGCAGTTATGCCGATAAAGACAGTATTAAATTATTCAAAAAGTCGGGTGCGTTTTTAGTGCCAACCTTGCTGGCTGGCGACACTGTGGTGCAAATGGCCAAAAGCACAGATGTGTTTTCTCCTGCGATTAAAGAAAAAGCCATTCGTGTTGGCGGCGATATGATGGACAACTTTAAAGCCTCTTATAAAGCAGGTGTTAAGATAGCTTACGGCACTGACAGCGGTGTGTCGCACCACGGTGACAATGCTAAAGAAGCGGTATTAATGCACGCTGCGGGTATGACCAACATGGATATTTTGAAAAGTGCGACGGTTAATGCGGCAGAGTTGATTGATATGTCGGCTACGTTGGGTACACTCGAAAAAGGCAAATATGCCGATATTATTGCGACGTCACAAAGCCCGCTTGATAACATTGAAACCTTGTTAAATATTCCCTTCGTAATGAAGTCAGGCATTGTTTATAAACAAGATTTATAAGCAAACCTGTTCGTCTTGTTTTGTTGCAACTAGCTGATTTTATGGGGTGAAGTCAGCTGGTTGCTTATCGTTTAACACTGATTTAATTCCAATATTAATATTTTTTGATTGCGCACAATTGATTATCGCGATAACAATGTGTTTTAATAGCTTCACGCAATGATAATGTTGCTCGCTGTTAATGTTAGGGCTGCTTTTATGTTAGGGCTAAGGCAGATTGATTTGCTTTGGCAGCTTATTACGAAAAGCATCTAAGCGTTGTTTAAGGTCGGCCATTTCGGCCTCATCAATACCACTTTGTAACTTAACGTGCTGCGTGATTTGCATGGCTTTTGACTTTAGCGCGATGCCTTTTTCAGTGAGGGTTAATGACAGTTGTCTGTCGTCCTCAGGGTGTCTAACGCGTTGGATATAATCTAAAGCTTCAAGCCGTTTGACTACCGGTGTGATAGCGCCCGATTTTTGGGCCAGTTTTTGGGCAACATCTTTAAGGCTTAAGCCTTCATTTTGCCAAATAATCAACATCACCAGGTATTGGGTGTAGGTTAGCCCTAGCGAATTTAATAAAGGTTTATAAAGCTGAGTAATGGCAAGTGATGTTGAATAAACAGCGAAACAAAGTTGATTATCAAGATGTAACTGGTGATCTTCTTTCATAACTCACTCTGTCTGGACTGTGATCAAAATGGCTCACAGTCACGTAAATAAGTAAAACGTGTGACGATGTTACCACTGTTGTTTTAGCTATTGTAGCCTTCATTGAGTCAACCTTTGTCAACGTTTTGGATTGCAATTAAAAAGGATTAATCATGTCATCACACAATCGTCGTATCGTTTTAGCCTCTCGTCCACAGGGCGAACCGACTGCCGAAAACTTCCGTTTAGAAACCGTCAGCAAGCCAATGCCACAATCTGGTGAAGTGTTACTGCGTGCAGTTTATTTATCACTTGACCCTTACATGCGTGGGCGCATGAATGATGCTAAATCCTATGCTGATCCGGTTGGTATTGATGAAGTGATGGTTGGCGCGACTGTGTCACAGGTTGAAGCAAGTCAGCACCCTGATTACAAGGTAGGCGATTGGGTATTGGCCTTTGGTGGTTGGCAGGATTACTGCGTATCAAACGGTGAAGGCCTAATGAACTTAGGCGCTAACCCAAGTATGCCATCTTATGCATTAGGCATTATGGGCATGCCAGGATTTACCGCATATATGGGGCTGCTTGAAATTGGCGCACCTAAAGCGGGTGACACTTTAGTGGTTGCTGCGGCAACTGGCCCAGTGGGTGCTACCGTTGGTCAAATAGGTAAGCTTAAAGGCTGTAAAGTGGTTGGTATTGCGGGTGGTGCTGAAAAATGTCGCCATGCGGTTGAAGTACTTGGTTTTGATGCCTGTATCGACCATAAAGCAGCTGATTTTGCTGAACAGTTAGCAAAACATTGTGACAAAGGCATTGATGTGTATTTTGAAAATGTTGGTGGCAAGGTATTTGATGCTGTTTTCCCTTTACTTAACACAGGTGCACGAGTACCAGTATGTGGGATGATTTCGCAATATAACGCCACCTCATTGCCAGCAGGACCGGATCGTTTATCACTGCTGATGGGCACCTTGTTAGTGAAGCGCATTAAAATGCAAGGCTTTATCATTTTTGATGATTATGGTCATCGTTACCCTGAATTTGCTAAGGATATGAGCCAGTGGTTAGCCAATGGCAAGATCCAATATCGTGAGCATTTAGTCGACGGTATAGAGAACACGACTAAAGCGTTTATCGGCCTGTTAAAAGGCGAAAATTTTGGCAAATTAGTGATTAAACTGAATGAGCCACTGTCTATTTAATGAGATTTTTTACTTTATTAGGAATACATAAATGAAAGTACTAATGGTACTAACATCGCACGACAAATTGGGCGATACAGAACATAAAACCGGTTTTTGGCTAGAAGAGTTAGCCGCGCCATATTATGTGTTTAAAGACAGTAATGTTGAAGTGGTATTGGCGTCGCCGTTAGGTGGCCAACCGCCTTTAGACCCTAAAAGCGATGAAGTTGATTTTCAAACTGAATCAACGAAACGTTTTAAATTAGACACAGATGCCCAACAAAAACTGGCTACAACCTTATTGTTGTCGTCGGTAGATATTGCTGATTATGATGCGGTATTTTACCCTGGTGGCCATGGTCCATTATGGGATTTGGCCGAAGACAGCACATCAATTGCTTTGATTGAAAATGCGGTAAAACAAGACAAGGTATTAGGGTTAGTTTGTCATGCACCAGGCGCACTTAAGCACGCTAAAAATGCTGATGGTACCTCTATTGTTAAAGGCAGAAAAGTCACCGGATTTACTAATGGCGAAGAGGATGCGGTGCAATTAACCGACATAGTGCCATTTTTAGTCGAAGACATGTTAATTGCCAATGGCGCAGATTATGCCAAGGCAGATGACTGGCATCCGTTTGCGCAGGTTGATGGTAAATTAGTGACAGGTCAAAACCCAGCGTCATCTGAGCTAGTAGCACATAAAATGTTGGCACTTTTAAGCTAATTGCTATTATTTATTGGCTTATGCAAAAGCAAACTTAGGTTTGCTTTTTTGTTTTTTACGGACAAAAAATAGATTTTAGTAGGTAAATAGTTGTACAAAACATTAATTTTTCTCAATATAACGGTTAAAGTTTATTCGAATGTCAAAATAATGATATATTGCGCTCAATATGAAATGTGAACCAAGAGGATGTTGAAAGCGTGTCGAAATCGTTGAGTGATGAAGAGTTAGCCTGTTTTAGTGATATTTTTACATCAAAGATGACTTTAGGTAATCCTTTACAGTCTAGAACTGATGCGGACATTTTGGCTGATAACTCTTTAAGTGTTTCGACAGAGATTCCTCAGGTATTAGCCCATATTCTGGGTGAGGCTAAATTAACGCTGCTGGCTGAAATTAGCCACTATCGTTTGTGGTTTCCGCTAGTGTTAAAACGCGATGAACTAGGGCAGTTTATTCCTGTATTAGGCGTACCTGAAGTGGTCGATATGCAAGGTGTTGAACGCAGTTGGCGCGTAACCGATTTAAAAGATGTCACCGTTGTTGGTAATACTGAGCAAGAGGTTGAGGTGTTGTCGCTATCCAGCTCTGGCTTAACGATTAAAATGCGCGGTGACTTACACGCTGAAATGCCTACATCTGGCAAACTTATGCTGACCAATGGTTTGCAAGTGGATGTAGATTTTGAGCCCGTACGTGCTGAAAATGGTATTATGGCGGCTAAAATTAATGCCCATGGTGAAGCAAGGGAAGCATTAAGGCAGTTTTTATTCAGCGCCCACAAAACCAAGTATTCTCACCTTTATAATATTTAACTCATATCTAGCTAATATTAAAATCCTGCTGCAATACGCCTCTTAACATTTGGTTGAAACCTTTATCTTGTTTTGCTGCAATCAGCTGGCAAATTTCATCGCCAATGGTGGTTAATCGATAATAGGTAAATAGCAGGTGTTGGCTTTTGGGTTGAAGAGTAAAATTATCATGCACAAATTGCATGGGTAATTTTACTTTAGGGTCAAGCAGGCCTGTTTCAAACTCACTATTATGGATCACCCCCGCATCTATTAAGGTTAAAATATTTGAGTAAGGCAACCCATATTGAGACAAGGGGATATTTACCTGATTATTTTTACGAAAATATTGCTTCACCCCGCCATTTATCCGATAACCACTGAGTAATTTATAACGGTTATCTGTGCCAATTTTAGCCGACATGCCTAAGGCTTTTTCAAGAATAAGCGCTTCACGAAAGGTGAATTGTTTTAGTACTAACAGCGAACGAAGGCTAAAGTTACCAGGAGACACTATTTCACTGGCAAGAATACGCGCCCATAAATCCTGCATTTTGCGATTATGAATTTGCTCGGCCATTTGAAAAAACTGATGACTCCAATCAGCATCTAAATCGACACCCGTTACATCTGAAGGGGTGTAATTTAATGCTAATGCAAAAATATTTTCCAGATTGGCTTGATATGCACTTAGCTGTTTACGCTGGCGATGCTGCGCCCGCTCGGCAATAGATGCGCTTGATGGACGGTAATCTTCTTCACTGGCTAGCCCTAACATGCGCCCGAGTAATAAGGCTTTTTTGCGCGCAGACATATTGGCGGTATCTGCCGCTTGTATATCGACTTCAATGATATTGTTGTCTGGTTCAGCCATTATTTACTCATTTATTCGCGTGGTTTAGGCCAGTAAGTTTCAAACCCTGGTTTGGGTGATTTGGGGACATTGAATGCCAGTAATAAAGAGCATACCGCGAATCCTGTGCCGATGAAAAAGACATATTTAGGCGAACTTAACCACAGCATACCCAATAGTACGGGAATGATCACCGCGGCAATGTGGTTAATGGTGAAGCTAACCGACATGGTTGAGGCAATATCTTGTTTATCAGCAATTTTTTGAAAGTAGGTTTTCATTGCGATTGCCATGGCAAACAATAAATGATCAATCACATATAAACCCGCAGCTACATGGGCATTCTCTACATAGGCATAGCTGATAAAAATAATAATCAAGCCCACATATTCAAAGATAAGCGCATAACGCTCACCAATGCGACCAATCAGTTTTCCGATAGCGGGGGCAAAAAATAAATTCACCACATAGTTAATTAAGAACAGGGCGGTGATTTCTGATACCGAATAGCCAAACTTTTCGACCATCATAAAGCCGGCAAAAACCATAAATATTTGCCGACGCGCGCCGGAGAAAAAGGTTAGCAAGTAATATAACCAGTATCGTTTACGCACTAATAAATGTTTGTGCTGCGTTTCGCTAATAGCAAAACGGGGGAAGTACAGACTCATCATCAGCACCATTATTAGTCCTAATGCGCCAATGATTGAATACATCCAAATGTAGTCAAGGTTTAGCCATGTCATGACTAGCCAGATACTGCCATATCCGATTAACGCCGCGGCTGAACGCCATGCGAGTGCTTTACCCATAAACCCTGGTGCTTCTGCTTTATCTACCCATTGCAATGTTAACGACTGGTTGATGGTTTCAAAATAATGAAAGCCTATCGACATTAAAATTGTGGTCAGATATAGCCCGAGTACGCCGGGAAAAAATCCGGTAATACCCACACCAATACATAACAATGCCAGCGATATAAGGGCAAAGGCTTGTTCGCGAATAAGCAGTAAAACAAATACCGCAGTAAACGCCAAAAAGCCGGGCACTTCTCGTAAGCTTTGCAGCATACCAATTTCAGCACCGGTAAACGCCGCTCTTTCAATCACAAAGTTGTTGAGTAAGGCTTGCCATACCGCAAATACCATTGACATAACAAAGGTCATCCATAGCAACAAATGCTGTGGATTGGTTTGATAACCCTCAGTGGCTGAGGTATTTGCAGTTGTGCTAGCAGATACATTAGCCGTGGTCAGTGATGATGAATCCATGAAGTTCCAAAGGGTGATTTTAAAGGCGTGTGACCATAGTGGCAAAAAAACATTTTTATGGGAAGTGTAATTTATTTGTAAATGCTGTTGCGAAGAAAGATCTTAATTTTAATGCAAATGATTATCAATTAAGTTATTGTGTGGCGAATTATTAAAATAAGCTTAATTATTTAAGTGTACGTGGAGAGTTGATATGAATAGCAAAATCTCACTATTGGCGATGACTTTAGCGAGCGTTATGGGCTTAGGTGTTGTAGCGAATGCAAATGCTGCTAATGAAACCGATGCAATTGCCAAGGCTATTGCCAAGCAAGAAGCTGAAATTGCAGCATTAAAGCAGCAGTTAAATCTATTAACCGAGCAACAAAAGTCACAGTCTGCACAGCAACAGGTTGAGCGCGATGCCTTAACGTCAAAGGTTGAAACCGTTGCCAGTGAGGTCTCTGCAGCGCAAGACCGTTATAGCCGCTTTAGCTTTAAATCTTACGGCACCGCGAACTACACCAGTGATGAATATTTCGATAACGTTCAAGATACCAGCCCTGAGCGCCGTAATCGTTTTGACTTAGAGCGCATAGTGACTGAGTTTGGTTATCAGTTTACCGATGAGTGGAGCATGGAAGTTGAGATTGAATATGAACATGGTGGCACAGGCACATCGCTTGAGTATGATGGTTTTGATGAATTTGGCGAGTTTGAATCTGAAGTTGAAGCAGGCGGCGAAGTCATTGTTGAAAAAGCGGAGATCCGCTATCGCCCAAGTAAAGAGTTTGGGATTAAGTTCGGTAATATTCACCTTCCAATCGGCCTAACCAGCACACTGCACAAGCCTAATCAATATCTCACCGTGTTGCGCCACAAAAGTGAAGCGGCCATGTTACCGGCTGTGTGGAATGAAAACGGTATCGGCGTTTATGGTGAAATTAGTGATTTTCATTACCAGGCTCAGGTCGTCAGTGGATTAAATTCAGAATACTTCCGTACCTATGACTGGGCTGCTTCTGGGCATCAAAAACGTTTTGAGCATGTTAACGGCGATGATTTAGCTTTTGCCGGACGTTTAGATTACGGCAACTTTAAAACCGGTAGCGCTGTAGGTGTGGCTTATTACTATGGCAATACTTCAGGTAATCGCCATAAAAGTAATAAGTTAGATGTAGATGGTGCAATGAGTATTGTCTCAATTGCTGGGGCATTTGTCGAAGGTCCATGGATTCTTCGTGGCCAGTATCTTTATGGCACTCTGGAAAACACTGATGCGATTACTCAGGCTAACAAAACCACCCCAGGTTTACGTCCAGGTAACTTTGCCCAGCTAGGTTCTGAGTCACAATCTTTCTTTGTTGAAGCGGGTGTCAAGCTGGACAGCTGGATCAATATACCAATAACTGCGTTTGCCAACATCGATTACTCAAATCCGCTGATGGCGGTTGAAACGGGTACTGCTACTAAGCGTTTTGAAAACACCTGGAGCAGCATAGGTATCAATTATTTCCCTATTCCTGAAATTGTGATTAAGGCGGAAGGCGGCATACATCAAGTTGCCGTGGCCAGTATTCCTGATACTAATTTCTTCGCATTAGGTGTTGGGTACCAATTTTCTTTATAAGTCATTGTCTTAACAGACGTTTAATAGTGTGTTTTTTTAACGTTAATTTGTTTTACATGGAGTTTTTATGAAATTTAAATATTCAGCTATCGCATTTTCATTAATCATGGGGTTATCTGCTTGTGGTGGTTCTGGCTCAGATGATACTGCGCCAATCGTGCCAGATGATAGTTTCTCATTTGTTGCGACTGAAATGATCACCAACTTAACCAATGAGGTTATTGTTGACGGTTATGCTGATTTAGCCAGTAAAGGTGAAGCGTTATTTAATGCTACCCAAAGTTTAATTAACTCAACCTCTCAAGCGGATTTAATCGCAGCACAAGCGGCCTGGAAAGCGGCTCGTCAGCCTTGGGAGCAAGGTGAATCGCATATTTTTGGCCCTGTTGACTCATTAAGTATTGACCCGCATTTAGACAGCTGGCCATTAAATACTACTGACCTGCAAACACAGTTAAACAGCGCGGTCGGGTTTGATGCTGAAACCATTAAAGGTTGGAACGATGATGTGCAAGGTTTCCATACTATGGAATACCTATTATTTGGTGATGGCGTTAACGACAACACTAAAGACATTGCCGAGTTAACCACCCGTGAACGTGAGTATCTAGTGGCCTTAGCTGAAGTGTTTCGTGATTACACTAAGCAACTTGATGATGCATGGCAAGTTAGCCATAACCCACAAGATACCAACGCACTGCCATATGCTGAGTTATTAAAGCAACCTGGCACCAGTACTAATACCATTTACTCTTCACAACTGGCGGTTGTTGAAGAATTGATCAATGGCATGATTGGTATTGTCGATGAAGTGGGTAACGGTAAAATTGCTGATCCATTTGGTGACTCAATTACCACTGCTGACACCTCAAAAGTAGAATCGCAATATTCTTGGAATTCATTAACTGACTTTTCAAATAACATCATTGGCGTACGTAATGTTTACCAGGGTGAATATACCGGTAGTGCAGACAAGCAAGGTTTAATTGATTTTGTTGCTGCTGCAGACACTGTTTTGGCGACTCGCATTGGCAGTGAAATTGATGATGCTATTTTAAAAATCCAAGCGATTAAGGGCAGTAATGATATGCCGTTTCGTCAGGCTATTTTAGATGTTGAGGGCCGTAAGCGTGTGCAAGTGGCTGTTGATGCATTAAGTAAGCTGCAAGCCTCGCTAGAATCAGACATGTTACCTTTATTGTCAGATTGGAAAACCAGCTAACGTTTAGTTGAAGTATACCTGGCCTCAATTGAGGCTAGGTATTTTGATAAACTGTAAAAATGTGTGAACAAAATGATGAAAATAACAACTAAGCTTTATGCGTTAATGTCAGTGATGATGACAACAACAATTTTAGTCGGCTGTGGTGGCAGTGGTGATGAAATTACCACTGAAATAGTACCAGAGCCGCCAGTAGTCACTTACCCTAGTTATACCGATATTAGTGCCTCAGGTGGTGATACCACTACCTTTGATACCAGTAATTCAGGCCATGGTTTTTCTACCCCAGCAACTAATTTAACCGCCAGTGAGTTGGCATTGCATTTGGAGGGTGACGTTAATTTTGAAACCTCTTTTACCACAGCGCCTAATAGTGAACATCCTGAATTAGATGGACTAGGTCCGGTATTTAATAATGCCGATTGTAACTCTTGTCACCAACGTGATGGGCGTAACTCAACCCCATTTTTAGCCGCCAATGAAAATCGAGTTAAGCTAGGATCTGCCGCGGGAATATTTTTACGCATCAGTAAAGCACCTGATGAAGTGTGCACTGAAGGAACTGCGCAAAACAATTATTGTGCGCCAATAGCCGTGCCTGATTTTGGTGGTCAGCTATTTCACCGCGGCGTGCTTAAAGCTCGCCCAGATTGGCAGCAAAATGCTTTTGTTGGTCAAGCCGATGTATATTTGTCTTATCAGCGCAGCGAAATAACCTACGCTGACGGCAGAACCCTTATTCTTAAAAAACCTTTATTTGATGTTGAAAACCCCTACGATGCACCGGGTGAAACCAAACAAAGCGCTAATGTTACCTCTAACCTATTGCAAGACGACGTACTAATGGGCTGGCGAAACGGTATGCCAGTATTTGGTTTAGGTTTATTAGAAGCGATACCTGAAGCGGATATTTTAGCCAATGTTGATGTCAATGATGCTAATGGCGATGGTGTGTCAGGCCGAGCTAATTGGGTATTTGATGCCGTAAAAGCCCGCGATGGTGTCGCGCATCCAGTGTCATTAGGGCGTTTTGGCTGGAAAGCCAATACCCCTAGCGTACGAGTGCAATCACTAGGCGCATTACGGGGTGACATTGGTATTACTAACCCACTGTTTCCAGACGAAAGTATTGCAGGTACTAGCTTGCATGATGCTTATTTAACCCGTACAGGTTTTGTTGATACCGGCAGTGATGAAAATGGTGAGCCAGAAGCCGATGTTGCGTTCAGTGACTCAGTGACTTTTTACGCTGAAACCTTAGCGGTTCCGGCCAGACGTAACGTCAGTAACAGCAATGTACGTGAGGGAGCACGTTTGTTTGAGCAAGTTAATTGTACAGGTTGTCACACACCATCATTTACCACGAAAACCGCCGGTGATATTGGCGGTGAACCGATGAGCGATAGCTTAAAGGGTCAAACAATTTATCCGTTCAGTGACATGCTATTGCATGACATGGGTGAAGGACTTGCTGATGGCCGCCCTGACTTTTTGGCGAACGGTAATGAATGGCGCACACGTCCTTTATGGGGCATAGGCTTAACTCAAACGGTGAATCCGCAAGCCGGATTTTTACATGATGGCCGTGCGGCAACATTGGAAGAAGCTATTTTATGGCATGGCGGCGAAGCTGAAAAAAGCCAACAAGCTTTTATGGCGTTAACCCAGAATGAGCGAGACCAGGTGGTAGCGTTTTTAATGTCACTATAACGACCGATGTAACTCCATAAAAGAAGTAAGGCAGGTGCTTGCTTCTTTTGATCTATTTTGATGTTAAAGCCGTGATCTGTTTCAAGGTCAACACCTGCTATATAACGTAATATAAGCGAGTTAATTACTTGTTTAGGCGGCAATATGGCTCAGATCCTTCTTGTTTACTCCAGCGTACACGGACAAACCCGTAGAATATGCGAGTACATCCAACAACAAATACCCCAAGCTGATCATCATGTGACCTTAGCGGCTTTAGATGATGTGAGTGATTTGTCTGGCTTTGATAGAATTTATATTGGTGCAAGTATCCGTCATGGTAAACATCGACCCGCTTTATATGAATTTATTCAGCAGCATCAGGTAGAGTTAGAAACTAAACCCAGCGGCTTTTTTTCAGTCAGTTTGGTGGCGCGCAAACCGAATAAAAACACCCCAGAAACCAATGCCTATATGCAGGCATTTTTACAACAAACCGTATGGAAACCCGCTTTATTACAGACCTTTGCGGGGAATTTAGATTACCAGGGCTATGGCCCAATGGATCGCAATATCATTCGATTTATTATGTGGATGACCAAAGGTCCAACCGATCCCAATACCAAGGTTGAATACACTGACTGGCAAAGGGTGGATGACTTTATCGCTAAAATGATTGAGGTGTAACGCTATGGTACTAAAGCTGATATGGCAAAAAATTGCAGTTAAGCTACATGCATTGGTACTCGTCATGTCGGTCATATTAGTGTGCACTAGCCCTTGGGTATTAATAGGGCGGCAATTAAGCGCAAATGCCGGTTTTTGGAGTCACTTTCATGTATACGGCGGCCTAATTACAGCATGTTTAGCGTTATTGTTTGCCATAAAAGTGTGCCTTAAAGGTCAATGGCGACAGTTCTTCCCGTGGTTACTATTGGACTTTAATCAAGTTAACACGGACCTGATTGGTATATTAACAGGCAAGATACCGGTTGCAGGAGGTAAGGGGTTGTTCAGTGTTATTGAAGGAATAGGTGTTATTTTACTTTTGCTGGTGGCGATCAGCGGTGTGGTTTGGTATTTAGTTGACCCGAGCGATGCCTTAGTATGGCGCAGCTATCATCAAGTGCTTGGCCAATGTTTTATCGGTTTTATGATTATTCACCTGCTATTAGCGTTACTGCATATTAAGGACTTTTTTGACTAAGCCATGTGTTTAGAGGCTAACAAGTTCTTTACCCTTAGTTATTATCATTATCTAAATTATTTAGCGTATTAACACTATTTAACATTTCAGCCACTTGCTATTTCCTTCGCTCAACTGTTTAATTGCGGCAATTTATCTCTACTTCATTTTATTGAGAATTATATATGAAATCGACTCTATGTTGCTTACTGGTTTTAGGCGTTATGGGTATGAGTGGTTGTGCAGCAACTCAGAATAATTTTGCCTCTAAAGTTAAATCTGAAGGCGCACAAAACCTTGATTTATCTCAACAATGGGAGCAGGGTGATAAGGATGTTAGAAACGGTAAAGAGCAACTACAAGATGGCCGTAAACTGGTGCAAGAAGGTAGTGCTGAGATCCGTGAAGGTGAAAAGCTAATCGCCGAGGCAAGAATTGAAGGCCAGAAACAGAAACAAGCTTTTTTGAGTTTTACTAGCACATTAAATGGTGCACCGACGGGCAAACGAGCGATTGTTTTATTGAATAAGCTGGAAGAAATTGCCGATCTTTGGGAAGACGCTGATGACAAGTTTGCAGATGGTAAAGAATTGGTTGAGGACGGCAATACTAAGTTAGCTGAAGGTGAAAGTGCCATAGAACAAGGTCAAAACCTAATCAATAGCGGCAGTAGCCGTATGAAACAGGCTGAAGGTAAATATCAGCAACGCAATGGTTCAGGATTAGTTGAACAAAGACGTGAAGATAAGGCATTAGTTGAACAAATGCATATCGAAGAAAGGTCGAATAACTTCTAATTGTGATTTAAAATTTCGTCGGTTTTCAATCGACTTATTTTTAACAATAAATGTTTAACAATAAAAAAACCGATATTAGCAGTGCGATATCGGTTTTTTAGTTTGTAAAATAAATTAGCGGCGCAGTTTAGTTATTTTTGTAGTGCTAAGTAGTTCATCACATTGATTAAGTCATCAAGGGTGCGCATTTCGTTCATATTAATGGCGTATTTATCATTGACGATAAAGGTAGGTACACTTTGTACCCGATATATCACTTGCTGTTGGCGCCATAGGCTCAATTTTTTGTCGGTATCTGTACTGTCGGCCAATTCATCATATTTAGCGGCATCAATACCAAATTTAGCAAAGACCTTTTTAATGTCATCGCGGCTATTAACCTGTGACTCATGTTTGTCACCATGGGCACTGTGATCATGACCGCCATCGTTTTCATCGCCTTGAATGGCACCGAACATTGCTACTTTTAACGCTTCTTGATTGTCCTGAGTGTGGATCACCGCTAGCGAGCGCATAACTTCAGTACCTAAATCGCTGTTCATAAAATCGACATGTTTAGTGTCAAATTTAACTTGTTTGTCTAAGCCTGCTTTAATCTCTGGTAAATACTTGGTTTCCATATTGAAACAGTTGTGACAATAAAAAGAGAAAAACTCAGTCACTTTAGGTTCGCTTGGCACCATGCTATTTGAAACTTGTGTGTAGTGCTTACCTTCTACAAAGGGGGCGGCAAAACTATTAATAGGGGCAATGATTAAAGAAAAAATGAGTGTGATAATTACGCTGGCGGCTAATGCAAAATGTTTAAACATGAATACCTCAAAATTATGTTATTAATGGAATTTTATCCGCTAATGATGACATATTTTGACAAACTAGACCGAAAGATTTATGTGATCCAGTGGTGATTTGTGACAAATATTGCCTTTTAGTGCTTCCGATAAGTCTACTAATGATTCAGGCAACTAAGCTTTTGTCGCGTAATGTTTGCCATGCTTCACAGACTTCTTTAAAACGTTCGGCATTGCCTTGGTCACGATCAGGGTGCCATTTTAAGGCTAACTTTTTCCATTGCCTTCTGATGTCTTTGTTTGATGCGCTATCATCTAATTCAAATACTTTTAAAGCATGACCTTTATTCATTAATTGGATGTTTACGCCAATATATTCTTGATAGCTGTTCCAGAACGACTCCAACATTTCACGGACGACATTAATGCTGGTATCGTAATTTTTCCAGTCTAAGTAGTAATCCCGCAGTGCGGCGTCTTGACGGTGTAATAGGTCTGCGTTGCCTGGCACAATTCTAAACAACTGAATTTCCATAGCCTTCACTTGTAACCATTGCTTGGGCAGCAAAATATCCTGTAACTCATACAAGGCATTCATCAATAGAAAGTTACGTTTAAACAGGTCCTTTTCTGGTAATGGGTCTAAATCATGCATTAGGCCTTTATGTTGCAATTCACTGGCTAAATGATGCACCTTCCAACTGTGATTCGAAGACTGCAATACACTTAACAGTGGCCAAATAAGTGGATTATCACCTTTTTCAGAAGTCATCGATGACGATGGTGCTTCTAAGCTAGGTTCTGCGGAACGTTTTTCAAATAACATAATGAGCGTCTTCATGCTGAAAATGGCGATAAAAAATACTATGCCATAGTGATGATGCAAGGAAAAGCAGATTTTTATCTGCTTTGCGGCGTGTTCATTGTCTAATAAACGTTAACAATGCAGGCAAAGTGGCTGGTTTTGGTATAAAATTCTCCGCAATAAAAATGGGGGTAAACACCAATGACCGATAAACACTTTATAAGCGCGCAACAATTACTTGAAGATTCATTTCGTTTAGCAGCACAGGTTTACCAATCTGGCTTTAGACCCCAATTTATTGTGGGCATATGGCGAGGCGGTGCACCCATTGGTATTGCGGTGCAAGAATATTTTGATTTCAAGGAAGTGGAAACAGATCACATAGCCGTTCGCACCTCATCTTATTATGGTATTGGCACCGACAAGCAAGATAAGAATATTAAAGTGCATGGTTTGCATTACATTATTGAAAATGCCAACGCCACAGATGGCTTACTAATTGTTGATGATGTATTTGATTCTGGTCGCAGCATCCATGCCTTAATCGGTAAGTTGCAGAAATTTATGCGATTAAATATTCCAACGGATATTCGTATTGCTTGTCCTTATTACAAGCCAAACAACACTAAAGTACCGTTAAAACCAGACTACTTTATCCATGAGTCTGACGAGTGGTTAGTGTTTCCGCATGAAGTGAAAGGCTTGACTCCAGACGAAATTGCCAACGGCAAAGCTGATTTGAAAAACATCCAAGATTTATTTATCTAATCTGGGCATTTTTACAACAAATTTGCTAGAATAAGAAAATATATGAGTGCGCCAACAATTTTGTTGGCGCACTTTTTTATCTAACCGATTTTGCTTAATTACAAGAATTGATATAACCATATGGCCTCTGTTGAACTTTTTACACCTACACCCGCCAAAAAGCGTCAGCTTGAACTGTTAGCACCTGCTAAAAATGCCGATTATGGTATTGAGGCAATTCGCCATGGTGCAGATGCGGTTTATATTGGTGGTCCTGCTTTTGGTGCCCGTCACAATGCGGGTAATAGTGTTGAAGATATTGCCCGTTTAGCTGAGTTTGCTCATCGCTATCATGCCCAAGTGTTTGTCGCCTTAAATACTATTTTAATGGACGATGAATTACCTAAAGCTGAGCAAATGATTTGGGACTTATACGAAGCTGGTGTTGATGCGTTAATTATTCAAGATATGGGCGTGTTGCAATTAAACTTACCGCCAATAGCGTTACATGCTAGTACGCAAATGGATAACCGTACCCCTGAAAAATCCGTTTTTTTAGAGCAGGTTGGGTTTTCTCAAGTGGTACTCGCGCGTGAGTTAAATATCCCGCAAATTCGTGATATTGCTAACAGCACTAAAATGAAGTTAGAGTTTTTTATTCATGGCGCCTTATGTGTTAGTTACAGTGGTTTATGTAACTTAAGCCATGCTTATTCTAATCGCAGTGCTAACCGCGGCGAATGTTCACAAATGTGTCGCTTACCGTGTAACTTGACCACTCGAGAAGGTGAGGTGTTAGCGGAGAATCAGCATTTATTGTCTTTAAAAGATAATAACCAAACCGATAACCTTGAAGCGTTAATTGAAGCTGGAGTGTCATCTTTTAAAATTGAAGGCCGTTTAAAAGACATTACTTATCTTAAAAACGTCACCGCCCATTATCGTCAACAATTAGATGCCATTATTGCCAAGCGCAGTGATGTTGAATCTATTTCTCACGGGCGTTGCGAGTTTAATTTTACTCCTGATCCAGATAAAAGCTTTAACCGCGGTAAAACTGACTATTTTGTTACCCAAAGAACCGAAGCGATTGAACACTTTAGTTCGCCGAAATTTATTGGTGAAAAAGTGGGCCGTATTACTCAGGTTGGTAAAGATTTTATCAAACTCGATACGACTGAAAGCGGCAAAGATATTGTGTTCAATAACGGTGATGGTTTGTGCTTTTTTGTTGAGCATTATGAAACTCAGCGTTTGTCGGATGATAAACTTGCTGGTACTCGAGTTAACCGCGCTGACGGCAATACCTTATATTTAACTGAGGTGCCAAAAGATTTAAAAGTTGGCGTGATGATGTTCAGAAACTTCGATCATAAATTTGAATCGACGTTAAATAAAGAATCCGCTACCCGTAAAATCAGTGTTGATATGCAATTGCATGATACTGAACATGGCGTTGCGCTGACGATGACCGATATTCACGGCATTAGCGCTACGGCCCGTTTGCAATGTGAAAAGCAAGCGGCAAACGATCAAGCTAAATCAGCTGCTAACCTTAAAAAGCAGTTAGGTAAGTTAGGCAGTACCGATTTTACTGTTAATAAGCTGAACTTATTAACCGAGCAAGCCTGGTTTTTACCGGCCTCAACCGTAAACGAGCTTCGCCGTGATGCGGTTGATGCCCTAATGCTTGCGCGAGTGGCTGCATATAAACGCCCAGAACGCTGGACACATGATAAAGAGGCGCGTTTCCCGCAGAAATCGTTAAGCTTTTTATCTAACGTTGCCAACGAACAAGCGCGTAATTTTTACGAGCAACATGGTGTTATTCAAATGGAAGACACCTATGAAAAAAATAAAGTGCTACATGACGCACCTTTAATGGTGACCAAGCATTGTTTACGTTACAGCTTTAATTTATGCCCTAAAGAAGTAGAGGGCATAAAAGCTGACCCAATGTTTTTAGATGTCGGTAAAGATAAATTGAAATTAGTGTTTGATTGCCAAAAATGCGAAATGATGATTGTTGGCTCAAATCAGATGGTAAAAAGTTAAACTGCACTTAATAAGCACTTATTAGTACAGTAATAAATTAGGCTAAATGCCTGTTAAAGCGTTAATTCACTAGGAAAAATAGATAAATGAGTAAAAAGTATGAGTCTCGCGTGTTTCAAGCTGACAATGGCTGGAAAACAGAAATCACTCGTCGTATGACCTCGACTAAAACGATAGTATCGAAAAGTCATGATGGTTTTGCAACAGAAGCTGAAGCTACAGCATGGGGCGAAGAAGCATTGAAGGGCTTTTTAAGCAAACAAGCTGATCGTAATAAGCGTAAAACGGCTAAACACCTAAAAGCAAAAACCTTGGCAGATGCCATTGCAGCAGAATCAAGTGAAACTGAAGCAGATACTCAAGATTATGATGAAGAGTTAGGTTAGTCATCAAAGTATTTGTTTATACAACGAGTTGTTAAAGATAAGTTTCAAAAAGTAGCTGTTGTGATATATAGTTAGTGCACAATTGCATAGTTATTTTGACTGATATCTAAAATAGCCTCATCAAAGGATGTTGGTGAATGTTTACAAAAGGATGTATGAAATGAAACAGTTTACTGCAATAAAGCTTTGGCTGGGGCTAGCTTGTCTAGTCCCTTGTGCTGTGCTTTTTGCAAAACCGTTCTCTTCAATAAACACGCTGTTTGGCGATGACAACCAAAGCCTTGGTAAAGTTGAAATGCCAAAGGATGTGCAGCAATTAACTGACTTTGCCTCAAAGTTTGGTTTCTTGCCTCCGCTGAATTGGAAATTGGCATTCAGTGAAATGCAAGGTGAGATGTTTATGGCTGAATTCATTCCAGCCAATGAATCGCTAAATGATTGGAGCGGCCTTGTGTGTATGCAAGGCTTTAAAGGCTTAGCTAATGACATTGAACCGCAAAAATTTCTTGATGGAATGGCCGATACCTATAAAGAACATTGCGAAGGCAAGGTCGTTTACACCGTTTTAGGCACATCAGAAGTGGAAGGTTTAGATGCGGTGCATGGTATTTTGGGGTGCACAGTCATGCCCAATATTCATCATGCCTCCATTTTTGTTGAAAAAGATTTTTCCACTATTCCCAAAGGTGAAATTGGCTACTTTACTGTGGTTAGCGGCTCCCAAGATCTTTATCTTATCCATAAATCGATACGTGTAGCTGTGTTCAGAGAAAACCAACCCCCGCTTGATGCCAACAACTACCGCGAGTTTATGGCTAACCCTTAAGTCTGTCATATCTTTGATTGCTACGACTGTGAATGCTGAATATTTTTAATGTTCAATTCCTGCCGTAGCTCTCCCTGCCTGTATCTAATTTAGCTGTTAATCCGTATAATCGGCGCGATTTTATGGTCATGATGACTAGTCAATCTTTTGTGGTGCCATAACGTTTAAATGAGCTTATGGATAATCGGGAAATCAGTGAAAAGCTGATACTGCCCCCGCAACGGTGAAAGGTTAAGATAATGTGTAACGATGGCATTATTTGTTTGTTGAATAAATAGTTCATACAAAATACCTCAGTCCGGAGACCGGCCCTAAAGATGATTTTAAGATTTCGGTGGGCAGATCTTAAAATGTAATAAGCTATTTTTGATTCGATTTATTCATTCGATGTTGAAAGCGTTTTATTGCGACGTAATTGCCCCATTTTCCCTTTCAGGAGTTAAAGGTAAATGGGTACTAATCCAACAAAACTAGCCTTATCATTAAGCGCTATTCTGGGACTTTCGAGTCTTTCTTTGTGTCTATCTGCAAATGAAATTCAATCTATCGCTCAAGCTGACCCTCAAACTAATGATATCGTGCAGCAAGAAGAGAGCATGGTGATTATTGGCCGCCGTGCAGAAACACCACTTAACATTGCAGCTAACGTTAATGTCATTGATGCCGCTGAAATTCAAATGAGCGGCGCCACCAATTTGGGTGATTTATTGCGTGGTCATAGTGGTATTCAGGTTTCCAATAACAATACTGGCCCGGTTTTTTCTATGCGTGGATTTACTGCCTCACAAGCGGCAAATAATACCCTTATTTTGGTCGATGGACGTCGTCTTAATAATATCGATATTGCCGCACCTAACGTCAGCGCCATTTCGCTTAATCAAATTGAGCGCGTAGAAATATTATCTGGCAGTTCAGGGGTGTTATACGGCGATCAAGCTGTAGGCGGTGTGATTAACATTATCACTAAAGCGCCTACTAGCAATGGTGGTAGCTTAGCTCTGTCGGCAGGTAGTTTTGATACTTTAGAAGCAAAGGGTGATGTTGCTGGGGCAATTAATGATGCTTGGCAATATTACTTAGCGGGTCAGTATAACGAGTCGGACAACTATCGTGATGATAATGCCAATGAAACCAGCTCAATATTAGGCCGTTTACAATATAAAACCCTTGAAGAAGATTTTTATATTGAAGCAAACTACTTTGATAATGATCGTCAAACCCCAGGTGCGTTAACCAAAGAGCAACTTGAAGAAAATCCACGCCAATCTAACCCTTGGAATAAAGGCGATTATATTCATGGCATGACGACAGCACTGCGCACGGGTTATCACAATCAAGTTACTGATACCTGGACCTTAGGTGCCGATGTCAGTTATACCGACAGTAATAATACCAGCCTGCAATGGGGCAGTTCAGGCCGTAATGATCGTACTTTATTGTCTATTTCACCTAAAGCGGTTGCTAAGTATCAAGTCGAAAGTGGCGAACTAAATATCATTACCGGTATTGATTACAATTTAGGTGAGTCGATATTTAGCTTTGGTAGAAGTAATCAACAAACCCAAAGCAGTGCTTATATTCAAGCCTCTGTGCCACTGACAACCTCATTATCCTATGTGGTTGGCGGTCGTTATGCAGAAGCTGAGGATGACCTGGTTGATGGGAATATTTATCCTAATGGCATTGATTTAGACCAGGATGCACATGCATTTGAACTGGGCTTAAATTATCGCCCTAATACTGAACATCGTTTGTATGTGCGTGCTGATGATAACTTCCGTTTTGCTAAAGTGGACGAGCAGGCTTATACCTCACCAGGTACAGTGGGCTTAAAGCCGCAGCTAGGGCGATCATTTGAAGCGGGTTGGGACTATGCATACGATATTCATAATCTACAAATTAATCTGTTTCAACTTGATTTAGAAGATGAAATTGTCTGGGATCCAAGTGCTGAAAAACCAGTCGGTGGTGTTTTCAATGGCGCTAACATTAATGCCGATGCATCGCGTCGATATGGTGTCAGTACTGATTATGATATTCAGCTTAGTCCTGCATTAATGCTTGGTGTTGCATATGACTATATTGATGCCGAGTTTACTGAAGGCGAGAATGCAGGTAAGGCTTTATCCTGGGTGGCCAAACACAATGGTCGCGGTTATGTGAGTTATGATTTTGCTAATCATTGGCAAGTATTTGCTGAAGGTGTATACACTGGTGAGCGCTTTATTGAAGGTGACAATGCTAACGTTGACCCTAAATTAGATAGCTATGTTCTGACCAATATTGCTGTTAATTACACATACCAGCAATGGTCTGCAAGCCTACGGGCTGACAATCTACTTGATGAAGAGTATGTCAGCGCAGGTTACTATTCGGCATGGGGAAGTGGCTTTTATCCAGGCGATGGGCGTAACTTACGTTTAACCGCAGGATATCGTTTTTAAATCTTGCTGATTTAAATCACACTGGCTTAAATGCTATTGGTTTAAATCACAAAGTAACTATACTTTATCAAGCCAACAAGTTTCTTGTTGGCTTTTTTATGCTATGGTTTTGCTAACAGCCTAAATACAAATTTCGATTTAATAATAAGGTGACAATGGGGTATGACGGATCTTGAGCAAAGAGTGTTAACTCAAGTTAGGGCAATTATTGGTAATGAAGATCAAGTCATTGGCCGTCGCGGCATTCTTATTCCGCTAAAAAAAGCGCTAATTAATGAAGCTGATATCAGAGTTGTGATTGATATTGTGTCAGATGATCCCGCATTAGCAGGGCACTTACTTATGCGCAGTAATACCGCGCAAACGGCAGGGCTTATATCAACTAAGAATCGCAGCATTAAAGATGCGCTAATTCGTCTTGGTCAGGTTAACATTTATCGTTATGCATTTTCGTTCTATCTAAAAGAACGTTTAGATGGTCTTGCCGAGCCTTATAAAAAGTTGATCCATGGTTATTGGAAATTGAACGAGTTAATTGCGGTTGATTCTATTTCGCTTTTACGTCAAGAAACCGAAAAGGGTAGCGGCCTAAAAATTGACGCCGATGAAATGCAAACCTTGGCACTGTTTAGTGTGTTTGGCCAGGTTATCGCCTTAACCGCTTTTGCTTACTTGAACAGCGAGCAAGAAACCCCCGTATCACTGCGGGTTATTAAGTCGTTACTTGACAACCATCAGCAAACACTTTCAATTGAAGCCTTTGAATCTTTAGGTCTAGATGATGATTTGCGTATTGAGTTTATGATTGCGCATAACTTACAACAAACTAAAAACCCTGACTCAGCAGGGCTTCTTTTGCGTAGAGTCTTGTCGAAAAGAGGTTTGTTGATAAATCCCCTATAGCGCCAGACCTGAGTGGTGCTAAACCTTTGAAGTGTTAGGCCTGAGTTAGACTCGATCTTTGCAGCGCCAACCCTTCCTGTGCCACTAATTCTAACCATTTCTGGATTAAGTTAGCATTGGTGGCATCACGTCTATAGGCTCCAAACAATGGTCGTTTTAAGCCTTCAGCGCCTAATGGTAATGAGGTTAAGCTTAAGCCCTGGCTTTCTTTAATTGACCATGTAGGCAGCGCAGCAACCCCATCATTACAGGCTACTCTTTGTAATAACATTGAGGTTAAATCACATTGTTTTTGTTCACCAATTTCTATCCCAGCTGGCTCTAAAAAGTGCTTATAAATATCTAAACGGGTCAGCGGCACAGGGTATGTCAATAATGTCTGTTTGGCTAAATGTACAGGGCTAATAAAAGCTTGCTTAGCCAATGGATTATTATTGGCAACCACTAATTTAACCTCAAAATCAAACAAGTGCTGATACGCCAAAGTATGTCCAGGTACAGGATCAGAAGTGAGTACTATGTCTAATCCGCCAGTTTCAAGCGCATTAAGGGAGTCGAAAAGATGACGGCTTGAAATATCAATCTGTGCATCGGGTGCGTGTTGCTTAAATGCTTCAATAACAGGCATTAACCATCTAAAGCAACTGTGGCATTCAATGCCTAATTTGAGTTGTTGATTTTCACCTTCTAATCCACGCTTCAAATCAGATTCTGTCGCAATCACCTTTGGCAAAATTTCTTCAGCAAGGTTAAGTAAACGGGCACCTTCGTGGGTGAAGGTGAGCGGTTTACTTTTACGAACAAAAATAGATGAATTAATGCGGGTTTCTAATTCTTTAATTTGGTGAGAAAGAGCCGATTGGGTTACAAAACGTTTCTTAGCTGCACCCGCTAAACTGCCACTTTCCTTTAACGCCATTAAGGTGCGAAGGTGTCTAAGTTCTATCATTGCTCACTCCACATGAAACTTACTCAACTTACCGATGAAATCAATTCGATTACTTGGTAGCAGGTTAGCACAATAAACTTCTAGACGTCCAGACGCCTGTGTAATTTATTTACACAAAGGCAACAATAATCTGTTCGCCCACAAGAAAAGTAGTATGAAAATTACGAGTTTAGCTTTTATGCGCTTTGTTGGGTAACGCGCACTTAAGTTGGCTTTATAGGGGGAGCTGGTAAGATTGGGATGAGCAAGTTTGGAGTTAGCTGAGTTTGGAATTAGCCGAGTAGTGCATGATTATTTCATTACTGCTAGTAAAACTATACTCACACACTCTCTGAAACTAGGCATCTCTTGGCAGCCCTTTTTGAACACTGCGAATAACCCGTTGGGTTTTGCGGCTTAGCGGTTCTATTATGGCGAGCGCTTGTTCCGCTAGCTTTACTTGCTGCTGATTAATGGCCCATTCAATATGTTCAATGACTAATGCATCTACTTCATCTGTTTGAGCTTTTTGAGTCAGTGCGGCAATAATATCATCGCTTGCGGGAGCGTTACCTAGGGCGACGGCTATGTTGCGTAGCCAGCGTTTGTGGCCGATGCGGCGGATAGCACTGCCTTCGGTGTTTGACAAAAATACACTTTCTGACCAGGCAAATAAACTCAGTAAGTCAGGTTGTATTAGTTTTGCCCGGGTATGAAAGTCGGTTTCCTGGGTAAGTGGGGCTTTGGCATTAACCGGGCATACTAGCTGGCAGTCGTCGCAACCATAAATTCGATTACCAATTAAGGGTCTAAACTCTTCCGGAATAGCAGTTTGTAATTCTATGGTGAGATAGGATATACAGCGCCTGGCGTCAACAACATAAGGGGCGACAATCGCATCTGTTGGGCAAGACTTGATGCAGGCCACACAGGTATTACAGCCGTCTTTAATAGGGACATCAGTTGGCAGAGGCAAGTTAATTAATAATTCGCCGAGAAAAAACCAGCTGCCTGCGTCTGGATGTAAAATTAGCGAGTGTTTGCCTGTCCAGCCTAAGCCTGCTTTTTCAGCTAGAGGTCTTTCTAAAATGGGCGCAGAGTCGACAAAAGGGCGAAAGTCGGTGTCATTAAACGCAAGACTTTGACAGTGTGATGCTATTTTTTCGCCAAGCTGTTTTAGCCGTTGTCGCATGAGTTTATGGTAGTCACGGCCACCGGCATAACGTGAGATATAAGCTAAATTAGGGTCAGTTAAGTTACTGGCAAACCCGGCATCAGGTGGCAGGTAATCCATGCGTGCACTAATCACTCTAATACAACCAGGGTGAAGTTCTGCTGGCCTTGCACGCATCATGCCGTGGTTAGCCATATAACCCATATCACCGTGGTAACCTTTATCTAACCATGCTTGCAAATCAGCTTCGTGTGCTGATAGGTCAACATCTGCGATACCAATATGTGCAAAACCTAAATTTTTACCCCATTGCTTAATTTCTCGGGCAAGCTCGGCAAGTTGGTTTACACTTAGTACAGTATTGGGCATGTCAGTATTGAGTAGCGCAGTCGATTCGGCCATGGTAAATCATTAGGTGTGAGTAATCTTGCCGTTGATTATACGCTATCTGTAATGGACTATAGATTTTTTCATTGGGAAAATTCGGTCTTATTTTTATGTGTAAGATATTGTATAAAAGAGTGGGGGTTGGCATTGAAGCAACTTTTTTATGTGTTATTAGCGGCTTTAGTTTGCATTAAGTGTGAACAATCAATTGCCGCTGAGCCCTTGATGATCGTCGCAGAAGATTGGGCACCGATGAGTTATCGTGTTAATGATCAACCTACGGGTTACGTTATTGAGTTAATTCAAGTGCTGCAGTTACAATTATCTAGAACAGATCCGATAGTTTTTTTACCTTGGGCACGGGCTAATTTGCTAGGTCAATCTCAAAAAAATGTTTTATTAATTGCCATGGCCAAGAATCATCAACGAGAAAGTCGATTTTCATTTATTGGGCCAATTGCTGAAGGAAGTATGGGGATTTTTGTACTTAAGGATGACCCTATCAAGTTAGATAATTTGAGTGACCTAACGAATCAAGGGGACATAGGGGTATACCGCGAAGGTGATTGTCAGCAGACACTTAAAGACTCGCATATAAGTCAATTAGCTGTGGCAAATTATCCTGACCAAAGCGTCAAACAGCTAGTGTTGTCTAGGGTTCGTTTTTTATGTCAGGCTGATTTTGGTGTGCCGTTTACACTTAATCAAATTGGTAAGCGTAAGTCTGATGTAAGAATGGCATATAAAATTAAAGATTTAGCGATATATTTAGCCTTTTCTGACGGTACTTCACCAGCGCTTATTCAACAATGGCATCAGGCATTAAGTCAATTTATGCAAACGCCAGAATATACTGCTTTGTATCAAAAGTGGTTTGAAACTGACTTGCACCCTAATGAGCCAAAGTTATTTACCGTGAATAATTAACTAAACCCCTTAATACAGTTTTTGAAGCTGCTTGCTACTTTGTAAGCACTTTCTGTGCGTTATAACTAAAAGTAATAAACTTTCTCCTTGGATTAAATCATTATCCAACTCAGCCACTTATCTTAAATATAATAAAATCAATAGGTTTTAAGCACTTCTAACGCAATTTCTACCATCAGCTTTGGCACTATACAGTGCATGATCAGCTTTAAGTAACAATGGAGA
Organism: Shewanella sp. HL-SH8; assembly: GCF_051165765.1. Lineage (NCBI taxonomy): Bacteria > Pseudomonadati > Pseudomonadota > Gammaproteobacteria > Alteromonadales > Shewanellaceae > Shewanella > Shewanella sp. HL-SH8. The sequence goes on along the minus strand of NZ_CP195039.1, from coordinate 3,770,073 downwards.
CAGTTCGGCTTCATTGGTTAAACTCGTCACTCCCGCACTAACCGTTTGATGTAATTCTGGTGATATTTGGCTCCACTCATAATTAGCAATACAGTCTATTAAACGTTGGGCAATTTCCAGTGCGATAGTGTGTGAGATGTTAGGCAATAAGACTAAAAACTCTTCACCGCCAACACGACCAACAACATCGTTTTCTCGCATCATGCCCGTCGTTAAGGCTGCTAACTTGACTAATACTTTGTCGCCAACTTCATGACCTAAGGTATCGTTCACTTGCTTAAAATGGTCTGCATCAAACGAAATTACAGAAAAAGGTTTGCCACTTTGTTTTGCTTGCTTAATAAAAAGCTCACCTTGATGATAGGTATCTCGGCGGTTAGATAGTCCGGTTAACTCATCGGTTAACGCAAGGGTTTGATAAGTCCGCTTACGTTTAACCTGCTTGTAAGCAAATACTGAAACGATAATTAGGATGATGGCCACTAAGATAATGATCACAATTTGCATTGACTCGTTACGTTGCATTATTTGCAGTTGCAATTCTTTGTCGCTAGCCGCTTTAAGTAATAACTCATTTTCATTTTGTACTTTGTCGGTATTAAATCTGGTTTGCATTTCAGCGTTTTTATCGGACATGATTTGTTTGTCTAAGATTAAGTGCATATCAACAAAATCACTTAATGCCTTGTGCGCATTTGCTATGTCACCTTTGGCGAGATAAATATCATTTAATAAGCGCAGATTTTGAGTTTCACCACGTTTATTTGCACCACGGGTAAAATCAATGGAGGCTTTTTTGCTGTATTCAATCGCTTTATCTAACTCATTTTTTACTAAGTAAGCTTGAGCAAAATACAAGCACATAAAACTATGTGGGCCCTCATATTCTAACGGAACATCAGGTTCTGCTTCCTTAAGTAACATGAGCGCTTTATCTATTTGACCTTGTAAAATAAGGTTGCCAGCAATATTAACTTTGGTGCCTGCAATGGCGACCTTATCTTTTTTTGATTGCCAGTACTTTAACGATCGATAAAAGCGTTCAGTGGACTCATTAATTTTCCCCAGTGCTTCTAATGAAAATGCTATTTGCACATTAATGGTGTCAGCCTCCATAAGCTGGCCAGACTCTATGTACATTTTTTCTAATTTTATTTGATATTTAAGTGCGGTTTCTGAATCACCAAAACGGCGATAACTGGTGGCTATTTCATTTAAGGTTTCATTCGCCCAGTATGTTAGATTTAGCTTTTCATAAAGGTGTTGTGCGGTAATCAAATCTTCTAAGGCTGCGTTGTAGTTACCTTGGTATGACATCATTGAGCCGCGAATACTGCGTCCATCAGCGATTAGTCTTGGGCTTTCTAGCTCATATGCGCTGCTAACGGCGGATGATATATCAGCAAATGCGCCTTCGGTTTGTCCTGCATAATTTTTGTAATAACCCAAGCATAGCAGTAAGTCAGTGTGAATTTCAGAAGGGTATGGGTCTGAATAGATCAGTAATTGCTGTTGAGCATACTCAATAGCTTTGGCTAGTTGCTCATTGGTTTCTGATGGTCGGCTCCAGCAATTTTGGCGGATAAACAGTTTTTGGCGTACATCATCGTCAGCAGCGATAATTTGTTTATATTCTTTTAGCAGTGCATCGGCTTCTTTTTGATCTTTATAATCTACTTGCTCAAACTTTTGATAGATTTCATCCGCCCGAGCATTATCATAATACTCAGCCCATGCTGGAGATAATAAAAGTAGTGTTGTTAGCAAAATTGAAATGCTAAGAATGTTCTCGCGATATTTGTTCAAGATAACAGGCCACTTATTTTTGTTTTATGTAACAATAAAAACATGATGTTTATTGTTCCTGCAATGTTTGAATTATAGCCGGTTATAGATATAAATAACAAATATATAACAGACGTGCTACTTGTTATTTTAAACGGTAACAGTATTTGCATTATCTGGGCTTGCAGCGTATAACGTCGCGGTTATCGTTGTTGTCATTTATAAGTGAGTAAAGATGAAGATAAGAATCATTAGATCTGTAATGCTATCGATATTGTTATTGGTTGTGTCTTTACCTAGCCAAGCTGAAGGTGATCTTGAAACCTCTGGTGATGTATTACATTTTGCTTTACCTGCAGTAGCATTAGCTTCGACATTAATGATAGAAGATGATTATCAAGGCGCTTGGCAATTAGCTAAATCAGGTATTTCAAGCCGCTTAGTGGTTGAAGCACTCAAGTTAAGCGTTGATAAGCAAAGACCTGACGGCAGTGATGATGACTCATTTCCCTCTGGGCATTCAGCGGACACCTTTGCTGCAGCAACATTTATAAATCAACGTTATGGTTGGGAATATGGTGTACCGTCCTATGTGGTTGCGTCATACGTTGCTTATACTCGTGTTGCCAGCGACAAGCATCATGTTGAAGATGTGCTTGCTGGGGCGGCCATTGGCATTGTAGCGGGTTGGTATTTTACTGATCCTTATGAAAATATTAGCGTGGTGCCACTGGCTTATAATGGCACTTATGGTGTGTATATTAGTGGACGTTTTTAATCTAAATTCAAACGCTAACTCAAATTATAACTCTAATTTAAATTCTAATATTGATGAATATAAGGTGTAATCATGGTTGAACAAACCTATAGAGATACCGCTAAAAAGGTATCTTATAATGTAGCCAATAAAGTGCTACCCATGGATCAACTACCTGACAGCTTAATAGAAGCCTATGACGGCCTGTTTGAAGAGTTGTTTGCTGACAAAGCACAATCGTTTAACAATGCCTGGGACAAATTGCCTGCCAGTGCTCAAAAGCTTATTTCGCAGGCTGAGTTTCATGGTTTTTATATTGCTAATGCTTGGATGCAGCTGAGTCGTGTTGCGCAAGAGATTGCCGACAGCAATGACACAGAAGAAGAGATGAACAATAACGAATACGATGGTATTTTTGGCCGTTTAGCTGAGCAGTCGTTAAAAGAATGTTTACGCAAGCTGAAAAAAGCCCGAACCGATAGAGTGATGCTTAATAGCTTCAAAAAGGTTATGGCAGATTAAGCATTTTTTATCAGTTACTTGATTAAAAGAAAAATCCCAGTAATTCATTACTGGGATTTTTTACATCATTATTCAAGCACAGATTAAAATGCAGTGCGGCGATAACGACGATATTCTGGTTGCCAAAAGTTATTATCAATGGCTTGTTGCAGTAACTCATCAGTACAAGGTAGGGCTAAACCTTGGTCAATTGCGACTTTAGCCACTGCAAAAGCGATGTACTTACTCACTTTATGAATATCTTCAAGCTTAGGCAACAGTGAACCTTCACCCATTGTACCCAATGGCGAACATTCAGACAGTGCGCGGCTAGAAGCCATTAGCATTTCATCAGATACGCGGGTTGCACCACAAGATAATACCCCAAGACCAATACCTGGGAAAATAAAGCTGTTATTACACTGGGCTATTTCAAAGGTTTCACCATTGACTACAACTGGTTCAAATGGGCTACCTGTTGCCACAAGCGCCTGGCCCGATGTCCAGTTTAAAATATCTTTTGGGGTTGCTTCGACTCGACTTGTTGGGTTAGACAATGGAAATACTATTGGACGTGGGCAATGGCTGTGCATGGCTTTAATCACATCTTCAGTAAATAGTCCTGGTGCACCCGATACGCCAATTAACACTGTCGGTTTAGCGTTATTAACTACATTGAGCAACGAGACATTGTCGCTGTAGTTGTGCCATTGATCAACCAAGGCTGTTTTTTGTGCCAAGTTACTTTGAAAAGGTAATAGATTAGGCATGTTGTCGAGTAATAAGCCCCAGCGATCAACCATAAAGACTTGCGATCGAGCCTGCGCGTCACTGATGCCTTCAGAGACCATTTGGGCAATAATAGCTTCAGCGATACCACAACCAGCACTGCCTGCACCTAAAAACACAATGCGTTGTTGGCTTAGTGTAGTGTTAGCGGCTTTACTGGCAGCCAACAATGAACCGACAGTAACCGCAGCAGTGCCTTGAATATCATCATTAAAACAACAGTACTTGTCTTTATAGCGCTCAAGTAAAGGCATGGCATTTTTTTGGGCAAAGTCTTCAAACTGAATTAATGCATCTGGCCAGCGACGGTTAACCGCTTGCATAAAGGCTTCTACGAATTCTTTATAGTCATCACCGCCAACACGCTGATGGCGCCAACCCATGTACATAGGGTCATCAAGTAGTTGCGGGTTATCAGTACCTACATCTAATGTAACCGCCAGACAGTAAGCCGGACTAATACCACCACAGCTGGTGTAAAGTGATAGCTTACCAATAGGAATACCCATGCCACCAATACCCTGGTCGCCCAAACCTAAAATACGTTCACCATCGGTGACAACAATGACTTTGACTTTATGACGAGTCGAATTATTCAAAATGTCGTCGATGCGATCTTTGTTCTCGTAAGAGATAAATAACCCACGGTTACGGCGATAGTTTTTTGAAAAGCGCTCGCAGGCTAATCCTACCGTTGGGGTGTAAATAATCGGCATCATTTCACTGATGTTGTTGCGCACCAATGAATAAAATAGCGTTTCGTTGGTGTCTTGAATATTACGCAGGTATATATGTTTATCTAAGTCGTTAGTGAAGTTAGTAAACTGCTGATATGCGCGTGCGACCTGTTCATCAATGGTTTCAATTACCCAAGGCAACAAGCCTTCAAGGTTAAATGAAATACGTTCATCTTCAGTAAAGGCAGTGCCTTTATTTAGCAGCGGAGATTCAAGAATGGCTGGACCTGCAAAAGGAAGATAGAGTGGGCGTTTAGTATCGTCCATGGGTAACCTTTTTTGTGTGTTGTTTGATAGGTTTGTTAAAGGATAGATTAACATGACTAATATGTATTGTGGTCTGTTAAGTGATGAATTTCACACTTTTTTTATGAAGCAGTTGTTTGAATTACTCGCCAGTAACAAAAATGCACAGCCGCTAGCTGTGCATTGATAGGGTATAACAGGCTTTATTGAGCCTAATCTTATTTACCGCGGTGTTTAATTGACAAACCTTTAACGAAGTTACGCAACACTTGATCGCCACAGGGTTTATAGTTTTTGTGTTCAGGGTTGCGAAACAATGCACCTAATTCAGATTTAGACATCGCAAAATCAGCTAAGGCTAGTACGGCAATGATTTCGTCTTCGCGCATTTCTAATGCGACCCGTAGTTTCTTAAAAATAAGGTTGTTGGTTAGCTGCTTTAAAGGCGTAGGTACTTCAGCGTCAGGCTTTAAACCACGATTTTTGATGATAAAACCATCTAAAAACTGGCACATTAATTTATCGTTACAAGCTTGATAACCTTCTTCTTCCTCTTTTTTCAGTAGCGCGATTATCTCATCTGAAGTGATTTCGGCATTGGCTTGGCTGAAAATATTGATCATTTTTGCATTTGAGTAATCAAAAACAAAACGAATACGGCGAAGAATATCATTGTTAATCATAAGGTTCTCTGGCGCGGCTGCGCATAAATAGTTTAGGTCACGTGACTGAAGTATATTATAGCGATTAATCTTTAATTCGTCAGATTATTCGTGTGCTATAAGTTGCTCTGTTGCCGTTTGGCGGATTTTATTTTTAACCGGCTTAATAGCTAAGGTAACGTTTTGTGTTATCGCTACTCATTTCTGTGAAGCGATCATTTGGTGACATACCAATAAATAAACACTATCGCAAAGCCTACTAAATACAGTAGCCCAAACCAAGATAAGCCGACCATTGCCTTACCATAACGGTGTTTCGGCGCTAAGGTTTTACTGGTCATTAAACGAAAATTAAGCCATGCAAATATCACTGTGGTCATAAAAGCTAAAATCATAACAAACTCTAATAAAGGCAGCAGCGCACCTTTAAAAAATAAAATTAACCCTAAGCCTAAAGCGCTCATTAGCAACATAATCATATTAAGTCTTTTAGGCGAGTCTTGCGCTTTAGTGAGTAGCTGCCAACCCATATTGAGGGTACGGCTATAGCCATCAATCACGGTCACAGTGGTACTGAAAATACATAAAAACGCCACAATGCCAATAAGGTAGCGGGAGTTCTCGCCCATGACTTGACTGTATAAAGTGATTAATTGATTGGCAAACTGAGCCCCAGAGTCTGAAAACTGCTCGCCCGAGCCATACATGACTAATGCACCTAATGCCAAAAAGACCAGCGCGAGGATTGCGGTGGTGATGTAGCCTAAATTGAAATCGAAAATGGCTTGTTTGGGGGTTACCGTTTGGCTCTTCTGCTTTTCTAATAACCACAGCGAGTTCCATGCACTGACTTCAATAGGGGCAGGCATCCAGCCCATCATAGCCACTAAAAAACCTACATTAGCCCATTGCCATGCATCAGCAGAAGAGGTGATTACCGGCTTACCCCATTGATTGGAGAAAGCCAATGACACGGCAATTAATGTGCTGGTAGTCAGTACAAACATGATGATTTTTGTGATGCTATCCAGACACTTATAATGGCCGACAATTAACAATACCAATGAAGTGATTAATACTATTAAGGCTAATACATCAATAGAGAGTGGAATAAATTGAGTCAGCATTGCTGCGGTTAACATACATACTCCCGCAGTGCTTGCGACGGCGGCAATAGTATTGAGCCCAGTAAACAGCCACAAATAACCGCGTCCCTGGCGTAAATAACCCTCTAGCAAGCTTTCACCCGTTGCTGCGGTATAACGCGCTCCAGCAGCAAAAAAGGGATATTTAACCATGTTTACCGCCAATACTAACCAGGCTAACTGCCAACCATATTCAGCCCCCGCACGGGTTGATGCCACAAGATGTGATGCACCAATAGCTGCTGCAGCCATTAAAATACCAGGACCTGTTGCTTTAAACAAAATCTTGATTTTAGAGAGTGTGGAAATCGGAACCAATTGTTGATTTAGCATAAAAACCATTTAAGTATATTGTTCAACAGTTAACGTATTAACGGCAAAATATAACCATTATCTTTGATTAGACAAGGGCTAGGTCGGTAATTCTAGTTACTTATCTTATTTATGTATCATCCGGTCATATTTATTTTTTGAATTTAAATTCATTTATTTTGGCTTTTTATTCTTGATTAAGTGTTTGGTTACATTTACATTACTGCATTGTATTGACTTTGTTAAATTTTAAATTAACTTGGACATGTAAATAATAATCCAAGCAAGTCGTAGGTAATTATATTGTTACCGCAATTTGCAGTAGTCATGGATATAAAATAAAAAATATTTTAAGGAAGATCATGAAAAGACCTAACGTTTTGCGCAGCGCGTGCGCTATTGCTGTATCACTGTCATTGGCCCCAATCGCCTTTGTTGCTCAAGCCGCCGATGCATCAGCTGAAGCTAAAGTTGAACGTATCGAAGTGACCGGTTCTCGTATCAAACGGACAGATATTGAAGGACCTTCGCCAGTACAATCACTTAACAAAGAAGATATTGCTAACATGGGTTTTGACAACCTACAGCAATTATTAGAGCGTATGCCTGCCAATGGTTCTGGCGCATTCTCAACTCGCGGCAACAGCCAGGATTCTACCGCAAACGGCGGTGCGTCAATCAGTTTACGTGGCTTAGGCCCTGATGCGACATTAGTATTAATTAATGGCCGCCGTGTTGGTGCAAGTGCATTTGCCGAAGGAATTTCAAACTCGTTTGTTGATATTAATAACATTCCTGTATCTGCCATTGAGCGTATCGATATTTTAAAAGATGGCGCGTCAGCAATTTATGGCTCTGATGCTATTGCCGGTGTAGTCAATATTGTTTTAAGAAAAGACATTGAAGGCATTGAGCTTAACTTAGGTTATGGCGATGATAGCGGCACGGGATATGACGAAACCACAGCGAGTTTAGTGTGGGGCGTTAAAGCCGATAAAGGCAGTGCATCTATTATTTTAGATTACTTTACCAACGGCACATTATCTGCAGAAGACATGGGCCAATTTGGTACCGCAAATCAATCGCCTTATGGCGGCGAAGATTATCGTTCATCACGTGGCTACCCTGGCTATTTTTATGTTAACGGTGTTAAAACCATCGATCCAGATTGTCCTCCTGAAAATGCAACATCAAGTGGCAGTTGTTTATTCGATTACGGCCCGTACAACCTAACTATTCCTACGGCTGAGCGTGTTGGTGCTATTGGGCAATTTGATTACATGTTGGGCGAAGACTTAACCGCATTTTTAGAGTTATCTGTACAACATAATACTTCTGAAGCGGGCGGTGCACCAACACCATTAGATGAAGATGCTGGCTTAACCGTTCCGGGTTCACACCCAAATAATCCTTTTGGACAAGATATTGAAATTGGTCGTTACCGTACCGTTGATGCCGGTGCGCGTGGTTGGGATATCGAATCCGATACTATGCGTATTGTGGCAGGTCTTCGTGGCGTTGTGAACGAGTGGGATTGGGAAGTATCAACCCAACGTGGTCGCAGTGAATCCACTCAAACAGGTGATCGCTCACAGGGCTGGGTAAGAACGGATTATTTACAAGCTGAAATTGATGCCGGTAACTACAATCCATTCGGCGCAGCGGTTAATTCACAAGATGTTATTGATCGTATTACCACTAGCCTTGTAAGACAAGGTAAGTCGAGTATTACTGCTTATGATGCCAGTATTTCAGGCCATGCATTTACCATTGCAGACCGCGATATCATGATGGCAGCTGGGGCTGAGTACCGTGAAGAAAGTGTTAGCGATATTCCCGATGAGCAATTCCAACGTGGTTTGATTTTTGGTACTGAAGCTATATCAGCATTTGGTTCACGTGATCAATATGCGGCTTATGTAGAGTTATCTGTTCCAGTGACTGATAGCTTTGAGTTGCAGTTAGCGGGTCGTTATGACAATTACAGTGATTTCGGTTCAACCACTAACCCTAAAATTGCTTTCCAGTGGGGCATTAATGATGAGTTAACCGCTCGTGGTTCTTGGTCTACCGGTTTCCGCGCACCATCACTTGCACAAATTGGTCTTGGTCCATCTGAAAAGAGTGACTTTTTAGTCGATAGCTACCGCTGTGCCGCCGATAATGTAGATTGTGAGTTACTCGACTACAACTTTATTTTTGCCGGTAACCCTAACCTTAAAGCGGAAGAGTCTGAGACTTGGAACGTCGGCATGATATGGGCGCCAAGCCAACAGTTTGATGTGGGTTTTGATATATTTAATATTCTACAAGACAACAAAATTGATTCACTGCAAAACCAAGATCTTTATGATGCAAATTGTAACGTTCAAAATAGTACTGTTTGTTTACGAAATGCGCCGCAACCTGGCCAAACATTAGGTCCTCTTGATGTGATCAAATCAGGGTTCGTTAACATTGGTTCGCAAGAAGTACAGGGTGTAGATTTATCTTCTCACTATGGTATTGAGTTAAACAATTTTGGTGATGTGAAGTTTGGTTTAGAGTACAGCTACTTAATCAGCTTCGAAAAAGTAGGTGCCGAGGGGGATGTTACTGATTACACAGGAAAATACGAATACCCAGAACATCGCTGGTTAGCAACAACTAACTGGATGATGGATGATTTTGCCGCTAACGTTAACTTAAGCTATATCGGTGAGTTTGAAGACTACAATGAAACCCGCACTGTTGAGTCGCAGTTATTAGTGGATATGTCTGGCTCATACCGTTTCAATGACACGGTTAAGCTATCTGTAGGTGTAAATAATGTGTTTGATGAATCGCCATCATTTGCGATTGGCGATGGTGATGCTGACCTTTATGGTTATGCAATGGGTGTCCATAACCCGCTTGGTCGTTATCTCTACACTAAAGTGACAATGAAGTTTTAAGCATTAAATCTTCAGATAATAAAAGCCACATCCCTCTTTTGGGTGTGGCTTTTTCATTAATAGATTATGATTTTATCGGCATTAAAAAAGGAAGCATTAAGCTTCCTTGTTGTTTGTTATGTTATAGCCAATGACTATAGCTGAGTTGCAGCCCATTTAGCTCTGCTTTCACGGCTTTCACTCATGCCGCTATCTGCGCGATAGGTTTTGTATGCTTCTGCATCCAGCGCTATAAGGCTCACATCAACTTCAAGTACCAGCTTACATTCTTTTTTAATTCGCCATGCCGCAGTATTATACAACTCTGTTACCGGTAATGAGCTTAAAAATTCAGGATTATATTGGGTATAAAGTGCTTGGGTTGGATATACCACAAACGCTAAACGGCGTTTAGGCTCTTTTTTAAATAACTCTTCAATGCCATCGGTGGTATTGAGCACTTGCATTTCAATGATGTCATCAATTTCTAATAGCTTCTTTTGAGCAGGTATTGGCGCCTCAGCTTCACCGGCTTCCCATGCGATAACCGCTTCAGAAGTCGTTTTAGTGATGAGTGCGACCTGCTCAACTGTTAAACCAAATGATTGGCGTAAACACTGCATTTCAATGGCGTTTAAGCCAGAAGGGTTTGACATAATATTTCCTAAATAAGCTGATGTTTGAATGTGAAAATGGGTGTTATAGTCCAAGCCAAATATCTTCAATCCAGTCCCACAATGATTCCCAACGTGCATCACTAAAGCGACCGTTTTTCCAAAATTGCACTTGACCGTTTTCTTCAATGCAGTAAAAGCTGTCACCTATTTGGCAAATGGGGATTTGCTCTCTTGGTAATCCAATAGACCATGCGTAACTGGCTACTTCTGGCAAATACGTGTGCGAGTAGGGATCTGTGGCAGTAACTGGCTCATAAGTGCCATAAATAACGTCACTGGCATACAGTAAATACTCTTTTAAATCCCCTGGAAGCCCAATTAATATTTGTTCTTCAACTTCGACTAGTTGCTCAAAAGTGGGTAATTCAAAAGGAACTGGAACTGTTTCACTGAGTTCTTGTAAATGGTCAATAATGTCTTGCATTGGATGTTCCTTTAGTCGCGATAGCGGTCAATGCGATATTGGGCGGGATTATAGCAGAGATAATGGCTGATTCAGATAAAAAAAATGCGCTCATATGAGCGCAAAAGGGTGGGTGGAATTAATGGCTGGTTAGGCTGCTTGTGGATAATCGGTAGTGATAACTTGACGTTTATACACCAGCCAAGCTTTATGGTATTGCTTATGGGATTGTTGACGAATTCGGGTTATTTGCTGTATTTCAAATTCATTCAATGGACGATGTTCTATGCTGGCGATGGCTTCTATTTGCTGAATTTGTTCGTAGTGTTTATGATCCTGACCACTTTTTATATTGGCAATGGTTTGTAGGTGTAACTGCACTTCAACAATCATTTGGCTTTGTGGCAGTTTCAGCAGAACATTTAAATCGCGATAACCTGATACCTTTGGGTTAGCAAAGCGGTTTTTAATTTGTACCACTTCGCTGTTTTCAGCTAACATTTTGTAGCTTGCCATTAAGTCATCAACATTATTAGCCACTATGCTTCCTCGGGCTAAATCGGTAATTAAACGGGCATCGCCTTCAAACTTATGAGTTACTTTTTGTAACGCCCGCTGATAGCTTTTGGCCGCAGGTAACAACATGGTTGTTTTATTCTGTTGACTGATAACCGACAAAAGCTGGCCTAACTCAGTTTGAGCCAGATCTGCTTGTGTCATTAAATGAATCAAGTCTGCTGATTGTTGCATAGGCTGGTATGCTTGAAAGTCAGGGATTGAATATAAAATATCAAGCGCATTGTGAGTACCGAGATTTAATCCGTAAGGGACTTTGTCATCTTGTTGATTTACAGGCGCAAGTGACTGGGCGGTAACTTGGCGGGTGCTCAGTAGCACTAAAAAAATAAAAAGAGTACGAAAAAGTTTATTCAATGTAAATTCTCCAAGCGATTAGCTTGGGGACACTGTAACTTACTGAAGCTGAATCAATCCTGAATGACAGCAAGCGTTTACATTAAAGATGGTTAACAAAAAGGGCGCCAGAAGGCGCCCTTGGGTATCAAGCTATTATTACCAAATTTTCACGCGGCTTTCTGGTGCAAGGTACATCTTGTCACCTTCTTTCACGTCATAAGTAGTATAAAACTCAGGCATGTTAGACAATGCGCCTAATGCACGGAAATGGCCTGGAGAATGTGGATCCGTTGCTACGCGATTTCGCATGGCTTCTTCTTTCATTTTCACACGCCAGATTTGGCTAAAGCCCATAAAGAAACGTTGATCGCCAGTTAGACCATCAATTACTGGTGCTTCTTGACCATTTAGTGACATTTTGTAAGCTTTATAAGCAATGGTCACACCTGATAAATCACCAATGTTCTCGCCTAAGGTTAATTCACCATTCACGTTCAAATCGTCAAATACTTTATAACCGCTATATTGGGTAATAAGGGCATTACCTTTAGCTTCAAATGCTTTTAAATCAGCTTCAGTCCACCAGTCACGCATGTTACCTTCACCATCAAACTTAGCACCTTGGTCATCAAACCCATGGCCCATTTCGTGACCGATAACCGCGCCAATACCACCGTAGTTAACCGCATCATCAGCTTCTAAGTTGAAGAATGGTGGTTGTAAAATTGCAGCAGGAAACACAATTTCGTTCATGGTTGGGTTGTAGTAAGCATTAACGGTTTGCGGCGTCATGTGCCACTCGTCTTTATCTATTGGTTGGCCTAGCTTAGCTAAATTTTTGTTATGTTCAAAAATTGCAGCGCGTTTAGCATTACCTAATAAATCATCCGCTTTAATCGTCAGTTTAGTATAGTCATCCCATTTATTTGGATAACCAATCTTTGGGTTAAATTTAGCTAGCTTGTCTTTTGCCGCGACTTTAGTGTCAGCGCTCATCCAATCTAGCGAATCGATGCTCGAGCCATAAGCGCCACGAAGGTTTTCAACAAGCTGTTCCATCCGTGTTTTCGCTTCTGGAGCAAAATGACGTTTAACATACACTTTACCGACGACTTCACCTAGGGTATCGCTTACTGTAGTGACACCACGCTTCCAACGCGGTTCTTGCTCTGCCTGACCATTTAAGATTTTAGAGAAAAAAGCAAAATTTTCGTTGTCTACCGCTTCTGATAAGTTGCTTGCATTGTGGGTTAGGGTCATCCACGTGAGGTAATTTTTCCATGCATCAAGGTCATTGTTCTTAATGACTTCATTTAACCCTTGGATATAGCTAGGTTGGTTGATAATAATATCAGTTTGCTTATCACCCCCTAATGCTGCCAAGTAACCTTGCCAGTTAATGTCCGGTGCTAACTCATCTAAGTCAGCTACTTGATACAAGTTGTAAGTTTTGGTGCTATCGCGAGTTTCAACGACATCCCAATGCTTTTCAGCAATTTTGGTTTCTAGCGCAAGAACAGCTTGTGCGTTTGCTTTAGCATTTGGTAAACCAGCTAGGTCGTACATTTTTTCGATATGTTCAACATAGGCTTTACGAATATTAACAAAGCGCTCTTCCTGGTTAAAATAGTAATCCTTTTCTGGCAGGCTTAAGCCATATTGCCAAATATGAGTCGCATAACGGCTAGAGTTTTTGGCATCTATTTCAACGTAGAATGCCAATGGCGTTCCGCCACCATTAGCTTGATTTACACCAAAAAATGCCGTTAACTCTTTTTTGTCTTTTAGCGCTGAAATTTTATCTAAATCAGCTTGAATTGGTGCGATACCTAACTTGTTTAAGGTTGCAACGTCCATAAATGAGCGATACAAGTCCGCCACTTTTTGCTCGCCGGTACCATCTGCTAAATTAGGCGTGGCGCTTAAATCCTCAATGATAACTTTAACGTCGTCACGGGCATTTTCACGTAAGTCGTAAAAAGCACCAATGTTAGTGCGATCGCCTGGGATCTCAGCTGTGTTCATCCAGCCGCCATTAACATATAAGTAAAAGTCATCCTGTGGACGAATATTTTTGTCCATATTGTCAAAGCTAACACCTGAAGTCAGTGCTTTTTCAACAGCTGCTGCGGTTGCTGTTTTAGTGACTTCAGTTTTTGCTGCCGAATCAGCTGTTGCTTGAGTATTATCACTACAAGCTGACAGGCCAGCGATAAGCGAGGCACAAAGTCCTCCAATAACCAATTTTTTCATGTTGTTTCCCTTGCGTTAAATATGCCCTTCAATGGAGGCTGGTAATTTTGTTTTTATCTTGTCAGGTGTTGAGTGCCAAAGTATTTCTTTGAATTGACTGCTGACTTATTGTTGTGACAGCTATGTTAAGGGGTTGTCGGCTAATAATACAAGCGTTCTCTGGGGGTTTTAGTGTGGTTTTTTGTGACTAGGTGTAACGAAAAGTACGATTTACTCGGCTGTTATTTCTATTTTTAACTTAAGACCGCATAATATGAACAAATTAAAGCAGTGAGTATTGATTGTGCGTTTAGACAAATTTATTTGTGAGAGTACCGAACTGACCCGTACTATGGCGAAAAAAGCACTTCACCGAAGTGATGTTACCTGTGATGGTGTCATTATAAAAGATTCGGGATTTCAAGTGACAGAAAAAACAGTGGTTTGTTTAGATGGCCAAGTGATTTCTGTGGTAGGTGAACGATATATCATGTTGCACAAGCCAGTGGACACTATTTGCTCGACTATTGATGAAGTTTATCCTTCGGTGTTGAGCCTAATGGATATCGAAAAAATCGATACCTTGCACATTGCCGGAAGGCTAGATGCTGACACTACAGGTTTAGTATTGATCACTAGTGATGGTCAGTGGTCTCATAAAATAACCTCACCTAAAAAAGATTGCGGTAAGCGTTATTTAGTCGAATTAGCTGATCCCATTACTGAAGATTTAGTGGCTGTTTTTGCCAGTGGTATTGCACTGCGGAATGAGGATGGGTTAACTAAACCTGCTATTTTAGAGCTTATTACTCCACAACAGGTGCGCTTGACAATTAGCGAAGGCAAATATCATCAAGTTAAACGCATGTTTGCCGCAGTTGGTAATAAAGTGGTTAATTTACACCGTGAGTGTGTTGGTCAAATTGAACTAGACCCAGAGTTAGTGCCCGGAGATTGGCGCTACTTAACACAAGAAGAAGTGGACTCCATCCATTAATTTATGATTTAGATATCCAAGTGGTAAATAGCTTGGTGGTAATTTTTTTGGTTGAAAATCGTGCAGAAGCCTATAGCTTTGCTAAAGTTGATTCAGATTGTAAAAATAACGCTTAAAATTTGATGTTGTTATCATTTTTGATAATCTTTTTTGAAATAGAAACTAAAATAGTGGTTAATACACTTATTAAACGCGTGCAGTAAATGTTGAGCTTTGGAACGCATAATACTGATCTGCGCCTAAATGACTTAGGAGTATATATGAAATATTCAATTTTATTTGCTGCACTATTTTTTGCTGGTTCAGCTGCTGCAGTTGACTGTGTTGAGTGTCATGAAAGTATCGACGTTGCTATGCATACTGAAAATGAAGCAACCTTAGCTGTTTGTGCTGATTGTCATGCTATTGGTGATGCGCATGAAATAGACATGGAAATGCACAGCCCTGAACTGACAATGAAAGAATGTACTGATTGCCACCAAATGGAAAAATAAGCCTCGTATTTGTGCAAGCATTGGGCTTTTAGCATAATAGTGATGAATTAAGGTCTTCTTCGGAAGGCCTTTTTTTATGATTTTTTGGCTGTAAATGTCGATAAAAACATTTAGGTTTAATGTCATATGCCGATAATAATTTAATGGTAATTTTTTTGTAAAGAATATTTAGTTTAATTTTTAGCTTAATTTTTGGCTTAATTTTTAGTTTATTTATTAGCTTACTTACATAAAAACGACTATATATTAACTATTAAAATGAAAAAAGGATGCGCTATGTTAATCCGATCTAAGCTTCTGTTGAGTGCAGCCGTATCGATCTCGGCACTTGTTGCTATGTTTGCATTACAACAATATTCCATCAACGTACAACAGCAGCTGGCATTGGCAACAACCAGTGTAATGGAAATTGAAAAAGAAATTTATCAACTGAGAAAAGAAGAAAAAGATTTTTTAAACAGATTGGATGTCGTATATCTTGAAAAACATCAACAGAATTTCGCAGACCTAAATGTATTGTTTGAGCGTGTTGAAGAAGTGCTAAATGATCGCAATATCCCCCTTACTGCTTTAAATGGCTTAAAAGACAGTGTCCAGACTTATAAATCGACATTTAACGATGTTGTGGTGCTGCAAAAAGAAATAGGCTTAACCCCTAAAACAGGTCTGTATGGTCAGCTAAGAGAAGCTGTTCATAATGTGGAATCTATCTTAAGCAGCAATGATGAAAATGGATTATTAGTCATCATGTTACAACTTCGCCGTAATGAAAAAGATTTCATGTTGCGCCGCGACCCTAAATATATAGACTCGTTTAAATCTTATATTAGTCAGTTTAAGCAAGCGGTAAATAGTTCGTATTTAGCCTCTGGAACCAAAGATGAATTACAGGC
The DNA here is from genome assembly GCF_051165765.1 of Shewanella sp. HL-SH8. Taxonomy (NCBI): domain Bacteria; kingdom Pseudomonadati; phylum Pseudomonadota; class Gammaproteobacteria; order Alteromonadales; family Shewanellaceae; genus Shewanella; species Shewanella sp. HL-SH8. The sequence goes on along the minus strand of NZ_CP195039.1, from coordinate 3,753,616 downwards.
GAGTATTGACCAATATCAGGCTGACTTTCAGGCCTTAGTGAGTAAAGAGCAAGAATTTGGCTTGACTGAAGTTGACGGTAAAATGAAGGTGTTACGCGATGCTATTTATAAAACCGATGACGATAGTAAAGCGTTAAAAGAACAAACTTTAGCTGAAATTAATCAAGCAGAAGAAAATGGCATATATTTAGGCGGCAGTATTTTCTTATTGATTACCCTGGCTTTGTCGATATCCACTTATTATATTATTCGCAGCATTATTACCCCCGTTGAAAATATTACCCGCGTAATTGCCAGTATTGAGCAATCTAAAGATTTAACCCTGCGTTGTGATGACTCAGGGGATGATGAGTTATCACGAATTGCCACTCATTTTAATAGTATGGTGGGAGCATTTCAAAGTTTGATTGAGCAAGTCAATGAAGCTGTTGATGCAATGAATACTTCCTGCCAGGAGCTATCTAATAATGCCTCTTTAGCATCAGAAGGTGTATTAAGGCAGCTGAATGAAACTGACATGGTTGCAACCGCCATTACTGAAATGGGCGCCACAATTGATGAGATTGCTAATAACACTGAATTAGCCGCATTAAAAGCTAGCCAAACCCACGATAACGCAAAGAGTGGTCAAATTGGTGTAGAAGAAACGATAGCAAAAATTCAACTACTTGCCAGTCAGCTTAATGATTCAGCTAAAGTGGTTCGCGAGCTCGAGCAGGACAGTAAGACTATTGGCAGTGTATTAGATGTTATCCGAGGAATTGCAGAGCAAACTAACTTACTGGCACTTAATGCCGCAATTGAAGCTGCTAGAGCAGGGGAACAAGGTCGCGGTTTTGCGGTTGTTGCAGATGAGGTTAGAAGTTTAGCGATGCGAACCCAAGAGTCTACCGAGGAGATTGCCGGTATTATTACTACCTTGCAAACACGGACTCGCTCTATTGTACAGTTAATGGAAACTAGCCAGCGCCAAGGTGCAGAAAGTGCTGACCAAGCTGCAAGTGCGGGTTCATTACTACGCTTAATTAATGAAGATGTGACTAATATTATGGACATGAGCACTCAAATCGCTGCCGCAATTGAGGAGCAAAGCATGGTGGCTGCTGAGGTTAATAAAAACGTGGTGGTTATTCGTGACATAGCTGATGAGTCTTCGCATGCTTCAGAAGAGAATGCAGCAGCATCAGAGGATTTGCGTATTCGCGCAGCTGGTCTGCATAAATCAGTGAGTATGTTTAAAGTCTAAAAGTACTTTGATGTGTTGGACATGGTTATTAGTATCTGTAGCTCAGTAATTAATTAGCTATTTCTATACTTTTTCTCAGGGGCAGCGGCTATTACATCTTGTATGCGCAGGCACTAGATAAATAAAAACCTAACTTAGCGAGTTAGGTTTTTTATTGGACGAGAATGCTGCTTTAGTCTTTGAAGTAGCTAAAAAATAACTATTTCAAAGCTAGCAGTATAAAAAGCTGTTACTTTGAGGTGACAGTGTTAACGCCTTCAGGTGTGCCAACTAGCAATACATCAGCGCCACGGTTAGCAAATAAACCATTGGTTACAACGCCGACTATGGCATTAATTTTAGTTTCCATGACTTTAGGATCTAAAATTTTCATATTGTGAACATCTATTATCACATTACCATTATCGGTCACTACACCTTGACGATATTCAGGATCACCGCCCAATTTAACTAATTCACGTGCCACATATGAGCGCGCCATCGGGATAACTTCTACCGGTAGCGGGAAGTCGCCTAATATCGATACTTGTTTAGTGTTATCAACAATACAGATGAATTTTTTGGCTACTGCGGCAACAATTTTTTCACGGGTTAAAGCTGCACCACCGCCCTTAATCATATCCATGCGGTCGTTAATTTCATCGGCGCCATCGACATAAACGGCTATGTCTGCAACATTGTTTAGATCAAATACCTCAATGCCTAATTGTTTCATTTTTGCTGTTGATGCTTCCGAGCTTGAAACCGCGCCTTTAATATCATCTTTCATTGTTGCTAGTGCATCAATAAAGTGATTAACCGTTGAGCCTGTACCTACACCTACAATGGTATCTCTTTCGACATATTTTAATGCAGCCCAGCCGGCCGCTTTTTTCATTTCATCTTGAGTCATTAGGCAATTCCATTAGTTGTTTTTAACATTATCTCGATTATAACGTAACCTGCGGCGAAATTATTTGCTTGTCGTCATAAAAATGCGCATCTTTAAAAGCATCTAACACTCTTACATTGATATCGCTGATGAACTTTCTTTCCAAGCGTACATCCATTACATAAGCTTTTATGGTAATGGTTTGCATATGCTGCCCATAGGATAAATCTGTCCCCAATATGATCCTAATGGGTTTATTTAAAAAGGTGTAAGGTGAGCATTGTGTAGCTTCTTTGGCGAGGGCTATGGCTTGTTTATGATCGGCGTGCAAAGGTAAATAAAAACTGATTACAACCATTTCATCTAGGGCGCCGCTATTGGCATTTGATACGGCATTTTTTAATACCTCAGCATTAGGCACCATGATGGTGTTGTCATCAAAGGTTCGCAGCCAGGTTACGCTCCATTCAAGTTTTATTACTTCGCCATAATGGCCTGCGAGCGAGACCATATCACCCACTCGATAGGGGGGATTTAACATAATAATGAAGCCAGCAATCATATTTTTTGCCGGTTCTTGAGTCGCTAAACCGATAACTATACTGATTGAACCAATAATAGCTAACACTACATTTTGGTGAGGTGCGATAATTCCTGCAGTAGTATAAATTATTACGCAGCCCCAAATAAATAAGCGGATAAACGGGTAAAGTCGTCCCCAGAATAATCGATATTTTGGCAGCTTTATGGTGAGTTTATCTAAACTGATTTTTATTACATTCAATAGCGCCCAGGCAAAAAAGCATATCAATAAAATTAAGGCTATTTTCTCTAATGAGATGATGCTAATTAGCGACTGTAGTGCATCTGTTGTTGATTCCATACCTATTCTCTTTGGTAATGATTAGAAGCTAAAAAGTTTGTTGTGATTAAGCAGGTGCGTGGCGACTATTTTACTCAGTACTGGTGGTATTTGATAAAAGTGTCGCGCAAAATCACTTTCACAGTATTGTGTTATTAATAGACCTTGCCTGCTGAGAAACTCCAATTTTAACGAGCTTTCTTCGATAGACATGTTGAAAATAATGCTTAAATGTTCCACGGTTAATCCGCCATGAACATAAATTTCTGCGAGTGCAAAGAGAGATTCTTCATCTAAACTTTTTAGTGCGTGGGTGTCGATAGTGAAAATATCTTTTGAGTTGAGATCGCTAAGTTTAGATACCTTATGCTCATCAATAGATTGCTTTAAAATGAATAAAGCGAGTCTAGGCTGGCCTTGGCAGATTTTCATTAAGGTTTTGGTGTGGGACTCTAGGGCGTTTAACTCTATGGTGAGAGCTGAATCGCCTTCATTCTCTTGTGTGTTATTGCTTTCATGCGGTAAATTTATACCCATATCAGGTAAGTAAAGCGTAAGAAATGTGGTTAATTCAGTCTGAGTAAAATACTTAAGCTGAACGAGCGGTTTTAATAAAATGAGTAATTTGATATTGCGAAGAGAGTCTTTGCCATACATAGGTTTCACACCCCATAATCCAGCAATGCCTTTGCCTGGTTTCCATTAATATAGTCGCTAATGTTACCAAAGCTTGATAACTGCCCATTCGGCGCTGCATTAATCGATGAATGTCATCCAGGAAAATAATATGTTGAGGCTGTGCATTGATTAATCTAATGGCTTCTGTAATTGATTGGGGCTCATTTTGGATATCAAAACAATCATATAAAGTGGCGATAGCTTCTTTTGAAGACAGTGGCGCTTTACAGAAGCTAAGCCATAATAGTGGCTCAGACTCCGGTTGCCCGCGAATAATATTCTGAATAAAAGTACTGACACCTGCTCCAAAAGGGGCAATGATCGCGCTCAATTCACCTTGGTTATCACGCCATAACTCAATGGCGTTGTTGATTTGATCTATAGCTTGTTCTCGCCCGATGACATGGTAAATATCCGTATTTACTGAATAAGAGATCTGTTGTTTGAGCGGGCTTCTAAGCCCATGGTGTCGATAGGTTTGCGCAATGGCTTTTAAGGATAATGTATTTGTCGGCTCTGACTCTTGCTCTGTAGCTGCACTATCAGGGTTGATGTAGGTTATAAATTGTTGCCACTTACCAAGAAGTGCATCGATAGTCATTGCCATAATGTTATCCATTTGATCAAGCCATTAGTAAGCAGCATCTGATCCAACCTCTAAAAAGTAAATCGGATTAACAGGTATAACGTTTTTCATTACGTCAGAATAAGTACTATAACAGTAAATTAACGCTGGCATAGAGTGCTAGTTGTGATTGTTATTATTACCAATTTACTGTGATTATAGGTTATTACTGCTGGCAAGTATGATTAATAAATGAGTATAGCTATCTTAATGACCAATCGATAACGGTTTAGCAGATAACACGATGTAATGACCCCGTAGGCTATTTGTTCATGGAAAGTGAAGTTAAAGCGCTACTTTCGTATGAATTGACTCGCTGATTAATCATTGTTTAGCGTATACTTAATTTTATTTTTTTATTGAAAAATTAACCTTGATGATGCCATTCAAATCTGTTTTTTCGACACTGTTATTATTAGCTAGCTTAACCCATCAGGCTTATGCAGCACCAGCCGTTGCGTCTTCTCAACAACAAGAGCTAGCCGCGGGTAGTGCTATGCTGGTGGACCTTAACACTAATGAAGTTTTATATTCGAGTAATATTAATCATCAAGTACCCATAGCATCTGTGACTAAGCTGATGACTGCAATGGTGGTGTTAGATGCTAAATTACCTTTAGATGAAATGATTACAGTAGATATTCATCAAGCCCCAATTATGCGTAATGTTTACTCCAGAGTACGAATTGGCAGTGAAGTTAGCCGTGAAACCATGATGCTGATGACTTTAATGTCTTCAGAGAATCGTGCAGCAACAGCGCTTGCCCATCATTATCCTGGTGGCTACTTTGCTTTTATTGATGCAATGAATGCCAAAGCGAAAGCATTGGGTATGGAGCAAACTCGTTATGCAGAGCCAACAGGTTTATCGGCTGATAACGTCTCCAGTGCAAAGGATTTGGTTATTTTGCTACAGGAAAGTCAAAAATATCCTTTATTGGGCAAGTTAAGTTCAACTGAGAAAAAACACATTATTTTCAATAAGCCAAGATACAATCTTGACTTCCAGAATACCAACAAGTTGGTATTTAAAGACGGTTGGAATATCGCGCTAACTAAGACTGGCTATACCAGCAAAGCCGGTCATTGCTTAATTATGTTGACCGAAATGAATAAGCGAAAAGTCGCATTTGTGGTGCTCGATACCTTTGGCAAATATACCCATATAGCCGATGCTAGCCGTCTTAAAAAATGGTTAGAAACGGGTAAAGTAACCCCAATTCCTGCATCGGCTAAGGCATATAAACAACAAAAGCAATTGGCCAAATCTAATAGCTAAACATCAGTAGCTAAAGTCCAAAAGTGGGTGGTTGAGCATTTTGTAATGGGCACATTTAGTTGACCTGTTAAGCATTGCAGCTACGACAGTTTATTAACTAGGTTTTGTCGTAAGCCTTAACTTGTGGTGACCTTATAATATTGCATTATTGGGTGAAAGCATTTTAAGGCTCTCATTATTTATCGGTCTGGTAAATTAAATTAATACTTATATTTCATTAAAATACACCTAAAAGTACCTAGGTGTCACAATTGTACCTGCTTGTTTTCCTGTTTAATCAATCTATGATAACCACATATTGTGAATGAGGAACCGTAATGCAAAGTAGTAATTCTAACGATGTTGATATCCCAGAGATTAATCCTTTAAAGTCGATAAAAAGTGACTCAATTAACATGGACTTTAACCAACGTGTGGTTATTGACACTAATCAATTGGGCTGGGATAAAAGCCCCGCGAAGGGCGTGTGGCGTAAGCGTCTTGCTAGAGAAGAAGCTGAGCAAGGCCATGCAACCAGTATTGTTAAATATGATGCGGGTGCCAGTTTTTCATCACATCCACACCCATTAGGCGAGGAAATTCTGGTTTTATCTGGCGTGTTTTCTGATGAAACTGGCGATTATCCAGCGGGCACATACATTCGCAATCCCGAAGGTTTTAGTCACGCCCCTTTTAGTTTACAGGGCTGTGAATTACTGGTTAAGTTGCATCAGTTTCAACCATCAGATTTAAAGCAAGTTCGTATCGACACTCAACACGCACCTTGGTTACCGGGCCAAGGTCAGTTGCAAGTAATGCCGTTACATCAGCATCTAAGTGAATCCAGTGCGTTAGTTTTTTGGCCTGCAGGATGTCAATTTCAACCACATCGTCATTTTGGCGGTGAAGAAATATATGTTATCAGTGGCGAGTTTATTGATGAACACGGCCATTATCCTGCTGGGACCTGGCTACGCAGTCCACACTTAAGTCAGCACAATCCCTATGTTGAACAGGATACGGTTATTTGGGTCAAAACAGGGCATTTATAACGGATATAACGCGTCATTTGTGATAAATATTAGTTTGTTGCTTTTAAAGTATTATTTTTAACGATATATTAACTTAACATGCATATTTAGGATGTAATTTAGCAATGGATGCTTTTACTCTTCACGTATCAACCGCAATAGTCAGTGCGATGATGGCTATCAGTTTACTGGCATTTTATGTTGTTGGTCACCGCCAGCGCAGCTTAATAGATTGGAGCATAGCTGGTGGATTATTTTTTGTCAGTAGTTGCATTGGCTTACTTTCTTACTCTTTCCCTATTCCATATTGGCTTGGCCCCAGCTTAGCTAATGCATGTTATATATTAGCTCATCTTGGTTTACTTGCCGGTATCAGACGGCAGCTTCAGCTTACCCCTCAGTGGCCATCAATGATATTGATCGCTGTAATTGTGTTTTTAATGCATTACGTCCCAGGCTTTTTAGAGTCACTGACATCTAGGTTGCTTTATATATATCCTTTGTTAATGCTTATTAATATCTGTACTGTTTTGACCATTATATTGGCGGCTAAATCTAGAAAGCTTCACGCTATTTATTACCCTTTTCTGTTTGCAGAATTGATATTTTTTGGACAACAATTTGTTCGATTTATATTTGTAGCTTTTGATAAACAATTAACCTTAAGTGCTGCGGGGAATCGCGTTTTACAATCGTCAGGTACTTTGACTGTGTTCACTTTTTTAATCTTAATAACATTATCGTGTTGTTTAATTGTATATCGTCAACAACAACTCAAATTGCAAGATGTGACTCAGGTTGATCTATTAACAGGGTTGTTAAATCGCCAAGCTTTACCCCATCGAGCCAAACAAGTTTTTGAGTTAGGTCTTTATCAAAATGCCCCCATGGCCATTATGATTGTTGAAATTGATTCACTACCTCATATAAGTGAACAATATGGCTACGGTGGTAGTGATAGTGTTGTTAAGCATGTCGCCAGTGTTTTACAGTTTACGGCTCATATTAATAGCGGGATTTTCAGACATCATGATAATAAGTTTGTCTTGTTGTTTGAAGAGACTTCAACGGATCAATTGCAACGGTTAACCGTTAGATTAAAAGAGAAAGTGGCTAATTTAGTCATTAAACCATTGCACGATGACCAGAGAGTTAATATCAACATTGGTTTTGCGATGCAGTCAGACAATGACCATAGTTGGCAAATATTAATGCAACAAGCAGAACGTGTCTTGAAGCAACCCATTCAGCAAGTTAATACTTCTCAGACCGCTAGTTTGCAAGAGTTGAATGTCGATAGATTTGGTTTTATTGCGCAACAGAATTAACCTAGTTTAATGCTCTCTGCTAGTCTATCCAGGTATTGTTATAACTTAGAGAGTTCGTTTGATAAACATTACCGTTTCAATTATTCGATGATTGATCAATAGTGAAATAATAGCAGGCCTGTGTATCGGCCTGCTATGAGTAACTTTTGAGAGTAAAGAGAGCTGTTTAAGGTTATAAAGTAATGATTACTCTGTATCGTAGTCAAGTACAGGTGATAACCAACGCTCGGCTTCGGCTAAGCTCATGCCTTTACGTTTGGCATAATCTTCTACTTGGTCTTTACCAATGTTAGTGACCCCAAAATAGCGGGATTTCGGATGGGCAAAGTACCAACCGGATACTGCAGCTGTGGGGAACATCGCATAACTTTCGGTAATATTTAAACCAATGGTTTCATCGGGTTTAAGTAAATCCCACAATAGGCCTTTTTCAGTATGATCAGGGCACGCCGGATAACCTGGTGCTGGGCGTATACCTTTGTATTTCTCACGAATGATGGATTCGTTATCTAGTACTTCATCAGCCGCATATCCCCAAAACTCTTTGCGTACCCGCTCATGCATGCGTTCAGCAAACGCTTCAGCTAAGCGATCTGCAAGGCATTTAAGCATAATGGCATTGTAGTCATCGTGATTGGCTTCAAAGCGTGCCACATGCTCATCAATGCCATGGCCCGCAGTGACGGCAAAGCCACCCATGTAATCTGCGACACCAGAATCTTTTGGCGCAACAAAGTCCGATAAACAGAAGTTGTCGTTGCCAACTCGATCTAATTGCATACGCAAGTGATGAGTAGTCATTTCTACTGTGGTTCGGCTTTCATCGGTATACAGTTCAATATCGTCATGGTTGACTGTATTAGCAGGGAATAAACCTATTACCGCTTTAGCCGTTAGCCACTTTTCACTGATGATGGTTTCAAGCATGGCTTTACCATCAACAAATAATTTACGCGCTTCTTCACCGACGACTTTATCCTCTAAAATATCTGGATAGCGGCCGTGAAGTTCCCAGCTTCTAAAGAATGGTGTCCAATCGATACGCTCGACTAAATCTTCCAGTGGATAATCATCAAACACTTGACGGCCTAAAACATTGGGCGTGAATGGAGTGTAGTTTTCCCAATCATGTTTACAGCGATTTTCGCGGGCAACCTCAATTGGCACAATGGTTTTACGTTTAGTTTGCGATAAACGTTTTTCACGCATGACATCATATTCGGCATATTCTGCATCAATAGTCGCCTGGCGTGTTTCATTGTTAATCAGCTTAGAAACCATAGGCACTGCGCGCGAGGCATCGGCAATATAAATGGCGCCGTGCGGATAATGTGGCGCAATTTTTACCGCCGTGTGAATTTTAGAACATGTCGCTCCGCCAATAATGGCTGGAATGGTCAGGCCTTCACGGTGGAAGGTTTTGACGTTATGTACCATTTCATCAAGGCTTGGGGTAATTAAGCCTGACATGCCAATGATATCGATATTATGCTCTTTCACCGCTTCAAGAATTTTATCAACCGATACCATCACGCCCAAGTCAACCACTTCATAACCGTTACAAGCCAAGACAACGCCAACAATATTTTTACCAATATCATGCACATCACCTTTAACCGTCACCATTAAGATACGGCCGTTTGATTGGCCTTCAACTTTTTCTAGTTCAATATACGGGTTTAAAAAAGCAACTGCTTTTTTCATCACTCGAGCGGATTTAACCACTTGTGGCAAGAACATTTTACCTGCACCAAATAAGTCGCCGACCACATTCATGCCGTCCATCAGCGGCCCTTCAATAACATCAAGTGGACGTGCTGCTTGAAGCCTTGCTGCTTCGGTGTCTTCATCAATAAATTCGGTGATACCTTTGACTAAGGCATGCGATAAACGTTTTTCGACTGGCCAACTGCGCCATGCTAAATCTTCTTTTTTAGCCACTTGAGTGCCGTCGCCACGGTACTTTTCAGCCACATCTAATAACTGTTCTGTGTTGGTTGAATCTGCAACCGGGCAGGGCAGGTTCTGAACCACGTTTTCGACCTTTTCTTTTAAATCGGCATCAATGTCATCATAAATGGCTAGTTGGCCAGCGTTAACAATGCCCATGTCCATACCCGCTTGGATCGCATGGTATAAGAACACCGCATGAATGGCTTCGCGCACTGGGTTGTTGCCACGGAATGAAAATGACACGTTTGACACGCCGCCAGAAATCATCGCATAGGGTAAGGTGGCTTTAATGTCTTTAATTGATTCGATAAAATCGACCGCATAATTGTCGTGCTCATCAATACCGGTAGCAATGGCAAAAATGTTCGGGTCAAAAATAATGTCTTCAGGGGGAAAGCCGACCACATCAACTAATAAGCGATAGGCACGGGTACAAATTTGAGTTTTACGTTCGCGCGTATCAGCCTGGCCATCTTCATCAAAGGCCATCACAATCGCTGCAGCGCCGTAGCGTTTGACTAGAGTGGCTTGTTTGATAAAGGCTTCTTCGCCTTCTTTCATCGAAATTGAGTTAACAATTGACTTGCCTTGAACACACTTAAGGCCGGCTTCAATCACTTCCCATTTTGATGAGTCGATCATAATCGGTACGCGGGAAATATCGGGCTCTGAAGCGATTAAGTTTAAGAACTTTTTCATCGACTCGGCACCGTCTAGCATGCCTTCATCCATGTTGACGCCGATTATTTGTGCGCCATTTTCAACCTGTTCGCGCACCACATCTAACGCTTCTTCAAATTTTTCTTCTTTAATGAGGCGTAAGAATTTAGCTGAGCCGGTGACGTTGGCTCGTTCGCCGACGTTAACAAAGAGTGAGTTACCATCAATGGTTAATGGCTCAAGCCCTGACAAACGACAAGCTACCGGAATTTCAGGTATCTGGCGTGGCTCGTGATTTATTACCGATTCTCGTATTGTTTGGATATGAGCGGGTGTGCTGCCACAACATCCGCCTACAATATTCAGCATGCCTTCACGGGCCCAATCACTAATGACTTCAGCCATCTCCTCTGGAGTTTCATCGTAACCGCCAAACTCGTTCGGCAAACCGGCGTTAGGGTGAGCAGACACAAAACATTCAGCAATACGGGATAACTCTTCAACATAAGGGCGCAGTTCTTTTGGGCCTAATGCACAGTTAAGACCGATAGATAATGGCTTGATATGACGCAGTGAATTGTAAAAACCTTCAGTGGTTTGGCCGGTCAATGTGCGACCAGATGCATCGGTAATTGTGCCTGAAATCATTACTGGCAAGCGATCGCCAAGTTGATCAAATACTTTCTCAATGGCAAATAAGGCGGCTTTGGCGTTTAAGGTATCAAAGATGGTTTCAACCATAATGATGTCGGCGCCGCCTTCAATTAAGGCTGTGGTTGACTCAACATAAACATCAACTAACTCATCAAAGCTAACGTTACGAAAGCTAGGGTCGTTTACATCTGGGCTGATTGAGCAGGTGCGATTGGTTGGACCAAGCACACCCGCTACATAGCGGGCATAACCCGTTTGCGCGGCCACTTCATCGGCTGCTTCGCGAGCAACCCGGGCACCTTCTAAATTAATTTCAGCCGATAGCGACTGCATATCGTAGTCAGCCATAGCAATGGTGGTAGCGTTAAAGGTGTTGGTTTCAATAATGTCAGCACCGGCTAGCAGATACTTAGTATGAATATCTTTAATGATTTGACGTTGGCTAAGGACCAACATGTCATTGTTGCCTTTGACGTCGCAATGCCAGTCTTTAAATCTGTCACCACGGTAATCTTCTTCTTCCAACTTGTAGTCTTGGATCATGGTACCCATAGCACCATCGAGAATGACAATTCGCTCTTTTAGCGTGTTTGTCAGTTGTTCAAGCACTTGACTGTAGGAAGTTGACTTGGTCATAACGGATTACCTTTTTAATGCAGTGGCACGTTAACTTAATCGTGACATATTTATCTAACTAGCTATTTTATTGAGAGTTAATGGGTAAATAATGAATAGCTGGCTCTCAATAAACAGAATTTTGTTTGGACATTTATACGTATAGACGTCCATAATACGCGAGTTGTTATCTTCAGGGCAAGGCAGAAAACCATGAAACATCTTCAATTGGTATTCCTGCGCCATGGTCACTGCCTTGGCGGTGAGATCCTGCGCGGTAAAACAGATGTAGCCTTGTCTGAGCAAGGTCAAATACAAATGCAACAAGCTTTTAATAGCTTAGCGCTATGCCCTGCTATTGTGTATTCATCCCCGTTGAGGCGTTGCGCTGTGTTTAGTGACCTTATCGCAAAACAACACCAGTTGCCCATAACCCTATTAGACAGTTTACAAGAAATTGATTTTGGCCAATGGGATGGTCAAACCTGGCAGGCATTATATAAGCTACATCAAGCGCAATTAGATGCATACTGGGCAAACCCTTGGCTGCATGACAACACGCCACCAGGAGGTGAGCACTTAGTTGATTTTAGTGCCCGAGTGAAGCAGGTATTAGTGAAAATTATTAGTCAGATGCTGAATTCGATTGACGGTGATGTTCAGGATGAGCCTTTTGCCACTGCAAAATTGACCAATGAAACTCTTGCAAGTGAATTACCCAATCAAGCACTTGTTGTGACCCATGGCGGGGTAATGCGTTGCATTATTGCACAACTGTTAGGTGCTGAAGGGCAGGCTGGTGTGTTTACGCAATTACAATTACCCTATGCCGCGTTGATGACAGTTGATGTATTTATTGATGCAGATGACTTACAAATGGCCACACAAGGCAGCTTATGTTTTGAAAAGATCAGTTTTAGATTGAACTGGCCATCATTAACCACCAAAATAGAGCCGTTTTAATATAGTGTTGAGTATTGGGAATCGGGTAAGCCCGAACTGTCCCCGCAACTGTGATTGTTTGTCCTGCATATTTATGTCTGTGGCCAGCAAAAGTCAGATACCAGCTTGTCACTATTCATTTTTACGCCTGAGCGGGATACTCAGCGGAGCGTGTATGTTTGATCTTGTTCGTGCTTCCCCTATCAGCCATCAAGTTAACTTCGGCTTGTTTATGCTTGGCTTACTTAATCGTAAATCAAGCCATTGTCGAGGGCGTGATTTGTGAATTCCCAAAGTGTTGAAGCGCTAATGGCCGCTAATTCATCAGCATCGATACCTGCTTTAGTGGTTAATCAGCTGAGTTGGCGACATGATGATACTCAAATTTTAGCTGATATTAGTTTTAGCCTTACAGCCAATAAAATGCTTGGAATTATTGGCCCAAATGGTGCGGGTAAATCGAGTTTACTGCGCTGTTTATATCGCTACATTACCCCAAGTCGCGGAACAATATCCTTATTTGGTCAAGATATTAGTCAATTTCATGGAAAAGCTTTTGCCACTCAAGTTGCCGTAGTCCAACAAGATACTCCGCAGTTTTTTGATATGAATACCAGTCAATTAATTGCAATGGGTTTAACACCGCATAAAGGTATGTTTGATGGCTATACCGCCGAAGATAATCAGCTTATTAATGATGCCATCAATAAAGTGGGGTTAACTGATAAAGCGTTTTTGCAATATGGCCAATTATCGGGTGGTGAAAAACAACGAGCTTTGATTGCTCGAGCGATAGTGCAGCGTCCGCAATTACTGATTTTAGATGAGCCAACTAATCATTTAGATATTCGTTATCAAATTCAAATTTTAGAATTAGTGAAAAGTTTAGGTATTACGGTCATTGCCTCTATTCATGATTTAAACCTGGCAAGTGCAATGTGCGACCACCTTTTACTACTCAATAAGGGCCTGCTGGTAGCACAGGGCTGTCCAACAGAGGTACTAACAGAAGCGCAAATCGGCGGCGTGTTTGAAGTGTGCTGCGAAGTTAAAAAACATCCGCAACATACTAAACCACTGATCAATTATTTTTATGGTTATGTGCCCAAGAAACAGGTGAAAGTGCTTGCTGATAATGGATTAACCTCAAGTGAGTGCGAGGTTCAATCATGAGCCCAGTTAAAGAGCACCGTCGCTACCAATTTTTTCTGCTTATATTGGCTATATTGGCAGCAATGAGCCCGATTGCTGCGGCCAGCTTTGGTGCCGCCAGTATCAACTTTACCGATGTGTTATCGGCGATCATTCAACGACGGCCTTGGCAAGATGACTTGGTCTTTCATCCCGCAAGCATTACTGAACGGATTGTATTTGAACTGCGTTTTCCGCGTATTATGCTGGCTTTTGTTGCTGGAGCTGGCTTGGCCTTAGCGGGCAGCGTATTGCAAACAGTTACCCGCAATCCATTAGCCGACCCGTATTTGTTTGGCATTAGTTCTGGTGCATCATTTGGCGCTGTGGTGGTCTTTAGCCTGCTATCAAGCGGCTTATTTGCGCAGGCTGATTTACTTGCGCTTTCTTCTGGGCAACTCGCTTGGTGGAGTTGGCAAAATTTACTCCTGCCTATAGGCGCATTTGCGGGCGCAAGTTTGTCAGTACTGCTGGTGTTGAGTTTGTCTGGTTTAGGACGCAGTAGCCAAATTGAGCGGATGTTGTTATCAGGTGTGGCTACATCATTTTTATTTGGTTCCTTAACGAGTCTAGTGCTGTATTTTTCAAGCCCGCAAGCCACTGCCTCAGTGCTGTTTTGGACATTAGGCAGCTTTGCTAAAGCTAGTTGGGCTGGCGTGGTATTACCCAGTGTCATTGTGGCCAGTAGTTTAGTCATTATTTTAGTATTTAAACGTCAAATTGTTGCGCTGCAAGCCGGTGATGAAACCGCGCATACCCTAGGGGTTAATGTCGCCAAACTGCGTTTAAATATGTTGTTATTGTGCTCGTTGATCACCGCCATTTTAGTCGCAAGTTGTGGTGGCATTGGATTTGTTGGTTTGATGATCCCCCATTGTGTGCGTTTACTATTTCCAGGACGCCAGCCTATGGTAGTAACGGCCATTATAGGCGGGCTGTTTATGGTTTGGATTGATGTTGTCGCTCGTTGTATTTTAGGCAATCAAGAGTTACCAGTAGGTATTATTACCGCAGCCATTGGCAGTGTATTTTTCTTATTTATTCTACGGCACAGGCGCTAATAGCTGAGTTAATAATAGCTTGAGTGTTAATGACGTTTTTTGATTTGTCAGTGATTACCCTGACGAGGAGTGGTTATGTTTACCGTTGTGCCGGTTACTCATCAGTTTGATGCTATGATCCAACATAAGATTGATAAAAAAACTAAACCTCAGGGATCCCTAGGCTTACTGGAAGTATTAGTTAAGCAAATCGCTCAAATACAGTTTTCATGTGATCCTACAGCCACAAAATTACATATTAACCAGCCAGGTTTATTGGTGTTTGCCGGCGACCACGGTATTGCTAAGTACGGCGTGTCTATTGCCCCAAGTGAAGTCACCAGCCAAATGGTGGCTAATTTTGTTCATGGTGGCGCCGCAGTTAACGTTTTTTGTCGGCAAATGGGCTTTAATCTAGAAGTTATAGATGCTGGTGTACTCGCTCCTTTGGGGTTAGATGGGATAACTGAATATCGATTAGGTAATGGTACCGAGGCGATTCATCTGGCACCAGCCATGAGTATTGAGCAAGTCACACAAGGTTTTGAGGCTGCTAGTGAAGTGGTTGAACGACACGTATTGTCCGGTTGTAATGTCATCGCCCTTGGTGAAATGGGCATAGGTAATACCTCATCCGCAGCGGCAATGATGGCGGTGTTACTTGATATAGATGTTGAGCAATGCGTCGGGCGCGGTACAGGTATTGATGACAAGACCTATGCATTGAAAAAATCACTTATCAGTCAGGCATTAATATTACATCGTTCAAGTTTAACTTCTCCCCTGCATATTTTAGCGTGTTTGGGCGGATTTGAAATTGTGCAAATGACTGGGGCTATCTTGGCGGCGGCTGAGCGAAAAATATTAGTGCTAATTGATGGGTTTATCTCTACCGCTGCGGCATTAGTCGCTGTAAGATTACACCCTGCGGCTCGAGACTATTTAGTGTTTGCTCATCAATCAGAAGAACAAGGGCATAAATTAATGCTAGCGCATTTAAATGCTAAGCCTATTTTGTCCCTAGGATTACGTTTAGGGGAAGGAACGGGGGCGGCGTTGGCACTACCCATAGTACAAGCAGCAATCAATTTTTATAATGA
The DNA here is from genome assembly GCF_051165765.1 of Shewanella sp. HL-SH8. Lineage (NCBI taxonomy): Bacteria > Pseudomonadati > Pseudomonadota > Gammaproteobacteria > Alteromonadales > Shewanellaceae > Shewanella > Shewanella sp. HL-SH8. Next base: position 3,737,562 of record NZ_CP195039.1, on the reverse strand, counting down.
CATGGCCAGTTTCGAAGATGCTGGTGTTGATAATGTAGTTTAAGGAAAGTATGGCTAATCTATACCGTGGTTTAAGACAATTAAATCTATTTTTTGTGGCATTAAGTTTTTTTACTCGTCTTCCTATCCCATCATGGGTGGTAATTGATGCTGAAAAGCTCAATAAATCTAGCCGATTTTTTGGTGTAGTAGGCTTGGTGATTGGCTTAATCAGCGCTTTGGTATTTTGGCTAGTTCAACTTATTTTACCGGCCAGTATAGCGGTATTAATGGCCATGGTAGTCGGTGTTATTGCCACTGGTGGCTTCCATGAAGATGGCTTAGCAGACACTGCTGATGGTTTTGGTGGTGGTTGGAGTGTTGAAGAAAAACTACTGATAATGAAAGATTCCCGTTTGGGAAGTTATGGTGCGCTAGCTATTGGTTTAGCGTTATTATTGAAATGGCAGTTATTAGTGGAGCTAGCATTATATAGCCCAATGGCGGCAATTAGTGGTTTTATTGTGGCGCACACATTGAGCAGAGTGGTTGCCGCTAGCTTAATATTTAGTGAAAAATATGTCCGAGATGACAGTGGCAAATCTAAACCTTTAGCGCAGCATCAGTCGTTGAACGATTTATTCATTCTGTTAGCCAGCGGTATTTTTGTATTGTTGTGGCTCAATGGTTTTGCTGCTTTTGCTTTGTTTATTATTCTTTGGGGTGTACGTTTTTTATTAGGCAGTTTATTTAGAAGCCAAATAGGCGGATACACGGGTGATACCTTAGGTGCCGCGCAACAAGTTAGCGAAATTGTGTGCTACTTGGTTATTTTGGCGGTTGGTTTAAGTTAGTGATCCATTTAGTGCTCGGTGGAGCCAGAAGCGGTAAAAGTGGCTTTGCAGAACAGCATGTGGCCAACATTGTTAAGGCATTCCCGCAACATATGGATGTTATTTACATTGCGACTGCTACCGCTGGTGATGACGAGATGAACGCAAGAATATCGCGTCATCAGCAGGATCGAATTACCAGTCAGCTGTTGTGGCAAACCATTGAAACACCATTGGCATTGGCTGATTGTTTAAACCAAATTGATAAAGCTAACCAGGTTATTTTAGTTGACTGCTTAACCTTATATTTAACCAATCATCTATTATCTTTGGCACCAGAGCAATTACAAAACGGTATCCTATCTAGCTGGCAAATGGAAAAGCAGCAGTTATTGTCGACTTTGCCACAACTGCAATCTCATATTATATTAGTCAGTAATGAAGTGGGGTCGGGTATTGTGCCTATGGGGGAACTGAGCCGTGAGTTTGTTGATCAAGCTGGCTGGTTAAACCAATCCGTTGCTTTATTGGCTGATCAAGTCAGTTTAATCGTTGCCGGATTACCTCTTTCATTAAAAGCGCCTAAATCCTAATGACCATAGATAGCGCTCATCTCAAGAACAGTCATACCCCATCTACTCGCGACATCAAGAACACATTAACAGGCGCTTTGATGGTGCAGGGCACCACATCCGATGCGGGTAAAAGTACTCTAGTTGCTGGTTTGTGCCGTGTTTTTGCCCGTAAGCATATTGCTGTCGCGCCGTTTAAACCACAGAATATGGCGTTAAACAGTGCGGTAACCGAAGACGGTGGTGAAATTGGCCGAGCACAAGCGTTGCAAGCCATTGCCTGTTATCTAAAGCCGCATACTGATTTTAACCCTGTATTACTTAAACCTAGTTCTGATACCGGTGCTCAAGTCATTATTCATGGTAAAGCGCTAACCACACTTGAAGCTAAAGCATTTTTTGGACCTGAAAGCCAAGGTTATAAAACCCTAGCATTAACGGCAGTGATGCAATCTTATCGGCGCTTGCAGCAACAGTACTCACTGGTCGTTATTGAAGGCGCTGGCAGTCCCGCTGAAATTAATTTACGCCAGGGTGATATCGCTAATATGGGCTTTGCCGAAGTCGCGGATTGCCCGGTGATAATCATTGCTGATATCGATAAAGGCGGTGTGTTTGCTCACCTTGTGGGTACATTGGCACTATTGAGCGAATCTGAACAAGCTAGAGTAAAAGGCTTTGTGATTAATCGATTTCGCGGTGATATAGGTTTGCTTCAACCCGGCATTGACTGGTTAGAAAGCTATACTAAAAAACCTGTTTTTGGTGTATTACCTTATTTGCACGACTTACATCTTGATGCCGAAGACGGTTTAGTTGAATCTTCAAACCTAAGCCCCTCAGTTACCACGAACAAGCTAATCGTATTGGTGCTAGTTTTTCCGCGGATCAGTAATCATACCGACTTTGATCCATTACGCCTGCATCCTCAGGTTGAGTTTCGCTATATCAGTATGGCAGATCAACATAAGGTGTTTCCTGATGCTGATTTGATTATTTTACCTGGCAGTAAGAATGTCCGTGCCGACTTACTTTTTATGCGCCAGCAAGGCTGGGATAAGGCTATTTTTAAGCATTTACGTTACGGTGGAAAGGTTATTGGTATTTGCGGTGGTTATCAAATGCTAGGCCAGCTGATTGATGATCCCCACGGTGTAGAAGATATTGCAGGCAGCATCAAAGGTTTAGCTTTGTTGGATATTAATACTAAATTAACCACACATAAAACCCTTACTCAAGTAAGTGGTTACTTACAATTAGAGCAGCAACAGGTTAGCTTTACAGGCTATGAAATTCATTGTGGTGTATCGAACTTTACCCATAGTGATATTACACATCCTATTAAGATCGGTACTGAAGCGACTCAGTTTGATGGTCAAGTTAGTCAAGATAACTTGATTATGGGCACTTATATTCATGGCTTATTTGATAGTCCAGCAGCTTGTCAGCTGCTTTTACAATGGGCCGGTCTTGCTCAAGCTGAAGCAATCGATATTAATCACATTCGCGAACAGCAATTAAATCGTCTTGCTGACGTATTAGAAACACATCTTGATTTAGACAAATTAACCGGAGTGATCTCATGACCGAGAAGACAACAGACAACAATGCAAACATCGACAGTACTGATGTTGACAGTACTAATCTTGACAATACAAGTCTTGAAAGTACTAAGCTTGGTAATCAAAAGGCGGATCGCCATAAAGCTCGTCAACAAAAAGTAAAGCTAGGTGTAGATGCTAAAATTGCCGCAGCACAGCAAGAAAAGGGCATTTTATTAGTGCTTACCGGTAATGGTAAAGGTAAATCAACTTCTGGCTTTGGCTCTGTCGCACGCGCGGTTGGCCACGGTCACAAAGCCGCGGTAGTGCAATTTATTAAAGGCACTTGGGCATGTGGTGAACGTAATTTGTTAGAAGGTGCAGGGGTTGAGTTCCATGTTATGGGAACCGGCTTTACCTGGGAAACACAAGATAAAGAAAAAGATACTAAAGCGGCTGTAGAAGCCTGGGAATACGCAGAGAAACTGCTGCAAGATGAGTCGGTGAATTTATTATTATTGGACGAGTTAACCTACATGGTTAGCTATCATTATATTGAGTTAGAGCGAGTTCTCACAGCCTTGAGAAACAGACCTGCAATGCAACATGTGATTATTACTGGGCGTTCTTGTCACCGGGAGATTATCGAGCTTGCTGATACGGTGAGTGAAGTCCAGCCGATTAAGCATGCGTTTAATGCAGGGATCAAAGCTCAGTTAGGATTTGACTATTAATCAATAAATGTCGCTTAAAGCATACATTGGGTTCAGCTAAAAAAATGGCCAACTTATGTTAAGTTGGCCATTTTTATTGGTACTTAGTGTTAACGACGTCTTCTACTACGGCGGCGCATGCGGCTTTCTTTATCTGCTGCAGTAGGTTCTCCGTCAGTTCCATTTCGTTCTTCATTATCAAGAAAATCGTCATCATGGTCATCATGGTCATCATCTAGATCATCATTGCTGTGGGCTAGAGATACTGGTGATTCCACTTTGACTTCTTGCTTGGGTTCAACTTTTTTATCGCCCCTGAACACTGATTTTAAAATACTGGTCACGCCTTGCAATTTTGCAGAGGGCTCAGCTTTTGAACTAGATTTTTCATCAGGTATAGCAGGGCTTGCTTCAAAAACCTTTTCAAGTTTTTGTTCTATATTGTTTTTTAGTTCTTCAGAAAATTGAATGTTATCAATTTTCTCTTGCGACTTTTTTGGCGTAATATCATCAATAGATTCCCCCGGCTTCAAGCGTACAGCAACATTGTCCATGCTGGCCGATGGTCGGATAGGCTGAGGGTCTAACGATGCTGTTCTGGGTCTAATTTCAGCAACGTTATCTAGGGTGATTGTTTTACTAATAATAGGATCTAAAGGCACTGTTTTTATTGCTACGGGATCTAATGATAGTCCTGAGCTAGCCACAGGGTCTAATGATGCAGACTTGGTTGCTATAGGGTCAAGTGATAACGTTTTAGTAGCGACAGGATCAATAGATGCCGATTTAGTGGCAATTGGATCGATTGATGTTGATTTCGCTGCTACTGATTCAAATGATACGCTCGAGGCAATAATTGATGTGGCAGAAGCATCTGACGGAACTTGAGACGGCGTAGGCACTGAAGCTTGATCTTTTTCTCTTATTTGTAGACGTTTATCAAATTCTGCAGTGACTTCAGCTATTTCAGATTTAGCAATACTGACAGCGTTAACAAGTTCTTCAAAATGGGCTTGATAATCTTCATATCGACTTTCAATGCTGCTGATATTGTTCTTAACTTCATCGCTTAACTTACTTGTTAGACGCTTGTATATATTTATTTCTTGTTCTAACTCATATAGATAAGTTTTAGAATATTTAATAGACTCGTCTATTTCAACGAGGTTTTCAGTCAACTCACGCCGCTTAGAGGTAAACTCGTTAATAAGCTCTTTTGGAATTTGAGCTGGCGATTCTGGCTGCGACACTAAAGCAGAGAATTCACTAATATGGCTAACCGGCAGCCATTGTGAAAATGCTGGATGCCAGCCATAACAGTTAGGCTGGTCTTGTAAAAACGCAATAGCCTCAACTTCGGTTAATGGCCCTGTTACGTCGCCATCATGTGAAAAAAACCATTTTTTCATAATCATAATTCTTATTTAGTCGTTATCAACAGTGATTAGGAGTTATCGCAAATATGATTTGGAATCATTACTTAGTTGCGACGCCAGCAAGAGTTCTTTGTAAAGCCTCATACTGTTCATTAACACTTCGGATTGTTGTTTTAACTTCTTGATTTAAATTCTGGGTTATCGTTTTCGTCTTATTAGTATCACGATCAAAATCAGCGAGTGAATTGCTAAGAGACTTTATCGTTGTTTCAATTCGACTTAGCGCGGTATTAAGCTCTTGTTCTTTTGCTATAAAACGCTCAATCAACTTTTTTGGGATCGCTTGAGGCGGAGGTGGTGGTGTGATTACTATATCAAACTCATCGACATGACTGACTGGTATCCATTGGGCATAAGATGGATGCCAGGCGTAGGTGTCTGGGTTTTTTTCGATAAACTTGTTTGAGTCCGACAAGCCTAGAGGCCCGCTAACTTCACCATTATGTGAGAAATACCATTCTTTCATAGTTCCACTTTTATCCTTAACAGTGCTTGAGCTTATAGTTATTTTTATAATTAATCAGGGGTGTAGTCTACAACTATAGTCACGTTTTTGCGGCAACGTCACTTGGTTTGTCATGTTTTAGGAGCTAAAAGTGTCAACAACAAGCAGAAGTCATAATTAGCACCTATATATTTTGTTACAATAACCTATATTTTTTAACATGACTACTGTTTATCAAGGATCGATCTTGTTAAATGTGTAATGTCTATTTGACGCAAACCTAACACTGCAGCAGTGTTAAGCCTTTTTTAGTGCTGATATTATAGTCTAATTGTTTTTACCTAGCGGGTCTTTGATGTCGATCATTCAAAGTCAGCAAAAGTATTAAATTCGATCCACGCATCGGTGGTTGGGTGGTTAAAGCCGATAAATGCAGCGTGCAGATGCAACCTGTTTTGCTGAATACCATATAAGTCATCTCCCACAATAGGCAATCCTAAGCCTTGGTGGTGGGCGCAGTGCATTCTAAGTTGATGAGTACGTCCTGTTTTTGGATATAAGTGTAAAAGGGTGCGGGCACCTTTGTGCTTATATACCTCCCAATAGGTTTCGGCTTGCTTACCGTGTTCATAACAAACTAATTGCTTGGGGCGATCATTTAAATCGACTCTAAGCGGCAAGTTTATTGTGCCATTTTGCCCCTTAGGTTTACCGTCAACTAATGCAATATAGCGTTTGATTACTGTGCGGTTAATAAACTGTTGTTGTAATGCTTTGTTAGCGTCTTTGGTTAGTGCTATTACCATTAGTCCTGAAGTCGACATATCAAGACGATGTACTATAAGTGGACCAGTGGCTTGGGGAAATAATTGTTTCATTCTGGTTTGTACTGAGTCGGTGACATTTTTTCCTGCCACAGAGAGCATCTCAGCGGGTTTATTGATAATCGCTAAGTCTTTATCTTGATAGACTATTTCAATGTGCTTATTGACTGCGGTATTCACAAGTAATGGATCAGGGTCGACGGTCATACCTTTAAGCATATGTGCCAATATAGGACGGCATTTACTGTGGCAGGCTGGGTAGAAGTTTTTATGCTGCTTTATTTCTGATTTAGGTGATGAGCCCCACCAAAACTCAGCCATAGCGATAGGGGTTAACTGGTGCTGAAACGCATACTGTAATAATTTAGGTGCAGCACATTCACCAGCACCAGCTGGAGACAGATGATTCGGGGCATCGTGAAATATTGTGTTTAAATCTTTGCTTTCTGCTAACACATTTAAAAATTGGTACTGATTAAACAGCTTCTTTTGCAGTTGATTAGAAAGCTGTTTGCGCTGCTTTTTTAATTGGTTTATTTGTTGTTGTCGTGTGTCAACCTGTTGCTGGGTATGGTCAACCTTGATTGCCCAATGTTGTTTTAACTCAGTAAGCTTAAATTTTTGTTGCACACTCTGGCGACTAAGCTCAATTGACAATGATGTGAATGCTTCAGTGGTCATGTTATGTTGCGCTAAGGCTAAATCAGCTTGCTCACGCTGATCTTTTCTATGCTTACGGCTTTCAATAATGACAGATCGTAGCTGTTCGAGCTCATTTTCTGACTGCAGCTGTTGATCTGCTAAAAGGTCAACTAACCTGGTTAATTGGGGATCTGTTTCATGCTGAATAATGAGTTGATTGATATCATTGATTTGTTTGTTTTCAACACTAAAAAAGCTGTCTTTAGTTAACATGTCAAACACTGGCGGTACAAAGGGAGGCAAAATATTTTGATCTGCTAACTTGCCTGAAAATGCCGCTAAAAATCCCAGTTTGTCCTGCTGATTTTTTACAACCAGTACCCCAAACATTTTACCTATGACCATTCCACGATCGTTTTCAGGATCTAAGCCAAAGTTATGTCGCCAAGGGTTTGTGTCTAACAAGTCTTGTTGTAACTGTTCTGCCGCTTGTATGCACAGGGTGTGAGGTTGATAATAAAACGGAAAAGTAAACGACTCCGGTAAGCTGTGTTCAGCAATACTGCCATTGAAAAGAATAAAACAGGGATCGTTAACAGCCATTACACACTCTTACTATACCAAAGGGCGGCTATTTTACCTTGTAGTGGATTGTGATGCATCCATAAGCGTTATTACTTTAAGTGGTGTTTTCAAGCATAAAGGTTCAATAGGTCTTAGCGTAATTCAGAGGATGTTGTATTACTAATTTATTTTATGAAAAAATGGGCGCAGTATAAATACTTCGCCCATTAAGTTGTGATTGCATGCGCAGATTATTTCTTAGCAACTCTGTGCAGTGCACACAGTTTATTACCATCAGGATCGCGTAAATAGGCTAGATACAATTCAAAGCCAGGACCTTGGCGTAGACCTGGCGCTCCTTCACAAGCGGTACCACCACTTTTAACACCCATAGCTTCCCATGCATCAGCAGCGGCAGGGGTTTCAGCCGCAAAACCGATAGTCGTGCCGTTACCATGACAAGCGGGCTCGCCGTTAATCGGCTTAGTTAATGCAAAAATGCCTGTAGGGGTGAAGTAAAAACAGCGGCCTTTATCATCTATGACACCTGGTGCGTGGCCTAAAGTCGCTAAAATTGCGTCGTAAAACTTTTTCGACTTTTCAATATCATTAACGCCGATCATGATGTGACTAAACATGGTGACTCTCCTTGTGTGAACTCATTGAGTTCGATTAATAGACGGGTTTTTGCTCAATTCAGTAAGGTTATTGTGTACGATTATACTGTTCGATTAGTTCAATGGTATGGCTGAGCAATGTCGTATCGCCACTTGCACCATGGCCCGGAATAACGAGATTAATGTTAGGGAACTGTTGGTTTACTTTATTAATCGTTGTCGGCCATGCCTGCATATCGGCTTCGCCAATATAGCCCATGGTTTTTGAGTCGAGTGATTTTATCAAACAACCGCCGAATAGTATTTGCTGTTTTGGCAACCACACCACGAGGTTATCTTTTGTATGCCCAGCACCTAAGTCATACACCTCAATAAGATCAGACTTTACAGTGTAACTATTACCTTCAAAAGCCATGCTTGCTTGAGGTTTATTAGTTACAGCTAAAATATCTTGGGTACGGTCAGAGACAATAGTCTGAACGCCATGGTTATTTAAATAGCCTATACCACCTGCGCGATCTTGATGTGAATGGGTCGAAATGCTGGCAACAGGGGTGAAACCTTGCTGTATTATCCATTCAAGTAACAATGCCGTATCGCTGTCTGTCCATGGTGTATCTATAATGTAAGCTTGTTTATCTTGCACCACGACAAGCCCATTGGCTTCGACTACACCAAAGTCAGTAACATTTAAATATGAATGATGCAGATAAACGCCATCGGCAATTTCTGCAATTGCAAACTCACCAGGTTGACTGGTGCTGTTTGAGCTATTTTGGGTAACCGTTTCTGTATTAATCGAATGTGCCTGGCTTGATGCGGTAACGAGTACACTGAGTAAGCACGTACAGAACAAGCCGATTTTAAAGCCGTTATCCATAGTTTTTCCAAGATAATATTTGATGTCGGTTGAGCATTAACAGCATGCTCTTAAAAAGTAGATAACGGCATGTTACACCGATTTTTCGATATCATTAGTTTGATGAACAGAAAATAATGCCTGCACGTTAACCTTGGCTTTAATCTTCGCCGCCAACAAATAAATGCCTGCCAATTTACGATGAATAAAAATAGCATCCATTGGTGGCGTGTGCCATTCATCTTGTTGTGTGCTCATTGATCTAGCTGCATCGGTGACTCTATTAGCTAATCGGCTTTGGGCAAAATCATATTCGCCATTGTGTCTTAAGGGTTCGCATGCCTGATGAAAAATATCGACAATCAATGCTTGCTGTTCAGCAGAAATATTGTCTTGGAAGAAACCGATTTGTGATGCAGCCTCAGTGATTAATGCCATATCACTGGTCATTGCGCCCTGCATCAGTAATTTATAACCCTGCGATAATGAGTTTGATATGGTTCGCGTAGCACCAAAGTCAAGCAGTACTATGCAACCTGTATCTGCTTGGTACTGAAAGTTACCAAAATTAGGATCGGTTTGAACAAGCTTAAAAGTAAATAACTCATCAAGAAACAACTGTAATAACCTGGTGGCTACACTATCACGGGTGTGTTGATCTAATGACGCTATAGATTCGATTGACTGGCCTTCAACAAACTCCATACATAAAATACTGTTGTTACTCAGTGCAGGGTAAACTTTTGGCACAATAAAGTGGGCTTGGTGTTTAACCCATTGCTTATATTGAATCAGTAATGCCGCTTCGTGAAGATAATCAGCCTCATGGTGTAGTTGCTGTTTAGCTTGGGAAAGGAGCTCGTCAAGTTTGACGTTATTCGGTACTAATCCTGACATTTTTAATAGTGAGGCGACATTATCAATGTCGCTATCAATACTGTCTTTAATACCCGGATATTGAATTTTGACCGCCAGCTTCTCCCCTGTGGCTAAGTAAGCAAGATGCACTTGACCGATTGATGCTGCTGCAAATGGGCGTAACTCAAATTGACCTAAAGCATCTAACCAATTGTCTCCCCAGTGAGACTTCAATACGCCGATAAGTTGTTTATGGGGCATGTAGTTAGCGTTAGAACGCAACTTGGCCAGTACTTCAGTTAACTCTGGTGGTAACAGCTCGCCTGCATCCATCGAAAGCATTTGGCCGACTTTCATCGCTGCGCCACGTAATTGCGCCAGTTTGTCTGCAATATGGCCAATATTCGTTGGGGTCATAACCAGCTGTTTCAGCTGCGGTGATTGACCCTGGCTGTATTGTTTTACCCCTTCTTTAATTATGTTGCCAGCTAAGCGAGTGGCTAACCCGCCAAATGCTGAAAAACGTGCAACTCGGCTACTGGGTACTTTAGCGGCTTTTTGAGTATCAGATGGCTTGTTCATATAGGCTAAAATCGACTACCAGTAATGAAAGATGATCAAACAATACGCCAATAAAGCGGTTAAGATCATTTAATCAATTTTAATAAGGCTTTAAACCTATCGCCTTCTGCCTGATGCTGTAATTCAAAAAGTAATGACTCTACATTTGTCAGCTGCGCACCAAGATTAAGCATCATTTGAATACCCAGTACTTTGTTATCCGTTGAGCGCGACGACATGGCATCGGCGACAACATGAACATCAAAGTTATGTTGAAGCAGGTCTTTGCATGTTTGATAAACACAAACATGGGTTTCGATACCGCACAAAATAACTTGCCTACGGCCTTTTTGGGCAAGTAAAGTTTGTACTTGTTTTGACTGCCAGCCACTGAAATGTTGTTTTGCAATAGGTTGGCATAAGGGGGATAACAATTCAGCTAATTCTGGCGAGGTTGTGCCGAGTTTATCTGGCAATTGTTCTAACCAAATAATTGGCATATCGAAAAGGGCTGCCCCTTTAATTAACGTTATTAAATGATGGTGCAGTTGAGCGGAGTGTTGCATCACTTGGGCAAGTTTTCCTTGTACATCAACGACCATGAGTACGCAATCTGCTGGATTTATCATAATTGAGTCCAATTAAGTGTAAGTGATAAGAATAAGATAACGATAAGATAGGTACCTAAGCACGATATTTTATTATGGTAGTAGATTGTTTTTTAGACAAGCTTCCAATAGGGCCTTAGTCTAAAGCTGTGTCAAACGTTAAAAGGATGTTAGCTAATGAGTAAAAGGATTGTAGTGTGCGCAGATGGAACTTGGAATCGGCCAGAACTGGATGTTGAACAAGATCATGCCACCAATGTGCTTAAATTTGCCCGTGCCATTGACCCGATAGCCAGTGACGGTAAATCACAACAGGTATTTTATGATTGGGGCCTTGGCTCTTACCATGACGTGTTAATTAGCGGGGCAACGGGTCGAGGACTACATAAAAACATTGTCGATGGTTATCGCTATATTGTGCAAAATTACTCCCCAGGGGATGAAATCTGGTTATTTGGTTTTAGCCGCGGTGCATACACGGTTCGCTGTTTATCGGGATTAATCAATAATTGCGGCATCATCAAGCGGCCCGATGCTAAGTATATTCAAAAAGCGTTTGATCACTATAAAACCCAAGATAATAAATATGCTCCTGACGGTATTAAGTCTGTCGAATTTAGGGAGAAATATTCTCATTCAACACGTGACGTCGCTTTTGTGGGTGTTTGGGATACAGTCGGTGCTATGGGGATCCCTTTTTCATTTTTAGGGCTATTTGAAGATAAAGATGAATTTTTTGATACCAAAATTGGTGCCAATGTTAAAGTAGCCCGACATGCATTGGCAATTGATGAACATCGACAAGATTTTACCCCAACGATTTGGTCATCAAAAGACAGTGTGGATATTGAACAGGTTTGGTTTGCGGGGGCGCACAGCAATGTTGGCGGCAGTTATCCTGCAGATGATGATGGTACTCGGCTATCTGATATTCCGTTACAATGGATGATGCAGCAAGCTCAGTTAAATGGGCTGAGTATTGAACATCATTTACTCGATGGTATCGTGCTTAATCCGCTGGCTAAGCTAGTTAATTCCAGACGCAAATTTTATCGACTAAAGACAAAATCGCTGCGAACGATTAACGATTTAGGCGCAGCACAAGTTCACTCGTCAGTTAAAGCGCGCTGGCAACAAGATGACAGTTATCGCCCTGAAAATCTGCTTGAATATGCAAAGCTGCATGGTTGGTAATAAACCTGATATGACTATAATTCTTAGCTATTAACCATTTTAATCACAATCACTAATCAGTATCGCTTAAGTTAAATTTATTAAAAATGAGCACTACACTCGAAAAGGACACTCGTTTGCTATATTTCATACTCACTCGCTTTTTATTATTCCCTATTGTTTCTGCCGCATTAGTGACAGTGTCATTTACCGTCTTTGCGCAAACTGTTCAGGATGTCACTCCAGCTAATAGCCACGCAAATATTCACCCTACTGGCGCAAAACGTATTGTTGCTTTATCTCCTCACGGCGTTGAAATGCTTTATGCCATAGGAGCAGGCGACAGAATTGTCGCGACCACAGATCATGCGGACTACCCTGAGTCAGCAAAGTTTATTCCCCGTATTGGTGGCTATTATGGCATTCAAATAGAGCGAATTATTGAGCTTAACCCTGATTTGGTTGTCGTTTGGGCAAGTGGTAATAAGCTGGAGGATATTAATCAAATTAAGCAACTGGGTTTTACTGTGTTTAATAGTGACCCTAAATCATTAGATGATGTGGCGACAGAGATTGAACAGTTAGGGCAACTTACTGGTCAAGCGCAACAAGCACAGAAGGTGGCAGATGATTACCGTCAGCAGTTAGCTGAGATTCGTCAACAAAACACACTTAAATCGAAGGTTAAAGTGTTTTATCAGTTGTGGTCGACACCACTAATGACTGTGTCTAAAGGCAGCTGGATTGAGCATATTATTGGTGTATGCAATGGGGCTAATGTATTTTATGAGGCCGCGAGCGAATATCCGCAAATTAGTATTGAAAATGTATTATTAACTAACGCCGAAGTGATATTACAAAGTCAGGACGAAGGAAATGCCATGGGAGTTAATTGGTCACAATGGCCCGAACTGCCAGCGGTTAAAAACCAACACATTTATCAGTTAGATGCCGATGTATTACATAGGGCGTCACCGAGAGTTCTTCAAGGGATTAAGCTGGTTTGCGAAGCTCTTGATAAAGCGAGATAGGATAATTTGAAGCTTCTTGGTTAAGGTAGCACTTAACTGAATTATTAAAGGGGGCAATATAGTACTGTGTCCCTATTTACCTGAGCAATGAATCGCTAATTAGCGCTGCACTATAAAATTGTATTCAGCTAGCCAATCGGCAGCTTCTGTTTTGCTAGTGAAAATGCACCTTTCAAAATCACCGAGTCTCTCAATGACCATTTGGTCTATGAAATGTTTTTTGATAGCCGATTTACTGTAAATATGTGCAGCTTTTTTTAGGCCATTATCGATACACCACGTCACTAAAGGAGTGATCACCTGGAACATTTCTGCTTCGCATAACTCCCATTCATCAAGATATACAATATGCCCCCAAGGATTGCCTATTAATGGCTGAGCGACATGCATGAATTGATTTTTATAGGCTATGGCAGCCTCTTTATTCCAACTGCCATTAAGTGTTGCCACAATGACGTTATTCTCTACCGTTAATGTAAAACTCCCATGTTGGGCAAAATCTATTTTCATTGTTTATTTGCCTTAATAATAAATCATTAAATTATGTTAGTGTGAAAAAATAAAAAAGTCAGCCTAATTTTAAATTTAGGCTGACTTATGTGCTGTTAATTTAGAACGGTGAGATTAGTGAATTTATAAATATTCTACTTCGAGTGAAATCAGCATAGCATCGTCATCTTCAGTGGTGAACTCCGCTCTAATCTCATAATCATTATTGGTTACTGTCATTTTTTCTAACCAGAATGTCGCGCTGCTTGCATACTTATCCATCATGGCTTGTTTAGTTTCAGGTATGTTCATTTGCTTTAAAAAACGCATAAAGTCTTCATCAGATTCAACAGGGTAATTGATACTTTCCGATAGTTTGATTTGCTTGATTGTATTGTCGACGTGTTTTACTTGTATGTGTTTAGACAATACCTCCCAGCTACCATCATCAGAGTAATTGATAACGTTAGGAACGTAGTGAATGACTAAATCTTGTATTTTTAACGGTTTAGGTTTAGATACTGGTACGAGTAAGTTATTTAACAAGTTGTTGTCGATATCAGAATACTGGATCTGATTTTCATCTCTATCATAATCACGTGAGTAAAAAGTGAAGCCACTTAACAATAAATCTGGTTCTTTACCGTTATAAGAGGAAAACTCTGAGAAATCTAACTTCAATAGATTTTTTTGGTTTGAAACAGTGTATTCAGCTTTTGACTTCTGTTTGAGGTAATTTAATTTTGCGCGTACGTTAGGTACATCATCACGGAACCCAGCTTTATCATCGATAAGCCAATTATTGTCAAAGTCTTCATCATATAAAATAAAATTCTTACCGGTGTAATTCAGTAGTGAATGCTCTTTATAAGTAATTTTTTGTACTTTGTCATTTTCGATAATAAGCCATAAGTCACGGCCATATAACCAAGCCGTGGTGTCTGCACTTAGGGTAAACACTGCGCTTGCTGGGCCAAGAATATTCAGAACGTATTCAGTCGAGTTATTAATGTTAATGCCATAAGCACCTGATAAGGTGATATTTGTTGACAGCTTGCCCGCTTCATTTGCTTTAGCAGCAAGTTTTGCCAGTTCCAATTGTGTCATCAGTGCTGGTTTAAAGTTTTTTGATGATGTGCCTGCTCTGGCGGTATTGACTGTTCGCGTTGGTGCTTGCACTACTTGTTCCGGTTGGACACGAGCAATCGCTAGCTCAGGTTCAGGCTTAGGTATTGTAATTGATGTGGCCGGTTTTTTTGAGACGGAGTAACAGAGCGCTCAAAAGTAATGGGTCTACGGCTCAGTTGGTTGTAGGCGGTGCTCATTGATGACAAACTTTCGTCATCATCACAAAAATCGATTAAATCAGCGGTGATAATTAGCTTATCGGTTTGGATAAGATTAGTGATAATAATGGCATCGACGCGTTTTTCTTTTGCTTTTTCTCTGATTAATTGAAAACTACTGGCTATTAGCTTGTTATTCGCGCTGTCAGTAAGTTTTTTTTCAATATAAATACCATCAACAATAATAGGCGCACATGAAGGTAAAAAATTAAGAATAGGGGGAAGTGATTTGGCTGAAACGGGTAGACTTAAAATAAGCAGCATTAACACTAACAGTTTGTTCATTGTCGGGCACATCCTTTTGGTTTTGCTTGAATTTATGCTAATTACTTTTTAATCATGTTCTGTTTAATTGGCATTGCTAGCGCTTACTCATCCGTACTTTAGTACTGTTTTATGACTAATAATTGAGTAGCGGCTCTAATTTAACAAGTATTTAACAACCATGTCAAAGGTGGACTGCGGATTTTGTTGCAAAAAAAGATAAAAATATCACTGAACCGCTATTCTTAACAAATCTAAACAAGGTTTCAAATATCACTAGGAGTTGGCTTGCCCTACTGGCTTATAACCGCTTTATTTGCACTGCATTTTTAGCATTGGCTTTCCCTCATCTAGGCTAACCTGATATTCTTATTTTATTATTGATTAATAGACTGTGAATATGGACAAATCGGCTTTTCTTGATGCAATGAATATCACCCGTTGGCGTAGTGCTGACAAACCGGGCAAACCTTACTTGGTATTACACGATGTCGATGCAGATTTATCTGAACAACAGTTTATTGAAAATGTGCTGGCCCAATTAGATATAACCCCAGAGCAATGCGATTTTGATTGCGAAGTGATCAAAGGTCCGCAGGTTGTTTGGGATATGCGTAAAGTAAAAAGACGTCCACGGGTAGCATGGTTAGTCAGTGCACCACTGGAAGATGTGCTTCAAAGTGGGACTGAAAAGCGCCAGCTATGGCAGCAAATTTGTTCTGTGGTAGATAAACAACAAAGCTAATTTTATAGGGTTTATCTTTTACATCAGATTAAATGCCATTATTCATAATTTTTCATATTCATTTCTTATCAATTCATATCAAGCACAATAGCCATTCATAAGTTTTCCCTATAGTCACCCTATTAATAATAAGTGGTAAACATAGGGTGATAATTATGAACAAAATACATCAACTGACTCAATCGGTTTTACTTGGCAGCTTGCTATTTTCAGCCGTGCCATTTGCATTTGCTGCAGATGATGCCGACGTGTTTGGCGGTAAAATTAGCGGCAACATGACTTTTGCATCTGATTATGTTTTTCGCGGTGAATCTGAAACCATGGACGGCGACGTTCCCGTGGTACAAGGCACGTTAGGTTGGGCTAACGATGCGGGTTGGTACACTGGCGTTTTTGCTTCAAATATTAAGTTTGCTGATCCTAATTTAGAAATCGTGACCGCGCCATACATTGGTAAAGCTGGCGAGTTTGGTGATAGTGGCATTACCTATGACGTGATGGTCTTTTCTTACCTTTATCCGGGTGCGTCTTATTCAAACTACACTGAATTATGGATTAAAGTGGGCAAACAGTTTGGCCGTGCAAACGTACAACTAGAAGTGACCCCAACGGTTGATGACTGGTTTGGTGTAGAAGGCTGGCAAGGGGTGAACTACGCAGTACACCCAAGTTATCAATTCGACAGTGGCTGGAAAGTGTCTGGCAGCGTGGGTTATCAGGATTTAGATGGCGAGGGAGCAGAAGGTTGGGGGCACTGGAATCTTGGTGTCAGTAAAGTCTATGCAGGGATTAATTTCGATGTGCGTTACCATGGCAGCACAGTTGACTCTGATCATAAAGTGTATGGTACCCAAACCGAAATTTTTGATGATCGCCTTGTTGTTGGTATTAACAAAAGTTTTTAGCCTGCAATAGCAGCTTCGCAGTAATTATTAGTATTGGATCTGAAACGTCACTCTCCCTTAGTGATATTCAGGTCCTTTTTTTAGACTTTTTTTGCTACCCGCTACTCATTCCTTGGAGATCTTTATAGGCAAATGTGAAAAATTATGAATAATATCGGTCATTGGCTTAAATACTTTGGATTTAACGATGGCGCATACATTTGTATCACACACAGTGCTGGTGGTTGATGATGAGGCGGTAATACGTGCTCGCTTAAAAGGATATTTTGAGCGTGAAGGTTATCGTGTACTCGAAGCTGGAGACGGCGAGCAGATGTGGCAACAATTTGCCAATAATCATATCGATTTAGTCATGTTAGATGTCAACTTACCTGGTGTTGATGGTTTAAGTTTAGCCCGTGATTTACGCAGCCGTTCTGATGTCGGCATTATTTTGGTTACTGGACGCGATGAAACTATAGATAAAATTGTTGGCCTTGAAATGGGCGCCGATGATTATGTGACTAAACCCTTTGAACTTAGAGAGCTATTGGTTAGGGTTAAAAATTTGCTTTGGCGGATTTCGTTAGTTAAAAAAGCCCAGCAGGAAGTGGTCGAGCAATTTGAAAAGTGTGACGATTTAATTGTGTTCGACCGGTACGTTTTAGAATTAAATAGTCGTAAGTTATCTCGCGGTGATGAAGTGATTAAACTCACCAAAGCGGAATTTGAATTACTGACGGCTTTTGCTTTACACCCACAGCAGGTTTTATCTCGCGAACGTTTGATGCAGCAAACAAGTCATCGAAATGAAGATGTCAATGACAGAACCATAGACGTGATTATCCGCCGTTTACGCAATAAGCTTCAGGCAGATTTATTTGTTACCGTGCACGGTGAAGGTTACTTATTTGCCACTAAGGTTGAAGACTAGGCGAAACTACGCGATAGACGGGATAAAAGTCCGCAGGGGCTAAGCTATTTTCAAGTGCATTAAAGGACACTTTACCTTGTGATAGCTTTAGTATTTGCGGGCCTATATCACCAAAGGGCGTAGCACCTTCAAGCTCTTTTACTATTACATCAATGGCTAACTTACCTTGTAACACCACCTGATCATCTGTGCTAAAAGCCACTTTATTTCGATACAGTCCTCGCAACGTGGCGGGAGATAAATAACTACTGACTAACTTTACCTGCCCAGTTAGCTGCTTATGTTGTAAAGAGCCAATCGCCGCCTCAATGGCCACGGCACTTCCTAAAATATAATCGGGAATATGATCATTGAGTAAGTGATACAATTGGTCACGGTAAAGGTTGCGATTATTATCAGTATGGCGAATAGATGACACTTCTATCGAGCTGTTTGCTATGGCATCAAGAATACCAAGTTCAACCCAACTGCTACCGCCAACGCCTTCAGGGCCAGTTAATAGCGCTAGTTTTACTGGTTTATCTGCTGGGGTCTTTTGTTGCGATTGGCTAATATAATTGCCGGCAATCCAACCCATTTGATACCAATTGACGCCAACACGGGTATTGATGATAGGGCTATTGAGTTGATTGACCAGCGCAATAATCGGTTTATTGATAGACCCTTTATAATGCTTAAGTAAATCAGGGCTGACAGTACCAAGCAAAATCGCATCAAATGGCTCTGTTAAACAGTGTTCCAGTTGCTTTAGTTGTTGGTCTTTGCGGTAATAACTGCCCGCTTCAAATAACTCTAGGTTAATCCCTAGTTGGCTGGCATGTGACACCAAGCCATAATCGATTCCTATCCAATAAGCATCTTTAAGGTGGGGAACTAATGCACAAATGCGCCAGTTTTTTTGGGCAGACGTTAAGGCGTTATAATGGATTTTTTCAGTGGTTTGAATTTTTTCATTAAACGGCGTTCGTTGCTCTAATGACCAATGGTTGTCGGTTTTTGCTTCAACCAGTGATGAAATTGTCCCTAAACAAAAAATGAGTATATAAATGAGTTGTCGCATCTTATTGTCTCTATTAGGGTGTCTAAGCCGTTAAGTAAAACACTGTGGTTTTTGTCGAGTAGATTGTAACAGTTTAAGGAATGAATGTGAGTGCTTTATCACTATCAGGTAAGAGCTTAGTTGGTCGCCTCATGCTGGCATTTAGTCTATTGGGACTGCTATTACTGTTATTAGTCAGTCTGGGCAGTTTATCCTTGTATTGGGTAAAATTAGCCGATCAGTATTTATACGAAGAAGCCTTACCAGCCTCGGAAGCCGCCAGACAACTTATGCAGTCGTCCAATGCATTACTCGACAATGCTCAAGGGCTTGAACGAGTGGAAGAAGAAGCCCAACGAGCATTTTTAGGACGTAAATTATCTTTAGAAAGCACCAATTTATTTGCTGCAATTGAACGGCTTAATGCGTTAAAAGTGCAAGATAGTCATAACAGTAAAGATAATAATTTAGCCTTACTTGCGAGTGAGATTATTGATGACTTATCTGTTTTAGGGCGTCAGGTTGGCGCACGTTTAGCATTAACCGCACTATTAGATGATAAAGGCAGCGACCTTGCCGAAGCAGCCAGTCGTAGCGGTGTGTTGCTTGAAGCCGAGCAGGCGGTCGTCGACTCGGCTATTTTGGCCAAATTAAGCCTAGCTTACCCGCAAGTGGCTGGTGAAGCGCAAAGCGCTCACTTGCTCGACACCATCATAGAACAAGATTTAGATATCAGAGAGCGCTTAAACAGGGCGTTAGCGCTTATTCATCATATCGCATTAGTGGGCCAATTATTGCAGTCTCCCGAGCAACAACTTGGATTAAATAAAATATTAGACAGCATGACAAGGGTGCTTTATCAATCGGGTATTCGCCCTAAAACAAGCGGTCCCAATGTGGTTGGTGAACACCCTAATACCGCCTCAGGCTTTGATGTTTCAAATCATGCTATCGGTAAGCAAATCGATTTAATGCCGCTTGAATTATTAAAAGGGCTTATTCGCGACCCAGTTCGTGCGACAGAGCTTGAGCAAGAATTAGTTTTGCTAAGGGAAGTGAATATTGGTTTACGTTTACAGCAGCAATATGCGCAAGTGTTAGCTAAGCAAAATGCTCAGTTGATGCAGTTAACTGACAAATTAAGCCTGTTGAATAAGTCGGTCGATGGGGCGATGAAAGCCCAGCAAATCCAAGCAGACAATGCCCGCCGCGATTTTTTACAGCAACTGTTTTGGGCAAAGTCCGGCCTGTGGGCAACGGGCGTGTTAATGTTCATTATCATGATGCTGGTGGTATATCGGGTGATTTATAAAGGCATTGCCCTGCGCTTAAATGAAGCGACTGCGGCGTTATCACAATTAAGCCTAGGTAATACCGAGGTTGTGCTCGATCCCCATGGCGATGATGAGCTAACCGCTATGGCTTCAGCTATCGAAGCATTCAAGCAAAAAACTAACCAAAATCAAGCGTTGCAAGCCGAGTTACAAACTACCGCATCTGAACTGATTGTGCATAAAGCCTCATTAGAAAATACCGTTCAGGCACGTACCATTGAATTAGCCGAAACCAATCGTCAGTTAGATGCTGAAGCAAAAGGGCACTCGGCCGCAAGGGAGATGGCTGAGCAGGCCAGCAATGCTAAATCATTATTTTTAGCAACCATGAGCCATGAAATTCGCACGCCATTAAATGGGCTTTTAGGCACGTTAACGTTATTAAGTCACTCTCCTTTGCCGCCAGCCCAAAAGCAAATGCTGGCTTTGTCTCAATATAGCGGCACATTACTGCAAACCGTATTGAACGATATTTTAGATTTTTCGCGTTTAGAACAAGGCAAGTTATCTAATGAGCCGCGACCCGTTGCGTTAAATGATCTGTTAGATGAAGTGATGGCGGTGATGATGTCGGGTGCGGGGCTGGCTGGATTATCTTTATCGTTAAACTGTCAAAACTTGCCGCTCTGGGTGTTTGTCGATGGTCCTAAACTGCGACAGGTATTGTTTAATTTGTTGGGTAATGCGATTAAGTTTACACCAAAAGGTGGTGTGGAATTAAGTGTGGCTGTGGTTGACCAAAGGCTCACTTTTGCTGTGATTGATAGCGGAGTTGGTATTAGTGACATAGCAATGGAACAATTGTTTATCGCATATAGTGCTCAACCGAATCAAGGGCGCACCCGTGGTACTGGTTTAGGGCTGGCAATTTGTAAAGAATTGGTCGCATTGATGAATGATTTCGACAATAACCGCGAAAACAATCTCGATAATGCCAGCCAATGTATTGGCGTGGATAGCCAAGTGGGTAAGGGCTCAACATTTAGCTTTAGCTTACCGCTTATTATGTGTAATCAAACCGATGAGTTAAGCCGTATCGAGTTGCCAAAGGTGACACCTAAAAACCTGTTGGTGATTGAAGATAATAAAGTTAATGCCATGGTTGCTCAGGGCTTTTTAGCTCACCTTGGGCATCAGTCGATATTGGTTGAAAGCTGCGCCGAGGCAAGAGCGGTTTATCGGCAGGATAACGCCGCTCAGTTTGATGCGATTATGCTTGATATTCAGTTAGGTGACGGCTCGGGCATTGAGTTACTGGCTGAGTTAACTCAGATTGCGCAATCGGCGCAGGTCAGGGCAAATATCGCTGCGTTTACCGCTCAAGTGCAAGATGATGATATGCAGCTTTATAAAGCAACAGGGTTTGATTCGGTACTCGAAAAACCATTGAATATGCAGGCTTTAGCAGGATGGATTGGGGTGGCCAGTGAGGCATTTCAAACCGAGACGCACAGTGTAGGTGCTGCATCGGCTCCCCACCCGGCATCGGCTTATCATGGTGAAGTGAATTCCAATACCACTGATGCTGACAGCCTAGTTGCAGGTAGCACCATTAAGACCAAGCCTAATCGCTATCCAGTATGTAAGCCAACAGCGAGTTTGCTCAATGAGCAACAAATTACTGAGGACTTAGAATACTTAGGGGCGGATGCGATAGCTGAAATGCTCACCTTGTTTAAAGCCAGCAGTACCGCACAGATAGCGGCATTAGCTAACTTACCAGCTAACAGTAGCGAATTATTACATGGTTTAAAGGGCAGTAGTGCCAGCATGGGGTTAGTTGCGTTAACTCAGCTATGTCAGCAATTGGAAACATGCACCTTTACCAATGAAGAATACCAAGCGTTACAACAATTATGGCAAGACTCAATGGATACCGTTTCAGTTAAGTTATCAGATGCCAGCAGATAGCATGAATAAAAAAACACCGAGCAAGCTCGGTGTTTTGGGTCTTTGGGGGAAGGATAAAACTAACTTACTTGTAAAGCATCACAATCACTGGCAACCCAAGCCAGGGTAAGTCTGGCAAGGGCGGCATAAAAATTACCACTATCAACCGTGACTACCTTATCGGTAAACTGAGGTAACCAAGCATTCAAATATTGGGCGATAAAGGCCTGTTGTGTTTTATCGTCACAGCAACAGGCTTGGTGGGCGGCGTAAGCTAAAATGACTGCGATATGATCAGCAGGTTCAGGAAACTCACTTTGTACAGTCAATTGACTTTGTTGTAAAAAAGTCTTCATTTGCTGATGTTGTTCACCAAATAACAATATTTCATCGCTGGCGTTAGTATCGCCAAGGTATAAGCTGGCATAGGGACTTGCGCTATGTTTAGTGCCGACTAAAAACAATCCGCAATAATCAGCAGCGAGTTCTAATAACGCCCTGTCAGAATTGAGAGTATTCAGCACTGAATTTAAGCTAGTGATATCTTGTGCTAATAAGGGATCGCTGGCCAGTTGAGCAAAGAAGGCTTGAGCCTGACTTGATGTCAGTTCATGCAATAGTTGCTGATCAAGCTCTTTAGCAAAAAGCGATGAGAGCAGTTTGTATACCATCGCGCGCCCCTGGTTCATTGGGGTGGCATATACTTGCTTATCAGTCATCTATGTAATCTCCTTTGACCCAATTCAGGTCGATTCTATCTAGAGGGTTATTTAGCCCCAATGGAAAATGTGGTGCTAAATAACCTCAGTTAACGGCTAATTGTGTGAACTACACTTGTGCTTCAATTGGGCCACTAAACGAGCTGACCTCTGGCACTTTGCCCTGATACTTTTCAAAGTTAACCAAACAAGTATAGGCTGCACAAGCTTGAGCTAGCTTGGAGGTGCCGATATCTTGAGTCAAGGTATTTGGATCACCATAGCTGCATAATGCACCAATTTCATTACCCCCTTGTTTGCTGCCATCTTTGCCAACAGGGCCGTACCAGGCACCTTCGTGGATACGAATAACACCGCGTGGGAAATTGTCAGACACCACAGCGCCTGCAAGCAATTGACCACGGTCGTTAAATACCCGCACTATATCACCGTCTTTAATACCACGTTGTTTGGCATCAGTTGGGTTTAAGTAAACTGGCTCACGTCCTTTTACAGTGTAGGTTGCACGATATTGCTCAGACTCACACATTTGCGAATGTAAGCGTTTATCTGGGTGACAAGATTGCATCCACACAGGGTACTTGTCTGAACCGGGTCCACCATGACTGCGTTCTGACTTTTCCATCCAGGTTGGGTGGCCTGGGCAATCATCATAGTTAAACTGCGCAATCTTACGGCTGAATATCTCAATCAAACCTGATGGTGTGCCAAGTGGCGCCATTTCTGGATCGTTTCTGAAATCAGCGTGACGAGTCCAAGGTTGACCTTCACCAAAGTGAACATAACCGTCTTTCCAGAAGGTATCGAAATCTGGCATGTCAAACTTGCCCGCGTTATCGGCTTTGCACTCGTTATAGAGCTTTTTAAGCCAATCAAACTCAGACATACCGCGGGTATACTCTTGCTCTTTACCCATAATTTTGGCAAATCGAGTAAAGATTTCAAAGTCAGATAAGCTTTCAAATAATGGCTCAACCATCTTTTGCATTGCTAATACACCACGGTTAGCGTAACTGCCATAGACATCAATATCATTGCGCTCAAACGTGGTACAGGCTGGTAACACAATATCAGAGAAGCGGCATGTCGCCGTCCAGTTCATATCAATGGTGACCACACATTCAAGCTTTTTAAATGCTTGCTTCATTTTGTTTCTATCTTGATGATGGTTCCATGGGTTGTTACCTGAAAACACCATCATTTTGACATCTGGATACGTCACTTTTGAGCCATTAGCATCAATGGTTTTACCTGGCTCTAATATGGCATCAATCCAGCGTGCAACAGGTATAGTGCTACTTGCGCCTTTGAAATCATTATTATCAAACAGCGGCTTTTGGCCTTCATCTAAATTACGTGGGAATGCACCAGGCGCTGCGGCTCCTGATGAGGGGACGCCGATACTTGAGTAATGGTGACCATAGCTTATCCCGCCGCCAGGTAAACCAATTTGGCCAATCATAGTGGCTAGCACAGCTGCCATCCAATACGGTTGTTCACCGTGTTGTTGACGCTGAATACACCAGCCCATCATGATTTGGGTACGACCTTTAGTCATTACCTTGGCTAAATCACGAATGATTTCAGGAGTCACGCCAGTAATCTTACTGGCCCATTCAGGGGTTTTTACAATACCATCAGACTCGCCTAATAGGTAAGGTAGGAAGTGTTCAAACCCTAAGCTGTATCCTTCGATAAACTTTTTATCATGCAGGTTTTGGAACACCATTTCATGAGCAATGCCCAGCATTAATGCTACGTCAGTTTGTGGATTGACATACAGTTGCTCGCAGCCCAAATACTTTTGCGTTTTAGTGACCACAGGGTCAATGCTGATCACGCGGATTTTACCTTGCTTAACCTTCTCTTTCAGCTGCGCAAGGTAGCCATATGACTCGTGGGTTTCAGCGTTCCAACCCACTTGCAGATTTTTATAGGGATCGTTAGACCATAAGACAATGGTGTCTGACTGTTCAAGGATTAACGGCCATGACGTGCCCTGGGCGTATACCTCAGTTGAGCCTAAAATATACGGTAAAATGGTTTGCCCTGCGCCGGTAGAGTAATCACCAATTTTTTTAACAAAATTACCGTGCATGCCTACAGCGCGCTGCATATGGCTTGTGCTTGAGTGCAATTGTCCCGTAGCGCGCCAACCCGTTTGACCCGCATGCAAGCCTGATGGGCCATACTTGGTTTGCACTTGGTCTAATGAGTCTTTGAACAAGTTCAGTGCCTTGTCCCAGGTGACGCGAACAAAACGAAAATCACCGCGCTGTGAAGTATCACTTTTATGACCTTTTAATAAAAAGTCTAAACGTACCATAGGGTAACGAACGCGTGATGGGTTATACACTAACCCTTTTACGCCGTTAATCATGTCGGTTGGATACTTGTCTAAGTCAAAAGGGATCACCTGATCAATGACACCATTTTTACGCTTCATTTTGAATGCGCCAAAATGTGAGCCGGTTGTTAACCATTCATCATTAGCCATGGTTCCCGCTGCTGCCAAAGCCTTAAATGGCGCTAGCACTGATGCACTGCTTAGGCTAACAAATGAGGTTGCTGCTAAGCCTTTAAGAAAGTCTCTTCTGTTCATAATGATGTCCTATTAGTGCGCTGACTTGTCGAAAGTAGATGAATGTTCCTGTAGGTACTTTTGCACAAGTGCTTGGGTATCTTGGTCCATGTTGACGAACGCTATCATGCCTTGAAACATTCCAGGCCAGCTGTTGGCATCGAAGTGCGCTTCAGCAGGTTGGGTATGACACACACTACAACTGTTGGTATATGTGTCTCTTGCATAGTCCCAAAGTGGTTGTAGATCTTTGACTAGGTAATCTGAGTCGGTCCAAATTTTGGCTTCAACACGTTGCCAAATAAGTCCTGTCATCGGATCTTCTTTTTGCTCGAACACTTCCATTACACCGTCTTCAAGGGCGGCATCTTTTGACAATTGAGCCGATAAAATGTTTAGGCCAAAATCGTAGTAAATCACTCGGCCCGCGCCGACTTTTTTACGCCAGCCATCAATGCCAATTTTAACGCGATTACCTTTGGTTTCTAATACTGTCACTTTAGTGGCAATGTTTAGGGTACCGGCCTCAACGTCAGTTTTTTCGTTGAAGTAAAGTGGTTTAGTTAATGCGGTAAAGTAACTGCTGTTCGCTTCAAGGCTTGATTCACCAGCACCGACTTGGGCAATTAATTCAGGTGCACGTGAGGTGCCCATATCAGGTAGCTTGTGGGCAATTCCTTTGTGACAATCGATACAGCTTTGGTCGGTTTCCGCAGCACGTTTCATTTGTTTCTGCGCCAGTTTTGACATGTCTTCCCACTTCATTGAGTCGTAGTTATGACAGTTTTTACAGGCCAATGAATCATCACGATCAAAACGTTTCCACTCACGGCTTGCCATTTCAAGGCGTTTCGCTTCAAACTTTTCTTCGGTATTCACGGTTTGCATTAACCAGCCCCACATATCATGTGATGCTTCAATTTTACGGCCAATTTTACGGCTCCAGTTATGCGGCACGTGACAATCAGGGCACGTAGCACGCACACCAGAGTGATTAGACCAATGCACGGTTTGCTGTAACTCTTGGTAGGGTTTGCTTTCCATACTGTGACAACTAATACAAAACTCTTCAGTGTTAGTCAGTTCTAAAGCAGTGTTAAAACCGCCCCAAAAAATAATGCCCATTAAAAAGGCTGAAAGGCTAATAGTGCCTAAAGTGAGGTATTTAGCTGGCTGGTTGAGTGTGCGCCAGGTATTGATAAACCATTTCATAACGACATCCTTAATAAGATTGACCCAGAGTGAGAAGGACTAGTGAGCGACCACACCACCAAAGGCTTGGATCATCCAAATAACAAAGCCATAGGCGCTAATGCTGGTGGCTGTGGCAATGGGGAAAAACAAAAAAATGATAAATCCCAGTGCTTTAAGTTCATTGAATTTCACTTTTTTAGGTGTTTCAGATAATTCTTTTGTGGTCATGATTTGCTCTCTTAATGATGACATCTACCGATGAAGCCCATATTAGATAAGAGTTGTTAACAACAGTCAGACCATGGATGAATGGATATAGACAACTTATGAAAGAATATGAATAAATCACTAAGGGGCAATTGTTAATCTGGTAACAATTACTTCAACTAACTGATATGATTTAGGTATACCTGCTCGCTACCTTATGCAGTATCACTTTGTAATTGCCCATTTTGTGGAAATATTTATGACTTATTCCTTGGCCGTGTTAACTGAAGATCATCTTGCTGAAATGTCAGTTATAGAACAGGCATGTCATCATTCGCCGATGTCGCAAGCCATCTTAGCCAGCTGTTTCGGGCATTTGTATCGCGTTGAAGGCGTGATGGCAGAGGGGCAATTATTGGGCTTTAGTATTGTTCAGCAGGTGATTGATGAAGTGACCTTGATGGATATCTGCATTGCCCCCTCAGCACAAGGTTTAGGCTTAGGTAAGCGCTTATTAACCTCATTAGTCTCACAGGCAAAGACATGCGATGCAGTGGTGATTATGTTAGAGGTTCGTCAGTCTAACTTGAGTGCGATTGGGCTATATGAAAAAGCAGGCTTTGTTGAAACCAGTCGTCGTAAGGGGTATTACCCAACGGACGATGGCCATGAAGATGCGATTTTGATGGATTTGGTGTTGAGTTAATTATCCTCGCTATCGATAGTTAGATTCTCGATTACTCCCGATATTTAATCTCTTCGATTGAGCTATATTTGTAATAGCTCTGTTAGATTTTTGATTTTGCTGAAAATATCAATTCGTTTTAACTGTTAATATTGTTTACTCTTGAATAAAGTCTTCCATAAACCAGGCACATAGTGTGTGGCGACCATCAACCTGAGCTTTGCTATAAATGGTTGAGGCTTGCTGACGTACTGTTTTCTCTTTTGTTAGTCGTACTTCTGCTATTTCTTTAAAGCTCAGTCCTTTCAACAATAACAGTGCGACCTGCTGTTCGCTTTTAGTAAAGCCCCATAGTTCAAATTGTGCCGCAATGGTTTGGCTGTATTCCTGTCTTGCAGCGCGCATTTGACTGGACATGTTGTTGATCTGTTTATCCGCTTTAGCAAGTTTACTTCTCAGGGCTTTTACCTGACGAGAGTTACGGATTAAATCAAAGCCTAAATAAATACTGCCAATTATGGTTAAAAGCACCAGCACGGCTTCTTGGGCGATATGCCACACAGGAATGTCGAGTTGAATGTCTGCAAAAATATCAAACAGTTTGAATAGCGTGATCAACAGTAACAGTACAATTATGAATACATCTTTTTTCATGGTAGATCCTGAATCAAACGGCTTGTATTGGGCTAGATATAAGTGTTTTTAATAAATCAAATAAAATCATGGCTTTATTTTATGGTACATATGTCCCATAAGCGTTTTTATGATACATCTTACCCATGTGGTTTAGGCCCTAAATGATAAAGTGAGTATTCATTTAGGGGAACAGAAATCACTTATGTCGGCAGTTAAGTTTAGTATCAAAATATGTTTGTTTATCGCTTTAGGTAGCACTTGCTTTGGCAGTATTGCTGCCAATAATGCGTTACCTCAATTAGTTGAAATCAGTCAATCAAGACTAGCTAAATCACCGCTAAGTCAGAGATCTGCAATTGAACTGAACAGTTCATCTTGGTTAACAGGGTTACCCAGTGTGAGCTTAAGTTACCTTGGTGATTTGGATAATAGTAACATTTATGAGCAAGAATTATCCCTAAACCTGCCAATAAAAACCTTCAGTTTGCACCAAAGTGATAAACAGCTTGTGCAACTGAGTCAGGCGCTTCAGGCACAACAAACCCGCTTACAAAAGTTGTATTTATCTGGGCTGTTAAGGCAAAGCATGTGGGACCAACGACTTGCCGCTGTAAAGTTAAATCAACTTGAGCGTAAATCAAGACTGTTATCTAAACTATATACTCAGCAAAAAAAATTAGCCGACGCAGGGGAATTACCCTTGGTGAATATATTGCTGCTCGAAAAAGAGCTGGTGGATATTGAGCTTGAACAGATAGGGTTTAAGCAGCAACAAACCGAAGCACTGACCTTGTTTACCTCGCTAACTGGCCTAAATCAATTACCCGATGATATAGTCGAAAAAGCCATTGATATAGGTGAGTTTAGCGCGCCAGAACATGTTCAAACTGCGTTGATGCAACATCCTTCCTGGCTGCTTCATTCTCTGCAATTGCAACAAAAACAACTGATGTTACAAAGCCAGCAAAGCGGAGAGCAAGATCCGTGGACGTTATCGTTAACCGCTAAAGAAACCGCAGTTGATCAGTTTAATGACAAACATTTAGGCATAGGAATTAATGTGCCCTTGAGCTTTAGTTCGGCTTTGTCTCAAAGCGATGTTTCTATGTGGCAAAAAGATTTTCAAGAACAAAGTGTCAACGGTGAACGCATCTACCTTGAGCTTACCAGCCAAATTCAACGGCTTGCTATTCAGCAGCAAAACTTGCGGGCTCAACAAACCTTGTTAACAAGGGGGGTGTCCTTGAGCCGTTCCATTACTGAAAATTTAGCCCAAGTGAAAAATCAAAACCAAATTGGCTATGAAATTTGGCTGCGCTGTTACATAGATGCTCTCGATACTGAAGCGCGCTTAGCCTTGAATCAAGTCACGTTACAACAATTACATTCTCAGCAACTGCAAGCCTTAGGAATTTCATTATGATGCTCAAGTTTGGTGCTCATTTTTTAACTGTTTTAGTGTGTTTATCATCGGCAGCCACTCGAGCAGAATCTATTTCACTGGCTGACCTGGGCAATTTAACCCTGAGTTATATTCAGCCGCAAAAGTTGGCAAGTTATGAAGGGAGCTCCTTACCCGCTCAAGTTGAGCGATTGCCTGGCAATGATTATTGGGTCACTGCGCCGGAAAATATTCAGCAAGTGACATTCTTAGTCACACAGGGCCAAAACGTCACTAAGGGGCAGGCCATAGTGAGATTAACTGGGCCGGAGGTGTTTCATTTTTTAGCCCAAATTGATGCCGCTGAAAGTTTATATTCACTGGCAAAAAAACGCTATGAACGAAATCAGCCTTTATTAAAAAGTGGCAGTATCAGTACCGATCAATGGCGTGAGATCAGCCTGAATTATTTCAGTACCCATTTAACGTTTGAGCATATGCAACACTTTATGGAGATAGTGCAAGGCATTGATGCAGAGACAGAATCCTTGGTGGTGACGTCTCCTATGACTGGTGTGGTGAAATTGAATCATATCGACAGCCAATATATAGAGGGCACACAGTTGTTTTCATTGATCCCCGCTGACAGTGTTCGGGTGAAAATCGATGTACCAATGAGCCAGTCAACATCATTATCGGCAATTAATATTAATCAGTGTCATATCGCCATTGATGAGGTGTCATCGATTGCACAGGGGATCTTTTTAACCGCATGGTCAATGCCTATTACCTCTGATTGTGGTCTGTTACTTGGACAGCAAATTACGGTGATCCCTGAATATCAAAAAGCTGTGTATTTGCTGCCTAAAAATAGTGTATTTACCTGGCATCAAGACACGCAAATTTTTACCCAAACTGCCACTAACTTAACCGCGATGAGCATCGATGTTTTAGGCTCTACGCCGGATCAATATATTGTCGCCAGTGATCATGATTTAAGCCAAATGCAGGTGTTATCGCAATCTGTTGCGGCAGCTAAAGGTATATTGCTTGGTTTGGGAGGCGAATAACATGTTGGCTGCGGTAATTCGTTTTTCGCTTACACAACGCTTATTTGTGTTGATCGTTGCGCTGATGTTAATGCTTGCGGGCGGGCGTGCCTGGTTTTCTATCCCATTAGATGCCTTTCCTGATATTTCACCTACTCAAGTTAAAATTATTTTAAAAGCTCCGGGGATGACGCCCGAAGAAATCGAAGCACAGATCACCGTGCCGATTGAAACCGAGCTGTTGGGCATTCCTAATCAGGCGATTCTTCGTTCGACCACTAAATATGCCATCAGTGACATTACCTTAGATTTTACCGAAGGAACCGATATTTACTGGGCAAGGCAACAGGTCAGTGAGCGTCTTGCTGCCGTGTGGGACAGTTTTCCTGAGGGTGTGTCTGGCGGTGTTGCGCCCATGAGCACACCGCTGAGTGAAATATTCATGTTTTCGTTAGAAAACCCTAATCTGTCTTTGATGGAGCGTCGGCAATTACTTGAGTGGGAAGTGCGACCGTTACTGCGCACTGTTGCTGGGGTTGCCGATGTCAATATTTTAGGTGGATACGCAAAAAGCTTTAATATTAGTCCGAACCCCGCAGCAATGGCTGCGGCTGGGGTCAGCTTTGCTGCGCTGCAACAGGCCATTATGGAAAATAACCATAACGAGGGCGCGGGCAAGCTAACCATAGGTACCGACACCATTATTGTGCGCGCAGAAGGGCGTATTGATGACATCGATGAATTGGAGCAATTAGTCATCAAAGCCGATAACGGCAAAGTGTATCGCCTGACGGATTTGGCTGATATTGATGTTGGTCATTTAGCGCGTTATGGCGCCGTCACCAAAGATGGTGAAGAAACCGCCGAAGCATTAATCATTGCTCTAAAGGATGCTAATACCGCGCAGGTGGTGAGCAATATTAAGCAAAAGCTTGATCAAATAAGCATGACATTGCCACAAGGCAGTGTGATCAACACTTTTTATGATCGCGCTAATTTGATTAATACCGCTATTGATACCATTTCAACGGCGCTGTTTGAGGCAGTGTTGTTAGTGATTGTATTACTCGCCCTGTTTTTAGGTAATGTGCGCGCGGCTTTAGTGGTGTCATTGTCTTTGCCCTTAGCCGCCTTAATGACCTTTTTAATGATGGATTTGTTCAATCTATCGGCTAATTTAATGAGCTTGGGTGGGCTTGTTATCGCCATAGGTATGCTGGTGGACTCATCGGTTGTAGTGGTTGAAAACATGGTGAACCTTATCGCCACCAAACAACGTTTACCGCGCTTGCACCTTATTTTTAGAGCGACAAAAGATGTCGCAGTGCCTGTTGTTTCCGGTACTGTGATTGTAATGATTGTATTCTCGCCTTTGCTAACCTTAACTGGGCTAGAGGGTAAGTTATTCACCCCCGTTGCGGTCACCATAGTGTTTGCCATGTTATCGGCACTTGTGTTGTCGTTAACCGTTATTCCGGTTGTTGCATCTTACTTAGTGAATGAAAAATCGGCGCAAGAACCCAAAGCCATCGAAAAATTGAAAGCCGCTTATTTAACCAGTCTTAAAGGCACTTTTATTTATAAAAAGCCTTTTATGATTGTGGCATTTTCCTTACTGATTGTCAGTTTAGGCTTATTTAGTTTGGTGGGTAAAACCTTTATGCCGACCTTAGATGAAGGCGATATTATTTTACAGTTGGAAAAATCGCCCTCTATTTCACTTGAGGCTTCTATTGAGATTGATAAACAAATTCAACAAACCCTATTAGCTCAGCTTCCTGAAATTAAGCAGATGGTGGCAAGAACTGGCGCAGATGAAATTGGATTAGACCCTATGGGATTGAATGAAACCGATGTCTTTTTAGAGTTAGCCCCTCGCGATGAATGGCGATTTGATACTAAAGATGAGCTTATAGAAGCTATCCGCACCGAGTTATTACATTACCCCGGGGTAAACTTTAACTTTACTCAGCCAATCCAAATGCGCGTGTCTGAAATGTTGACCGGCAGTATTGGTGACGTTGCAATTAAAGTATTTGGCACCGACATCGATACCCTTGGCCAGCTTACCGGGCAAATTGAACAACTTGTCAGTGCCACCCAAGGCAGCATCGATATCAAAATGTCGATGATAGAAGGTAGCCCATTTATTAACTTAACTCTAAATAATGAAATGGCCCGCGGCTTTGGCATGAGCACTATCGAGTTTGCCCGTTATCTTAAAAGTCAGCTTGAAGGTGTGATGGTGACGGAAGTGCTGCAAGGTAAAAAACGCACTCCAGTATTGATTGCCAGTAATCAGCTCGGGCTAAGCAGCATCAGCGAGCTACAGCAGCAATTGCTGGTAATGCCAGACCATTCGTTAAAGCGTTTAATTGATGTGGCAACGCTCAGTTATAAAGAAGGGCCAATTTTAATTGAGCGTGAACAAGGTGACCGTTTCTCTGTGATAACCACCAACGTGCAAGGCCGAGACATCGTTGGGTTTGTGGAAGAGCTTAACGCCAAAATAGCCACAGAGATTAAGTTTCCAAGCGGTTACAGCGTCAGTTTTGGCGGGGAATTTGAAAACCAACAACGGGCAACCAATAACTTACTACTAGTGATCCCAATCGCCATTGCGCTTATCACCCTGATTCTATTCACCACATTTGGGTCGCTCACTAAAGCCAGTTTAATTTTGGCCAACGTCCCCTTTGCCATGATGGGCGGTATAGTCAGTTTGTATTTATCGGGTGAGTATTTATCTGTACCTGCATCAGTGGGGTTTATCGCCTTGCTCGGTGTTGCAGTGCTCAACGGCGTGGTAATGGTGAGTTATTACGAACAAACCAAGCACCTATTTAGCGACTTAATCACTAGGGTAGAACAGGGCGCCGCAAGACGATTAAGGCCTATCTTAATGACAGCCACAACAGCCATGTTTGGTTTGATGCCCTTGGTGTTTGCCACCGGCCCAGGCGCTGAAATTCAAAAGCCATTGGCTATAGTGGTTATCGGAGGTTTGCTGACATCGACTATTACCACCCTTTATTTATTACCAATCCTGTATTACTGGCTGGAGAAACGTCAATGAACGCAGAGCAAGTATTAGTGCTAATCGCTCAAAATGATATTAAAGACGACATAGTTGACACTTTGATTTCACTCGATTTCTTGTCAGGTTTTAGCCTAGGCAATATTTGCGGTTTTAGCCGCGAGCATAGCCACTTTAATATCAAAGAGCAGGTAGAAGGATATCGCGAGTTTTGTAAATTTGAAATTATGCACCCTATTGAGGCTCAAGCCGCATTACTGAATGCGCTATCTGTTGTGTGTAAACACAATCCTTGTCGCTACTGGATCACCCCGATCACGCAAACAGGAACGTTATGCTAGCGAGCTAATGCTAGGTACTTATGTGAGTGCTTAATCTAAGGTATGTGCATAACGCCAAAGTATCTATAAAGCCATAGTGAGTATGGTGTTGGTTGTATTGGGCAATATGATTGGTGTGTAACAAGCGCCAATCATATTAACGTTAATTATTCTTAATACACACACCTGAAATTGACGGATTAATAAATGATAAGGTGTTTAGCTATGAATTTTTATCGCTTTTTAAATTTGGTATTTGTGCTGTTATTGGTTAGCGCACCAATATACTGCGCATATGCTAATAAGAGTGATAATCCGCAGATTAATGGGCAGTTTGAATGGGCCTGTACCACCCCAAATGTACTGAAAGCCACTTTTGAACATCAGGTGACTTTGATATCCATCACCTTAAAACGCGATAACAATATTGTACTCAGTTTAGACTCACAAACCCTAGCAAAGCAGATACTCGATGCTGGCCAATTTGGTGAACCGGATTCAATACACCGGAGCGTTTTTTATATCAAAATTCCAGAGCTTAGCAATGCAGAATATCAGCTGAGTTGGACGGTACAGGACGTAAACGATGCCATTTCAAATGGTCATGGCCTATTAAGCGTATCAGCAGATAACACTTTTCCTCGTCCCTCGACTAAGAAGCATAGATACAATATTTTGCATAAAAAACTGAATCATTAGGGGCTGTCACCTGAAAAAAGTGACAGAAATCAAGTCGAATATTGAACTATCAAAACATGATATTGCCTATGGCTTCGGTGATACGGCAGAAGACCTACCAATTCAAGTAAATCATTCCCCATAAAAAAACGGCGCTATAAGCGCCGTTTCTGTTCAAACTCTAAAGCCAAAAAGTTACTTTACTTCTTTACCCTGAGCTTGCAAATCTGCATGGTAGCTTGAGCGAACAAGCGGGCCACATGCTGCATGGGTAAAACCAAGTTTATCTGCTAATGCTTTAAGCTCGTCAAACTCTGCTGGTGGCACATAACGTTCAACCGGTAAGTGGAACTTACTTGGTTGTAAATATT
This sequence comes from Shewanella sp. HL-SH8, assembly GCF_051165765.1. NCBI lineage: Bacteria > Pseudomonadati > Pseudomonadota > Gammaproteobacteria > Alteromonadales > Shewanellaceae > Shewanella > Shewanella sp. HL-SH8. The sequence goes on along the minus strand of NZ_CP195039.1, from coordinate 3,702,523 downwards.
GACCTAATGTCAGCATTTCAACCTTGTGAGCACGTAGGTCATGCAGTACTTCTGCAATTTCTTCGTTAGTTTCACCTAAGCCCATCATTAAGCCAGACTTAGTGGGTACATCAGGATGACGTTCTTTAAACTTTCTCAATAAGTCTAGTGACCACTGATAGTTAGCACCAGGACGCGCTTTACGATAATGCTTAGGCGCGGTTTCTAAATTGTGATTGAACACATCAGGTGGCTCAGTGGCTAAGATTTCTAATGCCGCATCGATACGACCACGGAAGTCAGGCACTAAAATTTCAATCTTAATAGCAGGGTTTAACAGGCGAATTTCACGAATACAATCAGCAAAATGTTGTGCGCCGCCATCACGTAAGTCATCACGGTCAACCGAGGTGATAACCACATATTTAAGCTTCATATCTGCAATAGTTTGCGCCAGCTTTTTAGGCTCTTCGGCATCCGCGGCTAATGGGCGACCATGGGCAACATCACAAAATGGGCAGCGACGAGTACAAATAGCGCCAAGGATCATAAAGGTAGCGGTACCGTGATTAAAACATTCAGCTAGGTTAGGGCAAGAGGCTTCTTCACACACAGAATGTAAGCCATTTTTGCGCAGGGCAGCTTTAATCTCTAAAATACGTGTGTTAGATGAAGGCAGCTTTACCCGTAACCAATCAGGCTTGCGTAGCATGGTTTCGCGCTCTGAGGGTACAATTTTGATCGGAATGCGTGCAACTTTATCGGCGTCACGTAATTTAACTCCCGGTTGTAATCTTTCAGGCCTATTCATTATTCTGCTAATCCTTGATGATGCACAAGTTGTTGGTAGCCCATAACTTGGCTAAATGTTTGAATGAGTTTATCGCCAGCTTCAAGTACGGTTTGTGGACCGCCGAGTGCTTTGCATTGCACCATTTCAAGACCGGCATAACCACAGGGGTTAATACGTTGGAATGGACCAAGGTCCATGTCTACGTTTAACGCTAAGCCGTGGAATGAACAGCCTTTTCGAATGCGTAAGCCTAACGAGGCTAGTTTGCGTTCTTGTACATATACGCCGGGGGCATCGGCTTTGGCATAGGCTTCTACATTATATAGCGCTAACATATTAACTATGCTTTGCTCTATATTGTTAACCAGCTGCCTGACGCCCATTTTATTACGTTTTATGTCTATAAGTGGATAAACCACTAGTTGCCCAGGGCCGTGATAGGTGACTTGACCACCACGGTCTACTTGGATCACCGGGATATCGCCAGGATTTAAAATATGCTCACTTTTACCCGCTTGACCCTGGGTAAAAACAGGTTGATGTTCGACAACCCAAAGTTCATCTTGGCTATCACTGTCACGGGTGTCAGTGTATTCCTGCATAGCATGCCATACAGATTGATAGTCTTGCATACCAAGATGGCGAATGTGCAATGTTGATGCTGGCAAGGGCAACGTCTCCCCAAAGGTTGGACCGGTCACGCGTATGTTCAACGTGTTTAAAATAATTCCTGACTATTATACTCAAGTTTTACACGTTTACAGAACTCTTTAACGATTAGAGTACGCGTTTTACGCCCTCAATAGCGGCAAGATCAATATACGCTTTTTCAATATGCTCTTTGCTGGTGACGGTAATGCGGATCGTAATCGAATAATAACTGCCTTTACTTGATGTTTTAACCGTTGGCACATAGTCGCCTGGGGCGAGTTGTTGTGCTACCGCGACTACGCGATCGGCTAGGGTGTCATCAGCATCGCCAATTACTTTAAATGGACATGCATTAGGAAACGTCATTACTTCATCAAAAGTTGTGTTTAGCATCGGATTACTCATTGGTGATTGTTACACTAAATATGGTGGCGATTATACCTGATTCAAGGCTTAGATAACTTGAAATAATAAAGCCGCTGTAAAAGCGGCTTCAATTAATTGATTTTCAGGATAATTATTATTGCTTATTCAAACCAGCTAGCAAACATTTGTTTGAAGTAGTCCATCAATTTGCTGAACCAGCTACCTTCTTCAACAGTATTTAATGTCACTAAAGGATATTGAGCAATGTCTTTCCCATCTAATTGGAAGAACACGCGGCCAACCGTTTCGCCTTTAGCAAGTGGGGCACTTAATGGCTTAGTTAGCTCAAAGTTAGCTTGAAGATCTTTGGCTTTGCCACGGCTGATGGTAATAGGCGTATCTGTTATGACACCTAGGTCAACATTATCAACATCGCCATACCAAATTTTTTGGCTTACAAAAGTGTCACCCGCTTTGTAAGGCGTGATGGTTTCAAAAAAGCGGAAACCGTAGTTAAGTAACTTTTTACTTTCAGCTTTACGGGCTGACTCACTACTAGTACCGAGTACTACGGTAATTAAACGCATGCCATCGTCACTGGTGGCAGATGAGACTAAGTTATAACCTGCACCCGAAGTATGACCTGTTTTAATGCCGTCTACTTTTAAGCTGTTATCCCACAGTAGTCCATTACGGTTGTATTGTTTAATACCATTGAAGGTAAAAGATTTTTCTGAATAGACACGGTATTCTTCAGGCACATCACGAATAAGTGCCGCACCTAAAATGGCCATATCGTATGCGGTTGTTTTATGAGCATCTGAATCTAAACCGTGTGAGTTTTCAAAGTAGCTGTCATTCATACCTAGCTGCTTTGCCCATGAGTTCATTAAATCAACGAATGCACCTTCTGTGCCTGCAATGTGTTCAGCCATAGCAACACACGCATCGTTTCCTGATTGAATAATAATACCGCGATTTAAGTCGGAAACTTTGACTGTTTTTCCCACTTCAATGAACATTTTTGATGAATCAGGAAAGTTTTTTGACCAGGCATTTTGGGTGATAAGCACATCATCATCTAGTGAAATATTCCCCACTTTAACTTCATGCCCAATAACGTAACTGGTCAGCATTTTAGTTAAACTAGCAGGGTTTAAGCTGTCATAAGCATTTTGCTCTGCGATGACGCGGCCTGAATAATAATCCATTAACACATAGGCTTTTGCCGCAACACTTGGTGCATCAGGGGTAACCATTGGGGCGCGATTAGGCGTTGGACGTGCATCTGGCTGCGGTGTGTTAGCAGAAGAGGTAAACGACACAAAAGAAAGTAGCAGTGCAGTCGCAATTGGTGCTTTGGCAATATTTATCATGAAATTAGCTGGTCTCTATTAATTCGAAGAAAAGACAATAAAAAAGATTATAACATTAGTCGTGCTACTATTAGTCAACCAAATTGCATTAAGGTTCCTTAATCGAGTAAATTACTAGATAAATTAAGGAACAATAAAGCTTTGTGGGTAACCTTGGCTATGCAAGTTATCTAATAATTTATTGGTTAAGTAAATTTTACCAATTGGACCTAACTGGACTCTGTGTATGCCATCTCTTGATACTATTCGAGATGAAACGCCGTATTTATTTTCGAGCTCTTTTGCTAGGGCATTCACACGTAGTTTGTCTTTGGATGCTGCGACTTGAATGTAATGAATTTCGTTGCTGGTCGCCTCAGATATGCCTCGCTGGTCATTTGATTCAATATGAATGACTTCGATTTTTACTTTGGCTGTGCCTTTTGCCAACATATCTAGGTGATAAGCACCGGCATAGGACAAGTCAATTACGCGGCCATTATGGAAAGGTCCGCGATCATTTACCCTCACAATAATTTGTTTATTATTTTCAAGGTTAGTGACTTTAACGTAACTTGGCAGCGGTAAGTTTTTATGTGCTGCTGACATGGTATACATGTCATATGTTTCACCATTTGAGGTTAAGTGGCCATGAAACTTAGCCCCATACCATGATGCGTGACCGGTTTCGGAAAAGCCTTTACCTGTAGGCAGTACTTTATAGCTTTTGCCTAAAACAGTGTAATTACGATTGCCTTGGCGGGTGTATGCTTCGTATTTGGGCACCGCATTTTTAACTTTGCTGACATCTGGCGCATTATCAGGATAGCGGTCATCCGCCATTTGGTAACGACCCGATTGGCTACTTGCCCCTACACTGCCTTTTTTGTTATCTGGTTTTGATGAACATGCCGCCATAAGCAATATAATCATCATGACAATGGTACTTAGATAGAGTTTATTTTGCATTGTATTGGGCTTTTAATTGTTCGCTAAATTGGTAAACCGCCATTGCATAAAGCGGGCTGCGATTATAACGGGTGATAACATAAAAGTTCTTAAGTCCCAACCAGTATTCGTCTGCTTCGGGTTGTTCTAATTTTACTAATAGCGCTTGCTGAGAAACATCAATGTCCCGCGCCGATGCCAAGCTTAATGTCGGAGCCAAAATATCTGAGGCTCGATAATGCAATCTCTCTTTAGTCCATACTTTGGCTTTTGGCGCCTTATTATCGGTATGATTTAGCGGTAAGGCTACAGGAGCTCCTCGTTGCCAACCATGTTGATGAAAATAATTGGCTACACTGCCAATCGCATCAGCTTTACTCGTGAGTAAGTCTCTGCGGCCATCGCCACTGAAGTCGACTGAGTAATGGCGATAACTAGATGGAATAAACTGACCAAACCCCATCGCGCCGGCATACGAGCCTTTCAAGCTGGCATTATCGAGTTTTTCTTCCTTAATGAGTGACATCAAGTTACCGTATTCACTTCTAAAAAAAGTGGCCCTTGGGGCATAGTAAAAGCCTAAAGTGTACAGGGCATCTTGCACGCGATAGTTACCCATGTAACCACCGTAAAATGTTTCAATACCTATGATGGCGACAATGATTTGCGGGTCAACATTAAATTTATCGGCAGCTTTGGCTATGGTATCGGCATTTTCATGCCAAAACTCTAGCCCTTTGGCCAAGCGTTTTTCGGTGAGAAAAATAGGATAATACTGGTGCCAAGGTTTTGCTTCCCAGGGTTTGGTTATGGCATCAATCACTTCTTGGGTATAAGTCGATTCATTTAAAAATGCTTCAATTTCTTGTTGACTAAAGCCTTGTTTAATTTGCTCTGCCATAAACTGCTTTTTTAAGGCGTCGACATCTGTCGCCGCCGAGGCGATACCAATATGTGTCGATACGACTAAGGTGATCGCGCTAAATAAACGGGTAGATAATTTCATTACACCTTCCTATCGATCAATAAATCGTCTATGAGTTTGAATACTCATTAAAATGCCAAAGCCTGTCATCAGCGTCATCATAGATGTACCGCCATAGCTGACTAGCGGTAAAGGCACGCCTACTACAGGCAGAATGCCTGAAACCATGCCTATGTTAACAAAGATATATACAAAGAATGTGAGTGTAATACTGCCGGCTAATAAGCGTGCAAAACTAGTTTGCGCCCGTGAGGCTATGACTAGACCACGGCCAATAATGAACAGATAAATACTCAATAGCAATAAACTGCCCATTAAACCAAATTCTTCACCAATAACGCCAAAGATAAAGTCGGTGTGTCTTTCGGGTAAAAACTCTAACTGTGACTGAGAGCCATTTAGCCAACCCTTGCCCCAAAATCCGCCTGAGCCAATAGCTATTTTAGATTGAATAATATGATAACCCGCACCTAAGGGATCTTTCTCCGGGTCGAATAATGTCAGCACACGAGTACGCTGATAGTCGTGCATTAAAAAGAACCATAAAATCGGTAAAAAAATCAGTCCGGCAATGATAATAGCACCCACTATTAACCAGCTCATGCCCGATAAAAACAATACAAACACCCCTGAAGCAGCGACTAAAATTGAGGTGCCTAAGTCTGGTTGCTTGGCGATCAGTAGCGTTGGAATTAATAGGATGATTGCCCCACCTGCAAGGTGGCGTTTTTTAGGCGGCAAGGGAAATTTACTGATATACCATGCCATGGTAATGGGGAAGGCAAGTTTAATAAGCTCTGAAGGTTGAAATTCCATAAAGCCAAGATTTAACCAGCGCTGCGCCCCTTTATTAATGGTGCCAAAAAAATCTACCCCTAATAATAAAATAATACCCGCGACATAAATAGGTAGCGCCCAGCGTTTTAATGCTTCGGGATTTATTTGTGCCATAACAAGCATGATGAATAAAGATAACCCCATGCGCACTAACTGACGTTCCATCATCGCCATGCTTTCGCCACTGGCTGAATAAATGATGAATAATCCAAAAGCCATTAATGTCAACAGACCTGACAATAGCGGCAAGTCAATATGCAGCTTTTGCCAAATATTTTTTTTATGATGATGACCGTGACTATGGTGGCTATTCATTTGGTTGCTCATTTACAGGCGTTGTAGCGGTATCTTTTAGTGTGTCGTTAGGTACAGTCCATTCATCCCTGAGGATATATTCGTCCAGTAAGGCGCGCGCTAATGGCCCTGCATTAGCACCACCCCAACCCGCATTTTCTAGCACAACGGCTAAGGCGATGCGTGGATTCTCATAGGGGGCATAGGCAACAATGAGTGCATTGTCGCGTAAATGCTCAGCAATAGTATCAGCATTATACTTTTCATCCTGGCCGACCGAGAACACCTGCGCCGTGCCTGTTTTCATTGCAGCTGTGTACGTCGCATCGGTAAATCTTGATTTATCAGCAGTTTGACGCATAGCTTCGTTAATAATGTCCCAATTTCTAGGGTTTTTAAGCTCAATCGGTGGCTGTTCATCTATTGGCGCATCAATTTTGACCTTGTCATCTTTAAAGGTTTTCAATAAATGTGGCGTAAAACGACGACCTTTATTGGCCAAAATTGCTGTAGAACTAGCGAGTTGTAATGGTGTACTGGTCCAATATCCTTGGCCAATACCGACAGAAATCGTGTCGCCAATATACCAGGCTTGGTTGTAACGTAAGCGTTTCCAGTCACGTGATGGCATAATGCCTGCGACTTCTTCATATATATCGATATTGGTTCTTTCACCAAACCCAAATTGCGACATAAAGCTGGCCATTTTATCGATACCGACTTTATAAACTAGGTCGTAGAAAAAGATATCGCATGAATCAACAATGGCATGATAAACATCAACCCATCCATGGCCCCATTTTTTCCAATCGCGCCATTTGCGTTCAACGCCAGGAATTTGCCAAAAGCCAGGATCCCAAACCCGTGTTTTCTCACTAATTGCGCGTTCTTCTAAACCAAGGAGTGCAACTAATGGCTTAATAGTGGATGCTGGGGAATATTGTCCCTGGGTAGCACGGTTTATTAATGGCCGAGATTTATCATTCAGTAACTCACTATATCCTTTGCTGCTAATGCCATGGACAAATAAATTTGCGTCATAACTTGGGCTAGACACCATAGCTAAAATACCACCGTCTCGAGGATCGATGGCAACCACTGACCCCCGTCTACCCGCTAGCAACTCCATTGCTTTTTGTTGAAGTTTTAAATCAAGCGTGAGATATATATCCTGCCCAGGTGTCGGCGGAGTGACTCTCAAGGTACGAATAACTCGGCCACGGTTATTCACTTCCTCTTCTAAATGTCCTGGCAGTCCATGGAGTAAAGTCTCATAGAACTTCTCGATACCTTGTTTGCCAATATCGTTAGTCGCCGCATAATTCTTCCAGCTATTACTTTTTTCTAACAGTGCTTTATCACTGGTGTTAATCCTACCAACATAACCCAGAACATGTGTCATGAGGCTATTGTAGGGGTAGTTACGTTTTAACCCTGCTTCAACATAAATACCGGGAAACATGTGTTGATCAACTGAAAAAGCGGCTACTTGCTCTTCGGTCAACTTTCCCTTAATGGTGAGCGGTTTAAAGCGCCGATGAAACTTAAGGGTGTCTTTAATTTGTTCACGTTCTTCTTGAGATATCTCAACCACAGCATTGAGTTGATCAAAAGTGGCATCAAGATCGTCAATTCGCTCAGGGATCATTTCAAGAGAGTGATAAGGTTGGTTTTCTGCGAGTAGCTGACCGTGTCGGTCAAAAATAAGTCCGCGACTGGGGGCGGTGGGGACAACTCTAATACGGTTATCGTTGGAGCGGGTTTCATAATCTTTGTAAGAAACCACCTGTAATTGATACAGATTAAAAAATACTATACTGAGTAAAATGAACACGCAAAAAAAAGTGAACAATGCACGGCGTTTGAATAACGAAGCCTCGGCGGCGTGGTCATGCATTGTGATGCGCTTCTTTGGCGGCACTTAAGTCTCCAGCGGGTAAATAGCGAAAAGGTTAGCGTCGCTTTTATCGTGTTGCGGTGTCAACAACCATAAATGTCTTTTAATGAACTCACACCCTATTACTCGCGATGATAAGGATGATTATTATTGATGCTCCAGGCGCGATAGAGGCTTTCACCAATTAAGATACGCACAAGTGGATGTGGTAATGTTAGGGCTGACAAACACCAGCTTTGATCTGCTGCGGCCTTGCAGGCTGGGGCAAGTCCTTCTGGCCCACCAATCAATAAACTTACATCTCGTCCATCTAATTGCCACTTTGTCATTTGTTCAGCTAAATCGGGTGTTGTCCAATTTTTACCGGGCAAATCTAAGCTCACAATATGATTGCCTTTTGCAACAGCGGCTAGCATTGCTTCGCCTTCTTTTTGCAAAATTCGAGCGATATCAGCATTCTTGCCCCGTTTACCCGCAGTGATTTCGACTAATTCTAGCGGCATATCCCGGGGGAAACGACGCTGATATTCTTCAAAACCTCGGGTAACCCAGTCGGGCATTTTTGTGCCTACGGCAATCAGTTGTAACTTCATTAGGCGTTATTGTTCGACCACAATTTTTCAAGCTCGTAATATTCACGAGTTTGCTCTTGCATCACATGAACAATCACTTCACCTAGGTCTACTAATACCCATTCGCTGCTGTCACGGCCTTCAACACCAAGTGGTTGCATGCCAGCTTTTTTGGCTTCAACAACAAGATGTTCACCAATAGAGCGAACGTGTGTTTTAGATGTACCAGTACAAATCACCATAGTATCAGTGATAGTTGATTGTTTTTTCACATCTAATACAACGATGTTTTTTGCTTTTAAGTCTTCGATTTTATCGACGACGAAATCTTTCAGTTCGGTGCTTTGCACGCGAATTACCTCACTAGTCAAAATTAACGGGGCATTATACTCAATTTCATCCCACGGAAGCAATTAAGCAAAGGTGTTTATGCTGATCCATATTGCAATCAGGGCGCGACAAACAGCTTTAATCCTATATAGATTTGTTTTGGTGATTGGTTATTTAACAAAGGTATAACTTATGTTGCTGAATATAGCTAAGCGTAGAAGGCATAATAAGTTCATTGACTGGCTGATTGTTGTGTAGCTTGTGACGTACATCGGTTGAAGAAATATTCTGTAAAGCGATAGCGACTGGAATCACTGCACCATGTGCAGGTGGTGTTTGATGAGATGTTAATTGTTGTACATAATCGACATGGTTAATTGATTTGCTATCAAGTACTTGCTGCATTGAATTACAGGTGTCAAGTTGCCAGCCTGGACGTTGGCATAGCACGATATGGCAATGATTAAATAATGTTTGCCATAGATGCCAGCTAGGTAAGTGTAAAAATGAATCCATTCCCATAATAAAATAAAACTGATGCTGCGGATAAGTGTGCTGTAAATTCTGTAGGCTCACGACAGTATATGAAGGGCTATCACGGTTAATTTCAATGTCACAGACCTCAAGATCACTGAATTGCTGGCAAACATCTTCTACCATGGCAAGTCGGTGTTTGCTGCTAACATTAGTGGATTGCTTATGGGGCGGAATATGATTTGGCATCAGCCACACTTTGTCCAAGTGTAATTGCTGTTTCACTTCTAGTGCAGGGCGAATATGGCCTAAATGGATAGGGTCGAAGGTGCCGCCTAAAATACCTATTCGCATGTTTAATCCTAGGTCTAGCTTAATTCTATATGGGCTAAACGATTGTGTGCCCGCGGATCAAAAAGAATACACAAATGGCTCATACCCACCCAATCTTCAATACCATGCTGTTTAAGGTTGAGCTCTAATGTTGATGCCAAACCCAACATATGTTCAATATGGTGAAGCTCTAAACGCGTTAATGCAGCTTGATAAAGGGGTTTTCGTTTATCCCAAATTCGATATTTCCCCCACAATTGACTGAGTTGCTCACCCTGTAATTGGGCGAGTTTCAAATTAAGTAATAGGGTAATTTCTTTAAAAATTGCCCACATTAAAATAGGCATGGCTGTACCTTCACCTTGCAGCTGTGCCAACATATGCTGAGCTTGCTTTTGATGATTACTCAAAATAGCGTCGGTAAGCTGGAACACACTGAAGCGTGATTGGTCTTCAAAATAGTCAGTCAGTTGCTCTGGGGTAATGTTGTCATTTGGGCTGACCAGTTGCAAAATTTGCATCGCTTGTTCGGCGGCGAGTAAATTACCTTCAAACAAATTAAACATCATTGCTTTGGCGTCATGATGTATGGTTAATTTATGCTGCTGGATGCGATTGTCTAACCAGCGCTCAAACTGTTTACCTTCAGGGGTGGCACAAGGAATATATAATCCTTGGCCATCTAGTGACTTAAACCACTTGCTGTTAGTTTGTTCAACGCCTGCTTTGGGACCTTGAATGATTAACAGAATATCTGGATTTAGTTGTTGTAATAATATTTGGAACGCATTAGCACCGTCAGTACCAGGCTTACCATTAGGTAAATTAAGTTCGATAATTCTTCTACTGGCAAACAAGCTCATCGATTGCCATTCTTGAATTAACTCACCCCAGTTAAAACCAGTTTCTTGACTAAGCTGTACGCGCTCATCAAAGCCTTGTTTTTTTGCGGCGGCAATAATTTGTCTTTTACTGTCTTCAATCAACCATAAATCATCACCAAATAATAAACACACTTGGGGAAGTTTCTGCAGATGAGTTTTTAGCTGGTCTGGATAAACCCGCATTTATTCACTACCGATTGAAGCAAGTGTTTGAATAATGCTGTCGGCGGCTTGGGCACGCATCTCACGGGTTAATATTTCCATTTCGCGGCTTTTAGCTAATGCTGTACGGGGATCGTCCTGGTAGTCTCGTCGTATTTCAGCTTGGAATTCTGTTGGTTCTTGTTCTGGTAACATCACGGTATAGTTGACCAGGTAAATTAACTCATACTCAGCGACATTGCCCGTAGGGTAGAGGGACAGGGTTGCACGCTCTAATGAATCACTGACAAGTCTTAGCGTAGGCGTATCTTCTGCAGCTGCTACCAGTGTGACCCGATTAATACGTAGCCTGTCGCCCACTAAGCGGGTTAGTTCGCTATATTGGTCACTACTACTGAGGTGTAATTGTTGTAATTCAACCGGAATCGAGTAACTGCGCTGTAATTTAAAGCCACAACCTGCGGTGGCAATTAGCACAAAAAAGAGTAACGCTAAGCCAATACGTTTTACCAACATAAGTGTTATCGACATCCTTTATATCCATGGCAACCATGGCGGTAATAATGAATGCCCATCTTATGCTGGTTAGCATAAGATGGGCAAGTTACTCATTAGTGTTTGGTAGACTTTACCCTACCTGTTATTTGCCAAGGTTAGACTGGCAACAACATACTAGTTAGCAACAATATTAAGCAATTTACCCGGTACATAAATCACTTTACGGACAGTCAGTCCTTCAGAGTGTTTTTGTACATGCTCATCTTCCATCGCGAGTGCTTGAACTTGTTCTTGAGTTGCATCTGCTGCGACAGTGATTTTTGCACGTAACTTACCGTTAATTTGCACAATAATCAGTTTGCTGTCTTCAACAAGGGCTGACTCATCAACTTCTGGCCAGCGGCTATCTTCGATATCGCTGCTATTGCCAAGCTCTTTCCATAGATTAAAACTGATGTGCGGCACGATTGGGTACAATAAACGTGTGACTGCGGATAAAGCTTCAGCCATTAATGCGCGATCTTGAGCGGACTCTTGTGGCGCTTTTAATAGATGATTCATCAATTCCATAACGGCTGCAACAGCGGTATTGAACATTTGACGACGACCAATATCATCACTGACTTTAGCAATGGTTTTATGCAGTTCACGGCGCAGTGCCTTTTGGCTGCCGCTCAGTGCTTTAACATCTAACGCTTCTGTTGTCCCGGCTGCGATATGATCACTGGCCAGTTTCCAAAAACGCTTGATAAAGCGGTGTGCACCTTCTACGCCAGATTCTTGCCATTCGAGGGTCAATTCTGGAGGTGAAGCGAACATCATGAATAAACGGACGGTATCAGCACCGTACTTTTCAACCATGACTTGTGGATCGATACCATTGTTTTTTGACTTCGACATTTTGCTCATGCCGGTGTAAACCAACTCGTTACCGTCTTTGTCGATAGCTTTGATGACGCGACCTTTGTCGTCTTTTTCAAGTTCAGCAACATCAAGCGGCGATACCCATACTCGGGCGCCTTTCTCGTTGTTGTAGTAGTAAGCGTCAGCTAATACCATACCTTGAGTCAGCAATTGCTTAGCTGGCTCGTTCGAGTTAACCAAGCCCATATCGCGCAACAGCTTATGGAAAAAGCGGAAATACAATAGGTGCATACACGCATGCTCAATACCACCAATATATTGATCTACCGGCAGCCAGTAGTTAGCTTTGGCTGGGTCAAGCATTTGATCTGCATGCGGGCTACAGTAGCGAGCATAATACCAAGATGACTCCATAAAGGTGTCAAAGGTATCGGTTTCACGCCAGGCAGTTTGACCATTAATGGTGGTTTCAGCCCAGGCTTTATCTGCTTTAATTGGACTTTGAATACCGTCCATCACCACATCTTCTGGCAGAATAACTGGCAGTTGATCTTCTGGTGTTGGCATAACTGTGCCATCTTCCAAGGTCACCATTGGGATAGGAGCACCCCAGTAACGTTGGCGAGAAACACCCCAGTCACGCAAGCGGAAGTTAACTTGGAGTTTACCTTTGCCTTCAGCGCTTAGCTTGGCGTTAATAGCTTCAAAAGCCGCTTTAAAATCTAAGCCGTCAAGTGCTGGGAAAGACGCGCCAGAATTAAACACGACACCTTTTTCAGTGAAGGCTTCTTTACTGATATCAACGTCGCCATCAACAGGTTTAATAACCGCTTCAATAGCTAAACCAAACTTTTTAGCAAATTCATAATCACGCTGATCATGTGCTGGAACTGACATGACTGCACCAGTGCCGTAGTTCATTAACACAAAGTTAGCGACCCAAATAGGCACAAGTTTGCCACTGATTGGATGCACAGCGTTTAAGCCTGTTGCCACCCCTTTTTTCTCCATTGAAGCCATAGCGGCTTCAGTGGTGTCAGCATTTTTACATTCTTCAATGAACTCTGCTAAAGCTGGGTTATTCACAGCGGCTTGAACAGCTAAAGGATGACCTGCAGCAATAGCCACATAAGTCACACCCATTACAGTATCTGGGCGAGTGGTATAAATATCGAAACTTTGCTGGCTATTTTCCACCTGGAAGGTCATTTCAATCCCTTCACTGCGGCCAATCCAGTTACGTTGCATAGCTTTAACTTGCTCAGGCCAACCATCAAGCGTATCGATATCGTTTAATAATTCTTCTGCGTAGTCAGTGATTTTAATAAACCACTGTGGAATTTCTTTTTGCACGACTTCAGTGTCACAGCGCCAACAACAACCGTCTTGTACTTGCTCGTTTGCCAGTACGGTTTCGTCATTTGGACACCAGTTTACTGATGAGGTTTTTTTGTACACTAAACCTTTTTCATACAGCTTAGTGAAAAACCACTGTTCCCAGCGATAGTACTCAGGGGTACATGTGGCAATTTCACGACTCCAGTCATAACCAAAACCTAATAATTTGAGCTGGTTCTTCATGTACTCAATATTTTCATAGGTCCATGGAGCTGGCGAGGTTTTATTATTAATCGCTGCATTTTCCGCAGGCAGGCCGAAAGAATCCCAACCAATAGGCTGCAGAACATTTTTTCCTTGCAAACGTTGGTAACGAGCGACAACATCACCTATGGTGTAGTTACGGACGTGTCCCATGTGAAGGCGACCTGACGGATAAGGGAACATAGAGAGGCAGTAAAACTTCTCTTTAGTCTCATCTTCAGTCACTTCGAAGGTTTTTTGGTCTTGCCAGTGCTTTTGCACTAAGGCTTCAATTTCTAAAGGATTATATTGTTCTTGCATCAATCTATTTTCGGCCATGCCGCCCACTGTTGGATTTGCGCGTATTGTATGATCTAACGCGCATTCGCCTGATGAATAACTACATAGAATAAACTAGAAGTGATGCTTTAAAAAGGTTCGTCTTAAGGAGTATTTAATATGAGTGGAAGAAGTACAGCATTATTGGCCTTATATCAGGCATTAATTGACCAAGTGAAACAGCAGTTTGAGCAGGATAACTCATTGACTGCTAAAAGTTTGTTTAAATCTATTACTAAAGGAAAAAACTATTTACAGCTCAAATCTACAGCCGATGAACAAGAGCTGGCTTTGGTAGAAGAATTTTTAAAGCGTGATATTGCCAGCTTTTTAAAAGGGGAAAATGCCGACGATATTAGTTATAGCCCAACAGCAATTGCATTTGAAAATACCTTATGGCAATGGTTAAGTAGCATAACTGACAGAAGCCAGGTGCAATGGCACGAATTACAGCAAGATTTTAAGCATCATGGTTGCTATAAATCTGGAGAAATTATTAATCAAGGTGTATTGACCTGTGACAACTGCAACCATCAAATGACAATCGACTTTCCTGGCGTGATACCAGATTGTCCTAACTGTGACCACGATACGTTCTCTCGAGAACCCTTATCGCCTTAAGTGTTGATTTTCTAATGACAGTCGAGTATCGACTGTCGTTTTAAAAATTAACCCTATATTGACAATTACTGGCGCTACTATTACCGATCATTTCATCATATGCGGTTTGGATTTCTATAATGGCGTAACGGATCCCTTGCAGTTTAAGCAGTTCTTCTGCTTCTTTAATTGAATTAAGGCTTAGCCATTTTCCATCTTTACTGCGTGCACTGCGAAAGTTACCACTGCTATCTTTAACACCTAACAGATAATGGTTCGAGTCAGCATAGCTGATTATGGTTGGCTGTAATGGTTGTAGTTCGATAGCATTTTTTATTTCTGAAAGTTGCATTTTTTACACCCCATAATGTTTCATAATTGTTAACTATACGCAGGGGCGAGTTTTTAGGTTCATTATTGTGAATAAAAAAACACCATAATATGGATGGGAAAATCTATAGAGTGAGTTTTTGTAATGTTAAGCTGCAATATTTTTGTAAATTTTTAATAGCAATGTCTAACAGAAATCTTCAACAGCAGTCTTCAACAGGAATATTCAATAGCCGTATTGTGTAACGTTATAGCTTTTTAGCAGCCGCTTAATTGTACAGAATATAAAGGGGGAGTATCAGCATTGGCGGCCTGGGTATAGCGGAAGTAACAGTTATCATTAATGACTTGACCATTTTTATCTATGTCATAACCTATATAGGTGTTGGCTATGCCCTGATATTGAATGCTCAAGCGACTATCAAGGCTAATCCATTTCTCAATGTCAGTATTATCCAAATAGCCCCATTTTAAGCGGGTTTCAAAAATACCGTCACCCTCTAAATCGATATCGATTAAATCAGCTCGACCGCTGACAGGCTGCACTTGTAGGCTAGGAAGTTTCGATTTGGCATACACAAGAGTGTTGGCGGTTTTCACCGCTGAGGATAAGCCCGATAGGGTACTAGCTCGGGCATCTGATCCTAAATTAACCTGAACTCGGGATAAAAAATTGAACTAATCGCCCTCTTTGTGATCAGCTCTTTCGACCAAGAAGGAACCAATTACGCAGAGGGCTTATGAATAATTTAGTGGATATATTTTGTGATGTCGATGATTTTTGTACTGTATTTATCCCACAATGGAGAAAGCAGTGCTTAACAGATGGTACGCGTAAACGCCAACGCCAGAGCAGGATGGATATGAGTGAAATAATGACTATAATCATACTCTTCCATACGTCTCACCATCGTGATTTCAAAAATTATTACACTGGATATCTTGCTCGATTCTTTAAATCAGACTTTCCCAACTTACTCAGCTATACCCGTTTTCTTGAGCTGATGCCGACAACAGTCGTACCACTATGCAGTTATTTTTCCAGCATCAGAAGTCTACCGACGGGGATAGAGTTCGTTGATTCAACCTGCGTAAAGGTTTGCCATAATTTGCGAATTCCTCGACATAAAACCTTATCAGGCCTTGCTCGTCGCGGAAAAGGGACCATGGGATGGTTCTACGGGTTCAAGCTTCACCTCATCGTTAACCATAAAGGCGGTATTGTTGCTGCCAAAATAACAGCTGCCAATATGCATGATACTCAGCCTGTTTCAGGGATGGTGGTGAACGCAATGGATAAGCTGTATGCGGATAAAGGCTATATCAGCAAAGCGTTGGCAAGCGACTTACTTGAGAAAGGCGTGACCTTGGTAAACAATGTTCGCAAGAACATGAAAAAGAAGGTTTTATCACTGTGGGATAGAGCCATGCTTTCAAGACGATTTATTATAGAAACCATCAATGACCAGCTTAAAAACATCTCACAAATCGAGCATTCGAGACACAGAAGTGTGCATGGTTTTATGCTTAATATGATTGGTGGTTTAATCGCTTATCAACTCAAAGAGAGTAAGCCAAAACTCAATATCACAGATGTCGATTTCAATGCGATTTCTGTTATGGCTTAAACCGATCTCAGGTTAAATTAATAAATTTTGGTAATGCGACAACGGCTAAAATAGCTAAAATTAAAATCACCACTACCAACTCAATTAAAGTAAAGCCCTGTTTAAGTGATGGGGGCGCTCCTGTCGTGATTCTATTCAGTGACATCTTTGCTGTCTTGATGTGTTAATCCTCGATATCTTAACCCCAGTGCGAATAATAAAAATAAGCAGCAAAGAGTCAGTAATGGTGTTTGTCCAATACGTTTGAACCAAGTTTCACCTTGATAAAGCGCAACGTCATTAACCAATACAGCTGTTTCAAATTGAGGCAGGATGTCGACAATTTTACCATAAGGGTCAACTACTGCGGTGACGCCATTATTGGTTGCCCTGAGTAAAGGTTTACCCATTTCAATTGCACGCATTTGCGCAATTTCCATATGCTGCAATGGACCATTTGAGGTACCAAACCAAGCATCATTTGATACAGTAAGTATAAAGTCAGTATCGGTTTGCGTATTGGCTCTGACCTGTTCTGGAAAAACAATTTCATAGCAAATCGCTGGAGCCACTTTATATCCTGCAGCAGATAAGTTTGGCTGAATAAAATCACCCCGTTGAAAAGAGCTCATTGGCAGATTGAAAAAAGGCGCTAATGGTCTTAATAATTCTGCAAAAGGGACAAACTCCCCTATAGGCAATAAATGATGTTTTCTGAATTCATTATCACCGTTAATTTGATAGTCAGCACTAGGTTGTTGCTTGCTGTGATGATTGCCTAAGACGATTAAAGAGTTATAAAAATCGTGCTCTTCTCGGCTAATAATGCCGGTAATAATGGCGGTGTTGTTTAAGTTAGCTACTTGGTTAGCATTAACTAAAAAGTCTTCAACCATGGCTTCTGGTGCAGGGATTGCGGCCTCAGGCCAAATCACAATATCAACACTCGATTTTTCGTCAAAATGATTGCGAGTTAAATCCATAAATTTGAGCATGGTTGGCCATAATGCATCCGGCTCCCACTTCATGCTTTGGGCGATATTACCCTGTACTAATGCTACCTTGACTGATTTTCCACTTGGGGTAATTGGGTTGAGATGTGGCGTGATGATTGCGGCAATAATGACAACAGATAAGACAGTAAGAACTGGCAATACCCGTTTTTGTGTTGCTAGCATGACAGCGCCAGCGATTATCGCCAGCACAAAACTGAGTCCAAGCGCCCCAATAACACTGGCTAATTCACTTAATGGCCCATTGGTTTGACTATAACCAATCCATAGCCATGGAAAACCGGTTAATACCCAGCCGCGAAGCCACTCTGTGACTATCCATAACGCTGGAAACAAGCCTAAATATTTAAATGTCAGCACACCATAATGGGTAGATGCCGACTGTGGGGTAATAATTTTATTGAGTAAGTAACCCGCTAATGCTGGGTAAAGCCCAAGATAGAGCGACAAAATAGCCATTAATGCTAATGAAACTATTAAGGGCAGCCCACCAAACGTGGCCATGCTGACGTGCACCCAGCTGATCCCGACGGCAAAGGTACCAAAGCCGAAGCTAAGCCAATAGCGAAAGGCATGTTTGCCGATTAACTGCTGACTTTGCCATAACGCAAAAGCCAGTGCCAACGGCATAAGTGGCCAAACATTATAGGGCGCAAAAGATAAAGAGGTACTTGCACCAGCAGCAAACGCGCTGATTAAGGTGATTAAACTTAATTGGCTTTGAGGTAATAATTTTTTAAACACAACTCGCCTTATTGATCGCTTTATTTTAACAATGCAGTTTGGGGTTAAGTGGCATCATGTAGATGCGTATTATGCCATGAGCCATTAGGCTATAAAGCCATTAACTTGCTACGACAGCGGATTTTAAAATGGATAAAATAAAAAAGCAGCTTAATTAACATTAAAGCTGCTTTATTGGTGTTAGATTTTTAATTAATAAAATTAGTTATCGTCGTTAATACTGTCAGAGTCAGGCAGTTTTACCCTTAATTGGATCAAACGGCGAGTGTCAGCATTAGTCACTTTAAATTCAATATTATCAATCATAATGGTTTCGTTTCGCTCTGGTAAGTGACCAAAAGCGTGCGAAACTAATCCGCCAACGGTGTCAAACTCTTCATCGCTGAAGTGGGTGCCACAGGCTTCGTTGAAATCATCAATTTCAGTTAATGCTTTAACAATGAATACCGTATTACTGATTTTTTTCACCTCAGTGTCTTCCACTGAACTGTGATCAAATTCATCTTCAATTTCGCCAACAATTTCTTCAAGAATATCTTCAATGGTCACAAGGCCTGATACGCCGCCATATTCATCGACAACGATTGCCATATGGTAGCGCTGTGAGCGGAACTCTTTGAGTAACACATCAACCCGCTTACTTTCAGGTACAACTACGGCAGGGCGGATAACTTGAGACAATGTGAAAGGTACATCTGAATTTTTGAAACCATATTTAAGCAAATCTTTGGCTAACAAGATACCTTCAATATGGTCTTTATCTTCATTTACAACAGGGAAACGAGAGTGAGCAGATGCAATAACGGTTTCAAGAAGCTCATCTACCGTAGAATCAATTTGCAGAGTAACAATTTGTGAGCGTGGGATCATAATGTCTCGCACGCGTAGGTCAGAGACCTCTAACACACCTTTAATCATTTCGCGGGTGTCTTCAGTGATTAAGTCGCGCAGCTCTGCGCCATCTATCACGTCTACTAAGTCTTCGCGATTTTGAGGTTCGCCCTGGAATAATTGGTTAAATTTATCGAACCAACTTTTCTTATAGGCGTTTGTACTCGGGGGGATATCGTCACTCATAATATTTAACTAAATAGATAATTGGGCATCGATGTTATCTTGTGCCTGAAAATCTATTTATTTATGCTTCCTTATAGGGGTCTGTAAAACCTAAATGTTCAAGGAGTTGGGTCTCTAAAGATTCCATTTCCTCAGCTTCTTCATCGATAATATGGTCATAACCTAGTAAATGCAAGCAGCCATGTATCACCATATGAGCCCAGTGGGCTTCTAGGGATTTATCTTGCTGTTGTGCTTCTTTTTCTACCACATCAACACAGATGATTAAATCACCCAATAGTGGCAGATCAATTTCAGCAGGCGCTTCAAATGGAAAAGACAATACGTTAGTTGGTTTGTCTTTGCCACGGTATGTATGATTTAAATGCTGACTTTCGCTCACTTCCACAAGACGGATGGTTAGCTCTACTGCAGGCATTGTTTGACCCACAGCGATGCGTACCCATGATTCAAACTGCGCTTGAGTAGGCAAATTGTTTGCTTCAACCGCAATTTGCAGATCTAAATCTAAATTGATCTTGCTCATTTCGTCATGCTCACACTTTCTTGGGCTGCAAGCTGCCGTTTTTGTTCCCGCTCTTGGTAAGCTTTTTCTTTAGCCGCTTTCTCAAGCTGCTCTTTTTGCTCGAATGCTTCATAGGCTTCAACTATGCTGGCAACAATCGGATGACGAACAACATCTTGAGCCATAAAAAAGTTAAAGCTGATTTCAGGCACTTCACTTAATACTTCTATTGCATGACGTAGGCCAGACTTTTGACCTCGGGGTAAATCTGATTGAGTGATATCGCCGGTGATCACCGCACGAGAATTAAAACCAATACGGGTTAAGAACATTTTCATTTGCTCTACCGTAGTATTTTGGCTTTCATCCAAAATAATAAAGGCATCATTTAATGTGCGACCACGCATGTAGGCTAAGGGTGCAACTTCAATTACGCTACGCTCAATCAGTTTTTCTACTTTCTCAAAGCCCATCATTTCAAATAATGCATCGTAAAGTGGGCGCAGATAAGGGTCGACTTTTTGACTTAAGTCACCGGGTAAAAAACCCAGTTTCTCACCAGCTTCAACCGCGGGGCGGGTGAGTAAAATACGGCGCACTTCTTGGCGCTCATAGGCATCCACAGCTGCAGCTACTGCTAAATATGTTTTACCTGTACCGGCTGGTCCTACACCAAAGCTAATATCATGGCGAGTAATGTTATGCATATACACGCTTTGATTTGGGGTACGAGGCTTGATGACACCGCGTTTAGTTTTGATACTAATACCAGAATCATTCAGGCCATCATCGGCCTCTAGTGCGACCGCTTCTTGGATAGCCAAGTGCACCCTGTCAGGCTCTAAGTCAGGGGTACTACCTTTTACGGTTTGAGTTTCAATATAGAGTTGCTTGAGAATATTATTAGCGTTAAAGGCATTACGCGGTAGACCAACAATAGTGAAGTGATTATTTTTATGAATAATCTCAACACCCAAACGGCGCTCTAACTGTTTAATATTATCGTCAAATGGGCCGCATAATGAAGTTAAACGGCGTGTATCTGAGGGTTCCAGATACAAATTCATGGTAGTCACTTTAGTCGACAAATAAGGCTCCGTTAATTGCTGTGCTGATCATTTAAAAACAGTGTACGTAGGTACTGGAATTAATTCTAGCGTCCTGCATAAATAGAAACAAAAAATAAAAGGTGGACCAGCCACCTTTTATTTTATCTTGATACGCTTAAACCTGACTTAAGGTTTAAATTGGGTCACACCTATTTCATCATCTAGCTTATGCTTAGCTAAAATTTCAGCAGGGCGTAGGTTTCTGCGTAAGTCCATTTCAGCTTCACCGCGAACAAATTTACCGCGTAAAGAGTTAGTGTAAACATCAACAATCTCGACATCGACAAAACCACCAATGCTTGAATGTGGCGCTTCAAAGTTAACCACACGATTGTTTTCAGTACGACCACGTAATTCCATTGGGTTTTTAACCGACGGGCCTTCGACTAATACCCGTTGCACTGTGCCTAACATTTGACGGCTATAGCGCATGGCTTGCTGGGTGATACGGTCTTGTAAAATAGCTAGACGCTGTTTTTTCTCTTCATCTGATACGTTGTCTGGCAAATCTGCAGCAGGTGTACCTGGACGAGCACTATAAATAAAACTAAAGCTGTGATCGAAACTCACATCTTCAATTAACTTCATTGTGTCTTCAAAGTCTTGTTCAGTTTCACCTGGGAAGCCAATAATAAAGTCTGAGCTGATATGAATATCAGGGCGGGCTTTACGTAAGCGACGAATAATAGACTTATATTCGATTGCCATGTGGCCGCGCTTCATTTGAGTTAAGATGCGATCAGATCCTGATTGCACCGGTAAATGAAGAAAGCTAACTAATTCAGGCGTATCTTGATAAACATCAATAATATCTTGGGTGAACTCAATAGGATGGCTTGTCGTAAAACGAATACGATCAATACCATCAATACTGGCGACTAAGCGCAGTAACTCAGCAAAGGTACAAATTTGGTCGTCATGGGTTGCACCACGAAACGCGTTAACGTTTTGGCCTAAAAGGTTAACTTCACGTACGCCTTGTTCAGCTAATTGCGCAATTTCTAGAATGACATCATCGACAGGGCGACTGACTTCTTCGCCACGGGTGTATGGCACCACGCAGAATGAACAATACTTGCTACATCCTTCCATAATTGACACGAAAGCCGTTGGACCATCAGCGCGGGGCTCGGGTAAACGGTCAAATTTTTCAATTTCAGGAAAACTGATGTCGATAACCGCTTTCTCGCCACGTTGAATTTGATCAATCATGTCTGGAAGGCGATGTAAGGTTTGTGGGCCAAAAATAATATCCACGCATTGAGCGCGATCTTTAATGGCTTTACCTTCTTGGGAAGCCACGCAGCCGCCCACGCCGATAATTAAATTCGGGTTTTTATCTTTCAAGGTTTTCCATCTGCCTAATTGATGGAAAACCTTCTCCTGCGCTTTTTCGCGAATAGAACAAGTATTAAGCAGTAATATATCTGCTTCACTTGGATCTTCGGTCAAGGTATAGCCTTGATATTCGTCTAATAAATCGGCCATCTTAGATGAGTCATACTCATTCATTTGACAGCCCCAGGTTTTAATATGAAGTTTTTTACTCATCACTGCTCGCCGGTAACCTATAGTAAAAATAGCGCGATATTTTACCTGTTGTCGGGCCTTGTGGCTAGCCTTTGTGCAAGTTTCGTTAATATTACCCAGGCAGAGACAATACCCTTGTTTTAGGTAATGACTTAATCGCATCTTAATATGCTCGCCTTTTAGAGGTTGTTTACGGGTTAAACACGCCAAAAACTGCTACATCGTTTGACTGGTAACTTGCTTCCAGGACTATTTTTTTGTTCAAGTTTTCGATTAACGCTCGTCAGTATTTCCGTGCTTTATTGATATAGGGCATAATTGAACCGATTTTGATAACTTAACCTAATACTTGTTAATCATTGAGTTTGTGTAGACTGTTATACCTACTAAGTGATGTTTATTTACCCAAGGAAGTCGCATGTCGCAGAATCAATCCACATCAGAGCCTATTAGTACAGCTGAGCATTCAGGCAATCAATCACACACTCGCCATTTTGATGTTGTTATTAATGGCGGCGGCATGGTGGGAGCTGCTGTTGCTGTTGGGCTTGGGCAGCTTGGATTATCGGTTGCTGTGATTGAGGCTCGGGCTCCACAAGCCTTTGATGTCAGCCAGCCTTTAGATGTGCGAGTATCGGCTATAAGTGTTGCATCAGCGCAGTTGCTGTCGCGCCTAGGGGTTATGGAGAATTTACTGGCTTTACGCCATGTACCTTATACTGGGCTTGAAACATGGGAAATGGAAAGCTGTGTCACCCAGTTTAGTGCTGAGCAAGTGGCTGAGCCATTGTTAGGTTACTTCTTTGAAAATAGGTTGATTCAACTGGGTTTGTGGCAACAGATTGAAACTTTAACTAATGTTGAGCTTTTTTGCCCCGCTAAAGTGGTTAAATTTGAACGCATAAAGCCATTGGGTAAGGGGGCGTCGTTAGATGTTGCCCAAGATGCGATAACGATTGAACTTGATAATGGCAGCATATTGTCGACTCATCTTTTAGTCGGTGCTGATGGGGCTAACTCACAAGTAAGGCAATGGGCAGGTATAGGCCTTACCGGTTGGGATTACTCGCAATCGGCTATGCTGATTAATATTGAAACTCAAACCCCGCAGCAGTTTGTTACATGGCAACAGTTTACGCCCCTAGGTCCCCGAAGCCTACTGCCTTTGCCGGGCAATAATGCGTCATTAGTCTGGTATGACTCGCCAGCACGCATAAAACAATTAATGCAGCTTAATGATGCCCAGCTAGCTGAACAGATCAAAGAAAATTTTCCGTCGCGTCTAGATCCTCACTTTACTGTAAAGGCTAAAGGTAGTTTTCCGTTAACACGTCGTCATGCCCAACGATACTATGAGCCTAATTTAGTGATACTGGGCGATGCTGCTCATACCATTAATCCCTTAGCGGGGCAGGGTGTCAATATCGGATTTAAAGACGTCGACATATTAATCACACAGGTAGCCAGTGCGATTGGTAATGGTGAAGTGTGGTGGCATGACTGCGTGTTAAAACGTTATCAACAAGCCCGATATGTCGATAACCAGTTGATGATGACCGTAATGGATGCCTTTTATGCAGGATTTAGTAATGATATTTTACCCCTGAAAATCCTGCGAAATGGCATGTTGAAACTGGCTAACATCGACGGGCCTATTAAGCAGAAAGTGCTCAAATATGCACTTGGCCTATAACTGAAAAATCTTAAGCTAAAATGGCTTTCGTTAATCGGTGTTTGTTGGTAGCCAAATTGAGTGTTAAAATGCCGCGTTTTAAAGCTGCAGTGCAATATGTGCTGTGGGTAATTCAAACAATATTTAGGTTGTCATGAGCCACATTAAACTGATTGTAGGGTTAGCTAACCCTGGTGCTGAGTATGCGCAAACCCGCCACAACGCTGGTGCTTGGTATGTCGAAGAGCTTGCTCGCATTTTTAATGTGCCACTGGTCCCAGAGAGTAAATATTTTGGATTATCAGCTAGAGTGACCATTAACCACCGTGATGTGCGTTTATTAATTCCAACGACTTTTATGAATCTAAGTGGTAAATCTGTTGCTGCTTTAGCGAATTTTTTTCGTATTTTGCCAGAAGAGATTTTAGTTGCCCACGATGAGCTAGACATGCCACCCGGTGTTGCTAAATTTAAATTAGGCGGCGGACACGGTGGTCATAATGGTTTAAAGGACATTATTTCAAGTCTGGCTAACGATAAAGGTTTTCATCGTTTACGGATAGGTATCGGCCATCCTGGTGATAAAAATAAAGTCAGCGGCTATGTATTGGGCAAAGCCCCTGCAACCGAACAAGAATTGATTGTTGCGGCTATTGATGAAGCCGTACGCGCGACAGATATTTTATACAAAGAAGATATGGTGAAAGCCATGAACAGACTACATTCGTTTAAAGCTGAATAGCTTGGCGATACTATTTCGAACGTCATTATCATTAAGATAATTCTACATATAAAGGTATGCATATGGGTTTTAAATGCGGCATAGTTGGTTTGCCAAACGTTGGTAAGTCAACGCTGTTTAATGCGTTAACACAAGCGGGTATAGAAGCGGCAAATTTTCCGTTTTGTACTATTGAGCCAAACACGGGCGTGGTACCGGTACCAGACGCACGTCTTGACGCGTTAGCTGCTATTGTCAAACCTCAACGTATTTTGCCTACTTCTATGGAGTTCGTCGATATCGCTGGCTTGGTTGCTGGTGCATCGAAAGGTGAAGGTTTAGGTAACAAGTTTTTAGCTAACATTCGTGAAACCGATGCAATCGGTCACGTAGTACGTTGTTTTGAAGATCCGAACATTGTCCACGTAGCGAACAAAATTGACCCAGCTGGTGATATTGAAGTGATTAATACTGAGTTAGCTTTAGCAGACTTAGACGCATGTGAACGTGCTATTTTTCGTCAAGCCAAACGTGCTAAAGGCGGCGGCGGTGATGCAAAATTTGAAGTAGCAGTACTTGAAAAAATGCGTCCAGTGTTAAACGAAGGCCAAATGTTGCGTTCGTTGGCATTAACCAAAGAAGAGTTAGCAGCCGTTGCTTACCTTAACTTCTTAACCATTAAACCAACAATGTATATCGCTAACGTTGCTGACGATGGTTTTGAAAATAACCCGCATTTAGATGTCGTCCGTGCTATTGCAGCAACAGAGAATGCTATTGTTGTACCAGTATGTGCCGCTATTGAATCTGAATTAGCCGAAATGGAAGCTGATGACCGCGCAGAGTTTATGGCTGACCTTGGTTTAGAAGAGTCAGGTTTGGATCGCGTAATTCGTGCTGGTTACGAATTATTGAATCTACAAACCTACTTTACTGCGGGTGTAAAAGAAGTTCGTGCCTGGACAGTGCCAGTTGGGGCTACTGCACCACAAGCTGCTGGTGTCATTCACACCGATTTTGAACGTGGCTTTATTCGCGCGCAAGTTATGGCATATGATGACTTTATCACTTACAAAGGTGAAGCGGGCGCTAAAGATGCGGGTAAATTACGCGTAGAAGGTAAAACATACGTGGTTAAAGACGGCGATGTAATGCATTTCTTATTTAACGTGTAATATTGACTGTTTTAGGGTTAACGGTTGCATTTTTTAACATGGAGTTGGTAGGATTAATTGTCATAAAAGGATAATTATTATCAATCTAGGTAAAAATATCCGTTTACCTAAAATAGTCAGCCCGTATTAGTTTAGGTTGAAATCTGGGCGTGTGATGTAAATGACAGCATTTTAGGTCGCTAATTCGTTGGAAGATCATTCAGTTTGGTGAAGTAATAGCCGAATAAACAAGAATGATGAAATAAGCGAAAAAAAGCAGTTGACCTCGATACCTTGAATAAGCATAATACGCCCCGTTCCTCAGTAAGAGGGCGATGAAAAATGTAGTGGCAATATAGCTCAGCTGGTTAGAGCACAGCATTCATAATGCTGGGGTCGCAGGTTCAAGTCCCGCTATTGCTACCATCTTCACTTAAAGTGAGTTCAAGATGTAAAACAAGAACAGTTGTGCGGGAATGGTGAAATTGGTAGACACGCCAGATTTAGGTTCTGGTGCCGCAAGGTGTGAGAGTTCAAGTCTCTCTTCCCGTACCATTTATTAGAGAAGCTGGCTTGTGCGGGTTTTTCAAAAGTGTTTCAGTTGGGGTATCGCCAAGTGGTAAGGCACCGGGTTTTGATCTCGGCATCCCCAGGTTCGAATCCTGGTACCCCAGCCATTTTATTGTAAGCGTAATTTTTTTAGTTTGACCATAGTCTTAAACAGATTATTGGGGTATCGCCAAGTGGTAAGGCACCGGGTTTTGATCTCGGCATCCCCAGGTTCGAATCCTGGTACCCCAGCCATTTTTAGTAATAAAAATGTGGCAATGTAGCTCAGCTGGTTAGAGCACAGCATTCATAATGCTGGGGTCGCAGGTTCAAGTCCCGCCATTGCTACCATATTTTTATATGGAATGGTTAGCTAGAGCAGTAAGTTAATTTCAAAAGTTTATTCTAATATGAATTAGGGTATACTCGTAAAAAGTTTGATGCGGGAATGGTGAAATTGGTAGACACGCCAGATTTAGGTTCTGGTGCCGCAAGGTGTGAGAGTTCAAGTCTCTCTTCCCGTACCATCAAATTGTCTAAAGTAATTCATTCGTTATAAAAATATTGGGGTATCGCCAAGTGGTAAGGCACCGGGTTTTGATCTCGGCATCCCCAGGTTCGAATCCTGGTACCCCAGCCATATATAAAAACCTGTCTTTATGACAGGTTTTTGCGTTTTTGCAACATCATAATAGTAGACCATGTTTGAAGTGCATATCAGCTAAACTGGCATTGATATGAGACCCCTTACATTAGTGTTCATTACCTTCCTAGCAATTCAAATAGCATTAATATAACACTGTCTAGATAAGCTAAATTGTTATTGCTATCATGCAGTATTACTTTTCGGGACATTCAGGATATTGATGAATATTGAAATAAAAGATATCACCATTCAAGAGGTCAGTTGCTCAAACTGCCAAGCTTGTTGTTGCCGATTAGAAGTGATGATCATTTCAGACACTGGTGTGCCAAAAAAACATATCGCTTTCGATAAGTGGGGTGGCGAAACCATGTTGCGCTTAAACGATGGCTGGTGCTCAGCATTAGATAGAGAAACTATGATGTGCACGATTTATGAAAATCGTCCCTGGATTTGCCGTGAATTTGAGATGGGTTCATATGAGTGTGTCACTCAAAGGGCCGAGGTAAGTTAGTCTTCACTTATCAGCCAGTATCGAGATAAAAAAATGCCGCTAATATAATGTTAGCGGCATTGTCGTTTTTAATGGGGATTAATTTAAGCCACGGCGTTTAAGCAGTGCATCTGTAGTCGGTGCTTGTCCTCTGAAGGATTGGTAGGCTTCCATTGGTGGGACGCTATTACCTACCTCGCGAATAGTTTTACGATACTTCATGCCTATTTCACGGTTTAGACCACCTTGAGTTTGTACATAAGCAAAGGCGTCAGCGGCTAAGATTTCACTCCACATATAAGCATAGTAACTAGCAGAATAGCCTCCAGGGAATGAATGCGCAAAGAAGCTTGATTTATAACGTGGTGGTACCGCAGCAATATCAACACCATGCTTTTTGAGTGCAGCGGCTTCAAAGGTAACAACATCTTGCAGTGGCGCATCAGCAGGTAATGAATGCCATTCTAAATCCACTAGTGCAGCGGCCATGTATTCCAATGTGTCGAATCCCTGGTTAAAGCTACGTGCGTTAAGTAATTTTTGCAGTAGGGCTTCTGGGATCACTTCGCCGGTTTGATAATGCTTTGCATAGTTTGCTAATACTTCAGGATGTGCAGCCCAGTCTTCTTCAAATGTTGATGGGAACTCAACAAAATCTCGAGATACTGAAGTGCCTGCTAAGCTTGGGTATTTCACCTTTGAGAACATTCCATGGGTGCCATGACCCATTTCATGGAACATTGTCGTTACTTCATCGTAGCTTACAAATGTTGGCTCACCGTCAGGGGCTTTTCTAATGTTCATCACATTAACGACCACAGGCTTGGTATCAAGCAAAGTCGATTGGCCGACGAATGAGCTCATCCATGCTCCACCACTTTTACCTTCTCGGGTAAAATAGTCTGCATAAAAGATGGCGATTGAGCTACCATCGACATCAAACATTTCATAGGCTTTGACATCTTCATGATATACAGGCAAGTCTGGACGTGGCTTCAAGGTCACACCATAAAGTTTTTCAAGGGTGAAAAACACCCCATCTTGTAACACACGTTCAAATTCAAAATACGGTTTAATTGATGCTGAATCTAAATCAAATTTTTCCTGGCGCACCTTTTCTGCGTAAAACTCCCAATCCCATGGTGCCAGGATAAAGTCACCACCGGTTTTGTTGATCATAGCTTGAATATCGGCAGCTTCTTTTTCAGTATTAGCGATAACGGCAGGTACCATAGAGCCAAACATGCTATATACCGCTTCAGGTGTTTCTGCCATTTGAGACGATAATTGATAATCTGCCCAACTTTTAAAACCTAATAACGCTGCACGCTCGGCACGAAGTTGTGCTAAACGTGAAACTAACGATGCGGTTTCATTTTCGCCGCTTAGCCCACGATTAGCTGATGCTAACCAGATACGCTCACGTAGTTCACGGTTTTCAAGTTTGGCTAGAACAGGCTGGCGCGTAGTGTTAGTGATGTTGACTAAGTATTTGC
Source organism: Shewanella sp. HL-SH8 (assembly GCF_051165765.1). Classification (NCBI taxonomy): domain Bacteria; kingdom Pseudomonadati; phylum Pseudomonadota; class Gammaproteobacteria; order Alteromonadales; family Shewanellaceae; genus Shewanella; species Shewanella sp. HL-SH8. The sequence continues at coordinate 3,673,138 of NZ_CP195039.1, read as the reverse complement.
CCGTATGACCTTGTGCCTCTGCGTCCATTTGGGCTGCTCGAATACTGCTGTCCGATAACCCAGCTAACTCATCAACAGATTCAACTATTACCGCACTTTGTTTGGTTAGTGACAGTAAGCGTTGGCTAAACTCATTCGTTAAGTTTGATTGCTCTTCGTTTAATAAACGGATTTTTGCTTTTTGTTGGTCGGTTAACTTGGCGCCAGCAAGCACAAAACGCTGATGATACACCTCAATTAAGCGCACCTCTTCGGCGGTTAAGTTGAGTGCATTACGTTGCAGGTAAAGGCTATCAATGCGTGAAAAAAGAGCACTATTCAGGTGAATGTTATCTGAGTGCGCAGCCATAATAGGCGCCATTTCGGCTTTAATTTCAAGTAAGGTTGGATTGCTATTGGAGCCGGTTAGATTGTAGAAAATTTGCGAAGTGCGAGTCAGTAATTCGCCACTGGTTTCTAATGCGATAATAGTATTGCTAAAGCTTGGTGCTTCACTATTGTTCGCGATATTAAGAACCTGCTGATAATGTTCTTTAATGCCTTGCTCTAAGGCAGGCTGAAAATGTGCATCTTTGATAATGCTAAAGTCGGGTGCTTGATATTGTAGAGCACTTGGGGTTAACAATGGGTTTTGCATTTGTACATTTTTAGCGGAAGATGCTTGAGTTGTTGATGAATCATGAGTGATTGAACAAGCTGTTGCCATCAAAGATGCTGCTATTGATACTGCCAGTAATGCCTTGCGCATATAAGTAAACCTTCAATAAATGATACCTATTATTTTTGTGCCGACAAGGTAACAAGCCTATCTTAAAAGCATCTTAATCTGACAGGATTAGCTAGAATGGCATTTTACCGCATAAAAAAATGCCGTCTGTAATAATACAAACGGCATTAATAAAATGGTATCAGTATATGTTTACTGAATGACGTGCTTAGTGACGGAACATCGCTGAGATAGACTCTTCGTTGCTTACACGACGAATTGCTTCAGCGAGCACTGCTGACATTGTTAACTGAGTGACTTTAGCAACCTTAAGCATTTCAGCACTTAAAGGTACTGTGTCAGTTACAATCACTTCATCAATCACTGAATTAGCAATGTTTTCTGCAGCATTACCAGAGAAGACAGGGTGAGTTGCATAAGCAAACACGCGATTAGCGCCGTGTTCTTTCAATGCTTCAGCTGCTTTACATAGGGTGCCACCTGTGTCGATCATGTCATCAACAATAATACAATCACGGCCTTGAACATCACCTATGATATGCATAACTTGTGCAACGTTGGCTTGTGGGCGGCGTTTATCAATAATGGCTAAATCTGAATCATCCAGTAATTTAGCAACTGCACGGGCGCGAACTACACCACCAATATCAGGAGAAACAACCACTGGATTATCTAATTTCTTCGCTAACATATCTTCAAGTAACACTGGGCTACCAAATACGTTATCTACAGGCACGTCGAAGAAACCTTGTATTTGTTCAGCGTGTAAGTCGCAGGTTAATACGCGGTCTACACCAACACTTGATAAAAAGTCTGCAACTACCTTAGCGGTAATAGGGACACGAGCACTGCGAACACGACGGTCTTGACGTGCATAACCAAAGTAAGGAATTACAGCGGTGATACGGCCTGCAGAAGCACGGCGTAATGCATCAACCATCACGATTAACTCCATCAGGTTATCGTTGGTTGGCGCACAGGTAGATTGGATGATAAACACATCCGCACCACGTACGTTTTCGTTAATTTGAACACTGATTTCACCGTCGCTGAAACGGCCTACAACTGCGTCGCCAAGTTTACAAAATAAACGGTCTGCAATCTTGATGGCTAGATTTGGGGTAGCGTTACCAGCAAAGAGCTTAATGTCGGGCACTTTATGAACCTCAGGTGTTTGCATTAAAATTAGTGGCTAAATCAATTTTACGTGTTAGCACTCAAAATTGACTCAGAAGAATATTGTTCGAACTCATCTAAGCGCACTAGTAGCGGCGAAGTATTAAGCCCTTTTGCAACAAAACCTTTCATATTAGCAGGAAGTTGCGCTAAGACATCAAGAGCTTGTTGCGAACGCTCGAATTCCCCAAACACACATGCGCCTGTTCCGGTCATTCTCGACGGCGCATATTCTACCAGCCAGCTTAAGGCATTGGCAACTTCGGGGTGTTGTTTGGTTACCAGATTTTGACAATCATTGCTCCATTCATTGGACATTAATGTGTCCAGTTGTAGCTTGGGTGTACTACGGGGCAAGTCAGGGTCTAGAAATACACTGCGGGTACAAACGTGGACATCAGGAGCGATAACGAGATACCAATATTCAGTAGGATATACCGGCTGAAGTTGTTCACCCACACCCTCAGCGAATGCCGCTAAGCCATTAATAAATACAGGAACATCAGCCCCTAGCGCTAATCCAATCTCAGCTAATTTACTCACTGAAAGGTTCGTTTTCCACAGGGCATTTAACGCCACTAACGTTGTGGCTGCATCAGATGAACCTCCACCTAAACCGCCGCCCATGGGCAGTAATTTATCTAACCAAATATGCGCGCCGCCATGATAATTTGTGTATTTTTTTAAAGACTTTGCAGCCTTAAGAATTAAGTTATCGCTGTCGGGGACAGAATCCGAGATATTCGAATGAAGATGTAGCTCAGGTGTTTCTGTAACTTGGAAGTCGAGGTAATCGCAATGATCTATAAATTGAAATAGGGTTTGCAGCTCATGGTAACCGTCTTCACGTTGGCCAGTAACATGTAAAAATAAATTTAACTTGGCAGGAGCTGGCCAGCTTTTAGAGGTTGAGTGATTAGGCTTCAATTTATTATCCTATTATTAAGTGGCGTTTATTTTGGCGTCAATGCCTGCCATAAATTGGTCTGAATTTTTATTTGTACGTCCTTACGGACAATTTTTAGCTGCTTAGGCACCAAAACACCGCTTTGTTGCTGCCAGCTAACAAAACTGACTTGCCAGTCGGCTTCATCATCAGGACTGTTAAATTGGAGCACCTGACCAGAAGAATTATAGCTGATAACGTTATCTTTGCTGCCAATTTGTCCTGTAAGCCATAAAGGTATATCAGCAAATGGAATCGTTATCCCACTTACGCCTTCTAACAATGCTTGGGGGTTATTGTCGTGGTAGGTTTTTCCGTCGACCTCTAATGTTGCAAGACCTTGATCATTTTTCAGGGTGAGCACATTGGTGCCCAGCGGAGTGGTTAGGCGTAACTCATTTCCATTAAGGTGATGAAACCAATATAAATTAGTACTAAACTTATCTGTTGATGACTTAAAAGCAATTTTGCCCTGTAGCTCCCAATTATCGGCGTCTTTGACATGGGTGACTTCAATTGGCTGATACTCTTGTGTTGGCAATGAGGTACAAGCACTCAAAAATAGTATCGATGCGGTAATAACCAAAAAGTGAGCTTTAAAAAAACGTTGCAAAAGTAACTCGTGTACTAAGAAGTGATTCCTCTATAATACTGGGCATTGGCATTGTTGTAAAAATGCTTTTGTGATTAAGGTTTGTTAATCGGTTATTTGAAAGAAAAATTAGACATATATTCGGTTTTGTTAACCCTACAGTGTTTTTAATTAGCCTGATTCAGTAGAATAGCCTAATTAACGATACCGAGAAAAACTTAGAACGAGTCAGATGAGCCTAGTAGCAATCGGGATAAACCATAAAACCGCCACAGTAGATCTACGTGAAAAAGTCGCTTTTTCACCAGATAAAATACATGATGCGATGAAAAGTTTGGCAAGTCGCACCACCACAGGCGAAGCTGTGATTGTGTCTACCTGTAATCGAACAGAACTTTATTGTAATAATGGCAGTGAAGCGGACATTATAGAATGGCTGCAGGATTATCATGGTTTAAAGCATGAGGACTTAATGCCATGCATTTATGTATATCGCGATCAAGTCGCAGTGAAGCATTTAATGCGGGTTTCCTCAGGGCTTGATTCATTGGTATTGGGTGAACCACAAATTCTTGGCCAGGTAAAACAAGCCTTTGTAAAAGCTAAAGAGGCTGGTACAACAGCGATAACCATCGACCGTTTATTTCAAAATACCTTTTCAGTTGCTAAAAAAGTGCGCACCGAAACTGAAATCGGCGCCGCAGCGGTATCAGTCGCTTTTGCTGCGGTGAGCATGGCTAAACACATTTTCTCAAGCTTGAGCCGTACTAAAGTCTTGCTTATTGGTGCCGGTGAAACCATTGAACTGGTTGCCAAACATTTAAAAGATAATAATGTAGAATCAATTATTGTCGCCAATCGCACTATTGAACGTGCACAAGCCATGTGTGAAGAGTTCAACGCGACTGCAATTACCTTGCAGCAAATACCTGATTACCTTGCTAAGGCTGATATCGTGATATCATCCACGGCTAGCCCTTTACCTATTTTGGGTAAAGGTATGGTTGAAAAAGCACTCAAGCAACGTCGTCATCAACCTATGTTGCTCGTCGATATTGCAGTGCCCAGAGATATTGAAGCGGAAGTCGGTGAGTTAGACGACGCTTTCCTTTATACTGTGGACGATTTACATAGTATCATTGAACAGAACATGGCTTCCCGTATGGAAGCAGCCGAACAAGCTGAATTAATAACTGAAGAACAATCTCATATTTTTATGGAATGGGTACGTTCTTTAGAGTCTGTTGACAGTATTCGTGAGTATCGCAGCCAAAGTGTGGCAATTAAAGATGAACTGGTCGAACGTGCCTTGAACAAATTGGCTCAAGGTGGCGATGGCGAGCAAGTGTTATTGGAATTAGCAAATAGACTAACCAATCGCCTCATTCATGCCCCCACACAAGCATTAACGGTCGCAAGCCGTCAGGGCGATTTGAATACGTTAGGACAATTAAGAATAGCGCTCGGACTCGATAAAAATTAAGGTTAGCGAGCTAAATGAAACAATCCGTTATCCGCAAGCTTGAAGGCTTGCTTGAGCGAAATGAAGAAGTATTGGCATTACTATCAGATCCTGGTGTAATTTCCAATCTAGAGCGTTTTCGCGCATTGTCAAAAGAATATTCTCAACTTGAAGATGTCGTCAAAGGGTTTAAAGAGTTTCAACAAGCGCAGGACAATCTAGCGTCAGCGAAAGAAATGCTTGAAGAAGACGACGCAGAAATGCGTGAAATGGCCCAAGAAGAAATGAAAGCGGCTAAAAATGAATTAGCCCGTTTAGAAGATGAGCTTCAAATTCTATTACTGCCTAAAGATCCGAATGATGATACCAATGCATTTATGGAAATTCGTGCGGGTGCAGGCGGTGATGAAGCGGCTATTTTTGCGGGTGATTTGTACCGTATGTACAGCCGTTTTGCAGAAGCAAACCGCTGGCAGATGGAAATCATGAACGTCAATGAAGGCGAACATGGTGGCTTTAAAGAAATTATTGTTAAAGTCAGTGGCGAAAGTGTTTACGGCAAATTGAAATATGAATCGGGCGGACACCGTGTACAGCGTGTTCCTGAAACAGAATCTCAAGGTCGTGTTCACACCTCAGCTTGTACCGTAGTAGTTATGCATGAAGTGCCCGAAGCAGAAGCGATTTCAATCAACCCTGCCGACTTAAAAGTGGATACTTTCCGCGCATCTGGTGCAGGTGGTCAGCACGTTAACAAAACCGATTCAGCTATTCGAATTACCCATATTCCCAGCGGAATTATTGTGGAATGTCAGGATCAACGCTCACAGCATAAAAACCGTGCCCAAGCGATGAGTGTACTGGCTGCCCGTATTCAAGCTGTTGAAGATGAAAAACGTCGTAGCGAAGAAGAAACAACTCGCCGTAGTCTTGTGGCAAGTGGTGATCGTTCAGAACGTATTCGTACCTATAATTACCCACAAGGGCGAGTCAGTGATCATCGTATCAACCTGACTCTTTATCGTTTAGGTGAAATAATGGAAGGTGATCTCAATGCATTACTTGATCCTATTATGCTAGAACACCAAGCGGATTTACTTGCGGCCTTATCAGGCGATTAAGGAGCAACCTTGCCCCAGTCATCGTATTCAACAATAGTTGAAGCCCAGCAATGGGCTTTTTCACAATTGGCATCAACCTCTGACTCTGCCCATGTAGATGCAGAGGCTCTGCTTATTCATTGTCTCAATAAAACACGTAGTTTTTTATATACCTGGCCTGAGCGCACACTGACCGTTGAGCAGTTTAAAAACTTTCAGCAGATGGTTAAAAAGCGTCAGCAAGGCATGCCAGTTGCGCATATTATTGGTGAGCGAGAATTTTGGTCATTACCTTTTATTGTCAATGAATCAACACTGATCCCACGCCCAGATACTGAAATATTAGTTGAAACCGCATTAAATTTAGACATTCGATTTAATGCTAGGGTGCTGGACTTAGGCACTGGGACTGGCGCGATAGCCTTATCTATTGCCCATGAAAGACCTAAATGGCGGATAACAGCAATTGATAAAGTGCCAGAAGCTGTCGCCTTAGCTAAAGCTAATCGAGCAAACTTACAACTTGAACAAGTTGAAATATTACAGTCAGACTGGTTTAGCGCGGTAAAAGATCGTGATTTTGATTTAATTGTCTCCAACCCTCCGTACATCGCTGAGCAAGACGAACATTTAAGTATTGGCGATGTTCGATTTGAGCCACAAAGTGCATTGACTGCTGCCGATGAAGGTTACGCTGATATTTACCATATAGCAGACAAGGCCCGTGAGCACCTGCTGCCTGGTGGCTTTTTATTACTTGAACATGGCTATCAACAAGCTATTAGAGTAAGAGAGAAAATGATCGACTTAGGTTACAAAGATGTCGCCACTGTAAGAGATTTTGGCAGTAACGATCGCTGTACTATAGGGAGCTGGACAGAGTAGTCATTACACTGATGCTATTGGAAAGCGGCTAGTTTATCGAGTAGACTAGCCGCTATTTTATTTATGCCCAACTGAGAACAACAATAATGGAAACATTTTACAGTTTATATCCAGCGGTAAAACATACTCATTTAATGTTTATTGCTTTAAGCGTCTCGTTTTTTGTGTTGCGTTTTGTATTGCACCTACGCCAATCACCGCTTATGGACAGAAAATTCCTTAAAGTGGCACCCCACGTAGTTGACACTTTTTTATTAGCGTCAGGGATCACCCTTTGCTTTATGATCAACCAATATCCATTCGTGGATCCGTGGATGACGGAAAAAATTATCTCTGTAGTGGCATATATTGCATTAGGGATCATGGCGCTTAAATCAAGCCGTAATAAACTGTTTAAGTTTTTCGCCTTCCTCGGCGCAATCGGTTGGTTAGTGTTAGCGGCCAAACTGGCTCATTTCAAACAAGTCGTATTAATGGGTTAATTGATTTTTAATGGCAAAACTTCAACTTGATGATGCAGTTTCTATTCCTGAAACTGCATTTGAATTATCAGAACATTTAGGTTTTTCTCGTGCACAGCCAGCTCTATGGGCTTGGTATGAAATAGCAGGCTCAGTACTTAGCCATTATGTGGTTGATCAAGAAGCACGGCTGCAAAGGCTACTTAACTGGTTTTATAATGATTTAGGCTTTCAAGCACGTGAAGATTACTTCAGCGTAGAGGCAGCCGACCTTTGTTATTGTGTATTAAAACGCCAGGGTAATAGTACAACTCTTGCGACATTACTCGTGTTGTTAGCTAAGCAATTGGATTTACCGCTTGAGGCTGTGTTACTGCCGGGGCAAACGGTTTTACGTAGTTTATTGAATGATAAAATCAGTTACTTTGATCCATTAACAGGTAAAGAGTTAAGCCGACATCAATTACATTCATTAGTGCGAGGCGAGTTAGGTAATGCTGCTAAGTTAAAACCAAGCCATATTAAGCCAGCATCTTTAAAACGTTTAATCAGTCGAATGTTGCATGAGCTAAAAGCGGGTTGTATTGTGAGCCAGAAGTTTGAGCAAGCAATGGAATGTTGTAATTTACTGTTGCAATGGCATCCTGATGATGTGAACTTAAATCGTGAACGTGCTTTTATTGCGCAGCAATTAGGTTGCATTAAAGTGGCGATGTCTGATTTACAGCACTTTATTGATAATAGCCCACATGATCCTGTGATTGAGTTGGTTAAAATGCAGTTAAAAGAGCTAAGTCAGCACTCACAAATTTATCATTAATATATTAGGCTCATCTGAGCCTAAATATTGATATAAAGAAAAGTAAGCGCGCCTAAGAAAATTTACCAAGTCCTTACAATCAACAATAAATAAAAACAAGAAAATAACCATAAGCGAATTTCGCTTTCTATACTGCATTTGCAAGGGAGAAAACTGCATGACGACGTCGGCACTGGTCACAAATGACGCCACCGCACTGGGTTTACTGGCCGCTATTCTCGGGTTTGTATTTTATACCAGTTCATCGCCACATCCATTTTGGCAAAAATTCTATAAGTTTATTCCTGCACTTTTATTATGTTACTTCTTACCCTCATTGCTGAATACGTTTGGGGTGGTCGACGGTCATACCTCTCAATTATATTATGTAGCATCACGTTATTTATTACCGGCGTGTCTAGTGTTACTTATTTTAAGTGTCGATTTAAAAGCTATTTTAGGCTTGGGCCCTAAAGCGGTTATCATGTTTTTAACCGGCACTGTGGGTATTGTTATAGGCGGACCGATTGCGTTATTACTGGTTTCATTTATCGACCCAACACTTATCGGTAATAACGGCCCTGATGCGGTTTGGCGTGGTATGACAACCCTTGCTGGTAGCTGGATTGGCGGCGGTGCAAACCAGGCTGCGATGAAAGAGATTTATAGTGTAGGTGGGGAGATCTTCTCGGTCATGGTCACTGTCGATGTTATCGTCGCCAATATTTGGATGGCAGTGTTATTATTTATGGCCTCCAAAGCCAAAGAAATCGATGCCAGAACCGGTGCAGACACCCGTGCAATTGAAGTATTAAAAGCTAAAGTTGAAAAGTATCAAGCAGAAAACGCCCGTATTCCGAACCAGCGTGATTTAATGATGATAGTTGCAGTCGGTTTTGGTGTTACCGGTTTTGCCCATTTGGCCGCAGATTTTCTAGGACCCTTTTTTGAAACCAATTACCCCTGGACAGCAGATTACAGTTTAACCTCTAAGTTTTTCTGGTTAGTTGTTATTGTTACCACAATTGGCTTAGCGATGTCATTTAGCCCAGTCAGGCATTTAGAAAGCCGCGGGCGCATCGAAAGTAGCTACCGCCTTTTTATACATATTGGTGGCAACTATTGGCTTGCACATGGATGTTACCAAAATTATGGACACCCCGATTTACTTTTTAGTCGGGATTGTTTGGATGTTAGTTCATGCAGGCTTTATGCTGTTAGTGGCTAAATTAATTAAAGCGCCGTTGTTTTATATGGCAGTGGGCAGTCAAGCCAACGTTGGCGGTGCCGCTTCTGCTCCTGTGGTTGCAGCAGCATTTCATCCTTCACTGGCTCCTGTAGGTGTTTTACTGGCAGTATTAGGTTATGCATTAGGTACTTACATGGCGTGGCTATGTGGTCAGTTTTTACTAATTATTGGCGCGTAAGCGTTAAGAAGGTCAAATGAATCAAAAAATCATTGAATTAGCTAATGGCACTGAAGTGGCCAACGACAAACCATTTGTGTTATTTGGTGGCATGAATGTACTTGAATCGCGTGATTTAGCCATGTCGATAGCTGAACATTATGTCGAAGTAACCCAAAAGCTGGGTATTCCTTATGTGTTTAAAGCCTCTTTTGATAAAGCTAACCGTTCATCAGTGCATTCATATCGCGGTCCGGGTATGGAAGAAGGCTTGAAGATTTTTGAAGAAATCAAAAAAACCTTTAATGTGCCAATCATTACTGATGTGCATGAAATCTACCAGTGTAAGCCTGTGGCTGAAGTGGTTGACGTGATCCAATTACCTGCATTTTTGGCTCGTCAAACTGACTTAGTTGTCGCAATGGCTGAAACGGGCGCTATCATTAATGTGAAAAAGCCGCAGTTTCTTGCGCCGCATGAAATGCGTCATATTGTGAAAAAGTTTAATGAAGCGGGCAATGACAACATTTTATTATGTGAGCGCGGCAGTTGTTTTGGCTATAACAACCTCGTTGTCGATATGCTGGGTATGGATGAAATGAAGCAATCTGGCTACCCAGTTATTTTTGATGCCACCCATGCTTTGCAACGCCCAGGTGGACGTAGTGATTCAGCCGGTGGACGCCGTGCACAGGCAACTGAACTTGCTAGAAGTGGTATGGCGTTGGGCATTGCGGGTTTATTTATTGAAGCCCATCCTGATCCAGATAATGCCATGTGTGATGGCCCTTGCGCTTTACCATTACATCAATTAGAAAATTATTTGAAACAGATTAAAGCGGTTGATGATCTCGTTAAATCGTTTGAATATATTGATACCAGTAAGTAGTTCATTTAAAACAGCCCTGTTTATCAGGGCTTTTTTATGGCTGTTTAATCGACTTTCATACGACTTTTTATGGGGAAAGTAAGCATGTGGATTGCCTTTACTGTTCTTGCTGCATTTATGCAAGCGTGGCGCAATGCTTTTCAAAGTCAGTTAAGTCAAGACGTTAACATTGCCGGTGTCACTTTAGCGCGATTTATTTGGGCTGGGCCTATCGCGTTAGTGTATTTATTGAGTTTGTATCAATGGCAACCGACTCATATTCCCGATTTTAATGTTGATTTTATCCAATTTGTCGTCGGTGCATCCTTGATGCAAATCTTGGCCACAGGGTTAATGGTAAAGTTATTTAAAATGCAAAATTTTGCCGTTGGAGCTGGACTGGCAAAAAGTGAAGCGTTAGTTGCCGCAATACTAGGGGTATTTTTTTTCGGTACTCAGTTAAGTTTATTGGGCTGGTTAGGTGTCATGGTTGGCGGGGTTGCCATTATGCTATTAAGTGCCAAACAAGGCTTTAAACAACTGTCGATAAAAACAGTTTTACTTGGGCTAGCCTGCGGTAGTGCGTTTGCATTAACTTCACTTTGGGTAAGAGAGGCGAGCTTACAACTTGATGCGCCATTCCCCCACGGTGCAGCCTGGGTATTATTGGCCGTTATCAGTCTACAAACGGCTATATTAGTGAGTTATTTACTTAGCTATGATAAAGCAACCTTAGTTGATTTATTTAAGCGACCTAAGCTCACGCTACTTATCAGTGTTACCAGCTGTATAGGTTCAATCGGGTGGTTTACGGCTATGTCTTTACAGGCAGTGCCCTATGTTAAAACATTAGGCCAAATAGAAGTGTTTTTCATGATGATCATCGCCAGTTTTTGGCTTAAACAAAAGGTCAAAATAAATGATATGTTAGGGTTATTATTAATCGCTGTTGCTGCCGTGTTAGTGATGTGGAGTTAGCTTGATTATGTGGCGCTTGTTTAGCTAAGTGGCATTTGACTGATTAGCAATTTCTAAGGCTTTAATGCCTTGCTGACTATTAACGTTAGCGGGCACGGCAATCTGATGTTGTGCAGCGCGATCAACTACATAACCACTGATATAATCTATTTCAGTTTTTCGCTGTTGAAGAATATCTTGATACATAGATGAGATGTTATTGGCCGTTAGCGTAATGACCTTGTAGACCATCTCTATGCTGGCAGAGAGCGATAACGATATACCATCAGCTTTAGCTACCTCGATACACTCTTCCACAAGCATATTAATGTGCTTGGCAAAGCGATCTTCTGCTAACTGACCATTCTTGCATGCAAATATCGCTGTAAGTGGGTTAATCGCGCAATTTATGATTAACTTTTGCCATAATGCGGTAATGATATCGGTGTGCCATATCAGCTCAGGTATTGCCTGCGATAAGCAGTCTTTTAGCGAGTTCGCTAATTTTTGCCCTTGGTAATGACCGATAGTTGTTTGGCCATTGCCTGTATGGGTAACCTGCCATTGTGCGTTTCTTAAAGCACCTTGCGATGTTGTTGCTAAACTTAGGCCCATTTTAGGGTAACCACAAAGATGCTTAGCGGCATTTAAGTGTGGACCCATTCCATTATGAAGCAGAATAATATGACATTGGCTGGCAAGTTTAGGTAATAGATTACACATCAGCTCATCGACCTGATAGGCTTTAACACAAACGATAACAAGATCTAGTTCAGCTAATTCTGGGTTTTCTTGACCAAGTACAATAATGGTATTTTTTTGGGTTGAGTTGGATAGAGTGATAAATTGAAGTGTGCTCGAATGAGAGCTTGGCTCTCGACCAATTAAATAAACGGCAGTACCAGTTTGCGAGTTAGCTTGTGTGGCGATTAAATTGAACATCAACTGGCCAATAGCACCAGCACCTATCACGCCAATTTTTTGTGTCATCATCACAAGCACTCGTTAATTAAGGTTTAGCGCCTTTATCTTTCAGTTTTTTATACTGTAAAAAGCTGAAATGAAGCAAATAGAACAAAGCAATGCCGACAAAGTCAGCAATAACATCCCCTATTGAAGCACTGCGGTAAGGAAGCCTTGATTGAACCAGTTCAATCAATACCGCATAACTGGCTAATACACCGAACAAGTAATACCATTTGGGTTTAAAGGCATAGTGGGCAAGAAAAGCGAGACCAAAAAAGCTGCCTAAATGACCGACTTTGTCCATATGCTGAAAAGACTGTGAATAGTTCGGCTTAGAAAATACTAAGTAGCTTGTTACTACAACAGCTATTAATAATGCCAGTTTAAAAGCATTTCGATAATTGATCACAAGTGTTACATCTGCCTTGAGGCTTATCTAAATTTGCCCCATGATAAGAAAACTACTGATTAAAGTCATCTATATTCCGCTGTTATATCGCCAAAACTGAATATTTTGCGTTAAAATAACCCAAATACCTCAAGCTTTATTAAAGGATCCCCATGCCATCAATGGATATCGTGTCAGAAGTTGACGAAGAAGAACTACGAAACGCGGTAGAAAACTCTCGCCGTGAAGTATCAGGCCGTTTTGACTTACGTGGAAAAGAGATCGATATTGATTTGAAAGACAATGTCGTTACCTTAAAGTCAGAGGATGATTTTATCTGTAAGCAGCTAGTCGATATATTACGGATGCAGCTGAGTAAGCGAAATGTTGATCCTTCATCAATGGAAGTTGACGATAAATCGGTTCACAGCGGTAAAACCTTTAGTTTAAAAGTTAATTTTAAGCAGGGTATTGATTCATTAGTGGCTAAAAAATTGGTCAAAGCCATTAAAGATAGCAAGCTTAAAGTCCAAGCTGCTATTCAAGGTGATTCTGTGCGTATTACCGGTAAAAAGCGTGATGACCTGCAAGCTGTTATGCGTCTAGCCAGAGAGTCGGAACTTGGCCAACCATTCCAGTTCAATAACTTCAGAGATTAATTCTGATGTTATTAAAAAAACCGACATTTATGTCGGTTTTTTTATTGGCAATAAAGATTAATGCGGATCAGTTGGTGTTTGTGCATCCTCAATTGCTTGGCGAGCATTCGCCCTATTAAGCAATACGATTAATAACAACACCGGGAAACCAATCAGACTAGCGGCAATAAAAAAGTTAACGTAGCCAAAAGCATTGACATATTCGCCTGAAAACCCTGCGATAAACTTAGGGAATAAGATCATAATTGAGGACAGTAATGCATATTGGGTTGCACTATAACCGCTGCTAGTTAAGTTAGACAAATAGGCGATAAAGGCCGCGGTAGCAATACCTGCGCTGAAGTTATCGATAGAAATCGCGAAGGTTAAAAAGGGCACGTTGTAACCAATATAAGCCTGCCAAGCAAACAGAAAGTTAGTCACCGCAACTAAGAGTGCACCTAAAAATAGAATACGCATGGTGCCATATTTCATCACCAGAATACCGCCAGCACCTGCGCCGACTAATGTCATAATTAAGCCGTAAACCTTGCTTAAAAACGCTATTTCTTCTTTGCTAAATCCCATGTCAACATAAAATACGTTGGCCATCACGCCCATCACAATGTCGGAAATTCGGTAACAGGAAATCAGCAATAAAATTAGGATAGCTTTTTTACCATATCGTTTAAAAAAGTCGATAAAAGGCAAGATGCAGGCGTTGTAAACCCATGCAAAACCTTTGGCAAGCAAAGGCGGATAACGTTTGGCAAAATCTTGCTGTAATTTCAGTTCGATTGCATCAGCGGCTTTTGTGTCAACTTCAGGCTCTTTAGCAAATAATGTGGTGATTAAGCCAACACTCATAAAAAGCGCCATAACAAAGTAAGCTGTTTGCCAAGATTCAAGGTTGTAGGTCTGGCTATCTGGAGAGATCCAAGCGGCAATAGTTAAGGCCCCCGCGGTAGCAACAATCATAGCGCTGCGATAACCCATTTGGTAAGCTGCGGCTAATGCGGCTTGCATTTTCTCTGGGGCAGATTCAATTCTAAATGCATCAATAACAATATCTTGGGTAGCAGAAGCAAAAGCTAAAAGCAGGGCGCAAATAGCTAAGCGTTCAAGATCTTCAATAGGATCGCTTGTCGATAGGCCAATAATAGCGCCAATTAAACACAATTGAGCGAAGATCATCCAGCCTCTTCGGCGGCCAAAAAAAGCGGTAAATAGTGGTAAAGTCATCCGATCAACTAAAGGCGACCAAGCCCACTTGAAAGCGAAGGTTAGTCCTATCCAGCTAAAATAGCCTATTGCAGCCCTGTCAACACCAGCTTCCCTTAACCAAAAGCTCAAAGTTGAATATACCAACATTAAAGGCAAACCGGCGGAGAACCCGAGAAATAATAGGATCAGTACCCGTTTGTGATAGTAAACGGAAAAAAGGTCACGACAACGGCTTAATATATCTGACATGGATGCTGGATTAATGAGGCGATGGGGCTAGCTTACGGGTTGGACTGAAATGGTTCAAGCCATTGATTATTAAATTAGCTTAAATCAATGGCTCGACTGCTGGAATTAACCTGAAATATTCAATTACATGATTAAGGTCGAACACCGATGCAACTTTGAGGAAAGGTGCCACCAATATTAATATAGTCACAGCATTCATTAACCTGACTGCGCAGGAACATATCACCCCGCAACGCCCAATCAGGCCACTTGTCGAAACAGTGTAATAGATGCCAAAACACTTTTTCAGTGTCCGTTTGTGAATATTCTATAGCGGGAATCATCTCAGTCAAATGCTGCCACTCCTCAAGTACATCCCACATGTAAAGCTGCATTTCTTTGTATTCTAACTGGTTGCTTAAAAACGCTTTGCCATAGAATGCCAGTTGGGGAGCTTTGGTTTCAATAAAATCGTTAGCTGTCATAAAACGTCCTTGAAAATGAATGCATAAAGAAACAGCATTTGGAGTATGTTTTAGAGTATAGACGTAAAGCTCTAAAACGGTAGTTAGGTGCTACAGAATTAATGTTTGTTACAAAATAGATTATTAATGATTTATTTTAATATGTTGCAGTAAATGCTGTTGGTTTGGTCTGTTTATTTCAATAAATAAAACTGAAGTGTGGCTTAATTTGGTCGATAACGCGCTTTATAAATAAAACGCGTTATCACAAATACCCTTTAGATGTTGTCGACAAGCCTGGTAAGAAGCCGATAATCAGCAGTTGAAGGAGTAAACTAACGAGCTTGTAATGTCGCTTTTTTAAGAATGACTTTATTTACTGGCACATCTGGCCAATTTAGAGTGGTATTTTGCTCTGTTGGCACTAACGAAATGGCTTCTAACACATCCATCCCTTCAATAACTTCACCAAACACGGCATATCCCCAGCGACGTTTAGATGGGTCGAGTTTTTTGTTATCGGCAACATTAAAGTAAAACTGACTATTAGCAGAGTGCGGATCGTTATCACGTGCCATAGCGATAGTGCCTAAGCCATTTGATAGACCATTGCCTGACTCGTTCACCACCGGAGCCATTGATGGCAGTTCTTCTAATGCAGTGGTAACTCCGCCCCCTTGCACAACAAATTCAGCAATGACACGATGAAATAAAGTGCCGTTATATTCACCTTTTACAACATAGGTTAAAAAATTATCGACTGTACGTGGGGCGCGAGTGCGGTCGAGCTCAATGACTATGTTACCCATAGAGGTTTCTAAGGTGACTTTGGGATAAAGCGTATCGGGTTGAATATCGACAGTAGCTTGGGCGCTAAAGGTCGTTAATAACAATATAGACACGGCAGTGGTAACTGAACGAAATTTCGAAAACATGAATAATCCTTCTTTTTTAAAAAATCTATCTATCAACTTTTGGGTATATTTAGTTATTCAAAAATTGATGTAATTCATCATCGTTAAGAATTTCAGTGGTTAACTTATCAATCAGTTTGTTCATTTCCAGCTCTAACGTGGCGAAATCAGGACTGAATGAGTCTTTAAAATAACCGTTACCACTGAAGCTTTTGGTAAATTCTTGACGTGAATTCGGCGCTTTAACATTGATCACTAAACGTGTTTTCGCTTCGTAATTTAAGGTGTTATTGATGACATTAGTGAGCAAATATTCTAGTTGAAATTCGACCTGCTTACTGGCAGCAGGATCGACCACATAACCAGCTTTACGCATTCCAGCTCTAAAAATAGTATCGAGCTGCGCTCGAATCGGTTCACTTGAGCTCACTAACTTTGGTGCCTCAGGGGCCTGGTCAAGTTGAGCAATAAAGCTTTTTGAGCGGGTATCAAGCATCTCGATGCTGATAGCAGTATCATTAGTTGTGTGTAAACCGACAGCTCCAAGAGCTGGGTTTAATGCAATATGAGTTGGCTCGTGGCTAGCACAAGCAGTTAATAACAAGATACTTAATAAAGCAGGGATTATTTTTTTCATGGTGATACTTAAAAATCATTGTGTTGATAGATTATAGCGAAAGGATAACAGAAAACGAGCGTTTTAACATGGCTGGCATTGTGTGGGGTAAATGATTTATCTTGGTTGACAATCTGATTTTATCAGGTCAATTTAGCAGTCATAATAATGTTAAATAATATGGACCCAGTATGCAGCTTGTTCAGCCGCAATTTGCCCCTGAAAGTTTAATTGGCCATGACGGGCAACCTGTTTTTGGTTTATTTGATGGAAGTGTTAAAAACTTAAATGTGAAAGCCTTTAAGTATTTTAATGAAATGGATAAGCCCGCCTCATTTGTTGCAAAGTATTTTGATTTTAAACAATTTCAATTTGTCAGCATTGTGACTCAGCGTTATATATTAGGTTTGGCAATTGCTGATATTCGCTATGCCACTTCCAGTTTTTGTTATTTATACGACATTCAAGCCAACCGTTTGGTGCAATCTGAATGGCTAAGGCCTTTTGGGGTTGGATGCCGATTAAGTGCATCTGCTAGTAAGGGCTCTGCAAAAGTGGGCAGTAAGCAACATCATTTTGAATTTGATATTAAAGATGGTCAGTGGCAGGTCAATATTCTATTAACTAATATTCAAGCCAAGTTAGTTTTGTCGCCACCTGCATTAAGTTTGCCGCTCAGCTTGTCTACACCGACCGGTTATAATGGTTGGACATATACCCAAAAACATAATGCCTTGGCGGTGTCTGGCGAGCTAACTGTTTTCAATGAGCCGCAACCTTTACTTAATGCTTTGGCCAGTTATGATTTTTCAGCGGGCTATATGCGGGCTAAAACAGCATGGCGCTGGGCTTCTATTAATGCGATAACTTCCCAAGGGGCCATAGGATTAAATTTGGCTGCGGGTGTTAATGAAACGGGCAATACTGAAAATGTTATGTGGATAAATGGTCAACGTCACTTTTTAGGTGCTGCGAACTTTATTTTTAACCGTCAGATTAGTGATGATTTTTGGCAGATATCGACTAATGATGGTCAAGTCGATTTGACTTTTAGGGCACTCAATTGCCGTAAAGAAAAGCTTAACCTTGGTTTTATAAAGAATAATTTTCGTCAATATATAGGTTATTACAGTGGGATATTGATTGATAATGATGGCACAAAATATCACTTACACAATCAACTAGGGTTAGCGGAAGATCACTTTGCAAAATGGTAGTGATCGTTCACACATTAAGTTATAACACGGACAATTAGATGAATTTTGAATGGTTAATATCTCATCCTGAAGTGCTGCTATTAGCACTTGCGCCGCTATTTTTTGTATGCATTTTACTCGAATGGCTGGTTCGAAACCGTTTACCTGCCAATGCTCAATATCATGGTGTTGAAGTGGCGTGTAACTTTGCCTTAGCGGCAATGCATCAGGCTACTGATTTATTGGCCGGGTTACTCATCGCAAAACTGTATTTATGGCTATTTGATTGGCGCATGTTCGATATTCAAATGACGGTGGTGAGTTTTATTGCGCTGATTATTGCCCAAGACTTTTGCTATTACTGGTTTCATCGTGCCAGTCATCGTATTCGCTGGATGTGGGCGGCGCATGTCGTTCACCATAGCTCGGAGAATATGAACTTTAGTACCGCTTTTAGACAAAGTTTAATGTACCCGCTGGCGGGTATGTGGTTATTTTGGTTGCCTTTGGTTGTGGTCGGTTTTGATCCTAACTGGGTGGTATTTGTGGTGTTGTTAAACTTAGGTTTGCAGTTTTTTGTGCACACCCAAGCCGTTAAGTCTTTAGGGTTTATGGAGTATATATTTAATACTCCTTCACATCATCGAGTTCACCATGGCCGTAACCCGCAGTATATTGATAAAAATTACGCCGGAGTATTAATTATTTGGGATAAGCTTTTTGGCACGTTTGAACCCGAAGTGGATACGGTTGAATACGGTATCACTAAACCAGTAAACAGTTTTAATCCGTTAACGGTAACCTTTGCTGAGTGGCGTGATTTGTTAGCAGATGTGAGTCAGCCTCATTTAACTTGGCGGCAGAAAATTGCACTGCTATTGTCACCGCCGCAAGCGAGTAACTCCATAGAAAATAGTGGTTCAGATAACAACAACCTTGCAGATGAAAAGACTACTGTTTAATTGCATGCAAAATAACGAATTTATCATTTGATGCAATGGTTGTGCAGTTTTTGAAAATGCGTTTTATTTTGACGTGATACTCTAAATGTCGATTACCCACTACGTGTAATACGCCGCCGGTTGCCAGTTTGCGATAGGCGTCTAAAAACATTTGCCAAGCAATATGGTCGGTAATCGCTTCACCTTGGTGAAATGGGGGATTACATAGGACTAAATCAGGCTCAACATCACCCAGATTGGTCAAACAGTCATCCCAATGAAACTCAGCATTAGCGTTAAGTTTATTGGCACTAAAGTTAACGCGGCTTGATTCAACTGCCATTTCAGAATCATCGACAAAATGGATATTAGCATTAGGATAAAGCTGCGCAGCTCGTAGCCCTAAAATGCCATTGCCACAGCCTAAATCGACAATGGTATGATACTGACCTTGTGGCATGTTATCTAACATGAAGCGTGCGCCGATATCGAGTTTGTTGGCGGCAAAAACATTAGTCATATTATTAATGCTTAAGCCTAATTCAGTTACCTCCCAACTCACGTCTTGCGGCAAGGCTCTAGTTAAACCATCTGCTATACAAGAAATTACGCGGGTTTTCTTCCAGGTTAAACTGGCTGATGCAGGACCTAAATTTTTGCTAATCACATCAATAATCGATTTGTTAATCGACTTTGCTTTAGCGCTAATCAACACTTCTACGCCCTGTGGTAACACGTGCGATAACCGCTGTAATTGATGGGCAAAATAGCTGAGGTTTTTGGGCAACTTCATCAACACTAGTTGGATGTTACGTGGCAGTAACTCTCGGCTATTAAAGTACTCAATATACTTTGCATTAAGGTGATTGTCCGACAGGTTTTGCTGTGCGCCCAAAAGACTTGTTCTTGCGTCTGTTTCAACCACTAATGGCCAGTGAACATTTATAGCGGTTAATGCACACTGTAAGGCCCCAAAACTATCATTGATGATGGCAGTATTAACCGGATTTTGCTGGTTTTCAATAAGGTGCTTTATCAGGTGTTCATCGCTAGCATCCCAAGCCTGCAGATTAGATTCTTGCTTTTTAGGATAACGAAATAAGGTGAGTTCGATACCTTGGCAGGAAAATTGGCTGGTTGTCATTGATGTTACCCAAAAGTGAATGCATTAAAGCTGTTAATTATCGCAGTTAAGGCGTGTGATTGAAATCACTGGTTTGTATATTATATCAAACTGACTCTTACTATGGCTGATTGTGCGTGTTGCTGGTGCTCATGTCATGGTGTGCAGCACTGTGGAAAGTGAGTTTGCTCCCTTAGTTATCTATTAAGTGCTCTTAGTTCTCTATTAAGTGCTAGGCCTTAGTACAAATGGCTGGTGTCGATATGATTGTATTTAAGCCTTTGACTGAGTAACATCTCCTGAAACATAATACATATAAAGGATTGATATGAAAGGTGCTGGTGGAACATCTGGGGGAATAGGGTCATTTTTTATTGGCTTAATTATGATGAGTGGTGGCTTTTATATGCTGCTCAAGGCGATTAAAGTCACCAGCTCATTTGGCCTTAGCCAAAGTTTATATAATGTAAGCGGTATGAACTTGACCAGTGGGATGATTATGATCCCCTTTATGTTTGGTGTGGGGTTAATGTTTTACAATGCTAAAAATATTTTTGGCTGGATATTGACCTTCGGATCTTTGGTAGGGTTGATTTTTGGGGTGATTAGTTCTATTAATTTCCGCTTCAGTCATATGAGCGCATTTGATTTAATTGTTATTCTGGTGCTGAGTGTCGGTGGTTTAGGTATTTTTCTTCGCTCGCTTAAAACGATTGAAAAACGCTATCCAGAAGCATGATATGTTAAGTGAGCGAGCGTTAACGTTTATAATAATAGACTCATTTTACTGAGCTGCTAGCAAGC
Source organism: Shewanella sp. HL-SH8 (assembly GCF_051165765.1). Lineage (NCBI taxonomy): Bacteria > Pseudomonadati > Pseudomonadota > Gammaproteobacteria > Alteromonadales > Shewanellaceae > Shewanella > Shewanella sp. HL-SH8. The sequence goes on along the minus strand of NZ_CP195039.1, from coordinate 3,652,257 downwards.
AGTGTCAATAAGTCTACCAAGTACTCATTAACAACCTGTCGTCTCTACGTCAATAATTGGCCGGCCACTGACAGAAACTGCTTGCCTGTACCGCAAGTAGCAAGCCGCGACGCCCGCATCTTCTGCAATTTTACCGTGCCAGTAAATCCAAGCACCAGAATAAATACTAGGGCGTTTTTTCCAATCTCCACTGGGGACATCCATCAGTAAGTCGATACCAGATGCTGTGCCATCTGGATAACCATAAGCCAGCTTAACAGCAACTCCATCAATATTAATTGTATTTGTCGCCAGTTTTTCAACGCCAGCAATCGCGGCTTTTGAGTAAGTTAACGTTGCAGCTGTCTGCATCGCACTTTCCATACCTGCCATAGTTGAGATTATGGCATCACGTCGAAAATTAATAAATTTACTTGAGGCAATAATGGCTAATATAGCCAAAATTAAGATGACCACGACCAATTCTATTAGGGTGAATCCACGTGATAGTTTGAATGCATTGTTGGGGCTATAGTTCATATTTTCTGGGTCGAATTAGATTTATGAATGGTCAGAATGTATGTCAGCTAACAGTGTAACAGTCATTATCATTCGATGGCTATACAGTGGATATGGATAATACATCCACAATACTACGATTTATTGGTAGTATCGTATCATCTTAATTTGTTATGTAGGTTATTACAGTGACAAAATCCACGGCAGATAATGCTCCTGTTACTCCTTCAGAGAGTGGCACTCCTTTGCTATCCACTAGTGCATTATCGACATTAAATACTACTTATAGCGTACTACCTTGGATTATCGACTTTCTAAAACCTTATAAAGTGAAAGTGTTTGCTGCGATAGTCTTCCTATTCATCGGTTCACTTGCTTGGTTATCTTTAGGTCAGGGAGTGAAGTTAATGGTGGATGAGGGCTTTATTGCCGACAACGCCGACCGATTAAATCAGATTATGTTATTTATTGTGGGCATTACTATTATCAGTGCTAGTGCTGTTTTCTGTCGATTCTACTTAATGACCTGGCTAGGAGAGCGGGTCAGTGCAGATATTCGTTTAAGGGTTTATTCGCATTTATTGACCTTGTCACCGGCTTTTTTTGCCTCGCAACGCACCGGAGAGGTTATTTCTCGTTTTACTGCTGACAGCACCTTGATACAAAGCGTTGTAGGGTCAAGTTTGTCGATGGCGCTAAGGTCAGCGGTGACAGTTATTGGCGGTATTGTGATGATGGGTTTTACCTCGGTTAAATTAACTGGGTTAGTATTACTCGCTGTACCGTTAGTGCTAGGGCCGGTGGCCTTTTTTGGCAATAAAGTCAGACGATTATCGCGTGAGAGCCAAGATAGAGTTGGGGATTTAGGCGCTTATATTGACGAGACCTTGCATGAAATACATACGGTGCAAGCTTATACCCATGAGTCACAGGATAAAGCGGCTTTTACCGAACGTGTCGAGTCGGTGATGAGTGTGGCTAAAGGGCGGATTAAGTATCGCGCATTATTGATTGCCACTGTGATGTTTTTAAGTATTTCAGCGATTGCTTTTGTGACTTGGGTCGGGGCGCAGGACGTGATGTCTGGCAGTATATCTGCTGGTGAGTTATCGGCCTTTATGTTTTATGCCGTGATGGTAGCTGGAGCGGTTGCAACCATCAGTGAAGTGTTCAGTGAGATTCAGCGTGCTTCAGGAGCAACAGAACGTTTAATTGAATTAAGCCTAGCGCCAGTTGATATCGTGCAACTAGCGATACCAGAGCAATTAAAAGGTAAGACTCATGGTGCATTATCATTGTCGGAGTTAGTGTTTGCTTACCCTGCAGAGACTAATATTGATGTGATTAATCATTTAAGCGTCGACATTCAAGCCGGTGAACGGGTCGCTTTAGTTGGGCCCAGTGGAGCAGGTAAGAGTACTTTATTTGAATTACTGCTGCGATTTTATCAGCCCAAGTCTGGTTCGATATCGTTAGATGGTATTGATATCGCTAACTTGTCTTTACACCAATTACGCCAGCAGTTTGCCCTAGTGCCACAAGAGTCGGTGATTTTTGCCAGTAGTGTGTTTGAAAATGTGCGCTACGGGCGAATTGATGCGACAGAGGAAGAGGTTAAGCAAGCATGTATTGCTGCTAAGGCCGACGAGTTTATCGTTGATTTCCCTGAAGGTTATAATACCTATTTAGGTGAGCGCGGCGTACGTTTATCCGGAGGGCAAAAACAACGTATTGCAATTGCTAGAGCAATATTAGCCGATAGACCCGTGTTGTTATTAGATGAAGCAACCAGTGCTTTGGATGCGGTCAGTGAGGTGAAAGTAAAACAAGCTTTAGAGACATTAATGGCGGATCGCACCACACTGATAATTGCCCATAGGTTGGCAACGGTTATTAACGCTGATCGTATTTTAGTACTCGATAAAGGCCAGCTTGTCGCATCAGGAACGCATAATCAATTAATGCAATCGAGTGAGTTATATCGAGAATTTGCCAGTTTGCAATTACTGACTGAGCAGCCAGAGTGATCAGATTTGAGTTAAATCGTTCCCCAATAAAAAAGATGTCTGGGCATGTTTTTTTATTGGGGATTAGTGTTGGTTACTTACGTAATTCTCTGCGTAAAATTTTACCAACAGTACTTTTAGGTAATTGGGCGGTGAACTCAATAATACGAGGTACTTTATAGGCGGTAAGCTGAGTACGACAATATTGCTTAATCGATTCTTTGGCTGCTTCGCTATCTTGATCGGGATCTTTTAATACAATTACCGCTTTTACTGCTTCTCCGGAATGATCGTTTGAGACACCTACCACGGCACATTCCATAATAAGTTCATGGCCAGAAAGGACATCTTCCACTTCATTTGGGTAAACATTAAAGCCGGATACAATGATCATGTCCTTTTTACGATCTACGATACTGTGGTAACCATCCTCTGTTGCTATCGCTATATCACCTGTTTTGAAATAGCCATCTTGAGTCATTACGTTAGCTGTTTCTTGTGGTTTATTCCAATATCCAGACATAACCTGGGGGCCACTTACAGCGAGTTCACCGGCTGTGCCAATGTCCACTTCGTTATCGTTCATGTCTAAGATTTTAATTTTGGTGTCTAAAACAGGCTTTCCGATAGTACCTAAGCGTTGATGTCCTGGCGCATTTAAACTGACAACTGGAGAGGTCTCTGACAAGCCGTAACCCTCAGATATCATGCAACCGGTAGTCTGTTGCCATAAATTGGCAGCAGCGCTCGTTAGCGCTGTTCCGCCGGAAATGGTAATGGTCATATGACTAAAATCGAGCGCTTTAAACTCTGGCTGGTGGCATAAGCCAATAAATAAGGTATTAAGGCCAGCAAATCCTGTAAAAGGATAAGCTTTCATGGTGTTGATTAATCCAGTTATATCCCGAGGATTAGGGATTAATACTGAGCACCCACCCGATTCAAAATACAGCACTAAGTTAACCATAAAAGCGTAGATATGATAAATCGGCAACGGGGCAACAAAGATATCTTCGCCTTCGGTCATGGTGCTGGCAATTCTTGACTTAACTTGCCCTGAGTTAGCCAACAAATTGCGATGGGTTAGCATGGCGCCTTTTGATAATCCAGTTGTGCCGCCTGTGTACTGTAAGGCAATTAAGTCTGTTTGGTTAGGCTTTACTGGGGTGAATATATGCTCGCGACCTTGGGATAATAATGTATTAAATTCAATATTGTTGATGGCAGTTTGGGGTTGATCTTGTGGCGCGATCATATCCAGCGCGTGGGTGGAGATGACGTATTCAATGGTAGTAGATTTGACCACGTTTTCTAAGGTGGGTAGTAAGTCTGATAATACCACTAAAGCTTTAGCGCCAGAGTCATTATATTGATGAATTAACTCTCGTTCCGTATACAGTGGGTTAGTGTTCACTATAACAAAACCACCCCGAATAATAGCGTAAGCGGCAATGACAAACTGAGTGATATTAGGTAACTGAACGGCGATACGATCACCTGGCTTCAAATTTGTGCAGTTTTGCAAATATGCTGCAAAGTCACGCGAAAGCTGTTCAACCTCGGTAAAGGTGATGTTTTTGCCTAGGCAAGCATATGCTGTTTTATTACCAAACTTGGCGCAGCTTTGTTCAATCAAATCAACAATAGATTTGTAGCAGCTTAGGTCGAGAGTTGAGTCAGCATCATATGCCATAGTATTCACCTTTATTAGTTTTATATTTATGCCGATTATATCGGTAGGTTAATAATCAAACTAGTGTTTAGATTAGAGTGCTTTTAGTTATCAGGTCAATGAAAACTTATTCGAGTCATAAAGTGGCAACTTATTATTTATACTGATGTATTTAAGAGTATTTGCTCTATTTGCGCTTAGTTAGCTCCGTTCGCTTAATTTGGTAAACCTTGCTTTATTTACATACAAATACACCGTTTATTCAGTGAGTATAAATGGTTAAACATTAGCACTGACTTAATTGTAAATTTTAATTTCCAGTATATTTAATTGGTTTTTTTGTAAAAAAATTGATTTATTTTTAATTTAAATAAATCCCTTTTAAAACAGTTTCTTGGCCTTGTTTTTTGAGTTTTTACTCGAAAAACACTGCTTTTTAGCACATTAATTGCTAATAAATGTTGGCAATTGTGCTGCTGTTGTTATAAAAATGTAGCTGAGATGATGATAATTCATTTTGGGAGAGACGATTTCTTTATACAGGGAGTGTTAGGAAGTGGTGTTCAAACAATAAAATAATAATGACTGAGAATATAAAATGACTATTAACAATAAAAGAAAATTTGGCAAAAACTCATTGAGTTTAGCTGTTTCTATCGCATTATCCGGTTCTTTATTAAGCGCTCAAGTGTATGCAGCAGATGAAGAAGTTGTTGAGCAAAAAGTTGAGAAGATGGCCGTTATTGGCTCACGTTCAGCCCCTCGTTCAGTGGGTGAATCCCCAGTCCCTATTGATATTATTAGCAGTGATGATTTAAAGAAGAATGGTTCAACAGACATGATTGACATGTTGGTGACATCGGTGCCTTCTTTCAACTCACGTGCCCAGCCTATTAGCGACGCGGCAACACTTGTTCGTCCAGTTAATTTACGTGGTTTACCTTCAGACAGTACTTTGGTTTTAGTTAATGGTAAACGTCGTCACCGCGCATCAGTTATTGCTTTCCAAGGCGGCGGAGTTAACGACGGCGCCCAAGGCCCTGATATTTCAGTTATTCCAAGTGCGGCATTAAAGCAAGTTGAAGTGTTACGTGACGGCGCTGCTGCGCAGTACGGATCTGATGCGATCGCAGGTGTAATGAACTTTGTGTTAAAAGATAGCGCTGAAGGTGGCTCTATTTCAGCAACCCAAGGCCAGTATTATGAAGGTGATGGCACGTCAACGACTATTGATGCTAACGTAGGCTTACCGTTAACAGACGACGGCTTTGTTAATTTAACGGCTCAGTATAAAACTGCTGATGCAACAAGTCGTAGTGTGCAACGTTTTGATGCAGCAGCTATTTTAGCTGCTGGTAATACAGATATTCCAAACCCAGCACAAACTTGGGGTAACCCAGAAATTAAAGATGATTACACTATCTTCATTAATTCTGGATTTGATATAAATGACAAACACAGTCTTTATGCCTTTGGTAACGTTTCCTCACGTGATGCAGTAGGTGGCTTCTATTACCGTAACCCACACAACCGTGGTTCTGTTTATTCAAACGACGGCGGTGAAACTTTATTAGTAGGTGATGTAGGTTTAGCTGAAACCGGCATTGCATCATGTTCTTGGGTAGGTAATGTTGCTGCAAATGTACCGAACGTATTAAACACTGCAGATTACCAGTCGATGGTTGCTGACCCAAACTGTTTTTCTATGAACCAAGTGCGACCAGGCGGATACACACCACAGTTTGCCGGTACTATTGAAGATATGTCATTCTTCGCTGGTGTTAAAGGTGAAGTTGCTGATTGGGACTATGATGCAAGTGCGGGGACAGGGTCTAACAAGTCAACTTTTAGTTTACGTAACTCATTAAACCCATCATTAGGTTTAGCGACGCCAACTGACTTTGAAACAGGTGCTTATGAGCAAGTTGAAACTACGGTAAACTTAGATTTTTCTCGTTTATTTGATGTTTTTGAAGGGCTAAATTTCGCAACTGGTGTTGAGTGGCGTGAAGAGTCATTTGAAATTACTGCTGGTGAACAAGCATCTTGGGAAGCAGGTCCTTATGCTTCACAGGGCTTCAACATAGGCTCGCACGGATTTAAAGGCTTTGGTCCTGAATCCGCGGGTAAAAATGATCGCAGTAATATCGGTGTTTACGCTGATGCAGAAGCCTATTTAGGTGAGAAATGGTTAGTTGGCGCAGCACTGCGTTATGAAGACTTTTCAACCTTTGGTGATACGCTAAATTACAAGCTAACTGCACAATATTCGGCTACCGATGATTTAGCCTTCCGTGCCTCACACAGTACGGGATTCCGTGCACCGACAGTAGGTCAAGAGAACGTTGTTAACACACAGACTTCAATTGTTAATGGCGATTTGATTCAATCATTCATTGCGCCTCCAACGGATCCATTAGCCGCTTACTACGGTGGTAAAGTGCTAACTCCTGAAGAGTCTGTTAGTTATGCTTTAGGTGCTGTTTATCAAAGTGGTGATTTCTTCTTAACAGTTGATTATTACACGATTGAAGTAACAGGGCGTATTGCTCAATCAAGCCAAATTGATGTTGAAGCGGCAGATTATGATGACCTACGAGATTTAGGTGTTGAGTTTCCAGAGTTAATTTCTGCAGTAACGTATTATACCAATGACTTTGATACAACAACTCAGGGTGTTGATATTGTTGGTTCATATGATACTGAGTTGTTAGCTGGTGACACTAAGTTCAGCTTAGCCTATGGTTGGACTGACACTAATGTTGATAAATTTAATGAAGAAACTACTGATGCGGGTAAGGTTCGCCGTTTAGAAGATGGTATTCCAGCACATCGTGCCACATTAACTTGGGGTCAAAACTGGGATGAGTTAAGCATGAATTTACGTGCTAACTACTTCGGTGAGTACTATGCAACGCATGCTGATGATACGTCTGATTGGGGTTCTGAAATGGCCAGTTCAGCAGTAACATTTGACTTAGAGGTGAGCTATACCGTTATGGATAGCCTGACCTTCTCGGTAGGTGCAAATAACATATTTGACCAAGAAGCGCAGAAGCTTAAAGATGGTACTTTAGGTGAACTAGGTGGTGTTTATTACGAAAGTGGTCCATTTGACTACAATGGTGGTTACTACTACGGTAAAGTTAATTACCGTTTCTAGAAACAACTTAAGGGCTTAATCAATTTCAGCCCTTAAATAATAACCAATAAAAAGACTGCCTAGGCAGTCTTTTTTGTACCTATTATGTTTTAACATCACTTCATGATGTCTAAAGCCTGATAAACATGCCTGATTTCAAGTACTTTAGGCAGCTCTATTCCTTCTGGGTAGGCTGGACCATAAACTTTGTTGTAAGGTGTACCTGCAGCGCCTTGAATACCCATATACTGTTCAATGACGGTATCAGCCTCAGACCAATTCCCCTGCATTAAAATAATGTTATCGGTCATTAGGGTATTAACTACTTGTTCGCGATGAAGCACATTGGCTTTATTCGCTTGGCAAGGAACACACCAATCAGCTGTTATATCGACAAAAACAGTAAAGCCTTGCTCAACATAAGGTGCTATTTTTTCTGGCGCAAGTGGTTGCCAATGAAGGTTTTTATATGCTTGATAGTTTTCGCCTTTATTAATAAAGGCGATAATGCTGGCAAGACAAAGCGCTAGGCCACCTAAAACGAAAATAACCGCCATAGGGATAGCTTTGCCTTTAAACTTTGCGAACAATAAACCTGCAATCGCTAACATTAACGATATAAGTAACAATGAAGCAATAATAGACATAGTGATGCTTAATGAAGGGAAATTATAAATAGCATATCAAGATTTACTTAATTTGGTGTTAATGTTCGCAGTAACAATGCAATAGTTTATATAAGAATAAGTAAGGGAAAATATGAGTTTTACGACTTGGTTAGGGTTACTGGCCATTTGTTGCCTAGGGGCAATGTCACCAGGGCCGAGCTTGGCCATGGTGGTTAGGCATACATTAGGTGGCAGTCGCTTACACGGTATTGTGTGTGCTTGGGCGCATTCCATTGGTATTGGAATTTATGCTTTGGTGACCTTATTAGGGCTTGCTGTTGTGCTTAGGGCATCGCCATTATTATTTAATGCGATTGCGATTGTCGGAGCCTTGTATTTGGCTTGGATTGGTATTCAGGCTTTGCGCTCTAAAGGTGGTATGCAGCAAAAACTCGCCGCTGGAAACAAAACTAGTTTATTGGTTGCTGCACGTGACGGCTTGGCCATTTCATTATTTAACCCCAAAATTTTATTGTTCTTTTTGGCGTTATTTAGTCAGTTCGTATTAGCTGCAGAGACAATTTCAGGGCAAACATTGATTGTACTAACCCCTTTAGTGATTGATGGCCTTTGGTACACCTTGATTGCGATTATATTATCGCATTCCGCAATATTGCCTAAGCTACGTGAAAAAGCAGTATGGATTGATAGGGTGTCTGGAGTGGTGCTAATTGCGCTTGCTGGGCGGGTTATTTTTACATTGATATAAAGATTTTCAGTATAGGCCTCAGTGTCAAGATAACTGTGCGCGTTACATTTTTAACCTGTATGCACATATGAAAGAATGCTTACACTTTGAAATTATAAGTAATGCCATCTAGTTTAGAGATGGCATTATTTTTAATCCAATGATCTAGTTTTTGAAAACTTGCACACTGTCATCTTTTGCGGGTTCGTTTTCAACTTTGGAGATTGGTGGGTGCTTAATGTGATCGTCTAAGTTTTCATTTAGCATGAGTTTATACTCATTAGCAAACCAAGCTAACGCATTGTCTTTTTCTGCTGCTAGATCAGAAGACTTTATTGCTGCTTCAAATGCATTATAGCGAGATGCTGCATAGCGCAATGCTGTACCCACTTTACCAATATCATTTTCTGTTTGACCGATTTGATTGGCTAAAGCGATAAATTGATCCGCTAGTTGATATATAGTCGTAGCGCTTTGTGTTTCAGAACTTGGTGTTTCAGAAGCGGCGTTTTGAGATGCAGATTGTTCAGTCATAATGCTCACTTAAGGTGTTAGTAAAATAATGAGTGTATCGAGTTTAACAGCGAAATTCAGTTTAAATTTAGCTATTAGGATCCGAATCTGTGATGACCTGCCCATTACGGGAATCATAATAAATCGAAAGGGTATTTAATTTATTGTAGAAGAAACGACATTGGTCAGGGTTGATATAGGTGACTCTGTATTCAAATGCTGTTGAGTTTACATTGGTTGAAACACTAGGAGCGTCCTGCAAAATAGTGTTCCAAACAGAAATACAGTCGTTAGTGTTATTGAGTCGAGGTGAACTTTCAAATGGTGGGTAATTTTGAGCTGGGTATCCCCATAGATTTATATCAAGCTGTCCAGCAACACCAGCATTTTCATATATTTGTAAATTGTCCGCAGGACCAGAGTTTCCCATAGAAGCCCATTTGAGATGTGCAAGGCTAATGCCTGATGAAAATGCGCCACCTGTACCTTTGACATTTGATACATGGGCATCTTGTTGTAGGTTGATAAACTTAGGCAAAGCTATGACAGCAAGAATAGCTAAAATAATAATAACAATGACTAATTCTATTAAGGTAAAACCTTGCTGCTGTTGAGTTGCTTTAAATTTCATAATACTTAATAAACGATTTACAATATCAGTACTTTAAAGTAGCTGATATAAATTAGCAATTTACTCCTAAAAAGTTAAGGATAATGAAAGTGAAAAGTTGGCCTATATTTATCGAGAATGAACAACAACAGGATTACTTTATCCGGTTAAATCAATTTCTGTCTGAGCAGCAATCGATGAACAAAGTCATCTTTCCTCCAAAGGCTGATATTTATCGTGCTTTTGAATTAACGCCAGTTGAAAAGGTGAAAGTGGTGGTGATAGGTCAAGACCCCTATCATGGCGAAGGGCAAGCCCATGGATTAGCCTTTTCAGTTAAATCTGGCGTGAAGGTACCACCGTCACTAGTCAATATTTACAGAGAGTTAGCACAAGATATAGCGGGTTTTTCGATTCCATCACACGGTGATTTAACCCATTGGGCTGAGCAAGGCTTGTTAATGTTAAATACGGTTTTAACGGTAGAACAATCTTTGGCGCATTCACATGCTAAGGCTGGGTGGGAAGTGTTTACCGATCATGTGTTAGATTATCTTAACAGCTTACCTCAGCCACTGATATTCGTACTGTGGGGCAGCCATGCTATTAAGAAGGGACGTCTAATTACCCATGATCATCATACTATTTTAAGTGGTCCTCATCCGTCTCCATTATCGGCATATCGTGGTTTTTTTGGATGCGGTCATTTCTCCAAAATAAATCAACAGCTTATTAAAAATGGCCTCAAACCGATTGATTGGCAGGTGTAAAAAAGCAGTAACAAGGGGTGTTACTGCTTTTTAAAACAACTTAGTGTACGTTAGTTAAACATAACCTAGTGCTTACGGTTTACTGATAAGTGGGCAAGGGCAATAAGCGCTTGTTTATAATCTGTATCTGGTAATACGATCAACGCATCAATGGCTTTTTGTGCTTCTTCTTCAGCCCTTTTTTGCGTGTATTCAAGCGCACCTGATTTGTTTAAGGCGGCCACTATCTCATCAATTGCCTGGGTGCCGTCACCTTTTTCTATGGCCATTTTTATTAACGCTTTGGCGGTATCATCACCATGCACCATGGCATAGATTAAGGGTAATGTAGGTTTACCTTCCGCTAAGTCATCGCCAATATTTTTACCTAGCTCACCCGTTTCTGCCGTGTAGTCGAGTAAATCATCGGTTAATTGAAATGCTGTACCTAAATACTTACCGTAATCACCAAGTGCTTGTTGCCATTCAGTTGGGGAGCCTGCTAATACACCTGCCAGTAATGTCGCTGCCTCAAACAGCTTTGCTGTTTTACAGTAAATGACACGCATATAGTTAGCTTCAGTGGTTTCGGGGTCATTACAATTCATTAGTTGCAGCACTTCCCCTTCAGCCAACACATTGGTTGTATCAGCCAGAACCTTTAGTACATGCATACTGTCGAGTTCAGTCATCATCTGAAAAGAGCGGGTATAGAGAAAGTCTCCAACCAATACACTCGCACTGTTTCCAAATAGTGCATTAGCTGTTTCGCGGCCGCGACGTAATGTTGATTCATCGACGACATCATCATGCAGTAGTGATGCAGTATGAATAAATTCAATAATAGCGGCTAATTTAACATGTAACTTACCTTGGTAATCTACAGATCTTGCTGCAAGAATTGACAGTAAAGGACGCAGACGTTTTCCGCCACCATTTATAATGTAGAAGCCTAGTTGGTTAATTAGGGCTACATCAGATTCAAGTTGCTTATAAATAAGTTGGTCGACAGATTGCATATCTGAGTCTGCCAACAGACGAATGGCGGTTAAATCCATAATACTCTCTAATTTATTGTGGAAGACGTTAACTGTCTTTCTATTTGGTGCGCATCTGGGGTCATATCTTACAGGAGAAACGCGCTGATTTTCAAAGTTGTTGTTACTAATTTTTAAACTTGTTATGACTTATTCTCAATTTCTAAAATCTATGTCGGTGCAAATTTTTTAGTTACTTCATTAATACAAAGGAAAATCCCTGATCTAATATGCTGTAAGAGCAAATGAGTCAGTGCTTTTCAAGATAAATTTAGGTAAAATCATTTCAAAATCCGGTGAAGATAACACAGGAAGATTTTAGCGCTACTTTTAAACTAATAGAATGAGTATTTTTGCGTGGTAGTTAAGGCAATTGTACTTAATGTTTATACAATATTCAGTTTGTAACAGTGAATATTGTGCAGTAGTAACGGCTTTTTAATTTGAACCTGAATTAACGCTTGCCAGTATGAAATTCTTCGCGTAGAATCCGCGCCCATTGTCATTAAAAGTTTTTTAGCACCTATTCTCGTAAGATCGAGTTAGTGTGTTAGTCATTTGGAGTGAAATAGCTATGTACGCTGTTTTTCAAAGTGGCGGAAAGCAACATCGTGTTGCTGAAGGTCATACAGTTCGTCTAGAAAAAATTGAAGTTGCTACTGGTGAAACGATTGAGTTTGATCAAGTTCTATTGGTTGCTGATGGTGAGAACGTTCACGTTGGTGCTCCATTAGTTGCTGGTGGTAAAGTTGTTGCTCAAGTGGTTAGCCACGGACGCGGTGAAAAGATTACTATTCAAAAGTTTAATCGCCGTAAGCATCACGAAAAGAAAACCGGCCACCGTCAGTGGTTCACTGAAGTTAAAATAACTGCGATTAGCGCATAATTTAGGAGTCTAACTCATGGCACATAAAAAAGCTGGCGGTTCTACTCGTAACGGCCGCGATTCAGAAAGTAAACGTCTTGGTGTTAAGCGCTTTGGCGGTGAATCAGTTTTAGCAGGTAACATTATTGTTCGTCAACGTGGTACTAAATTCCACGCTGGTGTAAATGTAGGTATCGGTCGCGACCATACTTTATTTGCTCTAACTGACGGCAAAGTTAAATTTGAAGTTAAAGGTGCTAATAACCGTAAGTTTATTAGTATCGAAGCTTAATTTTTTAACTAAGCTAAAATCTAAAGCCCTGCCTCTGGTAGGGCTTTTGTGTTTTTGTTGTTGATCTTGTTTACCAATACAAAATTATTTCTAAGCTCACGTTATCCTCTTGGTTTTAAAACAATAGTGAACTGAGTGATTAGAAAGATCTATTTTTTGCAGCAAGCGGAAGATGTATTATCCATACACCACGCTTTTCTGCCCCCTGATATTTATTGTATTTAGGGTTATAATTAGCGCCAAGGTTCTATAGCTCAAAGGTGTCTTCACCTTGTGCTATTAGATGATTGAAGTGTTAGGAGTCCGTATGAAGTTTGTTGATGAATCCAATATCCGTGTAGAAGCCGGTGACGGTGGTAGCGGCTGCGTTAGTTTTCGCCGTGAAAAATATGTACCGGATGGCGGTCCCGATGGCGGTGACGGTGGCGATGGTGGTAGTGTCTTTTTACAGGCAAATGAAAACCTGAACACCCTTATTGATTATCGTTTCACTCGTTTTCATATGGCTGAACGTGGCACCAATGGTCGTGGTCGTGATTGTACTGGTCATGCCGGTGCAGATTTAGTGTTACAAGTACCTGTAGGTACACGTGCAATCGATCAAGAAACCGAAGAAGCTTTAGGCGACTTAACTAGCCATGGCCAAAAGTTACTGGTTGCTAAAGGCGGTTTTCATGGTTTAGGTAATACACGTTTTAAAAGTAGTACTAACCGTGCGCCACGTCAGAAGACTCTGGGTACTCCCGGTGAAGTGCGTGAAATAAAGCTAGAGCTGCTTTTACTGGCCGATGTGGGATTGTTAGGCTTACCTAATGCTGGTAAGTCTACGTTTATACGCTCGGTATCACGTGCTACACCAAAAGTGGCTGATTACCCATTCACAACTTTAATTCCAAACCTAGGCGTTGTTAACCCACGTCATGGGCAAAGTTTTGTTATTGCTGATATTCCTGGGCTAATTGAAGGTGCTGCGGAAGGTGCTGGCTTAGGTATTCGTTTTTTAAAGCATCTTGAACGTTGTCGCGCATTACTACACATTATTGATATTAACCCTATTGATGGTAGTGATCCGATTGATTCAGCCAGAGCTATTGTAGGTGAGTTAGAAAAGTATTCACCAAAGCTTGCCGCTAAGCCTCGTTGGATGGTATTTAATAAAATCGATCTATTGCTTGAAGATGAAGTAAAAGAAAAAGTCGCTCATATTATTAAAGAACTAGCTTGGGAAGGCGAAGTCTTTACTATGTCCGCCTATAACCGCCAAGGTACTGAAGAGTTAAGTATTAAGTTACTTGATTTCATTCAAACATTGCCTGTTGGTCAAGATGATCAAGATGACGAGCAAGAAGTTGAATTTAAGTGGGATAATTATCATCAGGGTAAAGACGACAGCATCAACGAGAATTATGATGATACTGATGACTTAGATGATGATGACTTTGATGATGATGATTATGACGTTGAAGTTATTTATCAACGCTAAGTTTTAAAGGATTACCGTGTACGCAGACAACCAAAATGATATAACCCGTTTAGTTGTCCGCTGCGCTCAATTGCTGCTTGCCTATGGTGCAGAGTCTGACTTGGTTGAAGAACTAAGTCAGCGATTAGGTAAAGCATTGGGCCTTGCAAGTGTTGAACTCTCTATATCTTCCAATGCACTTGTGCTAACTAGTCTTGTACATGGGCGTTGTATTACTACGACCAGACGGATCCGAGCTCATGGGATCAATATGATGGTGGTATGTGAATTACAACGGCTATGTTTGCTAGCTGAAAAAGGCATTTATGGCCCTAATGAGGTCCGCCGCCGTCTCGCTCGTATTCAGCCTAAAACATATCCTGCTAAAGTAGTTATTCCTGTCATTGGACTTTCCTGTGCTAGCTTTTGTCATTTATTAGGTGGCGATGTGATGGCGTGTTTAGTGACTTTTATTGCATCCTCCATAGGGATGAGTGTGAGACTTTTTCTTGCTAAAAGACATTTTAATTTACTCGTTAACTTTTCTATTACAGCCTTTATTACTAATGTTGTTGCTCAATTAGGTTATATTTATCCCATTAGTGAAACTCCTCAAATTGCATTAGCCGCAAGCGTATTAATGCTAGTGCCAGGTTTTCCGCTAATTAACGCGATTTCTGATATGGTAAAAGGTCATATTAATGTAGGAATATCCCGCTGGGGAAATGCAAGTCTACTCACCTTAGCTTCAGTAATTGGTATTACTATAGCAATGCAATTAGGCGGGATATTTTAATGCCGCCTCTGTTATTAGACTTATTACATAATGCTTTTTTTTCCGCTATACCAGCTTTTGGTTTTGCCATTTTATTCAATGTACCGCAACGTTATCTTGGATTCTGTGCGTTAGCAGGTGCATTAGGTCACAGTACTCGAACCGTGTTAATGCACGTTAATATGCCGATTGAGTGGGCTACATTTGCTGGAGCCGCTCTCGTGGGGGTTATTACAATTCAGTTTGCTAAACGTCATTTAGCGCCACCGTCAATGTATGCCGTTGCAGCTATTATTCCTATGATACCCGGAACCTACGCCTTTAATACTGTTATAGCGCTTATTCAATTAACAGCTCAAAACCAAGTCAGTCCAGAGTTAAGTGCGCAAGTCATTGTCAATGGCCTTAAAACGGTCTTTATTTTGGGAGCCTTAGCTGTAGGGCTAGCACTACCTAGTTTATTATATTATCGCAATCGCCCTATTATTTAATTAGAGGATTCATCATGCGTATCGCAATGATTGCCGCTATGGCTAACAATCGTGTTATTGGTAAAGACAATCAAATGCCATGGCATTTACCTGAAGACTTAAAGCATTTTAAAGCTATGACGTTATCAAAGCCTGTGGTAATGGGGCGTAAGACTTATGAATCAATAGGGCGTCCATTACCAGGAAGACACAATATTGTCATTACTCGACAGTCGAATTATGCACCGGATGGGGTCACTTGTGTCGGTAATTTTGATCAAGCTGTTGCTGCTGCGGGTGAGTGTGAAGAATTAATCATAATGGGTGGCGGTCAGCTGTATGCTGAACTACTCTGTAAGGCAGATGTAT
This sequence comes from Shewanella sp. HL-SH8, assembly GCF_051165765.1. NCBI lineage: Bacteria > Pseudomonadati > Pseudomonadota > Gammaproteobacteria > Alteromonadales > Shewanellaceae > Shewanella > Shewanella sp. HL-SH8. The sequence continues at coordinate 3,636,441 of NZ_CP195039.1, read as the reverse complement.
TATATTTAACTCAAATTGACCTAGATGTAAAAGGTGATACTTACTTTCCTGAATGGGATGATGGAAGTTGGCTTTCGAAACAAACTATTACAGCAACAAATGAGCATGGATTGCAATATAGCTTTAACACTTTTGTTAAAAACTGTAAACTTGTTCACGAGTTACCCTGAAACTAAATACAATCACAAAGATGAGCGTATTAAGATACAATAATAAATTATAAAGGAGTGTCAGATGCGTTTAATGCCTGTGGCGATAGCCGTACTGATAGCAGCATCTTCTGTGTCGGTCCCTGCTGTAGCGAACACTGATCAGTTAGTTGCTAACATATGCGATTATGTAAAGTCAGACGATAAAAATCGTTTACGTAAAAAGCTTAAAGAAGCCCGTGTAAAATTACGTAATATTTATTCAGCTGTGAGCTGTGATGGCAGCAGTTTATTGCGTACTGCCTACAATTCTAACGCGAATGATGTTGGTGAGTTTATTGCTAAACGTCTTCCTGCATCAGACCTTTCTGCTGCTGAATCAGATGGTACTTCTATTGTGGATTGGGCCAGTGCCAACGGTCATAGTGGTAGCCCTATCACAGCAGCGATTACTGAACGTCTAGGTGGCGGTGCAGGTGAGGACTAATCGTTAAGATTATTCTGCACCTACAATGCCAAATAAAAAATACCGACTAATAAGTCGGTATTTTTTATTTGGAAATAAGCGTTTAAGTAAAGCGGCGACCTCTAATCGATAATTTATTCCATAAGTTAGCTGTAACAAAAAAGGCCTTTACGGCCTTTTCTCATTAGGAGGATAATTTAAATCTAGATTAGACTTTAAACTCTTTAACAGACGATTGTAGTTCTTCTGCCAACATGGCGACTTGATGGCTTGATTGTGCAGTTTGTTCTGCACCAGAAGAGGTTTCTTCTGATATAAGCGCAATATGTTCAAGCTTCTCAGATACCTGCTGACTGACCAGATTCTGCTCTTGGGCTGCGTGAGCAATGTGAGTGCCAGAATCATAAGCTTTATGAACTGACTTGATAATTGTTTCAAGCGCTATATTGGCCTGTTCATTCTTATCAACACAGCTGCTAGCTTGCGATTTGCCTAGCTCCATAACAGCAACGGCTTGTTGAGCACCTTGCTGTAACACTTCGATCATTAACTGAATTTCTCGGGTTGAATCTTGGGTGCGTGAGGCAAGACTGCGGACCTCATCAGCAACTACCGCAAAACCTCGACCTTGCTCACCCGCTCTGGCTGCTTCAATTGCGGCATTTAATGCCAGTAGATTAGTTTGCTCGGCAATGCCTCGGATAACATCTAAGATTGAGCCAATAGATGCACTATCGGTGTGAAGTTTATTGATTACTGTGCCAGCTTTAGCCACTTCATCTGCCAGGGCTAAGATAGTAAGCTTGCTTTCATCAGCAAGAGAGCGCATGTGTTTGGTTTCTTCGTCGGCTTGTTTTATTTGTTCTAATGCCTGATCTGCGCTCATTGAAACCTGTTGAGAGCTTGAACTTAACTCAGTGGTTGCCGTTGCGACCTGATCGACCTGACTTTTCTGCTCTTGAATGCTAATAGTGGTCTGTGCTGTAATAGCTGAAGTTTCTTCTGCGGCCGCGGCAAGTTGATTTGAACGATCTAAAATCCCCATAATTAAGCTGCGAAGGCTGTCGACTAAACGGTTACAGTTTTTCGACAGTTCAGCAAATTCATCGTGGCCAGAGTCATCTAACTTATGGGTTAAATCACCTGAAGCTAATACATTAAGGGCTTGGTTTACTTGTGCTAAAGATTGTTTTAATGGCTGGACAACCATATAGCTGACAAAAATCGCAACAAATATAGCAAAAAGCACTACTGCCATGGTTTTAACTTCTGCGGAGTCAATCACCTCAATTGCTTCGTTACTTATTTCGTTAGTAAATCCATCAATTGCCGTGGCAAATTCAGTCATTTTTACATTGACGGTTTTGGTTTTAACTTGGATATCACTTAAGGCGGCCGCTGCAGCCGCTTCATGTTGTAGTTGCTGCTTTTTTAGACTAATTATAGAGTTATTGCCCGATAATAGTTTAAACACTTTATCTGTTTCTGTATTAAGGTCAGCCAATGTATCACTGTCAATTATATCTTGACCTTGCAAACTTATATGGCTCAACTTGCCTTTTGCTTCACTGACCATGAATTCCAATTCTTTTATAATCAGATCGTACTTGCTACTGTCAGTGACAGCAACGAGGTCATATACCGTAGTGATTAAATTGATAAATGTGTTATCAACAATATTGGCAGAAGAAGCTAAGCTTCTTTCTACTGAGTCTAAGCTTGTCTCTAAATCTGTTACGTCCAATAGAATAGAAGATGCGTCATCAGCAGCATTTTCTATCTCGCTGCGCATTTTTAATGCATCCTCTTGTTTAGATAAGGATTGCAATCTTTCGCTAAGCATCTTATCTGCTATATTTTCATAGGCTACATAAGCTGTTTTTAGTTGGTTTAGTGGTTGCGAAAGTTGTTCTTGTTCAGAAATTAAGTTTGTTAATTTACTGAATTCAGACACGAACTTTTTATTTTCACTAGCAAGGTATTGTTCTATAGCAGGGATTTTTGAAGAATGGTCACTGTAGTAACCTAAAATAAATTGAATCTGTTGGCCACTAATATTTTCGCTTAACAAATTAGTATGTGCCAAAGCGGGTAGACTAACTTGTTTTAAGGTTTGGGTACCTTTTTTGATGCTGCTATTGCCTAATAATGTGACAACGCCAAGTATGATTAGTAATAAAGTTAAGACAGAAAATCCGCCTATAACTCTAGTGGCCACTTTAATCTTCATATGTTACTCCAACCTATTATTATTTTATCCCAACAGCAAGGACTTTTGTATTCAGGTACTTTTTGAAATCCGATAGTAGATTATCGGCTTATTCGTCTTTTAGTTTAACGCTAAATGAGCTTTTTTTGGGTAATTTTTTCATTTGTTTCAAGGTGCCACAGTGTTAAATGTTCACCCCAACAGCATCCTGTATCTAAAGCATGTAAATGTGCTGCTGATGTTTGCCCCATTAATGCCGCCCAGTGACCGAAAACGATCTGGTAAGGCGCTTTTAGCTTAGACTCAAAATCAAACCATGGCCTTAATAATTTATCTTTCACTTGGTTTGGAGGCAGTTTACATTCAAAGTCTAAACTGGCATCGGAATGTAAAAACCGCATCCGTGTTAGGGCATTGATACAATATATCGTGCGCTCAATTCCATTAAGGTTGTTACTCCAAACATTCGGCGTATTCTGATACATTTGGCCAATAATACTTGTCAAATAATCAGCTTGTTTAAGCTGTTCACTAACCATTAAACTTTCAGATATAAGTGTTGCCAAATTCCACTGTGGAGGTACACCAGCATGAGTCATTATAAGACTATGTTCAGGTAAGTGGCGAACTAATGGTTGTTGCCTTAGCCAATTTATTAGCTTAAGGCAGTCGGGCGCTTCTAGCAATGCTTCTAAGCGGTCATTTGGTTTTGCGTGTTTTATTTTGCCATGAATAGCCATTAAATGAAGATCATGATTGCCTAGCACTACCTTGCCGCTGTCTTGTAGTGATTCAAATAGTCTTAAGGTTTCTAGCGAGCCCGGCCCGCGGGCAACTAAATCACCGACAGCCCAAAGTATGTCTTTTGAAGGATTAAAACTGACTTTTTGTAATAGTCTTTGCAGCTCTTGAAAGCATCCTTGAATATCACCGACAAAATAATTGGCCATAATTTTATTGCAGCAACCCTGGCACGGCTAACCTGAAGGTGGGAATGACAGCTGAAAATAGTCTGCCATCATTGTAGACCATGCCATATGAGCCTTCCATAAAACCGATAGGGGTTTCTAATACTGTTCCACTCGAATACTGGTAAGCGGTATTAGGTGCAATTGTAGGGGTTTCTCCTACGACGCCAGGGCCTTTTACTTCACTTTTATCACCATTAGCATTAGTGATGATCCAGTGACGATCTTTTAACGTTACAGCTTGATCGCCCACATTGATTATAGTGATAGTGTAGGAGAATAAATATTTCTCATCTGCTATATCTGATTGATGCTCAAGATATTCAGTGTCGACTTTAATTTTTATCGGAGATTCAGCTTGACTCATAGGTGATATATTTCGTCCTTAAGCAAAAGGGCATATTCATTGAACATGCCCCTTAAGATGAAGTAATTAATTTGTTGTTTTTTTATCTATATATAAATTAGCCATCGCAACATATTGTTGCACACTGATTTGCTCAGGTCGCAGGGTTGAATCTATATTGAGTAGGGCAAAGTCTTCATCATTGAGCATACCCTTTAAATTGTTGCGCAAGGTTTTACGGCGCATATGAAATGCTGTGGTGCATAAATGACGCATTACAGTTACGTCTTTGCATGGCCAAGGCTTTTGCTCATAAGGCAATAAACGTACCACGGCAGAGTCTACTTTTGGCGCCGGAGTAAAGCAGTGCGGAGGCACTTCTAATACAGGTACGACTTGACAAAAATATTGCGCCATAACGGTGAGACGTCCATAAGCTTTGCAACCTGGGCTGGCCGATAAACGCAATACCACTTCTTTTTGGAGCATAAAGTGCATGGTTTCAATATATTCTGCAAACTCAAATAAATGAAACATTAAAGGCGTTGAAATGTTGTAAGGTAGATTACCAAACACTTTCATTTTTTTGCCTTCTTGTCTAAGCAGGTTAAAATCAAACTGTAATGCATCACCCTGGTGAATAGTCAGTTTATCTTTTAATATAGGATGTGTTTTTAATCGCTCAACTAAATCGCGATCGAGTTCAACGACCGTGAGGTTATCTATGGTGTCTGCAACTGGCTCTGTTAGTGCACCTAAGCCTGGTCCTATTTCAACCATAACGTGGTCATTATCAGGGGAAATAGCACCAACAATGCTACTTATCACACCTTCATCAGTTAAGAAATTTTGTCCGAATCTTTTTCTGGCTGTATGGCCTAAATGTACTTTATTACTCATTAGATTAATTACTTACTCTTATCAATCATTTCAATGGCTTTATTTAATGCGCAAAATAAGCTGCCACTATCTGCTTGCCCTGTGCCGGCAAGATCTAACGCTGTGCCGTGATCTACAGACGTTCTAATATACGGTAGACCTAAGGTGATATTAACTGATTTACCAAAACCTATAGATTTGAGCACGGGTAAACCTTGATCATGGTACATAGCCAATACAACATCAGCTTGTTCAAGATATTTAGGCTGGAATAATGTGTCTGCTGGAAGTGGACCGACGATGTCCATACCTTGTTCACGTAGCTCATTTAAGGCTGGTATTATGATATCAATTTCTTCACGACCTAAATGACCATCTTCACCAGCGTGCGGGTTTAAGCCACACACAAATATTTTAGGTGAACCTAAGCCAAATTTACTGACAAGCTCACGATGTAAAATACCGATAATGTGGTGCAACCTGTCACGCGTAATGGCTTTTGCCACATAAGCGAGTGGAATATGGGTTGTCATTAATGCAACCTGCAATCCGGGTGTTGCTAACATCATGACTACATCTGGGCAATTTGCCTGTAGGGCGAAGTATTCTGTGTGACCACTGAATGAAATACCCGCCTGATTAATGATGCCTTTATGGACTGGCCCTGTGACAACAGCGTCAAATTCTTTTGACATGTTCTTTTCACCGGCACATTTAAGCGTGTCAACAACGTAGCCACTGTTAGCTTCATTCAACACGCCACATTCAACAGGTTCTGCCAACTTAAATGGCAGAATAGTTAATGTGCCCGCTTGCTGCGCTTTAGCCGGTAATCTTGAGTCATACGGTTTTAGCTGTAACGGTAAATTAAGTAATTTGGCTCTATCTAATAATAATTGTGGATCAGCACAAACAACTAACTCAGCAGGCCAATCCTGCTGAGCTAGTTTAATGACGATGTCAGGGCCGATACTCGCCGGTTCACCCGGCGTTATCGCGATACGTTTGATCATTGTGAGTTATTAGCCTCGTATATTTTCAGGCTCGAATACTTCGATGTATGCGTCACTGCGCATTTCATCTAACCAGTTTTGTAATTCTTCGTTAAATTTACGACGGAAAATTAATTGGTGTGCTCGATTACTATTAAACTTATCTGTTGCATCTGTTTTTCGACGATCCTCCAGCTGGACAATGTGCCAGCCGTGAGTGGTGCGAAAAGGTTCACTAATTTCACCCGGCTTTAAGTTTTGGAGCGTTTGTGAGAATTCAGGAACATATAAACTTGGTTCAGCCCAGCCTAATTCACCACCTTTAGCTCCTGAACCAGGATCTTCAGAATATTGGCGAGCTAACTTATCAAAATCTGCATCGCCACTGCGTATGTCTTTTAAGAAGTTTGCTAACATAGCTTGAGCACGGTCTTCAGATAAAATAGGTGACGGTTTCAATAAAATATGACGTGACTTAACTTCATCGATTTCTTGAGTTTGTAAACCACGAGTATCCATGACCTTAATGATATGAAAACCTGAACCTGATTTTATCGGCCCTAAAATATCGCCTTTTTTAGCGTCAACAACAACTTCTGCAAACAAAGTTGGCATCTCATTGATGTTCATGAACTCCCATATACCGCCTTCAAGTGCTTTCGGGCCAGATGAAGAGGCTATCGCTGTACTGCGAAAATCATCACCTTCATTAAGGCGCTTTAATACAATATCTGCTCTACGACTTGATAGTTCCAGTTGCTCACTGGTTGGGTCGTTTGGGATCTCAATTAAGATATGACCCACTTGAAATTCAACATCTTTCAAACCCTGTTCTTCAATCAGTTTAACTAGACTGTTTATTTCTTGAGGGGATACTTGGATACGACGCTGTACTTGAATACGTTGAATTTCACCTAAAGTGATCTCTTCGCGAAGTTGTTCACGGTATTGGCTGAAGCTCATACCTTCTGATTCTAGTTGCTGCTGCATCTGGTTTACGGTAATTTTTTGTTCTTTAGCGATATTTTCAATAGTTTGATCCAATTGAAGATCACCAATAGATAAACCAATCCGTTCAGCTGTTTGCAGTTGTAAACGCGTTGAAATTAAGCGATCAATAATTTGAGTGCGTAAAGCTTCATCAGAAGGTAGCGTTTGATTAGATGCTTTTGCGTTTGCAGAAACAGTCGTAATCATGTTGCTAATTTCGCTTTCTAAAATAATACCGTCATTTAATTGAACGGCTACGCTGTCTAACGTTTGCGGAGCTGATAAAGCTGGTTGGCTTATTGTCAGTGCAAATAACGCAAAAAAAAGTTTCTTACTGTGTTTCATCCAATAAATCCTTGGCACTTTTATTCTGGTATTTTGGGGGGACCCAAATCTATTGTTATCATTTTTGTCAGTTAATCTTAATTAACTTAACATAGGACTACGGTTTTTAATCTTGGTTCAGCAATTTATCATAAGCTATCATAAAAGCGGCTTAATTCCTTAAGTAAAGTGGCTTACGGTAGTTAAATAAACCTTCATTTAGCATATCTTCAACTCCAAGTGGGCCTGATCCTCCTAAGCCTTTAATGACAAAATTGAGGTAAATACCTTTATCAAATTCTTCACGCCCGTCGATACTTTGTGATAAATCGTCATCATAGTTTGTTTTGATGCGGTAATGGTAACTTAAACGTATAGCCCAGCAACATGACTCATATTGGACTCCAGTGTAGGTTTCAACACTGCGAGATTCATTTAAGTCATAATACCAATTACCAACAAAGTATAGGTCATCGTTAATCGGCCAAGATGTTCTGAGGCCAGCTTGAGAAATACTGACTCGGTCATTGGTGTTGGTATTGAGAAGATCTGGTACGTAACGGTAGCTAAATTGCAGTAATTTGTCGTTACTAGGGCGAAAATCTAAAGTGACTTCATTTTTTTTATTTTTGCCATTTTCGGTATCATGTTGAACAGAACCGCTAATAAACCAATCTTTATATAACTGTGCATCGAGCTCTGCGGCCAAAATTGACGTTGACTCAGTTTCTTGTAAACGCTGGTTCTCACTTAATACTTTCGATTCGTCAAAATAGAGCGTTTGCCCCAAACTAAATTTAAACTTTTCGAAATTTAGCTCATCAAACAATCGAGTAGTGAAACCTAAAGTCAGTTGATTTGCATCAGCAATGCGGTCTAAGCCTGAATAACGTCTATCCCGGAATAAACCAAAATAATCTTCCTGAAGTTGAGCCGTGTCGTAAATGCCAATGTTTGTTTGGTCTTCATAACCCACATACAGGTATTGAAATTGTGGCTCTAATGTTTGTTTTGATAGACTATCAAACATCGTTGTTGGACGCTCAAAATTTATTTGGCCCAACACTCGAACTTGAGGGATTGTACGGCTTACTGATTCGTCATAGCCAGTATCGAGATCGATAAGTTGCTGCCAATACTGGGTCTGCATAAGCTTAACTTCACTGGTTAAACTTCCAGCTGGCCCCTGAATAGGTAAGGTTAGACTGGGCACCATATGTAAGCGTGTCGCCGTTGAGTATTCATCTTGTTGATGACGGAAGTTAGTCAGTTCTGAGTTGAATTTAAAGTCAATACTATTGAAAAAATCGGTTTGACGATAATTGAAATTTAATTGTGGCATAACTTGGTAGGGTAACTCGTCCTCGCCAAGTACTTTGATGTCTTGTACTCGCATGTTGAAGTCCCAATTTTGCTCAAAATAGCTGGCTTCACCAATACGCGACAATTGATTATCTGTTGAGCGGTTAACATCGGAATTTAAGTCATTGAAATAGTTGTTATCAGATACATCGGTATAGTTTGCTCTGACACGCCAATTGTCGTTAAGAGCGCCTTGATGACTCCAATGATATAAATAGCGATCAGGGTTGTTAAATAGTTTGCGATCACTGCCTAAATATTCAACATTCATTTGACCATTTTGTTGTTCGCCAGCAAGATAACGGAATTCTGTTTTAGTAAAAATGCCGCGTGAAGACATGATATCTGGCGTAAAGGATAAGTCATACTCTGGTGCAATATTCCAATAATATGGCACGCTAAATTGTAGGCCATTAGTCGTACTTGTACTGAATGCTGGAAATAAAAATCCTGATTTTCGTTTATCTGATACCGGGATTGTCATGTAAGGGATATATAAAACAGGCACGTCAGCAATACGCAGTTTGGCATTCCATATTTCACCCCATTCTTCTTCACTGTCAATTTTAATCATGTCAGCTTCAAGTAACCAAGATTCATCACCTGGTGGGCAAGTGGTAAAGTTAGTGCCAGATAAAATTAAGTTATTGTCAGAGGTTATCTGTAACCGTTTAGCGTCCCCATGAATTTGTTGACCATTAAGCCAGTATTCAGCACCTTCTAAATTGGCGCTGCTGCTGCTCATTTGTGCTTGCAGTGAATCAGCAGTAATGGTGAATTGCTCATCTTTAAAAATGAGATTGCCATTAGCATTTAGTTGTTGTTTGCGCTGATCTAAAATAGCTTCGTCAGCTGCGATATACCTTGTGCCCTGACTAAAACTAACATCTCCGCGAAAGTGGGCTTTGTTTTCAAAAGAGGCCGATGAATCGTCTGAAATAATCACAATGTCGGTATCTTTTATGCCAGATAGCTTTTCACGATCGCTAAATGAGCGAGAGACAGGGGGCTCGACTATACAAAGTTGAGGGGGTTCCTCTTCTACATTGGGTGCCTGAGCAAACACGTATTGAGGTAATAGGCATAAGGCCAGAAGATATCGGATCTGCATTATAGTCAAATAATTATGAATTCTTGTTCTGGAAAGTTTGGATTAATAAAGAAGTTAGCAGCTAACAAAAACAATCCATTCTTTAGCTGTTTCCAAATGTTATGCTGGCTATAATAAAGCAATTTTTGTTGAAGAGCCATTGAGATGAGTCAAACAGATTTAAGATTTTCCTTATTATCCTCTTGGTTAAATCAGTATTTTGGTCAAGAAGTAAACGTTTCGCTAATTTGTGGTGATGCTAGCTTTAGACGTTACTTTAAACTGACGGTCAAAAACAACCATTATATTGTCTCCGATTCGCCTGTGACTTTAGTGCCTATTGTGCCATTTATTGCGATAGCAAAGGCATATCATCAAGCCGGCGTGTTAGTGCCTGAAGTTGTACATTACTCTCTAGAACAAGGTTTTGTTTTGCAAACAAATGTCGGTGATGAGCAGTTACTATCCATTTTGAAAAACGATAATGTTGCTGGTTACTATCAACAGGCGCTGGATTTACTCGTGCCTATTACAGGTATTACTCAATATCATAATGCAGAAGGTAAAAGCCAATCACTACCTTTTTACGATAGTGCCTTTGTTGAAAAAGAATTAACTATTTTCACCGAATGGTTGATTGGTGCTCATCTTCAGTATGATTTGTCACAAGTAGAATCTACCATGTTGAATGACTGTTTTCAGCAGTTGATAGTTAATGTAGAGGCTCAGCCTAAAATGGGTATGCATCGTGATTTTCACAGCCGTAATTTGCTTATGAATCATGGCATACCCGGTCTAGAGCGCCTTGCTGTGATTGATTTTCAAGATGCTGTAATAGGGCCGATAACCTATGATGCCGTATCACTGCTTCGTGATTGTTATGTCAGATGGCCAGAGAATACAGTGAATTCATTGATGCGTTATCATTATCAATTGCTAATGAAACATGAATTAATTGATCACAATGCCGATTTTTCTGTTTATCAACAATGGTTCGATTTGATGGGGCTACAGCGTCATATTAAAGCTGCGGGTATTTTTGCGCGATTAAAATTAAGAGATGGAAAAGCAGGTTATATGGCAGATATTCCTTTAACCTTACAATATATTGTCGATATTGCGGGGCGTTATCCTTCGCTGAAGTCCTTAAGCCAATGGGTTGAAGAGGTGGTGTTACCAAAGGTGCTCGCAAAGAATGCCACTTTAGGAGGAGGTCTCTAAATGAAGGCGATGATATTAGCGGCAGGGCGTGGTGAAAGATTAAGACCACTAACAGATTTAATGCCTAAACCTTTGGTTAAAGTTAATGGTAAACCTTTAATAGAATATCACTTAGAGAAGCTTGCTGAGTTGGGGATAACTGATGTCATAATTAATCATGCATGGCTTGGACACATGCTTGTTGAATCATTAGGTAATGGTGAACGTTGGGGGTTATCGATTCATTATAGCGCTGAAGCCGAGGCGTTAGAAACCGCAGGCGGGATAAAAAATGCTTTACCTTTGTTAGGTTCAGAACCTTTTTTATTACTGAATGGCGATATTTTTATAGATGCATTACCAGATATAGAAGCCGCATTATCTGTGGTTAATCAACGAAAGGCAGATGCTTATATTTGGTTGATTGATAATCCATCACATCACTCTCAAGGGGATTTTTGCCTTATTTCTCCGTTAAGTTCTGTGGGTAAGAGCGATCTGGAGCATGCGCTAGTGGCTCTTGATGGTTCTACGCGATTCACTTATAGCGGAATGGGCGTGTATCATCCTAAAATGTTTACTGAGCTAGCAAACGGATCACAACCACTCGGTCCGTTACTTAGGCAATCTATTGCACAAGCACAAATTTATGGTCACTGTTTGACACAATATTGGTGTGATGTTGGTACTATTGCTAGATTAGATGCGTTAAATGCACGAGTAATGTCATTATCTTAAGTTTGAATAACAAATTTTTATAAAATATAACGGAACAGTCAATGCGAATTTGGGGTAAGGTTTTTGGGTTTATCATTGGGTTTATGTTTGGCAGAATTGCTGGCGGCATAATGGGCCTTTTTTTAGGACACCTTTACGACAAGCGTAAACGTTTATCTGGCCTAATCCAGCAAGCGGGTGAGCGACAAGCGACTTTTTTTAATGCGACCTTTGCTGTTATGGGGCATGTTGCCAAAGCATCTGGCCATGTAACCGAAGCTGATATTCGCGTAGCGATATTATTAATGGATAAAATGCAGCTTACGGGCCAGCCGCGTGCTGATGCTCAGGCTGCATTTCGTTCGGGTCGCCAAGCCAATTTTGATTTATTTCAAACCTTAGCCGATTTTAAACGAGTCACACAAAGCCGGCATGAACTGCTACAAATGTTTTTAGAAATTCAAATTCAAACGGCTCTGTCAGATGGCGAACTACAAGCTAAAGAACAGCAAGTGCTTGCTGTAATAGCGGAACAGTTAGGATTATCTGCAGTGCTAAAAGATTTGCTCGCTCGCTGGCAAGCAGAATTTCAACATCATCAATCAGGCCAAGGCAGTAAAATGCCACTTAACGATGCTTATCTGGTACTGGGTATTGCCGAGTCTGAAACGGATCAGCAAATTAAACGCGCTTATCGGAAACTAATGAATGAGCATCATCCTGATAAGTTGGTTGCCAAAGGGCTGCCGGAAGAGATGATGATGATAGCTAAAGCTAAAGCTCAAGATATTCAAGCCGCTTATGAAACGATAAAAACTTCTAGAGGTATGCGTTAATTGATTAATTAAGCGGTTATATTAATGGATAAAATGTAAACAGGAGTTGGGCAAAATATGAAGCTAGTAAGATTAGCACTTATGGCTGTTTGTGCATTGATTAACCCAAATAGTTATGCTGAGATATTTGTAGCCCCTTTTGGTGGTTATAGTTTTGGTAGTAATGGGCTAGAAGTCTCAGTTAATGATGCCCAGACTAATCTATCAGAGTTAAACATCACTGAAAGTGGCAACATAGGTATTATGTTAGGTGTAACGACCAATGATCCTGGCAATATGTACTTTCTATATAGCCGACAAGATACAGATTTACGTCAAGGCTCGCTGTCATCAGATAAGTTAACCGAACTAGAGGTTAATTATTTCCATCTTGGCGGAACATTATATTTTCCAAATGGAAATTTGAAACCTTATATTACAGCCAGTGCAGGTTTAACCCAACTGCGTCCAAGCAAAGAGTATTCAAGTGAAACTCATTTCTCTATGGGCATTGGTGGCGGTGTTGCCTATGAGGTTACTCAAAATGTTAGTCTGTTTGCTGATGTGCGCGGATATGCCACTTTTTTGAATTCAGATGGTGGATTATTTTGTAATCAAGCTGGCTGTATATGGCAAATACAGGGTGATTTAATGTGGCAAAGCCAAGTTAACCTTGGTCTTGAGATTGCTTTTTAATGTAAGGACTAAAGGCTAATAGATAATGAAAATAGTTGTGCTAGATGGATTTACATTAAACCCAGGTGATTTAAGTTGGCATGAATTGGCGCAACTAGCACCCTGCAAAGTGTATGAGCATAGCTTAATTGATGATGTGGTTATTCGTTGTCAGGGTGCAGAAATCATTTTAACTAACAAAACCCCAATAACAGCGGATATTTTAAAACAGCTTCCTGATATTAAATATATTGGTGTACTAGCCACTGGTACCAATGTGGTTGACCTTATCTATGCCAAGCAAAGGGGCATAATAGTCACCAATGTACCAGCGTATGGCCCTGACGCGGTAGCGCAAATGGTGTTTGCCCATATTTTGCATCATACACAACAAGTCGCCTTGCATGATAACGCGGTAAAGCAAGGCCTGTGGGCTGGACAGCGTGATTTCTGTTTCACTTTATCTCCATTAATGTCGCTAAAAGGCAAAGTGCTCGGGTTAATTGGTTTTGGTGACATTGCTCAGCATGTGGCACAAATTGCGTTAGCTTTTGGGATGCAGGTTTTGATTCATACTCCTAAAATTAAAGAAGGACTTTCCCAAGGTATAGAGTGGTGCGAGTTAAACGATCTATTACCTAAAGTTCAATTTTTATCACTTCATTGCCCCCTGACTAATGCAACACACCAAATGATCAATACATTGTCTTTAGCGAAATTACCTAGCAAGGCATTAATAATAAATACTGCCAGAGGTGATTTAGTCAATGAACAAGATTTAGCAGACTGGCTTAACCAAGATAAAGGCTTTGCGGCGGTAGATGTATTGTCGAGCGAGCCTCCCAAAATTGATAATCCATTAATCAGTGCTAAAAATATTACAATAACTCCTCACATTGCTTGGGCAACGAAAGAAGCTAGGCAAAACTTGATGGATATAGCGGTGAATAATTGCCGACAATTCATACTAGGCAAACCAACTAATGTGGTTTAGTCGCATATTTATGTCCCTTTAATTGCATGGCCAGAGTTGCTCTGACTTGATAAGAGGGGTTATAAGATGAGTATGAAGTATGACCTCGCATGAGCGGCATAAAAAAACGCCATATTAATATTTAATATGGCGAAGGTAGATGTCAGTTACATCGCTTAATTTAGCTAATCACTAAAATATCACTTTAATTTCTGCAGCGGCCTTTTTTGCCTTTTCGATGGCATTTTCAATACTGGTATCTTTGGCCAAGGCGACACCTAGACGACGACGTCCATCAATATCGGGTTTGCCAAATAACCTAAGTTGAGTATCGGGTAAGGCTAAAGCCTTTCCCATACCTTGATATCGAATGTTGTCCGATTTCCCTTCCCCTAGAATGACCGCAGAAGCAGCGGGACCAAACTGCTCAATTTTACCGATAGGTAAGCCTAAAATAGCCCTCACATGTAATGCGAATTCCGATAAGTCTTGGCTGATTAATGTGACCAGGCCAGTATCATGTGGGCGAGGGGAAACCTCAGAGAAGTAAACTTCGTCGCCTTTAATGAATAATTCAACCCCAAAGAGTCCATATCCGCCCAGAGCTTTAACCGTTTTCATTGCGACAATTTGCGCTTGTTCTAACACATTGTCCGGCATAGCTTGAGGCTGCCATGATTCACGATAATCGCCGTCTTCTTGTCTATGTCCAATAGGTGCGCAAAAATGAATACCATCAATTGCGCTAATGGTGAGTAAGGTAATTTCGTAATCAAAGGGTATAAAGCCTTCGATGATGACTCGTCCTTGACCCGCACGCCCACCTTGCTGAGCATAATCCCAAGCCGCCTGAATATCGTCAGTAGACTTAATGACACTCTGGCCTTTACCTGATGAGCTCATCACAGGTTTGATCACACACGGGAAGCCAATTTGTGCTATTGCCTGGTTCAGTTCAATTAACGTGTCGCAAAAGAAATATGCTGAAGTCGGTAAGCCTAATGTTTCGGCTGCTAATCGACGAATGCTCTCTCTGTCCATTGTTAACTTTGCCGCTTGCGCGCAAGGCACTACGTTTAATCCCTTGGCTTCTAAAGCCAATAACATATCTGTTGCAATCGCTTCAATTTCAGGGATAACAATATCTGGTTTTTCTAATTCAATGACAGCAGATAAAGCAGCCCCATCTAGCATGTTAATCACATGGCTACGATGGGCTATTTGCATCGCTGGAGCGTTAGGGTATCTATCGACACCTATCACTTCAATACCAAATCGCTGCAATTCAATAGCGACTTCTTTACCCAACTCACCGCAACCAAGCAACATGGCCTTTACGGCATCAGTACAACCTGGCGTGCCTAATATCTCTAATGACGAAGTACTCATATTCACCCTTGTTCAGTGTTTTGTTATTAGAACAGTTTACCTACTTTGGAGGCCGTTTTGCTATTGTTTTACTGTAAATATTAAGCTAATACGTTTGATTTACTTATTTAGTTTTATCTTAACATTAAACAAACATTGTAAATTGTAAGTGGGTATGTAAGATTTATTGTTATGAGATTTTACATGGCCTGGAGGCTAAATGTTTTTAGATTACTTTGCATTAGGGATATTATTTTTTGTCGTTATTTTTATTTTTTACGGCATTATTGCTATCCATGATATTCCCTATGAGATTGCTAAAAAACGTAATCATCCGCAACAGGACGCCTTACATATTGCAGGTTGGGTTAGCTTGTTTACTTTGCATGCTATTTGGCCTTTTCTGTGGATTTGGGCCACGTTATATCGTGAGGATAGAGGCTGGGGATTTTCAGATAGCCGCCAAAGAGAGTTAATTCTTGAAGGTGAGGTAAAAGAACTTATTCAGCAAGTGACTCAATTAACGCTTAGGTTAGACCAGGTTGAGAGTAGTAAAGTGGCTAAAGCCATTGCCTCTAAAGGTGATTTAGCAGCGGTAAAAGTAACTGACGAGCTTCAAACCGAGTCAGTTGATAAGGAGATAAAATAATGGATTTACTGCTTATTCTGACCTATGGCGCCATTTGTATCGCAATTTTTAAAGTCTTCAAAATTCCATTAAATAAGTGGACTGTGCCGACAGCCTTACTCGGCGGCATAGTGTTAATAGGTTCATTGTTGTTATTAATGAACTATAACCATCCCTATACCAAGTTTACTAGAGAGTACTTCGTTTCTATTCCTATTACCCCTGCGGTGAAGGGGATTGTGACTGAGGTGAATGTTCAGCCCAACATGCCTGTCAAAGAGGGCGATGTTTTATTCAAAATAGATCCCACACCTTATGCTGCAACGGTAAAGCAAAAGCAAGCAGCACTTAAAGAAGCTGAACAACAGGTGCCTCAACTACAAGCTGCCTTTGAGTCTGCACATGCTAAATTTGAACAAGCTCAGGCAGATTCAACCCGTACCGAGTCAGCATATAGACGTTATGAAGAAGGACGTAAAAAAGGCGGTCAAAACTCACCTTTTACTGAACTTGAATTAGATAATCGTCGTCAACTTTACTTAGCATCATTAGCGCAGCGCGATGCTGCAAAAGCGGATGAACTTCGCAGCCGCCTAGCATTTGAGTCAAATATTGACGGGGTTAATACTAAGGTTGCGGGATTACAAGCTGAGTTAGCTAAAGCGCAATTTGAATTAGAGCAAACCATTGTGCGCGCACCTGCTGATGGTGTGGTCACCCAATTAGCATTGCGCAAAGGGGTAATGGCCGTTCCCATTCCACTTCGTCCTGCATTAACTTTTATTCCAGATGAAGAACGATATTTTGCCGGTGCTTTTTGGCAAAACTCGTTAATGCGTTTAAAGGAAGACGATGAAGCTGAAGTGATTATCGATGCTGTGCCTGGTGTGGTGTTTAAAGGCAAAGTGGCTAAAATTTTACCCGCAATGGCCGAAGGTGAAGTCCAGTTTAGTGGTAGCTTACAATCATCAAGTAGACTGTTTCAACGTGGTCGGGTAGTAGTATTAATTGACCTTGATAAGAATGCCACCCTTGATAGCTTGCCTGCAGGCGTTGCTGGACAGGCGGCTATTTACACTGAACACTTCAGTCATGTTGCTGTTATGCGTAAAGTACTACTGAGAATGCAGGGCTGGTTGAATTATCTATTTGGCGATCATTAATTTTTAGCTGATCTCAATCCACTTAGTCTCACTAAAAACGTCCGCATTAGCGGACGTTTTTTTAACTAAAAGTGAAGTGATTATTTTGCCGGTTTGGGCGGAAACTGTTGAAGAATATGATAAACAGTTTCAGCCGTTTTCTGGGCTTTAAGCTCGCCACCTTGTTCAAAATCATATTTATCAGTACCGCGCCAAATCAATCGGTTTTCTTTTGGGTCAATGACATCAATCTGAATAGTTTGCATTTTTGCACTATCACTGCCGATCGGAACCCCAATACTAGTTCCAATACTTGCTCCACCGCTACTTCCCCAGCTACCTGTCCCCAAACCAATTGAAAGACCTGAACTTTTAGGCTTGGTCTCAGTTTGAAAGGCAAAACTAACCAAGAAATCAGCATTATTATCAGTTTGGATAAAACCTTGGTTGACCAATGCTTGCACAATGTCCCGGTTAACTCTTTGTACAGTGAGTGGATCGTCGGTATTGGCAACATCTACAAGGCTAAAGCTTTGTAACTGACTAAAATCATAATTAATATCATAGTCATTTTTTTGCGTACTTTGGCAACCTAAAGCAGCCAAACCTATTATCAACAATATGGCTTTAGAGAAAAAGTGCAACAAGGTTTTATAATGCATGATTGGCGTTAACATAAGAGGCGTCTCCAAAAAATGTACATTTTTACTGCAATTGGTATAACCTTAACTATATCGTTAATTGGTTAACTTCGCTCTCACTATGGAACAATTAAGTTTTTTCGCCATTCCTAGCCCCTGTGTTGGTATCTGTCAGTCAGATACTAAAGGGTATTGTTCAGGCTGTTTTCGCAGTCGTGACGAGCGCTTTAATTGGCTGCATTTCTCTGAACTTCAAAAGCAAGATATCGTGCGCTTGTGTGCTGCGCGGCGAAAAAGGCGTCAATATGCTGTATTCAAAGCGCAAAAATTACAGCAACAACAGCAACAAGCGAGCAGTAATAATCAGTTTGATTTTAACCAAGCTGATGATACGGATTTATTGAGTGATTTAAGTCAGTTTGAGCTAGATTAGCTTTTTGCCATTATTATAGGCCAGCTTAGAGTAAATTCAGTTTTTGCCTGGTTACTCGATATGGTTACATTCCCCTTATGGCGCATCATAATCCGTTTAACAATGGCGAGGCCCAAACCGTGGCCTTTATTGCCACTATGTTGGGATTGGCTACGATAAAAAGCATCAAAAATATAAGGATGATCTTCTACCGGAATACTAGGGCCGTCGTTGTTAACTGATAAGTAGACTTTATGTTGATCCGTTCGTAAATTGATTTGAATACTTGATTTAGCATAGCGCTGTGCGTTGGTAACAAGATTTTGTATTGCCCGTTCGACCAAGGACCCTTCGCCTTTAATATAGATTTGCGTGCTGTTAGTAAGATTTAATTCAATATCATGATCACTTAAATCTTCAAGCCTGAGGATCAGTTGTTTACAGATGCTGACCAGTTCGCAGTTTTCTAAAATAGGCTCAATTTGCATCGTTTCTAGGCTGGCATAGGTCAGTAACTCCTGCAACAAGTCCTCCATCTCTTTTATATCAGTTTGCATGCCCTCCAAAAAATCAATGCGTTGGTTAATATCGCTTTGAGGTAGACAATATTGCGGTAGTAGAGCAAGTGCGAACTTAAGCCTTGCTAAAGGTGTCCTAATTTCATGTGAGACAGCATTAGTAAGATGTTTTTGGTTATCTATTAAACTGCTGATGTGCTGTGCCATATCATTGAAGGTGAGAGCAAGAGGTGATACTTGAGAACTAGTACTGAGCTCAATGCGAGTATCCCAGTTGGCTTCACCAAATTTTTTAGTAGCGATACGCAGTATTTTTAAATCTCGCGAAAGGGGCCATACCCATATTAAAGCTACCAGTGCCAGTGATGTATAGAAAACGATAGTAAATATTCCGCGTAATTGACTGCGGGGTTCAATGTCAAACGGTCCAGCCACAAGCACTTGTTCACCGACGGCAATAAATTGCAATTGTTGCTCATTTGATTCAGTGGTTAATATCTGATTATCTGCAAGTTGTATATCACCATTTAAGGCAACTTGATTACGTTGAAGCAGTTGTAATGAAAATGAGTGTTGATCACTTATCGCATCCAGAATAGATTGCCTATCGGTCTCTGGCTGCTGAGATAAGAGCAATGCTAAAACAACAAGCGGCGTATCGACATCATCATTTTCGTCAACATGGTTTTGCCAAAGGCTATCTAATGTCCAGCCTATGCCTAAAAAGCTTAAGCTGAGTAGTAAATATAGGCTGATGAATAAACGTTTCATTTTAGTGTTATCACCTAGCCATTCCATGCTTCTGGCGCGAATAAATAACCTTGTCCCCATACTGTTTTAATACGAAACGGCGTTTCAATACTATCCCCCAGTTTTTTGCGTAGACGAGATGTGCGAACATCAATTTTGCGATCTTTGCCATCAAAATCGATGTTGAGTAGATATTGATAAATATATTGACGACTTAATACCTGACCTGCCTGTGAGGCTAACAGCCATAACAGCTCAAATTCATGGTTGGTAAGGTCAACTTGCGTATCGCCTAGTCTAATCGTTTGCGTATGCGGATCGATACTGAGCTTGCCAAAATTAAGACAATGAGACTCTGGCTTATTAGGCAAAGCTTGGCGACGAAGTAAATTATGAATTCTAGCCACTAATAATGCTGGTTCAACGGGTTTGACTACGTAATCATCAGCGCCTAATTCTAAGCCTTTAATTTGGTCTTCATTGGTACCCAAGGCACTCATTAATAAAATAGGGCCGGAAAAATAATCGGCTAACTTTTCGCAAAGACTGAATCCATCAAGTCCTGGTAGCATAATATCAAGCAAAATAATGTCAGGCTTGTAGCTGATTAAACGTGTCAATACTGTGTCGCCACGACGTTCTACTTCAACATGCATATCATGTGTTTTTAAGTAATCAACAATCAGGTTGGCTAGTCGAATATCATCTTCAACTAATAAAACTCTGTGGGTAGATTGTGGCAAGGTCATTAAAATAAGCTCCAAGGATTCCGGTAGCGCCTTCTCACTTGTCGCGAGGACGCTTTATTAACCTTTAACTTCACGCCCGCAAGCGTGATGTTGTCGTGTTTGCTGACAAGTATAAATTGGATGTCTTTATCTGTTTTTATGGTTAAATTGACCGATTTTTCGTTTGGGTTGTCCGAACACCATCTCGGTATGCTTGGGTAGTCTGAAATAATGCATACGAGTTCTTCATTGACCAAATTCCATGTGAGTAAAAGGTCTATCTCACAGTAATCAAATTGATCATCAGTGAGGCAAAAATTTGGCATAGCATTTAGCTGCACTTGATGTTTAAGAGGCTCTGCAGATGCTGAAAAAGCACTCATAAACAAAGCTGATATACCAATAAGCTGATATAAAATACTGATAGGATGATATTTCAAAATTAAAACCTATAAGCTACGCCAACAAAATAACTTTGACTGTTATCTTGATTGACTAATGGACTATCAGTTATTTCATCAGACAAGGCTGTGTAACGATATGCCATTAAAATATTCCATTGCCCATTAAGAATGTAGCGGGTGGTGAGCTCCATCCCTTTATTCCAGCCTGAATGAGCTTGGTATTGCTGGCTCCAATAGTTATTCTCGTTTTGTCTAACCCCATAATAATATTGAATAACTTTAGCACTTTTCCAGTCAGTTCTTAGGGCTAGGTCAAATACCCATTGCTTAACCGCTAAGCTGTAATTCCAACTAATATGTGCAGTGTCACCACTATGAACATTGAACATGTCATGGGCATAAGCTACTTTAAAGAAGCCAAAACGAGCATAGTAGAAGGCTTCAAGACCACCATAAAAGGTGAATTTTCGCCTTTCTAAACTATTAAACACTTTAGGTTCACTGGTTCTAGATAATGACGATAATCCCATCGGCATAATGTTTAAATTGTCTGCAGAGCTTCGGCTAAAAAAAAGGTTACTCGGATCCCAATCATAAAAGAAAGCTCTGTCATCACTATAGCTGGTGACGAGGTTGAGCGAATACTTTTCGGCTTCTTGCAAACTATATCCAAAGTTGCCGTTATCAAAAAACCACTGCTCGCCGTAATAGGCTATCGATGGTAAGAGATACAGTGGAATGTCATCATAATCTTGCAATGGATTGGTTTTCTGGCCAAAACCAATGGCGATAGATATGTCCCACTCACCTTCAGTGATACAGTCTCCTGAGACTAAACAAGGGGGATTTGTTTCTGCTGCTGCAGTAAAGTGCGCGCCGAGAATCAGCATAAAAATAACTGTATGGATATATTTAAGCATAGGTGACGGCATAACCTTATATATGTTTAATATTAAGATGTTGATATTTAACGTTATTGAAACTAAGTCGTTAAATATGAAGCTCGTAATAAACAGTATGTTATCACTATCTCTCTATTGCATTAATAACTAACCCATGACTGATACAAAGTGTTACGAGTGAGAGGCATTTAAAAAGGGCTGGGTTTAGCTTTTGATTGCTTTCCAGAACAATTGGAAACTAGCTTGCCTGTGTAAGTCATCACACCCTAGTTCAGGATGATCAGTAAAGAAGCGGATTGCGGCTAAGTATTGTCCATGACAGTTTTCAAGTAGCAAAGGGAGCGGGTAGTGGCTAATTAGATTTTGTTGTTGACCTTGTTCAATTAACTCGACAACAAACCCTAATATGCTATTCATTGCTTGTTGTCGCGTAATGGGATCTATTTCCGCTGACAGTGAAAATTGCAGGAAAAACTTTTGTTTTATGGGGTGAGTAATCGCCCAATCAATGGCATTTTGCCACAGACTATTTGCATCTTGCTCTACATCATTTATGTATAGCGTATTAAGGGTTATTGCATCAGCAAACTCTTGTTTAATATCTAGAAAGAGTTGATTGATAATACTGTTTTTAGAAGGGAAGTGATGAAATAAGG
This sequence comes from Shewanella sp. HL-SH8, assembly GCF_051165765.1. Classification (NCBI taxonomy): domain Bacteria; kingdom Pseudomonadati; phylum Pseudomonadota; class Gammaproteobacteria; order Alteromonadales; family Shewanellaceae; genus Shewanella; species Shewanella sp. HL-SH8. The sequence continues at coordinate 3,614,137 of NZ_CP195039.1, read as the reverse complement.
TGCCGGTTGCCACGCCCGCAGCTTTGGCTATAGAAGCTGTTGAGGTGGCATGAAAACCTTGATTGACGAAAAGCGCTAACGCAGACGCTAAGATGGCTTGTTTCTTATCAGTTTGTTTGTTAGTCGCGCTTTTAGTCATCACAAGGATTATTCCTAACGTAAAAAGAACTTCATTAACATCTTTTGAATCACAGTACCGTAAGGCGGGTGAACTAAAATGCCCGAGTTAATTTTACCGCTATTTAATACTGTTTTTGCATGACTAAAGGTAAGGAAGCCCTCTTTACCGTGGTAATGGCCCATACCTGAAGGTCCAATGCCACCAAAGGGTGCGTCATCAGCAGCCACATGAAATACGGTATCGTTAATGCAAACGCCACCTGAGTGGGTATGATGTAAAATATTATTTTGAGTCTTACCGTCAAAACTTAAGATATACAGTGCAAGCGGGCGATCGCGTTGATTGACATAACCTATCGCTTCATCTACCGATTGATAGCTAATAATTGGTAAAATAGGACCAAAAATTTCATCTTGCATCACTAGCATATCGGCATTCACATTGGTCATTAATTGGGTTGCTAGTTTTCGCTTGCCAGATGTGACTCTGCCAGTAGAAGCTGATATGACAGTCGCTCCCTTTGCCTTGGCATCATCAATCACTTTCGTTAAGCGTTCAAATTGGCGATCATTAATAATATTGCCGTAATCTGGGTTGCTATCAAAGTCAGGGTACATTTTGTTAAATCTTGCTTGGTAGGCTTGTATAAATTCGGCAATTTTATCTTCAGGGCAAAGTACATAATCAGGTGCAACACAAATTTGGCCTGCATTTAAGCATTTACCAAAAATTAATCGCTCTACAGCGGTTTCAATAGGCATGTCAGGGGCAATAATAGCCGGTGATTTACCGCCAAGCTCTAATGTCACTGGGGTGAGATTTTCTGCTGCAGCTCGCATAACATGACGGCCAACAACCGTTGAGCCAGTAAACAGAATGTGGTCGAAAGGCAGCGCTGAGAATTGAGCTGCGACATCAGCTTCACCTTCCACTAATGCGACTTCATTTTGAACAAAAACCTGTGCTAATAAGTCCCGCAATACTTGATTAATGTGTGGGGTGAACTCAGACATTTTTAACATGGCTCGATTACCCGCAGCGATAGCGGTGATCAGCGGACCAATTGATAACATCACTGGAAAGTTCCACGGCACAATAATGCCTACAACACCTAAAGGTTGATATTGCACAGTGACTTTAGAAGGCGAAAGTAATAAACCTGCATGGCGCTTACTAGGTTTCATCCAGGCTTTAAGATTTTTTAGGGTGTAATTAATGTTATTAATACAAGGCATAATATCGGAAATGACAGTATCGTTTTCTGAGCGGTGGCCATAGTCATTATTGAGTGCGGTGACTATTTCTTGCTGATTTTGCAATAGTGATTGCTTTAGTTGTTTCAGTTTAGCCACTCGCGACTCATAGCTTGGAGCAGGCATTGATAAATATTGGCTGCGTTGGGAATGAAGCAATTGCTGTAGTGGTGATAACGGTGAGTGTTCAACGGCCATATTCATAAGGTAACTCCTGCAAAAAGAATCGAAAATACGGTTAAATATAAACCGACTGATTAGTCGGTCTAATTCTAGGGGGGTTTTACTCGATATGCAATAACTGTTGAGTATTTGACCAAGATCACTTAGACGTTGTGATAAAAGACTACACTTTAAATAAGGCTACATTTTTTAAGGAGGTTATTATGCGAAGTAAAACGATTTTATGGCCGACAGATTTTTCTGAGACGGCGTCCCATGCACTGCAATATGCCATTGAAATGGCCAATCTGTATAACGTCAGCATAAGAATCTTGCATGTGGTTGATCAACCTTTTGGTGATGAAAATTACATGATATTAGCGGTAACTCCAGAAGAGTTAGCTAAAAGTATGGAGGAGGCTGCGGCACAAAAAATGCACTCTTTGCTCGCTAAGTTAACTATTACTACTCCAGTTGAAACCATTGTTCGTAGAGGTGATGCTGTCACCGAAATAGTCGCTGAAGCTAATTCAGGCGATATAGGTATGGTTGTGATAGCCAGTCATGGACGTACAGGTTTTGCACATTTTTTACATGAAAATGTTGCTGAATCAGTCGCCAATCAAGCAAGTTGTCCGGTACTGGTGGTCAAATAGTGCAATTGTAGAAATGATTTAGATGGTCTCAGTTACTTCCCCATTAAATCTATCCTCTATTATTAATACTTAACCGTCATTAGCACCAAGACCGACTATTTATTGGCAAAATTAGTACTCATCTATAAAAAGATGACTTAGATAAAAAGATGACCTGGATAAAAAAATAACTGTGCCACAATAGTCAGTGGCACTCGTTATTTTGTTGAGTGTTAAGTGATGCTTGGTAATTGCTAAATCCACTGCTTATATTGAGTTGAAACGGTATTGAGTGATCGGGCTATTAATGTGTTTGCCACTTCAATAGGTATATAAGGCAGTATAATAGCACCACTTGCTAAACCTAATTCTAAATAGGCAAGTTGCTGTGTTTTTTGTCTTGCTGTCTGCGTGACTTTCACGTGTTGTATTTTTTCAAATGGAATTCGTTTCCAGTCTCGTCCTAGTAACCCGCTGTGTTGCCAAACTGCATCTTGTTCTAGCACATATCCCCATCGCTTATAGCGAATATAAAGCAGTAGGCTCACTAATATGGCTGCAACAAACGCGAACTCAACCAGTTTGATGTCTATATCCAAGGTGAAAAATAGGCCAAGTAAAATACTAAAGGGAATAAATGGCAGCCATATTCTTTTATATAACCAAGCAATATTTATCCCAGTGTAGTCGGTCGGTAATGTAATAACTGAAGGGCTTAATGAAGGTAACATACTGAATATCGATTCTATTTCAGTATTTTTAATAGAAGGGATAAGCATATGTTGCTTGGTTCTTTCCTCCACTTCATTACCTTTTACTTGCTTCAAAAACAGCGTCCAGCGGTTAACAAAGCGCGCTAATAGTGGTTGTTGAAAATGGATAACCTGAATGCGCTTAATCGCTAATGCATCTTGTTGATGTGCAATAACCCCGCCACTACGTTGCAATGTCTGTTGATGTTTATCGAGTGAATATGGATAATATTTGAGTACTGAGGCTAGAACTGAAATAGCCGAAAAAAGTAGGTAACCCATGATAAATAAACTGCTAATCATGATTAATTGCAGCATGAAACTATCATGCGTGGCTTGGTTTACCCATTCTATTGATGCTTTAATTAAGGGAGATTGAGCGACTTTCTCCCACTCAATTTGTCCAGCAACAGGACCTGCAATAATGGCGAACCAAATAAAGTTATTTTGATAAAAACCAAATATGATCAGCTCCTTCAAGCTTCGTTTTATAATCGGTTGGTCCGAGGTCGTCGCTTTCATCGCTATTTTGCTAGTTTCATCATCCTTGCTTGTTACTGTTTCACTGACCTTATTTAGCTGCAATAAGTGCTGCTTTAAAATCTGCGCATGTTTAGCGTCAAGGGCAGTGAGTTTGGCTTCATCTTTACTTGAACCAGCGGTTTCTATGACCAAAACGGCAAGTTTGAGTGGCTTGAAATAAAAAGGTTGTTCAAAACGAATGTTTTGAATTCGATTAAGAGGGATTTCATCTTTTTTAGTGAAAAACAGCCCTCGTTTTACATCGAGTTGCTCTGTACTTATTCTGTAGCGAAATTTTCGCCATTGAATGAAGGCAAATGAGGTCAATAAAATAAGTAAGACTATAAATCCATCAATAACCCACACAATCGATACATCGTTGCTCCAGCCAGCATAAAAAATTGGGATTAAAGCATAACCGTTGCTTAGAATGTTTTTCAGCGAACCGAACACAAAGCTTAATATTGACCAAGGTGATAATGCTTTCCAATCATTTAAACTCGGCGTTTGCTTGATGTTGGCTTGTTCATGTGCGCTTGATGGTTGATCATCAGTCATGTTGAGGATCCAAATCAGTATTTAACACTTGTTGTTCTATTTGTTGGTTCTGCGCCGCTTGATGCAATAAATGCTGGCGAAGGTGTTCAGCTACTTCCGCCGGCAATCCGGGCAAATTTATTTCGGCTTCACCTGATCCCGCACTGAAACATTTTAGGGTAATAAGTTGGTATTTTCGTTCAAGTGGCCCCTGAGATAGATTAACGTGTTGTAACCGTGTGTAGGGCAGTGCGGTTGTTGATACCCAAAATAAGCCTTGTCGCATAATAAATTCATCTTTAAATACGCCATAGCAAACCGTTAATGCTTTTAAATAAGTCAATCGAGTAGCAAAAGCCCCAATGGCTAAAATAATAGACAAAATAATAATTTTACTGATCAAATCCAAGGGGGAGGCCAGTATTATAAAAAGACAAGTTACTATGGCTATTGCGCCAAATAATACACCACTGGTGTAGAGTTGCAGCTTAGGATAATTGTCGTCGACCTTATTTAGGACTAAATCCTGTAAAGGCGTTAGCTGAGTGGGATTCAATAAATCACCATGATTATAGCCTGTTAATGCAGGTGGCATCTGGCTGTGTATATATGGATTAGTCATTATGTCTCATCAGTCATTAAAACTTGAAAGATACTATATCGACATTTTATGTCACATGATAGAGGGGTGATTGGTTGTAGTTTGTTTATTTGTAATCAGCTTCTTCCGATGATTGTTAGCATTTTTAGATGATAGTGATGTTCCATTTTAGGTGATAATTAGGTTTTATAAATGATGGAGCAGAGTGGCACACATGACGTTAGATTTATTTACTGATCACGATCCTAACATTAAGTTACCTCCAGTGGTGCACCAGCCAGATTTTCTGTCCGAGCGTCAGCAAAGGCTTTTATTACAAGAAGCGAGCGATTACCCTTTAACTAAAATAGAAATTGAGGTGTATGGAAAGAAGCACTTTATTCCGCGCACACAGGTTTGGTTTGGTGATGAAGGGTGTGATTGTCGATACTCTAAAACTTTGATTAATCCCTTACCTTGGCCACCAGTATTGTCAAAATTACGGCAAACATTATTACAAAAGTGCCACTTAGACTTTAATGCCGTGTTGGTTAATCGGTATGCTAACGGGACAGAATGTATGGGCTGGCACAGTGATGATGAGCCTGAAATTGTTGCTAATAGTGCTATTGCATCCATTACACTTGGAACATGTCGCGACTTTGTTGTGCGTCATAAGGCATCTCAACAAAAAATGTCATACGCTTTGCAATCGGGCGATTTATTGATTATGCAACCTGGGATGCAGCAAACTTGGCAACACTGTTTGCCTAAGCGTTTAACGGTCAATACTCCACGTATTAATTTTACTTTTAGGCAGATAACACCTTATTTTTACCAGCTATGAATTACCCACAATGTGTTTTATAAAACAGCACATAAGGTTTAAAGGGTTATCAAGACGCGGCCTGTTTGGTGTCAAAAACATCAGCCGCTATTCTCGCGAATTAATAATTCTATCTTTGTTCCTTGTTGAGTTAACATTTTATCGCCACAGTGTTTGACGTTTACGTTTTAACCCAGTACTCTTCGATTTTTAAGAGCCCAAGAGTAGGTCGCTATGTCAGTTGCACAGACTATTACTGATAAACTGAATCAGTCGTTTACACCATCACATCTTGAAGTGATTAATGAAAGTAATCGCCATCATGTTCCACCTAATTCAGAAACCCATTTTAAAGTGGTCATCGTCAGTGATCTATTTGATGGGCAGCGTCCATTAGCGCGGCATCGCAGCGTGAATGCGATTCTAGCTGATGAATTAGCCAATGGCGTACATGCATTATCAATTAATACCTATACTGAAGCAGACTGGCAAAATCTTGCTGAAGTTCCTCGAACCCCAAACTGCAAAGGGTAATAGAGCCATTTAAAACCTCACTGATTAGTGGGGTTTTTTATTGAATTAAACTTCAAGTTAGCATAACTATTCTTTTGCGATCTAAGCTTGATTACCTTTACATTAACGCTATATTTATACGACTTGCTTGAGCTGATTGCGCCATTTGCCAATAAGATAAAAGGGACTCTGATAATCAAGTGCCTATTTCTGTATCGAGAAACCATTGAAGTTCTGTTTTAATCGGATGCCGAAACAGCAAACGGCTGAAAAACTATCACAATTAATCACTATAAGTCTTAGTTGAGTTTAATTCATGCTGGTAGAGAGTTGTGCATTGTTGATGGTATGATGATTCTGTTATCGTTAAACGTGTTGACCATTTTGAGTTGTTTCAAGTTAGCGCGCCCTTATCTTTGGAGAACACAATGCCGTTATTAGATAGTTTTACTGTAGATCACACTCGTATGAATGCTCCCGCTGTTCGAGTTGCCAAACATATGAGCACTCCAAAAGGGGATGCCATCACCGTATTTGATTTACGTTTTTGTGCACCGAACAAAGACATTTTAAGCGAACGTGGTATTCATACTTTAGAGCATTTGTTTGCAGGATTTATGCGTGATCATCTTAATGGTGACAATGTTGAAATTATCGATATTTCACCGATGGGTTGTCGTACCGGGTTTTATATGAGCCTTATTGGCGAGCCAAACGAGCAACAAGTTGCAGATGCGTGGCTAGGCGCAATGGAAGACGTATTAAAAGTGACTGAGCAAAAAGATATTCCAGAATTAAACGAATATCAGTGCGGTACTTATGAGATGCATTCACTTGAACAAGCGCAAGATATCGCCAAAAATATTATTGCTGCTGGTGTTAGCGTAAATAAGAATGATGATTTAGCATTAAGTGGTGAGATTTTAGGCACGCTTTAACGTCAGTAATTACACAAAAAAGCGGCTTAGGCCGTTTTTTTGTGTCTAAAATTAACTAATTTTTAACAGCTTGTGGTTGATGCTGTTTTTATGTGGATTAAACCGTTATTGTATATAGCATTAACAGTGCATTTTATAAGACAAGATAGAATACGGAGATTGATATGTCTGATCGCTCTTTTAGCGTTTCAATGGTGGCCTCAGCAGTATTATTAATGCTTGGCAGTTTTCCAAGTGTAGCAAGCACAGTAACGGAGTCTATTGAAGATAAAAACTCCCGTATTGATTTACAGCAAGATGGAGTGTCAATATTTCATTATCGCCAATCTGCCAATGTATTGGCCAAAGCTGGTGTGACAGTCCTTCCCAATGTTGAACATGCGCAGAATGCGATTTCAATTCGTGGTGCAACCAATGGCGTTGCAATATTACAAGATAATATTTTTTATTCTGCGGCGCCTTATTCTGGTCAAAACCTTATTTCTCAACCGAACTTATTTTTCCAGTCTGCAATCTCAACCAACAAGCACACCAATGTAAACTCAGGTGGACAGGGCGCTTTTGGGCAACTTAATTATCTGACGGCGAAAATCAGTGAGCGTGAAACTGATGCGATTATTAATATTGAAGCAGATCAAGATGGATCGCCTGCTGGGGGCTTAATTGTCAGTGGCAAAACCAAGCAATATGGCATGTTATTGGGCGTTGATTACCAAAAAGATGATACAGATGCAGGGCTCAATACTAGTATTGATAATAAACATCAAGCCACAGATATCCTGTTTAAAATCAACGCTGACAGTTTAGTCGGTGCTAGAAATCCACAAAAAACAGAGTTCAGTTATCATTTTACTGATACGACACTTGATAATAGTGATATTGGATTAACCCTCTCAGATTTTACCACATCGGCTAATAATCGCTATGCAGCGACAACGTTGGATTTTGATCAAGGTAAGCGTCAACGATATGCTCTAGCGCATCAAGTTAATTTATCAGGCCAGTCGATTATGTCGACAGACTTTTATTATCAAAGCTTTGCTCAACGTGGCCATAACACGTTAACAATCAATGACGAAATAATTAACCGTCAGTTGTTACAGGTATTATCTGATTTTGAAACCAATCCTACTTCCCAAGGCTTACCCACAAGTGCAGTGGTTGCCAATAACGATTTTGATGGTTTTGGTGTGCAGACAAAAGGTGTCAGCCTTTATGGCGCTCATGAAGTAACCTATCAAGCGCGTTATCATAGTGATAAAGCTGAAATGAAAGTGGCTAAAATAGATTACTTATTAAGTGAAAATTTAGGCCTCAATGCACTGGATGTGCAATATGGTATAGGTGATTATACGGATGATGCAGATGCATTTACTACGTCGGTTAATACCAAGCTGAACTATGATGCCTGGTCAGTAAATTTCGGCTTAGGTTACGAAAGTGTGAGCGTGACGCGTGAGTTAGGTGACAATGCAGATTTATTAACCGCGGCTGACTTTTCTGATGATGGCTGGTTACCTTCTGTTGAACTTGCTTATAAAAAGGATGCCTGGCTATTAGCATTAAGTGCTAAACAAGCCTGGACCGCTGCTGGTGCCGGTAATGCCGAGCAATTAGCACAAGAGGCATTACAATATCAACTGGCATTAAATTATCAACAAGAAAATTTCAATGTCGGTTTATCGACTTATATGCATGACTTTGACAATCAGCATATGACCTGTAAATTGGGTGTTAATTGTGTTCCTTTGCAGGAGGCATTACAGGTTAATTTACAAGATGTCTCTGTTGCAGGTGTAGATTTAACGATTGACTACAAAATGGACTTTAATAGTTTCTCCATTCCAATGGCGTTAGATTATAGCTATACCCAAGCTGAATTTGGTCAGTCTAGCTGTGATGCCGTTGTTGGTTGTTATGCTGATGGCCAACAATTGCCTTGGGTGCCAGAGCAACAAGTTAGCGCCAGTATTGGTCTGGTTATGGGCAAGTTTAGTATTTTTGCTAATGGCTTGTATCAATCAGAAACTGGCAGCGTGTTTACCTTAGGGAATTATGGTATTGACTCGCAACTTAAAATTGATTTAGCAGCGCATTATCAAATGACTCAAGCGCACAATGTCTATGTCCGCATAGAGAATGTGTTAGATGAAGAGTTAATCGCTAAAAATTATCAGATGGGAATGTTATCTCAAAGTGAAATGACAACCTACATTGGTTATCAAGGTAAATTCTAATTCAGATTGTAAATTTTACACCTGTCAACTAGCCTGCTTATTATAGGTTAGTTGGCTAATTATCCGCTGGGCAGTGTTCTGGTTGATAAATAATCATTTCATCTTTAAAGATAGTGTAAAGCTCATGCTGAAATAGCATGGGCTTTATTTCTAATCCTTCCTGTTTTAAAAATATTAATCAAAAATATTACTTTTAAAATTAATGCTATATTTTAGTTTGCATGGAACAAAATATGCGCTTTAGACCTAATAAATAATCGCCAGTCGCTTTGTACTATATTAGAAGACTAAATTGGTGCATTGGTTTGAAAACACCTATTATTTTCGTGGCGATAGTCTTATATATGGGGTAAAATGCGCGCGACCAGCGTGATTATGATCGCATTTCCGTGTTAAACCTGCGCTAGCTCCAGAATGAGGTGTTTTTTAACACATTGTTTTTGTAGCGGAACGTGGCGCATTGTCTTTCCTTCAAACGTAGTGCTTGTGGATATGATTACAATTAAGAAAGGATTGGAACTACCTATAACAGGTAGACCAGAGCAAGTTATCCATAATGGCCCAGCCATTAGATACGTAGCTACTTTGGGTGAAGAGTATATTGGCTTACGTCCAACGATGAAGATTAAAGTGGGCGATAAAGTACAAAAAGGCCAGGTTCTTTTTGAAGATAAGAAGAATTTAGGCGTTAAATATACGGCTTTAGCCAGTGGTACTATTTCCGAAATTAACCGAGGTGCTAAACGTGTACTTCAGTCTGTTGTCATTGAAGTTGAAGGTAACGATTGTGTTGCGTTCAATAAATATGATGCTGGCTCATTAGACTCGTTAGACTCGCAAGTTGTTCGTGATAATCTGATTGAATCAGGTTTGTGGACGGCATTGCGTGTGCGCCCATTTAGCAAAGTGCCTGCAGTTGATGCTGCTACACAAGGCATTTTTGTCACTGCTATCGATACACAACCTCTTGCTGCAGATCCTGTGGTAGTCATTGCCGAATATAAAGATGATTTTGCCTATGGTTTAAAGGTGCTTGCACGTTTAACTGAAGGTAAAGTGTATTTATGTAAAGCACCTGGTGCGGATATTCCTTCAGCAAATGCCCAAGTGGCTGAGTTTGGCGGGAAGCACCCTGCGGGGCTTGTTGGTACACACATACATAACATTCTTCCAGCTTCAGCTACGCGAAGTGTTTGGCATGTGGGCTATCAAGATGTTATTGCTATTGGCCAATTATTCACTCAGGGCACTTTAAATACTGAGCGTGTTATTGCCATTGCCGGTCCTAAAGCAAAACAGCCTCGTTTAGTTCGTACTCAAGTAGGCGCAAGCATTACTGAGTTAACGACAAATGAAGTTGATGAAGGCAAAGTTCGCGTCGTTTCTGGCTCAGTATTAAACGGCCGCTTAGCAATCGGGCCTCATGCTTACTTAGGTCGCTACCACACGCAAGTTAGCTTACTTGAAGAAGGTTACGAGAAAGAGTTATTCGGCTGGGCTATGCCTGGGGCGGATAAATTCTCAGTCACTCGTGCATTTTTAGGTCACTTAAGTCCTTCTCGCTTATTTCCAATGACAACTAGCACTGGTGGTTCAGACCGCGCTATGGTGCCAATTGGAAACTATGAGCGGGTAATGCCACTTGATATTCTTCCTACCATGTTATTACGTGACTTAGTGTCGGGTGATTATGATGGCGCTGTGAGACTGGGTGCTCTTGAGTTGGATGAAGAAGATTTGGCGTTATGTACTTTCGTATGTCCAGGTAAATATGACTATGCTTCATATCTACGTGACTGCTTAGATACGATCGAGAGGGAAGGCTAATGGGCTTGAAAGATTTTATCGAACGTATTGAACCGCAATTTGAAAAGGGCGGCAAATACGAGAAGTGGTATGCGCTTTATGAAGCGGCTGCCACGGTATTTTATACTCCAGGTAAAGTGAACAAGGGTAGAACCCATGTTCGTGATAACATCGATCTAAAGCGTATTATGATTACGGTTTGGGCGTGTACATTTCCAGCTATGTTTTTTGGTATGTACAACGTGGGTCTTCAAGCGCAAGTGGCATTAGTTGCTGGCTTTGGTACTCCAGATGTTTGGCAAGTTGGCTTGTTTGAGTTATTTGGTGCTCAGTTGACCGCTGACTCTGGTATCACATCATTGATGTGGTATGGCGCGTGCTTCTTCTTACCCATCTACGCGGTGACTTTCGCTGTCGGTGGTTTCTGGGAAGTATTATTCGCTTCAGTCCGTGGCCATGAAGTAAACGAAGGTTTCTTCGTGACTTCAGTGCTATTCGCACTAACTTTACCTGCAACGATTCCTTTATGGATGGTGGCGTTGGGAATTACATTCGGTGTTGTGGTTGCTAAAGAAATCTTTGGCGGTACAGGCCGTAACTTCCTTAACCCTGCGTTAGCGGGTCGTGCATTCTTGTTCTTTGCTTACCCCTTAAGTATGTCTGGTGACACGACTTGGGTTGTTGCCGATGGTTATTCTGGCGCAACATCACTAAGCTTGGCTGCACAAGGCACATTTGATTATGCTAACAATGCAAAATGGATTGATTCCTTTATGGGTTTCATCCCTGGCTCGATGGGTGAAGTTTCTACCTTTGCTATTTTGCTGGGTGGTTTAGTCATTATTTATGCTCGCATCGCTTCATGGAGAATCGTTGGTGGTGTTTTCATAGGTATGGCTGCTATTGCAACATTATTAAACGTAATTGGTAGCGATACTAACCCTATGTTCGCAATGCCTTGGTATTGGCACTTAGTGTTAGGTGGATTTGCTTTCGGTATGATGTTTATGGCGACTGATCCTGTATCAGCTTCATTTACCAATTCTGCAAAGTGGGCCTACGGTCTGTTAATCGGTGCGATGGTAGTGTTTATCCGTGTGATTAACCCTGCATTCCCTGAAGGTATGATGTTGGCTATTTTGTTTGCCAACTTATTTGCCCCATTATTTGACCACTTCGTCGTGCAAGCAAATATCAAACGGAGGATCGCACGTGGCTAGTAATAAAGATTCGTTCGGTAGAACGCTATTTGTTGTTGTCGGCTTATGTCTTATCTGCTCAGTGCTTGTTTCTACCGCTGCTGTGGTATTAAAACCTATTCAGCAAGAGAACAAGTTACTTGATAAGCAAAAGTATATACTTGAAGCGGCAAGCCTTATTAATACTAAAGAAGGTAAGGTCACTAAAGCAGATATTCTTAGCAAATATAATCAATATGTTGAAGCGCGTTTAGTCGACCTGAAAACCGGTGAGTTTGTCGAAGGTGACGCTAATGCTTATGATCAACGTAAAGCATCACGTGATCTAAGTACTTCATCAATTCCTGAAAATGACATTGCCTCGATCAAGCGCGTTGCCGATAAAGCGGTAGTGTATTTGGTTCGTGATGATGATGGTAAATTAACCAGTGTTATTTTACCTGTTCACGGTTACGGCTTATGGTCAACCATGTATGCGTTCTTAGCATTAGAAGCTGACTTAAACACGATTCAAGGCTTAGTTTATTACGACCAAGCTGAAACTCCGGGTTTAGGCGGTGAAGTTGAAAATCCAAAATGGAAAGCCTTGTGGAACGGCAAACAGTTATTTGATGAGCAAGGTAACTTTGCTATCAGTGTAACTAAAAACCCTGCAGTGGCGAGCACTGTTTACGGTGTTGATGCACTTTCTGGTGCAACATTAACCAGTAACGGTGTACAACATTCATTGCAGTTTTGGTTAGGTAAAGAAGGCTTTGCAAGCTTTATCGCTAAAGCACGCAACGGAGGGTTAAGCTAATGGCTGACGTTAAAGAACTTAAACAGGTTCTGACTGGACCGATTATCAATAATAACCCAATTGCCTTGCAAATATTGGGTGTATGTAGTGCCCTTGCTGTTACCACAAAGCTTGAAACTGCACTGGTAATGACGATTGCATTAACAGCGGTAACAGCGTTTTCTAACCTGTTTATTTCGCTTATTCGTAATCACATTCCAAGCAGTGTGCGTATTATTGTACAGATGACCATTATTGCCTCATTGGTAATTGTGGTTGACCAGGTACTACAAGCTTATGCTTATGCTATTTCTAAACAGTTATCAGTATTCGTAGGTTTGATTATTACTAACTGTATTGTAATGGGTCGTGCTGAAGCTTATGCAATGAAAACGCCTCCGATGATGAGTTTTATGGATGGTATCGGTAACGGATTAGGCTACGGTGTTATTTTATTGTCTGTTGGTTTTTTCCGTGAATTATTTGGTAATGGTTCATTATTCGGCGTAGAAATCCTCAGTAAAATCTCTGACGGTGGTTGGTATCAACCTAACGGTTTATTACTGCTTCCACCAAGTGCGTTCTTCTTGATCGGCGGTTTTATCTGGTTGATCCGTACTTATAAGCCAGAGCAAGTAGAAGCAAAAGGGTAAACGCAATGGAACATTATATTAGTTTATTAATTCGCTCCGTTTTCATTGAAAATATGGCGCTGGCGTTCTTTTTAGGTATGTGTACTTTTTTAGCTGTGTCTAAGAAAGTGACTACTGCGATGGGCCTAGGTGTTGCAGTTATCGTGGTACTGGCTATTTCTGTACCTGCTAACCAAATTATTTATCAAGGTTTACTTGCTCCTGGTGCTTTAGCTTGGGCTGGTATACCGGAAGCTGATTTAAGCTTCTTGAAGTTCATTACCTTCATCGGTGTGATTGCAGCGCTTGTACAAATTTTGGAAATGGCATTAGATAAATACTTTCCACCTTTATACAATGCATTGGGTATTTTCTTACCATTGATTACTGTTAACTGTGCAATTTTCGGTGCAGTATCATTTATGGTAGAGCGTGATTATAACCTAGGCGAAAGCGTAGTGTTTGGTATCGGCTCTGGTATCGGTTGGGCGTTAGCAATTGTATTGTTAGCGGGTATCCGTGAGAAAATGAAGTATTCTGATGTGCCAAATGGCTTACGTGGCTTAGGTATTACCTTTGTTACCGCAGGTCTTATGGCTTTGGGTTTCATGTCGTTCTCTGGTGTTTCTTTGTAAGAAATACTGAGACGAAGTATTAATTTGAACCTTTAAGGAATAAGTGAATGGGTATTCTTGAATCTACTCCAATAGATGTTTATCTAGGTGTGAGTATGTTTACTGTTATCGTACTAGTTTTGGTATTAGTGATTTTATTCGCTAAGTCGAAGCTGGTTGCTAGCGGTGATATCACCATTAGTATCAATGGTGATGCAGACAAGGCAATTAAAACAGGTGCCGGTGGTAAGCTACTGGGTGCCTTAGCCAATAATGGTATTTTCGTATCAAGTGCATGTGGTGGCGGTGGCTCATGTGGTCAATGTCGCGTGATGATCAAATCTGGTGGCGGTGATATTTTGCCAACAGAACTTGATCACATCAGTAAAGGCGAAGCTCGCCAAGGTTGTCGTTTGTCATGTCAGGTCAACGTAAAAAGTGACATGGACATTGAATTAGACGAAGAAATCTTTGGTATTAAAAAATGGGAATGTGCAGTTATCTCTAACGATAATAAAGCCACTTTCATTAAAGAACTGAAGCTTCAAATTCCTGATGGTGAAACAGTTCCATTCCGTGCCGGCGGTTATATTCAAATTGAAGCACCTGCTCATCATGTTAAATATGCTGAGTTTGAAGTGCCTGAACAATATCGTGGCGACTGGGAGCATTTTGGCTTCTTCAAGTTAGAGTCAAAAGTAGACGAAGAAACAATTCGTGCATACTCAATGGCTAACTATCCAGAAGAGTTTGGTATTATTATGTTGAACGTGCGTATTGCTACGCCACCGCCACGTAATCTGACCTTACCTTGTGGCAAAATGTCTTCTTACATTTGGAGCTTGAAAGCGGGTGATAAAGTCACTATTTCTGGTCCTTTTGGTGAGTTTTTCGCTAAAGATACGGATGCTGAAATGGTCTTTATTGGTGGTGGAGCAGGTATGGCGCCAATGCGTTCTCATATCTTCGACCAGCTTAAACGCTTAAACTCGAAACGTAAGATCAGTTTTTGGTACGGTGCGCGGTCAAAACGTGAAATGTTCTATGTAGAAGATTTTGACGGCCTTGCAGCTGAAAATGATAACTTCAAATGGCATGTTGCTTTGTCTGATCCTCAGGCAGAAGATAACTGGACTGGTTACACAGGTTTTATTCATAACGTATTGTATGAAAACTATCTGCGTGATCATGATGCGCCAGAAGATTGTGAGTTCTACATGTGTGGACCTCCAATGATGAACGCAGCAGTTATAGGCATGTTAAAAGATTTAGGTGTCGAAGATGAAAACATCTTATTAGATGACTTCGGCGGTTAATATCAATTAAGTTAAGGTGCTAAATTTAGCACCTTAATTTTTTATAGATTGCAGTATGCATTAGCTACTGCAATTTTTTGTTTTATGGGATAGTTCATTATGGCGACATCAATTAAATCATTCCTGCTCATCCTGATTGCTTGCACAATTACAGCCTGTACACAGTCTGAGACCACCATTAAGTTGGAAGGGCGAACAATGGGCACCACATATCATATTACTTTGGTCACTAACGAGCATTTGCCGCAAGCACAATTGTTACAAACAGAAATAGATATGGCCCTTGAGACCGTTAATAATCAAATGTCTACCTATCGTCCGAACTCAGAGTTATCTCGTTTTAATCAGTTACAAATTAGACAAGGTGTCGATGTCTCACCCGATACTCTTTTGGTTGTAAAAGAGGGGATCCGTTTGAACGAGATAACCGACGGTGCTTTAGATATTACACTTGGGCCGCTGGTTAACTTATGGGGATTTGGTCCAGACAAACGTCCTACATCTATTCCAACTGCTCAAGCCATAAGCGATGCTAAAGCAAAGACAGGGATCAATGAGTTAACTATTGAAGGCTCCAAGCTAGTTAAACATAATGCCGATTTATATGTTGATCTATCCTCAATAGCTAAAGGCTTTGGTGTTGATAAAGTGGCATCTTTATTAGACAAGTATCAAATAGAAGGTTATTTAGTTGAAATTGGTGGCGAAATTAGTACCAAAGGGACTAAATTTGACGGAACGCCTTGGCGTGTCGCAATTGAAAAGCCTGCAGAAGACGGGCAAGAAGTGCAGCAAGTGATAGAACTTGATACAATGGCCCTAGCAACATCAGGTGACTATCGTATTTATTATGAAGAAAATGGTGAACGTTTTACGCATTTAATCGATCCCCGTACTGGTTATCCAATTAAGCATAAATTAGCCTCAGCCACTGTGCTGCACAAAAGTTCAATGACAGCAGATGGTTATGCTACAGCAATGATGGTATTAGGCACAGAGGCATCATTAGCACTTGCCAAAGAGCAAAATTTAGCAATAATGCTGATTGAAAAGCAGGAACAAGGTTATCAGGTCTTTTATAGTGAGGCCTTTAAGCCTTATCTTGATTGATCCATCCATTAAACTGGAGTCCGAAATGAGCACATTTATTGCTGCGTTTGTGGTGTTATTAGTTTTTTTCTTATTGATGTCTATTGGCTATATCATTAAGAAAAAAGCAGTGGAAGGAAGTTGTGGTGGCTTAGGAGTGTTAGGCATCGAAAAAGCCTGTGACTGCGATGACCCCTGTGACAAACGTAAACGTCGAATGGCAGAAGAAGAACGCCTCGAGAAGTTAGCGCAAAACAGAATCATCTAACTTATTTGATTAGAGTTAATAAAGTTGTACATATAACAGCGCACAAAAAAAGTGGGCTGTTTTTATATGATGACGCTGAAATTTATCGTCTTTAGCAGCATTTTTAGCTATCTGACTAGCAAGTCAGTAAAAGCTTAGGTAAGCTGTTGCCCATTATCTATGTAACATCCCTGTCGTATTACTTGTAGGTTTTAAAGTAAGTCATTCCAAACGATTATTATTGTGTCGATATTTTATCGGCACGGGATGCTTTTGTTTTATGGAGATCACTTAACATGAATAAAGTTCCAATGACCGTTGTTGGTGCTGATCAATTACGCAAAGAATTAGACATCTTAAAGTTTGATCGACGCCCTAAAATTACAGAAGCAATTGCTTCGGCGCGTGAGCTTGGTGATTTAAAAGAAAATGCAGAATATCATGCAGCACGTGAAGATCAGGGTATATGTGAAGCCCGTATTCGTGATATTGAAGGCAAACTGTCTAATGTACAGATTATTGATGTCACTAAAATAGAGAATACTGGCAGAGTTATCTTTGGTACTACTGTCAGCATTCTCAATATCAATACCGATGCTGAAATGACTTATCGAATAGTTGGTGATGATGAAGCAGATATCAAATTGAATTTGATATCTGTTAACTCCCCAATTGCTCGTGGACTTATTGGTAAAAACGAAGGTGATGAAGTCGGTATTGCCACTCCTGGTGGAATAACTGATTACGAAATTTTATCAGTTAAATATATCTAATTTTTACAGATAATAAAAAAACCACTGCCAAGGCAGTGGTTTTTTTATGTCAAATTGTTATAACTTAAGTTAATGATCTCGTTGATTCATTGACAGTAATTATTTTACTTTCGGAATGGCAATTTTCATTTCTGCAGATTGACGGAAGATAACTAAAATATGACCGATAGTTTGCACTTTCGTAGACTGTGTTTCACGAACAATGGCGTCAACGATGGCATTTTTAAGTTCTCTATCAGAAGAGGCAACTTTTACTTTGATCAATTCATGATAACTAAGTGCGCTATCAATTTCAGCCAGAACACCTTCAGTCAAACCATTGGCACCAAGCATCACAACGGGCTTTAAATTGTGCGCCAAGCCTTTTAGATGCTGCTTTTGTTTGGTTGTTAAATTCATTTATACCAACTTTTACTGAGTTACTGTTGAAAAGCGGCTATTCTACCCTTATATAGTCTCTATGTAACTCTCAATCGTTGCGGAATTTCAATGTCAGCTAAAAAACGTACAGCCAGCTCTAATCGCTGGATGCTAGAACACTTTGATGATCATTATGTTAAATTGGCTCAAAAACGTGGAATGCGCTCGCGCGCAGCTTTTAAACTAGAAGAAATTCAGCAAAAAGATCACTTGATTAAGTCAGGTATGACTGTAGTAGACTTAGGTGCAGCTCCTGGAGGTTGGTCTCAAGTTGCGGTTAAGTTAGCTGGAGAAAGGGGTAAAGTCATCGCCTGTGATATTTTACCTATGGATCCCATTGTCGGAGTCGATTTCTTACAAGGGGATTTTAGAGAAGAAAAAGTACTCGAAGCTTTGCTTGACCGTGTAGGTGAAGCTAAAGTGGATGTGGTATTATCAGATATGGCACCAAATATGAGCGGTGCAGATGTTGTTGATCAACCTAGAGCAATGTATTTAGTTGAATTAGCATTAGACATGTGTAGGCAAGTATTGGCTCCAAACGGCTGCTTTGCCGTCAAAGTCTTTCAGGGGGAGGGTTTTGACGATTATATGAAGTCGGTTAAACAAGTTTTCAAAGTAGTAAAAACCCGTAAACCAGACTCATCTAGGGCCCGCTCTAGAGAAGTCTATTTAGTGGCGACTGGTTACAAGTTGTAGTAGTCTAATATCCATTATCGCAAGACTGTAATAGAGGTCTAATAATTTGAGTGACATGGCAAAAAATTTAATACTCTGGGTCGTCATCGCTGTTGTGTTGATGTCAGTATTTCAGGGTTATTCCCCCACTTCTTCGAATTCGCAGAAGATGGACTATTCCGCTTTTCTTGATAATGTCCGAGATGGACAGATTAAGACTGTTGAGATTAAAAGCGATCAGCGTACTATTGAGGGAACAAGATCTTCAGGAGATAAGTTCACCACGATTATGCCTATGTATGACCAAGATTTAATAAATGATCTTGATCGCAGAGGTATCTCGATGAAAGGTCAAGAAGCTGAAGAATCAGGCTTCTTAACCCAAATATTCATTTCATGGTTCCCAATGCTACTGCTTATCGGTGTGTGGATTTTCTTCATGCGTCAAATGCAAGGTGGTGGCGGTAAAGGTGCAATGTCGTTTGGTAAGAGTAAAGCCAAACTGATGAGTGAAGACCAAATTAAGACCACTTTTGCTGATGTAGCAGGTTGTGATGAAGCAAAAGAAGAAGTTAAAGAGCTGGTTGATTATTTACGTGATCCAACCAAGTTCCAAAAGCTAGGCGGCCGTATTCCAACTGGCGTGTTAATGGTTGGTCAACCTGGTACAGGTAAGACCCTATTAGCCAAGGCTATTGCCGGTGAGTCTAAGGTGCCATTCTTTACTATATCAGGATCTGATTTTGTTGAGATGTTTGTTGGTGTTGGTGCATCTCGTGTGCGTGATATGTTCGAACAAGCAAAAAAATCTTCACCTTGTATCATTTTTATCGATGAAATCGATGCAGTAGGTCGCCAACGCGGCGCCGGTGTAGGTGGCGGTCATGATGAACGCGAACAAACCTTAAACCAAATGCTGGTTGAGATGGATGGTTTTGAAGGTAATGAAGGCGTCATCGTTATTGCTGCAACTAACCGCCCTGACGTTCTAGACTCTGCGTTACTTCGTCCAGGTCGTTTTGACAGACAAGTCGTGGTTGGATTGCCTGA
This sequence comes from Shewanella sp. HL-SH8, assembly GCF_051165765.1. Lineage (NCBI taxonomy): Bacteria > Pseudomonadati > Pseudomonadota > Gammaproteobacteria > Alteromonadales > Shewanellaceae > Shewanella > Shewanella sp. HL-SH8. The sequence continues at coordinate 3,594,459 of NZ_CP195039.1, read as the reverse complement.
TGTTCGTGGCCGTGAACAAATTTTAAAAGTACACATGCGCAAAGTGCCCTTGTCTGAAGATGTTAAAGCAAGTGTTATTGCCCGTGGTACACCTGGATTTTCTGGTGCTGATCTCGCTAACTTAGTTAACGAAGCTGCATTATTTGCTGCGCGTGGTAATCGCCGCATGGTTAGCATGGAAGAGTTTGAACGGGCCAAAGATAAAATTATGATGGGCGCAGAACGCCGTTCTATGGTGATGTCAGAATCTGAAAAAGAAATGACAGCTTATCATGAAGCTGGCCACGCCATCGTAGGTTGCTTAGTACCTGAGCATGATCCTGTGCACAAAGTGACTATTATCCCACGTGGACGTGCATTAGGTGTGACCTTCTTCCTGCCATTAGCTGATGCCGTTAGTCAAAGTCGTCTAAAACTAGAGTCACAAATTTCTGTGGCTTATGGTGGTCGATTAGCTGAAGAGTTGATCTATGGTAGTGATAAAGTGTCAACTGGTGCATCACAAGATATCAAATACGCTACTTCTATAGCGCGTAATATGGTGACTCAGTGGGGATTTTCAGACAAATTAGGTCCTTTACTTTACGCTGAAGAAGATAATGAAGTGTTTTTAGGTCGTAGCATGGGCAAATCAAAAGCTATGTCTGCCGATACCGCTTCGCTTATTGATTCCGAAATTAAAGCATTTATTGATAAAAATTATCAACGTGCGCAAACAATGCTGACTGAAAATATGGATATTTTACACTCCATGAAAGATGCATTGATGAAGTATGAAACCATTGATTCATTGCAAATTGATGACTTGATGAACCGTCGTGAAGTTCGTCAACCAGCTGATTGGCAAGTTGATGACTCTTCTGATGATAAAGGTGATGGTAAACCTGAAGCAAAAGATGATGATAAAGTTGAAAAAGTGACAACTGAATCGGAAGATAATGCTAAGAAAGATGATTTAAAGCCTGATGAGTCGCCCGTTAAGTAATGACGTGGTGTAAGTTAAAAAAGCCCCGCAAGGGGCTTTTTTGTTTTAGCTGATGGGTAATTATAGGTAACCAGTAATGTTTAAATTATCACATGGTAATAAACAGTTAGATTTAGCTCAACCTGTTGTAATGGGGATTGTTAATGTAACACCTGATTCCTTTTCCGATGGTGGAGAATTCAATTTATTTGAACATGCCTGCAAACATGTTGATTATATTATCGAGCAAGGTGCTAGCATTATTGATGTCGGTGGTGAATCGACACGTCCAGGTGCCTCTGAGGTCACTGTTGAACAAGAACTTGCAAGAGTATTACCTCTAATCAAATATATTGCTGATAAACATGATGTTTGGATCTCCATTGATACCAGTAAACCAGAGGTTATGCAGCAAGCTGTAGCAGCGGGTGCCAATTTAATTAATGATGTTAGAGCTTTACAGCTCCCTGGTGCAATTGAGATGGCAGCAACTCTAAAAGTGCCAGTTTGTTTGATGCACATGCAAGGTCAGCCTCAAACAATGCAAGACTCACCAGAATATGGAGATGTTATCTCTGAGGTGAGTGCTTTTTTTGAGCGGCGCATTATAGCTTGTGAGGCTGCAGGGATCACAAGAAGCAAGATAATATTAGATCCAGGCTTTGGCTTTGGTAAAACTTTAGCGCATAATTACCGCTTATTAGCGACATTGCCGCTGCTACATCAATTTCACTTACCAATATTAATAGGTTTGTCTCGAAAAAGCATGATTGGTGATTTATTAGCAAGGCCAACGTCTGAGCGCTTGGCCGGCAGTCTTGCCGGCGCGTTAATTGCTGCGCAGCAAGGAGCTCAAATTATACGTGTACATGACGTTCCCGAAACCGTCGATGTACTGAAAGTCATGGCGGCTACCATGGCGAATATTTAAGTTAGCCGCTGATAATAAATTAATTACAACAAACTGAGTGAATTCACTTAAGTGGGGATATGTGAAACAAAGACAATTTTTTGGAACTGATGGCATTCGTGGAAAGGTCGGTTCAGGCAAGATGACACCTGAGTTAGCATTAAAACTAGGCTGGGCAGCGGGGCGAGTGCTTTCACGCAGTGGAACAAAAAAAGTGATTATCGGTAAAGACACTCGTATTTCAGGTTACTTATTTGAATCAGCACTCGAAGCGGGCTTATCTGCAGCAGGTTTGAATGTGTTACTGCTTGGGCCTATGCCGACACCTGCGGTGGCATATTTAACCAGAACATTTAGAGCAGAAGCCGGGGTTGTGATCAGTGCATCGCATAATCCTTATTATGACAATGGTATTAAGTTCTTTTCAACCGATGGCAGTAAGCTAGATGATGCTATTGAACTTGAAATTGAAGCCGAACTTGAAAAGCCACTGGTATGTGTTGAATCACATTTGCTTGGTAAGGCACGCCGTATCGATGATGCAGCAGGGCGTTACATTGAGTATTGTAAAGGGAATTTCCCTGCAGAGCATACGCTTACAGGGCTAAAAATTGTAGTGGATTGTGCCCATGGTGCTACTTATCACATCGCACCGAGTGTATTTAGAGAGTTAGGTGCTGAAGTGGTTGCTATTGGTGATAAACCTGATGGGTTAAATATCAATGATAAAGTTGGCGCAACCGCAATGGCTAAAATTTGCGAAACCGTACTCGCTGAGAACGCAGATTTAGGTATCGCGTTAGATGGTGATGGCGATCGTATTATGATGGTTAATCGACATGGTGAAGTGATTGATGGTGATCAAATATTATACATATTAGCTGTCGATGCACAAAAGCGTGGTGTATTAAAAGGTGGGGTTGTTGGCACTTTAATGTCAAATCTAGGACTTGATTTAGCCTTACAAGAGTTGAATATTCCTTTTGTTCGCTCTAATGTTGGCGACCGTTATGTGATGGAACTGCTGAAAAAGCATGAGTGGCGTATCGGTGGTGAAAATTCAGGTCATATTCTTAACTTAGATCATGGCACTACAGGCGACGGTATTATTGCAGGTATTCTAGTATTGGCGGCGATGCGTAGGCAGAATGCTTCCCTTGAGTCGCTTACCGAAGCGATGAAGATGCTACCGCAAGTGCTAGTTAATGTAAGATTTGAAGGCAGTAATAACCCACTTGATTCTGATGCAGTTAAATCGGCACAAGCCTATGTTGAGCAACAACTTGGTGCTCGAGGCAGAGTATTATTAAGAAAGTCTGGTACAGAACCGCTTATTCGCGTGATGGTAGAAGGCGATGAGCATGATCAAGTGCTGGCATTTGCAAATAAAATTGCCGACGCGGTAAAAATGTCCTGTTAGTCAGAAATAAATCATAAATATTTAATTAAGCTGTTGCTGGGGTAAAAAGTAACCACTTCGACAGCTTATTGTAAATATTCATCTATTACCTATTGTAACTTGATAAGTGGTTCGCTATTATTCACGCCGCTTTCAAAGGAGACAGTGATGGCACTCAGACGTCCTATGGTAGCTGGCAACTGGAAAATGAATGGCAATTCGGCATTAGCCCAAGAGTTATTTAAAAAGTTTGCAGCAAAGCTCCAAAATGATTCCGCTGAAGTGGTTTTATGCCCGCCTTCAATTTATCTTGAAAGTGTTAGGCAACTGCTTGAGTCAAACAAGCAAACCCTAGATGGGGCACTTGTTAGAATGGGCGCGCAAAATCTTAGTCAACATGACTTCGGCGCGTATACCGGCGAAATATCCGGGCAGATGCTAAAAGATTCAGGATGTCGATACGTAATTATCGGTCACTCCGAACGTCGCCGTATGTACGGTGAAACGAGTAATATAGTGGCAGAAAAGTTTGCCGCAGCTCAAAAACATGGTTTGACGCCTATATTATGTGTGGGAGAGTCAGGTCCAGCACGAGAAGCAAGACGTACTTTTGAAGTTATTGCTGAAGAGTTGGATATCGTCATTGAGAAAAATGGCACTATGGCTTTTGACAATGCGATTATCGCCTACGAACCTTTATGGGCTGTAGGGACAGGTAAGAGCGCAACTCCAGAGCAGGCACAAGAAGTTCATGCGTTTATTCGCAGTCGCCTCTCTGAAGTATCTCCATTTATTGGAGAAAATATCAGAATTTTATACGGTGGAAGTGTCACGCCAAGTAATGCGGCAGATATTTTTGCCCAACCTGATGTTGATGGTGGATTGATTGGCGGAGCTAGCTTAAATTCGTCCGAATTCCTAAGTTTATGTTCCATAGCAATGAGCGCATAATAATATGTACGAAGTACTTATAGTTGTTTACATGGTGGTAGCAATTGGCCTAGTAGGTTTAATTCTTATTCAGCAAGGTAAAGGCGCCGATATGGGCGCATCATTTGGAGCCGGAGCGTCTGGTACGTTATTTGGTTCTAGCGGTTCAGGTAACTTTCTGACTCGTAGCACAGCAGTTTTAGCTATCGCATTTTTTGCTTTAAGCTTAGTAATTGGTAATCTTAGTGCCAATCACAGTAAAGCTGAAGATAATTGGAGCGATATAGGTCCAGCCACTGAGCAAATCATTGATGAAGCGCCAGTAGTTGAACAAGAATCAGAAGATAAAATTCCTGATTAAAGTACCAAATTAGCCGAGGTGGTGGAATTGGTAGACGCGCAGCCTTGAGGTGGCTGTGTCTTAACGGACGTGCGGGTTCAAGTCCCGCTCTCGGCACCAGTTAAAAATTGTTCAGTTGGCCTTGTATTACTGAATAGTTATTGCAAGATAAGGCGTAAGTCAATATACTTGCATGCAGTTGACGCGGGATGGAGCAGTTTGGTAGCTCGTCGGGCTCATAACCCGAAGGTCGTCGGTTCAAATCCGGCTCCCGCAACCAGCTCCCTGTTATTGGATACTTCGATAACAGATACAGGTTCTATAGCAAAATAGCCTCGTATTTACGGGGTTTTTTGTTATATGGACTTTTGATTTTCCGTGATTTTAAGGCGGATTATACAGGGGCTTTTGCCCTTTTTTTGTTTTTTGGGGGTCATTTTTGGCAACATTAGAATCAAGACTGGTAGACATGTTAACGGTACCAGTTGAAGCACTTGGTTTTAAGCTTTGGGGCATTGAGTATGTCCAAGCTGGTAAACACTCGATAGTACGCATATTTATTGATCATGAAAATGGCATCCATATTGAAAACTGTGCCGAAGTGAGCCGACAAGTGGGTGCGGTACTTGATGTTGAAGACCCTATTTCTACAGAATTTACCCTTGAAGTATCTTCTCCGGGTGTAGATAGACCTTTATTTACTGCTCAACAATATGCAGCCTATGTAGGCGAAGATGCAAAAGTACAATTGACTATGCCGGTAGCGGGTAGTCGAAATTTAAAAGGCGCCATTGCTAAAGTTGACGGGCAAATGCTCACAATAACAGTAGATGGAAAAGACTTGGTTGTTGCTTTGGATAATATCCGCAAAGGCAACATCATCGCAAAATTTTAATAGTTTCAGGTGAAGAACGAGGCTAGACCAAATGAATAAAGAGATCCTGCTAGTAGCAGAAGCGGTTTCAAATGAGAAAGCGGTTCCGCGTGAGAAAATTTTTGAAGCGTTAGAAACTGCCCTTGCAACAGCAACCAAGAAAAAATACGAAGGTGATATTGAAGTTCGTGTTGCTATCGATCGTAAAACCGGACACTACGACACTTTCCGTCGTTGGATGGTTATCGATGATCAAGGTGAGCCGTTAGAAAACCCATATAGCGAAATTACCCTTGAAGCTGCACGCTATGAGAACCCTGATCTTCAACCTGGCGATTATGTTGAAGATGAGATCGATTCAGTAGTATTTGACCGTATAACAACTCAAACCGCAAAACAGGTTATCGTACAAAAAGTACGTGAAGCTGAGCGTGCTCAAGTTGTTGAACAGTTTATTGAGCGTGAAGGCGAGATTGTTACTGGTGTTGTTAAGAAAAGCACCCGTGAAAACGTGGTTGTTGATTTAGGTAATAACGCTGATGGCGTGATATTTAAAGAAGACTTAATTAGCCGTGAATCATTCCGCCCAGGTGATCGCGTTCGTGCATTACTTTATGCAGTTCGCCCAGAAGCACGTGGCGCGCAGTTATTTTTAACTCGCAGTAAGCCTGAAATGCTCATTGAGCTTTTCCGTGTTGAAGTGCCTGAAATTTATGACGAGTTGATTGAAGTTATGGGTGCTGCCCGTGAGCCAGGTGCCCGCGCTAAGATAGCCGTAAAATCAAACGATAAACGCATAGATCCAATAGGTGCTTGTGTTGGTATGCGCGGTGCACGTGTTCAAGCTGTATCGAATGAATTATGTGGTGAGCGTGTTGATATCGTGTTGTGGGATGATAATCCAGCACAATATGTCATCAATGCGATGGCACCAGCTGATGTTGCTTCAATTATTGTTGACGAGGATAACCATTCAATGGATATCGCCGTTGAAGCTGACAGTCTGGCACAAGCAATTGGTCGTAACGGCCAAAACGTACGTTTAGCGACTCAACTTACTGGTTGGGAATTAAACGTAATGACAGTAGAAGACATGAATAAGAAACACCAAGCGGAAAGCGCGAAAGTGGTTGAATTATTTATGGCTACTTTAGAAGTAGACGAAGATTTTGCAACAGTTCTAGCGGAAGAAGGTTTCACTTCATTAGAAGAGATCGCTTACGTACCAGAAGCAGAATTACTTAATATTAACGGATTTGACGAAGATATCGTGGCTTCTTTGCGTGAACGCGCCAAAGCAGCGATTTCTACGCGTGCATTAGCTTCAGAAGAAGCATTAGATGGTGCACATCCAAGTGAAGACTTATTAGCGCTTGACGGTTTAGAAAGACATCTTGCCTTCGTATTAGCAAGTAAAGGTGTTGTTACATTAGAAGACCTTGCTGAGCAAGGTATCGATGATTTAATCGAAATAGAAGAATTGACAGAAGAAAAAGCAGGTGAGCTCATCATGGCAGCCCGCAATATCTGTTGGTTTGGCGAAGAAGCATAAGTCGATCAACAGGGGGATTTATTTGATGGCAGATACAAGTTTAGAAAAATTAGCTCAAGAAGTGGGCAAAACGGTTGATCGTTTAGTTGAACAATTTAACGAAGCCGGCATTACAAAGACAAAAGCTGACACTGTTTCTGAAAATGAGAAACAGCAGTTATTAGATTTTTTGAAGAAGCAACATGGTGGCGAATCTGCACCAACAAAAATGACATTGCAACGTAAAACCGTATCTACGTTAAGTGTGCCTGGTTCTGGTGGTCAGTCAAAAGACGTTAAAGTTGAAGTTCGTAAAAAACGTACTTTTGTTAAACGTGATGACGCCGATGTAGCTAAACTAGCTGCCGAAGAACAAGCTAAAGCTGAAGAAGCTAAGCTTAAAGCGGCTGCAGATGAAAAAGCTAAAGTTGAAGCAAAGGCTAAAGCTGATGCAGATGCAAAAGCTAAAGTGGCTAAAGACGCTGAAGCTAAAGCTAAAGCTGCCAAGGCACCAAAAGTTGAGCCTAAAGCTGATAAGCCTTTAGACCCAGCAGCTCAAGCAGCAAAGGAAGAAGCTGAACGCATTAAAGCGACTCAGGAGAAAGTTCTGACGCAAAAGCAAATTGAAGAAGCCGACAAAGCTGCTGAAAAGGCGCGTAAATTGGCTGAAGAAAATTCTAAGCGCTGGGCTGACGAAGAGCGTCTACGCCTAGAAGCTGAAAAGAATGGTGATCACCATGTAACGACATCTAAAGTAGCGCGAGCTGCTGAAGATAGTTCTGATATGGATGATGAAAAACGTGGTCGTCGTGCTCGCAACAAAAACACCAGTAAGAAACGCGGTGGTAAAGATGCACGTGACGGTCGTGAAAGACATATGCGTCGCAATACAGCACCACAGTCCATGGCTCATGGCTTTAACAAGCCTGTTGCCGCAGTGACTCGTGATGTGCGTATTGGCGAAACGGTTACAGTTTCTGAATTAGCTCATTTGATGGCAGTTAAAGCAACTGAAATCATTAAGCAAATGATGAAAATGGGTACAATGGTTACCATTAACCAAGTACTTGACCAAGAAACTGCACAGTTAGTGGCAGAAGAAATGGGCCATAAAGTGGTTCTACTTCGTGAAAATGAACTAGAACATCAAGTAATGCAAGACCGTGATGATAACGTTAAATTAGAAACACGTGCGCCAGTTGTGACCATCATGGGTCACGTTGACCATGGTAAAACGTCATTACTTGATTATATCCGTCGCGCTAAGGTAGCAGCTGGTGAAGCCGGTGGTATTACCCAGCATATTGGTGCTTACCATGTAGAAACTGAGAACGGTATGATTACCTTCTTAGATACTCCTGGTCATGCTGCGTTTACCTCTATGCGTGCGCGTGGTGCTAAAGCGACTGATATCGTTATTCTAGTTGTTGCTGCTGATGATGGTGTAATGCCACAGACAATAGAAGCAATTCAACATGCTAAAGCCGGTAATGTGCCTTTAATCGTTGCGATTAACAAAATGGATAAGCCTGATGCTGATCCTGAGCGTGTTAAAAGCGAACTATCTCAACATGGCGTAATGTCAGATGATTGGGGTGGAGACAATATGTTTGTCAATCTTTCAGCTAAGACTGGTGAGGGTGTTGATGATCTATTAGAAGGTATTTTGCTTCAGTCTGAAGTATTAGAACTTAAAGCCGTTCGTGACACTATGGCCGCAGGTGTAGTCATTGAGTCTAAGCTTGATAAAGGCCGTGGACCTGTCGCAACTGTATTGGTTCAAGAAGGTACTTTACGTCAAGGCGATATCGTTCTATGTGGTTTAGAGTACGGAAAAATCCGTGCAATGAAAGATGAGAATGGTAATTCAATCACTGAAGCCGGCCCTTCAATTCCAGTTGAGATTTTAGGTCTTTCTGGTGTGCCATCAGCGGGTGATGAAGCTACCGTTGTACGTGATGAACGCAAAGCACGTGAAGTTGCACTTTATCGTCAAGGCAAGTTCCGCGATGTTAAGCTTGCTCGTCAGCAGAAGTCTAAACTTGAAAACATGTTTGCTAACATGGAAGAAGGTGAAGTTCAGGAATTGAATATCGTTCTTAAAGCGGACGTACAGGGTTCTCTGGAAGCGATTTGTGATTCATTAACAGGTCTATCAACAGCTGAAGTTAAAGTTAACATTATCGCTCGTGGCGTTGGTGCCCTTACTGAAACTGACGCAACGTTAGCTGCAGCGTCTAATGCTATTATGGTTGGCTTCAACGTTCGTGCTGATGCACAGGCGCGTAAGACAATTGAAGCTGAAAGTGTTGATTTACGTTATTACAGCATCATCTACAACTTAATTGATGAAGTAAGAGCGGCAATGACTGGTATGTTAGCGCCTGAGTTCAAGCAAGTGATCATTGGTCTTGCTGAAGTTCGTGATGTATTTAAGTCTCCTAAGTTAGGCGCAATTGCTGGCTGTATGGTTACTGAAGGTATTGTTAAGCGCAGTGCACCAATTCGTGTACTACGTGACAACGTGGTGATCTACGAAGGTGAGCTAGAGTCTTTACGTCGCTTTAAAGATGATGCCGCTGAAGTTCGTAATGGCATGGAATGTGGTATCGGGGTTAAGAATTACAACGATGTTCGCGTAGGCGACCAAATCGAAGTATTCGAAATCGTCGAAGTAGCTAGAACGCTATAACATGTGAAAGGGCGGCATTAGCCGCCCTTTTTGATTTAATGGCTTAAGTGGGTTAATAGTCATGGCAAAAGAATTTAGTCGTACTCGTCGTATCGCTCAGCAGCTTCAACAAGAGCTGGCTATGGTGCTGCAACGTGATATGAAAGATCCTCGTATCGGTTTTGTTACAGTTAATGACGTTGAAGTTTCACGTGATTTAAGTTACGCCCGGGTATTTGTGACTTTCTTCGAAGAAGACATTAAGTTAGTTGAAGAAAAAATTGCGGCGTTAACCGCTGCTGCACCTTATATCCGTACATTAATTGCAGGGCGCATGAAACTTAGGGTTATGCCTGAGCTGCGTTTTATGTACGATAGTTCATTAGTCGAAGGTATGCGCATGTCTAACCTAGTTAGCCAGGTCATCACTAAAGACAAGCAAAAGCAGCAAGACAGTGGTCGTGTTGATGAGATTGACCAAGACGATACCCAGGAGAAAGATTAATGGCGCGTCGTCAAAAAGGTCGTTTTATTGATGGCATCGTTTTACTCGATAAAGGCACGGGCATTAGCTCTAATCATGCACTTCAGCGAGTAAAACGTTTTTTTAATGCCAACAAAGCTGGACATACCGGTGCGCTAGATCCTCTAGCAACGGGTATGCTACCTGTGTGTTTAGGTGAAGCTACCAAGTTTTCTCAACATCTTCTAGATGCTGATAAACGCTATACAGTGATTGCTAAGCTAGGGCAGCGAACAGATACCAGTGACTCAGATGGCGAAGTGGTTCAAGAGCGAGACATTAATTTTACTGAAGATCAACTGCAACAAGCATTAGCGCATTTTCGTGGTGATACTATGCAAGTGCCTTCAATGTATTCTGCATTAAAGCATCAAGGTAAGCCGCTTTATAAATATGCTCGAGAGGGTATTGAAGTCCCACGTGAAGCAAGACCGATTACGGTTTTTGAATTGAACTTTTTGGGACTAGAAGGTGACGAGCTAACACTTGATATTGACTGTTCCAAAGGCACTTACATTCGCACTATTATTGATGATCTTGGTGAAATGCTAGGCTGTGGTGCGCATGTTATTATGTTGCGTCGCACACAAGTTGCCAATTATCCTTACGATAAGATGGTAACCTTAGAACAGTTAGCGGCGATGATTGACTCTGCGACTGAGCAAGATATTTCTCCTTTTGAAGCGTTAGATTCACTATTACTGCCTATGGATACTGCGGTAGCTAATTTCGCAGAAATAAATTTACCGCAAGATATGTTGTATTATGTTATGCAGGGCCAAGCAATACAGGCATCGGGATTAAAACCCGACGAATTAGTGCGCATCACCATTGGTGAAGAGCATAAATTTGTCGGCGTGGGGTCTATGAATGATGATGGTTTACTCGCACCTAAGCGTCTCATTGTTATTCGCGAAGCTGAATCAGATAATACTATAAGTTGATGCAAGTTTATTATTGCTTAAATTGGGCAAACTAATTATTTATATTGCTCTAGTCATTAATTCTCGGTAGAATGTCGCGCTTCCTTTAGCTGAGTTAGTGATCGGCTAAAGATTATTTATTATATTTTGGAGATACACATGTCACTAAGTGCTGAAACTAAAGCAAAAATTCTAGCAGACTTCGGTCGTTGCGAAAACGATTCTGGTTCTACTGAAGTACAGGTTGCTTTATTAACTGCTCAAATTAACCACCTTCAAGGTCACTTTAAAACGCATATTCACGACCACCACTCACGCCGTGGCTTGTTACGTATGGTAAGTGCTCGCCGTAAGCTTTCTGCTTATTTAAAGCGCACTGACGTAGCTCGTTATACTGCTATGATTCAGAAGTTAGGTTTACGTCGTTAATACGACTTTGACTTACTTTAGTAAGTCAAAACCGTAAAAAGGAGGCTTAGCCTCCTTTTTTATTGTCTTAAATTTGATGATTTCTAAAGTTGTAATATTTTAGCGCTTTCAGAGGCAATATACTTTTGTTCGAACTCTTCTAATGGTAATGGCTTGCTGAAGAAAAAACCTTGCCCAATAGGACAGTTATTTTCTCTAAGCCAGTCAAGTTGCTCCTCATTTTCAATTCCTTCAGCAACAATTGATAAATTTAGTTGGCGCCCTAGCATCAAAATAGTTGATGCTATTGCACTATCAACCGGAAGGTCGCTTACAAAAGCGCGATCTATCTTCATCGTGGTTATAGGCAAATGGCGTAAATAAGATAACGAAGAGTATCCAGTACCAAAATCGTCAACTGCAATACCAAAACCAGCGGATTTGAGTTGTTCCAATTTTGCTATTGCCTGTTCTATATCATTCATCAATGATGTTTCGGTTATTTCTATTTCAAGTAAGTCTGGACGGATTTGATAGCGTAAAGCAAGTTGTTTGATATCAGGCACCAAACTTGAGTCGGCAAATTGCTGTGATGCGACGTTAACGGCAATAGGAACGGCATAATTGTATTTTTTCTGCCAATCTCTCAGTATTTTACAGCTTTGTTCAATGACCCATCTACCTATTGGAATAATAATACCAGTCTCTTCAGCTACAGGGATGAAAGACATTGGGCTGATGAGTCTGCCATCTTTCTGCCAACGAATTAATGCTTCACAACCAATAACCTTATTTGTGTTAATGTCGAATTTAGGTTGAAAATGAAGTAGGAACTCATTGTTTTTAAGTGCATCGTGCAAAGAGGCTTCGGTACGAAGTCTTACCGCTGCCCGCTCGGTCATTTGTTCTTTAAAAAACGCCCATTGATTCGAACCTGCCGCTTTAGCACTGTACATGGCGATATCAGCATGGCGTATTAAATCCTCTGCACTCTCACCATCATCAGGGTAAATGGAAATGCCGATAGAGGCCGCTGGGTGGATGGTGTGTTCATTTAACTGTAGCGGAGCATTAAGCTGTATCAGCAGTTTATCAACAAAGTCTGCCGCCTGATCTGGGCTTTGGATATCATCGGCTAATACGACAAATTCATCCCCACCTAGACGAGCAACGCTCCCCTTATCACCAACAACGCGTTCCAGAATACGGGCAATACGTGCTAGAAATTGATCACCTAATGCATGGCCTAGCGAATCATTAACATTTTTAAAGCGGTCTAAATCGATAAACAGCAATGCAAAGTTGCGTTTGTGCACACGCGATCGTTGAATAGTTACATTGAGTGTTTCTAGTAATAAAGTTCGATTGGGTAATCCTGTGAGTGGATCTCGGGTGGCCATTTTACGAAGCTTATTTTGAGTTTGACTAAATTGCAGTAAAATTTGATTAAATTTACTGGCCACTAATCCTAACTCGTCATCCTTATGAGCTTTAGAAATTGGCAATAAGTTTTCACCGGGTGAATCAGGATCTATTTTATCTATGGCTTCACTTATTCTCGCGATAGGTTGAGTTAAGAATCGATGGAAAACGACGCTAAGTACCAAGGTGAGTAATAATGCTCGGGCCAATGTTGCAATAAAGCTGAGCTGAAGTTGGTCAAACAGATGCGTCGTTAACTTTTGAGTGTCATAAAATATCGTTAAACTACCAATTAGTTGTTGCTTTTTACTGCCTTCAAAATAGAAGGGGCGGTATAAGGGGCGTGATATTTCCTTTAGGTCACCAAATAAACGGTTACTCAATAAAATGTAATTTTCTGAAAAGTCCTCACCTTCATTCACCACACTGACAAAAAGTGAGCCATCATCAAGCTCAAGCACCGCAGAGCCCACATTATCAACTTTAATAATACCCTCTAAGGTTTGCTGAGCTAATTTATCATCTAATGCCCAGATGGCATTCGTGGTTGTTTGCTCTACAGAGTTAAGTAGTTCTTGCTGTGAGCTAGATAGTTGTTGTTTAGTCGTAACAACAACTAGGGCTATTTCAACAACAAATACAGCGATTGCAAAAAACAACGCCGTAAATACGACAAGATTAGTTTGTTTCCAAGTCAGTGATTTAAATCTTGAGGTCATCATTAATTCCGTGTCTTATAAGACCAGTAATGTTATTCGTCTTTATTATTAGTTTTTGTCTATTATTTTAAGAGTTTTGTGACAAAAAAGTTCGTTTTATGTGATTGATAACAAATTAATTCATTAAATAGAATCTATCCATTACTCTAAAGTAACTGTAGTAAAATTAGTGCTCCTTGTCACTCATATTTATACGAATAGCGTCTAACACAGGTGATTTAAGTTTACGCTAGCAAAAATAATGAAATGATTTACCAAGTTTGAAGTACTTTATTTATCAGTAAATAGGGAAGTATTTTAGAATGAAGAGTAAATTTTTATACCTAGATAAGAAGTGTCTATTTAACTATTGATTCTATTTGAAGTATACTTGCGCAGGTAATTTAAAGGTCATTAATTAAGGAATGGGTCACGTGAATCCAATTGTAAAGAGTTTTGAGTATGGTCAACATACAGTCACCTTAGAAACGGGTGTTATTGCACGTCAAGCTGATGCTGCTGTTTTAGCAAGCATGGGCGATACCACAGTGTTAGTTACTGTCGTCGGTAAAAAAGTTGCTGATTTAAGCCGCGATTTTTTCCCACTAACTGTTAACTATCAAGAAAAGACCTATGCTGCGGGTAAAATCCCTGGTGGTTTCTTCAAGCGTGAAGGTCGTCCGTCAGAAGATGAAACTCTGATTGCCCGTCTTATCGACCGTCCAATTCGTCCTTTATTCCCTAACGGTTTTAAAAACGAAGTTCAAGTTATCATTACTGTGGTTTCTGTTGACCCACAGATTGAGCCAGACATTGTATCAATGATTGGTACTTCCGCAGCATTAGCTATTTCTGGTATTCCATTTAGTGGTCCTTTAGGTGCTGCTCGCGTTGGTTATATCAACGGTGAATATGTGCTTAATCCAAGTGTTGATCAGTTAGCGACTAGCGACCTTAATTTGGTTGTAGCGGGTACGCAAAGCGCTGTGTTAATGGTTGAGTCAGAAGCGAAATCGCTTGCTGAGGAAATTATGCTAGGTGCCGTGACTTATGGTCACGATCAACAACAAGTAGTTGTCAATGCGATTAGCGAATTTAAAGCTGAAGCAGGCAAGCCAACATGGGATTGGACTGCACCAGTTCAAGATCAAGATTTAGTTGCAAAAATCAAAGAACTTGCTGAAGCGGGTTTGACAGAAGCTTATCAAATTGAAGTTAAGCAAGATCGCTATGCACAAGTTGGCGTAGTTAAATCAGCGGCTAAAGCTGCATTAACAGCTCAAAATAGCGATGTTGATTTACGGGAAGTAGATAATCTACTTGCTAGCCTTGAAAAGAAAGTTGTTCGCGGCCGTATTATCAGTGGCAAGCCACGTATCGATGGTCGTGAACCTGACATGATCCGCGCATTAAGTGTATTAGCAGGTGTTCTTCCACGTACTCATGGTAGCTCACTGTTTACCCGTGGTGAAACTCAGGCGTTAGTGACATGTACTTTAGGTACAGAGCGTGACGCACAGAAAATTGATAGCATCATGGGCGAACGTACTAATCGTTTTATGCTGCACTATAACTTCCCTCCGTACTGTGTTGGTGAAACTGGTATGGTTGGTTCACCTAAGCGTCGCGAAATCGGTCATGGTAAATTAGCATGGCGCGGTATGAAGGCTGTTATGCCTTCAGCTGAAGAATTTCCGTACAGCGTTCGCGTAGTATCTGAAATTACTGAATCTAATGGTTCAAGCTCTATGGCTTCAGTATGTGGTACGTCATTAGCATTAATGGATGCTGGTGTACCAATCAAAGCATCTGTTGCTGGTATTGCGATGGGTCTAGTTAAAGAAGGCGACGATTTTGTTGTACTTTCTGACATTTTAGGTGATGAAGATCACTTAGGTGACATGGACTTTAAAGTGGCTGGTACTCGTGATGGTATTACTGCATTGCAGATGGATATCAAGATTGAAGGTATCACTAAAGAGATCATGGATATTGCACTGCAACAAGCATACGGTGCACGTGTTCATATTCTTAACGTAATGGATCAAGCAATTGGTTCTCATCGTGATGATATCTCTGATCATGCTCCACGTATCACGACTATCAAGATCAATCCTGAAAAAATCCGTGATGTTATCGGTAAAGGTGGTGCAACTATTCGTGCACTGACTGAAGAAACGGGTACAACTATCGAGTTAGATGACAACGGTACAGTCAAGATTGCTTCTAATAATGGCGAGGCAACTAAAGAAGCTATTCGTCGTATAGAAGAAATTACCGCTGAAGTTGAAGTTGGTCGTATTTATAATGGTAAAGTGATTCGTATCGTTGATTTCGGTGCATTTATTAACATTCTTCCTGGTAAAGATGGCTTAGTGCATATTTCGCAAATCAGTGATGAGCGCGTAGCAAATGTATCAGATCACTTAGAAATGAACCAAGAAGTTGCTGTTAAGGTGATGGAAGTGGATCGTCAAGGTCGCGTACGTTTATCAATTAAAGAAGCACAAACTAAAGAAGCTGCTGAATAAGCGACTATTTTAAGTGTAAAAATTGAGTGTGATGAAAGGGAGGCCAATTGGTCTCCTTTTTTTAGTTTTTTGACAATTAAATCAAATAGCAAATAGCACTAACCCCGCTAGGTTGTTATCATGCTGATTATTAATGAACCTGATTAAAGGTAAAGTAGATGGAATTTAAATTACGCACCTCGTTTGTCGCCATGGTGGCAGGTGTTAGCTTGTTGCTTACCGGTTGTGCTGCTACTTCGGGTTCAAATGGGGATGTTGCGATAGGGCAAATTATTGTCGCCCCAGTTATGCCAGATTATAAATTAGAAGTGACTTTGGCCAAGTTGAATGAAATTTTGGCTAGTATGGAACTGACCAACGATCAGCGTGCACGTTTTCATTATGATCGCGGTGTTATTTACGACAGTGTTGGATTACGCCTACTCGGACGTATTGATTTCCACCAGGCACTTAAGCTACAACCAAATTTAGCTGATGCCTATAACTTCTTAGGTATTTACTATACCCAAGAAGGTGAATTTGAAAGTGCATATGAGGCTTTTGATGGCGTATTAGAACTCGCCCCAGAATACGACTATGCATACCTTAATCGCGGTATCGCATTATTCTATGGTGAACGCTACGAGCTTGCAGTAAAAGATATGATGACTTTCTATCAACGTGATCCAAATGATGGTTATCGCTCTTTATGGCTATACCTCATGTCATCACAAATTGATGCGAAGGCTGCACTAGTTACGTTAGGTACTCAGCGCGGGCAACTTGAAGATAAAGCTTGGTCAAGTGTATTAGTCGACTACTACTTAGGCAAACTAACCAAGAAACAATTATTTGCTGCCGCTAAAGTGGGTTTAAATCAACCTAAAGAATATGCAGAGCGTTTATGCGAAGCGTACTTTTATTTAGGTAAACGGGCAGAAGAGTTAGGACTGTACCAAGAAGCGGCAAATTATTACCGTCTCACCCTAGCAACTAATATTTATGATTTTGTTGAACATAGATACGCGCGTATCGAGTTAGCTAAAATAAAACACATCCTCGAACAGCCTCCTCAGTCCTAAAAGGCGCTTTGCCTAGCCAAGCTTACTGATAGGCGCTATAATTTGCGCCTTTTTTAGTATCAAGTGCAAAGGTTACCATGTCAGGCATAAATGTTGAGGTCGACAAACGTCGAACCTTCGCCATCATTTCCCACCCGGATGCGGGTAAGACAACAATTACTGAAAAAGTATTGTTATTCGGTCAAGCAATTCAAGTCGCGGGCACGGTTAAAGGCCGAGGCTCTAAGCAGCATGCTAAGTCGGACTGGATGGAGATGGAGCAAGAACGTGGTATTTCTATCACTACCTCTGTAATGCAGTTCCCCTATAGAGAATGCTTAGTCAATTTACTTGATACACCAGGTCATGAAGACTTCTCTGAAGATACTTATCGTACCTTAACCGCTGTTGACTCTTGTCTTATGGTTATTGATGCGGCTAAAGGTGTAGAGGATCGTACTCGTAAGTTAATGGAAGTGACTCGCTTGCGCGATACTCCCATTATCACTTTCATGAATAAATGCGACCGTGATATTCGCGATCCTATGGAAGTGATGGATGAAGTGGAAGAAGAGTTAAAAATTGCCTGTGCGCCTATTACTTGGCCAATTGGTTGTGGTAAGTCATTTAAAGGTGTTTACCATATTCATCGTCAAGAGGCTATTTTATATAAATCAGGCCTTGGTCACATGATCCAAGAAGTGCGTATTGTAAAAGGGATTGATAACCCAGAGCTTGATGAGGCCATTGGCAGTGAGTTAGCAGATCAATTACGTGATGAGCTTGAGTTAGTTGTCGGAGCATCACATGAGTTTGATTTAGATGCATTTTTAAAAGGCAAGTTATCGCCAGTATACTTTGGTACTGCGCTAGGTAATTTTGGCGTCGATCATATGCTTGATGGTTTGCTTGAGTGGGCACCAAAGCCTCAGTCACGCAATACTGAAGTGCGTGAAATTACCGCGAAAGATGAAAATTTTAGCGGTTTTATCTTTAAAATTCAGGCTAATATGGATCCAAAGCATCGCGACAGAGTTGCTTTTATGCGCGTAGTGTCAGGTAAATATGAAAAGGGCATGAAAATGCACCATGTTCGTATTGGTAAAGATGTGCGGATTTCAGATGCATTAACCTTTGTTGCTGGTGATCGCGAGCAAGTTGAAGAAGCCTACCCAGGTGATATTATTGGTTTGCATAATCATGGCACGATTCAAATAGGTGATACTTTTACCCAAGGTGAAAAATTTAAATTTACCGGTATTCCTAACTTTGCACCGGAAATGTTCCGTCGTATTCGTTTAAAAGACCCATTAAAACAAAAGCAGCTTTTAAAAGGTTTGGTGCAGCTTTCTGAAGAGGGTGCAGTGCAAGTCTTTAGACCAATAGACTCGAATGACTTAATTGTTGGTGCGGTTGGTGTGCTACAGTTTGAAGTGGTTGTAGGACGTTTAAAGAGTGAATATAACGTTGAAGCTATTTATGAAGGTATCAGTGTTTCTACAGCACGTTGGGTTTACTGTAAAGATGAGCGAAAGCTTGAAGAGTTCCGCCGTAAATGTAGTCCAAACCTTGCGTTAGATGGTGGTGATAATTTAACTTATATTGCGCCGACAAGGGTTAACCTTAATTTATCAATGGAACGCTATCCTGAAGTAGAGTTTGCGAAGACACGCGAAAACTAATCTATTTTAGGCTAGGCTAGGCTATAGTTAATGTTAAAAAGGCAGTAGTGACTGCCTTTTTTATTGCCTGTTTTTAGAGTCGATTCTATGTCCTTACCTATATTTGATACCCACGCACATCTTGATTTTGAAGTATTTGATCATGACCGTGATGAATTATTCAACCACATGCGAAACAAAAATATAACTAAAATACTCATACCGGGCGTGAGTCCTGAACTGTGGTTTAAGCAACTGGCTGTTGCTCAGCAATATCAATGTTATTTCTCACTAGGGATCCATCCCTGGTATCTTCCTGAGAATATTGATACTGCACTTGAAGAGCTAGAGCATCAAATTTATCTAAATCAAACTAACCCATTATTTGTTGCTATTGGTGAGTGTGGCTTAGATAAATTACGTCCAGAATTTGAGCAACAACAAGCGTTGTGTGAACAGCAATTACAGCTAGCAAAAAAGTACCAACTTCCCGTAATTCTGCATGCGGTAAAATGCCATGCTTTGTTAATTGAGTTGTTAACAAAAGCTGCGTTGACAAAAGGTGGCGTTATACACGGTTTTTATGGCAGCGTTGAGGTCGCAAAACAGTATCAAAAATTAGGTTTTAAATTAGGCATTGGTGGCTTGATATTAAACCCTAGGGCAAAAAAACTGCATAAAGTAGTAGCAGAATTATCTTTAGAATTATTTGTCATTGAGACTGATTCACCGAGTATGTCACCCGAAAATCAGCTTGATAAACGCAATACACCGCTCATTTTACCCTTGATTATTGAAAAAATAGCTTTTTTGCGTCAAATTTCAACTGTTCCTATATTAGAACAGCTTAATAGAAATTCTTTGCAACTATTTGAGCTTTAGTTACTTTTTTTGAAACGAGGCCTGTTTACCGCAATTGTCTTGCGTAAATATCTGAAACTAAACTTTAAAAGTTTGATCAAAACGACGCTTTTCCTCAATTGCTCGGTTATAATCTGTCTTGGAAATAAGGTGAGTTAACAACATTAATAAGAAGTGTTAACAATTAAAAAGGGTGATGTTTAATGGATATAGTTATGAGTCTAGTAGGGGTGGTCACCCTACTTGTGATAGGTTTCTTACTATCTACAAATAAAAAAGCTATTAACGTACGTACCGTAGGTGGCGCTTTATTAATTCAAGCGTTTTTTGCAGGTTTCGTATTATATGTGCCAATTGGTCAACAAGTATTAGGTGGTGTTTCAACTGCCGTTGCTGATGTAATTGGTTATTCTCAAGCAGGTATCAACTTTCTATTTGGCGGTTTAGGTACTGACGCTATGTTTGGTAATGGCGTAGGCTTCGTATTCGCCGTTCGCGTATTACCTGTTATTATCTTTTTCTCTTCTTTAATCGCTGTTCTTTACTATCTAGGCATTATGCAGATAGTAATTAAGTTCATCGGTGGTGGATTACAAAAAGCACTTGGTACAAGCCGCACAGAGTCTATGTCTGCTACAGCAAACATCTTTGTTGGTCAAACTGAAGCGCCTTTAGTTGTACGTCCTTTCATTCCAACAATGACTAACTCTGAGTTATTCGCAATCATGGTAGGCGGCTTAGCCTCTATCGCTGGTGCGGTACTTGCTGGTTATGCTGGTATGGGCGTTAAAATTGAGTACTTAGTAGCAGCATCATTTATGGCGGCTCCTGGTGGCTTAATGATGGCTAAACTAATGCACCCAGAAACTGAAGCAACTAATAATGACATGACTGACTTACCAGAAGATACTGATAAGCCAGCAAACGTTATTGATGCGGCTGCATCAGGTGCCGCTTCAGGTATGCACTTAGCACTTAACGTTGGTGCAATGCTTTTAGCCTTTGTTGGTCTAATTGCAATGGTTAACGGCATGCTTGGTGGTATCGGTGGCTGGTTCGGTTTCGAAGGTTTATCACTAGAACTTATCCTTGGTTACATCTTTATGCCGTTAGCATTCCTTATCGGTGTGCCTTGGTCTGAGGCTATGGTTGCAGGTTCGTTCATTGGTCAAAAAATCGTTGTTAACGAATTTGTGGCTTACTTGAACTTTGCTCCTTATCTTAAAGATATTGCTGATGGTGGTATCTTGGTTGAAGCTACAGGTCAAGCAATGACAGACCGTACTAAAGCGATTATTTCTTTCGCACTGTGTGGTTTTGCTAACCTATCGTCAATTGCGATTCTGCTAGGTGGTTTAGGTGCTATGGCTCCTACTCGTCGCCATGACTTAGCTAAGTTAGGCGTACGTGCGGTTATCGCTGCATCATTAGCTAACTTAATGAGTGCAACACTTGCTGGTTTATTCCTAGCACTGTAGTAAAAGATATTCCTTTACTACAAGGGCTTTACCTACTCTAGTGAGTAAAGCCCTGTATTTAAGATTACATAATCATAATGATTGGCGTTAATCCACCGGTTTCCAGATAGCGAAGTGGTAATGAGTGACAGGTGCATATTTTCATATTAACACCGCAAAATCATTCATTTTCGAATGCGACACAAAAGTAACTGTTAGTGAGATGTTGTGAGTAAGTCGCGACATTGTTCACAAAAAAGAATTTAGTATTCGTTTTTATACCGGTTAAATATTGTGATTTACAACAATAGCGGTAAAATACGAAAGCTTAAAACAAAAGCTGTCCTAGAAGGCGGCAAATTATGATAAATGGGGTTGATGATGAAAAACTTTAAAACTTTAGCTTTAGCAGCAACAACTATGGCAGCAATGGCTGCACCTGCACTAGCTGCTGACCGTGGTGAAGATATTCGTTCTGGCGATTACAGTTGGATGCAGTTCAATGCTATGTACTCTTTTGATGAGTTACCAAGCACTGGCGAAAGTGGTCACGATTATCTAGAAATGGAATTCGGCGGCCGTGCTGGCGTTGTTGACCTATACGGTTATGTTGATGTTTTCAACTTAGCGACTGGTGACTCAGGTGATAAAGCGACTGGTTCAGGCGCTAGCAAAATGTTCATGAAGTTCAATCCACGTTTCTCACTAGATGCTATTACTGGTAAAGACCTTTCTTTTGGTCCAGTTCAAGAGGTCTACTTCTCTACTCTATTTAACTGGGGTGGTGGAGTTGTCGGTGAAGATGTAAACGCATCTTTCTGGGGTATCGGTGCTGATGTTATGGTTCCATGGTTAGGTAAAACTGGCATGAACTTATACGCACACTATGACATGAACGGTAAAGATTGGAATGGTTACCAGTTCTCTGCTAACTGGTTCAAGCCTTTCAAATTCTTTGATAACAAAAGCTTCATAGCTTTCCAAGGTTATGTTGATTATCAATTTGGTGCTGATGACGAGTATGGTAATGAGTTTGTTCCTATGAGCTCTAGCGGTGGTGCTGCATATTTCGGTATTCACTGGCATTCAGACAACTATGCTTTAGGCTATGGTCTTAAAGGTTACAAAGATGTATACCTTCTTGAAGACGGCGCAGGTATTGTTGGCTTAGATACAACTGGTTGGGGTCACTACCTAACAGCTACTTACAAGTTCTAATACTTTGTAAGACATTGGAGCCACAAAATTTGTGGCTCCTCTATAGTTTTTAAAAATTAATACTTAATTAAATGCATTATTAAAAATGCCGTTAATTAAGCATTAAGCACAACGCGCTAAAATGGATTTTTCGCGGAAAATGATAAAATAAGTCATTAATTTATTTTGCCTTTTCCGGTCTTCAAGGATTCAAGTCGTGGTACTCGTTATCAGATTGAATACTTAGGTTAGTAAATCATATTAGTTTACTGGCAACACGTGAAGACTCGGCCATAGCTGTAATCATATAAGCTGTAATCTGTTTAGCTATATCCTAGTTAGCTATGATCATATGCCACTTTACTTTGTTGCCCTGACAAAAATTATCTACTGATTTTTCTTTATGGAGAACAAACATGACTGATTTAAAAAAAGCTGCGCAACTTGGTATCTCATTAATGGATTTAACCACGTTAAATGATGATGATACTGATCAAAAAGTTATCGACTTATGCCATAAGGCCAAAACTGCTGCAGGTAATACCGCTGCAATTTGTATTTATCCTCGCTTTATTCCTATTGCACGTAAAACCTTAAATGATCTTGATTGTGAAGACATTAAAATCGCGACAGTGACTAACTTCCCACATGGTAACGATGATATTGCAATTGCAGTATTAGAAACTCGTGCAGCAGTTGCTTACGGTGCTGATGAAGTCGATGTGGTATTTCCATATCGCGCATTAATGGCAGGGGATGAAACCGTCGGTTTTGAGCTAGTTAAAGCCTGTAAAGAAGCCTGTGGTGATGATGCTATTCTTAAGGTTATTATTGAATCGGGTGAGCTTAAAGATCCCGCATTAATTCGCAAAGCATCAGAGCTATCAATTGATGCAGGTGCTGACTTTATTAAAACCTCTACCGGTAAAGTGCCGGTTAATGCCACGCTAGAAGCGGCTGAAATTATGCTAACCGTGATCAGCGAAAAGAACCGTAAAGTTGGGTTTAAGCCCGCCGGTGGCGTAAAAGATGCAGCTAAAACAGCAGAGTTTTTAGCTGTTGCGGCCCGTATTTTAGGTGAAGACTGGATCAGCCCAAGTACTTTCCGTTTTGGTGCATCAAGCCTGTTGACGAGCTTATTGCATACTTTAGAGTTTGCTGACGCACCAGCACCGACTCAAGGTTACTAATTTAAATCAATGTTATAGCTAAGGTTTATTGCCTTTAGTGTTAATAAACCTATAGCTATAGATATTTTTGGCGATCCAAATCTAGCAGCCTGTGGATTGCCTAGATGGAGGCTATATTATGTTCCTCGCACAAGAAATTATCCGCAAAAAACGTAATGGTGAAGTCCTTTCCACCGCAGAAATTCAATTCTTTGTTAACGGTATAACAACTAATACGGTATCAGAAGGCCAGATTGCCGCCTTTGGCATGGCAGTTTACTTTAAAGATATGAGTATGGACGAACGTATTGCATTAACGATTGCAATGCGTGATTCAGGCACAGTGTTAAATTGGGACTCATTAGGACTAAACGGTCCTATTATTGACAAGCACAGCACTGGCGGTGTTGGTGATGTTATTAGTTTAATGCTTGGCCCTATGGCTGCAGCTTGCGGCGGTTATGTGCCCATGATTTCCGGGCGTGGTTTAGGCCATACCGGTGGGACATTAGACAAGTTTGATGCGATTCCTGGTTACCAAACTGAGCCATCTAGCGAATTGTTCCGTAAAGTAGTTAAAGATGCTGGCGTAGCGATTATTGGCCAGACGGGTGATTTAGTACCCGCCGATAAACGTTTTTATTCCATCCGTGATAACACAGCTACTGTTGAGTCTATTTCACTGATCACTGCATCAATTTTATCTAAAAAATTGGCCGCAGGACTCAATGCACTGGCTATGGATGTCAAAGTGGGTAGTGGCGCATTTATGCCAACTTACGAAGCATCTGAAGAGCTAGCTCGCAGTATTACCGCTGTTGCAAATGGTGCGGGCACTAAGACCACTGCATTATTAACTGATATGAATCAAGTCTTAGCTTCGTGTGCAGGTAATGCTGTTGAAGTACGTGAAGCAATACAGTTCTTAACTGGTCAATACCGCAACCCA
The DNA here is from genome assembly GCF_051165765.1 of Shewanella sp. HL-SH8. Classification (NCBI taxonomy): domain Bacteria; kingdom Pseudomonadati; phylum Pseudomonadota; class Gammaproteobacteria; order Alteromonadales; family Shewanellaceae; genus Shewanella; species Shewanella sp. HL-SH8. Next base: position 3,570,001 of record NZ_CP195039.1, on the reverse strand, counting down.
CGTTTGTATGCGGTGACTATGGGCTTATGTGCTGAAATGCTGATTTTGGGCGGTATTGCACAAAATGAAGTTGAAGCGCGTATTAAACTAAATACTGTATTAGATAATGGTAAAGCAGCTGAAGCCTTTGCTAAAATGATTGCTGGTTTAGGTGGGCCAACTGACTTTGTTGAGGCGTATGATAAGTATTTACCCCATGCCAAAATTATTCGTCCTGTGTATGCCAATACTAGTGGTTTTGCTTACAAAATGGATACTAGAGAGCTTGGCTTAGCGGTTGTTACTTTAGGCGGCGGTCGTCGTAAACCTGGCGATGCGCTTGATTACAGTGTCGGATTAACTCAAGTTTGTGCATTAGGTCAAGCCGTTAACAAAGATGTTCCGTTAGCGATGATCCATGCGCAATCTGAAGAGGCATTTTCAGAAGCTGCGGCAGCAATTCAACAGGCCATAGTGATTGGCGATAGTGCGCCAGAAAAGACGCCTGAAATTTATCGCTATATTCGCGCTTCAGATTTATAAAGGAAAACACAATGAAACGTACTTTTATCTTAATGTTAGATTCATTTGGTCTTGGTGCTGCAACCGATGCTGATAAGTTTGGTGATGTTGGCTCTGATACTTTTGGTCATATTGCCCAAGCCTGTGCAGAAGGTAAAGCAGATATAGGCCGCAAAGGACCACTAGTTTTACCTAACTTGGCTAAATTAGGCCTAGGCCATGCAGGCTTTGAAAGCACGGGTAAGTTTGCTGATGGCTTTAACGCTGATGTTGAAGTGATTGGTGCCTATGGCCATGCCGATGAGTTAAGTTCAGGTAAGGACACGCCCAGTGGTCACTGGGAAATGGCGGGTGTACCTGTATTGTATGAGTGGGGATACTTTAGCGATTTAACTAATTCATTCCCAAAAGAGTTAACCGACAAAATTCTAAAACGTGCTGGTCTAGAAGGGTTCTTAGGTAATTGCCATGCTTCGGGCACTACCATTCTTGAAGAGTTAGGCGAAGAGCACATGAAAACGGGCATGCCTATTTTCTACACGTCAGCAGACTCTGTTTTTCAAATTGCATGTCATGAAGAAAGCTTCGGTTTAGAAAACCTCTACAAGCTGTGTAAAATTACCCGTGAAGAGTTAGAGCCGTATAATATTGGACGTGTTATTGCACGCCCATTTGTTGGGACTGGTGCGGCTGATTTTGCTCGTACCGGTAACCGCCATGATTATGCCGTATTACCACCAGCGCCAACCGTATTAGATAAGCTTAAAGATGCCGGTGGTGAAGTGGTCAGTATTGGTAAAATTGCTGATATTTACGCCCATAGTGGTATTACTCAGCAGTTTAAAGCGACAGGTCTTGAAGAGCTATTTGATGAAACGCTAACGCAAATTAAACGTGCTGGCGATAACACCATAGTGTTTACCAACTTTGTCGATTTTGACTCTCATTATGGCCACCGTCGTGATACAGCAGGTTATGCTAAAGCATTAGAATATTTCGATACCCGTTTACCTGAATTATTTGCGATTTTACAGCCAGATGATTTAGTGGTATTTACCGCAGATCATGGTTGCGATCCTACTTGGGTTGGTACTGAGCATACTCGTGAGCGTGTACCTGTATTAGCTTATGGTGCAGGTTTAGCCGCTGGTTCATTAGGTCGTCGTCAGTCTTTTGCTGATATTGGTCAGTCGATTGCAAGCTATTTTAAGCTAGAACCTATGGATTATGGCCAATCTTTTATAGATTAGTCACATTTTCGAACGACGGTTCTATATAAAACTTAATAGCTTTGCTAAACTATCAACAAGATTAAGCAATACAAAATAAAATAGAAACATAGGGGTTATAACATGGCTACACCACATATTAATGCTGTTGAAGGTGCATTTGCTGAGACAGTGCTTTTCCCAGGCGATCCATTACGTGCAAAATACATTGCAGAGACATTTTTAGAAAATGTTGAGCAAGTAACCGATGTACGTAACATGCTTGGTTTTACGGGTACTTATAAAGGTAAGCGTATTTCTGTAATGGGTTCAGGAATGGGTATTCCATCTTGTTCTATCTATGCACATGAGCTGATTAAAGAATACGGTGTTAAAAACTTAATCCGTGTTGGGACATGTGGTGCTATTAGCACTGATGTAAAAGTACGTGATGTGATTATTGGTATGGGTGCATGTACTGATTCACAAGCTAACCGTTTACGTTTCAAAAACCAAGATTTTGCAGCAATTGCGGACTACAGCTTACTAAGCGCTGTAGTTGATTCTGCCAAAGCACACGGCACTAAAATTCAAGTGGGCAACATTTTCTCTGCTGACTTATTCTATACACCCGATCCTGAAATGTTTGATGTTATGGAAAGAATGGGTGTATTAGGTGTCGAAATGGAAGCCGCTGGTTTATATGGTGTTGCCCATGAATTAGGCGCTAAGGCACTATGTGTTGTCACTGTATCAGACCACATCCGTACTGGTGAGAAAACCACTTCTGATGAACGTCAAACGACTTTCAATGACATGATAGTGATGACTTTGGATGCTGCATTAACACTTTAGTTTTAATAGCATACCAATAAAAATGGGCGCATTAAGCGCCCATTTTTTATTTTATATTTACATCATTTTATTAACTTTTATCTTCCGGCTCATCTTTAGAGGCGAGATGTTTTTTAAATTGTTTAATACGTGTTTTTCGACGATCAAAGTCAGCGCGCTTAAACGATAATGCGCGTGATAACAAGAAACCAATAAAACTGGCCACAAGTAGCATCCACTTCAATAGTTCCATATTCTCTTGATGCAAATATTTAATTTCATCAAAAAATTTGCTCAGGTCTAATCTTACTTCCACATAGCCAAGGTTATTGTCTTGTTGCATCACATTTTCAATTAATGGTGGATAATTGGCTAATAGTTGACGTAATGCTTCTGAATCAGGTGCTAAATCATCGGTAGTCACTGATTGGGCAAAAGCGAGTCTGACTCCTTGAGAGTTATAAATATTAACCGACATTACTTTAGGGTCTGACGCTAAAGTCGATGTCAGCCATCGTAGTTGTTCATCATTTTGTAAAAACATAGCCGGAGCTGCACCGTTTGCCGCCTGTTGCGCAAGGGTTCTCGCCATAAGTTGAGTCTGTGAACTCAACAGTTTTTGACCGTTTTTCAAGCTGCTTTGCCAAAGATTGATTAGGCCTAATACTAAGCCTATGGCAACAATAACCTGAATGATCCTGCTAATTTTTTGTCTTTTCTTGAGACCGTTAACAAAAATCACTTTAATCCTCAGTCATTTTTCTATTTAATGAAACGCTTAGTAGGCGCCTGATTGCCATATTTTTGATGGCTTGGTGGTGTGGAAATTATATTAATCTAAAAACTCATCAGTAGATAGTTGTAATCAAAGAGGTCTGATCCATGCACCGCAGAAGTCTAGCATCCGCCAATGCACTTAATAAGCGTACCCCAAGTAACAGAGGTGTCAGTATTCTATCTTGGTTATTAACATCAACTACCACTGAGTATTGGCACAATGACCTATTATGCCAACGCTATGAAGAGGCGCAGTATCATAGTGATATCGCTTCTTTAAGTCATGAACGTGTTAGAGTGATATTTGAATCATCGGCTCAATCACACATTGATGCATGGCTTGCTGAACTGCCGTTTCTTGCGTATTTTAGCGTACTTGAACGCGAAAATGATCTTATCGGTATAGAAATTTCAGCCAGTAAGTCTTTTACTGAAATGAAGTCGGCTTTTAATATTAGTGTGACTCAGCATAGTTTAGCGGCTGAATTATTATTGATCACTGAGCCATTACCTTTGCTGAACCAGCGCGGATTGCTAGTGATGGATATGGATTCAACGGCGATTCAGATAGAGTGTATTGATGAACTAGCTGTGTTAGCTGGAGTGGGTGATGAAGTGGCCGAAGTCACCGCTAGTGCGATGCGAGGTGAATTAGATTTTGAACAAAGCTTACGATTACGAGTAAGCAAACTCGCTAATGCAGATGCAACTATCATTGATACACTATGCAAAAATTTACCATTGATGCCCGGCTTAACCGCCTCTTTAGCAGAGTTACAAGCTAACCAATGGAAAGTGGTTGTCGCCTCTGGTGGATTTATGCCATTTGTGAATCATTTAATGTATCTGTTAAAGTTAGATGCAGCCTTTGCTAATGAACTGGTTATTGAGGATGGCAAACTGACCGGTCATGTATCGGGTGATGTAGTCGATGCGCAATATAAGGCGACTGTTATTGGTAAGTGTGCTCAAAAGTGGCAAATTGAAACAGGACAAGTAGTGGCTATCGGTGACGGTGCTAATGATATCCCGATGATCCAAGCCGCTGACTTAGGAATTGCGTTCCATGGTAAGCCTAAGTTAATCAATGCGGCCAATTTAGCGGTAAATAAATTAGATTTACGTGCTTTGGTTTTTTGTTTACAAGCCTCATAAGCATTACGCTGCTGTTGTTACTCAAAACAGCGCAGTTGTATTATTTAGGATGTTTGCTCTATTTTAGTTGATATTGATGGCAGTTATGGTTAAGTATGGTCTTACTCACTCAATACCAATAGCTGCCATTTTGATATCACCCACTCAACAGTCTTTGTTTATTCCTTATCGACAGGGGCAATTACATCTACGTTATATTCCAGCTCAAACTTCGCATAAGCGTCTCACACCTATTTTAATGCTGCATGGTGCTATGTCTAACGGTCGAGTCTTTTATAGTGACTCAGGGCGTGGTTTAGGCTGTTTTATGGCGCAGCAAGGGTTTGATGTTTATGTGCTAGATACAGCAGGAAGGGGTAAAAGTACTCCCTTGATTGATAAGCAATATGAATTAGGCCAAGGGGAGGTTATTAGAGAGCAGTTACCTTTGGTGCAATCATTTATTTTAAAACGTCATCCTATGACATCAAAAGTACATTGGAGCGCACATTCCTGGGGGGGAGTGTTAATGGCAAGTAGTTTAGCTCGGTTTGTGGATTTACAGACGAGTGTCGCCTCACTGTTAACTTTTGGTAGTAAACGTACCATCAAAATTAAGTCATTACGAAAATGGATAATGGTAGATCTTTTCTGGAACCGGTTCGCCCCTTTTTGTGTATCTAGGCAAGGCTTTTTCGATGCTAACCGTTATCGATTTGGTATGGATAATGAAAGCCATCAATCACTACTCCAGAGTATTGATTGGGTTAGGGGGAGTGGATAGACCATGATGACCAGTTTAATTACGCACTTGCTGCAAAAAGTGCAAACTGGCCTAGTACGTGGTTTATTGCCGGAGAAAATGACACTGTATTAGGTAACCCATCGGATGTGCAAGATATGATGGCAGAGTGCGGTTTGCAGCAAGCAAAATATACCTTACTTGCTAAAAAAAATGGCTACCTAAATGATTATGGCCATGCGGATATGTTGACTCACAAACAAGCCAACGATGACCACTTTATGCAGATTAAAAAGTGGTATCTTGAGCTGAGTGACTGACGATGCTAAAGCTTATTTTATTATGATCCATTAGGATGCGGCTAAGTTCTTGTTGTTTTGCACAGTACTCAGTTTAGGGAAACGTAATTTTACTTCTGTCGTGATGTCTAGAAATTCGCCAATACCAATAACTTTCCAGAGCTGTTCTTCAAGCTGCTTGGCTTTATGATTTGCATGGATAGTAATATATTCTAATTCACGACGAATATAGCTCATATCTGGTTTATCTGCTGCCCCCAAATATACCCTTAACGCCATAAATCTACCTAAACGTTGGCTTTGTTCTATAAAAGATTGTTGATCTACGACACTGATTTCTGTCGCAACTTTGCAATTTAGATTGATTGTGCCACGAGCGTGTCGAGTTATTTGAATGAATACTTCAAAAAAGCGCATATCATCAGCGGCTTTCATTGTTTTAATTGGATCTATAATTTGACTTTTTAGTACCCCATCTGCCATGAGCGGTGTCAGGTTGTATTGCATTATTTGATCTGTATCTTGAGAGAATAAATGGCTTATCTCATCTACTTTGGTGCCAATGCCGATGGCTGAAAGGGAGAATGATTTACTCTGTTTTTCAATAAAATATGGCACGCTAACTAGCTCACGCATCATCAAATTTTTCATTCCATCAGCCAGCTCTTTTTGTTCACCATCTTTATCGGACAGTTGAGTTAACTTTGCTTTGTTGTGATTGATCAGTTTATTTAAAAATTCAACGCCGATATGTGGCGAGTGACCAATTAATGCACTTAAATGAAGTATGCTGCCTTTTGAGCGCGTTCTAATAAGTTGGTATGGTAATGCGCTCAAGTCAATCTGAATTGCTTTGGCCTGTAAGCTAGGCAAGCTAAGACTAACCGATGCTGGTGAGTTAAAATCGAATGCTTCCGCTAAGGTTACTTGCAAGCCTCGGCTAGAAATATCATGGGTTATTCCAGAAGCAATTTTATTACCTTGTTTGATGTGAACTAATGTTTTAAAAGCGAATCTTGATTCATGGCGCCGCTCTGTAAATGGCATTGATATTCTTTTAATGCTATTGACATTTATTTTACGTTGCGCAAAGGTTTTTAGTTGGTTTACATCTTGGTTATTGAACCAAGCTTGATATTGGCTATTTACACTCGAGTTTGTGATATCACAAACTTGAATAATATGACTAAAACTGGCTAACTGTTGTTCTGTTAATGCTGAATATTGTGCATCATCGCCCGGAAGTGTAGAGGTTTTATAATTCAGTTTATGATCCACTTTTTGGCTAACTAATTTATAGACCCGCCAACTAGACTTTTTTGAACCAAAACCTAAGAATAATCCCAAGTGTTCGCTTTGTTGCAGTTCAAATAATGTCGCTGAATAAAAGTGCACTTTTTCGTTGGCTATATGTGTAAAACAAAACATCAGTTGATGTTCAGTAATATCCGGTGACTTTAATAAATGCACTATGCGGTTATTAGTTAACATCCCTGGCAGCTGGTTAATATCATCCTCATTTTGAAAAAAATGCAGTAATGGCTGATTACCGCGACCAAGCAGGGCATGGGTGATATGAGGCTTACCTTCTTTAATCGAAATGTACACAGGTAAATGAGGTTGCAAGGGTAAGTAATGACGCTCGAATCCTAAACCTGTAGCATTAACAATGACATCGTTAACATCGACTTTGTAGCGAAATTTATAACTATTAATTAATTGAGTAATAACCTTATCTAGTTCTTCACTGCTACCAATTCGTTTTAGGCGAAATATGGCGCTGTCATCTTTATTTTGGATATCAACAATAGCGTAATCAACACCTTGCTGTAAGTCTTCAAAGTAAAACTCTTCATTAAGTTCAAGCAACTTAACCCTAAGTGGTCTCTCAGGTTGAAAGTTATGTTTTAATGGGAGTTTTATTCTGGCGCCGCCAACGGATAAGTCCAGGGTAGCCCCTAATACTTCAGCGGATCCAGATTGTGACACAGCAATTTTAATGCTGTAGTTCATTCGCTCTTCACTACGATTAAAATAACTGCCTAAAACAATACCTGGTACCATAAAAGGTGAGGCATTTAGGCTTGGCTCATTAGTGCTGCCTTCTTGTTTAAGCTGTTTACGTTTTTGGTGAGCTTTAATGACTTTTTCATACACACCTAAGGTGTATTTGTTTCGATAAATAGGTAACGCTTCTTCAAGGGCTTCTTTTGACGGCGCATCTAAAAAGTGTCGTTGGTTACCAATGAAAACTTCTTCACAGGCCAGTTCGGTTTTATCACGTAAGTCTATTACGCGAGTACACAGGGCTGATATGCGGTTTAGCTCCATTTTAAGTAAAAAGCGGGTAGAATTTGATTCATCAGCCGTAAGGCTTTCGAACAGTTCCTGAAAATCAGGTTCCATTAATAAGGGCTTTAATTGTTCTATAAGTGCGCTGTGGTTGTCTAGGCTCATCTTCTATTATCGTTTTTAATGCTTATTGTGAGTCTGGCTGTTAATCTTATCGGCATGAAAAGACATTGCTTTATCAATAGTATGGGTCTGAAGTTAATCTTAACCCTATTTGAGATAAATGATAAAGTTTACAGAACAATTAGTGTCTATGATTTGATATATCTTGGACTGAAAAGAGTTCTTCCTCAACTTTTTAATTTACTAACTGAGCATTATGGCAAAGAATAAAACAGCATATGTGTGCAATGAATGTGGTCAAGATTTTCCGCGTTGGCAAGGGCAGTGTAATGCCTGTCAGGAATGGAACACGATCACAGAGGTTCGTTTGGGCGCAAGCAGTGCTACGCGTACCCATCAGTTTAGTGGTTATGCCGGTTCCACCAGTAAAGAAGTACAGACGCTCGATCAAATAGATTTAAATGAGTTACCTCGTATTGCCAGTACGTTTGGTGAGTTAGATCGGGTTCTTGGTGGCGGTATTGTTCCTGGTAGCGCGATACTCATTGGTGGCCATCCTGGCGCTGGTAAAAGTACGCTGTTACTGCAAGCCTTGTGTCAATTAGCGCAAATTATGCCCGCCTTGTACGTCACGGGAGAAGAGTCTTTACAACAAGTGGCTATGCGCGCCCATCGTCTAGGGTTACCGACTCAAAATCTGCGTATGCTGTCTGAAACCAGTGTTGAAGCTATTTGTGATGTTGCGATACAAATAAAGCCTAAAGTGATTGTGATTGATTCTATTCAAGTGATGCATATGAGCGATATTCAATCTTCGCCAGGAAGTGTGTCTCAGGTTCGTGAGTCAGCTTCATATTTGACCCGATTTGCAAAACAGCATGGTATAGCGGTCATTATGGTTGGCCATGTCACCAAAGATGGCAGTTTAGCTGGCCCGAAGGTATTAGAACATTGTATTGACTGCTCGGTGATGTTTGAAGGTGATAGTGATAGTCGTTACCGTACTTTACGTTCACATAAAAATCGATTCGGTGCAATTAATGAGTTGGGTGTTTTTGCGATGACGGAACGTGGCTTAAAAGAAGTGGCCAATCCCTCCGCAATATTTTTATCCCGTGGCGATGAAGCATCATCGGGATCATTAGTTATGGTGGTATGGGAAGGTACGCGTCCATTGCTGGTGGAGTTGCAGGTTCTGGTCGACAGTTCAGCCATGTCTAACCCTCGTCGAGTCGCGGTGGGGATGGATGCCAATCGTTTAGCCATGCTACTGGCAGTGATGCACCGCCATGGTGGGTTGCAGATGTCTGATCAAGATGTGTTTGTGAACGTTGTAGGTGGTGTGAAAGTAACTGAAACCAGTGCCGATTTAACGTTATTATTGGCGATGGTATCGAGTTTTCGCGGTCAGGTTTTACCAACTGATTTAGTTGTTTTTGGTGAAGTTGGCTTATCAGGGGAAATTAGACCTGTGCCTAATGGCCAAGAACGTTTAATTGAAGCAGCTAAACATGGTTTTAAACGTGCGATAGTACCTAAAGCTAATATGCCCAAAAAACCACCAGCGGGAATGGAGATTATTGGGGTGAACAAATTAACTGAAGCTTTAAACGCACTCTAGTTGTGCGTTTTCAGCGTTAAATTTAACGGTTATTTATTCTTCGGGTTGGATAAGCATTTCCAACTCTCGATTAAGCAGCTCAGCATCACCTAAATTAAGTTCAATAATACGGCGCAAGTGACTAATACTTTCAACATCGATATGTAAACAGCGTAAGCCTAAATGCTTGCTAGTTTTATGTACAATTTTTGTGTTCATGACTAACTGAATATCTGAATCAGGTAATACAAACTCTAATGTTATATCACTATTTTTTGTACCGCTGAATGTGTCAGGGATTTCGACCAAAGCACCATTAAGGCTTAAATCTAGAATCGTTGTACGCCAGGTAGACTCAGCCTGAGCAAGATAAGCATTAGCATCAAATAGAATTCTCGAAAATTTGCGTCTCTCGTCCATTAGTCTGTCCTTTAATTTATAGGATTAGTGTTGTATTGATTGCTATAGATTAGCATACGATATAAGCACACATAAAACACCCAGATTCAATTTATTTGTTTCGTCATTATTTCTTCGGGTAATTCAATTGTAAATATAGCGCCTTGTTCTGGAGCCGTGCTCAAGGTGACTTTGCCTTTTAAAACCTGATTAACTAAGTTATATAGAATGTTCATTCCCAGGCCGCTTCCACCCTGGCCACGTTTAGTGGTGAAAAAGGGGGTGAAAATCTTCTGCTTAATTTCATCTGACATACCGCATCCATCATCTTTATAAATAATTTTAAGCCCGTTAGGTTCTCGCGTTACGGTTAAAGTCAGTTGGCCGATTTTATTATCAGGGTAAGCATGAATTATCGAATTATTTAATAAGTTGCTGATAATTTGATACAGTACGCCCGGCTGACTGTGTAATGAAATATCTTCAGGGCACTGGTAATCATATTGGTGTTTAGTACGGGATAATAATGGGTGCAGTGACACAAATATTTCATCTAAATATTGTTTCAGATTAAAGTCTCTTACTTCTTCATGCGATTGATCCACCGCAACTTTTTTGAAACTTTGTATTAATTTGGTTGCTCTATTTAAATTAGATAGCATCAGTCTTGCACAATCAGCAACTTCAGTTTGATATAGTTCAAAATCTTCGTGTGAAACATCGCCAGATTGATATTTTTTATTGAACTCCTCGACCCTGTCCGAAAGGTGCGATGTCGCTGTCACACTAATACCGATTGGAGTATTCATTTCGTGAGTAATACTTGCGACGAGTCCACCTAACGTGGCCATTTTTTCCTTATCAATGAGCTCATTTTGAGTGAGTTTAAGCTCTTCAGTGCGAGACTTTACTCTATCTTCAAGCTCAATGTTGAGCAGCTTTAGTGCTTCTTCAGTTTCTTTCAACGACTGAATATTCTTTATTGTACCCGTTATTCTGTTTGGTTTTCCTTGATTATTTCTCTCTATCACTTGACCTCTATTAAGTACCCAAAGCCATTTTTCATCAGGTGTTTTTGCTCTATAAGCCAGTTCAAATTTATTTTCCTCTAAGTTTAAGCAAGAGGTCATAATATTAATTACATGGGGTAAGTCATCATGGTGAACGCACTGTTGTAGGGTGTCCATTAAACTGATTTCGTGTTCAGGATATTGTAAAAAAGTATTAGTACGAGTTGCGGTTTTATTGCGAATATCCCAGTCCCAAAACTCATCACCACTGCCCCATAATGCGAGCTGTAATCGCTGCTCGCTTTTAGCAACTTGCTCCATCATAAAGACTTTAATGCGATATTTGCGAGTTTGTAACCAGCTAAACAATCCGATGATGGCAATAAAAAACAAGCAATAAAGTAAATATGCCCACCATGTTTGCCAGGGTGGGGGCATAATATGAATGTCCAAGGTTCTTATCTGGCTAAACTGATTATTGTGATTTTTAGCTCTGACTTGAAATTGGTACTTACCCGGTGATAAACCAGAAAAATGGGCAATATGACTGTTTAAGTCATCAAACCATTGCTGATGTAGTCCTAGCATCCTATATTCATATTTAATCTGTTGGGCTTGATGTAAATTATTACTGTGAAAACGAAATGAAAATAATGTGTCTAGATAACTCAACTGAATATTATCGGCATAACTGACATCCAGCGATTGATTAAACCGTGTGTCATCTTGTAGACGCTGCAATTTATTTAATAAGTAAAACTCGTCGATAATGGGCGTTTTAGGTTCTGGTGTGACGGGTAAATCAGAGGGGGTAATGATGTTAAACCCATTTATGCCACCTAAATAAACACGATTATTATCATCAACAAAGCCTGCACCGAAATTAAACTCATTATTCTGAAGCCCATCCACATCAGTATAATTACGTATTGTATGATCTTTGCTATTAAGAACGCTAAGCCCTTCAGATGTACCGACCCAGAGTTGATCCGATTTATCTTTAACCATAAGGTAAGCGATATTGTCGATTAAACCATTTTGCTTATTAAATAGTTGCACCGCCTTTGTTTCAGGTATAAAAGAGAAAACCCCATCACTGGAAGAGATCCACAACCTATCTTTTATCCAATACGCATTAAATAAATGTTTGCTAGGAAATTGATCGACAGTGTTTGGCGCATATTGGGTAAATTCTCCCTCTACAGACATATGAATTAACCCTGCACCATAAGTCAATATCCAGTACCCGCCTTGCTGAGCAGGTAAAATCTTACTTATCTCATTACTCGCAAGGCTGTCCGGTAAATTGGGATCATGAGACCAGGATTTAAAACCAGGTGTAGTGGGTATAAATAAACTTAGCCCTGCATCTTTTGTCGTAACCCAAGCTTGCTTAGTGTCATCGAATAAAATGCTATATAGATGGTTACTTGCTATTGCCAGAGGGTTATCTGGCTGAGCTACATATTGGTTAATTTCCTTGGTTTTAATATCCATGATATATAAACCATTGCCGCGCGTACCAATCCAAAGCTGTTGTTTATCATCTTGTGTTATAAAACTAATAAAGCTTTTACTATCAAATTGTGGGTGGATAAAAAGTGAGAAGCCAGTAATGTTTCTTTGAGTATCTTCAGCTGCAATGAATAACCCTTGGGCAGTCCCTATCCAAAGGACGTTTTGTTTATCTCGATAAATAGTTCTAATATCGTTATCAGAGATATTGTTTTCAAAGAATGCATATTGATTGATAGTATTGAAAGCTTGGCTATTTAGATCTGTTTTACTTAAACCAGCCCCTCTTGTGCCAATCCATAGTTGGTGTTCGTCGTCTATCCACAGCCTGGTAATTAAATCACTACTGACACTACGAGTATTGCTTGCTGAATGAGAAAAATGTTCAAATTGATGTGTGTCTGGCTGATACCAAGCTACACCAGCTTGTTGAAAGCCAATCCAAAGTTTACCATCGATATCTAAAGCTAAGTCATTGATATTGTCTTGCTGAACGGTATCGGGAAAAAATAACTGGTGCGAAGTGGTGGTTGGCGATGTTAACCCTTGAGAAAAATCTAGCTGCAATAATTCACTATTACTGGTTGCTACCCAAATGTTATTATCGTCTCCATTTGCAATGCGAGTAATATATTTTGTTTGCTTAGATTGTTGAGATATCGTGGTTAATTTTTTTTGTTCAGGTAAGTAAAGTTGTAGGCCTTGATTGTGATAAACCCATAAACGCGATGATTTATCTAAAAATAGGCCGTGAATATTGTCATCTAATAAACCTTTGTCGCCGATATTTAAGTGTTCAATAACCACATTTTGTGTAGCAGAAAAAATATAAATTCCGTTATTAGTAGCAATCCAAATATTACCTTCACTATCTTCACTTAGGTCGTTAATTCCGCTAGAGGGTAATCCAAATTTAGGCGCGTTGTAATGCTCAAAACGTTTGGTTTTTGGTTTGAATTTATTTAAACCATCATTGACGGTGGACAGCCAAAGCTCTCCTTTTTTACTGTAATACAAATGACTAATATGATTGCCTGATGGGCCATATTGATCTTCTTTTAAGTAAATCTTTATTTCTTTACCATTGTAACGATTCAAACCAGCCTGTGTCGCTATCCATAAATAACCATCTTGATCCGTAATGACATCATTAACAGTGTTCATGGATAAGCCATGCTCGGCTCCAATCGTGTCAAATAGCACCACAGCCTGAGTAAGATGAGGAGCAAAAAAGAATATACTCAAAAAAGTATAGTAGCTTAGTAGGCGTTTTTTTCTCACACAGTTGATCCTTACACTTTTTTACTTTAATAATTATCTTAAGTGTTAAATTTAAGTGTAGAACTAAATTAATAAAATGCGAGTTAAGTACTGGCGTTGACAAAAAAGGAACCCGAAGGTTCCTTTTTATTTGTTAACTAATTTGAAGTTAATTCATTGCTGCTAACTAATTGAAGCTAACCAATTACTGTTAACCAATAATACTATCATCCGGGTCTACGATGGGTGAGTTTGGCATAATCCGCACGGATTTAATCATATTATCTGATACTTCGATGACTTCTATATGATAATCAGCTAAGCGCAAACTAGTTTTAGCCGCAGGGATATCCTCAAGATACTCGACAATTAACCCATTGAGTGTTTTGGGGCCATCGATAGGGAAATCCCATTTCATCTCTTTATTTAAATCACGAATGTTAATAGTTGCATCTATTAAAAAGCTTCCATCCTGTTGGATGTTAATATCTTCGCTTGGTGTCGTCATCATTGATGTGGTGAAGTCGCCGACTATCTCTTCTAAAATATCTTCAAGCGTAACAAGCCCTTGGATGTCACCATACTCATCAACAACCAGCCCTATGCGTTCTTTATTTTGTTGAAAATTTGCTAACTGCACGTTTAGCGGTGTGCCTTCAGGAATAAAGTACAGCTCTTTTACCGCACGTAATAAGGAAGACTTACTAAATTGCTCTTTTGATTGTAGACGAAGAGCATCACGTAAATGGATAAACCCAACCGAATCATCAATTGTGTCTCGATATACTAATACACGAGTATGTGGGCTTTGGATAACAAGCTTATTAATGAGCTTAAAATCATCATTCATATTGATAGCGTAAATATCGGAACGCGCAATCATAATGTCTTCTACTGTGACTTTTTCTAAATCTAATATCGACAATAACATTTCTTGGTGACGCTGGGGAATAAGCGCACCAGCTTCGTGAACAACGGTACGTAACTCTTCTTGGCTTAATGCATCATTGGTTTTGACTGTTTTAATCCCCAATAAACGCAGGAAACCGGTAGTAATAATGTTAAGCCCTTTTACTAACGGCAGCATAATAATCAATAGCCATTTCAGAATAATGCTTGATGGAAAGGCGATTCTTTCTGGGTGTAATGCAGCATAGGTCTTGGGGGTGACTTCTGCAAAAATCAAAATGACGACAGTCAGTACGCCGGTAGTGATAGCAATGCTGGCAGCTTCATCAATATTATATTGGCTAAGTACGCGCATACCGATTATGGTTGCAATTGAAGAGGCGAGGATATTTACTAAGTTATTGCCGATAAGAATAAGCCCAATTAATCGGTCTGGCCTATCAAGTAGCTTTAGCGCTCGCTGTGCTGGTTTGTTACCACTACCAGCCAAATGCCGTAAACGATAACGGTTAAGCGTCATCATGGCGGTTTCTGAACCAGAAAAGTATGCAGAAATCAAAATCAATACTACAAGAAAAATTAACAGTGCGCTGGTAGATATAGCGTCCAAGGAAGGGGGCTCCGTTATGGTATGTAGGCCGTTGTTGACGACCAGAATAGATATATTTAACCAGCATTATTAACCACTGACGAAAAGAGTCAAGTTATAGAGGCTTATAATATTAGTAAAGTAAAAGACAACATGCAGAGTGAACAACTTCATTTCGTTGAAAATCCCCGCTTTTTAACGGTTATGACGACTTTCATAGTCATAACCGAAGTGGTAATTAATTAATAATCAATTCTTTAACAATACGGGCACCAAAATAGCCTAATGAAAGTAGTCCTGCACCAGATAAACTGTAAACCACAGCAGTGCGGATACGACAGCCTATTGTGTAGTGTTGCCACAACATAGTGCCATATACAGCCCAGGCAGCCATAGACAGGATAGCTTTGTGGCCTTTACCATCAACAAACATATCTTCTAAAAACACAAACCCAGTCACTAGTGACAAGCTTAATAAAATAAAGCCAATCACAATAAGGTGATATAACTGGCGCTCTACGGTCATAAGCGGTGGCATAGCAGTGCTCATGATCATTTTCTTATTTTTAAGCTTATTTTGAATAATCCACAATTGCAGTGCATAAAGTGCTGCAATCATTAATGCACTGTATGCCATAAGCGATAATACAACATGCGCAAGAATTTCCGGGTGCAGTTCAAAATGAGTAATATATTGAGGAGGTAGTAGCCATAGCAAAGCTACCGAGATGATTGAACAGGCATAAATTACCGGCAACACGACAATCACTTTTAGCCGCGGTAAGGTAACGGTAAAGGTAAATGCGATGATCCAGTTCACCATTGATATGACATTGGTTAAGCTGAAGTTTTGCCCATCAAGTGTAAAAATTGAATGAGATAAAGCAAAACCATGCATTACCACACCCAGAGCAGATATCATCATAAGAAGTTTGCGATTGGGACCATCAGCATGAAATAGCCGGCTAGTGGCAAGAATCAATGCAATACAATAAAAAAACATAGCCGAAGCAGAAAAAATAACCATCTGATTTAAACCTATCAAGTTATATGGACATGCTGACTAGATATAATATCTAGTCTCAAAACGCACATGAACACTATTGGGTAAGATTAACATGAAGTCACCTAATAAGGGCAGTGACCTATTACGCAAAATTTAACAGTTTCTGACCGTTAGCTGCAAATAATTTACCTTATTGCATCTGTTATGGGTAATAAGACACTTGAACACCGTGATTAAACATGAGTTTGATCCTGCTATAAATAAGGCGTAAGGCTAATCGTTTGAGTTAAAAATGAATAATTTGTCACACAAGCGCGCATCTTAAAAATTTTTGAGTATAATAGTGCGCATTATCGATAAGCGTATTAAGAGCGGTTAAATGTTTGAGAATCTATCTGACAGACTATCACGAACACTAAAAAATATAAGTGGTCGCGGTCGATTAACGGAAGACAACATTAAAGACACCTTACGTGAAGTCCGCATGGCTTTGCTCGAGGCTGATGTTGCATTGCCAGTAGTAAGAGACTTTGTTAGCAGTGTAAAAGATCGCGCTGTCGGACAAGAAGTCTCTAAAAGTTTAAGTCCAGGCCAAGCTTTTATTAAGATTGTGCAAAGTGAACTTGAACGCGCTATGGGGGAAGCTAATGAAGAGCTTGACCTAGCTGCTCAGCCTCCGGCTGTCATTATGATGGCGGGTCTTCAAGGGGCGGGTAAAACCACCTCTGTAGCCAAGTTAGGTAAGTTTTTACGCACTCGTCATAAAAAATCCGTGTTAGTTGTCAGTGCTGATGTTTATCGCCCAGCGGCAATAAAACAGCTTGAAACCTTAGCAGCTGAAGTTGAGGTTGAGTTTTTCCCATCTGATGTCAGTCAAAAGCCGTTAGATATAGCAAAAGCGGCAATAGCTTATGCCAAACTAAAGTTCATTGATGTTGTTATTGTCGATACAGCAGGTCGTTTGCATGTTGACGAAGCCATGATGGACGAAATTAAACAGCTTCATGCGGTTATTAAGCCTGTAGAGACCTTATTTGTTGTTGATGCAATGACAGGTCAAGATGCAGCAAATACAGCTAAAGCTTTTAATGAAGCAATGCCATTAACAGGGGTGATTTTAACCAAGGTGGATGGTGATGCTCGCGGTGGTGCTGCGTTATCAATTCGCAGCATAACTGGCAAACCGATTAAGTTTTTAGGTGTTGGTGAAAAAACTGACGCGCTTGAACCTTTCCATCCTGACCGTATCGCATCGCGCATTCTAGGCATGGGTGATGTTCTTTCACTGATTGAAGAAGTTGAACGCGGCGTCGATAAAGACAAGGCAATGAAACTGGCTTCTAAAGTGAAAGCTGGTGGTAGTTTTGATTTAGAAGATTTTCGTGAACAGCTGCAGCAAATGAAAAACATGGGCGGCATGATGAACATGATAGAAAAGCTGCCCGGTGTCGGTAAGTTACCTCCAGAAGCATTAGCGCAAGTTCAAGACGGTAAAATGACTGGCCAAATGGAAGCGATTATTAACTCCATGACAGCCAAAGAACGCAAAAACCCTGATGTAATCAAAGGTTCACGCAAACGTCGTATCGCGCTAGGTTCAGGGACACAAATTCAAGACGTAAATCGCCTGTTAAAGCAATTTACTCAAATGCAAAAAATGATGAAAAAAATGTCAGCTAAAGGCGGCATGAAAAAAATGATGCGTGGTATGAGCGGTATGTTACCGCCTGGTATGAAGATGCCCGGTCGTTAGTTAATCAATTTAATCTTCGGAAGTGATACTTTGCTTGGCGCTATAACCCTTTTTGCTGTAAAAAACGGCGCTTTGGGTTGCATTAGTTTCAAAGTAGGGTAAAATCTTCCGGCTTTCTTACTGGGACCTTCGCGAACACGGGTTCCAGTTTTTATTTTTGCTTCTAGCAAATCATTAGAGGAATAAAACGCATGGTTACCATTCGTTTAGCTCGTGGCGGCGCAAAAAAGCGTCCATTTTATAATATCGTTGTTGCTGATAGCCGCAATGCTCGTGACGGTCGTTTCATCGAACGTGTAGGCTTTTTCAACCCACTAGCTCGTGGTCAAGAAGAAACTTTACGTTTAGATTTAGATCGTGTTGAGCATTGGGTTGCTACTGGCGCGGCAACATCTGAGCGTGTTGCTAAGTTAATTAAAGACGCACGTAAAGCAGCAGCTTAATTGCGTTTAGGTATAGATAGATGAGTAGTAACCAACAGCCGATTGTGCTGGGTAAAATAGGCGCTTGTCATGGCATTAAAGGTTGGCTAAAAATCACTGCCTATACCAATTCTGTTGAAGGCATTTTTGATTATTCTCCTTGGCTTATTTATGACCAGGGGAAATGGCGTGAAGTTAAAGTCAGCCAGTGGCGCTCACAAGGTAAAGCGGTTATCGCTGAACTTGAAGGAGTCGCATCACGGGAACAGGCGCAAATGCTCACAAATTGTGAAATTGCGATTATGCCTGAACAAATGAAAGAACTCAGTGATGATGAATTTTATCACCGTGATCTTATCGGCTGTGAAGTGACTAATAATAACGGCTATAACATGGGCATTGTTGACCAGATCGTGGAAACAGGATCTAACGATGTTTTACTTGTTAAAGCTAATGCCAAAGATGCTTTTGGCAAAGTGGAACGTATGATCCCCTTTGTCCCTGAACAATTCATTTTAAAAGTGGATTTGCAAGGCAAACAGATAACAGTGGATTGGGATCCTGACTTCTAAGTCGAGGTACAACATATGTGGTTAGGGGTAATAACCCTGTTTCCAGAGATGTTTCGTGCTGTTACAGACTTTGGGGTGACGGGTCGAGCCGTAAAAAACGGCCTGCTCAAGGTGCACACGTGGAATCCTCGCGATTTCACCCATGACAGACATAACACGGTTGATGATCGCCCATACGGCGGTGGACCTGGAATGTTAATGATGGTGCAACCTTTGCGAGATGCCATTCATGCAGCGAAAGCTGCAGCGGGTGACGGAGCGAAAGTGATTTATCTATCTCCTCAGGGGCGCAAGCTGGATCAGCAAGGCGTTACTGAGTTAGCTAAATCAGACAGTTTGATTTTAGTGTGTGGTCGTTACGAAGGTGTCGATGAGCGCATTATTCAAACTGAAGTAGATGAAGAATGGTCAATAGGGGATTACGTGCTTTCGGGCGGCGAAATACCTGCAATGACTTTAATCGATTCAGTGGCTCGCTTAGTACCTGGTGTACTTGGTAAGCAAGCTTCGGCAGAGCAAGACTCTTTCTCTGACGGATTACTGGATTGTCCTCATTATACTCGCCCTGAAAACTTAGATGGCATGGACGTACCGGCAGTGTTGTTAAGCGGTGACCACGAAAAAATCAGACTCTGGCGGTTGCAGCAAAGTATCGGAAGAACTTTTCTACGGCGACCAGAAATATTTGAAAATCTAGCTCTGACTGACGAACAAACAGCCTTATTAGCGCAGTTTGTAAATGAAACGGACACGTCCGTATAGTCATTGTTTCAGTTATTCTAGAATGGAGTAAGTTATGAACAACATCATTAAAATGCTCAACGATGAGCAAATGAAAACAGACGTACCTGATTTTGGTGCTGGTGATACAGTAGTAGTTCAAGTACGCGTAAAAGAAGGTGATAAAGAGCGTCTTCAGGCTTTTGAAGGTATCGTTATCGCTAAGCGTAACCGTGGTTTGCACTCTGCATTCACAGTACGTAAAATCTCTAATGGTGAAGGTGTTGAGCGTGCTTTCCAAACGCACAGCCCATTAATTGCTAGCATCGAAGTTAAGCGTCGCGGCCGTGTTCGTCGTGCTAAACTTTACTACTTACGTGAGCGTTCAGGTAAATCTGCACGTATCCGTGAAAAATTGGCAACTAAGTAATAGTTATCAATTTAGTTTAAAAGATGCAGTGTTCGCACAACTAACCGCCGAAAGGCGGTTTTTTGTTTTTAGCATTCGTCCCCATCATTTTTGAGTCATGTAAGCAGACTTTTATTTAGCCCTTAGCTTTACTTATCGAGCCTGACTCATTATCTGAGTTTCACATTAGTCATTTAACAATAGATAGCCATATGATCCTCATGAATACTGATATGGCAGTAATTACACATTTGAGTTAAATAAGTCTTGATCTCATAAAAATGCGCAGGCATAGTTAGCTCTATGTTGTAATGGTGTATCATTACAAAAATACAGTGGTTTTAGTTATCACTAAAAAGTGTGACTAGATTGCTTTTTACCTTATTACAGTGAGCCGATATCATGCAGCAAGATACCATCAACAATATTCATATTAGTTCTGAGCAAATACTGTCAACGCCGTCACAACTGAAACAAGAGTTACCCTTATCAGCACATGCATATCGTTATATTTTGGATGCGCGTAAAACGGTAGCAGACATTGTGCATAAACGTGATAGTCGGGTATTGGTTGTGACAGGGCCTTGTTCAATACATGATATTGATGCAGCTAAAGAATATGCGCTTAAGTTGAAAAAATTACACGATGAACTCAGTGATGATTTTTATATTTTAATGCGCGTGTACTTTGAAAAACCTCGTACCACAGTAGGCTGGAAAGGGCTGATTAACGATCCGAATATGGATGAGTCTTTTGACGTAGAAAAAGGACTCCGTATGGCTCGTGAATTGATGATTTGGTTAGCTGAATTAGAATTGCCCGTGGCAACTGAAGCGCTGGATCCTATTAGTCCTCAGTATATTTCTGAATTAGTCACCTGGTCTGCTATTGGCGCCCGCACCACTGAATCTCAAACCCACAGAGAAATGGCATCGGGGTTATCTATGCCTGTAGGTTTTAAAAATGGCACGGAAGGCAAGCTAGATGTTGCTATTAATGCCCTTAAATCTGCAGCCAGCAGCCACCGTTTCATGGGTATTAACCAAGAAGGCCAGGTCAGCTTATTGCAAACTGCCGGTAATCCTGACGGTCATATCATTCTTCGTGGCGGTATTGCACCTAATTATGATGCTAAAAGTGTGGCTGAGTGTGAAATACAAATTCATAATGCTAAGTTGAATGCACGTTTAGTGGTTGACTGCAGTCATGGTAATTCATCTAAAGATCACAATCGTCAAAAACAAGTGTGCGAAGATGTATTTAATCAAATTGTCTCGGGCAATAAATCTATCATTGGTGTTATGCTTGAAAGCCATTTAAATGCAGGTAATCAAAGTACTAATAAGCCATTAAATGAACTTGACTATGGTGTATCTGTCACCGATGCCTGTATTGATTGGGCAACAACTGAAACAATTTTACGACAAGGCGCTAACCAATTATCTGCCGTACTGCCAACTCGCTTTAATGTGCTGCAAGTTGTTAATGGTTAATGAAAAGTATGATGAACGAAAAAACCACAGCTGATTTAGAAAAACTTCGCGATTTAATCGATGGCGTTGATCAACAACTTCTACATTTATTGCGTAAACGTTTAGATTTAGTCGCCCAAGTTGGTGCAGTCAAGCACGCCGCTGGTGTGCCCATTTATGCCCCACAACGTGAAGCTTCCATGTTAGCTAAACGTCGTGACGAAGCGCAAAAGATGAATGTATCGCCACAATTGATCGAAGATATTTTACGTCGCTTAATGCGTGAGTCTTATCTGAATGAAAAAGATGTTGGCTTTAAACAGGTAAAAACAGACTTAGGCCATGTGGTTGTCGTTGGTGGTGATGGCCAGTTAGGTCAGTTATTTACTCAAATGCTTACACTATCTGGTTATCAAGTGAAAAGCTTGGACAAGAATGATTGGCACCGCGCCGAAGCACTATTTGATGGTGCCGGAATGGTGCTGGTTACTGTGCCAATTAAAGTCACCTGTGATGTTATTCGAGAACACCTGACTCATTTACCTGACACATGCATTTTAGCTGATTTAACTTCGATTAAAGAACAGCCTGTTTTGGCGATGCTAGAGGCGCACAAAGGGCCTGTGGTAGGTTTACACCCTATGTTTGGTCCAGATGTCGGCAGTTTAGCTAAACAAGTTGTGGTGGTGTGCCATGGGCGTCAGCCTGAATCTTATCAATGGTTACTTGAACAAATTGCTATTTGGGGCGCAAGAGTTGTTGAAGCTGAACCGGTTAAACACGACAAAGCGATGCAACTTGTACAAGCTATGCGTCACTTTTCTAGTTTTGTGTATGGTGTGAATCTATGTGAGGAGCAGGCTGATATAGATACATTATTGCAATTTAGTTCGCCAATTTATCGATTAGAGCTGGCGATGGTAGGTCGATTGTTTGCTCAAGATCCCGAGCTTTATGCCGATATTATATTTGCACAGCAAGGCAGCCAAGACGTGATAAGTGATTATTTGGATAACTATCGAGACGCGTTAGCATTATTAAAGTCAGGTGACCGTAATGCGTTTGTAGAAGAATTTAAACGCGTCGCTAAATGGTTTGGTGACTTTGCTCCACAGTTTCAACATGAAAGCCGTGCAATGCTGCAGTCAGTGAATGATATGAAGACAGGTTAATCATTTTTCATTTTTTGTTGTTTGCGTAAATACAGTATAGGGCTTACATTTATATTCTAGTAGTCAGCGTATATTATCGATGACAGAGCAATTAAATTGCCCTTTACCTATTCTATTTTGGAGATGTGCCCATGACTTCATTCGATACGCTGTCAACATCAACATCAACATCGCAAGATAATACCGTAGGCCATTTTCTCTATGCAATGATGAGTGCTTTTCCGCTTTTTTTTATTCCTGTGTTAATGAGCTTTTGGCTTAATCTTATTCAGAAAAACATTAAGCCTAATTCATTACTTGCATCGCATTTGCGTTGGCAACGACTCAGTATTATTGGACTATGTCCCTTTTTTATAGCGGGCTATTTATTAAGTCCTGTTTGGCTAAGTGTGTCGCTCTATCTTATGGGGATAACGTGGTTTAGTTACCGTATATTTAAAGGCTGGGTGAGTTTGAATGAAGGCTTAATGGTTTAGGTTTTATAGTGTTATTCAGAAGGAATAAAAAATGCCGGTTAATACCGGCATTTTTGTGGATAAATACTACAAATAAAGCTCACGAAGCAGGTTGCTATCGGCATCGGTACAAGGCGCTGCTAATACAATACCATCAGCGTTAAGTTGCTTGGCGGCTTTGGCCTGTGGATATCGGTTATTGCTCTTCTCATTAGCTACATTGCAAATGATAGGTAGATGGCACATTTGTTTTATGCTGACTAATGATGATAAGTCGAGACTGATTTGATCTGGCTTTGCAAAGCTTCTGACCCCAGAATCACACAGGATGACCTGTTGATTTCCTTGCGCTAATACTATTTGTGCAGCAGCAAGCCAATCTTCAGTACTGGCCATGTTATTACGTTCAATAATGACAGGCCTATTTAAGCTGCCTAACTGGCCGAGCAAGCCTTGATTAAACATATTTTGACCACTTAACATAACCATATCGGCTAAGTGGGCACTGCTGATATCGTTTTCTTGTTCGATAAATAATACGCTTACTAATCCCGCTTGCTCAATGACCTGAAGATGTTTCTTTAGTTGGCTTTCGCTAGTTACGCCCAAAGATGGGTTAAGAATAATAGCTTGAAAGCCCGCTTCTTTAGTTTGTTTTGCAAGACTCGCTAGCTCTGTATCAGTTTTAGGTTCATCAACTAATTGAAATGCGCCAAATTGATTATTACCTACTTGCAATTGTTTGCATTGGACTTCACTGTCCTGTGACTTATATTCGCGACTATATTTAGTTGTGGGTGATGTAGTAAGCTGATTTGGTGACTCGACAGCCCTTGAGCTATTCGGTTCAATCAGTAATTGTGCTTGCGACAATTGTGTTGGCTTGACAGACTCACAAGGGTAGCAACCTAATACTTTAATAAAACGGGTTAATCGCTCTAATTCCTTAATGGCTTGCTGCACATCATGGTTGGCAAGATTACCATCAATGTCGATATAGAACATTTCTTCCCAAGGTGTACCAGGAATGGGACGCGACTCAAGTTTAGACATATTCAAACTATGGGCTTTTAACACCAGTAGTGCTTCAACCAGCGCGCCAGGTTTTTGACCTGTAGCCATAATTAACGTTGTTTTAGCCGGTAATTGTGCTGGTACATCAACTGGTTTACGCGCAACAACAATAAAACGGCTTTGATTTATTTTTTGGTTCGCTAACCCATCTTCAATAGCGCTTAGCTGATATAGAGCACCCCCTTCAGCGCTACCAATAGCGGCAACACTTTGATTATCAGCTTCAATCACTTTAGACATTGCCTCAGCACTGCTAGCACAATACTCAAGTTTAAATTCTGGATGTAAGCTCAGGTAGCGGCTGCATTGACTAATGGGTTGTGGGTGCGCATAGACGGTTTTAATATTGGCAGTATCAGTACCTCGTTTTGCTAATAGGCAATGTCCGACTTCTATTGTGGTTTCGCCCACAATCGATAGGCTGGTATGTTGCAAAACGTCGTACACCTCATTAATTGATCCTGAAGAGGTATTTTCAATCGGTAAGAATCCGTAATCAGCATGGCCTGATTCAACTGCGTTGACAATATCATCAAAACTTTGACAGCCAAAGTCGATCATTGTTACCTGCCTTCTATCACAGTAACGAGTGGCGGCAAGATATGAATATGAACCTCTGGCTCCTAAAAAGGCCACTGTATAGTGTTGTTTCTGTGTGTCAGGATTGGCTCTGCCGTGTAAAAAAGCTTGCTGGTTAAGCACAGAGTCCTCAATGATGCTTTGGTAAAGAGATATCACAAAATGTGCATCAAGCCCTTTGTCTCGTCCAAGCTGAACAAGTCGTTCTAATAATGCTTTTTCCCTTTGGGTATCACGAATAGGTCTAACATCAACTTCTTTACTGCGGGCGACTTCAAGGCTGAGTTCACGACGTTTAGAGAGCAAGGTCAGTAGCTCATTATCTAACGATGTAATCTGTTCTCGCGTTAGATCTAACCCTTGTGGCTTATTCATACTAACCTCTTAATATTGTTCAATTCGATTGCTTATTTCGATAGTGAAAACTAAAAAGCCCCCCATTTGGGAGGCTTTGGTATTTTCATTTTCTTTTTAATACAGAAAAACCGCCTCCCTATGTGGGTTGCATAAAAAAGAAAATAAAAACGCGACACAATATTTTGTTCATAGGTTAAAACTAAAACTTCGCTAGGTGAGTGTCAATGTAAAATTGTTCACTTTGGCTTAAACCTGCATAAAAAAGCGCACCCGAGGATGCGCTATGTGTTTTTGGTATGAGTATCAAGCGGCGGTATCCTCCTTGTAGATATACTCAAAATCATCTTCTGCACGTTCAAGTGTAGTATGACGTTGAGCTTGGGGTTTATGGGTCAGGCGATTTAGCTGTTTTTCCAGCTTTTTACCCATTGCAGTAATTGCTGCGTAAAGGTTGTCGTTTTTCGCCTGGGCAAATAGTTCTCCACTTGGCAAGCCTATAGATGCTTCAATTTTAAAGAGCTGCTTTTCCTGAGTAATAATGACATGCGGGTTAATAAGATGAACATCGTGTCTTGTGAGCTTTTCAAATTGTCCTTCAATACGTTCAAGAATAGGGGCAGTGACTTCAAGTTGCTTGCTAGTGATTTTCAGCATATTTTGAACCTTCTGTTGTATTGCTTAACTTCAGATTACCAACTTAAGGCTAATAAAATGTGATCCGCGTCACATAATTGAGCAGGGGTTTTGTTAGGTGATATTAATTTGAGCGTATAGGTATTTTCGTTAAAAATAGCGGCAATTTAACTTGAAAAGCTAGTCAACTAGGCGCATATTTGAATGAATAACAACAGTGTGTTATGCGGTTTAACAGTGTGTTAACCTGTTTTTTAAGGATAATGTTTATTGACTTGAGCCGCCTTTTTTATTTCTTACACTTCTTTACGTTTTCAACTCCCCTTAATTGAATAAATAATTTTATAATGAGTGATGTTTTCGCCTATGGCGAATTATTACAACATTTATTAAAGTCGAGTGATTAAATGCAATCTCAATTTAAGCAAATTAAAGTGTGGGACTTTTCAGTAAGAGCGTTTCATTGGAGTATGGTGATATTACTCGGAGCGTTGTGGTGGAGTGCTGATGCGGGAGAGATGAGTCTGCATCAGATATTTGCCTACTTGCTACTAACGCTATTAGCTTTTAGGCTTATTTGGGGCATTATTGGTAGTGATACTGCTAAATTCACCCATTTTATTCGCCCCCCTAAAACGGTTGTTCAATACGCCAAAGATAAACAGAAAACCCAATCTTTAGGGCATAATCCGCTAGGCGGCTATATGGTGGTATTACTACTGAGCCTATTAATAATACAACTCGTAACAGGATTATTCGCTACTGATGATATTTTTACTGAAGGGCCCTTTTATAGTTATGTATCATCTGCCACAGCGAGCACATTAACATGGGTGCATAAACAAAACTTCAATCTTATTCTCGGTTTTGCTGCAATGCATGTTTTGGCTGTAATGGTTTATCTCATTAAAGGTGAAAACCTAATTACGGCAATGATAACAGGCTATAAGCGCGTTCAAGGTGAGTTGAAACAACCTAAAATGGTACCCATCTGGCTTGCGTTAATTGTGTTTGCTGTTTTATTTACAGGGGTGTGGTTTAGCTTGTTAGCAGATGCCGTCAAGTATATGTAGTCGATTGCTAATCGGTATGCCTGCTAAAAATAAAAGCCCATTCGATATTAGCGATATGGGCTTTTTATCATACTGGAGCAGAACGTTTGTGATATTAATCTTTTTTATAAACGTCGTGACAGCCTTTACAGCTTTGACCTGTATCACCAAATGCTTTTTTGATCTGCCCTAAATCCGTACCTTGCGCAATGACAGCCAATTTAGTGGCATTTTCTTGGAATTCAGTTATTTTGCTATCAAAATCGGCTTTATCAGTCCAAATTTTAGCTAACGCGTCGGTATTACCTTTGTCTGAACCTGCAATAAAGCCTTCATGAGGGATTTTTGATAGTGCTGCAACATTGGTTGCACGAGCTGCAAATACCGTGGCGTCAAATTCTTTTTTACCTTTTAACATCGCACCCATATCGCCAAAGTTATAGGCAATTAAACCGAATGCTGATTGGCGATATTTAATGGCATGATCAGTATCTTTAAAGTTATTAGCATAAACGCTTGGGATCAGTAGTGCAGTAGCCGTCATTGCGAGTAAAATTTTTTTCATCGTATTCTCTATTATTATCAGGGAGTATTGGCTTTATTTTACACATTTATTTTATGAAATCACCTTTAGATTGTTTCTGAATGTGAGGCGAGTTTACATAACTTCACTTTTGGATATCGCTATATAGTTTGTGCAGCTTTTGCTTTCGGCTGTTTCCTTGTTATTATCAGGGGGACTTTATTAAAGAGAGTACCTATGAGAGCGAATTGGAGTTTAGTGGTCGATAAAATTTTGACTCATTCGAATCATGATGAATTAGCGGTGTTATTTCGGTTATTGCTGACAGAGGAAGAGCGCAGCGCAGTTGCCGGCCGATTAAAGGTGTTTCAAACCTTACTGGAAGGTAAGTTAAGTCAAAGGCAAATCGCAGCTGAGTATCAAGTCAGCATTGCAACGATTACACGCTGTTCTAATTACCTTAAAAACATGTCTAATGAGCAGCGTGAGCAAGTTCAAAAGTTGATTTTGTAGATTGATAGGACACCCATTACAATAAAAACCGCTTGATGTGATTAAGCGGTTTTTTATTGTTTGTTAAGCCTTTATTATCTCTAGTTAAGGTTGATTAACGGCCATGGGTTCTAAACACTGGAATTTTATGGCGTCTATAACTAGAGCGCCTTAAAAGTAGGTAAGTCCCAAATGTTACCAAGCAAATAGCAAACAGAGCGCTAGAATCTTTAGGGATAAAACGATAAAGCAAAGCTGCCGATAAAATATAAAGGAATGGCATATACCCATACAACCAGTCTGGCCATAAACCTTCTTTACGTCTTCGTTTAGTGTCGGTTCGACGGTTTTGTGAGCGTAAGTTATAAATTCTGGCGCCAAACAAAAACACTACAACAGCGGCTGCAATTGCATATTCTTGTTGTAGAATCAAAATACTTACCCCGCCGATAGCAATATATGTGTAAGGTAATAACTCATAAAGTGGCTTAATTAACATGAGCACTCCGTCGCTAATCATTAATTATTATTATTTTTATACTGAGATATACCACGCTGCTAACGCATGTTTATTAAATTGTCCTCAATCATAAACAAGGTGGAAAGGGCAAGCGTGACACTATTAAATGGCGTATCAATTGATACCACACAGGATAAAGTATAGCGTATAAAAAAAGTCGCTGACTATATTTTAATCAGCGACTTGCATTTATTCAAACTTTCTAATGGTTTTAATTAGGTGAAATAACCTAATAGCTTAGTAAAATAGTCTACATTTATTATTAATTACAACCACATCCGCCATTGCCATCACAACCCGGTTTTTGGGTGTCACAAGGTTCATGATCGTGCTCATGATCGTGCTCATGATTATGTTCATGTCCACCGCCACAACTGCCACCATGGGCATGAATGTGTCCGTGGGCGATTTCTTCCGCAGTTGTTTCTCTCACAGCAATAACTTCAACATTAAATGTTAATGCTTGGCCTGCTAGGGGATGGTTACCGTCAACAATGACACTATCGTCTTTTACTTCTGTTACTTGAACAGGGCGCTGACCCATTTCTGTTTCTGCAATAAAGCGCATACCCGGTACGATATCTTCAATATCACCAAATGCAGCTAAAGGCACTTCTTGCTTCAAACCTTCGTGATATACACCATAAGCTTGTTCCGCTGGTATGTTTGCTTCAAATTTATCACCAACAACTTTACCTTCTAATTCAGCTTCTAGGCCAGGTATAAGATTTTCGGTACCCTGAATATAAATCATTGGCTCTGCATCAAAAGAGCTTTCCAATAATTGACCTTGTGCATCGCTTAGACGGTAATGAATGGTAACCGCGGCATGTTTTGAAATTTTCATAATGACTCCAATTGCTGATATGGGCGCATAATACCTTTATTTTTTTGGGGCTGCGATGATTTGTGACGTATTTTGATCAATTCCTATTGATTTAGTTAGCTCGTTATTGTTTTTATCCGATTAATCGAATGCTATAGAAATTTACTCATTTATTAAGCATCAAGAACATTATCAGCTTGCTCATTCTTGCTGCACTACTATTTGGGATAGCGTAATGGGTGCGCTTTATCTTTAATTATTGAAAAATATAACAATTTAATTGTGATACTAATAACGTTGACGTTAGCGTAAATGCAGTATTTTAATTGTTTTATTGCGAATGCAATTGATGTTTCAGTTTATGAAATATGAAATCTTAAATAAATCAACTTAAATGCTAATTAATATGCAAATTTATTGGCAACTGGGGTTGACAATATAGTGCTAAAAAAGCAATTCTGTAAGCATTAGTGAATAAGAGTTACCAGCAATGGAAAGCGTATGCGTTTGGTAACACTGATGAAACCCGAATAAGTGAGCGATATGTCAGCCTACAAGTCCGTTGTAATAGCAACCATTACAACCACCACTATTAATATAGTGGGGGCGGGCTGATTCATCCTAAATAGAATTCAGTAACAAGCCCGCTTCCCACAAAAGAAGCGGGCTTTTTTATTATAAAATTTTGCATTGATGTCATGATATTGGCAGGAGAAAACGGTATGAAAGTGATGAAGTTTGGTGGTACGTCGTTAGCAAATTGGCCTCGTTTTTTAATGGCGGCTGATATTATTGCTCAGTCTTCTAAGGCTGAACCAGTCGCTACGGTCCTTTCTGCTCCTGCAACAATTACAAATGCATTGTTGGAAATGGTTGATATAGCGGTGGAGGGAAAATCTTACCAAGCGGTTGTTGATCATATCGATCATGTTTTTAATAATTTATATACCCAAGCGGGTGAAACCTTGTTGTCTGTAGCTCAACAGGAATTGCTTAAACAGAAACTTAATATGCAAATGCAGCAATGGAAGTCTAAGTTAGAGGGAATATCCTTGTTAGGTGAGTGCCCGGATTCAGTAAGGGCTGCTATTGTTGTTTCTGGCGAGCGTTTATCCGCAGCGTTAATGGAGCAAGTGATGTTGGCTAAAAACATTACTGCCGCTCAGTTGGACCCAGTTGCATTGTTTCTTGCCCATGGACAGCCTTTAGAGTCTGTAGTTGATATTAATGTCAGTAAACCTCGGTTTGCAGTATTACCGTTAACTGAATACAGAGTATGGGTTATGCCAGGTTTTACTGCCGCAGATGCTCACGGAAAAATCGTGACCTTAGGCCGTAATGGTTCTGATTATTCTGCTGCCGTGTTAGCCGCTTGTTTAGATGCCTCTAGCTGTGAAATTTGGACCGATGTGGATGGTGTTTATAACACAGATCCCCGTGCGGTGACAGATGCTAAGTTATTGTCTCAGTTGAGTTATCAAGAGGCGATGGAGCTATCGTATTTTGGTGCCAAAGTATTGCACCCTAAAACTATCGCTCCAATTGCGCAGTATCATATTCCTTGCTATATCAAAAACAGTTTTAATCCATCAGCACCCGGTACATTGGTATCGAACGATGAAGATCAAACTGGTTTACAAGTTAAAGCCATTTCAAATCTTGATGATCAGACTATGTTTAACGTATCTGGGCCAGGTATGAAGGGGATGGTTGGGATGGCTAGTCGTACGTTAGCAGCCATTTCACGCAGCGGCATTTCGGTATCATTAATCACCCAAAGCTCATCAGAATACAGTATCAGCTTTTGTGTTGGAACCCGTGACGCAGCGAAAGCGAAATGGGCTCTAGAACAAGAATTTGAATTAGAAATAAAATCCGAATTACTTGAGCCTATTGAGTTGCGTCAAGGTTTAGCTATCGTGTCCTTAATTGGTGATGGCATGAAAACGCATAAAGGAGTGGCGGCTAAGTTCTTCAGCGCGTTAGCTAAGGCGAGCGTTAATATTATAGCAATCGCTCAGGGGTCGTCAGAGCGCTCTATTTCAACCGTTATCCAGCAAAGTAAAACCAAACATGCTATCAGTGCTTGTCATCAGGCTTTCTTTGATGTGCAGCAATACGTTGATTTGTTCTTAGTCGGTGCTGGTAATGTGGGCGCAGGATTGCTTGAACAAATAAAACAACAAAATGACATGCTAAAAGAGCAGCACATCAGCATTCGAGTATGCGGTATTGCTAACTCACGTCAAATGCTACTGGACAGTAATGGAATTGAATTATCTAACTGGCAAGGCTTAATGACTGATAATGCTCAACCCTATGATTTAAATAATTTATTGCTATGGGGGCAAGAGCAGCAACTACTCAATCCTGTCTTAGTCGATTGTACCTCAAGTGAAGCGGTTTCAGACCGTTATTTAGATGTAATGAATGCTGGATTTCACGTGGTCACGCCAAACAAAAAAGCCAATACCCGTGATTATGCATTTTATCAAGCATTACGCAAAGTGAGTTTAGAGCAGCGTCGTCAATTTTTATATGAAACCACGGTTGGTGCAGGTTTACCCGTTATTGATAACCTTAAAAAGTTACTATGCGCGGGTGATAAACTGCATAAATTCAATGGTATTTTATCAGGTTCGTTATCGTATATTTTCGGGATGCTGGATGAAGGAATGAGTTTATCGCAAGCCACATCAATTGCCCGTGATAAATGCTTCACAGAACCTGATCCTCGCGATGATTTAAGTGGAATGGATGTTGCTCGTAAGGTGCTTATTTTAGCCCGTGAAGTTGGCTTGCCGTTAGAGCTTAGCGATATTAACATTGAATCTGTATTACCTACTGATTTTGATGATAGTGGTGATGTTGAGACATTTATGGCCAACTTATCCCGTCTTGATGCGCAAGTATCCCAGCGTGTGTCTAATGCTAAAGCGCAGGGAAAGGTACTACGTTATGTCGGCCAGATTGATCAAGGTAAGTGTTATGTTCGCATTATTGAAGTTGATGCGACCGATCCTTTATATAGTGTCAAAGGTGGTGAGAATGCGCTGGCTTTTTACAGTCGCTACTACCAACCCATTCCATTTGTTTTACGTGGCTATGGCGCGGGTACTGATGTGACTGCAGCAGGTGTGTTCGCCGACGTACTTAGAACCCTTAACTGGACACGTGAGGTGGGTTTGTAATGAATAGCATTAATCAAGCTCAACTGAGTGTTTATGCACCAGCATCTATGGGGAATGTAGGTGTAGGTTTCGATTTATTAGGTGCTGCGTTAGCGCCTATTGACGGTAGCCTTCTGGGCGATAAAGTCACTATTAGCGGTATTGAAAGCGGCGTTGAATTTGCTCAGGTAGGACCTTGGGCGCATAAATTACCAACGGATTTGAAAGACAATATCGTTTATCAGTGTGCCGTTTTTTTTCTTGATAAACTACAACGTCAAGATGGCGTTAAACTCATTTTAGAGAAAAATTTACCCGTTGGTAGTGGGTTAGGTTCGAGTGCTAGCTCTGTAGTTGCTGCTCTTTATGCACTAAATGAATACTTTGAACAACCATTTGATCAACAAGCTTTGCTATTGTTAATGGGCGAGTTTGAAGGACAAATCTCAGGTAGTGTGCATTATGACAACGTTGCCCCCTGTTACTTAGGTGGCATGCAACTAATGCTTAATACCGCCGATAAGGTTTGTGCGGCGATACCGAGTTTTAAGCAATGGTATTGGGTGGTGGCTTATCCTGGTATTTCATTATCGACCGCTAAAATGCGCGCATTGTTACCCGCTCAATATGATAAAGCGGTGGCGATTGATTTTGGTCGTTATTTAAGTGCTTTTGTACATGCTAGTTATCAACAAGATGCTGCTATGGCAATTGAAGTGCTCAAGGATGTAATGGCTGAGCCTTATCGCGCGGCAGCTATTCCTGGCTACCTTGATGCCAGAGAAGCACTAGCGCATCAAGGAATGCTGACTACGGGGATTTCAGGCAGCGGACCAACATTATTTAGCGTCACCGACTCATTAGAAAAAGCTCAGCAGGCTAAAACCTGGCTAGAGCAACATTATGTGACAGAGCAAGGTGGTTTTGCCCATGTATGTCAATTAGATGAACAAGGTACTCGACGCGTTTAGTATCGAAACAAAATTTTCAATTTAATAGGTAGTGGTAATGGAATTATATAATTTAAAACATCCTTCGCAGGAAGTTAATTTTAGTCAGGCTGTTCAATTAGGGCTAGGTAAAGATAGAGGGTTGTTTTTCCCTAAAACGATCCCTGTGTTAGATGATATTGACAGTTTACTTGATATGCCATTTGCGCAGCGTAGTAAACTTGTTTTAGGCGCTTGGTTAGCGGATGAATTAGGACAAGATAATGTTGACGCGTTTGTTGATAAAGCATTTACCTTTGAGGCTCCCCTAAAAGAAGTTGATTTTCATCGCAGCTGTTTAGAGCTTTTTCATGGGCCAACCCTTGCATTTAAAGATTTTGGTGCACGTTTTATGGCGCAATGTATCAATTTATTATCAGGTGATAAAGGGTTAACTATTCTGACAGCAACCTCTGGTGACACAGGCGCTGCTGTGGCGGATGCATTTTATGGTTTAGATAAAGTACAAGTTGTTGTGATGTATCCGAAGGGGAAAATCAGTGAGCTGCAAGAGAAAATGTTCACTACTTTAGGCAAGAATATCCACACAGTGGCGGTTAATTCTGATTTTGATGCTTGCCAGCATTTAGTGAAGCAGGCGCCTTTGATGATGAAGAGGTCAGAGAAGGTTTAGCGCTAAACTCTGCAAATTCAATCAATATAAGCCGTTTATTGGCGCAAATTTGTTATTACTTTGAAGCCATCGCCCAAGCTAAAAAAGCTGGTCATGAAAACTTTGTGGTATCAGTTCCTAGCGGCAACTTTGGTAATTTAACTGCAGGTTTATTTGCTAAAGCGATGGGCTTGCCAATAAAGCGATTTATTGCAGCAACCAATAGCAATGATACTGTGCCACGTTACTTACAAAATGGTGACTGGGCACCACATGATACTGTTGCAACTATGTCAAATGCGATGGATGTGTCAGAGCCGAGTAATTGGCCCCGCGTTGAAGCTATTTGTGAGCAAATGGGCTGGCCACTTTCTGATATTACTGGCTTAGCATTAAATGAATTGCAAACCTCTGAAGCGCTTAAAAATCTATACCGATTGGGTTATCAATCAGAGCCGCATGCTGCTATTGCAGCTCAAGGTTTACGTCAATTATTGGCTAAAGATGAGTATGGGATATTTTTAGGTACAGCGCATCCTGCAAAATTTAAGGATGTGGTTGATAGAGAGTTACAAGTTGACTTACCTTTACCATCTGAACTTGAAGCTGTCGTCAATAAAACTATTTTATCTGTTGAGTTAGACGCTGATTTTACTCAGTTAAAGTCACATTTATTTAGTACCCTTAGATAAATACATTTTTAGCAGAAACACTAAAGCACCTTTTTAGGTGCTTTAGTGTTTCTGAAATCCCTAGCTTGTTAATTATCTGGAATATGATCTCTGTCATAACTAATTTATATGGTTGTAGTAGATTGGAAGTTGATAGGATATTGACTACAATTTGAGTAAGTGAGATAGGCATGACGGAGAAGACGATGCTTAAGCGATTAATACGTGATCACCAGCACATAGCCATTTTATTGAATATACTCACCAACAAAAATGCCCGTTTAGCCGAAGGTGAAGCTGTTAACTTTAATCTTGTTAGAGATATTGTTGAGTACATGCAGGGATATGCAGAACATAGTCATCATCCAGTAGAAGACATCACTTATCATTATTATGCCCAAAAAATGTCTATACCTAATAGCGATCAGCTTCGTGATGAGCATGAGCGGTTGGCGCAAGTTTCCGGTTCTTTGATGTACAGTTTAAATATGATCCTCTCAGATATTGTGATTTCAAGAGAAAAGTTGATCAATGATTTGGCCAACTACATCAAGTTACACGTTGAGCACATGCAGTTTGAAGAAACGGAGGTTTTTCCTCACTTTGCTAAAGCATTAGATGCTAGTGATTGGCAAAAATTGAGCATTTATGCCATAAAAAACTGGTTGTGGATCCACTATTTAGCCAAAACGATAATGTAATTTTTGAAGAGCTTCGACAGTATATTGTGAAAGCAGATAAAAAAATTAATATCTAACATTATAAATGTTATCAGTTTGATCAAAAAGAGCACCTTAGGTGCTCTTTTATTATATTGCTATTTAGTGAATAAATATTCACGGCTACTCATATCTATAACACTAAAGTATTGGCATCAAATTCAAAAGAATCATCAATATCTTGTAATTCTTTTAGTAAGCGTTGCTTATCCTTAATTGCCTCAATCTCACGCCATTTACGCTTTTTGTTAGATCCTTTGGAACGGCTTGGTCTTTCAACAACTTCGTCTAACGCACCACCATAGTCTAAACGATCCATGGTAACCTCCCTTGTTATTATGATGTCTCTATGCGAATAAGTATCATATTTCTATTGCAGGATGCAACTTTTATGTTTCAATTGTGTTAAGCGAAAGTGAAGTTTTGATGAAGCTATTGAACCATAATTGGCATGATGTGCTGAATAGAGTGGTAGCTGGCTAATAAAAAGCCAGCATATGCTTAACACCATTCAGTTAAGAGTTTCTTCTCTTAACTGGATAGCGGGTTTTGTTAATTCGAACGGTCCTACTTTTGGGCCGTTTTCGTTTTTTGGGCAAGATAAATTGCTTAACGTTTTCCCTCATTGCTTTGAGCTTTTTAGGGATTGTTCCTGGCGAAGCAATTGCGCACCACATCAACTCATCCTGTATATAGCGCATCGCCATTACAAAGCTAATCCGTAATGGTGACACTTCTGCCTCTTTAGCGATTTGGCTTATTTCAACTCGGATCAAGTTGTACGCTATCAGTAATCCCCAAATCTCCTGATAAATGCCTTCAACTGTCTGACTTCTTAATAAAATACTCTCATCAAGTTGATATTGCTTGATTTCTCCATAGCCATTTTCTATCTCCCAGCGTTCGAAAGTGTAGTGGCATAGTTATTTTGGCCACCTAAATAGAGGTGATATTATTACCTCGTACATGACTTTAGGTGAACACATGAGATCGATAACCAGAAAAACATTTAGTGCTGAATTCAAACTTGAAGCAGCCCAATTAGTCCTAGATAAAAACCATAGCATCATCGAAGCTGCAAAGGCGATGAACGTGGGTAAATCAACCATGGACAAATGGGTGAGACAGTTAAAACTAGAACGCCAGGGTGGCACTCCCAAAGCCTCTCCCATTACCCCTGAACAAATTGAAATTCGTGAGTTGAAGAAACACATAGCACGTATTGAGGAGCATAATCTTATCCTAAAAAAGGCTACCGCTCTCTTGATGTCAGACTCGATGAACAATTTGCGCTAATCAGCCAACTCAAGCAGAGCCACTCTATTCTTACAATTTGTAATGCATTCAAAGTGCATCGAAGTAGCTATAAATATTGGCTAAAAAGAAAAGAGCATATTGATGCTGATTTTACAATTTTATGCAGTGAAGTGAAGACCGCGCATCGTATTAGTAATGGCTCTGCCGGTGCCCGAACGATAGCGCAATTAGTGACTAACAAAGGGATTAAACTTAGTCGTTATCGAGCTCGTAATCTCATGATAAAGCTTGGGTTAGTCAGTTGTCAGCAGCCTAAGCATGCTTATAGGAAAGCAACACAAGAACATGTAGCTATCCCTAATACGCTTAATCGACAGTTTGCTGTTACCCAACCAGATCAAGTGTGGTGTGGCGGCGTGACGTATGTTTGGGTCGGTAATCGTTGGGCATATTTAGCGGTTGTTCTAGATTTATTTTCCCGCAAACCTGTGGGATGGGCTTTGTCATTATCGCCAGATAGTGAACTGACGTGCAAAGCCTTGAATATGGCGTTTGAGTTAAGGGGTAAACCTGAGAATGTGATTTATCACAGTGATCAGGGCTCGCATTATACTAGCTTGAAATTTAGGCAGTTATTATGGCGTCTTCAGATTGAGCAAAGTATGAGTCGTCGCGGGAATTGTTGGGATAACGCACCAATGGAGCGTTTCTTTAGAAGTTTGAAATCTGAATGGGTACCCGCTAGTGGCTATGGGAGTTTTACAGAAGCAGACAAAGCGATCACAAATTACATCACTGGATATTACAGTGAAACTAGACCCCATCAATATAATGGTGGGTTAACGCCAAATGAGTCAGAACGTTTATATTGGAATGACTCTAAAACCGTGGCCAATTTTACTTGACCACTACAAATAGACATCTAATATATCTTGAGAGGAGTATTGGCTTCTATTGGTTAATGAACTCAGCACACCTGTAATATGATTGCCCTGGGATTTTTCTTGATAGGTCACTAGTCTTGCATGCCACTTTTCAGGTAGCTCTGGGTTCTTTTTTCTCGCTTGTGGTGATACTGGCATCTCAACTAGATAATCGTTGTCAGCGTATTGCTCGATGACTTCAAAGCGTGTATTACTTTTGAGTGGTGTAAGCCAATGACTATTCTGGTTGGCTCCCCACCAACTTGTCATAAGATCTGCACTAAAGTAACAACTATCAAAAATAGTGAGAGAATTAGCTGGAACTGATCCAATTAGCTCTCGAGCATAACTAATTTCCCCTTTACTACACGGACCAAATTTTACATTTCTTATCATACGACTTCGTAATGACATGAGTGCGCATAAGCGGGCTACTGGGTATACGGACTGCTTCCTATGCTGATTACTGATATAGCCAAAATGCTCTGAATTCTCGGTATTTTCTGCACATCGAAATGTCGTTCCATCAACAGAAAATAACTGAAGACCATGCCATGTATCTTGGCTGTCTTCCCTATGACACCAGTGTTTAGAAGTGATATCAAAAAGGGCTTTAAGGGGAGCGGCTGTCAGTCGCTGTCTGGCTTGCGGGATAGCACTTGGCGCAACGGTTTCTCCCAACTTATCAACTAACGTTAAGTCGAGCTTGGAGACGACTTCAGCGATGGAACGATTTCGGTAGAGGCCAATTCCAACGATGAGCCAAACGACTAATTCTGCTGGAAGTTTTCTGCGCCTAATACTTGCTTTGTTGGTTAGCTCCAAAGCTTGTTCAATCCATTCCAACGGCAATTCTTTTTGAAAGATAGATAGTTCTTCGGGGGCGACAAGTAATTCAGTATCAATAAGCCAGTTAGACAACATAAAAAATGACTCCGTTCAAAAGAAGGAGCCATTTTCGTAGGATCATTTTTGCTGTCAACCGATCAGTTTCTTAACTGATCGGTGTTAAGCATATGCTGGCTTTTTTAGTGGTTAAATCTGCCCTTGACGATACAAATTGATTAAGGAATTACTGGAACAATCTAATTCATTTGCATTCTGGTCAGCTCCAATCCGGTCGAGTACATCGTTGCCGAGTAATTTACCTAATTCAACTCCCCATTGGTCAAAGGAGTTAATCTGCCAAATGACACCTTGAACAAATGTTCTGTGCTCATATAAAGCAATTAAAGCGCCTAAGGTTTGTG
Source organism: Shewanella sp. HL-SH8 (assembly GCF_051165765.1). NCBI lineage: Bacteria > Pseudomonadati > Pseudomonadota > Gammaproteobacteria > Alteromonadales > Shewanellaceae > Shewanella > Shewanella sp. HL-SH8. Next base: position 3,531,179 of record NZ_CP195039.1, on the reverse strand, counting down.
GAGTCAGTTTATCCATTAATAAAGTGTTGCTAGGTTTGTTACCAGACATTACTTTGTGTTTAGCAATAAGCTGCTTTTGGGCATCATCAAGCTTGCTTGTGCTCATTTCGGCTAATGCTTCTTCGTATGTACGACCTTGCATTAACGCCTGAGTTTGGCCAAAGCAATTTGATGCCAGCTGATTGTGATGTTCACCAAGCGGATTATGACTTTGTAATGGCATGATAAAATCAGCTGGAATAAGTGCAGTACCTTGATGCAATAGCTGATGGTATGCATGTTGTCCATTGGTGCCTTCGCCGCCCCAAATAACAGGACCTGTGCTGTAATCAACAGTTTGCCCTTCTAAAGTGACCGACTTGCCGTTGCTTTCCATATCAAGTTGCTGGAAATAAGCAGGTAAACCACGTAAATAGTGATCATAGGTTAAAATGACATGGGACTGTGCACTATGAAAATTACTATATAACACAGATAGCATTCCCATAATGACTGGCATGTTTTGTTCTAGCGGTGCTTGCTGAAAATGTTGGTCCATGTCAAATGCACCGGATAATAATTGTTTAAAATTATCCATACCCACAACTAGTGCTATCGGTAAACCAATTGCTGACCATAAAGAATAGCGGCCACCGACCCAATCCCACATAGGAAAAATATTGTCGGCATCCATACCAAACTCAGTCGCTTTAGCGACATTTGAGGTAACAGCCACAAAGTGCTGGGCAACGTCGCTCTGTGATGCCCCTTGTGCTAAAAACCACTCTTTTGCGCTTAGGGTATTAGTAAGCGTTTCTTGCGTGCTAAACGACTTTGATGACATGACAAATAACGTGGTCTCAGCGTTCAAACCCTTCAATTTCTCACAAATCGATGTAGCATCCACATTGGCAACAAAATGACAATTTAGTCCTTGCCAATAAGGTCTTAACGCCTGAGTTACTATTTTAGGGCCTAGAAAAGATCCGCCAATACCAATACTAACGATATCTGTAATCGCTTTTCCTGTGTAGCCTTTCCATTGACCACTTTGTACTTGCTCAACAAACTTAGCCATTTTGGTAAGAGTTTGCTGTACTTCAGGAACAATGTTTTTTCCTTCAGCTTTAATATCTTGGTCAGCCATACTGCGAAGTGCGGTATGAAGTACTGCACGTTGCTCAGTATTGTTGATAATGTCACCGGAAAACATTGCGGTGATTTTATCTTGTAGCTGAGCTTCATTAGCAAGTTTAAATAACAACGCCAAGGTTTCTTTATCAGCACGGTTTTTTGAGTAATCTAGCAGTAAACCACAGCTTTTGAGATGCATTGAGTCAAAACGTTGCTTGTCTTGACTAAATAGCTCACGCATGTGAGGCAGCGCAGCTGCATTACTAATTAACTGTTGCCATGTAGCTGATTGTGTTAATTGAGTCATTAATTCACATTCCTTGTTTAGCTTAACTTCTCTTTTAGCATGACCTCAAGTTTACCTTGGTCAATCGCAAAATTACGAATACCTTCAGCAAGTTTATCAACCGCCATTGGATCTTCATTAAATGCCCAACGGAACTCTGCTTCAGTTAGCGCAGTAGGTGCGGTTGATGATGCCGGTACCGCTTTAAGTTTTTCAGTAACAAGGATATCAGTATTGGCTAACTCTTCTAATAGAGCTGGTCCAATAGTTAAGCGATCGCAACCTGCTAGCTCGATGATTTCGCCGATATTACGGAAGCTCGCCCCCATTACAACCGTGCTATAGCCGTGTTGTTTGTAGTAATCATAGATTTCAGTAACCGAAATAACCCCAGGATCCGTTTCAGCTGTGTAATCTTTACCAGTATCTTTTTTGTACCAATCAAGAATGCGACCTACGAAAGGCGAAATAAGATAAACCCCAGCTTCAGCACATGCTCTAGCTTGAGCAAAGCTGAACAGTAGGGTTAAATTACAGTTAATGCCTTCTTGCTCTAACTCTTTAGCTGCGCATATGCCTTCCCAGGTAGATGCTAGTTTGATCAGAATACGTGATTTATCAATTCCAGCTTCTTTATAAAGCTTGATAAGCTTATGTGCCTTATCAATAGAGCCTTGCTTGTCGAAAGAAAGACGCGCATCTACTTCAGTAGAAATACGGCCTGGGACAAGTTTTAGAATCTCAACGCCAATGTTTACCGCAAGCTTATCACCGGCATCTTCAATTTGTTGTGCTTGATCGTTGCTTTGGTTTTTTGCCCAGCTAACAGCATTTTCGATTAAAGAGGCATATTCAGGAATTTGTGCAGCTTTCAAAATCAACGATGGATTTGTGGTTGCATCTTCTGGTTGATAGCGTTTGATTGCTTCAATGTCACCGGTATCTGCGACAATAGTAGTGAATGCTTTGAGTTGAGCGAGTGCGTTGGCCATGTAACGTTTCCTCTCGATAAAAAATGGTTATTTTACTTCCTTTATTAAACGCGATTTTACTCTTTATTCCAACGTTTTGGTAAAAAAATTACCAAATGTTGCACTGTTTTGCTTAATTTTTGTTTTTTATTGTTGTTAAATTTCGAATTTAGTGCAAATTTATGTTTATTAAATTGGGTGATAAAAACATAAATATGACTAATAGTAGATGTTTAGAGAAGTTTACTATTGTTCAGTAAATAAAAAAGCCGCTGATATCAGCGGCTTTTCGTTAAATCGATTAGTATTAAATTATTTTAATACAGCACGTTTTTCAGTACCAGTAACGATAGCTTCAATACGACGGTTCTGTCTATGAGCTTCAGCAGTGTTACCTTCAACTACAGGCTTAGTTACACCATAACCGATAGATTTAATACGGTTTGCACTAATGCCATATTTTGATTTTAGTGCATTGGCAACTGAACTCGCACGACGGTCAGATAGAGCCATGTTATATGCTGGTTTACCTACGTTTGACGCATGGCCTTCAACAATAACGGTATGCTCTGGGTTTTTCTTCATATAATTAGCTAATTTCTCTAGATCAGAGAATGAAGCTTGATTAATAACTGCAGAATCATTAGCGAATAATATGCCACCTAAGTCATGCTTAGTTGTTGCTAACTCGTATACTGTACAGCCAGTAGCATCCACTTTGTGGTTACTTGGTGTATTAGGACATTTGTCTAAACGATCAACAACGCCATCAGAGTCAGAGTCAGCATCGGCAGCAACAACTACTGGAGTAACAACTGCTGCGGCTACTGGAGCAGCGTGGCCAGAACCAAAGCGGTAGCTTAATTCTAGACCCCAATAGTTACTTTCCATTTGTAGGTTGTTTAATACATCCGCATCAAGGTTTTCGTAACGACGATATTTTGCTGCTAACTTTAAGTTTTCGTTAAAGTTATAACCAACACCAACGCCAGCAAATAAGGCTATACCTGACTCACTTAAGTTTACGCCATTAAAAGACTGTTTATTTTCTAATAGATAACTATAAGTACCTAATTCAGATGATAGGCTCCACTTGTCGGCTAGTGGGTAAAAACCGACTAAACCTAAGCTAAGACCTGTGGCACCTACGTCATACATAGTGTTATCAGTAGCCGTCCAATCAGCGCGACCTAAGTCACGGTAACCCATTTCAAGACCGATATATTCATTGAATAAGTAACCACCTACAACATCCCAAGCGTACGGGGAGTCTTCACCGCACATTTTAGTACCAGGTTGGTCACAGTTTTGTTCGTAATTGTTGACACCTAATCCACCACCAACATACCAAGGCGATAGTTGTTCTGCAGCTGATGCAGCGAAAGGTAACATAGAGGTGAGTAGTACTACTTTTAATGTGTTCTTCATCATTTATAAGTCCATTGTTATTATACTTCACCAACACGCATGCTTTACGATTATTGTAAACATGTGCAACTGACACTTGAGAGGTGAATCCGTTATGTTTTAGTCAGCGCTTTAATTATCATCGTTAATTATGTGATTTGCTATAGTAAATATGATTAATTTAACTTTAATGCTTAAATTATGGCATTGCTGACACGTTTAAAGAGTTTTATACTCACATTTTTGTTGCAGGTTGTGGTTGAATGTTTGTTTTTTGTTGCATTGGCTGCCAATTTATATTCATAATAGAATAATAAAAAATGCGTCCTGTGGACGCATTTTTGTTATTCTATACCTAGGTAAATAAAGCTATTGTTAAATCAATTTACAATAATTTAATGTTAGCGAGTCCATACCCAGTTTTCGATTTCAACAGGATCTACCCCATTTGCCTTGATATAGTTTTTATGGTCAACCAAGCGTTGTAACATATCAGTGGTAATACGAACGTGTTGAGTTTCGTCAATTACGCCTTGTTGGAACAATTTATACGCCATGTCGATAACTAAGTGGTAGCGAGAGGTGCCGTTACGTACGCCCATATCAAACGGTGTAGTCGTTGAACCTTCTTCTTCATAACCCTTAATACGGAAACGAGCGGTTACCTTTATAATCAAATACTAGCTTCTTAATGGTGTTTGGGTAACCGTGGTAGTTAAATACCACGCCTTTATCTTCTGTAAAGACTTCATCCATCATCCAAGGCTTGCTTTGGAACTCAAGACTACCTAAGCCACTGCTGTGAAGTTCTGACACACTCACAAAGCGAATGCGTACCCGTGGTAGAATTTCACGAATTAGTACTAGTGAAGCCATACATTCTTGAGTTGCATAATCGCCACAGCCCGCTAAAACAACATCAGGATTATTATCAGAGGCGAAATCCCACACCATCATGCCGTCTTTGGCTTGCTTACGAGCTTCGTCTAATGACAACCATTGTGGTAATGATTTCTTACCAGCAACAATGATGTTTAGTTTGTCACGATCAGCATAAGCTTTTTCGGTATACACCAAAGTACTGTTAGCATCTGCTGGTAAATAAGCAGAAATAATGTTTGGGTGCTTCTCAAGCATAGCACCTAGGAAAGACGGATTCTGATGAGAATAACCGTTGTGATCTTGACGCTCTAGTAACGAAGACAGTACCACGTTACACGCTGGAATTGGCTTGCGGAAATGGATGTCTTGACTTGCATGGACGTATTTACAGTATTGATCAGCCATAGATGACACAACTTGAGAGAAAGCCTCATAAGTTGGGAACATACCGTGACGGCCCGTTACTGTGTAACCGTGTAACATACCGAAAAGTAAGTTTTCAGATAATAGTTCAATCACACGACCGTCGCGAGACATATCCTCATCCCAGCTCTCAATCGGCCATTGCCAGGCGCGATCTGTTTCTTCAAACACAGCTTGAAGTTGGTTTGAATAAGTTTCATCTGGGCTGAAAATACGCAGGTTACGTTGATCGCGGTTTAATTTGAATGCATCACGCATCCATTCACCCATTTTCAACATTGAGTAACCACGTTGACCCCGTGGAGTTTCAGCGCCGTAACCAAGTTTAGTAAGATCAGGGTTAGCTAACGCACGTACCACTTCGCCGCCGTAGCTTAGACGTTGACGGCCACAGCAAAGATCTGTTGGTGGCATCAAAGACATAATGTCTTTATCAAATACTAGCGCGCCGGTGTCTGTTGTTTGTACTAGTTCATCAAATTTGTAGCTGGCTAGCCATTGATCAAGCGCATCTAAATGGCCTTTGTCAGTTGCACAGTTATTAACGATGACTTGATGAGATTCACAGTTGCCTGCAAGTTTTTTTCCATCATATTCAGTAGTACCAGTCCAGCCTTTTGCTGTTCTCAATAAAATCACTGGCCAGCGTGGTTTAACAACATCTTCGCCAGAGCGTGCACGGCGTTGAATGTCGTTTATCATGTCATATGACAAGTCCATAGCGGCTGTCATTTGTTCGAAGATATCAATATCAAGTTCATCATCAACAATAATTGGATGATAACCAAGACCACGGAATTCTAAATCAAGCTCTTCATGACTCATGCGGCCCATACGGGTTGGGCCAGAGATTTTATAACCATTGATATGCACGATTGGAAGAACTGCGCCGTTATTTTTAGGTGATACCAAACGGTTTGCATACCAAGATGCTGCTAGTGGGCCTGTTTCAGCTTCACCGTCACCGATTAAACAGGCAGCAATCAGATTTGGATTATCTAGCACAGAACCCCATGCAACAGACAATGAGTAGCCAAGTTCGCCACCTTCTAAGATTTGTCCTGGTGCTTCTGGGTTAGCATGCGAAGGATAGCCATAGGCTGCAGAGAATTTTTTACAGATATCTTCGATACCGGTTTCTGTATAAGGAATTGTCTCTGGATAGAAATGGCTTAATGAACCTTCCATGAATAGGTTGGCCTGTACTGCAGGAAAACCATGACCAGGGCCAACAAGGTAGATGAACTCACGATTATGTTTAACAATAAGACGGTTTACGTTAGCGTAGACAAAGTTAATACCTGGGCAAGTTCCCCAATGGCCTAGTAATCTAGGTTTAATATCAGTGTGTTCAAGCTTACGTTTATAAAGTACGTTTTGCTTCAAATAAATTTGCGAAGTTGCAAGGAAGTTAGTAGCTCGAACAAACTTTTTGAGTGCGATAATTTCATTAGCATTTGTCATATTGACCTCATTAAAACGAGAAAAATTGAATGTTAGTCTTAGTTTGAGAACACTGTATTTCATTTTGAGGGTTAATAATGTGTTGTGGATCTAATTTTTGTTAATTAGGTGGTGATATTTCACTGAGAGTTATGTTGTATTTGTTGTTATGTTGGTTTTATAAAGTGGAGGATTGTTATGCTGTTGTTGATCTGAGGGCGATAAAGTGATTTTTACGATGAATTTATTAAGTTCTAATTGACTGCCTGTGCTAATTTGTTTGCAAAGAACATCATCGAATATCTTAATTAGTCTGAATGCAGTTTCAAACTAAATTAGAGATCATTGGTTGAAAAGGTATAATAAGCCAAGCCACAAGACTGGTTTTTAATTAATAAAAATATAAACCAATAATAATCAAGCAATTAAAATAACTTTATATGTCGTGATTACAGCATCTATACCCAGCTATAAATAAGATTGTTACACGATAGATTGAGTTATTCCAAAGGAATAGATAAGCATTATGGCAATGTTAGAAAAAATAATTAATTATTTAAACGGCCTACTTTGGGGCGAGCTATTAGTTTATGGGCTGGTTGGAGCTGGCTTATATTTTACGATACGCCTTGGGTTTATTCAGTTTACTCAGTTTGGTCACGGCCTTAAATTACTCGCCATTAGCCGTAGACCGGGTAAAAATGGATTATCTTCGTTTCAAGTTTTTTGTACCAGTATGGCTGCTAGAGTCGGTGCAGGTAATATGGCTGGTGTTGCTTTTGCTATAGGGGTAGCAGGTCCTGGTGCCGTTTTTTGGATGTGGGCTATTGCTGTTTTAGGCATGGCCACAGCGATGATCGAATCCACTCTTGCTCAAGTTTATAAAGTAAAAGATGTTGATGGGCAATATCGCGGCGGTCCTTCTTACTATATGGAGCAAGGCTTAGGACAGCGTTGGATGGGGGTGTTATTTTCTGTTCTCTTAATTATCTGTTTTGGTTTGGTCTTCAATGCAGTTCAAGCTAATACAATAGCCGGTGCGATGACCGCTGTATTTGATGTTGATGCACTCTATGTCGGCATTTTGATTACGTTATTCAGTGGCGTGGTTATTATGGGGGGATTAAGAAAGGTTGCTAAAGTATCGGAATTTGTTGTCCCTTTTATGGCATTAGTTTATATCATTATGGCGTTTATTGTCGTACTGATAAATATTGAGGAACTACCAAGAGTATTTATGCTCGTTATCAATAGTGCATTTGGATGGCAAGAAGCTGCTGGTGGCGCTATTGCATATAGTGTCTCGCAAGCTATGCAGGCTGGTATAGCTCGTGGGTTATTTTCAAATGAAGCGGGTATGGGTAGTGCTGCTAACATTGCAGCAAGTGCTTCACCCAACCCAAATCATCCAGCATCACAAGGTTATATACAAATGATGGGGGTATTTTTTGATACTATCGTTATTTGTACTGCAACGGCGGCAATAATATTACTTGCTGGTGATGCCGCTGGATCTGGTGAGGGCATTGGTATGACAATCAATGCATTAACTTTCCATGTAGGTTCATGGGGCGGTGCCTTTATTGCTTTCGCTATTTTGTTATTCTGTTTTACCTCAATTATTGCAAATTACTCTTACGCCGAAACCAACATCATGTTTTTGTCTGGCAACAGCAAAAAAGCGTTACCTTTATTTAGACTAGTAGTACTAGGTATGGTGATGTTTGGTGCTATGGCTAAAATTGGTTTGGTATGGGATTTAGCTGATGTGTCCATGGGACTGATGGCATTGGTTAACATTGTCGCGATAATGTTACTTTCAGGATTGGCGATTAGGGTCATTAATGACTATCGTCAGCAAGTTAAAGAAGGAAAAGATCCGGTATTTGATACAAGTAAATTTCCTGAGCTAGCCGATCAATTGGAAGAACAAATTTGGCCTGACTTATCTGCTAGTAACAAAAAATAAGCCGCTATTGTTTTTTGTGCATTGATTAAAGGCGTGAGGGTAATCGAAAAAGCCATGCTGAATCAGCATGGTTTTTTTATATCAGTCACGTATTATGTGGTGTATTCAGATAAAGGAGTTAACCATGCTGGTTTTAGTATCACCTGCCAAAACATTAGATTTTGAACATCCGCCGATAACGGCAACGTTTACTCAACCGACATTATTATCCCATAGCGAAACACTGATAAAGATATGTCGGCAACTTACGCCTGTTGATATTGCTAGTTTAATGAAAGTTAGCGATAAAATAGCGGGTTTGAATGCTGCCCGTTTTGAGCAGTGGCAACCTGATTTCACTCCAATCAATGCCAAGCAAGCGATGTTCGCTTTCAGAGGGGATGTCTATACCGGATTTGATGCAGATAGCTTATCAGAGTCGCAAATTCACTCAGCACAGCAACATATGCGTATTTTGTCAGGTTTATATGGCTTGCTAAAACCCCTCGATTTAATCCAACCTTATCGCTTAGAAATGGGCACCAAATTAACTAACTCAGCTGGGAATAATTTATATGCATTTTGGGGGGAGATTATTACCAATGAAGTGAATAAAGCATTAGCAGAGCAGGGTGATGACATCATCGTCAATCTAGCCTCTAATGAGTACTTTAAATCAGTTAAAGTCAAACAGCTTGAGGGGCAACTTATTACCCCAATTTTTAAAGATTGTAAGAATGGTCAATATAAGATAATTAGCTTTTATGCCAAAAAAGCGCGTGGTTTGATGGCAAGGTATATTGTCAATAATCAACCTAAGACATTAGAGCAGTTAACTGAATTTGACTTAGAAGGCTACTATTACAGCCCAGAGCAATCCAAACTTGATAGCCCAGTATTTTTACGCGATGAGCAACATTAGAGTTTTTTAACATAGTTATTATTTATATATTAACATGAGTGTTAATTTCATAGTTGGTTCAATTTAGTCATAAAAAAATGCCCTTTATTAAGGGCATTTTTATGGATAAAATATGTTATCAATATGACCTAGCACAGTACCAAGTTGAGCATATGCACTTAATCTTGATTACTCAGATTTAGCAAGTGGTCTTAGTTCAATTTCAGATTGTGCCATCATATAAGCAAACTGCACGTAAGCCGCTACATTTTGCGCTAATGCCTTTGGATCAATTTTATCCAACGTATCATTCGGGGTGTGATGATAATCAAAATAATCTGTACCATCTTGTTTTAACGATGCAACTGGAACACCCAAACCTGGCATCATAGAGACATCTGGGCCGCCTGAAGCGTCATTCGTACCTAAAGTAATGCCGTTTAATGTCATTGCAGACACTTGATGTTGAATTTGACTAAAACTTGCGGGTGCGACATTAAAATCAATTTGATAAACAGGACCAGCACCAAAATCAGATTCTGCTGCTATGTAATGCTTTTCTAATTCATTGGCATGCATCTCTGCGTAGGCTTTTCCACCGACTAAACCGACTTCTTCAGCAGCGTAGAGTACAACGCGGATAGTACGAGCAGGCTTTTGTGGTAAATCTTGAATTAACTTTGCGGCTGCAGTGACAATTGCGACACCGGCTCCGTCATCAATAGCGCCCGTACCCTCGTCCCACGAATCTAGATGCGCGCCTATTAAGACAATTTCATCTGGTTTGCTACTGCCTGTCACTTCTGCTATTACATTATAAGATGTGGCAATACCTAAGTTTTCAGATGTCATATTCAACGACATAACAATATTGGGGTCGCGTGTTAACATGGCGTTGATTAAGTCGGCATCAGGTGCTGACATTGCCGCCGCGGGAATTTTAGGCACATCTTCTTGGTAACGCATCATACCCGTATGAGCCATACGGTCATGATCAGTCCCAATTGAGCGTATTACAACTGCAACAGCGCCTTTTTTTGCCGCTTCTACAGCTCCTTTAGAGCGTCCGCCAACAGTAATACCATATCCGTTGCCATCTTTATGCCGTTCAGTCTTATGGTCGATAAAAACAATCTTGCCCTCAATACGCCCAGGTGAGGCTAAAGTGAGTTCCTCTAATGACTCAAAACGTACTATAGGTGCTTGAATGCCTGTCTCTGGCGTACCAATACTGCCACCAAGGGCTGTAATCACCAAAGGCTGCTCAAATGGTGACACAATACTGGCCGAAGTCATTATCCCTCTAGACCATGCTGGAACTTGGACTGATTCTTTATAGACTTTATCAAAGCCCATCAGCCACAGTTTTTCCATTGCCCATTCGACAGCCATAATATCTTTATCTGTACCAGCTAATCGTGGTCCTACCTCTACGGTGAGTGACTCAACAATATCGTAGGCTCTGTTTGAATTAAGGGCTTGTTGCGCTAACAGTTGACTGATTTGCGCATCTTCAGAGTCATTAATCACTTTTTCAGGCGATTTAGATTGTGATGGTGTTGTTTGCTGGCAGCCAAATAATGCCACTGTAAATAAAGCTGTTAAGCTGACGTGCTTATAATTTCTCATGAGTTTCCTTCAAATATTCTAACTATGTCTCACTTTTTTAAACAATCTACCAAAAAGTGTGCTTCATGTCCCGACTCTATTTTTAAGGTGACGCTATATTAGGCAAATGTTAGATGAGGAGAGTATTTTAGGTGATGGATATAGAAAAAATGCAGCAACAAGCCGACCATGCCGTTGTCTTATTAAAAGCGCTAGCGAATGAACGAAGACTGTTTATTTTATGCCACCTGCTGAATGATGGTGAAATGTGTGTAGGTGATATGAATAAAAAGCTAGGGCTAAGCCAGTCTGCTTTATCGCAACACCTTGCATGGTTAAGAAAGGATAATCTAGTTGGCACACGTAAAGAGGCACAAACCGTTTATTACTCATTAAAAAGCGATGAAGTAAAAGCACTTATTCAAGTACTGAATAATATGTACTGCCACTAATCTGTCTTCTTTTAAGCCTTAATCGCTATTAAGCGATTAAGGCTTTTTATTATCTGTCACATAATCAATACTATTGGTCGGCTTACATGCTTACATGCTTACATGCTTACATGCTTACATGCTTACATGCTTACATGCTTACATGCTTACATGCTTACATGCTTACATGCTTACATGCTTACATATGCTGAATTTTAAACATAAAAAAACCGGCCTAGGCCGGTTTTTTGAGATTGATTACTGAATTAAGCAACTAGTGCTTTGATTCTAGCATTCAAACGTGACTTTTGACGGCCAGCTCTATTCTTGTGAATAAGGCCTTTTGTCGCCATACGGTCAACTATTGGTTGTGCAACTGCGAACGCTTCTGTAGCCGCTTTGTGGTCACCGCTTTTGATAGCAGCGATGACTTTCTTAACGTATGTACGTAACATTGAGCGACGGCTTGCATTATGCTGACGACGCTTTTCAGACTGAAGCGCGCGCTTCTTTGCAGACTTGCTATTAGCCAAGGTGCAACTCCTAAAAACTGGATTTGATACTTTTAAAGGCCGAGGAATATGCCTGCTTTAAGTCGCTTTGTCAACGACTAAAATTGAAATCTCATCATAAATGATAAAATATACAATCGGCGTGCTTATCTTCAACCCACTCGTGTAATATGTGGCGTAATTCTAACAGCTCTTTAGCCTATGTGACAGAGTTTGCTTAGAATATTTGCAACAAATACCATTAAATTTTATGGGCAAGATGAGCTTTTGGGGGTCAATTGAGTAAAAAGTTAATTAAATCAGGTGTCGTTGTCAGTGCTATGACGTTGATTTCTCGTGTGATGGGGTTAGTGCGTGATGTTGTTATTGCTAATTTAATGGGGGCAGGAAGTAGCGCGGATGTTTTTTTCTTTGCTAACAAAATACCTAACTTTTTACGCCGCCTATTTGCCGAAGGTGCTTTTGCACAAGCTTTTGTGCCTGTGTTAACTGAATATCAAGAAAAGCATTCCCCTGAAGAAACCCGGGAGTTACTCGGAAAAGTTACCGGTACGCTTGGTTTGCTGGTGACGATAGTAACCTTAGTTGGTGTTATTGGCTCTCCTATACTTACAGCATTATTCGGCGGCGGTTGGTTTTTAGACTGGTTGAACGATGGCCCCAATGCCGAGAAATTCGAGCTTGCGTCTTTAATGCTTAAAATCACCTTCCCTTATCTGTGGTTTATCACTTTTACTGCGCTAGCAGGATCAATCTTAAATACCAGAGGCCGGTTTGCTGTATCGGCATTTACCCCAGTTTTTCTTAACATTGCAATCATCGGGTTTGCTCTATATGCATCTCCGACTATGGAAAACCCAGAAATTGGGCTCGCATGGGGGGTTTTTGTTGGTGGTCTGGTGCAGTTTGTATTTCAAATCCCTTTTTTAATTCAAGAGCGCGCTTTAGTTAAACCTTCTTGGGGGTGGCATCATCCTGGTGTCGTTAAGATTCGCACTTTAATGCTGCCCGCACTTTTTGGGGTATCGGTTTCTCAAATCAATTTGCTGTTTGATACGTTTATTGCCAGCTTCTTAATGACGGGCTCGATTAGTTGGCTGTATTACGCAGATAGGTTACTTGAATTTCCACTCGGATTATTTGGTATTGCTATCGCAACGGTCATTTTACCAGCACTCTCGAGAAAGCATATTAATGCTGAAGGGGAAGGGTTTCGTCAAACAATGGATTGGGGCGTTAAAGCTATTTTACTATTAGGTATGCCTGCTATGTTTGGCTTGATTTTGCTCGCGCAACCTATGTTAATGGTGTTATTCATGCGCGGGGCATTTAGTCTCACCGATGTTGAAATGGCTTCATACAGTTTAGTTGCTTATGGTGCAGGCTTGCTGAGTTTTATGATGATTAAAGTATTAGCGCCAGGTTATTATTCTAGGCATGATACAAAAACACCGGTTAAATTCGGTATTATTGCCATGGTAACTAACATGGTGTTTAACCTTATATTTGCTATTCCATTCGGCTATGTAGGTTTAGCAATAGCGACATCCTTATCGGCATTGCTTAATGCTGGTTTGTTATATAGCGGTTTACATAAGGCTGGGGTTTACAATCTTAGCCGCGCAACATTAATATTTGCGCTTAAAATTGTCATCGCGACAGCGGTCATGTCTGCAATGTTATGGTATTTTTTACCCGTTCAATCGCAATGGCTTAGTTGGAGCATTAGTGAAAGAATGATGGCGTTAGTCGCGCTTATTTGTAGCGGCGCATTAACTTATCTGGCTACCTTACTTTTGCTCGGTGTCAGACCATGGAAAATAAAAACAGCCCCAGTAGTTCTTTAAACGCAGATTTATAGTCGCTTAATAGAGTTATTGGGTTTAAGTGGATAGCGGTTTGGGTATATAATCTGCCGATTTACTATTAATAAACAATTTTAGGCAAGCATTGGCGTAATGGAATTAATCCGCGGTATACACAATTTATTACCTTCTCATCATGGTTGCGTGCTAAGCATAGGCAACTTTGATGGTGTTCACCGTGGCCATGCTGAGGTGATCCGTAATTTGGTAAGTAAAGCGCACCATTTTCAACTGCCTGCGACCATAATGACATTTGAGCCACAACCCCAAGAGTTGTTTCGTGGAGAGCATGCTCCAGCAAGGTTAAGCCTTTTAAGAGATAAAGTCCGTTTATTGGACGAATTAGAAATTGACCGCCTATTATGTGTTAATTTCACACGATCTTTTGCCAGTCAACCCGCTCAGGCGTTTATTGAAGAATTATTGGTTAACAAACTAGGTGTTAAATACCTGGTTGTCGGTGACGACTTTTGCTTTGGGAAAGGGCGTGAAGGCAATTTTGAGATGCTTGTAGCCGCAGGTAAGCAATTTGGTTTCAGCGTAGTCAGCACTCAAAGCTTTGTCGTTGGAACCCACAGAGTGAGTTCAACTTTAGTACGTGAACAGCTCATGTTAGGTCATTTAGAACAAGCAAGACGGTTATTGGGTCATCCATTTATGTTGAGTGGTAAAGTGGCTCATGGGCAAAAAATTGGTAGAACTATCGGTTTTCCAACGGCAAATATTGCGTTAAAAAGAAAAGTCGTGCCAATACGCGGTGTATTTGCAGTACGATTTTTTTGGCATGGTAGTGATGTATATGAAGGTGTTGCAAATGTGGGCTTTCGCCCGACAGTGCAAGGCCAAGTTTGTCAGTTAGAAGTGCACTTATTTGATTTTGATGGTGACTTATATGGCAAGCGAGTAGAAGTTGAATTAGTGGCTAAAATCCGTGACGAACAACCTTTTGAGTCATTGGATGCACTAAAAAAACAAATTTTGAATGATGCGAATGAAGCTAAGGCTTTATTCTGCTTTGATGCAAGCTGATTATTCAGCTTAATTAACGGTATGGGATCAATGAGCGACTATAAACTGACTTTGAATTTGCCGGAAACTGAGTTTCCGATGCGCGGTAATTTAGCTAATCGCGAGCCAGAAATGTTAAATCGCTGGACGCAGGATGGGTTATATCAACACATTCGTGAACATAGAGCTGGCCGTAAACCGTTTATTTTGCACGATGGCCCTCCTTATGCGAATGGCAGTATTCATATTGGTCACTCTGTAAACAAAATCCTAAAAGACATTATTATTAAATCAAAAACCATGTCTGGTTTTGATGCGCCTTATATCCCTGGTTGGGATTGTCACGGTTTGCCGATCGAGTTAAAAGTCGAGCAAAAAGTGGGCAAGCCAGGGCAGAAAATTTCAGCGGCTGAATTTCGTGAAGAGTGTCGTAAATATGCTGCTATTCAGGTAGATGGTCAGCGCGATGACTTCATTCGTTTAGGTGTGCTAGGTGACTGGCAAAACCCTTACCTCACCATGGATTTCACTACTGAAGCTAACATTGTGCGTTCATTAGCCAAAGTTATTGACAGCGGCCATTTACACAAAGGTGTAAAGCCAGTGCATTGGTGTACTGACTGTGGCTCAGCACTTGCTGAAGCTGAAGTTGAATATGAAGATAAAACATCACCAGCGATTGATGTTGCTTTTGAAGCGACAGATAGTGCTGCTGTTGCAGCAAAATTTGCGGTAGAAAATTATCCTCACCCAATATCAATGGCTATCTGGACCACAACACCGTGGACATTACCGGCTAACCGCGCGTTATCTTTAAGCCCTGAGTTTACCTATAGCTTAGTGGAGTTTACTAAAGACGGTATGACAGCTGCTGTGATTTTAGGCCAAGTGTTGGTTGAGTCATGTGTTGAACGTTATGGATTTGATTCACATAAAATTATTGGTGAAGTCAAAGGCGCAGAGCTTGAACTGACTCGTTTTAAACACCCATTTTTAAGCTTTGATGTACCTGCGATTCTTGGCGACCATGTTACTACTGAAGCGGGTACTGGGATTGTTCACACTGCACCAGGGCACGGTCAAGACGACTTTGTTGTTGGCCAGTTATACGGTTTAGAAGTGGCCAACCCTGTTGGCGATAACGGTGTATTCAAACCTGATACTGAGTTCTTTGCCGGTCAACACGTGTTTAAAGCTAATGACAATGTAGTCGCACTATTAACGGAAAAGGGCGCACTGCTTCATCACGTTGCTTATCGTCACAGCTATCCGCATTGCTGGCGCCACAAAACACCGATTATATTCCGTGCAACACCGCAGTGGTTCATCTCAATGGACAACAAAGGTTTACGTGCACAAGCTTTAGCTGAAATCAAGAAAACGCATTGGCTACCAGATTGGGGTCAAAGTCGTATTGAAAAAATGGTTGAAAACCGCCCAGATTGGTGTATTTCACGCCAACGTACCTGGGGTGTACCAATCACATTATTTGTACACCGTGAAACCGATGAGATACATCCAGATAGCGCGTCATTGATGGAACGTATTGCCCATAGAATTGAGCAACAAGGCATTCAAGCTTGGTGGGACTTAGATGAATCAGAACTATTAGGTGAAGAAGCCTCTCAGTATCGTAAAGTCACTGACACCTTAGATGTTTGGTATGACTCAGGCTCTTCCTTCTCGTCAGTTGTTGCTGCCCGCCCAGAGTTTCAAGGCCATGATATTGATTTATACCTTGAAGGTAGCGATCAACACCGCGGCTGGTTTATGTCATCACTGATGATTTCTACCGCGATGAACGGCAAGGCGCCTTATAAGCAAGTACTTACACACGGTTTTACCGTTGATGGTAAAGGCCGTAAAATGTCTAAATCAGTTGGTAACGTGATTGCGCCATTGCAAGTAACCAATAAGTTGGGTGCCGACATTTTACGTTTATGGGTCGCAGCAACCGATTACAGCGGTGAAATGACTGTTTCTGATGAGATTTTAAATCGCAGCGCCGATGCGTATCGCCGTATTCGAAATACCGCTCGTTTCTTATTAGCTAACTTAAATGGCTTTAATCCAGAAACCGATATGGTAGCACCTGAAGATATGGTGGCATTAGATCGCTGGGTAATGCGTCGTGCTGATACACTACAAAATGAAATTATTGCCGCGTATGATCAATATAATTTCCACTTAGTGACTCAAAAGTTAATGCAGTTCTGTTCAATTGAATTAGGTGCATTCTACTTAGATATCATTAAGGATCGTCAATATACCGCCAAGCAAGATGGTAATGCTCGTCGTAGCTGTCAATCGGCATTATTCCATATATCTGAAGCTATGGTACGTTGGATCACCCCAATTCTAAGCTTTACCGCAGATGAAGTCTGGCAATTACTACCAGGCAAACGCGATAAGTATGTGTTTACTGAAGAATGGTATCAAGGGTTACAGTCTGTCACTCTTAAAAGCGATTTAAGTGATGATTACTGGCAGAAGCTGCTTGCTGTTCGTAATGAAGTGAATAAAGTGATTGAACAAGCCCGCCGTGATAAACGTGTTGGTGGTTCATTAGAAGCTGAAGTGACTTTATTTGCCGATGCAGAACTTGCCGCAGAGCTAGCTAAGTTAGATGACGAATTACGCTTTGTATTATTAACCTCAAAAGCGGTAGTTGCGCCTTTAGCTGATGCACCATCAGATGCTGTAGTAACTGAACTTGAAAATCTAAAATTAGTGGTGACTAAAAGTGAAGCGCAGAAATGCGAGCGTTGCTGGCACCACCGTGAAGAAGTTAGCACCATTGAAGCCCACCCAACATTGTGTCAACGCTGTGTGACCAATATTGAAGGTGAAGGCGAACAACGCGAATTTGCATAAGGATAGAATGTTATGAGTACTGTTCCAGCAACATGGAAGGACAGTGGCTTGCGTTGGTATTGGGTAGCTGTATTTGTGTTTATTACAGATCAGCTATCTAAACAATGGGTACTGGAAAACTTTGATTTATATGAATCAATTCAGTTATTGCCATTTTTTAATTTTACTTATGTACGAAATTACGGCGCTGCATTTAGTTTTTTAAGTGATGCCGGAGGTTGGCAACGTTGGTTTTTTGCGGTTATTGCCATAGGTTTCAGCACCTTACTAACCATCTGGTTAAGAAAGCAGTCACATCAATTGTTACGTACAAACCTTGCTTATACACTCGTTATTGGTGGAGCATTAGGTAATTTAGTTGATCGTTTAATGCATGGCTTCGTAGTGGACTTTATAGATTTCTATTGGAAAACTAGCCACTACCCAGCATTTAATATTGCTGACTCCGCTATTTTTATTGGCGCAATATTAATTCTGTGGGAAGCCTTTAAGCCTGATGTTGCTCAAACTGAGCAGGAGCAATCAAAGTGACCGATTTAAATAAACCCGATAACCATGCTATTTTATGCCATATGAACCTTATTTTAGAAGATGGTTCAACCGCAGATAGCACCAAAGCATCAGGTAAGCCTGCGCGGTTTAATTTAGGTGATCAAAGCCTGAGCCCAGCGTTAGAAGCACAAATTAAACATTTATCTGAGGGTGATAAACATACTTTTACCCTGGATGCTAAAGATGCTTTTGGCGAGTCAAACCCTGATGCTATTCATCATATGGACCGCAGTCGTTTTCCAGCTAACATGAAGTTAGAAGCTGGGGTTATTGTCAGTTTTTCTGGCCCAGGCGGCAGTGAAATTCCAGGTATTGTGCGTGAAACAATAGGTGACTCTATTACTGTGGATCTAAATCATCCATTGGCTGGGCATAAAATCACGTTTGAGCTAGATGTTGTACAGGTTATCACGGAGTAAACATTACCTATGTTAAAAGTCGATCCTACCTCAGCTAAACTCAACATTCTATTAGCAAACCCACGTGGTTTTTGCGCGGGTGTTGATCGTGCTATCAGTATTGTTGAACGTGCTTTAGAGTTATTTGAACCGCCTATTTATGTGCGTCATGAGGTAGTGCATAATCGATATGTAGTTCAAAACTTAAAAGAGCGTGGGGCGATATTTGTTGAAGAGCTAGAACAAGTACCCGATAACTCAATTGTTATCTTCAGTGCACATGGTGTTTCTCAGGCTGTTAGAAAAGAAGCCAAGCAGCGTGGTTTAAAAGTGTTTGATGCAACTTGTCCCTTAGTGACTAAAGTACATTTGCAGGTGACTCGAGCAAGTCGTAAAGGTATTGAATGTATTTTAATTGGTCATGAAGGCCACCCTGAAGTAGAAGGGACCATGGGGCAGTACGACAATGATAAAGGTGGCGTTTATTTAATTGAGTCACCAGAAGATGTCGCCGCATTGTCGGTGAAAAATGCGGATAACTTATGTTTTGTTACCCAAACTACATTATCTGTCGACGATACGCTCGATATTATCGCTGCTTTACAGAAACGCTTTCCATCAATCGAAGGGCCACGTAAAGATGATATTTGCTACGCCACTCAAAATCGTCAAGATGCGGTGAGAAGTCTTTCTTCACAAGTCGATTTACTGATTGTTGTCGGTTCTAAAAATAGCTCTAATTCAAACAGGTTGCGAGAGCTGGCTGAAAAAACCGGTACCCAAGCTTACCTAGTTGATACCGCAGCAGATGTCGACCCTAGCTGGTTTAAAGATGTTTCAAAAGTTGCTGTTACAGCCGGAGCTTCAGCACCCGAGGTGCTGGTTCAGCAAGTTGTTAAAGCTATTGCTGAGCATGCTCCAAGTGTGATTACTGAAGTTGAAGGGCGAAAAGAAGACATTGTTTTTGCTGTGCCTGCAGAGCTAAGGTAGCGTTAGCGCTTTTTCTAGTTCATACTGTATTAAATAAACCCGTAGCGTTAAGTTACGGGTTTTTTTGTGCTTAAAATTTAATCGGAGTATAGTTGTTACCAATAACCGCTTTATATGAAGGTAAACATATTAAGCTAGATTGTTAACAACTTGTAAGTTAGAATTGTTGAACAGAAATTTGATATAAGTTATCGTTTTTTAAGCTTAAAATAAGATATTTGAGGTCAAGAATATGACGGTTGTCGGAGGGTTGACGCATGTCATCTAAAGGGAATGGATTTTCCTTAATTGAAGTTATGGTCTCACTGGTAATACTGGTGATAGGCCTTATTGGCATTTTTAATTTGCACATTATTTCTAAGCAAGGCAGTTTTGAGTCTTTTCAACAAACTCAAGCCTCTTATTATGCCAATGATATTGTTAACAGAATGCGAATGAACCCATCTGAGCTTAGCAATTATGAAGGAACTTATAATGGCGGTACGTCTGCGCCAACTAAAGCTTGTGATGTTGCTATTGGTGTGAACAGTATTTGCACTAATGTTGAGACCCGCCTATGGGATATATACCAGTGGGAGCAGTCGTTTAAAGGTGAAAATGAAAAGTATTCTGGTGCGAGTGTCGGCGGATTAGATTCTACCACAGCGTGTATAGATATTACTGGTAGGGATGTCACAGTTGTTATGACCTGGCGCGGCATTCGCGCTTCAACAGATGGTTTAAGCGAGGGCAGTGCTTTTGCAAAAAGTTGTGGCTCGTCAAATGATAGGCGTCGTGCGTTAGTTATTAATACCGCGATTTTGTAAGGTAAAAAAATGCTAAAAAAAATAACATTGCAAGCGGGGTTATCGCTTGTTGAATTGATGGTCGCCATGCTGATCAGCTTGTTTTTAACAGCAGGTATTTTTAGCATGTTTAGTATGTCATCAAGTAATGTGACCACCACGAGCCAGTTTAACCAATTACAAGAAAATGGCCGTATCGCATTAGCGATTATGGACAGAGATATTAGTCAGGTAGGATTTTTCGGTAATGATACCGCTCGACCGTTTTATGCAAACGTCACCGTGTCAGCTACTGCTGTTATAAATGACTGTGTTGGTGGTGGTGCTAATAATGGGAGTTTTCCTAGCAATCCATTTAGTAGTTTTAGATACTTATGGGGTTATGAGGCTGGGGTAGGGCCTGACGTGTTGGCCTGTATAACTCCGAAGTCTGGCACTGATGTTATTCAGTTAAAACGACTTGTTGGTCCTTCTGTATTACCAGCTAATATGAATGCCACTCGTTATTACGGTGCAGTTGCATATGAGAACATCGCATTATTTAATGGTAATGCTGTCCCCCCCGTTATAGAAAACAGTCGTATTTGGGAGTATCAACACCATGTCTATTACATTGAAAATGACGGTGATATTCCAATATTAAAACGACGGACACTTTCGATTGGTAATGGCATGAATAACGATGAACAGCTAGTTGAAGGTATCGAGAATATGCGCATTTTATATGGTGTTGACCGTAATCTTGACGGCACAGCTGACAGTTACATGCCAGTACAAAATGTCACGGCGCCGATGTGGGATTTTGGTCATCAAATAGTCGCTTTAAGAATTTATTTATTAGTACGCAGTACTCGAAAAGACAATAGCTATAATAACAATGTGAAATATACAGTGGGTGATAAAACGATAGGTCCATTTAATGATAACTATCGTCGAAAAGTTGTATCAAGCACAGTAGTGCTGAACAATTCAATGTTTAGTGCAAGCCATTAATAAATATAATCATGTAGGTGTCCATATGATGTTTTCCATACAAAGGCAGCAAGGGGTTGTGTTGTTTTTTTCCCTTATAATATTAGTTATTATGACTATTATCGGCGTAGCGCTTGCAGTTAACTCGACCCAGTCGTTACGCATGGCTGGTGCTGGTTCTGAGCGGTTAGAAGCGATGATTTCGGCTCAAGGTGCTCAAGATAAAATTATTGATGCTAAAGAAGGCTCTGATTTGGGAAATATGGCTGGAGTATTTGTCGAGCATGATAATCAATTAGATATTATCAATACGATTACGCCACTGGAAAATTATACGTGTGTACGTACAGAAACTGTAACTGAAGGCATAGGATGTAAATTCTTAGAGATCTCCAGTGCTGCAAGATTTGGGCGCAATAACCTTGGGCAAGTTACGATTGTTGCAGGCGTAGAGCAAGAAATATTCACAGGAAACTGATTATGATTAAGCTTATATCTTTTACATCGTTATTCGCGGTACTTTGCTTGTCTGCTAATAGTTTCGCAGATGACACTGAACTTTATGTTTTTGAGTCTACAGCAAGGTCAGGTTCACGGCCCCAGGTACTCATTATATTTGATACTTCAGGCAGTATGGGCAGTAACTTCAAAACGGATACACCTTATGTTCGTGGTGCAGAGAACGTCAATTCAGGTGGAACATTAAAACCAGATACTAAACTATTTTATACTCGTAGCAGCAGTAATATCCCTAGTGCTTCTAGCAAGCAATTCTTTTTACATGGCGTAAATGGCTGTGATGTTGGCGAAAAGTATCTTCAAGACTACGGTATGTTTACAGGTTATATACGCGAGCATAAGTATGTTGGAGAAAACGGGACCTGGTCTGAAATACCGTTAACTGATGGTTCAGGGATTACCCAGGTTGATTGTTATGAAGATATTGCTGAGAAGAATTATTATAACAATAACACAAACTTTTGGGGCTTTCCGGTTGATGGGTTAGGAACAAGTGCTAATCCTATAAGCCATACTGCCGCAAACAACTCATCAACACCAGCTCAGATTGACGCAGCAGTCGCTAAAGCTAAACTTACTAACTTTGGTATTGGCCAACCTATTACTCTTTACACTGAAAAATACGTGAAGTGGTATCACAGTTCGAAAACTCAACAAAATTATTCTCGTCTAGAAATTGCTCAGCGAGTGATAGAAGATACCATTGTTACTACTCCGGGGGTTGATTTTGGCCTTTCAGTATTTAACTTTAATGGTGGTGACACCCGTAATGGCGGTAGAATTGTTTACGGCATATCTCCGACTAATGAATCATCAAAAGCAAAATTGTTGACAACCATAGGTGGATTTAAAGCCGAAACTTGGACGCCATTATGTGAGACATTGTACGAATCGTATCGTTATTTTGCAGGCTTAGGTGTCCATTATGGTGATGATGATACCAGTCGAACTCCTTACAGGGATACCAATGCAGAGTCTGGAGGCAAATACAAATCACCTTTTGTGGGTAAACTATGTCAAGATAACGCTTATGTGATTTACGTGACGGATGGTGAGCCAACAAATGATACTAATGCAGATGATCTTATATTAGGGCTAAATGGTGTCACTAAAACCGATAAATACAGTAATAGTTATCTTCCCGCGCTAGCTGGTTGGTTAAAGAAGAATGATGTGAATACTTCTGTTGATGGTTTTCAAACTGTGAGCACATATACTATTGGTTTTAGTTCTGGCGCAGATAGCGCAGCACCTATTTTAAAAGAAACCGCATTACGCGGCGGAGGCGCATATTATTCAGCTAAAGATGCACAAAAATTGCAGGAAGCATTACAGCAAATTTTCTCTAATATCTTAGAGGTTAACTCGAGTTTTACCTCACCTTCTATTGCTAGTAATAATTTTGATAGAACCCAAACCCTCGATTCCGTTTATTATGCAATGTTTTTACCTAACAAGGGGCCACGCTGGCTAGGCAACTTGAAAAAGTTCAAAGTCACTGGTAGTGGGGATGTTGTAGACCAATCAGGAAACAATGCCATTGGTGATGATGGTAATCTAAAATCCTCAGCTTGTTCATATTGGACTTCAAAAGCCGTCTGCGATGCAACAAGTGGTGGTGGCGATGGTAATAATGTTGCTATCGGTGGTGCTTCATTAATGCTTCAGAATACCGCGACAAGGACCTTGTACAGTAATTTTGGTTCCAATGGTGCATTAAAGGCATTTACTAAGGCGAATGCAATTAATGGTGTTGGCATTGGCAATGAAGATGAGTTAGCTCGTTTTATGGGGGTCGATAAATCCGAGTTAGATAAATTGTTTAAATGGACCCAAGGCATTGATGTAGATGACGAAGATAAAGATAAATCTACCTCAGATACCCGTGTTGATATTATGGGTGACCCTCTTCATTCAAAACCTTTAGCAATAAACTATGGTACCGCTGGTTCTCCTGATGTTCGCGTGATATTAGGTACAAACCAGGGGTTTATTCATATGTTTAAAGATAAGGGTAATACGGTAGAAGAGTCCTGGGCATTTATGCCACAAGAGCTATTACCTAATCTAAGAGAGCTTCGCGCCAATATTCCCACAGGCGTGCATTCTGTATACGGAATGGATAGTCCTTCAGTGGCCTATGTTAAACGCAATGCTTCCGGTGCAATTGAAAAGGCCTGGTTATTTACCGGTATGCGCCGTGGTGGTAAGTCATATTATGCTCTTAATATCACCGACCCAGATAAACCATCATTTATGTGGAAGGTCAGCCCTGATTCAGCCGGTATGAGTGATATGGGGCAATCTTGGGCTGAACCTGTTGTGACTTTTATACCAGGTTTACCCGCAGGTAATACTTCTTCTGCTAATGCCTTACCGGTTGTGATTGTTGGTGGAGGCTATAATCCTTCAACAAAGGATGGTGCAGGGGTTGGTCAAGATGATACTAATGGTCGTGGGGTGTATATTCTTAATGCCGAAACAGGTGCGCTTGTACATCATTTTGGCGTAGCGGGTGGTAGTAATAAAACCATGCTTGATGGTATTGTTGATAGTATTCCGAACAGCGTAGCAGTATTGGATAGTAATAATGATAAATTGACTGATCGAATATATGCGACTGACACCGGCGCTAATGTGTGGAGAATGGATCTTCCTAGCGCTTCGCCGGATAGTACCACTGTGCCTTGGACTGCATTTAAGTTTGCCAGTTTAGGTGGAACCTCTCAAGCTAATGATCGTCGTTTTTTTGCAGAACCTGCAGTGGCTCAAACGGTATTTACTAATGTAGTAGAAACTAGTGTGACAACTCCTACAGGCACTACGACGACGCGAACCTATCAAAATGTCCCCTATGATGCGGTAACTATTGGGACTGGTCATCGACCACACCCGCTAGATAAGTCGCGTTCGGATAAGTTTTTTGTCCTACAGGATAGAAATATAGTAAGTAAATCCTTTACTGGTACTACTGGTAGTGAAGTTCCGGCGACTTTAGAGCTATCTAACCTTTACAATGTATCATCGGCCGCGCCCGCAACAGAGGCTGAAAATGTTGCCTTTGGTAAGATGCGAGGTTGGTATTATAACTTCGGTGCTATTGGTGAGAAAAGTTTATCTGCGCCAACTATTGTCAAAGGACGTGTTTTTTTTACGTCATATATTCCAGGCGATACAACATCAGCTAATCAATGTTTAGTATCAGGTAAAGGCCGTTTGTATGGTTTTGATTTACACAAAGGCACTCGCTCATATACGCAAGAATTTATGGAAATGGGCGCTCGTGTTCCGGATACACCACAGCTGGTGATTCCACCTAATGGCGAAGATGACAGTTACATGTATCTTATCGGCATTGGTGCAGCGGGAGAGCAAATGAAGAAAATAGAAGACTCCACATCTCCTAAAGATAATTGCAAAGATGGGGATGAAAAGTGTCTTGGTGGCATGAGTGCAAACAAAATTTATTATCATATTGACGAGTAAACTGAATGAAACTAAAAAATGGTTTTACCCTGATAGAGCTTATGATTTCCGTTGTTGTGATTGGTATTTTGGCATCTATCGCATACCCAAGTTACACTCAATTTGTCGCTAAGGGCGCGCGAGCTGATGGTGTCGCTGGGTTAATGAATGCTGCAAATAGACAAGAGCAGTACTATTTAGATAATAAAAAGTATACCGATGATATGAATAAGCTAGGTTTAGGTGCGGATCCCTGGATAGTCGAGAATAAATTTTATTCCATCGATGCTGTAGTGGTAAATAATAGTGATTTTACATTAACCGCAACAGCAAAGGGAACTCAAGCGACTCGCGATTCGGCTTGCGCTTCAATTACCTTAAATGCAGCAGGGAACAAATTGCCTAAGGAGTGTTGGAAATGAAGTTATTACCCTTACTTATCGTTGGTTTAGGATTCAGTATCACGGCTCATAGTGATGAATTACCGCTCACCTATAAATGTTTTATTGAAACTCAAAACGGTGTAGATATAGCTAATTTTAGTTGGCTTGAAAGTGATTTGATAAAAGAACAGGCTGCGCTATTGACTCAGGATGTTAGCACTATGACAGGTAAACGCGGTGTTGTGAGGCATATTGACGAATGTGTAAAACTTGAACAAAAATTTAAGTCCAAAATAGCCAATAAAATGGATGAAGAAATTACTCAATAACTCATCAACTTAGAAATTTATTTTATTGTGTAAAAAAGGTAGCCATCGGCTACCTTTTTTAATTGCAGTTTACACTAGCTGTGATTGCTGAAACTCGTCCGGACACGCCAATTGTTATTCCTTTAGAATCAGGATTACTCTTATCACCCGGACAATAAATGATACTACCTGTTTGAGCCTGGTTCATTAACCCATCAGCATTGAATGTATAGCGTGATAAAGTTGATTTAATAAAGTCATTGCTGTCTACGGCATCGACGGTACGTAATACAGTATCCTGTATACCATTATTGTTTTCCAGTGACCCCAATGCCCCATTATCGATAAAAACACTAAATCCTTCAGTCCAGTCAGCGCCGCAACTTGTTCCATTAAATGGGCATATTGATACCCTGCTACCGTAACTTACGGCTTGGCTGCGGGCAAATAATATGGTTGATTCAATATTGCTTATAAGACTTCTGGCTCGGTTTCCTTCATACATAGAAATTAGAGAAGGGACACCAACTGTTAATAATATTCCAGCAACCACGACAGTCACCATTAACTCAACCAGTGTGAAGCCATTAGATTTATGTTTCATTTTATTATCCTTGGTCATATGTATTCAGTATAACCAAGAGACCAATGAAATTCAGCGATTTATTTTATTCAGGTCAATATTATTTGAGTGTTAGGGTTTGCAGGCAATATTTTTCTTAGTGGAAAATCTCACTCTGCCTGCTTGATTGATAATAATTGCTTTAGAGTAAGGGCTGTCAAAGGTTTCAGGGCAATATGTAAGTGTGCCATTTGTACCTGATGCTAAGCCGTCAGGCTGATACCGTAATGCCTTTCGATTATATTGTATGATATCTTCTTGATGAAACTGGCTGACTTCTTGAATGATTTTATCTTGGCCATCTAATTCATTGGTTTTGCCGGAATCGGTAAATATAGAAAAGCCAGTGTGCCAATCATTACCACATTTTCCTTGGTATAAAGGGCATACCGTTATTCTTACGCCATAACTGATCGCCATGTTTCGGGCAAATTGCATCGATTGCTGAATTGTCCTGATATTACTGTCGACTCTGATTTGTTGTTGTAATGATTTAAACGAGGGAAAGGCGATAACAGACAGTAAGCTGGTGATCATTATTGTGGTCATTAATTCAATAAGATTAAAACCAAAATTGCGCTGATATAACATCATAATAGACTCATCCTTGATTTATCAATATGCCGCTCCCTGCGGCAATTGATTAAATTATAGTCAGTAATTGATTTTTTGCTTAGAATAAATCAATTTAAAAATAAGTTTAAAATGCAGCAGAAACTTACCTCAGTTTCGAGTAAGATATTCAGTAGTGATAGAAAGTTGATATAAACTATAAAAGTTACATCATCTTAGGTAATTAAGTTAACCTATACAGCCCTTTTAGGAGTGATTAAATGAAGAAAGTAGAAGCCATTATTAAGCCATTTAAATTAGATGATGTGCGCGAATCACTCGCTGAAATTGGCATTACCGGTATGACAGTGTCCGAAGTCAAAGGTTTTGGCCGTCAAAAAGGGCATACTGAATTGTATCGTGGCGCCGAGTATATGGTAGATTTTTTACCCAAAGTAAAAATTGAATTGGTAATACAAGATGAATTACTTGAGCAAGCTATCGATGTGATCGTTGATACGGCCAGGACAGGAAAAATTGGTGATGGTAAAATATTTGTCACCGATGTAGAGCGAGTTATCCGAATTCGTACCGGTGAAGAAAACGAAGAAGCTGTATAAACTAAGGCCATTATGGCCTTTTTTATTATCTGAGCTTTCTGTTAGTCACTATATAGTTATGCATTTTATGGTTTTTATTTAATAGGGTTATGTAATGACTCAAAAAATTGTAATCGTGGGTGGTGGAGCTGCTGGCTTAGCATTAGCCTCTCGATTAGGTCGTAAATTTGGTCGTAGTAAGCAACTTGAAGTCTGTTTAATTGATAAAAATACTATTCATATTTGGAAGCCAAAACTGCATGAAGTCGCAGTAGGGGTGATAGACCAATCAATCGAAGGTCTTCAGTATCGTGATCATGGTTTAAAGAATGGTTATCAATATATTAGAGGCAGTATTGAAAATTGCGCTCCCGATCAAAAATGTATTTATTTAGCGCCGGTACTCAATGATGACAATGAAGTCATTATTCCACAGCGCAAAATTGAATATGATTATTTAGTGCTCGCACTAGGAGGTGTCTCTAACAGTTTTAATACTTTAGGTGCAGAGAAAAATTGTATTTTCTTAGACAGTTTAGAAAGTGCTAATCGTTTTCATGACAAGCTCTTAGATGCGCTATTACAACTTAACGAGACACAAACTCACCTAAGCATAGGTATTGTCGGAGCGGGTGCTACAGGTGTTGAATTAGCCGCTGAACTGCATCATGTTATAGAGTCGGTTACCCAATATGGTTATACCAATATTTCAAAGCAGCATTTAGAGATCCATCTAATTGAGGCCGCCGATAAAGTGTTGCCACAGTTGCCGGAACAAGTCAGTTTTCGTGCTCAAGCTGTGTTAGCCAAACTTGGCATTAAGCTGCACTTAGCGGTGCAAGTAAAAGAAGTCACTAAGGCAGGCTTTATCACTGCAGCAGGTGAAACAATAAATGCCAATATAAAAGTTTGGGCAGCGGGTGTAAAAGGGCCTAAAGTGTTAGAAAACTTCAGCACATTACCGATTACCGCTCGAAACCAAATTGAAGTTGATCATTATATGAAAGTGAAGGGCATAGACAATATCTATGCCTTAGGTGATTGCGCTCAGCTAATACTGGATACTGGTAAGCCTGTGCCACCAAGAGCTCAAGCCGCAGCACAAATGGCTGAAACACTTTTTAAAAATATCAGTGCACAAATGAAACAACAGCCACAAAAAGCGTTTGTTTATAAAGATTACGGTTCTTTAGTATCACTAAGTCGTTTTTCTGCTGTGGGTAATTTGATGGGTAACTTACGCACGGGGACGTTTTTTGTTGAAGGACACTTAGCGCGTCTTATGTATATTTCGCTCTATCAGCGCCACCTTATTAGTTTATATGGCTGGTTCTCGGCATTTGTATACCGCTTAGCGCAAAGATTATTGCGTTGGAAAAGACCTAAGCTTAAATTACATTAGTCTTTAACTAGTGAATATAAAAAATGCCTTATTAATAAGGCATTTTTTATCGCATAAAAAGACTTAACAGCGGCTTATTACGGAGATGATGCCGAATCTCGTATTACTGGGGTTGGCGTGAATACCTTAAAGCTTTCTTTGCCTTGATCTTTTCGTTTATCAATTAATAATTGAGTCGCAATTTGTGCTATCTCAATATTGGGTTGATGAACAGTCGTTAGTTTTGGCCAGGTTTGACGTGAGAAAGGGCTATCTTCGAAGCCTACAATGGATAAATCTTTTGGTATATCCAACCCCGCAAGTCTTGCAGCAAAAAGTGCACCAGCCGCTATTTCATCATTACAGGCAACAATTGCAGAGGGTCTATTTTTCATCGCAATTAATTTATTTGCCCCTTCAACACCCGATTCAAAAGAGTATCTTCCGTCCAATACCCAGTCTTCGTTGACGGTTAAATCATTACTTTCTATGGCTTGCTTGAAGCCATGTAATCGCTCTTTGGTTGATGCATGTTGATGATCACCACTTAAAAAACCAATATGCTGATGCCCAAGGTTTATCAAATGTTGCGTTATTTCAACGGCGCCGTGTTTGTCGTTAACTAAAACGGTTAAGCCTTTATGATCAGTTATCTGCTCACCTGCGATAATTCTGACGTAATTGGCATTAATTTTATCTAGTGCAGCCAAGATATTAGGGTCCTCTGACATAGGCGGAGTTAACACTAACCCAGCTAGTCGAGAATGTTTGACCATAGTGGTGAGTTCTTCACAAATTGTTGGCGATTTTGCATTACAAGGATGAATGAGCAGTTCGAAGCCCCTATCTTTGCAAGCAGATAAAATGCCGTTTTGCATATCAATAACATAATAAGCATTTGGGTTGTCATAAATGAAGCAAATCACATATGAACTTGTACTGGCTAAATTTCTAGCCGCAACATTTGGTTGATAATTTAATGCACTAATAGCTTGGTTGACTTTGTCTATAGTTGTTTGCTTTACCGAAGGTTCCTTGTTAGTGACCCTTGATACTGTTTTTATTGAGACGCCTGCATATTTAGCCACGTCATTAATGGTTACTTTCATGTGAAAATTAACTCTTCTTCAGGCGAAATCCAATTAACTGATCCCCCGTAATTGATCAGTTAAAAGGGTTATTTATCTGCCAATAGTGCGAGTTTTTAAATAAATAGGCAATCACCAATTTATAACAGGTAGGATCTGTTCTATTTTAAAAGGTAACAGAATGTGATTTTACATTATGTTTACATTCTTTACTCTCATGTTTTATATAAGATTATTTAACTCTTGTTCTATTTATCAGACAAAAACACAGTAAAAAAATAGCTTGAATAGTTATTTTGTTGTGGCGTGACTGTTAATTTTTGTGTAATGTTTGCTCTAGACATGACAGCGTTGTCATTCCGTCGGAATGGTTATGAACTCTAAAACGATAATAAAGTTATGGAAGGGGAAAAAAAGATGCGACCATCTACCTTTAAAAAAAATGTACTAGCGACTAACATCGCAATCCTACTTGGCAGTGTTGTATCTGTTGGCGCTTATGCTGCAGACGAAGCTGTTGCTGATGACAACATTGAGAAAATTGAAGTACGTGGTATGCGTGCATCGATGAAAGCTTCTGTTAATGAGAAGCGATTTTCAAACTCTGTGGTTGACGCTGTGACTGCAGAAGATATCGGTAAATTCCCTGACGGTGACGTTGGTGAATCATTAGGCCGTATCCCTGGTGTTGCGGTAAACCGCCAGTTTGGTCAAGGCCAACAGGTTTCAATCCGTGGTGCATCAAGTCAATTGACTAGCACACTACTAAATGGTCACTCAGTTGCTTCAACAGGCTGGTTTGATCAACAAGCGATTGACCGTAGCTTTAACTATTCTTTATTACCACCACAAATGGTGAGTGGTATTGAAGTGTATAAGTCTTCACAAGCTGATTTACCAGAAGGTGGTATCGGCGGTACAGTTATCGTTAAAACACGTAAGCCGTTAGACTTAGATGCAAATACTGCATTTATCAGTGCTAAAGGCGATTACGGTACTATTTCAGAAGAGACTGACCCTGAATTATCTGGCTTATATAGCTGGAAAAATGAAGATGAAAACTTTGGTTTCTTAATCTCTGGTGCCGGTGCTAATACACAGTATCAACGTAACGGTATTGAAACACTTTTAGGTTGGGGGGAAATTGTTCCTTCAACATTCCAACAAAACCGTGAACGCACAGCATTGAACGTTGCAGCTCAATATAGAGCAAGCGATGCATTAGAGTTTGGTTTAACCTACACAGGTTTAAGCTTACAAGCAAACAATGCTAACACCTCAATTTTCTTATTCCCAACTCAACAGGGTGAAAGCACCTGTAACCAAACAAATGCTGCTGGTGTATGTACAGACATCACTCATTCAGGTGTTGGTGGTTTTGCTTGGAACCAAGCTTGGGCTCGTGAAGCTGAAATGAATTCAGATACTATTGATTTCGATTTCACTTACAACAACGATAACTTCAAACTTGAAGGTCGCGTAGGTAATACTACTGCTGACGGTGGCACTAGCTTAACGTCTAACTATGGTGGCTCTATTGGTCAACCTGGCGATTTCGCAGGTCACTATGATGCAACTGGCGATATTATTAATATTGATATTGCTAAGAAAGATTTTGCTGCAAGTGATTATAATGGCCAATTATCTAGTGCGGGTTGGGCGTTAAAGAAACAACCTAACACAGATGAAGAGACCTATGCACAGTTTGATATCACTGTACCAACTGATTTAGGTGCGATTTCATCGATTAAAACCGGTTTACGCTATGCTGATCATGATGTAACCCAAGAAACTGATGCTGCAATTGTTGGTGATATTGCAATGCGTGATGCATCATACTACTACGATGGTACTATGAGTTCAGGTGCAGGCTTTACTTTGCCTAGACCAAACTTTGACAACATGATTAATGATGCTAAAGCGGCAATTGATGGCTTTACACGTGATAAATCTGGTTATGGTACTCTGAACGAGAAGAACCTTTCTTTGTATGCAATGGCTAACTTCGAGTCAGAAGGTATCCGTGGTAACTTTGGTTTACGCTATATTTCTACCGACGTTGAGTCAGATTATTATGATTTGAGCAGCACGGGTCAGTTTGCTGATGCATTGTCGACCGATTCATCAAGCTACAGCGACGTGCTACCAAGCATTAACGTGGCATTTGACTTAGCACCAGACTTAATCCTACGTACCTCAGCATCACAAGTTATTTCTCGTCCTAACTACGCTGAATTATTTGCTACCTCGACTTTACCTGGCTTAAATGATGGTACTCCTGGTAATGAAAAGCTTAACCGTGGTGCAGTATCATTAGACCCGTTTAAAGCTTCTCAAGCTGATTTAAGCTTAGAGTGGTATTTCAGTGATTCTGGCTTAGCTGCTGCAACTTACTTTATCAAAGATGTTAATTCGTTTATTTCTACTCGTCAGAAGTTGAATCAACAAATTGGTATTAATGACAATGATTTAATTGCCCAAGGTGAAAGTGCTTGTGGTGTTGGTGTGTATGACTGTTGGACTGTTAGCGAGAAATACAATGCTACCGGTGGTCGTATTGAAGGTCTTGAATTACAACTACAAGACTCTTATGACAGCGGTTTAGGTTATTCTGTTAACTATACTTATGCAGATGCAGGTTCTCCTGCTGAAAACTATCCTGATCAAGTGGGCGTGTTCTCTGATTCTTCTAAGCACACTGTTAACTTAGTCGGTTATTATGAAATGGATGCATTCTCTGCCCGTTTAGCTTATAACTGGCGCAGCGAGTACATGATGCGCGAATTACCAGGTTTCTATGGTAACCGTCAACATCAAGACTATGGCACACTTGATTTAAGTACAACTTACAGTGTGACAGAGTGGATGGATGTGACGTTTGAAGCAGTTAACTTAACTGAAGAAGACAGTATCCAAACGGGTGTTGCGCCATTAGATGCTGAAGTTATCCCTGAGTTCAAAGCTGATTATCCAGTTTGGAGCTTTGAAGGTGAAGCTCGTTATAAAGTGGGTGTTGCGTTCCGTTTCTAATCAAATAATATAGTTGATTATAAAACTTTAAAGCCCAGCTTCTGCTGGGCTTTTTGTTATATTTCCAGAGGTCTTATGAATATTCAATCAATTGCGATTATTGGTGGTGGCACAGCTGGCTGGTTAGCGGCAAATCATCTTGGTAAGGCGTTACTTCATATGAATGTATCAATTACCTTAATTGAGTCGCCAGATATTCCAACCATTGGCGTAGGTGAGGGAACCGTTCCTACCATACGTAAAACATTACAAAGCTTTGGCATTAGTGAAACTGAATTTATTAAGCGCTGTGATGTAACATTTAAGCAGTCGATCAAATTTCAAAATTGGCTAGACAAAAAAAGTCATGGAAATAATAATTTCTACCATCATCTTTTTGATCCACCAAGCCCAATGGGTGATGACTTATCTGATTTTTGGCTTCAAGGCTCAACTAAGGCTTATGCTGATTTTGTGTCAAGTCAGCATGCTGTTTGTGAAGCTAATTTAGCACCTAAATTGATCACTACCCCTGAATATCAGGCGGTACAAGGATATGCATATCATCTTAATGCGGCTAAGTTTGCGCTGTTACTCGCTGACAACGCAAAGCAAAAATTTGCTGTTAAGCATCTTGTAGCTAATGTACAGGACACTCGTTTAAGTCAAGATGGCAGTATTGATGGCTTAATATTAGATACGTGTGGTGAACAAAAATTCGATTTTTATATAGATTGCAGCGGTTTTGAGTCTGTGTTGTTAGCTAAAGCGTTAAAAGTGCCATTTGTCGATAAGTCACAACAGTTGTTCATTAACAAAGCGGTTGTTGTGCAAGTGCCTACTGAGCCTGAAGCCATTATTCCACCCTATACCAAAGCGACAGCGCATCAAGCCGGTTGGATTTGGGATATTGCTTTAACAAATCGCCGGGGCATTGGTTTAGTGTATTCCAATTCGCATCTTGATGATGAGCAAGCAAAGCAAAAGTTAAATCGTTATCTTAACGGCCACTTAGACCAATATTCTTATCGCACTATTCCAATGCAAGTGGGTTATCGAAAACAATTTTGGGCTAAAAACTGTGTCGGACTGGGGTTAGCTCAAGGCTTTTTAGAGCCAATTGAAGCCACTTCGATTATGCTAACCGATTTTGCTGCTGGGTATTTAGCTAGCCGTTTCCCTACCGATAGCAGCCAGTGCGAAAGCTTATCAGTGCGCTTTAATCACACCATGACATATGCTTGGGAGAGGGTAGTTGAGTTTGCTAAAATGCATTATTGTTTATCCGATAGAACGGATTCAGACTTTTGGATGGATAATAAAGACGCTAAAACTATCCCTGAAGGGCTGCAACAAAAGCTCGCTTTATGGCAACAATATAGTCCATTGAGTGAAGATTTATTTTCAAAGTTTGAAGTCTTTAATGTCGAGAATTACCTCTATGTATTGTACGGGATGAAGTACAAAACCAAAGCGCCTCAATTAACACCTAAATCAGCGCAAGTAGCTCAACAACATGCGGCGCAGATAGCATTAAGAGGTAAACAACTGAGTGGACATTTACCTGCACATAGAGAGTTACTGCAAAAAATTCACCAGTATGGTTTACAAAAAATCTAAAAATATATTTTTTGATGGATATTTAAGCGGTTAACACATTGTTATCTCGATAAGCTCAGTTCCCGCTTGAAAAATCTGAGTATCTTGGTAGTTTCAAGTACTAATTTATTTTAAACATATTATAACAAGCCTCAAAAGTTGTTATTACCATAGCCATATTTAATGAGAAGCGCCTCAAGGAGCCAAGATGTCTAACCAAATTACTCTAATTGATCATACTAAGCACGGTGATCTAAAAATCATTCCTAGTGATTTTTCTCACGTTGCAGACCAGCATATTGTACCTGTTACATTACACGAGATTGCCAGAGCGGCAACTGAGTATCCAATCGTATTTGTTAAGAACAGTGATACTGGTGAGTTTCAATCTGTTGCTATGTTAGGTTTAAAGCCTGGTGAAAACTTAAGTGTAAAAGATGGCAAGTGGTTAGGCTTATATATCCCCGCAGTGGTTCGTGACTATCCATTAGGTTTAATATTAAACCCTGACGTTAAAGATAAAGTCTGGATAGGAATTCGTGAAGAAGCGAAGGACGTGAGTAAAACCGAAGGACAAGCGTTATTTGAAGGTGATAAAGAAACCCCATTTTTAGAGTCTCGCAAAAAAGCGCTAATTACGCACTTTGAAGAAGATCAGGCTACCCGTGGTATTTTAGGATTCTTAGCTGAAAAAGAACTGCTTGTTAGCCAAACACTTACAGTTGATGTTGCAGGTGAGAAACGTAACATTAACGGTCTGTATTTGATCGATGAGCAGAAGCTAAATCAACTTTCGGACGAAGACTTTTTAGAGCTTAAAAAGCGTGGATTATTAGGTCCAATTTTTGGTCATTTAGGATCGTTAAACCAAGTTAACCGTTTAGCGCGTATGGAAGTATTAGGGCGTTAAGTTTTAATATTGCTAATAAAATGGCGCTAATAAGGCGCCATTTTAATTAATATCCTCTAAAATCCGCTAAATCCTCGGGAAGAACTCAGTGAATACGGAGGAGTCTGTTTACAGCTAAGCAATAAACAACATTATCGTTCCAGTTAAAATTATCCATACCGCAAAAAATAACTTAAGTTTCACAACAGAAAAAAACAGTGCGACCCGTTTGGCTAGCAATCCACCGATTAATGCCCCAGACCCTGCAAAAAGTAACACCTCAAAATTGGCTAATGAGTCTTGCCCTAAGGTGATAGGTGTTGCCGACCAAACAGTGAGTGCACTGACTACAACCCCTACCGCTATTGACAGTTTGGTGCAATATCCCCGCAGCATTAAGTAAATCACCGCTATCTCTCCAACGCCAACAGATAACCAAGCAGTAATAATGCCACCGATAAAGCCTATGCAACATAATAAGACACAGTCGAATAAAGGTTTGGCCTCAAACTGAGTCGCGATGCCATTGTTGGTTTTTTTTAGGCTGTTTATAATGATAATGCTGCCTAAAATGATTGAAAATAGGCTAAAGCTGATATGTAAAGATGCAGGAGCGTTAATGTGCATTAGTTTACTACACCATAAACCTGCAATAGAGGATATCGAACAACAGATGATCATGGTACTGAAGCCATGCCAGGTTTTGTTATGATGATGTTGTTTTATATAATGATGGCACCAGGTTAATGCACCTGCTGTCATGCCAAAGCATTGGATCAGAAATGAGGTTGATATCGCTTCTTCGGGGCTAAATCCTAATGCAGAAAATGCAGGAATAAATATTACACCACCTCCCGCTCCTGTCGCATTAGCAAATATAGCTCCACATATTCCTAGCAGTGTAAAAACACTATGACTATTCAATAGCTGTGAAATATTGGGTGTGTGCCAAGCCCATAACACCCACGAGCTAAATAAGGTAATTGTAATAATTAAACTCGTAAGTGGAATTTTGGCAATTAGACGATTCATAGGCATATAAAAAAGTGCAGCGTAAAGGAAAGTGGATTAATCCTATCAGTGTGTAGATAACATGTCATCGTACTATGTTAACAATCTGTTGTGGTATTAGAGGTGTAGCACGGTTAATGTAACTAGCTGATTCTTAATTGGTTAGTGTTTTTTTAATATTGAGTTAATAAAATTGTGTCAAAAAGATGTAGATCTCTCGCCATTTATTAGGTAACTTAAGCAATGACAGCGTTGTCATTGCTTGTAGGTAACGTTGTTATTTAAGGTCAACATGAATAGGAAGAGGTCTCCAATTCATGAGTGATAATGGTTTCTCGGTCGGGCGAGATATCATTTTCCATTTTAATATACTTTTAGTCTCTCCCCAGAAACGAGTATAGGCTGGGAACATGTCTTAACTGATTTATGTCCCAGCTTTTTTTTCCTTAAATTTAACATTGAACATTTATCAAGCACTCATTTTACAATGTGGTGTGCTGAATCAAACCAGCAGGATACTATTTTATAGGCAGTAGCCTAACCTCAGTATTTATTGGTTATGATATCAATCGGCCACACTAAATAAGCCCTAATAAAAACAAAATTTATAACGAGGACGCTATGAAAACGACTTGGGCGCTCAGTGCCATCATGATGTCATTAAGTTTGACTGCATGCTCTCCATCACAATCGACTGTATCTACTTCAGCAACAGCCACCTGGCAGCAAGGTCATCTTGCTGAATTTGCAGATGAACTGATGGTTAAATATCGTTTAGTCTCCAATTTACCAGAAGAAGCATGCCCTGCAGATGCTAAAGCTGATGAGCGTTGTTTTATTGCTGAGATTGATTTCACTAGTCCAAAAGATATGCTGAATGGTGATTGGGAAATCTATTTTAGCCAAATGCGTCCAGTTCAAACGGTACTGAACGATGAGTTTAATATTGAGCGTGTTAAAGGCGATCTTCACCGTTTAACGCCAACCGACCAATTTACTGGTTTTAAAGCAGGACACGTAAAAACAGTACGTTTTCGTGGCGAGTTATGGCAATTATCAGAAACTGACGCTATGCCTAATTACTATATCGTTGCTAAAGACGCTAAAGGTATTGAGCTAGCACCACAGATCATTAGTAGTACGCGTGTTGAAATTGATGCTGACACGGGCATGGAAGTTAGGCCATACGTCGAAGCATTTGTTGATGCTAAAAGACAATATCAGCGTAGCGATAAAGATAAATTGGTTTGGGCAAAACCCGCTGTGTTATTTGAACAGAATAAATCTGTATCTGTTGCACCTGCATTAATCGCAAATTCTTTATTACCCACACCTCAAACACAAGTCCTGCTAGATAACGTCAAAGCGGTATCTTTGTCTCAAGGGATCACCTTAGACACTCAAAGTGTCACTGATGCAAAGTTGAATGTTGATGACATTCAAGCGGCTTTAGCCCGCCTAGAACGCATTGGCGTACCACAATCAGAAAATGGCGTAAAAGTCTCATTTGCAACGTTATCGCCAGTTGATAACCTAAACGCTGGCTCATATCAGCTAACGGTTGCTGATTCGGGCATTGTGATTAAGGCCAGCGAATCGAGTGGATTTAGCTATGGTATTGCGTCAATAACCTCGCTGGTTAATTTAAACGATCTAACCATAAATGCGATGAAAATTGATGATAGCCCACGTTATCAATATCGTGGTATGCATGTGGATGTGTCGCGTAATTTCCACAGTAAACAATTCCTGTTAGATCTGCTTGATCAAATGGCCGCCTATAAACTTAACAAATTACATTTGCATATGGGTGATGACGAAGGTTGGCGTTTAGAGATTGATGGCTTACCTGAATTGACGGATATTGGCAGCAAGCGATGCCATGATGTAACCGAATCAAGCTGTATTTTACCTCAATTAGGCAGTGGACCTTTTGTTGACACCAAAGTGAATGGTTACTACACAAAAGCTGATTATATTGACATTCTTCAGTATGCGAATGCGCGCCAAATTCAGGTGATTCCGTCAATGGATATGCCTGGCCATTCACGCGCCGCGATTAAATCAATGGATGCTCGATACCGTAACCTTATGGCCAAGGGCGATGAGCAAGCCGCAAAAGAGTTCGTGCTCACAGACCCTAATGATACCACCCAGTATTCTTCGGTACAGTATTATGACGACAACACGCTGAACGTGTGTATGGAATCGACTTATCATTTTGTCGATAAAGTGATTACCGAAATAGCAGCCCTGCACACCCAAGCGGGACAGCCTTTAACAACTTACCATATTGGCGCAGATGAGACCGCGGGCGCCTGGTTAGAATCACCTATTTGTCATGATTTTATTGCCAATAACCAATACGGCGTGACAGATATCAAGCTAGTGGGTCCTTACTTTATTGAGCGCGTAGCGAATATGTTAGCTGAAAAAGGTATTCAGCCAGCAGGTTGGAGCGATGGTATGAGCCATACTAATCCAGCGAATATGCCGTCTAACTCGCAAAGTAATGTCTGGGATGTGGTATCTCATAAGGGCTATCAGCGTGCTCATCAGCAAGTTAACAATGGTTGGACAACGATTCTTTCAAATCCAGAAGTGCTTTATTTTGATTTCCCTTATGAAGCCGATCCAAAAGAGCATGGTTATTACTGGGCATCTAGAGGCTTAAATAGCAGACACATATTCAGTTTCATGCCAGGTAATTTACCTGCCAATGCTGAACAGTGGTTAGATATTGAAGGTAACCCATTTGAGGCTGATGATCGTCCTCAAGTAGATGAAAATGGAAAGCAAACCAGTGGCCCTATTGTTGCCGGAAAAGCCTTTGATGGTATTCAGGGACAGTTATGGAGCGAAACATTACGTAGCGATCAAACTGTTGAATATATGATTTACCCAAGATTGTTAATGCTGGCAGAAAGAGCGTGGAACAAACCTGAATGGGAAGTTCCGTATCAACATGATGGCGCGTTATATAACCAATCTACCCAGCACTTTAGTGCACAAATGAGACAGCAACAGGCGACTGAATGGCAAAAAATGGCTAATCATTTGGGCCACAAAGAATTAGCTAAACTTGATAAAGCAGGTATTGAATATCGAGTGCCTACAGTAGGTGCAATTATTGATGACAAAGGCGTATTAACGGCAAATATTGCTTTCCCTGGTCTGCAAATTGAATATCAAGAGCAAGGTAAAGCGTGGCAGTCTTATCTTAGCCCTGTAGCGATTAAAGGCCCGGTTGAAGTTCGTGCGATTACACCTGACGGTAAGCGAAAAGGGCGCACTCTAGTTGTGAATTAGTTGTTGTCTTGTTTACTTAAAAAGTCGCTAGCAATGACATTGTTGGCGACTTTTTTATTTTAGAAAGCCAAGTTTATACCTCTCTATTATCCATCTATCATATTGTTTTTAAATGGTTAAGTTTTAAATTCTATTTGGTGTGATATTTTTACGCAAAAAACAAATGACAACGCTGTCATTTTAAGTGTAACATAGCCTTAACTTATTCATTGGCTCGAATACAATCAAAAAAATAGTAGCCATAAACTGAATACCGAGAGGGAAGTCATGGGTGAAAATCAGCTTAGCAATTCGCAGCTTTACATTGGCATCGATGGCGGTGGCAGTAAATGTCGCGCAACCATTTATACTGAAGATTATAAGCTATTAGGCACTGGTGTCTCAGGCCGGGCTAATCCATTACATGGCTTAGAGCAAACTTTTCAATCAATAACAGAATCAACCCAGCTTGCTTTAGCCGATGCAGGTTTATCCGTTGAAGCCTGTAGCCAACTTGTAGCGGGTCTAGGTCTTGCTGGCGTCAATGTGGGTCATTTCTACGATCAAATTTCAAATTGGCAACATCCATTTAAATCCATGTATTTAACAACTGATCTGCATACTGCTTGTATTGGCGCACACAATGGTGCCGACGGCGCCGTGATTATTACCGGTACAGGCTCATGCGGATATGCCCATGTCGGCCATCAGAGCATCAGCTTAGGTGGACATGGTTTTGCCCTTGGTGATAAAGGCAGTGGCGCATGGCTGGGCTTAAAAGCAGCCGAACATGTATTACTCGCCCTTGATGGATTTGCAACCAACACTCAGCTTACACAAAAGTTACTGACTCACTTCAATGTTTCAGAGGCTATC
Organism: Shewanella sp. HL-SH8; assembly: GCF_051165765.1. Classification (NCBI taxonomy): domain Bacteria; kingdom Pseudomonadati; phylum Pseudomonadota; class Gammaproteobacteria; order Alteromonadales; family Shewanellaceae; genus Shewanella; species Shewanella sp. HL-SH8. The sequence continues at coordinate 3,490,221 of NZ_CP195039.1, read as the reverse complement.
GGTCTGGTTGAAAATCTTGCGGGTAAGTCATCAAGTGTCTACGCCCAATTAGCCCGGTTAGTGATAGAAAGTGCCCATGACGGTGATGACGTTGCTACGGCTATCGTTAAAGAGGGAGCCAGTTATATCAGTGAGCTTGCCCGAAGACTTTTCACGATTAATCCTAGCAGATTCTCAATGATTGGCGGATTAGCTGAACCTTTACTGCCTTGGTTAGATGACGATGTAGCGGACAAGGTTTCCCCTGCGCTTTCTCCGCCTGAATTTGGCGCGTGTTTATTTGCTCAAAAACAATTTAAAACCCAGTCGGTAGCTTAATAACAATAGCTTGATTTAACTGTTTGAAGACACGTAATTAAATCAAGTTTTTTAAATAAGTTACTGGTTATGACATAACAATTTTGTATAAAGGTTTATTATGACAACTAATACCATCATGGAACAAGAAGCTCGCACAGCCCCTCAAAAAATAGCTGAGCAATTAAAAGCGAATGAAAGCATTACGACATTACTGGGTGAAAAGTTACGAGAATTTAAACCAAAATTTGTCATGATAGTTGGCCGAGGCTCATCTGATCATGCAGGTGTGTTTGCTAAATATTTATTTGAAATTGAAGCTGGCATTCCAACATTTGCAGCAGCGCCATCTGTGGCAAGCGTTTATGGTAAAACGTTACAACTTGAAGGCGGTTTAGTGATTGTTATTTCACAATCTGGCCGTAGCCCTGATATTCTTGCCCAAGCAAGAATGGCTAAAAATGCTGGCGCATACTGTGTCGCGTTAGTGAATGATGAAACTGCGCCAATTAAAGATATCGTTGATGTGGTTGTGCCATTGCGCGCAGGTGAAGAGAAAGCCGTTGCGGCCACTAAAAGTTATTTAGCGACCCTTTCTGCCATTTTACAAGTTGCCGCTAAATGGACTCAAAGTGAGTCCTTAGCACAAGCGGTAGACTCTTTACCACAGGCGTTACAGACCGCTGTTGATGCTGAACCACAATTAACCGCAGAGTCATTAGATGGCGTTAAAAACCTTGTCGTACTCGGCCGTGGTTTAGGTTATGCAGTGTCAAAAGAAATAGCATTAAAAATGAAAGAAGTGTGTTCAATCCATGCCGAAGCTTTCAGTAGTGCTGAATTTTTACATGGCCCAGTAACCTTAGTTGAAAAGAAACTGGCAATTGTAGATGTGTGTATTAATGATGAATCTTACGCAAGCCATGTAGAGCAAATTGATAACGTTAAGCAACGTGGTGCTGATTTAGTTCATTTGAATCAAACGGCAGCAGATATTCACCCTCGTGTTGCACCTTTAGCGTTATTACAGCGTTTTTATATTGATGTAGCCGCTGTTGCTATTGCTCGCGGTATTAATCCAGACCAACCTGCTGGCTTAAAGAAAGTGACACAAACACTGTAATATCTTTAATAAAACTAAAATAAAACGAGAGCATTATGAAACAAATCCTGATTGTTGAGCGATTATTCGATGGAGAAGATTTTCATCAAAATATGGCGGTCACTATCGAAGCAGGCTGTATTATCGTAGTTGAATCTGCTGAAGCTATAGACATTGATATTGATCCTAATACCATCTCTAAGCTAGCGGGTACGCTAACGCCAGGGTTTGTTGATGTTCAAGTTAATGGCGGTGGCGGGGCATTATTTAATGCCCAGCCCAATGTTGAATGCATTGAAACAATTGGCCGCGCCCATGCAAGGTTTGGGACCACAGGTTTTCTACCGACTTTAATCACTGATGATGTTGAAGTGATGGCAAAAGCGGCTGATGCCGTTGCGCTTGCTATTAAGCAAAATAAAGCGGGTGTATTAGGTGTTCACTTTGAAGGGCCGCATTTGAGCATCCCTAAAAAAGGCGTTCATCCCCAGCAGTATATCCGCAATATCAGTGATGCAGAGCTGGCTATATTTAGCCGCCAAGATCTGGGTATTAAAGTGGTTACCTTAGCGCCTGAAAACGTTTCAACTCAAGTGATTAAAAGTCTAGTTAAAGCAGGCGTCAGAGTATGTCTTGGTCATTCAAATGCAGATTATGACACGGTTGTTGCAGCACTAAATGCTGGCGCTACTGGCTTTACTCATTTATTCAATGCCATGTCAGCTTTAGGTTCACGTGAACCGGGTATGGTTGGCGCAGCACTTGAAAGCCAGGATGCCTGGTGTGGTCTTATCGTAGATGGGCATCATGTACACAGTGCTGCAGCCAGAATCGCAATTAATGCTAAACCACGCGGCAAAATGATGTTAGTCACTGATGCTATGCCACCAGTTGGCATGAGCGAAGATGCAAGTTTTGAATTATTTGGCATAAAAGTAGTACGTCAAGGCGATCGACTTAATGCCACAACAGGCGAGCTGGCGGGTTGTGTGTTAGATATGGTTGGTGCCGTCAATAACAGTGTCAGCATGCTGGGCTTATCCCATGGTGAAGCATTGCGCATGGCATCATTATATCCAGCTCAGTTCCTTGGTTTAGAATGCGGCCCAGGCTCAACAAGTAACTTAGGTTTATCAAATAGCTTAGGCTTTATTAAACCTGGATATAGAGCTGATTTGGTATTACTTAATCAAAAAAATCTGGTCACTCGAACTTACATTGGTGGCAAAATTGTTTTTGCCCAGTAATCGATTTATTCGTTCAGTTTCAGCTTCTCGATAATAATAACAATAGAGGCCAGTATGTCTGTTAAGCCCGCTACTAGAATACATAGTGAACAAACCAAGCCAGATAAACCAAGACTAAAGTCCCTTGATGCTTTACGTGGCTTTGATATGTTTTGGATTATTGGTGGCGAAGGTTTATTTGCCGCCATGTTTGCATTAACCGGTTGGGCGGGTTGGCAGCTAGCTGCAGGTCAAATGCAACATAGTCAATGGCATGGCTTCACCCTATATGATTTAATCTTCCCGCTATTTATTTTCTTATCAGGTGTGGCACTAGGCTTATCGCCCAAGCGATTAGATAAGCTTCCTTATCATTTACGAATGCCTTTATATCGACATGCGGTCAAGCGTTTAGCGTTGTTGATTTCTCTTGGGGTACTTTACAACCATGGTTGGGGAGCGGGTATCCCTTCAGATCCTGAACAAATTCGGTTTTCTAGTGTATTGGCGCGTATTGGATTCGCCTGGTTTTTAGCGGCATTTTTAGTTTGGCATACTTCATTACGAACTCAAATTTTTACCGCTGTAGGTATACTCGTTTTCTACTCATTATTATTATGTTTTATGCCTTTTCCTGGTGGTCAAGCTGGTGTTTTTACTATGGATGGCAGCATCAATGCTTATATCGATGGCTTGTTTCGCCCAGGTATTGCTTATCAGCATAGGGCACTCGATCCTGAAGGTGTGTTATCAACCTTGCCCGCTGTCGTCAATGCGTTAGTCGGTGTGTTTGTTGGGCAATTTATTGTTAGACCGCATGATAAAGGCGATTGGGCAAAAGTTGGGATTATGGCGCTTTCAGGGTTGGTGTTGTTAGCTTTAGGCTGGTTGCTAAACCCGCTAATTCCGGTCAATAAAGACTTATGGACCCCTAGCTTTGTATTGGTTACCTCTGGCTGGTGCTTACTCTTTTTAGCGTTATTTTACGCCATTATCGATGTGCTGAAATGGCAGAGGTGGTCGTTTGTATTTGTCGTGATAGGGACCAATGCAATTATTATTTACCTTGGTTCAAGTTTAATTGATTGGCAGTACATTACTCGCAGTGTGTTTGGCGGCGTTATTCAAGCATTCCCTTCAGCAAGCCAGCCGCTTGTTGGTGTGGTGGGTTTTATCACAGTGCAATGGTTAATTTTATGGTGGATGTATCGTCGTAATATATTTATTCGAATTTAAATTAAAGGCAGGTCTAGCTGCAACTAGTTATAAATGACAGCGTTGTCTTGGTGGTTAAAGTGTTCTATTATCGAACAAGATAGTCTATATGTGACTCAATCCATATCTAGATTATTCAAACTACAAAGGCCCTATAAATAAAAATAATGAGCAGGTTTATGGAAATGACAACAACAGAACAACAATCTAAAAGCAGTTTTGTCCCTATGGCAATTGTCGCGGTGCTGTTTTTTATTCTTGGCTTTGCCACATGGTTGAATGGCTCTTTGATGCCATACCTTAAGCAAATTTTGCAACTGACTCCCTTTCAAGCCTCGCTGATATTATTCTCATTTTACATTGCGGTAACCTTCACCGCATTACCTTCTGCCTGGGTGATCCGTAAAGTGGGTTACAAAAATGGCATGGCATTAGGTATGGGGATCATGATGCTAGCCGGATTATTGTTTATTCCTGCCGCACAAACGCAAATTTTTGTATTATTTTTACTTGCGCAGCTAGTTATGGGGACGGGGCAAACGTTACTGCAAACTGCGGTAAATCCTTATGTAGTTCGCCTAGGCCCTGAAGAATCAGCGGCTGCTCGCGTCAGTGTGATGGGTATTTTGAATAAAGGCGCGGGCGTGATTGCGCCTATGGTATTCACAGCGTTAATCTTAGACAGTTTTAAGGATCGTGTTGGTACTGAACTAAGCCAAATTCAAATTGATGAAATGGCTAATAGCTTGATTTATCCTTACTTAGGCATGGCTATATTCATTGGTATTTTAGCTATAGCAGTTAAGAAATCGCCACTGCCTGAGCTTGAAAAAGATGAGCAAGAACAAGGTTCTGAAAAAGGTCAAATCAAACAAGCTTTGGCCCATCCTAATTTAGCATTAGGTGTTGTTGCTTTATTTGTCTATGTTGCCGTTGAAGTGATTGCTGGTGACACTATTGGTACCTTTGCATTAACTCTGGGCGTTGAAAATTATGGTGTAATGACCTCATATACTATGCTGTGTATGGTGTTCGGTTATACTTTAGGTATCATTTGTATCCCGCGGTTTATTTCACAGCCTAACGCACTAATGGTCAGTGCTATTTTGGGATTAGTGTTAACCGCTGGCATCGTATTTGGTGACAGTCAGTCCTATGCTATTGCCAATGTATTATTAGTCCCATTTGGTGGTGCTCAGCTTCCTGATACTTTACTGATGATTGCCTTTTTAGGTTTGGCTAATGCTATTGTTTGGCCTGCGGTATGGCCATTAGCATTGTCAGGTATGGGTAAGTTAACCAGTACGGGTTCTGCCTTATTAATTATGGGTATTGCCGGTGGCGCTTTTGGACCACTATTTTGGGGATTAACCAGTTCTGCAACCTCATTAGGTATGCAGGGCGGTTATATGGTGATGTTCCCATGTTACTTATTCATCCTATTCTATGCAGTTAAAGGCTATAAAATGAAAAGTTGGAGATAGCTTTTTATTATCAAGTCCTGCTAACAATAAAGAAGAGCGCATGAGCGTTCTTTTTTTATTTCATCAAATAATGAGTAACGAACCGAATAATAAGATTCAGGGCTGCAGTTTTAGTATCAGCTGATGGTTCGATGTGTTTTGCTATATTATTGATACTTTCTATGCTTAATGCTTTAGATGAAGGGGGATACAGTGATAGGCGGGCTGAGACTATGCTTGAGATAAAAGGATTAATTAAATCGCTAATATTCAGATACAAAAAAGCCACTCATTGAGTGGCTTTTTTGTTTTTTATGGTGCCGGCACCAAGAGTCGAACTCGGGACCTACTGATTACAAGTCAGTTGCTCTACCAACTGAGCTATGCCGGCTAAATTGTGGTGCCCGAACCCGGAATCGAACCAGGGACACGAGGATTTTCAATCCTCTGCTCTACCGACTGAGCTATTCGGGCAACTAAACTAAGTGTCTAGTTATCTACTTCACACTCAACAATCTTACTAAGTAAGGCTTGTCTCGTCTGGAGTGCGCACATAATATAGTGATGGTTTTTATCGTGCAAGTGGTTTTTAAAAGTTTTTACTCGTTCGGTTAGTTTGTGCGCAAGATGGTGTTTTTTTAAATACTATTGCGGATTTTTAAGGCAAACATAAGCTGAAATGAATATTTAGATAGAGTTATTAGCTGGTATTTAGCGGGTAAATATCAATCTTTTACAATAGTTCTATTTATTAGAATGATTTTAACAATTTTTAGAGGTTTTATTTCAATAAATAGTAAGTAGACTGTTTAGATTCGTTTTAGTCGCAGTTACTGAGTAAAAAACAAGGATCTGTTTATGTTAAACAATACTTCGACTCGATATGGGTTGCTTAATATCTTAGTTCACTGGCTATCCGCCATTGCTGTCATAGGATTATTTGGCCTAGGTTTTTGGATGGTAGAGTTAACCTATTACAGTAGTTGGTACAAAACCGCACCAGATATTCATAAAAGTGTCGGAGTTATATTATTATTTTTAACTCTTATCAGAGTTTTTTGGCGAGCAACAACCGTAAAACCTAATCCCATTTCAACCCATAAAACTTGGGAGAAAAGGGGCGCTCATTTGGCACATAAATTACTTTATGTCCTGATGATAGCCATTATGGTATCAGGAATATTAATTTCGACCGCTGATGGACGTGGAATATGGGTATTTAACTGGTTTGAGTTACCCGGTGTCGGCGAGCTATTTACCGACCAGGCTGACTTAGCCGGACTGTTCCATCAATATGCAGCATATAGTTTAATTACTCTGGTAATAGTCCATGCAGTCGGTGCGTTAAAACATCACTTTATTGATAAAGATTCAACCTTAACTCGTATGTTATGGGTTAAGCGTAAACAATGACCAAATCATTTATACAAAGGAAGGATTAACATGAAAAAACATCTAATAGCAGCATTAATGAGCACGGCAATGCTAACGCCTATGTTTGCCACAAGTACTGCCAACGCAGCTGATTACGTTATCGATACCCAAGGTGCCCATGCTTTTATTCAATTTAAAGTAAGCCACTTAGGTTATAGCTTTGTGATGGGGCGCTTTAATGATTTTTCTGGTGATTTTAGCTTCGACAGTAAAGATGTCGGCAAAGGTAATATTAAAGTAAACATCAATACCACTAGCGTTGACTCAAATCATGCTGAGCGTGATAAGCATTTACGTAGCGCTGATTTTTTAAATACCGATAAATTCCCGCAGGCTAGTTTTAAATCAACGTCGGTAGAAGATAAAGGCGAGGGTAAGTTTGTTGTTAATGGCGATTTTACCTTTAACGGCGTGACTAAGCCTATAGTGATTGATGCGGTGATGATTGGCGAAGGTGACGACCCATGGGGCGGATACCGTGCAGGTTTTACCGGTACAACCAGCTTTAAAATGAAAGATTACGGTATAAAAATGGATCTGGGCCCTGCATCTGCCAATGTCGAGCTTGAATTAGTTGTTGAAGGGATCAAGAAGTCATAATTAAGATATAACGGCTAATCTGTAATAGTTTGGCTGCTTTAGTATCAGAAACGGCCTGTAATCTAGATTACAGGCCGTTTTTATTTGATCAATTAAACTACTGCAGATATCAAGTGATGATAAATATCAGTCATTATATTTAACGCTAGGGAATGGGTAGTGAGCTCTTTGTTGATACAGGCACGTTTAAGGTTACATAGATGAAGGAGGTCTCTAGCCGCGGAATAGCATCAATAAAAAAGGATAAGTAAATAACTTATCCTTTAATCAAAAGCAGAACGAATTGAATTAATCTTCGGCTGGTGGCACATAGCCTTCGATTTCAACGTCTTTGCCTTCAAATAAGAAGTTAACCATTTGTTCTTCAAGAAACTTACGGTCCTCAACATTCATCATGCTAAGTTTTTTCTCATTGATCAACATGGTTTGTTTTTTCTGCCACAAACCCCACGCTTCTTTGCCAATATTATCAAAGATACGTTTACCCAGATCGCCTGGATAAAGTTGAAAATCTAAGCCATCAGCTGACTTGTTTAAATGAACGCAATTTACCGTGCGAGCCATGTTTACTCCTTAACGTGAACGGGGGAAGCGACAGAATCAGACTGTTGATTTAACACCGCACCAAGATTGGCAAGAATCTTTTCTGTTGCGGCGGCTAATCCGACTTTGGCTGGATGCTTGATGTTATACCAGAGTGGTGGACTTTGTTCCATCACCCCAGTAAATTCCTGTGGGACTCTAACGTCATTTTGAGTAGACACTTCAACCATAATAGGCTGAATATCTAAATGAAAATGACTAAATGTATGCCGAAAACCGACTAAGTCAATGGCAGATTTTTGCAGCGACTGTAACGCTAAATACTGCTCTATTGATGCTTGGTCATCAAATTGTGGAAAACACCACAATCCGCCCCAAATACCAGTAGGTGGACGTTGTACTAATTGTACTTGGCCTTGATGAAGCATGACCAGCATCCAAGCTTGTTTAGTTGGGATCGTCTTTTTAGGCTTTTTACCCGGATATAGGCTTTGTTTGCCACTAAGTTGAGCAATACAATCAATGGCTACTGGACAAGATGCGCATTGAGGTTTGCTTCTGCTACAAATGCTAGCGCCTAAATCCATCATAGCTTGATTGTACTTTTGCACATCATCACTTGGGGTTAACTGTTCCGTTAACTGCCACAGGGCTTGTTCAACGGCCTTTTGTCCGGGCCATCCTTCAACAGCACCATGTCGAGCCAATACGCGTTTAACATTGCCGTCTAAAATAGGGTGGTGTTGGCCAAGTGACAATGACAAAATGGCTCCAGCGGTTGAACGGCCAATGCCCGATAATGCTAGCACTTGTTCAAATTCAATGGGAAATTCACCCTTAAACACATCGCGAACATGAATAGCGGCTTTATGCAGGTTACGGGCTCTGGCGTAATAGCCAAGGCCGGTCCAAAGATGAAGCACTTCATCCTGTGGCGCATTTGCTAAATCGACAACGGTAGGAAACCTTGCCATAAATTTTTCGTAATAGGGGATCACTGTTGCAACTTGGGTTTGTTGTAACATTATCTCTGAAATCCATACTCTATATGGGGTTTTATTGATCTGCCACGGTAATTTTTTACGACCGTGAACATCATACCAAGCGATAATACGCTCAGCGAAAGTGGCTGCTATTTTCATGCGGGCAGTGTAGCGATACGCCTATAATCAAACAAGGTTTATATAAACAATTGTTAGTAGATTAGGTATACTGTGCCGCTGAAATAAAAAATTTAAGATTAACTATTATGATCCGGGCCGTTTCGGTGGAAATTGCACCATTGTAATAAAGAGGCAAAAATGAGCGACGTTACTACAGCTGAATTTAATGAAGAAGGTAAGTACCTTCGTAAAATCAGAAGCTTTGTATTACGTGAAGGCCGTTTAACTAAAGGTCAGTCACAAGCTATTGAATCACATTGGCCAGCAATGGGGCTTGATTACAGTCCTGAAGCATTAAATCTCAGCCAAGTATTTGGCCGTGAAGCTGATACCGTATTAGAAATCGGTTTCGGTATGGGTGGCTCTTTAGTGCAAATGGCTAAAGCTTCACCTGAGCTTAACTACATAGGCATTGAAGTACATAAACCAGGTGTTGGCGCATGTTTAGGCGATGCAGGTGAAGCGCAAGTGACTAACTTACGCGTTTATCATCACGATGCTATGGAAGTGCTAGAGCACAGTATTGCAGATGGTTCATTATCACGTGTGCAGTTATTCTTCCCGGATCCTTGGCACAAAAAACGTCATAATAAACGTCGTATAGTGCAGCCTGAATTTGCGCAGCTAATTCGCCGTAAACTTAAAATTGGTGGCGTATTTCATATGGCGACCGACTGGGAAAATTACAGCGAGTATATGCTTGAAGTAATGCAAGTTGCTGAAGGTTTTAAAAACCAATCTGCCACTGGCACAGTGGTTGAAAGACCAGATTATCGCCCATTAACAAAATTTGAAGCCCGGGGTCATCGCTTAGGCCATGGTGTTTGGGATATTATGTTCGAACGTATTAGTTAATAACGTCTAAATTAGGAGACAGTATCATGGCAACAAATCGTAGCCGTCGTTTACGTAAGAAATTACGAGTTGATGAGTTCCAAGAGTTTGGTTTTGACATCCAATGGACGTTTGAAGAGTCTGTGTCAGAGCAAGATATTGATAGCTTAATCGATCAATTTATTCATGAAGTGATCGAGCCTCGCCAATTAGGTTTCCATGGCGGCGGACATAAAGAATGGCAAGGTATTATTGCGACTCAACACATTGGTAAATGTACCGATGAAGACATTGCAGTGATTACTGATTTTTGGAAAAGCAAACCAGTAAAAGATGTAGAAGCTACAACTTTATATGATATTTGGTGGGGTTAATTGCTAAACCAAGCATTATTACAAGAGGCGGTCGACAGTGTTCGGCCGCTTTTAGGTAAAGGCAAAGTAGCCAATTACATACCGGCATTAGCCAATATTGATAGTACTAAACTTGCAATTGCAGTAACCACAGTTGATGGTCAAACAATTGGAGCTGGAGACTATCTTGAACCCTTCTCTATCCAATCTATTTCAAAAGTATTTAGTCTAACCCTCGCACTCAATCTTTATCGTGAAGATGAAATATGGAGCCGAGTAGGCAAAGAACCGTCAGGGCATTCTTTTAACTCACTAGTTCAAGTTGAATTAGAGCGGGGTAAACCGCGTAATCCATTTATTAATGCTGGCGCGTTAGTCATTGCTGATTTGTTACAAACCAGAAGCAGTGCACCAAAACATCAAATGTTAGAAGTGGTGCGTAAGCTGAGTATGAATCCAACTATAAGTTACGACAAAGTAGTGGCTGATTCTGAATTTGCTTTTAGTGCGCGTAATGCAGCGATTGCTTACTTAATGAAATCGTTTGGTAATTTTAACGGCGTAGTTGAAAATGTACTTAAAAACTACTTTCATTACTGTGCCTTAAAAATGAATTGTGCTGACTTATCTAAGTCGATGCTTTACCTGGCTAATCGCGGTAAAACCTTGTCAGGTGAACAATGGATAACGCCTATACAAACAAGGCAACTCAATGCCCTGTTAGCAACCTCGGGTTTATATGATGGTGCGGGAGAATTTGCCTATCGGGTAGGTATGCCGGGTAAAAGTGGAGTCGGTGGCGGTATTGTTGCCGTGATCCCTGGTGATATGTCAGTATGCGTTTGGTCTCCAGAATTAGACGGTAATGGCAATTCATTGGCCGGAACCGCAATGTTAGAACATCTTTGTCAAAAATTAGGTCGCTCGATCTTTTAAACATATTTCAATCTAGATAAAAATGATTAATTTAACTAAGTTTTAGTTTTTTTGGCTAATGCAATTAAGTTATTCGGTTAATGTTATCTTTAATTTTTTGTTAAGTAACTGAAATAAAGCGGCTTATTAATTTTGGCACACAACATGCTATGTCATTAGTAACTTATCAATAATTGTTGATTGACTGCTTCTTCTTAGTCAATTGTGATTCCCGTATAGCAAAAGGATTTATTAAATGACTCAACATAATCAAGTCACTAAAAGCACGCTTAATAGCCAGAAATTACTAACGGGCCTTATATTTTCTGGACTGATTTTTACTGCCGGCGCGTTCACCCCTGCAATGGCTAAAATGTCTTTGAACGATCAAAGCTGTAATGTCACCTTGCACTACGACGTAACTGTTGAGCCTAAATCCGTTAAGGTCAGTGAAAAGGGGTTAGAAAAATACCGTGTTGAAGTTGGTCAGTTATTCGTTGAAGGAAAACCGGTAAAATTAACGGCCGCTCAGCAAAAAACATTAACTCAATACTCTGATGAAGTCTCTCGTCAGGTGCCAGAGGTGATAGATCTGGTTGGTGAAGTTGTTACCTTGGCAACCCAGGCAGTTACAATGGCGCTCACTCCGTTGCTTGGTGACGCAGCCGGTAGCCAAATCGATAAATTGATGGATGGTATTGAGCAACGTGTAGATACTATGGCTTATCAGCAGGGTGATATGTTTTTCATTGGTTCAACAGAATCGTCTTTAGAAGAAACCTTTAATGATGAGTTTGAGCAAGAAATGGAAAACATTGTTTCAAACTCAATTGGAAGTTTGATGATGAGCATGGGAAGCCAGATCATGTCTTCAGAAGGTGGATCATTTGAACAGAAAATGAATGCTTTTGCGACTAAAATGGAAAATGTAGGTAAAGATATTGAATTACAAATGGAATCACAATCTGAGGCTTTAGAAGGCCGAGCTGACAAAGTCTGCGGCGATTTTGAAAAGTTGATGGTACTAGAAAATCAACTTAGAAAAGATATTCCACAATTGGCACCTTACAAACTAGCCAGTTTAGAGGCGCAGCCTTTATCTGAATAATCTTTTCTACTTCCCTTACCCGATAAATTTTACGCGACTCAAGCGCGTTAACTTGAGGAAGACTTTGTAAATCATTGGTTTCAATGTCTTATGTATGTCACCTGACTTTCCCCCTGCTAGTGCTTATTTGGCAGGGGGCTTTTTATATCCGTTATGTACCTTCCTGCAGCACCTCTTCAAGTAAACTAGCAAGTTTGTTCTGATAAAAAAATTCTCAATTATAAATATAGAGCAATGATATAGTTTTTTGTTATACTCATAAAAATTATAAGAAAAATGCACTCTATTTAAATTTTTGCTAGTTTTTCGGATAATTGGCGTAACTTTACAACCTATTGGATTTATTTAATGTTTAATAATGCTATTTAAGCCAACGGCTTCCATTGATATGACATTCATGGAAGATAAAGTGAGTAAAGAAATTGCCGAAAATCGTTTTCAATGTCGTAACAGCTTAAGGCGACTTTCATGTTAGAACTGTTAGAACCAATTGCCATTTTTACCCATGTTGCTCGTGCAGGTAGTTTTAGTGCTGCTGCAAGACGCCTTGGAATATCCAAATCTAAAGTAAGTACGCAGGTAGCTGATTTAGAACATAAATTAGGCGTGCAGCTTATTCAGCGAACAACTCGTAGTTTAAGTTTAACTGAAGCGGGTAATTTACTTTATTTACAAGGTGAAGAGCTGCTGCGCGATGCTGAACAAGCGGTTTCCAGTGTGCATAATTTGAATGATGCAACACGTGGCGTACTTAAAGTGGGAATCTCACAATCATTTGGTACCATGCATCTTATCCCTGCATTACCAGCGTTTATGGCTAAACATCCTGATCTAGAGTTGCAGGTAAGTTTGTTGGACCATAAGGTTGATGTTGTTAGTGAAGGCTTAGATTTGTTGCTAACGATGTCTGAGCAACTCCCTTTAGGCATGGTGGCTCGTCCATTAATGAAGTGCCAGTTCTTATTAGCAGCATCGCCTGAGTATGTGGCTAAGCACGGTAACATATCGCGCCCTGAACAGCTTGTTGAACACAATTGCTTAGTTTACCAAGGTGAATGGCATGAACACAGCATGTGGCAGTTCAAGCGAGGTGACGATTATTGTGAGATTGGTGTATCAGGTAATTTCCGCGTTGATAATGCACCGGCTTTAAAATCAGCAGCCGTTAGTGGGTTAGGTATAGCCTATCTTGCCAGTTATCTGATGGAAGATGAAATCGAGAAAGGCACATTAGTTCCTTTACTGACAGATTGGCAATTGACCAACAATTTACCTTTGCAAGCCGTGTATCCAAGACGTAAGCACTTAGCTCCTAAAGTTAGTGCCTTTATTGACTTCATTAAAGGCCATATTGGTACATCGCCATATTGGGACGTTAAATTCGAACATTTGTATAAATTACGTAAGTAATTTTGAAAACATTGTTCTTAAAATAGAATAAAGCCATGCAGCCCAGCATGGCTTTTTTATTTGTGTTTTTTATCAAAAGCTTAAGCTGATTGTTATGCAGTAAAAGCTAAATTGGTAAATCAATGGTTTAACTGCTGCTCACCATGGGGGTGTTGCAGTCTGTTCTTATTTGAATACAATAGATGTCAGTTGATTCGAAATGATTTGAATAAATACGATTTTGAGAAATGACCCCTTTTCATTAGCGTGTACAAATCAGCCACTTCGCAAATTTTGAGTCACGGCTGGCAGCAGTTTATAATTAAAACAATGTTAGCTTTGAAACCATCATCCTAGTTTTATTGGTTTACCCCAGACTTTGTCTGGGGTTATTTTTTTGTGTAAAAAAAAGCAACAACCCATGGTCGCTGCTTTATTTTCAAAAACTCATCTTATCGTAACGCCGTTACTTAATCGATTTAACCCAGCGGTTCACTTTAGTTTCCAGTACATCTAATGGTAACGGTCCGTATTGTAAAACGAGTGTGTGGAAGTCGCGAATGTCGAACTTGTCGCCTAATTGTTTCTTGGCGTGTTCACGTAGCTCAAGGATTTTAATCATCCCCACTTTATAAGCTGTGGCCTGTGAAGGCATAACTACATGACGTTCAACCATTTTTATGGCATCAGACTCTGCATTGGGCGTGTTTTCAACGTAGTAAGCAATACCTTGTTCACGGGTCCACTTTTTAGTGTGGATACCTGTATCTACCACTAAGCGACAGGCACGCCATAATTCCATGGCTAAGCGGCCAAAGTCTGAATAAGGATCAGCATATAAGCCCATTTCTTTTGGGAAGTATTCAGTATATAAACCCCAACCTTCGCTATAGGCAGTGTAACGACCATACTTACGGAATTGCGGAATACCTTCTAATTCTTGTGCTATGGCAATTTGCATATGATGACCAGGAATACCTTCATGGTAAGCCAGTGCCTCCATTTGGTATTTAGGCATAGCGCTCATGTCATAAAGATTAGCGTAGTAAATACCAGGTCGTGAACCATCTGGTGCTGGTTGATCATAAAAGGCTTTTCCGGCCGACTTTTCACGGAATGCTTCTACTGGGCGTACACTCAAACTTGCTTTAGGTTTGATTTTGAATACTTCATCTATTCGAGACTCCATATTATCAATCATCGCTTTAGCATCAGTAATGTAGGCATCACGACCCGCTTGAGTGTCTGGGTAGTAGAATTGCTTGTCATCCCGCATAAAGGCGAAAAATGCCTGCAGATTACCTTCAAAGCCGACTTTTTTCATAATAATACGCATTTCATCTTGAATGCGCGCGACTTCACTTAACCCTAAATCATGGATTTGATCCGAAGTCATATCGGTAGTCGTTGTACGAGCTAAGGCATTATTAAAGTAGGTCTCACCATCAGGGAACTTCCAGGCACCATCTCGGTTATCTGCCTTTTTCTCTAATTTAACCAGGTAACTTAGCAGGCTTTCATAACCTGGTTTTACACTGTCTATTAAAGCTGACTTTGCATCAGCAAGTAATGATTCTTTTTCTGATTCATTAATAGATAATTTTGCGACTTTACGATTAAAATCTGCCCATAACGCGCTGTCTTCTCCCGTTGAATCAAAAGGTGCACCGGTAATAATATTCTGGCTGTCTGATATTACGTAAGGAAACACGAATTTAGGGGCAATAATGTTTTTATCAGCACGTATGGTTAATTCAGCTTCAAGTTGAGCCAGCAGAGGCTTTACGCCCTCTAAACGGCTGATATAAGCCTTAGCATCGCTTAGATCAGTAATTTGATGTTGGTTAATTAAAAATGAGGCAATCATTGAATGCATACCATACATCTGGTTAACCGGGTAAGTATGGTAACGCCATTTATCATCAGCAATAGCCTGCTCTAAGCTTGCTTTAAATAGCTCAAAACTTAAGGTTGTTTGTTGATCAAGCTTGCTGACATCTAATGTCAGTAATTGAGCTAATTGTGCTTTGGCGAGTGCAAGATTTTTATCTGCACCGGCATCTGAAATATCACCCCATTTATCATAATCTTGCTTTATGCCTAAATAGGTTTGATTGATAGGATTAGCCATAATGCTTTGCATAAATAACTCATCAAACAATGCATTAGCTTTTTGAGATTCAGTCTGTGGTGAACTGACTTTTGTAACACTTTCTTGAGCACTATCAGCAGGCATTGAATGTGAGTGAGCGTAAATATTACCGCTTAAAAGGCTAGAAAGAGTCAACGCAAGTAACGTTGTTTTAGTTTTTATTAGCATTGCAGGCATTCCAATCTTATTTTTAAAAACGCTATCCTAATAAAGCTGGAGGTAAAAGTGTAAATTGAAGTGTTAGTAAGTGTTTCGATATTGTGAAAATAACCTGAAAGACACTCAAATTAGTTACAGTCTGGTGCGACTAGTTAGCACCAGACTGATATGTTATATAAAGCTTATTTGTTGCCTTGCTTTAATTAACCCTTTTATTACAGTTAAATAAACTGTGATAGAAGATCGTTGACAAACATATGACCTTTTGAAGTCAGCTGCCAATGGGTGCCGGTTTCAGTTAACAAGCCTCGATGAATTGATTTAGCCATACCTTCTTTTACAACTGTCGCGCTTTGACCTGTTCGCGCTTCAAATTCTGCTTTAGGAATGGGCGTCATCAAACGTAAGCGATTCATTAAATACTCTAAAGCTCTATCTTCGGTTATGACCTCTGTGGTTTCTGAGGTGTAATCACTCGCCGCCAAGTAGCCCTTAGGGTGTTTAACTTTGACTGTGCGAATAATGCTGTCCGTATCTGGTAGAGTAATTTTTCCGTGGGCGCCACAACCAATACCTAAGTAGTCACCAAATTTCCAATAGTTAAGATTATGTCGACACTGAAAACCAGGTTTTGCGTAGGCTGATATTTCGTATTGCTCATAACCTAGTGCAGCTAATTTTTTTGTCCTTGCTCGTAGATATGCCACAATTTTTCATCATCAGGTAGTTGTGGCGGTTTAGAGTGAAACAAGGTGTTTGGTTCAATCGTAAGCTGATACCAAGACAGATGCGGCGGCATTAAAGCGCCAGCGGTATCAATATCATGCATGGCTTCATCAAAGCTTTGATTGGGCAGACCGTGCATTAAGTCCAAGTTGAAACTTAAGTAATTGGCTTGCTTGGCTTTCTCTGCTGCTGTTTTTGCTTCATCTTGATCGTGTATACGCCCCAATAGATTAAGCTTTTCTTTAGAGAAGCTTTGCACTCCAATAGATAAACGCGTCACGCCTGCGGCGCGGTATGCGGCAAAATCGTCATGTTCAAGCGTGCCAGGGTTGGCTTCCATGGTAATTTCAATGTTTGTTTCGAATGGGATCATGGCTTTAACCCCTTCGAGTAAACGTTGTATTTGGCTAGCATCGAACAGCGAAGGCGTGCCACCACCAATAAAGATAGTGTGAATAGGTCTTTGTTGAACATAACTCAGATCATTTTTAAGATCTGCCAATAACACGTCGACATATTGTTGCTGTGGTAATTCGCCATTTTGTCCATGGGAGTTAAAGTCGCAATAAGGGCATTTTTGCACGCACCACGGAATATGGATGTACAAACTAAGTGGTGGTAATGACAACATCGATGGTTAGCCTATTTAAATGGGTATAATGACACTTTTCGCTTAACGGTAGCTTTTAAAAATGAATATTCAACTTACTATTAGCCCTGAATAATTCCTTTGGCCTTCATGGCTGCGACTAACATGGCTAATGCCTTACCACGATGACTATGGGCATTCTTTTCATCACTGGTTAGTTCAGCGGCGGTTTTATCAAATCCGTGCGGAATAAAAATAGGGTCGTAGCCGTGGCCTTGCTCACCTTGGGGGACTAAATTAATAGTGCCTTCCCACGCAGCTTGGCAAATAATTGGCGTCGGGTCTTTGGCATGACGCATATACACTAATACGCATTGAAAGCGAGCTGCACGATTTTGATGTGAATTCATTTCTGTAAGTAACTTTTGATAGTTGCTGACTTCTGTCGCGCCTTGGCCTGAATAACGTGCCGAATAGATACCTGGTTGGCCGTCTAATGCGTCAACTTCGATACCTGAGTCGTCGGCTATAGCGGGTTTACCCGTAATTTCAGCAGCATGACGAGCCTTAATAATGGCATTTTCAACAAACGTGGTGCCGGTTTCGGCGACTTCTGAGACATTAAATTGGCTTTGGGCAAGCACTTGAATATTGAATTGGGCCAACATTTGATCAAACTCGTTAAGTTTGCCTTTATTGCCGCTGGCTAACACAATTTGTTGTGAAATGGGTGCTTGCATGAAACTGCCTTATTTTGTCATCTGAAAAGATCGGCATTATACCCCAAGCTAGCAGTAAAAGAAGGCGGTAAATCAGCTCGCTAAGTTAACCAGTGCAAGTTTAGCTAACCCAATACGGGCTTATTAGTCTGTATTCTAATCAATCAACATAAAACTTTTGCTTAAATTTTAGCGAGGTATTTAATTTTTTAGCGTGTTTAATGGCAATCGAAAAGTTAATTTCCTGGTCGTCACGATAGGGGACCTGGGCAATATAATAAATAGCATCGCCTTCACGAATTTCTTTAAAATTAAGCTCCATTTTTGCATCAAGTAAATTATTAGCAATGCCCGATATTTCAACCGCAACCGCTGGATTACCCTCTTGGCTTGTATCTAATACCGCAATATTGATAATGCCGTTATAGCGGCTGCGCTCAATACCATAGGTTTTAGCTATAGTGGGGGTAATAAAGGTGCTGTTAAGTGCCATATAATGAATGTCAAAATTACCGACTTGTTGTTTCTGCTCTGCTTGTGCTGGCGCAATTAATAGCATTAGGCTCATGATGAGTGCAAACGGGAGTATTTTGTTAAACATTTTAATATCCTTTTTAAAAGCAGCGCAAAACTGCTGTATGTCAGAACTGTAAGTATAGCGCTATATCATGTGTCGCGGTTAATTCTGGCATTAGGTGTCGCAATAAGCGTAACGCCATTTTTACATCAATCTAGTGCCAGTTTTCAGTATGAAAAAGGCAGTCTAAAAAGACTGCCTTTCAATATGATACGTTTTAAGCTAAATCATCGCCCAAAATGGAATGTATTGGGAAAATAAAATATTGATAAAATTCATCGCAATAAATAATACTAATACTGATAAATCTAAACCGCCGATTGCCGGGATCACTTTACGAATTGGCGCTAAAATTGGGTCGGTAAGTTGAGACATTATCATTACAATAGGGTTGTAGCCCTGATTAAACCAGCTTAATACCGCACGAATAAGCAGCATCCAAAATAGCAGTACCCCAGCGTTTTTCAGCACCGAAACTACTGAAAAAAGTAATAAGGTAGCAATATCAATTCCAGCGCCTGCAATGAATGTCAGCACTAACATTTTGAGTATTACTACGATTAAAGCTAATAGTAACGATGCAGTGTCAATGCTACCTATAGAGGGGATAACTCTGCGCATTGGCGCGACAATCGGTTGGGTCGCTTTTACTACAAATTGGCTAAATGGGTTGTAAAAATCGGCTTTAACTAGCTGTAGCCAAAAACGTAAAATAACAACCATTAAATATAAATCAAACAAGGTGCTAACTAAAAAACTCATCGCATTCATGATGTTGCCTTACCATTTTAGTGTTCAGGGTATAGTCATTGGCCTGATTTATTAACCAATGATGTCAAAATAACTTGAGTGATTTTAGCACTCAAAACCGCGAAAACACGTAATTTAAGTCAATTTATAAACTTAAAATGTTTTTGCCATTTCTTCTGCTTTAGCAACACAATTACTCATTGCGCTATCGACTAATTCTCGTAAACCACCTTTTTCAAAGGTTTCAACGGCTTGTGCTGTTGTGCCACCCTTTGAGGTGACATTATTACGCAATGTTGCTAAAGATAAATCTTGATTCTGAATCACCATTTGCGCCGCACCCAGAGCCGCTTGCTCTGCTAATGCCCGTGCTTTGGCTTCATCCATACCCATTCTTTTGCCTGTTTCTATCATTGACTCAATAAACAAGAAAAAATAAGCTGGTGAGCTGCCAGCAAGCGCGATAACTTGATTAAGTTCGCTTTCTTTTTCGACCCAAATGACTTTGCCACCGCTTTCCATCAAGGTTTGGCATATGGCTTTATGTGCTTCAGTAATACTCTCATCAGCAAAAATGCCTGTCATGCCATAACCTAATTGTGTTGGCGTATTTGGCATAGTGCGAATAAGTTTAATGGGTTGGTTAAAGTATTCTGGGTATCTCGATGCTGGAATGCCTGCAGCAATAGTGATGACTAACTTATTGGATAAATCGAGAGTTTGCATAGACTCACAAACTTGTTGCATCAATTGGGGCTTGACGCTGAGTACAATCACATCAGCATCTTTTGCAGCCTGAATATTATCGTTAGATACCAGAATACCAAAGTCACTATTAAGTGCATCAAGCTTAGGTTGACTGGGATTAGTCGCGTGAACTAACTCACTTGGATAACCATTTTTTACCAGTCCGCTAATAATGCTACGGGTCATATTTCCTGCACCAATAAAACATACTTTTGCTTGTGTCATTATATTGTCCAACTTTTAATTCGATTACGTACCATCTTTGTTTATATGAGGGCAAAAAAGCCATTTTCAATGTTAGCCACTGTGCAGCGGTATCCATAAGCTATCACTTTTAGAACAACTTGAAGGTGAAACGACTCATATTTCTATCGTTATTGAGCTTGTTAATGTTGCATGCACTAACATTTAGAAGGCGTTAATACAGCGCTAGCTTACGCTCTGTCACCAAATATCGCACTGCCTATTCTTACCATGGTAGAACCATTAGCAATGGCCATATCTAAATCGCCACTCATTCCCATTGAAAGGGTATCAATACCTTCAAATTGTTGCTGTAAGTGCTGATATATTTGCTTAAGTTGACTGAACTCAGCTTGCTGGACGTTGACATCATCTGTCGCGGTCGGAATGGCCATTACTCCCCTTAGCGATAAATTTGGCATTTGACTGATTTGCTTGGCTAATTCAATAACAGCTTGCGCATCAATACCTGATTTGGTGTCTTCTTGGCTAATATTGACTTGAATGCACACCTGAAGCGGTGCTTTTTGCGCAGGGCGTTGATCGTTCAGCCGTTTGGCCGTTTTCTCACGGCTTAAGGTATGCATCCAATCAAAGTGTTCTGCAACAATTTTAGTTTTGTTCGATTGTAATGGTCCAATAAAGTGCCATTCAATATCTGGATGCGCCTGTTGCATTGCGATAATTTTTTGCTCACCTTCCTGGACATAATTTTCGCCAAAAAGTCGCTGTCCAGCCTGATAAGCTTCTATAATGTCGCTAATAGGTTTAGTTTTACTCACCGCAAGCAGCTTTATCTCGCTGGGCGAGCGTGAACATTTTTGCGCCGCTTGATTCATTCTACTCTGGGCGATTGATAATCTGTCTGCTATTGTTGTATTCATATTGTTAAAATGGACGTCTCTATAATGGAAATCACTGAATTACTGGCCTTTAGTGTAAAACATAAAGCATCAGATCTACATCTTTCTGCAGGTGTTTCACCTATGATCCGTGTTGACGGTGAAGTCAGAAAAATTAACTTGCCGCCGTTAGATCATCAAGGTGTACACAGTTTAGTGTACGATATTATGAATGATAAACAGCGTAAAGATTACGAAGAACATCTTGAAATAGATTTCTCGTTTGAAGTGCCTAACTTAGCACGTTTTCGTGTTAACGCATTTAACCAATCCCGTGGTGCTGGTGCTGTATTTCGTACCATTCCATCTGATATCTTGTCACTCGAGCAGCTAGGTGCACCGGATATTTTTAAAAAAATCTCCAGTTTTCCTCGTGGGTTAGTATTAGTGACAGGACCAACAGGCTCTGGTAAATCAACCACATTAGCGGCAATGGTCGATTACATTAATGAAAATCGTCATGAACACATTTTGACGATTGAAGACCCAATCGAATTCGTTCACCAAAATAAGCAATGTTTAGTCAACCAACGTGAAGTGCATAAGCACACCCACAGTTTTAATGCGGCGCTTAGAAGTGCACTGCGTGAAGATCCCGATGTTATTCTTGTGGGTGAGATGCGTGACTTAGAAACCATTCGCTTAGCCATGACAGCGGCAGAAACGGGTCACTTAGTATTTGGTACTTTGCATACTACTTCAGCGGCAAAAACCATTGACCGTATTGTTGACGTATTCCCCGCAGGTGAGAAAGGCATGGTACGGACCATGTTGTCAGAATCATTGCAGGCAGTTATTTCACAAACACTCATTAAAAAGGTCGGTGGGGGACGTGTAGCCGCACACGAAATTATGATGGGAACACCGGCTATTCGTAACTTAATACGTGAAGATAAAGTGGCGCAAATGTATTCAGCTATTCAAACCGGTATGGCTCACGGTATGCAAACGCTAGATCAATGCTTACAAACGTTAGTCAATCGTGGTTTGATTACGCGTGAAGATGCCATGCATAAAAGCGGTAATAAGCAAGCCAACTTTTAAGGAATAGTACAATGGATGTTCGCCCTTTTTTAGCCACTATGGTTGAAAAAAAGCTTCTGATTTATTTATCACAGCTATGTTTCCACCAAGTGCCAAAATTGATGGTGAGTTACATCCACTGTCAGAAGAAAAACTCACGCCTGCCCAGTCATTAGAGTTTGTTGAATCTTTAATGACCGATGTGCAGAAAAAAGAGTTTAAAGAATCTCGCGAATGTAACTTTGCCTATGCGGTTTCGGGCTTAGGGCGTTTTCGTGTGAGTGCATTTTGGCAGCGTGACTCAGCAGGCTGTGTCATGCGCCGTATTGAAACCAACATTCCTGAAATGGATGATTTGAAACTGCCGCCCATTCTTAAAGATTTAGTCATGAGCAAACGCGGCTTAATTATTATGGTTGGCGGCACGGGTACGGGTAAGTCAACATCGCTAGCCGCGTTAGTGGGTTATCGTAATGCTCATGCTCGGGGACATATTTTAACCATTGAAGACCCGGTCGAATTTGTGCATAACCACCGTAAAAGTATTGTGACTCAAAGAGAGGTGGGTATTGATACCGTGTCTTTTGATGCGGCACTTAAAAGCTCTTTACGCCAAGCGCCCGATGTTATTTTGATTGGTGAAATTCGTACCCAAGAAACCATGGAGTTTGCATTATCGTTTGCTGAAACGGGTCACTTATGTATGGCAACCTTGCATGCCAACAACGCCAACCAAGCACTTGATCGGATTATGCACTTAGTACCTGAAAGTAAGCATGCTCAGTTATTATTCGATTTGTCGCTTAACTTACGCGGTATTGTTGCTCAACAGCTTATTGCTAAATCTGATGGTTCTGGTCGTCGTGCGGCAATTGAAATCCTTATCAATACTCCGCGTATTGGTAGTTTGATCGCAAAAAATGAACTGCACTTACTTAAAGAAACCATGGCTAAATCGAATGAGCAGGGCATGCAAACCTTTGACCAGGCCTTACTTGGTTTGTACTCTGAAGGTGAAATTAGTTACGCCGATGCATTACACCACGCCGATTCTCCTAATGATTTGCGCTTAATGATTAAGCTTAAAACCAATGACTCTTCTAATTCAGGCTTTTTGGAAGGTGTGACATTAGACATGGATTAAGCCAAGTTAATTAACGCTTTGTGCTATTTATGATTAAGCCGCAACAATCGTTGCGGCTTTTTTGTTATAATAGTTGCCCTTTTTCTGTACCTTTGCCATCACTAATTAAGCTGTCACTTTACAACCGATCAAATGGGGATTTGCTTTCATCACGTTAATACCATCCTAAGGGTTATTTCATGTCTTTTCTCAAGAAATTATCACCATTATTACTCGCTATTTTACCTTTTCAGTCTCAAGCCGTTGAGGTCACTGATGAGCTAGATATTGGTGGCGCTGTACGCGTTAACTACGGCTGGAAAGATTATGACAATAACGCAAAACTAGAGTTTGAGTTATTTCGCGCCGATGTTAATTACAAAACCGGCGATGGTTTGTTTGCTTCAGCCCAATATCGTTGGTACCAAGATATGGATGTCATCCACCATGCGTATATGGGTTATCAATTTAATGAGGCACAATCAGTGCAGGTGGGAGTTACCCAAGTGCCATTTGGACTATTGCCTTACGCGGCGCATTCTTTTTGGTTTGGTGCGACATACTACATAGGTTTTGAAGATGATTATGATGCGGGAATACATTATCAATATCAGCGTGATAATTTACGTGTCGATTTAGCTTATTTCGCCAATGATGAGTACGGCAAAGGTAGCCGTTTTGATCGCTACTCTTTCGATGTGGCAACCACAGAGCAATCACCTTATCAAGAATCTGGCCAATTAAATGCCCGTGTTGAATATGAGATAAGCCAAAATAGTTTTAGCCAAAAGATTGGTAGTTCTATTCAATATGGTCAACTCGATTATGTTACTAGCGTTAACGGGGCAGAGGGGATTGATGGCAATACACCTAATACAGATGACATCAGCACATTTTCCGGCGCAGTGCATTGGCAAGTAGATTGGCTAACCTGGCAACTTCAATTGCAGTATTTACATTACAATTATGATGTTAAGTATGGTAATCGTATCGCATTATCGGCATTTTTATACCCATTTGAAATAGCGTCACAAGCTGATGTAGTAACCGCTAACCTATCAAAATCTATCGATGTAAATTTTGGACCTATTTCAAATATTAACTGTTATAACGATTACAGCACTGTACTTGTATCAGGAAGTGGGCTTGCTGATTCGATTCAAAATGTAACGGGCTGTGCTATTACCGCAGGTAAATTTTATTCGTATCTTGACTGGATCGTGGGTAAGAATATGTACTTTGTTGGCGGCGACGGTGTTGGCATTGATAATGATGATACCTCGTGGCATTCTCGACTAAACATTAATGTCGGGTTTTATTTTTAATTAGGCTCAGACTTAACGATGTACAAGAGTTAATTTCGCTATATCAATGATTTCAAACTAGTGATCCAAGTCAGCAGCATAATCGTATACATGAGACATATTCTGGGCTGTAAAATTGTGCTGATAATATTGATTTAATCGTCACTAGCACTTACTCAGTTAGTGCTTACTAGCTAACTAGCCATTTTCTAAAAGTCAGTTTTTAGTAAAGCTAGATATCAGTAGATTTAGTTAAATATTAGCAGCTTAACGTATTCATTAATTCAATAAGGATGACTTATGTCAGGTTTATCGCAAATGTCTTCAAAAACGCTTCCTTCTATAGCGAAGCTTTCATTGGTTGCCACATCACTAGTGGCTCTTACTATCGGTATGACATTTTTCAGTGCTAATGCTAATGCTAATGCTAGTGCAGCAAGTTGCCCTGATTACCTAAATGTAGAAGCGCGTAAACTGCATTCAGACGATAACGTCAACTTGTGTGAGCTAACCGAAGGTAAAACAGTGTTAATAGTCAACACGGCTTCAAACTGTGGCTTTACCTCACAATTTGAAGGGCTTGAAGCCTTACACAAACAGTATAAAGACAAAGGATTAGTTGTTATTGGTTTTCCATCTGATGATTTTTTCCAAGAAGAAAAAGATGAAGCCAAAACCGCCGATGTCTGTTTTATCAATTATGGTGTGACATTCACTATGGTTGCCACCTCGCCAGTACGTGGTAACAATGCCAACTCAGTCTTTCAGCACTTAAACCAGAAAAGCACGGCGCCAAAGTGGAACTTTTACAAATATTTAGTTTCGGCTGACGGTGAGACTGTGACCCAGTTTAATTCGCGCGTAAAACCAGATAGTGAAGAGCTCAAAAAAGCTATCGACAAGCAACTAAGTATTTAATTATTTAATTTCAGTCGCATTTTTAATAAAAAATTGAGACAAGAGGATATTTTCCAAATATCCTCTTGTCATAAATAAATATATTCATCAGTTCATTATACTAGGAGCGAGCTTTGGCGCGATTTTCAGGGTTAGATAAAGAGACAGGGCACAGTGCTCGCGGTAAAACAGGCGTATTATTGCTTAACTTAGGTACGCCTGATGCGCCTACCACCTCAGCCGTCAGACGTTATTTGGCAGAGTTTTTGGCCGATCCTCGTGTAGTCGAAATCCCTAAACTAGTATGGATGATGATCCTTCACGGTATTATATTACGCGTTCGTCCAGCAAAATCTGCCGCTTTATACAAGCAAATTTGGACTGAGAATGGCTCTCCGCTGCTGGCTATAAGTCAACAACAGCAGGCTAAGCTCGATAAGTTATTAGCTTCAAGCGGAATTGATGCTAGCGTACACCTAGCCATGCGATACGGTTCACCCTCCGTCGCTTCAACTTTGCAAAAAATGCACAAGCAAGGAATTGATAATTTAGTGGTATTACCGCTTTATCCTCAATATGCCGCGCCCACAACGGCTTCGGCATTTGATGCAATCGCCAAAGAGTTATGCAAATGGCGCTACTTACCCGCATTACACTTTATTAATACCTATCATGATCATCCTGATTTAATCTCAGCACTGGCTAATTCAATTGAGCAAGATTTTGCTAAGCATGGCAAACCGCAAAAATTAGTGCTGTCCTATCACGGTATGCCGGAACGTAATTTACATCTAGGCGACCCTTACTATTGTTTTTGTATGAAAACCAGCCGTTTAGTGGTTGAGAAATTAGGCTTAACGGAAGACGATTACGTCGTTACTTTCCAATCTCGTTTCGGTAAAGCAAAGTGGTTACAGCCATATACTGACGTCACTATTGAAGCTTTACCTGCTAAAGGCATTAATAATATTGCTGTTATTTGCCCTGCATTTAGCGCTGACTGTTTAGAAACCTTAGAAGAAATTCAAGGGGAAAATCGTCACGTATTTGAAGGTGCTGGTGGCACAGACTTCAGATATATTGAATGTTTAAATGATAATGACGACCACATTCAAATGATGGCTAACATTGTAAAACCTTATTGTTAGAAACTGATCCCGGCCCACAAGCATTGCCGGGATGACGTTAGAAGCATTATCAGCATGACGTATAAAGTCTTTCGTCAGCCTGCATGCTTCCAATCCATCATCTTCAATGCTAGCACCATGTTCAATGTTTCCAATGCATCATCATGAATGTTTCCCATGCGTCATCCCCGAGTGCTTTTGTCGGGGATCTGCTTTTGTTTCAACTAAACACCATTAACACAGCATAAAAATGTACTTTCTCGCCTCATCTATCTCAATTTCATAGACTAAAACCATTGTTCCCAATCATCATTTCGTAAGCCTGCATACTTCCAATCCATCATCTTCAATGCTTTCAATGCTTTCAATGTTTTCAATGCTTCATTTTCAATGTTTCCAATGCATCATCATGAATGTTTCCCATGCGTCTTCAAATGATGGCTAACATTGTAAAACCTTATTGTTAGAAACAGATCCCGGCCCACAAGCACTGCCGGGATGACGTTAGAAGCATCATCACAAATGCTCCCTATCCGTCATCCCCGAGTGCTTTTGTCGGGGATCTGCTTTTAATACAATTAATGTAATTAACACAGCATAAAATTTACTTTCTCGCCTCATCTATCTCAATTTGATAGACTAAATCTATTGTAAAAAAGCACACATAAATTATGAAAATAGATCCTAATATAAGATTAGTATTCAGTACCGATAAAGGCCGTATTGAACCTGAAAAAGAAGTAGAAGCAGTACCCGATGGTGACGGCATAGTTCGGATCCATAAAGATACTAAAGGCCGTAAAGGCAAAGGGGTGAGTGTGCTAAAGGGCCTAGGTTTAGATCAAACTGAACTTAAAGCCTTAGCTCAGAAACTAAAAAAACAGTGTGGTTGTGGTGGTACTGTGAAAGACTTTGATATCGAGGTTCAAACAGATAACCGTGAACAATTGAAAACCCTATTAGAAAAAATGGGTTACACGGTGAAGCTAGCCGGTGGATAACCCCTTAAACATTAAGCCCCTAATATCCAAAGATAATTAATATCAAACGATTATTAAATAAAGTATTGGTTTATATACTTGTACACTCTGTTTCAATAAGTAAGTATTAGGGCTAGGTATTCAAGCAAAGGAAGTTATTATGGATGGTTCAGAAGTCAGTGTTGCCAAAAAAGGCCGTCTTCAAGGTGACTGTTTACAAGGTTATCTATTAATTGCTATGCCATCGCTTGAAGAGACATTTTTTGAGCGCAGTGTTATCTACATTTGTGAGCATGATGAAAAAGGCGCAATGGGATTGGTCGTGAATCGCCCAATCGGTCTTGAGCTCGAAGACTTACTAGAGCAAATGGGGCTTAATCCTTCACCTGAGTCGGCTTTCTATATTAATTCTCAAGTATTATCGGGCGGCCCAGTGTCACCAGATCGTGGCTTTGTGCTTCATAGTCCACAGCCGAATTGGATTAATAGCCATCAGGTAACAGATTATTGCATGCTGACGACATCACGCGATGTATTATCAGCCATTGGTACTCAAAAATCGCCCGCAGATTACGTCGTCCGCATTAGGTTATGCTGGTTGGGGAAAAGATCAATTAGAGCAAGAATTAGCAAACAATACCTGGTTAACCATTAAAGCAACTCCAGAATTGTTGTATACCAAAGACCCTGAGCATCTGTGGGATATCGCCTCTAAACAATTGGGCTTTGATATGTGGCAAATTTCATCTCAGGTAGGCCATGCTTGAGACAAAAATACGACACTAGACACTATGCCAAGCCTACATTATCTACCTGAAGGAACATCATGCAACCTCAAACCGTATTAGGTTTTGACTATGGCACCAAAAGTATTGGTATCGCAATCGGCCAAGCTATTACCGCCAGTGCCAGTCCATTAATGTCGATTAAAGCGGTTGATGGCATTCCCAATTGGGACGATATTGGTAAATTGATAACCGAATGGCAACCAGATCTAGTGGTAGTAGGATTACCGTTAAATATGGATGGTACAGAGCAAGAAATGACCCAGCGGGCACGTAAGTTTGCTAACCGCATTAATGGGCGCTTTGGTATAAAAGTAGCGACTCAAGATGAACGTCTAACAACGGCAGATGCCAAAGCCAGATTGTTTGAACTTGGTGGATTTAAAGCACTATCAAAAGGGCAAATTGATGCAATTTCTGCGGTACTGATTGTCGAAAGTTACTTTGAAAATCAATTCGGAGACTAAACGGCTTTATCGTATTTTTAAATCAGACCTTTCGTTACCCGCAATAGTATTTAATTTATTGATTAAATGCTGAACTTGACAATCATTTAACTGTCTATAAGCTGGTGATTATTTAAATGTTTTTGGAGTTTGTATGAAAAAGTTAGTTTTAGCGATAGCAGTATTAGCCTTAAGTGCATGTAGCACATTAAAAACCAATACTGATTTTGACCCAGCAGTGTCATTTGACCAATATAAAACATTCACTTGGGTTGCAGCCAAAGAAGAAGACAAAGGTTATCACTTAGATGGATTACTTGATCAGCGAGTAAGAGATGCCGTCGATAGTCAAATGGCAGCTAAAGGGTTAACTAAAGTCTCAGCTGATGCGGATTTATTAGTTAACTACCTGACCAAAGTAGACAAAAAGATTAATGTAGATACGTTTAACAACAACTTTGGCTATAACCCATATTATGGACCAGGTTGGGGATGGAGTGGTTCAATGCACACTCAAACCACGGTGCGTGAATATGAAGTCGGCACGTTAATAATTGATTTAATTGATAATAAAACGGGGAAGCTTGTATGGCGTGGTAGTGTTGAAGACACCATACGCGATCAAAATACGCCACAAGAGCGTGTAGAGATTATCAACAATGCCATTGGACATGTAATGTCAGCTTACCCGCCAAAAGCAGAAAAGTAGTATAAAACTGATATAGATTCTTAAAGCGCTTCCCTTTTGGGCAGCGCTTTATTGTTTAAAAGTCAGCATTTCGTAAATATCAGAATAAAATAACTAACACTAAACATGAACGACCATAAACATAAGTCAGTGTCATCTATCATTCTGTGCTGTTTATCTTTACCCACTCTCACCCATTTGATAAAATTCCTAACCGTGATAAGGAAATTCACCCTTCATTTGTAAGTGAGTCATGATGAAATCTTGGTATCTTTTGTATTGTAAACCGCGTGAGGAATTACGTGCACAACAGAATTTAGCGCTTCAACAAATTGAAAGCTATTTACCAATGATTAAAGAATCAAAAAAATCAAAATCAATCACCAAAATGGTCGACGTACCGTTATTTCCTAATTACCTGTTTATCCATTTTGACCCTACTGAATTCAGCGTGAGTAAAATTCACTCAACTCGCGGTGCCAGTCGTATTATCGGCTGCAAAGAAGTGATGACACCTATAGATGATAGATTAATTAGTGGCATTAAACGGCGTGTTAATGCTTTTGTGCCTGAGCTGGAAAAAGGCTTAATAAAAGGCGATAAAGTTACCTTTACTGAAGGACCTTTTATTGACCTAGAAGCTATTTTCGAAGAGCGAAATGCAGAGAAGCGTTGTTATGTTCTATTCAATATAATGGGTCAACAAAAGCGTATTTTAATTGATGAGCAAGCAATCAAAAAAAGTGCAGCAGGTAATGATTGTTAATTAATCGAGTTGATTATAAGTTAGTCGACATAATAGAGATATACTGACAACCTTGTAAGACATTGACTACAGCAGCTTATGTTTATAACTTTTAACCGCAGATAAACATTAAGGATTTGATGGTTTTTAATGTTTTATATCAAATATTTATTGGTTTTTTTTGATGTTAAAGTTACTTGTATGACTTTATCAGTTTTACAAAATGTTTTTTTAATGCCGACTGATTGATTTTTCTACATATTTAACAACACACTTAAGTTATAATACGCACCAAATTTTACATTGGTTCAGTTTGAACTAATAAATATTTAATCAAAAAATTAGATGTTTCGCAATGCGAAGGGCACAATAGAAGCCGCAATCTAAGGGCGGTAGCGTGTCTGAAAGACAACAGGCAGAAAAGTTTCTGTCTTTTAGCTAACGCCGAAGACCGTCTCGGTCGCCACGCGGAACGGTAGCAAAGCATGGCTTCTCGGTCGCCACGCGGAACGGTAGCAAAGCATGGCTTCTCGGTCGCTACAAAGAACGGTAGCAAAGCATAGCTTCTCGGTCGCTACAAAGAACGTTAGCAAGGTTAGCAAAGCATACTGTGTTAATCGCTACAAACAGCAGTATATATATTTTGAAAATTTGGCAATTTGCCAAGTACATAAGCCTTATCGTCGGTCGCCTAGTTCGCTATAGGCTTTTATCAAATTAACCCTAATTTTATTAATAATATTGGAGATACCTGGTGTTTCATAAAACCAAAACATTGTTCATTGCAGGCTTATCTGCCTTTATTATATTAACCATGCCAGTACAAGCGGTTACTCCATCACCACAAATGATTGAGCAATTTAAACAGCTGCCTAAATCAGAGCAGGCAAGAATTGCGAAACAATACGGTGTTGATCCATCTTCTTTTGGAGGAGGCAGTAGCGCTGCACCAAAAATTGAAAACCCTCAGGTGGTAAATGAGAGAGCCAGTAACCCAGACTCTTCAGCTGCAAAAAAATCAGACTCTGAATATGACTTTAAACGAGATAGCCAGCGTAATGAACTAACAAGATTTGGTTATGAAATGTTTGCTGGTGAACCGACAACATTTGCACCAGTGTCAGATGTTCCTGTGCCAAGTGAATATATGATAGGCCCAGGAGATGTCATTAATGTTCAATTGTATGGTAAAGAAAATCAAGAATATAGTTTAACCGTTGGTCGTGATGGTAATCTTCAGTTTCCTTCACTTGGCCCTATACAACTTAATGGCATGAGCTTTTCAGCCGCTAGAGATTCAATTAGCGAGCGAATTAAGCAACAAATGATTGGTATTGAATCTAATATCAGCATGGGCGAGCTTCGTTCTATTCGTATTTTTGTTGCTGGCGATGCTTATAAACCTGGCTCTTATACTGTTTCTAGTTTATCAACCATTACCCAAGCATTATTTGTTGCTGGTGGTATTAACGAAATAGGCAGTTTAAGAAATATTCAAGTCAAACGAAATGGTCGATTAGTCGGTAAATTCGATTTGTATGATCTACTATTACGAGGTGATGCATCTGGTGATATAAACCTACGTTCAGGTGATGTTGTTTTTATTCCTGCGGTTGGTGGATTAGTCAGTGTAACCGGTGAAGTGAGAAGACCTGCAATTTATGAAATAGCGCCTAATGAAACCATTTCAGATATCGTTACTATGGCAGCAGGCGTAAAAGCAGCTGCGTACCCTAAAGCCACCAGTTTAGAACGTTTTAATAGTAACGGCTTAAAAAGTATTATTAACCTTGATTTAACCTCAGCTAAAGACCAAACCTTATTAGCTAAAAATGGCGATTTTATTCGAGTTAAAAATTCATCTAGTCAATTTGAAAACACCATTACACTAGCCGGTGCAGTGGTTCGTCCTGGTAAATATCAATGGCGAGAAGGGATAACTATTGCCGGCGTATTACCGAGTGTATGGGGTGATTTAGCGCCTAGTGCCGATTTAAACTACGCCCTAGTGATTCGTGAAGTAAACAAGTACGGTGATATCAATGTATTGCAATTCTCCCTCGGTGCCGCAATTACTGGCGAAACCTTAACTGACAATCTGGTTTTATCACCACGCGATAAAATTCTCGTATTCAATTATGATGATTCTACTCAAAACCGTTTTGAATTAAATAAGCTAGTCAAGCAAAGAGTTGAAAAAGTTGCCGCGTTAAAAGGTGATTCACTACTGGGCAATGATCTTTTTCAATCAGGCTTTGCGTCATTGGATTTTTCGGGTAATAAAAAAACAGCTAAAACAAACATTGGTGGCGTCATCATTAGAGATACTGATTCGTCGCAAGAGCAGAATGCGGTAAAGAATGAAGTATCACAAATGTTAGCTAACTTATTTGACGATATTGAACTCATTAAAGTCAGCTATGCAATGAGCAGAGCTGAGTTACTTTACCCGATTATTAGTAAACTTTACCAACAAGGTAATGGTCACTCTAATGTTAAAGTTGTTGCCGCAGCAGGTAAGGTTCGACACCCAGGTTTGTATCCCCTAAGTGACAACCTAACCGTGAGTGACTTAATTAAAGCCGCGGGTGGCTTAACCGAAGGTGCATACCTTGAGAACGCGGAATTAACCAGAACACAAATTAATGATAATGGTTCAGGTATTATGCATCTAAGTGTTGATGTCGCATCAGCTCTTATGGGGGACCAGACCGCTAATTTTGCCTTGCAAAGTCGTGATGCATTGACGATTCAAACCATCCCAGACTGGCAAGAAAGTAAAAGCGTTGAGCTTCGTGGCGAAGTTAAGTTCCCAGGTGTTTATAATATCGGCCGAGGCGAAACATTAGCCCAACTGCTTGAACGTGCCGGTGGTTTTACTGAATATGCAGCGCGAAATGCGTCTGTATTTGTGCGTGAATCAGTGAGACAACAAGAAGAGTTAGAAATCAAAAAACTGGCCAATCAATTACGCCGTGATATAGCCAGTCGGGGTATTTCTAAAGACGGCATTCAAGTTAATTATGCTGACGCTCAATTGATGCTTACTGATTTAGAAAATATAAAAGCAGTAGGGCGTTTAGTGGTCGATTTAAATGCTATTAGCTTAGGTATAGATGAAGCCGACTTACAGTTAGAAGATGCCGACGTGCTTTATATCCCAGCTATAAAACAAACCATTGCAGTAATGGGTGAAGTTCAGCATCCATCAACACACAGGTTTAAATCGGGCTACACCCTTGAACAATATCTTTCATTGTCAGGTGGCCCACGCGAACGCGCAGATGAAGACCGCATTTATATTATCAAAGCCGATGGTTCGGTTACTTTACCAAGCAACAGTGCTTGGTTTGCAAGTGAAACAGAGATATCACCAGGTGACACGGTAATAATGCCGTTAGACACCGAATATAAAGATAACTTAACTCTTTGGACGCAAATTACCGGTATTCTCTATAACACTGCTGTAGCTGTATCCGCTATTTCTGGGCTGTAATTTTACATCATAATCAACAGAGTAATGATTAGCTGAGTGTGCTAATCATTACTTTCAGTAACTCTGTTACAACAGTTATCACTGTTAATTTTTAATCATTTAAAGAGATAATTCATTAATGTCGACAGAAATACATAACTATACCGACGCCAAATTTTTCAGCAAATTCACAGCAGAATAATTCTGATGAAATAGACCTTCGAGAATTATTCTCAGTCATTTGGCAAGGCAAGTGGATAATTATTGCCATTACTTTTGTTTTTGCTGTTGGCGCTGCAATACTTGCTATAAACCAACCCAACATCTATAAATCAGAGGCTTTATTAGCCCCAGCTGATACAGAACAAGGTGGTGGTGGTTTAGCTGCACTAGCGGGGCAATTCGGAGGTTTAGCCTCAATGGCAGGAATAAACCTAGGTCGCAAGGGCGGTGTAGATAGTAAAACACAAATGGCCATAGAGGTAATGAAGTCACGCCAATTCACCAGTGATTTTATACAAAATCATAATTTGCTGCCTGATTTAATGGCGAGCAAAAGCTGGAATATGGCTGACAATTCCATTAACTACAATGATAAAATGTATTTACCTTTGGAAAATAAGTGGATTCGTGAAGTACAAGCGCCATTTAAACCAGAACCCTCGATGCAAGAAGCATTTAAAAAATTCAGTAAAATTATAGTAATCAATACTGATAAAGAAACAAGTATGGTAACAATTTCAATAGAACACTTATCGCCGAGCATCGCACAGCAATGGGTAAATTGGTTAGTTGCTGACATTAATAAAGTCATGAAAAACCGGGATGTAACAGAAGCCAAACGGAGCATTGCTTTTTTAGAATCCCAAATTGAAAAAACTAACGTAGCTGATATCCGCACCATCTTATATAAATTGGTCGAAGAACAGGCTAAAACGATTATGTTTGCCGAAGTCCGTGATGAATATGTATTCAAAACAATTGACCCAGCATTAATAGCAGAAGAAAAATTTAAGCCTAAGCGAGCATTAATATCTCTGTTAGGCACAATACTTGGTGGTATCTTAGGTGTCATGTTTGTATTAATTAGATATTTTTTGAGAAAAAAAAATTAATTTGGTTCTGATTCCGACAAAGATTTTAAATTTGAATTTAACCTTAATTATTGTGTAATAGGGCCTTTTTTAAAAACAGCAAAATTAAGTCCCTGCGAAGCAGAGCAATTATTAGCGTGTATCAATATTTTTGAAATGTATACCAAGCTTGCTTTAAAAACCGATATATATATATGACATAATTGATGGTTAGTCTTAAAATGTAAACTCAAAGGCGTAGTATATACTTCTTTAAACTTGCACCGGAAATTATAATTCTGCCGATAAAGCTCAATTATTAATTATGGCAGAAAATAGTACTTATGTATTTAGTAATCCTTTATTGCTATTTATAGAGGGTATTCGATTTTTTAGTGATAACTAATTTTTCAGCTGTTTACCTTAATATAATTTAAAACAGTATGAAGACAATTTTGTTCGTGAGAGATTAAATGTTCTATAATAACGATAAATTTAAATCGATAATAGTAAGTAATCGTTTTAAATCAAGAAGTGAAGCATTAAAACAAAAAACAATTTATGTTTATTGTCCTATTGGTATGGAACATACCATAGGTCAAATTGTTGATGATTACTCTTTCGATATGATTGTAAATGACTATTCAATGACCGATTTAAATAAAAAAGTAATTTGCCACTATAATGCAAGCGACTTAACAAAGGAGCAGCGACATTACCTGGTAGTAGCCACTGAATTAGGTGCTTGGGTTGAGCCACTTGTAAGTTATCTTGATTCAAGACTCGGTTATACAGAAGTAAAATTATTACACAGTAGTTATTTCCTACATCAAAAAGCTTTCTCGATCTTATCCACGAAGCGAACTCAATATGCAAAACGTATATTGGATGTTTTTGCAGCGTTAATGCTGTCTATTGTAGCGCTACCTATTGGATTGTTCACGGCTTTAGCTATAAAGTTAGAATCCCCTGGCGGTGTTTTTTATAAGCAAAAGCGAACAGGCCAATATAACGAAGAATTTGAAGTTATCAAATTCAGATCAATGAGAAATGACGCAGAAAAAACTGGTGCACAATGGGCTGCTAAGAACGATGCTCGTGTCACCAAAGTAGGTAACTTTATTCGCAGAACACGTATTGATGAGTTGCCACAAATAATCAATATCTTCAAAGGTGAAATGTCGATAGTTGGTCCTAGGCCTGAGCGCGAAATCTTTATCGACGAGCTTGAGAAAGAAATACCATACTACCGTTTTAGGCATGCAGTTAAACCGGGTGTGACTGGGCTAGCACAAGTGTGTTATCCATATGGAGCTTCTGTTGAAGATGCTGTTTGGAAACATAAGTATGATATTTACTATATTAAGCATCACAGCACTTGGCTTGATATTAAAATTTTGTTCAAGACTGTTAAAGTAGTTTTGTTTGGTATGGGTCGTTGATTTAATTTAGCTTAGAAGAGACATATTGTGAAAATTCTTATTACAGGTGGTGCAGGGTTTATTGGTTCTGCAGTTGTTCGTCACATCATCGCCAACACTCAAGACAGTGTTATCAATGTCGATAAACTCACTTATGCAGGTAACCTCGAATCGCTAGCATCAGTGAGCGACAATTCTCGTTACCATTTTGAACAGGTTGATATTTGCGATCATGAAGAATTAAATCGTGTTTTTGCTACTTATCAACCAGATGCTGTAATGCACCTAGCTGCAGAAAGTCACGTTGATCGCTCTATTACTGGACCGTCTGATTTTATCCAAACTAATATTGTCGGTACGTATACCTTGCTTGAGGCAACGAGAGCATATTGGAATACACTAACGCCAGAAGCTAAACTGTCATTTCGTTTTCATCATATTTCAACCGATGAAGTCTATGGTGATCTCCCTCATCCAGATGATGTTTCAGTAGCAACTAATTTACCCTTATTTACTGAAACTACAGCTTATGCACCAAGCAGCCCATATTCAGCATCAAAAGCATCAAGCGATCATCTTGTTAGAGCTTGGTTACGCACTTATGGATTACCAACAGTGATTACTAATTGCTCAAATAACTATGGCCCTTATCATTTCCCTGAAAAACTTATCCCGTTAGTCATTTTAAATGCACTAGAAGGTAAATCATTACCTATATATGGTAAAGGCGATCAAATACGTGACTGGTTATTTGTTGAAGATCATGCCCGTGCACTCTACAAAGTTGTTACCGAAGGCAAAGTAGGAGAAACCTATAATATTGGTGGCCATAACGAAAAACAAAACCTTGAAGTAGTACAAACTATTTGTAGTATTTTAGATGTTTTAGTGCCCAAAGACAGCACGTATGCACAGCAAATAACCTATGTAACTGATCGACCAGGTCACGATCGACGCTATGCGATTGATGCAAGTAAGATGAGTAAAGAACTTAACTGGACTCCAGTCGAAACATTTGAAACAGGCTTACGCAAAACGATTGAGTGGTACTTAGATAATCAAACATGGTGCCAACATGTACAAGACGGAAGCTATAAACGCGAGCGTTTAGGCATTTAGTCGTTTTTATTAATTTGCTTTAATATCCTAGTTTTCTTAAACCTAGGATCAACTATTTATCTAGGAACCGATTTTACTATGAAAGGCATTATATTAGCTGGTGGTTCAGGAACTCGTCTATATCCTATAACTAAAGGTATCTCAAAACAGTTACTCCCTGTTTATGACAAACCAATGATCTATTATCCAATATCTGTATTAATGTTGGCTGGAATACAAGAGATCTTAATCATCACTACACCAGAAGATATGCAATCTTTTAAAAGGTTATTAGGCGATGGTTCAGACTTTGGGGTCAAGTTACAGTTTGCGGTTCAAGAGAAACCTGATGGGCTTGCTCAAGCTTTTATTATCGGTGAAGATTTTATAGGTACTGACAGCGTCTGCTTAGCCTTGGGTGATAATATATTTTGGGGGCAAGGTTTCTCTCCTATTTTGATAAAAGCGGCAAGTAGAACAACTGGTGCAACTGTGTTTGGCTATCAAGTTAAAGACCCTGAGCGTTTTGGCGTTGTCGAATTTGATGATAATCAAAAAGCGATAACAATAGAAGAAAAACCAATTAAACCTAAATCTAACTTCGCTGTTACAGGTTTATATTTTTATGATAACCGGGTTGTTGAAATTGCTAAGAGTGTCAAGCCCTCTGAAAGAGGGGAGTTAGAAATAACAAGCGTTAACCAAGCTTATTTAGAGCTTGGCGCATTAAATGTTGAGCTGTTAGGCAGAGGCTTTGCTTGGCTTGATACTGGTACATATGACAGTTTACTTGAAGCTGCTACATTTGTTGAGACGATTGAAAAAAGACAAGGTTATAAGATTGCATGCTTGGAAGAAATCGCCTGGAGAAATAAATGGCTATCTGATGAGCAAGTTAAATCAACCGCTAAGTTATTATCTAAAAACAGCTACGGAAATTATTTGATGGATTTAATAAGTCAGTAATGGATGAATTAATAAAGATAATCTCATTGGATTACCTTGGTGATGACCGAGGCGGACTCGTTTCGCTACAATCAAATCAGAATATTCCATTCGAAATTAAAAGAGTTTATTACCTCTTTGCGACTCAAGAAGGTGTTGCAAGAGGTTTTCATGCACATAAAGAGCTCAAGCAGGTTGCAATAGCATTGCACGGTTCATGTAGGTTTATATTAGATGATGGAAAACAACGGCAAGAAATCATTTTAGATTCACCACTTAAAGGCCTTTATATTGATAATAATAAGTGGCGTGAAATGCATGATTTTAGTAATGACTGTGTACTTGTCGTAATTGCAAGTGAACACTATGACGAATCGGATTATATAAGAGATTACCAAGATTTTTTGAAAGAGGTTATTAATGTTTAAACATATTTTGATTATTGGTTCAGGAACTATGGGTGTTGGTGTTGCATCATTATTAGCTGTTTTTGGCAATAATTTGACCATATTTGTCAGGGATGAGTCTAAAAAAAATATTGTTTTACAAAAGCTTGAAGATACTTTGAAGAGAACTATACGTAGACAAAAGTTGACTACTTCGCTAGAAGATATATTAAAAAACATTAATATTGTAAACTCAATACCAAATGGGACTTTTTTTGATTTTGTTTTC
Organism: Shewanella sp. HL-SH8; assembly: GCF_051165765.1. Classification (NCBI taxonomy): domain Bacteria; kingdom Pseudomonadati; phylum Pseudomonadota; class Gammaproteobacteria; order Alteromonadales; family Shewanellaceae; genus Shewanella; species Shewanella sp. HL-SH8. The sequence goes on along the minus strand of NZ_CP195039.1, from coordinate 3,451,210 downwards.
GAAGCAATAAGTGAAGATATTAATAAAAAGAAATTGATTATAGAAAGTTTTTCTGAATATGTGACTGAAAATACTATTTGGGCAACAAATACTTCAAGCTTATCTGTTACTGATATGAGTTCTAAATATAAGTTCCCCGAAAATTTTATAGGGTTACACTTTTTTAATCCTGTTGCAAATATGGAATTAATTGAAATTATTCCATCAATGTTAACAGCGGAAAAAACTATTAAATCTTGTTGGGACTTTAGCATAACGATTAATAAGCATCCAGTAAGAGTTGAAGATAGCCCTGGTTTTATTGTAAATAGATTATTGATTCCTATGATTAATGAAGCTATCGGTTTACTCGAAACTAGGGTTGCAAGTGTAGATGAAATTGACTCTGCAATGAAGTTAGGGGCACATCATCCTTTAGGTCCTTTGGCATTAGCTGATATGATAGGAAATGACGTTTGTTTATCTATTATGGAAGCTCTATACAGTGCTACTGGCGATTCAAAATATCGACCTTCATATTTGTTGAAAAAAATGGTCAGCGCAAATAAATTAGGAAGGAAAACAAGTGTTGGATTTCACTTATATTAATTAAGGAGCTCTAATGAACAAAATACATTCAACGGCTATAATTAGCAAAAGTGCAATTATTGGTGAAAATGTTTCTATTGGCGCTTTTTCTATAGTACATGATGATGTGATTATTGGTAATAATTCAGTTATAGAATCTTATTGTGAACTCGGTGTTAAAAATAAGTTTTGCAGTGATAGACCTTTAACCATTGGGAATCAAAGCCATATCAGAAGTCATAGTGTATTTTATTCTGATTCGGTTTTTGGTGATGGATTAATTACAGGCCATAGAGTTACAGTTCGTGAAAAAACTAACGCTGGACTCGGGTTTCAATTAGGTACCTTGGGTGATGTTCAGGGCCATTGTGACATTGGAGATTTTGTCAAATGCCACAGTAATGTTCACATTGGTAATAAGTCTAAAATAGGAAATTATGTTTGGATATTTCCATACGTTGTTTTGACTAATGATCCACATCCTCCAAGTGAAGTTCTTCTTGGCTGCGAAATAAGCGATTTTGCTGTAATTGCAACTATGTCTGTAATTTTACCCGGTGTAAAAGTTGCTTCTGATACCTTAATTGGTGCAGGCAGCATTGTTGGTAAGAATGTTGAGGCGGGCTGGGTAGTTGCTGGAAACCCTGCAAAGCCTATTTGTGAAATAATTAAAATAAAATTAAAAGATGGAACAGGTCGCAATGCATACCCATGGCGCAGTCATTTTCATCGTGGTTACCCATTAGAAACCGTTGAAAAATGGTTGTTAGAGTTTGATATATAATTGTTATTTTTATTTCATAAACTAAAGAGTAAATATTAGTGATTCCTTTTTTAGATTTAAAAGATTTGAATGCGCAATACAGAGATGAATTACTTGCTGCTTGTACAAAAGTTATTGATTCAGGTTGGTATATTCAGGGTAGTGAAGTTCAACAATTTGAACAAGAATTCGCAGCATATTGTGGAACAAAGTATTGTATTGGTGTTGCCAACGGATTAGATGCTTTAATATTAACGATTCGAGCATGGAAAGAGTTAGGGCGACTTAAAGAAGGGGATGAAATAATCGTACCGGCTAATACCTATATTGCCAGTATATTAGCAATCACAGAGAATGGTCTAATTCCTGTTCTGGTGGAGCCAGATTCAAAGTCGTATAATATATCTGTTAAAAATATTAAATCTGCAATAACAACAAATACTCGTGCAATTTTACCCGTACATTTATATGGCCAAATGTCTGATATGCCAGCCATAATGGAGATTGCTGAACGTTATAATCTTCTGGTGTTAGAGGATTCTGCTCAAGCTCATGGTGCAAGCATTTTAGGTAAAAAAGCAGGAAATTGGGGCCATGCAAGCGGCTTTAGTTTTTACCCCGGTAAAAACTTAGGTGCACTAGGTGATGCTGGTGCGATTACCACTAATGACGAACAGTTGGCATCTACAATTAGGGCTATTGCTAATTATGGTAGTCACAAAAAATATGAAAATATTTATCCAGGTGTAAATAGCCGTTTAGATGAATTGCAAGCAGCATTCCTTAGAATTAAATTACGCTCGTTAGATGAAGCCATAGCTCAACGACGAAAAGTTGCCGATTCCTATTTAGCTAACCTGCGTAAGACAAGTTTAGTTTTACCATTAGATGAACATATTTCTGCATTAGATTACGAGGGTCATGTTTGGCATTTATTTGTTATCCAGTGCGAAAACAGAGATGCTTTACAGTCATTTTTGGCGTCACGTGATGTGCATACGTTAATTCACTATCCAGTGCCGCCCCATAAGCAATCTGCATATAAAGAGTGGAATGATTTAAGTTATCCTATTACTGAATTAATTCATAATCATGTATTGAGCTTGCCTATTAGTCCTACAATGAAAACTGAAGATGTTTTATTGGTTAGTCAAATTATAGAAATGTATGACTCTATTTAAAACATCATTTTTAAGTTTTATTGCGACAGCAGTTAAATTGTTAGCTGCTTTAGTTATAAACAAGGCTATAGCAATATTTATAGGCCCCTCTGGTTTAGCCTTGATCGGCCAGTTTCAAAACTTTATACAACTTAGTCTAACATTCGGTCAAGGCGGAATAAACCAAGGGGTTACAAAATATACTGCTGAAAATAATGTAGATGAAAAATGGAAGCTAAAGTGTTTATTCAGTACCTCATTTAAAGTAAGTTTAATTACTTCCTTTATCGCAGGCCTTGTTATTATTGTTTCTCGCAATTTTCTGTCTGTTAAATTTTTGCAGTCAGAAGAGTATGCTTATATATTTATTCTTTTTGGCCTGACAATTATATTTTTTGTTTTAAACCAGCTTTTACTTTCAATATTAAATGGTTTGAAAGAGATTAAATTATATGTAAGTGTTAATATAATTCAAAGTTTATTCAGTTTAGTTTTTACTACTGTTATGATCTATTTTTATCAATTAGATGGAATTTTAATAGCGCTTGTCACTAATCAGTCTTTTGTGTTTTTATTTTTAATATATAAACTTAGAAATCATGCTGTTATAAAAATACAAGCTTTTTCAGATGCTTTGGATAAACCTCAATCATTGAGGTTATTTAAATTTTCCCTCATGGCATTAGTTTCTGCAGTTTGTGTACCTATTTCCCATCTAGTAATTCGTGACTATTTAGGCGCTCAACTTGGTTGGGAAGCCGCCGGGCACTGGCAAGCAATGTGGTACATCTCTAGTATGTATTTGATGGTTGTAACAACCACATTGAGTATTTATTTCCTACCTAAATTTTCCGAGCTTATAGATAAACAAAAAATAAAAAATGAGCTAGTCAATGGCTATAAATTACTTATACCAGCTGTGATGTTAATGGCTTTAATAATTTACTTAATTAAAGATTATATTATAGTTATATTGTTCTCTAATGAGTTTGTGCCTATGAAAGAACTCTTTTTTTGGCAGCTATGTGGTGATGTTATTAAATTATGTTCATGGCTTTTAAGTTATTTAATGTTAGCTAAAGAGATGTTAAAAAAATATGTTGTAACCGAAATTGTTTTTTCAGTCTCATTTGTTACTCTAGCTTTGCATTGTGTAGGTGAGTATGGCTTGGAAGGTATGTCTATAGCTTACTTTATTAATTATTTAATTTATTTTATCGTTATGGCTATTATTATAGTTAGATTTTTAAAAGTCAGAGATTAACGTAATGGTATATAAGTTAGTTAAAATATATAATTAAGAATTTATTATTTCTATCGATGTATAAGTATTTAACAAGATCTGTAATTTCGTATAAATCCCCCGTGATACAATCAATTTTTCATTAAATGTTTATCTAGGGTGTGTTGTATATTTGAGTAATATATCCGCAAGAAATAGACTCAGTATTTTAAATCATAGCGGTGAACTATCACTTGGGTATAATTGTTTTTTAACAATAATTTTTTATTTAATTGTTTAGAAATATTTCTATCGATGAACATACATTTTTTGGTCAAAATGTTAAATTGTATGACCACGATCATATTATTTCGGACTTATTTAGAGCGGCTGAAGAACAGTATATAAAAAACCATTCATATCGTATGTAATTATTGAGTTTACGCCAATACACTAATATTAAAAGGTATTTTATTTAATTATTATTCGGTAATGAGTGAGTTGCCAGGTAGATAAAAAGATTGATGAACCCAGTATCTACATAATGAAGAATAATAACCTAACAGAAATGAGATAGTAGGCTTTTATGCGCGAAATTATAAGTGTTGCCGTAATATGTTATAAGTCATCAGCAACAGTTACTGACACCCTTAACAGTATTCTAGTTCAAAATTATGGTTCAAAGTTTATTGAATTGATAATTTCAGATGATTGTTCAAATGATAATACCATCGATGTTATAGAGAGATGGATAGAAGTAAATCAACATCAATTTCATTCTGTTAAGTTATTTTCTGCCAAGTGTAACGGCGGCGTAGCCATAAATTGTAATATTGCTTGGCGCAATTGTTCAAGTGATTGGATAAAAACTATTGCAGCGGACGATATATTAACACCTAATTGCATTTCGGATAATATGTCTTTTATTAACAGTAATGCTGATGCATCACTTATTTTTTCTAAAATGTTTTCTTTTACTCAGGATTCAAAAATTAGTAAAGAAATGCCTTATGATATTGAATTTTTCTCCTTAAATTCAAGTGAACAGCTCGAAAAATTGATAAAAGACTGTTCATTGCAAGCCCCTTCATCTTTTATTCGAAAATCATTATTAGAAGATGTCGGTTATGCTGAGGAAAAGTATAATATGCTAGAAGATTACCCGCTTTGGTTTAAAATTCTAAAGATGGGTACAAAAATCTCTTTTCTTGATAAAAATACAGTTCTTTATAGGAACGCTGATTCTTTGTCCCAACAAGTTACTAAAATCGGTAATGTTGCTTATTTAAACTCTCTCTACAGTTTTCAGCAAGATTGTTTATGGCCATATTATAAGGGGATATTAGTTTTTAAAAAATGGGATGATTATATAGTAAATGGCAGCAAGTTATTATGGATAAATAATGTTAGTAATGTAAATAGTCTTTTTTTTAAGGCTTTTTATAAAGCCTTATTTTTAATTAGACCATATTTAATCTGGAAGCTCGCTCATGCTATTAAATGTCGAATAAGAGTTAAGTAAAGTATGATTGAAATTTTTATTGTTTTTCTGTTGTTCTTTATTTCTGTAATTGTATCAAATCATAAGTTAAGATTTTTTTCATTAAATCCGACAGTGCTTGGTTCGTTCTTGTTTCTGGCCTTATTTGTCCAGATTTTACCTGGAACTATTTTAGTTTCTTTTTTTGATTTTCCAATGGTGATGAATATAGAGAAAGCTATATCTAGTGAAACTCTGAGTTTAACTTTTATTTACACATTTATATCTGTTTCCACTTTATTTTTTTTACTTGGTATTATATCTTTTGTAATAAACTTGGATATAAATCTACAGAAGGTACCAGTATCATCTAACACAAGTCTCCTGCTTTTATTATGTTCACTATTTGTTGTTACCTTAAAAATAGCATCAATTGGTAATATTCCACTATTCATGGCTATAGGCGGTGATTTTATTGGTGCTGGTTTACTTAAAGCTAAGATACTAAAAAATGAAATAGGCCTTGGTGGCCTTTTTCTAGGTTATATTTTTGCTTACTTCCCTTTTGTATCACTTGTATATTCTTATGTTTGTAAAAACCTAATTGCAAACTCTGCTAGAATATTTAATTTAAATATGTGTTTGATCATATTTTATAGCTTGTATGATATGCAGAAGTCAAAACTTATTATTGTTTTCTTTATTTTGTTTGTTTTGTATCTGAAAAGTAGTAAAAAAATAAATTATACTTATTTTATTTTAATACCTTTAATAAGCATGATTGTTTTAATATCCTCATTTATGTTATTGCACAATAGCCCGTTAGGTGAGGTCTTTTATTCGGTAGTAGCACGTATTTTTATCGGTCAAGCCGAAGGGGGATACATGATGTATAGTGTATTAACGCCGAGTCTAGATAGGGTTACATATGGTATGCCATTAGCCGGCTCTTTCGGCTTCTCGGGTGTAGATCCAGCGGCTGAAATTATATCAATATTTTTCCCTACTGCTGGTGATGCTTGGGTTAATTCGAATTCATATGTTCAAGCGCATGCTTGGTCTATTTTTGGGCTTTCCTCTTTAGTTATTGCACCTGTAGTTATATGTATCAATATAATAGGATTATATTTTTTAAGAAGAATATTTACTCCTTTAGTTCATGGTTATGCTCATGCCGTTTATATTGTGTCCATATTAATGTTGCCACTTAATAATGATTTCTCTTACTTTTTATTTTTTAAGTCATGGGTTTGTTATTTAATATTAATGATTTTTTTCATTGTAATAATGGTTCCTATCTATTTTTTTAAAAAAGGTGATTCATTTACACCTCGGATAATTTTATGAAGGTATTACATATAGTCGGTAATAAAATTGAACCAGCAAATGGTATAGGTCGATTAGTACCGGAAATGATAGTTAATCATAACTCTTTAGGTGAAGGTTTAGAGTCCTCACTTTTAGTTTTATCTGGTAATTATTCAAGTACTGATTTTGCTGTTTATAATCTTGACGAAATTCAGTCTTTTGACGTTTTTTTTACACAGTTCGATTTGGTAGTTTTTCATGGTATGTATTTTTATCAGTACATAAAAATATCAAATATTCTAACAAGGACCTCTATACCGTATTTGATTAAGCCGCATTCTAGTTTGATGTTTGCAGCACAGCGAAAATCAAAACTAAAAAAAACCATAGCTAATTTTGTTTTCTTTAAACGATTTTTTAAAAGATCAAAAGGAGTGCTGTTTACCAATTTAGATGAGATGACTAACTCTCTTAAATGGTCAGATAAATGGTTTGTTGAGCCAAATGGTCTTGATTTTAGCTTTTCTGGCGCCAATCTAAAGATAAGCAGTGGTTGTGAAAGTTTTAAATTTATCTATTTATCTAGGATAGATTTTAGTCATAAAGGTACGGATCAACTCTTAGATGCACTATCTATTATAAAAAGTAAAAATCTTTTAGATAAATTTTCTTTGGATATATACGGGAAAGGTAGTGTAGCAGAGGAAGGAGTTGTTAAAAAAAGATTGCTAGAATTAGGTTCTCCCAACATTGTATTTAAGGGCCCTGCTTATGGTTCTGTAAAAGTTAATGCTTTTAATAACGGTGATATTTTTATTTTAACTTCAAGGTATGAAGGTTTTCCTATGGCGATTTTGGAAGCTCTACACTTTGGACTTCCTTGTATTGTTACACCTGGAGCTAACATGACAAGTATTCTTAGTAGTAATAATGTCGGTTGGTTAACGGAAGGTAATCCTGAGTCGATAGCGAATACTATGATTAAGGCTAACTCAATATCTACATCTTGTTTATCCGAAATGTCCTTGACAGCTAATAAGTATGTTCATGACCATCACAACTGGCAGACAGTCGTCAATACATCACGATATATTTTCCAAGAAGTTATCGAGGCTGCAAGATGAAGCATGTCTTATTAATAGGAGGGGCTAGTTTCATCGGTTTGAACCTTATTGAGAAGTTTATTTCTGAAAACTATAAAGTTATAGCTTATGGAAGGACAGAGCCAATAATTAAACATGAAAATTTATTTTTTATTAAGGGGGAGCTTTATGATGTAGCTTCGAAGCTTTCATTTATAAAATCACTCGATATTCATGATGCCATTTATCTTGTAAATAATATCCCTGTCAATTCTAGTATTGATAACTACTCTAAGTTATTAGACTTAAACAAGTCAGCTTTTAATGCAATTTTAAAATTAGTTAATAGATTGGTGTTTTTTTCTTCAGGAGGACGTGTTTATAGTAGTTCTGAAACCCCTCATTTAGAATCTGATCTTATCGATCCAATTTGTCAATATGGGCGCAGTAAGGCGGAGCTTGAAGATTACCTACAGTCGATAGCTAAAAACGATGGTGCTGATATATTAATTATAAGGCCATCAAATCCTTACGGGAAATATCAGAATATACGAGGTTCACAAGGTTTAGTTGCAGTTTTGATTGGTAAGTTCATTGATGGTGTATCAATTGATATATGGGGTACTGGTCGTGAGGTTAGAGATTATATATATATATGTGATTTTGTCGAGATATTCTTTAAATTACTGTCAAAATCCGACTTGATCTATAACGTTTATAATATTAGTTCTAACTTTGGCAGCTCTACTCTTCAAGTTCTAGAGTTAATTAATAACCATTTTGATGTTGAGCGCGATTTTAATTTGATAAATGTAAGTCAACCTATTGTTAGTTTTAACGTTTTATCTAATAATCGAGTTCTAAATGAAGTGGGTGATTTTGAACTTACTAGCTTCGGTGATGGTCTAGATTTATTCATTAAACATGTTTGTAAATTGTAGTTTGATTCTATTTGTTAATTGTTTAGTGGTTTATTCAAATTTTATGAGCTTTAGATTTTTGAGTTTTTGAGGTTTTTATGTCTTTAGTATCAATTGTTATGCCCTCTTATAACGCAGAGAAGACGATAGCAGTTTCTATTAATTCTGTTATTTCACAGAGTTATTCAGATTGGGAGTTGTTAGTTGTTGATGATTGCTCAACTGATAATACTATTTCAATTGTTCAAAGTTTTTGTGACAAAAGAATAAAGTTATTTGTTTTGCGAGAAAATTCCGGTTCCCCAGTTATCCCTAGAAATTTCGCTATCGATAAAGCCTCTGGTGAGTATATTGCTTTCTTGGATTCCGATGATATTTGGTTTGCCGATAAACTGAGTTTTCAACTTTCTGCCATGAAATCTAGTGGGTATCTTATTTCTCATTCTTCCTATAATCGTGTTGATGAAAATGGCGTTTTTTTAAATGTAGTTTCAGCAAATTTTAATGTAACTTATAATAAATTATTACATGGAAATTGTATAGGGAATCTTACTGGTATATACAACTGTTATATTTTAGGTAAGTTTTATCAAAAAAAAATTGGTCACGAAGATTATCTTATGTGGTTAAATATTATATCTAATAATGATTCCTTAGCCATCTCCACTCCTCTTGCTAGTTATCGTGTTCTTAATAATAGTGTATCATCTAATAAATTTAGAGCTATGTATTGGCACTTCAATATTTTAAAACGTGAGATGGGTATTAATATTTTTAAAGTTATTTATTTAATGTTTTTTTATATTAGGAATGCCTTAGCAAAGCGATTTTAATAATATATTCTTTAATTTCGATTCAGTTTTTTGGTGTAATATGAAAGTAGTTATTCCCGTTGCAGGTCTAGGCACGCGTATGTTACCGGCGACTAAAGCTATTCCGAAAGAGATGTTGCCTTTAGTTGATAAACCCTTAATTCAGTACATTGTTAATGAGTGTGTGGCTGCAGGAGTTAAAGAGATCGTTTTAGTAACCCATGCCAGTAAAAATGCGATTGAAAATCACTTTGATAAATCATACGAGCTTGAGTCAACCCTAGAGAAGCGAGTCAAACGTCAGCTACTTGAAGAAGTACAAGCTATTTGCCCCAAAGATGTGACAATTATGCATGTGCGTCAAGGCGAAGCCAAAGGGTTAGGTCATGCGGTGTTGTGTGCTAAACCTTGTATAGGTAATAATTCTTTTATCGTTGTTTTACCGGATGTGATTTTAGACTATTACAGTGCTAATCAAAAAACTGACAATCTCGCGGCAATGATTAAACGTTACAAACACAGTTTAGTCAGTCAGATTATGGTTGCGCCGGTACCTGATAATGACGTCAATAAATATGGCATCGCTGATTGTGATGGAGCTGACATAGCACCTGGTGATTCGGCGAAGATTAAAGCTATGGTTGAAAAACCTACTATTGGTGAAGCGCCGTCTAATTTAGCTGTAGTAGGGCGTTATGTCTTATCAGAAAAGATATGGCCATTATTAGCTAAGACTCCACATGGCGCAGGAGACGAAATTCAGTTAACTGATGCGATTGATATGTTGATAGACCAAGAGACTGTTGAAGCGTTCCATATGACTGGTAAGTCACATGATTGTGGCGATAAGCTGGGCTATATGAAAGCGTTTGTTGAATACGGCTTACGTGATCCTAAACTTGGTGCTGCGTTTAAAGCTCAAGTGTCTAGTATGCTTGAATAGTTGTACATACAGCTCCATATGAAAGGCTTTGAAATTTATGTTCAAAGCCTTTTTTGCTTAGTAATATAACTGTGTGATACGAGGAAAGGTTTCGTATATGTATTTTATGTTTGATAAATGATAATAACAATAGTAATAACTTTAGCTCTTTAAAAACAATCTTAACTCTACAATTTACCATATAGCTAATAAAAATTAGTTATATGGTAAATAACTTCTATTTATAGTGCTTTGACGTTAATAAGAGTTTTATGTTTTTTAAACTCTTATTAAAAATAAGGATGCTACTCAGTCTTTTTGTATAAAGCTTTAATTTTACTTGATAATATTTTTTCTGCAATAAATAAAGATCCCTCTTTAGATAAATGTCCATAATCTACTTGAATTAAAACTTCATTATCAACTTTCACTCTACAAAAAAAACTATTGATTTTTTTTACGCATAAATTATCTATTAATGATAGGTATATAATGTTTGTAGGAAATGCTTTTTTTGAAAGTTCAGAGTCAATAGCAATTATAGACATATCTAATCCATCATCATTAACGAATTTACTATCATTGTTCCAATTCTTCGTTTTTATCATAACTTTTGGCAAAGATGGTTTCCATTGTTGAATTGGCCCAACTAATAGTACTTTCTCAACGCCTAAATCCTTGAGTGTTTCGCTTATACCTTCCCAGTCAGAGTTGTTATGTCCATTTGCCTGTGCAATTATCACTAGCTTTGGTTTGAGATTTGAAATGCTCTCTAATGCAACTTTGTTTGAGCTGTCACAAGCTTCTTTAAAAACCCCTGTTAACTCATCAGTATTTTTTAATGACGCTTTACATCCAGCAGAGGTTTTTTGATAAAAAGGTATATTTAATGGGGTCAATATCGATCTAATTCCAAATGAAAGAGCTTCAGCATGCGAATCACCCCATAAATAGACACCTTTCTGCCCTTTTTCATTAATACAACTTGGATCAACATCAAGTGTGTTGTTGTTTGTCAATGATGAATATGTATTACACTTTAACCAATACGTTTCATCTAAATTTCGATGTGCTTCCTCATATAAATTTAAAAACTTTGCTTGAGGCGTTGACGCGCCTAACCTTTCTTTAATATTTATTCCATTTGTCATGTATATGCCACCGCTTATAATTCCTAAAAATAATGTAATATAAATTGGTTTGCATGTTCCATAACTCAAAAATCCTGTAAAGTTGTTTCTGAATTTAATTTTTTCAATATATTTATGACTAAAGAAACCAAGTAAAACTGATGCGAAAATGCCTATGAAAATAAAGTTTTTATCTAAAGAATAATAGTAAATGGCTACAACTATCGGCCAGTGCCATAAGTAAATTGAATATGACCAAGCGCCTATTTTTTGAAAAATAACATTGCCGGTAATTAAACTGTTATTATGCTGTGCTTGTATTACTAAAAATGAACCTAAAACTGGGAATATAGCTAAATAACCCGGCCAAGGACTGTCTTTAGATATGAATAGGTAAGAACATAAAATCAATGTTATTCCTAGTAACTCAAGCGCTTGCTTTTTAGGGCCTTTTATTTTGATTGGGTAAAGGTATGCTACTCCACCAATCATCATTTCCCAAGCTCTAGTTGATAGTAGATAATAAGATGCGTTTGGCCATGCATATGTCGAAATAATACAAAAAATAAATCCAATGATAGTTAAAATTAAAATTGTCTCTTTCATTTTTTGTTTAGAAATATATTTATGCATACCTACTAATATAAGCGGGTATGCTAAATAAAACTGCCATTCAACAGACAGCGACCAAGTATGTAGTAACCACTTTTCATGTGATATGGCATCAAAATAACCCGATTCTCGCCAATAAATGATATTAGATAAGAAGCTAATGCTGGATAATGCATGTTTCCCTAAGGATTTAAAGTCTAATGGTGTTAAATAAAACCACCCAAATATAATTAAAGTTAAACATAAGACAGCTAAAGCAGGAATTATTCGATTAGCTCTAGAAATATAAAATTTTAATATAGAAAAGTCATTTTTTTCTATTCCGTTAAAAATGATTCCAGTCATTAAAAATCCTGAAATGACAAAAAACACATCAACACCAGCAAACCCACCAGGCATCCAAGAAGCATTAAAGTGAAACAATACAACGGCTATTACTGCAATAGCCCTGAGGCCATTTATATCTTTTCTGAATTGCAATGTATACGCTCAATAATTTTACAATGATAATAACACCATTTTATACGAACTATTGTGCAAGGCAAGGCAAGGGGTTGATTACAGGGCGAGTTCATGAACACTTTTCGTTCAATTAAATAGGTGATTTGACTCGTTAACGCTGTTGTTATCTTGTACTCTCTTTTAAGGAGTATTGCATGATTCTTTCTCATCGTTGCTGCTGTTATAGTAGTTTCGAGGGATTGGAAGAAATTGAATACTTCGGTCATTGCCACCTCGATTGGTTAAAAAATCATGGTGGTTTTTGCCTTTGCATTCCATTACACTATCGCACGCCTTATTAGTAACATAAATCCAGACCACTTTCAGAATGCATTTATTCGATGGATGCAAAGTTGCGAACATCTGACTGATGGTAAGCGCTCAATTAAGCCCACATACCAATAAAAATAAACTTTTGGCATAGTTCTTCTTTACAAAGGAGGTGCTATGAATCAATCGTAAAAACATGTCCACTGGACTCAAATACTGACTGAGTTCAAACAAAGCCAGTTACCGATTAAACAATTTTGTACTGAGCGGTCAATCCACTATCAAACACTTTACTGTTGGGTCAAAAAACTCAATAGTAAAGAGGCCAAGCAGTACGTTCAGCCCATTGTCTTTGACCAGGAAAGGACTGATGTCGTGGTGCTATTATTACCTAACGGTATTCGCGCAGATTTCCCCTCGATGCTCAGTCAAATACAAATCAAACATTGGGTTGCAGCACTACAATGACTCCCACTGGTAACGTGTATTTAGTGTCGGGTGTCACCGACATACGAAAGTCGATTGATGGATTATCATTAATCGTCGCGGATACGCTTGAAATGGACCAATTTAGCCAGGCTTGGTTTATTTTCTGCAATCGGGGCCGCGATAAACTCAAAATCCTATTCTGGGATACCAATGGATTTTGGCTTTATTATCGTTTCCTCGAAAAAGGCCATTTTAAGTGGCCAGCGCCTAAATGTGATGGCGCTGTTCATATCAGCAAGCAGCAATTACAATGGCTATTATTGGGATTAACCTTAGATAATCCTAAGGTGCATCGACCCATATTTGGTCTTGAAGTGTGACGTTAAATGTTGATCGCAAATTTCTACTTGAACGATCATTTTTCTCTGTCAGACTAAGGATATTGATAACCTTTTAAGCCCTGAGCCACCTTGACTGACTTACCTGATGATATAGCACAACTCAATGTCTAATTTGAGCTTGGCTCAGCGTAGCAGGAAATTCAGCGCGAATACCGTTGGTAAAGGTAATGTTCATCGACAGAACTTGCGTATATTCATGTTCATCGACAATGATGGGGTGCAAGGTTTGCATGGCGTCAGGAACGCGCAGCCGCTTAGACCAATAGTAGAAGGTTTGATAACTGATGCCGCTGTCTGTACAGAATTGCTTAATGGATAGCTGGCTTTGTTTTTGTTGCTCAACAATTGATACCCAATGGGCGCGCTTTTGTTCTTGGTTCATAGTACCTCCGGTGAAAAAGGCACTATATTAAAGCGTGAGTATTATTGGTATGTGGGGTTAATTAACCGCTTACTTTGAAAATCTTTAGCCTTGAGTGAACACTCAAGGCTTTTTTCGTTTTTGGGGAGCAGATCCCAGCCCAGAAGCGTTGCCGGGATGACGTTGGTGTTTTAAGGTTGTTGTCACACTTGATCAAGCTCAGCCCCGTTATGTCATCTCCTTCAACCTCAGTCCTCAGTCCTCAGTTCTCAGTCCTCATCCAAACAGAGTTCACTGTGGCAAGCCCCATTTCGTCATCCATGTGGCTGCTCCCATTTCGTCATCCCCGAGATCTGTTATCGGGGATCCAGGTTTTAGTTTTTGGCGTCATATAAAGCAGATCCCGGCCCAGAAGCGTTACCGGGATGACGTAGGTGTTTTTAAGGTTGTTGTCATACTTGATCAAGCTCAGCTACGCTATGTCACCTCCTTCAACCTCAGTCCTCAGCCAAACAGAGTTCACTGTGGCAGTTTCTATCTGTCATCCTCCATATCCCCGTGGCTCCTCCTATTTAGCCATCCATGTGGCTGTTCACATTTCGTCATCCCCGAGATCTGTTATCGGGGATCCCGCTTTTCGTTTAGGCTGTTTTCTGTGCTAAGTTAAGTCTATCTAAAATATAAAAGGGATTTTTATGCGGATACTTCATCATGGGGCTGTAAATGGAGTGACTGGCTCTTGTCACCAATTGGATATCAATCAAGGTGAGGCTTTATCGTGTTACCTTATCGATTGTGGCTTGTTTCAAGGCGCAGAAACGGCGGGTAAGTCTTCTGCTGAGCAGCTTCAAATTGAGTTTGATATTAGTGCTATTCAAGCGTTAATTGTCACCCATTGTCATATTGACCATGTCGGTCGCATCCCTTATTTAATTGCAGCAGGTTTTAATAAACCAATTTATGCCACTAAAGCGACCGCGGCATTGTTGCCGTTAGTGATTGAAGATGCATTAAAAATTGGCGTGACGCGTGATAAAAAGTTAATTGATGCTTTCTTATTGCGGCTTGAGTCATTAATACAGCCGATAGATTACCATCAATGGGTATCATTGCCGCTTGTTGACTCCACTACTAAGCAGGATGAAGTGACAGAGGTCAAACTTAAGTTTAAACCCGCAGGGCATATCTTAGGTTCAGCCTATGTTGAGTTTGACCTGATAGGTAAAGCAAAGCATCGAGTGGTGTTTTCGGGGGATTTAGGTGCAACTTATGCTCCTTTACTGGCCAGTCCACGTAGTCCTTATCGTGCTGATACGTTAGTCATTGAATCTACCTATGGTGATAAGAATCATCAGGGGCGAAAAGACCGCAGTAAGTTACTTAAGCAGATTATTGAAAAGTGTGTTGCCGATAATGGTGTGGTACTCATTCCTGCATTCAGCATTGGCAGAACTCAAGAGTTATTATATGAGTTTGAAAACATTATAGCTAAAAACCAGCATAATCCTATTTGGCAAAATATTGATATTATTGTCGACTCTCCCATGGCGGCTAAGTTCACCCAGAAGTACCTCGAATTCCAAGCTTTATGGGATAGTGAAGCTAAACGGGTGGTGAATAAAGGCCGTCATCCGTTAGATTTTGAGCAACTTTATACCATCGATAGTCATCAAGACCATCTAGCGGTGATCAATTACCTAGATACCCGTAAAAAACCAGCCATTGTTATTGCAGCCTCTGGCATGTGCAGTGGTGGTCGGATTATGAATTACCTAAAACGTTTTTTGTCTGAGCCTACCGCTGATGTGTTGTTTGTTGGCTATCAAGCTCAAGGTACACCGGGTAGAGACATTCAAAACTTTGGCCCCGAAGGGGGTTATGTGATGTTGGATGACGAGCGTATTGATATTAAAGCCGGTGTTTACACCATTAGCGGCTATTCAGCCCATGCTGACCAGGCTAATTTAATTAATTTTGTAAAACGCATGCATCATAAACCCAAACATATTCGCATAGTTCATGGAGACGACGATGCTAAACAGGCCCTTGCAGATAAATATCGCCAACTTTTACCTGATTGTGAGGTGGAGATAGGTGGCCAATAATGATGTATAAAGCCTAACAATAAGGGCTGTTCTTTGATGTTGTTTCAACATTTAAAAATGTCATTCACTATTAATGAATGGCATTTTTTCAGCTTAAGTTGGAGGTGGGAGGGACTTTGACGAAAGTATTGTGTACTCTGTGTTAACAATACGTTTTAAACTAAAAAGAAATCTATGACCCCGTCAGAAGACTCGTTATTGAGAACATTTTTGCGCTTGTGTAATTCAAAAACTCCAGTTTCTGTGCTTAAGCTTGAATTGTTAAACTTCTCTAATGAAGAACAACTCAAGTGGCTTATTGAGCGACATAAAGTGTGGAACCTGGTTGCGGCGTCAGTTAAAAAGCTTGATGCAGATAATTTTTCTTCAGATTTTCTTCTCTGGTTAAAGTCTGCTGAAGCTGATTGTAAGCTAAAAACATTACAACAATTTAAAGTGCAGACTGAGTTATCTAAGCAGTTGAATGAGGTTGAGGTTAATTATCATTTTTTTAAGGGCATAGATTTATCTTTACGTCTTTATGGTGATCTTAATTGTCGTTTCTCTAGAGATATTGATTTGTTGATTTCAGAACAAGACGCCATAAAAGCAGAGCAAGTGTTACTAAAATATGGTTATAAGCCCATTAATGACGCCTTTACTGATATTGCGCCAGGTAGCGTTATTAGGGGGACTTTTAGCAAGGACAAAGGTTATCAAGCTTTCGGTTTACCAGTAATCGAGCTTCATACTCGAGTAAATAATGAAGATACGCAGTTTTCTAAGGCGGTTACCGCATCCTTGTTAGTTGGGGTTGCAGGTGTGTCGATTATTGAATACCTTTACTTGTGTGTCCATGCTATGAAGTTAAATTGCCATCGAGTTAAGTGGCTAATCGATTTAGCATTTTATTATGAAAAACTTAATCTGCATATTCCTGGTTGGGATAAGATAAAGTGGGCTGAAGCACATAAATTTGGTATTACTCGTCAGGTTATTGCATGTGAATACTTAATGGCAAAATATCTTGATATTGCTGTTACACCTAAAGGTTTTATTGGCTTAAAAAGTTATTGTAATTGGATAAGCGATTCATGGTTAAGTGAACATCGCGCTATCGCGTCAATAAAACGGGTTATATATCCGGTATTTATGAACAGTAAATTTGAGCATAGACGCAAAGCTTTTAACTTTTTGTTATTTTGCCCAAACGATACCGATAAAGCATTTATAGATCATTATGCAAAAGATGATGGTCGATATATTATGCTACTGCTACCTTTAAGAAAATTTTTTAGCTACACAAAAAATAAGTTGTTAAGACTTAGCAATGAGCGATGAAGCAACTAACAATGAAATTCTTATATCAAAAATTATATGCTTTTAAAAAGCATGAGTTGTTTTTTAAAATTGGTTTTATTTTTGCTTGGGCATCACTTGGAGTTGCCAGAGCAATAGTGCTGATTTTCCCATTTGCGCGTGTCGCGCCCTATTTAGGTGTGTCAGTTGCCAGTTTTGATATCCAGCCAATAGTCATCAGCAAGTTAAGTGAGCAACAACTGAAGCGTGCACGTCAAATTTCTCGTTTAGTGGTTAATACCGCTCGTTATTGTCCCTGGCATGCAAACTGTTTTGCACAAGCAATTGTTGCGCGTGTTTTACTTGGGATGTTTGGCTTACCCTATCGTTTGTATTTTGGTTTGCGGCGTGAAAATACCAGTTTAAAAGCGCATGCATGGGTGTGCTGTAATCAGCTGTTCATCACGGGTGATAATGGTTTTAAACATCACTCAGTGGTTGGTTGTTATTGTTGTTCACAATGTGATTTTGCTACCAAGGTTAGCGCTTAAATGCCAATGTCGATTAAAAATAGAATTAAGGCTTTATTGTTAAGAAAACGTCCATTATTTCGATTGAGTTGGCGATATAGTTTACCGTGTGATGGCTATATTAAATTACACCGATGGGTAATGTTGCGCTCTTTGCAAAAGCAGCCGTTATTGTTGGTTAGTTTTATTTACTCATTGATTAGCTGGTATGTTTGTTGGTTTTGGGTAGCGGCGTATCGATCGTGCCTTCAATTTAATCAGCAAGCCATCAATGATGGAGTATCCATACCTTCACAAATATTCGGTTTGTTGAGGGCAGGATTAGGTCAAGGTATTTCAGGTTTTGACTATTATCGCTTTAAGCTTTATCAGACTTCTTCAATACTATGGTGGCAATACGTATTTGATTTTCAATTACCTTTTTTTCACTCAACATATCAACTTAATGCTATTAGTCCAACCTCACAGACTTTTTTGAGTAATAAATTAACCTTTGCCCAGCGCTTGTCTAAAGCTGGGGGGCAACCCGTAGCTACCCTTGATAGTGTTAACCTAAAAGATAATTGGGCTATAGAAGCGTGGTTAAAGTTGTCTGATAACCTTTTTATTAAACCTGATTCAGCATCCAGAAGTATAGGCTGCGTTAGCCTAACGAAACATGATACCGATTGGCAATTTGATTATTTAGGCAAACAGTATTACGGAGATGAAGGGCTTAATGCTGTTAAAGCATTATTGCCAACATGCAATTATATCGTTCAACCTTTATTGAACCATCATTTTGAAATGAATGCTTGGCAGGATAGTGATAAAACCATCACTTTGAGGATTGTAAGTTGCCTAGAACAGGGTAAATGCCACTTAGTCGTCGGTAATCTTGAGTTAAATGATGATTCTCATCGACGGTTTAATGTGTTTGCAATTGATGTGTCAAATGGCAGTGTGATATTGGACCAAGAGTATTGTGCCAAAGTCATGGGAGTTGATTTGGCTACCCAGGTGACAATACCATTTTGGCAGTCTGTCGTTGATGAAGTAACACTTGCTCACAGTTTATGTGCAGATGTTCACACTGTCGGGTGGGATGTCGTTATTACCGATACTGAAGTGGTATTACTTGAAGGAAACATAAATTGGGGAGTTAGCCCTCTTCAATATGCTGCACAAGCACCATTATTACCGTTATTAATATCACAGAGTAGCCAGTTTGCTGTTACTCCCACTAAAGCGTCAACAGTTGACTTGCGATAACCTCACCATACTCTTTGTATGAAGCGAATTGAGATATTACTGGAAGTTGCATTGTGTAGCTTTTACATTGATGTTGAAGAATTTGATTCAACAAGAAGAATTGCTGTTCGTGCTTGAATGCGCCTATTAATCTTGGGCGATATACGTTTTTTCGAAGTCGTGTGAATGATTCAAGCTGACTAATTGGGCTGATTTTAGGCTGAATACATTTTAAGCGTTCAGGTTGAAGATGAATGCATTTTACAATCGGCAACGCCTGTTTAGCCATAAGCTCCCAGGGGATATCCCAACCGAATTTATTAATACCAGGTGCAGTATTTGACAGTTGTGTTGTATCAATCCCCATCGCTTCTAGCTGTACTGGTGACAATTTAAAACGCCTATGGGATGGGTGTACATTTAATATACCGTGACTGTCTTGATGTAAAGCGACAATATCGTCACCAAATATATTGATATTGGCTAGTAGTAAAGACGTTGCTAAAGTGCTTTTTCCGCAACCGCTTTCAGCCAATATTATTATTGCGCCTTTATGGGTTTCAATTGCAATACCATGAAGTGGGATATCGCCCCTAAGATGTAACATCATGCCAAGTCCTGAACCGAGTGTAGCCGTTATGGCATGCGGTTCAGTTAATGTAGTCGGAAAGTCTACAGTGATTAAGCCTTTTTTTCTAAAAGGAAACGCCCAAAAAGAGATTGTTTAAAAAGTGCTTTTTCACCATCAAATTGCAGTCTAGTATGAGTTTTAAATTGTGCAGATAACACATTGGGGACCGCTCCTTGTATTATGGATATATCGGCACCGGCATTAGCGAAGGGAGCGGGTAATGCCAATGACGTTTCTACGTTCATTCCATATATGCGATAAATGTTTAACGGTGACAACTAGAACCCCATTTAATTGATATAAGTATATGCTGGTAAGGCATGATAACTGAATATGTTTACAATACAAAAACAACCGTAAGTTAATTTATTAAGATGAGTAAAGAAGGCTGTAGATAGAATGTCGTCTAGTTTTAGTGCATTAAAAAGATATTTACAAGGATTGGGACAACAAGCCTCCAAGTTACTCGTGCTTGCTTTTGGTCTATTACTGCTAAGTAGTTTTACTGAAGGCATCGGGATATTAATGTTGGTACCCGTGGTTAACTCTATGTCAGACCCAAGCCAAATCTTGCCCAGTTGGCTAGAGGTTATTCCAGGTTTTAACCCTGAGGTGCTTTCTTTAGAAATCGTGCTGGCATTGTTTTTATGTTTGCTGCTTGTGCGCTCTACTTTGGTGTATTTTCGTGAGCGAGTGTTAACCCAAATTCGCCTGCAAACCACAGATGAACTGCGCAAAAAGCTATTTGAAACCATGTTGTTTTCAGATTGGCAGCAAAGAATTAATTCCGAGCAACATCAAGAGTTAGAGCAGCTCACTAATGGGGTTAATCGCGTCGGAATGGCCACTTTCTATACTCTTAAGCTAGCGACTACGGCTATTTTTCTTATCGTATATAGCGTGGTATCAATCATTATTGCCCCTATAGCATTATTAATAGCCATTGTAGTCGGCGGTATTATCTTATTACTTTTTCGCCACATTTTTCGACAAGCGGCAGAATTTGGTACGGGCTTGACTAATAGTAATAAACAGCTTTATCAAAGGGTGATGTTTTTCTTAAATGGTATGAAAACGGTTAAGGCATGTGCATATGAAGCACAACAACTTAAATCGTTTGAAATGACTCAAAAAGAGTTAAGAGACAATCAACTAGCCTATCAAGATAAAACAGCTTTGCAGCAATTTGGCTTTCAAGTGATTACCGCTTTACTGCTGTGCGTGTTAGTTTTTGTTGGCTTGGAAGTATGGCAATTAGGTGTTGCTGAGCTTGTTGTGTTGATTGTTATGTTTAGCCGAATGATGCCCATGCTGTCAGATTTACAATCCAATACTCAGCGTTTATTGCATATGTTACCCGCTTTTGTTGATATTGAGGGCGCGATTAAAAAAAATCAGCAGGCTCATATGCCAAATAACACACGCATTGTTCAATTTCCGCGTAAACACTTGGCATTACAAGGGGTCAGTTTTGCTTATCAAACACGTTCACCCTTATTATCAAATATTAACATTGAGTTTCCACTGCATAAGATTACCCTAATAAAAGGTCCTTCAGGACAAGGCAAAACCACGGTTATCGATATTCTAACCAGTTTGCTTACTCCCTCAGCGGGGAAGGTGATGTTAGATGGCAATCCGCTGGATGCAAGTGCGCACCATTCATGGCGTCAACAGGTGAGTTATTTGTCTCAGGAACCATTTTTATTTCACGCCAGTGTTCGCGACAATATTCTATGGGGCGAGTGCTGTACTGATAGCGAGATCTATAGTGTGCTATCTCAATGTTGTGCCGATTTTGTTAGTGAATTACCTCATCGTCTTGACACCATGATTGGTGATGGTGGCATACAACTTTCTGGTGGGCAAAGGCAGCGCCTTGTATTGGCAAGGGCATTAGTTAGAAAGCGACCATTGTTGATTTTAGATGAAGCAACTAATGCGCTGGATAGTGGGACAGAAAAAGCAATATTTATAACTTTACAGCGATATCGAAACTCAATGACGATTGTTCTAGTCAGTCATAGTGAACAAGCTCAGGCTTTTGCTGATAAGACAGTGCTTTTATAAAAAGACACGTTTTTGATAGTTGTAGGTGTGTTTAACTGAATAAGCAAAATGAGTAATGATTACAGATAATCATTTGTAAAGACTTGTTGCGGTTTGTTTGCTAATTCGTGGTTTTCGGTTGTAAATCAGGTTATACTTTGTAAAGATTAAGTTATTAAGGTTGTGGTCTTTTTAACTACAATTAATTCAACTATGAACTATGAACTATGAACTATGAACTATGAACTATGAACTATGAACTATGAACTATGAACTATGAACTATGAACTATGAACTATGAACTATGAACTATGAACTATGAACTATGAACTATCAGTAGTCTTGTTCATTTTGATAGCTTATTTTTAAAACTGGAGCGATATAAATGCAACATAAAACTAAAACAAATAATGATCTAGATGTGACAAGTATTGAGAAATCAGTTTGGTCCAAGCCTGAGATTGAAGTGATTGATATTGGTTCTACGGATGGTAAAGCTCCTTCTGTTAGTGAAACTGCCCCTTTTGGTTCCTCATAGGAATAGTGTATGTTGCTTTATAGTCAACAAAAAGCGCTGAGTGTTGCGCCTATGGGCGATCAGCTAGTAATGATGGATGTATTGCAAGATCAATATTTGGGACTAGATACAACAGCAACCCATATTTGGGGGTTATTAGCCTCACCTATCAGTGTTGATGACCTTGTGATTCAGTTGATGTTGACATTCGACGTTAAAGAAAATGACTGTCGTCGCGATGTTGAATATTTTCTTCAACAGTTAGTCGATAGAAAGCTTGTAGAAGTCAATGCGGCTGCTTAATGTGCAGCCCGTTTATTTAAGGCCAAAATTCCCGTGCGTTACTCTCTGTACAATCTTACCTTTGACAGCCAATTTATCCTTCCAAATTTTCCTTCTGTTCAAGAAACGCATCCTGCAAATATTTGCATAAAAAATGTGGATAAATTAGATGTCGATATTACTTTCTTGAGTCAAGTTGGCGCTTACTGTTGGCTGAATTCGTCAAGTTTTCTGTTATCCATTCCTCGATTAGCTGACTTTTATGTTTGTAACGGGCAGTCCATTAAAGTCGCCCTTGCCGACGATGCAGATATGGCACTGGTGATCACTTATATTCAAGGTTATATGCTTGCTGTTGTGATGCAGCAGCGTGGCCAACTAGTCTTACATGGCACTGTTCTGCAAAAAAATGGCAGCGCTATTGTTGTTTGCGGTAACTCAGGCAGTGGTAAATCCACGTTGGCGGCAACACTGTTGACCCAAGGTTGGCAATTGGTATCCGATGATTTATGCGTTTTTGATACAAATGGGAAAGTGCTACAAGGCTGTAATGATCTTAAAGTCTGGCCAGATGTTGCTGAGGTTTTGCAGTTGTCAGAGGCCAAACCCTTAGCAGCCCAAATTGCAAAGTTGCAGTATGTGCCGGAAGGTTCATCAATGGGTAATGAAGATGCTAAAGAAAGCTTAGACGCATTCCCATTAGTGGCTGTCTATTGCTTAAGTGAGCAGCACGATAACGAGCAAAGTGAAGCTCGGGGTGATGGCGTTTTAGCTGACGTACTAAGCGAGTATAAGGGGATGCGTAAATTTGCACCGCTTAAAGCCAATCGCTACCGAACTCATTTTTCAACAGCAATGGGGCAAGATGCAATGTTTATGCAGCAGTGCAGCGCCTTTTTAGCAAAGACTCCTGTTTATGGGCTTGATCGCGGCAAAGCAAAACTGTCACTAGAAAATCTTCACGCATTAAGCCGCTTTATTACCGATTCATTTGAGGCTCTAGTTTAGTTATGTCTGCAGGTATTTACTGGCTCGCCTCTTACCCGAAATCCGGAAATACTTGGTTGAGAAGTTTTATTTTTGCCTTACAAAATCAATCTACGACTGATGTTACAACAATTGATATTAATCAATTGCACACTGGCGCTATTGCTAGCAGCCGCAGTTGGTTAGCGAATGGCTTGGGTGTGGAGTTAGGATTACATTCGGCTGAGCAAATTGAGTCATATCGTAGTGATGCGTATCGCTTTATCCATAGTCAATTGACTGAACCTGCTTATCATAAAATTCATGATGCCAATCATATGTGTGCTTCGGTTGGACACTTGTGTTCGCCTGATGCCTGTGCAGGTGCCTTGTATGTGGTCCGCAACCCCTTCGATGTGGCAATTTCATTTGCTAATCACATGGGGGTATCACTCGACAAGAGCATAGGTATGATGGGCACCAGTGATTTTGCACTGCTAGCAGATAATAAAAAATATCGGCAGCAGGTTCGGCAGCATATGGGGACTTGGAGTGACCATGTCAGCTCTTGGATAGACTGTGATTTACCAATATTAGTAGTGCGTTATGAGGATATGCAGAATCACTCACTTGTGTGCTTTACGCAGGTTAGTCAATTTTTGCATTTGTCTGATGATGAAAACTCAGTTAAAAAAGCCATTGCAATGTGCCATTTTGATAAGCTTAAAAAGCAAGAAGACAAGCATGGCTTTAAAGAGCGACCCGTTAAATCAAAAGCGTTTTTTAGAAAGGGCATCGTAGGGGACTGGCAAAATACGTTATCCCTGTCTCAGGTCGATAGGCTGATTACCGACCATGGTTACGTGATGCAAAGGTTAGGCTATCTTGATGACAACATGCAAATCACGCCACTGTGTTATCCCACTAATATTTAGTGGTTATTTAAAGGATGATGCATGAGCACGATTCACTGCGTAATTGATTGGCAAAAAGCGTTACCTGAACATGCTATGCAAGCAATGCTGTCTTGTAGTGACTATTGGCAACCTGATGCTCGTCATCATATACAGGTAAGTGACCAACCTGATGTCCGTTTAGCAAAAGCATGCCTATATAATCGGCTGAATTCCGAGCAAGACGCAGTATTATTAAGTGATTGCGGACAATATGCGATTGTTGCCAATGCGCAGCTTGATAACCGCGATGAACTTGCCAATAAACTGCAGTTAACAGACTGTCAGTACTTGTGCGATGCAGGTTTTATTTTACAGGCTTATCTATGCTGGCAAGAGGAAACGGCCGCCCATTTATTGGGGGATTTTGTTTTTATCATTTGGGATAAGGTGAAACAGCAGCTTTATTGTGCTCGAGATCACTTCGGGGTTAAGTCGCTGTTTTATTCTATGCAGTCTGGACGAGTTGCATTGTCAAATGAGCATAAAGCATTGCTGGTGCCCGAGCTGGACATTTCGCGTCAACTCTCCCATCAATGGCTGACTGATACATTTATGCCAATTACTATGAATGAATTCCTTTCTCCTTTCAATGCTATTCAGTCTTTACCTGCGGCGCATCAGCTTGTAATAAATCAGCAAGGGCAAAGCTGTAAACCATATTGGTCATTAAAACCTCAAGTCTTACCAGCATTAACGGATAATGAAAACCTTGCTAGGTTAGCTAAGTTATTTGAGCAGGCAGTGGCGCGGCGTTTAGTATCGCAATACCCCATAGCGGCTGAGTTAAGTGAAGGTTTGGATTCAAATGGTGTGGTGGGATATGCCAGTCGTTTGTTAGGCGATAAACCTTTATATACTATGTCCTTTAATGGTACCGCGTTGAACGATGATAATGCGTCAGTTTGGTCAGATATCTATCAAGAGTTGTTTGATGCAATCGATCTATGGCCAAATGTGCAGCCGCTTTGGCGCGAAGAGACTCCCAGCCTATTGAAAGCAGGTGCGTACGGCAATACATTTGGTGGTCCTTCTGTTATATCCTCTTGGTATGCGCCTCGCGTTGCCCTTGCCCAGTCTCAGGGGTGCCGTACTGTGCTTTCAGGTTGGGGAGGGGATCACTGTGTCACTGGCTATGGCGATGAATATATTCATGAGTTGTTTTTAGGGCGGCACTATCTTTTATTGTATCGACAGCTGAAGTTGCGTCAGCAACGTGGACGTGGTGGTAACCCAATAAAAGCTATGCTGAGATTGTTAATCCAACATCAAATACCCCAAGTGTATAAAAAGCAGCTTCAATTGCGTAATGGGTTAGCGAAGCAGTCGGCCGATTTGTTTTATCATCCAATATTGACTGCCAAGGTTACTCATAAGTTAGCTGAAATAATCAAACCTTATTATGCCATTATTGACAGAACCTCAGTGCAAGCACGTGACCATCGCGAGCTGATTGAAGTTGGCGTTCAGCGTCGTATGACGTTGACTGAAATAGCCGCACGGCATCATCGTTGTGAGTATCGATACCCTCTGCTGGATAAAGAATTGGTGGAGTTTGCCTACAGTTTACCGAGTCATCTTAAGTGCAAATATGGCGTTGAACGTTATATGTTTAGAGAGGTTTTAAAAGGGCATACAACAGAGCGTATTCGTATGAGACGCAAAGCCGATGTATTAACGACGCTTAATATTGATAAAATGCAAGAAAAGGCTGACGAATTGTTACAAAAAGTGGTTGCTAATTGGGCATCTGACCTTGATACCATTTTTGATAAAACTGCACTAGCACAAGTGGTTCAAGACTATCCGCATATCGCTCAACGGTATTTATTGGTGATTGAATCACTGCAACAGCAGCTTGAAAATGGCTCAATTTATATGAATCAATCAAGTGACATGTAAATTGAGGTATTATTAAATCGATGTTTAACTCAGATTTGAACTAACATTCATCAATGTACTAGCAAATCTGAGTAAACACAGTATAGAAAACGCCGCAATTTATTTTGTCTTCATTTCTAAATCTGAAATTCGATTCGACAACTCTTCTATTTGTTTGTCCTTCTTCATATTCAAATCATATAGCGCTTGGATTGCGGCTAACGATATACCGGCAGAATCAATCGCGGAAATGTGTTTGTCATCATTTCCGCCAAGACCAAATAATTTATAAAAATCTTGCGCCATAGGGCCGATATGTTGCTCACTAGCACTTTGAGATTTGTAATTCCATTTAGAAATCGCCAATTTAGAAATGGCACCGAGTATTTCAGTGCCATTAATAGTCTGAAAATTCTCTTTCTTGTTCACATCAGAAGTTAACAACACGTTGTTTGCTGTTACAGTCCCTTTAGTTGTGATGTTACCAGTCGAATCGACAATAAACACCTGTCCGCCAACGTTGTTAGTAAAGGAAAATGTACCATCCTGTCTAGAACCTAGTAGCCAATAGGCAACCGTAGGCGAAGCTTCTGTATTCGATATTTTTAAATAGCTGTTACCAGCATGTGCTAATTCGAGAAGTACTGAGTTTCTAGCTGCATTTGTATTTTCAACTAACACTGAACTTGTTGAAAGGTTAGTACTTGTCGAGTCAACAACGTGTAATCTAGCTGAGGGCGAGGATGTACCAAAACCCACATCACCGTTGGCGACAACTAGTTTACCGTTAGGTGAGGCTGTACCTAAACCGATGTTACCGGTATTACTGATATAAAGTGAATTTGATGGGGCTCCAGGAACAATTTTAAAAGGCAATTTAGAGCCGTTAGTGATATCCCTAATGAAAAAATTTGATTCATTACCTGCAACGTCCCATGTCTGCGGCGTAAAGCCTGAACTCCCATCCTGTTCCAATCTGAGCGCTGGCGTATTGCCTTTTACAACATGCATGTCGACAGCAGGAGTGCTTGTTCCTAAACCTAATTTTCCAGAATTGTTGATAAACAAAGCGTTGCTTGGTGCGTCAGCCATAATGGTAAATGGTGTACGTCCGGCATCGGCATCTTCGATAGAAAACTTATTTGCTCCACCATTTGCTGTGTCATTGATAGAAATTCGCCAGTCCCTCGTTGGAAAACTGCCGGAGGAGCTAGTGTCTTGAAAGTGAATGCGTAAATTGTTTTCTTTTAATCTTAATGTATCAAATCCAAAATTTTCACCATTAACACAGTCAAAACCCATACATGCACTTCCGATGATAATGACATCATCTTGGTGTACGACGCCGGCATATAGATTTGTTGATACCACTAGCGGCAACAGTGCAATTACAACTTTTAATTTAGTATTCATTGTTCAGTCCCTGCGTGTTTTGAGTTCTATTCATTGGAGGGGAAATTGGATTAGTGTCGAGTGGCTGTTGATTCAGCTCTACATCTGTTTCTGTTTGGTCTTCAACAATAAATTGATTATCCATTACGTTAAAATAGCCCGACTTTGTTTCGACTAAGCCAGTATTACGTGGCGCTGTTTGTCGACCCGTAGTTGGGTCACTGACGTATTCAATTTTACCTAGTTGAATGTACTGTATTTGATAACTGTAGTTTCCAGCCGCTGAAATATTCAAGGCATCAATATCAATTTGAGTTTGATTGTTATTAAGTGTGTAGTTGGTATTAAATCCATTTGGGCCTGAAATGGTCATGATGGCTTGATCAAATTTTTTGCCAGTATCAATATCAAGTGTGGAGCCACTCACCGCTATGCTTGCTGCCATAGTCGTTGATGTTATTGCCAATCCTGCTGCCAAAATGGCTGATGTGATAAGTTGTGTTACTGTTTTCATGCTGAAACCTTTTTTTCACAATTAATTAATTTTAACTTATTAGTAACAATTAGCAAGCTTAAGACGCAGCAAATGCTCAGTAGTTGCATATCATTTCAGGCTGTATTCAATATTGATTTTTACCTTTTTAAACAATGATTACTTATTAGTCGTAAAAACAGATAGATAGGGATGGATTAGATTTTGCATTTAATTTGTCACAGATTATTAAAAGTAAAATCAGTAAAGGAGGGGCATTTTTGTTATTTACTGTTATCATTATGTTAAAGATTGTGCTCAGCAATTTATGCTTGGGTGACATATTGCGATAACAGGAAGAAGGTTTTATATGGATGCCACTTTTATCAAGATGGGAATAGTGCGTTTTTTTGGTATTTTAATTTTCGCAATACTGGCTTACATACCAGCATTTACCGCTATCGCTGTTCCGGTAGGTTTTACAGCAACAGGGCAGTTTAATAGCGCAACGATTGGCAGTGGTAATATTAGCTCACTGACTTTGACCTTGAATAATGGAACCGGTCAGTCGATTAGTGGTGTTGGCTTTGTGGCGACTATCGATGATTTAGCTATTTTAAATTTTGCCACCCCTAATAATATATCAACATCTTGTAGTGGCGGTTCTTATTCATTTACTACCACAGACTTTACCGCTGTTGATTATTTAATGACAGATGGCGAAAGTTGTTCGTTTACTTTTGATGTTAAAGGGGTGACCGTTAGCGATACCACTATTTCAGGCGTTACTGTTACTGGTCTTATATCAAGCGCTGGCCCTGGTACTAATCCTCCAGACTCAATTCTGTTAACCGTTGATATAAATTCCATTTCAGCCTCTTTAACCGCCGCTGAAAGTGAGCTGTCAGTGGGTAGTATTAACCGAATGACGTTAAATTTGAGTAATCTGCCTGTATATTTTACCGGTTTTTATAGAATGCCTTCTGGGACCATATTTTTGCCTGATGGTGTGTTATTAGCCTCTCCTGTTAATTTCAGCACTACTTGTGGCGCGCTAACTAATAATAATGCCTCTGGTAGCCAAACTTTTGCTTTACCGACCGGCCCGGCCGATGTATTTGAATGTGAACTTAGTTTCGATGTGAAAGCGGAATCTGCTGGGGTTAAAAATTTTTATAGTGGTTTATTAACTAATACTGCTAATAATCAACCCATAGGTAAAGTCAGTGCTAGTTATGAGTCAAAAATTGGATTTATAACCAGTGTATTTTCGCCAATAAATCTTGCTCCAGGTGGTACTGGTAGCATAGACGTTACGATTTTAAATACTGATCGTACCAATGATGCTACAAATATTGCTTTTACTAATGATTTAAATGCTGCGTTAACAGGTCTTGTGTCTACTGGCGATCTGGCCGATGTTTGTGGCTCAGGCTCAGCACTGACAGGGACGGGACTTTTATCATTTACTGGTGGCTCGTTAGCCGCAGGGTCAAGCTGCCAATTTAGTATAGCAATTGCAGTACCTAGTAACGCTACACCTGGCACGTATACCAATACGACTTCCGCTATCAGCTATGATCTTGACGGTAGTTCAGTGACTCCTTCAAACGCGCTAAGTTCTTTTAATGTTAATAGCGCACCCACTTTGAGCATTGATACCAAGCAATCAGGTGTTCAGGTTTCTGCAGTCGCAGCAGGGGAGGTATTCTCTGTTGAATATACTCTGACTAATATTGATGCTAATAATGCGGCCTCAGCGATTTCGTTTAGTCATGTGTTAGATAATTTGTCTGGTTTTACCGCAACTTTACCCGCTAACGATTTTTGTGGTACAGGGTCAG
This sequence comes from Shewanella sp. HL-SH8, assembly GCF_051165765.1. Taxonomy (NCBI): domain Bacteria; kingdom Pseudomonadati; phylum Pseudomonadota; class Gammaproteobacteria; order Alteromonadales; family Shewanellaceae; genus Shewanella; species Shewanella sp. HL-SH8. The sequence continues at coordinate 3,421,140 of NZ_CP195039.1, read as the reverse complement.
TTGCTAATTTTACAGCTACAACAACTAACGCACCACCTTTTGTCGCATTTACTGGCCTATCTTTGACTGCTGGTGACAATTGTGTTTTTTCGGTTGATTACACAGTTCCTGCTACGTTTAGTGCTGGTAATTACTTATTGTCGGTAGGTTCGATTACTGCATCGATAAATGCTATTTCTGTACAGTCTGAGTCGCCTTCCGCGAGTAAGATTTTTGGTATAAATACAGCGCCATCACTGCTGATGAGTTTTTCTCCCGCGGTTACAACACCTGGTGGTAGTTCAACTATTGACTTTGAAATTAGGCATAGTGACGGGTCAACATATGGCGCTACAGATATTGGTTTTAGTGTTGCTTTAGACTCTATTCTTTCAGGCCTGACGGTGCAAAGTTTACCAACCGATCCCTGTGGCGTTGGTTCTACAATTGTCGGAACAACGGATTTAATTTTATCTTCCGCATTATTAGGTATTGGTGAAAGTTGTGAATTTTCAGTGCCTGTGACTATTCCAGCTAATACTGTATCTGCAACTTATAGCTTTATTACTTCAGTATTAAGTGCCTCTATAAATTCGGCTACATTGACTTCACCGACCGTTTCTACTGATTTACAAATAACCAATTTTAGTGCTTCAAAAAGCTTTACCCCGGTCTCTTTAAAGGTGGGCACTGGTACAACGCTAAAATCTACCTATGTACTCAATAATGCAGATCCAGTTAATACCGTTTCAGCAATTCAGTTTAATGAAAATTTTGCCAATCTATATTCTGGTGTTACCGTTACTTCAGTAACACAAGCTGATGCCTGTGGGACAGGTTCGAGTGCCACTATTGCGGGTACTTCATTGTTTTTAATTAGTGGAGAACTAACGCCGTCAACTAGCTGCACCTTTGAAGTGTCGCTACTACTGCCTGCAAATATGCCGGCAAATGTTTATTCAAATGTCACTAGCGCTATAACCGCAACGGTAGGTGGTAATAATGTTAGTTTTGCTGCATTGACAGCAAATTTGACTGTTGATCAACTATCGACACTTACCTCTATTGACGTTAGTAGCCCTACCTCTGAAAGCACTGTTTTAATGTCGATAGCGTTTTCTGATGATGTTTTAGGTTTCGATATTTCAGATATTGTGGCAACTAATGCCACTCTTAGTAATTTTGTACCTATTACCGCTCGCACATTTAGCGTAGAAGTTATGCCGACAACTGACGGTGAGGTAACCTTAAATGTTGGCACTAATGCGGCACAAGATGCTGTGGATATTACTATTGAGTCGACAGCTGCAGTTCCGATCCGTTTCGTTTATCAAACAACTCCTTTAGCGCCAACTCCTAGTCTTACAATTAGTAGTCCTTCTCTATTTCTAACCAGTTCCAATGCTGTGACATTTGATATTGGTTACACCGATGTTGAAACAGTCAATTTAACTGAGACAGCAATCAGTCTTAATAAAACCGGTGATGCAAATGCAACCGTTACTGTTTTAAATGGTGGAACTAGTTCAGCGGTTGTTTCGTTAAGTGGCTTCACTGGTAATGGTTCTTTAGGGATCAATATTGCAGCGGATACGGCACGCTTTAGTACTAATTTAGCACCAGCAGCTGGGCCATCAACTGTTTTTGTGGTGGATACTAAAAAACCTATCGTAACTCTTAGTACCCTAGCGGCAGATCAGACAAGTGATTTTACTTTAACTATTGTATTTGACGAAAATGTATCAGGTTTTGATATAGGTGATATTTCTGTTATCAACGGCAGTTTGTCGAATTTCCAGACTATAGACGCTAAAAATTATACTGTTTTAGTCAGTGCGTCTGGTGAAACTACAGTAGCGCTTAGTATTTTAGATAGTGCATCGACCGATGCTGCAGGTAATGGTAATACTGCTTCTAATACATTAAATATTAATTACGATGATTTATTACCCTCGGTTAGTATTAGTGGCCCATCAGGAACAGTTATTGCTGGATTTAGCGCCACAATTAATTTCAGTGAAGTTGTAAGTGGTTTCGATGTAAGTGACATCCAAACTACTAACGCAAACCTGTCATCTTTTACCAATATAAATGGAATGCAATATACGGTTGATGTTAATCCAATTGCACAATCAAGTGTTGGGCTAGCTATTAATGCAGGTGTTGCTACTGATGCTTTAGGCAACGCTAATACTTCAGCAGTTAATTATGCTGTGATTTATGACTTTAATGATGCACCTGTTATTGGCGGCGCACCGGCTACGTCAGTAGACGAAGACAGTGCTTATAGCTTCATACCAACGGCAAGTGATGACGACAGCACGGATACGTTAAGCTTCAGCATTATCAATAAACCGACCTGGGCCACATTTAATTCTGCTAATGGATCGTTAACGGGTACACCTACCAATGGCGATGTGGGCACAACAGCCGGTATCGTGATTGGGGTTAGTGACAGTACAGTCACCACTAACTTAGCGGCTTTTAGCATCACAGTAGTGAATACCAATGATGCACCGGTTATCACAGGTTCGCCTGTCACTTCAGTTGATGAAGACAGTGCTTACAATTATACCCTAGTGGTGAGTGATGCAGATGTTGGCGATATATTAACTTATTCTGCTGTCACTAAACCTGATTGGTTAAGCTTTAACATTGCCACAGGAGTATTAAACGGAACACCAACCAACGCTGAAGTGGGTAGCCATGCGGTGACCTTAAAAGCAACTGATACTGCCGGTTTAACCGCAGAGCAGAGCTTCAGCATCAGTGTTAATAATGTTAATGATGCACCGGTGATCAGTTCTACTGTGATTACTGCAGCCACCCAAGATGCGGCTTATAGTTATACCTTGGTGGCGAGCGATGCCGATGTTGGTGATACGTTAACCTATGCCGCTGTGACTAAGCCCGATTGGTTAAGCTTTAACATTGCTACAGGCTTGTTAAACGGAACACCAACCAACGCGGAAGTGGGTAGCCATGCGGTGACCTTAAAAGTAACTGATACTGCTGGTTTAACAGCAGAGCAGAGTTTCAATATCAGTGTTAATAATGTTAATGATGCACCTGTGATTAGTTCTACTGCGATTACTGCGGCCACCCAAGATGCGGTTTATAGTTATACCCTGGTGGCGAGTGATGCAGATGTTGGCGATATATTAACTTATTCTGCTGTCACTAAACCTGATTGGTTAAGCTTTAACATTGCCACTGGCTTGTTAAACGGAACACCAACCAACGCGGAAGTGGGTAGCCATGCGGTGACCTTAAAAGTAACTGATACTGCCGGTTTAACCGCAGAGCAGAGCTTCAGTATTAGTGTTAATAATGTTAATGATGCACCTGTGATCAGTTCTACTGCGATTACTGCGGCCAGCCAAGATGCGGCTTATAGTTATACCTTGGTGGCGAGCGATGCAGATGTTGGTGATACGTTAACCTATGCCGCTGTGACTAAGCCTGATTGGTTAAGCTTTAACATTGCCACAGGCTTGTTAAACGGAACACCAACCAACGCGGAAGTGGGTAGCCATGCGGTGACCTTAAAAGTAACTGATACTGCTGGTTTAACAGCAGAGCAGAGTTTCAGCATCAGTGTTAATAATGTTAATGATGCACCAGTGATCAGTTCTACTGCGATTACTGCGGCCACCCAAGATGCGGCTTATAGTTATACCCTGGTGGCGAGCGATGCAGATGTTGGTGATACGTTAACCTATGCCGCTGTGACTAAGCCTGATTGGTTAAGCTTTAACATTGCCACAGGGGAATTAAACGGAACACCAACCAACGCTGAAGTGGGTAGCCATGCGGTGACCTTAAAAGTAACTGATACTGCCGGTTTAACAGCAGAGCAGAGCTTCAGCATCAGTGTTGAAAATATCAACGATGCGCCAGAAATCAGTGGCTCTCCGCTGTTGTCGATTGATCAAGATGAAAGTTATATCTTTACCCCTGTTGTGGTTGATGCTGATGATTTAGATGTGCTTAGCTTTATGGTTGCCAACAAACCTGCTTGGGCACAATTTAATATTACCGATGGTACATTAAGTGGTATTCCCACTAATGCTGACGTTGGTGTGACTTCAGATATTATGATTTCAGTATCAGACGGTACTATTCAAGTTGATTTGCCGGTATTTAATATCGAAGTTGTTAATGTGAATGATGCACCTACATTTGAATCTGATCCGGTACTTGAAACTAGTGTATTAGCACCTTACCAGTATGACGTGCTTGTATCGGATATTGATGTTGATGCTTCTTTAACCTTGATCATTGTGACCGCGCCTGAATGGTTATCTCTTAACAGCTTAAATCAATTAGTTGGTACGCCACCTGTAGAGGCTGCTGATACAAATGTAAGTATTGTGTTGAGCGTGACTGATGGCATTATCGATACACCGATCCAACAAAGTTTTGAACTTAACATTACTCAGCCTACTGATACTGAGCTAGACGTTACGTTTTACTTTTCCCCAGCACCAGCAATAGTCGGCCAAAAAGTTAACTTGGTGATTGATGTTGTTAATACCGGTTATACCGCTGCTATAGGGCTTAAATACCATATTACCTTTGCCAGCGAGCTTTCCCTTGATGCATTGCCTAGTGAGTGTATTGAGACGAAGGTGGGTGTTTTAGATTGTGTTATTACACAGGAATTAGCAATTGGGCAAAAGTTAACTCGTATTGTTGGCTTAACAGTTGGCAATGTTGACTCTGGTTTTAGTTCTGCTGAAATAACTGTGAGTGGTGACAATTTAAGTGATGCCATATTTAGCAATCAAACAACCATTTTATTAGCTAATTCCTTATCTATATTACCGGGCAAAGTGCTAATCAGTGTTCCCTCTAGCTTGGGTTATGCGGTAGATATGAACGATGATATGTTCAGCGATTTACTGGTTTATCTACCTAATGAGATGGCGATTCAAGTGATGCTAAATGATGGCTTAGGTCAGTTAATACCTGATGTAAAAATCATGTTGAGTGGCACTATTACCTCTTTAACGGCTACCGATATCAATTTAGATGGCAATGTTGATATTCTCACCACTGGCGGTGCGACAGCAAGTAACCGTGTTTACTTATTAGATGACCAGTTCGATATCACTGCCACTGAATTTTTAGATGATGTGAAGGCTGATATTATATTAATTGCTGATTTTGACTCTGATGGTAATTATGAAGTGGTGTTAGCTGGAATTTATCAACCTGAAGTAGCAATATATTCGGGTGTAGGCAGCGGTGCTACTAGTGTTACCTTATTACCAATAGCGGTTTCATTACCGCTCGTTGAGCGCCGAAAAACGTGCCCAACAGATTTCCTCTGCAGCTAGCGTGTCATCACAAGTTGCTTCTGGGGTAACAACACTATCGGCAGTCAATATCGATGGCGTCACTAAGCTTTTAGTCGGCTTGGACAATCAGAAGCCATTGTTATTTACTGTTGAGGAAACGGTATGGACAGGAAGTGCTGTGGTATCACTTTCACAAAACGCTCAACGCATGATCAGTGCTGATTTAGACCATAATCAGCAAGCAGATGTCTTTATGCTTCAAGATGATGGTTGGCACTTAATTCTTAATGCATTTGAAAGTGACTTTGTTAACAGCAGTGTGGTTTTCCCCAAAGCTACTGATATTATTGTGACTGATTTAAACGATGATAATGTTGCAGAGCTTTTGTTAGTGATGCCTCAAGGCGTCAGCATTTGGCACTATTACGGCCCAGAGGATATTCGTCCTGATAATTTTGTTATTCAGACCAATGAACTTGTTTCTGTTGCTGTGATTGATATTAATAATGACGGTCTTTTAGATATCGTTACTTTTGATAAGCAAACAGGCGTGTCTATTTGGTACCTAAGTGTTGGCGGCAATGCTGGACCGGAAGATGTCGATTTAGCGTTAACCAGTCTCATTGCGAGTTATCCAAAAGTTGATCAAGCCGTAAGTGTGACTTGGTCTGTTTACAACCTCAGTAAAGCGAGTGCCAGTGAAGTTGAATTAACTGCAACTATGGATGTAGGATTATCAACGGTACAGTTACCTAATAACTGTGGCGTAGCGGCTAAAGTGATTACTTGTAAGTTGGGGGGAATTGCGGCAGGTAAGTCTAAAGATGTCATATTTAGTGTTCGCCCACAAAATGCAGGTAACTTATCTTTGATCGGTGAGGTGACAAGTCTAGAATATGACCTTAATAGCAACAACAATAAGCATGATGCAAGCTTTGATGTGTTCGCGCCTCAAAAATCTGATGGTGGTAGCATACCGCTTTGGGTTGTAATAGCATTGTTGTTAATGGCTATCTTTAAAACGAATATGATACGTATTCGATAGTCTTAGTGTTTTATTTTTAGCCAAAATTAATGATGCAGAGGAGTTAATCCCTGCATCATTTTCATTATTTTATAGGACCTGATGATTTTTTTGAGTTGTCAGCGATGTTTTTAGGGATACATAGATGTTAAGTTTTCGTTTGTCACGCCTTGTTTTAGCAACGAGTTTATTTTTCAGTTGCAGTGTTGTTGATCTAAATGCGGCAAATGAACCGTTCAACTTACCCTCTCAAAACCCCAATGGCTTGCTTGAATTAATGGGTAAACTAGAATCAGCTAGAGATCCTAAATGCCATGCTACCGCTACTCGGCTTGAAGGATTAATTTATGGTACGCCACTGACAGACGATGCCCGCTACTTAAAAGCAGAATACCAACAGATTTTAATCCGCGATATTTGGCATCAAGCTGCAATACTGAATCCCACCGCAGAAAGCCTATCTTTAACGCAAATAAAATCAGTATCAGATAAATTATTTAACACGACTCTGTCAGATGGACGCTGGAAAGTAACTACACCGGCTATTTCTGTCGATATCGATAAACGCGATCAAAGCCATTATGGTTCAATAGCCTATAGTTTACGTGCGATGCTAGCGGTTCAGCAGGAAGCTTTGTTAGATCTTGACCGCGACCTTCCAATATTAACGGATGAGGCGACTCAATTTATAACCGATCAAATTGATTTAGTGACGCTGTCATTACTAAAACAAGCTGACAATTTAGCCAGAACTAACAATCAATATGATGTCAGCAAAGAAACCTTGTCTAAAACTTGGCATATTTTGTTTCCTGATTTTACATCTGATTCAGCGAGCAAAAAAAATAACAAAAGTGTAAGTTCATTGGCAAATCGCGCCCAACATTCAGGTTTGTTATCACAGCTTATTGAACAAAAAATTACTGCCTTTGATCAATATAATCAAGTTAATCAAACATTGTTTGCCCGCAATCTACAGGTATATTTTGCCAAATTGGCACTTCCTGAAAATGATAGCGAATCAGCAGAGTTTAAACGTTACTTTACAGAGGCAATGATTGCCTTCAGTGCTAATTTCTATTTGTTATCGCAAACTCAAGCGGTAGACAGTAATGTGATTAAAGAAGCTGATGTCGCAAAAGCTATGCAACTGCTTTTACCCCATGATGTTAATGAATATGAAGATGTGATCTTTTTCCCACAGTATCCGCAAGACCAGCAAGTTGTGATTGAGTCTTACGATATGGATTCTTTTAGAGATTCAGGTTTGCATTGGTTGTACTTAAAAGAAGCACTATCTGATTTAGGTGATCGGGTGAAGTTAGAAGCTGACCCTTTCGCAGCAGAACTTTTGTCTGAAGCCATTGCTCACTATGGCGTTTTATTGTTACGTACCGCTGGGCAACAGGGGAAGAATAGCAAGCAAACTAGGTTATCAGCAGGTTTAGTGACTTTAGCATATGAAACGATTAATGAAGAAGTGAGTACTTATCATAAATATCAGCCAGAGCAATTAGCTATTCCTATGATTGTATCAGCGGGTAGTGAAGAAACGTCAACAACACGTTATTTTGAAAATGTTACTGCCAAACAAAAGGTCAATTTCGAACATCGAACATCGGATTGGTTGAGCCGTCAATTACGCAGTTATTTGGATAAAGGTGCTAATACTGGCATTTCAACCATACCTCCAGCATTTGGTGGCGGTGGCGTTGCAACTGAAGATATTAATGGTGATGGTTTAGTTGATATTTTTATCTTGAGTGGACTGGGTAATAAACTTTATGTTAACCGGGGTGATAGTTTTGAGGATGTCACTATTCAATCGGGCTTAAGTAACGTTAGTCAACGTAAGGGCTCTAGCGCATCAAAAATACTCGCAGGAGAGCCTAGACAGCCATTAATTGCCGATTGGGATAACGATGGCGATCAAGACTTAATGATCACTTATGTTGATGAGCCTCACCGCATTTATAGTAACAATGGCGATGGCAGTTTTACTGACGTTACCACGATAGCTAAGTTGGGTGGTGCTGGTAAGGTTGGTGGGCCTGCAACCACCTTAGATGTTAACAATGATGGTTTATTAGATATCTACATAGAGTATTTTGGTAATTACCTCAAAGGCGATTTGCCCACCTTAAAACGCCGCAATGAAAATGGCGGTGTCAATGAGTTATATATTAACAAAGGCAATTTTGTTTTCGAGCAAGCCAAAGATGCCTTAGGTGCTAATAATGCAGGATGGGGACAGGCTGTAACACATGCTGATCTTAATATGGATGGCTGGCAGGATCTTATTGTCGGTAATGATTTTGGGGTCAATGCTTACTATATTAATCAACAAGGTAAAGGTTTTGTTGATTATGCTGGTAAGTTAGGCACAGGTAAACCGTCTTATACAATGAACATTGGTTTAAGCGATCTTAATCAAGATGGTATTGCTGATGTGTATATTTCAAACATTGTGACCATGAATAAAGATCAAAAATATGTGTTACCTAGTGAAGATACCCAAGCAGAATTTAACCCTGATAAATTAGCTAATATGCGTGTTGTAGAAGGCAACGATCTGTTCATGTCCAGTTTGACAAGCAAAGGTGCTTTGAAGTACCAAGCCAGTGATAAAGTGGGCAGGGGCTATTCATCAACTGGTTGGGCATGGGATGCAGATTTTTTTGATGTTGATAACGACGGCGATGAAGATCTTTATGTGTTAAATGGTATGAATGATTATTATGTTTATTCGACCAATAATCCTTATTATGCTGACCCTCATACGGGCGAAAACCTGAATGCAATCTTTCCTGATGCTGCCAAGGCCAGTAATGTGTTTTTTCTTAATAATGCCGGTGGCTTAATCAATATGTCTGAACAAAGTGGGCTCGATTTTGTTGCCAATTCACGTTCAGCCTCTTATTTTGATTTTGACAATGATGGTGATTTAGACATAATCGTTAATAACTATCACGATAAAGCACAACTATTTGAAAATAAAGCTGAATCTCTTAATAATAATTGGTTAAAACTGCGTCTTGAAGGTTCGCCAAGTGACGGTGTAAACCTAGACGGTATAGGGGCTCAAATTATTATAGGTTTTGGGGATAAAGGTTATGGGTGGCGACAAGTAAGTGGTAGCCAAGGTTATATGTCCGTGCACCCCAAAGAGCAAGTATTTGGCCTAGGTAAACAAAATACCGCAAGAGTGATGGTCATATGGCCAAATGGTAAGCGTCAAGCATTTGAAAATTTAGCGGCGAATAAGTCCTACACTATAAAATATCGTGCAGCAGCGGTGCAATAATGCGTGTTATTGTTGCGTTATTACTACTTTGCAGTAACGGCATTTTTTCTGCCAGTTATGAGCAGTCTTTTGAATCACGAAAAAGTTGGTTTGAACAACGTCAGCTGCTTGAGAGTGCATTAAAAGAAGGTGATAAACCTAAATATGTTAATAGCTTAATTGGCGCTGATTCTCCTTATTTACTCAGCCATGCACTGCAACCGGTAAATTGGTTGCAGTGGCAATCTCGTTTTGAAAATGATTTTGCAAGCGAAAACAAATTAATCTTTATCTCTATTGGTTATGAAACCTGTCATTGGTGCCATGTTATGGCGCAAGAAAGCTTTAATTCCGAAGCTGTTGCCGCTGTTCTGAATCAGCACTTCGTGAATATTAAAGTTGATAGAGAACAATGGCCCTTAGTCGACAACCGTTACAAGCTTGCTTTGGAATGGTTAAAAGGCGAAGCCGGTTGGCCAATTAATGTTATTTTAACCCCAGAGGGCCACATTCTGTGGGCTGACTCTTACTTACCACAAGCTAAATTACTAAAAGTGCTAAATGCTTTGACCCATCGCTGGCAAACAAAACCGGCGACAATTCGACATACCGCAGCCAATATTTCAGCTCAACTTAATTCACTTGCTGAGCCTGCTGTTATTAATAATATTAATGTTAATAAAGTGGTTGATGAGGTGTACCTTCAAGCTGGGTATTCATTGCAAAATGAAGCTAAACAAGGTGGCCCTAGATTCATCCGAGAGTATTGGTTATTAGGATTATTGCAAAAATATTTTGAGCACAATGATAAGTCAGCATTGGCGTTAGTCACCCATCATGTTGATTCCTTGTTAATGAGTCCGACCTATGATGGCATCAATGGTGGTTTTCATCGTTATGCCGTTGATGGGGCATGGCTTAAGCCACATTTTGAAAAGATGCTTTATACCCAAGCTTTTATGATAAAAGTTTTGGCTCAGTTATATATCGCCACAGCAGAGATTAAATATCGCATTGCCATGGAGCAGACTATCGATTGGGTTGAAACCGCATTGATACAAAAAGGGGGGCGCTCCTCCGCTATGTCTGCGGTCTCTGATGGTTTTGAAGGAGGTTACTATTACTTTGGTACTGATGTTAAAGCTGATTTAGATTTGGCAGGCTTTAGCCTTGTGGGCAATCAAAGTTCTGGTTTGGTGGCATTAACAGATTTGAATAAAGATTGGACCAATAATGAAGCGCATCGTCGGTTAATTATCAAACGTAAGCAAAATGTAGCCCCACTGGTTGATGAAAAAATTATAGTTAGCTGGAATGCTATGTATATAACAGCATTGCTCGAAGCTTATAGTGCCACTGATAACAAGCAGTTTTTAAACCTTTCCATAAAAGCTGCTGGTGAACTTTGGCAAACAGCATTTGTTGGCCAAAAAATGCATAGAATTGTATTTCAAGGGCGTGCCAGCATAGATGCTACGTTAGAGGATTTTGCTTGGATGGCACAGGTTTTTACTCAACTAAGCTTTTATGAAGATTGGCCAACAAGAGTGCAAAGTACTCATGATAGCGATGCTATTAAGCTAGTGAGCCATAGAGAACGTGCCAAATGGCTACTAGATCAGCTTGTGATTAAGTATCAGTTTTCACTGGTTCAAGCTCTCGATCGTGATGGTGAAGTCCCTTCAGTGTATTCAAGTGTTTATCAAGCTATGGCATTAGGTTATCAAAGTTTCAGTGAAAAAAAATATGCTGACATTGCCAAAGAATTAATTAATAAACACGCCGATAGCCCTAAAAGTATTGCAGATAACTTTAGTTTTTGGGCGTCAGTAAAGGGGTATCAATCTAATACTGTGTTGAGCCATCGTTATTTTGCAAGAGGCCATGGCAAGGTGACGACTTCAAACAATGAAAGTGGGGTGCTAATAGAAGTTGATTTAGAGCCAGGTTGGCACGTTAATGCTAATCCTAGTTCGAATGAAAAGTTAATCGCGACAAATGTGGAAGTGCTTGAGCTGCCAGAGTTATTCAGTGTTGATTATCCAAAACCAATATTACGCCATCTTGGATTTAGCCAAACAGAGTTGGCGCTATACCAAGACAAAACTAATATTATTATAAAATTAGCGGATGTGGCTAATTCGGTCCCTATATCAATCAACAAGCCAATTAACCTCAAAGTGACACTTCAAGCTTGTTCAGATTCATTATGTTTACTCCCTGAAGAGTTCATTTTAATCTCAAAATAACTGCTGAATATAGTCGAGAAGTTTGAGGCTATTATTTGCATTAAATAATACTTGATCAGAATATTGAGCCTTGTCTTCCTCAGACGGTTAATAAGAGATTTATTCACTCTATCTTTGCTTGATGCTTGGCGGTCTATTACAATTGCTCACATCAGTTTTAGTGCTAACTTGGTGAATGTCTTTGAAGATTTTAGTGACGGGTGGAGCAGGTTTTATTGGCTCGGCCTTAGTGCGTTTTATAATTGAGCATACCCAAGATGAAGTCGTTAATGTTGATAAACTCACCTATGCGGGTAACTTAGCGTCTTTACAATCTGTGAGTAATAACCCGCGTTATCATTTTGAGCTGGTCGACATTTGTAATCGTGCTGAGTTAGATCGTGTTTTTGCTGAACATCAGCCTGATTTTATTATGCATTTAGCCGCTGAAAGTCATGTTGACCGTTCAATTACTGGACCCAGTGATTTTATTCAAACCAATATTGTCGGCACTTTTACGTTGTTGGAGGCAGCACGTGAATACTGGCAAACACTCGTCCTTGCTAAACAGAATCAATTTCGTTTTCACCATATTTCTACCGATGAAGTGTTTGGTGACTTACCTCATCCTGATGATGTATGTGCTGATCAAGTTGCCTATTTACCTAAATTCACTGAACAAACATCTTATGCACCCAGTAGCCCTTATGCAGCATCAAAAGCATCCAGTGATCATTTAGTTCGTGCATGGTGCCGCACCTATGGCTTGCCAACGATTGTGAGTAATTGTTCGAATAATTATGGTCCTTACCACTTTCCTGAGAAGTTAATTCCACTGGTTATTTTAAATGCAATAGAGGGTAAAGATTTACCGATTTATGGTAAAGGCGATCAAATTCGTGATTGGTTATATGTCGAAGACCACGCTAGGGCACTGTATAAAGTGGTGACTGAAGGTAAGGTGGGTGAGACCTACAATATTGGTGGCCATAATGAGCAACGCAATATCGATGTAGTGAAGGCTATTTGTGGTATTTTAGATGCTCTTTTGCCTAAAGAGACTTCTTACGCTGAACAAATTACTTATGTCACAGACAGACCCGGTCATGACCGTCGTTATGCTATTGATGCCACCAAAATAAGCCATGAATTGAACTGGCAACCACAAGAAACCTTTGCAACAGGTTTACGTAAAACCATCGAATGGTATTTAACCCACCAAGGCTGGTGTCAACATGTGCAAGATGGTCGTTATCAAGGTGAGCGTTTAGGCCTTAATTCTTGATAACGGTTGATTAAATACTGGCTTATGTCACGTTGAAAATGAGAGGGGTTATGAAAGGCATTATTTTAGCGGGTGGAACGGGTACGCGTTTATATCCTCTTACTCGTGGAATATCCAAGCAGTTGCTGCCGGTTTATGATAAACCGATGATTTATTATCCTTTATCAACCTTAATGTTGGCGGGTATAAGAGATATTCTTATTATCACTACCGCTGAAGATAAACACAGTTTTGAACGTCTTTTGGGTGATGGTTCAGATTATGGTATTTGCCTAAGTTACGCAATCCAAGCGTCACCAGATGGCATAGCACAAGCTTTTATCATTGGTGAATCGTTTATTGGTAATGATAATGTTTGCTTGGTATTAGGGGATAATATTTTTTATGGACAGTCATTTAGCCATACCCTTAAACAAGCTGTAAGTAAGCCGTTCGGCGCAACAATATTTGGTTATCAGGTGAAAGATCCTGAGCGATTTGGCGTGGTAGAGTTTGATCCGCAAATGAATGCTATTTCGATTGAAGAGAAACCACTAAAGCCTAAGTCGAGTTACGCGCTTACTGGGCTGTATTTTTATGATAATCGTGTGGTTGAGTTTGCTAAGGCGCTTACACCCTCAGCCAGACATGAGCTTGAAATAACCGATTTAAATCAACGGTATTTAGATGATGCAAGTTTATCAGTTGAGCTGTTAGGTCGAGGTTTTGCCTGGCTGGATACGGGAACTCATGAAAGCTTGCACCAGGCGTCTTCTTTTGTACAAACCATTGAAGCCGTGCAAGGATTAAAGGTGGCGTGTTTAGAAGAAATTGCTTGGCGTAATGGTTGGCTTTCTGACGATGACCTTTGCCGAATTGCGCAGCCATTATTGAAAAATGAATACGGCCAATACCTACTACGTTTGATTGAGGAAGTAAGATAGTGCGTTTGTTGATCACTGGAGCCAATGGTCAGCTGGGGCGATCGCTAGTCGCATATTTGCACTGCGTTATGATGCCTCATGTTGAAGTATTAGCGTTAACAAAGCAGCAGTTAGATATTTCAAACCTTGATGCCGTTGAATTGGTCATGGCAAAGTTTTTACCCAATTATATTATCAATACCGCAGCTTATACCGCTGTTGATAGGGCTGAAAATGATGTTGAGTTAGCCTATGCAATTAATTGTGATGGGGCGAAAAATTTAGCCCAAGCGGCCAATGGCATTGGTGCGACAATATTACATGTCTCAACCGATTATGTTTTTGCTGGTGATAAGCTCGGCGAATATCAAGAAGACGATATTACCAGTCCTTTAAGTGTGTATGGCGAAAGTAAACTCGCTGGTGAAGTTGCTGTAATGCAATCTAACCCTAAGCATATTATTTTGCGTACCGCTTGGATGTTCAGTGAATATGGCAATAATTTTGTCCGCACTATATTAGGTTTAAGTCAGGATAAACCCACTTTACATATTGTTGATGATCAGTTTGGTGGCCCTACTTATGCGGGACATGTTGCACAGACTTTGATTTCGATTATGCTGCAATTAGATACTAATACAGCTCATACACTAGGTGCTCAGCGTGGCCAAAATGAGCATATTAATAACACTCTTTATGGCGTGTATCATTTCTCAGGTTTGCCCCATGTGAGTTGGTATCAATTTGCGCAAAAGATAGTTCAACAAAAGATTGTGAATGATCACAAACAGACTGAAAATCATCGCATAGCAACAAAGTTGAACCTTGCTGAATTAAAGCCAATTAGCACAAATGAGTATCCTGTCGCCGCAAAACGACCGCACAATAGTAAATTACATTGTCAAAAAATCACTGACACATTCGGCATTCATCCCAGTGACTGGATATCGGCTTTATCTAAGGTTGTGACTGTATTAGCCCCGCTTGCATTAGAGGATGATACTTCGCAGATAAGATTTACTCCTCCAATTAAGTCCGAGAAAGAGCAATAAATGAACGTGATTGAAACTAATATAGCCGGTGTAAAAATCATTGAGCCAAAGGTGTTTGGTGATGACAGAGGCTATTTCTGCGAAACCTGGAATCAACAACAGTTTGAGACATTAGTTGCAGGCAAGCCAACTCATTTTGTACAAGATAATCATTCTAAGTCGGTAAAAGGCACCTTGCGCGGATTACATTTCCAGCGTCAGCAGACTCAAGGTAAGTTAATTCGAGTCATATCAGGTGAAATATTTGATGTTGCCGTTGATATTCGCACTGACTCGCCGACATATGGGCAATGGGTTGGGGTGTTGCTTTCAGCTGACAATAAACGCCAAGTTTGGATCCCTGCCGGTTTTGCCCACGGTTTTTATGTACTAAGTGATTCGGCAGAATGTGTTTATAAATGTACTGATTATTATCATCCACAATCAGAAGAAACCATTTTGTGGAATGATGCTCATCTAGATATCAAGTGGCCTGTAAATGATGCACCTTTATTATCTGACAAAGATCAACATGGACAGTTGTTTAAAAATATTAGGCCACTTGTTTGACTAAAGCTCGATCCCGGCCCAAAAGCATTACCGGGATGACGGTGGGTGGAAGCATTACCGCTATGACGGTAGGTGGATGCGTTATCGATATGACGATAGGTGGAAGCATTACCGGGATGACGGTGGGTGGACGTTACCGAGATGATGGTAGTTGGTGTATTGGCTGTATGACTGCAGATGCGGTATTACCAATATGATTACCGGTTTGATGTTTTTCTTCGTCATCCCCGAGATCCTTTATCGGGGATCTCGATTTTAGGTATTTTGTATGAAGACTAGATCCCGGCCCAGAAGCATTACCGGGATGACGGTGGGGGATGCATTGCCTGTATGACTGCCGACGCAGCATTACCTATATGTCTGCCGGTTTGATGTTTTTTCTTCGTCATCCCCGAGATCTGTTATCGGGGATCTCGATTTTAGATATTTTGTATGAATACTGGATCCCGGCCCAGAAGCATTACCGGGATGACGGTGGGTGCATTACCTGGGTGATGCTAGGTGGAAGCGTTACCGAGATGATGGTAGTTGGTGCATTGCCTGTATGACGCTGAGTGGACACATTACCAATATGATTACCGGTTTGATGTTTTTCTTCCTCATCCCCGAGATATTTTATCGGGGATCTCGATCTTGGTAGTTGGCCGGTAGTGGCCGATATTGTACGTAGAGCATTTGATTTGAAGGCATATTGTAGGATTTAAAGTAGATCATCATAAAGATCAACCCTGTAAGGGTTATTTTTCTCTATCAATTTGATTTTCCAATCTCGATGCCATTTTTTAAGTTGTTTCTCACGAGTGATGGCTTGATAAATATCATCATGAACTTCAAAATAAACTAATTTCTTGGTGTTATATTTTTTACTAAATCCATCACACACGTTATTTTTGTGTTCATATATACGCTTTATGAGTGAAGACGTTACCCCTATATAAAGAGTGCCGTTAGGTTTGTTGGTGAGTATATAAACGTATGATTGCTGATCCATAGCAGTGAAAACCTATCCATAGTTAGCGTGTTTTCTGGTTATTATGGTAGTTGATAAAATTGCTTTTGGCATATAGCGGTAACAAGGCGCAGGTACTGGTAATAATGTTATTGAGCGCTCAAATAAGTCCAGAGAACGTCATCCGCTATTTTTGTTCGTGCGGATGACGCCATTTAAACTGGGTTAATCCAGCCCTAAAAACCCTCCGGTTTGATGTGCCCATAGCTGGCTATAAATACCGCCACTGGCGATAAGTTCTTGGTGGCTACCTTGCTCAACTATTTTGCCTTTGTCTAATACGATTAACCTGTCCATCGCGGCTATGGTTGATAGTCGATGGGCGATGGCGATAACGGTTTTACCTTCCATTAATTCATATAATGATTCTTGAATCGCCGCTTCAACTTCAGAGTCGAGTGCTGATGTGGCTTCATCTAACAGCAAAATAGGGGCGTTTTTAAGCAATACCCGGGCAATGGCGATACGTTGGCGTTGTCCGCCTGACAGTTTTACACCACGTTCACCAACTTGAGCATCCAGGCCGACATTACCATGTGGGTCTGTTAATGCGGCAATAAACTCGGTAGCTTGTGCCTGTTGAATTGCAGCAACTAATTGTGCTTCGCTGGCATTGGGATCACCATAAAGAATGTTTTCACGAATGGAGCGGTGCAATAGTGATGTGTCCTGTGTCACCATGCCGATATGAGCGCGTAATGAGTCCTGGGTGACATCTTTTAATCCCTGTTGATCAATTAAAATCTCACCTTTTTCGATGTCATGAAAACGCATTAATAAATTCACTAGGGTAGATTTACCCGCGCCTGAACGCCCCACTAAGCCGACTTTTTCACCGGCTTTA
Source organism: Shewanella sp. HL-SH8 (assembly GCF_051165765.1). NCBI lineage: Bacteria > Pseudomonadati > Pseudomonadota > Gammaproteobacteria > Alteromonadales > Shewanellaceae > Shewanella > Shewanella sp. HL-SH8. The sequence goes on along the minus strand of NZ_CP195039.1, from coordinate 3,403,682 downwards.
ATGTGCAAGTCTAGCCCTTCAATCACGCCCGTTTTTTCACCGTAATGAAAGCTTACCTGGTTGAAGTCAATTTGCCCTCGGCTAACATTGAGTGGTTTGGCATCGACTTTATCTTCAATCAAAATAGACTTAGATAAAGTATTCATTCCATCTGTCACTGTGCCGATATTTTCAAATAATGAACTGATTTCCCACATTATCCATTGTGACATGCCATTGAGTCGCAGTGCTAAGCTAACCGCAATAGCGATAGCGCCGACTGTGATGGCATCGTCCGCCCATAACCAAATAGATACTGCAGTAATAGTGAAGGCTAAGATGTAGTTGATGATTTGTACTGATACGTTAATCACAGTGACCAGACGCATTTGGCCGTAAACGGTTTTTAAGAAAATCATCATGCTGTCTTTGGCGTAATCGGTTTCTTGTTGGGTATGAGAAAACAGTTTTACGGTGGCTATATTGGTATAGCTGTCAACAATTCGCCCTGTCATGGTTGAACGTGCGTCGGCTTGCTCTGTTGCAATAGCTTTAAGTTTTGGAACTAATTTCCATTGGATAGCCACATAAGCCGCTAACCAAATTAGCATCGGCAGCATTAGGCGTAAGTCTGCGCTGGCAATCATGACTAACATTGAGGTGAAGTAGACTAAAATGTATACCAATACATCGAGTAGTTTCATCACGGTTTCACGTACTGCAAGGGCTGTTTGCATGACTTTGGTGGCCACTCGGCCTGCAAAATCATCTTGATAGAACGAGATACTTTGTTTCAGTAAATAACGGTGTGCCATCCAACGGATAGCCATAGGGTAATTACCTAGCAAGGTTTGATAAACAATCGATGCATGCAGCCAAACCAAAAACGGTATAATGACTAACACGATGACTGACATGGTGATTAACGTGTCCCCTTCATCTTGCCATAGTGTCTGGGGGTTTTTCGTCACTAGCCAGTCAACCAGTTGCCCCATAAAGCCAAAAAGGGACACTTCTAGCATCGCCAAAAGAGCCGTTAGCACCGACATCGCAATTAATGGCGCGCCGAACCCTTTGGTATAATGACGGCAAAAAGCATATAAGCTTTTGGGTGGCTGAGTCGGTTCTTCGGGTGGCAAAGGTTGTACGAGTGATTCAAAAAATTTAAACATGCAAGGCTCTGGTTATTCTTCAATAATCTTTGCTGTTAGGATACCTCAAGTACTTTATAACCTCAGTATTATTTACCGCTAATATTGAGAGAAATGTAAATGGCTGTGTTTGTGGTGGTTGTTCAATTAGGGGAGGCTTCAGTACCGATTTCCGCTAGTGCAGAATGGTCTGCTGACGTAAAGTAAGCCTATTATTCATTCTACTGGTGCCATTGTGGCTATTCTTCCTGAACATGACTGTACGATTTTGGCCGAGGTGTGTCGTCAAGCTAGGCTTAGCCGTGACGCGCGATTTGATGGCCAATTTTATACGGGTGTTTTTAGTACTGGTATTTATTGTCGCTCTATTTGTCCCGCGTCACCGCCGCATGAGAAAAATGTCCGCTACTTTGACAGCCCAATTAAAGCGGCTAATCATGGTTTAAGGCCTTGTTTACGTTGTCGTCCAGACAGTGCGCCTTACTCCTATGCGTGGATAGGCACTCAAACCACATTACAGCGGGCGATAAAGCTAATCGACAATGGGGCGATGGCAGGTGAGTCGGCTCTAAGTGTTGAACAATTGTCTGACAAACTCGGCATCAGCAGCCGATATTTAGTGAAGTTATTTACTCAATTTCTGGGTACATCACCAAAGAAATATGCTCTATATCAGCAAGTGATGTTTGCCAAAACATTATTACATCAAACGGCGTTGCCGATAACCGATGTAGCACTTGCCTCAGGGTTTAATAGTATCCGCAGCTTTAATGACACATTTAAGCAAGCGCTACAATTAACGCCAACATCACTAAGAAAGAGCCTTAGTAAAGCCTCTATTGATAAAAGCGACAAAACAGTTCAAACAGTGTCGACGGATATGCAAAGCAACCATCAAAACACCTATCAACGCGATGTTATAAACACCCGCGCGAGCATCACCTTAAAACTTAGCTATCGGCCACCCTTAAACTGGCAGGCAATGCATGACTTTTATCATTTAAGGCAAGTTGCCAATATGGAATGGTTGGCTGACGAAATTTATGGTCGAAGTTTTAATCTTAATGGCGTTAAAGGCATATTGCAGCTCAAACACATAGAGACTAAGTCACTGTTTGAACTTGCGGTAAGCTTTGTCGAACCAACAGATTCACGTTATTTAGCTGCTGTGGTTAATGCCGTCAGAAAAATGCTTGATTTAGATGCTGACATGTTAACCATTGAAGGCCAACTGAAAAGTATTAAGGCTATCGATATCAGTGCAGTTGCATTAAAGCCGGGTTTAAGAATACCGGCTACGTTTTCGGTGTTTGAAGCGGCCTGCCGCGCCGTGCTTGGTCAACAAGTGAGTGTGGTCCAAGCCTCTAAGTTGCTCAATACTCTGGTGGAACATTATGGTGAGAGTATAACGCTTGGTCAGCAAATGTTTAGGTTGTTTCCAACGCCTGAAGCCATTGGCAGTGCTAGTTTAGATGAACTGAAAATGCCAGGGGCAAGAAAGTTGGCATTAAATGGCTTAGGTAATTTTGTGCATAATAGCCCGCAGTCTTCACCACTTGATTGGCTTGATGTTAAAGGTATTGGCCCCTGGACTGTCGCCTATGCGCAAATGCGCGGTGAGAGTCAGTCTAATGTATTTTTGAGCGGTGATTTAGTGATCAAAAATCGCTTAAAAGCATTATGTGACAAAAGCGCTACTAGCATAGAAACCGCAAAACAATATCAACAACTGGCAGATCAGGTTGCCGAGCAAGCCGCGCCATGGGGCAGTTACTTAACGTTTCAGTTATGGTCAGCCGAGTGAGGTTGGCATTACTTAATCTCGGTATGATTTAATTAAAGCCCACCTGGATTTAATTTATACAAGGATACAAAAAATGGTTAATCAGTATCAGCCGCCAGTATTAACAGTCAATTTAACCAGCCCTGTGGGAGTGTTGTCAGTAAAAGCGTCAAGCGAAGGACTGACTCATTTGACGGTTGTTGATGTTAGCCGTCAATCGGCTGCTGTTGAAACATTTGGCGAGGTTATTGAACTTGAATGTAATCGCGAGCAATCAGATGACCTAAGTCGACAACAAAAGCATCTTGCTCAGCAACACATAAACAAGGTCCATAAGCAGTTAACGGAATATTTTGCCGGTAAGCGTAAAGTGTTTGAGTTATCTCTCGCGCCCAAAGGTACAGTGTTTCAGCATCAAGTTTGGCAAGCGTTATCAGCCATGCAATTTGGCGAAATATGCAGTTACAGCGACATTGCTAACGGTATAAATCGCCCTAAAGCGGTAAGGGCCGTTGGGGCTGCAAATGGGGCCAACCCGATTGCGATAATAGTGCCATGCCACAGAGTAATTGGTAAAAGTGGTAAGTTAACCGGTTATGCCTATGGCTTAGAGATGAAGCAATTTTTATTAGGGTTAGAAGCTAAATATTAAAATGCCAAGTACGATGTTGCTCGGATTGAATAAATAGAAAAGCCAGATCCCGGCCCAGAAGCATCGCCGGGATGACGGTTTGATATTTTTCTTCGTCATCCCCGAGATCTGTTATCGGGGATCTCGATTTTAAATACTTTGTATAAATACTGGTTCCCGGCCCAGAAGCATCGCCGGGATGACGGTTTGATATTTTCTTCCGTCATCCTCAAGATCTGTTATCGGGGATCTCGATTTTAAATACTTTGTATGAATACTTGTTCCCGGCCCAGAAGCATTGCCGGGATGACGGTTTGATATTTTCTTCCGTCATCCCCGAGATCTGTTATCGGGGATCTCGATTTTAAATACTTTGTATGATTACTTGTTCCCGGCCCAGAAGCATTGCCGAGATGACGGTTTGATATTTTCCTCCGTCATCCCGAGATCTGTTATCGAGGATCTCGCTTATTATTTTCAATTTAAAGCATTTTCGATAATGTCGAGGCTGGTTCAGACTGTAGAATTGGATTGTTAGCTCACAGAACGGCACTCTGCTGATTGAATTATTTCAGACTTCACCCATAAACTAATGTAAAATTGTGGTTTATCCAAATTAATTGAATTGATACATGACCCAAACTGTTACTTTTACTGATTTTGGCTTGTCGGCGCCTTTGCTAGCTCGACTTGCTGAGCTAAATTATACCTCCCCAACTCCTGTGCAAGCGGCGACAATTCCGGCGTTATTGCAAGGTCAGGATATTCTTGCGGGAGCCAATACCGGTTCAGGTAAAACAGCTGCGTTTGCATTACCTATCATTCAACATTTAAGCCTTAGCACCAAGAAAAATACCTCAAAAAATAATAATGTCAGTTGCTTAGTATTGGTGCCAACGCGTGAACTCGCTAAACAGGTGGCCGATAGCTTTCAGTCTTACGCAAGTCATTTAAATGGCTTGATTAAAACCGTTGCCATTTATGGTGGTGTGTCAGTCAATACCCAAATGTTAGCTCTACGTGGCGGCGCCGATGTAGTGGTTGCTACGCCGGGGCGATTATTAGATTTACTCTCTTCAAATGCACTTAAGTTAAATACCGTTTCTCATTTGGTGCTTGATGAAGCTGATCGCATGTTAAGTCTTGGTTTTACCGAAGAGTTAACTGAAGTACTTGAGTTAATGCCAAAGAAAAAGCAAACCTTGCTGTTTTCTGCGACTTTTCCTGAAGAGGTCCAAGCCCTAGCTTCATCATTATTAACTAAGCCACTTGAGATACATTTACAAAGTGCTGAAGCAAGTACTTTGGTGCAACGGGTTTTTACTGTTAATCGTGAATCTAAAACGGCATTATTAGCGCATTTGATTAATGAAAATCAATGGCGTCAGGCACTTATATTTGTTAATGCAAAAAACACCTGTAATCATTTAGCCCAAAAACTGGCTAAAAGAGGCATTAATGCAGAAGTGTTTCACGGCGATAAAGCACAAGGTGCAAGAAATCGTGTATTAGAAGCTTTCAAATTGTCTGAAATTGATGTATTAATTGCCACCGACATTGCTGCTCGCGGTATTGATATTGAAAAACTACCCGTGGTAATTAATTTTGACTTACCCCGAAGTCCTGCTGATTATATGCACCGTATTGGTCGAAGCGGCCGAGCTGGTGAAGTGGGTTTAGCCATAAGTTTGCTTTGTCATGATGACTATCATCATTTCTCAGTAATAGAGAAAAAGAATCAAATTCGCCTTGAACGTGAGCAAATAGTAGGCTTTGAGGCAGATGAAGAAATGCCATTAAGCGCGCAAATCGTTAAACCAATGGCTAAGCCTGCAGGAACGGGAAAAAAGAAGCGTAAAAAACTTCCTCCTGAAAATGTAAATGTTTGGTCTAAAAACGAAATTAAGTAGTAGGTATATGAAACAAGTTTTTTGGTTAATAGATGGGCAACTTGCAGGACGCAGTGGTCCCAATAAAGATGCATGGGATTTAGCAGAACTTAAAGCCGCCGGATTCGGTGCGATAGCGTCACTCAATGATGGTGCAATGTGTGACACACAAGCTATGGCCGATTTAGGGATAGCGCATCAGGTATTTAGCTTACCTGATAACATCCCGCCTATTGAAGGTGATGTTGAGATTTGTGCAGAAATTATGCCTAAGGTGTTAGCTTTTATTCGTCAGGCTGAGTCGGAAAATAAAGCCGTATTACTGCATTGTCGCTCAGGTATTAACCGTACCGAACTTATGATGGCGTATTATTTAATGGAAAATGGCGCAGCCCCTGTGCATGCTGTTAGCCAGGTGCGTAACGCCAGTGGTTTAGCGTTTGACGCTGAAGGCTGGGATCAGTTCGTTTACGATGTGCTGTACAAATTACAAGAGTCATCTAACTAATTATTGGTATTTGTTAGAATAAGGGAATACTTAGCAGTGCAATACTGAATCGATTTATTAATGATTCAGTGATTATCTGACGGGTATTCCTTTTTTATTGGATGTTAGGTTCTTAGCCATTACTCATCAAATTTAACAATTATATCCAAATGGTATTGAAATAATCTGCCATTCACTTTATCTATATTACTTTAAATAGAAAATTGAATTGATAGCACAATAATGACAGCCATTTACTGCTATATTATCAAAGTAGTCATTTTATATTTTTAGTGAGGACACTCAATGGCATCAAAGGTTAGCAAAGCCAGTCAATCCCAAGGGTTGCTCCTGTTTCATTTAAATCAGAGTCAACTGTTTGCATTGGGTACATTAAAAGTTCGTGAACTGGTGCCTTTTACTGCCTTGACAAAGATCCCTAATTCTCATCCTAGTATCATGGGGGCCGCAGCTGTGCGTGGTGGCACCATTCCGATTATTGATATGGCAGCAGGTATTGGATTTAGACCGATAGATGAAAGTGAATTAAAAAATTGTTTTATCATTATTACTGATTGTCAGCGGATGGTGATTGGTTTTGTGGTACGCGCAATAGACAAAATTATTGAATGTAATTGGCGTGATATTGAGCCACCGGCGACTAACTTAGGCAAGAATGCATTTTTAACCGGTGTGACACGTTTTGAAGGCCAGTTAGTGCAATTGCTAGATGTTGAGCTATTGCTATCAAAAATATTCCCGCACGATCCCTCTGTTAATCGTGCCATTTTAACCGATGTGCAGCGAGAAAAACTTAAACCATTACGTATTTTGATTGTTGATGACTCAAAAGTAGCCCGTAAGCAACTATCTGATGCGTTAGATTCGATTAACATTGGCTACCAGGTTACATCTAATGGCCAAGAAGCATTGACTATGATGGTTGAGGCGGCAAAAGAGCGCAATCCAGTACAACTGTTGGTGAGCGATATCGAAATGCCTGGTCTTGATGGATATGAATTATCGTTCGAGGTCAAAAACAACCCCGACATTGCCAAAGCTTATATTATTTTACATACCTCACTTTCAAGCGAAATTAGTTTAAGTCAAGCGAAGCAAGTTGGTGCCAATGAAGCGTTAACTAAGTTTGATGCCAAAGAATTGATCGAAGCTATGTTACGCGGTGCAAAACACATTAGCGACGCAGCCAACTTGGTTAAATCTCCCAGTTAACATGTTTGATTAATGTGGCTAACATGGAAGTTTAGGGTAATTTCCGCATCAATTTAACGTCTTTGCTAGACTTTGCCCGCCTCATCCTGATATACAGACCTTAGTAAGTAAATCAATAATAATAAATAATGTTAAGGTAAAGTAATGAATCAAAACACATCACTGTTTGCACGTATTGCTAATGGTAGCTTAGTACTACAAATTATTGGCGGGATTATTTGTGGGGTTATCATCGCCTCTGTGTCAAGCGAAGCCGCTGGTCAGGTTGCATTTTTAGGCGATCTATTTGTTGGAGCATTAAAGGCCATTGCGCCTATTTTAGTGTTTGTTTTAGTGGCGTCATCTATCGCGAATCAAAAGAAAGACAGCCATACTAATATGCGTCCTATTATTGTGCTGTATTTGATTGGTACTTTAGCCGCAGCGATTACAGCGGTTATGTTCAGTTTTATGTTTCCAACCACACTATTATTAGCTACAGGTATTGAAGGTTCTAATCCACCTCAGGGTATTGGTGAAGTATTAAATACCTTGATGTTTAAAGTGGTTGATAATCCGGTTAATGCATTAATGACGGGTAATTATATTGGCATATTAGCTTGGGGTATCGGCTTAGGTGTCGCAATGCACCATGCAAGTGATTCAAGTAAACGTATGTTAGCTGACTTAAGTGATGGCGTATCGACTATTGTACGTTTTGTTATTCGCCTAGCACCTATTGGTATTTTCGGTTTAGTTGCGGCAACTTTTGCTACGACGGGCTTTGCCGCATTAGCCGGATATGGACAGTTATTGCTAGTATTAGTTGGCGCTATGTTATTTATTGCATTAGTGGTTAACCCACTGATTGTCTATATCAAAATTAAGCGTAACCCTTATCCATTGGTATTAAAGTGCTTACGTTCAAGTGGTGTGACTGCATTTTTTACCCGTTCAAGTGCCGCTAATATTCCGGTTAACATGGCGTTGTGTGAAGAGTTAAAACTGCATAAAGATACTTACTCTGTTTCTATTCCGCTAGGCGCGACAGTTAACATGGGCGGGGCTGCGATTACCATTACAGTGCTAACTTTAGCGGCAGTGAATACGTTAGGTATTCAAATTGATATTACGACGGCGATTTTATTAAGTGTTGTTGCTGCAGTGTCTGCTTGTGGTGCATCAGGTGTCGCTGGTGGCTCGTTATTACTCATACCCTTGGCATGTAGCCTATTTGGTATTTCAAATGATGTGGCAATGCAAGTTGTTGCGGTTGGCTTTATTATTGGCGTTATCCAAGACTCTGCTGAAACAGCCTTGAATAGTTCAACCGATGTCGTCTTTACTGCTGCTGCTTGTGAGGCCGCAGAAAATAAAGCGAATCTGGTTTAATCACCATGCTATTGCGTTTTTAAATTCAATAAGTGACTGCTACCCAAATGCAATAATGGCAATATCATCACGTTAATCCAATAGCGTTAGTGTATTTGAAACAAAAATGCCGCCCTTTTTTAAGGGCGGCATTTTTGTTTGAATAACGGGTTAAATCACATATTAAGGGATGCTAAAAATGTGCTGAACTAACAAATTCTAATAGGGTTTGCTTGTAAGGATGAGTAATCGTTAGCGACTGTGCATGCAATTTTAATCTTGGGCTAGCATCAATACTCGCTTTATCAGCATAGAATGTGTCGCCAAGAATAGGGTGACCTAATGCCAACATATGCACCCTAAGCTGGTGGGTTCTACCAGTATGCGGACTAAGCTCAACTAAAGTGGAATAGGGACGTAGTTCAATGATTTTATAGTCGGTTATAGCGGCTTTGCCTTGGTCGGTAACGTGTTGAAAAGGCGGGTTATCGATTATTGGGCCCAAGGCTAAATCAATTTGGCCAGCTTGGTTGTCGATATGTCCGCTTACTTCAGCAATGTAGACTTTTTTAGCCTGGCGATTTTGAAATTGGGTTTTTAGGTGTGATTCCGCCTTTTTATTACGGGCAAAAATTAAAATGCCTGAAGTGTCACAGTCAAGGCGGTGAACCAAAATGGCATCTGAGTATCGCTCTATCACCCGATTAATGGCACAGTCATGGGTCTCAGGCGCTCGTCCTGGATTCGATAATAATCCTGACGGCTTATTGATAACAATAATGTCTCTGTCTACGTATCGAATATCTAGCCAGGGAATACTGGGTGGCTGATAAGTAAATATGTGCATTGATTTTCTCTTTGATCACTTTTGTACAGAGTGAGTTTTGGGGCTCTACAGCAAGTTCAGGTTTCTACAATAAGTAATGCCAATGATACCGCCTGTTTTGGCTTATAAAAAAGTCGTCAGCCATAAACGTAATTTTAAGCCCCAAGTGGTGGTTACACCAGAGGTAACGAAGCGGATATGCTGATTTTCATCAATAATATAGATAGAAGGAAAAGCATTTGCGCCCCATTGTTGCGATAAACTTGGCTGGTTTATCACCTGTGGTAATTGTGCCTCGTTAATAACTTCAAAACTGAGCTGATTAAGTTGCATATATTGGGTGATATCATCATCAGAACCAGAGGCAACGGCAATCGATATGACTTGGTAATCATTGGAAGAAGCAACAGAGTTGACCATTGGCGAGGTTATTTTACAGGCCGAGCACCAGGTCCCCCAAAAGTAAACGAGTGTCGGTTTGGTTGATGCTGTTAAGTCAAAAGACTGTTGGCTAACCGTTACCGCAGACAAATTAGGTGCTTGGCCGTTGATCATGTCGCGCTGTAAATAACTGGTTATAACGAAAAGTATCACTAGGATGATACTTATATCGCGCAATTGTTTTACCCAGAATGAGCCGGTGCGAATACGTTGGCGAAGCAAAATTTTATTGTCCATTAGCTATTATCCCAAACTTCAATAACTTCCACTTACAGCATCTTATAAAGCTATTTCGGTCAGCAGCCTCTTATTGTTTGCAGACCCAATAGCTAATATTTAATGATTAAACTAAATATTCTGCAGGTGTTTTACGGCTGTAAATACGGCTGTATGCCATTAGTTGAGGGTAAAAGGTGCGAAATGCAATTTCAATTTCGATATAAAGCTTATCTACATCTTTGATGGCACTATTGAATAGCTCTGGTTTAGACAGACGTTTGCTGACGCCCGTGATGGCCTGATCCAAACCTTGTCTCGATTGATAACTGCTTAACCAGTCTTGTTGAATAATACTTGGAATAATCGTTTGCAGTTTCGGGGGCAATTCTTGAGTTGTCTGCATGCATTGGTAAGCTTTTTGAGTGAAATCTAGTAATGATTGTTGATGGTATTCTTCCCAGTAATAAGCTAGATAATGATCAAAAGCTAAATCGATTAAAATGGGCGCAACTCTGCGAGAGCTACTAGGAAATTGACTGAGTAAGTCCTTAATAATTTCATGACTATCGGTCACAATATCAATTTGTCTGTGTAACCAGATCCCTTGCTGCAAGTGTTTAGGGTGGTCGATTATGCTGCCTTTAGCAAAATCACCCGCAAGATTAGCCGAAAGGTGCGTGTCGCTAATATCTGCGAGGTGTAAATGTGCTAGAAAGTTCATAATTTTATACTTCTTTTTTGTAGATTTTACAGTATGATAACGTATGAAAAATAATCAAGCTATTTGTTAGTTATGCTATTTCTGCATTAATAATACAGTGAGTTAATGTACCACAGACTCTGTCTCGGCTGAATAAATAATGCTGAAGTAACCATGCTATAAAGATTATTTAGAAATACGATTTATATTATTCGTTTTGTTTGTTTTAGGATCATGGAAGATGAAAAGCTGGCTTAATAAAATATTGGGGCGCGAACCTATCTTGGTACGCCATAAAGTGCAGGTTGATTTGCGCTATCATTCCTATCGTTTCAGCATGGATGATTTTAAACATCCAAATACAGACAGTTCCGACAACACAGATGAATCAGAATTAGCTTCGGCTGAAGATCAGGCCTGTGAAATCGCTTCTTCTTCAGAATCTTCAATTAAGTAATTAACCCGGCCTTCAGCTGGCAGATATGCCAGGAGACCCGTTAAGTAATGACATCAGTGAATAACTTATAATAGTCACCGTTAATACTAAGGTTACAATAATAATATTGTCATAAATTGATCGTCTTAACTTGATCTTTATCTATGGTCGCCATAGACTGGCGGCCGATTTTTGACTAGTTGAGATCCAATTATGCGCGTCACTGACTTTTCGTTTGAGCTGCCTGATGAATTGATTGCCCGTTATCCAACGGCGCAGCGCAATGCATCGCGATTACTGACGCTTGATGGCCATAATGGCGCCTTAGCGGATAAAAAATTCACCGATTTACTGCAAATGATAAATCCTGGTGATTTGATGGTATTTAACAATACCCGCGTAATACCTGCACGTTTATTCGGTCAAAAAACAACTGGCGGAAAGCTAGAAATTCTTGTTGAGCGTATGCTAGATGATAAACGTATTCTGGCGCATGTTCGTAGTTCAAAATCACCTAAAGTTGACAGCTTAATTGACTTAGATGCGGGCTATCAAATGAAAATGATTGCTCGTCATGATGCTCTATTCGAACTTGAGCTATTATCTGATAAGACTGTTTTAGACGTCCTTGAACAAATCGGCCATATGCCGCTGCCTCCTTATATCGACCGTCCCGACGAAGATGCTGATAAAGAGCGCTATCAAACAGTGTATAACCAAAAGCCTGGTGCGGTTGCGGCACCAACGGCGGGGTTACACTTTGATGATGCAATGCTTGCAGCATTAAAAGACAAGGGCGTTAATATTGCCTTTGTTACCCTTCATGTGGGTGCAGGTACTTTTCAGCCAGTGAGAGTGGATAACGTGCTTGAGCACAAAATGCATTCTGAGTGGGCTGATGTACCACAAGAGGTTATCGAATTAATTGCGCAAACTAAAGCAGCCGGAAAGCGTGTTGTCGCAGTCGGTACAACTTCTGTACGTTCATTAGAAAGCGCAGCAAAAGCCTGTGGTGATGATCCATTAACGGCGTTTTGCGGTGATACGGATATTTTTATCTATCCTGGTTTTCAATTTAAAGTGGTTGATGCCATGGTGACTAACTTTCACCTGCCTGAGTCGACATTAATCATGTTAATGAGTGCTTTTGCCGGTTATGAAGAGGTAATGAAGGCCTATCATTATGCGATTGAGCAGAAATATCGCTTTTTTAGCTATGGCGATGCGATGTTTGTGACGAAAAAAGCCCCGTAAGCGGCAAAATTGATTTAAAATAAGCGCCCACTCATATGTGGGCTTTTTTATTGAATTTTTACTGGTTTGACTGTTCATTACTTGAAGTATGAACATTTGCCCTCATTACTATTGAAACAACAACAAGTCAGACTGTTTATCTGACAAGGTGATTTATGAAATTTGAGTTAGATACCACTGATGGACGTGCGCGTCGTGGCCGCCTAGTTTTTGAACGCGGAACGGTAGAGACGCCAGCATTTATGCCTGTAGGCACATACGGTACTGTAAAAGGTATGACCCCAGAAGAAGTTCGCGAGACGGGTGCAGATATTCTGTTAGGAAATACCTTCCACTTATGGTTACGTCCTGGTGAAGAAATCATGCGTAAGCACGGTGACTTACATGACTTTATGAATTGGCAGCGCCCAATTTTAACCGATTCGGGTGGGTTTCAAGTATTTAGCTTAGGTGATATACGTAAGATCACTGAAGAAGGCGTACATTTCCGTTCACCTATTAATGGTGAAAAGATTTTCTTAGACCCTGAAAAGTCGATGCAAATTCAAGATTCGTTAGGCAGTGATGTGGTAATGATTTTTGATGAATGTACACCTTATCCAGCAACACATGATGAGGCACGTAAATCGATGCAAATGTCATTACGTTGGGCAAAGCGCTCACGCGATGAGTTTGACCGCTTAGAAAATCCAAATTCATTATTTGGCATTATCCAAGGTGGTGTATTTGAGGATTTACGTGATGAATCGATTGAAGGTTTAACGAATATCGGTTTTGACGGTTATGCGGTTGGTGGATTAGCGGTAGGTGAACCTAAAGCTGACATGCATCGGATTCTTGAACATGTTTGTCCACAGTTACCCGCTGACAAGCCTCGCTATTTAATGGGCGTAGGTAAGCCAGAAGATTTAGTTGAAGGTGTGCGTCGTGGAGTTGACATGTTTGACTGTGTTATGCCAACGCGAAATGCCCGCAACGGTCACTTATTTACCAGCGAAGGTGTGATTAAAATTCGTAATGCACGTCATCGCGATGACACGTCAACACTCGATGCTAAGTGTGATTGTTATACCTGTAAAAACTATTCACGCGCCTATTTATACCACCTAGATCGTTGTAATGAGATCCTAGGTGCGCGTTTAAACACTATTCATAATCTACGTTATTATCAAATTTTAATGGAAGGTTTGCGCGGCGCGATTCAGACAGGTACATTAGACGCCTTTGTAAAAGACTTCTATACCGGTTTGGGGCGTGAAGTGCCTGAGTTTAAAGGCTAATTTACTGTTTATTTAGACTTTTTTGTTCATTTAATTGTTTATTTATAAGAAGAGAGAGAACTATGTTTATTTCAAATGCATATGCAAGCGCAGCAGGCGGACCTCAAAGTGGCGGCACCATGGAATTAGTGTTCATGCTAGTCATGTTCGGCTTAATCTTTTACTTCATGATTTTCCGTCCACAGTCAAAGCGTGTTAAAGAGCATAAGAACCTAATGTCATCGATTTCAAAAGGTGATGAAGTCCTCACTAGCGGCGGTATTTTAGGTAAAGTGACTAAAATCAGTGATGAAAACGATTATGTGTTATTAGCGATTAATGATAACAATCAAATCACCATTAAAAAGGACTATATTGCAGCAGTATTACCTAAAGGTTCTATTGCCTCGCTATAAGCCAAGAGGGCGTCAGAGTGTTAAATAAATACCCTATGTGGAAAAACTTGATGGTGATGATTGTTATCGCCGTCGGGTGTTTTTATGCAATGCCGAACCTTTTTGGTGAAGACCATGCTGTTCAAGTTGTCGCGACTCGTAGTGCTGAAGTCACTGTCACCACGCAATCAAACATCACAGCCGTACTTGAGAGTAAAGGCATAGCGATTAAACGCTCTGAGCTCGAAAATGGCCAATTGTTAGTGCGTGTTAGTGATCCTGAGCAGCAATTACTTGCTAAAGAAGCGATAGCAGAGGCATTAGGCAATAATTATACCGTGGCATTAAACCTAGCGCCGGCAACACCAGAATGGCTTGAAGCCCTTGGTGGTTCGCCAATGAAGTTAGGTCTTGACCTTCGTGGTGGTGTTCACTTCTTAATGGAAGTGGATATGGGCGAGGCGTTACGCAAAATGGAAGAAGCTAAAATAGCTGATTTCCGTAGCCAACTGCGCGAAGAGAAAATTCGTTACGCGGGGATCCGTAAAACCCCTAAAGGCATCGAAATTAAATTTCGTGATGCAGAAACTGTGGGTGTTGCCGAACGTTTTCTGAAAACCAAAAGTAACGACATGGTTTATTCTGATGGCAGTCGTGATGGTAATTTCTTTTTAGTTGCCGATATGAGCGATGCCTATATCAAGCAAGTTAAAGAAGAAGCGTTACAACAGAACATTACCACTATTCGTAACCGTGTTAACGAGTTAGGGGTAGCTGAGCCAGTCGTTCAACGTCAAGGTGCTGAGCGCATTATCGTTGAATTACCAGGTGTTCAAGATACAGCTCGTGCTAAAGAAATTTTAGGCGCAACTGCTTCAATTGAATTCCGCATGGTCGATGACAAAGCCGATGCCGCAGCTGCAGCAAGTGGTCGAGTGTCAGCTGCATCTGAGGTTTATCCTCGTCGTGACGGCGGTATTGCAGTACTGCGTAAAGAAGTGATGTTAACCGGCGATCATATCACGGGAGCACAGCCTACTTTTGATGAATATAGCCGTCCACAAGTAGCGATTAACTTAGATGCTAAAGGTGGCAATATTTTCTCAAACGTGACCAAGGACAACATTGGCAAGCCAATGGCAACCTTGTTTATTGAATATAAGGATAGCGGTTTACGTAATCCTGATGGCACAGTGAAAATGACTAAGATTGAAGAAGTTATTTCTGTTGCTACTATTCAAGCACGTTTAGGACGTAATTTTGTGATTACAGGTCTTGAGCATAAAGAAGCACAAAGCCTGGCGTTACTGTTACGTGCAGGCGCCCTGATTGCGCCAGTGACGATAGTTGAAGAACGTACTATTGGTCCTAGTTTAGGTGCTGAAAATATTCAAAACGGTATGCAAGCTATGATTTTTGGTTTGGCCATCGTATTGGTATTTATGCTGGTTTATTACCGCGCATTTGGCTTTATTGCTAACTTAGCACTGCTTGCTAACCTAGTGATGGTTGTAGGCGTGATGTCGATGATACCTGGTGCGGTATTAACGCTTCCTGGTATTGCCGGTATGGTATTGACTGTCGGTATGGCCGTTGATGGTAACGTACTTATTTATGAGCGTATTCGTGAAGAATTACTGGCTGGACGCAGTGTTCAACAGGCGATTCATGAAGGTTATGCCAATGCATTTTCAACCATTGCTGATGCCAACATTACTACCTTTATGACGGCGTTAATCTTGTTTGCTGTGGGTACCGGTGCAGTGAAAGGCTTCGCGGTGACGTTAATGATAGGTATTGCGACTTCAATGTTTACCGCAATTGTCGGCACACGTTCAATCGTTAATGCGCTTTGGGGCGGTAAACGTCTTAAAACGCTGTCAATTTAAGGGAGGAGTTGAACATGTTTCAGTTATTTTCAGTTAATAATACCGTCAACTTTCTTCGTCATGCTGCGCCGATAAGTATTATTTCGATGCTTCTAGTGATTGCCTCATTTGTTTCTTTAGGAACGAAAGGCATTAACTGGGGCCTAGATTTTACCGGTGGTACGGTTGTTGAAGTTGAGTTTTCTAGCCCAGTTGATTTAAATGTATTACGTAGCAAGCTAACGTCTGTTGAAACAGAAGGTGCATTAGTACAGAACTTTGGTTCAAGTACTGATGTGTTGTTCCGTTTGCCTGTGCGTGAAAACATTAAAAGCGACGTTCAAGCCACTGGCATTATGAAAGTGGTTAACTCAATGGACGACAACGCCATTCAAAAGCGCGTTGAATTTGTTGGACCGCAAGTAGGTAAACAGCTAGCTGAGCAAGGTGGTTTAGCGGTTATTGTCGCATTAATCTGTATTTTGATTTATGTGTCTTTCCGTTTTGAATGGCGTTTGGCTGCGGGCTCTGTAGCCGCGCTTGCCCATGACGTTATTGTCACCTTAGGTATATTTTCTATATTACAGCTTGAGTTTGACTTGACTGTTTTGGCGGGACTATTAACCGTTGTCGGTTACTCGCTGAACGATACGATTGTGGTATATGACCGTATTCGCGAGAACTTCCTCAAAATGCGTAAAGGCACGCCTGAAGAGATCGTTAACCAATCAATTACGCAAACAATGAGCCGTACCGTCATTACGACTGGTACCACGTTAATTGTGGTTATCGCGCTATTCTTAAAAGGTGGCACTATGATCCACGGATTCGCCACTGCATTAATGTGTGGTATTTTTGTGGGTACCTACTCATCGATTTATGTTGCAAGTTACTTAGCCATTAAATTGGGTATTAACCGCGAGCATATGATGCCAGTAGAAATTGAAAAAGAAGGTGCTGATCAGCCTCCAATGATGCCTTAATCAGCCAACTTTTGAATAAAAAGCCACTTTAGTTTGCTAAAGTGGCTTTTTTTATAAAGCTAATAATGTCACTTAACATTAGCTTAGTTACTCAAACCAATCTTTTACTTGATCCCATATCCCAAGTGAAAGGTCAGGGAATAGGTCGATACCTAATGCTGACTTTAAGATATACAGTGACAATAACCCCAACAAAATACCCGCCAATATTACCGCTATGATACTTAACATCAGCATGGCCACTGACATTTTCTTTTCTGTGCGAGTATAAGCACGTTTGTTTTTACCTAACAGAAACACATAATAAAATCGCCATTTTATAAACGGGAACTTAAATGTGCCTCTGTTATCAATAAAGTGGCCGCCCCATGTATTGGGGCCGAGTGCACTTTTAATGCCCTGTAGTTGCTCATCAGTGTAAGTTTGGGCTAATGACGAGGGGAGGCGCCCAAGTAACTTTACAATGAGTTCATCTTGACGAATATCGAGCGCAACAGGTGATGATGCTATGTTTTTGTTTTCATCAGTTGGCAAGTTCGACATTCAATA
This sequence comes from Shewanella sp. HL-SH8, assembly GCF_051165765.1. Classification (NCBI taxonomy): domain Bacteria; kingdom Pseudomonadati; phylum Pseudomonadota; class Gammaproteobacteria; order Alteromonadales; family Shewanellaceae; genus Shewanella; species Shewanella sp. HL-SH8. Next base: position 3,386,249 of record NZ_CP195039.1, on the reverse strand, counting down.
ACCTCAATGTGTGGCGTGATAGGGGGACTGATTAACAATAGCTAATTAAAACCTATTTGGGCGAGACTTTATGTGCAAATGCTGTTTGCTAGCTTTTGCATTCAATGACGAAATTTACTCAGCTGAATTAGACATTATCTTCAGTATGTTAGCTTCAGTTTGTTAACTGCTATTTCGCAGGTATTGATAATGATAACTCATAATTTGCTTGACCATTGTCTGTCGTTTTAAAAAAACCTTGACCCGTCACGTTTTTAAAATCACCCGCTCCAGCATCAACCACAATGGTAAAGTTACTTGAGGCAATATGATTTTGATATTCGCCTGTGTGTTGTAACGTAATGGTACCTTTTAATTGGCTAATAAAAATATTAATCACCTCATAGCCAACAAAAAAGCATGATCATCGTTCAGATATGTCATTAGGTAATTTACGTTAGCATCGCCTGTTATCTCGCCATCATATTGCTGGGTTATCTTTGCATGGGTTTGCTTACCACCTTCAGCAAAGGTGATGTAGGTGCTTTCATCCCAAGCGGTGATCTGAAAGTGGCCCCTGTAAATGTCATTTTTACTCATTGTTCACCCTGGTAGCTTTGAGAAGACTTAACTGTGATACAGATAATTTATAACGGTAATAGCTGCTTTTGTCTAATTTTCAACCATGGCACGGTTCTCAACTCGACAGTAAATAAGTTTAGCAGTAGGATGAATAAAAATTTTGCTAAAGTGATAGAGGCTTAAGCTGTATTTCACTTAAAATAATACCCTAGGATAATAATAATGGAACAACGCAAAGTCTTGTTAACAGGGGGGAATTTACTTCAAGCCCACACTTGGAAAGGTTTGTTGGAAACCAGTGGGATTGAAGTTGATTTACGTGGTGAGGCGTTAATGGGAGGGGTTGGGGAGCTACCTGTTGATCTTCAGAGTGTTGAATTATGGATAGATACAGATCATTTAAGCGAAGCGCAAAGCATTTTGGCTAACTTAGATGTTGAGCAGCCGCAATGGCAATGTGTACAATGCCATGAAACCAATGAAGGTAGTTTTGAGCTTTGCTGGCAATGTAGCTCTCCCAAAAGTGAGACACATAACTAAGTTTATCGATAATTTTAGCAAACAATTATTCAGATAAATTCTTTTTACTCAGGATTTAATACAGGGGGAATTATGCAACCCACTTCTGCATTTGCACAGCTAGTCGATTCAATTAAAGACAAAGTGACTCATATTAGTATTGAACAATTTCAAGCTGATGATAAATGGTTATTAATCGATGTTAGGGAAGATCATGAATGGTTACAAGGTCACTTACCTAACGCGAAACACTTAGGTAAGGGGATAATTGAGCGTGACATTGAAACGCGTTTTCCTGATAAATCAACTCCGTTATTGCTTTATTGCGGTGGTGGGCATCGCTCGTCATTAGCTGCTTATAATATTCAGCAAATGGGGTATACCCAGATAGGATCATTAGTCGGTGGCTTTAAAACCTGGGTTCAACATCAATTTCCAGTGGCGCAAGATTAAGTGCAATATTTCCCGTTATTTGTAGATACAAAAGAACTCTTTGTGTTAATCGTTGGTGCCGGTGAGGTAGCGAGTCGAAAACTTGATTTGCTCGCCCGTACTGATGCCACTATTCATGTTGTAGCACCTCAAGTGGCTGCTGATGTTGAAGCTTATGCTAACAAAGGTAGGATAAAACTATCACGCCGAGAGGTTTCGATTGAAGACATGTCCTGTTATGACCTCATTTATTTTGCAACAGCAAATGAAAAACTCAATACTGAATTAGCGGTTATTGCGAGTGAAAAAGGTATTTGGGTTAATGTGGTTGATAATCCTAAATTCTGCCGCTTCATCACGCCTTCAATCGTGGATAGAGGCCGACTTGTTGTAGCGATAAGCACTGCTGGTGCCGCGCCAGTATTTGCCCGTACAATTCGCTCACGTTTAGAAACCTTGTTACCTAATTCATTAGCGCCTTTATTTGATTATGTTGCCAGTAAGCGGGAGGACGTACAGCAAAAACTTACCAATGGCAAAGATAGACGTTTATTTTGGGAGCGATTTTTTAATCTTAATCAAGATCGTTTTGATACTGCGACCGATACTCATTACCAGCAAGCATTTAGTAGTTATGAAAGCCGTGGTGAAATTTTATTATTGGATGAAACCACTCCTGCAGGTTTATTGCCCATCGCTGTGATGCCACTATTGCAAAAACTGGATGTAGTATTTATTGAAAATGATTTAGATGAGCATACAAATGAGCTATTAAGGCGCGATGCATCAAGGGAGTCGCTACCCGCATTAAGTACGATCTCAAAGCAGTTTGAACTTGGTGATAGAATGTTGCTTGTGGCTTCAGCTGAAAAAGTTAATCAACTTAAAGCACACTTTCCTATGGCAAAACATTTAAGACCAGGGGCTATTTAAGCGCATTTCATTTATGATTGCATTCATCTTTTATAACCGAGTAAATTAGCTCGGTTTTTTATTTTTGAGGTCAACATGGCACCTAAATCTACCGTCTACAAAGTCAACTTACAGATAGCTGATATGGATAGACATTACTATGGTGAGCATCCATTAACGATTGCACAGCATCCGTCAGAAACCGATACCCGTATGATGGTGCGTTTATTAGCTTTTGCTCTCAATGCCAGTGAATCTTTACAATTTAGTAAAGGACTTTGTGTTGATGATGAGGCTGAATTATGGGATGTCGATTTATCAGGTGTGGTTGATTTATGGGTTGAGTTTGGTCAGGCCGATGAAAAGTGGTTACGCAAAGCATGTGGGCGAGCAAAAAATGTCATTTTGTATACTTATGGTGGTCGTAGTGTACCGATTTGGTGGCAACAAAACCAAAGTACTTTAAGCCGTTATAAAAACCTAAAAATAGTTAATTTTCCAGAAGCAGCGGTAGAGCAATTAGCTGCATTTGTGGGTCGTAATATGGCGGTTCAAGTGAATATTAATGAAAGCCAAGTATGGTTATCTAATGCCGACATAAGCGTACTTGTTGAGCCTGAAATACTTCAATAATATTAATTATCACTGGCTTATCTATGGTCAGTGATCTTTCTTCTCATCATCTCAAAGCTTACCCACCTAGCACAATCCATACGCAATAAAACTGAACTGAACCTTAATTATCGTAATATGAACTAAATTTAATCCTTTGGTATATTGTGAAATGTTTATCTTGGGCAGATAATAAAATTCAGTTAATAACAGTTGTAACTCTTTATAGTGCATTTAAATCAATGGTTTAGATTTATATTGCTAAGGATGTCGTTGTGAAAAAATTAACCCTACATGAAGTCGAAGCAGTCGATGAACTTGCTTGGCCTGCAAACCATCAAGAATATAGTCTTCATTCACCCGCTTTAGATGTCTTTACCGATTTTAAAAACGTAAAACCTTTGGTTATCGATGCACATGCTTCTGCTGTAGAAGTTGAAAGCTTGATGAAAAAAGCTCATGTTAGATTAAAATTAGTTATTGATAAAAAAGAACATTTTATTGGTTTAGTGAGTTATGACTCATTGAATAGCCAAGAAATTGTTAAAAAGCTGGTCAAAGGAGATTTACGCGAAAATTTACTCATTACTGACTTTATGATCCCTAAATCGAAGTTAAAAGCGATTGCGTATGCTGATATAGCTAACGCTAAAATTGGCGATGTCATTGAAACCCTAAAAGTTGCTGGTCAACAACATTGTTTAGTCATAGACCGCAAAGATCATACTATCCGCGGTGTTTTATCGGCAAATGATATTGCTAAAAAATTACACTTGGCGATAGATGTGAGTACACCAACCAGTTTTGCGAGCATTTTTGAGGCTATTTCACCTATTCCTCAACCGCTTGTAGTGTGAATTTGAGGTACAAATAGAAAGCCCCGTGAAGCTAATAATTAAAGAGCTTAACGGGGCTTTATAATGTTAATCATTTCGATAAAATGATTGTTTTATCTCTAACTGATTACTTAAAAGTCAGTGTCCATGTATCGATATAGCCAGTATCACGACTTGCGTTATCTACAGCCTTAAGCTTCCAAGTTCCGCTTGACTCAACACCGGTAAAGTTTGCACTGTAGGTTGTGTTGATGTTGTCGGTTCCACCACCGCTGTTGCTATGTAAAGCAACTTTTTGGCCTGTAGGGCTAATCAGTTCAACTTTCAAATCACCAATATATGTGTGGATGATCCCCACGCTAACAGAAACTGTCCCAGAATCACCAGTTCGTGTCACATTAATTGAGCTTGTAATACCGGTAGTATTGTTATCAGGAATGTTAGCGTTAGTGGTATTGGTATAACTTGCTGGACCACCTGTCGTTCCGCCACCTGTAGTGCCTGCAGTATAATTAGCGACTAGGTTTACGCCACTAAATGCGCTGTAGCCTTTAACCATCACATAATAGGTACCCGATTGAACTGTGGTTATTGGGCAAGACTCGCTATTACCACCTTTCCAAGGACGACAGTCATAGCTGGTGGTAGATGGAGAAGCACCGTATTGGACATATAAATCTGCATCACCTGTACCACCGCTCATGGTGAAGCTGAGGTTTTTAGCTCCTGCAGGGACATCTAGCGAGAAATAAAGCTCATCATCTTTTGCACCGGTGAGGTTTGATTTTGTCACGCCATTAACAAGCACTAAATCTCCACCACCTGTGCCTGGATCAGTTGGGCCATCACATGATGCATCTAAATAGGCTTTAGCCGCTGTAGCGTTAATCATGCCGTAACCAGTTTGATTATCACGGCCGGCAACACTTAAATCATCAGCAGTTGCATTTAATGCTGCACGAACTTGTGTTGCTGTACATTGTGGATGATAGCTCCACACTAATGTTGCTACACCCGAAACATGCGGTGTTGCCATAGATGTACCATTGTAAAACGCGTAGTCCTTGTTGCCCTGGTTGGCAACAGTTGTGCTGGCGCCAAGCTTAGCGCGAAGTGCTAAACCAGTTGCTCTGTCTACTGATACCGTAGGAATTGTGATGTCGCTATTAGCGTCAACTAGGAATGGGTTTTGTAAGCCGGGCAATGCACTATTACTGTAAACAATTGCGCCAACTGCTCCGGCCGTTTTACAGGCTTTGGCTGCATTTATTTCAGGATAGCTTGTACCTTGATTGCCAACACGCTCAACTAAACAAATTTTGTTGCTCATATTGCCACAGTTAAAGCTAGTTCCACTTACGGTACATTCAGCTAAGGTGGCGGTTACTTGGCCATTAACAGGGCTAGGGGCATAGCTAGTGCCTGAAGGTGTTAAACGATTGTGTGGAACGACGCCATTATTGAAGTATGATTGTCCGCCGATAGTAATGTCAGCCAAACGCCCTTCACCTACGGTTACAGTAGATAAAATTGCTTCACCAGGACCAGATATTTCTACTTGGTTAGTATATTGAGAGAAAGCAGCGCGATCTCGATTGCTATCAACAGCAGCAACAGACATAACACCGTCATATGAAGCTGGGTAGCTGTATGTGCTGTCGCCAGCGTTACCCGCAGCTGCAATCAGTAATACGCCATTGTTGTAATGTGCATTTAATGCATTACGCTCAGTAGTGGTTGAGCCGCTTCCACCCAAGCTCATAGTCACCACATTGGCACCATTGCTAACACAGGTATCTACTGCCGCCACAAGTGATGAAGAATAACCCCAGCCAGCCTCATTAAAGACTTTAATGACATGAATATTAGCATTTTGGTTAGGCATAACCCCAACAACACCTTCATTGTTGGCTATAGCCGCAATGGTACCAGCGACATGCGTACCATGGGCGTTGTTATTACCCGGTTGATACCAGTTACCTGTACCTGAATTGTTTGTACCTGTAACATTGTTACCACTTAAATCATTGTGGCTACGGTCATACCCTGAATCGATAATACAAATGGTACGGTTACCCGTTTGGCTATCGCTAAGTGCAGTAGCACCTACAAAGGTTTGCCCCCAAGGAGTGGTTTCAGCAAGCAAACGGCGTGGCATATCTTCTTCGACATATTCAACATCAGCGCGAAGGCGAAGAGATTGTACTGACTTTGGATCTAATTTAACGGTATAGCTATTACCACGGGATATGCGCTTCATCTCTTTGGCTTGAACACCGTTTAGTGCTCTAAAATGAGAGAATATTTCGTGTGAACGTGGCTGATAGCTAGCAGCATCATCCGATTGGTTTGTTGATTGAGCATTAAATTGTTGTGGATTTGATTGTATGTCACTGCCATTTCTAAACTTAACAATATAACGTTTAGGTAATGGCGAGGTATTATCTAAGCTAGTTGCTGAAATCCCATTTTGTGATGTTAAGTTTAGGGATTGAGGTGCGGCATATAAGCTAGTAGATACAGCAAGCGCTATACCTGAGAGGCTGAGTAAAACTAAAGGTCGTTTCTTTTGCATTTTTTATCTTCCATGTGATGTTTTTATTATTTATATTATTTTTATAGTTGAACTTTCGGCTTATTACTTAAGGGTAAACTTCGTTCAACAACTAAAATGTAACAGGATGAGTACATATGTAAACAAAATGTTACCGTTCGCTGTTTTGTATAATCGTTAAGTAGCTTATGTTTGTGAGTATTTATCCGCTAAAGTTGACCTTTTATTCTTTTTTGAATGTAGCTATACAAGGTTAATATTCCTGTTACACAAGCAATTACTAATAACCGAAACATAAAGTTAGCGGCGGTATAGTGTTCAATTATGCTTAATGGAAAGTCGGTATGGCGTCTTTAGTTGTATATAAATAAAAGGAATAACTTATATATGAATGGAATATTAAGGCGAGCCCATAAAGCTGATGCATCACAAGCTTTTATAGTCCGAAATCTTGCTATATTATCCCAATGTGTTGATTGTTATGGTATTGATGCAATGACTAAATGGACTGAAGGTCAGATGCCTGAGGCATATGCTGATAAGCTATCATATGATGGTTATGTCTATGTGGTTGACGGGCAGTCAAATCTATCTGAACAACAGTTAATTATTGCCTCTGGGATGCTTGATGTTAGTAGGGGATTTATTGATGCGCTGTTCGTCCATCCTGAATACATGAATTTAGGTATCGGCAAGTTAATGTTGGCTCATCTTGAGCGCATAGCAAAAAAATCAGGATTGACTTTTATTGCATTAGAGTCGGCGTTAAATGCTGCTGCATTTTATCGAAAATGTGGTTTTGTAGGTAATGAAATCAGTGTTTATCACTCCCCTAGAGGCTTTGATTTAGACTGTATTGTGATGAAAAAACAACTGGTTTAGTTGACCTGTGGATAGTGTTTTTGAGGTTAAGTAACAGGGGACTATTGAATAAAAAATGCCTTTATTATTCACATAAAGGCATCTTGTAAGATGTGTAACCTGAACTCGGATTCTGTCGCTAACCGTTAATATTACTAACGAAATACCAAATAAATTCAGGGTTTTGACTGTATCAATGCATCAACACCACCCGCGTTAGCAGTATTGCTAAATCCTGCTTGGGTTAATGCATCATCTGCAATGCCACTTCGGCGTCCACTTCGGCAATATAAAACAATGCTTTCATCATTTTTAAGCCCTAGTTTTGCCACGCCTGCTACAATTTGTTCAAAAGGAATATTAACAGCTCCTTCAATATGTCCTTCATTAAATTCTTCAGCAGTGCGAACATCAATCACTAACGCTTGCTGATCAATCATCTGCCACGCTTGTGTTGGTGTGACATCTTTTGCAAACCCCATAGGTACAAATGAAACTAAGCTGGTTGCTAATATCGTCAACAATGCTAATTTGCTGTTTAGCTTTTTAATGGCTCTCATTAAACTTTATATTCCTTATATTTAGTGTAACTGATTGCCAGAAAATAGTATTTTTGGTGGCAATCTCTTATTTTTCGGTGGCAATCATTGCTTCAGTTTTCAAGCCTAGTTTTTTCATTACCATTGCAGCTGGGCAAAAACCGGTAAATGCGCTTTGAAATAGATTAGCACCTACAAATACGGTCAGCCAGATAAAATGATGGCTAACAATAGCGGTCAGCACTACTGATAGCAGTACCATAAAGCCAGCAAAGGCCATGATAGTACGTTCGACAGACATTGTGTTCACTTTGTTAATGGTTTTATTGGTCATGGTATTGCTCCTTTATTTTACGGTTAATCGGTTGCGCATCACTGCAAAGTACAACACAGGGATCACCACCAAGGTTAAAATGGTTGAGATAAAGATGCCAAATATAAGGCTAATAGCAAGACCGTTAAATATTGGGTCATCTAAGATAAATAAGGCGCCAATCATTGCTGCTAAAGCGGTTAACATAATTGGTTTAGCTCGAACTGCCCCCGCGTTAATAACCGCTTTATCGAGTGCTACGCCCTGGGTTAATTGCTGGTTTATAAAGTCCACCAGTAGTATCGAGTTACGCACAATAATGCCGGCTAAAGCGATCATTCCTATCATTGATGTTGCGGTAAACTGTGCTCCTAATAAAGCATGTCCTGGCATAACACCAATAATGGTCAATGGTATAGGTGCCATAATAACCAATGGCACTAAATAAGATTTAAATTGACCAACCACTAACAAGTAAATGGCTATCATGCCAACCGCATAAGCAATGCCCATATCGCGGAAAGTCTCATATGTGATCTTCCACTCCCCGTCCCACAATATCGCCACTTGCGATAATCCATCAGGCTGATTAACAAAGTGTTGTGCTATGGGGTAGGGCTTATCAATATTGGCATCATCAATTTGAGCTGAAATATCGAACATGCCATAAAGTGGACTATCTGTTGGTCCCGCCATATCCGCCACAACCATGATCATCGGCACCATATTTTTGTGCACTATTGGGGCATTAATACTGCCTTTATTAATGCTGGCGACAGAGGATAAATTAATTGACTCGCCAGCTGGATTGATTAGTTTTAGATTAAGCACTTGCTGCAAATCCACTTTTTCAGCGTCATCTAATTGCAACCTGATAGGTGTGGGATATTTATTGGTTTGGGAATGTAAATAGCTGACATCTTTGCCACCAATGCTGGTGGCAAAGGTATTAACGATTTGCGCGTACGATAGCCCAAGCAGGCTTGCTTTCGCGCGATCGATGTTAACTTGCCATTGCTGTTGTTGGGCTGGTAAATAAATATCCACATCAACCACATGTTCAGTATTTTTAAAGCGTTGCCCTAAGGCATTAGCCGTTTGCTCGCGAAGTGCTGTTGTTGGCGCGTAAACTTCCGCCAAAATTGGCGACCATACAGGCGGTCCTGGAGGCACTTCGACCACTTTTATGTTGGCGTTATAACGATTGGCAATCTCCTTTAGTGGTTCCCGCACAGCTAATGCAATACTGTGACTGTCGCGGCTACGGTGTGACTTATCAACCAAGTTAACCTGAATGTCGCCTAGCTCCTGGCTGCTGCGTAAAAAGTAGTGACGCACAAGCCCATTAAAGTTCATTGGTGCGTGGGTTCCTGCGTACCACTGCTGGTGGTTAATTTCTTCTACTGTGCTGAGGTACAGGCTCATCTCTTGTAATACGCGCTGGGTTTGTTCCACAGGCGTGCCTTCAGGTAAGTCGACAATGACCTGAAACTCGGATTTATTATCAAATGGCAGCATTTTAAGCACAACAGCCTGCATGACGGGTAATGCAAGTGCGATAGCAATCAGTGCGACAATACCAACGGCTAGGCCTTTTCGAGCTTTGGCGGCATGTTCACCAACTAAAAATGGTGACATTAGACGACTGAACAATTTAGCCAGTTTGTCATTTGCCTGATCTACTTCCGCCAAACTAGCGTGTTCAGCTTTTGGGTGGTGAGCCAGTAACTTGTAGGCTAGCCAAGGCGTTAGAATAAAGGCGATAGCCAGTGATAATAGCATGCCCATACTGGCGTTTATGGGAATTGGGCTCATGTAGGGCCCCATTAGACCAGACACGAATGCCATTGGAAGTAATGCCGCAATAACGGTGAATGTGGCTAATATGGTCGGTCCGCCAACCTCATCGACCGCTTCGGGAATAATTTCAAGTAACGGTTTATTGCTTAACGCCATGTGCCGATGAATATTTTCTACCACTACAATGGCATCATCGACCAGAATTCCGATAGAGAAAATAAGCGCAAACAGTGAGATCCGGTTTAGGGTAAATCCCCATGCCCACGAGGCAAATAAGGTTAGGGCTAAAGTGACAATAATCGCAATGCCAACTACAGCAGATTCACGCGCCCCCATGGCAAAAAGTACCAATAATACTACTGCAGAGGTAGCAAAAATTAGCTTAAAAATAAGCGTGTTAGATTTATCTCCAGCGGTTTGGCCATAATCTCGTGATATGGCAACCCCAACATTATCGGGGATCAGCAGGTTATCCACTTTTGCAATGCGGCTGAGCACTGCATCAGCAATATCAACCGCATTTTGGCCAGCTTGTTTACCAATGGCGATAGTGACAGCAGGGTAATCACCTGTGCTATCAACGTGACGAACATTGTGTTTTGGCGTATCACTTTTTAAGGTGATCTCAGCAACATCGGATAGATATACCGCAGAGGCGATACCTTGACTATTGGGGGCGGTATTGACTTTCACAAGTAAGTTTTTGACATCATCAATTGTATTGATAAATTGTCCTGCACGGACTTTAATTTCTTGGTTTTGTTGTACCAAAGACTGCAGCATAGATATTTGATTATTATCTTGTAAGCGCTGAGATATTTGATCAATAGTGACCCCAAAACTATTCATCTTGGCACTATCAAGACGGACATTTAGCACCATGTCATGACGGCCCTGGGTGTAAATTTCTTTGGTTCCGGGGATACGCTTAAGCTCGGTTTCCAATCCGTTAGCGACTTGTGTGAGTTGCTCAGCGGTCATGTCGGCGGACTTAGCATATAAGGTCAGGCTAACAATAGGGACATCATCAATGCCACGGGGTTTAATCAGTGGCTCGCCTATACCCGCAGCATGATTAAATTTGTCCCGGTTTGAGTATAGCTGGTTGTATATATTGACCACAGCTTCGTCACGGGGAATACCCACTTCAAAAATGGTAATAATTAATGCGCCATCGGGTTGAGAAAAAGAGTAAAGCGTATCAACGCCTTTAATTTCGGAAATAATCTGTTCAGCGGGTAAAGTGACTTGGTGTTCAACTTCACTTGGGCTAGCGCCGGGGTAGGGAATAAAAACGTCTGCAAAGGTGACATCAATTTGCGGGTCTTCTTCCTTTGGGGTCACGATGACAGCAAAAAGCCCTAACAATAAACCTAATATTGCTAATAAAGGCGTTATTGCACTGGCTTGGAAGGTTTTAGCAATGCTACCCGAAAGGCCAAGAGCAGGTGTATTCGATGGTTTCATCTGTTTATTCCTGTTTAGTTGGCTGTAGCTTGACCAAGGTGGAGCACATAATTGGCCGCGTTTAATACTATATTGTCCCCAGGCATAACACCGGCAAGCACCTCTACCATAGCCACACCTTGATCATCTTGATAGGCATTGCCTAAGCGAATTTGAGTTTGTAAATAGTGCTTTTGTTGCTTGCGGTAAACAGTGGTCATTTCTCCGACTTGATAAAATGCAGATTGAGGGATACTAATCACATCTTTAGTCGCAACAGGTAAGGCGACCTTTAACCATTGCCCTGCCTGCAAAGTGTTGTCGGGGTTATTGATAATAGCCCTTACCTTAAGGCTGTGGTCTTGTTGAGTACTAAATTGAAATGGATTGAGCTGTTCACTCATATATTGATAATTACCATCTAAAAAACTGAGTTGAGTCAGTAAATTAAGTTGCTTGCGATACTGTTGTGGAACATAAAAAACGGCTCTAAGCTTATCGGTAGCATAGCCTGAAAGTAGCGCTTGGCCATAGCTGATGGTTTCACCTTCTTCTATCATTTTAGCGGTTAATCGTCCGGAGAATGGAGCACTGACAACGGTGTAATTAACGCTTTCTTTGGCGCGAACTAAACGTGCTTGGGTTGCGCTGACAGCCTGTTTAGAGCTTTTAGCATTAGCAGTGGCTTCATCCATTGCACCTTTGGATACCGCTCCTTGAGGGAATAATGTTTGGTAACGTTGAAATTGAGCCTGTGCTTCCACATTCATGGCTTGTGCTTTAGCCAGATCGGCTTCAGCCGCTGCGAGTTCAGCGCCTTGCTCTTTGCTAGTTATTTCCAGTAATGCAGCGCCCTCAGGGACTAAATCATTGACATCATAATGAATCGCTAATACTCGGCCGGACGTTTGTGCTGCCACGGTTGCTGCTTTTACCGGTTCAACTTTTGCGTCAAGTTGTAAGTAACTTGTTTGCTGATTTAATTGGATCTCAATGGTGTCAAAATCAGGACTTTGTGCAACGACTATGCAGGGGGCCATGAGGCCTGCGATGAGCAATATGCTCTGACTGAATGATGTAGATAATCGAAGTATTGATGTATGCATAATAGTAGCCTTATAAAAGTCCATAAGAAAATTCTAATGGACTTTGGTGATGCTTGCAAGGTGTTTATTAGTAAAAGTTAATACATTAGACTTCACTTAAGTTACACACTCGTTACATCGAAAGCCAGACGTAAAAAAACCGCTCTAAAAAGAGCGGTTTAAGTATTCAATACCTAATATTAAAACCTATATGTATTAGAACTTATAGTTGTATTGAGCCGAATAGTAGGTCGCACCTGATTCAGTAAAGGCATTAACAGTCGAGCCCAGCCCGCTTTGTTCAATAACATGGACCTTTTCGCCAACAACCTTAGTGATACCGAAATCGAGTGAAGATTTTGGCGACAGATTATATGTGAAACCTGCTGAATACCACATGCGATCTGAGTCAGGAATAGATAATGAAGAGACTTCACCTACTACGCCATCATCACTGGCAATACCGGTTCTTACCGTCCAGTTGTTATTAATGTCATATGTTGCCCCTAAGCTAAGAAACCAAGAGTCTTTCCAATGGTATTCTTTTAAGCTATGTGACGCTGTACCTTTGTCACCTTGGTTTAGTGAGATCTGGTCAAAGCTGCTCCACTGAGTCCACTGCGCCGTATAGTGCACAGCAAACTTTTCAGTTAACTGATGAAAACCAGCAAATTGGGCTATATCAGCAATAGGGATATTAATTTCATCAAAATTTTCAGCTAAGTAACGCACATCGCCAGTGGCATTCATTTCTGGACTGAAACGATAGCTTAAACCAAATCTGTTATTTGGATTAATTTCATATGCTAGACCAACAATGCCGCCTAAAGCCCAACCATCGGCTTCAACATCAACTAATGAGCCAAGGATATTACTGTTTCTGGTTAACGTACCAGAAGCTTGGATCACGTCTAAACCTAGGCCTAGGCTAAGTGATTCATTAATGCGATATGACACACTGGCATTTAAGTTTACTGTGGTTACTTCAGTATTACCGAGTAAATCCGCTGGCGCTGGAATGGTATTTGGGCCCAGTGAGCCATGGTTATTAGCTAATGGGGTTAAATCGGTACCCGTGCCATAGTTACTGAATGCAGCAAAACCATAAGCAAAGGTGTCATTAACTGGGTTGATAAAGTAGGCATTAGGGATAACTTTTGCTTCAGCGGCGTTATCAATATGGCCTAATTCAAATGTTCGCCCCATGAAGTCCATTTGTGCATCACTAACCTCTACGTTGACATCGGCATATGACACACCAACAGAGAGTGCTTTTTGATCAAACAAAGCCATTGCGGCAGGGTTACGTGCTAAAACCGATGCGTTGTCAGCTATTATGGCATCACCCGCCATCGCACGGCCAATACCTGCAGCAGATTGGCTATTAAGCTGAAAACCAGCAGCAGTTGCCTGAGCGCTTGTAAGTACTACCGCAGCTGCTAGTAATGTCTTGTTGAATTTAGTCATTGTTTATTACCTATTTTGAGCTGTTATTATGATTGAAATTATGACTGGATAAGCCAATTTCATTGTGCAGCTTTGAATGTGCAGGCATCTTAGGTAACAGGGGAGAGGCTAACAAGTCCGACCACATGTTAGTTGTTGTTAATATTGAGTTAATTCAAAAGGCTGGGTTTTTGTGTATTAAGATTGTAGTCGGTGGTTTTTATTTAAATTTGTTGTTTAACAGTAGGTTGGATTGTATTTTGGCTGGTTGCGTTGTTAATGTTATGTTACTTTCAAACGCGGGTGTTAGATGAAGTTAAAATGTAAGAAAGCGTACACTTGTACGCTTTTTTACACAAAGGTTGTTTATTTGTTCTGTTTGATCTATTTCAGACCTAAGCTGTTATTTTAATCGATAACTATTTCTGGCTTTGTAGGTTTTGTTCAAATGCATTGAACTGGCCTTGCACTTCAGTCGATGGTGGGAATAATTTACTACATACAACCCCAAAGATAGTCGCGAAAAAGAAGCCAGGAATAATTTCATATAAATCGAAAATCCCACCTTTTAATTGCTCCCAAGCTACAACGGTTACCGCACCGACTAATATTGTTGCAATTGCACCGTTACGGCTAAATCCTTTCCAGAAAAGCGATAGAATCACCACAGGACCAAATGCAGCACCAAAACCTGCCCATGCGTAACTGACTAGGCCTAATACACTGCTTTGTGGGTCAAGGGCAATAATACCTGCGATAAGTGCGATACTAATAACGCCAATTCGACCCACTAACATTAATTCTTTACTGCTGGCTTGAGGGCGTAGCCATTTACGGTAAAAATCTTCCGTTATCACACTTGAACAAACCAATAGTTGCGAATCAATCGTGCTCATTATGGCCGATAAAATAGCCGCAATAAGTAAACCACCCACCCACGGATTAAACGCTGCACGGGCTAAGTGAATAAACACGGTTTCAGGATTTTCTAAAGGTGATTGGGCGAAATATAATGTACCTGCAATGCCGGTGGCCAGTGCACCAATTAATGCAACAATCATCCAACTCATGGCAATACGTCTTGATAAACGTAAATCTTTCGCACTGCCAATCGCCATAAAGCGAGATAGGATATGTGGTTGACCAAAATAGCCAAGTCCCCAGGCCAGTAATGACACTAGGCCAATAACTGTGGTTTTATCACCCACAAATGTCAGCATAGCAGGATCTAAACTGTCCATGTTTGCCTGAGTGTCGGCGTGATTAAATATGGCGACAGGTACAATAATTAACGCAATTAGCATTAAACAGCCCTGGAAAAAGTCTGTCCAGCTGACGGCAAAAAAACCGCCAACAAAGGTGTATGACACAATAATTACCGAGCCAATGACCAAGGCTAGGGTGTAATCAAGGCCAAAGACTTTTTCAAATAGAATGGCGCCGCCCACCATGCCAGATGATGCATAGAAGGTGAAGAATATTAAAATGGTCACCGCTGAGACCAACTTAAGGACACCATGATTATCGTTAAATCTATGTTCGAAAAAGTCGGGTAGGGTGAGGGAGTTATCTGCAAGTTCAGTATAAATTCGTAAGCGTTTTGCGACAAATAGCCAGTTAAGCCATGCGCCAAATACTAAACCAAAGCCAATCCAGGCTTCACCTAGCCCACCTAAATAAACTGCGCCTGGCAGGCCAAGTAACAGCCAACCAGACATGTCGGAAGCGCCGACACTTAATGCGGTAACTGCTGGGCCCATCTTGCGACCGCCGAGAATGTAATCATCGACAGATTCCGTTTTCTTATATGCCCAAAAACCAATCCCCATCATAACGGCTAGATAGCCTATGAAAGTGATTAAAATAGGTGCTTGAATTTCCATGATTGTTCCATATGGTTATTTTTATGGAGCAATGCTAGCAGAAGATTGATGTAGTTCACACTTTCGCGGGGGGAGGATAGGGAAAAAATACTCAGCCGCACTGTAAAGTACGGCTGAGTGCTATGTTTAGTTTGTCGTAATTACCTTAGATAAACGTTTGCTCAATTTCGCGTTTAATGTAATTTAGATCAGATTGCTGTTCACCGACAAGTAGCATATAGGTTCCGGCAAATTTGAATCCTTGTCCTTTGTATTTTGCATCGGCAAAGGCGTCATCTAAGGTTAATCTGTTCTCTGCTGGCACAATAAACAAAGTTACTTTGTGACCATTTTCATCTTGCATAACCAAATGCAAAGATTTAACCCCTTGAAAGTCGCAGTAGGCAGTATAGAAGACTCTTCCTGGCTGCTGAATAAATTTAGACTGTTGTAGGCCTGATAGACTGGCTAACTTGAAGTTTACGTCATTAAAACCGATGTTTTGTTCCATCTGTAGCGCTTTGGTTTCATGGTAAACATGGGCTAAAGCATTTTCAGATAAATCAATTGGGGTAAAACGTAGCATACTGAAGCTAACCCCAACAACAAACGCAATAGACGCCGCCATCGCCATTAAATAGCGAGTACGCTTTTGGGTTTGATGATGTTGGCTTAGCTGTTGACGCAATAATAACTTGTCCGCTAGGTCATCAGGTACCGGAACATTAAGCGCCTGTGTTAGCCTGTCATCAAGTGCTTGTAAATCTTTAACCAATTTCGCATCAGCTGAGTTATTTGCGATATGCTGCAAAAAGTCATCTGACTGAGTATTGGGATCGCCATAAGCTTGGCGGCGAAATTGTAGATCATCCATTTGATTGACCTCTTACTTCTGGGCTGTCTAATGCATCTTTTAATTGGTTTCTGGCACGAAATAATCGTGTCATTACCGTGTTGCGATTTAATTCAAGCATCTCGGCGATTTCATCTCCGCTAAATCCACCAATGAGCTGTAATAACAAAGGTTCACGATATTCTAAATCAAGTTTGCCGATTTGCCTGCGTAGCCAATATTGCTCGGTTTCATCTTCAGTGCTACTAGAGATAACATCTTCAAGTAGCTCTTGCTCTACATCACTGTAATCAAACTGCTTACGTTCAAAGCGTCTGGCATTTTCCCTACGTAAAATAGTAATAAGCCAGGCTTTTGCGGCTTTATCATCTTTCAAAGAATCTAACGCACGCCATGCCCGTAAAAAGGTTTCTTGAGTGATATCTTCAGCCACATGTTTATTACCGCATAACCAATAGGCATAACGGAAAATGTCGGTATGAAGTGCCCTGACAAGGCTATCGTAACGTCTTTGTTTATTTACCATGTCAGATAAGACCGTAGGGTCGGACTTTTTCTTTCGCAGAATTTCAAACATTTTTATATTTTTCTCATAATAATTACACTTAGCTTACTAGGTCAGCGCAAGAGTGCAACGACTATTGTGGAGGTTATTTTATTACTGGTCTTCATTATTATCAGTGATAGATCACTAGTGGCAATTATTATAAGTCGCTACAAAGTGCCAAATAACATCTCCCTTTTATGGTATTTCACAAAAGGGAGGACAACCCATTTGATAGGCCTTAAGGATTCAGTTTAGCTATAATTGAATCAGTCTGTTTATTGCTATTAGGTTGATATGATTGGATTGCATCAATAAGCTGTTTTTTATTCACAGGGGTTGTATGTTGGCTGTAGCGGCCGGATTGCAAAACGCTAATTGCTTGTGAAAGTAATGTTGAAAGCTGACTAATTTCCGCCAAAGTGACTTTACGCTTCAATATCGCTGAAAAATACTGTTGCAGCGTGCCTATCACATCGCTGACATTATTACGATCACAGGCATCCACTATGGCTGCTAAGTTAGCCATATTCGTTGTCGGACGTGCGGTGATTGTTGTGTCACCAGCCTGATTTTGATGACTTCGGCCTGCGGCTTTTCGCCATAACACTAAAGTGATTAACCATAGTGCTGCAAATAATCCGGTCAACCATGGCCAGTAATCCGCGCTATTGTTAGATTGAGCTTGAGGCGTAATCAGTAGTGCATTATCGGCCATTTGCCCTGCGATAACGGTAATGGTTTTGGCAGGTAAAATGGCATATTCCTGCTGTTTTAATTGAATATTCCACCAAGGTATTTTTATTTCTGGCAGGGTATAAGTGCCCGGTTTAGTGGGCACCATAGCGGCAGTTAAGCTGTATTGCGAAATCACTTGTCCATCACGAATGCCTGTTTGGCGTAACGGCTTCTCAGGATAAATCTTCATTCCTTCTGTGGCGGGCATTGTCAGCTCGGGGAGGCTATGTTCATCAACATTAATCGCAATTAAGCTGATGGTCCGAGTAATGGGGCTGCCTGCTTCAAAGGTAGTTTTATCATCGGGCCATACTTCGCGTAAGGACACTAAATCACTCACTAACCACTCACCTTGATAACTCGGTGGGTAGCTGTTTATTTGAATCACTTTCCGCTCGGCTTCAGTTTGCATCGGAATGCTTTCATTAAAACCAAACATGCCGCCACGGTTTTGTGTTTCAATTAATACATCACCAGAAAAAGTTGCACCGTTAATAATAATTTCACCAGGTAAGCCTGCGACAATACCGTAGTTGCGCTCAATCACTCTAAAGCGGCGACCATTGACGATTTCAGTGCTGTCGGTATCTTCACCAATTTGTTTTATTTGTGCACCTTGGACGACAGGGGCACCCAGTACACCGCGTTGCAATTCTACGGCTAAATAGAGTTTTACCTTGTAGTTAATTAACTGACCAACGTAGGCTTCATCAACATTAGTGCTGACTTCAATATACAAATTTTGAGCTTCTTGAGGCTGACTTCCTGCTGGATTAACCTGCAGGGTAATGGGCGATGAACTTACTCCGCTGATAGTGAACGCTGGAATAGTCACCTTACCGGTATATTTAGGTGATAACAGCACTTGCCATCGAGTTTCTTTGGTGGTGCTGAAGTTTATCATTTGAGTACTTCTGCCCACACTTGTGCGACCAACAATAAAGTTATCCAGTAATGAAGATGTATCTAATGCGCCGGCATTGAGATCGTCATCGGCGCTGATGTTCAACACAAAGTATTCACCTTCACTCACCGGATTTTTGTCGATACTGGCCTCTACTTGGGTGAGCGCCATAACCGAAGGGGCCAAAATAATAAGGATTAGGCTTAATAAAATTCGAATTACCACTGTTCTTTTTCCTTGACCTGTTGACGACGTTTTTGATATTCCAATTGCATTTTATTGCGGATCAATACTTGTGGATCCTCATTTATTGCTCTTAATGCTCTTTCCATATCTTCTGGCAAAGGTTGTTGGCCTATCGTTGTTGGGCTAATAACCTGATTTATAGGCTTGCCATCCTCATCTAATGTTTCTTCTAAAGGTGTTGCTGAAGTCGTTGGCTGATTTGATTGCTGAGCATTTTTAGCATCCGTACTTTGCTCAGCACTTAGCTCAGTATTGGCTTGCATACTGGCTTCATTACTTGGTGCAGGTTCATCTTTCGCGGTTGAGTTTTCTGAAGAGCCTGATTTAGACTGAGCATTATCGGCATTTTCTTCTGCTTGATCATTAGGCTTATCATTGGGTTGACTGCCAGATGATTGTTGCTGATTTTCGTCTTGGCTATCTTCAGACTGTTGTTTGTCTGGTGTTTCATTGCTTTTAGATTGTTTATCCTGCTCAGCATTCTCAGGCTGCTTGCCTTGTTGGTCCTGGTTAGACTGTTCAGAGCTTGAATCTTGAGAGTCTTGTTGCCGATCATTTGGTTGACTGCTGTTTTGCTTGTCCTGATTTTGTTGACTGTTCTGCTGGTTATTTTGATCATTTTGTTGTTGATCTTTATCCTGCGAGTCATTTTTCTGCTCACCATTTTGATCGCTATCTTGTTTATTTTGCTGTGACTCTTGTTCAAGTAATTCTTGTGCTAGGGCTAGATTTTCTTCTGCCTCAATAAAATCAGCTCGTAATCCTAAAGCTTGTTGGTAGCGCTTAATGGCTTCAGGTAAATCTCCTAACTGCATCAAACTATTGGCTTGGTTATATAAGCCTTCGGCGCTATTGTCTAATTCAAAACCTTCAAGCGCTTGTTGGTAATTTCCTGACTTATAATGGGCGCTAGCCTGCCAATTAGGTTGACTGAAATTTGCCGCCGCTTTGGCATACTCTTCTTTATCAAAAGCCTGCTGGGCTTGTTGATCCGCTGTCAGCCATAAGTCATCCCAAATATTGGCCTGTACAGGCTTGCTATAGCCAGTACTGAAGGCTAACAAACCCATTAGTCCAGCTAAAGGTAGCCAGGCTGTAGGTAACATAAGGTTAGCTAGCACACCGTGTTTAAAGCTTAATAACACAGGTAGCAATAATAATAATGCTAAATAGGGACCTAAATCTTGCCATGATTCACCTTCAAGTTCAGTGGCTTTTGCTTGGCCATCTTCAGCAAGCCATTGAATGAGTTGTTTGATATCGCTGCCATCTGACTGCGCTGCAATTAACACTCCTGAACCTTGTTTAGCCAGTTTTTGCAGCAAGTTAATATCGGTTTTAGCGACCACCACTTCATTGCTGCTATCGCGCATTAATTGGCCATCAGATAGCTTTATAGGGGCACCGGTTTTACTGCCAAAGGCTAATATGGATAAACGGTAGCGGCTATTTTTTAATTCATCATATACCTGGTTAAATTGCTGATCTGAAACCCCATCTGTCATTAGAATAATATCACCAGTAATATGGCCGCCCTGGGCTAAAAGCTGCTGTGCTAATGTGATGGCTGAGGATAAATTAGAGCCTCTTACAGGCATAATATCCGGTGATAATGTGGGCAAGAGGTTCAACAAAGTGCCATTGTCACGGGTCAAAGGACTAATGGTAAAAGCATCACCCGCGTAGGCAATTAAGCCCGTTTCGCCTTCTTTTATTTCAGACAGTAAATCCGTCGCGCGAAAGCGAGCGTGGGATAATCTATTTGGGGTTAGATCGGTCGCGTACATGGAGTAAGACATGTCCATAATCAACACTCGGCCTTGATCCGTCGCAAAAACAGGTAAGTTTTGTTTACTGATAGCAGGACCTGCTAATGCTAATACTGCAACAATCCAACAAAATGCCAGTAACCCCTTAGGTTTATTGCTTTGCTCGGCACTGTCGCTGATCAGCATGCGGGTTAGATGCGGCGCAATATACGCTTTCCAAGCAGATTGTTGCTGATGACGGCGCCAAAATAGCAAGCTTAATAAAATAAGCGGCACTAAACCTAATAGCCACTCTGGGCGGATAAAGTGGATCATTCTATTTTGCCCCCACGCTTAAATGAAGGTAATACCAGACCAGCTTGAAAGTGTTGCTGGGCACTAATTAAGATACTGAGCAATAAAGACATTAATAAAGGCCAATAGAATAATTCTTTCTTCGGGCGATAACTTAATTGATCGCGGCTAACCGGCTCTAATGTATCTATGGTCTGATAAATTTTTGCCAGATCTTCACTGTTTCTAGCGCGAAAATACTGCCCATTGGTCATATCGGCTAGCTTTTGTAACTGAGTTTCGTCTAAATCCATTGATGGGTTAATGCGCTCTTTACCAAAAATAGTACGGCGCTCAAGTAACTCGGCGCCAACACCTACCGTATAAATAGTAATGTTTCTTTTTGCAGCTATTTCTGCTGCCATTTCGGGTTCAATATTACCAGCATTGTTTGAACCGTCAGTTAACAACACCAGCACCCGATTACTTTCATCAACCATTTCAAACCGTTTTACCGCTAATGCGATGGCTTCGCCAATAGCCGTTTGTTTGCCGACTAAACCAATTTGTGCATCGGTTAAAAACTTTGCCACCGAGCGTCTATCTTGGGTCAGTGGCGCTTGTAAATAAGCGTGATCAGCAAATAATATTAATCCGAGGCGATCGCCTTTGCGGCGTTCAATAAAGTCGGCTAACACATGCTGAATTAAGGTGAAACGGTCGACGATTTTGCCATCAATCACCATATCTTCAATTTGCATACTGCCTGATAAATCAACAGCCATCATTAAATCACGACCTTTTGACGGTAGCTCAATCGGGTCGCCCAGCCATTGGGGCCTTGCTACTGCACACAATAAACATACCCACATTAGCCAATATAATTTGCGTGAGCGTTTTACCGTTTGTTGGCTTTGGTTTTTGATGGCTTGACCGACACCGGGAAGTTGCAGGTGTCCACCTTGGTCGACGATTTTTGTTTGTCTAAAAAATAACGGCAATGGCAATAAAATAAACACCAAAGGCCAAGTGACACTTAACATGCAGCCTCCTGTTTATGCTGTTTATCAGTATCTTGAATGCTGACGGGCTCAAACGGATGTTTATTGGCTAGCCACAGACTCGCCAGCATTAATAATTGCTGATTATCTTCAAGTGTGAGCCCTTTAGCCTGGTGGCGTTTGACTAATAACGTACCTATAAGCTGTTGTTTGGTTTTTGGTAAACGTTGATCTAGCCAATTAAACCACGGTTGACCATTTAAATGTGCCAGTGATTGTCTTGGTAAATAGGTCATTGCGGTACGTTTTAGTAAGCTATTGACCTCTGAGGCAAAGTTATCTGCATTACTGTCCATTGATTGTAATATTTTCAGCGCGGTTTTTCGGGGCGCATGATAACGGCGCTGCTTGAGAATTTTACCCATAATCCAGCTCAGTATTAGGATAGATAGCACAAGTAATAGCCAATAGCCTGGTGCGATTGGCATAGCTGAAACCATGTTAGGCAATAAAATGTCATGCATTTGAGCTAAAGGCGAAACACCTTGGTTAGCCACCGCGGCAGGTGCGGCTGCCGGCGCTATGATTGAGTTAATTAAAATAGGTAACATTTAGCGTAATAATTCCAATTGGTCACTCAGTGGTTTACCTGCATCGATGAATTTAGGCTGCACATTAAGCTGCTTCATTAATTGTACAAACCCTTGTTGGGCAACTTGCTGCTCTACTAACCATTTTTGATAACTGTCGCGGGTTAATGTTAATTGTTGCTTGCCATCACGTACCGGAAAAGCAAACTGCTTAGGCAAAATCAGTGTCCCCTGGCGAAGCGGATCTGTTATTACAAATGCACCTATATCACAGTGACGTTTTAGTTGTGTTAGCGGCGCAAGGCATTGCGGACTGAAATGGTGGCCATCGGTAATGATCCATACTAAAGAGCCCGGTTTTGCTATCCGCTGTAATCGCTGGCAAGCTTTGAACATATGTTCGGGGTCTTGCGGCAAATTATCAAATTGATTGAGCTGTTTTTGATGCACATCAATTAAACCTGAAGACAGTTGTAACATGCCTTGTCTACGGCTACGGGGCTTGAGCTCTAAATGGGTTGTTTCACTGGCAATTAATGCACCGAGTTTATCACCATGCTTTACCGCACTCCAGGCTATGGTTGTGGCCACGTGGGCAGCCTGAACTGCTTGTAATAGTAATTGTGAGCCAAAATATAAACTGTGGCTTAAATCGACTAATAATAGGATAGGGCGTTCGCGTTCTTCAATAAACAATTTAGTGTGAGCTACGCCGGTACGCGCGGTAACTCGCCAGTCAATAGAGCGCACATCATCACCATTTTGATAATGACGTACCTCAGCAAACTCCATACCGCGGCCCTTGACTAAACTTGCCCTATGACCAGCCATAGCCGCTTTTGTGCGTGTTTTACGGTCAGCTACAACATGCGACAAGCTTTGGCAGGCAATTAATTCCTGCTCGTTCAAGTTTATGCCATCACTAAATAACGGCAGTGATAATTCTGCTGTGCTCATTGCTTAAGGTACTGCTACTTGAGACAAAATGGTGTCAATAACGCGATCTGCCGTTATGCCTTCAGCTTGCGCTTGATAGCTTAGTAGTAGACGATGACGTAGCACATTAGGCGCGACGGCTTGAATATCTTCTGGTGATACATAATCACGGCCATAAAGCCAAGCTCTTGCACGGGCACAACGTTCTAATGAAATAGTGGCACGTGGACTAACGCCATACTCTAACCATTTAGCCAATTCAGGGCTGTATCGTTCAGGCTGACGGGTTGCCATAACGATTTCAACAATGTATTGCTCAAGGGGGTCTGCAAGATAAATTTCAAGTGCTTGATCCCGCGCGGCAAATACATCTGCCTGCGCAACAGGCTCAGTAGTGGGCAATTGATGGCTAATCGCTTCTTTACGTGACTGACGTAAAATAAGGCACTCAGTTTCTGCATTTGGGTAATCCAGATTAATGTGCATTAAGAAACGATCTAACTGAGCTTCGGGTAATGGATAAGTCCCTTCATTTTCTAACGGGTTTTGGGTTGCCATCACTAAAAACAGTTTAGGTAAAGGGTAACTGGTTTTACCTACCGTGACTTGACCTTCTGCCATGGCCTCTAATAAGGCTGATTGTACCTTAGCCGGGGCACGATTTATTTCATCAGCTAGAATCAAGTTATGAAAAATAGGACCTGCTTCAAATTCAAATGTGCCAGTTTGCTGGCGATAAATGTCAGTACCGGTTAAATCTGCTGGCAATAAATCTGGTGTAAATTGAATACGATGAAACTCACCTTCAACCCCATCACACAGAGCTTTAACTGCGCGGGTTTTAGCTAGGCCTGGAGGGCCTTCAACCAGTAAGTGACCATTAGCTACTAAGGCAATTAAAAGATTTTCAGTCAACACAGGTTGACCTAAAATAACAGTGTCGAGATAAGTTCTTAAAGAATGAAATCGGCTTAAAGGCATACGGTTACTCAATCATTTGCTAATAACATAAACACAATGCGGCTTATGTTATGAATTCTATATGGATTTAGCTAGTAGGATTAACAGATTTTAACCCTTAATGAAACCAATAAGCGTAATAAGCTACACTAAGGGGATTTTATCGGTTAGTTGTCGGTTAATAGCTAAAGTCAGTCACGGCAGATATAGTGCTATTGCAAGATATATCTAAACAGGTGTTTAAAACTAGTAAATAAAAAGTTAGAATCAAATCACACTTTGATGGTCTGACCACTATGGTCGGGCGAAACGGATATTAACAACTTGAGCTTGTGTCGCCAGGTTAACTATAAAAAGAGGGTGAAAAATGAGTGATAGACAACAGGTAACAAATGCCCGCGGAGAGCGTATTGCAATCGTCGCCGGCTTAAGAACGCCTTTTGCAAAGCAGGCTACCGCATTCCATGGCGTATCAGCATTAGATATGGGCAAAATGGTAGTTAATGAGTTGTTGTCTCGCTCAGAATTAGATCCCAAAACTATTGAACAATTAGTCTATGGCCAAGTTGTTCAAATGCCAGCGGCGCCAAACATTGCCCGTGAAATCGTGCTAGGCACAGGTATGGATGTTTCTACCGATGCTTACAGTGTTACTCGCGCGTGTGCGACATCCTTCCAATCAGCGGTTAACGTTGCTGAATCCATCATGACCGGTAATGTTGAAATCGGTATTGCTGGTGGTGCTGATTCTTCATCTGTATTGCCCATTGGCGTGTCTAAAAAGTTAGCTCATGCATTAGTTGACTTAAACAAGGCGCGTACCTTCCAGCAAAAATTTGCCATTATGCGCCGTTTAGGTTTGAAAGATTTAATGCCTGTACCGCCTGCCGTAGCAGAGTATTCAACCGGTTTATCTATGGGGCAAACCGCGGAGCAGATGGCTAAGACCTATGGTATTAGCCGTGCTGATCAAGATGCATTAGCCCACCGTTCACACACGCTTGCAACTCAAACGTGGAACTCAGGGGTGTTGCAGCAAGAAGTGATGGCGGCGCATATTCCACCTTATAAGCAGTTTATCGACCGTGATAACAATATCCGTGAAGATTCAGTACTAGAGTCTTACGCCAAGCTTCGTCCAGCTTTTGACCGTAAACACGGTACAGTCACCGCGGCTAACAGTACGCCATTAACCGATGGTGCATCAGCGATCATCTTAATGAGTGAAGGCCGAGCTAAAGCGCTTGGGTATCAGCCTATTGGTTACATTAAAAGTTACGCCTTTACTGCGATTGACGTTTGGCAAGATATGTTAATGGGCCCGTCATATGCTACACCGTTAGCGCTGAAACGCGCTGGTATGGAATTAGAAGATTTAACCTTAGTTGAAATGCATGAAGCATTTGCTGCCCAAACTCTTGCCAATATGCAGATGTTTGGTTCGAAGAAGTTTGCTCAAGAAAAGTTAGGTCGTAATCGCGCAATTGGTGAAATCGACATGAGTAAATTTAACGTGTTAGGTGGCTCATTAGCTTATGGTCATCCTTTTGCGGCAACCGGAACTCGTTTAATCACCCAAGTGTGTCAAGAACTTAAGCGCCGTGGTGGTGGAACTGGTTTGGCAACGGCGTGTGCCGCGGGTGGTTTAGGTGCTGCAATGATCGTGGAAGTGGAGTAATTACAATGGAAAAGACATTTAATTTACAACGTCGTGACGAGCGGTATCGCTATTTTGACTATGGATGTTCCTGGTGAAACCATGAACACCTTAAAAGCTGAATTTGGTGCTGAGATTTCAGAAATACTCATCGAAATAAAAACCGATGCTAGCATTAAAGGGCTAGTTGTTGTTTCTGGCAAAAAAGATTCATTTGTTGCCGGTGCTGATATCAGTATGTTGGCCGCTTGTAAAAGTGAACAAGACGCAAAAGACTTATCACAGCAAGGGCATGTGGTATTTAATGAGCTAGAAGGTTTGACTATTCCGGTAGTTGCTGCGATAAACGGCGCGTGTTTAGGCGGTGGTTTAGAGCTGGCTTTAGCGTGTCATTTACGTGTATGTAGCGATGATAGCAAAACCGTACTTGGTGTACCTGAAGTACAGCTAGGCTTGTTGCCTGGTGGTGGTGGAACACAACGTTTACCTCGTTTAGTGGGCGTAGCAACAGCCTTAGATTTAATGCTAACCGGTAAGCAAGTTCGTCCAAAACAAGCATTAAAAATGGGTTTAGTGAATGATGTAGTGCCTAACTCAATATTGCTTGCTACCGCAATTGAGCTTGCTAAAAAAGGTAAAAGCGCTGCCAAACCGATTAAGCAGTCAAAGTTAAATCAATTTTTAGAGTCAACCTCATTTACCCGTGACATCATGTTTGATCAAGCGCGTAAACAAGTCGAAAAGAAAACAGCCGGCAATTATCCAGCTCCTGGAAAAATTATTGACTGTGTTCGCCAGGGCTTAAATAAAGGTATGGCAAAAGGCTTAGAAATCGAAGCGACTCATTTTGCTAATTTAGTAATGTCCAAAGAGTCAGCTGCACTGCGCAGTATTTTCTTTGCGACCACCGAAATGAAAAAAGAAACCGGTGCTGAAGGTGCTGAGCCTCGCATCGTTAAAAAAGCCATGGTGTTAGGCGGCGGTTTAATGGGCGGCGGTATTGCTTCTGTCACCACAACTAAAGCTAAAATACCGGTACGGGTAAAAGATATTTCAGAGCAAGGGCTAAGCAATGCTTTAGCTTATGCCTATAAGCTGTTAGATAAAGGTGTTAAGCGCCGTCATATGACGCCTGCTGCCCGTGACAATGTGATGTCTCTTATGACAACTACCACTGATTATAAAGGTATTAAAGATGCTGATATCGTAGTTGAAGCTGTATTTGAAGACTTAGCATTAAAGCATCAAATGGTTAAGGATGTTGAGCGTGAATGTGGTGAAAATACTATTTTTGCTTCTAACACTTCATCATTACCTATTGGTCAAATCGCTGCTGCTGCAGCGCGTCCTGAAAATGTGATTGGTTTGCATTATTTCTCACCGGTTGAAAAAATGCCGTTAGTGGAAGTGATTGCCCACAAGACCACTTCACCTGAAACTATCGCCACTACTGTAGCATTTGCCCGTAAGCAAGGTAAAACACCTATTGTGGTTCAAGATGGGGCGGGATTTTACGTCAATCGTATTCTTGCGCTTTACATGAATGAGGCCGCGCAATTATTACTTGAAGGTCAGCGAATTGAACATCTTGACCGTTCATTAATTAAGTTTGGTTTTCCGGTCGGCCCAATGACTTTATTAGATGAAGTGGGCATTGATGTTGGGGCTAAAATATCGCCTATTTTAGAAAAAGAGTTGGGTGCGCGTTTTTCAGCACCAGCGGCATTTGATAAGTTACTTGCCGATGATCGTAAAGGGCGTAAAAACGGCAAAGGTTTTTATCAATATGGCCCTAAAGCGAAAAAAGCCAAGTTGGTTGATGAATCGGTTTATGGCGTATTAGGTATTAAAGCTTCATCTGATAAAGAAGCAAAAGAAGTTGCCGAGCGCTGTACTATTCAAATGCTTAACGAAGCGGTTCGTTGCTTAGAAGAAGGCATTATTGCTAACGCAAGAGATGGTGATATTGGTGCTATTTTTGGTATTGGTTTCCCACCATTTTTAGGCGGTCCTTTCCGTTATATTGATTCATTAGGGCCTAAAAACCTGGTTGATACCTTAAATCGTTATCAGAAACTTTATGGTGATCGTTTCGCTCCCTGTGAAATGCTAAAAAATATGGCAACTGAAGGAACTCATTTTCATACGAACTGATGAATACTGAGTCACTAGATTTAGTTGAGATTAAAAAAGCGGCAATCATTTGCCGCTTTTTATTACCTTGCCGGAATACTTTTGCCTGAATTTTAATCGAAGTGAGTGGTACTTTAGGCTATAATGCGGCTAGTTTGTAATCTTTTAGTATTATTAAGATGTATCAATTTGGGCGAAACTAAAGGATGTTTTAATAATACAGATAGCCTAGGCTGAAAATGGAATGCTGCTGTGCAGTGTTTTTAGCCATTATTATGATGGAATGCAGTTAACTGAAGATATAAAGAGGTTTCAGTGATTTTTCAATTAGATTGGTTATTACTCGCTTTATTGTTTGTATTGAGTAGCATTTTTCTTGGCTTCTCTGCTTATTATGCAGGTTTAGCGGTTAAGCGTTGGGCATTGGTTGGCGTGGTTTTAGGGCCTGTGGCATACCCATTATTCACTACTCATAAACATTTAGCTTATCGTAAAGTAGAAGGTTTAGGCGCCCATAGAGCGAGTTTTTGAGGCTTAGTGCGTACATAATATATGTTGGCTTGATTAATTAGATAGCAGAATTGGCTAGATGATTTCGCAATAAATGATTATTTAGATTGATAAAGGAGCCTGTAAATCATTATCTGCATGTTTAATAAAAGTAAATGTCTAGACAACAAAAAAGGAGCTCGCAGCTCCTTTTTTATTAATACCCGCTTAATTATTTCCACCAGGCTTTAGCTTGAGTCACTTCTAAACGTTCTAAGCCTGCAGGCAATTTTACTTTCTTACGAGCTGGTTTGGCTAAACCCAATGCAATTTTTAATGAATTAAACATAGTTATATTCCTTATGCAGTCTGAGTATTTAGTACTTTGATGCCTGGAAGCTTAGCTGTTTGAGTCTCAGTTACTTTAACGCCTGGAAGCTTAGCTGTTTGAGTCTCAATTACTTTAACGCCTGGAAGCTTAGCTGTTTGAGTCTCAAGTACTTTAACGCCTGGAAGCTTAGCTGTTTGAGTCTCAAGTACTTTAATACCTGGAAGCTTAGCTGTTTGAGTATCAAGTACTTTAATACCTGGAAGTTTGGCTATTTGAGTCTCAAGTACTTTAATACCTGGAAGTTTGGCTGTTTGAGTCTCAAGTACTTTAATACTTGGAAGTTTGGCTGTTTGAGTATCAAGTACTTTAATACCTGGAAGCTTAGCTGTTTGAGTATCGAGTACTTTAATACCTGGAAGTTTGGCTGTTTGAGTATCAAGTACTTTAATACCTGGAAGTTTGGCTATTTGAGTCTCAAGTACTTTAACGCCTGGAAGCTTAGCTATTTGAGTTTCGAGTACTTTAACATCAGAAATGTCCGCTAATTTTACAACTTGATTACTATTTTTTTCTATCGATAGTAGATCCGCAGATGCTGTAGTTGAAAGTATTGATAAAACAGATAGTGCAATTATTCCTTTAATCATTTTAGTCTCTCTTGGCTCAGGGTTATTATTGAATTGTTATTTTTGACAACTAACAATTCAATAGCAGTTCCTGTGCCAATGTTGACTAAAAGTAGTATTTTTGTATTTTTATGGTTTTTTACGCAGCCTTACTTTATTCACATCTGCAGTTAACAGAGCTTCAAAGTCTTTTTCAGGAACAGGTTTGCTAAATATATACCCTTGTATTTCCTCACAATTAAGAGCTTTTAAAATATTAAGCTGAGCGGCCTGCTCTACACCTTCGCCTACCACAGTTAACCCCATATTGTGGGCAATAGTAATAATAGAATCGACCATTTTTAAGTCGCGATCAGATTTGTCTATATCATCGACAAATGATTTGTCAATTTTTAAGCAATTGATTGGAAAGCGCTTAAGATAGGATAATGATGAATAACCCGTACCAAAGTCATCTAAAGCAAGACTAACGCCCATTTTAGCGAGTTGTTGCATCACTTTTATGGCATTTTCAGGGTTTTTAATTACGGTTCCTTCGGTGATCTCTAACTCTAAATGGTGAGCCGGTAGCTTGGTAAGCCGTAAAATTGACTCTATTCTTTGCTGTAAATCTGGGAGAGCAAATTGACGTGACGATAAATTGACGGCAACGCGGCCACTAAATAAGCCTTGCTCCAACCACCTCTGCGCAGCAAAACATGCTTTTCGCAACACAACATCACCAATCTCAACTATTAAGCCGTTTTCTTCAGCAAGTGGGATAAAATCATTAGGCGGAATAATGCCATGTTTAGGGTGGTTTAATCTGACGAGTGCTTCCATACCTGCTAAGCAATCATTTTTTAAATCGACTTTAGGCTGGTAGTAGACTTCAAAAAAATCTTCCTTTAATGCTTCACGAATTAAATTTTCAACTTCTAGTTGTCGTAATGCATTCTGATTTAGAGACTCAGAATAGAATTGATAGCGGCTACCACCGGCAGATTTCGCATGGTACATAGCAATATCAGCTTTGCGTAACAATGCTTGCTCGTTTTGCTCGTCCTCTGGATAAAGTACTATGCCAACACTAATGCTTAGCACTAGAGAATCCCCATTTATTTCGAATGCGGGTTTCAGTGACTGAATAATGTTAGAGGCAATCATGGCACTAGAGCCAATATCGGGGTTCTGGTCAATAAGTAATGCGAATTCATCACCACCCAGTCGATATAAACTGGCATGGCCTGGAATTGAGGTTTTGATGCGCTCTGCAACGGATATAAGCAACTCATCGCCCACTTGATGTCCCAGAGAGTCATTTATACGTTTAAAATTATCTAAGTCTAATACCATCAAAGTATGGTGAATATCTTTCTTCACTAGGTTGTTTAAAGTGACTTGTAAACTTGAGCGATTTGGCAAACCAGTGAGTAAGTCGTTATTGGTTAATTTACGTAATTCTTCTTCTTGTTGCTTACGGCGGGTTATATCTGAAAAAACCCCTACATAATGGCTTGTTTCACCTTGCTCGTCATACATAGCATCTATGGTCAATTCCATCAAAAAGAAGCTACCATCGCCTTTATTGGCTTCTATTTCACCATTCCAACGTCCTTGCTGGCGTAATGCGCTTCTAATTTGTTCTGAATATGAATTAGGATAACGAGTAAACTCAAGTTGCTGCTGTAAAAATTTATCGCGGCTACACTGTGCGATATCACAGCATGCTTCGTTAACTTCAACAAATACATAATCCTGGTTGAGAATGAACATCCCCTCTGAAATATTTTCAATTGCGCGGGCAAAAAGTTTAAGCTGTTCTTCAACCTGTTTAATATTATTAATGTCTTTAATTGTTCCTGTCATACGAACTGGATGATCTTTCTGGTCGCGTTCAACTATTTTTGCTCTGTCTAAAATCCACATCCATTGGTCATTGCGACCCTTTACTCGATAAGCGATTTCGAAGTGATCTGTGATACTGCTAAAATGATCATTAAGGGCTTTTTGCACTCTAGGTTGATCTATAGGATGAATATTACTTTCTTCACCTATTGTTCCTGAGCGATGTCCATCTTGAGGGAAGTCTAGTGTGCCCCAAATATTGGAGCGAAATATTTTTCCGCTTTCTATATCCCAGTCCCACATTTCATCGCCGCTTCCCCAAAGTGAAAGTTTAAGACGCTCTTCACTGAGTACAACTTTTTTCTGTATCTCTTGGCGACGCAAAATAGATTTTATTATTATTAATAATAAAATTATAAATATAAAGCTATAAACAATTTTTGCTCGAATGGATAGCCACCATGGAGGCGTTATTGCAATCTCAAGTGACTTTATCTCTGATTTTTTTCCTGTTAATTTGTCTTCTGCAAAAACATTAAATGTATACATACCATGAGGTAGGTTAGTGTAAGTCGCAGAATTATTTCTGGTAGGTAACCAATCAGCATCTATTCCATCAAGAAAATAAAAAAAACTAAATTTAGATACATCTTTTCCAATAATATTAAAGTTTAACGAAAAAGGGTAATCTGAGTTTTTTAGTGTTATTTTATCGGTATATTTAATTGGGCTATTTAGTATGTTTGATTCCAAACTTACTGCTTTGTTGAAAACAGAAAGTTCTGTGATAGAAACTTTATTTTTACCTTCATTATTAATGACACTTTTTATTTTCTCAGGTGTGATTATCGTTAAGCCTTCTACTCCGCCGATGATTAAACTGTCACCTATTTGTAATGAAGACTGAGTACTATAATCCTTCAGACTACCATGGTCACTGTTGACTTTGAGTAGTTTTTTTGTATCTAAGTTGTATACATTTATCTCCATGTTAGATGGTGATACCAAAAGGTTGTTAAATAATGAAATTGAATAGATTATTTTGTTTGTGTGAATAATAGTTTTTGTTATTCCATTGGTTAAATTAAAACTATTTATTCCGGTTCTAGTTCCGAATAGTATTTCGTTATTTTCAAGTAACAAGCTGAATACTAAGTCTTCATTGTACAGTGATTTAGTTTCATTGTTCTGGTGGGTTAACAACCCTTTTTGAGATGCTATATATATAGTGTCTTTAATGTAAAGAAAGTCATAAATAGGATGGTTAGTCCCAGTGTTTATAACGTTTGTTTGGTTCCCCTCACTATCGAAAGATATAATTTTCCCATCAAAGGTTGATGCTGAAATGTATTCGTTATTGATAGTGTTAACTCTTAATATATTTTCATTTGAAATTTTTAGCGTTTGATCTAGTATTGTATTTAAAATGTATAGGCCTGCTGACGTACCAATAAATATATTGTTATTGATTTTTGAGATGGTTTTGTGACCATCAGGCAAGTTTGAACCAATTTCATTAATAAAATCTAAGTTTTTATTTAAGACTAGTATTTTTGGGGAAGAGCTCCCTATATATATATATTCTTTATCATTAGTTATAGACCAAATATCTTCAATCTTTAATGTGCTTTTTTTTGCTAGATTATTTTTTTTACTTATTATCTTGAAGCCATCTTGTAAGTTGGAAATAAATACTTCATTGTTATTGCTGAAAACTGATAGTTGTTTGTTTCTAGGGGAAGTTAACTCGAATGCTCCAACTTTTGTGGTGCTAAGTGTTGTTGTGTTATCATGTACAATACTATTTAGTTCATAAATGTGAGTTTTAGAAAAAAATTGAATGTCAGTGTTGTTTCTATAAATAGTTGAAATGACATTTTTGTTATTTATCGTTTTTACTCTTTCTTTACCCCAATACAAACCCGATGAGTTTGAATGTAATATTTTCCCATTATAAATTTCAAAGTCAAAAGACTTTTTATTTAATATATTTATTTCTGAATTCGTTATTTCTATGATATCTCCATCATAGTTTCTAATTATTATGTCATCTCCTATGGCTCTGATTTTTTTTATTTCTTTTAGCTTGGGGTTTTCAATTTTTCTTATTTGCTTACTTAGATCGTGGTTAAATATATATAGTGTATTGTTTAAACCTACGTATAGTTGTTCATTTGCAATATGGGTAGACCAAATTGCTTGTGTCCAAATTGGATGCTTAGTAATTTTAGTTTTAAATTTTTCATTTTTATTATTATATAAAGCTAAACCGTTATCTGTACCAATTAATATTATTCCTTCTTCATTTATAAGTAGGTTTCTAATAAATGAGCTTGGTAGGCTGTCTTGTTGTGAACCATTATAATAAGTCTTAAATTCAGTTCCATCAAATCTGTTTAGCCCGTTAACGGTCCCCAGCCAAACATAGCCTTCACTGTCCTTTATAATGCTAGTTACAGTATTTTGTGATAAGCCATCAGCAACGCTATATTGTTTGTAATTAAGCGTGATATCAAATTGTTCAGGATTGATATCCGAAAAAGACATCGACATAGCGAATGATGCTTGAAAAAAAGCAAAAAGAAATAAGAGTAAAGATAAGATTTTAGGCATAATTTTTATTTTTCTTGTTCTCGTAGATGCCAAGCAGAAGCGTTGATTTGCCTACTTTTTCAGAATCCATGGGGTTTGTCAAAAGTCTGTTAACACAAATGAGACTAAGTGTTGTTTTTTTACCCTTCTTGAGGTGGTGTAATTTTATACGAGTTAGTTGTTTTGTTTAACTAGTACTAAGTAATTAGTGATTTATACTCCACATAGTAATAAAGTTAGTTTTTTGTATGGTTTAAGTTGATGTTAAACATTTACAAAGTAATTTAATGTTAACAGACATAATCTCTAAAAGTTAAATTTTTCAGCAGCTTGCTTAAATGTTCTTAGATCTAGAATCATATTTTTAGATCCGAGTTGCTGTTGAGAATGTTGCTCACCACAACTGAATAAGACTAAGCGGTCACAATGCTTGCTCCGCATCTGTTGCATCATGAATTTGATTAAGTCTGCTCTGGTGAGTGTTTCGACCTTTGCGGCAACATTTTCACGTTGATCAAATTGATAATCCCTATTACCTAGACTAACCCAATAGCGCTGTCCACGGGTTTTGAGATTAGAATCGTGTTCCATAATTTGGCTAATTAAACCCTGTTTAGTACTTTCCCATTGCTCATTGGTTATTTGCATTACCGCATAGCTAAAGTCGGCTATAAACTCATCAATGGCTTCAAGCAAAACTCGGGGACCAGTAGAAGGGGATTGGATATAAAAAATCAGCCCAGGATGTCTGTTGAGTGGCAGGTAACCTGTGCCTACCATGTAACCTAATTGCTGTTTTGTACGCAGTTCATGAAAAAAGGTTGATGACATTGTATGGTTTAATAAACTGAACAGTGCCATCTTATCTGTAGTTGCTTCACTAGATTGATAATAAACAATAATAGCACTGTCTTGATGCTGGATTGCTTTCTCACGTAGCAAGGTACCAACACCTTGTAAGTTAACTAACTCTCGTGATGATTCATGGCTAGGTTTTGTCACCAGGGATAATAAGTGTTGTAATTTCTTACCCAATGCTTGAGCTTCTGAAACTAACCAATCACCGTAGACTAGACCTTCCAGATAGATTTTTTCATAAAATTCACTTACATGATTGTGAAGTTCATCTAAGGTAATTGTTTCGAGCTCTTCTGCCATTCTTACCGGTTCAAAACTACGCTTTTGTAATGTGACTGTTAAGCTGGTAAATAATTGTGAGATAGGTTTTGCTTGAGCAACATTATTCCAGCTTCTTAAAATCTGCTTACGGATCATGTTAAAGCGTTCTTGGGTAAATTGTCGCTCACGCCCTTTATGAATAATCAACGCAAGCAAGGTTTCCTGATTGCCCGTAAACCCAGTAAGGTGGAGGGTAATGCCACCTTGATGCGGATAAATATTATAATTTAATCCAGCAACTTCAGCCTGATAGGTTGATTCAGTTAAGTAGTCTAGCAAGAGCTCAACATATAAACGGGTTAAGGTTGCATGACGCGGTGACATACTGGCTTTTTGTGAATCAAGTGATAAGTAAAGGTGCCCTTTGGGCACATTAAACTCGTCATCTTTTCTATGCCAAATTCTATAGCCTTCGCCTTCAGCCACTACCACAGGTACTGGATGTTGACTTGCTTCATTTCTTGATTGTGGATCGGGCACAATAAATGGATTAGCTTGGGGCAGTTTTAAAGCTTGTCTAATCTCAGTTTGTTGCCAATATGCTAATCGTGATAACTCAATATTCGATACCTTGTAAGGTGTGTGATACCAGGCCGCTTGCTTGTCGGTATCAAGATCTTGGGCAACAACCTGCAAGCGCATATTGAGCGGATGCATTAATTCAAGTAGCGACAGTGCTTCAGCCACATCCAAGTTATCCATTCTATAATCACCATAGACCACATCCTCAATATCATAGTGATGCATGTTAATGCTGAGGTGGCTGGCGAGATCTAATGCTTTAATTTGTTCTTGAAACCGAAAAGCGGTGTTTAATAAATTAGCGCGTTCTTGGTAACGCCAATCTTCAAGTCCATGTATTTTGATGAGTTGGATATATTCAAAAATACACTTAACGACTTCATCGATAGCATTAAAACCTTGATCAGTTAATTGAATACTGACTGAGTAATCCTTAAAGTTAAACCCATTGATGCCACCGCCAGCTGATAAGTTATTAGCTAAGCCTTGCTCTTTTAAGTAAGACAACAAACTTCCTGGACTTTCATTGCCTAACAGGTGACTTATAAAGGTTAATGGTTTGCGTTTATAGAATTGGTCAATTCCGGGTAGTGCAAAATTTACACTGATTCGTTTTTGTTGTTTTAAAGGGATAATTGAAATCTGTTTGAGGCGTTCAGTATCTGTAATCAGTGATTCAGAAGGGTAGTGTTTACTTACTCCTCGATTGACGATGCCTTCAAAATAGGTTTTAGCCCATAATTCTGATTGGTCCAGGGAAGCAGGCGAAACCAAACACAGAGTCATAATGTTTGCGCAATATTGCTGTTGATAAAACGACAGTAGTTCTTCACGTAATTCCGACTGCGGCCCAGATAATGTGGCGAGATTACCCACTGAGAATTTAGAAAAAGGGTGGGCTTGGTTAGTGGTCTCTTTTTGCACCTGATATACACGGCGAATATCGTCTTTTAGCTTTAAACTATACTCAGACTCAATAGCATGACGCTCTCTATCGACCAATTCGATATCAAATTTAGGCGCAATAAAAAACTGACTGAAGCGATCTAATGACTCTTCAAAAACATCTGCATTAATGGTGTAAAAAAAGTTTGTTTGTTCAGTGCCTGTCCAAGCATTGTTATTACCGCCATGCTGATTAATAAAAGCATGGTACTCACCTGAGTCAGGGAACTTTTCTGTTCCTAAAAATAGCATATGTTCTAAAAAGTGTGCCATACCTGGGCGATCGACAGGATCATCAAAGTGACCAACTTGAACAGCCATTGATGCCGCTGCTTGGTTGGTTTGTACATCTTCAACCAGTAATACCCGAAGTTGATTCGATAAGCGGATATAACGGTATAAACGATGATCATTTTGACTTGCATGTATTGCTGGAAAATCGGACAAGTGAAGGCTCCAAGTAACGGTTCTAGTTACATATTGATATTGTTATCGGCTTTTAGCAAATAACTCGTCAAACTTTATGACCACTATCGACTAAAGTTGAGTTAATTTTTGTTTGGTGACGGTTTCGCAAGTGCTTTAATGACGCTACAATTGACGTATTAGTAAAATAAGATTGATAATGAGTTAAGTATGCAGCTATTTTTGATGCGCCATGGTGAAGCCAGTTTTGATGCGCCATCAGATCGTGAAAGGATGTTAACGCATCACGGACGTTACCAAACTGGCCAAATGGCTAACTTACTCAATAGTCGCATTTCTCAGCTTGATTTAGTTTTAGTCAGCCCTTATTTGCGCGCCCAACAAACGTGGCAAGTCGTCAGTAAACACTTACCTAAAGTAAGAAAATGCGTTGTGTTAGACAATATTACCCCTTCAGGTGACCCTAAAATGGCCGCTGATGCTATTTTAGCTTATGCTCAGCAATACAAAGCAGACACTGTGTTAGTGATTACTCACATGCCGATAGTAGGTTTTTTGGTGAGTGAACTAGTTGCGGGATTAGAACCGCCTATTTTTGCCACCTCTGCTTTTGCACAAATTGACAAGCATTCAGAACAAGCAAGCTTTGTGGGCATGAATTACCCTAGTGGGGTGTAACGTTTATTTCTACAAAGTTTCAGTAAATGATAGGGCTATTCATCTTGTAAGATTAATAGCCGATTATCTCTCAATCTATCTTCGATGTGGCTGATCGCCAATATCAATCAAAATCAGTAGTGCTGCATCACCGCCCCATTCTTTAGGTGCTTGATGAAAAGCCTTTACTTTGGGGTGTTGTGCTAACCACATGGGCAGCTGCTGCTTTAAAATCCCCATACCATATCCATGCATTACACTGCAGCAAATGCTGTTTTGCTTTACGCATGCTTGAATAAGAGCGGCAAGCTCTAGTTTGGCTTCTGATTGTCTTAATCCATGCAAATCAAGCAATAGGTCTGGTACGTAATCGCCACGGCGTAAACGTTTTAACTCTATTTTATCAACGCCGTCGTTCGTCCAGCGCATTGGCCCTGTGACGGGCAATAACGGTTGATAGGTGTCAGAAAAGTAGCTACTTGAATGAAGCTGTAGCTCTTTTATTTCCACTTGCTGTTTGTTTTTTACGGGTTGTTTAAAGTGATGGGCTTGTTGCTTAAGGGGTTTTATCCCAGCAACTAAATCACTAAACGACTCGAAATCAGTGATATTTTTGTCATTCATGGCGATATTGTATTGAATTCTAGCCCATCTTAATAGACATCAGTTACAATGCAGCAGAACTATTTTTTAGGAGTGTGTTTTGGATAAAATTTTTGTAGATGAAGCGGTAACCGAGTTACGTACTATTGGCGATATGCTCCGTTGGGCTGTTAGCCGTTTTAATGACGCCGGAATTTTTTATGGCCATGGTACAGATAATGCTTGGGATGAAGCCATTGCATTAGTTTTTCATGCATTACACCTACCGGAAGAAATAGGCCAGCAAGTTATTCAAAGCAACCTAACCAGTAGCGAAAAACATAAAATAGTTGAGCTGATTATTCGCCGTGTTCGTGAACGATTACCGGTTCCTTATTTGACTAATAAAGCCCATTTCGCAGGATTAGAGTTTTTTGTTGATGAGCGTGTGTTAGTGCCACGTTCACCTATTGCTGAAATGATTAATAATAATTTCAGCCCTTGGTTATACAACAAACCAGTACATCGTATTATGGACTTGTGTACTGGCAGCGGCTGTATTGCCATAGCCTGTGCTTATGCTTTTGAAGATGCTGAAGTTGATGCGCTTGATATTAGTGAAGATGCCCTAGAAGTGGCGCAAATTAATATCGAGACTTTAGGCGTGTTAGATCGTGTATTCCCAATTCAGTCAGATATGTTTGCAGCAATTGAAAAAGGGCCACATTACGATTTGATCGTATCTAATCCTCCTTATGTAGATGCTGAAGATATTGATGATATGCCAAGTGAATATCATCACGAGCCAGCCATTGGTTTAGCATCGGGCCGTGATGGGTTAGATTTAACCAAGCGTATTTTAGCTAACGCAGCCGATTACTTAACCGAGAACGGTTTATTGGTGGTTGAAGTGGGTAATTCTATGGTGCATTTAATGGAGCAATTCCCTGATGTACCCTTCATGTGGGTCGAGTTTGAATTTGGTGGTGACGGGGTGTTTGTATTAACCCGTGATCAGCTAGTTGAAAATCAATCACTTTTTGCCATCTATAAAGATAGTGAATAATCATGCTGTAATAGTGTAGCATTACGCTATTCAGTTTTTTATTGGTAAAGGGATAAATGGCGCATGTCAGGAAATAGTATTGGGCAAAACTTTGTCGTCACCACCTTTGGTGAAAGTCACGGTGTGGCACTTGGGTGTATTATTGATGGTTGCCCGCCGGGGCTAGAATTAACCGTTGAAGATATGCAACATGATCTTGACCGTCGTCGTCCCGGCACATCACGCTATACAACAGCTCGTCGTGAAGCTGATGAAGTGCGTATTTTATCTGGGGTATTTGAGGGTAAAACCACAGGGACTTCGATTGGTTTATTGATTGAAAATACCGACCAACGTAGCCAAGACTACTCCAACATAAAGGACTTATTCCGCCCTGGACATGCTGATTACACTTACCAGCAAAAGTATGGTCTGCGTGATTATCGTGGCGGTGGACGTTCGTCAGCCCGTGAAACCGCGATGCGTGTTGCGGCTGGTGCTGTGGCTAAAAAGTATTTGAAAGCGGTGCATGGTATTGACATTCATGGTTATTTATCACAGCTGGGTCCGATTGCTGCTGATTCAGTTGATTTAGCACAGGTTGAGCAAAATGCCTTTTTCTTTCCTGATGCGTCAAAGCTTGATGCACTAGATGAATATATGCGCGAGCTTAAAAAGTCAGGCGACTCTGTCGGTGCAAAAATTACCGTATTAGCTACAGGTGTGCCAGTGGGTCTTGGTGAACCAGTATTTGATCGCTTAGATGCAGATATTGCCCACGCACTAATGGGTATTAATGCGGTAAAGGGTGTTGAGATTGGTGATGGATTTGGTGTGGTGACACAAAAAGGATCTGAAGGGCGTGATTTGATGTCACCGCTTGGGTTTGAGTCAAATCATGCCGGCGGCGTATTAGGTGGCATATCCTCAGGCCAACCGATTGTGGCTAATATCGCCTTAAAGCCAACATCAAGTATTAGTGTGCCAGGTAAAAGTATGACCGCTCAAGGAGAAGTGGCTGATGTTGTCACTAAAGGTCGTCATGATCCCTGTGTCGGGATCCGTGCAGTGCCTATTGCTGAAGCTATGTTAGCGATTGTATTGATGGATCATCTATTACGTCATCGTGCTCAAAATCAAGATGTTCACAGCCTAACACCTGTAATCGGAATGCGCTAAATGCCAACCAATTCTAGCCCTGAGTTTCAGCTTCGCTGGCTCAGGGCTTGTTATTTTTTCTTCTTTGCTATTCTTGGTGTTCTAGTCCCTTATCTTGGGGTGTTTTTTGACGCCCGTGGGTTTGATGCCCAAGAGATTGGTTCATTACTTGCCATACTCATGGCGACGCGGATTGTTGCGCCTAACCTTTGGGCTATGGTTGCTGATAGAACAGGGATGCGGGCAGGGTTGATCAAGCTAGGGGCTTTTTGTGCAGCACTGACTTTTATCAGCTTTTTCTTTGAAGGTGGTTTTTGGTATTTAGCGATTAGCTTGACCATCTATACCTTTTTTTGGAATGCCATTTTAGCGCAACTTGAAGTCATCACTCTTGAGACCTTAGGTGACAATGCCAATCAATATGGCGCAATTCGAAGTTGGGGCAGCGTTGGTTACATTGTTTTAGTTGTGCTTACTGGCGTGAGTATCGAACGTTTAGGGGCTGAGGTGTTGCCGTATATTGGCATGGTATTATTTATTGGATTATTAATATGTTCAATGCCGCTACCTTCAACTAAAGCCGCTGTGTTAAGCGGGTCAGAACGACCTAAATTACGACTAGATAAATCAATCATTCTGTTTCTATTGTCAGCCCTGTTATTACAAATGAGTGTTGGACCTTTCTACGGTTTTTTTGTGCTCTATCTTAAGCAAGTTGGTTATTCAGAAACCTTCGCTGGGATCATGGTGGCCTTTGGGGTATTGGCCGAGATAGGCATCTTTTTATACGCTTCAAAATTGATTGGCAAATATGGTTTACGCCTGTTGCTTATTGTTAGTATTGTGCTGACCTCTGTGCGTTGGCTAATTTTAGGGTATTATCCCGATGTGGTTATTATGCTGATTTTTAGCCAAACATTGCATGCATTTACTTTTGGTTTGACCCATGCCGTGTCTATTCAATTTATTCACCGTCACTTTGGTATCCATCATCGCAGTACTGGCCAGGCCTTATATGCTAGCTTAAGTTTTGGTGTGGGTGGTGCGTTAGGAACTTGGGTTAGCGGCTATATTTGGGGCGATGGTAGTGGCGCTGCGCAAGTTTGGTTATTCGCAGCAACTTGTGCGATAGCCTCTGCCGTGGCCGTTATGTTTATTCCCGATATGAATGGTAGAAGCCAGCACAGCTGATGTTGTGGATTCAAATATAGATTAATTGTTTCATTCAA
This sequence comes from Shewanella sp. HL-SH8, assembly GCF_051165765.1. Taxonomy (NCBI): domain Bacteria; kingdom Pseudomonadati; phylum Pseudomonadota; class Gammaproteobacteria; order Alteromonadales; family Shewanellaceae; genus Shewanella; species Shewanella sp. HL-SH8. Next base: position 3,344,259 of record NZ_CP195039.1, on the reverse strand, counting down.
CTGCAATTTATAGAGAAGGAGCCAATGTGAAGCCGTTTCGTTTAGGTTTACTCATTAACCCACTAGCAGGTTTAGGTGGCAGTGTCGGTTTAAAAGGGTCTGACGGTGTTGCCGAAGAAGCATTGGCCAAAGGTGCTGAGCCCAAAGCGCATCTGCGTATGCAACAGGCTCTAGATGTTGTGTCCGCTTATAAAGACAGAATTGAAATCGTTACCTCGTCGGGCAATATGGGCGAGGATTTGGCGGTTAAAATGGGCTTTAATACTCAGGTTGTGCATCACTGCGGTGATAATCAAAATCAATCTGGTGCGGATCTAAGTGAAGTTAATAAAAGTACTCAAAGAGTATTAATTACCACACAGCAAGATACCCGTGACGCTGTAAAGGCATTATTAGATCAGTCACTGGATTTATTACTCTTTGCTGGTGGTGATGGTACTGCAAGAGATGTGTACTCTATTGTTGATGATGCTATTCCTGTATTAGGCGTACCTGCTGGGGTTAAAATTCATTCAGGCGTTTATGGCATAACGCCTAAGGCTTCGGGTTTAGTGGTTAAAATGCTGCTGGACGGTGAGTTAGTCAGTTTAATGACCGCTGATGTCATGGATATTGATGAAACGGCATTCAGACAAGGCACAGTTAAAGCCAAACGTTTCGGTGAAATGTTAGTTCCTGCTGAGCCGCGTTATGTACAAGCGGTAAAAATGGGTGGCAAAGAGACAGATGAATTGGTATTGGCAGATATTGCAGCCGATGTGATTGAATCTATGGATGATGAGATTTTTATCATGGGCTCTGGCAGTACTGTCGCGGCAATTATGGATGATCTTTATTTAGATAACACCTTACTTGGTGTTGATGTTATTCAAGACAAACAATTAATTGCCACAGATGTAACAGCCCAAGAGTTGCTGCAGATAACAAACGGCAAATCAGCCAAGCTTGTGATCACCTTAATTGGTGGCCAAGGTCATGTGCTTGGAAGAGGTAACCAACAATTGTCACCCGCATTGATAAAACAGCTGGGTAAAGACAATATTTTGATCGTTGCCACAAAAACTAAGCTAAAAGCACTTGAAGGACGGCCATTAATTGTGGATAGTGGCGACCCAGAATTAGATGTAGCCCTTACAGGCTATTATAAAGTAATAACTGGTTACCATGATTACGTCATGTATCAAGTGGCTAACCCAGATTTGGTGGAATAAACCCATGTTAGAAAAGTATGATGTCGCGATGGAATCTTGGATACAAGAAACCGTTAGCAATGGTGATGATGATGCATTATTTGCCAGTGGTTACTTACAAGGCCATATTGCAGTGGTTTTAGCAAAACTTGAAGTACAAGCTGATCAAGGTATTGATGCACTCGACAATCAAGTGATTCAGTGTCTTGCGCTGGCAAATGAAGAACTTAATGATGCTGATTATGTATTAGTTGCCCAAGCTTGGCAGCAATTACGCAGTCGTATTGTATCTGCAGTAGCATAGTTAATGTCACTTACTATATTAGATGATAAACAGCTCGAAACAGCATTTGAGCAAGTATCTGCTCACGTTGCAATTGGGCTGGTTAATCCCAAAACCCCAGTGAATGTGGGCGGGATTATGCGCGCATCGGGTTGCTATGGTGTCAATCAAGTATTTTATACTGGTAGACGTTATGATTTTGCGGTTAAAGCGGATACTCAATATGAAGTTGATAAAAAGCAAGCTGCCAAAACCATTCCACTGAAAGGCGTTGAATCATTATTAGCCCAAGTGCCCAAAGGCAGTAAGGTCATTTGCGTTGATCTTGTTGTGGGTGCGATTCCATTACCGCAATTTATCCATCCAGAGAATGCCTTCTACATTTTTGGCCCTGAAGATGGCACCATTCCCCAGCAGCTTATCGATGCCGCTGATGACGTAGTTTATGTGCCGACCAAAGGGTGTATGAATCTTGCTGCTTCAGTAAATGTGTTGCTCTATGACCGATTAGCCAAATCAACTGAGCATCAAACGGATGATAAGCTGATTATCAAAAATCGCGATACTAATAACCGTACCCGCGTGAAGCACTGGTTAAAGAAGTAACCAATAAGTAGGGTGTTTTGCTGTTAATCATCAAGGCACTTTGTTTCTATGTTGTTTTAATTCCACGTTTTAGTTTTCTTACTTCATCCATAAATATCTATTTTTTATCTTCCTAAAAATCCGCAACAATCATCACTAACTCATTTTCCTAGCGAAGCTTAATCAGCGGTTTTCTTTTGGCGGGCATAAAGTGATTATCCCCGATGAGTTGCTTTTAGGTTTTTGTTTTATCAGTGGGAGTGTTAAAAATAAAGAGGGTGGTGATAATAAATAGATTGCGGGAGCTGGATTACTGTTAATAACTTAAGCGACGACATTCGTTGGCTTGTATAAAGAGTCGAGCCGGACGAGTTGCTTTAAGATTTTTTACTATTGTGATAGTGAGATTTTAAAAAAAAGAAAGGGTTGTGATTATAACTAAGATTAATAAATTGGTTGCGGGAGCCGGATTACTGTTAACAACAGAAGCGGCGACCTTCGTAGGCTTGTATAAAAAGTTGAGCCGGACGAGTTGCTCTAAGGTTTTTTTACTATTGTGATAGTGAGATTTTTAAAACTGGAAAGGGTTGTGATGATAACTAAGATTAATAAATTGGTTGCGGGAGCCGGATTTGAACAGACGACTTTTGTAGGTAATAAGAGCTGAGCCCGACATATCTACAAACTAAACAACACTATTAAATTGGTTGCGGGAGCCGGATTTGAACCGGCGACCTTCGGGTTATGAGCCCGACGAGCTACCATACTGCTCCATCCCGCGACTGTATTTGTTGCTTTTGCTGGGTAAATCTATTTCTTCATTAGTTATAAATTGGTTGCGGGAGCCGGATTTGAACCGACGACCTTCGGGTTATGAGCCCGACGAGCTACCATACTGCTCCATCCCGCGACTGTATTTATCGCTTTTATTACTTGCTCATCAAATTGGTTGCGGGAGCCGGATTTGAACCGACGACCTTCGGGTTATGAGCCCGACGAGCTACCATACTGCTCCATCCCGCGACTGTATTTGAATCGCTTCGTTTATCGTAATTATTTAAAGTTCTATTAAATAATTATTGGTTGCGGGAGCCGGATTTGAACCGGCGACCTTCGGGTTATGAGCCCGACGAGCTACCATACTGCTCCATCCCGCGTCCGATAAACGCTGCTTTGTTGACTCGCATCCTTAAGAAAGTTTGCTTTGCCCTTCAAAGCGGAGCGAACTATAACGACTGACCTTTGGCTTTGCAAGCGTATTTTTAAAATATGCACCTGTTTGCAGGTAAAGTGCTCGGTTTGGTTGTTTAAATAGCGATTTTTAGGCTTAAGGGCTAAAAGATGAGGTTGTCTCATTAACGTTAGGCAATAGAAGCACTACCAAATTAGATAAGTCGTTGGGGATATCCGTTTGAGCAGGTATAATGCGCCTCAGAATTTATTGAGTAAAGATGACTAGCCAACCCATGTTTAATTTTTTTGCTGCCTCCCCGAAAGGGTTTGAATATAGCCTTGCTTGTGAACTGAAAGAATTCGGTGCGCAAGAGGTAAAAGAAAGTGTTGCAGGTGTTTATTTTTCTGCCCCCCTTGAACTCGCCTATCGGATCACTTTATGGACAAGGTTAGCAAGCCGAATTGTGTTGGTTATCTATAAAGGTCCTTGTGAATCACCGGAGCAGTTATATAACGCTGCTTACTGTATTGACTGGCCGTCGCATTTTTCTAATAAGAATACCTTTAGTATCGATTTTCACGGTACCGGCGGTTTTATTAACAACACCCAGTTTGGTGCGTTAAAAATCAAAGATGCTGTCGTTGACCGTTTCCGTGATGATGGTGACAATCGCCCCGATGTTGAAAGGGTTAACCCTGATTTTAAAATTGATGCACATTTCCGAAATGGACAAGTCACTATAGCGATGAACTTTTCAGGTTCGTCTTTGCATCAGCGTGGTTACCGCTCGACTACCGGTGAAGCGCCATTAAAAGAGAATTTAGCTGCCAATATGTTGGTCCGTTCAGGTTGGCAACAACAACCTGTTACCTTATTAGACCCATTTTGTGGTAGTGGCACCATACTAATTGAAGCGGCGTTAATGGCTTGCGATATTGCCCCAGGTCTTAAGCGTGAACGCTTTGGTTTTGAGTGTTGGCGCAGCCATAACAAAACCATGTGGGCATCTGTTCTAGAAGAAGCTCACGCACGTGCAACCTTAGGTAAAAGCCGTTGTAACATTAAGTTTTATGGCTCTGATATCGATTCTCGTATCGTGTCACTGGCACAGCGCAATGCTGAAAACGCAGGTGTCGATGATCTTATTGAGTTTAATGTTACCGGCGTGCTGCAATTAACCCCACCTGAAGCGGAAGGTTTCTTAATTTCTAACCCACCGTATGGTGAACGTCTTGGCAGTGTGACTGAGCTACTACAGCTTTACTATCAACTCGGCGACAAGTTCAAAAAAGAATTTGGTGGTTGGAAAGTGGCCATGCTGTGCAGTGATGTAGAGCTTATCTCATCACTAAAGCTTAAAGCCGATAAACAAATGAAAATGTTTAACGGTGCACTTGAGTGTGTGTTTAACCTTTATACCCTGCATGCAACAGACACCCGTCGCATCGCGCCTGAGTTACCTGAAGGCGTCGATATTGTTGATATTGCCCCCGCGTTTTCTAATCGTATTAAAAAGAATATGAAGCAGTTAGAAAAGTGGGCAAAGAAAGAAAATATCAATAGCTACCGTATCTACGATGCCGATTTGCCAGAATATAACGTTGCTATCGACAAATACGTTGATTACGTTGTGATTCAAGAATATTCAGCCCCTGCGACTATTCCAGAAGCGATTACTAAACGTCGTGTTAGTGATGTTTTACTGTCTTTACCAGGTGCACTAGGCATTAGTGCTGATAAAATTACCTTGAAAACGCGAGAGCGCCAAAAAGGCACTAATCAATATGAAAAGTTGGATGAGAAAAAGTTAGAAGTTATCACCCAAGAATATGGCGCACGTTTCAAATTAAACTTAACCGGTTATTTAGATACAGGTCTGTTCTTAGACCATAGAGTTACTCGCAAACTGGTAGGTGAAAAGTCACGAGATCGTAATGTATTAAACCTTTTTGCCTACACGGGTACCGCGTCAGTTCATGCAGCATTAGGCGGTGCTAAATCGGTTACTACCGTTGATATGTCGAACACTTATATCAGCTGGGCGAAAGAAAACTTCAGCTTAAACCGCCTAGCGGGTAGACATTACCAATTTGTACAGGCCGATTGTTTACAGTGGATTAAAGAAAGTAGCCATAATAAATATGAGCTTATATTCATAGATCCGCCAACGTTTTCTAACTCAAAACGTATGGAAGACAGCTGGGACGTTCAGCGTGACTACGTCAATATGTTAGGTGATGCAATCAAATTGTTGTCTCCAGAAGGTGAAATTATCTTCTCTAACAATAAACGTAAATTTAAAATGGATATCGATTTATTAACCAAGATGGGCATGAATGTTGTCAATATTGATGACCAGTGTTTGCCGCTTGATTTTAAACGTAATCCTCATATTCACAATGTTTGGCTAATTACCCATGCCAAATGAGAGTGAATATGTGTTGTATCACACCGAAGGCTGTCACTTGTGCGAGTTAGCATTAGCTTTGGTTGAGCAATCTAAAATCAATTTTAAGCAGGTCGATATTTGTGAAGTTGCAGAGTTAGCCGAGCGTTATGGCACTTCCATCCCCGTGTTTGCTGATGGCCAGCGTGAAATATGTTGGCCTTTCAATGCGTCTGAATTAGCGCGATTTTTAGGAGAGTAGTGTGAGTCTTGTTCGAATTAGTAATGGCTCATTAGCCTATGGTTACACGCCATTATTGCAAAATGCCGATTTTACCATTGAACCCGGAGAACGGGTGTGTATTGTTGGCCGTAATGGTGCTGGAAAATCGAGTTTAATGAAAATTTTGTCGGGTGATGTATTACTCGGCGATGGCGAATTTAACATCACTAATAATGTTAATGTCAGTCGCTTACAGCAAGACCCTCCTAAAGCAGAAACAGGCACTGTTTATGCTTATATTGCCGCAGGTTTACAGGAAGTTGGTGAAGCATTAGAGAAGTATCATCAATTGTCTCACGACATCGCCGATGCATCGCCTGACGAAATGGATCGTATGCTAAAGGAAATGCAGCCTCTTCAGGACATTCTTGATCATAATAACGGTTGGCAATTAGATTCTCGCATCATGCAAACCTGTGAACTACTTCGCCTAGATGCGGATAAGCCATTATCTGAATTGTCAGGTGGTTGGCAACGTAAAGTCGCGTTAGCGCGTGCGTTAGTTAGCGAGCCAGATTTATTGTTACTTGATGAACCAACAAACCATTTAGATATCGATACTATCGAATGGCTTGAGCAGTTCTTAATGAGTTTTAAAGGCGCTATTGTGTTTGTCAGCCATGACCGTGGTTTTATTCAACGTATGGCGACTCGTATTGTCGATTTAGATCGAGGTGTGGTGACATCTTGGCCTGGTAACTATCAAACTTATCTTGATGGCAAGATTGAATGGTTAAGAGTTGAAGCAGAGAAAAATGCTCAATTTGATAAAAAACTGGCAGAAGAAGAAGTCTGGATAAGACAAGGTGTTAAAGCACGTCGTACCCGTAATGAAGGACGAGTGAGATCACTTGAAGCATTACGCCGAGAGCGGGGAGAGCGCTTAAATCGTCAAGGCAATGCCAAAATGGCCGTGTCAGATGGTCAACGCTCAGGTAAGTTGGTGTTTGATATTCTTAATGTTGATTACAACATTCCTGAGAAAAATTTAGTTAAAAACTTCAGCTCAACTGTCATGCGTGGTGACCGTATTGCCTTAATCGGCCCTAATGGGTGCGGCAAATCAACGCTAATTAAATTGTTAATTGATCAACTGCAACCGCAATCTGGTGAAATTAAAGTCGGCACCAAGTTAGAAGTGGCTTACTTTGATCAGTACCGTGAAGCGCTTGATCCTGAAAAAACCGTTGAAGAAAACGTCGGTGAAGGTAAAAGTACAGTAACAGTAAATGGACAAGATCGTCATATTTTAAGCTACTTACAGGATTTCTTGTTCTCGCCTATGCGTGCAAGAACGCCGGTTAAAGCTTTATCTGGCGGAGAGAAAAACCGGTTATTGCTTGCTCGCTTACTCCTACGTCCAGCAAACTTAATTATCCTCGATGAACCAACAAACGATCTTGATATTGAGACCTTAGAGTTGTTAGAGTCACTACTAACTGATTTCGAAGGTACCTTATTAATCGTCAGCCACGATAGAGCATTTATCGATAACACTGTGACAAGTAGCTGGTGGTTTACTGGAAATGGCCATTGGAGTGAGTATGTTGGCGGTTACCAAGATGCGGTATCCCAAGGTGCAAAATTTTATTCTGAGGAACCTGCGGCAGAAATCGTTGTCCAAGCTCCAGCGGTTAAAGAAGTGGCTCCAGTTAAGGCTGCTGAAAAGCCTGCAAAAAAGCTATCTTATAAGATGCAACGTGAACTGGATGAGTTGCCCGCTAAGATGGAACAGTTAGAGCAAAAAATTGCATCTTTACAAGCAACGACGAACAATGCTGACTTTTATAATCAGCCTCAAGATACGGTTAATAATGCATTACAGCTATTAGCGACAACCGAACAGAATTTAGAAAAATGTTTTGAGCGTTGGGAAGAGCTTGAATCATTAAAATAAAGAATAATAAAACAGGAATAGTTTACATGAAGTTAAAGTTAGACAGAGCCTTATCATTGGTTGCTATCAGTGTATTAAGTGTTATTGGCAGTGCGCAAGCAGCACCTGTATATGAGATTGATAACCTAGATGAAGTGACTTACGATTTACGCGGTACGCTCACAGGCACTCGTTCAGGTTATGCGTTAGGTGTTGATAATAACGATGAATTAGTCGGTATTTCTAAGGGGAAAAAGAAGCTCAGCACTGAAGACATTGAAGGCGGCATCATAGATGTTGAAGATGGTATAGCACCAGCCGAACAAATTACTTATTCAATTTATACACCAATTGAAGCAAATAACTTTACCTTTACTGCTGCTGCAAATGCTGCTGAAGCATGGAAACCTGCTTTTTTTAGCATCGCAGGTACGACTGCTCCCGACACGTTAGATGCGGAAGGCGAGCAAGTCGTCAATTCAGTGGATAGCTATTTTTACGGCATGAATAGCAGCGGTATTAAAGTCGGTGCTTATAGTGCGCCAGAACAAAAAATACCTTATGAAGGTACCATAGAAGACCAAGAATATTGGTATATTCGTGATTTTGAACTGCGTGGTGTAGCGGTTCAATCGAATGAAAGTCCTGCAATTGAACTGCCTTTAATTCCGCCATATACCACCTTTACGCGTGAAGCTAGCGGTGATAAACCTGCCGCGACGGTTGAGTTAGGCGGTTGGTCATCGGCGTCAGCTGTAAATGAAAGTAATATTGCAACGGGTTACGGCAGCACTGAGCTGGCTTCATTCAGTAAAGACCGAGTCAACCTTTGTATTGATAATTATAATCCTGATGTGGATAACCCTGCACCGATCGATGTCTGTGTTCAAGCAGATCAATACCCTGTCAATAACCGCCGTAACATTCAATATCAAACCCGTGCCCTTGTGTGGGATTTAAATACTATTGATGCTGAAGGTAAGCCTTTAGTCACTGAATTACCTTTGGGGTTAACTCCAGGCGATTCAACTTTGGTATTTACTGCCCAAGGGCTAGGTATTAATAGTCAAGCAGATGTTGTTGGACGCTCCCATGTTTATCGCAATGGGGATACTAATAATTTACGGCAGGATGCCGCTTTTTGGAAAAAAGATGCAAATGGTGTGTATCAATATAATTGGGTTGATTTTAAAGATAACGATATTTTAGCCTCAATGTCATATGATATAAATGATGATGGTTTAATGGTTGGTAGTTACCAAAAGTACATTGGCGGCTATCTACGTAGTAAGTTTTTCATTTTTGACACCAATAATACAACAGAGTTACCCGTCACTCCTGATGATTTTAATATCGGACTTTCAGATCTTAGTAGCAAAGCGAAAGACATTAATAATAAAGGTCAAGTAGTGGGTCAAATTGAAGTGACTTACGATAAAGAAAAACCTAGGCCAAAAGCGGGTTTTTTATATAATCACGCAGATAAAGAGTTTTTAAACATTAACAACCTTTTGGTCTGTGAATCAAAAGGTTATGAAGCTTCTGGTGATTCGTGGGCTCGTAAGAAAATCACTATTCAAGATGGCACAGGAGAAGAGTTAACGTACGATTCAGAATTTTATGTCGTTGAAGCTAATAGTATCAATGAAGATGGTACTATTGTGGGTACCGCATTTATTCGAAAACCACAGTATCAATTTGATCTTCTGGGTAACTTAATCATCAATGAAGAAAACGGCCTACCTTATTTTGCGCTAGACGGGAATGGTAATCCGGTTACATCTTATCTTCCTCGTATGGTGGTGTTAAAACCGACTAGCGGTGAAGCGTGTAGTTACACTGATGTACCAGAAGAAAAACCTTATGTGCGTCAAGGTGCTGCAAGTTTGTCATGGTTATTTGCGCTGCCACTATTATGGTTAAGACGACGCAAAGTCAAATTAGCTAAGTAAGCGTTAATCACTCTAGCAGCTTGTTGAACTCAGTTAAACGCTGATTTACGCTATGTGCTGATACTGTTATTGAGTAGACTATGAAACATAAAAAATCGAGAAAATATTCTCGATTTTTTTTTATTTTTATTCTCAATATGTTAATTGACCTTCACTCTAATTGATGATTTTTTGTGTTGATCTTGTTTGAAAAACGAGCTATTTCTATTTGTCTGGCTTGTTTAATACAACGGGTTTTAAGTATAGCGAGTCAGTTTAATCACAAACGAGGACGCTTACATGAAAAGACAAAAAAGAGATCGTTTAGATAGGGCTTTTTCAAAAGGGTTTCAAGCAGGGATAGGAGGACGCTCTAAGGAATTGTGTCCCTATGCTGGTTTAGACCCTCGGTCGCAATGGCTTGGCGGTTGGCGTGAGGGCATTGATGGCAGGTTGAATGGGCTGTTTAATAAATGATCTGAATCATTTGTGGATTATATAGACCAAAAAATGCCCTCACTTTGAGGGCATTAACATAGTCAGGTAATTAGACTTGTTGAGATCATTAATATTCAATTCTAATTGAGTTAGAAAGTAGAAGTGTCGCTAAATACACCCACTTTTAAATCTTTCGCTGAATAGATTTGACGACCATCCACTTCTAATGTGGCATCTGCAATACCCATAACCAGTTTGCGATGAATAGTGCGTTTAATATTAAGTCTGTAGGTCACTTTTTTTGAATCGGGTAAAACTTGTCCTGTAAATTTAACTTCACCGACGCCTAATGCACGGCCTTTACCATCAGCGCCTTCCCAGCCCAAGTAAAATCCAACCAATTGCCACATAGCATCTAAGCCTAAGCAACCTGGCATAACAGGGTCAGTGATAAAATGGCAATCAAAAAACCATAAGTCTGGATTGATATCGAGTTCAGCAACGATCTCGCCTTTACCAAATTCACCGCCATTATCATTAATAGTGACAATGCGATCCATCATTAACATGTTGTCTACAGGTAAACGTGGACGATTAGGACCGAGTAAATTGCCGTGACCACATGCGATTAGTTGTTCCTTGGTAAAACTGTTTGCTCTTTCCATTTTTCTCAATACCACTAGAATGACTTTTTGATGCAGACAAGATAGCGAACACGTGTAAGCTAAACAACTCCGATCACTAAATAATGCCTAATTTTGCTAATATTTTTGCAAAAAAGTTAAGTTCGACCTCGTCTCCGTGCCCTGCAAGACGATCGAGTCGTTGTTGTACCATGCCGTATAAGGTTTCTGGTGGAAAATCATTATCTTCATTTGCTACACCGGCAGGGATCGTCATCAATAATTCAACAGCTTGATCCATGTGCTCAATGGCGTAAATATGAAACTTTTCCTCGGCAATTGCAGCTATTACCTCTGGTTCAAGGTTTAACTGCAAAATATTCGCTTTAGGAATAATCACACCTTGCTCACCTGTTAAACCTCGGCGAGAACATAAATTAAAGAAACCTTCAATTTTCTCATTCACGCCGCCGATAGCTTGTACATTACCAAATTGGTCTAATGCACCAGTGACAGCTAAAGATTGTAAAATCGGGTGTTCTGCAATGGCAGACATTAAGCAGCAGTACTCAGCTAATGAAGCACTGTCACCATCAATTTCTTGATAAGATTGTTCAAATACAATATTGGCATTTAAATGAAGCGGCGCATCACGGCCAAATATGCGATACAAACAGGACGAAAGGATCATCATGCCTTTTGTATGAATATTGCCTCCAAGCTCAGATTTTCTTTCAATATCCGCAATTTCTCCATCACCATAGTGAACTGATGCCGTAATACGGGCAGGTTCTCCATATGAGTAGTCGCTCGTATCGATAACCGTTAATGCATTGATTTGCCCAACCATAGCCCCTTCGGTAGGGAGGTTAATAAAGTTATCATCAAAACTTTGGGCTGAATAAATTTCTGAACTATTGTGACGAAATTTGAGTTGCTGTAAAGCTTTAGCCACAGCATTACTGTTAATACCATTACCCTGTTTGTTACTTGTCAGGCTAGGAATAAAAGCCTTAGCTTGAAGCATTAAAGATCGCATGCCTATCATGTTCAGACTTAATCTTTGTTGATGCTCAATGAGTCTAGAACTGTACCAAAGTAACGGTAATATGCTTGATGTTTCTAGTACTACACCTTGTTTATTGGCTAATGTCGCTAACCACTGCACATATTGCGTTTCTGAATGTTTGGTTAAATCTAACTCATAACTGATTTCAGCTAATATTGGAAAATGCTGACTAAATAATCTGTCCTCACTTTGTAAGTGACTAAAAGAGATACCCGAGCCCACTAGTATAATCTTGCAGTTTAATGGAATAGGGGCTAAATCTTGATTAATACGATACTCTCCATCAGAGAGAATTTGTAACAACAACTCCCATAGACCTTCTCGTTTCCAAATTGACTGCAAACAAATAAACACAAAATGATTAGATGCTAATGCCCCTGCTTTATATTGGCTATTTTTATCGGTCTTTTGCATTTTCCCAATAAGGTCATTACGTCTTATAGGACCTTGTAAATAACAAAACAATGATTGTTGTTTAGCGATTGTGCCAACATTTTCAGGGGGACGCTGCGGCTGCCATTTAAATTTAACCGGCTGGAGATCTTCTGTTGATTTTGTTGCAACCAGGTATTGATCCGCAGGAGTATCAGCCTGTGTACATAATGCTTCAATAAAATCGACACGGTCCACACCTGGGAAATCAGCTAGAAACAGATTTTGCCCGCTCACTTTATTCATTAATTTAAAGCTATCAACAACTCTATCCTGACCCAGCAATAAGTGACTTGGATAAAAAGTACTTGGTACCTCTTTAGGTACATGAAATTGTGGTGCCAGTTTGGCACTAGGAAGCAATGTTAGATTCATAAATTAATAAGTGGACGATATACTGGAAAATAATGACTCAAATAGTAGCATAAAGCGCTGTAAAGTCTTTAAATGAATCGTCTAGCAAGTTAACTGTTATAAAGGGATGTAAGCCCAAGTAGGGCGGTTTTATCCATTTTTGCATAAAAACACATCATAGTGGTCAAATGGTAAACATTTAGATTTTTTTTTAAAGTTTATAGTTTACAAGCACCAGAGATACTTATATTATTCAGCTCGTTCGGAGGGATGGCAGAGTGGTCGAATGCACCGGTCTTGAAAACCGGCAACGGTTTATCCCGTTCTAGGGTTCAAATCCCTATCCCTCCGCCACATTCTAAGAAGTCGCAATCATTGAGTAATCAAATGGTTGCGGCTTTTTTCGTTATAGAAGTATTCGCTGGTGTACCAACAAGGTGTACCAATGGCGACTTATCTGCATAAAAATCGAAATGGCAATTACTATTGCCGAATACCATACCCATTAAACCTAAAAAAATTAGGCTTCCCTCCAGAAGTTCGTTTCTCGTTGCATACAAAAAATAGAAAGTTAGCAATTTTGCTAAACCTTGATGTTGCATTGTATGTAAAAACGTTAATTGGAGAATATGAATTGGCACCTCTGTCAGATGCTTTACAGCGGAAAATAATTGAGAAACGATCTGTTTTGAAAGAACAAATTCGTAATGAAGAGCGTGAAATTAGAAAAGATGAGATGTTTAGGGATGTTATGAGGCAAAAGTGGGCGAGTGAGTCCTTGGTTAAAGACTTACAGACAAATTTAGATGCTGCCAGAGCAGAGTCACAACAACAACGCGCCATTTCTGAGAAACAACTTGTTGAAGTAGATGCTAAACTTGAATTAGTGAAGCAATTAAGTCAGTCTGTGGATTCTTCAAATAAGCCTGCCTTAACAGTTACTTTAGCCAAATTACATGAAGCATTTAGCCAAATTAGTAAGCTTGATTCTATACGGCCTAAATCAATTCAACAGAAATTATCTAGATCATTATCGTTAGTTGAATTTTTGGGTGGGGAAACTCTTATTAGTAATATTAACTATGAGATGGTTCAACAGTATAAAGCTTCATTTAAAGGCCGGATTGGAAGCAAAACAATAAATGAATACATAACGGCTTGCCGTCAAATGTTTCAGTTCGCGTATAAAATGAATTACGTAACTAAGAATCTTTTTGCTGACGAAAGGGTTAAACCAGCGAAAAGCGAAAAGTCTAACAAACGGTTCAGATGGACTTCTGAGCAAATGACTACATTGTTCAATACAGAATGCTTCACATCACATAAATTTAAGTATATTGAAGATTTTTGGATCCCAATAGTTATTTTGCATACAGGTGCTAGACCCGCTGAAATCTGTCAACTCGAAACAAATGATTATGTTGTGGTTGATGGTATTCATTGCCTAATGATTACAGGTGAATCTGATTACGAAGATAACAAAAAACGTTTAAAAACAGATTACTCTGAGAGAGTGGTTCCAATTCATAGCACACTTATCAAACTTGGTTTTATTCAGTATATCCAACAACGAATGGCAGACGGGCAAAGGCAAATATTTAATTGTAAGCCGGATCAAAAAGATGAGGATTGGTCTAAAGCATTTACTCGACGATTCGCTAAAGTACTAGATAGAATAGGGCTTGAGAGCAAAAATAGACCGACTGCATATAGTTTCAGGCATACGGTTCGTGATGAATATAAGCTCAGTGAAGTATCAAAAGATGTTGTTAATGAGATCTTTGGTCATGCTCCTGAGACATTCGGTGAAAGGCAATATACTCATTCAAACTATAAAATGGATAGGGTAAAAGAGGTTCTTGAAGATGGTATTAATTTCGAGTCTGAACTAACAAATGTTCTTCCTTTTGCCTATGTTAGTGGCAATTAAAATTATGTTCGCAAACACTTGGTTTATATTTGGTGTGAATTTTCAAAAAATACATCTAAAACTTTCAAACGTTCCGATACCGGTAGGTCGTTTTCTTCTAGGACTATTGCTTTCTAGAGGCTCGTTAGGGCATCAAATATAAACTGGTTTTGTTTTTTAAGTGATTGAGGCGTTCCGTATGAAGCCGGACGCCTCGTTTATGAAGTGGTTTTATTTTTTATTATTTGCTAGTGGACTTGTACTTCTGCTTGAACTCTCTTGTTGCTTGTATTCGTTCTCTTATTTTCATTCCGCGTAGGTTTCCAAAGTTAATAAAACCATACCTTTTAGCAGCTTGCTTAGTGCTTAACTCTTTTGACAAGTAATCACAGCAAGCAATGTTTACAGGTACACGTCTTTTTACCTCATTACTGTCTGGTTCGCGCCATGAGCTTAACCAATGTGGATGCTCTAACCCTTCTTCCGTGGGTAATGTCCCAAATTGCTCTTCTTCTAGCTCTATCAGTTCCGTGTATGGTTGTTTAAAGAGATAATTAGGACTGACTAATACAGCGTTTGAGCTTGTAGAGTTATCTCTCTTTAAAAGCGATTTAAGGCGCTTTAAGTCCGATTCAGGCGTTTCCCTTACGATTGTAATGATATGCGCGTGAGTGATTGTTTTAGAGCCTTTAGAGCCGCTCTCAAGCACAATAATTGTAGGTTCATGCCAGTTACGTTCTCTTAGGAGCTTTCCATACGCATAAGCAAGATCTGAGGTACTGTTAATTTTGATTCTAG
This sequence comes from Shewanella sp. HL-SH8, assembly GCF_051165765.1. Taxonomy (NCBI): domain Bacteria; kingdom Pseudomonadati; phylum Pseudomonadota; class Gammaproteobacteria; order Alteromonadales; family Shewanellaceae; genus Shewanella; species Shewanella sp. HL-SH8. The sequence goes on along the minus strand of NZ_CP195039.1, from coordinate 3,328,928 downwards.
TCTTGAGTGAAAAATTGACTGTACCGAATACTATCGTGGCTTGATTTTCTTTAATTTGAGCTATGTCTTGCAGAGCTAAAAAAGCTGTTTCTAAATCTCTTGAAAACCATCTGTTTGCTACCACTTTTTCATATAGATATATTTGTAATTCGCTATGCTCTTCTACTGACAATGCCTCAAACAGTTCTTCTCCCACTTTTACTGGGTATGGCTGTTTACAAACCATAACCGTCGGTTCATTCAATTTATGTTCTTTTAAGACCTTTTCATACGCGTCGGCATGATATGAGCTGCTATCAATTCGTATTTTAACCTTGCCTGACAAACTGACTGCATAAGTTACTTTCGTTGCTTCATGCTCTTTGATTTTGGCTATGTCTTGCTGTACTAACGAGGCTGTGGCCAAATCTCTTGAAAACCATTTTTTTACAACTACTTTTTCATAGAGTGGTTGTTGTAATTCTCTATGCTTTTTTACTCCTTTCTTAGAGTCAGTAAATAAGGGCTTTATATCCCCATTAAAAGCATATACTGGTTGACCGTTCATTCCGGCCGCATTTGAATACTCTATAGCCTTACAGAGCACTGGGCATGCGGGGGGGTTATCAGTAAAAAAATCACTTTTAAAAATCGTCTTTTTTGCGCCTTTTTTTATTGCTGTTTTTTGTGCCATTTCTGATGGCATTTCTAGACCAATTTTAGCCAATTTGGTATACTCTTTTTGCACTGTTACATGTTTAGTAGCGCCTCTCGCATGAGGTGCTTTTTTTTGCCTTAAGATCCTACTTTAGCGGCTCTCACTTCTAAGACTTCAATCTCTAGCATTTCCCTTACTATCAGCTCCGGTATGTCCTCATTCACATCTGGTTTATCACCAAATTTAAAGCTAGCTCTCAATGTGTCATTAGACAGCTTTAAGCTTGAAGCTATTCCGGTTAATGCTCTTGCTACTTGAACAGCTTGTTTTGTATCTGTGGGCTTATCTGGTAGCTCGTCTAGAAGACAATGAAGCTTATCTCTGAGCTTTGATGCTAACGCTAAATCATCCATAAGGAGTGATGAGGCTTGTCCTCTTATCGCATCATTTGATAGTGATATTTTAAGAGCGTTTTGGTATTTGGTTATTAGTTCTTGTTTCATCGAACCAGCTTTAACACCAACTCTCTTCTGTATAGTCCTGACTGTGTGGTAACTCAGATCAAAGTGCTTCGATACTGCAGCGAGCGTATAACCCGCTGCAATCATCGCAATAATCTCAGCCTGAACGTTTGGCAAGACTCTGTTACCCAATAGCATCACCGCTTGGATCATCCATCACTCTAGCTCTTTGCTTTAGCGTTTCGAGTCCCTCAACGAGTAGGTATTGGACTACATGGCAGTACTTTAGACCTGATTCACGGGCGATGCCCTCAATTGTTGGCTCAAGGCTTTTAGGCACTCTGATTTGCATGGTCATATTATCTAATCCCTAGCATTGGTAATGTTACTAACTTAGCCATACTGGCTTCTCTTTCTATGTGAGCGGCATAGGTTGCTTGTGATGTTCCATGCCCTCGAGCCGCAATGTTGCAGCCAACCAGTATTAAGTTTTCTAGCGTCTTCAAGTCATCTACGCCTGTGGCTGCTGCAATTTTCTTGATAACTTTATTGACCCCCTCATCACCTGTGTTCATATTGTCTAATATGTTCTTTAGTGCCTGTAGATTAGCCTTTGCAGACTGAGAGTCACCAGCTTCAACTGCTTGCATAGCGGTATCCACTAGCTTTGAGCAAAAATACATACGTTCTAACATGATTCGGTTTCCTGAACTGGATTGGCATTAGCTTGGTTTGAGGTATCTGCAATTTCAAAGGCTGCAGCCATACGATGTATACCTCCTAGATGAGCATAGCTATGGATTTGTTGTTTTCTTTTTTTAGCTAATGCTTCCTGCATTTCTTTGTTGGCAGTGTATAGCGCTGATAATGGCCTAGCTTTAGCCGTCTGAGTTTCACCTTTTAGTATCTTGAACAGCGATACATCACAGTATTGTTCTGCGACATGCCTTGGCATACCCTGATTGGCTAGTTCATCAATCATTTCTGTTCTATCTAAAACGTTGAACATTATATATTTCCCCCACCTACGTATAAGTTTCTTCACTGCTTTCAGTAGCTTACTTCATGTATTTTAACTGTAAAAAAAAGTCTTGGCGACATATTATGTCGACAAAACTTTGCTTGGAGGTTTATAACGCTGTAAATAATAGGAAAAATGGGGTAATTTATTTTTTAGTGTTATTGGCTCTTTTTAACCCTTTGCACAGTCGATACTGAACAACCAAGTTCTTCGGCTGTCTTACGGATACTCATCGTTTGTAAATGAGTTAAAATTGCTTCGTGTAGCTTAATGTCCTTGTTTTGACCGCCCCACGTTTTGCCCTCTGCTTTGGCCTTCGCAATACCTTGGGCTTGTCGCGTTCTTCTTGTCTCATAATCATCCCTTGCCATACCGGCAGCTAAGTCGATCATGAAGTTTGTAAGAGCTTTTTGAATAAACCCCGAGTGTTCATCATTGTTTGATAATGCTGTATGAGTTTGTGGTTGATCAGCGATTACGATAATGATCCCTTTACTGGCAATCTTGGCTTTGAGCGTTTGCCATATTTCCCAAGGTAACCGGCTAAGCCTGTCCATTTTCTCAATAAGTAGAATGTCACCGTCACTAGCCTCATCTATCAACCTATCAAGCTCTGGCCGGTCTGGGGTGTTACCTGATACGTTTTCTTGATAGAAGGTCGTAATCTTTACGCCCTTTGCTGTAGCGAATGAAATTAACTCCGGCTTAGCTCGAGAGCTATCTTGCTCTTTAGTCGATGCTCTTAAATATGCGCGAATGGTTAGGTAAGGTGTATTCAGCATGTGGTATCTCATTCAATGATTAATAGGTGTATTCATTTGGCTCTCTAGGCCGCATTCCTACATTCTACCAAGTGTATTCATCGAAGTATACATGCTGACTTTGTTTGTTGAGAAATATTTACTTGAAGTATTGAGTAGGCTTTTCGATAAAGACCATTATTTACTGGTTAGATTGTGCTTAACCGAATGGACTGATTTTTTCTACAGGTTTAAATAGATTTCACTTAATTAAAATCAACTATTTTCATGAAGCATGCCAAAGGCTCATGAAGTAAGCCTAAAGTCGTAATATGGATTTATTTCGAAAAGTATAATTGATTGATAATATTACAAATAAATTTCACCGCTTGTTTTTTGAACGACATTAACGTGCAACCTCGGTTTGTTTTGGGAGGTTGAGAGTGTTTTATCACTTTACATCAAAGACATAGAGAATGTAGGATGATTTAAATCAATAACTTGAACAGCCGACATTATCGGGCGAGCCGTTCAATAAGCTGTTATATTTCACGGAGGATTTGTGCGTAAATTGCTAGTAGGGCTTTTACTGCTTGTTGTCTCATTTCAGAGTATTGCTCAGTCGGATGTTAAAGAAATTGCTCTATCTGAATTAAAGGGCTTTGGTGTACTTATTACTCAGATGGGTATTAAAGAAAATCGTGAGCAATCGATCAATCTACGTTTTGGCGTGCCTAAACTTGATATCAATAACTGTAGTGTTTCTGATATCGAACTAACTATTGAGAAGGATGGCCAGTTCATTGCTCATAATTTCCTTTCAAATATGTCAGAGTCAATCGAGCATTACTCAAGTCATATTATCGCTGCAAAAACGGAAGGTTTGGCTTTAAGCATTGGCGCTAGATATAGTTGCGAAAATCAAAAAATACGCTCAACATTTTATACGTTTGGCGACTTGGTTAAAATTGAAAAGTATTTTATAAACAATGGTTTATTAAGTGAAATATAACAAGTTGCTTAATTTCGTTCCGGCCACAAAAAGCGTGGCCTCCACGGGACTGCCTACGCTTTGCTGCGGCAGCCCATTAGCAAAGCGTTATATGGCAAGGTGATTATGTGGGAATCGTTCGATCCAAATGATTGGGAAAGCTTGCCGCACTTGTCTGGTAGAGTTGCGACCGAAGATGATGTGAAAAATGGTGTTGCGGTTTTTTACATCCCCGAAGGAAGTTTTGCACTGAATGCCATGTTGCCAACATGTGTTATTCAGATTGATGAAGAAACTGGAGAGAGAACGCCAGCAGTTGTAATTCAGGCAGAACAAGCTGGGGAACAAGTCTACTTGGGTCTGCGTTATTTAACTGGCGGCAATGGAATTTGCGGTTTAGATGAAGTTGAGCAATTGGAAGAGCCAAATGAAGAGTTTGCCATATAACAAGGCCAGTCAGCAACGCCCCAACAAGTTGGGGCTGGACCTCGTTTCACTCGGCCGCTGCTGGCGGCGTTATACACCTAAGGAAAGTTTGGCATGAAGCTAACCATTATTTCACTAATCACTTTGTTTTTACTCGGCTGTGCTGCGGCAGGTGTTCCATATACAAGTGATCCTATGACTAAACTTAATTACGCATATCAACTAATGGGAACTCAGGGCAGAGGGTTAGCTGCCGAAAAACTTGGATTAGAGGCGCTCGCTGATCTTGAAAAATCAAATAATATTTATGGTATGGCTGAAGCTCATACCTTTCTAGGTTTGTTTTATAAAAATAGAAGTTACCGTGAACACAAAGACTTTTATGTGAAACACAATGAATATGATCCTACAGCATCAAAATCAATTAAGCACTTTGAATTAGCCGCAGAAGCATTTGAAGCAGACGGAGATTATTGGGGTGTTTCAAAGGCTTTGTTCTCTATGGGTAATGCCTACGGAACAGATAATGATTATGTAAATGGCTGCATTAAGTTTAAAGAATCACTATCAGTATATATAAGCGATAAAAATGTGTTTAAAGGTCGAACTCACCCACACAATCCAGCGTTTAAATCATTTGACGCAATGATTGAATCTTTTATCTCAAAGTATTGCGAAAGCGGTGTATAACTAATAAGGATAGGCCGCGCGAAGCCGCGTCCTTATCCCAAGTGTTGAACAAGCCCGAACACCTGAGACTAACATCATTCTTCTGACGATAAAAAAACAACAGTTTGGTGTAACAACCAACTAATTCAAAACTCGTACAACCCGCGTATACAGGCGTCTTAGAAATAGGGGGAGGGTTCAAATCCCTATCCCTCCGCCACATTCAACGAGAAAGCCTCATCATAAATGATGAGGCTTTTTTGTTTTGGCGAAAGATAAAACTTTAAACCCTAGGTTCCTCTTTATTACAAGCAATCCCTCCGCCACATTCTAATGAAGAGGCCTTATCGAAAGATAAGGCTTTTTTATTTGGGCTAAAAATAGGAATTTAAACCTCTGGGTTCCGATTTGTGACAAGCAAGCTATCCATTCGCTACATTCCAAGGTTGTTTCATTTTTGACTTTATTAACTTGGCAGTGATTTATGTAAGAGTGTCATCACTGCGAGTGATGGTTTAAGCTAATTTTCATATCAGAAATGACTTTGGCTAATGGGTCTGACAGCTGCATGTAAGGGTTCTATTTGATGCTAATCAGCAATTTTTTGGGGTATTAATGTCTGACTTGTTTTGACTTTGTCATTTAAATAGAGGTACGGTGTAGTGGTCAAGTAAAATTGGCCACGGTTTTAGAGTCATTCCAATATAAACGTTCTGACTCATTTGGCGTTAACCCACCATTATATTGATGGGGTCTAGTTTCACTGTAATATCCAGTGATGTAATTTGTGATCGCTTTGTCTGCTTCTGTAAAACTCCCATAGCCACTAGCGGGTACCCATTCAGATTTCAAACTTCTAAAGAAACGCTCCATTGGTGCGTTATCCCAACAATTCCCGCGACGACTCATACTTTGCTCAATCTGAAGACGCCATAATAACTGCCTAAATTTCAAGCTAGTATAATGCGAGCCCTGATCACTGTGATAAATCACATTCTCAGGTTTACCCCTTAACTCAAACGCCATATTCAAGGCTTTGCACGTCAGTTCGCTATCTGGCGATAATGACAAAGCCCATCCCACAGGTTTGCGGGAAAATAAATCTAGAACAACCGCTAAATATGCCCAACGATTACCGACCCAAACATACGTCACGTCGCCACACCACACTTGATTTGGTTGGGTAACAGCAAACTGTCGATTAAGCGTATTAGGGATAGCTACATGTTCTTGTGTTGCTTTCCTATAAGCATGCTTAGGCTGCTGACAACTGACTAACCCAAGCTTTATCATGAGATTACGAGCTCGATAACGACTAAGTTTAATCCCTTTGTTAGTCACTAATTGCGCTATCGTTCGGGCACCGGCAGAGCCATTACTAATACGATGCGCGGTCTTCACTTCACTGCATAAAATTGTAAAATCAGCATCAATATGCTCTTTTCTTTTTAGCCAATATTTATAGCTACTTCGATGCACTTTGAATGCATTACAAATTGTAAGAATAGAGTGGCTCTGCTTGAGTTGGCTGATTAGCGCAAATTGTTCATCGAGTCTGACATCAAGAGAGCGGTAGCCTTTTTTAGGATAAGATTATGCTCCTCAATACGTGCTATGTGTTTCTTCAACTCACGAATTTCAATTTGTTCAGGGGTAATGGGAGAGGCTTTGGGAGTGCCACCCTGGCGTTCTAGTTTTAACTGTCTCACCCATTTGTCCATGGTTGATTTACCCACGTTCATCGCCTTTGCAGCTTCGATGATGCTATGGTTTTTATCTAGGACTAATTGGGCTGCTTCAAGTTTGAATTCAGCACTAAATGTTTTTCTGGTTATCGATCTCATGTGTTCACCTAAAGTCATGTACGAGGTAATAATATCACCTCTATTTAGGTGGCCAAAATAACTATGCCACTACACGGCTAACTATAATACTATTTTATGTACTCCCTCAGACAAAAAAAGGATGTAATATTAACAAGTTCTTGGGTTATTTTGACTTGTGTTTTAACCTAAACCAAAGGTTAATAGTCATAGCTAAATCGGCTGTTTTCTGCAGACTGCTAAATTAACGTTCAAAGGACCCGCAATGAACTTCAGTGATAAACCTGACCGCACATCGTCAAAAGCCCATAAATGGGAAAAATATAAAGGTACCGATATACTGCCTATGTGGATCGCTGATACTGAGTTTCGCTGTGCTGAGCCTATTTTGTCTGCCTTACATCAGCGAATTGATGATGGCCTGTTCGGATATACCTCACCGGCTCACGATACCGATGCCTGTGAGGCCGTTGTGGCGTGGTGCCAACGTCAGTATAACTGGAAGATTGATCCTAGTTGGTTAGTCTGGACTCCGGGTGTGGTGCCGGCTTTTAATGTGGCTATACAAGCATATTGCCAAGCAGGGGATACGATTATCGTACAAACACCCAATTATCCTCCCATATTGGCAGCACCAGCACTGAATCATCTCAACCGAACCTGTATAGGCTCGATAGAAGTGGAAGGTCGCTGGACACTTGACTTTAATGCCTTAGAAGCGGCTGCCGCGGATCCTAAAGCCAGCTTATTTATTATGTGTAATCCAATGAATCCGCTTGGTACAGTCTTAAATCAAGCCGAACTCGACACCATTGCAGCAATATGCACAAAGCATGGCGTCATGCTGTGCTCGGATGAAATACACTGCGATTTAATTTTAGATGACGTGCCACATTTGCCTGCCAGTGCGCACCCAGAGTTAGCTGAGCATTCAGTGACATTGATGGCCGCGAGTAAAACCTTTAATATCGCGGGATTAGGTACGTCTTTTGCTATTATCCCCAACGAAAAATTAAGAGCAGCCTTCAACCATGCTGCCCGCGGCAGGTTACCATCGGTAACCGTCACAGGGCTTACCGCTACTAATGCAGCCTTCAGGCATTGCGATGACTGGCATCAACAACAGCTGGCTTATTTGATAGAAAATCGCGATTATTTAGTCACTGAGATCAACACAATTGACGGTTTAAAAGCTATCTCACCCGCGGCGACTTTTTTACTCTGGGTTGATGCTAGCGGTTTGCAAGTTACCGATACGCAAGCCTGGTGTGAAGCCAAAGGTGTTGGTCCATCAGCGGGCAGAGACTTTGGTGATAAAGACTATTTTCGATTGAACTTCGGTTGCTCACGAGATTATTTAGTCGAAGCAATTAAAAAACTGCAGGGCGGAGTTGTTTAACCACAAGCAAAATTTTTTGCGGATAATATCAATATAAAGTAAAAAAGTTGAGCCTTTATCCAGTAGTTAATCGTATGACTATAGAATAAAAATTTAAGGAACGTGTTTCAGGATGACCTTACCTATACAAAACGCTCAAGAAATGGCTAAACGATCCGCAACGTTCGTTGAACCAGGTGCATTGCGCAGAACCCCTAAACTCAGCAGTGGCAGTGTGGATGACAAGCGCAAAGAAATCGCGCTTTACTTCACTAATACCTTCGATACCTATTCGCAACTGTTTGATTGTTTGCGCGACGATGCTGGTTTTTATCAAAAACCTATCCCCTTGCGCCACCCGCTTATTTTCTATCTTGGGCATACGGCCACTTTTTTCATCAACAAGCTACTATTAGCAAATCTGATCCCCAATAGGATAAATCCTCATATGGAGTCAATTTTTGCTGTGGGTGTTGATGAAATGAGCTGGGATGATTTGTCCGAGGACAGTTATGACTGGCCCAGTGTTGCTGCGGTAAAAGACTACCGCGCTAAAGTACGTGCCACAGTATTAACATTAATTGATACCTTGGACCTTGTGCTCCCCATTGATTGGGAAAATACCTGGTGGCCTATCGTCATGGGTATTGAGCACGAGCGTATTCACCTTGAGACGTCGTCGGTACTCATTCGCCAGCATGAACTGGCCAAAATCCAGTCATTACCTCAATGGCCTGCTTGCAAAGAGACTGGCCAGGCGCCAAAAAATAAATTGACAAGCGTCGCTGCCGGCTCTGTTAATCTTGGCAAATCCTTTGATAGTGATGTCTATGGCTGGGACAACGAATATGGCCAACATCAGGCAGAGGTCGCTGAATTTAAAGCCAGCCAATATTTAGTCAGCAATCAGGAGTTTCTTGAGTTTGTTGAGGCCGGTGGTTACGAGCAAAATAGTTTCTGGAGCGATGAAGGCCTGGCTTGGCGACAATTTACTGAGGCGAAACACCCAGCATTTTGGCATTGGCATAATGGCTGGCGTTTACGCCTGATGACGGAAGAAATTGATATGGCTTGGGACTGGCCTGCTGAAGTTAACTACCATGAAGCGAAAGCGTTTTGTGAATGGAAAACAGTAGAAACTGGGCAACTGATCCGCATGCCAACGGAAGACGAATGGTATCGCTTGTGTGCAGAAGCGGGCGTCGAAGAGCTGGGTAATAGTAAGGCCAATGCTAACTTGCATCTTGACCATTTTGCATCATGTTGCCCGGTAACGCGCTATCAACATGGTCATTGGTTTGATGTGGTGGGCAATGTGTGGCAATGGACTGAAACGCCTATTTACCCCTTCGATAACTTTAAAGTACACCCACTGTATGATGATTTCACCACGCCAACTTTTGATGGTAAACACAATCTGATCAAAGGCGGCTCATGGATTTCAAGTGGTAACGAAGCACGCCTTAGTGCACGTTATGCGTTTAGGCGTCACTTCTTTCAGCACGCAGGATTTCGCTATATTGCCTCTAGTGTTGAAGCGACTTCTCCTAAGGCTTACTACGAAAGTAATCAATTATTGTCAGAATACGCAGAGTTTCACTTTGGTGACACCTGGTATGGCGTAGATAATTTCCCTAAGGCCTTAGCTGATATAGCACTTGAGGCAATGAAGGGTAAACCCACAGTTAAAGCCCTTGACTTAGGCTGTGCGTGTGGTCGAGCAAGTTTTGAGTTGGCCCGTATGTTTGATGAAGTAGACGGTATTGATTTCTCAGCAAACTTTACCCGTCTAGCGGCTCAAATGGCGCAGCAAGGTGCAGTGCGTTACGCCCGTGCCGAAGAAGGCGAATTAGTTAGCTATCATACTCGTACCCTGCAAGAACTAGGGTTGCAAGCTTATTCAAACCGCGTAGCATTTCATCAAGGCGACGCCTGTAATCTCAAACCCCAATTCACTTCTTATGATTTAGTACTGGCGGCAAATTTAATTGATAGGCTCTATCAGCCGAGCCGTTTTTTGGCCGATATCGCGGCGCGTATCAATGACGGTGGCTTGCTGATTATTGCATCGCCTTACACTTGGCTGGAAGAACATACACCCAAGGCAGAGTGGATAGGGGGCTTCAAAAAAGATGGCGAAAACTACAGCACATTAGATGGCTTGAAAGAGCAACTATCAAGCCACTTTAAGCTAGTGGGTGAGCCGCGAAAAGTCCCGTTTGTGATCCGTGAAACTCAGCACAAGTTTCAGCATACCTTGTCTGAACTTACGGTTTGGGAGCGCTTGCCACGCTGATAAGTTTCTCAATCTCCTCAGCAATCAATTTGTGGTCTACCAGTTGTTCAAACCAGCTGGTGGCCACAGTATCGCTTTGCAAGCCAAGCAAGGTTCCCAGCACTATGCCGCGATGTACGTTGTCGCCGCCTAAGTTAGTATTCACTCGCAGTGCTTGCCAAGGATCATGTTGGTATTTACAGGCCAGATACAAGACGACAGGCCAAGAATCTGAAATATAACATGCCCTTGAAAACACTTGGCCGACGACCTGATTGTCGGGCATGTTACGTTTTAACAGACTGGCTAAATTAGTACTGGTTAGGCCTATACTTGCTTCAAGTAAAAGTGCTTCAGCGCCGGCCTCATCCGGGCCATCCAACAGACCACACAAGAGTTGCACGTAGCTATCACATACCTGCATTAAAGATTCATCAGGATGGGTCAATGCCAGATGCGCTCGGCAGGTAATCTTTATTTCGTCTTCGCTTATGCCTTTAAGTCGTTCTGAAAAAACCAATGGCGCTATGGTTACCAATGCACCTATGGATGCGGTGTCGTGAGTTATCATCCCACAATTTTCAGGCTTGCGTCCCTGCGCCAAGTTAGCAAAAAATCCTCTGTGGTAGGACTCTGCATAAGTATCGGGATGAGTGGCGGGAGTCATTGTCATAAAGTCAATGTAGGCATTAACAAATGCTTGTCGATCGTAGCGTTGTGGCGAACTCGCCAGAGTGCGCATCAGCACACGAGCGCAATGTGCGTTAAGGGTGTTTTCACCCGCCTGCATGCCTTGATGATAATGCACATTCGGTCTGTCCCAAAACTGCGCCTTATCTTTTAATATTATATCGCCTATGACTTGCGGCGGCTGATCTTTAGATGCATAGCCCTTAGACGACCTATCATTGGATTGTCGCCCTCCTTTGTGTTTAGAGTGCAACGACATAATAGATGAAGGGTGAAACTCAGGTGCGGCTTCAAAGCGCTGAATACCACCCGTAAAAGCACGCTCTATTTCCATTGGTTGATAATACCAATGCACCGGCATGGCCAAAGCATCAGCAATAAAGCTTGTTTTAAGTGCCCAGGTAACGCGAAGTGGCTGAGAAGGGTTGTGATCCATGGTAATGCCTCTTTTACATGGAATAAAACACGCGCAAATACATTATATACCGCAACAATAGCTTACGAATCGATAACGAATGGGTAATTTTTACCATGTTAATATTGATTAAAAACGTATGTGGTCATCCTTGATACGTTATTTATACCAGACTAGATGTTTTTTTAAGGCAATAGGCTAAATTTACTTCACAACCATAATCTTCACTCAGACAAGCGCAACAGTTTTTTAGCCAGCTTTTTCTTTGGTGCTAAACGACCACCTACAAAAGATGGAAGGTTTATTTTTGATATCCTGCTTGTTTATAGTTTACCCAATTACTTGTACTGATATACTCAGCTTCATCCCAATTGTTACCATAATGTGTGCCAATGTCTGTAATTACGCCTAACTTACCCCGTAGCCCTAGTTTTTTGCAGTCTCTCATCTGTTTTAGCGTGATTATCATCACCATAGCGGGTGGACTTTTTGGTCTAGGGATTAGCCTGCATACACTAATGTTTCTGTGCCTATTGTGGGTAGGACTCAACGCTTTTAGTCTTGGTTACGGCTATATACAGATACGTGAGTTGATGACTAACGCCCTCACCAGAGCCATGCCTGCCATCTATATATTTATATTGATCGGTATGGTGATTGCTAGTTTTATGCACAGTGGCACCATCTCCACACTTATTTATTATGGCCTTAGCTGGTTGAGTCCGAGTTTGTTTTTGGCTGTTGGTTTATTACTGTGCGCCTTGATGTCGCTAGCAACTGGAACATCTTGGGGTACCGTTGGCACCTTAGGTGTGGTTTTTATTGGTATCGGCTCTGCCATGAATATTCCACTGCCTTTAGTCGCAGGTATGATTGTCTGCGGTGCCACCTTCGGTGATAAAATGTCGCCGATTTCAGATACCACAAACCTTGCTGCTATGAGTGCTGGCACCGATCTTTATCGACACATTTACGCCATGCTGTTCACTACAACGCCGACTTTTATCCTCACTTTTTTAATATTTTTAGTGATCGGATTTAACTATGGTGAGCAAAATATAGACTTGGCAGAGGTCACCTCAATTCAAACAGCACTCGCCAACAATTACAGCCTTACGCCGCTGATTACCTTATTACCCCTGATTTTACTCGCGGTACTGAGCATTAGAAAAGTGCCCGCTGAAGTGACTATGTCATGCAGCATTATACTTGCCGTGCTAATTGCGATTTTTTATCAGCAAGAAAGTGCTATCTCTGTGCTTAATGCGCTGTGGGAAAATACACCGGAATCAACGGGTATCTCCAGTTTAGATGCTTTGCTTGGTCGCGGCGGCATTAGCAGCATGAGCTGGACCTTACTGCTGGCGTTAATGGCTATCGCGCTAGGCGGAATTTTACACGGCGCGGGATTTCTCACCGCACTATTAGCTGGCATCATAAAAAGAGTGCAGCGCACCGCTACCCTTATTGCGACAACGATTATGTCGGGCTTTTTAGGTAACATTGCTATGGGCGAGGCCTATATTTCGATTATTCTAAGTTGCCAACTGTTTAAGCCTAAATATGAGCAACAAAATTTAGAGCCAGCCATTCTTTCGCGCTCAGTTGAAGAAGGGGCTACGATGACCACAGGCCTTATTCCGTGGACTACGGCCGGTGCCTTTTATACTGCCACACTAGGGGTAGATGTACTTGACTACGCGCCCTATGCTTTTTTCAACTACCTTAATGCCATTGTAGCAGTGGCAATGGCAGCCTTTGGCATTGGTCTTCTCAAACTGAAAACGAAACCTGATGTGGCATAAAGGATATTGATATCATATAAACCCTCCGGTTTTTTAGTGTTAATACGGTAAAATTCAAGCCAATGCTTGAGTTGAATCGACCTCGGAGGTGTTTAATATTCGTAGACGATGTGGAATATTATTCCTTTTGAATAGGGGGAACATATGAGTGTCTGATTTTCTGACCTAATCGATAAATTCAGCTTTAGTACTAGCTCCAAGGTCGAGGAATTCATAGTGACATCAAGCACCCCCTTATTCCCCGGCCATCTTCTGCAAAAACTCTAAGCGTTGCTGTTCTTGTTCATCGGGTTGCCATGGCTCATCTGACAGTTGTTCGACAGCAAAATCGCCAAGATCAAAACTAGGCTGCTCGCTATGACCATAACGCGTTAACTCCCCGGGCACACCAGGGCGAAGCTCTAACACAAAAGTCGCTATTTTGAAGGGACCTGAGTGTGTTGCAAGCACGCCTTTATAAGCTTTAAGCATCATTTCAGCACCACCTTCTGAGAGTTTTTCTGAGCTGGTGAGTAAGGCTATTGGTTGGCCGTTTTCATTGTGTAAATTAGCCCGTAAACGATAATAGCCCGCTTGTTCAACGTCTAGTTTGATGGGGATAACCATATCACTGCCTTCTGCCAGAATGTTACCTACTCCGGTAATAGTGGCTGCTGGATAACTGTATTCAATGCCTGTTGATATTGTTTGCTTTTTGCCTTTAGCGCTAAACGTTACACTCACTTCTATTGGGCCATCCCACTCTTCTTTCGCGTCGAGCTGTGCAGCCCATTCCCCTTCATCGCCGAGCATATCTTTTTTAGCAAGTATGTCATTACCATAGTTAGTATCAGTACTTTGCTCGCTTTTAAGTGAGACCTTAACAGCCGTTACTGCCATGCCGTTTACGACAAGTTTTACTATTACAGGCTCAGGGTAGCTGAAACGATATTGAGGTAGCACTATGCTAGCGCTGCCGCCGCCTTTTAACATAACGGGCTGTGGCAGGTAATTGTTGGGGTTAAGTAAGTGGCTATCTTCAGCAGTTAATGGCATTGAATAAGAAGGTAACGTTAGCTCATTAGCATAGGCATCTGCCAACAAAGAGAAACTCTCACTAATAGACTCAGGGATTGTTTCTACTTGATATTTTATCTTGGGTTTTACCTGCGAAGTTTGAGCTGGCTGCTGAGTAATAGAAGGCTCCTTTTGGAGTGAAATCAACGCCTGAGCTGGCAATGTCGCTGGCTCAGAGGTGAAATACCAATACCCTGCTAGACCGACTAGCAGGGTAATAGCACTGACAAGTTTTTTATTATACTTCTTCACAATGATTAATTAGCCGCCTGATACACAAGGGATGACATACTGGTATTCGCCGAGTTGCGGACTAGTCGATAACGTGAACTAAACACCCACCAACCGCGTTTTTCTTCATAGGTATTAAATTGCAAATTGTCACCATTTAGGTAATTAGCACTGCTGTTAGCTGTGGTGACTTCATCTTTGGCACTGTTTAAAATAGTGTCACCATGACTGTAGCCTTCGCTCATTAACATGGGGTAATGATACGGCATAAACTGGCTCGGGCCACTGACAGATTGAAGTTTGCCATCAAATGCGACACTGCGTGAGCAGCTGTTATAACTGCCTACCGATGCTGCACCACAGCTTGAGTGGCTGGCGACTACGCCATCATCTTCACCGGGTAAAAATGCCCCCGTAGCCCCAAGAAAGTCAGACCCAGCACCCGCAAAACGTAAGCGGGGTACTCTACTTTCTGGAAAGGGCGCAAGCTGGCGGGCACTATTAACACGTAAATCATTAAGTACACCAATTGTTGATGGTGTTGGAGTGGTGCCTAGCCATAAGGACACTGCAAACCTTAAGGTTGCATCGATAAGGCCTGAGCCATTGGCAACATTGACGGCAAGATCGGCTAATTCAACACCACCACCCGCACCAGCAAAATCGAAGGTGGCCACAATGTTTAATGGCTGCAGACCGGCATTTTGTAACCATAGTGCTTGATTATCAATAATATAACGGGTGACTAAATCACCTGTCGAGTGAGTGACAAACACACAGCCACTGGCACAGGTTCCATCACGGGACATTTGCTGTAATTTAGGCCATACGTAATTGCTAGTGATTTTATTGGCTATACGCTCATGTGATGGCCAATCGATACGTTCATCGGCGCGATCCCGCCAATACTGAGCCCAATATTGATCGCCATTATCGCTAACCTGAGTGCCTGTTGGCTTACTTTGTAAGTTGTCGGGTTGAAAGCCATGTACTAATACGACTGGATGGCCACCTACAGCGGCTTGAACTGCACCACTGAGTAAGCCCGCCATGAGTAAAAATAGTGATTTATTCATCTGATATCCTTGTCTATTGTCTGCTACGGCGGCCACCATTACGACTAACATTATTGTGTTCAATGAAGGTAATAGTAGCGCTAGCATTTTTATTATAATTAGGGGGTTAATTTAATTTTTTTTTACTTTCAGCAATCAACATAGAGGAGAAAAAAAGATTGCAACAGTTAAAAATTAGTCATTTTATGACAAGAAAGGGGCTCGTGTTTGAATGTTTTATAGTCAGTTTTATAAAGTTATTTTGAAGGTGTTTACCATAAGTGATTTTAAGGCATGGTTATTGTCAGTTTAAATCAATATCGTTTTAACATTTTATTAACACTGGTGTTTTAAGTTTTTACTCCAATTATTTTAAAAAATATAACATTTAATTAATTATTACCTAAATATCCCGCCTCGTTAACATCAAAAGTAAGCTTGTGCAGGTTTTTATATAATGCAATCGATTTGATATCAGAGGGATGATTTTTAACGTAATAGCTTTATGTACCATTCCCGATAAAAAATAATTTTTTTGTTTCTCTGCCTAGTATAAAACCTACTCTATGCAATACTTTATTTTAGTGACGATTACATTTTTTTAACAAATTCTTGTTGAGTCATTGAATGAATAATTTATCAAAGCTTGCGAGTACTATGCATGCTCAGGTTGGAACATTTATTTTGCATTAATTTATATTGCTTAAACTTTACCAAAATTAAGTGATTAACTTAACGCTGTAACCCTAAATGGATTTTGAAGAGAATTCTCATGGATGGATTAAATTTTTATCTGTTGAGAGCATATTTTATGAATCTAAAATTGTCACAATCCCTGTACTTAGGGTTCAGTTCAATTGTTGCTATTACACTGTTACTAGCGGTCGTGATTTGGTCCATTGTTGCTGATTCGGCAAAAATCGCCCAAGAAATTGCCGAAGATGATGTCCCCGGAGTACTCGCTTACCTTGCTGTCGCTGATAGTATTAGTGCAATACAAACAAATGCACTTGAATACTTAAATGGTGAGGAGGATGAGAAACAAGATTTTATTGAAAATATCAAAAACTTTAAACATGCCTTAAGTGTATTAGTTCCCTTAGAATCAGTTAAACAACAAGATATTGATAAAATGGCTAAAATTGAAACCCTTGCCAACCAATATATCGATCAGCTTTCGTCCAATGTTTTTGCAAAGTATTCTCCTTTAAGGGAGCAAACCGCCATTAAGCAGGTTACTGAATTGACGGTAAATGTAGGAAAACCTTTAGAGGATTTACTCGATGCTTTAAAAGAAGAGGAATTTAATGATGCTCTTAAGACGGATAATTTAGAAGAATCTTTAAATGATGACTTACCTGGGTTGCGATATTATCTTGAACTAGTGGATGAGGCAGGAGATATGATTTCATCTATAAATACTTATATTTCAGGCGTTCCTGAAGCTAAAGAAGCATTTAAAGCTGACTCAGACTCATTTCAATCGTATCTTTCATTACTCAAGCCTTTAGAGCAAAAACCACAAGAACTAGATAATATTCGTAGAATTGAAAGTTATTACAATGAAATAAAATCGACAGCTAACCAAGTATTTGAAAATTATAACCCTTCAAATAAAGCTACAGCTAATGCTTTGATTGATAAGTTAGAGCATGAGTTGGTTGTGCCGATAATGGACATTTTAAAGAGCTCTGCAACGGAAGAAGAGGTGGATGCAAAGTCAGCGTTAGCAAGCTTAAACACCAATGTTGATAACGTGATTTTATGGTTAATTTTAAACGCGATAATTGTGCTCGTCGTTGGAACCTTAATCGCTTGGAAAATATCGAGTATGATCCAACGTAGATTGGATGTTATTTCGTCTAAAGCGAGGTTAATTGCTGATGGTGACTTAACTGCTGCATTAATTAACGATGATCGAACTGATGAGTTAGGTATTTTATCGGCGTCAGTTGATCAGATGCAGCGTTCACTAAAGTCACTTATTGAGCAAATATCAAATGTGGCGAATCAGGTCGCCTCTAGTAGTGCCCAGGTGGCTCATTCTAGTCATCAAGTTGTTCAGGGCAGTCAAGCTCAGGCTGATAAAGCTAATCTTATTGCCGCTGCAGTTGAAGAAATGAGTATCACAGTGAAAGAAGTTGCAGCGCAAAGCGCGGATGCCGCGACAACCTCACAACAAGCAGGTGATGAAGCCCAAGAGGGTGGGCGTTTAATGCAAGAGACCGTCAAAGGAATTAATCGAATTGCAGAAGTGGTTAATGAAACCGCATCTACTGTAAATGTGTTAGGTCAACGCGGCGATGAAATTGGCAATGTTATTAAAGTGATTAATGATATTGCAGAGCAAACTAACTTGTTGGCACTAAATGCCGCAATTGAAGCTGCTAGAGCGGGAGAGTTAGGTCGAGGTTTTGCTGTTGTTGCTGATGAAGTAAGGGGGTTAGCAGAGAGAACTTCCAAGGCGACCAAAGAAGTGGGTACATTAATTGGTGCTATTCAAAATGAAACGCGCCAAGCGGTAACTCGGATGGGTGATGGGACTGAGTTAGTTGCTGTGGGCGTGCAACTTGCTAATCAAGCGGGAGAAGCACTTACTAAAATTGTTCAACGCACTGTAGATGCTAACTCGATGATCCATGCTATTGCCACTGCAAGTGATGAGCAATCACATGCGACACAAGAGATATCCAGGGATATTACGGCGATTAGTGATATTGCTAATGAGTCGTTAAAGCAAACAAAAATTGGCTCTGACTCAGCGAGACTACTTGATGAAAAAGTTACCGAGTTGGAACTGCTTGTTTCTCGGTTTAAACTGTAATTTATTAATGGTTTATGCTGTTAAGTGAATGATTGACGTTATGCGCCTGTAATAAACAAATAGATCAGCAAACAAAAGAGCCACAGATTAACCTGTGGCTCTTTTATGTTTACAAACTATGGTACTGGTTTAATTCAATTTAGCTTATGCCCGCATTGATTTCTCACCACGAGACAGCCCCACCACGCCTGAACGAGACACTTCTATCACCTTAGTGACTTCTGTTAAGGCACCAATAAAGGCATCAACTTTATCACTGGTTCCAGCCATTTGGATGGTGTAAAGGCTTGCTGTTACATCAACTATTTGGCCGCGAAAAATATCCGCAGTACGCTTAACTTCTTCACGCACATCACCAATAGCTTTGACCTTGACGAGAGCTAGCTCGCGTTCAATGTGCGCGGCCTCAGTAATGTTAGCCACTTTTAGTATATCAATAAGCTTATGCAGTTGTTTTTCAATTTGCTCTAACACTTTTGCATCCGCTATCACGGTAATGTTTAAACGTGACAGTGTGTTATCTTCCGTTGGTGCAACGGTTAAGCTTTCAATGTTGTAACCACGTTGTGAAAACAAGCCTACAACGCGAGAAAGTGCACCGGGTTGGTTTTCAAGTAATACAGAAATAATACAGACGCATTAGCTTTTCTCCGTTTTGCTTAACCACATTTCGTTCATTGCTCCACCACGAATTAGCATTGGATAAACGTGTTCTGTCTCATCAACACTAATATCTACAAATACTAATCGATCTTTTATGGCTAATGCTTCGGCCAATTTTGACTCTAGCTCTTTTGGATCGCTAATTGTTATGCCTACATGGCCATAAGCTTCGGCAATTTTGGCAAAATTAGGCACAGAATCCATGTAGGAGTGCGAATGGCGGCCAGAATAAATCATATCTTGCCATTGTTTTACCATGCCCAAAAAGCGGTTATTCAAGTTGATAATTTTAACAGGAGTATCATATTGCAGTGCCGTTGATAGTTCTTGAATATTCATTTGAATAGAACCATCGCCAGTAACGCACACGACGGTTTCGTCTGGGAAGGCCATTTTGACGCCCATAGCGGCAGGTAAACCAAAGCCCATGGTGCCTAAACCACCGGAGTTAATCCAACGGCGTGGTTTATCAAACGGGTAATAAAGGGCAGCAAACATCTGATGTTGACCGACATCCGAGGCGACATAAGCGTCACCATTGGTTAGCTTATATAAGGTTTCGATAACTTGTTGCGGCTTAATACGGTCAGTGGTTCTATCAAACTCTAAACATTCTTGAGCGCGCCATTGAGTAATTTGTTGCCACCAAGCATCTAATGCCTCGGTATCATTCTTACCTTTGGTGCTGGCTAACAGTTCAAGCATGGTATCAAGAATATTATCCGCTGAACCTACAATCGGAATGTCTACTCGTACGGTTTTTGAAATAGATGCAGGGTCGATATCTATGTGTAAAATAGTGGCGTTAGGGCAATATTTATCAACATTATTGGTCGTACGATCATCAAAACGTACCCCAATACCAAATATCAAATCACAATTATGCATAGCATTGTTGGCTTCAAATGTGCCATGCATGCCTAACATGCCTAAGCTTTGTTGATGAGTCCCAGGGAAAGCGCCTAAGCCCATTAATGTGCAAATTACCGGAATATTAAGTTGTTCAGCAAGTGATAATATTTGTTTGTCACACTCTGAAATAATCGCGCCACCACCCACATAAAGAACCGGTTTTTTGGCCGCTAATAAGGCTTGGAGTCCACGGCGGATTTGACCTTTGTGACCAGTTGTTGTTGGGTTGTATGAACGCATTTTTACACTGTCTGGATAGATATAATCATAAAGATTATCAGGACTTAGGCAGTCTTTTGGTAAATCTATAACCACAGGGCCGGGGCGACCTGTAGAGGCGATAAAAAATGCTTTTTTAACGATTTCAGGAATATCAGCCGGGTTTTTAACTAAAAAGCTGTGTTTAACGATAGGCCTAGAAATACCAATCATGTCACATTCTTGGAAGGCGTCATTACCAATGAGTGAGCTTGGTACCTGACCAGATAACACCACTAAGGGGATAGAGTCCATGTAGGCTGTTGCAATACCGGTAATGGCATTGGTTGCACCAGGACCTGAGGTTACCAGTACCACGCCAACTTTACCCGTGGCGCGAGCATAACCATCTGCCATGTGAACCGCGGCTTGCTCGTGACGAACTAATATATGTTCTACACCAGCTATTTTGTGGAGGGCATCATAGATATCTAAAACAGAACCACCCGGGTAACCAAAAATATGGCTAACACCTTCATCTATTAGTGAGCGCACAATCATACTGGCGCCAGAAAGCTTTTCCATGAAATCAATCCTCTTAAGTTACCGTTATGGTAAACAGTATCTTGCATACAACGGCGGTAATCGTTCTAAAAAATAAACTTAAACGGTTATTTAAGTCTGTTAAAGGGTAAGACGTACCTTAAACCCATTATCCGCTCTGCAGAACGTATGAGCTTTATCATATGTAAATCTATATTTACTGCAAGTGTTTTGTTTATTTTTTTAATTAATTTGAAAATATTTCATATTTAATCTAAGTAAAAGGATTTTTGTCACCAGAGTATGTTGGATTTGACAAACAAAAAAGCCATCAAACGCTTAACACCATTCAGTTAAGAGTTTCTTCTCTTAACTGGATAGCGGGTTTTGTTAATTCGAACGGTCCTACTTTTGGGCCGTTTTCGTTTTTTGGGCAAGATAAATTGCTTAACGTTTTCCCTCATTGCTTTGAGCTTTTTAGGGATTGTTCCTGGCGAAGCAATTGCGCACCACATCAACTCATCCTGTATATAGCGCATCGCCATTACAAAGCTAATCCGTAATGGTGACACTTCTGCCTCTTTAGCGATTTGGCTTATTTCAACTCGGATCAAGTTGTACGCTATCAGTAATCCCCAAATCTCCTGATAAATGCCTTCAACTGTCTGACTTCTTAATAAAATACTCTCA
Source organism: Shewanella sp. HL-SH8 (assembly GCF_051165765.1). Classification (NCBI taxonomy): domain Bacteria; kingdom Pseudomonadati; phylum Pseudomonadota; class Gammaproteobacteria; order Alteromonadales; family Shewanellaceae; genus Shewanella; species Shewanella sp. HL-SH8. The sequence continues at coordinate 3,307,425 of NZ_CP195039.1, read as the reverse complement.
TCAAGTTGATATTGCTTGATTTCTCCATAGCCATTTTCTATCTCCCAGCGTTCGAAATAGACACCTAATATATCTTGAGAGGAGTATTGGCTTCTATTGGTTAATGAACTCAGCACACCTGTAATATGATTGCCCTGGGATTTTTCTTGATAGGTCACTAGTCTTGCATGCCACTTTTCAGGTAGCTCTGGGTTCTTTTTTCTCGCTTGTGGTGATACTGGCATCTCAACTAGATAATCGTTGTCAGCGTATTGCTCGATGACTTCAAAGCGTGTATTACTTTTGAGTGGTGTAAGCCAATGACTATTCTGGTTGGCTCCCCACCAACTTGTCATAAGATCTGCACTAAAGTAACAACTATCAAAAATAGTGAGAGAATTAGCTGGAACTGATCCAATTAGCTCTCGAGCATAACTAATTTCTCCTTTACTACACGGACCAAATTTTACATTTCTTATCATACGACTTCGTAATGACATGAGTGCGCATAAGCGGGCTACTGGGTATACGGACTGCTTTCTATGCTGATTACTGATATAGCCAAAATGCTCTGAATTCTCGGTATTTTCTGCACATCGAAATGTCGTTCCATCAACAGAAAATAACTGAAGACCATGCCATGTATCTTGGCTGTCTTCCCTATGACACCAGTGTTTAGAAGTGATATCAAAAAGGGCTTTAAGGGGAGCGGCTGTCAGTCGCTGTCAGTCGCTGTCAGTCGCTGTCAGTCGCTGTCTGGCTTGCGGGATAGCACTTGGTGCAACGGTTTCTCCCAACTTATCAACTAACGTTAAGTCGAGCTTGGAGACGACTTCAGCGATGGAACGATTTCGGTAGAGGCCAATTCCAACGATGAGCCAAACGACTAATTCTGCTGGAAGTTTTCTGCGCCTAATACTTGCTTTGTTGGTTAGCTCCAAAGCTTGTTCAATCCATTCCAACGGCAATTCTTTTTGAAAGATAGATAGTTCTTCGGGGGCGACAAGTAATTCAGTATCAATAAGCCAGTTAGACAACATAAAAAATGACTCCGTTCAAAAGAAGGAGCCATTTTCGTAGGATCATTTTTGCTGTCAACCGATCAGTTTCTTAACTGATCGGTGTTAATCAAACGCTTGGTTGATGGCTTTGTGGAATTTACGCGTTAACTTACCAACGATAGTTATCAGTTATCAGTTATCAGCTATCAGTAAGAGTGTGATATTTGCTTTGATAATTTTGTAATACCTGACACGCGGCAACCATTAAAATGGCCACTAACATTAGGCTGGCAAATGGCACAGCAGTGCCAGTATAAAAATATGCTAGTAAGGGACCTGCGGTCGCCCCAAATCCAAACCGTAATGTACCAATAACGGCAGTTGCTGTGCCGGTTTCTTGCTTGAATTTCATTAACACAATCGCATCTGCATTAACTGACATAATCCCTAATGCACCCATTAATGGGATCAGCATCATCACGGTAAAGTGATAGCTTAAGTCAAACACGTTCACCAGTACCAATCCAATAGCGGCGATAGCAGCAAAAAATGTACCGACATGCAGCATACGCTTTGAGCCATAACGACTGACAATACGTGAATTAACAATGTTGGCTAACATTAATGCGCCCACATTGGAGCTGAATAGAATGGCAAATAACGACTTGTCTAATTGAAATACTTCCATGTACACAAATGGCGATGCAGTTAAATAACAGAAAAATGCAAAAGAGGTCAATACGCCACTGGTGATATGTAACTTTACACCTTGGCGAGAAAATACTGTGTAATACGAGCGAAAAAATGACTTTTGACTACGTTGTGCTAAGTCAGTATCACTGGGCATTTTTAACTTTGTTAGCACTATGATAAGTAATAAAGCTGCGTAAAAACTTAATACAAAAAAGATTAAATGCCAGTCACCAAGCTCTAATATAAAACTGCCTATTGTAGGAGCAATTAATGGCGCTAACATCATGATTAAACTGACGTAAGACATGCCCTTAGCAGTATTTTCTCCGTAGATTTCTTTAATATAACCCGGTACCACGACTGTTGCCGCAGCGCCAATAAAGGCCTGTAGAAAACGCAGCACAAGAAATTGTTCAATAGTTTGACTAAACCCGAGCAATAAACTGATCACACTAAAACCAATTAACCCGGTAATCACTAATGGCTTGCGGCCAACCCTGTCTGCAATAGGCCCAAATGTCAGCATGCCTAACGCATAGCCTGCCAGGTAAATACTTAGCGATTGCTGAACCATGGTCACATCGGTGCCAAAACCTTTTGCCAAAGTTGACATAGCAGGTAAGTACATATCAATTGCTAAGGGCGTTATCGCAACGATTGCCGCTAACATAGGAAGTAGCATTGCTAAATGCGGGAAAGTGTTTAGGGCAGCTTTGTTTGAAGATTGAGACACAAAAACCTCAGGAAATTATAGAGAAGCCATTTGGAGCAAATAAATGAAAAATGATATTTCAGCAGAGTAGTTTAACATGTAATAGGTGCTTTGGATTTGAGATTTTGTAATCAAAAGTATCAATTTTTCTCATCATGGAGCTAATTATTAATGTCCTCCAAGGGCAATTATCACGTTATGTTGCACTGATTCATTTTTATGTCACATTTCTGTGCTAGAAAAAAATTACACAAGTTGCTGTAATTTTTCCAATAAAAACCTATCATTGCTGCATTAGCTGTAATGACAAGGAAACTGCTGTGTTGTCACGTTTGTACGAGTTTATGCCAGGTTTAAACACACTTATTAACTATGAGCGAAAGTGGTTTGCGGATGATGTTAAAGCGGCATTATCAGTTGCTGCTGTAGCGCTTCCAGTTGCAATTGCTTATGCCCAACTTACCGGTGTTAACGCTGCTGTTGGCTTATACTCCTGCGTCTTACCTATGATGATATATGCTTTGTTTGGCACCTCAAGGCAACTTATTGTTGGGCCTGACGCAGCGACTTGTGCTGTTATTGCAGCAGTGGTTACGCCACTGGCGGCCGGCGACAGTGTTAAGCATTGGCAACTGGTTATGACCATGACTGCAATGACCGGGTTTTGGTGTTTAATTGCTAGCCGATTTAAATTAGGGGTATTGGCTGATTTTCTGTCCAAGCCAATTTTAATGGGGCTATTAAATGGTGTGGCAGTTACCATTATTGTTGGTCAGTTTTCAAAAATATTCGGTTTCACTTTCGATGAAAGATACTTACTTGAGCGTTTAGGTGGCGCACCTACTTATTTGTCAAAAACCCACGTTCCGACCTTATTAATGGCCATACTCACAGTGGCTATTTATTTTGGTATGAAACGGTTAAGACCAAGCTGGCCCTCATCAATGTTTGCCATCGCGTTTGGGGCGATATTGGTTTGGGTGTTTAACCTTGAGCAATTTGATGTCAAAACCATAGGGGAAGTAGCAGGAGGATTACCTTTGTTTCAAGCGCCAGAGTTTAACGTTGGTATTATACGCGAACTTGTTATGCCTGCGCTTAACTTAGCGGTAGTCAGCTTTGTTAGTATGATGCTGACTGCCCGCAGTTTTGCAGCCAAAAATGGCTATGACATTGATGCAGATAAAGAGTTTAGAGCACTGGGGCTGGCGAATATAGCCTCAGCGTTATCACAGGGATTTGCAGTAAGTGGCGCTGACTCCCGTACCGCGGTGAATGATGCTAATGGTGGTAAAACACAATTAGTGTCAATTATTGCTGCGGCGATTATTGCCATTATTGCTATTTTTCTGACTGCGCCGCTGGAGTTTATTCCAAGTGCTGCGCTCGGTGTGGTGTTGGTGATAGCGTCAGTGCATCTTTTAGATTTAAAAGCTGTGTGGCAATTAAGACTACGCGACAAACAAGCCTTTTACTTAGCGTCAATAACCTTATTTGCGGTATTGTTCATTGGTGTTATCCCTGGGATTACATTGGCCGTGTTATTGGGTTTGTTCCAATTTATTCGAACGGTTATGCGCCCAACTGATCAGGTTTTAGGGGTTGATATAAAAGGGGTAATCAGAAGTTTAGATAGCAGTGACAAAGCGAAACCTGTGGCTGGTATTTTCATCTATCGATTCAATTCACCGTTAACTTACTTTAATTCAGGTTATTTTAAACGTCGATTGTTAGAGCAATACGCAAGACAAAAAGGCGATATAAAATGCGTTATTATTGATGCTGTACCGTGTTTTACTCATTTAGATTTAAGTGTAATGGCAATGCTTGCCGATTTAGATGCGCTGTTTAAAAAGCGCGGCGTGCGGCTTGAGCTTGCTGGTAGAAAGCGTCAATTACTATCATGGTTTGAACAGACCGGGATGAAGTCTGGCAATGAAGGTATTTATATCCGTTCAGACTTGTACCTAGCGTTAAAAGTCAATCAAAGTAAACAAGCGGCAGATGAGGCATTACAGGAACATGGGCCCGATACTGAGCAAGATAAGTTTGAGCAACATAAGGTTGTGCTGACCCACAGCCAAATATAGACTTCGTCCTCAGGTTAAACTGAGGACGTTTAGGCGCAGGTTTAAGTTTAGGTACAGGCTATGTACGTTATCAAGTTCGACCTTGAAACATCATTGACTACTGATAGTAGAAGATAACTTCTACAGGTAAACCTTCAATGGATACTGGAAGTGAATCATCGAGCGTTAGAATTATTTTTAACACCGCTTTATCACCTTCAAAAGGCCCTGATAACTGCTGTGGTAATCGACTCACTAATTCAGTTGGCTCAGAAATTTTTGCTCTGAGCTTACTACCATCAGGCAGCTTAATTGTTGCCTGTTGTCCTATTTGTGCGTGGCTAAAGTATTTAGGGGCTAGATAGGCAGTAATAACAGGTTTTTTGCGACCAGAGATCAGTAACATGGGTTGGTTCTCAAAAATGTACTCCCTTGGTTGAAGCATTGCTATAACAGCGGAAACTTTAAGGTATTCCCTATTTATTTTGTTGTCATAATGTCATTGTTAAACTAGTATTCGCAGACTAAATGAGTATTCACACTCTATTGAAAAATTCGGGCGTATTTAATTATGCCCTTTAAATTTAGCAAACCACGCCCCCTCGAAATTCTGACTTAATCTTGCAGCCTAAGTCCTAAAGTAAAGTAAAAAGCGTCGTCTCTTTGGATGTAGCATGTATGGTTTCGCCGATAAGTGAAGCAGTGCTGGATGTGATCGCAGATGCGTTAGTCGATAAAGGCTATAGTCTTTTATCAGATATCATTCCTGATTATGTTAGTTTAGCCCTACTTGAAAAAATGCAGGCTAAGCATGACATTGATTTTAAATATGCGGCTATTGGTCGCGGTATTGAACAGCAAGTTAATGCTGAGATCCGCTCAGATAAAATCAGTTGGCTTGATAAACAAGACCACACAGACAAAGCGTACCTGTCTATTATGGAGCAACTTAGAGAGGGCCTTAATCGACGCTTATTTATGGGGTTGTTTGATTATGAGAGCCACTATGCAGTGTATGAGCCTGGAGCACATTATAAAAAGCATGTTGATGCTTTAAAAGGCAGCCAAAATCGAATTCTTACAACGGTATTTTTCTTAAATCCACATTGGCAATTGGACGATGGCGGCGAGCTGCTTATTTATGATGAGTTCGATTTACTGCTAGAAACGGTAAAACCTCAGATGGGAACGTTAGCCATATTTTTAAGTGAGCGCTTTCCCCATGAAGTGTTACCAACATTAAAAACCCGTAACAGTATTGCGGGGTGGTTTAGGGTAAGTCATGCAACGCATGGTTTTTAATGGTATCTTTGATTTTAATGACGTGTTTTTTTAAATTTAGCACACTAAATAGGACGGGATATGAGTATTAAAGCGAAATGGTTATTAACGGCCTCGTTAGTATGTTTAAGCCAAGCTGTCTGCGCACAAGATCAGGCCGAGAAAGCCTTTGCCGATGAAGTGGTTCAGTGTGCAGCCTATTACCAAATTGCTTCGGAAGCGATTGGTGCAATGAATGCACCGCAAATGCAGGCAGTGGGTGAGCGTTTAAAAATATCGGCGACTGATGCTGCTACATTAGCCGAAAAATATCGCAGTGCAGAACAAGTTGCAAAAGATATTATAGCCGAGAAACAACAACAAATTGCTAAGTTAGGTGGCTCGTCTAATTTAGGCGGGTTAATGGGGCAATACAAAGAGTTGTGTAAAACCGTTGTCTATGAGCCTCAAAAACGTCTGGATTATTGGTCGATGGTGACCATGTAGCATCTCAACATTAATAACGCTAGCTTGTTAATTACAGAAAAAACCGTATTCAATGAATACGGTTTTTTGTTAGCTGATAATTTATCACCTGAAAGAATTAATATTCACAGCCTACAAAACTATTCTTTAAGTCATTGTTTATTATGTTTTTATAATCCATAGTTTGCCGCTAATCGGGGTAGTATATTTTGTTCTTGCAGCAGTGATATCCATTTTGTAAGTTGTTGCTTGCTAATAGGTGCTTTGGGATTTAATAAAACACCATGGTCATATTTTTGGTCCCATTTGTTAGAAATTAGTAGCTGAGATTTGACCTCAGGATACTGGGCTAAATAGAATTGCAAGTAAGACCAGGTTACAGGGGCGATATCCGCTCTGCCTCTGAGTATGCTCACAATTGAAGCCTCGTTTGATCTGACGAATTGAATATTATAATCATTATTAAGTGCCTTTGGGTCAACTTGCCACTGAGCAAATGCATAATGATATCCTTTTACCAGGCTGAGTACTTTACCGTTAAAGTTATCAAAATATTGTTGTTCGATAGCTTTGTCTTTCAACGCAATAAAGAGTTCTCCATCATTAATATGTAATGGCACAAATTCATGTTCAATATCTTGCCAACCCCAAATAGGGCTTTCAAATAATATCATGTCATAACGATCCATCTTATACGCTTTATAGCGGTTACTAATACTCGTCGCAACAAATTCAAATTGTACTTCTGATTGAATGCCATTCAATGCCTTTACCACATCAACTGATAATCCAGTATAAAGTCCATCACTTGATTGATTTAAGTAGGGCGCAAATTGATAACCAGCAACCTTAACAATAGGTTTGCTATGGGCAGATTGTACCGATAAGACGGCAAAAATAAGTAATATGAATAATTGGCGATGCATAGTATTTTTGTGAGTATTATATATATGTACAAAAATGTACCACAAAGGTTGCAAGATAAATACTGTAATCAAAGTGACAATAAGGTGCATTGGTTAGATAAATAATATGAAATGGGCGTCATGATGAATAGAAGACAGTTTATGCGGTTCAGTTTAGTCACGACGACCATGCTGACCATAGGTGGTGCAGCTTGGATGAGTGTAGAACCTGAAGTGGTACCACTTGATATAGACTCCATGATTACATTGCTTGATAAGGTTATGATAAGTCATCCAGTCGCTAATGGAGAGTGGGATGTCGCTCAAATTTTGCAGCACTGCGCACAGAGTGTGGAGTATTCAATGTTGGGTTATCCGCAACACAAATCTGATTTATTTAAAGTAACTCTTGGGTCATTGGCATTTGCTGTGTTTGAGTCAAAAAGAAAAATGTCACATAGTTTAAGTGAACCTATTCCGGGTGCAGCAAGTTTGGATAAGCAGTTACTGTTGAATACGAGTCATAACCTCACAAATGCTTATGCGCGTTTTAAACAATCATTAATTGATTTTCGAGCCTATGATGGAGTCCTAGCGCCGCACTTTGCCTATGGTGCGCTAACTAAAAAGCAATATGAGTTAGCCCATGGCATGCATTTTATGGATCATTTACTTGAAGTTGAACTCCGATAGTCCTGATAATCATGTTATTAAAATAGACCCTAAGCGAGAAAATGATGTGGTTTCAAAAAAGCATCCAACTAGCGGCTAAAAGACGAGGCTTTCACCTCGTTGAAGATGAGTTATTGCAACAATTACCTGAGCTTAAAACCTTTGAAATAGGCTTGGCGCATTTTTTCATTCAACACACTTCAGCGTCACTGACATTAAATGAAAATGCCGACCCAACGGTAAGGGGCGATTTTGAACGACATTTCAATGTTATGGTGCCTGAAAATGCCCCTTATTATCGACATACCTATGAAGGTGCTGATGATATGCCCGCGCATATTAAATCGTCACTCATAGGTGCTGAACTGACCATCCCCATTAGTAAGGGGCGCCTTAATTTGGGGACGTGGCAGGGGATTTACCTGTGTGAACACAGAGACCAAGGTTCGGCGCGCAGTATTATTGTGACCTTAAATGGCCAGTAAGTAATCAGCTTGAGGTGCAGACCATTTTTATTTAGTTGAAAGTTGGCTTATCGTGCTTGTCTTGCTTGTGTGAGTTCAAGGATTAGTGATAAATTTGTCTGCTAGAAACTTCAAAGCATCATATGTTTTATTATGTCGATGTTTCGCAAAACAAAAATGCCAACATTCAGGATGAATGGCAAATAATAAATAGGTGGTTGAAGTTGATATCTGTATATTTAGTTGATGATCATGAGTTAGTTCGTACTGGGATCCGTCTGCCTTTTAGAAGATGAGCGTGGGATTAAAGTGGTTGGTGAAGCGCATGATGGTGAAACCGCCGTACAATGGTCTCGTCAGAATGAAGCTGATGTTATTTTAATGGACATGAACATGCCTGGGATGGGCGGTTTAGAAGCGACACGTAAAATACTACGTTATCAGCCTGATGCTAAAATAATAGTACTAACGGTACAAACTGAAGACCCTTTCCCTAAAAAAGTTATGCAAGCAGGAGCGTCTGGTTATTTAACTAAAGGTTCAACTTCCCCAGAGGTTATCCGCGCAATTAGCCAAGTGTCTCGTGGTCAGCGTTATTTATCCCCTGAAATTGCGCAGCAAATGGCGTTAAGCCAGTTCGATAGCAGTGATGAAAACCCTTTTACCAGCCTCTCAGAGCGTGAGTTGCAAATCATGCTGATGATAACTAACGGTGAGAAAGTAAATGAAATTTCTGAAAAACTCAATCTAAGTCCTAAAACGGTTAACAGTTATCGTTACCGATTATTCGCTAAGTTAGGTATTAATGGTGACGTTGAATTGACCCGCTTAGCCATTCGATACAAAATGCTCGACACGGGTTCATTCTAATCAAATTTCACGAGAACCTAATTATGTTGTCGTGATTTTTATTTGTGTCACCATTAACTGTGTTGTAATCAATTATGTCTGACGGGTTCCAATCTAAACCATTCCTTCGCACTGTAACATCATCACCAGGCGTTTATCGTATGTACGATAAACTCGACAAAGTGATTTATGTTGGCAAAGCTAAAGATCTTAAAAAGCGTTTAACCTCTTATTTTCGAGCCAATTTACCCAATGTAAAAACCCAGGCATTAGTCGCTAACATTGATCACATCGATGTCACGGTTACCCACAGCGAAACCGATGCACTTATTTTAGAAAATGACTATATCAAGCAGTACATGCCTAAATACAATGTATTGTTACGTGATGATAAGTCTTATCCTTATATTTTACTGAGTGGTCATAAACATCCGCGTTTGGCTTATCATCGCGGAGTAAAGCGCGAGAAAGGTCATTATTTTGGGCCATATCCTAACGGCGGTGCTGTTCGCGAAAGCCTTAATTTAATGCAGAAGTTATTCCCTATTCGTCAATGCGATGACCTGTACTACAAATCTCGTTCTCGCCCGTGTTTACAGTATCAATTGTCCCGTTGTAGCGCTCCGTGCGTTGGTATTGTGTCTGATGATGATTATCAAGAGCAGGTTAAATTAGCCACGTTATTTTTACGCGGCAAAGATCAGCAGGTGATCAGCACTTTAGTGGATAAAATGGAACATGCTGCTATTAACATGGCCTATGAGCAAGCCGCTCAATATCGTGATCAAATTAGCGCATTACGTAAAGTAAGTGAGCAACAAGAAGTCTCTAATAATAAAGGTGATATGGACGTTGTTGGCGTGCATTATGCGTCTGGAATTGTCTGTTTTCACTTACTGTTTATTCGAGAAGGTAAGATTTTTGGTAGCCGCAGTTATTACCCAAGTGTGCCAGTGGCCACAGAGTTAGATGAGGTACTATCATCATTTTTGGGGCAGTTTTATTTAAATGAAGACGTGCAGCGCACAGTGCCCAAAGAAGTGATCCTCAGCCACGAATTTGACGGGATGGAAGTGGTCGCCGCCTCAATAGAACAGGCGTTACAGAAAAAGTTTTCGATAAAAACACACGTTCGTGGTGAGCGAGCTAACTTTTTACGTTTAGCGATAACAAATGCCAGTAATGCCGTGGCTACCAGATTGTCACACAAGAATACAATTGAACAACGTTTTAGCTTACTAGAAGAGGCCTTAGAGCTGTCTACGCCAATAAACCGTATGGAATGCTTCGATATCAGCCATACCATGGGTGAGAGTACAGTGGCTTCGTGTGTGGTGTTTAATCGTGAAGGGCCGCATAAAGCGGATTATCGACGCTATAACATCAATGGTATAACGGGCGGAGATGACTATGCTGCAATGGAACAAGCAATTAGCCGCCGCTTTGACCGAATTGATGAAACCGGCAAGGTGCCTGATATTTTATTTATTGATGGTGGGTTAGGCCAACTTCGTATTGCGCAAAATATCGTTGATGAAAAATGTGCCCATTTAGCTAAACCACCTTTGATTGTGGGGGTGACGAAAGGAGAAGGGCGTAAAGCGGGGTTAGAAACCTTTGTATTAGGTGGTTCGGAAGAGATTATTCAAATTGCCAGTGATTCACCCGCATTTCACCTTGTGTTGCATATTCGAGATGAGTCTCATCGTTTTGCTATTACAGGACACCGTAATAAACGTCAGAAAACGCGTAATACTTCAACTTTAGAATCGATAGCGGGTGTTGGACCTAAAAGACGTAAAGCTTTATTGCAACATTTGGGCGGATTACAAGAAGTAAAGGGTGCCAGTGTGGCAGAATTAACAAAAGTTCCCGGAATTAGCCTAGAAATGGCACAAACGATTCATGACACATTGCGAGGGGGCTAAAATTAAGGCAAGATTGGCGCAGCTTACGAATAATTGGTCTATTTATGCCGTTTAACTTACCTATTGCATTAACACTGTTTCGTTTAGTGCTACTGCCTGTATTTATATTTTTCTTTTATTTACCCTATACTTGGGCACCTTTTGCTGCAGCATTTATTTTCTGGCTTGCTGCGGTGACGGATGCATTAGATGGTTATGCTGCCCGTAAATTAGGTCAACTAACCCGTTTTGGTGCTTTTTTAGACCCAGTTGCAGACAAGGTGATGGTATCGACTGCATTAGTCTTGTTGGTTCAGCAAAATGATAATATTTATCTAACTCTAGCCGCATTGTTTATGATTGGGCGTGAGATTGTTATTTCAGCATTACGAGAGTGGATGGCTGAAATAGGAAAACGTGGTGTTGTTGCCGTGTCCTGGATTGGCAAATATAAAACAGCAGCCCAAATGGCCGCGATAGTCGGTTTGATTTGGCAACCTACGCCATTTCTAACGGATATGGCCTATGTGTTGTTCTATGTGGCAGCATTGCTGACTTTCTGGTCGATGATAAGTTACATTTCAGCGGCTTGGAATGATTTAACCGCGGAATAGCACATAAATACTTCAATAAGATTATTTAGTGCGCAAATGATAAGTTTTAATAAAAACAGCAATTGACACCGGGGATGAAATCGGTAAAATGCACCCCCGTAGACAAGAGACTAACAGCTAGACAGCCTAGTGCTTAAAGCGAGTTAATCAGATTTACGCGACATTAGCTCAGTTGGTAGAGCGATACCTTGCCAAGGTATAGGTCATCAGTTCGAACCTGATATGTCGCTCCAAATCCTTTTTTACGTTGTGGCGCGATGGCAGAATGGCTATGCTGCGGATTGCAAATCCGTCGACCTCGGTTCGACTCCGGGTCGCGCCTCCACTAAATTGAGTTTGATTGCTTATATGTCTTTAGCAATTAAAACAACACTTTGCCCGAGTGGTGGAATCGGTAGACACAAGGGATTTAAAATCCCTCGCTGAATAAGCGTGCCAGTTCAAGTCTGGCCTCGGGTACCATTATTAGACTCACCTTGATATTTTATATCTGGATTGAGTAATGGATAAACCAGCCTCGACATTACGTCGGGGCTTTTTTATGTCTGAAAGTTAGTAATGTTTGAATTAGTAGGCACACTAAAGCAAGCGTGCCACTGTCGTTGTCAGTGCAGTCTGGCCTCGGGTACCATTATTAGACTCACTTTGATATTTTATATTTGGATTGAGTGATGGATAAACCAGCCTCGACATTGCGTCGGGGCTTTTTTATGCCTGTAGGTTTTAATGTTTGAATTAGCAGGCACGCTAAAGCAAGCGCGCCACTGTCGTTGTCAGAACAGTCTGGCCTCGGGTACCATTATTAGACTCACTTTGATATTTTATATCTGGATTGAGTGATGGATAAACCAGCCTCGACATTACGTCGGGGCTTTTTTATGCCTGAAATTTATTGGGTTAATAAGTTTATCGGTATTAGTTTTTTATCAAAAAAAAGCCTCAACAATCACAGTTGAGGCTTAAAACTTGAGTCTTGAAGACTATAGCGCCAGTAATTGCGGATAAAATTCGTTATCTAATTGGGCTATTTGGGTTTGCTCGTTGAGCACGTCAGCTAAGATTTCATGGCTGGTTAACGGATTCGCTAAAACCACTCTGAATACGGTTGTGTGCTGTCTTTGATACCTTGCAGGGCGAATACGGGTGCGAGATACAAATGACTTACCTTGTTCACGCTGGTGCTTTTGAATAAATTGAGTTAAGCCATCCAAAAGCTCATTAGTTCTGGCAACCTTTTCAAAGTCATTAATCGCAATTGCTTCAGTCAGCTTTAACTGTACCGACAGCGGCACATACCGATAGGTTAACAAACAAAGCTCTGGTTCGGTGACTAGCTCAAACTCTGAATGTTGCTCAATTAGCTGTGCAAAATAGCGGGCTTTTTCTAAGCTGTTATTGATTAATATTTCATAGCCTTCACGACCAATAATTTGTAGGCAAGCGTGCACTAGCATCGCCATGCCAGGGCGAGAGCCCTCAAGGGTTTGGCTGCCTAAATCTTTTGATCCCACACGGAGAATATATTCCGCATGATGGGCAATAGTATGTGCTAGTTCAGGGTCTTTAAATAACACCATACCGGCACCCATTGGCACATACATTTGTTTATGGGCATCAATAGTCACTGAGTCAGCCAGTTCAATCCCCTTAAGTAAATAACGATACTTATTGGACAGTAAACTGGCGCCGCCCCAGGCTGCGTCAACGTGAAAATGGCAGCCAAGTTCTGTGGCGAGTTCGGCTAACTCGGTTAGTGGGTCTACGTTTCCTGTCTCTGTGGTGCCAGCAACGCCGACTATGGCCATTACTTTTATATTATTTTTTTCAAGCTTTAACGCGGCTTGACGCATGGCGGATACATCGACTTTATTATTGGCATCCGTAGGAATACTCACAATATTATCCCGACCAATGCTGAGTAAATCAGCGGCTTTACCTAATGAATAGTGGCCTCGTTCAGACACTAAAATTGCTAAGTCATCATAACCATAATGGCGTAGTGCTTTGAGCATGCCTTCTCGGCCTACACCTTTGAAACTTCCCTCAGCTTTTAACACTTGATTGCGGGCTATCCACAGTGCAGTAATGTTGGCTACTGTACCACCAGAGCAAAATGCACCTAAAGAATGATTAGCGCTGTGCATCCATTGTTGGTAAAAAGCTTCATTTTGATCATAAATTAAATGATGCATCATGCCTAAAACCTGACGCTCAAGTGGGGTAAAGGCTTTAGATGTTTCAATTTTAACTAAGTTTTGATTGAGCCCAACCATCATTTTAGACAAGGGCAATACAAAATAGGGTAAGGCAGAGGTCATGTGACCAATAAAACTCGGCGCAGAAGTGTGCACCGAATGCGCCACTAAGTTTTGCATAATTTCATCTGTGTAATCAGATACAAAGCGAGGCGCAGCTGGTATTTCAAACGCTTGAAAGTCGGTTTCTATTTCTGCCAATGGTTTTTCTAACGCGGCAATGCTGTTTCCCAAAAAGCCTGCTAAGTCTTGGGAAAGCTTTTGTTCGATAATACTTAAGGTCGACTTAGCATCTTCTGGCACAGTAAAAATGCGCAATAAACTTTGTTCTGATGCATCAGCTTGACGGGTTATATTCGAGGTCATTTAGGCTTGCCGTAATAATAAAAAAGCGCCTCAATGAGTATTGGTTAATGTTGATAGAAGTACAACAATACCCATTGACGAAATAAGGGGGCTAACTTTACTTTATGGCTTAGTTTGCTTCAAGTTTTTATCTTCATTGCCTGTGGCGCAATCGTCATATTTTTACTACAGCTTTATCACCTAAACTAACCGCAGTAACTAATGCGCAATACCCATGTTAGGCACATTGAATTTCTGCATGGTTTGCGGCAAAACGCATGCTCGGCTAAATTGGCAATCATTTTGCGTTGGTCGACAGTTACGGCTTGTTAACTGATTAGGTGTTTTTATTTTACACATACACAATAAAAATGTTCGATTACCTCACTAGAGTCATGTTTATTCGCATGCCTGCACTAAATAGCCGTCAGTTATGCTAGTATTAGCCACTAATTTTTGTGCCGTTTTAATTAAAGAATAACACCTATTATTTAATTAACTTTTTGGTACAAAACGTTACTTTTTACGGGAGACATTATGTCTATTAAGACAAGTATCAACCCGCCTGTATTTCTCTCTTCAGTTATTCTTATTACCATGATGGTTTTACTCTGTGCCATCGCACCAACTGAAGCTAACTTGTTTTTTAAATCAGTACAGCACTGGTTAGAAGTAAAAACGGGTTGGATGTACATATTAGGCGTTGCCATCTTCTTAGTGTTTATCATTTTTGTGATGATGAGCCGCTTTGGAGATATTAAGCTGGGGCCAGAGCATTCTGTGCCTGATTATAGTTATAAAAGTTGGATCGCCATGCTGTTTTCGGCAGGTATGGGCATAGGGCTGATGTTCTTTGGTGTAGCAGAGCCTGTGATGCACTACCTGGCACCACCCGATGCATCACCTGAATCGATTAAAGCGGCGAAAGATGCATTAAAGATTACTTTTTTCCACTGGGGCATTCATGCTTGGGCTATTTATGCTGTAGTGGCATTGTCTTTAGCCTACTTCTCGTATCGACACAAATTACCTTTATTACCTCGCTCCGCTTTATACCCGTTAATTGGCGAGCGGATTTATGGCCCAATTGGTCATGCCGTTGATACCTTTGCGGTACTTGGCACTATGTTTGGTGTGGCTACTTCATTAGGTTTTGGTGTGCTGCAGATAAACTCAGGTTTGAGCTATCTTATTGACGGCCTGCCTAACAATACCACTGTGCAGGTGGTGTTGATTGTGATCATCACAGGCATTGCCACTTTATCGGTGTTTTCAGGACTCGATAAAGGCGTAAAACGCTTAAGTGAGTTGAACTTAGGTTTAGCATTATTATTAATGGTATCGGTATTAGTGCTGGGGCCAACTGTGTTGTTGATGCAATCTTTTGTGCAAAACACCGGTGGATATTTAAGTGAGATTGTTGGTAAAACATTTAACTTATATGCCTATGAGCAAAAAGATGACTGGATAGGTGGTTGGACATTATTGTATTGGGGCTGGTGGATCTCATGGTCTCCTTTTGTGGGTACCTTCATTGCGCGCGTCAGTCGCGGGCGTACTATTCGTGAATTCTTAATCGGCGTGTTATTTGTGCCATCAGCGATTACTTTTTTATGGATGACAGTGTTTGGTAATACGGCAATCGATGCCATTGCCAATCATGGTGCGAGTTATTTATCTGAAGCGGTATCCAGTGATGTATCAGTTGCACTGTTCAAGTTTTTTGAACACATGCCATTCTCGACGATTTTATCAACAATTGCTGTCTGTTTAGTGGTGACATTCTTTGTGACATCATCGGATTCTGGCTCACTGGTTATTGATAATTTAACCTCGGGCGGTGACAATAATGCTCCGGTTTGGCAACGTATATTTTGGGCTGCATTACAGGGTGTTGTAGCATCTGTGTTATTGGTGGCGGGTGGTTTACAAGCGCTGCAAACGGCCGCTATCGCCAGTGCAATGCCATTTTTAATCGTGATGCTATTGATGTGTGTGGGTCTGTATAAAGCATTAAAAGATGATTGGCTTAAAATCAACAGCGTGCAGTCACACAATACCAGCGTGCAATATGTTAAGGCCAATATGACCTGGCAAGACAGGTTAGATATTTTAGTGTCTATGCCCACTAGAGAGGATGCACAAAATTATCTTGATACCATAGCTCAACCGGCTTTAACCGAGATGAGAGATACGTTAATAAGCAAGGGCCAATTAGCGGATATTATTTTTAAGGATGAGCGGGTTAGGTTAGTTATTGGTCCCGATGACTTATTATCGTTTGTATATGGCCTTCGAATACGAGCTTACACAGTTACGGGCACAACAGAAGAGAATATTAGCTCTGATCAAGCCTATTATCGTGTGGAGGTTTTCCTTGAGCACGGTGGTCAGCAATATGATGTGATGGGTTACACTCAAGAGCAAATTACAGCAGATATTGTCACTCAATATGAGCGTTATTTGCATTATGTGCACTTGTCGCATGCGGAACTTGTCGATTAATCAACGCTAATTACTGCACATTTGTGCATTAACAAAACAAAATCATTGCCCCAAGCGATAAGCCTTATTATCCTTGGGGCAATTTATTTATGCTGAGGTTAGATTCGACATGGTTGGTGAGAGCAAATTAGACAAGGTATTGGCTGAAGCAAGAGACTATAAAGCCAAGCGTGAGACTGGTTATCGTGAACAGGCGTTAAAGCTCTATCCTTGGGTTTGCGGACGCTGTACTCGAGAGTTTACCCATAAAAACTTGAGTGAGTTAACCGTACATCATCGTGATCATAACCATGACAATAATCCGTCAGACGGCACTAATTGGGAGTTATTGTGTTTATATTGTCATGATAATGAACATTCGCGTTTTGAAGAGTTAATTCGTTATGGCAGTACCACAGAAAACAAGCAAGATGTCGCGACCCATAATCCGTTTGCCAATTTAAAATCGATGATGAAAAAGTAAGCTGATTTATTCATAGTGCCAATATCCATATCAGCTTGAATGCCGTTAACGGGTCAAGCTGAGTGCTATTGTTTACGTTTGCTTGAGAGTGCCAGTTAATACATTAATAATGCTGTGATGTTTGCCTAAAGTAATCTTTTTTCAGCATCTAACCATTTAGCTCTTGATAGAGCCTGGCTATTTTTACTGTCAGCGAACTGTAATTTACGAGATTCTAGTTGATCCAAAATGTGTTGCTGTTGTTGATCGTTGGCCTGTGACCAGATAACAATTTCATCGACATGTCGATAACACCCCATACAGAAATCATCTTCATTTAAGCCACATCGAGCGACGCAAGGTGAATGCATTAAGTTTACCAGCCTATTTTTCGGTAATGATATGCCTTGATATTATCATGTTTAAAATTGAGCTGTTACAATTGCAGTCATCGATTTGCTAATGTGTTAACTGTCATTATGGCCGAACAGGTTCAAATATCTCAGCAAGATAGCGAGTTAACGCAATCTGCTGATCTCCCCCAAAAAGATGTTATTAAGCCAGATTACGCCACTCGGCTCAGCCAATTATCCACGTTATTGGCGTTGACTCAGCCTTTATGGCAGGTGGTGGCGTTTGATTGCAAGTACCTGCCTTGGCAACAAGCATTTCCAACATTAACTGCCAAACTATGGCGCATTCCTGATACTGAGATTGATCTAATAGACAGTAACCCCTCGTTACTGTTAAGCAGTTTACTGCCGGCATTAGAACAGGATTTGCAAGCTGCAAAACAGCACCAGACTCTCAGTTTGCTGCCGTTACTTAATCGCCAAGCTTATGAGTTGGCAGCGGAAATAAATCAGCCTATTGATGAGTCTGCCCTTAAACATTTCAGTGGTCATATTAAAGGCCGTAAATGGCAACAAATTATTGCTTTTACTGAGCAGGCTTTTGCTAATAACCATGACCACCTTCCAATACTTGAGTGGTGCGCTGGTAAGGGACATTTAGGCCGATTGATTGCAAAAACACAACAAGGTTCTGTGACCAGCTTAGAGTGGCAACAGGATCTCTGTGAGCAAGGGCAGTCTTTTGCTGATAAATGGCAGTTAGATCAGAAATTTATTTGTGCAGATGCGTTTGCCGATGTTGGCGCAAATACTTCACCGATTAAACAAACACAACATGCAGTGGCTTTGCATGCTTGTGGCGATTTACATGTTCGTTTACTTCGCTTGGCCAGTGAAGCAGGTACCCAGATTATTTCAATTTCGCCATGTTGTTATCATTTAATTCAAAATAGCCATTATCAGCCATTATCAAATATCGCAAAACAAGCTAAATTAACCTTGTCCCGTCACGATTTACAATTGCCATTGCAGCAAAGCGTGATTGCCAATCAAAAACACAATACCCTAAGACAACAAGAAATAGCATGGCGTTTAGGGTTTGATAGTTTGCAAAGAACAGTACGCCAATCGGATCAATATTTGCCCGTACCCACCATTAAGCAAAGCCAGTTAGCTGGTTCGTTTAGTGATTTTTGTGTTTGGGCTGCAGCCCAAAAAAGTATATCTATACCCAGTGATACTATTTTTGATGATTATCTTCAGCAAGGGCTTAACCGTCAGAGGTTAACCCAGCGGATCGATTTGGTTCGACATTTATTCAGGCAAGCTATCGAGCAATGGTTGTTAATAGATAGGGTGTGCTTTTTAAACGATCAAGGTTACCAGGTAACACTGACGGAATTTTGTCCAACTGAAATAACCCCAAGAAATGCTTTAATCCATGCCTATAAAACACATTTGGTTTAATTTATGCCATTAAGCTTTTGTTTAGACTGTTTTATTTCATAAAAGTCTGATTGATTCAGTTATCTAGCGCAAACTTAACTAACAGCAAGCAAATAATTAAATAGCAAAACCATGTGAGTTTTAACGGTTTTTTATTGCAGTTTTAAGCCATTCTTGTTCAAATGTCGGGTTATTAGTGAATTACAACAAATCAAGCCACCCAACAGTGATGTTTGTGTAACGACATCTTGGTATAAATGACCCTGTGCTTTGGATATTTAAGCCAAATCTGAGTGGTATTGAGTAAAAGTGAACAAATGGTTTAATGAAATACTCTCGCGTGTTTATCAATAGTCTGGCTTATGAGCTAGCGCCTCAAATTGTCACAAGTCTAGATCTCGAATCTCGTCTTGCGCCTTTATATCAAAAGTTTCGTATACCTATGGGGCAACTTGCTGCTTTAACGGGTATTACTGAGCGCCGCTGGTGGCCTAAAGGTCATCGTCTATCTGACGGTGCAATTGCTGCGGCAAACAAAGCAGTGAATGAAACCGGCATCAATGTGAGCGACTTAGGGGCTGTGGTTTATACCGGAGTGTGCCGTGACCAACACGAACCGGCAACGGCTTGTCGTATTGCCGCTAAGTTAGGTGTATCTAAAGATACTGCTATTTATGATATCAGTAATGCTTGCTTAGGCGTTTTATCCGGTATTTTAGATATTGCTAATCGAATTGAACTTGGACAAATTAAAGCCGGTATGGTGGTGTCTTGTGAATCTGCTCGCGATATCGTTGAAGCAACCATTGACCATATGCTGGCTGAACCGACTATGCAAAATTTTGCCCAGTCATTAGCGACTTTAACAGGTGGTTCTGGCGCGGTGGCAGTTATTTTGACTGATGGTAGTTTATCGCTTAAAAATACTCGTCAGCACCAATTATTAGGCGCAAGTCATCTTTCAGCGCCCGAGCATCACAATTTATGCGAGTGGGGCTTACAGGAAGCGGGGCATATGTTGTACCGCGAATTTATGCGTACCGATGCGGTAACCTTGTTAAAAGAAGGCGTCGACTTAGCCAAGCATACCTGGGATCATTTTTTAGAACAGCGTGATTGGGTTGTGGAACAGGTTGATAAGGTCATTTGCCATCAGGTAGGGGCATCTAATCGTAGGCAAGTGTTGAATGCGTTAAACATTCCGCAAGAAAAAGAATATCCAACCTATCAAACCTTAGGCAACATGGGCACGGTGTCTTTGCCCGTTACTGCGGCTATGGCCCATGATGAAGGTTTTTTACGTCAAGGCGATCAAGTCAGCTTTTTAGGTATTGGCAGTGGTTTGAACTGCATGATGTTAGGGATTAAGTGGTAAAAATCCCTTATTAATTGAACACAACTCATTGAACATAAAACAATAAGCATTCAATAGGACACATCATGACGTCGCACACAGAACAATTACAGTCATTACTGCCATTTGAAAGCCATTTTTTAGATAGAAATGGCCATCAGTTACATTATATTAATGAAGGCAAGGGCGAACCTGTTGTTATGGTTCATGGTAACCCAAGCTGGTGTTATTACTTTCGCAACTTAGTCAGTGCGCTTAGTGCTAATCATCAGTGTATTGTGCCTGATCATATAGGTTGTGGAATATCCGACAAACCAAATGATCCTGATTATGATTACACCCTAAACAATCGTATTGATGATTTAGAAGCTCTACTAGACAGTTTAGGTATTACAGAGGACATTACCTTAGTGTGTCATGACTGGGGCGGGATGATAGGCACAGGCTTTGCAGCACGTCATCCTGAGCGAATTAAACGTTTAGTGTATTTGAACACAGCAGCGTTCCATTTACCTCAGTCTAAGCCGTTTCCGTGGGCATTGTGGATTTGCCGTGAAACCTTATTAGGCACCTTGTTAGTGCGCGGTTTAAATGCTTTTTCATCTGCGGCATCGTATGTCGGTGTTAAGCGCAAACCTATGGATAAAGCCGTGCGTGAAGCCTATGTCGCGCCATTTAATTCGTGGAAAAACCGTATTTCGACCATTCGTTTTGTGCAGGATATCCCATTAAAGCCAGGTGATCGTAACTTTGATTTAGTCACTGACATTGGTGATAGCCTAGCTAAGTTTGCGGATGTGCCCACCTTGATTTGTTTTGGTTTACAAGATTTTGTGTTTGATAAACACTTTTTAGCCGAGTGGCGAGTACGTATGCCCCACGCTGAAGTTCATGAGTTTGCAGACTGTGGACATTATATTTTGGAAGACGCCAGTGATGATGTTATTGAGCTCATCCAAGGTTTTATCAAGCAAAACTAAAGGCTCTTCGGAGCCTTTTTTATTAAAGACTTAAGAATTTCTATCGGTAATAACGGCAAATTGATTTAATTGGCATTATTTTTATTCCACTTTGATTAAGTAACTCAGCTATTTATGACTAATACAACATCTTTGCCAGATCCTACAGCGGATCAACACACGCAGCCTGACTCAGTAACTGAATATGCTAATTTGTGTCAGCATTTAGTGAATGCGGCTATGCACAGCCCTGATTTATTAGCGGTTGCCGTGCAACAGGCTAAAGGTAACGGCCAGTATCAATACCAAGAGTTAACCTTTGCCCAACTGGATAAACAATCCGACGAGATGGCCTATAAGCTGAACGCCGCTGGCATTCAACAGGGCATGAAAGCGGTATTGATGGTGACGCCAAGTATCGCTTTTTTCAATCTTACTTTTGCACTTTTTAAAGCCGGTATCATTCCCATTTTAGTCGACCCAGGTATGGGGATTAACAATCTAAAGCAATGCTTTATTGAAGCTAAACCTGACGCTTTTATTGGTATACCTAAAGCCCATATAGCAAGACGTGTACTCGGTTGGGGTAAAAAATCAGTCAAGTATTGCATTAATGTTGGCGGTAATCGCGTTGAGCGCTGGCTGGCAGGTTGCCTCAGCATTGAGTCGTTAAAACAGGTTAATGGTACCCAGTACAATCGTTATCCTATGGTTAAATTAGCCGAAGATGACATGGCCGCAATTCTGTTTACCAGTGGCAGTACCGGCACGCCCAAAGGCGTGGTTTACAGCCATAAAATGTTTGAGGCCCAAATCAGTGCCTTAAGAAATGACTATGGCATTAGCGTTGGCGAACGCGACTTAGCCACTTTTCCGCTGTTTTCATTATTTGGCCCCGCCTTAGGCATGGCTTCAATTGTGCCAGACATGGATGCCAGTAAGCCCATTACGGCTGAGCCGAAACACTTATTTGCGGCAATCACGCAATATCAATGCAGTAATATGTTTGTTAACCCCGCACTTCTTGAACGATTAGGCCAGGCTGGCGAGCAAACTCAACATAAGCTGACCTCGATAAAGCGGGTTATTTCAGCCGGCGCGCCAGCAACCATTTCATCTATCAAACGTTTCAGCAATATGCTTGAGCCTGACGTTGAAGTGCTTAATTCCTATGGCGCGACTGAGTCGTTGCCCATCAGTAAAATTGCCAGCAGCGCATTATTCACCACCACAGATAAAACCGATCAAGGCGCAGGCATTTGTGTCGGTCAGGCCATTGAGGGTGTTGAAATAGCGATTATCGATATTATTGAGCAACCCATCGCCCATTGGACAGACTATTTAATATTACCCGCTAATCAAATAGGCGAAATTGTGGTGAAAGGTGCCATGGTCAGCCAGGCCTACTATCAACGTGATAGCGCCACCGCAGGGGCAAAAATACAAGACGGCACGCAGATGCGTCACCGAATGGGTGATGTTGGCTACCTTGATGAGAATAACCAACTGTGGATGTGCGGCCGAAAAGCCCACAGAGTTGATGCCAGCGTGAAGGGCCAGTATGAAAAGCGGTATTTTTCTATCCCTTGCGAGCGCGTGTTTAATACCCATGAGCAAGTGAAACGTTCAGCATTAGTGCCAGTGACTATTGATGGCAGTATTGTGCCACTCTTATGTATAGAACTGAATAAAGGGGTGGTGTGCTCAACCTCCAAAGTGCTGTATCAAGCCCTACTCGAACTTGCTAATGCTCATCCACATACCCAGGGGATAAGCCGCTTTTTAATTCATCCAGAATTCCCGGTTGATGTGCGTCATAATGCTAAAATATTTCGTGAAAAATTAGCAGTTTGGGCTCAAAAAGAATGGAAAGAATAATGTTTGAACAACACACTATGCTGACCGATTATCCAATTGAAGAGCAAGTTGCACTAAATCAACTCAAGCAAAAGGTGGCGAAGGTTTTTGTCACCGGTGCAGGGGGGTTTTTAGGTTTTGCTATCTGTAAACGACTCATTGCCGCAGGTATTGCCGTGGTGGGTTTTGCAAGAAGTGATTACCCTAAATTAACTCAGATGGGCGTGAACTTAATTCATGGCGATATTGCTAACCCTGAGCAAGTGACTGAGGCGATGCAAGGCTGTGATCTGGTATTCCATGTGGCGTCTAAGGCCGGAGTTTGGGGCAGTAAACAGAGTTATTTTTCACCTAATGTTGATGGCGCAGATAACATTATTAACGCCTGCCAACGATTAAATATTCAATACTTAATTTATACCAGCACCCCAAGTGTGACCTTTGCCGGTGAGGATGAAAATAGTATCAATGAACAGGCGCCTTATGCCAAAAGCTATTTAAATTATTACGGTGAGTCTAAGGCGGTTGCTGAAAAAATGATGCTAGCGGCCAATAGCCCAAGCTTAAAAACAACCGCATTAAGACCGCATCTTATCTGGGGGCCGAATGATCCCCACCTTGTCCCGCGGGTCATTGAGCGAGCCAAAGCAGGGCGCTTGAAGCTGGTCGGCAAGCAGGATAAGTTAGTCGATACCATTTATGTCGATAATGCGGCCTATGCGCATATTCTTGCGGCGGTTGATTTAACCACGGCGGCAAAATCCGCGGGTAAAGCGTATTTTCTCAGTAATGATCAACCTATTACCATGGCGCAAATGCTCAATAAAATATTAGCCAGTGTTGATTTACCTCCGGTGAGTAAGCGAGTGCCAGCGGGATTAGCTTATGCTGTAGGCGCCTTACTTGAGTTTGTTTATTTGGCATTAAATAAATCACAAGAGCCAATCATGACCAAGTTTGTCGCTAAGCAGTTATCAACCAGTCATTATTTTGATATTAGCGCCGCTAAACAAGACTTAGGTTATCAACCTCTGGTATCGATTGACGAGGGGATGCTTCGATTAGCTGACTCACTAGTCAGTTCGCGGTAATTGATTTACTTATCAGCTCAATTCACTTTTGACACACAGACTGATATGCAGACTTTAGTGTAATTTACTGTTCATCATTTTAAAGTATGCTGCGAGCTAGTTAATCTTCACAACCTATTTATGATCAATGCTATAAGGAAGTAGTGTTATGCATATCAAATCTGTTCTCTCATCTTCAAATGTCCTATTATCTGCTAGTCGCTACAGTTTATTACTTATCCTTGTCAGCCTGACTATGGCTCAAACGGGGCAAGCTATTCCGTTAAATACTCAGCTTGAAGTGTTTTATGCTGAACAGGATCACGTTGAATCTAATCCATTAATCGGTACATGGCAGCTAGTGTCAGGTCAATATCTTGATGACAAGCAGCAATGGGTCGATTATAAAAGTCTGCATTTAACTTCGATCAAAATAATATCTAAAAGTCATTTCAGTTTTACCACGATGAAGTCTGTCCAGGGTTCTAAACAATTTTGGGCTGCGGGAACCGGAACCTATCAACTAACTGATCAATTTTATATCGAAAAACCGGTACTGAATTCATTTGGAGTAGCTGAAGATGTAAGCTTCAAATTTGAATATCAGCTTAAGCAAAACCAACTGCATACAAAGCGCGTTGAAAATGGTGTGTTAAAAGAGACCGAGATTTGGCGACGGATCTAAACTTATTTTATATCTTTAGGCTTAGGCTTTACCCTAAATTGTTTAGTCTAAAGCCTTTAATTTGTTGTTTTTAGTTCAAAGCATCAGATATATGGGTGAAGGCTTGAGTTAACATAGGCTTTAATCAGTAACATGCTCTACTCATATCGCTACCATCTAGGTTATGTAACATTGTATTTACATCTTGCCCGAAACTATTTTGCTTATCCATATTGGTTATATCTTATTCCACTGTATCTTAAATTGGCTCACTACCTTAAAACTACTACAACTAAAGTGAGCTAGGAGAACAAGATGCAAGATAACAAGCAAGCCAAATGGAATTTGGCGACATTAGCGATTCATGGTGGTCATCAGCGTGAAGCCTTTGGCGCGTTAGTTACCCCGCTTTACCAAAGTGCCACATTTGTATTTGATAACGTAGAACAAGGTGGAGCACGCTTTGCGGGAGACGAAGCTGGCTATATTTATACTCGTTTAGGTAATCCCACCACTTCAGAGCTTGAACGTAAGATGGCACTGCTAGAAGGCGCTGAAGACGCCGCGGCGTGTGCCTCAGGCATGGCGGCGGTATCAAGTGCTTTACTTACCCACTTGCAAGCGGGTGATCATTTAGTGGCCTCTAAAGCGGTTTACGGCTGTACCTTTGCATTAATGACAACCCAGCTGAACCGTTTAGGTATAAAAGCCACCCTAGTTGATTTTGCTGATTTAGCGGCGATAGAAGCGGCGATTACCCCGCAAACTAAAGTACTTTTTTGTGAAACACCGGTAAATCCGCATTTAGATGTGTTTGATTTAGCGGCACTGGCTCAAATCGCTAAAAAACATAACCTAGTATCGATTGTTGATAACACTTTTATGACGCCTTTATTGCAGCAACCGCTGGCAATGGGGATCGAT
The DNA here is from genome assembly GCF_051165765.1 of Shewanella sp. HL-SH8. Classification (NCBI taxonomy): domain Bacteria; kingdom Pseudomonadati; phylum Pseudomonadota; class Gammaproteobacteria; order Alteromonadales; family Shewanellaceae; genus Shewanella; species Shewanella sp. HL-SH8. The sequence continues at coordinate 3,281,640 of NZ_CP195039.1, read as the reverse complement.
ATGGTGATCCACAGCGCGACTAAATACCTCAATGGTCATGGTGATGTCATAGCCGGCATAGTGTGTGGCAGTAGTGAGCATTTACATAAACTTAAATATGAAATACTGAAAGACTTTGGCGGGGTGATATCACCGCATGATGCATGGTTAATCTTACGCGGTTTAAAAACCTTAGATGTGCGTTTAGCGCGTCATTGTGATAATGCAGAAGTTCTGGCTGAATATTTAGATAAACATCCCGCCTTTGGCAAGGTGTTTTATCCTGGTTTAGCCAAACATGCCGGACATAAGTTCATTGGCACTCAAATGAAACGTGCTGGCGGCGTTATTGCCTTTGAACTCAAGGGTGACAAGCAAGATGCGATGAAATTTGTTAATCGTTTAGGCCTGTTTACCATTGCCGTTAGCTTGGGCGATGCCGAATCACTTATTCAGCACCCAGCGTCGATGACTCATTCTCCTTATTCTCCCGATGCAAGACTGGCAGCAGGGATCACAGACAATCTGTTACGAATTTCAGTGGGTCTTGAAAATGTGCAAGATCTGATTGATGACATCGAGCAAGCACTGAGTTAATTGCGAGATGTTAACGATTAGTCTTTAGACTTCAGACGCTAGCTGAAGGCTGTCGGCGATGTGCTGATAGCCTTCATATAAGCTGATATCAATTGCCGATTTACTGTTGGCTGTTTTTCTATAATGAATAAGCACATTCTTTAGGTAACGCTCGATAACAACCGATTGCTCAGCGCAATGGCTTTGCCAAATCTTATCGCCCAACAAGCTTATTAATGGCGCAGATGACTGCTTTATCTGATTCGTTGCCGGCCGGCGGACGTAAAGTAACTCATAATAACGGCGATTTTCGCTGATAAGCTGCTCATCAATCAATTGGCAGTGGTTAGCATTAAGCATTGCCCTGAGTTTTGCGACATTATTAACTGAGCACAGTAAAAAATCTAAGCTTAATGACGGATGCGTGTATATCAATTGTTGAACCATTTGTAGCATTAAATCCCCACCCACACCCGCAATAATCACCAGTTGTCGACCTTGATAATTATTTAATGGCAATTGCGCTACATCTAAACAATGCACTTGCCAATGCTGTGCTGTGTCAGCGTTGTCAGTTGCGTATGTAGTGAGTGGGTAAAATAATTGCAGCTTGTGTTCAACTTGCTGCATAAGCTCGGGGACGATATCCACAAAGTGGGTTGTCGTTGCCAGTTTTTGATTGAGTATCTCAGCACCTAATAACCCGTGGTCGCAGCAACAATCCCAGACATGCACATATTGTGGGGTGATCATTTTGACGATATTGGATAAGCGATGACTGAGTTTCATATGATCTATTTCAGCTAATATGGTTTTAAAAACAGGATTGTAACGACAAAAATACTTGTTCGCTAGCGCAGATAATCTCGATTTATATAGATATTAGCGTGATTCTTCCATAAAATGGCAAGTTAACTTTTTTGCCGCTATCTTGACCATTTTCAGCGGCGCACCTGGGTGTAATGAATGTCGGCTAAACTGTTTAATCTTCCTATCAAGTTATCTCATGAATTATTGGCTAAATTGTTTACCGCTATTCAAATTCAAAAGGCGCAAAACTACTTGATCCAGGGGCGTGTGCTGGAAGTGACTGCTAGCCACGACAACCACAATATAGAAGCCTATACCCAAGGTGCTGCGGATGAGCCGTATCGACAAGACATTAGCTTAGTCAATGTGAATCACAAAGTAATTATGCGCTCTTATTGCACCTGCCCCGTTAGGAGAGACTGTAAACATGTTGCCGCAGCCTTGTTAGCACTAATAGATAATAAACCGGTTGAAGAACAAAGGGTTTCCCAGTGGTTAACCCAACTAGATGGATTAGATAAACTTCATGCTAATTCTGATGAGGAAGCGGTTCTAGATCGTATTATTTACTGTTTATCAAGTGATCCCCAAGGCGTGTATGTTGAGTTAAAAAGTAGCAAGCTGAATAAAAAGGGCATGTATAACCGCGGCAGTAAACTCACTATTAGTGACTTACGTTTACATTTGCCTTGGTGGGTAGGCCCTGAAGACAAGCAAATTATAGGGTTATTATTTGCCAATAATTTGCAAGGTAACAAGGTTTACCTTGAAGGCGAAATTGGCTATTTAGCCTTAATGAAAATGATGCAAGCTGATGTGGCTTTTTGGGAAGATAACCGGTTCCCGCTAGTTTCCTGTGACGGCATTACCCCTGAGTTTATATGGGCCGATATGGAAAAAAACCATACTCAAATGCAGATGACCATGCCAGGATTAAATAACTGGGAGTTTATTGCGACTGAGCCGCCATTGTTTATCGAACTCGACTATTTAAAGCTAGGGCAAATTGATACAGACTTGTCGGTTAGTCGACTCACTTTATTGCAAAAAATGCCACCGGTACCCAAAGGTAAGTTGGATGTAATAAGCCATGCTTTATTAAAACATTTCCCTTCTAAAATAGTGCCCATTCCGAGTGAAATTGAATTTAAAGAAATTAGCCAAGCCCTGAAAACTCGGCTGACATTTTGTTTGATTAATCGCACTGATAGCCTGTTAAAGCAGCCTGCAATAAGGGTTGAATTTTGTTATGGCGATATTCGTTTCGATGCTAGTGAGCAGTTTGAACACATCAGTTTGTTCAAAAAAAGTAATGTGCAATATCAAGTCCATCGCCAGGTTGAGTTTGAAAAGCAGCATTTGAGTGAATTACATCAACTTAATTTATTTCCTGTGTTAAATGAGCTTTTAGATTTAAGTCAGAACAAACGCTATTTTTTAAGCCAAGGTTTATTGCCCGAAGCCATTTTGGCCTGGGCTGAATTATCAACTGAAGGAGCTGAGGACCTTATCGAAAAAGGGTTTGATGTTCGTTTTGATAATGACTTTGACTTACATATTATTGATGCCGAGCTGGCGGTCGATCTTGTCGATGAAGATGAGTCAGGTTGGTTTTCGTTGTCGTTAAATGCCGATATTGATGGCCAGCGTATTTCATTATTAGCGCTGGTAGCAAAATGGTTACAGCAACATGGTGAACCCGATGACGAACAAGAGCTGATATTACCCAGTGATAATGGTCGCTTTATTAAAATTAAAGCCAAATCAATTAAGCCATTGATCTCAGTGATCCAAGAGTTATTTAATCGCAACTCTACCGATGCAATTCAAATTCCACGCAATCGTGCTCATTTGTTAAATGATCTTACCGCCAGTGAAGTACGGTTACTCAATGGCGAGCGGATACGTTTACTTGCCAGCAAGTTAGCTTCTTTTAACGGCATTACGCCGATTGAATTACCCCAAGGCTTAAATGCCACTTTACGTGATTATCAAAAGCAGGGAGTGGACTGGTTATGTTTTCTTAAAGAATACCAACTAGGGGGTATTTTGGCTGATGACATGGGGCTAGGTAAAACAGTTCAGGCGTTAGCATTTTTATTGTATGTGAAACAGCATACCGCCGTTAATGATCGTAAACCCAGCTTGATTATTTGTCCTACCAGCCTGGTGGGTAACTGGCAAAAAGAAGCTGAAAAGTTTACTCCTAGTTTGAAAGTTATAGTGATCCATGGCAGTCAACGCCATCAATGGTTAAACAAGCTAGAACAGTACGATGTGATAGTGACCACTTACCCATTAATTATGCGTGATGAAGATATTTACCATGAACATGTTTTTGAGCACATTATATTAGATGAGGCTCAACAGATTAAAAATGCCCAAGCTAAAGTGACTCAAGTGATTAAAACCTTGAAAGGACGTTTTAGATTGTGTTTGTCAGGTACGCCACTGGAAAACCACTTAGGCGAACTAAAATCATTAATGGATTTTTGCTTGCCAGGGCTGCTTGGCCAGCACACTTATTTTAGTAAAGAGTTTAGAGGCCCGATTGAAAAACAAGGTGACGCCGATAAGTCGACCTTATTGAGTAAGCGTATTTCCCCTTTTATGTTAAGGCGAACTAAAAAGCAGGTGGTTGCTGAACTGCCAGAAAAAACTGAAATTATCCAGTCATTGGAACTTGAAAAAGATCAACGTAACTTGTACGAGTCTATCCGTCTTGTGATGGAGAAAAAACTGCGCGAATTGTTTGCTAAAAAAGGCGTGTCGAGTAGTCATATTGAGTTTTTAGATGCGTTATTAAAGCTTCGTCAGGCCTGTTGTGATCCTAGGTTAGTGAAATTAGAACAAGCACAAAAAGTCACAGACAACGCCAAGCTCAACTGGTTAGTGCAAAACTTGCCAGAAATGTTAGAAGAAGGGCGTAAAGTACTTATTTTTAGCCAATTTACATCAATGTTAACGCTTATCGAGCAAGAACTTAACGTATTGGGTATTAGTTACAGTAAGTTAACCGGCCAAACCAAACAGCGCCAAAATCAGATTGATGCCTTCCAAGAAGGTGATAACTCGGTCTTTTTAATTAGCTTAAAAGCGGGTGGCACAGGGCTTAACTTAACGGCGGCTGATACTGTGATCCATTATGATCCTTGGTGGAACCCAGCAGCAGAGCGCCAGGCAACCGATAGGGCGTATCGTATTGGTCAGCAAAACCCCGTTTTTGTGTATAAGTTAATTGCTGAGGGCACAGTGGAAGAGAAAATCCAAGCCATGCAGCAGCATAAGCAAGGGCTAGCAGACTCTATTCTTTCCGATGGCCAAAAAGGCCCTTGGAAAGGCAGTGCTGATGATTTATTGGCATTATTACGTTAGTAATATAGGGGTGATTTATGCGCTATTTTAAGAAAGTATGCTTTTTAATGACATTTTTATTATTGGGGTGTACTGATTCAAACACTCCTAAAGCGCTATCATCTCCCACAGCGGATGAAAATACTCATACCACTCAAATACAATGCTCAGATGTCTGGTATCAACAGGTTGAAGCACAGTTAACCTCGGGTGATAGTCAAGGCCATGGGCCTGATATTGGCGGTAACGAATGGCAAAGTGTTGTTGAATTTAAGTTAGGTGTTAGAGGCGATAAGTCAGTCCCCCAACGTAATAGCGATGAGTGGTGTAGCTTTATTGATGAACAACTTCAGCATTAACAACCATTGTACTTTCGATAACAGTAACAGCGCTTTACTTCCTACGCACCAGAAATACGTAAAGGGTTAAATGAACATTATATTACTCACCCATCAACGAGAGTTAGACCGTAAAACCAATACGGGTAAGTTGGTTCGCGAGGTGATGTTGGGTCAAGTTAAGGTTATTGTGTGGGATAGAGTTAACCCTAATCCTTATTTACTCGATAAGTTAGCGACTAAGCAGGTAGGCTTATTATTTCCCAAACAAGAACACTCAACATTAAATGATATTCAAGCTCCGCTGCAACGTTTTATTGATATCGATAATGACAATGCACACATGTTAGCCGAATTTAGCCATGTGATTATTATTGATTCAACATGGCAAGAAGCACGTAAAATATATAATCGAAGTGATTATTTGCATCCATTGACTAAGATTACCCTAGTGAATGAACTCCCATCGATTTTTAGTTTAAGAAGAAATCAAATTGAAGGAGGCTTGTGTACCGCAGAGTGTGCTTGTTTGCTGTTATCTTATTGTGGATTATCAACAGAAGCGGATGTGTTGCGGGAAAAACTGATTAATTTCAATCCAAAACCTAGGTCGGTTTAAAGGCATAAATAAATCTAGGCAAGTTCCATTTGCCCAAATTTCAATCACAAGATAATTCATTTGTTAATATAATGTTAATTGATGGTGTAATGCAAGAGCTTTACAAAAAAAACACTAATCTTGATGGTAGATTAGCGTTTTTTCGCTTGTTTATTGTTCTAACTTAGTTAGTTGCTATTCCCACAGTCGTTATAGCTTATAGCTCATACTTAGCATAATCATATGTGCTGTATAGTCATGGTTATTACTACCAAAGCCAACGATATTCCAAATAGCATCTGGGGCGATGTCGTTGGCGGCATCATTATCTAGGTACTTTTCAATTTTATAGTCTAAACGTAAACCCATTTTGTCAGTAGCTTGATACTGCGCATAAAGGTTAACATTATGCACTTTGGCAAAGTAATCACCATAGTTGCCGGTTATACCTTGCCTAACCTGTGTGGTGCTATCCGAATCTGAGTAGGTGTAGTCTAGACCTAGGCGTAAACGGCTATCCATTAAGTTGTTGTAACTTATCCCTGCACCCATTACATCAATCACATCTTCAATATTAGCCTGCCAAGTTGCGGTAGCGAAGTTACTGCTACCCGATTGAGCAGACTCGATAACTTGATGATTGTAAAATGCATTTAGCATCACATCAGCACTGAACATATAGCTTAAGTTTGCGTCTGTAACTGGTGTCTTTAGATTCAGTTAAACCGATTTCGGTATTGGTGTAATCATCAAGTGCATAACGCGCACCAAAATCGATAGTTAGCTCATCAATTGGCGTATGACTTACACGCGCTTCAACCTGACTTCTGTCCCTGTCAGCAAGATAGTATTTACGCAGTAATTGATTCTGCTCTTGTGATGTCCATTCAGATACTTCATAGTCTGAACCATCACGTTGGCTAAAGCTGCTTTTAACCCACATGTCCCAATTATCGAAACTATTGACACGAATACGGGCCCAAAGGTTATTATCGTCAGTGATTTCACGATCTTGATAGCTTCGCTCATCACGTTTGAATTCATAACCCCCATCTAATTTAATACCATAGTTGATACGATAGTCAGCACCTAACTTAGCCCGATGTGAAGTGTGATCATAGGGCGTATTATAAGCCACTTGACCGTTAACATTATTGATACTTATTTGAGTCCACTGCTCAATTTGAGTGTTGTTTTCTCTGTCGCTGTAATCATAACTGCCATTCACTCTTAGCGTTCGGCTAATTCTGCTGACAGCTTTTAAGTTTAAGCCTGTTATATCAACGCTAGCATCTAATGACTCTGCTGGCAGCTGATATCCGTAACCTGATGTGACAAATTCTTGATCTTGACTCATTTGCCCCAGCATTAAGCGACCCGATACCGCAGTCGCAGAGTCATTGAACTGACCCATAAGTGATACGCTATGGGCTTCATTATCTGGGTCTAATGACATGTAACCCCGTGTTTGAGCACCAAAGGTAGGGTTAAAGGTACTGTCATAACTTAATTGGTTGTTAGCATTTTTAAATGATGAACCATTATAGTTTAAGCTAGTAAACCAATTGTCACCTTTAAGCTTAATACCGGCTTCTAGTGTGTCTGTGGTGTAATCCACTGGCTGCGGTAGCATGATAGATTGGTTGAAAAAACTCCCCGATTCTTGCTTAAGACCCGTTTTATCTTCACGCTGATAATTAACAAAGGTTGTGAACAGTGATTCCGTTTGGTATTCAATGCCTAAACCGGTTTTTTCACGTTTAAGTGATAATTCAAATGGATTTAAACTTGAGTAAAGCATAGGCATTTGTGAGCTTGAACCCGCGGTTACCCAATTGTCGGGTAGGGTCAAATCGCTGCTACCAACGCCTTGGTAGGGCGTCTGTGCGGTATTGGTTTTATAGCTAGCAATTGAGCGATAATTGAAATTTAGGTTATAGGTTCCCAGCTTACCCACATTAATATCAGCACGACCATTGTCCATGCCAATATCGGTAGCGTCTACCTGTGCTCGATAACCTTGGGTACCGCGATAATTGATATCGGCATCTAACTTGCCTGCAAATTCATTATCACTTTTGAAGGCATTAGCTGACTTTATGTCGCTTTGGCTGTTATGACCCACACCAACACCAATACTGCCAGTTGTGCTAGTTGCAACAGCACATCCTTTACAAGCCCATGCATCAAATTTTACATTATCAGTATTAGCATTGGCTAAGCCATATCCTCCGGCCATAGCGGTAAAGCTGGCTGGCGCTAATAAGGCGAGGGTAATTAAGTTTAATTTGTACTTCATAGTGTTAACTCCCTAGCGCTGTAATAGCTTACCCGATGGATGGTTAGAACCATGTACCTGGCTGTGACAATTTAAGCAACTGCGTCCGCCTGTAAATGCATTGTCACCCACACTTGAACCCATACCTGTGTTACCTAAATAAGCTTTACTTGCATGGCCATCGCTGGTATGACATTGCTGACAAAGTTGCGGTGCACGGGTTTTAAGCATGGCGTCATTCACGCTGCCGTGAGGATTGTGGCAACTGACGCAATTTTCGGTCACTGGAGCATGTTCCCAAAGTTTAGGGCCACGTTTTTCGGTGTGACACTCGTAACAGGTTTCATTAACGCTTGGTTTAATTAAGTCTGCATCCGCTAAGCTACCGTGTGGATTATGACAATCACTACAGGTCATTTGATTCCATTTCATCGGATGGCTAGAGCGTTTATTCATGTCGGTTTTTTGCTTAGTATGACAACTTGTACAGACTTCCATTTCCGTTTGCTTAGACAGCACAGGATCTTTGGCTGTATGAACACTGTGACAAGATGCACAAGAAACATCAGCATTATCATGATGACTGGTATTCCAGGACATGCGTTTGTCATCTAAGTGACAACTCATACACACACTGTTTTGTTTATCTGCTGGCAGGGTAGAGTTTGGGCCAAAGGCTATCATCGGCTCTTTACCACCCTTGTTATGCGAGCCTTGTGGGCCATGACAGGCTTCACATTGCAAACCCGCCATAGGGCTTTTGCTGGAGTCAATCGCACCATGTACGCCTTTAAAAAGATCCATGACCTTTTCTGAACGCTTATGACACATTAAACAAGAGTCAGCCCCTTTAGGTGAGTATTTACCTTCAGCAAATTTTGTATCTAATGTCGCTTCCACTTCGGCTGGCGACATTTTTTCATCCCATTTTGCTGCACTAGCAGGGCTTACTAAACCCATTAGCAGCACCAGTGAAAACAAGGCTGATAACAAGATTTGAGATGTTGTTTTGGTCTTCATAAGTAGACTTCCTAATTTGTCCATAAAAGCGCTATATCGCTAAATCATTAAGCGCATTGCCAATAAGTCAGGGAGAAATGATCAGCTTCTCCCTGAGGGCAATTTAAAACTTCATAGCAGCATGATTTTCAATGCTGGGGACATGACAACCTAAACAGAATTCAAGTTGCGCAGCGTCATTAGCTTGCTGGTAAGATCCGTTAACTACTGCGCCTTGTCCTTCAGCGTGTGCTTTGATTTCATCGAACCCATGACAAGAAGCACAGGTTGCAGTGATAGGCGTTGTGTAACTATCTCCACCACCGGCAGTGGCTAATGCACCTTTTAGCTTGAATACATCAAGGTTGAAGTCATTGTGACATTGGGTACAGTTACTAATAATGCTCTGTTCGCCATGTACATTGTGCAACTTCATTTCAATAGCGCCCTGGTTTGCGCCTGAAGCATAAGTGCCATCCGGTGTATGACAAGCAACACAAGCATCGACTCCAATAATCACTTTACCATCGACTTCACGACCTAATTGTTCGGTCATGACAAAACCAGCATGATGGCCTTTATGGATTTCAAAGGCTTTACCATGACAGTTTTGGCAAGTACTGAAGTTAACCGAATCAGTGTGACGATAACTTGGCGCTGCCCCTGATAATGTCCCATGGGTTAGTTCAGCTTTCATTGATGTTGTCGCCACGCCGTCAGCACAGTCAATCGCCTGTACGCCGTCATTACACATTTCTAAACCAATAATAGTGAATGCGGTATCAGTATCACCGGCACCAAAAGGAAGTTTGGCGATATTGAAGCGCAATACACCATCAAGGATAGTGACCTTATCTTGAACTAAGCCGCTTTTAACTAGGTCTTGAGTGACTTTTTTATAACCTGTAACAGGATTTGGATTGTAGCCCATGATAGGGAAGTTAGGACCAACGTTGGTGATAGTTTCAAGGCGCTTAATTTTACTAATTAAGGTGTTAGCATCAACATTTGCCCCATTAGTATCAAGTATGGTAACTGATAGTGTTGCAGATAAGTCATCTTGGTCAGCTTTGTTAGCAACCAAAGTTGCGCTCATGCCATACATGTCAATAAAATCGGTTTTTTGGGTGAAGGGACTTGTATGAATTTCTTCAGTCCAGCTGGCGTTATGACAGGCAATACAGTTTGAATTATCGAGTTGTTGTGAGTGGCCATTACCCGCTTTAAAGTCAATGTCAGCGTGACAACTTGTACAGGTTTCCATGGTGGGTATACGAGACCAATTCTGCCACTCAGATAGATTTTCATCTTCTACATGACAAGACTGGCAGTTATTTTCGATTAAATGCTCAGCTGCTGCACCTGTGTATTCTTTACCGTTTTTATCGGTAAAGGTTTTTGAGGTGTTATGAATATTGTGAACTAAATGATTCCATTGACTTTCCATAGACATCGAGCTGCTATGACAAGTTGCACACGTTTCTTGGGTGTAATAATTACTATGGCGAGTGGTTAAAGGTTTATCCTCAGCATGGCAACTTTTACAGGTTGCATGTGACACAATGTTTTTGGTGTACTGTGCTTGATAGCCATTACCGTCGAAGTCTTCGACTATTTCTTTTCTAGGCACCGCAGTTACACCGTTAAGTAAGGTGGAACCTTGTCCGCCCGCATAAACATTATAACGTTGAGTCAGTGCTTGGTTATAACCAGCTACTTCAAATGTAAAAGTATAATGACCATTTTTCAAGTCGGTATAATTGGCTGTGCCAGACACTCTAGCAGTACGCGTCCATTGAGCACTATTGCCTGCTCCTGTGGCGCCAACGGGCGTTAATTGCGCTGCAGTAATGCCTAAATCTTGTAAACCAATAATGGGCATATCTTGTTCGTTAGTCGCAAAGACATCGATAACCGGTTTACCGTCTACATAAGTGACGTTAGTAACATCTAAATTAAGTACTTTAATATCTGCAGCTGGCTCACCGCCGGGTAACCCTGGTGTGCCCGGTTTACCATCATCTCCACCACCACAGCCCGCTAACGTTAATGTTGTTGCTGCTAGTATTAGTGCTATTTTTGAGTATTGTGTGTTCATCATATTTCCCTGCAAAGGTAAAACATATTCTTAACTGTCAGTATTTTCTGCGTTCTACGTCAAAGCGTGTTGTTTTCAGTTAAGTCGATGTTGGAAAACGTTGTTAATAATAAGATTACGTTATTAAATCGAGTAAATCTTCATCGGTCTTTACATTATGTGAAGCCGGTCTTTCTATTTATAAAGAGGTATATTAATTGCCTATATAGTCACGCATAAATGTAACCTTAGATAGCAAAGCCGCTCTATCGAGCGGCTTCATTTTATCTTTACGTTAACCGTTAATGACCGCCCCAATTTGAATGAGACTGAAGAATTCTAGTATCCGTATGGCACGTTGAACATGTCTCTTGAACATTCATCGCCCCATAGTCAGCGGCAGGAACACCAAGTTGATTTATAGTGCCAATCACTCCGCCATTACTTTCAATATGGCCAATTGTTGATTCACTTAATCCATAAGGCGGTAAGTGGCAACTTACACAGGCAGCTGTTTGCGGTGACACCACTAATAAGCCACCATTACTGTCTTTACCAAATGCGACTGGCGATGCCGTTGTTTTGATGTTCTGAATCGAGAATCCATCATCACCATGACAAGCTTGGCATTCGGTTTTTTTGAAGAATAAATCGCCGCTTGAGTCATAAACATAGTGCTTAGCATGTACCTTGATAGCTAAGTTTGAGTTTGACCGTGTACCATTATGGCAAGATGCACATCCATCAAGATCATTAGAATAACGGTGGGTAATCTCTGTGGTATGACATTGTTGGCAGTCAGTCATCTTAGCGTGTTGCATGCGCGGTGATGAGTTAACCGTGCTGCCATCTAGGTTGTAGTAGAAAGTATCAGAGGTAAGGTATGGCGCATATTGTTTGCTTCTATCGCCATCTGCTCGGTTTAAGTCATCTACAACACAATCTGCAATAACGCCTTTTTTAGAACAGACATGAAGTTGGCTGCTAAGAGCTATGGTAGATTTAGCATCAATGAGTGTTTTGATATTGAAGCTGGTTGCACTAATTAAAGCATTGATAGAACCATCACTTTGTTGAGTAAAGGTATTAATGCCAACTTTTTGATAGTTAACCAAAAAGTCATCGCCTAAAGTACCATTGATAACAATCGCGCTATTAAAACCACCATATTTGTAAGGACGAGGGTCAATTTGATTAAGGGTAACCAGTTCTGAACCATGTTTAACGGTAAAATTAGCCGTGATAGATGATTCATCAGCTGCAACCGTCATTGAGTTGAAAGTGACTTTTAATCTTGATGCTAAGTGGGTGCTGTTAAGTGAATAGTGAGCATCTTCTGCACCACGGCCCCGTTCTTCACCACCATGACAAGCAAAGCAGTTTTCGCCTTGATGATGTGAAGCCTTTGCCCCAGCAGCTTCAGCCGCTGGGCTAGGGCTATGGCAGCTCCAGCAAGATGTGGTATCTATATCTGCCTTCCAGCTATCAGTTAGGTTGAATTCTTGATTTGGGTTATGGCAGGTTAAACAGTTTGATGTCATTTGCGGGTATACACCCACGGTTGAAGCATGTGAATTAGTGTGAATACTATGAACCATGCCTTTGATTGAACCGTCATATGCATATGCTTCACCAATCACATTACCGGCAGAATCTTTATCTTCTTTGAGGTATCGGTTGTAGTCGGTATGACAAAATGAACATGCTTCTTCAGTATTATGCTTGCTGCCATGCATTGATAACTCGCCCGCCTGTCCTTCTCGGTGACAGCTTTGGCAGTCAGCGTTAGCAAGTATTTTTAGTGGTTTGTCAACTTGCACATTGGTTGCGGGGACCCAATAAAAGAAGCTATTGTCGACCATGGTTTTTGATAAGTTATTTGTTGTTTTGATTGATAAATAGACACCATTTGTCGTATCGGCAACATAGTCATATTTACCTAATGTATCGATAGCTTTGTCTATTTTAATTGAGTAGCTGCCGTTATTGTTATCAACAAAACAATCAGTGCACTGACTTTTTGTGCCATCAAAATAGCTAGAACCTGTAAAGTAACCTTCTCCTTTATCTTTGTTAAAGTAACTTAACCAGATTTTACGTTCCGGATTAGGGCTCACGATTTCATTTTCACCCAGTTCAGTTGCCGCCCCAACACGGCCAAAAGAAATTGTAGCAATGTCTGTTTGAGTAAGGCCTAAAATAGCGGCACCGTTAGCATCGGTAAGATTAAAGCTGAGAGTAAGTCGTTTGTTTTCGTCGACATCTGCTGCAGTAATAGTGCTTTTGATATTGGTTGCAGATTTTATTGGTGTACCTATAGGACCATCAATACCGTTCTCACCATCTTTTCCATCGCTGCCACAACCCATAAGTGCAAATGATAGTATCCCTGCACTGAACACAGCTTTTGCTGTTGTATTTAAATTTAATCGTTTCATCGTATTTCCCTGCAATATTCTTATCACTTCAAATGCTATTCATTATAAAGCGTATGGTTTTTACCTATGGACAGTGTAGCCAACCTTAAGTACTTGTTCAGCGTGATGATGTAAGATTTGTGAACTATGCCCACCTATTCCTTTAGTGGTATTTTTTTCATTGTGACAAAGGTTACGTATGTGAGTTTTTGAGCAAAAGTTATCTATCTTTGCAAATTACCGAACGATTAACGGAAACTTTTTTGCAACAAATGCGCTACAAAGTTTACACGCTTTACGATGATTGAAGTGGGTAATTTTTAAGCTATCTTCTCAGAGTGGGATATTAGTCACATTTTGTAACTAACTGATAGTAGGAGTAAGTGAGAATAAATCGTATTGATGTCAATTGGAGTGAGTATGGTCGTTTTCCTGGTATTTAAAAGTGGCGTTAGGGCTTTTTTCTCAGATAAGATCCAATTCAAATGTATATTGAGATTATTGATCACTTCAAAATCTGCGTAGGTATTAATTTGTTGGCGGGGGAAGTCGGTTTGCTGTGTTAGGAAGTTATTTAGTTGATAATTCACACCTATGATCAATTTATTATTCAATAAGTTGTGCATCGAAATTTCACTGCCGATAATACTGTTTTCACTTATGGCTGTATTTTCAAACTCAAATGCAGAGTTTGAGTGTTCAGCTTGCCAGTTTATTGAGTAGGCTCTACGTGTTAAAAAACTACTAACCATGAAATCCGTAGTAATTTTCCATTGTGATTTGATACCCGCTTGAGCATTAGCACGTATATAAGTCGGGAAAAGACTGCTTTGTAATTGATGGCTTTGTGATAGATGATTTGGTAATAGAGAGTTTTGTAATGGACTGTACAGTAATGAATCGTAATTATCATCCGGACTTATTTCACTTAGTAAGCTGATAGAAGGGATAAAGCTGAACTCTTCAGCTTCATTCGATATTGCTTGTTTAGTTACAAGCATATTTTCAACACTATTTTCAACTTGATGGCTGTCTATATATAACACGTGGGAGTTGACCTTGTGGATTGCTGAATAATCCACATTAAATTGAGCGGCTAACACTGGTAATTGGATCAAAAGAGAAATCATAAAGGAGAAGAAAGTGACTGATATGAGATGTTGCATTCACTTTCTCCTGTAGATTATCGGTAATGACTTTAAAATGGTTAAGTCAGTATTTTACGGCGAACACTTTATCTATAAAGTATAGAAGGTGTTCTTATACCTTGATTGAAAATCGTAAAATTGAGTGATCATTGTGCAAGTAAGCGATTAAAGACAAAAAGACCAGACTTAGGGCTTGATTGCATTGGTGGGTTAAGGGATAATCCCCAGTGTTCTAGATGAGTTTGTTTTTACTTAGCTTATTTAGAAATCTATGGTGACCCTAGGGTCCCCCCGCAATGATAACTTGTGAACTCGGCCAGGCCCGGAAGGGAGCAACCGCAGCAAGCGACTCGTGTGCCGGGGTGTCGGCTCTAGGGGAGCCTCCAACAATTCTCCCCGCAATAATTAAGTTAATAAGTCCTATTTTATAAGACCTATTCATATATGTTAAAAGCTATTCAAGTCCTAATATTTTACTCAGTAAGCCTAATATTACTCATTGTGACCTAACTGTATGACTTGTTCAGCTGACAGTTCATTTTCTTGTTTTAATTTATTGTGTAAATTGGCTTTTAAAAAGGCTCTTGAACGCTCTAAAGCGGAGCTGATTTCATTTTTCATCTGTTTAAGTTCGTTGTAGTCTTCGAAAAAGTAAGTGTCAACGAGATGTCGAATATAGCGTACTGGTAATTGATTTAAAGTCACACAACAAAGATCCGCAAGATAATCTTCAGGTAATTCATCCATTAAACCTTCATCGCGCAATATTTCCAAAAGTAAGACTTCATAATAATTACGAAATTCTAAATGCATGGTCTTCTCCATTATTTGTCGTGTTGGCTTTATCTGTCATTATAGTAGACAACAAAAACGTTTATCATTAGTTTATTTTTACACCCAAACATGATTTGCCGCAATCAGCAATTGACTATGCCTTTGTGTTAACTCATCTGCCTGTCGGCTATATCCACCACCGATTACCGCGGCAACAGGAATGTTGTGACGTTTGGCTAAGGTTAATACTAGCTTATCTCTAGCGAGAATGCCCTGCGTAGATATATTTAAGTACCCTAAATCATCATCTTGATGAATATCAACGCCTGCATCATAAATAATAAGGTCGGGTTGGTGAAGTTGTATTAAATATCCAAAGACACTGTCAATGTATGATAAATATTCCTCATCAGAGCAGCCCTTATCAAGTTCAATATCATAATCTGAAATAGGTTTTCTGGATGGGAAGTTTTGTTTGCAGTGAATTGAGCAACTGATGATATTGGGGTTACCCTGGCAGAGTGTTGCTGTACCGTCACCTTGATGAACATCACAATCAAAAATTAATACTTTATCAACATGTTGTGTTTCTATTAGTTGACTAGCCGCAATAACTAAATCATTGAAGATGCAGAAACCACTGCCAAAATCATAGTGAGCATGATGGTAGCCGCCCGTAAAATGCACCGATATTTGATGGTTAAGGGCAAGTTGGCAGGTTAGTAATGTGCCATTTACCGCATGTAAAGTGCGTTTTACTAAACTCTCACTCCAGGGGAAACCTATTCTACGCAGTGCTTTAGGGTGAATAGAACCATTGATAAACGCATCAACATAATCAGCATTGTGCACTTGTTTTATGAGACTAATATCAATTTTATTGGCTTGATGATGCATGCTTGGGCAAACTAAATTTTGCTCAATAGCATAATCAAACAAGTTTTGATATTTACTTGTTGGAAATCGATGCTGAGAAGGTAACGCCAGCTGTGAGTAGCTGGCGTGATAAACAAAGGGGATTTTCATTAACGAATTACAGTTGTTTTATTGCCCAGCCCATAAATTCTTTACGGGTTTTCTCATCGGCTTGTAACCACCAATATTGTAACATTTGCTCAGCTTGGGCTGGGTTAGTGGCTTTTGGCGAGTTATCTGTATTTAATTGATTCACTGTGACAGCGGTTGCGGCTACTGTAGGTGAAACGGGGGCAGAAGTCGTTGCTGTATAATTAACAGCAGGATTGCTACTTGTTGCATGTGCAGACATGGCATCGATGTCAGCGACTTTATTGCCGCCAAACAAATTAGCAATAAAAGAGGCCTCTTCAAGTTGAGTATTTTCCACCGAATAACTGACTGAGCCTTTGTCTTCACGAGTAATAATAATTTCAGGTTTTTTGGCAAAAGATTTTGGCCGTTTTACTACCTCACCTGTGGCAGGATAGAGAGTATAATTAAAATCGCCATCAACATTGAGAGTGACAATAAAAGGCGCTGATTTTATAAAGCTTTGGCTATCACTGAAGTCATCTTGAACCATGTCGTGGTATCTAATCGCAATTTTATGAGTGCCAGTAGTTAAATTTAAATCAGATTTATGTTTAAACGAATTTGTTTCTATCTGTTGACCATCTAAAGCTAAATATTCAAACGACATTGGAATGGTAAGATTAGCTGCCATCAGTGAGGTTGATGAAAGTAATGCCAAAATTGCACTGGTGGATAATAATGATTTCATTGTTGCTCCTTAACGATTTAAACTTTGGCGTGGTCGCTCAAAGTGTTGTATCCGCTCTTCAATATAGCTGATGGCTTGGCGGCACTTACCTAAACGACGATGCATTAAAAGAATGTCATTTTGCAATGTAATTTTGTCAGCAGCATGACATACCTCAAGATTTGATTCCATCTGTTGAATTTTAAATTCAATTTTATTAGCCCAAGCAAAATGTTTATTCAACTCTTGGTAAAGTTGATGACTGTTTTGCATGATGTTATTTGCTATCCAACCAAAGCCACTATCCTGTACCGACTGCTGTTGTTTTTTAGCATATCGAGCACGATTACTGGCTTTTTTCTGCTCAGCAGATTTTAAGTTTAATCCTGTCGTCAGCAAAGCACGCCTTAATGCGGTAAACCTATCTTGAATCCGCTGGCAGCTAAGTTCAATAGTGTTTTTAGCTAAGTTAAGCGTTAACTGTTTTTCTAACTGAGCAATATCCTTTCTAAGTTGCACAATGCAAGGGCTTAATTGAGCACCTTCCTGGATAAAAACGCTATGATTAAATCGTTCAACATGTTGCAGTGTTTTTTTCTGCTGGTCGCCTAATTGATTATCATGCTGCAGTGCTTCTTGTTCTATATGAGCAAGTTGTTGCTTCAGCATTAGGATTAATTGCTGAGTGTTCATGCCCAGGCACTCCAGGCTAAATGGGTGGCAATAGATACCACAGAGATAATAAACAACGGCTTGATAAAAGGAATGCCAAAACGGATAGCGCTTCGCGCCCCAATAAATGATCCTGCCATCATGCACACTCCCATCCATAGGCCTAATATCCAATTAACTTGCCCCAAGCTAGCAAAAATAATTAGCGCAGTAATGTTACTGATTAGTGTCATAATTCTTGCTAAAGCACAACTTTCTAGTAACGGTAATTTATGTAAAGAAATAGAGGAAACAGTCCAAAATGCACCGATACCGGGCCCTGCAAATCCATCGTAACCGCCCAGTATTAATCCTTGAGTTGCTTGGCGTTTATTAGTTGGAGCTTTGGTAGGCGCGACATAATGTGCACTGCCCATGGCTTTAGGGCTGAATAAAGTATAAATCGCAATACTGATAATAAGCAGTGGAAGTAACTTTTCAAGCCAATTCGAGTTAATTAAAAATACCAGTCCGCTACCGAGTATCGCACCGATAAAAGTGGCAATAGCGCACGTCTTCCAGAATGCTGGTACAAATAATTGCTGTTTATAATAGGTATAGCTAGAGGTAATTGAACCAAAACATGCCGCTAATTTATTGGTTCCCAGAGCTAAATGTGGTGGT
The DNA here is from genome assembly GCF_051165765.1 of Shewanella sp. HL-SH8. NCBI lineage: Bacteria > Pseudomonadati > Pseudomonadota > Gammaproteobacteria > Alteromonadales > Shewanellaceae > Shewanella > Shewanella sp. HL-SH8. The sequence goes on along the minus strand of NZ_CP195039.1, from coordinate 3,263,240 downwards.
ATACCCATTGTCAGTAAGGCGGGAATAGATAATAGTCCGCCGCCACCGACTATAGCGTCAATAAAGCCTGCGATAATTCCGATAACCGCCAATGCCGCTAAGTGGCTTGGGTCTAACATTAATTCCAAGGGTATACCTACTCAATCACCCGCCGAAAGGGCGGTAATGCATCAATTAACGATTTGCCATAACGTTTAGTCACCAAACGGCGATCTAAGATTGTCACGCGACCATAATCTTGTTCTTTTCGCAGTAATCTACCACAACTTTGGACTAACTTGCGCGAAGCATCTGGAATGGTGAGTTGTAAAAATGGATTACCGCCTTTTACTTTTATATATTCGGCATGGGCTTGTTCAACTGGTGATGTCGGCACGGCAAAGGGCAGTTTGGTGATAATCAGGTTGGTGAGGTAATCGCCGGGTAAATCTAGCCCTTCAGAGAAGCTACCTGTGCCGAAAATAATGCTTGGTTTGTCATCATCACAACGTTGTTTATGCTGGCTTAAAATTTGTTGCCTTGGCATTGAACCTTGAATAAAAAGTTGCTCACTAGGGATTTTACCTTCAACTAATTCTACCACTTTGTCCATTTGCCAGTACGATGCAAATAATACCAAAGAGGCCATTTCCCCTTCAATTAAGGCGACTATTTGGGTGGCAAGTTCTGCGGTGTAATCATCATCTGTTGGCTCATTATCCATATGGGGAATAAAAAGCGTGGCATTATTTTCATAATCAAATGGTGATTGCAGGGCTAAAAAGCGACTGCCATCATTGATACTTAAACCAACCTGATGGGCAAAGTGATTAAAGTTATTCAGCGCTCTGAGTGTGGCACTGCACAGCACCACCCCTGCAGCCTTTTGCCATAGCATTGACTCAAGCATAAAGCCGACTTCAATGGGGGAGGCACTGACTAAGTAATCTTGTTGTTTACCGGTAATTAACTCAATCCATCTGGCAGTAGGCGCGCCTTTTTTATTGTCTTCTTTAGCGATCATTTTCCAGACTTTATGCAGATTCTCTAATCGTTGCAGAATAAAACCTGTTTCAGACAGCAATCCTTCAGATTGATGCTTTGGCACCTCACCATCTTTAATCGCTTCAGATAAAACAGAAACCACTTTATTAAACTGTTTTAAGCCGCTACCCGTAGCGGTGGCGATGTTTTCAGCCTGAATGGTTAAAGATTGAGGTAATTGACCGTGCTCAAAGCGCCATCTGGTTTCTGGGTTGGCAAAAAACTGTGGCTGCGTATCACAAAACTGAGCCACCTGATTAAGTAAGCTGATAATGTCGGTGATGTGATCAAGCATGGCTTGAACTGGGGCAATAATATTATTAGTTTTTAGCTGGTTTTGTAGCTTGCTACAGGTTTTATTAGCCTTGTCTAGCCAATCACAGGCGCCACGTATCGTCGCCTGCCCGCTGGAGAAATCCCTTGCCACTATCGGTAAGTGATGGGCTTCGTCTATGATGTAAAACATATCTTCAGGCTCAGGCAAAATGACCCCGCCACCTAATTCTAAGTCGGCAAATAATAAACTGTGATTAGCAATAAGCACGTCCCATGTATCAACATCTTCACGGGCTTTATGGAAAGGGCAGTTATGGTGTGCAGATACCTGACGATGACAGCTGTGTTTGTCGCAGCATATTTGTTGCCATAAAAAGTCAGGAATAGGCTCTTTTAAACTATCAAGTTCACCATTCCATTTTTTCTGATGATAATCTTGATGAATTTTTTGCAGTTGCTCAACCTGGCTCTGATCTGGCTTTGTTTGCCACATCGCCATTTGCGAACTGTCTTGGGAACCCATCATTCCCTCTAGCTTTGCTAAGCAAACGTACCGCTGACGCCCTTTAACTAAACCAAATTTAAAATTTAAACCAGAATGTTGTAAAAAAAAGGGCAGATCTTTGTGCAGTAGTTGCTCTTGCAGTGCCACTGTTGCGGTGGCAATGCAGACTTTTTTCTTACTCGCGATGCCTAAGGGAATAGCGCCTAAAAGGTAGGACAGTGATTTACCAATACCCGTACCCGCTTCAACAACAATAATAGGTCGTTGTTTGTCATATTCACCGGCTAAAGTTTTAGAAATTTCTGCCACCATATAATTTTGTTCACGGCGTGAACGAAATTGCGGCATTGCCGAAGCAATGTCTTTATAGATGGTGCGAATTTGCGTTTTTACCTGGTCAGTGAGCATGAGTAGTTTTTATTCTGCGGTGACTGATTTATGCTGTACATAATAACAGTGAATCTTTGTGCTTAAAACAGATAATAAAATTGAACTCAAATCTCTTACCGGTAAATAAAGCTTTAACCCGTATTGAAGGGCAGGTACTTACTCGTCATGCCAACTATCGGCAGGGCCAGTTAGTGCTGCAATATTATATTAAAACGGCTAATGGACCTGTGCTCGTTGAACTTCATAACGAGGATGTTGTGTGCTTTTGCCGTCAAGTTGATGTGGCCAAGTTAACACCTTACTTAACCCAAGCCCGTGTGGCTGTTTTAGCAATGACCAATTTTGACCATCACATTGTTTGTGGCATTTATTTAAAAACCAGTTCTGCGCTTAAGCAATTGCAGCGCATTGCCAATGATATCGGGGTGCCTTTATATGAAACCGATATTCGTGCCGAGCAACGTTATTTGATTGAGCGATTTATCGCATTTGATATCGAATGCGAAGGCACTATTGAGTCTAGTGTAAAAAGTCTGTCAGTACTTACCGCGCATCGTGCAAGAAGAGGTAGCGTAAGAACAACCAAGGTAGACAATGTAAACGATGATTTTTTGCACGCTGCAGCCAGCAGTATTACTTTGGCTGATGTCGCGCCTGATAAACAAAATGTGTTATCAACAAGAAGTGATTTAAAAGTTATTTCACTCGATTTTGAATGCAGTATGCAAGGCGAGTTGTATTCGGTCGGCCTTTACGGGACTGATTATCAATGCGTTATTATGGTGGGTGAACAAGCATCATACCCTGATGCCGAAGATTACATTGTGTGGGTTAAAGATGAAGTGGCTTTACTGCATCGATTAATCAATTGGTTTAGTCAGTATGATCCCGGCGTTATTATTGGGTGGGCTGTGGTGGTGTTTGATTTAGCATTGCTATTTAAGCGTTGTAAACATCATCATATTCCACTCAGAATTGGCCGAGGCCACAGTGAGTTAAGCTGGAAAGTCGAAGATAAATATCGCCCTGAAACCTTAAATTTGCCCGGACGAGTGGTATTAGATGGCATTGATTGGCTTAAAGCTGCATTTTATAACTTTGATCGATTTTCGCTTGAGTTTGTGTCGCGTGCTTTATTAAATGAGGGTAAAGCGATTGACCATGTTGAAAATCGAGGTAATGAAATAAGCCAAATGTTCGTTGAGGATAAGCTCAAACTAGCGCACTACAATTTAACTGATTGTCGCTTGGTGTGGGATATTTTTGACAAGACTCAGCTACTTGATTTTGCCATAGAACGCGCTAAGTTAACCGGGCTTGAGTTTGGTCGAGTTGGGGCATCTGTCGCCGCTTTTTATCACTTATATCTGCCGCATTTACACCGCAGCGGTTTTGTTGCCCCCCAAATGCCCGCAAGTAATGGGCTGGAAAGTCCTGGTGGTTATGTGATGGATTCTATGCCAGGACATTATAAAAATGTGTTGGTACTTGATTTTAAAAGTTTGTATCCCTCAATTATCCGCACTTTTTTGATTGATCCTAAAGGTTTAGTACAAGGCTTAAAGTTAGCTGAGTCAAATTTAGATACCAGTGAAGTGTTAGTTGATGGCTTTCTAGGGGCAAAGTTTAATCGCCATCATCCAATTCTGCCCAAGTTGATAGCCAGCTTAGCTGAGCAGCGAGAGCAGGCTAAAAAAGATCACAATGCACCATTATCGCAAGCCATTAAAATCATCATGAATTCATTGTATGGAGTTCTTGGGTCAAAGGGGTGCGTTTTTCATGATGCAAAGCTTGCCAGCTCTATTACGATGCGCGGTCACCAGATAATGAAAATGACCAAGATTTGGATAGAGGAAATGGGCTATCAAGTCATTTATGGTGATACCGACTCTACATTTGTTTGGCTAGGTAATGACATCCAATTAAATGCGTCAGAAATTGGCTTGCAAATGGCAAAAATCATTACCGATAAATGGGCTGATTGGTGTGCGACAGAATTTAAATTGCCAAGTTATCTTGAATTAGAATTTGAAAGTCATTTTCAGCAATTTATTATGCCCACTTTACGCGGAAGTGAAATCGGCAGTAAAAAACGCTATGTTGGCTTGAAATTAGATAAACATGATCAGCCTGAAATGGTCTTTAAAGGAATGGAGCAGGTTAGAAGCGATTGGACACCGCTTTCTAAACGCATTCAATATCAGCTGTATCAGCGATTTTTTAATCAGCAAGATATTAGCGAGTTTTTAGAGTCCCAAGTTGCGCTATTAAAGCAAGGAGCATTCGATCAAGAGCTAGTGTTCAAAAAACGCTTAAAGCGAAATGTTGAAGACTACACCGCTAAGTCGACCCCACATGTTAGGGCGGCAAAGTTGATGGCCAAGTATCAGCAAAATAGCGACTGGTTAAAAAGGGGAGCGGTTATTGAGTATGTGATCACCACCGCAGGCGTTCAACCTGTGTGTGATAAAGACTGGTTAATGGATTATGACTATTACATCGAAAAACAAATTCAACCTATTGCAGAGCCGATATTGTCATTACTTGGGTTAAGTTATGGCGATTTTTCAAACGGTCAAATGTCATTGATCTAATGTTGTTACTAAAATGTTGCGGGCGTGAATGAATTCATTATTTTGTTCCAAGTGAGGTATTTACACGTCAAGCACACTTGATCGCTTCTGAAGCTGCAAGGTCCGCTATCATTCAGCGATTATGAAGTTGTTATATGTTTTATGCTTTATGTCAAATCACAAGTTTTGCAAAATTAGATTTATATTAGCTGCTGATGAATTGTTTATACACATGTTGTTATAGGGTTAAAAATGAAAAATTAGCTAATTTTATTGTTTAATTTTTATCTTGTTGAATTTTATTGTTTTAATTTACCTTTTTATCATTTTGTCCATAAAAGTGAACGGATATTAAATATCAACTTGATTAACTTTTGCGCTTACGAGGTATCAATTGTTGATTACTTGTTTCAAATGTGATTTTATTGCGTGGTAAATGTGATTTTATAGCGCAAAGTGTTATAGTATCTCAACACCAATACTTCAAGTAACGAAGATTGGCATTATAAGAAAGACAAATATATCCAGGGAGATAGACAATGCATAAGAACGTATTAGCTAAATCAGTGCGCTTTGCTCTGATCAGCGGTGCAGCAGCAGCTGCATTTAGTGCTCCAGCAGTTTTTGCTGCTGAAGAAGGCGCAAAAGTAGAACGTATCGAAGTAACGGGTTCACGTATTAAGCGTACCGACCTTGAAACTGCATCACCAGTAACAGTTATTACTGCTGAGCAAATGAAGCTTCAGGGTATTCAAGACGTTGGTCAGTTCCTTCAGAATAGTTCTGTAATGTCTGGTTCACCAGCTATGACCACAACTAACAATGGTGGTAACGGTGCTACTTTCGTTGAGTTGCGTGGTTTAGGTTCTTCTCGTACTTTAGTACTTGTTAACGGCCGCCGTCCAGTAAGCTCTGATTTCCAAACAATTCCAAGCTCAATGATTGAACGTATTGAAGTGCTAAAAGATGGCGCATCAGCTACATACGGTGCCGATGCAGTAGCGGGTGTTGTTAACATTATTACTCGTAAAGATTTCGAAGGTTTAGAAATCACAGCTCAAGCTAAAAATTCATTTGATGTTGACGTTAACAAACAGACAAGCTTCAGCTTAGTTGCTGGTAAAGCATTTGATGCTGGTCATTTAGTGTTTGGTGTTGACTATGTTAAGCAAGATGCTGTTTATCAAGGTGATACAAGCGTAGATTTTCTTAACTACCCTTGGCAAGTATTTGGTGAAGAAGGCGAAGAGTCTTTTTGGCAGAATGGCTTAATTGGTACTGGCCCTGATGCAAACGTTATTGAAGTGGGTTCTGGTTCTACTCCATGTGGTAACTTCTATCTAGCTGGTAAGCCTAGCCAAACAAATGGTACCTGTGATGGCGGTATCGCGACACTAGCCGATATGCGTAATTATGTTGGCGGTGGTCCAAACAATGACACTTACAACTACGCACCAGTTAACTACCTACAAACTCCATATGAAAAACTTAACTTTTTCGTAGAAGGTCAATTTGAGTTAAACGATGATACACGCATGTACTCTGAAACGCGTGTTAACAAGCGTGAATCACGTCAAGAGTTAGCTGCGGTTCCTTACGATACGTTATATGACCCAGCTTACAAAGGTATTTTACCTAATGGTACTGCGTTTAATGGTGTTTCAAAGGACAACTTCTATAACCCATTTGGGGAAGATGTAGTTCGTTCACGTCGTCGTATGCTTGAAGGTGGACGTAGCTTTGAACAAGATGTAACTCGTTTCCAACAAGTTATTGGTATTGAAGGCGATATCGGTGATAGTTACTACTATGACGTTAACTATAACTACGGTCACAGCCAAATAATATCAAACGACTTTGGTCAGTTATTCGGACCGAACTTAGCTAAAGCTATGGGCCCATCATTTAAAGATGCAAAAGGTAATATCGTTTGTGGTACGGCTGATAGCCCTATTGCTGACTGTGTGTCTATGAACATTTTTGGTGGACCAGGTTCAGTAACTCAAGACATGCTTGACTATGTTACCGCACCATTAGTTGACTCAGACGTATATACATTACAAACAATTACTGCCTTTATTGGTGGTGATTTAATCGAGTTACCAGCAGGTGCTATTACTGGTGGCGTGGGTTATGAATATCGCGAAGAAGAGTATAAAGCTCGTGTTGATTCGGGTAAGTTCATGGGTGAAGTGACGGGCAATAAGTCAAAAGGTACTCAAGGTAACTTTGATGTAAATAGCTTGTTCGCTGAGTTCCGTATTCCAGTACTACGTGATTTACCATTAGTTGAATCATTAGAATTACCAGTTGGTATCCGTTACGATGAGTTCTCTGCATTTGGTGGCAGCACAACTTATCAACTAGGTGCTGAATGGAAAGTGATTGACGGCTTAATGGTACGTTCTACCTACGGTACTGTTTTCCGCGCTCCAACAATTACTGACCTGTATTCACCTGAAAGCGACACATTCTCATTCACATCAGATCCATGTAGCACAGCTGCTTGGGGTGGACTAACAGCTGCGCAACAAGGCAACTGTATGGCTGATGGCGTAGCAAGTGGTGGTTCAAATAACTTAGATTCTCAACAGCTTGCACAAGCTGGTGGTAACCCTGACTTACAACCAGAAGAAGGTGATACCTTTACTGTTGGTATAGCTTACTCTCCTGATTTTGTTGATGGTTTAGGGCTAACTGTTGACTACTGGGCTATTGAAATTGATGGCGTAATTGACTCTATCTCTGCTGGTGACTCTCTAAAAGGTTGTTATTTAGGTGGCGTAGCAAGTCTATGTGATAATAGTGAACGTACTAACGGTGAACTATCTTACATTACTGAGCAAGCCACTAACTTAAGCCGTATGACTGCTAAAGGTATCGATTTTGATGCTAACTACGCATTCAGTGCTTTAGCGGGTGACTTTGCACTAAACGTATCTTGGACTCACTTCCTAGAGCGTGAAAACCAAGTGTATAACAACAGCACGTTCGAGTTTGAAATGGAAGACTTGAATGGCCGTTTTGAAAATGATATTAGTTATGCAACAGATAAAGCCAACTTCAGTGCTAACTACACATGGGAAGACTTAACTATTGCGTATGCTGCTAATTATATTTCAGGTCTTGAATATAATGATTTAGTATATTGGGGTGTTACAGAAGGTCACACTTACACAGTTGACTCATTCATGTACCATGACATTTCAGCAACTTATAGCTTTGATACAGGTACCAGAATCAGTGTAGGTGTTGAAAACTTTACTGACGAACAGCCTCCATATATCGAAACTGGGTCAAACGGTAATACTGATGAAAGTACATATCGTTTATTCGGTGCTAGCTGGTTTGCACGAATTTCACAAAAATTCTAAATTCCAATTTAGCTAGACAAAAAGCACCCTTTTAGGGTGCTTTTTTTATGTGTAGTTCAGATCAAATAAAATATTAATGGGTCTCTTCTTGTTCTATTCATTATCTGGTCATTTAGTGGGATTTATGCGTATTTAAGGCTAGTTACAAGGTTTAAGGTATAGTGTTTTGGCTGAATTGTACTCAGTTGTGATGACTTAAAGATTTATGTAAACTTATTCAGAAATTCAAATATGCTATGAAAACTCTGTACTACTTCGTAAGACCTAGAGTGTAATGGCTTGTTGCTCTAAAGGAACTCAAATGGTTAAAACAATACACCTGCAACAGCAAAGTCTGAGTGACTCTGACGGGGCATTTAATCTATGCGTTTGTATAGAAGCATCAACTTGGATGTGTTCATCTAAAAAATAACAGGTTGGAACTTGTTTTCTAAGTTTAAAAACTACAATGAATAATTGTCTATTTATAAGTCAAAATTTACCTGTTGAATTACAGTCTGAATTTATTCAAGTTTCAAAGTTAGGGCTATTGCTTGAATTTATCCAGACGTTGTTTAACGGGTCATTTAATTATATTGATCTTAAGCAATATCATTTATTCCTTTACCGAACGTTAGGTCAATTCAACCTCGGTAATTAGCAGTTATGATCAGCTAGTTAGATAAAAAATTGGATAAGATAACAAGTGCTTACGAATGTGTCTGATGTATTATTAAAATGAGTTTGAAAGGTAAGTTGTCTCTTAATAAATGACTGTTAACATTACAATAAGCAAATTATTAATTGTTATTTAAAAGATCACTTGTTCATTTTCCCACGCATAGAATTCTTCAGGGTTACGCCCACTAAGTGTATCTCCGACGATCGTTTATTAGGTAATAAGATATACCCTGACGAATTCATAATGCTTACAAATTAAGCGACTACACATAATCTCAATCTTTCGTGTTCTTTTCGCTCATTTTTGATGTTCCCAAATGTTGACATAGGTCAACATTTTGTGAAATGATGCGAGCGGGTCTATGCCTTAACAGGCATAGAAAAGGGAAGAAAAACTAACAATCACAAGAGAAAGATAGGCTTAGCGTTGTTGACGTTTTGCTAACATTGTTATCAAGCTATTACAATTGCACTGTCTACACTTTTTTAATTCACTTCAAATTGGTTGGGAACTATGTCCAAGGTAAGCAATAGAACAAAAATCGCTACTGCACTTGTTGGCGCACTGGCTTTAGCTAGTAGCAACCTGGTAGTTGCAAATCCTCTTGCCGATGTGCAAAAGGCTGACAGCAGAATTCATGCTGAAACTGCAGCGTCACAACAAAAAGTTGACAAATACTTTGACCAAGCTCAAGACATGTTGTTTGAGTATGGCAGTGTTGCTGATGAACGCGAATCACTAAAGTCTTACAATGACTACGTAGCTGGTTTAGTGGCGGATCAACAAAAAACACTGGATTCAATACAAACAGACATCAATGGCGTTGACAAGTTACGTCAAGGTGTTGTGCCGTTAATGTTTAAAATGGTTGATGCATTAGAGCAGTTTGTTCAATTAGATCTTCCTTTTAACAGTGAAGTACGTACTGAACGTGTTCAAAATTTAAAAAATATTCTAGACACAGCAGAAGTCACTTTAGCTGAAAAATATCGTCTTATCCTTGATGCATACAGCATTGAACGTGAATACGGTAACTTTGTATCAGTTCATACTGGTAAATTAAGCTTAGATGGTAAAGAAGTGCTAGTTGATTTCTTTAACCTAGGTCGCGTAGCGCTTTACGCTCAAAGTTTAGATCAAAAAATTGCGTGGATGTACGATGCTGAAGCTAAAACTTGGAACAAGTTAGAAGACAGCTATTTACGTGATATTACAAAGGGTATTCGCATTGCTCGTAAGCAAGGTGCTCTAGATCTATTCGCATTACCAATTCCTGCTGCGGAGACTGCTCAATAATGAAGAAGTTAATTACTACAGCTGTATTAGCTGCAAGTTTGTCTTTAACTGCTGGCATGGTTTCTGCTGCTGATGCACCAAAAACTATCGACCAATTATTGCAACAAGTTAAAGTTGAACGCGCTAATGAAGGCAAAAACAGCGCTAAACGTGAAAGAGAATTCCAAAACGAACGTGGTGACAAAGCGTCACTATTAAAACGTGAAAAAGATGCTTTAGCTTCTGAGAAGCAACGTGGTAAAGATCTTAACCAAGCGTTTTTAGATAACGAGCGTAAAATTGCTCAGTTAGAAGAAGATTTAAAAACAGCCCAAGGCGACTTAGGCGAAATGTTTGGTGTTGTTAAAGGTGAAGCTGGCGATTTCGCTGGTAAACTTGCAGCATCTAATATTTCTGCTCAATACCCAGGCCGTGATGCATTTATTGCAGAATTAGGCTCGCGTAAATCATTACCGAAAATTGAAGAACTAGAGCAATTCTGGGAAGCGCAATTATTTGAAATGGTTGAGTCTGGTAAAGTTGTTAAATTCACCGGTAATGTGACTGCAATCGACGGTAACGTTGTTAGCACTTCTATCTACCGTGTTGGTGCATTCAACTTAACAGCTGATGGTCAATATGTTGTTTATAAGCCTGAGTTAAGCTTAATTCAAGAGCTTTCACAACAACCTGAAGGTTATCAAGTTTCTGCAGTAGGCAACTGGGAAAATACCACTTCTGGTTTCTCTGAGTTCTATATTGATCCAGCCCGTGGTGTGTTACTAAATATCTTCACTAACAAAGCTAGCATTGAAGATCGTTTAGAAGCTGGTGGACCAATTGGTTATATTATTTTAGTACTACTAGCATTAGGTGGTTTAATCGCCCTAGAGCGTTTAGTCACATTAACAATTACTTCTGGTAAAGTTAAAAGCCAACGTAAAAATATCAATAACCCAGGTAAGAACCCACTTGGTCGTATCTTGAAAGTATATCAAGACAACAAAGATGTTGATGTTGAAACGTTAGAATTGAAACTTGATGAAGCTATTTTGAAAGAAACGCCTGCTTTAGAAGCACGTATTTCAATCATTAAGGTACTAGCAGCTATCGCGCCAATGATGGGTCTTTTAGGTACAGTAACCGGTATGATTGCAACTTTCCAATCAATCCAGTTATTCGGTACAGGCGATCCAAAGTTAATGGCTGGCGGTATTTCTATGGCACTTGTTACTACCGTACAAGGTCTGATTGCAGCGTTACCATTAATGTTATTACACGCAATTGTTGTTGCTCGTAGTAAATCAATCGTTCAAGTTCTTGAAGAACAAAGCGCTGGTATCATTGCAGAACATGCTGAGAAGAGGGCTGACTAATGATGCTATTCCTGATGGATATATGGGATTCCGTCAGGGGCTTCATGGCCTCCGGGGGAGATGTCCTCTGGTTGGTAGCAGCTGTGCTTTTCCTAATGTGGGTATTAATGCTTGAACGTTACTGGTATCTAAACTGGATATCACCAAAGCAACATCAAGCTGTTATATCTGCGTGGGAAGCAAGAGATGAAACACACTCTTGGCACGCACACCGTATCCGTGAAGCTTGGGTGTCCCAAGCTAAGCAAGATTTGAATGCACGTATGCTGTTAATCAAAACCCTAGTAGCAATCTGTCCAATGATTGGTTTACTTGGTACCGTAACCGGTATGATTTCAGTATTCGATGTGATGGCAGTTCAGGGGACGAGTAATGCTCGTCTAATGGCAGCTGGTATCTCAATGGCCACAATGCCAACAATGGCAGGAATGGTAGCAGCGCTATCGGGTGTATTTTTCAGCACTCGTTTAGACTCGAAAATGAGAATCAGATTAGAAATGCTAAAAGACAGCATGCCTCACCACTAAAGAGAGATTGAACATGGCACGTAAGAAGCATTCCAGTATAGACGAGGAAGCGCAAATTGATATGACTCCGATGCTTGACATCGTATTTATCATGTTGATCTTCTTCATTGTAACAACATCATTTGTTAAGCCATCTGGCTTAGACTATAACAAGCCTAAAGCGTCACAGGCTACGTCTAAACCTTCGGCAAACATCTTTATTGGCATCAGTAAATCTGGCGTCATTATGATGGAAAATCGTCAGGTTGATATTGAACGTGTAACCGCTAACGTAGAACGTATGTTAGCTGAAGCACCGGAAGCGGCTGTTCTGATTCAAGCAGATAAAGACACTACTCATGGTTTAGTAGTTAAAGTGCTTGATAACGTAAAAGCTGCTGGTATCGACAAAATTTCTGTATCAGCGGGGAATGACTAATATGCTAAGAGCACTCGTATCAATCATAATTGGTGCCGCAGTGACTTTTGGTCTGTTTGCCTTCATGGCATTCTTGGTCGGCGGCGGTGCACAGCGCAACGATGAGTCGACTGAGACCCCTGTTATTGAAATTACGATGGATAAGCAGGATTCGAAGGCACAGAAGAAACCAAGGGTAACTCCTAAGCCACCACCACCACCAGAGCAGCCACCTAAGCCGGATACTACTCCGCCAGATGCTGCAAACAATATTGACACTAATATGGCGTTCAATATGGGTGGAGTTGAAGCGGGTTCAGCATCAACAGGCTTTAAGCTTGGTAACATGATGACCCGTGATGGTGATGCTACACCGATTGTTCGTATCGAGCCTCAATATCCTATTGCTGCTGCTCGTGATGGTAAAGAGGGTTGGGTTCAACTTTCTTTTACAATCAATGAACTTGGTGGTGTAGATGACGTTACCGTTATCAAAGCAGAACCAAAACGCTTATTTGACCGCGAAGCAATTCGTGCTCTTAAGAAGTGGAAATACAAGCCTAAAATTGTTGATGGCAAAGCGCTTAAACAAACCGGTATGGCTGTACAACTTGATTTCACTTTAGAGAAAGGAGGTAGATAATGCGCAAAATTACGACTATTGCAACAGCACTGCTTCTTTCTGTTTGTGGAAGCGCAATGTTGAGCAGTGCCGCAATTGCAGCTGAAAAGTGTGAGATTGACAAGCGTCAATCTCGTGCAGTCGGCGACAGTGCTGCAAAGAAAGTACAAAAGTCTTTCGAAGCATATACTGAAGGCAATTTAGACGCAGCAATCTCTCTGCTATTAGAAGCTAATCCTAAAAACGATTTTGACAAAGCTTATGTCGATCGCATGTTAGGTAACTTTTATGCTGAGAAAGGTCAAATGCAAACGGCGATCAAGTACTTGAAGACTGCCGTTGAAGCTGACATTCTTGGTGGTACTGATCACGCTGCAACAATGCGTTTGTATGCTGATTTGCTACTACAAGAGAGAAAATTCAAGGAAGCTATTCCATATTATTACAAATGGATGGACTTTACCTGTAAGGCTGATTCTCAAATGTATCGCCGTGTAGGTATTGCACACACAGAGTTAAAAGAATGGAATAAAGTTCTTGAAGTTGCTGATAAAGGTTTAGCATTAGCAGAAGAGCCTGATAAAAACTTATATCAAATGAAATTGACCGCATACTTTAATCAGAAAAAGTATAAAGATGCAGTTAAAATTCTAGAAACTATGGTGCCTTTATTCCAAGACGATAAGCGTCTATGGGTTCAGTTAGCACAGTTTTATTTGATGACTGAAGATTATGATCGTTCTTTAGCAACTTATGACTTAGCTTATAAAGCTGGTTTCTTAGATACTGATGGAAACATCACTCGTTTAGCACAACTTTTAGCGCAAAAAGGTTCGCCTTATCAAGCTGCTAAAATTTATGAAAAACACTTGAAATCAGGGTTGATTCCAGAAAATCAGAAATCATTTAATGTTCTCGCTGGATTCTATCATAACGCTAAAGAGTTTAAGCAAGCCGCTAATTACTACGGTAAAGCTGCTGTCGCAGGTAATGATGGTGAATTATATTTAAAGCAAGGGCGTTTATTGTCCCTTGACCAAAATTATAAAGAAGCGATTGTTGCCCTTGAAAAAGCACTTGACTTGGGTATTGATAACCCAGGTGAAGCGCATTTCGAGCTAGCATTAGTGCATTTGACCTTGAAACAATATAAGTCAGCTTATAATCGTGCTGTTCAAGCATCGAAAGATAAAAAGACTGCTAGAAGTGCTAATAGTTACATTTCTTATATTAAAGAAAAAGCCCGTATTCATAACGTGGCCCTGTAGTTAATAGTCATTCCCTAGACATTAAAAAAGCCCCGCGAGGGGCTTTTTTATTATGTGTACTTTTTATGAATTACTGTAAGTGGGTCAAAGCTTGATGGCGCGAATGGTCTAGCGCTAATTCATTTGAAAGTGATTCTACTTTGACAAATAAGCCTTCAATATTTTTATCATTACTGGGCAGACATATTCCTCCTGCGAGTTTGTAATTAATACTGAAACTATGGTCTTTACCGTACTTGGTGAGAAATTGATTTATTTGCTCATCAATTCTTTGTAAAACCACTTTAGCGCCTTCCTCATCGACATTGAATAAGCCGAGGGCAAAATGATTTGTGTCTAATCTTGCGATGAGATCCGTTGCTCGTAAAAGTGCTTCTTGCACCTGATTAGTGAATAATTCCAGTAAATGAGGCTGTTTAACTGTTTCATGTATGTGTGGGCAAAGATACAATAACGCTAAGCTTTGTTTTTCTCGTTGATGGCGGTGCCATTCACGGTTAAACACTTCCATAAAGTATATTTGATTATAGACACCCGTTTCAGGATCTCTAAAGCTTGAATTGCGAAAAGAATAGGTCATTGAGGAACTCCATTGAATATTCTTACTTAATTATAGATATGTTTTTTGATTCATGTGTAAAAGGATTAATAAAAATGAAGAAAACCCTCCTAGCAGCCAGCATATCGTTATTGTTTGCGATCCAAGGTTGTAGCGATAATACGCCACAAGCATCTTTGGCTTCGACTGAAGCCGCAGCTCAATCAATTTCGCAATCAACTAAAGAGTCTGCTGAACAGGCTTACTTAACTATGGTTGATAGTTTTTTTAAAGAGCAATTAAAACTTGAGCCGATTTATGCAACTTTTGTTGGCGTGAATGAATACAATGATCAATTTGGTAAATCATTAACCGAGGAATATTTAAAGGCTCGCCATGATCTTAATGCCAAGTATTTTTCACAGGCTAAAGATATTGATGCGGATGCTTTACCTGCTGATTTGAAAATTAGCTACAGCATGTTTATTTATGATCGTGATATGGAATTGATGGCGGAAACTTATCCTGAGCATTTCTTGCCCATGAATCAGTTTTATAACACCGTTTTCACTATGGTTCAGTTAGGTGCAGGTGAAAGCGCACAACCTTTTAAAACGGTTGATGACTATCAAAACTGGCTTTCTCGTTTAGATGGGTTCGTTAATTGGCTACAGTTGGCCCAAGTGAGAATGGACGAGGGTATTAATAGCAAAGTGGTTCTACCTAAAGTATTGGTAGATAGAATGATCCCTCAACTAACTGCCCAGGTGGTCGCTAACCCTGAGGATAGTCTGTTTTATTCGCCCATAAAATTGATGCCTGATTCATTCACGGCCGAACAAAAGGCTGAACTGACACAGGAGTATAAATCTTTTATAAGCGTTAAATTAATTCCTGCACTGGCTACTCTGCGTGATTATGTTCAAGGTACTTATTTGGCTAACGCAAGGGCTTCTGACGGTTGGTGGGGATTACCTAATGGTAAAGTGTGGTATCAACATTTAGCGAATAGCCATACAACAACAAAAATGCCCGTTGATGAAATTCATCAGATTGGTTTATCTGAAGTGAAGCGTATTTTAGCTGAAATGGATAAGGTCAGAGAACAAGTTAAATTCGAAGGTGATTTAACGGCATTTTTTGCTTCTTTATCATCAGAGCCGCAATATTTCTTCACTGACAAGCAAGACTTGATTGATGGCTACATGGAATTAAAAGATACCATTAACCAAGTACTACCTAAATATTTTAATGTTATGCCTAAAGCTGATTATGTGGTGAAACCAGTAGAAAGTTTTCGTGAGCAATCTGCAGCAGGTGCATCATATGAATCACCCGCTGTTGACGGTTCTCGTCCCGGTGTTTTTTATATCAATACGTTTAACTTAAAAGCTCAGCCTAAATGGGGTATGACCACGTTATCGTTACACGAAGCAGCTCCTGGTCACCATTTTCAAATAGCGATTAAACAAGAGTTATCAGAGGTGCCTGAATTTCAACGTTTCCAAGGTTATACCGCTTTTGAAGAGGGTTGGGCACTCTATGCTGAGTATTTAGGTATTGAGATGGGCTTGTTCACTGACCCGTATCAGTATTTTGGCAAGCTGTCTGATGAAATGCTGCGCGCTATGCGCTTAGTTGTTGATACCGGTCTTCACGCCAAAGGCTGGAGCCGCGAGCAAGCTATTCAATACATGAAAGATAATTCGCCAATGGCGGAGTCTGATATTGTTGCAGAGGTTGAGCGTTACATGGCCATTCCTGGCCAAGCCTTATCTTATAAGGTAGGCCAGTTAACAATACTAAAACTACGCGCAGATGCTGAAAAGCAATTGGGTGATAAATTTGATATTAAAGGTTTCCATGATCAAATTCTCACTACAGGTTCATTACCTATGGCGGTAATGGAAAGAAAAGTGTCTGATTGGATTGATGCTGAATTAGCAAAACATTAATTTTCATGCGTGTGTCACACGTCTTATTTATGCTAAGGTGTGCGGCACATTTATTTCAAGCTAGGTAGGAGTTAGAATGGTACAAGCAACGGCAAGACATTTGTTAGTCAGTACTGAAGAGCAATGTAACGAATTAAAGCAACAAATTGAAAATGGAGCTGAATTTGGTGAAATAGCAAAATCTTACTCTTCATGCCCTTCAGGTTCTCAAGGCGGTGACTTAGGTTCTTTTGGTCCAGGCATGATGGTAAAAGAGTTTGATGAAGTCGTATTTAATGCGCCATTAAACCAAGTTCAAGGTCCAGTGAAAACTCAGTTTGGATATCATTTATTAGAAGTGACTAGCCGAGGTTAGTCTCTTTGTTAATAATGATGTTAAAGGCGACTAAGTGTCGCCTTTTTTGTCGGAATTTTTGTTGTTATTGTCGGTGAGAGTAATATGGATATAGCACTGTATAGCGATAGATTAGTGATTAGAAGTTTGCAATATCAAGACTGGGATAATTTTTTATCTATCAATCAAGATCCTCAAGTTAACCAGTATATTCGTGAACCTGCGACTGAAGTCGTGCTACTGGCAAAGTTTGAGTCAAGATTGTTGCCTTGGTCTATCGAAAGTGGTGACTGGCTCACGTTACTGATTGAAACCATTGATGGCGAGTTTGTTGGCTTAACCGGCTTTTATTGTCAGGACTTTTATTCAAAGCGTGTTGAGGTGGGTTACTTATTGTCTTCAAGCATGCAGGGTATGGGCTATGGAACAGAAAGCCTGCAAACTTTAGTTGACTGGGGCCGCTTGCAATTTGATATTCATAAGTATGTTGCTGTTTGTGCGCAAACGAATTTACCTTCAATTAAAGTATTACAAAAAGTAGGTTTTAGTTTAGAGGGCACTTTTTTGCAGCACACTTACTTAGCGGGGAAGTGGATAGATGATTACCAATTCGGCTTAGTATTAGCTCCACGATGAAGATGTTTCAAAATTCATAAAAAAACCCTTTTTTTACTAAGAGGTTTGTCACATAATACTAAATACAATTGAAAACAATTCTCGTTAACACTAAAAACTTTGATCTAGATAAAGTTTTAACTGCCTAACCTTCGCTAGAATTGTCTGGTCATCAATGATGTAAAAGGCGTACCTTAATGAAACTTAGCGAGCTAAGTCCCGGCGACAAGGCAATGATTTGTCAAATCGGCCATCTTTCTCTTCCGCAAACCGTAAAGCGTAAATTACTCTCAATGGGGATTACGCCTAATACTCATTTTAGTTTAGTACGTCGAGCGCCAATGGGTTCCGGTGTAGAACTTAATCTTCGAGGTAGCCACATTTGTATGCGTAAAGATTTAGCTGAAGTTATTGAGGTGGTTAAATCATGACTAAACAATTCCATTGCGTCACTGTAGGTAACCCTAACGCAGGTAAGTCTACGCTTTTTAACGCCCTAACCGGCTCAAATCAACAGGTGGGTAATTGGTCTGGTGTCACGGTTGAAAAGAAAACTGGCCAGTTTAGTCTTGCCGATACCGAGGTTTTTTTAACAGATTTACCCGGTATCTATGATTTATTACCCGCAGGTAACAGCTGTGACTGCTCGCTAGATGAGCAAATTGCTCAACAGTATTTAGCTGATCAAAAAGTTGACGCAATTATTAATCTGGTTGATGCCACTAACATTGAACGCCATTTGTACTTAACGGTACAGTTACGTGAACTTGGCATCCCTATGGTCGTTGTACTTAACAAAACTGATGCGGCTAAAAAACTTAAAATCGACATAGATATTGAACAAATGTCTGCAGCACTAGGCTGTCCAGTTATAGGTGTATGTTCTCGAGATTTGAACGATGTTGAACGCGTTAAGTCCGCTATATTATCGATTGTTGATAAAGAAATAGCAGAAAAACCACTTGAGCTTAATTATCACGCTTCAATTGAGCAAAGTGTTATTACATTGCAACAACAAAGTAATTTACATCATTTGCCTCAATTAAGCCGAGGCCGTGCTTTAGCCATGTTAGGTAATGGCAATGGTTGCGGTAGCTGTGACAGCAGTCAACTTAAAGAAATTGTTAGCGCTTGTACCAAAACCGCAGAACAAAGCGGTGAAGATATAGAAGTGATGGTAGCTACAACACGATACGATTTCGTTGAAAAAATCTTTAACGCTTCTGTAAATGTCGGCGAACATCTTAGTATGACAGATAGGTTAGACCGTTTTGTGCTGCACCCATTTTTAGGCATTCCGGTATTCTTGTTCGTCATGTATTTGATGTTTATGTTCAGTATCAATGTTGGCAGCTCTTTTATTGATTTTTTTGACATGACAGCCGGTGCCATTTTTGTCGATCATTTTGGTGCTATGTTAAGTTCAATAGGCTCTCCAGATTGGCTAGTGACAATTCTCGCCGGTGGTGTTGGTCAAGGAGTTCAAACCGTTGCGACTTTTATTCCGGTTATTGCAGCGCTATTTTTAGTCTTGTCTGTACTTGAGGCATCGGGCTATATGGCAAGAGCAGCATTTGTTGTTGACGGTTTAATGCGTCGAATTGGTTTGCCCGGAAAAGCCTTTGTGCCAATGATAGTTGGTTTTGGTTGTTCTGTTCCTGCCATTATGGCGACACGTACGTTAGGCAGCGAGCGTGAGCGTATCGTAACCGGTATGATGGCTCCTTTTATGTCTTGCGGTGCCCGCTTACCCGTTTACGCATTATTTGCAGCAGCTTTTTTCCCTGACTCGGGGCAAAATTTAGTCTTCATGCTGTATATTATTGGTATCTTTGCCGCTGTTGGTACAGGGCTGCTATTACGTCATACTGTTCTACCTGGAACTAGTAGTGCGGTAGTGATGGAATTACCAAGCTATGAAATGCCAAGAGTCAAAGCGGTACTATCTCGTACGGCCAAACGCACTAAAAGCTTTATTCTTGGTGCGGGTAAAACGATTGTAATCGTAGTGACGCTACTTAACTTTATTAATGCAATTGGTATTGATGGTAGTTTTGGTCATGAGGATAGCCAGGAGTCACTACTCAGTGTAGCCAGTCAACAAGTGACGCCTTTATTTTCTCCTATGGGTATTGAACAAGATAATTGGCCAGCAACTGTAGGTATCATTACTGGGATATTTGCTAAAGAAGCCGTGGTTGGCACCTTGAATAGTTTATATAGCACACCTAGCGCTGGTGATGAAGAGTTGGCATCGTTAGCTGATACATTCCATGCTGCATGGTTAACAATACCTGAGAACTTACTTGGTATCGCCCCTGATGATCCATTATCGATTGATGTTGGGAGTGTTGATAATATTGACACCGCAGCAGAAGAGTTAGCGGTTGATAAATCAACATTCAGCGCCTTACAATCTGGCTTTAGTGGACAAATTGCTGCTTTTTCATATCTATTATTTATTTTACTTTACACGCCATGTGTTGCGGCTATGGGCGCGTTAGTTAATGAGTTTGGTATTAAATGGGCGCGGTTTGCCGCATTATGGACATTTGCTTTAGCTTATGGAACCGCCACTATTGTTTATCAAGGTGCCACATTCAGTGAACACCCTGTGCAATCAATGGCATGGATAAGTTTCTTTATGTTTGCATTGGTCATCTTCTATGTTTGGTTAAAGAAGAAAGGCCTCAAAGCTCAACAGATTATTCCCGGGATAAAAATTATTACTGGTTAAGCTAATTAATAGATGAATATTGAACAATAAACCCAGCTTTAGCTGGGTTTATTGTTTTTTTTACGCTTTTTGTAGTGCAATAGTTGTAACTGCTACAGTTCTGTAGGATCATCTTATTTTTAACAATATTGCCATGTGTGCCGAGAGGATTTTCATGAGTCAAGTGGACACCGAAGTACGTCCAAGTAACTTCATTCGTAATATCATTGACGAAGACCTAAAAAGTGGTAAGCACAATCAGGTGCACACTCGTTTTCCACCAGAGCCGAACGGCTTTTTACATATTGGTCATGCCAAGTCTATTTGCTTAAACTTTGGTATAGCTAAAGATTATCAAGGCCAGTGTAACTTACGTTTTGATGATACCAACCCTGAGAAAGAAGATATTAACTATGTTAAATCTATTCAGGAAGACGTGCGCTGGTTGGGATTTGAATGGTCTGGCGATATTCGTTATTCATCGAACTATTTTGACCAATTGCATCAATATGCGATTGAGTTAATCACAAAAGGGTTAGCTTACGTTTGTTTCTTAAACGGCGAGCAAACCCGTGAATATCGTGGCACCTTAAAAGAACCAGGTAAAAACAGCCCTCATCGTGATTCATCGGTTGAAGAAAACCTCGCATTATTTGAAAAAATGCGTAATGGTGAATTCAAAGAAGGTGAGTGTGCTCTGCGAGCTAAAATTGATATGGCTTCGCCATTTATGTGTATGCGCGATCCTATCATTTATCGTATTCGATTTGCACATCATCACCAAACAGGTGATAAATGGTGCATATATCCAATGTATGATTTTACCCATTGTATTTCTGATGCGCTCGAGAATATTACTCATTCAGTCTGTACATTAGAGTTTCAAGATAACCGTCGTTTATATGACTGGGTATTAGATCATTTAGATGATTTTCAAGCGCCAAATCGAACTCGTCAATATGAGTTTTCGCGCTTAAATCTTGAATATACCTTAATGTCTAAGCGAAAATTGAATGACTTAGTCACTCGTAAGCTTGTTGACGGTTGGGACGACCCGCGTATGCCTACTATTGCAGGTTTGCGCCGCAGAGGTTATACACCTGGTTCAATTCGTGAGTTTTGTCAGCGTATCGGTGTGACCAAACAAGATAACTTAATTGAAGTGGGTATGTTAGATGCTTGTATTCGTGAAGAGTTAAACGAACATGCACCGCGCGCCATGGCAGTACTTCGCCCAATTAAAGTTGTTATTGAAAATTATCCACATGCTGAGCCTGAAAGTATTCAAGCTGCGGCGCATCCTTCTAATGAAGCGATGGGCACCCGAGAGTTATTTTTTGGTCGAGATTTATTTATCGATGCTGAAGATTTTAAAGAAGAAGCTAATAAGCACTTTAAACGTTTAGTGTTAGGTAAAGAAGTGCGTTTACGTAATGCCTATGTGATTAAAGCAGAGCGCTGTGACAAAGATGCAGATGGCAACGTGACCACTGTTTACTGCACTTACGACGATGAAACTTTAGGTAAAAACCCTGCTGATGGTCGCAAAGTAAAAGGCGTGATCCATTGGGTTGAAGCATCTTCTGCAAAACCTGCTGAGTTTCGTTTGTATGAACGTTTATTTACTGAAGCTAATCCAGCAACATTTGATACCGTGGATGAGGTGATTAATCCTAATTCATTGGTAGTATTAAATGGATTGGTCGAGCCGAGCCTGGTAAGTGCACCAGCTGAAAAAGCATATCAATTTGAGCGCGAAGGTTACTACTGTGCTGATAATAAAGACTCAAGAGCCGATCGCTTAGTATTTAACTTAACAGTACCGTTAAGAGATTCTTTCGCTTAACTTGTATTATTTTATAAAAGGCGCTATATGCGCCTTTTTTATTATTTTTCAACTATGTAGAAAAGCTGATGAAAATAATTGCTGATGAAAACATGCCTTTTGTTGAGGCATTATTTGCAGAACTTGGCCAAATAGAGTTCGTCAATGGTAGAACCCTAACTGCTGAGCAAGTCAACGATGCTGATGTGTTATTAGTGCGCTCTGTTACCAAGGTTAACCAAGCTTTGTTGCAGCATGCCCATAAATTGAAATTTGTTGGTAGCGCCACCATTGGCACTGATCACATTGATATCGAGTATTTACATCAGCGTGGCATTATGTTTTCAAACGCCCCAGGCTGTAACGCCACTGCGGTGGGTGAATTCGTTTTTATTGCACTTTTAGAGCTAGCTAAAAGGTTACAAACCTCATTAAAAGGTAAAGTGGTAGGGATTGTTGGCGCCGGTAATACCGGCACCGCTGCCGCCAAGTGTTTGCAAGCCTATGGCTTGCAAGTTTTGTTATGCGATCCGCTTAAGCAAGCAGAAGGCGATAGCCGTCATTTTATCTCCCTTGATGAGTTGCTTGAACGTGCAGATATTGTGTCTTTACATGTACCCATTACTAAAGTCGGCCCGCATAAAACCTGGTATTTATTTGATGAGCAAAAGCTCAAGTCATTAAAACCAAACATGTGGTTAATAAATTGCTGTCGTGGCGAGGTGATTGATAATCGGGCATTAATAAAGATTAAACAAACGCGAACAGATTTAAAAGTGATTCTCGATGTATGGGAAGGTGAGCCCAATCCAATGGCTGAACTGGTTCCTTTAGTTGAATTTGCTACCCCCCATGTCGCTGGATATAGCTTAGAAGGTAAGGCTAGGGGCACTTTTATATTATATCAACAGCTCTGCCAACACTTGAATATTGCCGTTAATCAATCATTGAATTACTTATTACCAGAATTTGAGTTTAGTCAGTTATTGAATATCACCAACTTAGATGAAACCAGCTTACTTAAAATGTGCCGTTTAGTATTTGATTTACGCGATGATGATGCGCTATTTAGAGAGCATTTTGATAGTGCTGCTGGATTTGACTTGCTGCGTAAGCAACATACCCACAGACGAGAGTTCAGTGCTTTAGCGGTTAAATATCCTGTGAGTGATGCAAATAGTGCAAGTATAGATTGCAGAAATACCTTGTCATCACTGGGTTTTTCTCAATAAAAGTCTCGTTTTTTTAGCCATTCGTTACCTGTTTTGTCATAAGGTTAGTCAGTTGAGAAAAAATCAACCTAATCGAACCATTTTTAACTAATCAGGCCTAGTATAAGCGCAGTAAACTAGGTAGATTGTTAGTCCAATAAGATTATTAGGAGTCGAGCGTTTATATGTCTCAGGAATTTAATGTTGTCGTTTTAGGTGCATCGGGCGCAGTGGGTCAAACAATGATTGAGATCCTCGAAGAGCGTAATTTTCCGGTTGCTAAGTTATTTCCTTTAGCGAGTAGTCGCAGTGCCGGCGAAACCGTGAGTTTTCATGGTAAGCAGGTTGAAATTCTTGATGTAGAAAAATTCGACTGGACCCAAGCTCAAATTGGATTTTTCTCCGCAGGTGGAGATGTTTCTGCAAAGTGGGCACCAATAGCAGGTGAAGCCGGTTGTGTTGTTATCGATAATACCTCACATTTCAGATATGACATTGATGTACCATTAGTGATCCCTGAAGTGAATCCTGAAGCGATTGCTGATTTCCGTAACCGTAACATAATTGCTAATCCTAACTGTTCAACGATTCAGATGCTGGTTGCATTAAAGCCGATTTATGATGCTTTTGGTATTACGCGTATTAATGTGGCTACGTATCAATCGGTTTCTGGAACAGGTAAAAAAGCCATTGATGAGCTAGCGGGACAATGCACTAAACTACTGCAAGGTTTACCTTCAGAACCTAGCGTTTATCCCAAGCAGATAGCATTCAATGTGTTGCCACAAATTGATAAGTTCATGGAAAATGGCTACACCAAAGAAGAAATGAAAATGGTGTGGGAAACACAAAAAATATTTGGTGATGACGAAATCGTGGTTAATCCAACAGCGGTTCGTGTGCCGGTATTTTATGGTCATTCAGAAGCTATTCACCTTGAAACCCGTGAGCCTGTTGATGCTGAAGCTGTTAAAGCGGTACTTCGTGACGCCCCAGGTGTGGTGATGTTTGAAAGTGATGATGAATACCCTACAGCGGTAACTGACTCAGCTGGTCATGATCCTGTTTTTGTTGGACGTATAAGAAAAGATATTTCTCATTCTCATGGTATAAATTTATGGGTAACGGCCGATAACATTCGTAAGGGTGCGGCCTTAAACAGTGTTCAAATTGCTGAGATTTTAATTCGCGATTATTACTAAATATCCGATGAGTTAAATTTATCTCAGGTAATTGAGTTATTTAGTCTAAAAAGCCCGCATTTTGTGGGCTTTTTTAGTTTTAGGCTTGCCGCTATAGTAGCAGGGCTGACAAACTTAGTTTATAGTCGTAAAAATGCCAAAATTTCATTAATCATCAATAATGTTAATAACAGTTAACGAAATTTTATAGCAAATAATTAACGATAAAAATGACCTAAAGCCAATTGTCACCATGACAAATGTTTCGTGCTAAAAGGGAAGGATTGAATGACATCTCGTACTTCATATTGGGTGGGCTTACTTTTATGTGCCGCCACAGCAGTCTCAGGAATTCAACTTTTTGCTTCGGCTCAAGCCGATACGCTTAAAATAACCGGCCCTAATGGCGAAGTTAAACAGGCAAACCGGCAATATGGCCCAACGACCTCAGCCGATACTTTTTGGAGTATTGCTCAGAAGGTACGCCCTAATGACCAAGTTACCATTTATCAAGTTATGGCAGCATTATTTGATGCCAACCCCCAAGCATTTAGCGGAAATAATTTTAACACCTTAGAAAGAGGCATGATCCTAACTGTGCCTTCTGCAGAGGTAATGGCTGCTATTCCAAAGGAACAAGCTAAATTACGTGCAGAGCGCGACGATAGTGCAGTGAGAACTGTTGTTAAACAAACACCGCGTCCAGATGCTACGCCAGTAAAAGTAGAACAAGCACCAGTACCAGAAAAACCACTGCAAATCATTGCTCAAACACCTGCCAAAATTAGCGAGGCAGAGCCCCTTAGCGCAGCTAAACAGAATGAGATTATTACCCTAAATAATCAGCTCGATAACGCAAATAATAAAACATTGATGCTGACAGATGAGCTTGCTAGAGCGCAAGACCAGTTGATGGCTACACGCAGTGATAATCAAATTTTAAAGCAAAAGTTAGCAGAACTAACTCAAAGCATTGGCCGTCTTGAAGAAGATTTACAGCTTTCAGGTGAAAAACAAGCACAGCTGATTGCTGACAATGAAGCGCTGGTTATTGAACTTGAAGAGGCTAATAAACCACCTGTAGAGCAACCCACTGATTTCTGGCGGAACTTAACCAGTAACACTGGGTTATTAATTGCAGCAGCAAGCTTACCAATTTTATTAATCTTCGGCGTTATTGCTTTAATCATGCGTCGCCGTTCAAGTGCAAATACTGTAGAACCAGTTCAAACAGAAAATAAATTAGCCTCTAACACTGTTCCAAGCCGCACAGATAATGAAAATGGGGATGATCTTGAAGATCTTGCCATTCATCTTGATGGTGACGATGAAGAGTCCATCGATGATTTATTAGATTTAGACAGTTTAGAGATGCAGTCAGACACTGATTTAGTGATTGATGATGATCAGATGGACATGGCATCTGAAATGTTTTTAACACAAGCTGAAGATGAAATTGATGTCACGCCTGAAGTCGAAGAGGAAGATGAGGGAACCTCACTTGATGATCTGTGGGCTGAAGCCATGGAAGAGCAGGATTCTGAGCTTGAACCTCTTGAAACTGATGAAGATTTAGACAGTTTGTTGGCAGGCCTTGACGATGAAGAAATTGATGAGGCTTCTCCAGCAGCGCTAGAAGATGATTTAGACGCATTGCTTGCTAATCTTGATGGTGAAACTGATGAAGTAGATTCGCCTGTAGCCGCGGAGCCAGAAGATGATTTAGATGCATTACTCGCAAATCTTGATGTTGAACCTGAAAGCAGTTCTGTTGAAGATCCCCTTGCTGATCAACAAGACAACATTGATGAATTATTAGCAGGATTCGACTTACCTGATGAGGATGCTTCAAATAAAACTGCCTCTGAACTTGAAACAAAGAATGACGTTAATAATAGTATCGTCGATGAAAATACAGCTGACGAAGATGATATCGACTCGCTATTAGCCAGTGTTGATCTTGATAATAAAACAGCAGATAAAGCTGATTTATCAGCCGAAATTGATAATGAAGATAGCGATGATATCGATGCACTGCTAGCCAGTTTTGAGGCTGATGATGCCCCAGCAGAAACTGAGGCAACTGAAACTGAAAAAGAAACAGAAGATCTGACAGATGCTATTGCCGCTGAACTGGAGTCAGATAATGAGGCTGATGTAAGTGAAGTTAATACTGATGACGATGATATCGATGCACTGCTAGCCAGTTTTGAGGCTGATGATGCCCCAGTAGAAACTGAGGCCGAAGCTACTGAAACCGAAATAGAAGATCTGGCAAATGAAATTGCCGCAGAACTTGAGTCTGATGATGAAGTTGATGCAAATGAAGTTAATACAGATGACGATGATATAAATGCACTGCTAGCCAGTTTTGAGGCTGAAGATGTCCCAGCAGAAACAGAAGCAACTGAAACTGAAAAAGAAACAGAAGATCTAGCAAATGCAATTGCCGCTGAACTTGAGTCAGATGATGAAGTTGATGCAAATGAAGTTAGTACAGATGACGATGATATAAATGCACTGCTAGCCAGTTTTGAGGCTGAAGATGCCCCAGCAGAAACAGAAGCAACTGAAACTGAAAAAGAAACAGAAGATCTAGCAAATGCAATTGCCGCTGAACTTGAGTCAGATGATGAAGTTGATGCAAATGATATTAATACAGATGACGATGATATAAATGCACTGCTAGCCAGTTTTGAGGCTGATGATGCCCCAGCAGAAACTGAGGCCGAAGCTACTGAAACCGAAATAGAAGATCTGGCAAATGAAATTGCCGCAGAACTTGAGTCAGATGATGAAGTTGATGCAAATGAAGTTAATACAGATGACGATGATATAAATGCACTGCTAGCCAGTTTTGAGGCTGAAGATGCCCCAGCAGAAACAGAAGCAACTGAAACTGAAAAAGAAACAGAAGATCTGGCAAATGAAATTGCCGCTGAACTGGAGTCAGATGATGAAGTTGATGCAAATGAAGTTAATACAGATGACGATGATATAAATGCACTGCTAGCCAGTTTTGAGGCTGAAGATACCCCTTCAGAAACAGAAGCTACTGAAACCGAAATAGAAGATCTAGCAAATGCAATTGCCGCTGAACTGGAGTCAGATGATGAAGTTGATGCAAATGAAATTAATACAGATGACGATAATATCGACGCACTGCTAGCCAGTTTTGAGGCTGAGGATGCTAAAACAGATCAAGACGCTGACGTTGTCGATGAGCTTGCTATAAACACATCAGCAAGCACAGCAGAAATTACATCAGAAGCAGCTGAAACTGAAGCTGAAACAGAAGCTGAAACAGAAGCTATGGTTGATGCTATCGCCGCTGGATCTGAGTCTGATAAAGGTGACGTCAGTCTTACTGAAGATGAATTTCTTGAATTTGATGAGCTGCCAGAAAATACCCCACATTTAGACTCACTATTAGCCGAGCTCGAATCAGCAACCCTTGAAGATGAAGCGGAAGAATTTCTATCTTTTGATGAAGATGATGAGCTAGACGATGATGATTTATCAAACCTAATTAATGAACTTGAGCTGGCGAACGAAACCACTGAACAAGATGACTTGAGTTTTGATGCATTAGAATCAGAGCTTAATCAAGCTGCGTCTGCCGAGGTTAATAGTGACAAAAATCTAACAAAAAGCGATGACATTGATGATTCAATTTTAGCCGATGCCGAAAATGAGCTCGATGCTCTTTTAGCAGGAATGAGCGCTGAAGATGAGACGTTAAACGATGAGTTGAGCAATGATGCTCAAGAGTTAGATTTGTCTGCGTTTGACAATACATCAGCACAAGTGAATAGTCCTGCAGAGCAGGTCACAGCTAAAGCTGAAAAAGACTCAGGATTTTTCAATGACTTAAAAGCAGCTAAAAAAGCACCTGCAGAGTTATTGGATTGGGAAACTGATTTATTTAATCCTCCAGCCAAACCTGCAGCACCAACTGACAACCTTATTGATAACAGTAAGGACTTTTTAGTCGATGATGAAGATGTCGATTTCAGTGTAAATGACGATATTGATTTTAATATAGATGAAGACGAATTTGTCTTGTCAGATGATGGCTTGACCGTTGATGAGGCAATAGCGGCACTTGATGCAAAAGAGTCTAAATTAGCATCGCCACATATTACAGAGGCCGAACTAAGCAACTTTGAACGCGAGAATGGCTTTATTGATATCAATAAATTACTCAATGACGCAGATGAAGACGATAGCGTTGCCAGTGATAGATATAAAGAAATTGATGTTGATATGGGTGAGTTTGAATCACTTATTGGTAATGCCGATATGATCGATGTTGATGACGAAGAAAACTCTGTTAGCGCCAAGTTAGACTTGGCGCGTGCATACATCGAAATTGACGATGAAGATAATGCCAAAGCCTTATTAAAAGAAGTTCAAGCGAATGGAAATGATCGCCAACAAGCTGAAGCAAGTTCGTTGATGAAAAAGCTAACCTAAGCCTAAAATTACTATTTAAAACGGCGCTTAGACATGCGTCGTTTTTTTTATGCTAGAATGCGCGCCATTTTGATTTAAAGTGAAAGGTTAAGTTATGCGAATTGCGTTGGGTGTCGAATATGATGGCAGTAATTTTTTTGGTTGGCAGCGACAGGCAGAAGTCGATTCTGTACAGGAACAACTGGAAACAGCGCTTTCGTATATAGCCAATGCCCCGATTAGATTGCATTGCGCGGGTCGAACTGACTCAGGCGTTCATGGCACCGGTCAAGTAGTGCATTTTGATACCGACGTGATACGTCAAATGTCAGCGTGGACTTTAGGGGTAAATACTAAACTGCCTAACACTATTGCTGTGCGCTGGGCAAAAGAAGTCGATGACAGCTTTCATGCTCGCTATAGCGCCACGGCTAGACGCTATCGTTACATTATTTATAACCATTCACTACGCGCTGGAGTACTGTCTCAAGGTGTTAGCCATTACCGTGGTGAAATTAACGAAACCTTAATGCACCAAGCTGCACAAACATTGCTAGGTGAACATGATTTTACTAGCTTTAGAGCGCTGCACTGTCAGTCTAAAACCCCTTATCGCACCGTGCATCATGTCAGCGTGACTCGTCAAGGTATGTATATTCTGGTTGATATTAAAGCTAATGCCTTTTTACATCATATGGTCAGAAATATTGTTGGATCTTTGATTGAAGTGGGCTTAGGTCATCAACCTATTAACTGGTTAGCGCAGTTATTACTCGAGAAAAATCGAAAATTAGCAGCGCCAACAGCCAAACCGAATGGTTTATACCTGGTTGACGTTTCTTACCCTGAGCAATATGATTTGCCTAAGTTGGCTTTAGGGCCATTGTTTATGCTCGATTAATAAAGACAAAGGCTGCCAACCGTGATGCACACAGATACAATTATTGCGCCCAATAAAGATGCTCATTTAGATGAGTGGCTAGACTATTTACTTGCGATACACCCTAGCGAAATAGATATGGGACTCGCCAGAGTCTCTATTGTTGCAGAGCGCTTAGCCTTAATCAATCTACAACCTGCACAGGTGATCACGGTAGCGGGAACTAATGGCAAAGGCACAACTTGTGCCATGTTAGAATCGATATTAATTCAAAGTGGCAAAACAGTTGGTGTATACAGCTCGCCACATTTACTCCGTTATAATGAGCGGGTCAGAATTAATCAGCAAGATTGCACCGATGACCAATTCATTGCCGCATTTCAAGCCATTGAACAAGCTAGAGCAGAGATATCACTGACATTCTTTGAGTACGCCACTTTGGCAGGTTTATATTTATTTAAACATGCTCAGCTAGACGTGATTATTTTAGAGGTAGGTTTAGGCGGCCGTTTAGATGCTACCAATATGATTGACTCAACCGCGACCATAATTACCTCCATAGATTTAGACCATCAAGAATACTTAGGTGATACCCGAGAGCTGGTTGGGCGTGAAAAAGCGGGTGTGTGTCGCAGTGAGTGTATCAGCATAATAGGTGAACCCAATTTACCGCAGTCGGTAGTTGATTATGCACAACAAATTAGTTGCCAGCTTATCAGAGTAGGGCACGAGTTTGATTATCAGCTTAATAATGATAACTGGACTTTCTCTACTCATATAACACAATCTCCAGCATTGACATTGCCTACATTGCCATTAGCGAATGCGGCCTGTGTGGTCGCACTTATGGATAAGCTTTGGCCTGAAATCAACTCTGCAACGATTAACAAAGGCCTTGAGTTGGCAAGTTTACCGGGCCGTTTGGAGTGCGTTAACCAAATACCGTTAGTCTTGGTTGATGTTGCACATAATCCACATGCGGCAAAATATCTTGCTGAACAGCTACGCAAAAAAATAGCCATATCAGGCAAAATTGTTGCCATTTGTGGCATGTTAAAAGATAAAGATATATCAGGCGTTTTTGCAGAACTTGTTGATGTAGTGAATCACTGGAATATGGTGACACTATCGACTGAGCGTGGTGCTAGCTCAGCGCAATTGATAGCTTTAATGGAGCCCATTGCACAAAATCAGCTAGATCATAGTGTCGCTTTTGAATTGAATGCTTTTAATAATATGAATGAGGCCTGGACAGCGGTAAATGCTACTATTGAGCCTAATGATGTGGTAATTGTATTCGGCTCTTTTTATACTGTCGCTGCTTTTAAATTGTTAATGTAACACTGGGATAAAATCTTGAAACTTCAATTTCAAAACCGTTTGGTTGGAACTATAGTGCTTGTTGCCCTTGGGGTAATTTTCTTACCTGATCTTTTAGATGGAAAAAAAGCCAAAGTAGTCGAAGAGTTTACTGAAATACCTTTACGTTCAGCGCCTCTAGTTCAGAGCAAGCCATTAACACCAGATGATTTTGAAGTCCTTGATGTTGCCAGTGTCGATATTGTTGGTGACGATGATGAATCTCGAGTGGATCCTGATGTGGTTCCTTTAGGTAATAATGCAGCAGAACCTGTAGCCAAAGAGCCAGTGGCAAAAAAAGTGATTGAGACCGCAAAAGCTCAACCTAAATCTGTTCCAAGTAAACCTGTAGTCGAAAAAGTAGTACCAAAGCCTGCTCCTAAGCCAGTTGCTAAAGCAGTATCAAGCCCAATTAAGTCCGGTTATACCTTACAATTGGGTGGATTTAATAGTGCGACTAATGTTAATGCGCTAATCGCTAAACTTAGACTGTCAGGCTATACCGCCTATACTTTGCCTGAAAAACCGGTCGAGGGATCATTAACCCGCGTATTTGTTGGCCCTGAAGTGTCAAAGGACAAGCTCGAAGCACGTCAAGCCTCGATAGCGAAACTAACCGGGTTAAAAGGTAAAATTATCGCTTATGATCCAATGGACAATTAATCTTAGTCAACATACATACTAAGTTGTTATATGCGGCCATTCATTGATTGCATAGATTTTTTTACTTAGATTGATAATTTATCTGTTGTAGAAATTGATTGTTCTGATTCATGTATGATTAATTTAGTCGATCGGGGGTGAGAAAAGTCTTCACCTCTGTTAGAATCGCGCCGTCTTAGTGTTTACCCGGATCCCCATCTCAATGGTTTGGATTGATTACGCAATTATTATTGTTATTAGCTTATCTACCATCATTAGTTTAGTGCGTGGATTTGCCAAAGAAGCCATGTCGTTAGTGGTATGGTTTGCGGCTTTTTTTATCGCCAGTCAATTTTATCTCGACCTTGCTGTTCATCTAACGCAAATGCAAGATGCAATGGTGCGTAATGGTGTCGCAATTGCCATTCTTTTTATCGCGACGCTAATTATTGGTGCACTTGTTAATTATCTTTTAGGTCAACTCGTTGCTAAAACTGGACTGTCAGGTACCGATAGAGTACTGGGTTTGTGTTTTGGTGCTATTCGCGGGGCGTTAATCGTCAGCGCGTTACTCTTTTTCATGGATGCGTTTACTGGTTTTCCTTCAACCGATTGGTGGAAGGCATCTGTGCTCGTGCCCGAATTTGGTGTGGTTATTCAGTGGTTTTTTGACTACTTGGAAAACACATCAAGCTTTGTACCCAAAATCTAAAACAATAAAACACCTTACAGTAAGGAACCTTACCCATGTGTGGTATCGTCGGAATAGTAGGCAAGTCTACAGTTAATCAAACGATTTATGATGCGCTGACAGTGCTTCAACATCGTGGACAAGACGCAGCAGGTATTGTAACCGTTGACGTAAATGCATTTCGTTTACGCAAAGCAAATGGTTTGGTTAAAGATGTATTTGAACCAAAACATATGCAACGTTTACAAGGCAATGCTGGTATCGGCCACGTACGTTACCCAACTGCAGGTAGCTCAAGCGCGTCTGAAGCTCAACCGTTTTACGTTAACTCACCGTTTGGTATTTCATTGGCTCACAATGGTAATTTAACCAATACCACTGAATTAGCTGCAAGCTTAATAACCAAACGCCGTCATATCAATACCACTTCAGATTCTGAAATTTTATTGAATTTGTTAGCCGATGAGTTGCAAGAAACCCGCAGCTTAACGCTATCAGCAGACGAAGTTTTTGACGCTATTAGTAAAGTTCATGCTCAAACCCGCGGTGCTTATGCGGTTGCAGCAATGATCATCGGCCAGGGCTTAGTGGCATTTCGTGATCCTTTTGGCATTCGCCCATTGGTATTAGGTAAGCATGAAACCGCATCTGGCACTGAATACATGGTTGCATCTGAAAGCGTTGCTTTAGACGCAGTTGGTTTTGAAGTGATGCGTGACGTTGCTCCTGGTGAAGCGATTTACGTAACTCTTGATGGTCAATTATTTACTCGTCAATGTGCTGTTAACCCAAGTTATTCGCCATGTATTTTCGAGTTTGTTTATTTTGCACGTCCTGACTCGACTATCGATAATATTTCGGTATATGCAAGTCGTGTAAATATGGGCACCAAGTTAGGCGAAAAGATCAAAAAAGAATGGGACGAACACGACATTGACGTGGTTATTCCTATTCCTGAAACCTCATGTGATGTAGCACTTGAAATCGCTCGCCATATGGACTTACCGTATCGCCAGGGCTTTGTTAAAAACCGCTATATTGGCCGAACATTCATCATGCCAGGCCAACAAGAGCGTAAAAAATCAGTACGCCGTAAACTGAACGCCATTAATGCCGAATTTAAAGGCAAAAATGTGTTATTGGTTGATGACTCTATTGTACGTGGTACGACTTCAGAACAGATTATCGAAATGGCACGCGATGCAGGGGCTAAGAAAGTGTACTTTGCTTCAGCAGCGCCTGAAATTCGTTTCCCTAACGTGTATGGTATTGATATGCCAACCACCAATGAGCTAATTGCCCATGGTCGTGATGCGGATGAAATTGCCAAGCTTATCGGTGCCGACGGTATTATCTTCCAGGATTTAACTGACTTGATTGAAGCGGTTAGAATGGAAAATCCAGAAATTAAACGTTTTGAAACATCGGTATTTGATGGTCATTATATTACTAATGATGTCGACCAGGCATATTTAGATCACATTATGCAGTTACGTAATGATGACGCTAAAGCGAATCGCACCAAGGATATCGGTACTAACTTAGAAATGCACAATGAGTGTCATCCTTAAGTTAAATCGTTAGTCGATTGAATGCTAAAAGCCTGCGAAAATGCAGGCTTTTTGTTACACGGGCATTGATTTAACGCTTTAATTTACATTTTTAAAAGTGAAGGAGTGGAAGCTTATTGAAATAGACTTTCAAAGAGCTTTGTTAAAACAGCAGTAAGTTGATTTAAATTTTCTAAAAGTATGTTTAAGTCTTTATTAATTAAAACATGCTTTTAATTTGAATCGATAACCAAAGTTAGTTAGCCTTTATAATTTTATTACATCACAAAAGAGCATTGATTTACCTCTAGGAATAATATGAAACTTATCGTTAAGGTTGTCATTTCCACATTCGTTATTGCTTGTTTTGCCTATTACGGAAGCTTATTTGTTATGCCTAGTGTAACCATCGAAAATTATTCAGCGTTAGCCATCAAACAAATAGAAGTTGCTCTACCAAGCTCAAACTTAAACTTTGGGGCGATTAATGACGGTGAGAAAAATACTTTATATTATTCACTGGAACAAAATGATGGTATGTACCGCTATCAATTTGAAAATGAAAACTCTGCTGTTTATAACGGCAGTTGCGGTTACGTGACGAGTAATGAGCTTCATAAGCAGTTCATCATCACGATTAATAAAAACAATCAGGTCATTTGCCGCTAGGTATACGGGAGGCGATGATTGAACCATAGCCTTAACCGGTTGAAGCAAGCAACACTCAATTTATATCGCTTTGCCTTTGAGTAATTTTCGCATCCACATTCGATTAGGGCTCAGCAGGGTTTGTGTTTCAAGATTAATAGGCATGATTTCACCGCATAGGCTTGCAGCCAGACACTCGGCAACTAAGGGCGCTGAACTTAACCCCCGAGAGCCAAATCCGCCCAAAACAAATAACCCATCATGAATAGGAGCTGGTGTCGTTTGCCAGTATTGTTGCCATAAACTGGGTTTATCTTTGCTGGCTTGTTGAGTTTGGTAGCGTTTATTTAATTCTGCCATATCAGTTGCATAACCCATTACCGGAAAATGGTCGCGACTGACCATTCTAATACCGACACGGGCTTCATTTTTACTCACATCGATATCGTCTGGCCAACTTACATCAGCAAAGCTTTGACTCATTTTCTTACCGTTTTCTTGTTGTTCAGTCGGACAAAAATCTAAATGTTGAGGATTTTTGACATAACTGGCGCCGACACAGTGAAGTTCTTCATAAACCGGGGTTAAGTAGCCATTGGCGCAAATCACCGTTTTCAGACTGGCAAGTGTTCCTTGTGAAGGTATATGGCTGACCTGTCCCCTGAAGCCGCTGAGCGGGATCTCACGGGTTTGTTGATAACGGGTTAAATTTGCACCATTGGCAACGACTAACTGCTGGTGAAAGGCGATAGGTGAGTCTTGTTCGTTACACAGTTGCTCGCCAGAAAATAATTCCCAACCTTGCGCTGTTTGTTTGATAGATTCAATATTGCAGTTCATCTTTATGGTGATATTGCCAATAGCGATAGCATGATCTAATGAGGCTTTGGCAAATTCATAGGGGCAAATCCAGCCTCCTAAAGGGTAAAACAAACCTGTTTGCTTTATTTCTACACCGGCAATGTCGCTCGCTTGATTTGCCGATACCGGACGAGCAATATCATCAGGCCAGTCCTGGCCTTTGATTATTTTATCCAGCCGCGCTTTGCTGCGTTCATCAAAACCTGTGTGAAGTACACCACAGAAGCCATGACTAACGTTATAACCTTGACTGGTTAAACGTTGAATCCGCTGACGACTATACAAAAAAGCCTGTTGAAAAAATTGACTTAATGCATCATTTTCGGGTGTGAGCAAAGGATAAATGGCACCTTGTCTATTGCCTGATGCACCTTGACCAATCTCTTCGTCCTGACAATAAAGCACCACACTTTTTCCTCTTTCAGCTAACGATAAAGCGAGTGAAGCACTGGCTATACCGCCACCAATAATTCCTATGTGCTGATTAATTGATGCAGGCGTAAGCGGACCTTGATAGGCGAAAGTAGCTTGTTGTTGATGCCTTAATGCTTGTCGCTCTTGGCAAGCAATCGTATCAACAGCGTTAGTCGATGTGGCTGGCCCAGTTACTTCCTGAGTGATTGAAGCAGTGGTTTGCTCCGTCAATAACTTAAACCCAGCCTGAGCAATAGCTGTTTGCAGTGAATAGAAAAATGGATCCGTTGGCGTGATTGGTTTGTCGTAAATACTGATTGCCGTATTATTATGGCTAAGTCTGCCGAGTTGCCAAACATTGGCTATCTGGTAAAAGTGATCCCTAAATAAGGGCGTCATCGTATCGGAACAGGCAAACCAATGGTGAACCTTATGTTGAATATTGGTTACGCTTGATAATTGCAGCTCAGTACGACTAAAGTAGCAGTCTATTGAAATATCATCTCGAATATTAATGCGCTGACAGCCTTCAATCGGCGCAATGGCAATATCTAAAATAAAATCGCATAATATTTGTTTAAAATGTAACATAAAAGCATTAAATTCAGCTTGTTGCTCTTTGCTATGATGAGTAAATAAACTCACATGCAAACGACCATGTTGCCAGGCTGGGCTGGTTTGTTTTAATTGTGTAAATGCACCCACTAAATCATTAATATGTGACGGTTCAGCTAGGCCTAAATGTCCAACATGGATCAGCTTTGTTTCTGTATCAAGTTGTTTTATAAGCCGCTGGAGATAATTCAGATAATGATTTACCATGAATAAATTGGTGCTTTTACTCAAAATAGTTTACTCAAACAGGAATAATTAACATTATTTTACCTGTGTTTATGGAAAGCTGACCACTTAAATGCCGTAAAACAGATATTATTGCCGCAATTAAGTGCCGACATCTACTAAATGGATATCAAATAATGAAAAGAGTCGTGATCACCGGGCTAGGTATAGTTTCAAGTATCGGTAACAATAAGCAAGAAGTGTTAGATTCACTTAAAGCGGGTCGCAGTGGCATTACCCATTCAGCGCAGTTTGAAGAAATGAAGTTACGTAGCCACGTTTGGGGTGATATTAAAATCAACCCAGCAGACCATATTGACCGTAAAGCACTACGTTTTATGGGCGATGCCGCGGCTTATGCTTATATCGCGATGCAAGAAGCGATTGCTGATGCTAATTTAACTGAAGAGCAGTATTCACATGACCGTGTTGGATTAGTGGTTGGTACCGGTGGTGCGTCTTCTTCAAACCAAGTACAAGCAGCAGATACATTACGCGAAAAAGGCGTCAAACGTGTCGGGCCTTATATAGTGCCTCGTATTATGTCTAGCACTGCTAGCGCTTGCCTAGCAACGCCGTTTAAAATCAGAGGCGTTAACTATTCTATCAGTTCTGCCTGCGCAACATCTTCCCACTGTATCGGCCATGCCGTTGAGCTTATTCAAATGGGTAAGCAAGACATGGTATTTGCTGGTGGTTCTGAAGAAGTTGATTGGACACTGACCATGGGCTTTGATGCTATGGGAGCGCTATCGACTAAATATAATGATAACCCAACTAAAGCATCACGCACCTATGATGCAGACCGTGATGGTTTTGTGATTTCTGGCGGCGGCGGCATAGTCGTTGTTGAAGAGTTAGAGCATGCTTTAGCCCGAGGCGCAAAAATTTATGCTGAGGTTATTGGCTATGGCGCATCGTCAGACGGTTACGATATGGTTGCACCATCAGGCGAGGGCGCGGTTCGTTGTATGAACCTAGCACTAGCGGATGTTGATACACCGATTGATTATGTTAACTCCCATGGTACCTCTACTCCAGTTGGTGATGTTCGTGAACTAGAAGCACTACGTGCGGTATTTAAAGATAAAATGCCTCCTGTTGCATCAACTAAGTCACTTACTGGTCATGCACTAGGCGCTGCGGGCGTGCATGAAGCGATTTACAGTATGTTGATGATGGAAAATAACTTTATTGCACCAAGTATCAATATTGATAACATTGATGAGCAAGCGAAAGATATTCCTATTGTTCGCGAGCTACGTGAAGCTAACTTAACAACAATTATGAGCAATAGCTTTGGTTTTGGTGGCACAAATGCCACATTGGTTATGCGCAAATATAAGTAACGTCTTACAGTTTACCCAATAAAAAACCAGTCGTTAGACTGGTTTTTTTATTGCTATAGCTTGGGTAGCTAATTAAATACTTAATCTATTGCATCATGGGGCCAAAGCCTAAGCTCCATAAAATAACGCTTGACCCCATCAACGCGACCAGTAAGACCAAGCCTGCCGTCACTACCGAACTGGCATAGATAAAGCCTTTTTCTTCTGGAATGTTCATTATTATCGGAACACCGGCATAAAGTAGATATACAGAGTAGGCTAAACCGAATAAACCGACGACCATAATAAACCATAGTACCGGATATAAAGCGGCTAAACCGACCATAAATAAAGGTGTTGCGGTATAGGATGCTAGTTCAACCGCTTGGGTATAAGTTGGGTCGGCATCAAATGTTTTACCCATCCAGTAGGCCAGATATGCTAAGGCCAGTACGCCAGCAATAAGGCCAAAGTACATTCCAACAGACATTATCATCGCACTTTCACTGGTTAGAAATAAGGCCTCCCCAGCACCAGGGTTCCAACCAATATGTGCGGTTGCAAAATATGCACATATCGCAGGGATGAGGGCAATAAGCAGTACATGACTAAGGCTGCTTTTGAGTGCCTCATGATTTTTTTCGATTGTTTGCCACTCTTGTTTTGGATGAGTGTAAAGCCCCATTAAGTGATTCAGTATCATTATTGTTATCCTTGTTTAGCACATTACAACAAGCTCGCCAAACTACAGACGAACTGACTACAGCTCTTTACAATCGCCTTAATCAGTCCTGCATATACTTAGCACTACAAAACTGAGTAGTAATATTGCTAAGTAATAACCTCATTCCTAATTTGAAGTCTATCTATTAAGGTAATTGAATGCGCTTGTTAACATTAAGTTAAAACTTACTACGCACAAGACTATTTATTGAACATAAATAGCATTTCGTCAAGCGGTATTATGTATTTGTGTTCATAAAAAAAATATCTGCAGGTAAGATAGTTACAGATACTTGATAGGATAATGGGCTTTATGCAGCAACTACTTGCACCAATTAATGAGTTTTTAGGTTGTGAAACCCCAAACAGTTGGATTGAACACGCCAGACAACCGCAACAATTAACGGATTTGTTAATCGACCACTGTAACTGTGAGTTAAAAGCGGCTCAAACTGCGATGATGATGGTGCGTAAATATGCGATTGATAAAAGCAGTGCAAATATATTAAAAATCTGGGCTAAACCCTATGAAGATTTTGTCTATAGCCAAGCCCGAGATGCTCATGCTTTTCTTAACCGTGATGTGAAAAAGAATGACATTACTAATGAGTTAGTGGCTAACCATCGTTTAAGTATTAGCGCTGATTTATTATCAAAAATGATTAAGTTGATTAAAGAAGAGTTCCATCACTTTGAGCAAGTGCTGCAAATAATGACGACTAGAGGCATTGATTATAGCAATATGCGTGCAGGTACCTATGCCAAACAGCTCATTAGCCATGTACGCACCCATGAACCACTCACTATCGTCGACAAGCTAATAGTAGGTGCATTTATTGAGGCTCGCTCATGTGAGCGATTTGCTAAAATTGCCCCTCACTTAGATGATGAACTGGGTAAGTTTTATATTTCTTTATTGCGTTCAGAAGCGCGTCACTATCAAGATTACTTATCACTTGCTCAAGATGTCGCAGCTGAGGATATCAGTGATCGTATTGCGTATTTCAGGGTGCAAGAAGCGGCATTGATTATGGCTGATGATACCGAGTTTCGATTTCACAGTGGCGTGCCAGTGTAGTTATACTTTACGAGACACAGCTCTTATAATGTTTTGGTGCGCGATTGAGTTAAATACATTATTAGCAAAAAATAAAATAGGCTGGTGTTTTGAGCCAGTGTTTGATGTCGAATTAATTTTCAACAAAAGGTAATTGCACCAATTCACAACCTGATTTATCAACCATTAATACACTGCCTTGGGTATACCAGTCGCCAACAACAACTCGCTTTTTGCCTTGGGCTAGTAAGTGAATGTTAGGGCGATGAGTGTGACCATGTATCATAAGATCACAACCAGTTTCAGCAAGTAAACGCTGAACAGCACTTGGCTCAACATCCATAATTTCATAATGTTTTTGCTGATTGCCCGTTTGACTTTTTTGCCTGATTTTAGCGGCAATATTTAGGCGGGTCTGTTTAGGCAAGTGTGAATAAATCCAGCGGACTATGGCTAGGCTGCGAAAGCGTCTAAAGCGCTGGTAACCAATGTCTAAAGTACATAAGCTATCGCCATGCAAAATAACCGTTGAGTTGTCATAAAGATTGGTTTTATACACATCGGGTAATAAGGTCATGCCTGCATTGCGACAAAATGCCTTACCGACCATAAAGTCTCGATTACC
The DNA here is from genome assembly GCF_051165765.1 of Shewanella sp. HL-SH8. NCBI lineage: Bacteria > Pseudomonadati > Pseudomonadota > Gammaproteobacteria > Alteromonadales > Shewanellaceae > Shewanella > Shewanella sp. HL-SH8. Next base: position 3,222,522 of record NZ_CP195039.1, on the reverse strand, counting down.
CTGGGTAAAAAAAACCGGTATGTGCTGAGATACTTGATTTATCGCATTAGCAATATCGGCGGTATATGTTTCGGCAATATCATCACCCATCCACACTTCGAACAAGTCGCCAATAATGTAAAGTGCTTCTACATTATCTAAGCCTTGTTTGAGAAACTGCAAGAATGCCTGGGTGATGTCAGGGCGATCTGCACTTAAATGCAAATCACCCACAAAAGCGGTACGCATTACTTAACAGATACGCTTTGAATAACAATCGCTTCTAATGGTACATCTTGATGCATACCACGGTTACCTGTGGCGACCACTTTCATTTTTTCAATGATGTCTAAACCTTCAACCACTTCACCAAATACGCAGTAACCCCAGCCTTGAGACGTTTCTGACTTAAAATCAAGGAATGTATTGTCATTGACGTTGATAAAGAATTGCGCTGTAGCTGAATGAGGATCAGAAGTACGTGCCATGGCTACCGTACCTTTGCGGTTTGATAAGCCATTGCTTGCTTCGTTTTTAATTGAAGCATTGACACGTTTTTGATCCATTTCTTCAGTAAAACCACCGCCCTGGATCATAAACCCATCAATTACACGGTGAAAAACAGTGCCTTCGTAAAAGCCTTCTTCTACGTATTTCATGAAGTTAGCCGCTGTAATAGGGGCTTTTTCAGCATCAAGTTGTAAGCTAATGTCACCAAGGTTGGTATGTAAAGTAATCATGAAGTCTCACTTAGATAAAATAATTTGCGGCGATTCTAACTTATCTTGATTGCTGCTTAAAGCATTGTGTTCAAAAGCGTGCCCATCATGCTAGAATCGCTAGGAATTATTTTTCGATTAATATGCTTAAAAGAGAACTTCGATGTTAAAGATTTACAACAGTATGAGCCGTGAAAAACAAGAATTTAAACCGATTAACCCAGGTAAAATTGGGATGTATGTGTGTGGCGTAACGATTTATGACTTATGCCACATCGGTCATGGCCGTACCTTTGTATCTTTTGACATGATAGTGCGTTACTTACGTTACATAGGTTACGAGGTTAATTTTCAACGTAATATTACTGATGTCGATGATAAAATTATTCAGCGTGCCAATGAGAATAATGAAACTTGCGATGCGTTAACAGAGCGTTTGACCGCTGAAATGCATAAAGATTTTGATGCACTCAACATGGTGCGTCCTGATTTTGAGCCAAAAGCCACATTGCACATGCCTGAAATTATTGAAATGGTGCAGCGTTTATTAGACCGTGGTCATGCTTATGTTGCCCCGGATGGCGATGTATTATTCAGTGTTGCATCTTACAAAGATTATGGCCGTTTATCTGGGCAAAACTTAGACCAGTTGCAAGCTGGTGCTCGTGTAGAAGTGGATCAAAGTAAGCAAAATCCGATGGATTTTGTGCTATGGAAAATGTCAAAGCCGGGTGAACCAACATGGGATTCGCCATGGGGCTCAGGTCGTCCAGGTTGGCATATTGAATGTTCAGCCATGAACAGCAAGCACTTAGGGACGCATTTTGATATTCATGGCGGTGGCTCAGATTTACAATTCCCACACCATGAAAATGAAATAGCCCAGTCCTGCTGTGCCCATGACACGCCTTATGTAAACTACTGGATGCACTCAGGCATGGTGATGATAGATCGTGAAAAGATGTCTAAGTCATTAGGCAATTTTTTTACCATTCGTGATGTATTAGCGCATTACGACCCTGAAACTGTGCGTTATTTCTTGTTGTCAGGCCATTATCGTAGTCAGTTAAATTATTCTGAAGATAATTTAAAACAGGCCCGTGCCGCATTAGAACGCTTATACACCGCGCTAAAGGATTTAGACTTAACCGTTGAGGCTGCGCCAGCCACAGAGTACGTCGCTAAGTTTAAATCAGCTATGGACGATGACTTTAATACCCCTGAAGCCTACTCAGTACTATTTGATATGGTGCGTGAAATCAACCGTCTTAAGTTAACAGATATGGCCGCAGCTTCGGCATTGGGTGTTAGCCTTCAACAGTTAACCTCAGTATTAGGTATTGTCAGCCAAACTCCGGACGCTTTCTTCAAAGGTGAGGGCACTGATGATGAAGTGGCTGAAATTGAAGCCTTGATTGTTGAGCGTAACCGCGCTCGTACAGAAAAAGATTGGCCAGCAGCGGACGTTGCACGCGATCGCTTAAACGAGCTTGGCGTCGTGTTAGAAGATGGCCCAAGTGGCACTACATGGCGTAAAAAGTAATTAGATTGCTGACAAAATAAGCCTGCTAATTAAGCAGGCTTTTTTGTGGCTGCAATTTGCTCATTTTGAACAAAGGCATCTAAGCAATCTAAACCACAGCGGCTTTGATATTGCCAAAAGGTATTGATTAAACGACTTCTGGCTGAGTCTTGAACAGTGTTCTGTACTTTACTGTCAGTTAAATCATAGCGCTGATCAGCAAATTCAATTAAATAATCCTGTAAATCACTAAAGGTGAATAAGTCGATGCCTGCCTTAGGTAATTGAGCCACATAGGGGTATTCGCTGCGACATTCTGCTTGATAGTGTGCTTTATCAAATAAGAAAAATGCAATGTCACATGGGTATTGCAGGGCATCAATATAGATAGATGAATAGTCTGTTATTAACAAATCAATTTTCTCCAGAATGCCGTAAATATCATCCCAAAAAGTGACATTAATAATATTCGGATACTGGCTTAGCTCAGTCGCAAGATGCGCTTCATTTGGATGTAACCTTATCAACAAGCATTGATTCGACTGTTGTAATTGTGCTGACAAGCATTCAAAGTCGATGGCTTGAGTATAAATGTTGGCAGCGTTATCTAAATGGCTGTCGCGCCATGACGGCGCATATAGGATAACTTGCTGCGTGTTTAACGGCAGCTGAAGTTGCAACCAATCTTCACTTTTATAACGCTGATAATAGTCGGTGCGTGGATTGCCACAGGTTAAAAACTGCTCATCGTTAATTCTAAAGCTACTAGCAAACAGTTTTTTAACCGTATCGCTGGGAGCTATCATTAAGTTTGGGCGGACATATTGTTGATGATACAGGGCTTTAGCAATGAACTTTTGGCTGATATTGTGCGGATGATAAACCTGAAATAGTGGGCCATTACTGATATCAAATTCGATTTGTTTTAATGGCGAACCGTGCCATAAGTTAATTTTAACAGCGCCTTTGGCGAGGTATTGATTAACATCGCCAATATAGGTGTTATAAACATAATACTTAGCGGTTGCACTATGCCACACACCTAACAGTGACCATCTTAAATAGGCTTCATATCCCTGAGCTTGCAAACGCTTAACTATGTGTTTATCAGCGGATATCCAAATAGCGCGGATGGTTTGTTGTTGCTGCCAGTGTAAAAATAAGTATTTACTGTTATCGGCAAATTTATCTTTATAACAGCCCATCACCGCTTTGTGACCTCTTGGAGTCAAGCCTGAAAGAGTATAAATAAGCTGTGTGATAGCAAAGCGTATAAACAGTAAAATACCTTTCATGACCGTTATCCAAATTGAATGAGTGAACCGCGAATTAAACCGTTTGCGGGCTTAATATCGCGGGACGGGTGTTTGCTAAATTATTTTTGATATCAGTGGTCGATATCTGTTGAGTACGTTCTAAATATAGGACGTTACAAATATCATTCAAGTCATCAAATTTACCTGCCCAATCGTCGCCAATGGCAAATACATCAGCATTGAGGCGAATAATGTCAGTACGTTTTTGACGCCAATCCGTTTCAGCTATCACCATGTCAACGTATTTACAGGCCTCAACAATTTCAATTCTTTGCTGATAATTAAAGAAGGCTGCTTTGCCTTTTAAGGCATTAAACTCATCGGTTGAAACGCCTACAATTAATCTATCTCCTAAGCTTTTTAAGCGCTTAAACAATCTAACATGGCCAAAATGGAATAAATCGAATGTGCCGTAGGTTATAATGGTTTTCATATCTGTATCCTCAAATTTTGTCTGGTATGCATTAAGCTAATTGCCATAAACGTTTGACGTATCCGAGTTGACTTAATTGCTGAAACTCCATCTCAACTAATTCAATTTCTTCTGCGGGGGCATTTTTATCAAGTAACAGTTGTACCGGACCAAATACCCCATATTTAGCCTGTTGGTTTAAGGTTGCGCTTGCCCCGAAAAGTAATAGATTGCCTTTGGCTACATGCCACAATTGCGGTAACTTGGCTAATATTTGCGAAGTGACAGCGATTTCGTATAACTGAATTGTGCGCTGCTGGTTACTACTGGCATTGAAGCGAATAATAGGCTGTTGAGGGGAAGTTGCTTTGGCGACCAGTAAACTTATCAGCATTAAAGGTAAAGCCAGTATTAGCAAAGCAAAACCAATGAATCTATGCACTAATGACGGTTTTTTCTGTGGCTTAACGCCAGTCTGACAAGCTGTAACAAGGCTAGTATCATCGACTTTTACCCAAGTGCTATGGGCTATATCTATGATGTAATCTTGCGAAATAATTTGATTTTTTACGGTGAGATTTTTACCCACAAAAGTATTGGGCATGATGATGCTATTATTTAGCTCACTGTCTTCTATAAAACAGTTTTGGCCAATAACGATTAAGTTATTACAGTTAACTGATGGGTGGACAAAGCTATTTGCGCCAATGCAGCCATGAACCGTTTTTTCAGCAAAACTTGGGCATTGGGTTTGTTGGCCAAGGTATAAACCAGCGACTCCCATGCTGTTTACTTTACGGCCTTTAATGGCGAACTCATCGGCATGTTTGATGATATGGCTTGTCGCAGCAACAAAGTTTTCAATACTGTCTAAATGGAAGGTTTTCCCGTGTAGTACTTGATTGATGCTACGCTGCTGATTAAGGGGTAATTCGGCGATAGGCCAATTTAAACTTGCCCCATGTGAACGGCCCGCGGGTAACATTAATAACCCAGGATTTTGATTGTTCATAGTTGCTAATACAAAAGTGTGCTTTATGTTTGAAGCAAAATCGACAAACCTTTTAATACAGGGCGTTCTAACGATATCACCGCGGACAACCAGCTGAGTTTGTTGTGGGTCTAACTGCATACGTTGTAGCACTGAATTAACATCTTCTTCAGGCTTACTTAAAAAGTAATCTATGGTTAGGTTCCATTTGGCCCCTATGCCAATATGCGCTTCAATCTCACTTGCTCGGTTGGCAACCACTAACTTCGCATGGGTAATACCTGCACAAGATAAGTCTTCTAAGGTGTATTCAATTAACGCCTTATTCACTAAAGGCATTAATGCCGCGCTGTACTGACGATTCAGTGGTGCTAGCTCTGTGGCTGAACGATTAGCAAAAATAATGGCTTGCATGGTCTTCTCCTAATACGCACCACGGGCAAATAACACCGCGGGTATGGTTTTAAATAATAATTGAATGTCTTTAACCAGCGATTGTTGGTAGATATAATCAACATCCAATTCAACTTGTTTATCAAAAGGAATGTCAGATCTTCCTGATACTTGCCAAATACAAGTGATACCGGGTTTTACCATCAATCTGCGTCTATCTGACAATTGATATTGGTTCACTTCAGTAGGTAATGCAGGACGCGGGCCAACTAATGACATCTCGCCTTTTAATACGTTCCAAAGTTGTGGTAATTCATCAATTGACAGCTTGCGGATCCACTTACCAACGTAGGTGATCCGTGGGTCTAGCTTCATTTTAAACAGGACTCCACCACGCATTTCATTTTCACTTTGAAGCTTAGCTAAACGCGCTTCAGCATCACTAAACATCGAGCGAAACTTCCACATGGTAAAAGGTTGATTGTCTTGCCCAGCGCGGGTTTGGCTGAATAACACAGCGCCTTTTGATTCGAGACGAATAGCCAACGCAGTGAATAGGAATAGCGGTGAAAGTAATATCAACAGCGCACCTGAACCAAGAATATCAAGCAGCCTTTTGGCGATTTGATTCAGTTTGATTTTAAGAAAAAACCATTGGTATTTTTTGTGATTAACTTGCTGCGAATTTTTACCTAACATCGAGAAATTTTGCTCCGCTGATGAGGTTAAATTTGCATTTTGAAAGTTAACTGCTGCATTTTGCAATTCGTCTATTTTAGCCGTTGGTTCTGGTTTGCTATTGAAGATTTTTTGTTGGGCTAACTCGATAAAGACACGCATTACAAATAAAGGATTACCCACAATATAACGGCGCCACATTCTTTTTGGCTCTTGCATTAATCGCCAGGTCCATTCCATTCCCATTTGACGAACGGCAACAGGCGCTCTGCTTACGGCATCCGCATAAAAATCAAATAAGCCACCGACACCTATGGCCGCGCCAACGCTTAGCTTTGAACTGTGCTCAGCTATCCAACGCTCTTGTGTTGGTGCGCCCATAGCGACTAACAGTATTTTTGCGCCAGAGGCATTAATTTTGTTGATTACATCATCGGTTTGTTGCGCAGAGAAATAGCCATCATGGGTGCCACAAATACGTAACTGTGGAAAGCGCTGCTGCATTTTTGCCGCCGCTTTGTTGGCGATATCCGGTTTTGCACCCAGCATGAATATTCCTACACCCTGATCGGCAGCTTGTTGGCATAAAAGGGGAAACATATCCGTGCCATTCACATTATCTTTTAGGGCAATTTGATGAATTTTACAGGCCAGACGTAAACCACTTCCGTCAGCAAATACGTGTTTTTTGAGATTAAGTGTCTGTCTATATTGAATATTTTTATAGGCGATATTCATGCAGTCGGCATTTACAAATGCATAGCTGTCGCACTTAGGAGTTTTAGCACTGTTAAGGATACTGCTAATAGCATCACTCATGGTGATATTGCTGATGGTGACTTTGAATAATTGAAACTGCTTTTGAGTTGAGCAAACCACAGTTGAAGACAAGGCGTACCCCAGCAAGCAGCGCAGTGTGGCTAGCAGGTAACATACTACTGAAGTGTTCAGTTTTGGGTTAATCACATATTGATCGTAGGCTATGCCCATTCTGGCGTGCATTTGCTTAAATGACATTAACCCAGGACGAACCAAGTAGTCATTATAGGGTAATACCGCATATTGATATTGGCTTCCTACTAATCCTAGCTCGCCTTTTATGACATTCAGTAAACCTAGCAGATAAGATAGTTTTGAATGGGTAAACTGCAACAATGCAATCGGTTCACCCTGACCACTGTGAAGGTAGATAGTCTCGAATGCTTGTCCTGAGGTTACTTTAAGATGAATAGCCTTAAGCACTAATATAGGGCTGATAAATACCAGTAACATTAAGCTCAGTAGAGTCTCGATAATTCTTACTGACGCTGAAATTTGTGCAGTGTGAGTTCGCATAAGCCACCTCGATATATTGTTGAATTTCCACTAGGAAATGAGTTGTTATATATCTAGCGTTGCTTAAATCGTGCCATGTTTTAAGTTGTTGTTATTTAAGGTTTTTTATTTGATAATTAAGGCGGGGAAGAACCTGTTTGCAGTTTGCAAGGCAGCATGCAAACAGGTTTGTATCAGAGGGAATAAGGAATGTTACATGAGTGCTTTTATAAAAAGATAGATGACACACCATCACGGCTAATTTTATACTTTTGGATACTGCCGATGGCTTTTTGCCCTAAACTTTCTAGCCAATGATAGGCAAAAGCGGGTAACAACCATTGCATATATGCCGCACTGACAGTGCTAATGGTTCTGCCCATTTCATCTTTTAAGATTTTAGGCGAGGTTGTTAAGGCTTGTGTTGCTAATTTAGCGGCCATTTTGCCATCTTTCATTCTAATAGCCTGGCGTGCTAAATATCGTAGTTGATAAGCCCTAGCATCATTTTCATGACGTTTTAACAGCTTAGGAGCAAAGTAACGTGCCTTACTGATCATTTGTTCCCATGAGGCCAGCTGCTTCAATAAGTTAGCAGACAATCCGCCATGATTTAAGCGATAGTAAGTTAATGGTTGTGGTAAGCCTTCCATTTTCCACTTTGTTGTTGCCACAATGCGCAGCCAACACTCAATATCTTCAGATTGACGGAACTTTTCGTCAAAATAGCACGAGTAAAGCTCATAATGGTTCACCGCTTGAAAGCGAATATCATTGAGTGTTGCACGGCGGATCACCGGCGCCGAACCATTACCTACCGGGTTGCGACATAATAAATGCGCCGCATCAATATTGTTGAGTTGTGGCATCTGATAAAAGTCCAATAACTTGCCGTCATAGCTCATAAAACTCGAGCGCGAAAAGCTGATCCCGACTTTGGGGTTGGCATCAAGATGATCGCAATGACGTTGCAGTTTTTCTGCATGCCACATATCGTCAGAATCTAAAAATGCCACATACTTGCCAAGCGCATGCCTGATCCCCGTGTTACGTGCTGCAGCCAGCCCTTTGTTTTCCAGATGATTAATTATCTTAACTCGGCGATCATGGAATTGTTGGCAGATTTTCAAGCTGTTATCTGTTGCACAATCATTGACAATGATCAGCTCAAAATCAGTAAAGGTTTGTGCTAAGACGGATTCAATCGCTTGTTTTACAAACTTTTGCACGTTGTATACGGGCATAACAACAGTAATTTTAGGGGTCATAGTGATTCTCCTACAGAGGTAAGTTGTTGATTATTTTTAAATACTTTTTGGTAGCTATAGATACAAATGACTGGCAAGGTGACGAGGTAACTCACCATTACGGTTTGTGCCACTGTGATCAGACTGAATTGGCAAGCAATGCCGATGACTATTGCCAGACAAATGGTGAGTGATACATTAATTTTGAGGTTGGTTTGACTTAAACCATTTGCAAGTAACAATTGGCTTGCGGCTTCGCCTAGCGGTCTTACTAAGCCACTTAGACAAAGAAACAGGAAGACATTTATGGCATCGGTTGATAGCCATTTATCACCGTAAACCAATGGAACATACCAATCAGAAAGTGCGCTTTGCAGTAAAATAACAGGTACGGTTATTGCCATAATGGCGGCGATACTGCTGAGGTATTTTGCCGATAAATCATCCTCAACCGCATTACGTTGGCAAAGGTGGCTATAAAATGCGGTGCCAAAGCTTTGAATTAACCCAAGGCTTATCCCCAGGCTAATGTTGTAAGCAAAAAAGTACACCCCTAAAGCTTCCACACCCATGAAGTAGCCAATTAACAAATAATCAATATTTTGTCTTAGGGTGTTGGTTAAATCGCTTAAGCTAACGGGTATGCCAAAGTGTAAAAGTGTGATGACTTGAGCATATTGAATACCCATTACAGATTGCACTTTAGGTAAAGGATTATGGTAACGATGAATCGCAATCCACACAATAATCACCAATACTTTGGGTAAAATGATTGCCCAAATTTCAAACCCAGCTAAGGCTAGTATTGCAGTAAGCGCCGCATCAATAAGGGTTTGCCAAAGATTCGCTCGGCCGACAATACGCATTTTGTTGTTGCGTAAGTTTAAGGTTGCATATTGCATACCTATTGGCAGTAATAAAAAGCTCGTTGCCATTACCGCAATGGGTAAAATTAACGATGAGTCATGGTAATAACTGGCAATCGGGTAACTGGTTATTAGCATTAGCAAAAATGCCAATAAACACACTCCCCAGTTAACCCAATTAGCACTGCTTAAATGGCCAATAAATTGCTCGTTATCCATACGGATTAATGCTGCGGAGGTAATTCTGCGTGTTGCGGTGCAAATCAACTCAAACAGGGTGAGTACAATTGCCGCTTGGCCAAACATTTCAGGCATCAGTAATCTGGCCAGTACGATACTTGAAAGCAGACGAATAATACGTCCACTAAACTGGGCCGAACCTAACCACATCATGCTTTTGCCTAGCCCTGTAAATCCTGAGCGAATTAGCATGAGGGGTTGATCAAATATTGTTTTATGCTGGTGTTTCATATTCATCCTAGCGTTAATTTATCGCTTTATATGCTAGGAGTTACATAAATCGTGCCATGTTTTAAGCTATTGTTTTTAAATGATTTTTATTTTATTTTTTAGTTTGAATAAATGGTTTTGCAGAATGCAAAGGCAAAATGCAATGTGGGGGGATTAAGTTTGTGACAGCCAAGGTGAGCGCTGAAGTGGTGAAAGGGATCGAATGGTGAGATATTTCGATACTGATAATGTCTAACAGGGTCTTAGCGGCTTAGATTCTCGCGACTCATATTTTAATCATTGAAATTTGAATGGTTAGGGCATAATCATCTTGTTATCAAAAAGCAATTACTCAATTTACGGCCCTCACCATTGCATTTCAGTTATAAAGTCTTTGACGCTGATGATGTAGCGCATTGTTTTTAGTCTTATCTGGTTGATATTTGTCCATTAGGTTCTTCTATTGGTATGTTGTCATTGTCTGCAATTAAGGCTTTACCTAAAATAATTAAGCCGGGCCAAAACAGATAAGCTAAGATTTCGAGGTTTTCACCTAAGGTATAAAGCATTAGTAGCATTAATATCGCCATACCAACTTTAGCTAAAGGGCGGGCAAATATATTAACCATCAGCACAAAAAAGCTCACTAACATAGGCACAGCCAGTGCAACTGCACCCACTAAGCCTTTTACGAACAAAAGACCATACCAGGTATGATGTGACCCTATTGGCATATATTCCACCATGTGCGGGCCTCGCTCAACAATGCCATGCCCAAATAATACCGCCTCATTCCACCAACGCTCAACGGCAATGTCAGCTAAGGCCTGTCTTACTCTGGTGGAATCCGCCCGTGCTGATTTTACCGCGGCAATACTCATGGATATTTTGTTAAGAATCGATTCTCCGACAAACCCTGTGGCTAGAATGACAGGACACAGAATGAAATAAAGTATCGGAGAGCGGACAAATTTAAGCATAGAGAAATAGCCAAATAAGGCGAGATAACAAATTAATGCTAAGCGTGACTGCGACATTAACACCATTAACAGACTGCCTATCACTCCCCACCGTTTCCATTGAGTTGATGATTCTTGTAAAGCAAAAATGAAATATAAATTCCCAAGCATACCTAGCGCGGGAGCCCAAGGCGTGAATAGTCGCCAGCGAGGAATACCGCTACCAGGGTCTATTTCATATAAGCTTAACGAGAAAAACTCAGGACCAGGTCCACCAATAATACTTAAAGGTGAAACATAAAGGGTGCTGGGTAAACGGATAATCCAAGCCAGTAAGAATATAGGCAATAATAAAACCGTGTGTTTACACACTTGGCAGCAAGCCCGGTAAATAATTTGCGGTCTGATATTAAGGCAAGCCACCACAGGGAATATGGCCAGAAGTGCCCAGCCTTTTGCCCAACCAATAGTGGATTTAATTAATTTGGCTAAGCCTAAACCTTGCTCTAAATGGCCCACAATCAATGCCATTAACATCACCCACATACCCAATAGCCATACATAGTTGGCCAGACTAATAGTATGTGCTGGTTGGTAAGATATTTTTTTAACCAATAAGCGACAAAACAATATCCAGGCAATCACAGGGGCGACAATATATAACGCCCCCACTAGCCAAAAAAGATAGCTATACACTATTGCTTTATAGACGAGTCTTTCGTCAGCATTTTGCGGAGTAACGGTTTGCGGATCCATAAAATACTCAGTCCTATTAGTGCCATAAATGACGCGCCCAAAGCCGCTACTAGTAATAACATTGTCGCCAAATTATCAGCTTTTGATGGCAGAGAAGGTGGTGACAATAATTGCAATAATGGATATGCAGTAAAAATATCGGCCTTGCCTACATCCATTTTGGCCACTGCTGAGGTCATTACCGCTGTCGCTAATTGATGAGCGCGGTGTAAATCTTCTAATTTAGCCGCATCATCATTAGAAAGCTCTAAGCGAGTTTCCCACTGCAAAATTTGGCTATCAAGTGTATTTAGCTCTTCATTAAGGCCAGTGTTAGTCGCTTTTAACTGAATGAGCTGCTCCATTAAATCGGCACGGCCATCAATATCATCTAATAATAGCTTGTTAATCAATGTGCGATCGGCTTTACCTTTTTGATGTGCAATTAAAGTGCTAATTCTTTCTGAAAGGGCATTTTGTAACTTTGTTTCTTCGGCATTTAGGCTGGTTATTTGTGGATGATTACTGCCAAAATGTGCAGAAAGCTCGTGTAATTTACCCAATATTTCATTGTGAGATGTCAGTAATTGCTGAAAATATTTATCATTGTGCAATTTTAATAAATCGGCGGCTTCATTGGCAGTGGTGCCTAAGTGCAACATTAATGATTTTTCTTCTGCTTCAATACCTTTCAATTTTGAAATCATATTAACGCGGTTATGACGTAGACGTTCGATGGTGAGCGCTAATTCTTTAAATTGGTCAAGTGAGACTAAGCCGCGTTCAGATTGAAACGCTAAAATAGCGTCTTGGGATAGCTTCACCTTTTGGTTGTATCCCGCTAAACCCTGAATGATGCCACTTTCCCTTAAATTAACTTCATCGGCACGTAAGTCGTTTAGCAAATTTTGCAATGAACGGTAAAGCGCCCAAGCTTTATCTTGCGCTTCTTTTGCTGAGCCGCCTTTGATACTAAATTCCATTAAGCCAGTTTGACTGGGTAATTTAAGCTTTGGTTTGCCAAGCTGGCCAACGGGTATTTTTAAGCTGGTTGCCGCAGAGGTCAGTAATAAGTCAGTGTCAGATATTGCTTTATAGTTTTCACGAGGGTCAATTGCCGAGCTTAAATATGGTGAGCTTGATGAGCTGGTGGCCTGACCAATACTGTCCAAACTCACCAATGAGCCTGCTCCATTCCCCGGTAAAATCAGAGTCCATTTAGACACATAAGAAGTTGGTTTAATCGCCATCAGTAAGAAAGTAGCAGCCCAGATAATCAGTAAACTGACTAATGCGGTTTTAAGATACAATTTTTTACGGGCTTTAGGGGTGAGTTTACTGCCTTCTAATGCCGCGCGCTTAATCCAAAACAAATAAGCTAATTCACTTAAGCTATTATCTTTGGAATCATTTATTTGATAATCAGCCTCATTGGAAGTTTTTTTTGAGTTGTTCTTTACGGGCTCAGTAAAAGGCACACTGATTTTTTCATATTCAATTATGTTTTTCTCAATGACGTTATCCATGGGAAACTCCTTTATAACCAGCCAATCAGGCTTGAAGGAATAAGCACTTCGGTTACGCTGCGGGCCATTTCACGGAAGTTAGTCATGCGAGAGTCATAACAGGCAAGTCCGTCACCAGGCAGCAACACAGGGTTCATCTTATTTGACCAGGGTTGTTGAATCAGGCCATCAATAGAGCGTTCTACCACATCCACTTGATTAGATAATGGATTTTTAGTGATAAGCAAAATGTAACGTCCAGCGTTAGTTGTTTGTGCGCCACCGACACAGTTCGCGGCAATGGCGCCATTCAATAAACGTGTTCCATAAGGAAAACGTGTTGCCTCACGGTCTACTGCAGATTGACTGTTTGAGCTTGCTGGTTGAGTTAGGTTTGAAATATACACTCGAATACCGGGCGCTGTGATCGGCGATGGTCTGGCTAGCTCATCATCAAACTGATTACTGCTTGGCACATGGACTTTATCGCCACTCATTAATGTGAACTCTTTGATAGCCTCACCCGTTAATATACCGCTGAGATCAAGACTATAGATTTGATTATCACGAATAACATTGACTGCGGTTAAGTCGGCATCAGGGCGAATGCCACCAGAGGATCGCAGAGCGGCTTCAATGCTGCGTTCGGTTGCCTGATCGCCGGCATAGTTGCTACCATCATCTTTCTCTTCAATGGGAAGTTTCTTGTTGATCATGTGTTGACCAGGTTCAAATACGGCACCTGAAGTCATAATGTTAATTGGCGCCCAGCTGATTGGAACAATGCTAATGCGGATAGCATGTGGCTGCATTAAATTTTCAATAATAAGCTGGTTTTTAATTGCGCTGTTGAGTTGCGCTAAAGTGAGGTTTTTAGCCACAACAGCCCGCATGTAAGGCAAATAGATATTGCCGTCAGCATCAATCTCAACGGCTTTGCTAAAATCATCACCGTTTAAGATACTGATATCTAATTTATCGCCAACAGACAGCTTAAGTTGGGCATTTTTCCATTGAGTTGCTTGTAAACTCGGATCTAAATGACCGATCTTAAAACTGTCTTGAGTTATAACAGCGTTGTTGGCATCGTTCATGGTCAGATGTTCTGCAAGTGTAAATGCAGGATGACTAGGTTTCTGGGCACTAATTTGGCGGTCATAGGGCATAGTTTGACCAAAATAATGGCATTCTGTCAGAGTGTCAATTTGACAAATATCTTTGCTAGCAGGTGCATTCGGGGTCACACAGCCGGTTAAGCTGGTGCTGAAAATACCGATAAGTGCTGCAAGTTTTGTGTTTGTCATAATGTAGCTCCTTAGAATGAATCAATTAAGATAAATGCGAGTTAACTGGCAATATCTTCGATGATTGAGCTAAAACGTAAGTTGTCTAACGCTTGTTCCTCAGATTCATAAATGTCCATAATGTGGTGCAAACGAGTCAGTTCGATTAATGCCCTAACGCTCGATTTTGGGTTAAGTAGGACAATATTGCCTTGATAACTCATCGCCTGTTTACGAGCTGAAATTAATACTGATAAGCCACTTGAATCGATATACTCTAAGTTGCTCATGTCGATGACTAAACGGGTATGGCCTTGATTGATGTAATCTAAAATCGCGGCGCGGTATGTGGGTGTTTGTGCCATAACCATTTTTGCTGGTAGACGAACCACACTGGCATGTTTTTCTGCTTTTAATTCGAAGTTCATAATGTCACCTCATTTTTTGTTAAATTACCAAGTAAGATAATGTTGTCGTTTTACGTTTAGTTTAAGGGGAACCTAAAACGATCTATCTTGAGTACTTAAGGTTTTGCAGTAAGCGTGCCAACATTTAATCGTCTGTTTTTATTGGGTAATTAGTGTTTTTAGATCTGGATTTTGCAAATTGAATATGAAAATTAGCAATATGCAACAGATTGCATATACCTCTTTTTAGGGACTTAAAATCTTGAAATGAGCATTAATAAATAAAAATCACAAAATAGTTAAACGCTAGTGAGTACTTGGCTTTTGAGTCTTTATGACCAACAAAGACCTTGAATTAGTCTGACTTAACCATCTCTCAGACAAGCTTTTACCCGAGTGGCTAAGTTAAGCAGCTTGTTGCACCTAAATCCGGTTTGACTAGTTTTAATGGATGTTGTTACAGAACTGAGGGCGGTCAGCAATATATAGGTGAGGGGTTATTCGCCATTTATTTAACTAACAAAGCTATTCAATCTAGCTTTATTAAATGTAAATAATTAGACTCGATAGGTTTCAATTCATAAAATGGCTAGCTTAATCAAATTAGTAAAGGTAAAGGCATGTTGCTGAAATCAGTTTGCGGAATATTAGTGCTATTTGGGCTTAGTGCTTGTGCAACTTCACTTCACGACAATAATGATGGTCAGGATATCAGTATCGTGCCGCAGGTCCCAGTCGACAGTATTGACCCTATGAGGGAAAATAACGAGCGTCTTATTAAAGAGGGGCGCGAAGATGTGTGGCGAAAAGGCATGAAATAACCCTAATTTAGTATAGAAACGCTTATTAAGCATAATATTTAATGGCGTTTATTGAAGTGGTTTTTTTATTGCCGTTTAATAAAGTCTCAGTGCTGTGGTTGAGGTAACTTGGCTGCGATTTAGCTGCAGCCAAGCTGATAATTGAGACAGTTGATTTTGCTGTTATGGTCTCTTTCATTTTAATGCCTTAACAGGCTCATTCTTAAATGGCTGCCTAACACCGTAGGTTGGTTTAAAACCTGATCCATCCAGTTATACATGATCCATAATCCTCTACCGTTTTCGGTATTATTATCAGGACAATCTGTTGGCGTTGGCAGCGAGTGATAGGGTGCGGTATCTAATAAATCGACAATAATTCGGTCGGCATTACAATGCATCAATAAGATAATATTTGCAGCATCACATTCGGTATGTTGCAAGATATTGTTAACTCCCTCTAATGTGCAGGTGATCACCTTAAATCTTTGGCGGTCATTTATCGCGTTATTCAGCATAAATTGATCTAGCTCAACACAAAACTGTTGTAGCTCAATAACTTGTTCATTTAAGTTTAATTGTAAACTATTCATGTTGCGCTCCTTATGCCACGGATAATGGCGAGGGGGTTATTTGAGTTAATAAGTTATTACTCGGGTCTTTAGCGGTATTCTGTAATTGACTTGTACTCTGTGGTTGAGTAATGGTTGGACTGTGTGCGTTATTTGAAAACAGCATAATCGACATGTCATCCTGGCCATCACCTTGCTTCCAATCAGATAAGGCATGACGTATGTGGTGCATCATGGCATCACCACTGATGGTTTGTTTGAGCGTGCAAAGCGTTTTTAGCCTTTGTAGCCCAAACATTCCATGAGTCGGGTTATTCATTTCATAAATCCCGTCGGAAAAAATCATTAGCTGTTGATTAGCGCTTAACCTACCTTGCCAATTAACGTATTGGGTATTCTCATCTATCCCAATGGGTAGGCTGGATTGCATATTAATTGAGTCACAACTATTTTCACTGATTAATAGAGGCTGAGGGTGCCCAGCATTACACAGTTCATATTCACCTGTAGTGCAATTCATTTTGCCAATGATCATGGTGGCAAACTGCCCTTGATCACTGGGGTCAAAAAAGACTTGGTTAATATATTCCATCAATAGATCTGGGCTAGTATGCCAATTGGCTCTATTGGGGTTGAGCGCCTGGGCCAAGGTAAAACTTTGCATTGCAGCGCCAGCACCGTGACCTGATACATCAATCAGAAAAAAACCCATCCACTGCTCATTAATTTTGAAACATTGAAACACATCGCCCGCTAACTCGGTGGCAGCCTGAAAGTAATGATTTACCTGCCATTGCTGTTGGGTGAAACGTTTGGCGGGTAACAAAGAGTGTTGAAGTTGTGCGGCCTGCTTTAGTTCGGCTTTTTTTTCAGCTAATAACTTTATAGTTTGCTTGTGCAAGTCATTGAGCGCTTTGTGCTGAGCTTGCATTATTTTTTGAGTTTTTATTAGTCGTAATGCAGCTATGACACGAATGGTTAATACTCTGGGATCAAATGGCTTTGCTAAGTAGTCATCAGCACCTGATTGCAATGCATATACGAGATCTTCCGTTTCATTATTACCTGTCAGCAGCAGTATATAAGGCGTGTAGATTTCGGCTTTCAAACGTTTACAAAGTGCTATGCCGCTAAGATTTGGCATACGCCAATCACTTACCACTAAGTCAATTGCTTGAGTTTGACAAACCGCAAGCGCTTCTTCTCCATCTACAGCCTGATGCAATGCCATAGTACAACCATCAAGTTGTATCTTTTGCAAAATGCTGGCGATAAATAAGCGTTCACTTAGTGTATCTTCAACAAGCAAAATACTAATGTTATGGGGGGCTTCAGTTAAATTCATCTGTGACTCCAGTTTTCAGTTATGCCTGCATCATTGATTATGCAACAGCAAATAAACCACTCCGTGTTTATACCTAATTGGTATAGCAATAGCCGTTCCATAATTTAATAATCATATTAAACAATGTTTTATGTTTATTGGTTTTAAGTTTTCATCAATAAATTATCAAATTGCATCGTGCTCATTGCAAAATGCAACAGCGTCATCCATAGTGATTATGTGGTGTAAAATCAAACGTTTTAGCGGCCAGCTAATAAAGGGAGCAATAATTTGTCTTTTAGATTAAAAACAATTTTAGGCATTGCAATTATCGAGGGTGTGTTGCTTCTTTTATTGGTTTATACCAGTGTCAGTTACCTTAAAGAATCAAATCAGATTGAAATTGCGAAACGTGCTCAATTGACGGTGAGTTTATTTTCTGTAGCCGCTAAAGATGCGTTAGTTGACGTTAATAAACCTAAGTTAACCCTTCTTGTAACAGAACTGAGCCAGCAACAAGAGATTGCCTATGTCTATATTTATAAAGGTGATGACTTAATCGTTGCTATGCATAAAGAAGATAACACTGCTGTTTGGGGAGGTAATGATCTTGCACCGTCAAACAAAAATGATCATATTTTTAATATTGAAATGCCAATAATTAATCAAAAGAATGATGTTGGTTCAGTTAAAATTGGCTTTGACCGTTCTGGTTTTGATGCATTACTGGTTCAAGCCTCTACGCGCTTCTTTTCTATTGCTGCACTTGAAATGCTGCTGGTGGCTTTATTTTCCTGGTTGTTAGGCACCTATTTAACCCGCAATTTATCTCTATTGCAAAATGCATCTAAGTTAATATTAGACGGCCAAACAGGCGTTCAAATTCCAGTGTCTGGTCAAGACGAAGTTGCACAAACAACCATAGCCTTTAATCAGATGGTACGTAATGTCGATGCCAGAACACATGCATTAACAGGGGCGAATATTCGCCTGAATACCATTCTAGAGTCTGCCGCTGATGGATTTATTGTCATTAATCTTGATGGTGTTATTAGTGAGGCAAACCAGTCTGTTACAAATCTTTTTGGTTACACTAAAGAAGAGTTAGTGGGTCAAAATGTGGTTAAATTGATGCCTATGAATGAGCGTCATATGCATGATGGGTATATGAAACGTTATTTAGAAGGGGGCGGAGCTAAAATTATCGGCGTAGGACAGGAGTTAAAGGTTGAGCATAAAGATGGCCGACAGTTTCCAGTTGAGCTATCTATTTCAAAAATGATTATTGATGAACAAGTTTTATTTTTAGGTTTCCTTAAAAACCTTACCGAAATTAAGCTCAATCAAGAAGCTGCTGCCCGAACTCAGTCGATATTATTAGCGACCTTAGAAGCTAGTCAAGATGCATTAATCACCATAGATATTACTGGTAGCATTGTGGAGTTTAATACCGCAGCGGTTAAATTATTTGGCTTTAGCCGTGATGAAGTTATCGGTAAGCATTTAGAAGAACTTATTATCCCTAAGGCTTTCCAACAAGCGCATAAAAAAGGCATGGAGCATTTTCGCCAAACTGGGCAGGGCGCTGTTTTGCATAAGCGTGTTGAGGTACCTGCTCATAACAAAGTAGGCGAAGAGTTTCCTATTGAGCTTAGGGTGATCCCTATTCAATTAGGTGACGATACTTTGTTTACAGCATTTTTACGTGACATTTCTGAGCAAAAATCCAAAGAAGAAGAATTACGTCTTGCTAAAGAACAAGCCGAAGCGGGCAGTAAAGCAAAATCGCGCTTTCTGGCGACTATGAGTCATGAGATCCGCTCGCCACTGAACGCGGTGCTTGGCAGTGTTGAGCTATTGCTTCATTCAACTCTGTTAAAAGAACAGCGTGTATATGCCACTATGGCCAAAGAAGCGGGTGATGCTTTACTTAATACCATTAATGATATTTTGGATTTCTCTAAAATTGAAGCGGGCCAAATGGTGTTGGAGTGCCATGAATTTGAACCAGATAAGTTGGTGGCTCAGGTATTACAGATTTTAGAGAGTAAAGCACTTGATAAAGGGGTGCATCTAGCCAGCTTTATTAACCGAAATGTACCACAGCTGTTGGTTGGTGATCCGCAGCGACTTCGACAAGTTATCCATAATTTAGTTGATAATGCGATTAAGTTTTCTAATTCTGGCTGTATTACAGTAGAAATGTGGATCCCCGATAGCCATAAAGAACGAGTTGAATTATGTTGTGCGATAACGGATCAAGGTATTGGCATCAGTAAAGAAGCTCAGGATAAATTATTTGCTGAATTTTCTCAGGTACACGACACCCATACAACTAATTATAAAGGTACTGGGTTAGGCTTGGCCATTAGTGCCGAGTTAGTGCGTATGATGGACGGTACTATATCGGTTGAAAGCGAATTGGGAACAGGCAGTCGATTCAATGTGATGGTGACCCTTGATGAAAGCTCTGAAACATCGAGTCATTATGTTCGTTTACCAGAGCATGCTAGGGTATTAATTATTCATCCCAATGAACAGCTGTGTAAATTAGTTAAAAAGCAATACGTTCAATATGGCGTTGAAACTATCTATATTAATGATGTTGCTAAAGTTTATAAACACTCTGAGATCCGTGGACGATTCGATCTGATTTTAATAGATGATTCTTGCATGATGACGGTCGATGCTAAGTTGCTGAAAGTATTGAACCAGGACTTTTTATTACCCAAGGGGATTTTAGCGGCGCTCAGCACAGGTGTAAATGCTCAAATATCACAAGTGTTAAATGACATTGGCATTGAGCAAGTTGTCAATAAACCCCTTAGTCGAGCCATGTTATTGAATTTGATCAGTGGTGCAACTCAAGAGAGTCATATTGAAATTGAATCACAGGAAATAACTGTCTTCCCTACCAATAGTAAAATTTTATTAGCCGAAGATAGTCCTGCAAATCAGATGGTTGCGGGCACCATGTTAACTAAGCAAGGTGCAGAACTAGCCTATGCTAATAATGGTATAGAAGCAGTTAAAATGGCACTAGCGGATGATTATGACATTATTTTGATGGATATTCGTATGCCTGAAATGGATGGTTTAGAAGCCACCAGTAAAATTTTGCAGCATAAACCACAACAAATTATTTTAGCGATGACAGCAAATGTGTTTAAAGAAGAATTAGCAGCTTGTACTCAAGCGGGAATGCTTGATTTCATTGGTAAACCAGTTAACAGCAAAGTGCTAATTCAAACGGTGGCGCAGTGGTTAAATACCGCAAAGCTACGCCACAAGACTGTTAACCCATCACCAAAAACAACCCAAACCTTAGATTTACAACTCGCGCCTAGCATGGAAGTGAAAAGTCATCTGAATATTGACCTTCAAATCCCATTGCAGAAGCCAATAAAGGTAGCGCTTTTGGATCACTCTCAAACGCCGATAATCGATATCAATGTGATAAACAGTTTAATTGAGGTGATTGGTGAACCCAGTTTGAAAAAAATGTTAGACGTTTTGTGTCAAGAAACCCAAATGCGTATCGACATATTAAATAACATAAACGCAGATGATGATTTTAGTAAAATAGAAGATGAAGCTCATACTTTAAAGAGTAGCTCGGGTAGTTTTGGTGTCACAAGATTATATGAAGTGGCCAAAGTATTAGAAGCGGCTGCAAGGCTTAAACAGCAGCCAATTAATCCACTAATTGAACAAACCATTAACATTGCAGAGCAGAGTATTGCTGCGATTAAACAAACTTATTTATTGAATACAGAAGAATAAACTCTAATACTTCAGAGGAATATTATGGGATTTCGAGTCATTTTGGTTGAAGATAGTATGTCGCTAGGTGCGTTATATACTGAATACTTGTGCAGCGAAGGTGCTGACGTCACATTGGTGCAATATGGCGCCGATGCGATAAAAGAAATTGACCGTCAACCACCTGATTTGCTTATTTTAGATATCAAACTGCCTGACATGTCCGGTATGGATATTCTTTTACAGGTCCAGCAAAGTCATCCAGAGATGACAGTCATTATGATAACAGCCCATGGAACGATTGATATTGCCGTTGATGCTATGCGCTCTGGTGCGTTTGATTTTCTGGTTAAGCCATTTGACAGTAAGCGGTTAGCAATTACGGTTCGCAATGCAATGAAGCAACGTCAGCTTGTCAAACTAGTCTCTCAATATGAGAACAGTTTACCCAAGGCTAACTACCAAGGGTTTATTGGCGAGTCGCTGGCAATGCAAACCGTTTATAAAACCATTGATTGTGTGGCAAACAGTAAAGCATCGGTATTTATATTCGGCGAAAGCGGCACAGGTAAAGAGGTTTGCGCACAAGCGATTCATAATGCAGGCAATCGTAAAAATAAGGCATTTATTGCGTTAAACTGTGCCTCAATTCCAAAGGATTTAATTGAAAGCCAAATCTTTGGACATACCAAAGGGGCGTTTACGGGGGCAGTGAGTCAGCGCGATGGTGCCGCAACCCAGGCCGATGGCGGAACATTATTTTTAGATGAAATTTGTGAAATGGATTTAGAGTTGCAAAGTAAACTGTTGCGCTTTATTCAAACCGGAGTATTCCGCCGTGTGGGTGGATCTAAAGATGAAAAGGTGGATGTAAGGTTTGTCAGCGCAACCAATAAAGATCCTTGGCAGCAGGTGCAAGATGGCTTGTTTAGAGAAGATTTATATTATCGTTTGCATGTTATTCCTATTGAGTTGCCGCCGTTAAATCAACGCGGTAAAGATATTATGTTAATCGCCAATAAACTGCTTGGACAATACGCTAAAGAAGAAGGCAAACCGTTTAAAGGCTTTAATCACGCGGTGCAAAAAGTGTTGAGTGACTATCACTGGCCTGGCAATGTCAGGCAGCTTCAAAATGTGATCCGTCAAATTGTGGTGCTCAATGAGGCCGTTGAAGTGGATATCACCATGTTGCCTGCACGTATTGTCAATGATGGAAAAACTCGAGTAGCAGCGTCAATAGCCCCTAACACTAAGGTAATAGAGCAAGTTAGCTCATCCTCAATTGCAGCACATGACACTGCGGCTGTTATTCTGCATGATACGGATATAACAACAGAGCAGGTTATCGAGCCATTGTGGAAAACAGAAAAGCGCACTATAGAAAATGCAATTAACTTATGTGAAGGGAATATCCCTAAAGCGGCTGCAATGTTAGATATCAGTCCATCGACTATTTATCGTAAAAAACAATCCTGGGATGAAATGGAGCAGGTATAACTAAGCTTAACTAGGGTTATTATTTTCTGCAATAAAAATGCCTGCTATCAAGCAGGCATGTTTTATACAAGCTTTTCTGACCTGTTAGCTGTGGTATTGCTCACAAGCATATAGGGTATTTTCAAGCAAACTAGCAATGGTCATCGGGCCAACGCCGCCAGGAACTGGGGTAATAAAGGCTGCATTTTGTGCGGCTATATCATATTGTACATCACCGACTAAGCTACCATTGTCTAAACGGTTAATACCAACATCAATCACGATTGCACCAGGCTTGATCCATTCTCCTGGTATAAAGCCAGGTTTACCCACTGCAACAACCACAAGATCGGCTTGACGCACTTTTTGTTCTAGATTTTTAGTAAAACGATGGCATGTTGTCGTGGTGCAACCTGCCAGTAATAGCTCCAACGTCATCGGTCTACCGACAATGTTAGATGCGCCAACAACGGTGGCATCTAAGCCATAGGTATCAATGCCGGTTGATTTTATCAGGGTCATAATGCCCATAGGTGTACAAGAACGCAGCACAGGAATGCGTTGCGCTAAACGACCCACGTTGTAAGGGTGAAAACCATCTACATCTTTGTCCGGACGAATGTGCTCTATGACTTTAGAGTCGTCAATATGTGCTGGCAAAGGTAATTGCACTAAAATACCGTCAATTGCAGGATCTGCATTGCATTTATCGATTAATGCCAGTAAGTCTGCTTCTGTTGTAGATACATCAAGATCAAAGGATTGTGATTCAAAACCGACTTCTTCGCAGGCCTTACGCTTGCTGCCGACATAAACTTGTGACGCAGCATCACTGCCGACTAAAATCACCGCCAGTCCGGGTGCACGAAGTCCCGCGTCTTTTCGAGCGGTGACTTTTTGTTTAAGAGTGTTGCGGATAGATTGTGCAATGGCTTTACCGTCAATAATTTGAGCAGACATGGCTGTAGAGTTTCCTTTGAGAGACACAGGTATAGATTGGTGATGGTTAATCGGACGCTATTCTAACAGGCGTATGAAAGAGTGTCATTTGCTAGACTAGGAAAATACAGTGAATAAACTATTCGCGCTATGATGCTAATCATTATTTTGCTGTTTAAAGCACCATATAGATTATTCTATTAAAAAAATCGTTGACGCTAGCAAAGTGACTCGTTAATATGCGCTCCGTTCTTGAGACTATATAGCATTATATATTTTCAAATAACGTTTCGGTGATTAGCGCAGCCCGGTAGCGCATCTCGTTTGGGACGAGAGGGTCAGAGGTTCGAATCCTCTATCACCGACCAAATTTAAGTTATTTTTTTATGTTTATACTAAAAAGATAACGTGACAAGTGATAAACTTGTTAAGCCAGACAGGAAACAGTGAAAGCTGTACCATGCGCCCGTAGCTCAGTTGGATAGAGCACCCGCCTTCTAAGCGGGTGGTCGCAGGTTCGAATCCTGCCGGGTGTACCATTTCAGTGGTGATTGTAGCTCAGTTGGTAGAGTCCCGGATTGTGATTCCGGTTGTCGTGGGTTCGAACCCCATCAGTCACCCCATTATTCTCAAATTAGTATTTAAAGATAAATATTAATCTGATGAACCAATCGAACGTAATTTGTTCGATTATATTAAAAGCGACCTCAGGTCGCTTTTTTTATGTCTTAAAAGCCACTATTGATGCTCGACTAAGCAAAAAACGCTAGCTATAATGTCGCGTCTTGATAAATATCAATTATGAGCTACTAGTGCCAACAGCGTTTTCAGCATTTATAAATAGCTGTGCTGGGTCTTCTAGTCAAAACCATGGTCAAGAAACGAATACTGAGTAGTTGAAATGTCGACTACTACAAAGGACGTTAGACATATTTCGAGGTAAAACAATGCAAGTTTCTGTTGAAACAACTCAAGGCCTAGAGCGCCGCCTAACCATTTCTGTTCCTGCTGGACAAATTGAGAAAGTGGTAAAAGACAATTTATTACGTGAAGCTAAGCGTGCACGTATTCCTGGCTTTCGCCCAGGTAAAGTACCTGCTTCAGTAATTGAAAAACGTTATGGTGCTGCAATTCGTCAAGATGTGACTGGCGAAATCATGCAACGCAACTTCATTGAAGCGATTGTTGCTGAAAAATTAAACCCAGCAGGTGCGCCAGTATTTGCACCGGGTAAAGTTGAAGGCGAAAACTTTGAGTTTGTTGCTACTTTTGAAATCTACCCAGAAGTTGTACTAGCTGGTTTAGATAGCATTCAAGTAGAGCAACCAAAAGCTGAAGTGAATGACGCTGATGTTGATGCAATGATTGAAACGCTACGCAAGCAACACGCTACTTATGCAGCTGTTGAGCGTAATGCGGCTGACGGCGACAAAGTTAAAATGAACTTTGTTGGCAGCGTAGATGGCGAAGAGTTCGAAGGCGGCAAAGCTGATGACTTCGAACTTCAACTTGGTAGCAATCGTATGATCCCTGGTTTTGAAACCGGTATCATTGGTCATAAATCAGGTGATGAATTCGAAATCGAAGTGTCTTTCCCTGAAGATTACCATGCAGAAAACTTAAAAGGTAAAGCGGCCAAGTTCGTTATCACCTTAACTGAAGTTCAAGCGGCTAACTTACCAGAAGTTAACGACGAGTTTGCTTCACTATTCGGTATTGCTGACGGTGGCTTAGATGCGCTTAAAGCTGAGATCCGTAAAAATATGACTCGCGAGCTTGATCAAGCATTAAAAGCTAACGTGAAAGAGCAAGTTATCACGGGTTTACTAGCCGCTAATGACATTACTATTCCATCAGCATTGGTTGACGGTGAAGTGAATGTTTTACGTCAGCAAGCTATGCAACGTTTTGGCGGCGACGCTAAAAACATGCCTGAGCTACCAGCGGATCTATTCGCTGAACAAGCTGAGCGTCGTGTGAAGATTGGTCTTTTATTAGGTGAAGTTATCAAAACTAACGAACTTAAAGCAGAAGATACTCGTGTTAATGCATTAATCGAATCTATGGCTTCAGCTTATGAAGATCCATCAGAAGTTGTTGCTTACTACAATGGCAACAAAGAACTGATGCAAAACATGCGTAACGTTGCTTTAGAAGAACAAGCCGTGGAAGCATTGCTAAAATCTGCAAAAGTAACCGTTAAAGACGCCGCTTTTGAAGAATTTATGAACAAGGCTACCGGTCGCGCGTAACCTTCGCTTGACTTAATAAGGCGTTAGCCATTTATAATGGCTCGTATGAGGTTCTCATACGAGCCATTTTTTATTTTAGGGAAATGAATAATGTTTAAAGCGCCAGAATCTGTACTTAATGCTCTTGTACCTATGGTTGTTGAACAAACGGCTAAAGGTGAACGTTCATACGACATCTTCTCTCGTTTATTAAAAGAGCGTGTGATCTTTTTAGTAGGACAAGTTGAAGAGCACATGGCTAATCTAATTGTGGCTCAATTATTGTTCCTAGAGTCAGAAAGCCCAGACAAAGATATATTTTTGTATATTAACTCACCTGGCGGCTCTGTTACTGCGGGTATGGCTATTTATGACACCATGCAGTTCATTAAGCCAAATGTGAGCACAGTATGTATGGGACAAGCTTGTAGCATGGGTGCATTCTTGCTTGCCGCTGGCGCAAAAGGTAAACGTCATTGCCTACCGAATGCACGCGTGATGATCCACCAACCATTAGGCGGATTCCAAGGTCAGGCATCTGATATCGCTATTCATGCTAAAGAGATGTTAGGCATTAAGAATAAGTTAAATGAAATTCTTGCTGAACATACGGGTCAACCGATTGAAGTTATTGAGCGTGATACCGACCGTGACAACTTTATGAGTGCCACTAAAGCGGCAGAATATGGCTTAGTTGACTCAGTAATTACCACTCGAAGCTAATACAAGCTGATTTTTTGCTGTGACTGGGTTATTCTTACTTTAATTGTGAGAATAACTCAGATATACGGCTTGAGAGTATATCGACAAGCAGAGCTCAGACGTCAGGTCTAGGCTGCAACCAGAGGTATAATAATGGGCGATAACAAAAATAACGGTGACAGCACAAAATTGCTGTACTGCTCTTTTTGCGGAAAAAGCCAACATGAAGTCAGAAAACTGATTGCTGGCCCATCGGTATATGTATGCGATGAGTGTGTGGAATTATGTAATGACATTATCCGTGAAGAAATCAAAGAGATTTCACCTAAACGTGATGATGACAAGTTGCCTACGCCCCATGAGTTACGTAATCATTTGGATGATTATGTTATCGGCCAGGATAAAGCTAAAAAAGTATTAGCCGTGGCGGTATATAATCATTACAAGCGCCTTAAAAATGCGTCTCCAAAAGGTGGCCTCGAGTTAGGTAAAAGTAATATTTTACTGATAGGTCCAACCGGTAGTGGTAAAACATTACTGGCTGAAACCTTAGCGCGTTCACTCAATGTGCCATTTACGATGGCTGATGCAACTACTTTAACCGAAGCGGGTTATGTAGGTGAAGACGTTGAAAACATCATTCAAAAGTTATTGCAAAAATGCGATTACGATGTTGAAAAAGCACAACGCGGTATCGTGTATATTGATGAAATTGATAAAATCAGCCGTAAGTCTGACAATCCATCGATTACCCGAGATGTGTCAGGTGAAGGTGTACAACAAGCTTTGCTTAAACTGATTGAAGGTACCGTTGCTGCAGTTCCTCCTCAAGGTGGACGTAAGCACCCTCAGCAGGAGTTTTTACAGGTTGATACCTCTAAAATCTTATTTATCTGTGGCGGAGCGTTTGCGGGCTTAGAAAAAGTCATTGAACAACGTATAAACACAGGAACCGGCATTGGTTTTGGGGCTGAAGTTAAAGGCGAAGCAGATAAAGCGACTATTTCTGAAGTTTTAGGTCAAGTTGAGCCAGGCGATTTAGTTAAATTTGGTTTAATTCCTGAATTTATTGGTCGTTTACCTGTTGTAGCCACTTTGACTGAACTTGATGAAGATGCCTTAATTCAAATTCTGTCCAAACCTAAGAATGCGTTAACTAAGCAATATGCCGCATTGTTTGAAATGGAAAATGTAGAACTTGAGTTCCGCGAAGATGCCTTAAAAGCTATTGCTAACAAAGCAATGAATCGTAAAACTGGCGCACGTGGTTTACGTTCAATTGTTGAAAGTATCTTACTTGATACCATGTACGATATTCCTTCTCAAGAAGGTGTGGTTAAAGCTGTGGTTGATGAGTCAGTCGTTAAAGGTGAGTCTGCACCTATTTTGATTTATGAAAATAGTGAATCGAAAACGGCCTCTGGCGAGTAATAAATATACAGCTAGGTAATAAGTTGAAAAATAAGGAGTCCATTGGGCTCCTTTTTTCGTATTGACCATTGAAACTGAGTGCATCACCCCAATATACTCTGTAATAAGTCTTTTCATGAAACGGAATCGAGCCATGACCCAAGAGCGTGAAGCGCATATCGAACTCCCCGTATTACCACTACGTGATGTTGTGGTATATCCCCATATGGTTATTCCGCTATTCGTCGGACGGGAAAAATCTATCCGTTGCTTAGAGTCGGCAATGGAACAAGACAAGCAAATTCTATTAGTGGCCCAACGAGATGCAGATCTCGATGAGCCATCAAAAGATGACATATTTGACATAGGTACTGTTGCATCAATATTACAGTTATTAAAACTGCCTGATGGAACCGTAAAAGTATTGGTTGAAGGTGGCCAACGGGCTAAAATTACCCGTTATACTCAGGAAGATACTTTTTTTGTTGCAACTGCTGAGTATTTAGAATCTGAGTCGTTAGCGGAGAAAGAAGAAGAAGTGCTGGTTCGTAGCGCGATAGGTCAATTTGAAGGCTATATCAAGCTGAATAAAAAGATCCCGCCTGAAGTATTAACCTCACTAACTGGTATCGATGAGGCTGCACGTTTAGCCGACACTATGGCGGCGCACATGCCACTCAAGCTTGAAGACAAACAGTCTGTGCTCGAGATGATCAATGTTGGCGAGCGTTTAGAATATTTAATGGCGATGATGGAAGCTGAAATTGACTTGTTACAAGTTGAAAAACGCATCCGTACTCGTGTTAAAAAACAGATGGAAAAAAGTCAGCGTGAGTACTATTTGAATGAGCAAATGAAAGCCATTCAAAAAGAGCTAGGTGATATTGACGAAAGCCATGATGAATTTGAGCTCTTAGGTAAAAAGATTGAAGAATCTGGCATGCCAAAAGATGCCAAAGATAAAGCGAACGCTGAATTAAACAAATTAAAAATGATGTCTCCAATGTCTGCTGAAGCGACTGTTGTCCGCAGCTACGTTGATTGGATGACTTCAGTGCCATGGAAAAAACGTTCGAAAATAAAACGTGATTTAGCCAAAGCACAAGATGTGTTAGATACTGACCATCACGGTTTAGAAAAAGTAAAAGAACGCATTTTAGAGTACTTAGCGGTTCAAAGCAGAGTCAAACAGCTAAAAGGTCCTATTCTATGCCTAGTTGGGCCACCGGGTGTGGGTAAAACCTCACTGGGGCAATCAATTGCTAAAGCAACTGGGCGTGAATATGTACGTGTTGCATTAGGTGGCGTGCGTGATGAAGCGGAAATTCGTGGTCATCGCCGTACCTATATTGGCTCTATGCCTGGCAAGATTATTCAGAAAATGGCTAAAGTGGGTGTTAAAAATCCATTATTCCTACTGGATGAAATTGATAAGATGAGTTCAGATATGCGCGGCGATCCATCGTCGGCATTACTTGAAGTATTAGACCCAGAACAAAATGCGACCTTTAACGATCATTATTTAGAAGTCGACTATGACTTATCTGATGTGATGTTCGTGGCAACCTCAAACTCAATGGATATTCCCGGTCCTTTATTAGACCGTATGGAAGTGATCCGTTTATCGGGTTATACCGAAGATGAAAAACTCAATATTGCCAAGCAACATTTGTTGACTAAACAAATTGAGCGTAATGGACTTAAAGCGAAAGAAATTAATATCGAAGACAGTGCAATTTTAGGCATTATTCGTTATTACACCCGTGAAGCAGGTGTGCGTTCATTAGAGCGTGAATTATCTAAAATCTGCCGAAAAGTCGTTAAGCAAATTTTATTAGATAAGAACGTCAAAACGGTTAAAGTGAATCAAGATAACTTGAAATCATTTTTAGGTGTTCAGCGTTTTGATTACGGTAAAGCTGAGTCTGCTAACCAGATTGGCCAAGTAACCGGATTAGCTTGGACTCAAGTTGGCGGTGACCTGTTAACTATTGAGGCAACCTCGGTTGCAGGTAAAGGCAAGCTTACCTACACAGGTTCACTCGGTGATGTAATGCAAGAGTCTATTAAAGCCGCAATGACAGTTGTGCGTGCCCGCGCTGAACAGTTAGGCATTAATGCAGACTTTTACGAGAAGCGTGATATCCACGTGCATGTACCTGAAGGGGCTACACCGAAAGATGGACCATCTGCAGGTGCTGCTATGTGTACCGCGTTGGTTTCTAGCTTAACGGGTAACCCTGTACGCAGTGATGTGGCAATGACTGGTGAGATAACGCTTCGTGGTGAAGTGTTACCTATTGGTGGCTTGAAAGAGAAATTGCTTGCAGCACACCGAGGTGGTATTAAACACGTGCTTATTCCTAAAGAAAATGAGCGTGATTTAGAAGAAATTCCACAAAATGTGATTGCTGATTTACAAATACATCCAGTACGTTGGGTTGATGAAGTGCTTAAATTAGCGCTTGAGCGTCCGGTGGAAGGCTTCGAAGTGGTTAAAAAGTAGCTCTTTAGTGAAAAAATTGCTCTAGAGCATGAAAAAAGTGAAAAAAGGGGCTTAACAAAACGCTGAGCTGTGGTAGCCTAGGTTTGTGGAGAGTCAGACACACCAAGCCCTTGGCGCATCTGACTTTGAGCTGTATCCAATTTTTTATTTTTTTGGTTTTCTATAAAATTTGACATAGTGTTGAGTTTTTAACAAAAAGCCTCCGCAGACCGCTCTAAACATGGATTTGGTTGCGGCGCGACAATAACATTCAAGGGGATGACATGAACAAATCTGAACTAATCGAGAAAATTGCTTCTGGTGCTGATATTTCTAAAGCTGCTGCTGGTCGTGCGTTAGACTCATTTATTGCTGCAGTGACTGAAGGTTTACAAGACGGTCAGAAAATTTCTCTAGTTGGTTTTGGTACTTTTGAAGTACGTCAACGTGCTGAGCGTACTGGACGTAACCCGCAAACGGGTAAAGAAATTAAAATTGCTGCTGCGAACATTCCTGCGTTCAAAGCTGGCAAATCACTAAAAGACGCTGTTAACTAAAAAGAGTTAATTACGTCGCCTTTTGTTAGGCATTCGTGAGTTAAGCACTGCTTTGGCGGTGCTTTTTACGAAATGGAATGTCAGTTGTTAAGTTCACTGATATTCGGAGTATTGGGTTGTACCCTTGGTAGCGTCTGATAACTCCATGTAAACAAGGCGCATCACAAGAGATGCGCCTTTTTATTTTAATCGCAACAAGCGAGAATTCAGATGTTAGAAAAAATCCGCGAAGGATCACAGGGAATTGTTGCTAAAACGATTCTAGTGCTTGTGATATTTTCATTTGCTTTTGCTGGTGTTAGTAGCTATTTAGGCTCTAGTACTGGTGTACCTGCTGCTATTGTTAATGGAATTGAAATTCCTGAAACTGAATTAGAACAAGCTTTCCAAAACGAGCGTGCTAGTTTAAAACAACAATATGGCGAAATGTTTGATGCTTTATCTGCAGATGACAGCTATATGCAAGGCATCAAGAAAGGTGTGTTAGATCGTTTAGTCGCAAACACACTTGTCGATCAAGCCGCTGTTGACCTTGGTTTACGTGTTTCTGATGAGCAAATAAAACAAGCTATTTACACTGAACCCGCATTTCAAACCGACGGCCAGTTTGATAACGATCGTTATCAAGCAGTATTGCGTCAATTGAACTATCAGCCAGTCACATTTCGCAATATGATGCGTGTTGATATGACGCGTAGTCAGTTATTAAAGGCGTTAGTCGGTAGTGAGTTTGTACTTGATGGTGAAGCAAAACAGCTTGCTGAAGTACAAAGTCAAACCCGTGACATTCGTTATATCTCTGTTGATTCAACACCTTTTTTAGCATCAGCTGATGTTACTGCTGAAGAAACTAAAGCGTTTTATGATGCTAACTTAATGCAGTTTATGAGCCCCGAGCTTGTCAGCCTTGAGTATGTTGAATTAAATGTGAAAGATATGGTCAGCGATATTGTTGTTGATGATGCTGAAGCGACTGAATATTATCAAGACAATCAATCACAATATCAAACACCTGAAAAGCGTTTAGCGAGTCATATTTATGCAGCGAGTGGTGATGATGCAGCTGATGAAGCAAAGTTAGATGCGATTGCAGCACGTATTGCAGCAGGTGAAGACTTTGCTGAATTAGCGAAAACTGAATCAGATGATAAATTCAGTGCCGAGCAAGGTGGTCAAATCGATTGGTTTGAGCAAGGCGTTATGGATGCCGCATTTGATGAAGTATTATTCAGTCTTGAAAAAGGTCAAGTATCAGCGGTTGTTAAAGGTGAATTTGGCTTCCACATTATCAAACTAGTTGATGTTCAGCCCGGCGCAATTGCTGCGTTTGATGATGTTAAAGCTAAAATTATTGCTCAAATTAAAGAGACAAAAGCATTAAGTATATTCTATGGCTTACAAACTAAGCTTGCAGATACTAGCTACGAAATCCCTGACACATTAATTGATACTGCTAACGCAGTGAATAAAGAAGTTCAGACAACAGCTTTATTTACGCGAGATAATCCTCCGGCTAATTTAAACAAGCCTGATTTAGTCAAAGCGGCATTTTCAGATCAAGTACTGAGCAGTGGCATGAACAGCGAAGTGATTGAACTAGACCCTAATCATGTTGTTGTTATCCGTGTTAAGCAGCATCAAGATGCCGGTACAATGAGTTTTGACAAAGTTGAAGCGCAAATAGTACAACGTCTTAAGTATGATAAAGCCAATGAAGCAGCGCGTGAAAAAGCGGCTACTTATATGACTCAGCTTAAAACGGGTGATTTTGCTATTAGTGGAGCAGAATTAGTCACTGTGGCTAAATTAGATCGCTTTAATCAAGACGTTGACGCTGCGATAGCTAATAAAGCATTCAAAATGCCAGCGCCTGAAGCCGAAGCTGTGTCAATTGATACTGTTGCACTAGGTGCAGGTTATGCTGTTGTTGTACTTGATAAAGTTAATGCTGCTGAAAATATTGAAGCTAGCTTATTACAGTCGATTAAAGACGGTTTATCACGTCAATATGGCCAAGCGGATTACCGTGCTGTGATAGATTCGTTAAAGTCTAAAGCACAGATAGAATATCCTGTAGCTGAATAGTTTTTAGCTATACTATCGCGATGCTATAAAAGCCAAGGTTAATTAAACCTTGGCTTTTTTATTTGCTTTATCATCTTATCGATGACTTATCTCGCTTTTACAGCATCTGTTTATATAATGACTTTAATGAGCTATGTTCTCAGGCTTATCTCGATTAAATATGATTTTAAGAGGCTTTACTGTGGATCTTGAGCAGCAATTTGAAGGTGTTTTACAACTTATTGATAACCACTTAAATGAAAACCTGTCCCTTGAGCGATTGGCTGCTGAGGCGGGAGTACCCTTAAACCACTTTGAGTTTATTTTTTATAGTTTGTAT
Organism: Shewanella sp. HL-SH8; assembly: GCF_051165765.1. Taxonomy (NCBI): domain Bacteria; kingdom Pseudomonadati; phylum Pseudomonadota; class Gammaproteobacteria; order Alteromonadales; family Shewanellaceae; genus Shewanella; species Shewanella sp. HL-SH8. The sequence goes on along the minus strand of NZ_CP195039.1, from coordinate 3,189,081 downwards.
CACACTCAAGTTGTTGACTATATCGCGTTATTGAGAAATATTGCAGCGGCTCAAACCTTAGGGTTTGAGAAGAGTGTCAGTATCCTTGAGGTTGCAACAGCAGCTGGGTATTCATCTACTGTTGAGTTTACTCAAGCTTTTACGGCAAGCATTGGTCAAACTCCACAAGCTTTTAGGCAAGCACCCGATTGGGCTAATTTCTTTATAAAACAACAGCCATTAAAAACATTATCGCAGGGGCATAACACCTTAACTGATACTGATGTAAATATTGAAATCATACAGCTAGATAAACTTGATTTAGTGCTGATTAAACATCGCGGACCTAAAGTTTATTTACCGCAAACTATTCAGGCGTTAATCGCCTTTAGAAAAGCGCATCAATTAACACTCTTAGATAACCGAACATTTAATTTTGTTTATAGTTTGCCACAAAATATGAGTATGAATTACGCGATTGATATTGGTGTGAGTGTACCTACAGCCAAATTGAGTGATCTAAAGGTTGTAATGGCTGATACAGAATATTTTAAAGCGAGCGCGATACCAAGCGGAACATACGCTACTTTCGAGCATAAAGGCTCTGAAATAGCGCTACAAAGTAAAATTAGCTATCTGTACAGCATATGGCTAGCTAAAAATGATTTTACCCTTACAGAGCATCCACTAACCTTTGAGCGTTTTGATCTTACTGACACTATTGACGATGTGCATGTGAAAGTATATTTAGCGGTAAGTTAGATCACTATGGTTCAATATGTGAGTGATTTAATACCCGGTTGATTTAATGTGCCAGTGATTAATGCGTTAGCGTTGTTAAAGTGAGGACAAGGTGCTTCAGAGGCTTATCTAGAAAGAGGGAAGAGCTCTTTGAGTGAGTGTGTACTTAGCCCACTTTTATTAAGTCTTAGATCGCTTAAAAAGAAAAACCAGCCAAGTAGGCTGGTTTTTTAATAACTGAATATATTGTTTATAAACTTACAACATCAAACTCTACATTCGGGTTTACGTCTGCTTCGTAATCAATACCGTCAATACCAAAGCCAAATAGCTTCAAAAACTCTTCTTTATATTCGCGGTAGTCCGCAAGTTCAGATAGGTTTTCTGTGGTAACGAGTGGCCATAAATCACGACAATGTTTTTGAATTTCTTCACGTAATTCCCAGTCATCTAAACGTAAACGATTAGTGTCGTCCACTGCAGGAGCTTGACCATCAGCGCGGAATAAACGCTCACTGAACATACGGTAAATTTGATCCATACAGCCTTCGTGAAGACCTTCTTCACGCATTTTCTTGAATACCATAGCGATATACAATGGCATAACAGGGATCGCCGAGCTGGCTTGAGTCACAACACTCTTTAATACAGCAACATTGGCTGAGCCGCCTTTAGTGGCTAGTTTGTTATTTAATGAATGAGCAGCACGATCTAAATCCATTTTAGCTTTGCCAAGGGCGCCATGCCAGTAGATAGGCCAAGTGATTTCTGTACCAATGTAGCTGTAGGCGACTGTTTTACAACCGTCAGCAAGTACACCTGCTTGTGAAAGTGCTTCAATCCACAATTCCCAATCTTCGCCGCCCATAACGGTAACTGTATCTGCAATCTCTTGCTCAGTAGCGGGTTCAACGGAGGTTTCAATAATCGTGTCTTTATTAGTATCCACAGCGGTTGCACTGTAGGTTTCACCTATTGGCTTTAATGATGAACGAATAACTTCACCGGTATCGGGCAGTTTACGCACAGGTGAGGCAAGTGAATATACCACCATATCAATTTGACCTAAGTCTTGTTTGATAAGCTCAATAACCTTTTGCTTTGCTTCATGGCTAAATGCATCACAGTTAATGCTTTTTGAATATAAACCTTCGGCTTTAGCAAACTTATCAAACGCGGCAGAATTATACCAACCTGCTGTACCGGGTTTAGTTTCTGAGCTTGGTTTTTCGAAAAATACACCGATTGTAGCTGCGTCACTACCAAATGCTGAAGCGATACGTGAAGATAAGCCATAGCCACTAGATGAACCGACCACTAATACCTTTTTAGGACCATTAGTGATTTTACCTTTTGCTTTAGTTAAATCGATTTGTTCTTTTACGTTAGCTTCACAACCAACAGGATGGGTTGTGGTACATATAAAGCCACGAATTTTTGGTTTAATAATCATAAGTCAGTTCTTCCTTTGTCGTTGGCACTAGGATAATTAGATCGTCGATGAAATGGCACTTATTTTTGTGTAAAGTTGCCATTTAGGCCAGTGGTTGGAGCAGTTTAACGCTTTTGCATGGAATGAGTTTGCTCTTGAATGAGCCTTTGGGTGTATTCATGCTGAGGCGAAGTGAATAAGTCTGCGGTATTTGCTTTTTCTACCATACAGCCATTGTGAAGCACCATAATTTTATCGCTGATATGGCGGATAATATTTAAGTTATGCGATACGAATATATAAGATAAACCGAGTTCTTTTTGTAATTTTAACAATAAGTTAATGATTTGTGACCGAACAGATAAATCAAGCGCGGTTAATGCTTCATCGGCAATAATAATTTTGGGATTTAGCATTAATGCTCGCGCAACGGCAACACGCTGTTTTTGACCTTCTGATACCATATGGGGATAAAAATTAACGTGCTCAGGCAATAAACCAACCTTACGCAAAGTATCAATTACTTGCACCCGCTGCTCTTCAACGGTAAGGCTGGTACTAAACTTAAGTGGTTCATTGAGTAATTCACCAATGGTTAATCTTGGATTTAACGAGGTGTTTGGGTCTTGGAAAATCATTCTGATTAAGCGGCAACGTTGTTTTACATTACGTGACTCTAGGGCTTCACCTTCAAAAAAAATATCACCACTACTTCTTTGTTCTGCACCCACTAAAATACGCGCAAGGGTTGATTTTCCTGAGCCCACTTCACCGACAATTGCCAATGTTTCGCCTCGCCCAAGTTCAAAGGATACTGGTAATAGAGCATCATAATATTGTGGTACAAACCCTTTGTAACCCGTTAAGTATTGCTTACTCAGGTTGGTCACTTTAAGCAAAGGTGTTGTCATCGGCTTCTTGCTCATTTTTGTATGGAAAGTGGCAGGCAAATGCACGATCTTTAACGTGCTCTATTTTAGGCTGTTTGACACATTGTCGTTTAGCTTCAGGGCATCGAGGCCCTAATCTGCAACCTGCAGGGAGATTTTGAATTGAAGGAGATGATCCTTGCAGTGTTGGTAAATCAGATTTATGTCGCATTTTACCTGTGTAATCAGGTAAGTTCTTTAAAAGTGCACGGGTATACGGATGAAACGGACTCGCAACTATCTCATCTGTGGGGCCAGACTCCATCATTTGACCACCGTATAATACGGTTAAATGATCGCAATATTGGACTAATGTTTCAAGTTCATGGCTAACTAATAAAATCGACACATTTTGCAGCTGATTTAATTGTGATAATAACCTAAATATCTGTGCCTGAGTATTTTGTTCCATCGAGTTTGTCGGTTCATCCGCAATTAATAACTTGGGGTGATTCGCAACCGCCATAGCTATCATGACTTTCTGGCATTCACCTTCTGATAATTCCCATGGATAGCACTTCATCAAGGATTTAGGGCTTTTGATGCCCACCTTATGTAACCATTTTTGCGCATTTAGGTAGGTATCTTTGGCTCTACGCCAAAAAGGAACATTTTTGTTAGGTACCATAGCTTCAATTAATTGGCTACCGGCGGTTTTTACCGGATCAAGACTGCCCGATGGGTCTTGAAAGATCATTGCCATATCGCTGCCCATTAAGCAGCGGCGCTCTTTGGCGGTTAATTCGAGTAAGTCTTTGCCATCAAACATCATTCTGTCAGCCATAACATACCAGTTAGTGCCTAAAATTCCCAAAATGGCTTTAGCTAATATACTTCGTCCTGAACCTGACTCTCCCACCAAGCCATGAATTTCTCCAGGGTTCATGGTGAGGCTGACTTTTTCTAATACCGCCACTCTACCGTGGTCGGTATCGAGTTCTATTGTTAGGTTTCGAATATCGAGTAATGGCATAAATTAGTTTCTTATTGGTGCAATAGCGGATCGTAAACCGTCACCAACCAGGTTAACGGCAAGTACGCTGAATAATATAGCTACACCAGGAATGGTAACAGTCCAGGGCGCCAGTAATAAATTATCTAAGCCCTGTGCAATCATCGCGCCCCATTCTGGACTCGGTGCCTGGGCGCCAAGGTTTAAAAAACCTAACGCAGCAATATCTAAAATGGCTGCCGAAATAGCCATAGTAATTTGAATAATAAGTACTTCCCATACATTTGGCATAATAACATACCAAAAAATTTGCAGATTATTAGCACCGTCAAGCCTAGCGGCAGTGACATATTCTTTTTGTAATTCTTCATGAACAGCCTGGTGGATTGTGCGAATAAACTGCGGCACCATAGCGATTCCAACCGCCCAGAATACGTTATAAAGTCCTGGCCCTATAACCGCGACCACTAATATGGCCATTAATAATGATGGAATAGATAAAAGAGCATCGAGTAAATGCCCTAAAATACTAGACTTTAGCCCTCGCATCATGCCGGAAATCGAACCGATTAAAAATCCAAAGAATAGTGCGCAGCTTACAATAATAAGTGACATGCCAAACGTTAGCTGAACACCGTGTAAAATACGGCTGAATATGTCTCGACCGAGATCGTCAGTGCCTAAAAAGTATTCCACGTGCCCTAATGGATCCCAAGAAGGGGGCAGTAATAAAATTTGTTGATTCTGCTCATTAACAGAATAAGGGGCGATAAAGGGGGCTAAAATAGTGAGTAATAATAAAAAACAAACCCCCCACAATCCAATAAGTGCAAATGGATTTTTAGAAAATGCTTTCCATACCCTACCAGCAGGGGTAGCAATATAGTCTTGTTTGTAAATCTTAATAGGAGGCATACAGTTCCTTTTTGCTCATTGGATTGATCACTGTATGGATAAATTCAATCAGTATGCTTAAAAAGATAATTAACAGTGAAACAGAAAATATACCTGCTTGAATGACGGTATAGTCACGTTGGTAAATACCTGATACTAACCAGCTGCCTACTCCCGGCCATGAAAAAATAACTTCCACAACAATACCATAGCTCGCAAATGAGCCTAACATAATCCCGATACTTTTAAGCACAGGTATCATTGCATTTGGTAATGCGTGGCGAATAATAATTTTGAATGTGTGTAGGCCCCTAGCTTCAGCAGCACGAATGTAGGTTTGATTCATCACATGTAACATTGCCTGATGTGTAATGCGCACTATTAAGGTAAAGGGCAAAACCGCAAGTGTAATAGCGGGCAAAATCAAGTGCATGATGGCATCGACAAAAGCTTGAAGCCGATAAGCGGAATCGGATAGCAAGGTATCAATTAACATGAAACCAGTGACCGGCTCAATTTGATAAAGTAAATTTATTTGCCCAGAGATAGGCAACCAGCCTAAATTTACGCCAAACCAAAGTGATAAGGTTAATCCAAGCCAAAATATCGGAGTGGAATAACCGGTCAAGGTAAGTCCTAATATACTACCCTGGACAAGTTTATTTTTGCTCAGCGCCGCAATAATTCCAATTGGTACGCCTAAAAATAATGCGATAGCGCCTGAGAATAGTGATAATTCAAATGATGCGGGTAGCACTGCTTTTAATTCGTCATAAACAGGCTGTTGTGAGTTTATGGAAATGCCCATATTGCCTGAAAAACGTTGTTGCACATAAGCGATAAATTGTCTTACATCATTACTGTCTAATTTAAAGTCTTGGTATATTTGAACGAATTGTTGGTTGGTCGGCTGTTGAATACCGGTTAATGCGTAGGTCTGATCTACGGGAAAAAGATGAGTGGCATAAAATAATACGGCCATCATAATCAAGGTTGTGGCTAAAAATAAACTGCTGCGTCTAAAAAAATATTGCCACATAATTATTTACTCTCTGGTGTTTTCTCAACTATTTTTGCAAATGCAATGCCGCCATAGGGCCTTACTTGCATTGAGGTTATAGTGTCTTTCTTTAAAATAACCTTCTGAGCATGCGCAATAGGAATAAGCGGAACTTGATCACTCAGTATGGCTTCAGCTGCTTGGTATATTGCCTTACGCGCTTCACGTTCAGTAGTATTTTGAGCACTGGTTAGTAAGTGGTCAAAATCTTTTTGGCACCATTTTGAACGGTTATTGTGCGATGCTAAAGCTGCGCAGCTAAGTAAAGGAGTAAAGAAGTTGTCAGGATCGCTATTATCTGCGTTCCATCCAATTAGCACAGAATCATAATCATCACGGATAAGTTTTTGTGTAAAGACACTCCAATCATATGAAACGATATTGATTTTGACGCCAATTTTAGCCAAATCAGCTTGAATTAATTCTGCTGTTTTAAGGGCGTTAGGGTTATAAACTCGCGCCACTGGCATTGCCCAGATATCAATCGATAATTTATCAATACCGGCTTCATTTAATAGTGCTTTAGCTTTTGCAGGATCATAGTTATTGGCATTGATATTATCAGAATATGCCCATGACGCGGGCGGTAAAATCCCTTTTGCTTCTACTGCAATGCCATTATATACCACGTCTAAAATATTTTGTTTATCAATAGCGTGTGCCAGTGCGCGTCGGACCTTAATGTCATTTAAAGGTGGTTTTTGAGTGTTGAGCGCCCAAAATGCAACATTAAGCCCAGGTTTAATATCCACTTTGATATGCTTATGCTGGTCTATTACTGCTAACTCTCCAGCTTTAGGCAAGGCTGATACACTGCAGTCGCCGGTAATTAATTTGGTAATACGCGCAGTGCTTTTAGGTGTGATATCAAAAACTAAATGCTCAATGTCTGCCGCCGCTCCCCAATAATAAGGATGCCTGTTGTAACGAATGTACTCATTTTTGACATATTGATTTAATTGAAATGGGCCAGTGCCAATAGGCTGGAAATCTATCTGTTCGGGTTCTCCGTTTTTAAGCAACATGTCGCCATATTCTGCAGAAAGTATCACCGCAAAGTCTGTGGCTAAATTGGATAAAAATGAAGCATCTTTACGATTCAAGTGGAAAACCACATGGTGGGAATCAATTTTTTCAATTGAGCCAATAAGTTTATCAAAACCTATGCTTTGAAAAAATGGATAACCTGTGCGACTAACGAAATGGTAAGGATGCTGCGAGTCAATAATGCGATTAAACGAGAATAAAACGTCGTCTGCATTGAACGCTCTTTGTGGTTTAAAGCGACTTGTTTGGTGAAATAAAACATCATTACGCAACACAAAAGTATAATTTAAACCATCATCACTAATGTGCCACTCAGTGGCTAAACCTGGCACAATATCACCCAGTTCAGGGTCGTAATTAACTAACCGACTGTATATTTGATGGGAAGTGGCGTCGATAGTTGTGCCTGAAGTGACAAGTTGAGGGTTAAAACTTTCTGGGTTACCTTCACTACAATATACCAGCCCTGGGGGAAGGGTTGCTTGACCACACGCACTGAGTACAAGTCCGCCAAGACATATAAACATATGCTGAATCTGTTGTCTTAAAGACATTGCCATAGCTAAATCGTATTTTATGAGTCTGAAGTGCTATTTTAGCAGTGTAAATATCTTGGGAGCAAACAAGTTATTAAATTGTTTTTTTTAGTTTTTATCTTTGCCCTTTAAATGGATATTGAATTAAAGGGCAAACAGAGAGTTTAGCTTCACAATAAGTTGTATTTTTTTAGAATCCCCCGTAATTGATGATAGCTAAGGCCTAAGTTTTCAGCGGTTTTCTTCTGATTAAACTGGCTTTCAGCTAAGGCTAATTGTAATAAGGTGACTTCTTGTTTTTCTGTGTACTCTTTAAAGTCGATAGGGAAGTTGATTGGAGGTAATTGTGTTTTTTGCCCGTGATGGCTCTGTGAAGTTGATGACTCTATGGAAGGGCTCTCTTCTATACCCATCGACTCAGTGTTTGTCTCATCGACATTATTCGAAATTACAGGCTGAATAAATGCCTGTTGACGCTCTTTGGTTTTAACACGAGTTTGTGGTCTATAAGGAGATGCGAATGGGTCAAGAATAATATGATCTATTTGCTGCCCCTCACTGCCTTCTCGATATACGCTACGTTCAACCACGTTTTTAAGTTCTCGTATATTACCTGGCCAGGTATAACTTAATAATTGTTCAACAGCTAAAGGACTAAAACCGCCAAAATATTCGAGTTTGAGTTGCCTAGCCATACTGATGGCAAAGTATTCAGCTAAGTCCATAATATCTTCTGTACGACAACGCAGTGGTGGTAAAGTTATTACATCAAATGCTAATCGGTCTAATAAGTCTGCTCTAAATTCACCGGATTCAGCCAGTGCAGGTAAATCTTCATTTGCCGCACAGATTAAGCGCACATCGGTTTGCACCGTTTTACTGCCGCCCACACGTTCAAATTCACCATATTCAATCACCCGTAATAATTTTTCTTGAATAAGCCCAGAAGTGTTTGCTAATTCATCTAAAAATAAGGTACCGCCGTCGGCTCGCTCAAAACGGCCTTCGTGTTTTCCTTTAGCCCCGGTAAATGCCCCAGATTCGTGACCAAAAAGTTCGCTTTCGAGTAAGTTTTCACTTAAAGAAGAGCAATTCAGTTTGATAAAACTCTGATCCCACCGACCGGAAAGATAATGTAGCCGCTCTGCGATTAGCTCTTTACCTGTGCCACGTTCACCAATAATAAGCACAGGTTTTGACAAAGGGGCTATTTTCGATACATGCTCTAATACTTCGAGTAACGCATTGGATTGACCGATAAGGTTATCTTGCTGAAATTGCTTATTCACAGTATTTTAGTCTTTTACGCTAATTATTGGTGAAAATCATAATAGATGGCTTAAGAGAATAAATAAAGCAAAACATCATTTTCACTTTAAGTAACTGAAAATAGAGTATTTGTAAATGTTGGCACACATAATGTATTAGTCTATGCGACATCTACATATAACTTTGAGGAACACATTATGGGAATTTTCTCTCGCTTTGCTGATATCGTTAATTCAAACATCAGCGCAATACTTGATAAGGCCGAAGATCCAGAAAAAATGGTTCGCCTTATCATCCAGGAAATGGAAGATACAGTCGTAGAAGTGCGTTCTACTTCAGCAAAAGTGTTAGCTGAGAAAAAAGAACTACTTCGTCGTATTAGCCGAGTGCAAGAGCAAGTACAGGATTGGGAAGATAAAGCTGAATTAGCTATTTCAAAAGATCGTGAAGACTTAGCTAAAGCTGCGTTGGTTGAAAAGCAAAAAACAGCTGGTTTGCTGGCAACGCTTGAAGCGGAATTAAAGGTTGTTGAAGAACACATTGCTCGTTTGAAAGATGAAGTAGCGCAATTACAAGATAAGCTAACCGATGCGCGTGCCCGTCAAAAGACGATAATCATGCGTAAGCAAACAGCGACTTCTCGTTTAGAAGTTAAAAAGCAACTTGATTCAAGTAAAATTGATGATGCTATGATGAAGTTCGAACAATACGAGCGTCGTGTTGAAGGACTTGAAGCGCAAGTTGACGCTTATGATTTAGGCAAAAAATCCACCTTAGATGATGAGTTTGCCGCGCTTAAAGCTGAAGACTCAGTTAACGATGAGCTAGCTGCATTAAAAGCAAAGATGAAAGCGAAAAACCAACCTAAATCAAAAGTATAATAATTTTTCAGAGGTGAGTTATGGATATGGATCTTCTTATTGCACCAATTATCATTTTTTTGGTTATTGTGGCACCTATCTGGTTGGTTCTTCATTATCGCAGTAAGCGACAAGTGAGCCAGGGGCTCACTGAAGAAGAATTTAACCAACTAAATGATTTAATTGCTAAAGCGGAAAAAATGGGTGGTCGTATTCATACGCTTGAAGCAATTCTTGACAGTGAATCTCCAGAATGGAGGACCAAGCATGAATGAACCTAAAGCGCGAACCTTATACCGAATTCCCCAAACGGGTAAAATTGCAGGTGTATGTGCGGGGATTGCAGAGTATTTAAATTTTGAAGTGTGGTTGGTCAGAGTGGTCGCTGCATCAATATTTTTACTCGGTGGTAGCGGTGTAATCTTAGTCATTTATATCGCAATGTGGATGATTTTAGATGTAAAACCGCGAGTGCAACAGCACCAAGACAACCATAAAGACATTGAGCTTAAAAAGAAAGTTTGGCAAGCTGGCGAGCCAGCAAAACAGGCATTGTTTGATGTCAATCGACAGTTTTCAACATTAGAAGCTCGATTACAAAAGCTTGAACAACATGTTACTTCAGACACATTTGATTTGAAACGCCAAATCAATAGTCTGTAATCAAATCTAGGGCGGTTATCCGCCCTTATTTTATTTGGAATCAGCCATGAGTTTACTGGATCGATCGCTCAATAAAATAACTCAGTCAGCCCAATCTTTACTTCATCGCAGTACCGACCGACATGTTCGCTTAGCGGTAACGGGTTTATCTGGTGCTGGTAAAACAGCATTTATTACTGGATTGGTGAATCAGCTGCTACATGCTGGTGTGAACTTCGATAAAAATCCTTTACCTTTGTGGCAAGTTGCGCGTGACGGGCGTTTACTGGCGGTAAAGCGATCATTACAACCTGATCTTGATATCGCCAGTTTTGATTATCAAAGCGCAATGCAAGCTTTGGGTGAACAGCCTCCGCTTTGGCCACCATCGACACGAAATATTACTGAACTGCGTCTAGCGATTAAGTATCGTCCAGAGCAAGGTGTGTTAGCTAAGCTAACTGACTCAGCGACTTTGATTGTTGATATTGTAGATTATCCTGGTGAGTGGCTGCTCGACTTACCTATGTTAAAACAAGATTTTACCGCCTGGTGCTTAAGTCAGCAGCAGGGCGAGAGGCGATTACAAAGCTCCCCTTTATACAGTGCATTTGCAAAACAAGTCACAGCACTCGATTTATCAGCCCCTGCAGATGAGCAAGTGTTAAAGCAAATAGCAGATGGTTATCAGCATCTTTTACAAGACATGGTGCATAAGCAGGGCTTTTATTTTGCTCAACCTGGAAGAATGCTATTGCCTGGTGAGTACGAAAATACCCCGCTGCTAACATTCTTTCCATTATTGTCATTACCGCCCGTTCAGCATGCTGAGCTGAGTCAGTCTGATCCCGCTAGCACTTATCAGGTGCTAAAAAAGCGCTACCAGCAATATGTTATTCAGGTTGTTAAACCATTTTATAAGGATCATTTTGCTAAGTTTGATCGCCAGGTTGTGTTGGTCGATTGCTTAAACGGTCTAAACCATGGCCAGAGCCAGTTCAATGATATGGGGTTGGCATTAAATAGTATTATGGAAAGTTTTCAGTTTGGGCAGTCGAGTTTACTAAAACGCCTGTTTTCGCCAAAAATTGATAAGGTGCTTTTTGCCGCAAGTCAGGTGGATCGTGTAACCCGAAGTCAACAAAGTCATATTTTGAGTCTATTAACTGACATGCTAAAACAAAGCCAGTATTTTGCTCGTTTTGAAGGTTGTGAAGTCGAAACCATGGCAGTTAGTGCGATTAAAGCGACTCAGCATGGGATGATTAATACAGCAGATGGCCAACAAGAAGTCATAAAAGGGCGCGATAAAACGGGAAAATTAATCACCCTTTACCCTGGTGATGTGCCCAGCCACTTACCTGATGCTGAGTTTTGGCGGCAACAGGGGTTTGGTTTTCCAACTTTTGCACCGCCTTATCAGGACTTTGTTTCTGGTAGCAGTGTTAATCCACAAGAGCGTCTTTATCCCCATATTCGTTTGGATCATTTATTAGAGTTTTTACTAGGCGATAAGCTTGCCTAATTAGTGAGTATTAATTGTATGGAACAGAGTAATACAATAAAACAGGCTAAAGTGTTTTCAGCACAAGACGTTGAAGAATTGACTGAAATGCAACATTCAGAGATTCGTTCAGTTCCAGCGTCAAAGTCTATAAAACCAGCACAGTCTTTTGATCACGCCAATTTTATTGATGAATTGTCATCTATGTCGCAAGTTGACGCTGATAGCGATGAATTCAATCAAATGATGCCAGAGAGCGTACTGGATGAAGTGACAAAAGAGGCAAAAAAACCACATCGTTGGTCGTTACTGGCAAAGCTATCTTTACTAGCTATTACACTGCTTGTCATAGTACAAACTGTGACGGGTTTGATTAGTGCCTTTGAGACAAGTCCTTATCTATTTAGTTTCTACTCTATGGCACTGGCTGTGGTGATGAGTTGGGTTGCCATGGTAAGTATCAAAGAGTGGCGTAAGTTAGCGGCACTAAAGCAGGTCAGTGTTGATCAAGACACAGGTTCACGATTAGCTGATAGCATGCAGATAGGGGAAGCTGAAGCTTATATTCAAACATTATTACAGCGTTATCCTGATAATAACGCCAAGCGTGCGTATTTATCCCAAGTCAGTGCGGAACACAATGATGCAGAAAAAGTGCTACTTTTTGATGACTTAGTCCTTAGCGAACGTGATGAACTTGCTAAGCAGTATGTTGCTCGATTTGCTGCAGAGTCGGCGTTATTGCTGGCGGCTAGCCCTTTAGCTGCATTAGATATGGCGTTGATATTATGGCGAAATCAAGCAATGATTTCAAAAATTGCCAAGGTTTATGGCATTGAACTTGGCTATTGGAGCCGAATTAAACTCATTCGCTCGATTATTGTTAATATCATTTATGCTGGTACAGCTGAAGTGGCAACTGATTTAGGCACTCAACTATTATCGGTTGAGCTGACAGGCAAACTTTCCGCACGAGTCGCGCAGGGCTTAGGTGGTGGTTTGTTAACGGCAAGGTTGGGTTATCAGGCGATGAGCCTATGTCGACCAATTCAGTTCAATTCGAAGAATAAACCAAAATTAAGTAAAATACACCAACACTTATTGGCTGAGATAAAAGGGCTGACGATTGATGCATTGAGTCAGTCAAAAGCATTAAAAGAGCAGGTCATTAAGCAAAAAAACTAATAAATTAACAAGGTGATTTGTATGTTTTTTAATCTTAGTCTAGCCTTATTATCTGCTTTACTGATGAAGTAGATTATTGAGCCCGCCAGGGAATAGGGAAGTCGGCATATAGGCTCTGATTTTGGATAACAGGAGAACACCATGAAAATATCATCTTTTTGGCTTGCAGCTGTGATGGCGATAATGCTTTGTACCTTTGTTAATAATACAGCCTATGCAGCACAAGAAACAACGCCAAGCATAAAAGCTGCAACTGAATCTAGCGCTAAAATGACCGCTAAAGTCAATCTGAATAAAGCGGATGCAGCACAGTTGCAAACTCTTAATGGGATAGGCGAAGCAAAGGCGAAAGCAATCATCGAATATCGCAATAAAAATGGTAAGTTTACCGATATAAAACAGCTGACTCAGGTCAGTGGTATTGGTGAAAAACTATTAACTCAAAATGCAGACAGGTTAGCTATTTAAAACGAGTCTGGTAATAAAAAGGAAGCATTAAGCTTCCTTTTTATTTAACTGTAACTGCCTTTTAACTATATTTGTTATAGATAATTACGGCTTGTAGATAGTTGTTTATTGTGCGTTTAAAGCTTCGCCATTGGTGTTAAGCGAATCATCACCCATTAAAAACACATAGGTTGGCATGATATCTTCTGGCGTTTTTAATGCTTGTGGATTTTCAGCCGGGTAAGCTTTTGCACGCATTTCAGTACGAGTAGCACCAGGGTTAATGCTGTTTACTCGTACTGAGGTGTTTTCACATTCATCTGCCAGAACTTGCATCATGCCTTCGGTAGCAAATTTTGAAAACGCATAGGGTCCCCAATAGGCACGACCTTTTCTGCCAACACCGCTTGATGTAAAGATGATAGAGGCATTTTTAGCTTTTCGCATTACAGGTAACAATGCTTTAGTCATAATCGCCGCTGCAGTCACATTCACTTTCATTATTTTTTCTAGTGATGTTAAGTCTATATGCTCAAACGGCCCAAGTGCGCCTAAGTGTGAAGCATTATGTAACAGGCCATCTAATTGCCCAAACTGTTCAGCAATGGTGTCGGCCATATCGAGATAATGTTGCTCAGTAGCGCCGTTTAAATCTAAAGGTACTATCGCAGGATTTGGTGAACCCTGTGCCACTATCTCATCGTATACTTTTTCAAGTTTTTTAACTGTTTTACCCAGTAGTATTAGCGTGGCACCATGTGCAGCGAATGTTAATGCCGCTACGCGACCAATGCCATCACCAGCACCTGTAACCAATATTATTTTATTACTAAGGAGATCTTTTTTAGCTTGATATTCCAACATGATTCATTAATTCCTTGGGACGGAACTGCCCGTCAAATCTACAATCGAACAAAACATAAACGACTGTTTTAAACAAATGACTGATATTTGTATGTCAAACAGTCAATAGTGTGTAATAAACTTGTAGCTAACTCTATATATTTACGTTAACTTGAGACTAGCTAAGGACTAAAATAAGTCCTTATGGTCACAGGATTGGACTATTGTGACCAATTTTTGGGGAAAACAAAATTATTACAACAAGATTTGGGGAAAAAAGATGAAAAGACTCATTTTGGGTGTTGCTATTGCATCTGCTCTAGGACTAACCGGTTGTTCAGAAGAAAGCTTCAATGAAGCAAGAGAAACAGCAACTCCATTAGTACCTGTTTCACATATGCAATTTGATCCAGCTAACGGCAAGGTACCATTACCAAACGATTTACTCTTCAGTGGCACGACAGACGGCACATTAAGTATTCCAGGTGAAGATGGTATTGATTATGTCAATCCACAGCTTGCATTAGGTGCCCTAGATGGTTGGTCAACCTCATCTCCTATTACTATTACTGTTGACCTTGCCAATGACTTAGATGGCAATAAATTAACACTGGATGCTGCTTCTGTATTTCAGCCAGGTGCCGTAAGAGTATTTGAAGCAACGGTTGGCGGGGCATTATCAAGCGACCCAGAATGTAAGGCAGCCGCTTCAGTATCTGCATGTAAAGTAGGTGAAGAATTATCATTTGGCGTAGATTTCGTTTCTAAGGCTTCTGGTAATAAAGTTGCCATTGTGCCACTTAAGCCACTTAAAGCCGGCCAGTCATATATTTATGCAACAACTGACCTGATTCAAGATTCACTTGGGCGTGGTATTGCACCTTCAACAACCTATGGTTTGCTTAAATTAGACATTGATGTTAATCCTTTAGCAACACCTCAACAATTACAACTACAGGGATTAGTAAACAGTTATGAAAAAGGTATGGCTGAAGCACACGGTGTTGATGCTGAAACCATTAGTTTCTCAGGTTTATTTACCACTCAATCGGTAAAAGATGTATATGAAACGACCAAGCTACTTATGGCGGCTCGAGCACCGTATATGCCTTCGTTCGTTCAAACTCCTACTCCTATGCCTAATGGTGCTGGTGGTGTGGTGACAGTTGCGCAAGCAGCAGGATTAACACCTGCAGACGGTGCCGCTTATGTGGTTTCTAGTTTAGCGGATGTTTATACCGCGAGCATTAAGTTGCCAATGTATGGAAGCTGTTCATCAAGTGCTTGCTTAAGCCCACAAGGTGCGCCGTTAATTAATGGCCGTTGGTTTGCCCAAGGCGATAGCCCTGTATCAGTCTTATTAGCGGTTCAAGCTGGCAAGATGAGTCAAGCTAACTTTGCCCAGCAAGCTATTGGTTTTGGTATTGACCCAAGTGCTGCACTTGCTAATCCTGCTTTGCTAGCTGGCTACCCTTGGATGTTAGATGACGGTACTGTTGCCGATCCAACTAAACATTTAACTAAGTTCAATCCTATTCCGAAAATCATGAGTTATGAAACGGTACCAGTATTGATTGCAATCCCAAATGCTGCGAAAGTTGCAGCTTTTCAAGCATCTCAAGGTTTGACCTTTATGCCGCCAACGAACGGCTGGCCAACTAACATTGCATTGCATGGTTTAGGTGGTGGTAAAGAGATGGCCTTAGCCTATGCAGGTTCTTACGCTGCAATGGGAATTGCTACAATTGCGATTGATATGCCATTGCATGGCGCCCGATCATTCGATGCCAATGGTGACGGCAAGTATGAAGTGTCGGCAACTGACCCATCTTACGGTGCGGTAGTTGGCAAACCTGATGCATTCAAAAATGGTAGCCCATTAGTATTTGTCAATATTGGTAGTACATTAACTGTGCGCGATAACTTCCGCCAAGCGACAATGGATCACCTAGCGCTGCGTTTATTGCTTACTGGTATGTACTCACAAATTGCCCAAGCGGGTGGTCAGCAAGTATTCGATATAAGCAAAATCAGTGCACAAGGTTTAAGCCTTGGTGGCATTGTAGGCACAACGTTCTCAACTTACGCAAGCACAGGCTTAGTTGATCCAGCATCGGGCACACAATTACCTAATGCTTATGGAATAACTGCATCTTCACTAGTTGCTCCAGCAGGCGGTTTAGCAGGGGCTTTTGCTGGCTCAGCAGCTTTTGGTCCAGTATTGTTTGATAGCATTAGTAAGTCAGATACCTTTATGGCGTTGGTTAATGCTGCTAATAAAGTACCTGGTTATGAAGTGGGCTCACCAGAATATGCCGCATTAGTTCAAGCGGTTTATGCTGAGTTTCTTCCGACTTTTGCATTTGCTGTTCAAACAGCTGTAGACAGTGCGGATCCAATTAACCATGGTGCTAAATTAGCTGCAACAGGGTTACCGGTTCATTTAATTGAAGTGGTTGGCGATGGCGCTGGTAATCTATCAGACCAAACTTTACCTAATGCGGTTGCTGGTTTTCCGCTTTCAGGTACAGAGCCATTAATTACTTCTCTTGGTTTAGGTTGTGCGGATTCAACAGCTGCGGGTTCTGCTGCGGTTCGCTTCTCTAAAGGACATCACAGTTCGATTGTGAGCCCACGTGAGACAGCAGCAACGGATGGCATGGCAGCGCAAGCTACTGCTGAAATGCAATCTCAAGTAGCCATGTTTGCTCGTACTGCAGCATTAGGTTCTGCAACTGTATTGATTTCTAATTCTGATGTGATTCAATCTTGTAATTAATCATGACAATTTAGTCTTTTGATTGTTTAAAAACCCAGCAGAAGCTGGGTTTTTTATTGTTTGTTTCTCAGTAGATGTTGGTAAACTAAGTTAATATTTTTTTTCGGAGTAAATTTTGAACTTTTTAATTGAATACGGCATGTTTTTGGCTAAAGCGGTCACCATAGTGATTGCCATCGTAGCTGTGGTAGTGATTGTTATTGCCAGTGGTATGAAAAACAAAACCGATAAAGGCGAGCTAATACTGACAGATTTAAGCGATGAGTTATTGCAATTAAAACACGATTTGAAACACGAGTTATTGTCTAAGAAACAACTTAAAGCTTACGAGAAAAAAGTTAAAGCAGAAGATAAAGCAGCCGACAAAAACGAGCAACCAATTAAAAAGGTTTATGTTCTAGACTTTAAAGGCAGTATTGATGCTGGCGAAGTTGCTTCATTGCGTGAGGAAATCACTGCTATTTTGATCATTGCTGAAGAGGGGGATCAAGTATTAGTCAATGTAGAAAGTGGTGGTGGGATGGTTCATGGCTACGGCTTAGCATCAAGTCAATTAGACCGTTTACGCCAAGCCAATATCCCATTTACTGTTTGTATTGACAAGGTCGCAGCCAGCGGTGGTTATATGATGGCCTGCGTGGCCAACAAAATAGTTGCTGCCCCGTTTGCTATTGTGGGTTCTATTGGTGTAGTAGCGCAATTACCTAACTTTAGTCGTTTGCTTAAAAAACATGAAATTGATTATGAGCAACATACTGCAGGCAACTTCAAACGGACGTTAACAGTGTTTGGCGAGAATACCGATGAAGGACGAGAAAAGTTCCAACAAGAATTAGAAGAAACCCATGTGTTATTCAAGCAGTTTGTTAGTCATTATCGTCCAGCGTTAGATTTAGATAAAGTGGCTACTGGCGAGCACTGGTATGGTAAACAGGCGATAGAGTTAGGTTTGGTTGATGAAATTGCTACCAGCGATGATATCGTGTTGCAGCTAGCCAAAGATCATCAAGTTTACAAGCTTAAGTACCAAATGAAGAAAAAACTGGCTGATAAAATTGCCCACGGTGCATCGTTATCTGTTAACAGTGTAGTTAATAAGCTGACTGAGCTTAATCGGCCCATTTAGTTATCTACTAGAGAGCAAGGCTTAATGCTTAAACAAGGTGGTTATAACGCAAATTTAATGGTGGGTGACCAATGTTATCCCGCTTTTGAACTGCGTAATCTTTTGCTGTTTATCCAACAAGAATTAGGTGATGAATTGGTGCAAACCGTTTGTCAGCAAATTGGGGTGGGAATGGTGGAGTTAGCTGCTAGTCAATTTGTTTATGTGTGGCAAGTCGATTTTGCGCTTGAAGCCTTGCGTCTCAATAGCACCCATGACATGGGAGCAAGGTTAGGCGCCAGTTATCAGGTTAACAGTTTAGATTTACTGTTACCTTATTTAAACCAGTTTGACTCTTTAGGCGACTGTTTACAGTTTGTGGTTAAAAACCCGCAATTGGTCGGGAGTTTTACTGATAGTTTAGTGCGGGTCGAGGATGGCAAAATTTGGGTTCGTTGGCTTAATACGGGTAAATCGAATAGAGAAAAATATTCGTTTCAGTTTCAGCACAGTATTTGTTCCCTTGTTGGTTTGGCTAGGCAGCTGGTGGGGCAAAGTATTATGATAAATGATATTCACTTAGCTGAAACCTGTGATCACAGTGTTATTGATAATGGCTGTTTTTTATCTGAATTTACCGGTGCAAACATTTGCTATCAACAAAATTATTTTGAGTGGAGCATCGAACTTAAGTGGTTAGCTTTACCTATCACCTACCTCTTTGACACTAAAGATAATCACCTACAAACGCCGCAAGTACCGTCATTAATTGAAACCGTTTTACAGCAACTTCGTCAATCAATGCCTGCAATGTTAACCTTACAGGGTATGGCAGAAAAAATGCATATGAGTGATAGAAGTTTACGGCGTAAATTGGCATCAGCGGGCAGCAGTTATCAAAAACTGGTCGATCAAGTTCGATGTCAGATGGCCATTAAAATGATTCTATCCGATAAAATGCATGTCGAAGATATTGCCGAGTTAATGGGTTACAGTGATGTAAGCCATTTTCGGCAAAGCTTTAAACATTGGTTAGGCTACCCCCCAGGCTATTTTTTACGTTTAAATAAACCTGAGTAAGCTTACTGACAATTGCCTAAACTCGGTGGCAATGAATCTATCCAGCGTTTAATTAACTCAGCCCCTTCGGTATGAATAACCTCTCTGCCAATAGGGGGCATACGGTCTTTAGCTGACGATAGGATTTGCCTATTATGCACAATAGAGCGTTCGCCATTTCCCGGCACAATATCATATGCAAGGCCATTAGGGCCGCCATCCCAGCCTGGAGGTTGTTTACATATGCCATATTGAGAAGATGTATGATCAATTTCAACACCTAGTCTGAGCCCTGAAATACTGGCAAATCCTTGCGAGTTATGACAATGGGCACAGTTGATATCTAAATAGCCTTTTGCCCGCGCGGTGAGATCTTTCGAATCGTCTCCTAATTCGAATGACTGTGGTGCATCATCTAATGAGGTTAACTCGTTAAGCCAACCCTTATTGCTCCAGTACTGTAATTGATTAATGCTTTGACCGTTAGCGAGTATTATTTGGCGGTTTAACACATGGGTTTTTAAGCCGATAGGCATGATTTTACTTGTTTGAACATCAATCATTTGATGGCAAATTTTACACTCTGCTTTACTGGGAATATGGTATTTAAATTGTAGCGTTTCACCTTGATTATTCATGGTGTGTGATACATCCGCCCCGGTAATGATTAATTTAGCTTGTTGATTTTGCCATTGGTATGTGAGTGCCGTCCAGCCAGCCTCACGATGAATTAATAGCCGCGTTTCTATTAATACTTCGTTTTCACGGCCTGTAAGGCTAGTGTCATAGGGAAGGGCAAAGGTTTTCACTAATACCGAACCAACGGGAGGCGTCATACGTGCATTGGCTTGGTAATTAAATGACAGCCCCTGTGGAATAAACAAAAAACGGTATTTACTGGCATAGTTAGAAAAAAGCTCAGTAGATAACTGGTATAGATGCCCCGGCGTTCTCGGTGAGGCTGTCGGGATGCTGGGGTCGATAAACAGACTATAGTCGGCTAAATCCTCACAATCTTTACTCATTAATGCTTGCCAGTTCACTACAGAGGTTTGGCTTTTACAGACATCATCTTCGCTAGGCGGATTGATCATTGGCGGTATGATTATTGGCGGCGTAATCGTTACTGGTGGGATTTCTGTTTCACTATTTCTGTCACCGCAGGCATATAAACAGGCCTGAGCAAATATCAAAGCTGAGATAAGTCTGCCATTTTTTACTGACAAATTGGCTAAATTGCGAATATATTTCTGGGGCATCATATGATCCTTCACAAAATAAAGCCGGGATTGCCCGGCCTTATTTTAGTGACAACGCGTTTATCTTATGAACAGCTAGCAGCGGGTAAGCGTTTAATCCATTCGCTGATTAACGCGACCCCTTCTGCATGGGATAAACTTCGACCAATCTCAGGCATACGGTCACCCGGGTTGTTGTTTTCCATCCGGAAGTGAAGAATTGATTCAGCGGGCTTACCTGGAACCACATCAAAGCCTAAGTTACCACCACCATAAGCAACAGGTGACTTACAGGTACCATGCGAGAAACCTGCATCGTCAGCATATGCACGCCAGTATTCAAGCTTTAAGCCTGTGTTTGATGCGTTGCCTTCAGGACGATGGCAATGGGCACAGTTAATGTCTAAATAGCCTTTAGCGGTTTGCATTAATTGGGTATCGGTCATGCTGGTAATATTAGTCTCATCACCATCTTGGTATTGAGGAACACTATCAACCTCAGTTAAATCAGGTACACCTTGTAAAATCCCTGCGGCTTGCCATTTGGTTAACTGATTCATAGTACCCTCAGCGTAAGCGTAATCACGATTTAAATGACGCGCTTTAGGGCCAATTGGTACAAACACTGCGTTGCTATCATCATTTGCTTTAAACTGATGACATTGCTTACACTGGTTCATACTAGGGACAACATAGTCAAAATCTAACTCTTCGCCTTTGTGGGTGACTTTTTTGCCTTGAATGGCACCCGCTTTAGCGATAACAGCATCTGATTTGTCTGATTTCCAAACATAAGGTAATGCACTCCAACCCGTTTCACGATGGATTAATAAGCGAGTTTCGACTAAATCTTCATTGGCAAAACCACGGTTATTGGTATTTTCAGGTAAGGCGAATGTTTTACTGATAACCGAGCCGACAGGGAAGTCAAATGACTCGTTTTTGGTATACTGAGCTTTGGTTCCTGAAGGGACATACACAAAGCGGTACTTAGTCGCATGGTCAGTAAATAGCGGAGTATTTAAATCATAGGGTAAGCCACCAGAATGAGGTGCAGTGGTTGGATTTTTCATATCGGCAAATAGATTGTAGTCCGACAAGTTAGGGCAGTTTGCTTTAAGCAAAGCATTCCAATTAACATTACTGCCTTCTGCTTCACAAAGGCTTAAATCGCCATCGCCGACTAGACCGCCTTCACCTTCACCAATAGTCCCACCACCGCCAACTAAGGTTCCACCATCACAGCCTGCGGTATCATCATCAACGCCACAGCCAAAGATTTTATCGCCAAAGGTGACAGTATGAACCGGTAAGCTGACTTGAGAACATGCCATTAAATCGGTTTGTGGTTGCTGATACAAGGTATCAGGTATATTCATATCGGTATTGGTGTTAGCAAATAAGCGACCGACACTGACATCGCCGTTATTTTGGATACAGACATTGTCGCTGCCGTCTGCTGCAAAGGGTAACTCTTGAAGGCCTAAATAGGCTGCAGTACCATTATTTGATAGCATTTCACCTAAGCCATCATACAAAATGCCAGGGAGCTTCCCATGGGTTAAGAAGTAAGCTTTAACAATGTCTTCTATCAAATACCCCTTTGGCTTTGTGCCGTATTCAGTAATGATATTGTCATGAACGTGAATGTTACGAGGTGTAGGGCGCCAGCCATCGCTGATAGCTTGTCCTGGTTGACCGTAGTTACCGACAAAAGTACTAATATCAGGCTCAGCAATAAAGAAACTGGATACCGTTAAACCTATGGTGTCGTGGTTGGTGATTTGGTTATTAAATATTTCAACATTGTCGGTAGACAATACAATCACGCCAGTCCCTGGGGGAACAATATGCACACCCGCAGGGTTTGATGAGGCGTTAGCAAAGTTTAAGGTATTATTATCATAAACTTTGTTATTAAAGATACGCACACTAGAGCCATAGCGATGGTTATTAATCGGTAAATCAAATACTAAAATACCACCAGTGTTTCCCATGGCTTCGTTGTCATAGACATCGGCATATTTCGAGTTTTCAATTTCAATACCGGCTACGTTTTCTTTAGCAATGTTACGACGTACCACAATATATTCAGACTGACCGACATAAATACCTGCATCAGCACTGCCGCGTACGTAGGTGTCTTCAATCAGAATATTTTCACATTCAACCGGATATAAACCGTAAGCGCCATTATCTTGATCCAGTTCGCCTTCCCAAATAGTGGCGAGTCTACGTAATATAATGCCATTGGTATTTTTAAGTTTTATACCGTTGTTTTTAGCTTCGTTTACAGACAAGTCTTGAATGATAATGTTGACCGCATTTTGCACGAATATCCCATCACCTGAATTGGCATCGGCAAAGTCTAAAACGGTTTCATTCATGCCGTAACCCATGATGGTGACATTTTTCGCAAAGCTACCATCACCATCTACATCGCCATCAAATAGCAAAGTGGATTGAATTTTAAAGTGACCTTTAGGTAGAACAATTACCGCATTCGATTGTGCATTAATTAATGCCTCTTGAATGCTAATAGTGAGATTATCGCCAGCTTCAACCATTATGGCACCTTCAGGGAAGGTGGGGCCGGTTTCTGTAGGGGGCTGAACAACTGGTGGAGTGGCTTCTGTTGTTGAATCGTCATCAGATCCACAACCCGTAAGCCCGATACTGACGGCTGTAGCGACGAGTGTTGGTATAAGCCAAGGCAATTTCTTGTTGAACATAGCATCTCCTGCTTTTTATTATTGATGTTGTGTGATTGAGCAAACCACTACGGATTTTTTCCGTATGCTATTCAACATGCCTTGTTTGGAGATTGTTAATCAATGTGAAATATGGCCACAATTTTGTAACATATTCTTTTTTAGCCTTAAAAACAAAAACGGTAGCCTAAGCTACCGTTTGAAATGTTTATATAATAGTTTGATAAAAATACTATTTATTTAAGCCTTGTAACTTAAATGCTGATGGAAACGTAAAATCACATCAATGTGTTCTTTATCGATATCAAATTCATTAGTGAAGTTGCGAACCGCATCTTCCACTTGGTTCATGAATCGGCCAAAGCCTTCGTCGTTAGCATCATTTTTACCAGCAACAATCACGAATCGAATGGCATCTACTAATTTCTGATCATCCCAGTGCAGTATAGGTTCTGGTGCATCGGCGTTAGGGTCAAATCCGATCATTTGAAATTCAGCTGTGCTATTTAAGCGCTCAAACTTACTGTTACGTACTAGCGGT
The DNA here is from genome assembly GCF_051165765.1 of Shewanella sp. HL-SH8. NCBI lineage: Bacteria > Pseudomonadati > Pseudomonadota > Gammaproteobacteria > Alteromonadales > Shewanellaceae > Shewanella > Shewanella sp. HL-SH8. Next base: position 3,165,328 of record NZ_CP195039.1, on the reverse strand, counting down.
ACTTTACCGTTAGCGACCATAGCTACACGAAATAGTTGGCTGTTTTGAGTCGCAGTAATAAATTTATCAGCAACGTTTTGATAGCTAGGGCCAAAGTTTGTCATGTTTTCAGACAGTAATTGCTTCTTGATACTGCGACCAACAGGAATACTGACTGTAACATAATTCAGTGTGCTGACATCTTCAGGTAAATCACATTCACGGCGTTTATAGCGGTTATCTACCGCACGTAATTTGTAACCGTAGGTTTCTTTAATGCCTTTATTTTTAGCAAAGAAATCGTATGAAATATGCTGGTGGTCACGTACTTTAATCTTAATATCTTTAATTGGCAGTAAAGGTTTAATTTCAGCTAGAAACTTTTGCACGTTGGCATGGAAGGCTGCAGAATTACTGCGAAGTTCGGTACCTGTCGCTAAAAATACAATTTTAAGTTTTTTAGCTCTATAGCCGGCAATACTGTGCAAACGGTTTGCTTCATGGTGAGCAGGATTATAGAAGAAACGCAATTGCTCCTCAGTGGACAGACAATAAGCTTCGCTATGAAAACGCACCATTGGTAGCTTGTCTGTGGCAATCACATGGACATTAAACAACTCATGTTTTTCTGCTACCTGATAAACCAGCTTACTGAATTCGTGGTAGCAAGTGTCTACATCGGCATATTCAGCTAAGAAAGCATCAGTTAATGGAAACCCTACCGATACATATTGGTTTTTACGTGTTGCTGTAGGTAGGTATACTTTTTTTTGACGACTGACGGACATAATTTTTCCTTTTAGTCTTGTTAGGTCTTATTGTAAATATTGTTTGAGTAATAATATTGATTTACTGTTTTAAACAAATCCTTGTGGTTACATTCTAAAGACAAAATCTTAAAATAATATGACTTTTTGTTATTTTATGTTGAATATATTTAACTAAGATCACTTTTTTAGCGTCTCAATGATCCAAGGCTTCATCCATTGCGTAATAACCGGCTGGGCTTCAACGTTAGGGTGTATTCCGTCGCGTTGCATCAGTGCTGGGTTGGGGGCAATTTGTTGCATGAAAAATGGAATAAGCCCGATATCATAGTCTTCAGCAAGTTGACTAAAAACATCGTTGAACATTTTGCTATAGCGTGGCCCGTAATTAGGCGGCACCATGACTTCAGTGAGCAGAACCTCTGCACCAGCTTGTTGTGACAGCTCAATGATTTTTGTAAGATTTGATTTCAGTTGTGCTGGCGGAAAACCACGTAATCCATCGTTACCACCCAGTTCAATGACAACAAGGTCAAATTGCTCTGACTCTAGTAAACTCGGTAGTCTTCTAGCTCCTCCAGCCGATGTTTCACCACTTACAGAGCCATTAATGATGTCGTGTTCAGGGAGTTCATTACCTAATAATTGTACCCAACCTTGACCTTCTTCCATGCCATAACCTGCACTTAAGCTATCACCTAGTATCAAAATCGTGGCAGCATAGCTGGTAGAAGAAAATGAAACGATAATAATTAGCGCTGTAAAACTGCGCTTTATAGCTGATGTTAAGAAGGATCCTATGTCGACAAATTTTGCTAAAGATTCTAGTGCCATTACAGTAACTAACCTCATTAAAACGGTGGTAACTCAAGAAGGTGAACTGACTATCCTTAAGGGCATCAACATGGATGTCAAGCAAGGAGACAGTGTTGCAATATTAGGACCCTCTGGCTCGGGAAAGTCAACCTTACTTGGTTTACTGGCCGCATTAGACACGCCCACATCGGGGGAAATATTACTCGATGGTGCAGCATTATCAGGCTTGAATGAAGAGCAAAAAGCGGCTTTAAGAAAACGTAAAGTCAGTTTTGTTTTTCAATCGTTTATGTTGGTCGATACTTTGACTGCGCTGGAAAATGTAATGTTACCGGCTGAGCTTGCTGGAGTAAAAGATGCAAAGCAAAAAGCGCAAAATATGCTAGAGCGTGTTGGCTTATCCCATCGATTAACCCATTTGCCGAAACAGTTATCTGGTGGTGAACAGCAGCGTGTCGCCATTGCAAGGGCCTTTATTTGCGAACCTAAAGTACTATTTGCCGATGAACCAACCGGAAATTTAGACAGTGTTAATGGCGATAAAATTGCCGATATGTTGTTTGAACTCAATCAAGAAAGTGACACTACATTAGTATTAGTTACCCATGACTTGCAGCTTGCAAAACGCTGTAAACGACAATTTGTGATGGATAATGGCCTGTTGGCCGAGTCTAATGCGTCCGTCGCTAATACCAATGCACCTGAAACCAATGCACCTCAAACCAATGCACCTCAAACCAATGCGCCTCAATTTGAATTAAACGGGGAGGCGCACTAATGGAATGGCAGTTAGCATGGCGTTTATTCAAACGTGAACTAGCGCAGGGGCAGTTGCTGCTTATCGTACTGGCTATCACCTTAGCCGTGTTATCCGTCAGTGGCCTTGCCCGGGTAAGTGAACGCTTACAAGTGGCTATTAATGGTGAAGCAGCTACGTTTATTGCCGCCGATAGAAGCATTGACTCACCGGTTCAGCTTGACTCAAAAGTACTACAGATTGCCGATAATTTAAACCTTAACCATGTTACTAATATGCAGTTTAACTCTATGGTCTATGCTGGAGACAAGTTTCAGTTAGTGACCATAAAAGCAGTTGGTGAGGGTTATCCTTTAAAAGGCAAGGTAGAATTATCTACTGGCGAAACATCGCAGTTACCCGCTAAAGGTGAGGCTTGGTTTGAAAACCGTTTAGGCGGCCTTCTAGGTTATCCAAAGTCTTTAGAACTGGGTAATAGTGATTTGGCATTATCTGCCGAAATAAGTCGTTTACCCGATGGTGGTTTTAACCCATTTGCTTCTGCTCCTGTGCTATTAATGCGCCTTGATGATGTAGACGCCACTGGCATTATTCAACCCGGTAGCCGTGTTAGCTACATATACCAATTCACTGGTGATGCGGATGCATTAACCGCCTTTGAAGCGCAAGCAAAACCACTACTCAATAACAGCCAGCGCTGGATAGATGTGCAATCAGGTGATTCACCGATTGCCTCAGCGGTGAAGCGTGCGGAACGTTTTTTACTATTAGCCAGTCTACTCGGTATTGCTTTGGCATGTGCCGCAATTGGTATTGCTGCGCAGCGTTATTGTCAGCGCCATTATGATGTCGTTGCCATGCTAAAAACCTTTGGCGCATCGGCGAAGCAAATTAGATTGTTATTTGGCTTTCACCTTATGTTGGTCACCTTGCTGGGTATCGCCCTAGGCTTATTCGGTGGAGTATTACTTGATTTAGCCATTACCCAGTTTTTACCTCCTGAAATAGCGGCCTATTCACCGCCTTATCTGCGGCCACTATTACTTGGCATGTCAACAGGCTTGATCAGCGCTTTTATGTTTTCAGCTTATCCATTAATGCGATTATTGGCCATTCCACCTTTACGAGTATTACAACGCCAACTCGAAGGCCTGCAATTTGGTATGTGGTTGCATTTGTTACTCAGCTTAGGTGCGATGGCGTTATTGGGTTACTTATACTCCCGTAGCATTGCTTTGACCATGACAGTGGTGCTCACGGTACTCTTGTTAGGCGCATTGCTCAGCATACTGGGCTTTGTGATGATCCGCATGGGCCATAGCGTTGGAATGAAAACCACTAATCCACTGCAATTAGCATTAGCAGGCCTTCGTTGCCGCGCAAGACAAAATGCGGTGCAACTGGTTGGTTTTAGTAGTGCGTTAGTATTATTGCTGACTATTTTAGCGCTGCGACAGGATTTACTTAATGAATGGCAAAAGCAGCTTCCAGAAGATGCGCCTAATTACTTTTTAGTCAATATCGCTCCGGAAGACAGCCAGCCATTACAGCAGTTTTTAGATGATAATCGGATTCAGGCAACTGATATTTATCCTGTTATTCGTGGACGTTTAACCCATATTAATGATGAAGAGTTAATTTCAGGTGAGCAGGAGCGCGCAGGTGTAACTGGGCGAGTCGGTATTTCGCGAGAATTAAATTTGACCTACCGTGACACTTTACCGCCCAACAATCCGGTAGTTGAAGGGGTATTTAATCAGGCTGATGATGAAGTGTCTGTTGAATCCGGCGTGGCTGAGCGGTTGGGGCTAGCGTTGAATGACACCATGACATTCAATATTGATAACCAGTCGTTTACCGTAAAAGCGACCAGTATACGTAAAGTGCAATGGGAAACTTTACAGCCGAATTTCTTTATGATTTTTAGGCCCAAAGCCTTAGCGCCGTTTTCGTATACGTCTATGGCCAGTTTTCATTTAAATGATCAGGATTTAAAGGCACAAGGTAGCGAGTTAACCGCTAATAGTGTTGTGCTACAGTTGATCCAGCAGTTTCCGACTATTTCAGTGATTGATGTTGGCGCTATGGTAGGTCAATTACGGCAAATTATTGATCAAGTTTCGTTATCGCTAACCTTAGTATTGGCATTAGTCTTACTTGCCAGTGCGTTAGTCTTAATAGCACAAACTGAAGCGGGAATGGCAACAAGACAGCGCGAACTTGCCGTATTAAGAACCTTTGGCGCATCGGGTTGGTTACTGCGCGCAGCAACGGGTTTAGAGTTTGCTCTGCTTGGTGCAATAGCGGGATTCTTAGCTGTGATTGTTGCTGAGTTTGCCCTTTATATGCTTAAAACCCAAGTGTTTGAACTTGTTGTTTATATGCATTGGGAATGGTGGGCTATTGCGCCAATATCGGGTGCGTTAGTGGTGGCATTATTGGGCGTATGGCGTTGTCGCCAATTACTGAATCAATCATGCAGTGAACTATTGAAAGCGGGTTAGACATAAAAAGGGAGAGGCTAACTTCTCCCTTTTCATTAGGTAACGTATCTGTACTTTTCGATTAATTCACATTGCTGTTACTGGTGTTAATCACTGACGTTAATGATGGGGTGAGTTATTGAATTAGCCATTTTGTTTACGATGCATTACGTGAGTTATAAATAAGGCATAAGCATGGATAAGTACCAAATATCAGTGAATACTTTTGATAAACTTGCGCAGCAATATCAAGATAAATACATGAATTTCGAACCTTATACGGACACTTACGATACTTTATGTTCATTACTGAAATCGTTACCTCAATGCAGTACTAAAACGAGGGTGTTAGATCTGGCTTGTGGTCCAGGTAATATCACTCGTTTTTTACTAGATAAACTGCCTAATATAGATATATTGGCAACTGATTTAGCCCCCAATATGGTGATGCTGGCACAACAAAATAATCCTACGGCACGTTTTGCAGTAATGGACTGTCGCCAGCTTTCTAGGGTAAACACTTTGTTTAAAGTACCGGGGCATGAATCGCGTCAGTTTGATGCCATTATTTGTGGCTTTGGTTTACCTTATTTAGACAAAAATGATGTCACTAAACTGATTAAAGATATGGCTGGATTATTAAAGGCTGGAGGTTTGGTTTATATCAGTACGATGGAAGATGATGAGGCTAAATCGGGTTTGCAAACATCTAGTGATGGCGATCAAGTTTACATTCATTATCATCAAAGCTCATTTCTTATTGAGCAGTTAGAACAATATGGTTTTGATATCATTGAATTGCAGCGCAAACAGTTTCAACCTGAAGGCAGAGAATCCACTGTCGATTTGTTCATTTTTGCCAGATATTCACCGCAAAATTAATTTAAGTCTATTTAATGGATTTCAATGTCATTCATTTTTTGCAATCTGGTGACACACAGTGAATAATCGACGAAGTTAACATTGATAGTATTTTTATTGGAAGGTTTTTTAGCACTATGAAATTTAGTCCGTTGGTCGATGAACTGATCCAATCTCTGCGTATTTTACCTGGCGTCGGTCCTAAATCGGCACAACGTATGGCATTTCAATTACTAGAACGTGAAAGAAAGGCCGGTATTAAATTGGCCGAGTCATTACAAAAAGCCATGTCTGAAGTGGGACATTGTCAGCGCTGCCGCACTTTTACCGAGCAAGACCTTTGTCCTATTTGCGCCAGTCATAAACGGGGTAATGCGGAAATAATTTGTGTGGTCGAAACCGCAGCGGATGTACTTGCTATTGAAGCTGGTGGCCATTTTAATGGCCGATACTTTGTACTGTTAGGCCATTTGTCGCCTTTAGATGGTGTTGGTCCAGAAGAATTAGGCTTAGCTTTACTTGAGCAGCAGTTATCCTCCGATGATGTGCAAGAGCTTATTCTCGCCACCAACCCAACCGTTGAAGGTGATGCTACCGCCCATTTTATCGCGGATATGGCCCGTCGTCATAATGTGATCATTAGTCGTATTGCCCATGGTGTACCAGTCGGCGGCGAATTAGAGTATGTAGATAGCACCACATTAGCCTTATCTTTTAATGGTCGTATTAAACTATAATCACTACTTAAACCTCCTCCACAGTCCTGCGAATACATTTGCCATCATTGACAGTCAGTTGATGATGGCTTAAAAAAACAGCAAAAAAATCATTACCCCTTGAAAAGTGATCACCAAGCCCCATCTCTTGTATAACGAAACATTAAAGAGTGGTGACTTTTGCTGGGTGAAATCAATTTTATCTGCCAAATGTCATCGTTTATGTAAAAAGTAATATCAAGGGAATTATTCATGTCACAACAAGAAACACATGGCTTTCAAACCGAAGTTAAACAATTACTGCATTTGATGATCCACTCTCTGTATTCAAACAAAGAGATTTTCTTACGTGAATTAGTTTCAAATGCGGCCGATGCAGCGGATAAATTACGCTATTTAGCGCTAAGCAATGATGATTTATATGAAGGTGACGGCGATCTTCGAGTTCGCGTCAGTACCGATAAAGAAAAAGGCACAGTAACCATTTCTGACAATGGTATCGGTATGACACGTGATGGTGTTATCGAACATTTAGGCACAATTGCTAAGTCAGGTACCAAAGAGTTTTTCAGCCATTTATCAGGTGAAGCGTCTAAAGATTCACAATTGATTGGTCAATTTGGTGTCGGTTTTTACTCTGCATTTATCGTCGCGAAAAAAGTGACCGTGCGCACTCGCGCTGCGGGCAAGCCAGCCAGTGAAGGCGTGTTGTGGGAATCGGCTGGTGAAGGCGATTTTACCGTAGATAACATCACTAAAAATACCCGTGGTACTGAAATCACCTTACATTTACGTGATGAAGAAACTGAATTTGCTGACGATTATCGTCTGCGCTCAATCATCACCAAGTATTCTGATCATATCTCCGTACCTGTGCAAATGTTTGAAGCAGGTCAACCTGAATCAGACGGCCCAGACGGTGAGAAAATTCCAGCTACTGAAGGTTCTTGGAAACTGATGAACAAAGCCACCGCGCTTTGGACCCGTAATAAAGCGGATATTTCAGATGAAGAATACCAAGAGTTTTATAAGCATATTTCACACGATTACAGCGACGCACTAAAGTGGGCGCATAACCGTGTTGAAGGTAAGCAAGAGTACACTAGCTTATTATATATCCCGGCAAAAGCGCCGTTTGATATGTTTAACCGTGATCAAAAACATGGCTTAAAGTTATTTGTACAACGCGTATTTGTAATGGATGACGCAGAACAGTTTATGCCAACCTATTTACGCTTTGTAAAAGGGTTAATTGATTCTAATGATTTGCCACTGAACGTGTCTCGTGAAATTTTGCAAGACAACAAAGTGACCCAAACATTGCGTCAGGCACTAACGAAACGTGCTTTAGGCATGCTTGAAAAAATTGCTAAAGATGATGCTGAGCAATATCAATCTTTCTGGGCTGAATTTGGTCAAGTATTGAAAGAAGGTCCAGCAGAAGATTATGCTAACCGTGAGCGTATTGCCGGTTTGCTACGTTTTGCTTCAACCAATGACAATAGCGCTGCAACCACTGTGTCATTAGAAGACTATATTGGCCGCATGAAAGAAGGCCAAGAAAAGATTTATTACATAGTGGCAGACAGCCATGACGCTGCGGTAAATAGCCCTCATCTTGAACTATTGCGCAAAAAAGGCATTGAAGTGTTACTGATGTCTGAGCGTATTGATGAATGGTTAATTAACCACTTAACTGAATTTAAAGGCAAGCAACTGCATTCAGTAACCAAAGGTGATTTAGAACTAGGTTCATTAGAAGATGAAGCTGACAAAGAAGCACAAGAAAAAGTTGCCGAAGAAGCTAAAGGCCTAGTTGAGCGCATCAAAGCGGCGTTAGCCGGTAAAGTGTCTGATGTTAAAGTGACGTCACGCTTAACCGATACCCCAGCTTGTGTGGTCACCGGTGAAGGCGAAATGTCGACCCAAATGATTAAATTGATGCAAGCGGCAGGTCAACCTGTTCCTGATTCAAAGCCAACATTTGAGATTAACCCAAGCCATCCTTTAGTTGAGCGTTTGAGTAATGAACAAGACGAGCAATTGTTTGCTGATTGGTCTAACTTGTTGTTACAACAAGCCCAGCTATCAGAAAAGGGCAGCTTAGCCGACCCTTCAGCGTTCATTAAATTAATGAACCAAATGTTAATGTCGAGCTTTAAGTAATACTAAGCGGATAAAAAAGCGGACTTAGTGTCCGCTTTTGTATTTTAAGGGGACCTATGGAACACATCATTTCGTTAACCAAAGAAAATATTCAGCAAGTTGTTGATGCTTCGATGGAAAAAGTCGTGGTATTGACTTTTTTTGCCCAACAAAAGCCAGAAAGTGTTCAGATGTTGCAAACACTTGAGCAACTTGCCACAGCGCAAGCTGGTCGTTTTATATTGGCCAGTGTTGATTGCGAAGTGGAGATGGAAATCGCCCAGTATTTCCAAATTGAAAGCTTACCCACTACGTTAATTCTAGATAAAGGTCGCCCGATTGATGGTTTTGCAGGCGTTCAAGATGCTGTGAGTGTCGCAAGCTTGTTGGATAAGCATTTACCAGCACTTTGGATGCAAGCTTTTGATGGCTTAAAAGCACAGCTTGGGCAAGCTCAGCCCTTAACACAGGAGGCATTAACCTTACTGGTGGCGCAATTAAAAGAGATCGCGGTACAAGCTGATAACATGGCTGAAGTGCGTTTAGTCTTAGCTGATGTTTATTTACAGTTAGGTGCACTTGCAGATGCCAAACCTTTAATTGAAGGGATAGGGCTTGCGGATCAAGACAGTTATTACCAAAACTTAAAAGCTAAGCTGGCATTAGCAGAAGATGCTGCGGATACACCAGAAATTCGTCAGCTTCAACAACAGCTTGAAGAAAAACCGGGTGATATTATCTTATCAATCGACTTAGCTAAGGCACTGAATAAAGCCCAACGTAATGAAGAAGCGTTAGCTTGCCTTTTTAGCTTTTTACAAAAAGATCTTAATGCTGGCGATGGTAAAGTTAAACAAATGTTTCTAGAGATCATGACCGCCATGGGGCAGGGGAATGCGTTAGCCAATCAATATCGCCGTAAGTTGTACACCTTGCTGTATTAAACACGGACGTCGTTACATTAGGCCAATCTTATTAGATATAGGTCTAATGCAGTGCTATTGCTACTATGAAAAGAGCGGTAGATATGCGAAAATCGCCGCCCTAAAAAGAATATAATCTTAAAAGAGGACTTTAGAGATGCGCATTATTTTATTAGGTGCCCCAGGCGCCGGTAAAGGTACTCAAGCTCAGTTTATTATGGAGCAATATGGTATCCCACAAATCTCTACGGGTGATATGTTACGCGCTGCGGTTAAAGCGGGAACGCCACTTGGTTTAGAAGCTAAGAAGGTGATGGATGCAGGCCAGTTAGTTTCAGATGACTTAATCATAGGGCTAGTTAAAGAACGTATCGCGCAAGATGATTGTGTTAAAGGCTTCTTACTTGATGGTTTCCCTCGCACAATTCCGCAAGCTGATGCAATGACTGCCAATGGTATCGTTATTGATCACGTGATCGAAATTGACGTACCAGACGAAGAAATTGTTAAGCGCATGAGCGGTCGTCGCGTTCATTCAGGTTCAGGTCGTGTTTACCATGTTTTATTCAATCCACCTAAAGTGGAAGGTAAAGACGATGTTACTGGTGAAGAGCTCGCTATTCGTCCAGACGACGAAGAGTCTACAGTACGTAAACGTTTAGGTATTTACCATGAGCAAACTAAGCCATTGGTAGATTATTACGGTAAAGTGGCCGCTGAAGGCCGTACCGTATACAACAAGTTTGATGGCACTCAGAGTGTTACTGCCGTAAGTCAGCAATTGGCTGAAGTACTGAAGTAATAGCTTAATCAATTTGATCACAATACCTTATGTTGGTATTATTTAAAAGCCTGCATTGCAGGCTTTTTTTATTTTTATCACAGCCTATCGCTATGATAGTTGCTGAACATTTAATTCATAAATCGCTTAAATCCCATAAATCCCATAAATTGCAAAAATCGTTGTTTTCGGCGTCCTATGAGATAAGTATTAGCACTATCTGCGGATTAGTTATTGGCCGGATTAACGAACAGTGGAGTACGTTTAGTAGATTTAATATGTCCTGCCTTTATATCAGACTGTTAGAAACCCTAGTAGAAATCTCGATAGCGGTAAAGCAAACCTCTATTAATGCAGGGGGTAAGCGTAATGGCTTTATGCCAGGTTTAAATGATGATGTTATTCATAGCGATATGATGATTGACCTAGTTAAAGAACAGGCGTCGTTTAGCGGCAATGAAGCACTAAAAGTCATTTAATCTCATGAAGTTAATGTGATATCATGCGCCGCCTTTTGTCAAAGGCGGTTTTTATTTAATCATGGCTTACAGCAATAATAAGCTAAACTGATATTTATATTTGGTTGCACGGATGCAAACTCATGAGAATCGATTATGAAGTTTCCTGGTCAACGTAAGTCGAAACATTACTTTCCTGTCAGTAACCGCGATCCACTTCTGGCGCAGTTTACCCATCAACCTCAAGCATTTTCTACTTATATTTGTGGAGTTGATCAAACGTTAGTCGATATTGAAGCGAAAGTTGCCGATGATTTGCTTGAACGTTACGGCTTGCCTAAAGGTAACTCAACACTAATCGATGATGATGGCGCCCATGCGCTTTATAATGAACTTAAATCTAATGACATGATCAGCGACGAGTTTGCGGGTGGCACCATAGGCAACACGGTTCATAACTACTCCATTTTAGCTGACGATCGCTCAGTGTTGTTTGGCGTGATGAGCCAGAATATTATGGTCGGTAGCTATGCTTATCGCTATCTTTGCAATACCTCTTCAAAAGTTGACTTAAATTATCTTCAACCTGTAGATGGCCCAATTGGTCGTTGCTTTACATTAATTTCAGAAGACGGTGAACGCACTTTTGCGATCAGCAAAGGCTCAATGGATAAACTGACCCCACATTATATTAACCAACAGGTGGTTCAAGAAAGCTCAGCATTAGTGATTACGGCCTATTTGATGCGCGCTAGCGAAGGTGACGGTATGACATCTGCTGCGATGAAAGCTATCGAATATGCCAAAGCTGCTGAAGTGCCTGTAGTATTAACCTTAGGCACCCGTTTTTTAATTCAAGAAGACCCTGTTTGGTGGCAAAAGTTTATTAAAGAACATGTAACTATATTAGCCATGAATGAAGATGAAGGTGAAGCGCTTACAGGGTTCAAAGACCCATTGTTAGCCAGTGAGGCTGCACTTGAGTGGTGTGATATGGTGTTGACCACCGCAGGCCCAATTGGTTTATACACAGCAGGATATGCCGAAGACAGTGCCAAGCGTGAAACGAGTCATACTTTATTACCTGGTGCAATTCCTGAGTTTAATCGTTATGAATTCTCTCGCCCTATGCTAAAAGCTGACTGTGAAGAACCCATTAAAGTCTATGCGCACATTGCGCCTTATATGGGCGGACCTGATTATATACGTAACACCAATGGTGCAGGAGATGGCGCTTTATCAGCCTTATTGCACGACTTGTCAGCCAATACCTTCCATAAAACCAATGTCCCTGGGTCAAGTAAACATAAACGCGATGGTTTATGTTATTCCTCGTTTTCGCAAGTGTGTAAGTATGCTAACCGCGTTGCCTATGAAGTGTTAGCTCAACACAGTCCACGTCTATCGCGCGGTTTACCAGAGCGAGAAGACAGCCTAGAAGAGTCTTATTGGGAACGCTAATCAGTGGTTTAGTGAGCTAAACAAATAACAGTCTAAAAATAAACGATAATGTTTTGTCATTATCGTTTTTTTTTCATCAAATTTTAATAGAATAGGCCCAGGTTAATAATTGAAGGAGCTTAAAGTGAAAGGACAAATTTTACGTGAAATGCATGTACTCAAGGCCATTGAGCCAGATTTTGAAGTACAAAGACGTGTCGCCTTTATAAAATCGAAGCTCAAAGAGGCCCATTGTCATTCATTAGTGTTGGGGATCAGCGGTGGAGTGGACTCATCTTTAACCGGTCGTTTATGTCAGTTAGCGGTCGATAGCTTAAATCAGGAGTTAGCCGATAAACGTTATCAATTTATTGCCATGCGCTTACCTTATCAAGTCCAAAAAGATGAAGATGAAGCACAATTAGCCTGCCAATTTATTCAACCGTCTAAACAAGTGACCGTTAACATTGCCGAAGGTGTTATTGGCGTGCATCAAGCCACCTTAGCTGGTTTGAGCAATGCGGGAGTATCTTTACCTGAAGAAGGTAAAGTCGACTTTGTTAAGGGTAATGTAAAAGCCAGAATGCGCATGATAGCGCAATATGAAATAGCCGGTATGGTAGGCGGTTTAGTGGTTGGCACCGATCATAGCGCAGAAAATATTACCGGCTTTTATACTAAATTTGGTGATGGCGCCTGCGATTTAGCGCCATTGTTTGGTTTAAATAAACGCCAGGTTCGTCAACTTGCTGCCTTTTTGGGTGCGCCAGATGTTCTGGTACACAAAGCACCTACTGCCGATTTAGAAGAAGACAAACCACAGCTAGAAGATGAAGTGGCGCTAGGCATGAGCTACGATCAAATTGATGATTTTCTGGAAGGCAAACCGGTCGATGCAAGCGTTGAAACCAAGCTGATTAGCATTTATCAGCGCACCCAGCATAAGCGTAAAGCGATACCCACTATTTACGATTAATATCGCTATGATTACGGATTAAGCCGACAATATATGTGACACAAGTTAAGCTAATTCTAACCTGTGTCATTTAGTTTTATGTCATTCTACTTAATCTAGGGTGGCTAATAAGCTGATTCTCTATGTTAATATATTAAAAGCATTACTTTTAAGGAATTAACTTGTTAGCTAAGGTCCAATCTAGATTATCGCTTCAGGTTGGTCTGATTATTGCCATCACAGTAGCGTTTATCACTGTAACTGGTTGCAATCAAGGTGCTGTTAGCAAAAGTCCGGATAACGCTCTGAGACTGGTAAAAGAAACCCTTGTTGATGGCGTTTTGTCAGCTGATGCGAGTATAGCTGTGACACTAGGCAGAAGCCGTGCATTATCGGTATGGGAGATTGCGACCAATAAATTATTACATCAATGGACTGATGATGACTTTGATGAGTCTAACTATCTGCTGGCTATGTCAGGTAATAACCAATATCTAGCTACTGCCGGTAAACACAAAATATCTATTTTCAACCTTGAAACCGGCAAACTAGATATACGCTGGCCTGCTCAAGGCTTTAACCCTGACGCAAGTGTTTCAAGCCTTTTTTTAAGCCAAACCGGCAGTACTATTTTGGTGGGTATGAATGATGGTTCTATTACTGTTATTCAACGAAGCAGCATGACGATGTCATTGTTCAAGCAACACAGTGGCGCAGTTAATCATATTGAACTATCTAATTTTGAACAGCAGGTATTATCAACAGGACTAGATGGTGACGTGCATATTTGGTCCACTTATAGTGGCGCGTTGATTAGTAGTTTTTCACGTCCGCAGCGGATCACCAGTGCTAGCTACGATGAAACTAATCGACGCTTGTTTATTGCCGATGCACTAGATAACAATGTCATTCTTGACTCTCAAACCGCTTTGCCTGTTAGCCAACTAGATTACCTTGAGCGTTATCGCTATTTTAGACAGACTCTATTTATCAATAATGCCAATAATTTAATTACCGCCACATCAAAACAAACGGTTATCTACTGGGATGCAAACTCTGGAAAGGAGCTTTGTCACTGGGATATCACCGCCTACAGTGCAGGCACAACGGTATTTTCCATGAAGATTAAACCTAATGGAAAACTATTAACCTTAAGTTCAGATGGTGGTCTTGAAACCTGGAGTTTGTAAATGTGCCTAGATTTAGCTGGCAGTAGGTATCAGATTGATTTATCTGTCCTGGTGTAGCTTGGGTCTCAATAGATCAATCAAGGCATTAGGAAACTGTCGATAATCTAAATATGGTGTGAGAAAAACCTGTTGGTGGTATCGAATCGTTTGCTGTTGATTCAATGAAAGAGTGCTAACAAGTAATGTACTTTCAATGGTAAAACCTGAAAAGGTATTTTTACCGCAAATGATATGGATGATTGAGCTATCAGGTTTTATGTCGATAGTTTTCTCAGTAGACTGATCCAAAATCGCAATGGCCATTGGTAAATGAGCAATACTATTTTGTTGAAATAGTGTGTTTTGTATCGTTCGCCAACAAGATAATTCTTTACTCACAAGTTTGCAGATAATAATGATAATTTTTCGCCAATGATTACCATTAGCTTCGATTAGTCTTTTTGCTGCATTTGGGTCACTTTCGCTCCAATCTGTTGGAATGATAGGTGGTGTGGGCAAGTAAAAAATCACTTTAGGTAAAAGGGAACCAAAGTAGTGACTAATAATATTGTTTGAAAGTGTCTCATTGCTAGCGGTATTCATGTTCTTTAGCTTTTAGCATACTTGCTATTATAATAACCTATTCTGTCAGGCTATTTTAGGCCCTTTATTTGCATCGTTGTAATCATTTTTTAGTATAAGGGAAATCATGCGCGCTATTGTTATCGGATCCACTAAGCATATGTTATTTGCCCTATTCTATAGCACTATAGGCACGTCTATTGCGTTGATTATTATTGCTGTATGGTTATTGAATGCTAGGCCAGAACTGTCGCTTTGGCATACCACACATCTTAAAAATGAATATCATCAACAATCAGGTTTAGATAATTTTAAGCAGTATTTAGCACTAGAAGATAAACTATTTGCTGAAGTTGAGCAGAAAATATACCAACAATACCAACCGGAGGTCGCCTCTCCGATAAATCGTTATGAAAAGGGCAGTTCATCTGATCCTGCTTTATGGCATGAAGACTGGAATCGATCTTTTGAGTGGCCAAATGATGATGCAGAATTTGGTTTGTTATTGATCCACGGCATGTCTGACTCACCTTACTCGATGTCGCATATTGCTGAGCATTATCGACATCAAGCCCATATAGTCGGATTAAGATTACCAGGTCACGGCACCACGCCTTCAGGGCTAACAGATATTACTTGGCCTGATTTAGCCGGTGCTGTGGCGTTAGCTACCGCTCATTTATCTGATAAATTAAAAGGTAAACCCTTATATGTTGTCGGTTTTTCTACTGGTGCAGCACTCGCGCTAAACCACCAATTAGAAGTGATAAGTCTGAATAAGCCGACTCATTATGACAAGATGATTTTTATGTCACCAGCTATTGGCTTGGCTCCCATTGCCCAGGCGGCATATTGGCAGGCTAAACTAGGTGCATTACTTGGGCAGGAAAAACTGTTTTGGAATAGTATTGAAGTTGAGTATGACCCATTTAAATATATGTCATTTGCCGTTAATGCAGGTGATATTGTTTACCAGCTAACTCTGCGTAATAAACAATTATTAGACAGTTTATCCGCAGAGCAAAAACAGAAAATCGCGCCTATACAAACCTTTCAGTCAGTCATAGATGATACGGTTTCATCTGTTAATGTCGTCGATGAACTGTACCGATATTTGCCTAAAAACGGTCATGAATTAGTGATGTTCGACTATAATCGCAGTACCGGTTTTAGGTTGTTAATGAATCTTGATCCAATCACGTTTTTTGAACCATTTTGGACAAATAATGATATGGATTATCGCTTAACGCTAATAGAAAGTCAGGCACAACAATCTCGGGCCGTACAAGCTAGAGAGCTTGGTATATTGAATCAGCAAGCCCCACAAGAACTATTGCTCGAATGGCCTAAAGGTGTGTTCTCGCTTTCGCACATTGCGTTGCCATTTCCGATAGAAGACCCACTTTATGGCCCTTTGATAATAGAAAATACTGAAACGGTACAAATAGGCCTAGCGGTATTTCAAGCTGAAAGAGGATTGTTTTCCATGTCTGCAGCCAATATGTTGCGCCAAAAATGGAACCCATTCTACCCCTATATGATGGATAGAATGGACAAATTTATGATTCCACCTCAGGATTGATGATAGTGACAATAGTGCGATTACGACCTTGAGCTTTAGCTTGATACAAATTATCGTCGGCTATTTTTATCCATTTATCTAGCCTAGCATCAAAGTTAGCATTAGCTGTGATAGCCCCGATACTGACCGTGATATCAAATGCTTCAGTTCTGTCTGGCGTGTTAATGGGCATTTGAGACAGTTTGATTTTAAATTCATTCAAGTGATGTTCAATGTTAAGTGCGTTCGACATAGGTAAAATTAAAATAAATTCCTCTCCGCCATAACGGGCAATAATATCAATATCACGTTTAAAATGTTGAGACAGTTGTGCTGACACTTGACGTAAGCATTCATCCCCCGCTAAATGGCCGTAACTATCATTAACAGCTTTGAAAAAATCTAAATCAAGAATAGCCACAGTAATGGCTTGTTCACTTCGAAGACAAAACTCTCTCACTTCCTGGAACTTATGTTCAGCAAATCGGCGATTAAACAGTTGAGTTAATGGGTCTTTGTCGACTAACTCTTTGAGTTTTTGATTGGCTTTCTCTAATTCTTTAGTGCGGTTAACAACCGTTTCTTCCAGTTCTAATTGCTGAGTTATCAGCTGTTGCTTACTAATCAATAACCTTTGATAAAGGCTATACACTTCCTTAGGAGAGCTTTCATCTAGTACTTGGTTATTTAAATCATGCTGGCTAAGGTGGCCAAATTGGTTCGCTACCATTTCGAGGGGAATAGTTAGCAGTTGGCTAATTCGATTTGAAATGAAAAAACTGATAAAAAGAGCACCAAGTAACATAAAAAAACTGGCTTGCATTTGTTTTTCAGCGAGCTGCAATAATGGTGAAAAGGGCTCAATAATATAAATATTCCAACCGTTTTTTAGTTGCTTCTGAGCATAAATGTATTCTGGAATTCTAGATTCCGTTTCGGTGATATTCATCAAGGGTAATTGGGTTAAATACAGTCCATTGTGAATACCATATTTAAAGGGCGACATGACGTTTAAATTGAGCTTTTCCGAGGCATAAATAATATTATTGGTTTCATCGGTCAAAATTATCGATTGGTTTTTCTGTTGATTAAAATCATAGTCTATTGCTGAAAAGTATTTTAGATCTAACGAACCTTCAATTATACCCAAAGGCTGTGCTGTATTTTGCTTGTCATAATATGGCGCACTAATCGCTACAATCGCGTCGTTGCCAAAGCCCCTCCCCAAAAACACTGAAGAAACAAACACCCTTTGGTTATAAAATGATTCTATGAAATAATCTCTATCATTGACGATGACATTGTTATTTTTGGCATCATTTAATCGTATAGTTGGTGATGCGGCAATTATTCGTGCTTGATTATCGGTAATTAACATACTGATAAAGCCGGGGTAATTTTGATGTAAATTACTCAGAAGAGGTTGTATCTCTTGTGGTGAACCACTGGCTATACTGAAATAGCGTGCAGCATTCTCAATCACTTTTTGGTGATTATCGATATATTGCTCGCCAGCATTACTTAAATGAAAAACTGATTCTTGTTGATTTTTCACGATTAAGTTTTGTTGCTTATCCAGTGAAATATAGTTGAAGTAGAGCGTTGAAAATAATAACGACAAGGTAATCATCAGAGTGACGAAATAAGTCATCTGCTTGCTTAGGCTTCTGCGCTGCTTATCTTTTATCTTGGTTTCAAACATCCATAATTTAGGCACCATCAAAACTAATATAGAGGCTATGCTGGTATAAATTAAACTATTTATCGCCTGCTTTATGGTTACAAAGGGTAAGTGCTCGGTTGGCATATCAAAAAATAACTTGGCCATTAAATAGAAAATGGGCATGCCAATAACAAGCCAAAATATAATATTGCCATATAGCGCATAGATATCTTTTCTTCGGCAAAAACCTAAAAATAATGCCTCTAACCCAAAAATAAAGAAAACATGATAACTGTCCCAGGTGAGCATTAAACTGGTTGAGGCTAGTAATGATGTCACTAACGCATACCAGGGGCCACATAAAATGGCGACGACGATGGTCAGTGTATTTCCGAGTATAAATTGGACGTTTGCGAAGAAGGGGATAGGATAAAAGTTAATAATAAGTGCAATAACACCCATTAGTATTGAAAACATCAGATTCTGTGGATTTAACGACAATTTTTTCAATGAAATATCCTTTCTCATTATTATCAAAAAATTTTACCTCCCTTATAGGACAATCACAAGTGATTGACTGTTAATTACGGCTTAAATCTCAGATAAGTAAAGTTTTTTAGATTGTTTGCTTATATTGAATTTAATTGTATTCGCTTATTTTAGATAAATTTGAAGCGTTTAAAGGGCTTTTTGTGTGTTGCTAACTATTTTTTATCGACACTTAGTGCTGTTCTCTTATCCAAGGTTGCTAAAAGCCCGTTATTTTTCGTTCGACCTTGGTCTAGTTTTTCAATAGTTATAGTGTTCGCTAGGTTTGCTGTAAATTTCTATCATATTGTTTATTAATAGATAAATATGATTTATAGGTTATTTTTGACTAGGGGTTAGACTAAGGTCTTGATTGTCGAACCCCTGTGAGTTGCTAAATTAACAATGACTTTACAATTCGACTTTAAAAAAACAATACAGGGGAAGTCGCAATGGCTTTTGAAAATAACGAAAAGGCAGCAGGGTATTGGCGTGAAAATTTACGTTTAGTACTTGTACTGCTAGCAATTTGGGCTGCAGTTTCATTTGGCTGCGGTATTTTATTAGTAGACGTGCTTAATGAGTTTTCCTTTATGGGATTCAAATTAGGCTTTTGGTTTGCGCAGCAGGGTGCAATGTATGTATTCGTGGCGCTGATTTTTGTTTATGTGGCAAAAGCAAATGCCCTAGACAAGAAATATGATGTTCACGAAGATTAAGGAGCACTGAAAAATGGATGTTCAAACATTAACATATATTATTGTTGGCGCGACATTTGCGCTATACATTGGCATCGCGATTTGGGCGAGAGCTGGTTCCACTCAAGAGTTTTATGTAGCCGGTGGTGGTGTGCATCCGGTAATGAACGGTATGGCTACCGCAGCAGATTGGATGTCGGCGGCATCCTTTATCTCGCTAGCGGGTATTGTGTCATTTACAGGTTATGATGGTTCAGTTTATTTAATGGGCTGGACAGGGGGTTATGTTTTATTAGCCTTGTGTATGGCGCCTTACTTACGTAAGTTTGGTAAATTCACGGTTCCTGATTTTATCGGTGACCGCTATTACTCACAAACTGCCCGTACTGTTGCGGTAATTTGTGCCATTTTCATCTGTTTTACTTATATTGCGGGTCAAATGCGCGGTGTCGGTGTGGTCTTCTCTCGCTTCTTAGAAGTCGAAGTTGAAACTGGCGTATATATTGGTATGGCAGTGGTGTTTTTCTATGCTGTTTTAGGTGGAATGAAAGGGATTACCTACACTCAGGTTGCACAATATTGTGTGTTGATATTTGCCTTTATGGTTCCAGCAATCTTTATCTCTGTGATGATGACAGGTCATATTCTGCCGCAAATCGGTTTTGGTGCTGAGCTAGTTGATGCTGCAGGTAATGGTACCGGAGTCTTCTTACTCGACAAGCTTGATGGTCTTTCTGCTGAATTGGGATTCTCCCAGTATACAGAAGGCTCTAAAGAAATGATTGATGTGTTCTTTATTACAGGCGCATTGATGTTTGGTACTGCAGGTTTGCCCCATGTGATTGTTCGTTTCTTTACTGTACCTAGAGTAAAAGATGCACGTTTATCTGCGGGTTGGGCGCTAGTGTTTATTGCTATTATGTACACAACAGTACCTGCTTTAGCTGCTTTCTCTCGTGTTAATATGATTGAGACCATTAATGGACCAGATTCTACCGGTGTCGCTTATGAAGCCGCGCCACAGTGGATTAAAAACTGGGAAAAAACTGGCTTAATTACGTGGGATGATAAAAACAGTGATGGCAAAATATCTTATGCTAATGGTGATTCAAATGAGATGACCATTGACCGTGATATTATTGTGCTAGCAACGCCTGAGATTGCCAGTCTGCCTGCGTGGGTTATTGCCTTAGTTGCTGCAGGTGGTTTAGCTGCTGCACTATCAACGTCAGCGGGTTTACTATTAGTGATATCAACATCGGTGTCGCATGATTTGCTTAAGAAAAATCTCATGCCGGATATCTCTGATAAGAAAGAGTTAATGTATGCGCGTATTGCAGCAGCATTGGGTGTTGTAATGGCTGGTTACTTTGGGATAAATCCACCTGGATTTGTGGCCGCGGTGGTTGCGATAGCCTTCGGTTTAGCCGCTGCATCACTTTTCCCTGCAATTATCATGGGGATCTTCTCTAAAAAGGTAAATAGAGAGGGTGCAATTGCCGGTATGGTATTAGGCTTGCTATCTACCGCTGCTTATATTGTGTACTTTAAGTTTATTAACCCTGCTGCTAATACAAGTGATAATTGGTTCTTAGGTATTTCACCAGAAGGGTTTGGTATGGTTGGTATGTTTATTAACTTCGCTGTTGCTTTTGCTGTCAGTAAAGTCACTAAGCCTGTACCTCAAGATGTTGTTGATATGGTTGAATCGATTCGTTTCCCACAAGGAGCAGGCGAAGCGCAAAACCACTAATTATTCATCCCTTATTTAGACCCCTTTAAAAGGAGCGCCTCGGCGCTCTTTTTTATTGACTAAATATAGTAAGCTTGGGCTTAAGTCTTATAGCCAGTATTCAGTTGGCACAGGTATATTAAATAAAACCGCCAATGAGAAAATAATATGAATGCCAGTGAATTACAGCCAATTGAGCAGTTTTTGCAAACCCATGCACCTTTTGATCTATTGTCTAAAGCCTTAGTTGAGCGCTGTGCTAGGGAAATTAATATTGGCTATTACGCAAAGGCATCAGCATTTGTTGAGTTTGATCCTGATAATCCTAAATTATATTTGGTTAGAAGTGGCGCATTTGAAGTTAGAGATCCACAGGGTGTATTAGTTGATAGAGTCGCAGAGGGAGAATGTTTTGGTTTTTCGACATTATTGTCAGGCGAAAAAGTGGTTAACAAGGTCGCTATTTTAGAAGATGGCTTGGTTTATCATATCCCCCAACATTTATTCACCGAATTAAAAACCCATAATCGTCAGTTTGATACGTTTTTTACCCGTGCGTTTGCTCAGCGATTACGTAATGAACATAAGTTTAAAGCCAAAGATCTCACTACGACCAGTCGCATTACTAATATGATGTCTAAAAATCCAATTTGTATTGCTACCAACGCCAGCGTGCAAAATGCTGCAAAGTTAATGCGCGATAATAGGGTTTCATCTGTGTTGGTGTTAAATGATCACGGTTTAGTCGGTATTGTCACTGATCGCGATTTACGAAATAGAGTCTTAGCAGAAGGTTTTGATGGCAATATTTGTGTAAACCAAGTAATGACTGTTCAGCCCAAAACCGTGGCCTCTAATGCACTGGTATTTGAAGCTATGTTATTGATGAGTGAATATAATATTCATCATTTACCTGTAATAGACAATAATCAAGCTAAAGGTATGGTCACCAGTACTGATATTTTACGTGCCCAGAGTTCACAACCATTATTATTAATTGGTGAAATAGACCGCCAGGATTCAATTGAAAAGTTGATCTTTGTCAGTAAGCAAATCCCAGTATTATTACAAAACCTTATAAGTGCTGATGCACGGGCAGAAGAGATTGGCAGAGTGTTAACGCCGGTCACAGATGCATTAACCCGCCGCTTAATTGTACTAAATCAGCAATTATTGGGTAAAGCTCCGATGGCTTTTTGTTGGTTAGCTTTTGGCTCGCAAGGTAGGCAAGATCAAGTGGCTTGTTCAGATCAAGATAATGGTTTGTTATTAGCACATGAACCGGATGAGTTCGCAGCGGCTTACTTCGATAAATTAACCCATGCGGTTTGTAAGGGACTTGATCAATGCGGTTATATCTATTGTCCTGGCGATATTATGGCGCAAAATCCTAAGTGGCGGTTATCACTCCTCGAATGGCAAAATAAATTCAAAAAGTGGGTACTCACACCTGATCCTAAAGCCCTAATGCACGCCAGTATTTTCTTTGATATGCGCGCAGTGTATGGACCGCAAACCTTGTTTGATGAATTACAGAACTCAGTGATGTCGCATACCCAAAATAATGACATCTTTTTAGCTGGTATGGCGGGTAACTCATTACAGCAATCACCGCCTTTAGGTTTTTTCAGAAAATTTGTACTTGAACGAGATGGCAGTGAAGTCAAAGGCATGGATTTGAAGCACAAGGGCAGTGCGTTAATCAATGATATTGCCAGAGTCTATGCTCTAAGTGCCGGCATTAAGGAGGTCAATACCGCTAAACGTATTCGCGCGTTAATGGACGCCAATATCATTAATCGCAAAGATGCCCTTAATTTAGCGGACGCCCATGAGTTTATAGCGCATATGCGCTTAGCTAATCAGGGATATCAGGCGACTAATAATTTGGTTGTGAGTAATTTTTTAAAGCCACAGGATTTGTCATCTTTATTGCGCCATCAATTACGGGATGCCTTTAAAGTGGTCCATGATGCTCAATCAGGTTTGAAACTTAAGTTTACCCGGAGTTTTTAGTGGTCAATCATTTATGGCTTAAAGGTCGGTTTTGGTTAGATTCACTGGTAAATCAGCAGGGCGAAAAGTCGATATTAGCGGATTATCAGCGGGCATTAACAAACCAATTTAATCGCACTATCTTTGATGCTAAATTGATGGCGATTGATTTGGAAATGACCGGCCTTAATGCTGAGAAGGATCAGATCATTAGTATGGGTATTGTACCTATCATTCAAGGACAAATCCCCCTGTCTCAAGCTCAACATTTGATGATTTCAATCGATGGTAGTGTAGGCCAAAGTGCGACTGTTCACGGTATTGTTGATCATCAATTACAAGATGCTTTACCCATTGATTTAGCAATGAATTGGTTACTAAAAGAAACCCAAGGGTATATTTTGGTAGCACACCATGCGCCAATGGATATGGCATTTATTCAAAAAAACTTACACAGTGTATTTGGACAAAAAGTACTCTTGCCTTTTATTGACACCTTAGCGATTGAAAAAACACGCTACCTGCGTCAGCATGACCACTTAGTTAAAGGGTGTGTTCGATTAGGGCAAAGTCGAGAACGTTATCACTTGCCTGTATATGGTGGACATAATGCATTAATAGATGCAATTGCCTGTGCTGAGTTATTTTTAGCGCAAGTATCGGCATTAGGCGGAACTAAAAACATCAAATGCTATGAGTTAATTGGGGTAACTAAATAGCTCTAATTAACAGCTTAAATTCAAACATAAAATAAGCCAGTCAATTGACTGGCTTATTTTATAAGTACGATAGAGTATCGTTTTATATATTAGGTCTATCGACCTTCTTGCTCAGCTTTATTGAAAAAGTAATCCACCGCAGGTTTAATTAATTCTAGTGCAGTTTGCTCACAATCTGGCACTTTGGCTTCACTAGTATTAATAGGAGTAACGCGGTCAGTCCATTTAAAAAGTAAAGCTGCTGATGTCAGTCCAGCACCAAATGCACAGGATAAAATAGTTTGTCCAGGCTCAATTAAGCCTTTATCTAGTGCATCACAAATAGCAATTGGGATAGTCGCAGCTGATGTATTGCCATAGTTTGCTATATTGACGATGGCTTTTTCTTTAGGAATTTTCATCCGACTGACCAAAGTATCTATGATACGTTCGTTAGCTTGATGAGGAATAACCCAATCGACATCATCTTTATCAACATTGCATTTCTCAAGTACTTTAGTACTTAAAGATCCCATACCCTGAATGGCGCGTTTGAAGATTTCTTGGCCATTAAACTCAATATAGAAATCTAACGAGCTACTGTCTAAGCGATCCATTTGGCTGCCAAAATTCGATTTTAAAATTTCACGTCCATCAGGATCATTATTAAGCTCATAGCCTAATACTCCGCCTTCTTCATCACGGGCTTCTAAAATGACCGCACCAGCACCATCGCCAAATAACACCGCAGTTTCACGACGAGACCAGTCTAAGTAAAAAGATAAACGTTCAGCACCAATAACTAATACTTTTTTATTCTGGCCGCTTTTAATTAACGAGCTTGCTAATCCTACGCCGTATAGAAAACCACTGCATGCCGCATTTATATCAAATGCGCCGCATGTTGCACCAATATTTGCTTGTACAGTAGAGGCTATATTAGGAATTAAACTATCAGGGCTGGCCGTTGCTAGAATAATTAAATCCAACTCACTGCCATCAATCCCGGCAGCAGCTAAAGCATGTTGTGCAGCAACGCTGGCCAGTACAGAAGTATTAACGTGACTAATATTACGTTTACTAATACCTGTACGAGATTTAATCCACTCATCAGATGTTTCCATAAAGGTGGCAAGGTCATCGTTGGTTAGCGATGCGGGAGGGACAGCTTTTCCCCATCCGGTGATATGTGCATACTGCATAAAACTTCTCTCAATGTATAAATAAAACAAGCGATTAAGGTAATATTTGACCCACTCAGTCTTGAAGTCGTCTAGTCTAAATGCTTAACAACTAACTTTGTAATAGCTTCAGCAGCGTGAAGAATATGTTCACGCAATAAGTGTGTCGCTTTTTCAATATCTTTTCTTTGGCATAACTCAAGTAATTCACGGTGCTCTCGCTCCGCAGTGGGGATCCCACCTGTTAACAATAGTTGTAAACGAATATAGCGATCACAATTAGTATTTAAACCATGAACGACTTCGAGTGTATGGCTGCGGTTGGCGGCTTTATATAGGCAAGTATGAAATTGCGTATTAAGCTCGCTCCAACTTGCCACAGAATCCTGGCGCTTAAATGCGTTTTCTAATGCATTTAATACTCTGTCCGCTTCTTCAAAATCGGCTTCTTGTAAATTAGGAATAGCCTTGGCAAGCAAGTCTGACTCAATCATTGCTCTGAGTTCAAATAGCTCTGTGACCTGTTCAACAGATAAAACCGTGGCCGTGGCACCTTTATGCGGCTCAAACTTAACTAACCCTTCAGCTTCTAATTGTACTAAAGCTTCTCGTACAGGAATGCGACTGACGTTCAATTGTTCAGCAATAGCAGTTTGACGTAAGGGTTCGCCACCTTTTATATCACCAGAAAGGATCTGTTCTCTGAGTACTTCAACTACAAGTTGAGTACGCGTTTTGTGAATGATAGGGGGTATATTACTCATTAGCTCTTTTGTTTTCGCGAAATAACCGAGCAAGGTTACCGCTTCATGGCGCCTTAATAAAGTGAAACATGGTCATTCGCTATAATTATCCTTTATTGGGCTAGCTCAAATGCGAAGACGGTGTGATAATTAATACAGAAAATTAATGAGGATTAATAAGTGAATAAAGCAGTTTTTCTTGACCGAGATGGTGTGATCAACAAAGATCATGGCTATGTATATCAAACGGATGACTTTGAATATATTGAAGGTGTGTTTGATGCCTGCCTCGCATTGAAGAAAATGGGCTATAAACTTGTCGTTGTGACTAACCAATCGGGTATTGCTCGCGGCATGTACAGTGAAGACGATTTTCATTCCTTAACTGAGTGGATGGATTGGAACTTTGCTGATAAAGGCATTGAGCTGGACGGTATTTATTATTGCCCGCATCATCCAGAAAAAGGTTTAGGTGAATATAAGCAAGATTGCGATTGTCGCAAGCCAAAACCAGGAATGATGTTAGAGGCGGCTAAGTTTTTAAAACTTGATCTAGCCAATTCAATTATGGTCGGTGATAAGGCTGATGATATCCGTGCAGCTAAAGCTGCGGGTATAGGTCACAGTATTTTAGTCAGAAGTGGTAAGAAGGTAGACGAAGCCGGAATTGATATCGCATCTATTGTAGTTGATAGCATTGCAGATGTGCCCGCTTTTATAGAAACACTTAATTAGTAAGGCCGAAAAAGGCCTTTCAGGCCTTTTTTGATGGTTAAGTGTACGCTTAGTTTAAAAAGTGTTCGGTTGGTTAGTTTATTTGAAAGTTTTTGCAAAAAGGGGTTGCGGTAAAATCTACTATCCCTATAATGCGCACCACTGACACGGAACACGGCGTCTAACGCAAGTTACCAAGTCCGCTCTTTAACAATTTATCAAGTAATCTGTGTGGACATTCACAGGTATTGAGTTATTCGAAATTGTCTTCTGTTCTTCGGAATGTTGGCAATCAAAAATTTAAACTCAATGCAACGATGAATGTTCATAGTAATATGAAACTACAGAAATGTAGTAAATAACTCGTTAGCTCTTATGAGCGAAGCGAATTATGACAGTAGAATTCATTGAGCTGTTCGACGTAGTCGAACAAAAAACTTTAATTGAAGAGTTTGATCATGGCTCAGATTGAACGCTGGCGGCAGGCCTAACACATGCAAGTCGAGCGGCAGCGGGAAGATAGCTTGCTATCTTTGCCGGCGAGCGGCGGACGGGTGAGTAATGCCTAGGGATCTGCCCAGTCGAGGGGGATAACAGTTGGAAACGACTGCTAATACCGCATACGCCCTACGGGGGAAAGGAGGGGACCTTCGGGCCTTTCGCGATTGGATGAACCTAGGTGGGATTAGCTAGTTGGTGAGGTAATGGCTCACCAAGGCGACGATCCCTAGCTGTTCTGAGAGGATGATCAGCCACACTGGGACTGAGACACGGCCCAGACTCCTACGGGAGGCAGCAGTGGGGAATATTGCACAATGGGCGAAAGCCTGATGCAGCCATGCCGCGTGTGTGAAGAAGGCCTTCGGGTTGTAAAGCACTTTCAGTAGGGAGGAAAGGCAGTAGTTTAATAAACTACTGCTGTGACGTTACCTACAGAAGAAGGACCGGCTAACTCCGTGCCAGCAGCCGCGGTAATACGGAGGGTCCGAGCGTTAATCGGAATTACTGGGCGTAAAGCGTGCGCAGGCGGTTTTTTAAGCCA
Organism: Shewanella sp. HL-SH8; assembly: GCF_051165765.1. NCBI lineage: Bacteria > Pseudomonadati > Pseudomonadota > Gammaproteobacteria > Alteromonadales > Shewanellaceae > Shewanella > Shewanella sp. HL-SH8. Next base: position 3,137,941 of record NZ_CP195039.1, on the reverse strand, counting down.
GATGTGAAAGCCCTGGGCTCAACCTAGGAATTGCATTTGGAACTGGGGAACTAGAGTCTTGTAGAGGGAGGTAGAATTTCAGGTGTAGCGGTGAAATGCGTAGATATCTGAAGGAATACCGGTGGCGAAGGCGGCCTCCTGGACAAAGACTGACGCTCATGCACGAAAGCGTGGGGAGCAAACAGGATTAGATACCCTGGTAGTCCACGCCGTAAACGATGTCTACTCGGAGTTTGGTGACTTAGTCACTGGGCTCCCAAGCTAACGCATTAAGTAGACCGCCTGGGGAGTACGGCCGCAAGGTTAAAACTCAAATGAATTGACGGGGGCCCGCACAAGCGGTGGAGCATGTGGTTTAATTCGATGCAACGCGAAGAACCTTACCTACTCTTGACATCCAGAGAATTCGCTAGAGATAGCTTAGTGCCTTCGGGAACTCTGAGACAGGTGCTGCATGGCTGTCGTCAGCTCGTGTTGTGAAATGTTGGGTTAAGTCCCGCAACGAGCGCAACCCCTATCCTTATTTGCCAGCGAGTAATGTCGGGAACTTTAGGGAGACTGCCGGTGATAAACCGGAGGAAGGTGGGGACGACGTCAAGTCATCATGGCCCTTACGAGTAGGGCTACACACGTGCTACAATGGCGTATACAGAGGGTTGCAAAGCCGCGAGGTGGAGCTAATCTCACAAAGTACGCCGTAGTCCGGATTGGAGTCTGCAACTCGACTCCATGAAGTCGGAATCGCTAGTAATCGTGAATCAGAATGTCACGGTGAATACGTTCCCGGGCCTTGTACACACCGCCCGTCACACCATGGGAGTGGGCTGCAAAAGAAGTGGGTAGTTTAACCTTCGGGAGAACGCTCACCACTTTGTGGTTCATGACTGGGGTGAAGTCGTAACAAGGTAGCCCTAGGGGAACCTGGGGCTGGATCACCTCCTTACCTATACGACTAACTCAATACCTAAAGTGCAGAGATGCATGTGAGTGTTCACACAGATTACTTGATAGAAAGAAAGAGAAATTACGTTGGGTCTGTAGCTCAGCTGGTTAGAGCGCACCCCTGATAAGGGTGAGGTCGGTGGTTCAAGTCCACTCTGACCCACCAATTCTTCATTTCTCCTGTGTTAATTTACCGCTCGTTTAGTGAACTAAACGCCGCAATAAATTGCCTTGGATAAATTCGAATTGGCAAGCCAAATAAAATGGCTGACCTTCTTAGAAGGTAAACGTAAATTCTCACTGTATGTAAAGGGGTTATAGCTCAGCTGGGAGAGCGCCTGCCTTGCACGCAGGAGGTCTGCGGTTCGATCCCGCATAGCTCCACCATTCTCTTGAATGAGAAACATACATATTGGTCCGAGATGCCAAAGATAAACGAAATTTTATCTTTGGCTTTTTTAAGCCCGCTCTTTAACAATTTGGAAAGCTGATAGTACTAACTCAAGGCGCATAGATGATGATTCGTTGTCGTTTGTGTGATTACGTTAGTGCGAAAAATAATATTGATGTGAAAGCATCAGTATCTTGAGTTCTCAAAACACTGTTTAAGTGTCTTGAATATTCTAAAAACTAAGGCGAGTCACACTTCCTGGTCGGGAGTGAGACAAGTAAAAACCAGCTAGTTGCGATACAGTCTAATTAGTTCATTCTCTTGTTTACAAGGGTTGTGAAACTCATTTGGGTTGTATGGTTAAGTGACTAAGCGTATACGGTGGATGCCTTGGCAGTCAGAGGCGATGAAGGACGTAATAACTTGCGAAAAGCGTTGGCGAGCTAGTAATAAGCATTTGAGCTAACGATATCCGAATGGGGAAACCCGGCCACATAAGTGGTCATCATACAGTGAATACATAGCTGTATGAGGCGAACCTGGGGAACTGAAACATCTAAGTACCCAGAGGAAAAGAAATCAACCGAGATTCCCCTAGTAGCGGCGAGCGAACGGGGATTAGCCCTTAAGTCTATGGGGTGTTAGTGGAATGAGTTGGAAAGCTCAGCGGCACAGGGTGATAGCCCCGTACATGAAAACTAACCATAGATGAAAACGAGTAAGGCGGGACACGTGACATCCTGTTTGAATATGGGGGGACCATCCTCCAAGGCTAAATACTCCTGACTGACCGATAGTGAACCAGTACCGTGAGGGAAAGGCGAAAAGAACCCCTGTGAGGGGAGTGAAATAGAACCTGAAACCGTATACGTACAAGCAGTGGGAGCGGTTCTTGAGACCGTGACTGCGTACCTTTTGTATAATGGGTCAGCGACTTACGTTTTGTAGCGAGGTTAAGCGAATAGCGGAGCCGTAGGGAAACCGAGTGTTAACTGCGCGTTTAGTTGCAAGGCGTAGACCCGAAACCGAGTGATCTAGCCATGGGCAGGTTGAAGGTTGAGTAACATCAACTGGAGGACCGAACCGACTTATGTTGAAAAATGAGCGGATGACTTGTGGCTGGGGGTGAAAGGCCAATCAAACTCGGAGATATCTGGTTCTCCTCGAAAGCTATTTAGGTAGCGCCTCGAGCGAATACCATTGGGGGTAGAGCACTGTTAAGGCTAGGGGGTCATCCCGACTTACCAACCCTTTGCAAACTCCGAATACCAATGAGTACTACTCGGGAGACAGACAGCGGGTGCTAACGTCCGTTGTCAAAAGGGAAACAACCCAGACCGTCAGCTAAGGTCCCAAAGTGTATGTTAAGTGGGAAACGATGTGGGAAGGCTTAGACAGCTAGGATGTTGGCTTAGAAGCAGCCATCATTTAAAGAAAGCGTAATAGCTCACTAGTCGAGTCGGCCTGCGCGGAAGATTTAACGGGGCTAAACATACCACCGAAGCTACGGGTTTGCAGTTTACTGCAAGCGGTAGAGGAGCGTTCTGTAAGCGGTTGAAGGTGAAGGGGTAACCCACACTGGACGTATCAGAAGTGCGAATGCTGACATGAGTAACGATAAAGGGAGTGAAAAACTCCCTCGCCGAAAGACCAAGGGTTCCTGTCCAACGTTAATCGGGGCAGGGTGAGTCGACCCCTAAGGTGAGGCCGAAAGGCGTAATCGATGGAAAACAGATTAATATTTCTGTACCTCTGCTAACTGCGATGGAGAGACGGAGAAGGCTAGGCTAGCGCGGCGTTGGTAGTCCGCGTTTAAGGTAGTAGGCAGTGTTCTTAGGCAAATCCGGGAACACCTCTTTAGTGAGAATGCTGAGAGCTGATGACGAGTCACTAAGGTGATGAAGTAGTTGATGCCATGCTTCCAGGAAAATCTTCTAAGCTTCAGGTTAGTAGGGATCGTACCCCAAACCGACACAGGTGGTCGGGTAGAGAATACCAAGGCGCTTGAGAGAACTCGGCTGAAGGAACTAGGCAAAATGGTACCGTAACTTCGGGAGAAGGTACGCTGCTGTTGGTGATGGGACTTGCTCCCTAAGCTGACGGCAGTCGCAGATACCAGGTGGCTGCAACTGTTTATCAAAAACACAGCACTGTGCAAAATCGCAAGATGACGTATACGGTGTGACGCCTGCCCGGTGCCGGAAGGTTAATTGATTGGGTTATCGCAAGAGAAGCTCATGATCGAAGCCCCGGTAAACGGCGGCCGTAACTATAACGGTCCTAAGGTAGCGAAATTCCTTGTCGGGTAAGTTCCGACCTGCACGAATGGCGTAATGATGGCCACGCTGTCTCCAGCCGAGACTCAGTGAAGTTGAAATTGCGGTGAAGATGCCGTATACCCGCGGCTAGACGGAAAGACCCCGTGAACCTTTACTATAGCTTGGCACTGAACATTGAACCTACATGTGTAGGATAGGTGGGAGACTTTGAAGCTTCGTCGCTAGATGGAGTGGAGTCAATCTTGAAATACCACCCTTGTAGTTTTGATGTTCTAACTCTGGCCCCTTATCGGGGTTGAGGACAGTGCCTGGTGGGTAGTTTGACTGGGGCGGTCTCCTCCCAAAGAGTAACGGAGGAGCACGAAGGTTGGCTAAGTACGGTCGGACATCGTACGGTTAGTGCAATGGCATAAGCCAGCTTAACTGCGAGACATACACGTCGAGCAGGTACGAAAGTAGGTCATAGTGATCCGGTGGTTCTGAATGGAAGGGCCATCGCTCAACGGATAAAAGGTACTCCGGGGATAACAGGCTGATACCGCCCAAGAGTTCATATCGACGGCGGTGTTTGGCACCTCGATGTCGGCTCATCACATCCTGGGGCTGAAGTCGGTCCCAAGGGTATGGCTGTTCGCCATTTAAAGTGGTACGCGAGCTGGGTTCAGAACGTCGTGAGACAGTTCGGTCCCTATCTGCCGTGGGCGTTGGATGATTGAGGGGAGCTGCTCCTAGTACGAGAGGACCGGAGTGGACGAACCGCTGGTGTTCGGGTTGTCATGCCAATGGCATTGCCCGGTAGCTACGTTCGGAATCGATAACCGCTGAAAGCATCTAAGCGGGAAGCGAGCCCCAAGATGAGTCATCCCTAGAGCTTTAAGCTCTCTAAAGGGCCGTAGGAGACTACTACGTTGATAGGCAAGGTGTGTAAGCGTTGTGAGGCGTTGAGCTAACTTGTACTAATGACCCGTGAGGCTTAACCATACAACCCAGATGGGTTTTACTGATACGACTTAGTATTAGAATGGGACGCTTAAATAGTGTGACGAGACTCAAACTCAGATAAAGCAATCAGCTTTCCGAATTATTATTTAATGCTAGCTAAATAGCGTTAGATAACCAAATTTGTCTGGAAACCATAGAGCTGTGGCACCACCTGATCCCATTCCGAACTCAGAAGTGAAACACAGTATCGCCGATGGTAGTGTGGGGTCTCCCCATGTGAGAGTAGGTCATTTCCAGGCGCCTAATTTACTCGAAAGAGTAGTGATAAGCCCGTTGCTAACGTAACGGACTTTTCTACGTCTAAGATTTAAGCATGAAAGTCGTGTGGCCGATATGCCCATGTGAGAGCAGGTCATTTCCAGGCGCCAAATTTACTCGAAACATTTCATTGAGAAGAGATTGATAAGCCCGTTACTAACGTGACGGGCTTTTTTACGTCTGAGATTTGAGCATCTCATTTGAGCCTAAAAGTCGTGTGGCCGATATGCCCATCTGAGAGTAAGTTATTTCCAGGCGCCAAATAAAACAGCAAGGCCACTCTAATTGAGTGGCCTTTTTGTTTTGTGTGGAATAATTATTCTTAAGCATAAGTCATACAATTTACATTAAACATAGTGTGGCCGATATGCCCATGTGAGAGCAGGTCATTTCCAGGTGCCTAATTTACTCGAAACATTTTCATTGAGAAGAGATTGATAAGCCCGTTACTAACGTAACGGTTTTTTACGTTTGAGATTTGAGCATGTCATTTGAGCACAGTATTAGTGTGGCCCATATTCCCATGTGAGAGTAGATCATTTCTAGGCGCAAATAAGTAAGGCTACCTTAATCGGGTAGCCTTACTTTTTATCTGGTTGAAATGTTTTTTGAACTAATGTGTCTTAATGAAGTTATAAGTCAATATGTAGCTTAAGGCGCTAAAGGGTATTCTGCTGAGCTTCAATTTCACTGGCACGTGTGAATCCGCTATGAGTGTTAAGTTGTTTATAGTAACGCTCAAGGTTTGGGTATTTAGCCAGTTCACCTCTGGCTGCTAGCAGCTCAATCACAAATGACATCATGATATCGGCGCCTGTGAGTTTATCTGCCACTAAATAGCGCTTACCTTCTAAAGATGCATTTAAGTAACCGATTACTTTTGCGACTTCTATATCGGCGTAACCCGCCATGAAATTGGTTTGGCAGCCATCTTTTTCAACAAACAATCGAAGTAACAGAGGTAACATTGCAGAGCTTTCAGCGAAATGCAGCCACTGTATATAACTAACGTAATCAGTGCTATTTGATTCCGGTGCTAAGTGACTTGCAAATTGATTGATTAAATACTCAGTGATGGCGCCTGATTCAGCAATGACTAGGCCATTGTGCTCAATGACTGGTGATTTACCTAATGGGTGAATTGCAGTTAATTCAGGTGGTGCTAGAAAGGTGACTTTGTCTCTTTGATAAGCTTTAACTTGGTAGGCTTGCCCTAGTTCTTCTAACAACCATAAAATACGTTTCGAACGAGACTGATTGAGATGGTGTAGTGTGATCATAATAATCCCTTTACTGTCAGTTTGCCTTTAAAAGCGGGCAAGATAGAAATTAATAAATCTATTAACCAGATTTAACTAAGCTGAATCAAGATTAACTTGGTTTGAACCTAGGGTTAATTCGATAGATTGCCGTGGTTAGTATATTTTATATAGCCATAATAATAACCCTAGCAATGTTTCAGTTTGGCTAGGGTTATTGATTGGCTGTTTACGCCTTAAATAGTTTGGCCATTATGCCGCTATTTATGAACCATTAAACCCAAAGGTTGCTTAAAATATTTATACTTTAAGTAACATTAGCATGGCTTGAGCAACCGCTTCTGATGAAGCCGGATTTTGGCCAGTAACTAAGTTGCCATCAACTTCAATATGGCTAGCCCAATCTGCACCTTTAGTGTAAATACCACCATTATCTTTCAGCATATCTTCAACTAAGTAGGGAACGATAGCCGTTAGTTGCACAGCATCTTCTTCGCTATTAGTAAATCCTGTAACTTTTTTACCGTTAACTAAAAAGCTGCCATCAGCATTTTTAGCATGGCGTAATGCGCCTGATGCATGACACACGAGACCCAATGGTTTACCTTGCTGGTAAGTCTGTTCAATTAAGGCAATCGAGTGTTTGTCTTCAGTTAAGTCCCAAAGTGGCCCATGGCCGCCAGGGTAAAAGACAGCATCAAAGTCAGCTACATTTATACTGACAAGGCGTACTGTATTTGCGAGCTGTTTTTGAGCATCAGTATCGCTTTTGAAGCGTGCAGTTGTTGCTGTTTGGAAGTCTGCACCATCACTACTTGGATCTAAAGGTGGCTGACCACCTAAAGGGGAAGCTAGCACTATTACTGCGTCATTATCAGCAAAATGATAATACGGTGAGGTAAATTCCTCTAGCCAAAAGCCTGTTTTGTTACCTGTGTCACCTAGTTTATCGTGTGAGGTTAATACCATTAAAATTTTCATCTGTATTCCTAATTAATAGACCAGTCGTCTATTTTTTGGTTGTCAATATCCGCTCTAAAACGGTGAGGATGTACCTTAAATCGTATAGCTTGTCGGTTTACATAAATCTTTTAGAATCAATTAATCATCGCTGACTATGGCTTTAAAAATGATATAGTTATGTCCATTGCCTGCTTTAGCCCTCTGTCATCTTTGCTTAGTTTTGCCATTAAGCTAGCGCCGATCCACAAATTATAAAGCAGTTCAGCTGTCTCATCCGCACTGAGTTTTTTAATCGATTTATCTTCAATACCCGCGGTGATACAGCCACTAATCGCGCCTTGTACTACTTGGGTTCCTTTTAATAATGCGACTCGCATAGGTTCTGATAAATCAGCTACTTCGGCACTCAGTTTAACCACTAGGCACTTTTGTGATGAACAGCTATCTGCTTGTGACGTCATCCAACCTTGCCAATATGTTATTAAACGTTTTAATCCAGATTGAGCTGGGTTACCAAACAGGATTTGCAAACGTTGCTGATAATCATCGAAGTAATCTTCGATGAGCGCTTCACCAAATTGCTCCTTTGATTTGAAGTAATGGTAAAACGAGCCTTTAGGGACTTCGGCATGTTTAAGGAGTTCAGATAATCCAACGCTGACAAAGCCGCGTGCTGCGATCAATTGATAGCCGATATCTAAAATATGTTGGCGTGTATCTTGGGTGCTTGTTTTCATCCAGTGAGAATACACTCAAATAGACCAGTCGTCTAGTGGGTGTCTTATGACTATCAATTCGTTCTTATTTCAAATCTGGCTATCCTTTTTTGTTATCAACTAATATTGGGCTGATGAGCATCTGAATTTATAGTATTTTCTTAATATTAATTTTTGCCTGTAAAAAATCTTCTACGATTAATTTATTAATATCATCGCACGATCTATGCTTAAAGGTATTCCGAATAATATTACAACTCAGTTTTTGATGGGTTAACTACTAATGTCAAAGCACTGTCAAAAGGTGTTTAGTTGTCGGCTTTGCTCAGATTAACGACTTGGATCCCTCTCAACTGGGAGTATATAACTTCCATTTGCGCTATAAAATTGTCAAGGCGAGTGGCTTAAAGGTCTAGATGGTCTTTATCTTGGCTAGTTTGAGGATGGCAATGGGGTTAATGCAAAAAATAAGCTGGTCATTTCTCTTGCAAATATAACCTCGATGTTGCGTGATGCAACTTACCTCACTTTATAAATGAGATGGGTTATAAAATAGAGTTAGATCAACCGCTATTTTCAGCGTTTTTTATCATATTTAATATGTTTACTCGCTCATAGAGTGACTTTTGTTTAGAATGTTTGTCCTCATCGTCCTTTGGCCATTTGCTAATTGGAACTGATTCACACTGAGGTGGACTGTTTTTCTGCCTAGGAGCTTTAATGCAACTGTTTGTAAAAGATTTAACCGTAATAGACTTCTCTTATCTTTGCCCCATTCGCGGTATGGTCGGCGAAAGCTGGATTGTTGATGTGCTGCTTGATGGCGGGCTAGACGAGCAAAATATGGTGCTTGATTTTTCTAAAGTCAAAAAAACCATTAAGAATACCATTGATGATGTTGCCGACCATCGTTTGTTGATCCCAACAGCGTGTAATCAAGTCAGGTGGCAACAACAGGGTGACAGAGTGTGGATGGATTTTGCTAGTCAAAAGGGCGATATTCATTTGGCTTGTCCATCACAAGCATTTGCCCTCATCCCTACAGAAGTCATCGACTTTGAAAGTGTGAATGACTTTTTACAAAAAGCCCTTCGCGAAGCATTACCTGACAATGTGCAAGATATTAGTATTACATTACGTAATGAAGTACTGACGACGCCTTATTATCATTACAGCCATGGTTTACGTAAACATGATGGCAATTGTCAGCGCATTGCACACGGTCATCGCAGCCCCGTAACCGTATTTGAAAATGGCATAGCCGAGCCCAAATGGGACGAGTATTGGGCTGAACGTTGGCATGATGCTTATTTAGGCACAGAAGAAGATATAGTTCCTGTTGCAGATCTGCAATTATCTAAACAAGCCAATGTCAGTGATGATACCCATTACGGTTTTCATTATGTTGCGCCACAGGGAGATTTCCAGTTAGCCATGCCTAAAAATTGCTGCGATATTATTCCCCATGACACTACAGTAGAGTTACTGGCTGAGTATATGGCAGTAACTTTGGCGGCTAAAGTGCCTGAAAGCCATTTTAAAGTGATTGCCTATGAAGGCATTGGCAAAGGCGCTATTGCGGTCAGAGGATAGGCCTGAACAGCAGTCTGAGTAATAGTCTGAACAAAATAGATAGAAACAAAAAAGTCATTGTCGTTTATTAAATTGCTGTTAGTTATTGTGAGTTATTAGGGGTAACAAGGAATTGAGTCATATTAAATTGTTTGCGGTAGCTTGCAGTGCTTTACTATCGGGTGTGCTTATATCTCCAGCTAGCGCTGAGATTACCTTTCAAGGTCAATTTGAACAGGGCGCATTGGTGCGCGGTACTGTGCCAGTGGGCAGTAGCATTAAGCTTAATGGTGGACCTGTAAAAGTCACCCCCAAAGGGCAATTTGCTATTGGTTTTGACCGCGATGCTAAAACCGAGCAAATGTTGGAGGTCACCTATCCAACAGGGTTAACTGAGCTTAAGCCTATTAAGGTTACCAGTCGCGAATATAAAATTGATCGTGTGACTGGGATCAGTACCACAATTATGAAGCCTGATCCTGTCGCGCAAAAGCGTGCAGCTGAAGACAGTAAGAAAACCTATGCCGCCCGTGAGACATTTATTGAACAATACGCTTTTATGCAGGATTTTATTTGGCCAGTAACGGGGCGGATTTCAGGGGTATATGGCAGTCAGCGTGTGTATAACGATGTACCAGGTAACCCGCACTTTGGTGTCGATGTCGCTAGACCAACAGGTACAGTCGTCGTATCTCCAGCTGACGGTGTGATTACCTTAGCGGTCCCAGACATGTTTTACTCGGGTGGGACATTAATTATTGACCACGGTTATGGTGTTAGTTCGACATTTTTACATTTAAGTAAGTTATATCCAAAGGTTGGTGATAAAGTGACTCAAGGCCAAAAGCTGGCTGAAATAGGCGCAACAGGCCGTGTAACTGGGCCACATTTAGACTGGCGTTTGAACTGGTTTCAAATGCGTTTAGATCCTGTGTCTATCGTGCCATCTATGTCGAGTGTGTTAGCTGCGGAAAAAACAGCTAAAAAATAACGCTTTGATGGGCTAAACAGCATTAATAAGATTGTTAAAAAAGGAGAACAAAGAGGTTCTCCTTTTTTAACAATATGTATCTAGAAGATCCACTGTACAGAGCGAAGCTTAGTCGCGAGTTAGTTTACCAATAATCGTAGAAGGTGAGTTTGCTTGCTCACTTTCGATAATGGTTTGAATATCGTGCGGATGTACTTTGACACAAATGCCATTCGCCTTGAACGCTATGGTCGGATTGGCTAAACGCTCGTTATCACCTTTAGGTGAGCTAAGTTTAACCTTCACATCAGTTTTTCCGGCTATGACGTCTGCAAGTTGCGGTACATGAGCTATTAACTGGGATACTAAATCATCACAGGTTTGCGCATTTGACGGAAACACTAATTCTACATGCTCCCAACCTTCCATTGGATACACTTTATCTGATGGAAAGGGCAGTTCAACGCATTCAATTGATGTCGTCCCCATCATCATAGGTTCAGATAATTTAATGATTAAAATTGGCCGACCATTAATTATATTATTTGAAATGACTTGACCCAGCTGAGCAAATTCATCCGCAAGTGCTTGGGCTGTTTGGCTATTATTGACGCGTAAAGCAGCGTGATCACAAGTTAACGACAGCGAGGTTAATCCAAGCTGTGTGATAAAAGCTTGGATTTGTACGCTAAAGTCTGGCCAAGTGTGTTGCAAAACGCTGTAATTCATAAAAAGTCCAAATTTTTAGGCTGCTTAAATGGCCTGTTGATTATGGCCAAATCTCAATAGGCGTGCCTGCATCAATCATGCGCCACAATTCATCCATTTCTTTGTTTGTGACGGCAATGCAACCGTTAGTCCAATTGTATCTTTGCGCTTCTTCCGGTGACATGGATGAACGAGGGTTTTGACCATGGATCATTATCATACCGCCAGGGCTGATGCCTAACGCCTGCGCACGCAGTTTGTCTTCATCATTGGGATATGAAATGTGAATAGATTTGTAAAACGCGCTGTCAGGTTTTTTATAATCAAGTACGTAACGTCCTTGCGGGGTACGTTGATCGCCTTCTTTTAATTTATGTCCCTGCGGAGCATCTCCCATCGCAATAACATAGGTTTTTAATACTTTACCGTCCGCGCATCACTGACATACGAGATTCGGACTTATTGACCACCACTAAATCGATTTTAGCATGTGGCTGAGCTGAAGAAGCACTAGCAAATAAAGGGCAAGCAATACTGAGGGCGAAAAACCAATAACGCAAGTGCATGATATCTCCGTATAATGAATATTATTATTTTTATAACGCGGGTAAATTAGCCATTTTTAGTGGACTAATCAGTTAATTGAAATGATTTTAACGTTATCTGTTTGTAAATGGTATGGTTATGTTAGATATCTTTTTCAGGATTTGAGCTAAACAAGCATGAACGAAGCACACTTAGAAGACTCGCCGCTAAAGCAGCGTTTACGGACCATCATTTTTGGTACAGATACCCCTGAGGGTAAAGCATTTGATATTGCGCTTTTGGTATCGATTGTCGCGAGTATATTGCTAATAAGCTTAGACACTATTGATAGTTTACATGCCGATTATGGTGAACTTTTTCTAATAGGTGAATGGATATTTACCATCATCTTCACCCTTGAATATGCACTTAGGCTTTATTGCTCGCAAAATCGCTTACATTACGCTCGCAGCTTTTTTGGCATAGTCGATTTCTTATCTATTTTACCCAGTTACCTCGCATTGATATTTCCTGGGGCAAATTTTGCGCTGGCCATTAGGGTATTAAGATTATTTAGGGTGTTTAGAGTCTTAAAGTTATTACGCTTTCTGGCCGACGGTAATTTGTTATTAAAAGCCATGCTGCAATCAAGTCGAAAGGTGTTTATATTTTTCTTTTCGGTGAGCTTGATAATATTGGTGTTAAGTGTCGTTATGTATGTGGTTGAAGGTCCTAATAATGGTTTCACCTCCATTCCTAAATCTATGTATTGGACTATTGTGACTATCACCACCGTGGGGTATGGCGATATCACCCCACAAACGCCACTGGGTCAAGCTATAGCAGCGTTAACTATGTTGATAGGTTATTCAATCATAGCCATTCCGACCGGTATCTTAACCGCTGAGATTTCTCAAGAAATGGTCAAAATACGCGATCTGCGTAAATGCAGTAATTGTGGCAAAAAAGGTCATGATAATGATGCTCAGTTTTGTAACCACTGTGGCAGTGAATTAGAATCACTGGCCTCTTTAACTCAGCCATAATCTACAGCCCTTTTTATAAGCTAAATAATGCCCTATAAACCCAATAACGTCGTATAAATTAATCGCGATAATTAAAAAGGATATGCATGACCACTGCCAAGTTTGTAGAAGGGCCGATTTTACGACATATATTAGTCATGAGTTCTACTGCTGCGGTGGGGATCTCAGCCTTATTTGTCGTCGATTTGTTAGATATCTTCTTTTTAAGTTTACTTGGCGAGCAAGAGCTTGCAGCTGCTGTGGGTTATGCCGGTACCATTTCATTTTTTACCACTTCAATAGGGATTGGATTATCTATTGCACTAGGTGCTTTGGTTTCAAGATCAATTGGAGCTAAAAACAGCGAACAAGCCAAACGCTTATTTTTAAACTGTGCCGTGGTGACATTCATTATTAGTGTGCTGGTGGCATTGATCGTGATGAGCTTTATTCCCGAGTTACTTGCGCTTGTTGGTGCCAAAGGTTACACCGCCGAACTTGCACAAAGTTACCTGTATATATTAGTGCCATCGTTGCCGGTAATTTGTCTTGCTATGGCACTTGGCGGGGCGCTTAGAGCAGTAGGTGATGCCAAGTTGTCGATGATGTCGACATTAGCGGGTGGCGGTGTTAATGCTGTGCTTGATCCGATATTTATTTTTGTATTCGCAATGGGTATTGAAGGCGCCGCTATTGCATCAGTATTTTCGCGCTTTGCGGTATTGTTTATTGCAGGGCATGGGGTTTTGATTAAACATCAGCTAGTTGGCAAGTTTAACTTTGATGAGTTCAAGCAAGATTTACCGATTATTTTTGCGATTGCAGGGCCTGCAATGTTAACCAATATAGCAACACCAATTGGCAATGCGGTAGTCACCCGGGCTATTGCTGATTTTGGTGACAGTTATGTTGCTGGCTGGGCTATTTTAGGCCGGTTGATCCCGGTTAGTTTTGGGATGATTTTTGCCTTATCTGGCGCAGTTGGGCCAATTGTAGGGCAAAATTTTGGTGCTAATGAATTTGATCGGGTTAAGCAAAGTTTGAATAAAGCGATTCAGTTCTGTGTCATTTATGTTGTCAGCGTATCGCTGATTTTATTCTTACTTCGTCATCATATTGTGAGCGGTTTTGATATGAAAGGCGATGCTGCAGATCTGATATTGTTCTTCTGTCAGTATATTGCGGTGTTTTTCATTTTTTCGGGAATATTGTTTGTCGCCAATGCTTCTTTCAATAATTTGGGCAAGGCTAAATATTCAACCTTTTTCAATGTGGGTAAAGCCACAATTGGTACCATTCCATTTGTTTACTTTGGTGCGCAGTGGGGCGAGGTTTACGGCGTATTAATCGGTCAGGTTATTGGTTCAATTATTTTTGGCCTTGCGGGAATGATAGTGGCCTACCGATTAGTTGATAAATTATCACATACAGCAGTGGCTGAATTGTCTGCGCAGGTGTTTACTAAGTCAGAAGACTTACCTTTAAACACCACAACAGTCTCTTCACCATTGTCATCAGCATCTGCTCAAATGGCTCAGTTAGATGATGAACCCTTGTGTAAGCAATTAGGTGAAACAGATGCTAAACCAGAATCTGAACCCACTTCTGCTTCAACATGTAATGATAAGCTTGATGTAAAGTAATTCAATACCCTGCGGTTAATCCACATCTTGGGTATTGAATTAAATGATTATCAGTACTTTCAGTTGTAATAAGTCACTGTAAGTAAATTATATTAGGATAAGTACTTTGATAAATCCGTGCCAGGCTCAATAGGCACTTCTTGCTGTTCACCCTGGAATAAATAGCCTGGCTTGTTACCCACTAATGTCAGCTTACTATCAGCGAGCTTAAGTGCAGTACCTTCTTGAATAGCAATAATGGGGGTGAGCGGATCCACTTGAGTAAACTCATATAAACGCTGGGCACGCGTTTCACCATTATGGCCCGGTGCTTGATAATTACTGTAATGTGGATTGATTTGAAATGGCACTAGGCCGATAGCGGTAAATGAAGGCGGCTCAATAATCGGCATATCGTTCGTGGTGCGAATTGACAAGCCTGCAATGTTAGATCCAGCGCTCCAGCCCACATAAGGCTTACCTTCACTGACCTGCTGTTTAATCAGGTGAACTAAATCATAACGATATAATTCATTGAGTAATTGGAACGTATTACCGCCACCAATAAAAATACCATCGGCATCTTTTATGGCTTGTTTTGGATCGCCGTATTCATCAATACTACTAATACTGATGGGTAAATCAGCTAAGCCTTGGCGAACTTTTTCCAAATATTCACTGTAGCTCATACCAACACCTGCATAAGGAATAAACAGCCATTTTTGTCCTGCTATACACAATGGTTTTATAAGCTCAACAGCATGGTGTAAATACGGGGTGTCACCCACTCTAGAAGCGCTCAATAATAAAGCATTCACTGACATAAAATATCCTTTTTTTCTTCAATAACCACAGTCGATTATCCCCATATTAACAAAGTTAATAGCAGCAAGATAATAGAGATGACTTTCCGGTTTTTGTGTCGCGACATTTAAGTTTCAATTAAGTATCTGTACCTAAAATCTGCGAGTAATAATGTATCTTGGTTGATTAAATCATATTTAATCTACAATACCTTGAAAATCATTTTACCGGACATATTATGTCTGTAGAATGTATTGATATCGGCAATCTTGCCAACACAGGAGCTAAAATGAAGCGTATCTTTTTGTTAATTGCGACCAACATGGCAATTTTGCTAGTGGCCTCAATTGTAATGTCTATTCTAGGAGTTAACACTTCTACGATGAGTGGATTATTAGTGTTTGCTGCCATTTTCGGTTTTGGTGGCGCCTTTATCAGTTTAGCCATTTCAAAATGGATGGCAAAGAAAACCATGGGTTGTGAAGTGATCACCAATCCACGTGATAATACTGAACGCTGGTTAGTTGAAACCGTTGCTCGTCAAGCTGAGCAAGCAGGTATAAAAATGCCAGAAGTGGCAATTTACCAATCACCTGAAATGAATGCGTTTGCTACTGGCCCAAGTAAGAATAATTCACTGGTTGCGGTAAGCTCAGGCTTACTTTATGGCATGACCCAGGATGAAATTGAAGGCGTTCTAGCCCATGAAGTTAGCCACGTTGCTAACGGTGACATGGTAACGTTAACGCTAATTCAAGGTGTAGTGAACACGTTCGTTATTTTTGCAGCACGCGTCGTTGCGGGTATTATTAATAATGTTGTCTCTAGTAACAGTGAAGAAGGTGAAGGTTTAGGTATGTTTGCCTATATGGCCGTGGTGTTTGTATTAGATATGCTGTTTGGTATCTTAGCTTCAATCATTGTGGCTTACTTCTCTCGTATACGTGAGTTTAGAGCCGATGAAGGTGCTGCACGTTTAGCGGGTAAGAATAAGATGATCGCTGCGCTTGAACGTTTAAAAACGGGCCCAGAAGCAGGTGCAATGCCAGCTCAAATGTCAGCGTTAGGTATTAGCGGTAAGCGTTCTATGGCTGAGTTTATGATGAGCCATCCACCACTAGAAAAACGCATTGCGGCTTTAAAGAACAGCTAATATTGCCGGTAAAATAAACACCACTAAACTGGAGCATTGTGCTCCAGTTTTTTTTATAACTTTTATTATGGATGTATTGATGTAGCGCTCGTTTCAAGTTTAGCTTCAATGCTAAAGTCTTGTTATAACATGATAGTTGCTTAAGTACGGTAGTTCGACTAAATTGGATTTAAGCTAAAAAAATCATCCATATAAGGTCTCAATCATGAATAATGACCTTTATTCAATACCATTGTGGCTAGCGTGGATAAAAAGAGGTTGATATGAAAAATATTTTCTTATGTTCCCTATTCGCTGTTTGTTTTGCTGTGCTCCCTTTTTCAATTGGCGCGTCTGCCGCAGAGGAAAACTTAGCTGATTTTCATGCCGGCATGAACGGGTGTGAAAGCTGTCATGTAAATGAAGAACCTTCGGTTGACGGTGGATATGAATTTGAACAATGTCAAAGTTGCCATGGTTCATTAGCTAAAATGAATGATAACCATAAACCGCATGATGGCATGTTGATGTGTGTCGATTGTCATGCGGTACATGAAGTGAATGTAGGTGAACAACCTGCTTGCGAAGCCTGCCACGATGATGGTCGCGTGGCTAAATAGTGCGTAAGCTAATGTGTTGATGATGGTGTTATATCAACACTTTTTGCGACATTTTTTCAATACTATCGATCATTGTCTACTTTGTTTTATCGCCTTCAAATAACCCACCTTGCTAAATCTTTATACCTCTAAAGAGGTATTTTAATTACTTTGTTTTCAATAAGATGCGCAACATTGGTGCGACTTGTTGCACTTTGGCTGCGCAATATTCGATTACTTTCCTAAGTAAATATATAAAAAACCTTTAATTTCAATCCGGTATAAATTTGGCACGCTAGTTGCGATATTAAATGCAATTATTGTAGCGAGAAGATAGGTGTAGGAATGACGGATATTCAATCAAGTTGTGCATATTGTGGTGTTGGCTGTGGATTAACCATCAGCCAAAATTCAACACACACACTTGGTGAAACCGGCTTAGGGTTGACGTTGCAAGGCGACAATGTTCACCCTGCTAACTTTGGTCAGCTATGCGCTAAAGGTGAACGTTTATTAGAAAGCCTAAACCAGCCCAACACATTGCGCTACCCTAAGTTACGCTCAGGTAAACCACTCGATTGGGATGCAGCTACACAATTAATTGCAGATACATTTCAGCAAACCATTGATCAATATGGTTCAGATTCAGTGGCCTTTTAT
Source organism: Shewanella sp. HL-SH8 (assembly GCF_051165765.1). Classification (NCBI taxonomy): domain Bacteria; kingdom Pseudomonadati; phylum Pseudomonadota; class Gammaproteobacteria; order Alteromonadales; family Shewanellaceae; genus Shewanella; species Shewanella sp. HL-SH8. Next base: position 3,120,514 of record NZ_CP195039.1, on the reverse strand, counting down.
TTATCAGGTCAGTTACTCACCGAAGATTATTATGTTGCCAACAAGTTTGCTAAAGGTTTTTTAAAAACCGCTAATGTCGATACTAATTCACGCCTGTGTATGTCTTCAGCAGTGAGTGCAATGCAACGTGCATTTGGTGAGGATGTGGTGCCAGGTTGTTATCAAGATTTTGAACACGCCCAAGTGATTGTATTAATTGGTGCTAATACCGCATGGACCCATCCGGTTTTATTTCAGCGCATTTTAGCTGCAAAAAAGAACAATGGCGCTAAGCTGGTGGTTATCGACCCTTTATCTACAGCAACAGCTAAACAGGCCGATTTACACTTGGCGATAGCACCAGGTGCTGACTTAGCGTTATTTATTGGCTTGCTGGGTTTTATAGCGGACACCAACACGCTTGAACACAGCTATATTGATGCTCATACCGAAGGTTTTGCTGACGCGATTGGTCAGGCACAACAGATCAGTGCAGATCTGCACATGCTTGCCGACTCTGTAGGGATAGCTTATACGGTCTTGATTGAGTTTTATCAACTTTTTAGCCAGCATGAACAAGTTATTACGGCTAGCTGCCAAGGGGTTAACCAGTCAGTCAATGGTACCGATATTACTAATGCAATGATTAACTGTCATCTTGCGTTAGGTCAAATAGGCCAGGTTGGAGCCGGATTCTTTTCGCTGACCGGACAGCCTAATGCCATGGGCGGGCGAGAAGTAGGTGGTTTGGCTACTCAATTAGCCTGTCATATGGGATTTGCTGATAGTGAGCAGGCGTTACTGGCTGACTTTTGGCAATGTAATACAGTGGCCAAACAAAAAGGCTTAGCCGCTGTCGATATGTTTGATGCATTAGCCGATGGTAAGATAAAAGCTATTTGGATCATGGGCACTAACCCAGTGGTATCGCTACCTAACAGCGCTAAAATTGCCAAAGCACTAGCCGATTGTCCGTTTGTGGTGGTGTCTGAAGTGAGCCCTGACTCTGATACAGCTAAGCTGGCAGATATATTACTTCCTGCCCAAGGCTGGTCTGAAAAGTGTGGCACAGTCACTAATAGCGAGCGCACTATTACCCGCCAACGCAGCTTTATCACTGCCAAAGGTCAGGCAAAACCTGATTGGTGGGCGGTGAGCCAAGTGGCGATTAAAATGGGCTTTAACGGCTTTGATTTCGAACATAACGCCGCTGTATTTAGCGAATTTGCATTACTCAGTGCCAAAGTGAAACAGGCTTTTCCAGATAAACACTTTAATCTTGCCGGACTCGCTGGATTAACGAAAACTCAATATGATGATTTAGTGCCAACACAGTGGCCAGTCGCAAGCATTGAACAAATAGGTCAGCAACATCAGCGTGTGTTTTCAAATGGTCAGTTTTCTACTATCAGCGGTAAAGCACAGTTTATTACGCCTGCGAACGTATCAACTCACTTAGCCAAAGGGCAATCAGTGAATGGTGTTGATAGTATTGAGTCAAGTACCCCCGCGTTATTGCTCAACAGTGGTCGCAGCCGAGATCAGTGGCATACCATGACACGAACAGGTCATATTGCAAGTCTGAGGGCAAGAGTGCCAGAACCTGTGATCCATTTACATCCAAAACAACTGGGTTTATTTAATCTAGTGGAAGGTGGGTTAGCCCGTATTCAAGCGGAACAAAAAACAGAATCAAAGCCCCGAGCTTTTACAATGGCTCGAGTGGTCGCAGATAAAGACATGCCAGTCGATGTCGCCTCTATGTCTATGCACTGGTCAAAGCAGTTTTCACTGACTCAGGGAGTTAACCAAGTTGTTGACAGCCGAGTGGACCCTATTTCACAGCAACCTGGATTTAAGTGCCAAGCTGTCACTTTATCGCCGGTGGCGTTAGCCCTACAAGGGGTGGTATTTGGCATTCATGACAAAGCGGCCGCAGGCCTTTGTTGGCAAGTGGCTCAAACGTTAATCAATGGTATTTGTCATCATATTGGTTTTGAAAACCAACAAGATGGTTTTGCATATCAAGCCACGCCCCATTCATTAAAGTGGACCTTAACGCGAGTTAGTCAATCTGGGCATCAGCTGTTGCACATTCAATGCAATATCCAAAAAGGGCAGTTAATTGCGTTGAAACTGTTATCTGACAAACCGGTGAATGTGGCATTAGAACCTATGGGCGCATTTATTGGTAAAACCTTAAATAGTCAGCTATTAAGCCAACTTCATCAACAGATTAAAGCTGGAAATAGCCCATTAATTTGTGCCTGTACAGGCATGACTGAAGCTGATATCGGCGATGAAATTAATCTGCAGTTTAATCAGCAAGTATTTAACCAAGGTTTGACTAACCTTAGTTTTGAACAGGCTTTAGATGCGACGCCAATCCACATTAGGTTGTGGTCGACAATGTGGCAGTTGCCAAAGTGAAGTTAACCAGTGCGCCGCCGCGCATTGGGCTGAAGCACTTACTTATACCGATATTTACAGTGACCCAGATACCGAGCATGAACAAACCAATCCAGCAAAAGAGGATGTTGCCTAATGAATAATGTCGAAGCCATGATTAAAAATACCCATCAGACACTTAGCGCAGATCAAACTTTTCACCGCGGTGAAGTCGCTATTGTTGGCGCAGGCTGTGGTCAATTAGATTTAATGACAATTAAAGCCGCACGCATTGTGGCACAAGCAGATGCATTAGTGTACGACAGTTTGGTCAGTAGCGATATTTTGACCTTAGTGAATGCCCAATGCCAACGTCATTTTGTGGGAAAACGTTGTGGCCAGCCCAGTACTCAGCAAGATGATATTAATGCTTTGTTACTGACGTTAGCTCAGCAAGGATTAAAAGTGGTGCGCTTAAAAGGTGGCGACCCACATATATTTGGCCGCGGCGCAGAAGAAGCGCTTTATTTGGCTAATTATGGAGTGCGATCGCAGTTTTTTGCCGGGGTTACCGCCGCTTTGGGCAGCGCGGCTAGTACAGGTATTCCACTGACTTTTCGAGGTGTCGCGCGCAGTGTCACTTTAATTACCGGCACTAAAATGACCGATGCCGATAATGCCACTGCGCCAACACAATGGCAGGCGTTACTCGCGGCGCAATCTACCTTAGTTTTCTATATGGGCAAAGAGCAAGCAGTAGGAATTTCACATGGGTTAATTGACGCTAAGTGCGCAGTAAATCTGCCGGTTGCTTTTGTGACTAATGGCGGTCGTCCCAATCAATTAGTCACTTATTCAACCGCCGGTAATATGGGACACGATGCATTAACCATTAAAAATTCAGGGCCAACGCTAATTATTATCGGTGAAGTGGTCAGTGTCGGGTTGCAGTTGTCGCAGTTACTCGCAGACATTGACGATAACACCCAGCATTCATTCCCCCAAAGCGAATCATTAGAGGTGTTATATGCCTAAAATTGGACCGCTTGAACTCACCTCGGTTGAAGATTTTGATTTTCGATTGTTGATCAAAGCGCTTGGCAAGGGCGAAAAAGGCTCACGCAGTTTAACGTTTGCCGAAGCCAGTTTATTCATTCAAGGTTTTGCTAATGGCAAAGTCACGAAAGCCCAAATGGCCAGTGCTATGATGCTAATGCGGGTGCGAGGCGAAACCGTGGCCGAGGTTGCAGGTGTTGTCGCTGGGCTTAAACACACCATTAATCCTGCTTGGGAGGAATTAAACGTTGATATTGACTGGCCAGTTTATGCCGGAAAGCGTGAGCAGTTACCTTGGTTACTGCTGGTGGCTAAGCTTCTAGCCAGCAAAGGGTGGCGAGTTATGTTACACGGTGATAGTCAGGCATTGCCCCATCGTCGACATGTTGAGTCTTGTATTCAAGCATTAGATATTGCGCAGTGTCGCACCGCAGAAAAAGCACAACAGGTATTAGATGAAAGCGGCATAGTGTATGTGTCTGCAGGTGATTTAGCCCCTGTGTTAGATGATTGCCGTTTATTGCACCAAGAACTGGGCTTAAGAAGCATTATTCAAACTGCATCTCGTTGCATGAACCCGAGTCATGCTTCTTTAAGTTTACGCAGTTTTTTTCACCCTGGGCTTGATGAATTGCATCAAAAAGTCGCAGAGACATTGTTTACCGAAGGTGTTTATCAACCTGGTGTTATCGGTATTTTTAAAGGCTTGCAAGGCGAAACAGAAATAAATCCGCGTGTAACAACGGATGTTAGAGTGGTTAATGGTTCCGGCGGAAGTGTCCAATTTAGTGCATTTGAGCTACCAACATTGTTGGAGGGCTTTTCTGGTGCAAAAGTGGGCCAAGCTGAACTGTCTGCTGAAGTGCTTGCGCAACTTTGGCGCACAGATAACATCAAAGAATTAAGCTCGCGCCACAATAATGAGTCCTCATCTTATCTTACACAACCAATGACGCTAATGTCAGACGCAATGCTGGAGCAGGCATTAAGCAGTGTGCAAGCTACACTGTGTTTGGTATTGAGTTTAGATAATGTTTTACAAGGTAACAATATTGCCCTAGCTAACAAGGTTTTTCAAAGTCAGCAGTGGTGGGCTGGGCGATTAATGCCGATTAGAGCGTCCAATTGCGATAAAGAAATGTCTAACTTATCTCAACCTTTATTACCAACACCACTATTACCAAAGTCTCCATTACCTAAATCGTTCACCGAAGCGGCTTTAAACACTAAGGAGAAATCATGCACAGTGTAATTTTATCTGATGCCAGTTTTGCTGTGCTTCACAGTGCTGCACAGCGCTTGGCCGAATATCAAAGTGTTTTATCTTCGCTTGGTAGAGTGAGTCTGCTGACTTCAATAAGTGCGGTTGAAACACTGTCTGAAAATGTTGATTTACTGTTGGTACTAACAGACACACTAAATGGGCAAATAGATGGCTTTATTCAGCGCATGTTAATGAATAAACCCACTGCCACTATTGTGAATGTTAACCAATGGCAAGCTCAACAATTGGAGGGATTGCTGGCTTGTGGTCGACTGACTTTTGTTCCCGATGTTATGGCGGCAAGTCGCTTACTGAGCTTAGTGGATTTGGCTAAGGTGCGATTAAGTGCAGCCAATAAAAGTATTGCTGAGTTCAAAAAGTTAGATGATGAAATCAAAGGGCTAAAGCTATTGAGTCAAGCGAAACTGATAGTGATGCAGCAAGGCTTTGATGAGGCTAAAGCACACCAAATTATTCAGCAACAAGCAATGAAAAAAGGCTTAAGTGTATGTCAAATGTCAGCCCAAATTATTGCAGTAATGACAGCGGGTCAGACTACAGAAAATGTCGGTATATCTGTTATGCCACAAAGCTGTGCGCCTCATTATGGTGCGGTTGCGCTGAATACAGACGTAGCGGCAATCAGTATAAGTAAGTGACTAATAGTAAGTCATTGTTTTAAATTGGTAAAACTTTTTAGTTAATGGTGTCAGTGTTGGCATGTAGTCTGCAATACTTGTATCAGTAAAGGTTTACATTAAAAATTGGGTTTTATGATGGCAAAGGCGCCAACTTCTTAAACGGAGTTGGCGCCTTTTGTTTTTAATAAACCAAGGCATGAAGGAGCCGCATATGGCAGTCGCAAAATCTAAGTTAGTTGTCGTGGGTAATGGCATGGTTGGTCATCATTTTATTGAACAATTGTGCAGCCTGGGGCTGAATAAACAATTTGATGTACATGTCTTTGGTGAAGAGCCTCGCCCGGCATATGACCGGGTGCAATTATCCAAGTATTTTGAAACCGGCACAGCCGACTCTCTTATGTTAACCAGTGCGCAAGATTATGCTGATCGGGGAATTAATTTACACCTTAATACGCAAATTACCGCCATTGATATTGCCACTAAAACACTCACCAGCGCGAAAGGTGAGCAATATCAATATGACCGTTTAGTGCTGTCGACAGGCTCGTTTCCATTCGTGCCACCGATCAAAGGCAACGACCGTCAGCAATGTCTGGTTTATCGTACCATTGAAGACCTACAAGATATTCAAGCCGCAGCCAACAACAGTAAAGTAGGCGTGGTCGTCGGTGGTGGCTTATTGGGGCTTGAAGCGGCCAATGCCATGATGCAGTTGGGGGTAAAAACCCATGTTGTTGAGTTTGCACTGCAATTGATGCCGGTTCAGCTTAACGACAAAGCCGGCGATTTGTTATGCAGCAAAATTAAGCAACTCGGGGTGAGTGTTCATACCTCTAAAGCGACTACGGCAATTATTGATGGTGAAACCGCGTTACATCGAATGACGTTCAGTGATGAGTCATATTTAGAAGCGGATATGATCGTGTTTTCTGCCGGTATTCGTCCACAGGATGCACTGGCTAGAGTGTCCAACATTAACATTGGTGAGCGCGGCGGCATTGAAATTGACGATTACTGTTTAACCTCGGCACCTGATGTTTATGCCATTGGTGAGTGCGCTTTATGGCAACAAAAAATATTTGGCTTAGTCGCGCCGGGTTATCAAATGGCGCGTGTTGCGGCATCGCATATCGCCGCATCGGTATCTATTTTTGAACCTAAAAATAAAGCCGCTAGCTTTACCGGCGCCGATATGAGCACCAAACTAAAATTGCTGGGTGTAGATGTTGCCGCAATTGGCGCCAGCCGTGGTTTTGATAATGCACAGTTTGTCGAGCTATCTGATAATCAAGCGGGTATTTACAAAAAACTCTGGTTAGATGAAACCGGCAAATTTTTAAAGGGCGCCGTGCTGGTGGGCGATAATAGCGACTACAGTCGTTTATTAGAGGCTTATTTATCGCAGGATGAAATTATCGGCTCTGCGGTTGAGTTGTTATTAGCGGGCGCAGAATCTGAAGCAGATTTAAAAGACACTTCAATAGTGTGTTCCTGCCATCAGGTGACCAAAGGCGATATTGTCGATGCAGTGAAAGCCGGCAATCATAAAATGGCTGAAATCAAATCATGTACTCGCGCCGCATCGGGTTGTGGTGGCTGTGCACCTATGGTGCAAAAAATTATTGACCAAACATTACAAGCGCAAGGGCTAGATTTTAATGCCGGAATTTGTGCTCATTTTGATCATGACCGTCAAGCCTTGTATCACCTTTGTCAGGTAGAAGGCATTAATGATTTTGATACATTAATGACCTTGCATGGCAAACCTTCACCCCAAGGTCACACCTATGGATGTGATATTTGTAAGCCTGCAGCAGCATCCATTTTTGCCAGTTTACAAAATCAATATGTACTAAACCAAGACAATAGCCATGTGCAATTACAAGACACTAATGATGCGTTTTTAGGTAATCTGCAAAAAGACGGCTCTTATTCAATTGTGCCGCGCATTGCTGGCGGTGAAATTACCCCTGCCAAACTTATCGCTATGGGGCAAATCGCGCAAGATTATGACCTATACACCAAAATTACCGGCGGCCAACGTATCGATATGTTCGGTGCGCAGTTATCGCAATTACCTGAAATTTGGCAAAAACTGATTGATGCAGGTTTTGAAACCGGTCATGCGTACGGCAAATCTTTGCGCACGGTTAAATCTTGCGTTGGCAACACATGGTGCCGTTACGGCGTGCAAGACGCGATTGGCTTAGCGATTGACTTAGAAAATCGCTACAAAGGCTTACGCAGTCCTCATAAATTAAAATTTGCAGTATCTGGTTGTACCCGTGAGTGTGCAGAAGCACAAAGTAAAGACATTGGTGTAATAGCAACTGACAAGGGTTGGAATTTATATGTCGCCGGTAATGGCGGTATGCGCCCGCGACATGGTGATTTATTTGCAACCGATTTAAGCACAGCAGAGCTATACCAATATATCGATCGAGTTTTGATGTTCTACGTAAAAACAGCCGATAAATTACAACGTACTTCAACGTGGATGGACTCGTTAGAAGGTGGTTTAGGCTACTTAAAGTCGGTGGTTATTGATGATGCACTAGGTCTTAACACTGAGCTTGAAAAACAAATGGACAGCATTGTCGCCTCTTACCAATGTGAGTGGAAAACCAGTCTTGAGCAGCCATCATTTCTAAACCGCTTTAGTGAATTTGTTAACCCGGCAGATGCCCCTAAAGCGGACACTTCAGCCTATCAACGCATACGGGAACAGCGCTTTCCCGCCATTAAGGATGCAGGGGCTGGCACTATTGCTATTCGTGATATTACAGATGAACAAACAAACAATACTGTAGAGGAGGTCGTAGCATGAGTTGGGTAAATATTTGTGATGAAACCAGTCTGCCCCAAGGTTCTGGGGTCGCTGCATGGGTAGGGGGTAATGCGGTTGCCATTTTTAACCTAGGTAAAGATGGCTTATTCGCATTAGACAATGTTGACCCAGCATCAGGCGTTAGCTTACTGGCTAGAGGATTGATTTGCGAAATGGAAGGTGAACTTTGCGTGGCCTCGCCGCTTTATAAGCAGCATTACAACCTGGTGACAGGGGTTTGCATTGAAGATACCAATTTGGTGGCCAGTCCATTTGAAGTCAAAACCGAGCAGGGCAAAGTCTTTGTTCTCGCCAAAGAATTAGGAGTTTAATATGAGCGCAGAAAAATTTAACTTGTTTTCATTTACGGGCAAAATGAAAGTATTGCACTTGAGCTGGATGGCCTTCTTTATCACGTTTGTAGTGTGGTTTAACGCCGCGCCTTTAGTGAGCGTAATAGCAGACAGTTTGGGCTTAACGAAAGATCAAATCAAAACCCTATTAATTTTGAACGTGGCGTTAACCATTCCGGCGCGAGTGATTATCGGCATGGTGACTGATAAATATGGTCCAAAGTTAACCTATTCAGCGTTATTAGCCATTTGTTCTATTCCGTGTTTTATGTTCGCGGTAGCAGATACTTTTGAGCAGTTAGCCTTAGCACGTTTTTTAATTGGCTTTATCGGTGCAGGCTTTGTGATTGGTATTAGGGTAGTAAGTGAGTGGTTTCCCGCTAAAGAGCTGGGCACCGCTGAAGGCATATATGGCGGCTGGGGTAACTTTGGCTCTGCGGCGGCGGCCTTTACATTACCAGCTGTTGCGTTAGCTTTTGGTGGTGAAAATGGTTGGCGTTATGCTATCGCCTTTACCGGGTTAATGAGTTTGGCATTCTCTTTTGTGTATTATTTTAATATTACCGATACACCTAAAGGGTCAACTTATTTTAAACCCAAAAAAGGCGGCGGCTTAGAAGTCACCAGCAAAGGGGATTTTGTGTTATTGATTATCATGAAAATCCCTATGTATGCCACGCTTGCTTTACTGGGGTGGAAGCTATCTCCAGCAGGCGTCAGCATGTTTACCCAAGACATCACTAACCTCATTTATGGCGCATTAGTTGTAATATTTATTATTGACTATTACCAGACCTATCAAGTCAATAAGCATATTTTTAGCAGCGAAGTGCCAGAGTTTGAACGTTATGAATTCAAGCAAGTGGCGGTGCTGAATGTGTTGTACTTCACCACATTTGGCTCAGAGCTTGCGGTCGTGTCTATGTTGCCATTATTTTTTGCTGAAACCTTTGGTTTAGGTATGGCGCAAGCGGGTATGGTAGCGTCAAGTTATGCCTTTATGAACTTAATGTCTCGCCCAGGTGGCGGTTGGTTAAGTGATAAGTTTGGCCGTAAAGTCACCTTACTGATTTTAACTGCAGGACTAGCGATTGGATATTTCTCGGTGGCGCAAATTGATTCAAGCTGGAATTTGCCTGTGGCGGTAGTGGTGGTGATGGTTTGCTCGTTCTTTGTTCAAGGTGGTGAAGGTGCAGTGTTTGCCGCAGTTCCATTAATTAAGCGCCGTTTAACCGGGCAAATAGCTGGAATGACAGGGGCTTATGGCAACGTTGGCGCGGTATTTTTTCTAACGGTTTACTCTGTGGTATCGACGCAAATGTTCTTCTATGTTATTGCGGTAAGTGCCATATTTGGCTTTATCACCTTACTATTTATGAGTGAGCCTAAGGGCCATATTGCCGAGGTGAATGAGCAAGGTGAAGTCACTTTAATCAGTGTTAGCTAATGGCCAAAAGTGTAACCTGTTTAGCTCGCCGTGAGTCTATTTAACCTCATCGGCGAGTTTTGTGCTTATTGATGTGAATGTACTTTTTTGCTTTTATTTTAGTGACATCGTTTTTGTCATGCTAGTAAATCACGCCAGCCAATCAAGTATGAGAATAACGACCGCGACAGATTTTACAATGCTTGGCTTTAAATAAGGTGCAGGGTAAGACGATATGATCAAACAAAGCGCTGAACCACCGACGCAACAGACGTTAGTATCGCCATCAGAAGTGTTGGTAACATCAGCAACATCAGCAAGCAATCAAGAGCCAGATAACACTGTGTTGATGTGTTCCGATGCAGAGCAACTTCATATCCATGTAGGTCAAGCGTCAGACAAAGGGATTAAAGCGGCTAATGAAGATGCAATTGGCATTCGTATTCCATCGGGATTAATGCTGACCACTAAAGGTATTGTCACGGTTATTAGTGATGGCGTAAGCACCGCAGAAGGCGGCGCACAGGCATCAGCCATCAGTGTCAGTAATTTTATTAGTGATTATTATTCCACGCCTGACACCTGGAGTGTGCAAACCTCAAGTAATAAAGTGCTAACAGCATTAAACCGTTGGTTATATGGGTTAGGGCAAGATTATCGAGATGCTCGCCGAGGTTTTGTGTGCACCTTTTCTGCACTGATATTCAAATCGTGTACCGCTCATATGCTGCATGTCGGAGATTCTCGAGTGTATCGACTGCGAGCCAGTGAGCTGGTTAAACTCAGTCGCGATCACAGTACCAGCGTCAGTGAGACCCAGCATTATTTGACCCGAGCACTAGGGATGGACGTTAAGTTAGAGGTCGACTATAAAGCCATTTCGTTACAGGTTGGGGATGTGTTTTTACTGACCACAGACGGCATTCATGATGTACTCACTGACTATGAAATTAATCAATACCTAAATAAACACATTAGCCTGCACCCGCAATTATTAGATGAACAATGTGAGCAGTTTTGTCACCAGTTAATGGCAAAAGCACTCAGCGCGGGAAGCAAAGATAATGTCAGTGCGCAGCTGTTGTGCATCGACCGTTTGCCCAATCAAGAAATCGATGACGTTTATCAACGGCTGGCCAGCAAACCTTTTCCACCGCCAATGGATATAGGGATGAAACTTGATGGATATCAAGTGACCCATATTATCCATCAGTCGCAACGCAGCCAGGTTTATCGGGTAATAAATAGCGAGGGTAAAGCTTTTTGCATGAAAACCCCTTCGGTCAATTACCTTGATGATGCCGCCTATATTGAGCGATTCATGTTAGAAAGCTGGGTGGGTAATCGCATCAATAATAACTATGTGGTTAAAATAGCCGAACAAAATAGACCCAAATCCGCACTGTACTATTTAACCGAATTTTTAGATGGTGTGAGTTTGTCACAGTGGTTAGTACAGCATAGAAAAGCCTCGGTAGAAGAGGTGTTGCGGCTGGTTAAGCAGATGGAACTTGGCATTAGAGCCTTTCATCGGCGTGAGACACTACATCAAGATTTAAAGCCAGATAATATTTTTATTACCCGCCAGGGTGGGGTAAAAATAATTGATTTTGGCTCATGCTTTATTAAAGGTATTGCTGAAATTAGCACGCCATTAGTGCGCGATAATATCTTGGGTACTGCAGATTACACAGCACCAGAAGTGATATTAGGTTATCAGTCAGATGGCCGAGCAGACTTGTTTTCGTTAGCGGTAATCGCCTTTGAAATGCTTGCCGGTGAATTGCCGTTTAAAGGTCAGCTATGCAAATGTCACAAGCGAAATGATTTTTTAAAACTAACTTATGTCAGTGTACATAAATTGAATCCTATGGTGCCAGAATGGATGGATTCGGTCCTCAAAAAAGCCATGAGTATTGAACCCAGCTTTAGGCAAGCCGATACCTGTGAATTTATCCATCAAATAAATACCCCTCAAATACATAAAATTACCAAAGCTAGGGTACCTTTTATCGAAAAAGATCCACTCAAGTTCTGGCAAATAGTATCAATTATGCTGTTTCTGTCATTGCTTGCGTCTTTGTTTAGCAAATTTTTATAGTAATAAAGAGGGGTGAACCTATTTAAGTTAATGATAGCTCTAGCTGTTATTTATTATTTTTTAACTTTATCAATGATTTACGATTTAGTTTGTTGGTTTTTTGATAGCGTTAGATGTTTAAATATAAACAAAAGTGACAATTCTACTCTTTTGGCTAATATTTAATGTAATACTAATTTGTTACTTTAGTGCTTTAGCGTTTCATCTAGACTGATGAAACTGCACTGTATGTTAATCAGTTTACAAGGAGAGTTAAATAATGTTTAAAGTAGCCAACTGGATGCTGGTATCACGCTCGCATTTATTAATGGATTTATTGACAGTAAGATGGCCACAAGAGTTTTTAGTTAAATTAACCTGTGCACAGCCAGGTAACATGGCCGATTTTCTTGCGGTGCAGAAATGCAGTTTAGTTGTTTTTGATTTGTCGACTATAGATTTACAACAAACTTACCAATTACAACGAGTGATTGAACGGGAGTTAACTGAAACGAAAACCGTGTTTATCAATTTTCCTAAGCAAGTTGATGCAAGATTTTTAATAAACCCTAAGACTACATTAGGCGTTTTTTATACTGATGCAACATTAACCAATTTAGGTAAAGGGCTTGAAAGTATTTTAAAAGGCCAAAGTGTTATTCCTGCTGATTTACGTGTTGATTCCGACAATGTAGACAATGAAAATGATATTGATAACCTCACCATCAGAGAGCGTGAAGTATTACAGGCATTATTATCTGGCAATACTAACCTTGATATAGCCAATAAATTATTTGTCAGTGAATCAACTATTAAGACCCATTTGTACCGCGCATTTAGAAAAATTGGGGTATCAAGCCGCGGTCAAGCAATTGCATGGGCTCAAACTCATGTTCACGAGGTGATGGTTTAGGGATAACTTAACTAATGACGGATTTAATTAGCCTAGAAGATATCGCATACAATACGATACCTTCTAGGGCTAAGCTTAAATACGGCTCTTTAATCAGTTCGCGCTAATATTTAAGCGCTAAGTTATTTTATCTATTGAGATAACCATAGTTTGACTAAATTTTTATCTTTAATCTTTAGCATCACAGTATCTTTTACAGCAGCTTGAATTATTAAGTCACCTTGCATTAATTCATCGCGTCTAAACCAATGCAGTTTAATCGACTCATTAATAGGGTAGTGTTGCAGTTGTTGCTCAAATTGACCATTTACTTGTAAATTATCAGCGGCTATTAATAAGTCGCCAGCACTTAAACCTGCCTGATGAGCTGGACTATCCTGGGTTACGGTAAGTATTTTTAACCCTAAGCTTTCTGCCTTAATGCGGGCACCAAATCCAATTTTGAATCCCTTGGCTTTACTGCCGCCTGTATCACTGCTGCCTTCACTGCTTCGCAGGCTCATTTCAACGCCCACTTTAGCGAGTAAATCAGCTAACGGCAGATCATCTGTGTTATAGATAAAGCTGAAAAGGTCATCACAATTACGCTTTAATAATGATTCAACAATGCGTTGATGGCTTTTGTTATCGGTGCCTTTTTCGGTTAAACCATACTCTTGCCATAAAATGCGCATCACATCATCAAGGCTTTTACTGCCCTGGGTTTCAAGTCTTAACGTTAAGTCTAACAGTAATGCAAATAGCGCCCCTTTAGTGTAATAACTGACAATAGCATTGGCGGCATTTTCATCTTGTTTATAAAACTTTGTCCACGCATTAAAGCTTGATGAAGCTAAACTTTGTTTAAAGCGGCCTTGACCACGATAAACCCGAGTCATGGTTTCACTTAATAAGGTTAAATAGCTTTCTTGATCGATACAGCCACTGCGATAAGTGATTAAGTCATCAAAGTAAGAGGTAATACCTTCATAAGCCCATAATTGCTCAGTGTAGCTTTCTTGGGATAAATCAAACGGGGTAAACTTTGCCGGCTTGATGCGTTTTACATTCCAGCTATGGAAATATTCATGGCTGCAAAGGGATAAATAGGTGCGATAGCCTGTTTCGACTTCACCTTGTTCACTTTTAGGTAAATCATTGCGTGAACACATTAAGGCAGTAGAGGCTTTATGCTCTAAACCACCAAAGCCATTATCTAATACCGTGGTCATAAACACATAGCGTTCAAACGGAGCAGGGGTATCAAAAAAGTGAATTTGGTATTCGCAAATTGCTTTTAAGTCTTGCTTTAAGCGGGCCATATTGGCGCGATGCTTTCCACTTAACACAATATCGTGTGGTACGCCTGCAGCGACAAAAGTATCAATGGTTAAGTCGCCCATTTCAATCGGATGATCAATTAAGTCCTGGTAATTTTCAGCGGTAAACTCGCCAAAACCAAATTGTTCCCCCGCTGCGCGTGTCATGCTGGTGGCCACTTTCCATTGGGCTAAGTCATTCAATGCTGGTGGCGCTATCGTAACCTGTTGAGGGTGATGCTCTAATCCATTAGCAGCGAGAAAAACTGAGCTACCATTAAAAAAGCCATGATTAGTATCAAGGTGAGCTGTACGCACCGATAAGTCCCAGGCATAAATTTGATAACGCAAGGTAATCGTGGTTGATTGATTATCCACTTGCCATGTTTGTTTATCGAGTTGCGTAAAGCCAATCGGCGCATCATTTTCATCAAAAAATTGAATGTCGATGATGTTCTTAGCAAAGTCACGGATCATATAACTGCCCGGTAACCAGGCAGGTAAGCTGAATATTTGATGTGGCTGAGCATTATTCAATGTGGCGGTTACGGCAAATAAATGGGCTTTGGGATCGATGGCATGAATGTGATGATGCATAAAAGGTCCAGTCGCTAAAAACGATAATGAACCCATGCTGCCAAAATTGCCGAGTTTACGCAAACGACTACAATGAAAAAGCATCATTAGCGGTTATATTTATTGAAAAATACTATAAACTTAAGCCTATCCACATTTTGTCATTCAACATGGCTACCGCAAAAAGGACAATCAAATGGCTGAAGAAACCATTTTTAGCAAAATTATTCGTCGTGAAATTCCTGCTGACATTCTTTATCAAGACGATTTGGTTACTGCATTTCGTGATATTTCACCGCAAGCACCGACGCATATTTTGATTATTCCTAACCATCTAATTGCGACTGCAAATGATGTTAAAGCATCGGACGAATTAGCCCTAGGTCGGATGATGACTGTCGCGGCCAAGCTTGCCGATGAAGCAGGCATTGCCGAAGATGGTTATCGGTTGATCATGAACTGCAATAAACATGGTGGCCAGGAAGTGTACCATATTCATCTGCATTTATTAGGTGGTAAGCCGCTTGGACCTATGTTGAGCCGCGGCTAATGAAAATTAATTCTGATTTTTTCCCGTTAACGGAAGTGGCAACCCGATTTGTTAATCAATTAGCCCAGTGTCGTCGATTAGGCTTGTCGGTTAAAGAAGCCAGCGAACACCATGTACTTATTGAACTACCTTATAGTCAAGATATTATCGGTTATCCAGATACAGGTGTTATTCACGGCGGTGTGATCACCACATTGATTGATACAACCTGCGGCACTGCGGTAGTGTGTGCAATTTTAAAAAAATATCAAACCTTAGAAATATCACCCACATTAGATCTACGTGTCGATTATATGAAACCGGCTGAGCCGCACAAAGCTGTGTATGCGTTTGCTGAATGTTATCGATTATCCTCTAGCGTAGCCTTTACCCGTGCAATCGCTTATCAGGACAGCATTGATGAGCCTATCGCCCATGCCGTTGGCACCTTTATGCGTATCAGTCCCGAAATGGTCGGCGAAGAGTTTCGCCAGGCATTAATGGGCAATTTACCGGAGGCCAAACATGACTGAATTTAAAACCTTAGCAACTCAAGGCGATACGCCAGACTCTTCAGCCTCACTGGATGTGAGAGATGTGGTAAAACGTGCGATTGAACTGAATGACTACAGTTATTTACTGGCTAAAGTACCGTATTCACAATTTATTGGTATGTCGGTAGAACGTTTTGGCGACGAAATGGTGTTTAAATTACCCGCTAAGGATGACAATATAGGTAACCCTATATTGCCCGCTATACACGGTGGTGTAATAGCAGGTTTTATGGAAATGTCGGCAATTGTGCAATTAATGGTGTTTATGCAAGCCAAGAAGGTGCCTAAAATTGTCGATTTCTCCATCGACTATTTACGCGCAGGTTTACATCAAGATACCTTTGCAGAATGTAAAATTACTCGCCAGGGACGAAGAGTCGCGAATGTGAGTATTAATTGCTGGCAAACCAATAGAAAGCAGTTAATTGCCACTGCTAGAGCACATTTTTTGATTGAATAAATGAAGAGGCTTTGCAATGAATATCAAAAAGTTAACGGGTTACTTCGTATTATCTGCAAGTTTATTGTTGTCAGCCTGTGCAAATCATACAGCGGGTATTTCAGTTAATTCCCAAGGCGAAGTACGAGTCGATAACAGTACTTTTGGCCGACAAGTGTCAGTGACTAATGTGAATGAGCGCCAGAGCGCAGATTTAATTCAAGCAGCGGCACAAATCAATAGTTTAGTGGCAACAGATTTACGCCTACAGTATAAATTCACCTGGTTTGATGCCAGTGGTTTTACCATTGAAGATGAAGCCACTAGCTGGAAGTCACTTAAGCTACACGGCAAACAACAAATGCAAGTTAATGCGGTTGCCCCTAATGCCACAGCCACTCGGTTTGAGGTGTATATTCGCCAGGCATTTTCAAATTAACCGATAACTTAGCTAAACCGCAGTTTAGCTTTTAAGATGAGTAAAAATCCACGTTTTTTAAGCCAGCATTTGCTGGCTTTATTTTTAGTCAGAAAAAAGTATTAGTTTTGCCTGCTAGCGAGCTAAATTTAAGATATAATCCCCTCCGCCAAGGGGTGTTTTACTGGTTAAATTTTATATTTAATTGAAAAACTGAGATATCAAATGATGAACCCTTAGAACCTGATCCGGCTAATACCGGCGTAGGAATGGGCCACTTCGATCTCATGGATGTGCACTTCTTTATCGCTACTTGCCGGATCTCAAACTTAATATTTGAGGTCCTATGCTTCCTGTAAAAAATATCTTCCCAGTAAAATCATCACTCGCATTAGCTGTTCTTACGGCACTTTATGCAACCAATGGTCTTGCCGCAACTGAATCTATTGAGCGTATCGCACCTGAATCTGAAAAGATGGAAGTGATTGTCGTAAATGCAGATTTCAGCAATATCAGTCTTGATAAAATGCCTTCAAGTGTCACGGTTATCGATGCCCAGCAATTAGAAGATGAAGGCGCGCAGCATTTTGAAGATGTATTAAACTCTATTGCTAACTTTAACTGGTCGGGTGGTAGCTCACGCCCAAAATACTTCCAAATACGCGGAATTGGCGAACAAGAGCAATATCAAGGCGCGCCTAACTCATCGGTTGGTTTTATTGTTGATGATATCGATTTGTCAGGTCTTGGCATGGTGTCAAGCATGTACGATATGCAACAGGTTGAAGTATTACGTGGTCCACAAGGCACACAATACGGCGCCAATGCATTAGCGGGTTTGATCTACCTTAAAAGTAATGACCCAACAGACACGTTTGAAAATGGCGCCAAAGTCAGTTTAGGTGATGATAATCTGCAAACTTTTTCAGGTTTTAGCTCTGGTCCTATCACGGATTCAGGAAAGCTACTTTATCGAGTCTCGCTTGAAAAGCATGATCAGAATGGTTATAGAAACAACAGCTATTTAGGCCGTGATGATACCAATCAACGTGATGAATTGACCACCCGAGCAAAATTACGTTGGTATGCCACCGATGATGTACAGGCAGACTTAACCTTGTTACACGCCAACTATAACAACGGTTATGATGCATGGACATTGGATAATAATGGTTTTGATACCCTAACTGATCAACCGGGTATTGATAATCAAAAAACCACTGGCGCAGGGCTAAAACTGTCGTTCACAGGCGCTAAATATTTTGAATTAACCTCATTAACCTCATTTGCACAAACTGATCATCAACATGGATACGACGGTGACTGGGCTAATCCTGCTTATTGGAGCAGTAAAACCTGTAATGAATATGATGATAACTGGAATGTCACCGGCTCAGCACCTTGTGTTTACGATTATACCTGGAACAAAAAGGGCGATCGTAACACTGTATCGCAGGAGTTTCGCTTCACATCAAACCAGGCAAGTCGTATTTTTAATGACTCAACTGACTGGTTAGTTGGCGTGTATGCCATGAATCTTCAAGAAGACAATGACTTATATTCTGAATATAACACCTGGCCAGATGAAGTACTGCAATCAAGCTATGATGCATCTAATTTCGCGGTATTTGCGCAACTTGATAGTCATTTAGGTGACGATTACTTACTGTCTAGCGGATTGCGCCTTGAGCGCCGCAACAGTGAGTATTCTGATACTAATAATGACAACTTCAAGCCTTCTGAAGACATGTGGGGCGGCCATATAGCCTTGTCTAAATCGCTTAATGCTGCACACAATGCTTATGCGAAAGTCGCGCGTGGCTACAAGGCGGGTGGTTTTAACATGACTTTACCGGCAGAGTTGGCTGATAAAAAACAATTCGATTCTGAAATTTTATATAACTACGAGTTGGGTCTTAAGTCTGTGTGGTTAGCGGGGGCAATTGATACTAACTTTGCGCTTTTCTTTATGGACAGGGAAGAGCAACAAGTTGCAGCATCATTACAAGATCCTGAAAATCCACAACGCTTTGTGTTATTCACTGAAAATGCAGGCAGCTCAAGTAACTATGGCGCCGAACTTGACTTGAATTGGTACGCGACTGAAAATCTGCAAATGTACGGTAGTGTTGGCTGGTTAGAAACAGAATATGGCGATTATAGCTACCAGGATAAAAATGGGACTATTGTTGATTTATCTGGACGCGAATTAGCTCACTCTCCCAACTTTACTTACAGTGCTGGTGTGACTTATCTAGCTGACTCCGGTTGGTTTGCCAATATTAATACTAGTGGTAAAAGTGACTTCTATTATTCAGACAGTAATGACTCTCAATCCGACGCTTATAACATAGTCAATACTCGCCTAGGTTATGAAACACCAACCTGGTCGGCCTATTTGTGGGGGCGTAATGTGTTTGATGAAAACTATGGCGTGCGTGGATTCTACTTTGGTAACGAGCCCGATACAGATTGGGCTGATAAGCAATACATTCGTTACGGTGACCCACGTCAAATTGGCGTAACTTTCGACTATAAATTTATGTAATTTTTCGTGAAGCTCATTTGCATCATATGTTGATATTGGACGTTGTTAAATGAGCTTAACCATTGCGGCGGTATGGTATTTCCAGGCGCCGCAAAATACTATTTTAGGGGCAATAATGAAATTAACTGCAGAAATTAGCATGTATCCATTTAATGAAAATTACCTAGACCCTATTAAGTGGTTTATAGGCCGTGTTGACAGCTATAGCAATATTGAGCGAGTAACTAATGCTATGGCAACACAGATATGTGGAGAGTATGGGGATGTTATGTCGATGCTGGCGATTGAAATGCAAGCGGCACATGATAAGTGGGGCAAGGCGGTATTTGTATGTAAGTTTATTGGTGGTGAACTTAATTTAGCCCACAGTGAGTAATGTTTATGTTTGAATTTAGCCAAACAATAAGCCAGGCCTTCAATGAAATGAGTGTCATGACCGCCTGGGAGGCCGTTGCAGTCATTTTAGCCGTGGTGTACCTAGCATTAGCCATGCGCACCAATATTTGGTGCTGGGCAGCGGCGTTTATCAGCACGGCAATTTATACGGTACTTTTCTGGAAAGTGTCTTTGTTAATGGAGTCAGTGCTTAATATTTATTATATGGCGATGGCTGTTTACGGTTATTGGATGTGGATGCAACAGCCGAGTAATAGTCCAGAGCATGCTATTAATGACAGTGGCTCGGCCATTGTTAGTTGGTCGCTTAATACGCATTTCATGTTGATTACTGTGACATCAATAATATCAATTATTGTGGGTTACCTTATGGCAACCTACACCCAAGCATCATTTCCTTATCTAGATTCTGCCACTACCTGCTTTGCAGTAATGACCACTTTTTTAGTGGCTCAAAAGGTGCTTGAAAATTGGCTTTATTGGATTGTTATCAATACGCTATCAATTTATTTGTACTTTAGTAAAGGCTTGATGCTGACAACTGCACTGTTTGTACTTTATGTCTTTATGGCTGTGGTGGGATACTTTATGTGGCGCAAAACATGGCTTGCAGAAACAGATTCAAATTCAGAGCCACTCTCTCAAAATGGTTGAATTAGAAACATTGGTTGCTCAATCAGCGTTAAACTTACTTCCTAATGACGTGGTCAGCTTGCTGCTCAAGCTTGTACCTTCGAACCAACTGGAAAAACTGGCTAAGTATTGCATCAGCGTTGAACACTTGTCAGCGGGATTGAGTAACCAAAATTATCTGCTTAAATCTAAATTTGAGCAGATACAAAAATCACAAGTATTAAGAGTGAATCAAGTTGATGCTGTGTGGTGCTCTCGTCAAGATGAAGTCGCTAGCTGGCGACAAGCACAGCAGATAGCAATAGCACCTAAATTACACTTTTACAGTGATAATTATGAAATTTATCTCAGTGACTTTATTGTTGAAACCACACCTTGGCATAAGGCTTATCACGAGTATGGTGTAAATACTCCTCGCCAGGGTGAGATACTCATAGGTACATCAAACTCACAACCTGTAGAACAACTTCTTGAAGTATTAAAAAATCTATCAACTTTGCCTTTACCTGAAAAAAAGGTGAGTTTGCAACAACAATGGCACGAGTATCGGCAGCAGCTTATAGATACTTATCAGCAGGAAACCGCCGAATGGCAACACTATTTCAACCAACTCGACGACCAAAGCGACATGGTTAAGCAGTGGTTTGATGCATTAGAGGAATGTTTAATTGCACCGACTTTTTGCCACAGAGATTTAACCCCTTTTAACTTGCTATTGGACATTCACGGCTATCAAAACATAGGCTTAGCAAGATTAATGTGTATTGATTTTGAATATGCAGCCACCAGTCATCCTCTTTTTGATTTAGCGTCAATATTGGCAACCCACAGTTTATCAAAGCAACAAACTGATACTTTGTTACAGGCCTACTTTCAATGGCAAGCAGAAACTGCATCTCCTTCACTAAATAATAATGCCCCCAAATGCGTAGCATATGCGATAAATTGTTATTGGCTATTTTGTGCGATGTGGGCTTTATTGATGGCAAGAAATACCTGCCAAAACTTCTTTCCCTTGTATCATAGATACTTTTCATTAATTGATTTCAGCTATCCTTAAACCAAAATTTAGACAGTAAGTTAATCAATATTTATGATGCGCATTGCCTGATAGTGCTGAATTTGGGTTTAAATACCTCTGTGTTGAAATATTATTGCCTTATACAGGGTCTTATTTAGCTATACCCATTTACATAATATTTCAGACATAGTTTAAGTATTAACAATGTTGTTGTTTAATAAAGGAAGTTGGATGCAAACGTTATTTTCTCTATACCAAAAGATACTTCAAAAACTGTCTTATTTTGATGGTCTCGCCCCACTAGCATTAAGAATTTATCTTGCACCAGTGTTGATGCAAGCTGGATACAATAAATTGGCCCATTTTGAAGATACCGCGAGCTGGTTTGGTAATCCTGATTGGGGCCTTGGTCTGCCTATGCCTGAAGTGATGACTGCTTTGGCAGCTGGAACTGAACTTTTTGGTGGCTTTTTGTTGCTTATGGGATTAGCCACAAGACTTATTTCATTACCTTTGATAGTGACAATGGCCGTGGCAGCTTTTGCGGTTCATTGGCAAAATGGCTGGTTAGCTATTGCTGATGGCAGTTCATGGCTCGCTAATGACAATGTGCTAGCAGCGGGTGAAAAATTAGCCGCCGCTAAAGACATTTTACAGCAGCATGGTAATTATGAATGGTTAACCAGTTCAGGTAACTTTGTTATTTTGAATAACGGTATTGAGTTTGCGATTACCTATTTACTGATGCTTTTGGTATTACTGTTCATGGGCGGAGGGCGTTACGTCAGCGTCGACTATTATATTCAGCGCTTTCTGGCTAAAACGGTATAAGCAGAATTCATGGCATACGTATTTATCACATTAGGCGAGTTTAATTCCAATTAAAGTCAATTAAACCCAATTAAAGCGAATGCAAATATCCCCCCAAAGAGGTGGGATATTTGTTATTATCAGCCTAAATAAAGCCATCGCTAGGATAAAAACGTTGAAAGCATCAGAACTATTATTAACTCGTCAGTCTAGCCCAAGATTGACCACTCCAGCGCCAACGACAGAGCAGCTGGACTTCATTCTTAATGCAGCCGCTCGTGTACCTGATCATGGTGGGTTAACGCCATGGGAGTTTATTATTGCCCAAGATGATGGTCTGACTCGCCTTGCTGAGATTTTTGTCAGCGCCGCAAAAAAGTCTCAAGCCGATGAAGCGCTTATCGAAAAAGCTGAAAAAATGCCATTTAGAGCGCCATTAGTTATCACTGTGGTGGCAAAAACACAAACTCATTCCAAAGTACCAATTATAGAACAGCACATAGCAGCAGGGTGTGCAACAATGGCGATGCAGCAGGCAGTGTTTTCTCTAGGTCTAGGAGCTGT
Organism: Shewanella sp. HL-SH8; assembly: GCF_051165765.1. Lineage (NCBI taxonomy): Bacteria > Pseudomonadati > Pseudomonadota > Gammaproteobacteria > Alteromonadales > Shewanellaceae > Shewanella > Shewanella sp. HL-SH8. The sequence goes on along the minus strand of NZ_CP195039.1, from coordinate 3,097,798 downwards.
GTGGCGTTCGGGAGACTTTGCTTTTGACAGAAACGTACATCAAGATTTAGGCTTGAATGACAGTGATCAAATAGTAGGCTTTTTATATATAGGTACGCCAACAGTAACAGCACCAATAAAGTCATTGAAAGAAGGGCGTCAATTTGCGCGCTTTTTGTAGAGGATACATTCTAGTGCCTGTTATCAAATAGGCACTAGCTATATGGCAGTTTCATCTGTGTTGAATGTATGTGTTCAATTAGCCTATGAGGGCATACATTTCGGCGATAACATTAAATGACATTGTTAAGCCGTTGTCACTTCTCAAGTATCAAACTCAAGATAAAAAGTTACTTCAAAAACTTAACCCAAAACAAGTGAAGCTTTAGCACTTAAATTGTAAAACTTAAGCTATAAAGGTAAGGGGTATCAAATAACCCTTTTATTCAAGAGACTCTATCGGCAATGAGTTTTGAAACACATAATAACCGAATGGTCCCATCACTAAGCTTATTCCACTCCAAAACCAGCGTTTATTACTGCTTATTTGCGCATGCGAGGTAATCGCACGATAACAAAATAAAACATGTAATAGCATCAGTGTAACAAGCAGTATTGCTAGCGTAATATCCATATTGTCCATGTCATTTTTCCTTTGCATTATGCAATGACTTTTATTAAGCATAATTGTTAATTGTGAACTTGCTGCAAAATAGTTAAAAATCCATCTTAATACTTAGCTGTATTATGTGCAGCAAGCTAATTTACCTTAAGTTTGCTCTAAATAAAAGAGCCTTAAGTTATTAAAATTTAGATTATTTTTTAGTATTACTTAGAACTAATACTTAGTAACTATTTTATTGTGGCTTTAGCGGGATCGATTTTTTTTCATCTAACCAAAGTGGGTATTTAATCATCACTTGTTTAAATAGATCACAGTTAACTAGCGCTGATAACCATTGCTGTACTTTAATATATTCACAAGACTCAAACCATTTATGATCAACCGCTGCAAATTGTCTAATAAAGGGAAAAATAGCGTAGTCAGCAAATGTCGGACTGTTAGCAAATAAAAATGTTTGTAGATTAAGTTTGTGTTCAAGCTCTTGGACAAATTCCTCAGCCTTGAGTCGATAGGCTGATTGACTCATTTGTGGGTGTCTGTCGGCATATTTATATTTATCTAACCAGGGTTTGAAGTGGTTATCATTTTTATAAACCAGTGCTTGCTGTTCTTCAGAGCGAATACTTTGAATCACTAATTGATATTCAGTTTCATCTAAATATGGACATGTATCTAGAGGATAAAGCGTAATCGCAAATTGGAAAATATCTAAACTTTCTGCAATGGTGTGCTGTTGATAAGCTAAAACAGGCACAGTTGCTTTTGCTGAAATAGCTAACATTTCAGCAGGCTTGTTTTTAAGCTCAATTTCACGCACATCGGGATTAAGTGTACTGAGGTGTAGTCCTATTCTTGCACGCATAGCGTAAGGACAACGACGAAAAGTATACAAATAATTTATCATGCTAACCTGAGTAGAAATCATTAAATAGAGCAATATTCTATCGTAAAAGATCAAGACTGAGGGGTAAATGACACAGAAAAGACGATTGATGGATTAATAACTGTTTTTTTAGTGTGATTTAGTTATAATTCCGGCCGTTTTTTGGCCTCGACACACAATTTTTTAATCACAATGCACTGGAAATGAAGTTCCAGCTAGCGGAGATCTTATGTCTACTACACCTACACCAGCAACTACATCTGAATTTGTGGTGTGCGCTCTTTATAAGTTTGTTGCTTTACCTCACTTTGAAACCATCAGGCAGCCATTGCTTAGTGTCATGGAACAACATGACGTAAGAGGAACATTGTTGTTAGCCAGTGAAGGCATTAACGGAACGGTAGCCAGCAATAAAGAAGGCATCAATGCTTTACTCACCTGGCTAGACTCACAGCCTGGCTTAGATAATATTGTCACTAAGGTCTCTTTCGATAATGAAATGCCTTTCTATCGCACCAAAGTTAAACTGAAGAAAGAAATTGTGACTATGGGAGTCGAAGGCATCGACCCACGTAAAGTTGTCGGAACCTATGTTAAGCCTAAAGATTGGAATGCACTTATTTCTGATCCTGATGTATTACTCGTGGATACTCGTAACGACTATGAAGTGCAAATTGGTACTTTTGAACATGCCGTCAATCCAGTAACAGAAACATTCCGTGAATTTCCAGCATACGTGAAGCAAAATCTTGATCCTGCTAAGCACAAGAAAGTGGCTATGTTCTGCACCGGTGGCATCCGCTGTGAAAAATCAACCGCGTATTTGAAAGAGCAGGGCTTTGAAGAGGTTTATCATCTGGAAGGTGGCATTCTTAAGTATCTTGAAGAAGTTCAGCCAGAAGACAGCTTATGGAAAGGTGAATGTTTTGTTTTTGATAATCGTGTTGCTGTGAATCATGCGTTAGAGAAAGGTCAATATGACCAGTGTAACGCTTGTCGCATGCCTATTACGGAACAAGAAAAGCTGTCTGCTGCGTATGAGCAAGGTGTTAGCTGTCCGCATTGTATTGACAAGGTGACAGACGAGCAGCGTCAACGTTTTATTGAACGTGAACGCCAGGTACAGCTTGCTACGCAGCGTGGTGAGGTCCATATCGGCAGTGACGTAAATCAAGTAATTGAAAAGCGCCGACAAGACAAAGAAGCATTAAAGAAAGCACAAGAGAAACAAAAGCAAAAGTAATGATTATTTAAAACCATAAAACAAAAAAGCCTCAGTAAATGAGGCTTTTTTTGTTTCAGTTAGTAGTGGTTATTAACGGTTATTCAGGCAAGAATACGGCCAATTACCATTTTTTCTTCCGCTGAAATAACATATCTAAATCGTCGTCTTCCTCATCCTTCTTCTTCGGTTGCGGAACCGCAGGGCCTGAGTTTTTCTGCGCACCCATAATTTCATCTAACAACTGTTTTGCTTCATCTAATTTTCGGGTTATGAAGGGGTCGTTAGGCGTTTGGGCTTTAATGAGGTGCAATGTAGAAAGGGCTTTAGTCACCATTTGCTTACTCGAACCATATTGCTTCATATAGCATGCCGCGCGTGCACGGGAAATCATCGACTCTACGTTGATTCTTTGCTGTAAGCTGTCAATTCGCATTTCTTCAGTGTTAAACACAGACGGATCAACTTTTCCTTTATTGTGTTCGGCACGTAATATAGCTTTTAGCTTTTTTAAGGTTTTTACTAGGTCTAATACTTGTCGATCATTATCAGGTAAGCGAAAGTTCTCAACCGGAGGTACTTGAGGGGACGAACCAGAAATACTGCTAATTTGGCTGTTTATGTCGCTTAAACGACGCTGATAATCACTCAGTAATTGGCCTGATGCATGCGATATAGATTGCTCGAGTGCATCTTGAATCCGTTTATAAAGGACTAAGATGATATGGCTAGAACAAGATGCCGCTCCTGAGTTAGCTAAAACAGCTTCAGTTTCATCAATAATAGCGCGATGACGAGAGACTTCTACTCTTCGCTCTGCTTCAGCGCGTTCTTTTTGTTGTTGAATAATACTGAAGCCAATAATGAGTAGCAGTAGAGCGCCAATCAGCATTAATATTAGAATTAAAGACATAGGTTTTCCATGTTGTCATAGTTATTGCGTGTACAGCATCTAAAAACAGTTAGAAGCAACACGAGTCTATTTGTTGTTTTAATAATAGATGAATAGCAAAACCAAAATTAATATATATCTTAGCGTAAGTTATGCCTACTGTCGTTGAAAACCCAGTCATTTTGATGATAAAAGTTGTTGTTAGTTGTTGAATGATCATCAAAAGCACTATTTTTGTAGCTTGTCACACGTGTGAGTTTGCTTACTAACGCCTATTTCAGGGTATTTTGCTGAGTTACAGTAGGCTATTTTCACTTGTCTTATATGCTAATTTAAATTACATTTGCTGCTATCTATAACATTTAGTTATAGATGAGTTGAGGTTAGTGGCGTCCTATTGCGTCATTACTGCTAATGTTCCAATTGAATAGTAAGGAATGGTGCCATGAAGCTGCAACAATTAAGATACATTGCCGAAGTGGTCAAACACAATTTAAATGTATCAGCTACTGCTGAAAATTTATATACCTCACAACCGGGGATCAGCAAGCAAGTTCGTATGCTTGAGGATGAGCTTGGGATCCAAATATTTGGTCGAAGTGGCAAACATTTAACCCATGTTACCCCCGCGGGTTTGCAGGTTATCGAAATAGCGAATGATATTCTAGGCAAAGTAGAAAGCATTAAAAAAGTATCAGAAGAATACACTAAGCCAAATCAAGGTGAGCTAAATATTGCCACAACTGATACCCAGGCCCGTTATGCTTTACCGCAAATCATTAAAGAATTTATTAAGCGTTACCCTAAAGTTAATTTACATATGCATCAAGGTACGCCTAGCCAAATCAGTGAGCAAGCGGCTCGAGGTGAAGCTGATTTTGCTATTGCAACAGAGGCTATGCATCTTTATACCGACCTAATTATGCTACCTTGTTACCACTGGAATCGTTCAATAGTGGTCACCCGCGATCACCCTCTAGCCAGTATTACTAAACCTAGCATTGAAGATTTAGCTAAATATCCTTTAGTGACCTACGTATTTGGTTTTGATAAAGCCTCTGAAATTGAAAAGTCGTTTAATCGCGCTAATTTACACCCTAGAGTGGTGTTTAGTGCAACCAGTGCTGACGTATTAAAAACCTATGTCCGTCTTGGTTTAGGAGTAGGGGTTATTGCATCTATGGCAATTGATGCCAATATCGATAAAGATTTAATCGCGATAGATGCCAGTCATTTATTTGCTCACAGCACCACTAAAATTGGCTTTAGACGTGGCAGCTTCTTACGTGGTTACATGTATGACTTCATGTTGCATTTTGCTCCCCATTTAACCCGTACCGTGGTTGAAAATGCGGTTGCTTTGCGTGATCAACAACTTATTGATGAAATGTTTGCTGATATCACCTTACCTGTTCGCTAAAGTGTCGATTAGCTAAGTTGATAATAAAAGAGTTTTTTAAAATAGCCCGTTAAAAAATAACTAGAATAAAAAAATCACGCCGCAGCGTGATTTTTTTTATGCAAACATAGTGGGCTAGAATTAATCCGGTGCGTAACCATTAGGGCCAATTAGCGCACCGTCCAGGTAAGCTTGATTTTGTTTCATTTCAAGTCTGCCCAAACTAAACCATTTAACCACAAGAGGATAAATAGCGTGTTCCTGCTCATGCACTCGCTCTGCTAATATCTCAGCATCATCTTCAGCATAAATCGGTACTTTAGCTTGTAAAACAACCGGTCCTGCATCAAGTTCTGGAATAACAAAGTGCACACTAGTGCCATGCGCTTTGTCTTTTGCATCGATAGCGCGTTGATGAGTATTAAGGCCAGTATACTTAGGTAATAATGACGGATGAATATTGATCATCTTACCTAAATAACGACCGACAAAGTCATCGGATAAAATACGCATAAAACCGGCAAGTACAATTAAGTCTGGCTGATATTTTTCAATGCAAGCAGCAAGACGAATATCATACTCTTCACGTGCTTCACCTTTGCGAGCAATGACACAACTGGTATCAATTTCACTATGGTGAGCGCGTATCAAGCCATATGCGTCAGGTTTGTTACTGATAACACCGACTACTTCAGCGTTTAGGTTGTCATCACAACCGTCTAAAATAGCTTGTAAATTACTACCGTTACCTGAAATCAACACCACAACGCGACAGCTAGCAGGCATTATACAATCTCCACTTGCTCTTCATCGGCATTACGATTGGCAATTTCACCAATTAGCCAAGCGTTTTCACCTTCAGCAGTTAACAATGCTAATGCAGCGTCAACTTTATCAGTTGGCAGTGCAATGACCATACCCACACCACAGTTGAAGGTTAAATACATTTCACGCTTAGCGATATTTCCATTAGTCATTAACCAGTCGAACACAACAGGCCATTGCCAAGAATCACCCTTAACAACCGCTTTGCAATCTGCTGGTAATACGCGTGGGATATTTTCCCAGAATCCACCACCAGTGATATGCGCCATAGCGTGAACTTCAGTTTGCTCAAGCAATTTAAGTAATGATTTTACATAAATCTTAGTTGGTTCAAGTAAATGATCAATTAACGGCTTACCGGCTAAGTCTTGCTTAGGATCTGCTTTGCTTACTTCTAAGACTTTACGAATTAACGAATAACCATTTGAGTGAGGGCCGCTAGAACCTAAAGCGATAAGTGAATCACCGGCTTTAACTTTTGTGCCGTCAATAATGTCAGCTTTTTCAACAACGCCAACACAGAAACCGGCTAAGTCGTAATCTTCACCTTCGTACATACCTGGCATTTCAGCAGTTTCACCGCCAATTAACGCACAACCAGATTGAACACAGCCTTCAGCAATACCATTAACAACAGAGGTTGCAGTTTCAACGTCTAGTTTGCCAGTCGCATAGTAATCTAAAAAGAATAACGGCTCGGCACCCGATACAATTAAATCATTCACACACATGGCAACAAGATCGATTCCGACAGTGTCATGTTTCTTATGATCAATTGCCAGTCTCAGTTTAGTACCAACACCATCGGTGCCAGACACTAATACAGGGTGTTTATATTTAGTCGGTAATTCACATAATGCGCCAAAACCACCTAAGTTGCCCATAACTTCAGGGCGGCGGGTGCGTTTAACCGCAGTTTTAATGTTACTAACTAATGCGTTACCTGCATCTATATCAACGCCGGCATCTTTGTAACTTAATGGTGTAGGAGTGCTCACGGAGGATCCTCTCGGGTACATCGTTTAAGGAATTTTATGCGGCCACATTCTACCAGCTTGTGCCGTTACTCGAAAGCCATCATTTAGCTTTATCCGCCAGATAAAACACCAAATTGTGTGATTTTTATTGGCTTAGCTCACGATTTACTGCATTTATAAAACTTTATGTTTTATAGAAGGGATAAATACACTAAAATTCGTTAAATTTGGCTGTAATTAGACAAAGCTGGGAGATCGAAGATGAAAGTTGTTGAAGTAAAACACCCTCTTATTCGCCACAAAGTAGGATTGATGCGTGAAGCAGATATCAGTACTAAGCGTTTTCGCGAATTGGCGACCGAAGTCGGCAGTTTGTTAACCTATGAAGCTACCGCAGACTTTGAGACTGAAAAAGTCACTATTAATGGTTGGAACGGCCCTGTTGAAGTCGATCAAATCAAAGGTAAAAAAGTCACTGTAGTGCCTATTTTACGTGCGGGCTTAGGTATGATGGATGGTGTACTTGAGCATATACCGAGTGCACGTATTTCTGTTGTCGGTATTTATCGTGATGAAAAAACGTTAGAACCGGTACCGTATTTTGAAAAAATAGTCAGTAATGTTGACGAGCGCATCGCGTTAGTCGTTGACCCTATGTTAGCCACTGGCGGCTCTATGATAGCCACTATTGACCTATTAAAGGCTCGCGGCTGTACGTCAATTAAAGCATTAGTGCTTGTTGCTGCACCAGAAGGCATTAAAGCACTTGGTTTAGCTCATCCTGATATTGAACTTTACACCGCAGCAATTGACGATTGTCTAAATGAGCAAGGGTATATTCTGCCTGGCTTAGGTGATGCTGGTGATAAGATATTCGGCACTAAATAATAAATAAGCTGATTTTATAAATCGGTTAGAAAAAAATGGGAACCACAAGGTTCCCATTTTTTATCCGTCATATTGCTTAATCTACCCCGTCGACGCTTAAAGCAGTATGTCTAAAAACTAAATGCTACTCACTACTCACTACAACACCATGGCCGCTATCCAGCCAAAAATAATCAACGGAATATTATAATGAATAAAAGTCGGGATCACGCTGTCACGAATATGGTCGTGTTGTCCATCGGCATTCAAACCCGCTGTAGGGCCTAAGGTTGAATCAGAAGCTGGTGAGCCAGCATCACCTAATGCGGCAGCTGTGCCCACAAGGGCAATTGTCGCTGCCACAGAAAATCCAAAACTAAGTGCCAGTGGCACATAAATGGTTGCAATAATAGGTATCGTTGAAAAAGAAGACCCAATCCCCATGGTAATAAGTAAACCGACTAAAAGCATAAGTATTGCCGCCAATGCTTTATTGTCACCAATAAAATCCCCTAGTGACGTCACTAAAGAGCTCACTTCGCCGGTTGACTTTACAACCGCTGCAAAACCCGCAGCAGCAATCATAATAAAACCAATGTTGGCCATCATATGCACGCCCTGGTTAAATAAGTCTTGGCCAACACTTTGTTTAATAATCCCCGAAAAGCGGAAAATGACAAACCCGGTTAAGGCACCAAATATCATAGAGTCTGTTTGAAGTTGTACTATTAAGGTAGCGACTATGGCGATTAAAGAAATGACAATGCTTTTAGTGTTAATTGTCTGCTCTGCCTGTTCAGTAACCGTTTGCTGTGCGATAAATAGGTATTCACGCGGCTTGCGGTAACTAACAAACATCGCAAATAATAGCCCACATACCATGCCTAATGCGGGTAATAACATCGCCTGTGGCACTTGAGCGTGAACCGCGTTTAAGCCATTACTGTTTAAATTCGCCAGTAAAATGTCATTTAAGAAAATACCGCCAAAACCTATGGGTAAAATCATATAGGTAGTCACTAAGCCGAAGGTTAGTAAACAGGCAATAAGGCGGCGATCAATTTTCAATGCGGTTAACACATGCAATAGTGGGGGAATTAAAATAGGAATAAAGGCGATATGAATGGGCAAAATATTTTGCGACGAAATAGCCATTGCCAGAATCGTAACCAACAGCATCCATCGCACAACCTGGGTATTACTACTATTAGGCTCTTTACCCAATTTTTTAATAATACTGTTAGAAATTAATGTAGTTAAACCAGAATGTGACAATGCTGCAGCAAACGCCCCCAGTAGGGCATAACTTAAGGCTATTTGAGCACCGCCACCTAAACCATCGTTAAAAGCGGAAATTGTTTGTTGTATATCAAGCCCACCGACAAGGCCGGCAACTAAAGCGCTTATTGTCAGTGCAATTACCACATTTACTCGAACAAAACTCAATGCAAGCATTAAGCAAACAGATATCACCACAGCATTCATATTTTTTAATTCTATTTATTATAAGTATTAAGGCGTTTATTTATGCCGTTATTTACTTTGCTTGTCCAGTAAAGCCTTTATTTTATTAGTGTATCAATAGCATGCAGTGCCTATCGCGTGCGTCAATGTTAAAGAATCAGGCCAAAATGTCATCTGTTGTAAGCCATTTTTAGTTATTTGTTTTTAAAACCTTAAAAATAGTAAGGCTGTGATGAGGGGTTTTTCAGCAGGTAAAACAAAATTCATTCGAAACCTCTTATCGGGGGCGCAAATAAAAGGTATGGTATAGCACATTGTGGAAGGGTGAACATTGCACCTTCTTTTAGAATTTTAACAAGCCATTAATGGAGATATAAAATGAGCGTATTAGTAGGCCGTCCAGCCCCAGACTTTACCGCAGCAGCAGTATTAGGTTCAGGCGAAATTGTTGACAACTTTAACCTTGCTTCGGCAACTAAAGGTAAGCCAACGGTTATCTTTTTCTATCCTTTAGATTTCACTTTCGTGTGTCCATCAGAGCTAATTGCTTTTGATCACCGTATGGAAGAGTTCACCAAGCGTGGTGTTGAAGTTATTGGTGTGTCTATTGACTCACAGTTCACTCACAACGCATGGCGTAACACTCCAGTAGACAAAGGTGGTATTGGCCAAGTTAAATACACTTTAGTTGCTGACGTTAAGCATGAAATTTGTAAAGCATACGATGTTGAACATCCAGAAGCAGGTGTTGCTTTCCGTGGTTCATTCCTTGTAGACAAAGAAGGTCAAGTACGTCACCAGGTGGTTAACGATTTACCATTAGGCCGTAACGTTGACGAAATGCTACGTATGATCGATGCACTTCAATTCCACGAAGAGCACGGTGAAGTATGTCCAGCAGGTTGGTCTAAAGGTGATAAAGGCATGACAGCTAGCACTGATGGTGTTGCTTCATACTTAAAAGATCACTCTGACAAGCTATAATCTTCGCTTGTTGAATATCAAAAAAGCTGCCTAGGCAGCTTTTTTTGTTTCTGTAACTTAAATAAAGTTAAGCTAAACCGCACATCTGCTTCGTTCAGTCGTCTGTATCACTATTGTCAGTATCATCATCTGACTCATCCATAATCGCCAACGGCCAACCGCCAAGGGTTTTCCAGCGATTAACGATATAACAAAAAAGTTCAGCGGTACGTTCAGTATCATACAGTGCTGAATGAGCTTCTTTATTATCAAAATCAATGCCAGCCATTTTACACGCTTTAGCCAATACCGTGTGGCCAATAGCTAATCCGGCAAGGGACGCTGTGTCAAAACTGGCAAAGGGATGAAACGGTGAGCGCTTTAAACTATTTCGCTCGATACATTGATTAACAAAACCAAGATCAAATGCCGCATTATGTGCGACAACAATACTGCGATGACAGCCAACCGCTTTTTGAGCCTTTTTAACTTCTTTAAATATTTCTAAAAAAGCGGACTTCTCATCAACAGCACCCCTAAGCGGGTTGGTAGGGTCAATCCCATTGAATGCTAATGCAGCGGGTTCAAGGTTTGCACCTTCAAATGGCTCAATGTGGTAATGAAGGGTTTTATCTAAGCTTATAAAGCCGTCATCATCCATTTTTAGCATGGTAACTGCGATTTCAAGCAATGCATCTGTATTAGCATTAAATCCTGCTGTTTCAACATCAATCACCACAGGAAAATAACCGCGAAATCGATATTTAAATTTATTGCTGTTGCAGATGTCACTCATGTAATTCTATTACCCCATTAAACCTGAATATTATTGTCACCATTAAAGACCGGCCTGCGCCTATTGTGACAGATAGGCCGTGCATTATACCCAAACTGTCTTAATATGCTCGTTTCAGTGATAATTTAAACTTAAGAAAAAGATTTAGCCGCCGATATATTAACAGGTAATAAAATCGACAGGTGACACCATGTGGCAAAAAATCATATTAGTATCCAGTTTGTGTATCAGTGCTTCTGCAAGTGCTGATCTACGTCACTATGTTGCCTCCCTTGAAAACTCTGCCTGGCGTGTAGGTGAAAATACCCCTATTGAATGTCGACTAGAGCATGATATACCAGATTACGGCAAAGCTATTTTTTCCAGTAAATCTGGAAAAGATCTTAACTTACTCTTTACGCTTGATATGTGGGCAAAGCCAGACGCGGTTACCAATGCTAAATTAATCAGCCGAGCACCGACCTGGCGCCCAGGTGATGCATCAAAAGAAATCATCGCATTAAAGTATCAAAAACAATTTAACGGTGAAGTCCCTAAAAAAGCTGCCTGGACTATGCTAAATGAATTAAGCCAGGGCCGTCAGCCTACGTTTTATTATGCTGATTGGTATGATGCATCAAGTAAAGTTGCAGTCGGAATTTCAGCGGTGAACTTTGCCAGCAAGTATCGTGAGTTTCGCTCATGCTTGGCTAATTTATTACCCTACAGTTTTGATGACATTGCATTCACGGTATTAAACTACCAAGAGGGTGGAACCGAGTTAACTCGTTTTTCAAATTATCAGCTTAAAAAAGTACAAGAATATTTATCATATGACCCGAATATCGAGTTAGTGGTGGTTGATGCCTATACCGACAGCTATGGCGGACGTTCAATTAACCAAAAAGTCTCAGAAAAACGTGCTGATTCAGTTAAAAGTTTATTAATCGCCAGTGGTATCTCACAAGACCGTATCACCACAGAAGGGCATGGTGAAAAACGTCACGTGGCTGGTAATGACTTAGCGTCAGAGCGACAAACAAACCGCAGAGTCGTGATTAGAATAACTAAACCTATATAGTGCTGTTAATTATTACTTAGAAAATACACAGACCTTAATTCGTTTCAAAGTAACGATAGCCATTAATCTGTAGCATTAGCCTGAATCATGTTCAGGCTTTTTTGTATGTGTTTGAAGGTAAATTTTAGACAAAAAAAACCCACTCAAACCGAGTGGGCTAAATAATTTGCAATCAACAAATTTAAGGAAGGAAGTCAAGCATAAGAACTGGAGATAAGTTAAGGTTTCACAAACACTAACTTTAAGTTCATTGTTTTCTCATCAAATCGATGTGTCCTGAAAACAAGTTCATAATAGATTTATTACTCTAAATGCACAAGATAGATTTTTTCCACTTTCACATTAGTTTTTTTAATGGATGATTGTGCTGGTTTTGAATTAAAAATGGTCCTTAAATAGCACTAGGGTAGGTTTTGTTGAGATAATTAGTATTTGAGTGAATAAATATTCGGATAAGTTGAATTGTTTTTTAAAAGTAAATGTTAATAGCTTTGGTAAAGTGATCATTTACCTGAAAAAATAAGCTTTTATTGATTCACTTTATTTTAAATACGATCGGTTTTAATACTTTTGACTGGCAAAGCATAGCGATATCCTGCTTTTTGAAATTAATATTTAACTAAGCTGCAATTTGTATCATTAAATGCGATGACTTCATCTAGTTAAGATTCATTTTTTGGGTTGTTTGAAGGCCAGAAAACATTAAAAAATCTTCATCTAAGTTGGTTAAACCCCAGATAATGCAATTTAACACTGTTATGCTCGAAATAAAGTCTGTTTTTAGCGGGTGAGATGATTCACAACTGCCTTGCTACTCGGTATAGTATGCAAAATTTTGTAAGTAAAGAACGAGTCTTAAAATGACGTTTAATTGGCCCGTAACAGTGTACTATGAAGACACCGATGCTGGTGGCGTTGTTTATCATTCAAATTACTTAAACTTCTTTGAAAGAGCACGCACCGAATGGCTTAAATCAATGGGCGTTAGTCAAACTAAATTATTGGCTGATGACATTGCTTTTGTTGTTAAACGTGCAGAATTAGATTTTCGCCGCGCGGCAAAGTTTGAACAGGATTTTATAGTTGAATCCTCTATATCGTCATTGAAAAAAGCGTCGTTGGTGTTCCAACAGCGTTTAATTGATGAGCTAGGTGAATGCTATTGTGAGGCAACAGTGATAGTCGCTTGTGTGTCCTTATCAAAAATGCGTCCCATAGCCATCCCAGAATTTATCGTTCAGGAGTTTAAGAGTGCACGCTGATATGTCTTTTATTGGTTTGTTTTTACAAGCCAGTGTGTTGGTAAAGCTAGTTATGTTTACTTTGTTAGGTTTATCTATTGCATCTTGGGCGGTGATCATTCAACGCCGATCAATGCTGAATTCAGCACGGGTAAAATCCGCGCGTTTTGAAGATACCTTTTGGTCCGGTGTCGACTTAAACCGCTTATACAAAGAACTAACCGCCAGAGGCGAAAGCATTGCTGGCCTAGAAGCAATGTTTGTTGCAGGCTTTAAAGAATACTCAAGAGTGATCAAAGTTAACAGTAAGTCACCAGATGCTGTAATGGAGGGCACATCTAGAGCCATGCGCGTGAGTTTGTCACGTGAGATGGAAAAACTGGAAAACAATTTACCTATGCTAGCCACAATCGGTTCAACCAGTCCTTATATCGGATTGTTTGGTACCGTATGGGGAATCATGAACTCGTTTATCGCCTTAGGTACAGTAGAAAACGCTACATTGGCCATGGTTGCACCTGGTATTGCTGAAGCACTGATTGCAACCGCTATGGGTTTATTTGCCGCTATTCCAGCTGTTGTTGCCTATAACCGTTTTGCTACACAAGCTGAAAAGCTAGAGATGGCCTACGCAAACTTTATGGAAGAGTTTTCTAACATTTTACAGCGCCAAGCCTATAGTGAAAAGGAAGCGGTGTAATGTACCAACGTAAGCGTAAACGTCCTATTGCTGAAATTAACGTTGTACCGTATATCGACGTTATGTTGGTGCTATTGATCATCTTCATGGTCACGGCGCCAATTGTTTCTCAGGGTGTTAAAGTTGAATTGCCACAGGGCAAAGCTGAATCATTACCACCAGACAGTAAACCGCCAATCGTAGCCTCTATAGATGCAGCTGGTGAATACTTTTTAAACGTGGGTACGGGTTCTAATAGTGACCCTTTAGACCTGGATGAAATTGCAATTCAGGTTGGCGCTATGATCCAGCTTGAACCGTTACGACCTGTGGTTGTAAAGGCAGACAGAAGTATTGCCTATGAAAATGTTATTCAACTCATGGTGAGCTTGCAACAAGCGGGCGTGCCTGCGGTAGGGTTAATGACTGATTCACCAAAGGAGAAATAGGTGGCTAATCAATCTACTATTAAAATACCGGTAGCGATTTCTGCCGGTATCCACATTGGTGCGATTGTTATTTTAGTGATAGGCGTAAGTTTCGATGATAAGCCTAAAACAATGCCATCAGCACCTAGTGCACCTGCTATTCAAGCTGTGATGGTTGATCAACAAAAAATTAGCCAGCATGTAGAAAAGTTAAAGCAACAAAAGCAAGACACTGAAAACAAAGAAAAGGCACGTCAAGCAGAGCTAGAGCGTAAAGCCAACGAAGCCCGCAAACAACGTGAGCAAGAACAGCAAAAAATTAAGAATTTAGAAATCGAACGCAAACAGAAAGAAGTTGAAACACAAAAAGCCAACGACGCCGCTAAAGCTGCTCAAATAAAAGTGCAGCAAGAAAAAGAGCGTGCGAATAAGGCTGAAGCCGTTCGTAAGCAAAAAGAGCAAGAACAAAAAGCGTCGGAACAAGCCGCACAAAAAGCGGCCGAAAAACGTAAGCAAGAAGAAGCCGCAGCGAAACAAGCCGCAGATGAACGTAAGCGTAAAGCTGAAGAAGATGAACGCAAACGTAAATTAGAGGAAGATCGCCAACGCAAAGCGAAAGCCGATGCCGATGCAAAAGCACGTCAAGAGCAAGAAATGACAGACGCACTCGCGGCAGAACAAGCAACATTATCGCAAACGCGAAATAAGCAAGTTATGTCAGAAGTGGATCGATTTAAAGCGATGATAATTGCCACAATTCAACGTAACCTTGTGGTTGACGAATCGATGCGCGGAAAAAGTTGTCGCGTGTTTATTCGATTAGCACAAGATGGTTTTGTGACGTCAAGTCAAACATTAGATGGCGATCAGGTTGTGTGTCGTGCAGCAAAAGCAGCAATTAATAAAGCAGGTCGTTTACCCGTGTCTACAGAAGCGGGTGTGTACGATAAATTAAAAGAAATTAACTTAACGGTTTCACCGGAATTTAATTAGTATATTAATGTATTACCGATACAAAATAATGCATTAAAAATGCGAAGGGTATGAAGGAGTCTCATGAATAATTTGGTTAAATGGTTCGCATTGGCATGTGTTGTAATGATAACGCCAGCACGTGCAGCCTTGGATATTGTGATCACCGAAGGTGTTGATCAATCGCGTCCAATCGCTATCGTGCCTTTTGTATGGCAAGGTGAAGGTGCAGCGCCTGCATCTATTTCAGATGTCGTGATGTCTGACTTATCTAGAAGTGGTACTTTTTCACCACTAGATAAACGTGCATTACCACAGTCTAATATTAATACAGTAGCTCAGTTCAACGCTGCTAACTGGGGCAATGTGTCCGCAGATGCACTTGTTGTTGGTTCGGTTAAGCCCTACGGCACAGGTCAATTTTTAGTGACTTTTGAACTTATCGACCTGGTAAAAGCACAGCTTCAAGCTGGCAAAGGCCCTGTTAACAATAGCGAACTGGTTTTAGAAAGCCGCGAAACTGTGATTAACGCTAACCAATTTAGACAATACGCCCATCGCATCAGCGATGTTGTATATGAAAAATTAACTGGAATAAGAGGCGCGTTCTTAACTCGAATCGCCTATGTTGTTGTTAAGCAAGGCCAAAAAGCGCCGTATCATTTAATGATCGCCGACTATGATGGTTACAACGAGCAAATGTTATTACGCTCGCCAGAACCATTAATGTCACCAAGCTGGTCTCCAGATGGTCGTCGCTTAGCGTATGTGAGTTTTGAAAATCGCAAAGCTGAAATATTTGTTCAAGACATATACACTCAAACTCGTACGCTAGTAAGTAGTTTTGACGGTATAAATGGCGCGCCTTCTTTTTCACCAGACGGTAAAAAGTTAGCCGTGACCTTATCAAAAGATGGTCAGCCAGAAATTTACACAGTGGATATAGCCACAAAAGCAACCAAACGTGTAACAGATCACTACGCCATTGACACAGAGCCTTCATGGTTCCCCGATGGTAAGTCGCTTCTTTTCACGTCTGAGCGTGGCGGTAGACCGCAGCTTTACAAAGTGAATTTGGATACAAATAAAGTCAGTCGAATGACTTTTGAAGGCGAATGGAATTTAGGTGGTTCAATTACACCTGATGGTCGCAGCATGATTTTTGTGAATCGTACTAATGGACGTTTCAATATTGCCAGAATGGACTTAGCAACTCGCTTTATGCAGGTGTTATCATCTACTCGATTAGATGAATCACCAAGTGTTGCACCTAATGGCACTATGGTGATTTATGGTACGACTCACGAAGGTAAACAAGTACTGGCAGCGGTTTCTACCGATGGCCGATTTAAGGCAAGATTGCCTGCTGGACAAGGTGAGGTGAAATCACCAGCCTGGTCCCCATTTCTTTAATATTAAGTATCGATAAGGATTTAACATGGATCTGAATAAGTTGTTCAAAGCTATGATGGTTGCAGTTCCGCTAATGGCACTGGGTGCTTGTAGCTCAACTTCAGACTCTGACACAGATGCTAGCGGTTCTACTTCTGGTTCATCTAGCGAGTATGGTAATGGTGGTATTGAAACTGGTGGTGCTGGTGCAGTATTAAGCCCAGCAGAACAGCAACGTTTGAAAGAGCAAGAATTACGTCGTCAAAACATTATTTACTTCGATTTCGATCGCAGTGAAGTACAAACTGACAATGCTGACATTCTTATGGCACATGGCAATTACTTAGTTGAACACCCAAATGTTCGCGTACTAATTGAAGGCCATGCTGACGAACGTGGTACACCAGAATACAACATCGCACTAGGCGAACGCCGCGCTAAAGCGATTGCTAAATACTTACAAGGCATGGGTGTACAACCTAGCCAAATGAGTATCGTAAGCTACGGTGAAGAAAAGCCTTTAGACTTTTCTCGCACTGACACCGGTTTTGCTCAAAACCGTCGCGGTGTGTTAGTTTACTAAGCGTTAATGAAAAAAGGTCAACCACCTTGGTTGACCCGTTAGGAGATTTACATGAAACATGCCGTATTAGTTGCGGCAATGTTCTTTGGTGCAGGGGCAGCAGTAGCTGCTCCCGCTCCTGTAGAGGATGTTGCTAATGGTTCAAGCGATGATCGTTTAGCACGTGTAGAACGCATCATAAAAGCAAAGCAACAGGGTGAATTTGACATGCAACGCCGACTAGACGCTTTGCAAAGAGAAGTGTTGGATTTACGTGGCATTACTGAGCAACAGAATTACCAGATCAATCAAATGTTGCAACGTCAACGCCAGCTTTACGAAGACATAGCAAACTTATCGAGCAAACCCGCAGCAGTAGTAAACGCACCCGCTGCAACAGATGCAGTTAGCGTTGCCGCATCAAGCTCGACATTAGGCGAAACAGGTAGCTATGAAGCTGCGGTTAACCTAGTGCTTAAAGATCGTAAGTATGATGATGCTATTCCTGCCTTTAGAAGTTTTATAAAACAATATCCGCAATCAAGCTATGCTGCTAATGCCAATTACTGGTTAGGTCAGCTATTGTTTAATAAAGGTGAGCATGCAGATGCTAAAGGTGCCTTTAGTGCGGTTGTGAGTCAATTTGCTGATTCAAACAAACGTGGCGATAGTTTAGTTAAGTTAGGTATGATTGCTGAAAAAGAGAGTGACCTTGCCGGAGCAAAAGCACTCTATAATAAAGTATTAAAAGAATACCCTAACAGCGCTTCAGCACGCCTTGCACAGCAGCAGTTATCAGCACTTAATGGCTAATAAAGTCAAAAAGCAGCCTCTTAGTCTGTTTTTCATGCAAACAACCACAAATTAGAAATTTGCGCTTGCATGACAAAATGAAAACGGTATTATAGGCGCCCTCAGAACGGCATAGCCTTTTGAGGGATGTTTTAGAGTTATTTAGAACATTCTGGGTCGTTAGCTCAGTCGGTCTTGAAACATAGACAGTTGGCTTTTGTTCCAGTTAACCATCACCGGTTAGCAAAACAATATGGGTCGTTAGCTCAGTCGGTCTTGAAACATAGACAGTTGGCTTTTGTTCCAGTTAACCATAACAGGTTAGCAAAACAATATGGGTCGTTAGCTCAGTCAGTCTTGAAACATAGACAGTTGGCTTTTGTTCCAGTTAACCATAACAGGTTAGCAAAACAATATGGGTCGTTAGCTCAGTCGGTAGAGCAGTTGGCTTTTAACCAATTGGTCGAAGGTTCGAATCCTTCACGACCCACCACTTTATTTGATAGTGGCTAAATAATTCAGTTACCAGATGGGTCGTTAGCTCAGTCGGTCTTGAAACATAGACAGTTGGCTTTTGTTCCAGTTAACCAATACGGTTAGCAAAACATCGTTGGGTCGTTAGCTCAGTCGGTAGAGCAGTTGGCTTTTAACCAATTGGTCGAAGGTTCGAATCCTTCACGACCCACCACTTTTTAAATAGTGGTTAAAGAATTTAGATAATCATCAAGTTTAAAGTAATACCAGATGGGTCGTTAGCTCAGTCGGTAGAGCAGTTGGCTTTTAACCAATTGGTCGAAGGTTCGAATCCTTCACGACCCACCACTTTTTAAATAGTGGTTAAAGAATTTAGATAATCATCAAGTTTAAAGTAATACCAGATGGGTCGTTAGCTCAGTCGGTAGAGCAGTTGGCTTTTAACCAATTGGTCGAAGGTTCGAATCCTTCACGACCCACCACTTTATTTAAATAGTGGTTAAATAATTTACAGCAATACCAGATGGGTCGTTAGCTCAGTCACTCTTTCTCTAAGCGAAGAGCTGCAGTTAGCTTTTAACCAATTTCTCGAAGGTTTTAATCTTCACGTAATACCACTTTATTTGATAGTGGCTAAATAATTCAGAAGTAACATCAAGTTTAAGTAAAACATCGTTGGGTCGTTAGCTCAGTCGGTAGAGCAGTTGGCTTTTAACCAATTGGTCGAAGGTTCGAATCCTTCACGACCCACCACTTTATTTGATAGTGGCTAAATAATTCAGAAGTATCATCAAGTTTAAGTAAAACATCGTTGGGTCGTTAGCTCAGTCACTCTTTCTCTAAGCGAAGAGCTGCAGTTAGCTTTTAACCAATTTCTCGAAGGTTTTAATCTTCACGTAATACCACTTTATTTGATAGTGGCTAAATAATTCAGAAGTAACATCAAGTTTAAGTAAAACATCGTTGGGTCGTTAGCTCAGTCGGTAGAGCAGTTGGCTTTTAACCAATTGGTCGAAGGTTCGAATCCTTCACGACCCACCACTTCTTCAACTCTCCGTATTAAATTCTCGTTAACTACTTAAAGATCAGCAAAACCAAGATGGGTCGTTAGCTCAGTCACTCTCTATGCTAAATCAAAAGCTGCAGTTGGCTTTTAACCAATTGGTCGAAGGTTCGAATCCTTCACGACCCACCACTTTTCCTTCCCGATGTTGTAACTCCTAGTTGTAATCTCCAGTTAACCATATTGCTTAGCAAAACCAAGATGGGTCGTTAGCTCAGTCACTCTTTCTCTAAGCTAAGAGCTAAATCAAGAGCTGCAGTTGGCTTTTAACCAATTGGTCGAAGGTTCGAATCCTTCACGACCCACCACTTTTCCTTCCCAATGTTGTAACTCCTAGTTGTAATCTCCAGTTAACCATATCGCTTAGCAAAACCAAGATGGGTCGTTAGCTCATTCACTCTTGCTCTATTTGAAAGAATGAGATCAAGAGCTGCAGTTGGCTTTTAACCAATTGGTCGAAGGTTCGAATCCTTCACAACCCACCACTTCTTCAACTCTCCGTATTAAATTCCAGTTAACTACTTAAAGATCAGCAAAACCAAGATGGGTCGTTAGCTCAGTCACCCTCTCTATTTGGATCAAGAGCTGCAGTTGGCTTTTAACCAATTGGTCGAAGGTTCGAATCCTTCACAACCCACCACTTCTTAAACTCTCCGTATTAAATTCCAGTTAATTACTTAAAGATCAGCAAAACCAAGATGGGTCGTTAGCTCAGTCACTCTCTATGCTAAATCAAAAGCTGCAGTTGGCTTTTAACCCATTGGTCGAAGCTTCGAATCCTGCACAACCACCAATTTTCCTTGCTGATGTTGTAACCCCTAGTTGTAATGGTCAGTTAACCATATCGCTTAGCAAAACCAAGATGGCTCGTTAGTTCAGTCACTCTTTCTCTAAGCTAAGGGCTAAATCAAGTGCTGCAGTTGGCTTTCTTACCTATTGTTCGAAGGTTCGAATCCTTCACTAGCCACCACTTCTTTGCTTCTTCCAATAGTGCTTATCTAGTTGTTTAAACAAAATGCTTTGCGCTTATGCTATGCAATGCCTCTACAAGCAAATATAAACAGCTAGCAGCGTAGATTATTGAGTAGACTCACAAAGTGAGCTTAATTAGAAATAAGCCATTTCAGGCTCGCTAACCCAGTTTAAATCTATATGCAGAGTCCGCAACCTTTGTAATAGGTATTTAAAACACAAACCGTATCAATTAGCTCGGCACTTTAAAGCCTACAGATTAAGTCTTGAGGTGATCTGGGGTGTGCTAAACAACAAAGATTAGAATTTGAAAACGTGGGCGAATGTACTGCTGTATATCTTGATTAAATAATCTGAAATCGGAATAAGAGATGGAAGTAAAACGATTAATTGTTAAAATTCAGCCAATAAAAAAGCCCATGTTAATGGGCTTTTTTAAAACAGCTATTAGCTAGTGAAATCGGTTTCTAGTTACCAGAAACGCCGTTTCCGCCACCACCGCCACCACCGCCGTTATTTCCACCGGTATTACCGCGGCCTTGGCCTGGGTTTGGTCTATTAGCAGCAGCAATCGCAGTTGGGTTGCCTGAATTGCCAGCGTTGTTAGTACCCGCAGCAGTCGCTATCTGAGTTGCAGCAGCAACTACACTTGCAGAAACACCATTTGATGCAGCAATTGCAGCAATTAGGTCTGGCGATACGCCAGCTTGTTGAGCCGCAGCAAGAATTTTTGTTTGCGCAGCTTCATCAGCACCAGCAGCTTGAAGTGCGGCAGCTAAAATTGCTTCAGCTTCTTCAGCGGTTGAGTTTGCGAACATCTGTTCTGTGTAGTCGCCAACAGTGCCAGCTTCAACGGCCGCCTGTAAACCAGCGTTAAATTCTTCTAGGCTGGCAGCAGAAACACCGGCAGACAATAGAAGAGAAAGTACAACTGCAGCAGTTTGTAGCTTACGCATCATTGTGTTCCTTACAATTAGTTAAAAATCATTAAGTTTAAGTTCTGTTTCAATTGTATCAGCACTTACTCGTAAAAGTGTATTAAAATTACGAACAGAGTACAAGCCGTTTCCTTGCAGGCCATCAATGTTTAATTGCACGCATTGCTGGCTTATTGCTAAGGTTTCTATCTGTGGAGCTATCATTTTAATGCCAATACCGTGACAAATCTGGGTAATGGTTTGAATAAAAAACTGTGTATCTGCTTGTTCTATATCACGTATATAGCTGCCATCAATTTTAATGTAGTCGACGTTTAAATTTTTAATATATTGAAACGAGCTTAAGCTCGAGCCAAAACGCTCAATGGCGATTTCAATATTTAATGCTTTCGACTGACTAATAAATTGCTTGGTTGACTCCAGTGACAACATCGCACCAGACTCATTAAACTCACACAATAGCGGTGGCAGTTTCGACTGCAATTGTTTATACGTGTCAAACAGCCATTCAGTAAAGCGAGTATTATGCAGTGCATGGTTACTAATGTTGATCGCCACACGAGTATTTTTAACATGATGCAGCTTGTAAAAAATAAAACAAATAACCGTTTGCTCTAATTCTTGCAGTAACCCTAAACGTTCGGCCATAGCAAATACATCAATGGTCGACAGCGTTTCATTGTTGTGCTTAAACCGCACAAAACACTCCACATAAAGCAGCTGATTACTGGTATCCACTACCGGTTGCAACATTAAATCAAACAGCTTATCCAGTGGAATACACTTAATCGCAAAATCCTTCGGCTTAGTGTGAACAATCTCAGCGTTAAAATACTCAGTAAACTGCTTAAGTATGGCTACCCACTCTTCTCGTGAATGGGTTGCTGTAGGCGTTGATGTGGTTAATCCCGTTACAGGGGAATCTAAATAACTGTCATGGGTTAACTGGCTATCTAAACGCTGCGCCGCATCAGAAAAGGTTTCACTATACTCAACACTGGTTAATGCATGTTTTGCAAAGCCCTGGCTAAAGCGGTTGGTATTGGCTACCGAAAAAGCATCGCCAATTTTACCGTCTAAAATAGACACCAGGTCATGGGTGGTTTGCGACAAAATAGCAAACTCAGACCCCGACACCCTATAAAGGCTTACATCGTTATAAACCGATACTTGGTCAGCTAAAATAGTTGCCCCTTCAGTAATATATGCATCACCGTGGGCATAGCCTTCGGTATCGTTAATCAATTGCAGCGAGGTTAACGACACCATACCAAAATACAAACGGTTACCATTTTTTTCAGCCTCATGCTTTAACGAATCAAACGCCTTCATTAAAGCGCGTCTATTAGGTAAGCCAGTATGGCTATCGATATACACTTCTTTTGATAACTTTTCCGCATTCAGTGTTTGCTCTGAAAAAGAGCGCTGAATATTGGTTACCATTTTGTTAATGGCATTCACAACCGTATTTAACTCAGTAGTGAACGGCTTGATAGGGTTTAAATCAAAGCGTTTCTCAATGACCGCTTCAGCCTGTAACTCAATGCGTTTTAACGGCGCAAGTACCGACTTAATAATCAAATAGGCAAACAATAACGCAATAAAAAATTGTATTAGGGTGGTGGTTAACGCATTAACGCTATGGTCCCATAATGTTTTATAAGATGTACCCGCATGGGACTGTACTTCAAGCGTACCGGCAATGTTCCAGCCGTTGCTCACTTCACTTATCATTAACGGTGGCGTAAGCGGCAATATCGCCATAAACCAGTTAGGTACATTAAAGTTACCTTGCTTATTAAGTCGCTCAAATTTAACGTCACCGTTAATGTCCGTAAACGAAATACGTTGGTAATAACCAGAGTCAAAAATAGCGTTGGTCATGGTAGCCGCAATTACCATGCCTTCTTCATCCATATAAGGCGATATAGACAAGCCTAAACTAATCGCCGCGCCCTGAGCATGCGATGCTAATTGCTCATTTAAATAACTGCGCATATTAGACACATTATTAAACAGCGACGCACCAAAGCTAAATAAAGACAAACACGCAATTAATAAATACAACTGCGCCCGTAAAGAGATTCCCTTTCTAAACATAATATTTGACCCTGTTAAAGTTATTCACCGTTTTCTATACGCTGCATTAAAACTGACCAATCAGTAGTGCCTTTACTGTCGGGTTTAGCCGAACTTAACCCATGTGCCTTAGCTAACCATAAACCTTGTCCATTAAAGGAATATATGGGTTTTAAATCTGGACGACGATTTGCCGATAACACTTTACGATTAAGATTATCTAACACTAACGGCAACGATGACGGTGTTTCAAAGTAAATTAGCACCATATGGGGTTCATTAAAGGTTAACGACCGCACATACATCAACCGCAGCTTACTCTCATCCATGCCCATACCAAGCAAGGTCATATACTTAAAAATGGCATAATCTTCACAGTCGCCAGCGCCAGTCCCTAAGGACTCAATTGGCGTTGCCCAATAATCTAAGGTATTCCAATGTTTCAAGTCAGACTTAAAATCAATATGCCTATTGGCAAATTCATTGGCCAGTAACAACCTATCGTAATCATCCAGGTCGCTACCTTCATTTATGGTTTTACGCCAGTCATAAAAGTCGCTAAGTTTTTTATCGCCGTAGCCTTGTTTTATGCCAGCAAAAAAATCATCGGTAAATAAACTGTCGCTTAAGGTGGCAAAACACACAGCGGAAAACACCACAGGTATGGCTAACCAATGGCGGTATTTATTCATATTAACAAGCACACTCTTAATACGCGTCATTCCTGCTGTTTATCATTGAATCAATAGGGCGATAATCAACGCTAAATTAACCAATAATCTATCTATTGAGATCAAAGTGACACAAACTTGATGCACATCATAATCTAGTTAAGTTACAAACAAAAATAAAAGAACACGGCACAGGCAAACAAAGTCTTTTATTTGAATGCGTTGCGCTTAACCTCGTCATTCAAAAGTGTTAGCCATTATGCAAGTGAAAAAATCTGTTTACACTAGCTTAAGCCGTTTACATTTAGTCGCCCATTTCTGAAGCATTAGCCCAGTCACCTCAAAGCAGCCAAAAACAAAACATTGGTCAACATAGTATTGTCATAATAGTCAAATAAGCTATGTCCAATTAGCGAACATAATGGTTACCGCCGTTAGCAGCCTACGCAACGCCTAAGCGAAAAATCACCACAGGCTAAAGTGATAGTGGAGGTGGGGGTGGATAGTGGAGGTGATAGTGACAGGGAGGTTACAGTGCAAGACGTTGTTACTGACATAACTAAATGACAAAACCAGCAAGCGCGGCTAGTTTCTGATTTTAAATAGAAAAAAATAAGATGAAAAATTAGAGAAATAAAAAACCGTCAAAAAATAACCCAATGCGTCAAAAAACTGTCATTCACTTAGCATTTACTCTATAATCGCCGCTAATTAGAGTGCTGATGTAGAAATTAGTAGTAGAAAAGGAAATTTTAAAACAAGGCATGACGCCACAGATAGCTATTTTTTGGGTCAAAATCATACGATTTAGCTCCTCTAGCGTGTCTATGTTCATCATCCCGTTATTATTTCCCACAGAATTTTCCAAACCATCACTTTAGGTGTATTACCTGACTATTGATGTAAGGGACATGTCTACAGCTTAAAACGTTACTGAGCACCTTACTTAGCACTGTACTTAGCGTTCAAAGTTGGCCTTCTCAACCTTTACGGTAGAGTGAGTAGCTATAGTCGCTAAGCCAATAATTTAAAAGTGTCACAGCAATCTAGAAGCTGCAATCTAGTGGCGGTAGCGTACTTTTTCGCTGGCGTTCATTTATTAAGCTTTTATCCCTAAGTGCTTTATTGGCATCTGCGTTATTAAGGTCATAAGTAAAGCCCTTGGTGAATACTGGAATTTATTAAACACTAGTGCTAGCTGAAAACCTGTACAGATTTATTATATAGACTTTTTCTAATGGACTAACTTAAAGCTAGGATAGGATATGATTAAAGTATTATCAGTATTTGGCACCAGACCTGAAGCCATTAAAATGGCGCCTTTGGTTAAAGCGCTTGAAAGCGCCGTAGGCATAAAGGCTAAAGTCTGTGTAACAGCACAACATCGTGAAATGCTGGATCAGGTGTTAAATTTATTCAACATCATCCCAGATTATGACTTAAACATAATGAAGCCAGGTCAAACGCTTTATGATGTCACAACCAATATATTATTGGGATTAAAACCTGTTCTTGAAGAATTTAAGCCAGACATAGTACTTGTGCATGGTGATACCGCAACAACACTATCAACCAGTTTAGCGGCTTATTATCAGCAAATACCCGTAGGCCATGTTGAGGCCGGTTTAAGAACCGGCAATATCTATTCGCCCTGGCCAGAAGAGGGCAATCGCAAATTAACCGGCGCAATAGCCACCTTGCATTTTGCACCCACTCAAGCGTCCTTAGACAACTTGCTTAATGAAGGTATTAATCCAAATCAAATTACCATAACGGGTAATACTGTTATTGACGCACTGTTGATTATTAAAAATAAGCTCGACACAGACGCTAGCCTAAATGAGGCCCTGTCGGCGCAATATCCTGTTATTGATAAAACCAAAAAAATGATTTTGGTTACGGGCCATCGCCGTGAAAGCTTTGGTGGTGGCTTTGAACGCATCTGTGAAGCATTAGTCAACATAGCTGCAAATCACCCAGAATGCCAAATAATCTATCCTGTGCATTTAAACCCTAATGTGCGTGAGCCGGTCAATCGTATTCTGCAAAATGTTAATAATGTGCACTTAATTGAGCCATTAGATTACCTGCCTTTTGTGTATTTTATGAATCAAGCACACATATTATTAACCGACTCAGGCGGCATACAAGAAGAGGCCCCATCACTTGGTAAGCCAGTTTTAGTGATGCGTGACACCACTGAACGACCAGAAGCCGTTACAGCAGGTACAGTTAAATTAGTCGGTACAGACAAACAGGTAATTATCGATGCAGTCGAAAGCTTGCTAACCAATGAAGCGCAATACAGTGCTATGAGTAAAGCACATAACCCGTATGGCGACGGTAAAGCTTGCCAGCATATTATTGACAAAATTAAGCAACACTTTACTCAACAATAACCCTATTAACTTGGTTGATTGTTATCAAGCTTGCATACTAATTAACTCATTTTATATAAACAAATTTGCGCTAAAGGAAACACCATGTTATTCAAAAAAGTATCAGTTATCGGTCTTGGCTATATTGGCCTACCTACCGCCGCAGTTTTAGCCTCAAGAGGGCTAGAAGTCATTGGTGTTGATATAAATCAACAAGCGGTTGATACCATCAACGAAGGCCGTATTCATATTGTTGAACCCGATTTAGATATCGTTGTCCGTGGTGTGGTAACGACCGGTAATTTACGCGCAACCACTAAGCCAGAACCTGCTGAAGCCTTTATGATTGCTGTGCCAACACCGTTTAAAGAAGGCAATGCACCAGACCTTAAATACATTGAAGCCGCAGCCAAAGCCATAGCGCCAGTGTTAGAAAAAGGCAATTTAGTTATTCTAGAATCTACATCACCAGTAGGCGCAACAGAAAAACTATCAGCCTGGTTGAAAGAAGCCCGCCCAGACTTAACATTCCCACAAGACTTAGGGGACACAGCCGACATTAAAGTGGCGCATTGTCCTGAGCGTGTATTACCTGGTTATGTATTACAAGAGCTGGTAGCCAATGACCGCGTAATTGGCGGCATGAGCAAAGCCTGTAGTGAAAGAGCAGTCGAGCTTTACCACACGTTTGTTCGCGGTGAATGCATTATCACCAATGCCCGTACCGCTGAAATGGCCAAATTAACTGAAAACTCATTCCGTGACGTTAACATTGCCTTTGCTAATGAATTGTCGGTTATTTGCGACAAGCTAAAAATCAACGTGTGGGAGCTAATCAAACTGGCTAACCGCCATCCACGTGTCAACATCTTAAGCCCAGGCCCTGGTGTTGGCGGTCACTGCATCGCGGTAGACCCATGGTTTATTGTCGACAGTTGCCCAGACGAGGCTAACATTATTCGCCAGGCCCGCTTAACTAACGACGCTAAACCGTTCTATGTTATCGATCAAATTATTCAAGCAGCAGACCAATTTAAAAAGCCGGTTATTGCTTGCTTAGGCCTAGCCTTTAAAGCCGACATTGACGATTTACGTGAAAGCCCTGCGTTGCAAATCGTTGAACATTTAGCGGGTTTAGGTATTGCTGAGTTATTAGCGGTAGAGCCAAATATTAAAAGCTTACCGAATAAGCTGGTTGAGAAAAAGGTTGAATTGGTCACGCTAGAAACAGCGCTAGAAAAAGCCAATGTCATTGTTGTCTTGGTTGATCATAAACAGTTTAAAGCGACGGATAAAAGCCAGTTTGCTAAGAAAGTGATTATTGATACGCGTGGGATAATTTGAAAATTAAATAGTTAGTATTTTATTATATATTCAGTTCAATTTTACCTAGAGCATATATCGCTATGTCTATGAGTAGAAAATAATAGCAGGATAGTCTACAAGTATTTCTTGCTATCGGTAATAACATAATGATAGGAATTAGTGTTGAGACAAGAACTCATAACTTCTAGCGATTAAATATCCGTATGAATATTCATGTTTAAAATAAAAGTTAAAGTCTGGTTATTAAAGATGCTGTTTAGATTAGTTAGAAAAAAGTTATATTGCCGAATTTTTACTTATTCCGGTTCTATAATTGCTGGTGCAGTTGTAACTAAAAATTTCTCTTAGGGCTATAATTACCTATTTTCAGCAAAATTACAAAAGTAGATGGGATATAAATTGTACAAATTAATAGATCACAGTTCATTTGCCTTAGCAAATGTACTTTTAGGTTCAATGATATCAAAGTTTGGAACAGAAATATTATTAGAGCAATTTGTAATAAGTATTTCTTTTGCTCTTTTTTTGTATGGATTTATTAAATTTGTTTATATAAATAGGCTTGCATGCGGTGAGCTTGTTTTTAACAATTCAACCCATGTCGGCTTGTTATTCTATATATTTTTTAGCGGCTGCGTTGGTGTTGTAGCTTTTTTTTTGGACTTATGGATGCGTGAAGTATACGTCCTTATTTCATTTTTTATACTTATGTACTTGTTAATCGACTATTTTAGGTTGTATTTTTTACATCATAAAAAAGTTATGGCATCAGCTTTTTTAAGTTGTTCTTATCTTCTTTTTATAGTCTCACTCTACTTGATATCCTATATAACTAAGGATTTAAGTTGGTTAGTGATTTTTTTAGTTTATCTAGTATGTACATCGTCATTAATATCTTTACCATTGGCTTTGTACATTAATGGACGTGCGATATTTGGTAATTTTAATAGTTTTGGGTTTTCATTCATATATTGGTTTTCAAACTCAGCAATTTCAAACGTACCTTTAGTTTTGTTGACTTTTTTGTCACCCAAAGTTGGAGTCGCATTTTTTGCTTTGAGGACATTGTATAACGCTATATCAACTTTTCTTAGACCGCGTGAAGTTGATTTTAGAATGTCGCTAAAAGAAAAGAGTCGTACATTAGAGAAAATAAAAAGGTTTTTAGGTAGTATAATATTTCTTTACTCTATATTTACATGTGTAATGTTATTTTTCTATGTAGATTTTTTTGACTTTATATATTCAAATACATTTGATATTACATATTTTCAGGTCTTGTTTTTTTCTTTTTATACAATTGCAATATGGATGGTTGTTGTCGTAGAGGGAGTGTATATTCAATTAAACGATATTAGGTCACTAGCAAAAGCAAGGCTCCTTGATTTGATTTTACTTTTTATGACACTGCTTTTATCACAGTATTTTGAGTTAGAATTGACTGCAATTTTAGCTCTGTTAACTATTACTTCGTTCCCTACGTTTTATTTATTATACAAATATTTCATTTCATGTAAAAAGGGGGGGGAATTGTCTATTAAGTTGAGTAGTTGGCATACGAATTTAATTATTCTATGTTTTTTTATAACTGATGCCGTTTTTAGAGTTCGAGGTTATCATGATAAAAGTATCGATTTTCAAGTTGTAGTTAAAGTACTTGTTTATATTTCAATTTTTTTAACTAGCTTATATATGTTAAGATTTAATAAGTCCAATTATTATTTTAAGCATAATATTGCGATTTTCGCTTTAATATGTTTTTTCACTATTTCAAGTTTTTGGTCTATAAATGTACCTTATGCATTGGTTTCATCATTTTCGCTAGTTGCTTATTTTTGTTTTATTACCTCTTATGTTTCATTGTATGGAGTTAATAATTTATTAAGTTGCCTATTAAGATCTTTGTTTTACTTCTTGTTGGCATCTTTTGTTTTTTATTTTTTTGTTCCTAGTGTTGGTAAAATATCTTACTGGGAATTTGACGTTTTCGTTGAAGGTGGACGAATGTCTGGTATAGCAGGTAGTGCCAATAATTTAGGTCGAATCTCTTGTTTGTCATTTATTATTGCTTTTTATTTTTATTTAAGAGGTAATAAACAAAAGATAGTTTATCTAGTTATTTTCCTATCTTTATTATCACTTTTGTTAAGTGTAAATCGTTCTAGTATGTTGATGGTTTTGGCCTCATTTGCAATATTGACTTACAATAAAAAGTATAGACAAGTTTATTCTCTGTTTTTATTGGTTTTTATTGCTTCTGGGTTTGTAGTTTTTCTGAATTTTAACGAAGCTATCCAGCTAGTTTCAAGATCTGGAAATATAGATGAAATACTTACATTTACGGGGAGAACGTATATATGGAATGTAGTTGTCGAGTTAATTAAAGATAATTATTTTTTGGGCTATGGTTATAGTTCAAGTATGTTTTTACTTCCGCGTTATAGTATGGAAATAGGATTTTCTCCATCTCATGCCCACAACATGATATTACAAATTCTATTATACGGTGGCGTCATCGGTATATTAATTTTTATCTTATCGTTATTTCTTTTTTTTAAACTAAACGTTTCAAAACTACAATTCTGCCTAATTATATTCGTTATATATAATGGGTTGTTAGAGTCTGGCGCATTCAATGGCTTGGTTAATATTACAACAGTAGCACTTTTTGTTGCTTTTAATTTATTTGAAAGAGAGAACTAGCATTGAAAATCCTTAATATAACAGCAGACTTTCCTGATAGAATTTCGATGAATAAAACTAAAGCCGTTAAATTACTATTGGAATCTAGTTGTCATGAACATTATATAATCTCACTTAATCGATGTTCAAAATTCAAAGATGAGTTATTTTTGGAATCTGAGAATGGACTTGTTATTCGATATCAAAGTTTACCTTATGGAATTTTAATTAGATATTCACTTTATAGGCTAGCAGTTAAGATTAGTCGTTATCTTGTTAAGCACAAGGTGCATTTTGATTTGATAGTTGCTCACAAGTTTACTGTAGAGGGGATTGTTGCTTATCACATATCCAATATGCTGAATAGTAAATATGTTATAAGTTTATGGGGTTCTACAGACCGAAAGTTTTTAAGTTTAAAACCTGAACTTAGATCATTATATCGAAAAATATATTCAGAGTCTGAGTGCTGTTTCCCTGCGAGCCCTTGGATACACTCTTATGTTGAAGGTAAGTTAGGTTCAACTCATGGTAATGCAATACATTTGCCAATAATAACTAATAATACCGAACTATGTATTTCAAGCACTAAAGTAAATGTAAATTTTGTAACAGTATTTAATTTAGATCTCTTTAAATTGAAAGGGTTTCCTTGCTTAGTACAAAGTCTTTCATGTTTTAATGAGGTTGATTGGAAGTTAGATATCATCGGAGCGGGTAGTGTCCAGTCGATATCTCGGATAAATAAAATAATTTCTAAATATAATCTAACTGATCGTATTCGGTTAATTGGGACCGTTGATAACTCGAAAATAACTAATGTACTTAGTAAGTACCATTCATTTCTGATGCCAACTACATCTGAAACATATGGAATGGTTTATTTAGAAGCATTGTTTTCTGGAATTCCAATTTTATTTTCTAAAGAACAAGGTGTTGATGGTTATTTTTTAGACGATTCAGTCGGCGTAAGAGTTGCAGCCAATAATAGAGTTGAAGTTGTTGATGGTATAAAAAGGTTGATAGTGAATCGTGATTCTTTCGTTCTTAATATCAAGCAATACCATAAAGATGGTTTTTTCAATAAATTTACAAAAAATAATATAGTCAAAGTTTTTGATGAGAGTTTGGAGCTTATAAATGCTTAATCGAATTGTACTTTTTCACGTCAGAGTTTTTCTAATAAATATATATATAAAATATTTAAAATTAAAGGGTGTTGATATCGCAGACGGCGCAAGAGTTTCATTGAAAGCTAGAATAGATTTTACTAACCCGAAAGGAATTCATATTAGTTCTGGTGCTTACATAGCTTTTGATGCGATTGTTTTAAGTCATTGTTTCGTTAGGGCTCAGCATGTAGATACATATATTGGAAAAAATTCATTCATTGGAGCAGGTTCAATAATTATGCCTGGTGTAATTGTTGGTGAATCTTCTATTGTTGGTGCAGGTTCCGTTGTTACAAAAAATGTCCCCGATAATGTAATTGTGGCAGGTAATCCAGCAAAAATAATAAAAACCGGAATTAAAACCGATGTTTTTGGATTGCTCTTGAATGATTAATTTTTTTCTTCTATTTAATTTGGTGGGTTATGAAACGAATTGACTTTTTAAAGTCTCCAATGGATATAGCGACTATGGCTGAAACAGTCTATTTTATTGAAAATAAATTAGACGAGGGTCAGTTCTTACAACATGTTGTTGTTAATGTTGCCAAAATTGTCAATATGCAAAAAGACTCTGTTTTAGCCGCTTCAGTTAATGCTTGTGATGTTATTAACATTGATGGCATGGGCGTAGTGTTTGGTGCACGTTTCCTAGGGCATGATGTACCGGAGCGAGTAGCCGGAGTCGATCTCTTTCATGAGTTATTGAAGATGAGTGCTAACCGCGATTTTCCTGTTTTTCTGCTAGGAGCAACTAACGAGGTTGTTACCAAAACGACTGAAAAAGTTCAAACGCTTTATCCAAACTTAACCATTGCTGGTTTTAATGATGGCTACTTCTGGGACAATGAAGAAGCTTTAGTTAAAAAAATTCGTGAATCTGGTGCTAGGTTATTATTTGTAGCCATTACTTCGCCTAAAAAAGAAAATTTTATAAACAAGTGGCAAGACAAGTTAGGTGTTGATTTTGTTATGGGCGTTGGTGGCACATTTGATGTAGTTGCTGGCAAGGTTAAACGAGCTCCCAATTGGATGCAAAATGCAGGACTAGAATGGTTTTATCGGGTTTTGCAAGAGCCTGGCCGTATGTGGAAAAGATACCTAGTAACAAACTCTCAGTTTGCATACTTGTTATTAAAAGAAAAGTTTTTAACTAAATAAGATGATTAATCATGGATGCACAGAAAACGTTAAATATTGTTAATGACAGTTATACATTTTTATATCGATTAATTGACATATTAATTATTATTATTAGTTTTAACGCTTCACTTTTTTTATATGGGGTGGGATTTTCTAAAGATTATTTACTGGTTTTAATATTCACATTGCTTGTGTATTCGTATTTGTCAGAATCTTTTCAGTTATATCGTTCCTGGCGGGTAGGTAAGTTTTCAAGGATGATAGGCTCATTATTTTTAGTAAAACTATTCAGTTTTTTTATTGTAGCATCGAGTTTATTTCTACTGAAAGAATCAGAATCTTTTTCTCGCATTGTCATTGTCGGTTGGTTTAGTTTATCTATCTTAATGTTGATGGCTTGGCGGTTTATTGCTAAGTGGATTAAATCAATGCGTAGGAGATCTGGATTAGGGTTTCAGAATGTGGCTATTGTTGGGTTAACCCATACTGGTATACATCTTTATCGTGAGATATCTAAGCACTACGAATTAGGTTTTAAGTTTATAGGTTTTTTTGATGATAGAGAGCCAAAACGCTTAGGTGGCATGCAAACCAGCTTGATCGAAGGTGATGTTAATGAAGCAGTTGCCTTAGCTAAGAGTGGTAATATACAGAAATTATATATTTGTTTACCCATGTTAGCAGAGAAACGGATTGCAGATATTATTGAGCAGCTGGGTAACACCACTGTTGATGTATTAATAACACCTGATTTTTTGCTTAAGAATTTAATGCAAGCCCGTATAGGTAGTGTAGGAGAAGTTGATACCATCAGTGTGTTTGAATCACCTGTTAATGGTATGAAACGTTTTTACAAACGGTCATTTGACATACTGTTTAGCTTTACTGCTTTACTGGCTTTATCTCCGGTGTTGATGGTTATCGCTATGGCCATTAAACTTAATTCACCCGGTGCCGTTATTTTTAAACAACACCGATATGGTCTTGATGGTCGTCAAATTAAAGTGTGGAAGTTTCGCTCTATGACGGTGACGGAAAACAGTGCTGTAGTCACTCAGGCAACTAAAGGTGATGCCCGTATTACCAGAGTAGGTGCATTTTTACGTAAAACTTCTTTAGATGAGTTACCTCAGTTTTTTAACGTCCTATGTGGTGATATGTCGGTAGTCGGCCCAAGGCCACATGCGGTGTCGCACAATGAAGAATATAGAAGTTTAATTACCTACTATATGTTACGTCACAAGGTCCTGCCGGGCATTACTGGCTGGGCACAGGTTAATGGCTGGCGAGGCGAAACTGAAACCCTTGATAAAATGGAAAAAAGAATTGAGTTTGATTTGGCTTATATCCGTAATTGGTCATTATGGTGGGATGTTAAAATCGTTGTCATGACGGTATTTAAAGGTTTTGTTGGCAAAAACGTCTATTGATTAGTGCGTCATAGTAACTTTGATACTGATGCTTACAGAGCATAAGCTAGATTCCCAATAAGAAACCTTGGGAATGACTTATAGAACGAACTGATGTCCTGCTCCTTACGTCATTCCGGTAATGATGTTGGGCCGGAATCTTATTCTTTTGGTTTTTAAGTCATAGTAACTTTGATGGGGATGCTTAGAGAGCATAAGCTAGATTCCCAATAAGAGACCTTGGGAATGACGTATAGAAGGAACTGCTGTCCCGGACCTTACGTCATTCCGGTAATTATGTTGGGCCGGAATCTTAATCTTTTGGTTTTTACGTCATAGTGACTTTGGGTGTGACGCTTACAGAGCATAAGCTAGATTCCCAATAAGAGACCTTGGGAATGACGTATAGAAAAATCTGTATTTTTGTGCTGAAGCTGTTTTATATCAAGCAACATTTTCAACCCTTAAATAAGCATAAAAGCCCTGTTGAGTGCTAAAAGAGCTGACTTTAGCCTTTTTAGGTATTACTGAGTGTAGATTCAATCAATCTGCCTCTGATAATGTATGAATTAATAGTTTAAAATGAAACCGATAGGCTGAACCTGATTCTAAATGCATTTAGCCTGTTACAGATGATTTTTATAAGGATATACAAAATGAACATCCCGTTTAAATATAGTGTTAGTTGTGTTGCCCTGCTCAGCTTGTTTGCTTTATCGCCAGCTATTGCTGCCGATGAACAGCCTGGCGTGATTCAAACGGCATCTGGTATTGATTTAATCCCGTATTTAAACGCCGGCTTTAAATATGATGACAACATTGCCAGCACTAAAACCTTTAAAACCGACAGCTGGATTTTAGGTATTACCCCTGGTTTGCAAGGCCAATTACTGGATGGCAATAATGAATATACTTTCCAAACCAATCTTGATTACGGTAACTTTTTAGACAGTTCTGACGATAACTTCCTAGATTTCAATCTAGGCGGTGCAGCAGATGTTGAACTAAACCAGTCAAACAAGTTTAACCTTAATGCAAACTATGATGCTGGCCATGAAGAGCGTGGTAGCGGAGTGTTTGAAGGTAACGGTGATTTACAAAATGAACCTGCTACTTTTGACAGTTACAATGTCGGTGGCTTTTACGAGTATGGCGCACAAACCACGCCTGCGCGCGTGCAAGTCAATGCCAATTACTATGATAAAGAATTCACTAACTTTGAAGCAGCAACGGTATTTCGTAATTATGCCGATTCCAAGTATGGCGCGGTTTTTTATTACGATAGCGGCGCATCGGTTAGCTGGGTATTTGATGCTAGCGTAGTGAACACGGATTACCAGGTTGCTGACTTAAGTGGCGACCGTGACAGCACCAGTACTTTTTACCGTGTGGGTGTGGACTGGGAAGCAACCGCTGCTACATCAGGTTCTATCCGTATTGGTAACCAGGAAAAAGACTTTGATAATGCCAGTCGTGATGATTTTAGTGGTTTATCGTGGGACGCCAGCGTGACATGGTCGCCATTAACTTACTCAGCACTGACATTCAATACCGGTAACAGCGCTAAAGACCCTAATGGTGCAGGTAACTATATTGAGTCAACCACCTATGGCGTTAGCTGGGACCACGGTTGGAATGACTTTGTATCAACTAACCTAAGCTATAACCAAACCGATGATGACTATAACGGCGTTGACCGTCAAGATGAGCTAAAAGTGTTCTCACTTTCAGCATCTTACGTGACCACTCGTTGGTTAACACTTGTAGCGGGTGTTGATGTGACCGATAGCTGGTCTAGCGATGAAAACTTTGGGTTTGATCGTAACGTTTATTATATTAATGCTCAGATGACATTATAGGTTTTAAGATGAAGTGGTTTTTTATTCCGTGTTTGTTTGCCTTGCTTGTACTACTAAGCCCGATAACGTCTGCTGAAGCAATTGATGACAGTTATCGCTTAGGTGCAGGTGACACCATTGTGATTAAAGTGTTTGGTGAAGATGACCTGACACTTGAAACGCAGATCACCAATAGTGGCAAGGTAAATTACCCTTTTTTAGGCACCATTTTGATTAAAGATTTGTCGATAAAGCAAGTTGAAGAATTGGTATATAAAGGTTTAAAAGGGGATTATTTGGTTGAGCCTAATGTGTTTGTGGGCATTGTGCTATATCGACCATTTTATATTCACGGTGAAGTTAAAAAACCCGGTGGCTACCCCTACCAGCCAGGCATGACAGTCAATCAGGCTGTTGCTCTTGCTGGGGGGCTTACCGAACGTGCCTCGCAGGAGAAAATTTTTATCTCGCGCGAAGGGACCAAGTCAGAATCAGTGAACGGTACTATTAATAGTCAAATTAGCGCTGGCGATACTATTACTATTGAACAGAGATTTTTTTAATGACCTCGCAAGCCCATTTGTTACTAAACGAGCCGAACTCTGCTGAGCAAACCAGCGAGCAAGTGATTGATTTGCGCAAGCTGATTAAGCCTGTGTTGCAGTCAAAGTGGCGTATTTTATTGTTCGCAACGTTGATTACCGCATTAACCACCTTTGTGGTGTTTAGCTTACAACCTATTTACAAGTCGACCGCCACCCTGCTGATTGAGTCAGAGCAGGCGCGGGCGATTAAAATTGAGCAGGTTTATGGTATGAATTCTGGCCAACAGGAATACTATTTAACTCAGTTTGAAATTATTAAGTCGCGCTCTATTGCTGAGCGAGTATTTAACCAATTAGATTTAATTAACCACCCTAGCTTTGAAGCTAAGCCTTCAGCCTTGTCACAGGTAAAGTCGCAGGTGATATCTTGGTTAGATTTTTTACCAATTGACCTCAGCGAGGCTGAAGTTGATGATGCGGGCAAAAAGCAAAAGCTAGTTGATGCTTTTATGGCAGACATTAGCGTGTCGCCTGTGCTTAAAACCCAGTTAGTGAATATTAGCTATAACAGCCCTGATGCAAAATTAGCCGCGGCTGTGGCCAATGCCATAGGCGATGCTTATATTGTTAGTCAGTTAGAGGCTAAGTCTGGCATGACCCAAAAAGCCAATGTATGGTTGGGTGGGCGTTTAGAAGACTTACGGGTAAAGTTAGATGCATCTGAGCTAAAGCTTGAACAATTTAAAAGTCAAAATGGCCTGGTTGACGTTGAAGGGGTAACCGCGTTAGACGCCAAAGAACTTGAGCGGCTAAGTGATGAAATTACCGTTGCCAGATCGACTAAAGCCCAGGCTGAAAGCTTTTTAGCGGTAGTCAGGCAATATGGTAAGTCAGATATTGGTCGCTTAGAAAGCTTGCCTGAAGTGACCTCGCACATGTCGGTGCAAAACGTTAAAAAAGACGTGATTTTAGTTGAGCGTAAAGTGTCTGAGCTGTCACAGGTTTACGGCCCTAAGCATCCTAAAATGATTGGTGCCAATGCCGAGTTAGCCACAGTGCAGCAAAACCTACGCACTCAAATTGGCCGATTAGTGCAGGGTATTGAAGATGAAGCACAATCAGCGACCCAAAAACTAAAAGCCCTAGAAGCGCAATTTAGTCAGTCTAAAGGCTCGTTCCAAAACTTAAGCTCAGTGGACACTGACTACCGTAGACTGGTACGTGAAGTTGCCACTAATAGCCAGCTATTTGAAAGCTTTTTGTCTCGCCAAAAAGAAACCGAGGTAACCGGTGATTTTGACTCACCCGTGGCACGCTTTACTGACTATGCTGTTATTGCGTTAAATCCGATAAAGCCGAAGAAAAAACTGATTGTTATTTTAGCTTTTGTCGCCAGTTTAGGTCTTGGTATCGTATTGGTATTAGTGTTTGATGCTATTAATGACACTATTAAGTCAACTGATGATGTTGAGAAATTATTAGCGCAACGGGCGTTGGGTTATATTCCTAAAGCAGTTAAAAAAGAAACCTTTGAACAAACTAACTTTGCCTTTTTTGACCCCGAAAAACGTCTGCATGCTGAAAGTGTGCGATCGATTCGTACCTCATTGTCTTTGTTGGCCATTGGTGAACCCTTATCGGTGATTGAGGTGACGTCTTCGTTTCCTAATGAAGGTAAAACCACAGTGTCGATGAATATCGCGTTTGCTTATTCGGCGATGGAAAAAGTGCTTATTATTGACGCCGACATGCGTAAACCGAATATGGGCATGCGTTTTGGTTTGCCAACGTTTCAACATGGTTTAGCCAATTACCTTACCGGTACTGATGCACTAAGCCATTGTATTGTTGAAAACATCAAACCCAATGTTGACTTAATGCCAGCTGGCGCAATACCGTTAAACCCGCTAGAGCTGTTAGCTTCGCCTAAGTTTGCTGAGTTGTTGGCCGAGTTAAAAGGTCAGTACAGCAAAATTATTATTGATACGCCTCCGGTACATGCCGTGAGTGATGCGCTAGTAATGTCGTCACATTGTGATGCCGTGGTGGCGGTGGTTAAAGCAGGCCATACTCGCACTGAAGCGATTAAACTGACCTTAGCTAAGTTAACTCAGGCCCGTGGTAAAGTGTTTGGGGTGGTATTAAACCAGTTTAATACTGACGAGGCGCGCCAGTATTATGGTCAATATGGTTACTATGAAGCCTATGGCCATGATGCTAACGCTAAAACCGATGGAAAGTCTGCATAGTGTTTGATTTACATTGCCATATTTTACCTGGCATAGATGACGGGGCTAAGTCGATTGACGAAGCCCTTGCATTACTTGAATTAGCCGAACAGCAAGGTATTACCCATATGGTGGCCACGCCACATATTCATTTGGGGGTGTTTGATAATAATATCAGCACCATTACTGCGGCATTTGAGTTATTGCAACAAGAGTACGCACTGCGCGGCGGCAAGGTAAATATTCGTGCCGCAGCTGAAGTGCGTATTTGCCCTGAAATTATGTTTTTTATTGAACGACAACAATTGCCTTTTATTGGCAAGTTTGCCGATAAAGATGTGCTATTACTTGAGTTACCCAGCAGCCATATTACCCCAGGTACCGATAAGTTAATCAGCTGGCTGTTGTCTAAAAATGTGTTACCTATGATTGCTCACCCTGAGCGCAACCGCGAGCTACAAGCCCACCCTGAACGGATTGAGTTATTCGCTAGGTTAGGCTGTTTATTTCAATTAACCGGGGCTTCATTACTGGGTGATATGAGCGACGCGGCTAAAAGCCTGGCTGAGAAATGGATTATAGAAAAGCGCTACACCATAGTGGCATCAGATTGTCATAGTGTGAACAGGCGTCCGCCAAAGCTTGCCCAGGCATGGCAAAGAGTGTGTGAGTTAACAGATAAACAGTACGCTGATGATGTTACCCGCAATACGCCTGCGTTAATTTCTGCTTGTTTATTTAATGATTAATATTGTATGTCGATAAAGCGTTATTCCCGCCAGTTTTTTTTGCTATTGCTGTTGCTAGGCTTAGTCAGTTTACTGCCTTTGGTGTTTAACCAGGGCGTAGCGAGTACTTACCATTTTAAATCTAATTTTTACCTTACTGCCTGGCAAGGAAAAACGGCTATTGATGAAACCCAGTACCGTGACGCCTTAGCGGCGGCAACCAAAGCTTATGATTTAAATGATAGCAGCCCGCATTATGCGATTACTTTAGCTAAAGTGATGGAGTGGGGCATTTATTCAGGTTTTGATGCATTTACAAACGACGAGTTTAACCAGTTATTCAACCAGGCCATTAAGCTGCGCCACAATTGGCCTGCAGCCTACAGCGATTACGCGTTTAATTTGGCATTTTAC
The DNA here is from genome assembly GCF_051165765.1 of Shewanella sp. HL-SH8. Classification (NCBI taxonomy): domain Bacteria; kingdom Pseudomonadati; phylum Pseudomonadota; class Gammaproteobacteria; order Alteromonadales; family Shewanellaceae; genus Shewanella; species Shewanella sp. HL-SH8. The sequence continues at coordinate 3,057,723 of NZ_CP195039.1, read as the reverse complement.
CAGGCGAGACCCGATTTAGCCTTTGAGCAGCTACGCCTTGGGCTAGATTACGGCGCTTTTGCCCCTGAGGTAGTGCAACAGTTGTTAACGGTTGGCTTTGCTAATTGGGACACTATTGCCATGGAAGATAAGTATTTAGTGTTTGAAACCCTAAAAACTGCCGCCGGAATGGGTTATGACACCCGTCGCCATCTTGCTAGTGTTATGGGAACGTACCAGAAACAGTCTGTAGTGTGCAGCTATTTTAGCTACCAGTTAACCACGCTACCAGAGGGTACAGCCAACTGGATAGCACAAACTTTGTGTAAAAAAACTTAAGTTGACGCGTCATCCCGGTAGAGCTTTTGGACCGGGATCTATTACGTCATCCGGGTAATGTTTCTACTATGTCATCTGGGTATGTTTCTACTACGTCATCCCGGTAATGCTTCTGGGCCGGGATCTAAAGCTTTGGCACTTAAGCTAACGGCCAAAGCCAAGAACGGATCCCCGATAAAAGCATTCGAGGATGACGGCAAAATAAGCAAGCAAACTGGCTTTTACTACGTCATCCCGGTAATGCTTCTGGGCCGGGATCTAAAGCTTTGGCACTTAAGCTAACGGCCAAAGCCAAGAATGGATCCCCGATAAAAGCATTCGAGGATGACGGCAAAATAAGCATGGCAAACTGGCTTTTTTATTCGTTCAGCAAGAGGTTATTTAACGTTTTATGAAACCATCTTTATATGGCAGTTCTTTTTTTATTATTGCCCTGTGCATTTTATTGGTGTGGGCGCCTATTCCCCTTGCCAGTAATCGTATTTGGGCCTGGTCTATTATTGAGTTTTACATTATTAGTTTGTCGTGTTTGCATTTGGTATTTTGTGTTGTGCGTAGTCAGCCTTTATTTACCCAGTCGTGGCAGAAGTATGCTTTGTTGCCGATAGGCTTATTATTGCTGTTTACTTTTTTACAATGGACCGGATGGGTCAGTGGTATTGATACCGTAGATGGCTTTCAAACTTTTCAGCAGTTAATTAAAACCTTGTGTTATGGCTTATTTATTTACCTTTTAGCTGTGCATTGCCAGTCAGCCAGGCTGCTGCGTTGGGTGTGTATTGCTATTATTGTGTCTGGCTGTATTCAAGCATTTTACGGCAGCGTGCTGAATTTACTGGATTTACCAAAGTCGCCAATATTTGGTATTAGCGATGGTGATAGGGCAAGGGGATCATTTGTCTATCAAAACCATTTTGCTAACTTTTTAGCCCTGTCGATTAGCATTGCCTTTGGTTGGTTAATATCTGAGTTAAAAACAACCCGTTCAGGCCAATTTGATTTTAGAACCTTTATGTTAGGCGTGTTTGAAACCTTGATCAGCAGTAAAATTATTTTGCGCTTGGCGATTGTGATTATGATTATTGGTTTGATTTTAAGCCGCTCGCGCATGGGTAACGCTGGATTTTTTACCGCGTTAATAACCGTAGCCTTATTGGCCCTGGTGATTTATCGTAATCCGCCCCAAATGTTAAAGCCGCTGGTGATCAGTATTTTTATTTTAGATTTGATTATTGTTGGGTCTATATTTGGGGTCGAAAAGGTTAAGCAGCGTATTGAAGATACCTCATTTGCGGCTGAAACCCGTGATGATGTGGTGCGAGACAGTATTCCGATTATTGAACAACATTGGTTAACCGGTAACGGCGCCGGCAGTTTTTACACTGTTTTTCCGCAGTATCAAACCGTGCCTTACTCCGGTTTTTATGACCATGCCCATAATGACTATATTCAATTTGCAGTAGAATATGGGGTTGTCATTACAGCGTCACTTGGGTTGTGGATAATTTATTGTTTGTGGTTAGCTTGCCGAACCATGTATTTACGTAATAATAAACTGTACAAAGGCATTGCATTTGGTTGTGCGATGGCAATTGTGCATATGCTGATTCATTGTACGGTTGATTTTAATTTGCAGTCTCCGGCGAATACCTTGCTATTTTTGACTATATTAACCCTGTGTTGGTTGGTGCGTTATTTACCCACTGAGCAGGGTTCTAGGCTGCAAAAAGCGCCATAAGCGCCAGAAATATCATACTCGTTTTAGGCCTGGGTTAAGTTGCCAGAGTCAAATTATGTAAGCTGTTATAAATTATCAATTTTGTTTCATTTAGCGTTACGCTATATAAGGATATCTATGAAAGTTGTTATTCCCGTTGCAGGGCTAGGTACACGGATGCTGCCAGCGACTAAGGCTATTCCAAAAGAAATGCTGCCATTGGTGGATAAACCACTTATTCAATATATTGTTGATGAATGTGTTAGCGCTGGGGTGAAAGAAATTGTGTTGGTCACCCATGCCAGTAAAAACGCGATTGAAAACCATTTTGATAAATCTTACGAGCTTGAATCAACCCTAGAAAAACGGGTTAAGCGTCAGCTATTGCATGAAGTGCAGTCTATTTGCCCTAAAAATGTGACCATTATGCATGTGCGTCAAGGTGAAGCTAAAGGGCTAGGGCATGCCATTTTGTGTGCTAAGCCGTGTATTGGTGACAATCCGTTTGCTGTAGTGTTACCGGATGTTATTTTGGATTCTTATTCTGCTGACCAACGTACCGAAAACCTGGCGTCTATGCTAATTCGTTACCGCGAAACTCTTGCCAGCCAAATTATGGTTGCGCCAGTGCCGAATGATCAGGTTAATAAGTATGGTATTGCTGACTGTGGTGGCGAGAAGATTAACCCTGGTGATTCTACTAAAATATTCAACATGGTTGAAAAGCCTGAAATTGGCGAGGCGCCGTCTAACTTAGCGGTTGTTGGCCGTTATGTGTTGTCTGAAAAAATTTGGGATTTATTGGCTAAAACACCACCCGGTGCTGGCGATGAAATTCAGTTAACCGATGCGATTGATATGCTAATTGCCACTGAAACGGTTGAAGCATTCAATATGACAGGCAAGTCACATGACTGTGGCGATAAGCTTGGTTACATGAAAGCCTTTGTTGAATACGGTATACGCGACCCTAAATTGGGCGGCGAATTTAAAAAAGAGCTTGCTGGTTTATTAGAAGAATACCGCTAACACTGCTGATATTTAAGTCAATATACTGGGCTAATGCATCTGCAAAGGATGCATTAGTTTTTTTGTACGTTTAACATTAAATGCGATCATTTCTAGGCTTGGGGCATGTAAATAATTTTGTTCTCTTCTTTCCTTCTTTCCTTCTTTCCTTCTTTCCTTCTTTGTTAGTCGAATTACTCGCGTCATTAAGATTTGTGCTTAAGTGAAAGTAACTTGTTTTCATCAGTGCAACTAATTTACCCACAAATGCTACGTCTATGTATTACTGGCAGCGAGTTTTCAATGCTCTACTTTTGTCTTATAGACCTATTGCTAATGTTTCGTTTTTGTTAATTAAGACATATTGCATAGGATTAAAACAATAATTTGGAGAGCATGGATGAAACATTTAACACTCGCTACATTGATTTCTGGGGCAATGTTAGCAATGACAGGGTCGGCGCAAGCTGATACCGATATGACTTTTGGTGGCTATATTAAAGCCGATGTAATGTTTAGTGATTATGGCAATGGTGCACCTGAGTCGGGCAACTTATCACGCCAATTTTATGTGCCAGGTACTATTTATGGTAAAGAAGGCAGTGGCGAACAGGTTGTAGACTTTCAAGCCCGTGAAACTCGCTTTAATTTTAAAACCGTTACCGATATGGAAGGTGGTCATTCGTTAACTGGGTTTATTGAATTAGATTTTATGACCCATACCGACGGTAACGAGCGCGTATCAAACAGCTATTCACCGCGTATTCGCCATGCATTTGTTACCTATGATAACTGGACCATTGGTCAAACCTGGACCACATTTCAAAACCCTGGTGCATTACCCGATAACTTAGATTTTGTTGGTGCAGCCGATGGTACGCCGTTTGTGCGTCAATCATTGATTAAATACACTAACGGTAGTTTCCAGTTTGCATTAGAAAACCCTGAAACCACTTTAACCCCAAATGGTGGTGGCGGTCGTATTACTAGCGGTAGTGGCGTGATTCCTGATGTGGTTGCACGTTACAACTTTACCTCAGAAGGTGGCGCTGCTTACTCACTAGCGGGTATTGTGCGTCAATTGAACATTGAAGAGACACAGGGCGGCACTCTGCTTGATGCCAGCGAAATGGGTTATGGTGTCAGCTTTGCGGGTGTTATTCCGGTGGGCAAAGATGATTTTAAATTCACTGCTACCTATGGTGAAGGTTTAGGCCGTTACATGGCATTAAACTATGCTAACGCGGGTGTATTGGATGCCAATGGCGACATTGAGACCATTACCTCTTATGGTGGTTTTGCAGCCTATCGTCACTGGTGGAATGATCAATGGCGCACTAGCGTGACATTATCAGGATTTTCAGCAGACAATAACGCTACGTTAACGGGTGGCGGCGTAAACAAAGAAGCTTACTCAAGCTACATTAACTTACTGTATTCACCGTCTAAGCCTGTGACCTTTGGTGTTGAGTTTATGCGTGCATTGAACGAGAGAGAAAACGGCACAGATGGCGATTTAAATCGCATTATGTTCTCGGCTAAATACGTACTTTAAGTGATTTTAGCTCGGGTTAATCACTGAGATTACCGATAAAAAAAGGGCCATAACTTTGTTATGGCCCTTTTTTATTATCAACAATTTAGTCTAGTAGACCATGTTGACGAACATATTGATCATATTCGGTATAGCCACCGATTGGGGCTTCATCAACAAATACCTGTGGTACCGTTTCTACTGTTTTACCAACACTTTTTGATAAGTCAGCTTTAGAAATACCTTCAGCGTGAATATCTACATATTTAAATTTAAAATCTTCACGATGTGCGGCTAATTTTTCAGATAACTCAACAGCTCGAACACAATACGGACAGCCTGGACGGCCAAAAATAACAACAAACATAGTAACTCCTACTTGGCTAGATGGTGTGTTTATAGCACAACTTTTTTGCAAATGATAACGTGATTAAATGAATTTAGCTTAACCCAAATAAATACCCCGAATAAAGCTAACTGAAATCTGTTTTATGTTTACCTTGATAGTCAAAAAATAGATCAATTAATTTCCAGTGATGTTTTTGTTTTTTTAGTAATAATAAGTCGGGTTTTCTAAAGCGGCTCTGGTCACTCAGAACCTGTTCTGCTTTGTCATATCGCGGATGTAACATACCAGGCGTTCGGGTGTGACTAAGCACAAATACCGCGTAAAAGGCCTTTCTTTGTGCTGGGGTATCAAACTTAAAGCTTTGTTTAAAGTCATTACCTTCAATATCTATGTAGCGCACTAGCAAACCCTGTTCATTTTGGCTTATTAACATCTCTTGGCATTTGAACAAGTGGTGATGTTGCGACTGCAATACTTGCTTTAAGCGCTTATCAGGGTCGATGAGTGTTGAGTTGCAGGTTTGGCAAATGCGCGCGGCGATATCGTTTTCTGCGCCACAGTCTGGACACACTTTAGAGCGAAAGCGAAAGTCGCATTGTTGTTCGGTATTGGCTGTTTTAGCTTTTACCGTCGCGGTATTAGCAGCAACAAGTCCCTGACATCGGCGGCCAAAATGTTCGATGATGTCACCGTCGTTATCGACTAGTCCCCAAAATGTATTAGCAAATTGGCACACAGGGCAGTGCACTTGTACCGGCACTGACTTGCTATTGGGTTTGGCCTGGCCCACTTCAGGGTAATATAAGTCAAAACCATTGGCGGCGTAGTCAATCACTAAACAATCGGTTTTACCTGGCGCTAAACGCAGTCCACGTCCCACCATTTGTTGAAATAAGCTTACCGATGCCGTAGGCCTTAAAATCGCAATTAAGTCGACATGGGGCGCGTCAAAGCCGGTTGTGAGTACGGCCACGTTGACAATGTATTTAATCTGCTGCGCTTTAAAGGCGTCGATAATGGTGTCGCGTTCATTATGGGGCGTGGCAGCAGTGATTAATGCTGCTTTGGTTGGCTTGGCGGCATTGTCGATAAGCTTGTTTAATAAGCCAATAATTTCCTGCGCGTGACGTACGGTTGCGGCAAAAATAATCACCCCTTTACGGGTGTTTGCCAGTTGGACGATTTGTTTGACTATTGCGGTTGTGGCACGGCCTTGATGATTCAGTAAAGATTCGACTTCCTGCTGATTAAACTCGCCGTTTTCTGTCGGTTCAAGTTGACTAAAATCGTACTGGGCACTGAGGCCATCAAATAACTTAGGCGCAGTTAAAAAGCCTTGCTTGATAAGCGGGCGCATGGGTAATTCAAAAATACATTTATCGAACACTGCAGTGTCAGTATTGCCAATTTTACCGTGGTAATGGTGATGATATATCCAACCAATGCCCAGACGATAGGGGGTTGCAGTAAGCCCTAAGATTTTAATGGCTGGATTTTGCTTTTTTAGGTGCTGCAGAATTTGCTGATATTGGCTGGTTTTTTCATTACTGACACGATGGCATTCATCAATAATCACCAGCGAAAAAGGCTGGTTGAATTTATCTAATGCCCGCGCTGCTGACTGTACGCTGGCGACGACGGTTTTGCCGTTGGCTTTTTTCTGGTTTAATCCGGCAGAGTAAATATTGGCAGCCTGGGTGAGTAAGCCGACTTTTTCAGCATTTTGCGCAACTAACTCTTTTACATGGGTGAGTACTAATACATTGCCGTTGGCGATGCGTGCCAGTTCAGCAATAACAATGCTTTTACCTGCACCCGTTGGCAAAGCCAATACGGCAGATTGTTGGCTGCTGCGAAAGTGCTTGATGGCGGCGTTAACCGAATCCTGTTGGTAATCGCGCAGTTGCAAAGTAGGTGCGTCAGTAGAAGCTTTCAAATATTCGGTTCAACATGCATTGGGTTAGCTATGGTTGGATAATATCATGGTTATAGGGCTAGGTTAGCTTTAACGGCTTCAACAAAGGTTCTGGAAACCGGCACTTCAAGGTGATTGGTTAACAACAATGACATTTTTCTATTTTCTTTATTGACCGACACCACGGCATGGTTTGCTACCCACCAGGATCTATGTGTTTGCAGCCCAGGAAACCCTTCTAGCTGCATTAAGGCATCTTTTAAGCGCATTAACAGCATATGTTGGCCTTTATCTGTGTGTACTTTTAAATAGTGATCATCCATTTCTAAACACAGCAATTGTCCGCGCTTTTCTAATGGTAATAAGCCCATAAACTGTTCAATTTGAAGGGTATCTATATCACGACTTTGTTGATGCTGTTCAATGACCTTTTGCGATTGCTCAATGACGTGTTTTGATTGTTCAAGTTGCTGTTTTTGATGATTAACATGATTTTGTAACATGCTGACAAAGGTAATAATGCTGCCAATAACCAGGGTGTTAGGCAGCGCGAGTAGAAAATTATCAGCTAATTGTAATGTGTGTTCAAAAAATAGCCAGCCAATAAAAGGCACAATTAGGCTCATTATTAGGCTGGCTAACAGTGATGATATTGCTACCCGTTGCCAGAGCGTAGTGATGCTTTTTGCTAAGTATTTATGGCCTAAATTGATCAGTGGCATATAAATTAAATAGCCACAAATACAGGTAAACACCCAGTAGCTCATCGACAATAATAGGCTGAATTGATCCATGCCGAAGGGGCGCATAAAGCCAATAAATAATCCAATAAACACCACAATAAGCAGTTGGCGCAGTAATTTTTTTCTAGTGGGTTCAGATTTTAGTTGTTGATTATTTACGGGTATTTCACGATTCGTCAAAGGTACACATTCCTTTTTAGTTACATTTTACGAAGTTTTTGGGTCACTTTACGAAAAGCGACTTTAATTTTTTATCGCTCCATTCTATCGTCTTTTCAACACGAAGCAATGGCGAGATTGGCTCGGCTTATGTCGAGGCGAACTGCCAATTAAGATAACCCCTTTATCACAGACGATAGGAACATAAAAATGACTAGATTAACGACTAAACTGACTGGCGCATTGGCACATAATGCCGTGACTCAATTCACTCAGAGCAACAGCAGCAATATGAGTAAATCATCGTTATTAGCCGTTTCATTGCTGTTTGCATCAATGTGGGTTAATTCATCCACTTTTGCTGCGGATATTAAGCTTGAGATTACAGGGGTCAATGCCCAGCAAAGTAAGATTTATGTGCAGCTGTTTAATGGTGAAGATAATTACTTAAATGGCAATGCGCTAACTGCGACTTACATTCAGGCTAAAGCGGGACTTAATTTTGTGTCTTTTACCGATGTTCCCGCAGGTGAGTATGCGGTGCGCTTTTTTCAGGACGAAAATAATAACGGCACGTTAGACACCAATTTATTTGGTTTGCCGTCTGAAGGGTATGGTTTTTCTAACAATGCTAAACCTAATTATGGTCCGGTTGCTTATACGGACGCTGCTTTCACGGTCACTGAAGACGCATCAACCCAGATTAACCACACACAAATTATTTATTAAGCCACTCATTTGTGAGATGGCAATTCTAGAGATGGCAATTTTGAAGATGACAATTTTGGAGGTGAGCATGCAACGCAGACAGTTTTTAAAAGGCATGGGAATAATAGGCGCATCAAGCATGCTGCCCGGTGCAGTGAATGCGTTGGCATCTTCTGCTCCTACTGTGGTTAATATTAAGCAGCAATTTAATCAGGCGCTGGCACAGCACCCTGAGTTAATTGGTTTTGCCAATGTTGACGCTAACTTTGAGCCGCAACCGCTGACGATTGAAGGGCGTATTCCTGCCGATTTACAAGGTGTTTTTTATCGTAACGGCCCTGGTAAATATGAGCGTGGCGATATTCGTTATCTACATGCCTTTGAAGGCGACGGTATGTTGCAGCGTTTTGAAATTAGCGACCAGAAAATAGTCCACCGTGGCCAATTTGTTAACACGCCTAAGTTTGCTAAAGAGCAGCAGGCGCAGCAGTTTGTTTATTCAGGCCCTGATACTAAAATTGCCCATGCTTTGCCTGTGACCAGCGCTGATACGGTTAATACCGCTAATACCAATATTATTGCGGTGGGAGATGATCTTTGGGCGCTGTGGGAGGCGGGATCTCCTACCCAAATTGACCGAAATACCATGCAGTTTACTCAACAGGTTAATTTAGGCGCAGGGTCTAAATATGACAGTAGTTTACAAGGACTGCCTTTTTCAGCGCACCCTAAAGTTGACCCTAATGGGGATATTTGGAATTTTGGTTTGCATCCATCAGGTCAGGTGGTGATTTATCAATTAGCGGCTAATGGCAAGGTTAAAAATGTGGGGCTAATTAATAGCCAATACCGTGGCGGTATGTTGCATGACTTTTTGATTACAGACAAAAGTGTGTTGATCATTTTACCGTCATTGGTTGTTGATAAGGCGATTGAAGGTAATTTTGCCCGTACTCAATATAATAGCGATATGCCAATGAGTGTATTGGTGATAAATAAGCAGTCACTTAAGGTGACTAAACGCTTTGAATTACCCGCAGGTTTTGCGTTTCATTATGGTAATGCGTGGGAAGAAGCCAATGGCACCATTCATTTTGACGCCAGTTTGTATCCTAATGTTGATGTGCTGCATAAGTTGGCGAATGTGATGCAAGGTAAGATGTCGCAGGCAAGTGTCAAGGCGCAAACAGCCCTGTTTAGTTTATATATTGATGGCACTTATGATATGCAAACCGTGGGCGATAGCAGTGAGTTTCCGCGGGTATGTAACCATCTAGTGGGGCTTAAAAATCAGTATTTGTATCACTTATCAGCTAAATCAAGCAGCTTATGGAGCGATACCTTATCGTCTTTGCATATTGATAGCGGTGCGACGCAGCATTATCATTTTGGCGATGATTATTTAGTTGAAGAGCATGTTAGTGTTTGCCCTAAAGGCGTTGAGGGCTGCGGCTACTTAATGGGTACAGCATTACACGTGCCTAGCAAACGCACTTGCTTGAATATTTTTGCGGCGAATGACTTAGCAGCAGGGCCATTAGCCAGAGCCTGGTTACCTTACCATTTACCGCTTGGGTTTCACGGCAATTTTATGGCGAGTTAGTGGCCATTTAAACAGTATTGGCTGCAAGATTAACACTTAGGTGCTTAACTGTTCCACTTCGCTAAAAGCAGAGCAAAAAAAGCCCCTCATTATGAGGGGCGAAAAAGAGAAACTGGTTAGAATTCTCTTGGGTGGATGGAAATCAAGTAATAGAAATAAGCATTTGGATATTAAGCGAGCAAAAGAGTTGAGCAGTAGGGTTAACTGATCAACTCATATTATTTTTATTCTGTTTTGTTTAAACGAGATTCTATCAAGGTGTCAATCACTGCTGGATCTGCCAGTGTTGAAGAGTCACCTAGGTTAGTCACTTCGTTAGCGGCAATCTTACGTAAGAAGCGACGCATGATTTTGCCTGAACGGGTTTTAGGTAAACCGGTTGCCCACTGAATTAAATCAGGTGTGGCTAAGGCGCCGATTTCTTTACGAACCCACTGACGTAACTCTTGACGCAACTCTTCTGTTGGTTCGACATCACGAGTTAACGTGACGTAGGCATAAATACCTTGTCCTTTAATATCATGCGGATAACCTACAACAGCTGCCTCTGCGACCAGTTCATGTGCCACAAGTGCACTTTCAACTTCTGCGGTACCTAGGCGGTGACCAGATACGTTAATCACGTCATCCACTCGGCCAGTTATCCAGTAGTAACCGTCTTCATCACGGCGGGCACCGTCTCCGGTAAAGTACATACCGCGGAAGGTTTTAAAGTAGGTTAGGGCGAAACGGTCGTGGTCGCCATAAATGGTGCGCATTTGTCCTGGCCATGAGTCAAGAATAACTAAGTTACCCTCAGCTGCACCTTCAACAATTTCACCCATGTTATCAACCAGTGCTGGTTGAACACCAAAGAATGGTCGCGTTGCAGAACCTGGTTTAGTATCAGTTGCGCCTGGTAATGGGCTGATCAAAATGCCACCGGTTTCGGTTTGCCACCAGGTATCGACAATTGGACATTGCTCATTACCAATGACTTCGTGGTACCAGCGCCATGCTTCAGGGTTAATGGGTTCGCCGACTGAGCCCATAATGCGCAGTGAATCACCTTTGTAATCACTGAACTGTTCTTTACCTTCAGCCATTAATGCGCGGATTAATGTTGGCGCGGTATAAAGAATGTTCACTTTATGACGGTCAATCATTTCACCTATGCGTGAAGGTGTTGGCGCATTTGGCACCCCTTCATGAATTAACACGGTTGCACCGTTGGCTAATGGGCCATAAACCATGTAAGAGTGTCCGGTGATCCAACCTACGTCGGCGGTACACCAGTAAACTTCACCTGGTTTATAATCAAATACGTATTCGTGGGTCATTGATGCGTAAACCATGTAACCGCCTGTGGTGTGCAACACACCTTTAGGGTTACCGGTTGAACCTGAGGTATAAAGTAGAAATAGTGGGTCTTCTGCACCCATTTCTTCATACGGGCAATGCTCAGATGCTACTTCCATTAATGAGTGCCACCACACATCGCGGCCTTCTACCCAATCAATGTTGCCGCCAGTACGTTTAAGTACAATGACTTTTTCGACGCAATCAACATCAGGGTGAGCGATTGCTTCATCAACGCTGCGCTTAAGCGGGATTTTACGTCCACCGCGAACACCTTCATCAGAGGTAATGACTACTTTAGATTTGCCGTCAATTACACGTGATGCGATTGAGTCTGGTGAGAAGCCGCCAAAAACAACAGAATGAATTGCACCAATACGAGCACAGGCAAGCATAGCTACCGCAGCTTCTGGCACCATGGGCATATAAATAGTGACGACATCGCCTCTAACAACGCCCTGGCCTTTAAGGGCGTTAGCAAACTTACAGACATCGGCATGCAGTTCTGCGTAGGTGATTTTACGCTGTTCGTTAGCGTCATCGCCTTCCCAAATAATGGCAACAGTGTCGCCATTTTTTTCAAGGTGGCGGTCCAAACAGTTGGCTGAAGCATTTAGTGTGCCGTCATAAAACCAATTGATTGATAAGTTATGGTCATCAAACGAGGTTTGTTTTATCTTAGTGTAAGGCTTGATCCAGTCAATGCGTTTACCGTGTTCTCTCCAAAAACCTTCTGGATTAACAATAGATTCCTGGTACATTTTTTTATATTGATCGTTATTGACCAGTGCATTTTCAGCGATAGCGCTAGGCACTTTGTAAAGAGACTGCGAGCTCATAGGGGCTTCCCTTTCTATAAATGGCGTGGTTAAAGTATCATCTGCAACAGGCTTGTAACACTATTAGACCTTGGTCTAGTTTGAGAAAGTCCTTATTATTTAACCTGTTGCACGTGCTAAACTGAGGTTCAATTGTACATATATGCCGCGAATTTAATAGGGCGGCATAATATTGATTGTTTAATCGACAAATGTTGCAGGCTTTGAAAAGATAACCAGATAATAATAAGAATGAGATCGAATGACTCATTCAATAATTCAAGGTAATGAATCGCGTTATGAATTTAACCCTTTTTGTGGCAATTATTGCCGTATGTTATGTGTCGCTATTATTCACTTTAGCGTGGGGCGCAGAGCGTTGGTATGGCAAAATTAGCCAAAAAGTTCAGTTATGGATTTATGGCTTAAGTCTGGCGGTATATTGTTCGTCGTGGAGTTTTTTGGGCACGGTAGGGCAGTCGGCTAATGACCTTTGGTCGTTCTTGCCTATTTTTGTTGGCCCGATCATCATTTTTACTTTTGGCTTTGGTTTATTGCGCAAAATGGTGGTGGTGTCTAAAGCGCAAAATATCACCTCAGTAGCGGACTTTATTGCCGCCCGCTATGGTAAGTCGCAGCTATTAGCCGCGTTAGTCACATTGATTGCCTTATTTGGCATTATGCCTTATATCGCGCTGCAGCTTAAGGCTATGGTGTTTTCGCTTAACTTATTTCAACCTGAAGATTCGCCGCTTAATCCCCAGGGCGTGCCGTTACTGATCACCTTTATTCTGGCGGTGTTTGCCATTCTTTTTGGTACCCGAAAACTGGATGCTACTGAACATAACCCCGGCATGATGGTGGCCATTGCGTTTGAATCTCTGGTGAAGTTAACGGCTTTTATGCTGGTGGGCGTAGTGATTAGCTTTGGCTATTTTGATGGTTTTGGTGATATTTGGCGCCAAGCTAGTGAACGCGATTTGATTGAGTTTGGTGAGTTACGAGTTGGGGCGTTATTACCGGAATTGATTGTTGGTATGGCGGCATTTTTGTGTATGCCAAGGCAATTTCATGTGATGGTGGTGGAGTGCGGTGGCGAGTCGGTGCTTAAGAAAGCCCGTTGGATTTTTCCGGTTTATTTAGCCTTATTTGGTATTTTTGTAGCGCCGTTAGCATTGGCGGGGAAAATTCTACTGGGTGACAGTGTTGCTGCTGACACCTATGTGATTAATCTGCCGTTGGCATTAGAGCAGCCCATTATTGCTGTTATTGCATTACTAGGCACTTTATCAGCCGCCACAGGAATGGTGATTGTGGCTGTGGTGACCATTAGCATTATGATCAGCAATGAGTGGTTAGTGCCGATTATGTTGCGTACTGGCCAGATAAGGAAAAAGAACTTTAGCCAGTTTTCACAGTTGTTACTGAATGCCAGACGTTTAGCCATAGTGCTCATTTTAGGGTTTGGTTATATCAGTTATTTAACCCTGGCGGATAGTGACTCGCTGTCGCATTTAGGCATGCTGTCTTTTGGCGCTTTTGCACAACTTGCCCCGGCATTAATTGGTGGATTATATTGGAAATACGGTAACCGTAGTGGGGTATTTTTAGGTCTGGGTGTGGGCTTTAGTTTATGGTGTTACATTTTGTTTTTTAGCACCAATGATGTGAGTGCGTTATCGCACTTTGGCGCTAATCAAGGTGTTTTAGAGTCAATAAAACCTAATGTTAGCGATACCCTCATTGCACTTTTAGCCAATATTATTTGCTATGTATTGGGCTCGTTGTGGTTTAGAACTGGGGTGGCTGAGCGTATTCAGGCCAGTAGTTTTGTTAAACCCTGGAATTTAAAACAAAATGACAATAAGCGCCAAAGCCCTATTGCACAACAAGACTTATTAATTCTTGCTAGCCGCTTTGTTAGCCCCACACGGGCATATGAAAGTTTTAGCCGATTTTCTCCCGATGCCGTTAAAAGTGATAGCTGGCATAAAGCTGCACCCGATGAGCTTATTGCCCACACAGAACATATGTTAGCGGGCATATTGGGGGCATCTAGTGCTAAGTTAGTGATGGACTCTGTTATGCAAGGGCGAGACTTGGCCTTAGATGAAGTATTCAGTTTAGTGGATGAAGCATCCTCTAAAATTATGCTTAGCCAGGATATGCTACGTGGCGCGATTGAGCATGCCTATGAGGGCATGAGTGTGGTGGATAAAGACCTTAACTTAATGGCATGGAATTATAAATATTCTGAGCTTTACCAGTATCCTGAAGGTTTTTTGAAACAAGGTATGCCAATTAGTGAAGTGGTGCGATTTAATGCCGCCAGAGGTTTTTGTGGTACGGGTGATATTGAAGACCAAGTGAATGTGCGGGTACAGCATATGCGCAACGGTACACAGCATATTTCTGAGCGCGAAAGAAGGGATGGTAAAGTCATCAAAATTCAAGGTAACCCTATGCCTGACGGTGGTTTTGTGATGACGTTTACCGATATTACCCAATATCGTTTACAGGAAAAAGCCTTAAAAGAAGCCAATGAAACCTTGGAGGAACGGGTTAAATCTCGTACCTATGAGTTGGCTATGTTGAATAGCGAATTACTGGAAGCTAAAGCCCAGGAAGAGTTGGCTAACGCCTCTAAAACGCGATTTTTAGCCGCCGTGGGGCATGATCTTATGCAGCCTTTGAATGCTGCCAGATTATTTACCGCGTCATTAGCGCAATACCCTAATTTAGATTTAGAGGCACAAACTACGCTTACCCATGTCAACAGCTCATTGAAAACTGCCGGTGAGTTATTAACTGATTTATTAGATATTTCCAAGCTGGATTCTGGCAATGTTGAGGTTAATCGCCGTGATTTTGCTATTGGAGAGTTGCTTAATGCGCTGGCGATAGAGTTTGATGCGATGGCGCAAGACAGTCAGATTAATTTTAGTATGGTGCGTTCAACATTAACGGTTAACTCAGACCCTGCGCTGTTAAGACGTATTTTGCAAAACTTTTTAACTAATGCTTATCGCTACGCCCGTGGCGGTAGAGTGTTAATGGGTTGTCGTCGACAAGGTCAGTATATCGAGATTCAAGTCTTTGATACTGGCTGCGGCATTGCTGAAGACGATATACAAGAAATTTTCCGCGAGTTTAAACGCCTTAACCATCCAAGTAGTCGCAACATTAGCGGATTAGGCTTGGGATTGGCGATTGCCGATAGAATAAGCAAGGTGCTGGGACATGAAATCAATGTAACTTCAGAGCTGGGTGAAGGTTCTATGTTTTCCATCAAAGTGCCGCTAGGACAAACCGTGCACCAGGTTGAAAGCAAACCAACCGCAAGCTTATTACAACCCCTGGCAGGGGTGAAAGTATTATGTATTGATAATGAAGAAGCCATTTTAGCGGGATTAGAATCTTTATTAACCCGATGGCAGTGTGAAGTGGTGTGCGCCAAAGATTTAGCCGATGCGCGGATTAAGTTAGGCCTAAAAGGCATAGCGCCAGATATTGTGTTAGCTGATTATCACCTTGATGATGATCAAAATGGTGTGGATGCGATGGACGGTATTCGTGCCCGATATGGGGAACATTTACCGGGTATTTTGATTACCGCCAACACCAACAAACAGTTAGTAGAAGACGTTGAGAGGCGCGGCTATCATTATATGGCGAAAATGATTAAACCTGCGGCGTTAAGGGCACTTATTTCAAGTTTAGTTAAGCAATGATTTAGTTAAAGAATGCTTTTTTAAGGAACACTATGTTAACTGTGTATGGCGACATTAAATCTGGCAATTGTTACAAAGTTAAATTAGTGCTGGCAATATTAGCCATTGAGCATCGCTGGCATGAGATGGATATTTTACAAGGTGATACCCAGGATGATTGGTATCTTGCAAAACACCCATTTGGCAAAATTCCATTAATTGAAACCCAGGATGGCAAACTATTATCAGAATCGAATGCCATTATAGGGTATTTAGCCGAGGGCTCAGGATTGATCCCTGACGATCCATTTGTCAAAGCGCAAATGTACCAATGGATGTTTTTCGAGCAATACAGCCATGAGCCTTATATTGCAGTAGCCCGTTTTATTCAGTTTTATTTAGGTATGCCAGATGACAGACTTAATGAATATATAGCGATCCATAAAAAAGGCTATAAAGCGCTAGATTTAATGGAACACACTCTCAAAAATTCATCGTTTTTAGTTGGCGAGCAATTTACCTTAGCCGATATCGCCCTGTTTGCTTATACCCATGTCGCCCATCAAGGCGGATTTGATTTAAGCCATTACCCTGCTATTAAGCAATGGCTTGTGAATGTTGAGCAACAAAGTGGATTTGTCGGCATGATGGATTAGTTTGAATCATTCAATAATTTCATCATCCGGCCAGCTCGCCATCTCGCCATCTCGCCATCTCGTCAGCTCGTCATCTCGCCAGCTCGTCAGCTCGTCAGCTCGTCAGCTCGTCATCTCGCCAGCTCACCATCACGTCATCCCCGAGATCTTTAATCGGGGATCTAGCTTAAAAACATTGCCAGAATTCAATACCAATACGTTGCATTACGCATTGATGCTGTCTACTCTTCGTACTTTAAAAATAATAATAGCAAAAGGTATCTCTATGCAGATTAAAATACCGTCAAAAATCTTCCAATCAATGATGTATAGCGTGCTGCTAATTACTATGGCCGGCTGTTCCCAGCAGTATGCTTCAGTTGAAAAAGCCGCAGTTGTTCAGCCAGCGCAAGAAAAGTTTAAAGTCATATTTGGTGGCACTGATGTTGGTGGCATGACAGTTAATCGTGATGGTCAAAACATCGACGTTGATTTTTCATTCAGTAATAACGGTCGCGGTGCCAGTTCACAAGAGGTGTTAAAGCTTTCTGATAGAGGTTTACCTATTGATTGGCAAATCAGCGGTAAAACGGTTTTCGGCAATGAGGTGAATGAGCAGTTTAGCCTTAAAGGGAATAGGGTGAACTGGCAGAGTTCATCTGAAAGTGGCAGTGCTGAGTTTAACCCTGATGCGTTATTCATTGCGCAAAACGCGAGTCCTTATTCGCTTTACATTTACGCAAAAGCCTTGCTTGGGCAACCGACATTGTCATTATCGGCATTGCCTGCTGGCGAGCTGACGATTAGTCAGGTGAGCAAAGTTGTGCTTACCGATGCGAATAACGCTAAGGTGAATGCGACGATTTATGCCGTTAAAGGAATTAATCTTGACCCAAGTTATATCGCCCTTGATGACAACCAGTTAATGCTTGGATATTTGTCGCCACGTGTGGTGATTATTCGTGAGGGATTAGAAGCACAAAGTAAGGTGTTAAGTGATTTAGCGGCTAACTTGAATGCCAGCCGATTTGAAATAATTGCCCAGAAAGCGATTCATCAATATGACAAGCCGATACGGATTAACAACGTTAGAATATTTGACCCTGTAAGCTTGCAGCTGACTGCGGCTAAATCTATTTTACTTGAAAACGATAAAATTAAGGCTATTGAAGCCATGGTTGATTCGGTAAAAGAGGGTGAAGTACTCATTGAGGGTAACGGTGGCACATTAATTCCTGGTTTGTATGAAATGCACGGCCACATGAGTGATAACGATGCCTTATTGAACGTATTGGCAGGCGTCACCTCTGTTAGAGATATGGGCAATGAAATTGATATTCTCGACCCATTAATCGACAAAATTGAAACTAATCAGATTATTGGCCCACGCATTACTAAAAGTGGTTTCATTGAAGGTAAAAGCGAGTTTTCCGCGGCGACCGGCGAGATAGCATCTACTGAGCAAGAAGCGGTTGACCTGGTAAATATGTACGGTGAAAAAGGCGGTTATTTTCAAATAAAAGTATACAGCTCGATTAATGGTGAGTGGGTACCTGCTATGGCTAAAGCCGCTAAAAAGCATGGTATGCGCATAACTGGGCATATTCCTGCTTTCTCAAACGCTGACGAAATGATTGCCGCAGGGTATGACGAAATTACCCATATCAACCAGGCAATGCTGAGTTGGGTGCTTGATAAAGATGAAGATACGCGCACGCTTTATCGCATTACTGGCATGAAACGTTTTGTCGATTTAGATCTCAATAGCGACAAAGTACAACATACCTTAAATACTATGGTGGCAAAAAATATTGCGGTTGATCCCACCATCGTTATTCATGAATTAGGCTTAACGGCTAGAAACGGTGAAACGCGTATTGGCGTTAAAGACTATATCGACCATATGCCGATTGGCGAGCAAAGAAGCGCGAAAGTGGCCTTATTAAATGTAGCCGATGAACAAGAGGATAAAGAATATCGCCTAGCGTTTGATAAAGTGATTGAAACACTGGCATTGATGCATAAAAAAGGCATTTTACTGGTTCCGGGTACCGACTTAGGTGGCGCTTTTGAACTGCATCGTGAGTTAGAGTTATTCAAAAAAATAGGTATGACTAATGCTGAAGTATTGCGCCGGGCTTCTTATGATATGGCGAATTATTTAGGCTATGGCGAGCAGCTTGGCAGTATTGAAGTGGGTAAGTATGCTGACTTTTTCTTAGTGCCAGGTGATCCTATTGCAGATCTTCGCGCCATTAAGACGGTGGCTATGGTGTCAAAAGGCGGGGTGATTTATTTTCCGAGTGAAGTTTACCCTGAATTTGGCATAAAGCCTTTTACCGCAATTCCGACCGTTGTTGAATAATTAACTGAGTGTGTTTGCTAAATAATGTGAACACCCTTTAACGATAAAAAGCCTGCGGCTCACATAGAGTTTTTAATGATCATTCAACCACATGTTTATTTTATACCGTTAAATAATCAGCTTAGTCGAATTCAGTTTGAACAGGGATTGGCATTAAGCTGGTTAACTGAGGATGAAATAAACAAGGTGCATCGTTATAAAGCTGAGCAGGCTCAACATAATGCATTACAGGTTCGGTTAGCATTGCGGGCGGTTTTATCCATGCACAGTGATGTGCTGCCACATCAATGGCTATTTGAATATGGTGATAAAGGTAAGCCAAGTTTATCTGCTGAGCTATTTGAGCAAACGGGGTTACATTTTAACTTAAGCCACAGTGGTGACTGGTTAATGATTGGAGTGTTGCCCTGTGCTGCAGCTAGCTCTGGTGCTAGCTCTGGTGCTAGCTCTGGTGATAGTGATCGTCGCCATTATGGTGCGTTCAAGGCGATATTATTTGGTCTTGATATTGAACGTGTGCGTGCCAGTACAAATATTAAGCCTATTTTAAATCATTACTTTACTGACAATGAAGTGGCTGATTTAGTCGCTTTACCTGATGTGCTGCAACGGCAGCGTTTTTTTGATTTATGGACCTTGAAAGAAGCCTTTATCAAAGCGACGGGCAAGGGCTTAGCACAATCATTAAGCTCATTTTCGTTTTCATTTACTGATAACAAGGTGTTTCAGGCTGACTGTTTTTCTGTTTCTGTTTCTGTTTCAGGAGCTGCGTCTGTTGCTGCGTTAGAATCTGCTGCTGTAAGCTCTGCTCATGTCAAGGCCGCCGAGCGTGCGCCATCACCGATATTATGCCGCCATGATGAGATTCACTTTACTGCTCCGGTTACCGATAACTCACAATGGACTTGCCGTTTTGGGCGCTTGACTGAGACCTATCGATTCAGTTTTTGTATCGGGACGGATGCTGTATTGAGTAGCAGTAATGAAAATGGTAGTGATGATTTAGCGGGTGGAGTGAACATCACTGAGCCAATAATGGTATTAACATCATTGGCTCAGTTGTTGTCAGCAGCTTAGTACTTAGCTGCTTGGTCTGGTTTAGGTAAACTAGAGAGAATAAAGTCGCGTAAATCTTGATTAGATTGCTTTAAATCCTCATAACGTAAATACATCATATGGCCACTTCTATATCCTTTAAACGACAGTCTGTTTTTCATCAGGCCGCTGCGGTCTAACTGCCACATGGTGTACTTGGCATCAAAATAGTTGGTGGCACCATCATAATAACCTGATTGGATCATGACATTTAGGTAGGGGTTTTGTGCCATCGCTAAACGCAAGTCCTCACCAGAATGATCATTACTTCTATCCCACGGATGAACTGGGCCAAACATGTTGTATTTCATGTCCGTTTTGTAATTTAATTCAGTGCGAAGATAATCATTAATTGCCGGGGTAAAGCTGTGCAACCATGAGGTAAGTTCGGCGTTGTAATCTGGGCGTGCGCCGACTGTTTTTTCATCAATACCTAAGTAGCGCGAGTCTAATCGTCCAACCGTTTGTTGACGTTCACGCAGTAAGGTTTTCCAAAAGTATTCGGTGTCGATATCTAGATTACTTTGCAATACTTCAGTCACACTTAAGCCTGAATAATGCGCCACTTGCTTAGCAATACGTTGTTTTTCTTCATCATCAATAAAGCTTCCCTTGGCTAATGCTGGCAAGTACTGGTTGATGGTAAAGTTTTCAACCTCGGCTAATAATGGCGTTAAATCCAGTTGCTGTAGATCCTCTGCTAGCGCTTTATGATACCAGGCGGTTGCGGCAAAATAGGGTAGGCGATTAGCAGCTTTAACGGGGCCATTACGTTCAATACCTATGTCGGTAGGTGAAACTAGGATAACGCCATTTGGGTACATCCATTGGTTTTTTTGTAACTCTAGTGCTAATCCCGATACTCTTGTGGTGCCATAGCTTTCACCGATTAAATACTTAGGTGAGCGCCAACGCTCGTTTCGTGACACAAAGGTAGTGATCCATTCGGCTAAATAACTCACATCAGCATTGACACCGAAAAACATTTTCTGTTGCTCATCTTTAGAAGGCATTTTGCCTTCTGCATCTGGCAGGACGCGTGAGTAACCGGTATTAACCGGGTTAACGAATACAATATCGGCCACATCTAAAATAGAGTAATCATTACTTTTTACCCCATATGGCTGTAACGGGTAGCCTTCACTATCAACATTGAGTACGCGCGGCCCAGTATAGGCAACATGCATCCATACTGACGCAGAACCTGGACCACCGTTAAAAGAGATAACCAGGGGACGGCTGCTATTGTCTTTAATATCAGTGCGTTGGTAATAAGTATAAAATAGAGTGGCGGTAGGGTTACCTTGTTCGTCCCAAACTGGTTGGGTGCCGGTAGTCGCGCTATAGGCTATTTTTTTATCTAATATAGTCGTTTTGTGCTGAGTGATAACTGTTTGATCGATTGGTATTTGACGTTTTGCCCTGTCAGCTGTGTTACTGCTGTTACTCGGATTGTTATTCGCGCCGCTATTTTTGTTGTCGGCAGCATAACTGGTTGAAGTCGATAAACTTAATTGCATGCAAAATAGTACAGTGCAGGATGTGACCAGAAGTTTGCGCATTATAAAGTCTCATTGTTATTAATTTTTGAGGGTTAATGAGCAGATTAACATGTAAGTCGACAAACAGAGTTCAGTCTGTATCACCATTTTGTAACACTTTGTATAAAAAAAAGCCGCCATCAATATAAATTGATGGCGGCTTTTTATTCGTTGCAGAGCTTGTTAACTTAACAACTATAAAGACAAAGCCAGTTAGTGGTTATGGGAGTTAATCAGCGTGGGTATGGCGTAATCAATAGGTTAATGGCTTATATCGCCACTAACCAATTATTGGCTGTATTAAACGGCTACAAACTGCTGAAAATTCATCTCTACAGGTTAACAAGCGCCTAGCTTATTGTCTTGCTAAACGGTTTGATTCCGGTGGATTTTCAAAGTCGCTGCGATACGGGTTTATGTCTAAACCGCCTCGGCGTGTATAGCGAGCATAAACCGTTAGTTTAGTGCAGCGACAATAATGTTTTAGATCAACAAAAATCCGCTCAATACATTGCTCATGGAACTCATTATGTTGACGGAAAGATATCAAATAACGTAACAACTTTTCACGGTCTATTTTTGGCCCTTGATAACGGATCATCACGCTACCCCAATCTGGCTGAGACGTAATTAAGCAATTAGACTTCAGCAGGTTAGAGTTTAGGGTTTCAGCAACGTTTTTTTCTTCAGAGCCACTGCCCAATAACAAGTCAGAGTTAAAGTCATAATTGTCGACTTCAATGTCCAGGTCATCAATACAGGTACCTGGCAGTTCAACGATTCGTTCTAGATTAAAGTGTTTAGGCTCAATCACTTTAACAGCCACATCACCCTGGGCGCAGTTTGCTAAGTCTTTTTGTAATATTTGCTCTACAGCGGTAACACTGTCGAATTTTGTTTGATTAAAGCTGTTTAAGTACAACTTGAATGACTTAGATTCGATTAAATTAACACTGTTTATATCTAGGCTGACTTCAGCGATGGCAACTATTGGCTTACCTTTGCTGTTTAGCCAAGATAATTCATAAGCTGTCCAGATATCTGTGCCATGAAAAGGTAATTCATTAGTTAATTCAATAGCGTCTCGGTTCAGTTTACGCGGGACCCCTTGCAGCAGTGATACATCATACTCAGCTTGATACTCGGTTGTTTGGCCTAACGTTAAGCCTTTGAGTGCTTCTGCATCACTATAAGGATCGTGATTGTGTGTCATCTAATCGGTTTCCATGTCAAAATATCGCTTTATTATAAACTACGAGAAGCACCAGTGTCTTGTTCAACCGCACTTGAAAATTTTATAAATAAGTATCTGCTCGCATATCAAGATGCACTGTCGGAATTACCGCGATATTACCCTATGGGTGAAGACTCTGCTTGTATTCAAGGTCAGTTCGAGCAGAACAGTGATCATGCAGTATATTTTAAACCTTTTAAACGTAAAACATCAGCAGACTTTAGTAATGTTGAGCATGCGTTAGAACTCTCACTGCATGATGATATTAATCAATATTATGGTCAATTCTATAGCGCACCATTAATGTTTACCTCTACCTGGGGTGAAGGCGAGTTACTGCAGGCGTGGAATCAACAAGATTTTGAATATCTGCAGCAAAACATGATTGGCCATTTAATGATGAAAAAAAGCTTAAACAAGAGCCGACCTGGTTTATTGGGGTGTTAGGCGATGGCGATCAAATGCTGACGGTTGATAATGAAACGGGTGGTGTTTGGATTGAAATACCGGGTGATAGGCCTAAACAAAAGTTAGCTGATTCATTGAGTGCTTTTATTGATCAACTTTCGCCAAGAATTACGCCGCCAATTAAACCCGATACCCCGGATGATACCGAGTGGCAGCATCCGGGTATTTGGCAACGTATTAAATTGATGTGGCAATATCTGTTACGTAAAAAATAAACAGTTTATCAGACGCGCCTTAAAACCCCGTCCTTCAGGTCGGGGATGTAAGGCACTGGCATCGTAGCTGGCACGGTTTTGACTTCAGTGCGGCGTTTGTTGCTGCTCAATGTATCGGCGAATCACGTCGATAGGTGCGCCACCGCAACTGCCCGCAAAATAGCTGGGAGACCACAGTGCGCCGCCCCACAATTTTTTCGTGATGGACGGATTTTTTTTCTTGCGAATCATGCGGCTGGAAACGCCCTTTAGACTATTCACGAGTGCCGATACCGCTATTTTCGGTGGGTAATTAACGAGTAAGTGAACGTGGTCGTCTCGCCATCGAATTCAATCAATTCAGCTCCAAAATCCGCGCATACAGCTGCAAAGATGGGTTTAAGCTCATCGAGTATTTCCTTGGTGAATACTTCGCGCCGATACTTAGTCACAAAGACCAAGTGAACGTGCATATTGAATACACAATGTCTACCGTGTCGAATATCGTTGTTTGTTTGCATAGGCCAAACTATACTTTGGCTATGGAACGACTACAAGCCTTCAAATTCGAGCTACAGCCCAACGGCGAGCAAGTGCGCAATATGCGTCGCTTTGCGGGTACGTGTCGGTTCGTCTATAACAAGGCGTTGGCGTTGCAGAAAGATAACCACGAAACGGGAAATAAGTTCATAGGCTATGTGCCAATGGCGGCGGATCTGCCAAAGTGGAAGCGCGAAGCGGGCTTCGACTGGATTAAGGATTCCCCCTCGCAAGCGCTGCAACATGCGCTCAAGGATTTAGAAAAAGCCTTCAAGGGATTTTTTGAAAAGCGCACGGATTTTCCGCGTTTCAAAAAGAAAGGCAGTGGCGATAGTTTTCGCTATCCAGAACCTAAGCAAATCAAATTAGACCAAGCCAATAACCGTATTTTCCTGCCCAAGCTGGGTTGGCTAAAATACCGTAAAAGCAGAGATGTATTGGGCGAAGTGCGTAACGCCACGGTAAGTCAATCAGGTGGCAAGTGGTTTGTGTCGATTCAAACACGGCGCGATGTTGAGATTGTGCCAGTGGCTACAAGCGCCATAGGTATTGATGTGGGCATTGCGCGTTTTGCGGCAATGAATGACGGTAGCTATATTGAGCCGAAAAACAGCTTCAAAACGCAGATGCAGCGGCTGGCTAAATATCAGCGGCGCATGAGCAAGAAAGTGAAGTTCAGTGCCAATTGGAAAAAGGCCAAGGCCAAGGTCACACAAATACACGCCGATATCGGCAATGTTCGTAAGGATTTTCTGCATAAGCACACACATACCCTCAGCAAAAACCACGCGCTGGTATGTGTAGAAGACTTGCAGATTAAGAATATGTCGAAATCATCAAAAGGTACGGCGGAAAAACATGGCAAGAAAGTAGCGCAAAAATCGGGCTTAAACCGCGCCATTCTCGACCAAGGCTGGGGTGAGTTTAGGCGACAACTGGAATACAAAACCGCTTGGAATGGCGGCGTTTTGCTCGCCGTGCCTGCGCAATACACCAGCCAAACTTGCCCTTGCTGTGGCCATGTATCAAAGGATAATCGCAAAACCCAAGTGCAATTTTTGTGTGTAGATTGTAACTACGAAAATAACGCCGATGTTGTCGGCGCTATCAATATATTAGAGCGCGGGCAGCGCTTGTTAGCCTGTGGAGAAACGGCAGCTTTAGGCCGCTCTGTGAAGCAGGAACCCATCGAAGCGACTAAGCTGAAAACTGCTTAGCGCCGTAGGAAAACCCTTCCTTTCCGCGTAGCGGCAAAATCCTTTTGGGGATTTTGAGGTGGGGGAGGATGTCAATGATGATCCCATGACAGGTTTGAGATGATGCGGCAGTCTTCACAGCGGAAGTGAAACATATCTAATAACGGCTCATCTAGTTTCCACTCAGCACTGTTGCACTTAGGGCAAGTTCGGCTTTGCTCTGCGAGTAAACTTTCACCCCCGACGCGATACAAGTAGTAGTAGGTTGGAATTTGGGTGAGGTATTCTATTCTGCCGCATAAATCACGGCCTCGTCTGAACATGTCGCTAGTGACTGTGCTTATTTCTTCAAGTGCAGCAAATTCTGCTTTGGTTGCGGCAGCCATTTGTAACTCATCACATGCTTGCCATTCACTTTGCCATTTGATGATGCGCTTATGATCACCATTAAAGGTAGCGGGGATCTGATAAAGCGGAATTGGCAGTAAGTTATCTCCGCTTCTTAATGGCGAACACATATGTACATAACTGGTGTAAAGCAGCTGCCAACTAGCCGGTTCAGTGTTACTGACCTCTGAATTAATGTCTTGACCAATAAACTTTTCCCTTGGGGCAAGCAATTTAGCTTCAGTTAATCCATTTATCGCTGATTTGACCCAGGGGCTGTTATGGCGTTTTGCTAAGCTGGTTTTTTCTGGCAGCATCAAACGCGCTTTAAATTCGCCATCGTTAAACGCCACTGCAAATTCTCTGCCCAGTATTTGGCCGTTGGCACGTAGAGCTTCTAAATAGTGATTAATGGCTTTTTCGGCGCTAGAGATAGTGGTATCAGCAAAAGGTTCAAAGCGTAATTCAATAACAAACATTATGGTGCCTTTTGTGCTAAAGGTTGTTCAGCCTGTTGTTCAGCCTGTTGTTCAGCCTGTTGTTCAGCCTGTTGTTCAGCTTGCTGCTCGAGTTGTTGTTCAAGTTGTGTGAGACGCGCCATTAGTTGATTAATTTGTTGCTGCATCTTGTGTTGCTGTTCTGCCACTTCGGTCAAGCTGATGTTGTTTTGCGGTTTATTTTCTGATTCTTCCGTCGGCACAAAATCAGCAATACCTTGCCATTCAGATTTAGGTATTGCTTTAAATTGCTGAAGCCCTTGAACAATTAATGGCATAGGCACTTTGCCTACACGGCCTTTAATTAAGGCGACGCTGGGAGTATGTCCATTGATGGCGATGGCTTTAGCTGCCGCGATAACGTGTTCAATTGGACTCATAAGTGGTGAAAATCCTTGTTTTTTAGTAGTGAAAAAAACTACTTTATTATTATTTTGATATTAATCTATATAAAATCAATAGCATACGTTTTGGCATGAAAATAGCATTAAGGAATGTTAATTGAACTGTAAGTGTTAACTTACTCAATAGCTATTTATTCTAACAAAAAGGAAATAACATGAAATCAAAATTAATGGGCGCAGCGCTAATTACCGCAATATCTTTAGGCTTGAGTGGCTGTGTATTAAATGTGGGTGATCATGAGTCTGGAAAAAGTCACGACTATTGGGAAGTACAACAAGAAAAAAACCGCGATAGTCTAACAAAACTGTCGTTAGGAATGAGCTTAGATCAAGTGCAAGTGATTATGGGCACCTCAGACTTTAGTGAGGCATTTGTGAACCAAGCAGATAAAGAACAGGTTAAAGTATTATTTTATCGTACCCAGTGGGCAAAAGGCGATGGTAAAACAACCAAAGATGAATGCACACCTATTGTATTCAAAAATAGCGAGTTAGTAGGCTGGGGCGATACAGCCTACAAACAAATTTAAGTTTGCTCTAGGCTGACCACTAATGTCTAGCTAGTATGAGTCGATCTTAGCATAACGTCCAATTGGTCTATCACCTCTGACCATTGGGCGTCTTGATTTAGTGCTTCTTTGAAGAAGGTTTTTTGGGCCAAATTCCAAAAGGGCGCATCTATCAATAATGTATGGTCATCTATTTGGTGACTAGCAATAAATGCCGCCACTTCCTTTTCCCCATAAGCTAAGCCTAGTTGCATAAATAAATGGTTCAGATCTGTTTTAGTGGTATCCATTTTAGCTCCTTTGATTTTAACCAGTATTACTGCCGTAGCCGCTAATTGCAAACCCACTGTGGTTATAATTTATTATCCAGCTTTAATTGGTGATTGTTTCAAACTTGTTAACTTGCTAAGTTAATGTTGAACGTAAAATAGTCAAGGAACAATAATGGATAACAAAACCTTGGAACAATTTAAAGCAGTGTATCTAACGGCTGAAGACTTACGTGTAGCAGCCTCTATTATTTATAACGCGTATCACGATGACCCATTCTTTTTAAAGGTATTTGGCAACCAAGATAATAGTATGTATGAACAAAAGTTACGTGCAGCTATTCGTGAAGAACTAAATGAGCTTTGGCAGCAAGAACAACCTTTAATTGGCTGGTTTGATGGTGAGCGACTCATTGGGGTGGCTTGTGTTATTACTCAGCAAATTCCGATTGGTCAATCACGCTATTGGCATTGGCGTTTGAAAATGGTGTTAGGCACGGGTTGGAAGTCTACCCAGGGATTAATGGAAAAAGAAACCTGTCTACTAACACACTTACCCTCTGATAAATGCGGAATATTGCAGTTTATTGCGCTAACACCGAATGAGCAGCGCAAGGGTAATGGGGCTAAATTAATTCAAGCTGTGTTGAGTTGGTGTGATGAACAGCCTCAACTTGATGGCATTGGCGTATTTGTTAACAACCCATTTCATAATAAGGCGTTTAGTCACCAGGGATTTAAAAGCATAGCCAGTGTAACGATTGGTGAGGTTGAAGGCGAAATCTTATTTTATGCAAAATGAATGGTAAGCGATGATGAGTAAACAATATAAAACGTTTAAAGAGTTTTACCCATTCTATTTATCTCAGCACCAAGACTTAGCATGTAGGCGACTGCATTACCTTGGCAGCACCATTATTGTTGTTTTGCTAATCAATACTTTTATAAACCAGCAATGGTGGCAATTAGGTTGGTTGCCGGTGATTGGTTATGGTTTTGCTTGGATTGGACACTTTATGTTTGAGAAGAATCGTCCAGCTACTTTCACTTACCCTCTATATAGCTTACTTGGAGATTGGGTAATGTACGGGCAAATGTTAAAAAGAGTGTTATCAAAGTTGATTGCTAAGCTTTAAGTGCCCAGTGTTTTGTAAGCCTTATCCTACAGTTGTGTAGGTGTTATTAGGTTTTGATGTAGTACAAAATCAATCATTAATATTTATTTAGATATGTATCAACGCTTTACGATTTACCTTTGTTTTTTGTTGGGGATATCTTTCTAGTTGTGTTGGTGCGATGTGTTTCAATGCAGGCCGTTCGAGATACAATAGTTACATCAAGTGAATGAGGTCACTAGGTTTGCTCAGGAAGAGCAATAATATGGTCTCACCACTTTGAATTTCAGGGATGAAACAAGGACACGCTCAAGGATTATGGGCATGAGCTCGGTAAATGGATAGCCGAAACAAGGATGAGTGGAAGCGTAAGCTAACACAAGGAATCAAGGATAGGATTGCAGGATGCACAGGGACGATTCAACGGATTTGAATTTTCAGCCATGGATGACTGAACAATGGATTGAACTCAACTTACATTAGTAAAGGAATGTTGAGATAAAAGGAACAGGGAGCCGCTAGGATAGCGAATCGCAAGGATGGAGCAGGGAGCACAAATTTAGCAGGATGGCTAACGACAGTGTTAAATGGGCACAACCTTTTTAGGTTGTGCCTTTTTATTGGCTGTAAGTTATTTCCCTAAGTTATTGTTGATGGCTTAACTCTACAGTCCTTGTGAGATATATCTCACAAAGCATGTAAGCCTAATAGGTTTTAATAATAATAGACTACTTACATTTTTAATTTTTACCCTTGATATTTAAAGGTTTTTTTATTTTACGCGTTTTGTGGTCTTGTTTGTTTTTTGTTGCGGATATGTTTAAGCCTATTACGGTTAAAGGATTTCCACTATTATTACTGCAGCTAAGGAAAGCGCGACATTGGAAATGTGATTAGGCAGGATGCTTATACAATGGATGTGTTGTTATGGAAGACAACGAAGCTGTAATAAAGGATAAAAAACTCGTTTTATGGATAAGGCGAGATAAGTGTCTAGGATTGACACTTAACATAGTAAAACCCATCAGGATGATGTGGATAAATAAAATGGATTTCAAGGATGATTCAAGGACACGCTCAGGATGGAGCAGGCTCGGTCAAAGGATAATCGAGTAAGAAGGACAGTACGTAAGTACAAGGATTTTCAAGGATAGAACACGGATAGGTGCAGGAGCAGCATATACGCATGGATGGTGCAGGGAGCAACCAAAATAGCGGGATAGCTTAACAAGAGATCAGAAGGCCGTGACTTTATGTCGCGGCCTTTCTTTTTGTGCAGATAAAAGCCTGCTACTAATGTAATGAACATAGCCTACTAAAGCTGTCTAGGTGTTGACCTGTGCTTTTAAGTGATTTGATACTTTAAAGCTCGGCTGATTAAAGCCTGCAATTTCTATCTTTTCACCGGTTTGAGGATTACGCCCATTTTTAGGTAGATAAAACCGTAATTCAAATGTCCCAAACTGCGGAATATACACCTTTTCCCCTTCACAGAGTGCCTGGTGAATTGTTGCGAGAATTTGTTCTAACTGAGTTTTGCACTGTGTTTGTGGAATATCGAGTTGTTGCGACATTTTACAAATTAACTGTTTTTTATTCATAGAAAAAGCGTATTTAATTGAGTGATTGGCATCGTTAGGGCTTTATAGCAATTATATAGCTTGAGTCCCAATTAACTCTTGTTTATTTTGCTTATGAGGTTAATTTTAAAGCGTTTTTTAACAATTCGTTATCTTGCCTGTTATAATTGTTAACTAACAGTCTATTGAATAATAGACTGCATTATCCTGCTCTAGGGTAGTGAGCTTGATTGCTGTTTTGCATTACATTTAAAGCAAACAAGGCTACACCATTGAAGCATACAAGATTTAAATTTAATTAACCTTGTTGGTTTGTCTGTGTGTGTGTTAACATTCGCGCGCTTTATTTTGAGTCGTCGTTGGTCGAGAACGGTGACGTCCTTTATTTTAATTATTAAGTGAGTATTAACATGTCTTACACTATTAACGCCCAAATCCGCACTGAAGTCGGGAAAGGTTCGAGCCGCCGCCTACGTCACGCTGATATGGTACCTGCTGTAATTTATGGTCCTGGTAAAGAGCCTATTTCAATTAAGTTCTTACACAAAGACATCATCAACATTCAAGAAAACAAAGATTTCTATGATGGTTTAACTATCGCCGTTGACGGTAAAGAAATCAAAGTTGTTCCAAAAGCAATGCAACGTCATGCTTTTAGACACCTAATTGAACATGTTGACTTCATATTTGCTTAATCGCATCTATGTGAAAAAAGCGCCTTAAGGCGCTTTTTTTGTACTTGTAATTTACTTTTTATCCAGCAAGGCAGGCTGTTCTTATGCCAATATCACTTCAAGGTATATTGATGTAGAGATAGTTTACTAATCAAAGTCGTAGTTATAATAAATATCTAATGATTGGCTAATCGTCCCTGATACGGTTTCAAGGTAAAGTTGTGATAGTAGGTAATATCTTACCGTCATTTCATAGCCTGGATTAAATACGCCAATGCCATATTTAATCATTAAGTCTTCACCAATGAATCCACTGATAGCCATTCTGCCATCATCATTTGCATCTAACTGTACGTTCGAAAACCCAAACTTTTCTATAACACCTCTGGCTGTTGATCCAATGTTATTTATCGCACCACCATCAACCTGTGAGCCTAGGCTTAACGCCGCGCCCATCATTAATGAGTTGCTTTGTTGATCGTTAGTACTGCTAAATCCTTTGCCCGTTAAGATGTAGGAAAGAACCTCTGCTTGCTCTTTTGCTGGATTGGAGAATACCGTAACTGTTGGACGCATAGGCGTGCCAGTTACTCGCACTCCTGCGGTTAAGTCCTCTTCTTTGATTTCTTTAATCGCTTCAATATTTAAGTTGGGCACTTCTATTGGCCCAACAAACTGCACTTCACCGGCATTAATTTTAAGGGTTTGGCCCATAAATTTGTAGTTACCATTGGTGACTCTAATATCACCAAATAATAGTGGTGGCTTAAATGCTTGTTGTTGAAGCCTTAGACTACCGGCTAATTTTCCGGTTAATCCCATACCATCAATGGATAATTCATTGCCAACATTGATATTGATGTCAGCTAAAATGGCATAAGGGCTGGTCTTAACTTCTAATTCAGATATTGAGTCATTAAATATTACATCATTTGATACGGCGACTCCGCCCTCAGAAAGCTGCATTATTTTAATTTGACCAGAAGGAATATCTAATGCGCCTTTAACTGAAACTTGCTGCATATCAAATTGAATATTAAGGTCTGGCGATACATTTAAAATAGCAATTGGCGGCTGAATAACCGCAAGATTATCCCCTTTAAAGCTTATGTCTCCAGACACTTGTCCATTAGGCCAATAGAGCGAGCCATTAACTAAGGCTTGTCCATCACCAATATGAAGTTGACCATCCAATGCTGACTGTTGACCATTAAGTTGCAAGCCAAGGTATATTTTTTCGAGCAAGGTTGGGTTAGATGAAAGCGCAAAAGCACCATCTGCTAGTTTTATGTTGCCTGTTAATTCAGGGGTGCCTAAATTTCCTGCTAATGTAATTCTGCTGGATAAGTCACCTTGAAGTGTTTGGATTCTTGGGAAAAACTCTCCAAAGGGTTCAAGGTTGAGCGAATTTATATGAATAAATCCATCTAAGGTTTTATCTGGGGTTACATTTATATTGATTTCAGTTTGTAAGCTGGCGATGCCCTCTGAATCAGCACTGATTGTGGTACGCAATTGCTTCTCATCTAAATTAGCTGTAAGCAATAGCTGTTGATAATCAATACTGACGACGTTGTTAGTATTACGAATTAACTTAATATTACCCGGTAAAAGGGTGAAATTGACCGATGCTGTCGGCTTATGTTTAGGTTGCCAATTAATTTGACTGGTTAATGCAGCATTACCGTTCCAATCAATATTTTTTGACATTATTGGAGCAAAAAGTTGACCTGGGTTGCCACTGAAATTTATCTCAGCCTGGCCTGTAGGCCCGAGGGTGACATTGTTGGTGAGACAAAATTTATTACTGGGGTGGCTGATACAAAAAGCCTTTATGTTGCCTCGATTTTTAAGTTGATCCCATGCTACTGAAAGCGGTGCATCTAATTGCCAGCTCCCCAGTATATTGTCAATATTCAACTGGTTAAGTTGTGCGCTTATCGTTTGCTTTATAAGATCAGTTTGGCTGATTAATTCACTTTTAATGCTGGTATCACCGCTGGCATTAATTGAACTTATTTGTTGGCTTTCATCGCCCTTGCTGTCGAGTTGTAAACTAGTGAGTTTATAACCCTTATAATAAATATTCTGACTGCTTAGTAATAACGAATACTCATGCTTGTCAAATGGCAGGTAATGCGCTTTTAAGCTCAGATTATCTAATTTTGCACCCATGTAGCTTGTGTTTTGCATTTCGGCGTTGAGATCGACATTAGGATGGCTATTTTCACCTGTGACATCCACTTTGGCTTGTAAATTACCTCTGGCACCTGCTAGCCATTGGCTTAGATCGGGTACGTTCAGCTCTAGGTCGATATCCCACATGTCATCAACTTGACCATTAACGAATAAGTCAGCACCTAAAGCGGTAGCATGTAGGTTGTTAGCATTAACTGCAAAATCTTGATCAAGGATAACTTGTCCCTCGAGCGTCAAAGGGTAGCCATTCATACGTCCTTGTAGGCTCGCGTCATCAATACCTATGTTCCATTTTTTATTAGCAATGTTGCCATGGGTGGTGAACTGACCGCTAATTTTACTGCGCATTGGTAAATGTTGATTTAACCATTGAATTTGTTGTAGCCGAAGATCTTGCATGCTGACATTCACTTGCCACGAAATGTTGTCCGCTAAGTTTATGTCGCCAGCAATATTAAAATTACCTGCCTCGGATGCTATATCAAGGTTGTTGAATGTTAGGGTTTGTTGCTGGTAAGCGAATGTGGAATCTAAGCTTAGCTCTGGTTGATAAGGGCTGATAAAGGTCCCTGATAATTGCCCTTTAATGGTGTCAATTGACCCTTTAGCATTCAGGTTTTTGATATCAGCAATGTATAACTCATTTTCTAATGGCCAGATAAGTTTGCTGTCGGTTAATTTCACATCAAATGGCACCGTGGGGCGAGTTAAATCGATCACACCTTGCAAATTGACTCGGGTATTGCCAGCGACTTTTAACTCAAGACCTAAGTTACTTAGGTTATCTGTCATTTCAAGGTTTATCGTTTGATTATGTAAATGCGGTATTTCAGTAATATTATCTATTTGAGCTTTGACCTTGATATCCATCGGATAATGGTCAACTAAATGAATATCACCGATTAAATCAATATTGCCATAGGTATGATTGACAAGTAGCTGGCTGATACTGACGTTGTAGCCAATATAATTACCCGAAAGGTTAATGAGCTCGAATACGTCTTTTCTATCACCTAGCTGTAGCATGCTATCAACTGAGGTTAATTGTTTTACAAATAATCGAAACGGAAGATAAACCGCAGGTAATTGAGCTAATGGCCATTGTTTGTTGGCATCAGTTACTACTTGAACATCATTGATTCCATCACTTTGCGGAATAATCACTTCTAGTCCAACGCTGCTTAGGTGCTCGACCTTTAAGCCTGTTTCATTCCAAATTGCCTGGGCCTTGAGTCGCGCGGCATTATAATGCATGTCGTTTACAGTGATATTCACGTTGGTTAATTCAGCGTGATTGAGGCTAATGTCAAATGGCAGTTGCAATAACGCATGTTCATCTAATGAAGCATCATCAACACTGGCATTTTCATTTACTGTAGCGGTATTACTAAACTGGTCAGTTTGAATGTTGACCTTAACAGTAGATGCTTCTAGGTTATTGACGCAAAGCTGCTTGTTGATAAAACAGCGTGGTAACCAATCCAGAGTCAGGCCTTCAATTTCAACACTCATTCCGTCCATCGACCAAGATGCATAGTGTAACTTTAGATCACTATTAATGGCGCCTGATTGATAATCTAAGGTTAAATTAGGCACTAACTGGCTGGCGACAATAATGCCTATTTTACTGCCAAAGGAGGTGCCAAGCACTAATGCAGCAACAACAAGTAGAACAAGTGGAATATAAATTAATAATCGGGTGTAGAACTTAAAGGTTCGCCATAGCTGTTTAAGCAGACCTATGGCTACAGAGTCTTTGGGCTTTAAGTTTTCAGCTTTGTTTTGTTCTACACCATGCTGAGATTGTTGAGATGTGTCAATGTCTGAAACGGCATTCTCACCTTGTTGCTTAGCCGTTAGTGGGGTAGCAGTCGTTGAACTCTTGTTATTAGGCGTGTTCATTATAACTCAGTCCCCATGGTTAAATGGAAACGGAACGAGCGATCAACGGTTTCAGTTTCTTTTAAGCCAAAACCAAGATCGAACTTAATTGGGCCGATAGGGGAAATCCAATGAACACCACCACCGACCGAGACCACAGATTCAAATTGGTCGGTGTCAAATGCATTACCGCCATCAATAAATGTCGCGAGTCGCCACGTTGGGGTTAAATAATACTGATACTCTAGACTGCCGACGAGTAGGTAACGACCACCCACAACTTGCCGTGAGATACCACCTTCGGTATTAGTATAATCAATATATGGGCCTAACTCTTGATATCGATAGCCACGTATCGATTGATCACCACCGGCAAAATATCTCAGTGAAGGTGAAATAAAGGGAATATCTTCTTTATCCGCGATATTAGCGCCTATGTCTAACCGGGCGACAAATCGATGTTTGTCAAAAAATGTATCTATCCATTTCAGTTTTGCCTGCAAACGCGCTAATTGAATGGCCGAGCCTAAATTGGGATCGGCATACTCAACACTGTAGGTTTGGCGAAAACCCGATTTAGGATCGAGGGTGTTATCGCCGCGAACGGTATTTGACATGGTTAAACCAAATAAATAAAAATTTGGCATATAGTCAGTATCTAGCTGATTATAAAACTCCTTAACGGCTTCAAAAGAGTATCCTAATAACCAGTTGCTTTCGGTGCGACGCTGTCTAATAAAGCCTATTTGGTATTTTTCGGATTCTAATTGGCCAGTATTGACGAACTTTCTATCATCGGCACTGTATTCCTGGGTGACGCCATATTTGTCGCGTAATAATCCAACTCTTATTTTTAGCTGGTCATCTAATGGATGTGTCAGGGGAATGGTATAGGTCGTTAACAGCTTAGGCCTGTCTGGTGCCCATTCAGCAGTGGTTTCTTGTTTATGACCAAAACGGTTAACCTGCGGTGTACGCAAGGTGAGCCGAATACGAGGCTCAACCCCGTTATCACTACTATTACCAATATCTACACCTGCGCCTATTTCTAGCGAATGACTTGCCCGTGGGGTCAGTTCAACAAGCACGGGGACATTACCGTCTTTTATTTGGTCAATTTGTGGCAACACTTTAATATTGCTGAAGTAACCTGTGTCGATTAGGTTTCGGTTTAAGGTACCTAAGTCAGACGTGGCGTAAGGGGTATCAAGTTTAAACGGCACTAGTGCTTGTACTATGTTGTCGTTAAGAGTATGACCTTCAAAGGTTACGTCGCCTAAATGGTAACGTTGTCCAGATTGGAAATGAAGATTGATTTGGGCGGTATTTTTATCTCGATTGATGACAATCTCAGAACGGGTAATTTTACCATCGAAATAACCGCGTGCTAACGCTAAAGTGACCAGTTGTGATTTTATGTCTTCGTAAACACCGTGATGTAATGCATCTCCAGGTTTAATGGTTAGCCCATCAAGCCAGCGCATAAAAGTACGATCCTCTAACATTTCATCATCAAAGCCGATATCAATCCACTGAAGGATTACAGGTTCTCCTGGCTCAACTTTAATGTTGAGTTGCCAAGGGCCGGTTTCAGTTTCAACCACATTGACTTCAATTTGAGCACGATAAAAGCCCATGGATTCTAAGGCCTCGGTGGTATTGTCTTCCACACCAAATAAATATGCCCGACGCTGTATTTCATTTTGAGGGTTTTGCCCCAAGTGGGAGATAATATTTTTCTTGAGTGAGCTTTTAACGCCCGAAATCGACACAGTTAACCAATCATCTGCCGCCATGATGCTGTTGCTGTAAAATACAGCAAGTGTAATGATGAGAAAAAGGCTTAATTTTAGATATTTAATTAACAATATTAAGGTACTTACCGATTTAGGCGCATATTGTGTATATTGTCGCTAGAAAGCGCTAAAGTCGCAAGGCAAACTATGGGTAGAATTAATCCTAAAGGAACTAAATATAATGAAAAATAAACTTTTTAACCGTTTAAGTGTGGGGATGAGCTTAATGCCATTACTAATTGGCTTAAGTTTTAATCTACAGGCGGATGATAATAAACCTTTTGCAATAGCCATTCATGGCGGCGCAGGCACCATTAATGAAGCCGATTTAAGTGAAGTACAACAGCAGGCCTATCGCGATAAATTACAACAGGCTATTGATGCAGGGCATCAAATTTTGACTCAAGGTGGCGACAGTCTTGATGCTGTGCAAGCAGCAATAAACGTATTAGAAGACAGCCCATTATTTAACGCTGGTGTTGGCGCGGTATATACCTTTGATGGTAAACACGAGTTAGATGCGTCTGTTATGGATGGGCGGAATATGGCAGCCGGTGCAGTTGCTGGAGTGAGTCACATTAAAAACCCGATTAACTTAGCGCGTGCTGTGATGGAGAAATCTCCCCATGTGATGTTATATGGTCAAGGTGCAGAAGAGTTTGCCATATCACAGGGAATGGACTTTGTCCCAAACCAACATTTTGATACCCCGCATAGATATAATCAATTACTTGATGCAAAGAAGAAAATCATAGAATCAGAATTGCAGGACAATGATTATCAAGCGTCGGTTAATAAATTAGACGACAACTATAAGTTTGGTACCGTTGGTGCAGTTGCCTTAGATAAACAGGGTAATTTATCCGCAGGAACCTCAACGGGTGGTATGACGGCAAAAAGGTTTGGCCGCATAGGTGATGCACCTGTTATTGGCGCAGGGAATTATGCTGAAAATGGTACTTGTGCTATTTCTGCGACAGGACATGGTGAGTTTTTTATTCGTTATAATGTGGCTGCCGATATTTGCGCGCGGGTTAAATATCAGCAAAAATCAATTATACAAGCAGCGGATGAAGTGATTAACCAAAGGCTAGTAGAAGCCGGCGGGACTGGTGGTGTGATTGCCATTGATGGCAAAGGTAATATCGCTACACCGTTTAATACTTCGGGTATGTATCGTGCCACCAAGGTGGGTAATGAGCCTGCTAATATTATGATTTGGAGAGATAAATAAGCATAGGTTCTCAGAGGTTTTCATCTGTGAATGAGTTTTTACTTTGAAAACCAATCAATCGATTATATCGATTATATCGATTAAAATGATTAGATTTATTTTAATGCTCTTTAATAATTTTTGACTAAACTTAATTATGAAGTTGAGCCTTATTTGCCAAGCTTATTTATTGTTAGCTTAGGTTGGAATATTAACAGGCAGTCAAACATCATTATGGGGATATTAAATGGATTCAATTAAAATTATCGATTATATGGACAAGCGTCCTGTGTTGCTTAAAGCAGATATGTCAATTGCGGTTGCTGTTGAAAAGTTAATTACCAGTAACAGACCCGGCGCACCAGTAGTGGGGGAATCTGGCGAGTTAGTCGGTTTTTTATCTCAACAAGACTGCCTTGCCGTGATGTTAAAAAGCAGTTATCACTGTGATTTAACTAGCATGGTAACAGATTGCATGAAAACCGATGTACTGAGTGTCGGTCCACAGGACAGTATGCTGCATTTAGCTGAACAAATGACAGGCGCAAAACCCAAAATTTATCCTGTGGTAGAACATGGCAAAGTGATAGGTGCGATAACTCGTCAAGATGTATTAAAAGCGATGAACATCTACATGCAACAATGTTATTTATCACCAGCCTAGGGCTAAATTATTTTTAAAGTCATATATGCTTAAAAAGGCACCAAACTAACGCGTTAAAACATACCAATGTGTCAGCTTCCTTGCTAGGATCGATATTTTCGATTTCGATGCTAGCTAAGGAAACAAATTTGAACGCGGATCTTAAGCCACTCTCCAAAGCATTTTTACAGCGTTGTGTGCAAACTGACGCGGCCTACATTCGTCGTCGTTTGTTTCGGCTCAATAAACAAACATCGCCAGATCCTACAAATATTGCTGCTAGAGAAAAAGCGATTGCAGAGTTAGAAGCAAGAGCTATCGCATCGGTTGAAAAAGTACAGCTGCGTCTGCAAAATCGGCCTAAAATAAACTATCCTGATGACTTACCCATTTCGCAAAAACGTGACGAAATTGCCACTGCAATAGCCACCAATCAAGTGGTGATTGTTGCAGGTGAAACTGGCTCGGGTAAAACCACCCAGTTGCCTAAAATTTGCCTTGATCTTGGTTTAGGTTGCCGTGGCATTATTGGCCACACCCAACCACGTCGTTTGGCGGCCCGCAGTGTTGCCAGCCGTATAGCGGATGAATTGAATAGTCCATTGGGTGACGTTGTTGGATTTAAGGTGCGTTTTGCTGATGCTATCAGCGAAAATAGCTATATCAAGTTAATGACCGACGGTATTTTATTGGCAGAATTAACCTCAGATAAATACCTAAATCAATATGACGCGATTATTATTGATGAAGCGCATGAGCGCAGTTTGAATATCGATTTTATTTTAGGTTACTTGAAACAAGTGCTTAAAAAACGTCCTGAGCTAAAAGTCATTATTACTTCAGCAACAATTGATGTTGAGCGTTTCTCTCAGCATTTTGGAAATGCGCCCGTTATCCAAGTATCAGGCCGTACTTATCCGGTTGACACTCGTTACCGGCCTTTGGTGCAAGATGATGATGCAGATCGTGATGTCACCGATGGCATTTTTGCCGCCGTAGATGAGCTGATTGCCGAAGGCCCTGGCG
The DNA here is from genome assembly GCF_051165765.1 of Shewanella sp. HL-SH8. NCBI lineage: Bacteria > Pseudomonadati > Pseudomonadota > Gammaproteobacteria > Alteromonadales > Shewanellaceae > Shewanella > Shewanella sp. HL-SH8. Next base: position 3,018,342 of record NZ_CP195039.1, on the reverse strand, counting down.
ATATTCTGATATTTATGAATGGCGAGCGGGAAATTCGCGACACCACAGATATGCTGCGTAAACAAAATTATCGTGATACTGAAATTTTGCCTTTGTATGCGCGTCTTTCCTATGGTGAGCAGTCTAAAATATTTAAAAGTCACATTGGTCGGCGCATTGTATTAGCCACTAACGTGGCAGAAACCTCATTAACTGTGCCCGGTATTCGTTATGTAATCGACCCCGGTACGGCGCGAATGAGTCGTTATAGTTATCGCACCAAAGTACAGCGTTTACCGATTGAGCCTATTTCTCAAGCTAGTGCCAATCAACGTCAAGGGCGTTGTGGTCGTGTTGGCCCAGGTATTTGTATTCGTCTGTATGATGAAACTGATTTTATTCAACGTCCTGAATTTACCGACCCTGAGATTCTGCGTACCAATTTAGCCTCGGTCATTTTACAAATGCTGGCCATAGGTTTAGGTGATATAGCTGGGTTCCCGTTTATTCAGCCACCAGAGCAAAAGCATATTCGCGATGGTTTTTTACTACTTGAGGAACTGCAAGCGGTTAAAAAGCAAAAAGGCGATTTAGTGTTAACCCAACTTGGGCGAAACTTAGCTAAAATTCCGCTAGATCCACGATTAGCCCGCATGGTCTTTGAAGCTAATCAACAGGGCTGCTTACATGAAACATTAGTGATCACCGCAGGATTATCGATTCAAGATCCCCGTGAACGTCCCATTGATAAAAAGCAAGCCGCTAACGAGTACCATAATCGCTTTGCCGATAAAGACTCTGACTTTAGTAGCTGGATTAAATTATGGGATCACATCAAGGATCAGAAACGCGAACTATCCGCTAGTCAATTTAGAAAACAGTGCCGTGATGAATACTTAGCCTATTTGCGAGTGCGCGAGTGGCAAGACTTATACACTCAGCTCAAACAAGCGGTTCACGAATTAAAATGGCGCTTAAATGACACTCCGGCTAGCTATGATAATTTGCATAAAGCTTTGCTAGCAGGGCTGTTAAGTCATATTGGTTTTAAAGATGTTAATAATGAATATCTAGGTGCCCGCAACCGTAAGTTTTTTGTGTTTCCGGGGTCACCTTTAGCTAAAAAAGGCCCTAAGTGGATTATGGCGGCCGAGTTAACCGAGACATCACGATTATTTGCCCGTTGCTGCGCCAAAATACAGCCTGAATGGTTAGAGCCACTTGCAGCTCATTTGATTAAAATCAACCATGTTGAGCCACATTTTGAAGCCAAAGCTGGCAGCGTCGCCGCACTAGAGAATCAAGTGCTTTATGGCTTAACTATCGTCAATCGACGTCGTGTGCAGTATGGTCCTATCGATGCTATTGAAGCGCGTGAGATATTTATTCGCAGCGCGCTAGCAGAAGGGCAGTTGCAAACCAAAGAAGCTTTTTTTATTAACAATCAAAAACTGCTCGATGACATCGAAAGCCTGGAACATAAATCTCGGCGCCGGGATATTTTAGTGGATGAAGATGTGCTGGTGGACTTTTATGAGCCACGAATACCTGAAGGTATTTATAATGCGCCGCTATTTTTCAAGTGGTGGAAGCAAGCACGCATTGAGCAGCCTCAGTTATTAGACTTTAACGCTGATTTATTAATGCAGCGCAGTGTTGAGCATATTTCAGCGTTAGATTTTCCTGAGGTTTGGCACAAAGGCAATTTAGCCCTTAAAGTCAGTTATCATTTTGAACCGGCTAATGCCGATGATGGCGTATCAGTCCACATACCAGTGGCGTTACTAAATCAAATAGATGAGCAAGATTTTGATTGGTTAGTAGCAGGGCTTCGTGAAGAAAAAGTGATTGGCTTAATTAGGTCTTTGCCTAAAACATTACGCCGTAATTTTGTGCCCGCACCTGATTATGCCAGGGCATGTGTGCAGGCCATGACACCGTTTGAATTGCCTTTAATCGACAGCTTATGTAAGCAGTTACTGCGCATGAGCGGGACACGCATTACGGCAGATTATTTTGACTTTAACCAATTAACAGCCCATTTATTAATTAACTTTAAAATTGAAGATGATAAAGGCGAATTAATTGCCCAGGGCCGACAAATCGAGCCGTTAAAAGAGCAACTACAGGGCGTAGTGTCCAAAGCTATTCGCCAGGTGGCTGATAAAGGTATTGAACAAGACAGTTTAACTAGCTGGTCATTTGGCCATTTGCCGGAGCAATATCAGCAGCGTAAAGGCAACTATGAGGTTAAAGCATTTCCTGCGTTAATTGATAATAAAACTGACGTGTCGATTAAACTTTTTGATGATGAGTTAGAAGCGGCCAAGCAGCACAGATTAGGCATTAGACGGTTATTGTTGATCAATATTCCTTCACCGGTAAAGCATTTACAAAAATCCTTGCCTAACAAAGCTAAGCTGGCAATGTACTTTAATCCATTTGGCCAAGTGCAATTACTGATAGACGATATTATTCAGGCATCTGTGCAGCAATTACTGGATGAAAAAAACCTTGATGTGCGCAACGAACAACAATTTGAGCAAGCTAAAGACTGGGTCAGGCAAGAACTCAACAGCACAGCTGAAAAAATTGCCTTAAAAGTCGAAAAAGTACTGACAATTTATCAGCAAATTAAAAAACGCTTAAAAGGTAAAATCAGTTTAGATATTGCCTTTGCTATGAGTGATATTCAAACCCAGCTTGATAAATTGGTCTATAGAGGATTTGTGCAAGAATGTGGTTGGGATAAGCTGACCGGCGTGGCACGTTACTTATCCGCTATTGAGACTCGATTAGATAAGTTACCCGTTGACCCTAGCAGAGACCGAATACACATGCACAGTATCAGTAAGGTTGAAGGATTGCTGGCAGCACAATTAGCGAAAGTCCCGCGACTGCAAGCAGTGCCTGAGGCATTACATGAAGCACGTTGGATGATTGAAGAATACCGGGTGTCGTGTTTTGCTCAAATACTTGGCACAGCGTATCCAATTTCTGAAAAACGAATTTTAAATCACATCAGCCAGGTTTAAAGCGTGTTTTAATTCAATAGGATCTACACAGATAAAAACCTCAATTTATTGTATAAGTTGAGGTTTTTTTATGGGGATAACCGTAAACGATAGAAGCTAATATTTACCGCAGTAAACGTTCTGACATCAAGCTTTGACCATAGTGTTCAATAACTTCACCAACAGAATGTTGATCGAGTTGGCGCAGGGTTGAAATTTCATTAATCAGCAGATCTTGGACATCAACAGGGATACTCATATGTTCCATAAACATATGCATACCCAGATTATCACTTTGCCTAAAGAGAGCCACTAACTGGCTTGCTTCATATTCAACAAGTGCATTCATATATATTCCCTACAAACAGGTTGGGGTAATTCAAATATAGTGTATAAGTACGCGGCTTGTTATAACCATTAATTGTAATATTTTCTTAATATCAGCTTTTAGGGTATAAAAAGTGACTGTCAATCTGAAAGTGTTTCATCATTTTGGCTGTTATATGGATTGCGCTGCAATAAAAACATTCTATTCTGAAAGTTTTTGGTAAGTTTGTGGGTGTTGGACTAGTAATCATTAGCCCTAGGTTGATATACTCACCGTCAGAAGAACGTGATTGGTACTCTTCTCTGTTACTAGGTAAATGTTACTGACAAAATAGTCAAAAAATAAACATGCCTAGACCCTAAACGACCTAAGAAATGATTGGAGTTATTATGGAAGTTCATGAATACGAAAACGCTTACTATCAAGTAAAAGACGACGTGTTAGAGTCTCTACCTTCTGATGAAGAGTAGGGTTTGAACGAGGAATAATGGCCTATAGATTTAGGTTTACACTCCAAGCGACAATGCAAAAACAAAAAAATAGCAGCCTAGACTGCTATTTTTTTGTTTTATTTTTGGAGAGTTATCCAAAGGTTGATTGACTTTTATCTGGTAAGTTTTTTGTAGGTCGTGAGCAGTATGTTGTCGTTCATAATGATTGCACACCGATTAAGTGTCCTTCTAGCAACAATAATAAACTCAGGTTATTAACCACTAATACGGCCTTTCTCTGGTAATACTTCTACAATAATCCACTTTTTACCTTTCTTCTTTAGATGCAGTGTTCTGTCATCGATCCAAGGTCTACCGCCTTTAAGTCCTTCCATTTTGACAACAATGGTCACTTCATCAGTAAACTTACGAAAAAAATCGATATCGATTTCATCAATGCTCATATTAACTTCGGTCATTGATAATCCCATCACATGACGCTGTACTGATGAGGCAATGTGATAGTGTTCTAATACTTCACGTAATTCAGGTGTCACGTAAGGTAACGCTTTACTTACGTCCCTTTCGTTATAGATAGCTTCTAAAAAACTTAATGTGACGCTTTCTGGTGTTTGCGGGGGTTCGCCTTTTTCAATGACTTTTTCACAGCCTAATAAGGCTATCAAGCTAAAAATAAATACAAATCTAAACATAAGAATATGTTGTTCCTATAAAGATACTCATTAAGGTATGACCCCGTTAGAGTAATAAATGCCGCTGAAGCCTGCAGTTTGTGCAAAACCTAGCCAAATGAATGGGTAATAGTATCTATAATTAAATTATCACTGGCAAGGTAAGTCTATAAATTGCTATGGTGAATTGGTGTAAACAATGTATTCACCTTTAATTGCAGTATTTATAACTGCGAGTAAACTTTTACATCTTAAAGGTTATCCACAGAATCTGTGGACAAGTGTGTGAATGGATTAATGGTTGCCATTTAAGTAATTGTTTTTGTTTAACTATATTTCGTGGTTAAAAAGTACCTTCTACGTATTATTAAAAGATATTAAAAAGCACTGCTTATTAGCAGTGCTTTTTTGTTAGCTTTGATAATAGCTTTGAAGCGATAAAATTGAATGTTTGCTAAGATTTAGCTTTAGCTTCATTTTGTGCAGCTTGAATAGCCGTCAATGCGATAGTGTAAACAATATCATCGACTAATGCGCCGCGAGATAAGTCATTTACAGGTTTACGCATGCCTTGCAACATGGGTCCAATACTGACTAGATCGGCACTACGCTGAACCGCTTTATAGGTTGTATTGCCCGTATTCAAATCCGGGAAAATAAATACTGTAGCTTTACCTGCAACAGGGCTATTAGGTGCTTTAGACAAGGCGACATTCGGCATTACCGCGGCATCATATTGTAATGGACCGTCGATAATGAGGTCGGGACGTTTTTCTTTGGCAATACGTGTTGCTTCACGTACTTTATCAACATCTGAGCCAGTACCTGAAGTCCCGGTTGAATAACTTATCATAGCGACACGAGGTTCAATACCAAATGCAGCAGCAGATTCTGCAGATTGAATGGCAATGTCTGCCAACTGTTCAGGATTAGGATCTGGATTAATAGCACAGTCGCCGTAAACTAGCACTTGGTCTGGCATCAACATAAAGAATATCGAAGAGACTAAGCTTGAACCTGGTGCTGTTTTGATCAACTGCAATGGCGGACGAATCGTATTGGCTGTGGTATTAATTGCACCAGATACAATGCCGTCAACTTCATTTTCAGCCAACATCATAGTACCGAGTACCATGTTATCTTCTAGTTGCTCTCTGGCTACCACTTCCGTTAAGCCTTTATGGCGGCGAATATTGAGCATAGGTTCGGCGTATTTCTCACGTGCGGTCTCAGGGTCGATAATTTCAACCCCTTCACCTAGCACCACATCTTGAACCGAAGCAATACGAAGAATCTCTTCTCTGTTGCCTAACAATACACAACGGGCAATACCACGTTCAGCGCAAATTGCCGCAGCTTTAATGGTGCGTGGCTCTTCGCCTTCAGGTAGCACAATTTTCTTGCGCGCAGCACGAGCTAATTCGGTTAGTTTGTAACGGAAAGCGGGTGGTGATAAGCGATGTTCGCGAGTTGAATCCTGAGTGACACTTTCAATCCAGCTTTGATCGATATGGCTGGCGACATATTCTTGTACTTTCTCAACTCGAACCGCATCGTCTACAGGTACTTCATGATCAAAACGTTGAATATTGAGTGAGGTTTGCCAGGTGTTGCTGTCAATTAAGAATACCGGTAAACCTGTTTCGAATGCCTGTTCGCACAACTTCATGATTTCTGGTTCAGGCTCATAGCCACCGGTCAGCAGTAATGCGCCAATTTTGACACCATTCATTGCCGCTAAACAGGCCGATACGATAACATCAGATCGATCACCAGAGGTGACCAATAATGAGTTAGTCTTAATATGGGTTACCATATTAGGTATTGAACGGGCACAGAAGGTCACTCGGCGCATACGTCTAATATGCATTTCACCCGCATTGATTATTCTGGCATTTAAGTGTTTTGCTAAATCCGATGCACGAGGGGAAATCAAATCTAAATTAAAGGGTACGCTGCCCAGAATACGCAGTGGACTTTTTCCTGGTAGCTGAAACATACCAGCGGTATCAGCCACTTTAACGTTGTTATGATCAAATACTTCAGACAAGTCTGGGCGCGTGCGACCTTCGTTATCGGTAGGAGCGCCAATTTTGTTAATAATAGAACCAATTACGCGTTTGTTTTTAGCACCACCCCATGAGTTATAGGCGATTTCTAAGCGGTTCATTAAGCCATTAGGGGTGTCATTACCCGGCGTTGCAATGAAAATCACATCAGCATCAAGTGCTTTGGCTATTTCATAGTTAATATCATCGGCAAATGGGTGGCTGCGGGTAGGTACTAACCCTTCAACTACAATAATTTCAGTATTGGTGGCACACTCTGATGCCCGTGCAATAATTTGCTCCATTAGCACATCGGTTTGTTCTGAGCGGATTAACGCTTCAGCGTGCTCCATACCAAATGGCTCTAACGGATTAACGGTGGGCGATTTGCTTAAAATGGTGGTAGATCGCTCAGGGCCTTTATCGCCAGAGCGTATTTGTGCAATAGGTTTAAAAAATTGTACTTTTAAGCCCTTACGTTCAAGCGCGCGCACCATACCTAAACTGAGTGATGTTAAGCCCACGCCGATACCGATCGGAACGAGCATAATATTTCGAGACATATAAACCTCAATAAATTCTTAGTGACTAAAGCTAAACCTTTAAAGCCGAGTTTGCTTAGTGTTATGTTAGCTGTGTTTATTTTAACCGAGTCTATCTAGCTGATATTAATTTAACCGCATCTTCAGCAATAACCCACTCTTCATTAGTTGGAATAACCATCGCCACAGGGCTGTTATCAGCAGTAATAATCCCCTCGTTGCCGAAACGAGCAGCTTTGTTTTTAGTATCATCGACTTTAAAGTTGAATATAGCTAATAAATCCAATACTTTGGCACGAATTAAGTCAGAGTTTTCACCAATGCCACCGGTAAAAATTATCGCGTCTAATCGTCCTAGTGGCACAGTGTATGATGCAATATACTTGGCTAAACGATAGCAGAATATCTCTAATGCTAATGTCGCGCCTTTGTGACCATCTTGATAACCTTCTTCAATGCCACGACAATCATTAGTCAGTTCTGAAATCCCCAGTAATCCACTTTGCTTATTTAACAGGTTGTTGACTTCAGTTAGGGTGTATCCGAGTTGATTGACTAAATGAAAAATAATCGATGGGTCTAAGTCGCCACAACGTGTGCCCATCACTAGACCTTCAAGTGGGGTTAACCCCATTGAGGTATCAACACTTTTACCGCCTTTAATCGCAGTAACCGATGCGCCATTGCCCAAGTGTGCGGCGATAACATTGGTGTCGGCAATGTCTTTATTTAATACTTTTGCCGCTTCACGACTGACATAAAAATGACTGGTACCGTGCATGCCATAGCGACGAATGCCATGCTCACGATACAATTTATATGGAAGAGCATAAATATAGGCTTTTTCAGGCATAGACTGGTGAAATGCGGTATCAAACACCGCCACTTGTGGCAGTGTTGGAAATGATGCCATTGCTGCACGAATACCAATTAAGTGCGCTGGGTTATGAAGCGGAGCAAGTGACGCGCAGTTTTCAATACCCTGAATGACATCAGGAGTGATAATCACTGAACGAGTGAATTTTTCCCCACCATGAACAATACGATGACCAATGGCTTTAATCTGTGCGGCTAATTCTGGATGGCCCGCTAGAATAGTTTTAACAATATATTCAACGGCTTCACGATGTGCGGTAAATGCGCCTAACTTTGCTTCGTTTTTGCCGCCTTGAGCTTTCCATTTAATGCGCGAGTCCTCAAGGCCAAAGCATTCCGCTAAACCTGAAATGTGCTCTTCACCCGACTGTGCGCCGATAACGGCAAATTTTAGCGATGAACTGCCGCAGTTTAAAACTAATACTAAATTATCTGACACTAGGTTATCTGACATAATTAGACCTTACTAAGCTTAATCAAAAATTTTAAAGAGTGCGCCGCATAATCGATGTTAGGCAGTGCATTGGTATCGTGTGTTAGCCAACATCATTTTGGCTGTTTATTTGGGACAAACTTAATCAATATGCTATTGTTTAAGCATGTTCCACCATGTTAGGTAATTCTCTTTGGTACTCAATGTTGTCACGCTCATTCGCGACGGTAAAAAATACATGTCCACATGGCCCATGGTGCGCCAGTTAGGCTTTTATTTTCCAGAATACCGTGTCGTTAAAGCGACTCAAACCGCTTTTTGGGCAATGCCAGTTATTGCCTTATTTGCTGCATTTAGCCAAATTTATGTTTTAGGTTGGGATCATTTACCCCAAACTTTGGCAATGACCCTGTTTATTATTAGTTTACCTATTCAAGGCTTGCTCTGGCTTGGTTGGCGTTCGCGTCATCCATTGCCATTAAGTTTGTTTGATTGGAGCAATCAGCTTAGCCAAAAACTCAACCAAATGGGCGTTAATTGCCAACCACTAGGTGCCAAAGCGTGTTACTTAGATTTTGCTAGCTTACTTAATATTGCCTTTAACCGATTGGATAAGCATTATTGGGATGAGCTATAAGTTACATGCGCTAACATTACTAACACTGCAAGCATCGAATTAAAAAATAGCTTGAATACCACGGTCAGTGAATACTTGTTTAATGGATAACATGGTTTGTTCACTTGGCGGTGATAAATTAGCAAGAGGCGATGTTTCGCCATAGGCTTGCCATTTATGTTCACCTAGCTGGTGAAACGGCAACAACTCTACTTTTTCTACATTGGTCATGGGCTTGATAAATTCAGCCAACTTTATTGCCGATTCAATATCATCGGTAAAACCATTGACCACCACATAGCGTATCCAGGTTTTTTGCCCTCGAGTTGCCAGATACTGAGCAAATTGCAATGTGCGTTGATTGCTGACTTTTGTGAGCAAAATATGAGTTGGGTCGTCCATTTGTTTAATATCGAGTAACACTAAATCAGTGCTATCAAGTAACTCATCGATAACAGGATCGTATTTTCGGACAAAGCCATTGGTATCAAGACAAGTGTGAATAGCTTGGTCTTTACAGGCTTTGAAAAGCTCAGCGACAAATTCGGCTTGCAAAATGGCTTCACCACCACTTGCAGTAACGCCACCGCCACTGGCTTCTAAAAAGGGGCGGTAGGTGATAATTTGTGACATTAGTTCATTTACAGTGACTTCTTTACCCGCCTCTAGGTCCCAGGTATCGCGGTTGTGGCAGTATTGGCAGCGCATTAGGCAGCCTTGCATAAAAGCAATATAGCGAATACCTGGACCGTCAACTGTGCCAAACGATTCGATGGAGTGGATGCGTCCCGTTGCCATTTAACACCCTTTATAAATGAGAGTAATAAACCAATGTTCAATAAAAAAGCTGCATCGAATATTCGATACAGCTAATTTTAGCAGAGTTTATAAACCTTTAGTGAAGGTTCTGGTGATAACGTCTTGTTGTTGCTCTGTGGTAAGGGCATTAAAACGTACTGCGTAACCAGACACTCGAATGGTGAGCTGTGGATACTTGTCTGGATTGATAATCGCATCTTCAAGCATTTCACGGTTCATCACGTTAACGTTCAAATGTTGACCACCTTGTTGATGATCATTGTGCATAAAGTAGCCATCCATCAATGCTGCAAGGTTATTGCGACGCGTACTATCTTCTTTACCTAGCGCATTGGGCACAATAGAGAAGGTATAAGAAATACCGTCTTGTGCGTGCTCAAAGGGTAGCTTGCCCACAGAGGTTAATGATGCAATAGCGCCATTTTCATCACGACCATGCATTGGGTTGGCACCTGGCGCAAAAGGCGCACCAGAGCGGCGACCATCTGGCGTGTTACCGGTTTTTTTACCATAAACCACGTTAGAGGTAATGGTTAAAATTGATTGAGTAGGTATCGCATTGCGATACATTTTTTTATCGCGAATTTTCGCCATAAAACGCTCAACTAAGTCACAGGCAATATCATCTACGCGTGAGTCATTGTTACCAAATTTTGGATAATCACCTTCGATATCAAAATCGACGGCAATACCACTTTCATCACGAATAGGTTTTACTTTGGCATATTTAATCGCTGAAAGTGAATCAGCTGCAATCGATAAACCAGCAATACCACAAGCCATGGTACGACGAACATCACGGTCGTGTAATGCCATTAATGCAGCTTCGTAAGAGTATTTGTCGTGCATAAAATGAATACTATTAAGTGCGGTGACATATTGGGTCGCTAACCAATCCATTTGCGAATCTAAACGCGTCATTACATCATCAAAATCTAGCACTGTGTCAGTAATTGCAGCGGTTTTTGGGGCAATTTGTTTTTTAAGCTTTTCGTCAACGCCGCCATTAATAGCATAAAGCATAGTTTTGGCTAAGTTAGCGCGAGCACCGAAAAACTGCATGTGTTTACCGACAATCATAGGGCTAACACAACAGGCAATAGCATAATCGTCCGATTGGAAATCTGGGCGCATTAAGTCATCATTTTCATACTGGATTGAGCTGGTATCGATAGTGACTTTTGCGCAATAACTTTTAAAGCCCTGTGGCAATTTTGTTGACCACAATACGGTGATATTTGGCTCAGGGCTTGGGCCCATATTGTATAGAGTATGTAAGAAACGGAAACTTGATTTAGTCACTAAAGTACGACCGTCTACACCCATACCTGCGATAGATTCTGTTGCCCAAATAGGGTCGCCAGAGAATAGTTCATCGTATTCAGGGGTACGTAAAAAACGAACCATACGCAGTTTCATCACAAAATGGTCAACCATTTCCTGAGCTTGTTGTTCAGTAATGATGCCATTTTTGATATCACGTTCAATAAAGATATCTAGAAATGATGAGGTACGCCCTAAAGACATTGCCGCGCCATTTTGACTCTTAACTGCGGCTAAATAACCAAAATAGGTCCACTGAATAGCTTCTTTCGCTGACGAGGCGGGTACTGAAATATCACAGCCATACTTAGCGGCCATCACTTTCATTTGCGTTAATGCACGATATTGTTCTGATATTTCTTCGCGAAGCTGAATAACGTTATTGAGATCGTCACCCGCTTCCATTTGAGCCTGTAAAGAGGTGAACTGGGCAAGCTTGTCTTGCATTAAATAGTCGATACCGTATAAGGCAATACGACGGTAATCACCAATAATTCGACCACGGCCATAAGCATCAGGTAAGCCAGTTAATATGCCAGATTTACGACAAGCCATAATTTCAGGGGTGTAAACATCAAATACACCTTGGTTATGGGTTTTACGTAGCTCAGAATAAATGTAGTTAATATCACTGTCTAATTCGCGGTCATAAGCTTTACACGAGCCTTCAACCATACGAATGCCACCATTAGGTAACATGGCACGTTTAAGTGGGGCATCTGTCTGTAAGCCAACTATGGTTTCAAGTTCTTGATTGATATAACCGGCATCGTGAGAGGTGATAGTCGACACCATTTTGGTGTCAAAATCTATCGGGGCATGGGTTGTGTTTTCTTGCTTGATGCCTTCCATCACTTTATCCCATAAAGATAAAGTTGCGTCAGTGGCATCGGCTAGAAAAGATTCGTCACCTTCATAAGGAGTATAGTTACGCTGAATAAAATCTCGAACGTTGACTTGTGTTTTCCAGTCACCGGCGACAAAGTTATTCCACGCATTTGCAAAAACCGTTGTTTTATCAGTCATGTCATTTTACCTTTAAACTTAATGAATCGGTATGTCACTCTGTTATGCTATTTAGCTTTTTTAATGAGTTAAATAGCTAGGCTAACAGGCTCAGAAATTCTTTTAGGCTGCATAGTTGAATGGTCAATTCACAAACAACCACAATAGCCACATGGATTAATTGACGTCAAATGAACGTGCCGATTATAACTTTGAGGACGTCAAATAAATCATTTATAAAAATCTACTTCAATATTGGTAAGACCAATTTACCTAATGATATTATCATACCTATATAGCAACCGCATTAAAATCAGTTGACCTATATTTAAAACTGTTAACTAGCTATCATTTTTTGCTTGTTTGACTTTCTGCAGCAGGTCTTAAAATTACTTAGTTTGCCAATTTTAACTCGTATTAATTATAGATATTGTAATGAAGTTATGCCGCCTATGATTAACAATGTTCGAGTATATTAAGGTTAGCCAACGGTTGGAGAAATAGAAAAGAGAGCATCAGCTCTCTTTTGGTAGATTGCCCCACTAAGCCGCTTAGTGAACAGATAGCTTATAACAAAGCGGGAATACCTTGAATCATGCCTACCGCTAACATAGCTGCTAAGCAGATGATAAAAGCAAGTCCAGGTATAATTAGACGATCAGTAACCGATAAACTCTTAGCTCTTTCTTTATCACCAATAAGCCCATTATTATCCAGAAACATGGTTAAAGCCCACGCTAGTACAGGGTTGGCAACAAAAGCCGCAAAAATACAGATGCCTGCGGCCTGACTGTTTTGTGTGTCTTTAACCATTTGCATACCAGCCTCTAATAGAGGTAAAAATACCCCCACCAATAAAGCAATGGACATGACGGGGCGCCAAACGGTGACATCCATTGGATAACCGATTATCGCCACAATAATGCATAGAATACCTAATAGAATTGCGCCAGCAGGGATAGGGCGTTTAGCAATGGCAGCAGGGATCATATAAGTACCCCAAGAGGAGGTAATATTACCGCCACCGACAGCAGTGCCGACGATTTGACGAAGTGAACAAGTCGTCATGGTGTCATCCACATCCATTAGCACTTTTTCAGAACCTTTTGGATAATTCAGTTCTTGGAAAATACGATGGCCAAGGAAATCAGGTGACCACATTGCAACGGCTAAAATGGCAAAAGGTAATGAAGCGATAAAGTGTGCCGTATTGGGTAAGCCTAAGTGCCAGCCATGTTCGGTTGACCCCCACCAATAAACAGGATTAAGATTTGGAATGCCAGGTTCTGTCACAAACTGTAAATCTAATCCTGCTCCTAGACCAAATGCAAGTGCAATGGCAGAGATGGAACATAACGGAATGGCTAGCCAACGTTTACCCACTTTTGCTAGGTAAGCATATAAAATAACATTGGCTAATAGAATAAAGAAAGCAACATAACCTAAACTGTAATCGAGTTGATGCTTTGTTTGTAATTCGCCAGCCCAGTCAAATAAAGAGCTGATTTGGCTTTTTGCGCCCATAAACCCCAGAAATACCAGCAAGCCACCCGCGACGCCGCTTGAGGTGAGGTTAACTAATTTAGAACCGCCTTTAAAGTAACTCAGCAGCAGACCAAATATCCCCAGTAAAATAGCTAAAGCAAGTGGGTGAGCTCCAGCTAAGGCAATTGTCCCAATTAAAGGGATCATCGGCCCATGATTACCAGCCAAATTAGCACGAGGGTTAATAAATCCAGAACTGATAATACAAAAGAGTAACGCAGGAATGAGCATTTCTACTCGAACAACTTGAATGGCGAATTCTGCGCCTAAGTTAATATGGTCCCAACGTTCTGTTAAGCCAGATGCCCAAGCCGCCATGACGGCTGAATACATTACTGTTATACCAATAGTGCCTGCGATAGCAGGTACTAAATCCTCCCATTCAAAACGAAAATCTCTACCGGGTAAATTGAGCCCCCAGCGCTTAGGTTTCATAATCTTTAATTCATGATCTAAATACTCTTCACGGCTATTAAACTCTGACGCGGGACGGTGAAGCTCTTTATAAGTTAACTCAGAGGCTTCCATATCATTGCTTTTGACTGTTTCTGACATAATTTTTTTCTCTGAAAGGGTAAAGTGTTTACCTATTAATGATCACTTCAACAAAATACATAGAATCGACCCAATCACTTGGCTGAAATGTCGTCATTTAAATGTGAAAATCTTGCCCATCATCGTAAATTTATAACCGTCATGATGAGCGGGTAGTAAGCCTTAAATTGAATTTTATTGGTAAGACCAATTTACCTATTGAATTTTAACATAGCAAAGTTGCGCAAGCATTATGTATCAATAAACTTGACGCTACTGATTTATTGATTTGAGACACAGCTAACAGTTTGTCGTGAACTGGAGCAGTGAATGTTAAATCAGGCGTGCATGTTGCAGTTAAATCACAGTGAATTCGAACGACTTACCTTACAAGCAATTTAGTGAATTCGAACGACTTACCTTACAAGCAATTTAGTGAATGACAGAATATCTTGAGCTTAGTCAATTAATGATGCCATTAATGTATGGATAGGCCGGTTTAATATAATAACCATTATAAAACAATGGTTAACACTTATATTGGCTGTGGTTGTTGATAATGTGAGCATCAATATTATTGATACATACATTCATTATTATCAGATTTTATTTTGCTCTCAATCGAGATACGGTAAGTGTCATCAAAGTTAGTTACACCGTCTAAGCATTGGAGGGCAAATGTCTAATAATCCAGCTCAATTATTTTTAAGGCAACAAGGAGTCAATTTATGAACTCCTTTTGGTCTAGCTCAGCTGCATTGATGGGGCAGGCCCCAAATCATAATCAGCCTATTGAGTATATAAATACCAATAATGCGCAAACTACGTCGAGTTATATTGAAGCAAATATGTATCAGCAAGCAGAAGACTATGGAGTGGAGAAAGTCAGCAAATCAGCATGGCAGTCTTTAGGCTTATCGACTTTTGCAGGAATCTTTATCGCAGTAGCCTTTGTGTTTTATATCACTGTCACCACTGGAACAACTGGCTCATGGGGTGAAACTCGATTAGTTGGTGGCTTGGTTTTCAGTTTAGGACTAATTCTAGTCGTTATTTGCGGTGGTGAATTATTTACCAGCTCGGTATTAGTTAGTCTTGCCTGGGCCCAAAAGTTAGTTAGCACTAAGGAGCTAATGGTGTGTTGGGCAAGGGTTTATTTTGGCAACTTAATAGGAGCACTACTGATGGTTGCTTTAATTATGATTGCAAAAATGTATGAGCTAGACGGTGGGGACTGGGGAGTTAATGCACTAAATATTGCTCAGCATAAATTACACCATAGTTGGGGGCAAGCTTTTGCTCTGGGCGTATTGTGCAACCTACTCGTGTGCTTAGGAGTTTGGATGACCTTTGTGACGAAAGATGCACTAACCAAGGCATTATTATTGATTCTACCCGTGGCGATGTTTGTTAGTAGCGGCTTTGAACACAGTATTGCTAATTTGTTTATGGTGCCTCTGGGTATTGCGATTACTCACTTTGCTTCAGCTGAGTATTTTGCTGTTGCCGGCTTAACAGCTGCCCAGTTTAGTGATTTAACCTTGAGTCATTTTATTGTCAATAATTTAATTCCAGTGACGCTGGGTAATATTGTCGGGGGAGGAGTCATAGTTGGTCTAGGTTATTGGCTTATCGAAAGGGCTGCTCCCCATAAAAAAGCGCACCATACCGCAACACCAGCGTTAGCTAATTGTGTTTTGTCATTATCTCACTCATTAAATCTACACAACTCTAAGTTATCAACATTAACTGAACCGCAAATTTTATCCGCAACGTCTTCTGGAGAAATATCTATGCCAAAATTGATTAAACAACTACTTGTTAGTCAAGTCATGAATACTGCCCCATTTACCTTAACGGCAGAATTATCAGTATATGAAGGGCTTAAGCGTTTGTCTGACAAAGGTGAGCGCGGTGCCGCCGTTATTGACAGTCAGCGGCGGCTTCTAGGCTTTGTGTCGCAGCAGGATCTATTACGCAGTTTATGGTCGCAAGAATATATGCGCGATATATCATATAAAGTGGCGGACTTAATGCAAAAAAAAGTGCTAACAGTCGCACCAAATGACACCATTACAGATTTAATTGAATTAATGGTCGTGGATAGAAATAAACTATTTCCTGTTAATGATATGGGGATATTTACTGGTAGTACTTTTGCCTGCTATGAGGAGCGTTTACGCCATGCCTATGCCAGTAAACCAAGCAGCTTCCCCGTAGTGGCTCAAGGTAAGTTAATTGGTATCATTTCAAGAGAGGCCATCGCTGCGAAAATCTCGACTGTTTATTCTTGTTAATCTTATATTGTGAACTTTACATTGTTAACCTGGGCTTTGGGTGGCCCTATGAGGTGCGCGATGGTTAATATAATAAATGGGGCTAAGGTCTCATTTATTATTTGTACAAACTCACATTATTTATAAAGTTTATGGTTCTGACGATGTTTACTCATTTTTCGAGCTTGGGTAATCACACAGTCCCTCAATGGGTTCTCTCCCGCATCACAGCGCCACACAAATGACAGGTGACGATGCATATTAAGTTGTGGTGTCGATAGAATAACAAGATCACCATTAGAGACCTCTTTTTCGACATCTAAGAATGGCAAACTACTTAAATAGGGTCCATTTTTAACCAGCGCCTTTAGTAAGGAAACATGTTCATACTCTTTCCATACGTTGAGTGTTTCAATTACCCCATGAATAGCCCCTTCAAAAATCCGTCGTGTGCCAGCTCCTTGCTCACGAAGTACCCACTTAGCCTGCTCTAGCTGAGAAACGCTGGTGGTTTCATAACGCGCATAAGGATGATGGGGCGAGGCAACCACGACTAAATGGTCATTTAACCACTGCTCTTGGTGGAGTCGACTGTCATCATAGCGGCCTTCAATAATGCCAAAGTCATATTGATAATTAAGTAAGCCTTCTACTACATGTTCAGTATTTTCCACAGTGAGAGCAATTCTAAGCTCTGGGAAGTCAGTATCAATTTTACTGATAAGTTCTGGAAGTAGGTGTTCAGCTGCTGTTTGGCTTGAACATAACCGGAATATTCCGCTGATAAGATGCTGTTCGTGGAGCCCTAACTCTATTTGTTGGGCGTCTTGAAGCAGCTTTCTTGCTTTGGGGCGTAACCAATTTCCCCAATGGCTCAGGATGAGGCGATTACCTTGGCGGATAAATAAGGGGCGGTCCAATAGGTTTTCTAATTGTCCAAGTGACATACTAACCGCTGATTGAGTCATCGACAGTTTTCGGGCTGCGGCGCTAACACTCTCTAAACTAGCTACTGCGTCAAACACCATTATTTGTTTTAGTGAGTATTTCATTAAAGAATAAGCCCCTAATAGTCTTTGTAAAATAAAAAGATCAATATCATTGATAGATTAATATATGTGGTTTAATGACTTGTTAATACGGTGAGCAGCTTTAGAAGGCTGATGTTTTTCAGAATACCAATTAGACATCGGTACTGTTATTTAAAGCAGCCAATTAAATGACTGGTATAATAACAAGGCAATTTAAGTAAGATTTTGATCCAGTTCTAGTTTTTGATTTTTAAAACATTTGAAACAAGAAAAAGCCTAGCATGAGCTAGGCTTTTGGATTAAATAACAAGCCACTGATTAAAGTGGTCTGAAAATAACAAATTACTGTACGTTTTCGCTTTCGCCAAACTCACCAGCAAATAACACTGATGATAAATAACGCTCAGCGGCTGATGGTAAAATAACTACGATTGTTTTGTCTGCAAATTCTGGCAGTGCAGCAATACGATTAGCCGCTACAACCGCTGCACCAGAAGATATACCGACTAAAATGCCTTCTTCTTTCATCAAGCGTAATGACATTTCAATAGCATCTTCATTGCTAACAGCTTCAACGCGGTCAACTAATGAAAGGTCTAGGTTTCCAGGGATGAAACCCGCACCGATACCTTGTATTTTATGTGGTCCAGGTTGGATAGGTTGACCCGCTTTAGCTTGAGCGATAACGGGTGAATCTACTGGCTCTACAGCAACAGAAATAACTTCTTTACCCTGTGCTTTTAAGAAACGGCTAGTACCTGTAATCGTGCCACCAGTACCTACACCGGCAACAAACACATCTACCTGGCCATCAGTATCATTCCAAATTTCAGGACCTGTGGTTTTCTCATGAATTTCAGGATTAGCAGGGTTGCTGAATTGACCTAAAACTAAATATTTAGACGGATCTGATAAACGAATTTCTTCTGCTTTATCAATTGCGCCTTTCATGCCTTTAGCGCCTTCTGTTAATACCACTTTAGCACCGAGTGCTTTTAACAGTTTACGGCGCTCTAGGCTCATTGTGTTTGGCATAGTTAGGGTTAACTTATAACCACGAGCTGCGGCAACATAAGCAAGTGCAATACCTGTATTACCTGATGTTGGTTCTACTAGCTCTACATCTTTAGTTAGGGTGCCTTTCTTTTCCGCATCCCAAATCATGTTAGCGCCAATACGACACTTAACACTAAAGCTTGGGTTACGGGCTTCAATTTTGGCTAATACGTTACCGTTACTGACGCGATTTAAGCGAACGAGTGGAGTATTACCTAAAGTATATGAATTATCTTCGAAAATTTTGCTCATGAATGTTTACTCCTATTTTTGCATTGTCTAATCATAAACTTCACTGGAGAATTTAGAAGTGAATATTTGTTATTCTTTATTCCTTTTGGTTATAAAAGGGTTCATTGTTATGCTAAATGTATGGTTTTGGCGGTCGTTTTGTATACAAAGAGATATCCTCTAGCCCCTGTATGGTCTGACCATCGAGTTATTTTGGACATATTAGTGAGACTATTTTTCTAGTTAGGACTAAAATGGCGCCAAGCGGCTAAATATATGAATTCTTTTTCACAGATACAATTTTTGTGGTGACTGTATAGCCTCATTTGGGATTTTAATGGTTTTTGTTATTCCAAATAATAGGCATTTAGCTCAATTAAATTAATAATGGTAATCATCATGATAAAAGTAGTTATTTCAGGTAGTGGTCTTTTTGTTCCTCCTTATGCGGTTTCTAATGATGAGTTAGTTGCTAGCTACAACAGCTATGTCGATTTGCATAATCAACAACACTCTCAGCAAATAGAAAGTAATGAACTTGAGCCCTTGGCATATTCATCTAGTGAATTTATCGAGAAAGCATCAGGGATAAAAAATCGATACGTAATGGTGAAAGAGGGGATCTTAAACCCTGAGATAATGATGCCATTGATTGCTGATCAAGCGTCTGATGAGCTGTCGCTGCAGGCCAGCATGGGTATTGCAGCTGCAAAGCAAGCGCTGGCCCAGGCAAAAGTGAATGCTGAGGATATCGATTTAGTGATTGTAGCCTGTGCATATACTCAGCGGGCGTATCCTGCAATTGCAATTGAAATTCAACAAGCTATTGGCACTAAAGGTTTTGCCTATGACATGCTAGTTGCCTGCTCGTCAGCGACCTTTGCCATAGTAAATGCGGTTAATGCGATTAAAGGCGGTACTGCAAATCGCGTATTAGTCATAAACCCTGAACTGACTTCGCCGCAAAGTAATTTCAAAGACCGAGACAGTCATTTTATTTTTGGTGATGTGGCAACTGCGGTTGTGGTCGAAAGGCAAGATTTAGCTCAAACAGAACATGCTTTCAATATTTTATCGACAAGTTGTATGACAGATTACTCTAACAATATTCGCAGCAATTTTGGTTTTGTGAATCGTTGTGATCCTGACAATGCGAGCACTGCCGATAAGTTATTTCATCAACAAGGACGTAAAGTATTTAAAGAGCTTTTGCCAATGATTTATCAGCATTTAGATAAGCAATTTGCAGATGAGCAAATCAAACCTGAAGAATTTAAACGTTTATGGTTACATCAAGCTAATATCAACATGAATATGTTTGTAGTTAAAAAATTATTAGGTGATGACGTTGACGAAACAACGGCACCAATAGTACTTGATGAGTTTGCTAATACCGCTTCTGCTGGTTCGGTTATTGCTTTTAACAAGTTTAATAGCGATTTTAAAACCGGCGATCTCGGTCTACTATGTTCATTTGGGGCTGGCTATTCTATTGGCAGTATCGTGCTCGAGAAGTGTTAAAGATTAAATGTTCAATACGGTGAAGCTGTATCAAAAGCACTTAAATATCTGATTGTTTCACCACTCTGTATTACATTAATTGTCTAGTCCTAAAATAGGTTGACGGTTTTTATTAAGCCAGTTGGAACTCCCGACTGGCTTTTTCATGCACTTCGTTTGGGGTTTTCATTCCTAAACTAAGGTGCGGTCTTAACTCGTTATAAGTCCTAATCGATTCTTTGATGAGTATTGCCAGCTCCTTCATCGTTCGACAGCGGTAAAGTAAAAACTCTTGCTTCAAAATACCATTCACTCGCTCAGCTAACGCATTCTGATAACAATCATACCCATCTGTCATCGATGGCCTTATCGCATTCGCAGCCAATTTATGTTGATATTCTGCTGAGCAGTACTGTATCCCTCTATCTGAATGATGAATGACATCATTGGTTGTCTGACGATTCTTTATCGTCATCTCCAATGCTTTAACGACATCACTGGCTTTCATTTCATCACTTAATTCATAACCCATTATTTTTCTTGAATATGCATCTGTGACTAATGATAAATAGTGAGTTCCTTCGTCTGATTTTACGTAGGTTATGTCACTGACAAACACCTCTTCAACTCCCTTCACCACTCTGTCTTTGAGTAAGTTTGGGTGTTTTCTCAACCAATGATGGCTATGGGTTGTCTTGGTGTAATTCTTCCTAGGCTTTACTAACATATTGTGTTGTTTCAAATACCGAAATAGACCGTCTCTACCTAGCTTTATGCCTTGTTCAAGTAACTGTGGCTTGATGAGTTGATAAAGCTTACGCGTACCCACTCTGGGCATGAACTGACGCCAATACATAACCATCGTCATCACCGGTTTTAATATCTCAGCTCTTGCTGCTAAGCGCTGCTTCCATTGATAAACAGCTTGTCTTGATAGGTTAAACTGCCGACTCGCTGTCGCTAGCTTTACAGTGCCTTTTTCTTTGGCAAGCCAGAGCGTTCGGCTAAGTACTTTTTTTCTAAATCAATTCCGTACTCATTTTTAAGTAAGTCGACCATATCGCCATAAATCATATTTTTCATTTCGAGATTGGAGACTTGTTTCTCTAATCGTTTGATTTTCTGGGCGGGTGTTTCTGTAGATTTGGACATAGGTGAATGCTCAATCGGCTGGGACCAATCTAATCTACCATGTTTTCGTAACCATGTTAGGACGGTACTTCTCCCTTGAATGCCATAGTGGTCTTGAGCTTGCTTATACGTTAGCTCGCCTTTTTCTACTTGACTAACAACCGCTAATTTAAAGCCTAATGTGTAATCTCGTTGAGTACGTTTTATATTGATTGATACTGAAGGTTTCATAGATAAGTCTCCAATGTGTCAACTTATCTCAGGACGGGACAAATAACCAATAAAAGCCGTCAGTGAATACTCACGGCTTTTATTGGTTTTGTGTCTTGTCCTAGCAGCTGCTTATCATAAAAAATACACGCTCAATGCCTGTTTACCGCGTTACAATAACCAAGCGTAGCTTACCTTCATAAAGTAGGTTCTGTCATTTTGGGTTAACGAATCAATCTCGTCATCGGCTTTAAATGCATCTGAGTAACCGATATAGAACACACTTTGTGGGTTGAGTTTATAACCATAGAGCAACTCGTTACCTAGGTCTTTATATTTGGTATTAGGTTGTTGATAAATATACAGGCTTGGGTCTCTTTCTATATTTGTATACACACTAGACAGGCGGATAAAGCTATTAAGAGTAATTTGCCAGTTTACTCGGATGTCGGTTAGGTTTGCGGTAAACAGTCTACCGCCATCAACATCAAGCGTTTGATATCTGTGGGATAAATCTAACACAATCGAGTCGGTCATTTTCCATTCAATTTCGGGGTTGAACATGGTTAATGTGCCTAAGCGATCGTTGGCAAAGTCGATGCTATCACCGTAATTGATGTCCAACTCTAGCTTGATTGATTGCAGCGGTACAAAGTTGGTATAAAACCAGCCGATAGTTTCATCAAACATTTGGGTGTTGTTGTCAATGTCGATATTGGATGGATTATGGCGTCTGCCTACACGTTCACGTTGGGTGATGCCTGAAGCAATATAGCTTTGATAGCCACCTTCAAGTTCAACAAACATTTCAGCTTCTTGTTCGAGCAGCTCCCCTTTTTGGGTATGTGTAATATCCCAATCGCCACCTAATTGTATCTTATTAAAAAAGTTCTCAGATGGGTACCAGCGATAGCCACCACCGGCAACAAACTTGGCCGCATCGACTTTTTCAATAAAGCCTAAATCGGCTCTAAAGTCATCACCCACAGATTCATACTGTGTTGAGGCGTACCATTCGCGACGATTATGCTGGTAGGTTAGTTTGAACATATTGTCGCTAAATTGGTCCTGTTTATTCGTTCGCAGGACTCGTTCGTTATAGTCACAGTTACTTAAATCGCATTCTATTGGAGCAATAGTACAGTCATCCCCTTTACAGAATTGATTAAAAAACTTATCAGGATATTCTGTTTGTGAAAATGCATACTGGGCGGTAAAGGTGTCTTGTTCTGTCGGCTGATATTTCATATCAGTACTATAAACATAGTTGTGATAATTATCAGACTGCTTGAGTGTCATGACCCCGCCAATAGATAATTGTTTGCTGGGGTCGTAACGATATCGCGCTGCTACGTTATAACTTTCTTGATCAAGGGTGGCGATATCTGAGCTTAAATTGCCAGGCACTAAAAATTGAGTCTGGATATCATTTGCAGCTAATACCCCAATAGTATGATCATCGGTTTTACTGGTCAGTTTTACCCCGTAGTCAGGAGAACTGATATTACGGGTATGAAGCAATTCCATTTGGCTGTCAAAGTAGTCTTTGTTATCTAAAAAGAATGCACGTTTTTCGGGGAAAAACAGCGCAAATGTATTGTTAACATCCAATTGACCGGCATCTGATTCCACCTGGGAGAAGTCGGGGTTAATTGTTGCATTTAATAGTGTTGTTGGCGTTATGCCCCAACGTAAATCCAGTCCTGCTTCAACGTCTGACTCCGCTTCCCAGGGCGTACTAGGGGTTAAGTTGCGCTGGTTATTTTGGTTGGCAACAAGTGACGGCGTTATTTGAATGTCTTTACCCTGTTTAGCACCTTCTAACCCTTGTAAAATCCCCAGCTGACATAATTTACATGACACATTACGGTCTATTTTATGCGTTGAAAAACGCTGATTTTCATGTCGAGGGTAAAAGCGGATAAATTCCACGCCCCAGTTTTGAACGGCATTTGAATCATCAAAATTGAATAATCTGAGCGGAAGTTGAACTTCTACTTGATAGCCTGTCTCAGTGATTTTACCTTTGCTGTACCAAATACCATCCCAAGCATCACTTTCTTGTCCTGTTAGCTCGTTTTCAATTGAATCACTTTGAACACCGTAGGCGTTGATAAAAAATTGATAGGCCAACCGGGCATTATTGAATGTATCTAGTTTAATACCCACCATGTCATCACCCCAAGACTTGTCTCGGTCACGCAAATTGGCACGAATGGCTTGTGGATTAGGATCATGAGCGGTGAATGCCACATATAAACTGGTTTGCGAAGCAAATATTCTTGCGGTTGTAACCACTGGTGCAGCAACGTTTTCAGCTGGTGATGTTTCAAACTTCAATTCAACTGCTTCAGCCTGCTGCCATTGAAGCTCATCGAAATCACCATCAATAATAATGTCATCGCTTAATGTAGGCAGCGTGGCATGAAATTGATCGCTACTGCCAGCAAAGGTGCTAAAGCTGATTAGGCCACTGAGTATTAATAGAGTTTTTGAGTAGTTATTCACTGGTTATCTTGAATATTGTTAGTTGTTTTATGCATTGTCGCAAACAAACGCAATAATTCCGACCTTTAATGCGATAAAAAGATTGTCAAAATGTTACAAAATTTGTGCTGGTGAAATTGTACGATGTGAATGTAGATATCATTACAAAAAAGCGCCAAGAGTCAATCTTAGCGCTTTAGCTGGGGGCGATTTAAGTTCGCTACTGTTTAGCCTGCAACTGTTTAATGAAATCGCTGCATAAAGGGTTTACTGTTTGTAAGCAAGTATGGTTAATCTGCTGCAACTGACGGGTTTTTATAGGCATCACGGTAACGATCAACCCACATTGATGTTGCCCCGCAGATAGCCACTGGCATAACAATAAAGTTCACAATGGGGATCATTGAAAATAGTGTTACAGATGCCCCGAAGCTAAAACTGGTTCCCTTAGTATTTCGTAAAGCAAATTTCATATCATCAAAGGGCACTTTATGGTTATCAAATGGGTAATCACAATATTGTATTGCCATCATCCATGCGGTAAATAAAAACCACAAAATAGGCGCAGCGGTTTGGCCTATAACAGGTACCCAGAATAAGATTAAAAAAATCAGTGCCCGGGGTAAATAGTATTTCAGCTTAATCCATTCGCGGCCCATTATCCGCGGCAAGTCTTTAATTAAATCTACCGCGCCACCGGTATTAAGATTTTTACCGGTTAAATGCTGTTCAACTTTTTCAGCTAGCAAACCATTGAAAGGTGCCGCTAGCCAGTTCATCACCGAGCTGAAAATAAACGACATCACCACTAGCATGGTTAATACGGCTAACGGCCACAGGAAGAAATTTAACCATGAAAGATAGTCCGGTATTTCACCGTTCATCCAGGTAAATAAATCGCCTAATTTTCCCACTGCAAAATACATGACCGCAGCAAATAGCAGTAGATTTATCATTAAGGGGATAAACACGAATGCACGTAATCCGGGTTGCTTAATAAGCGCAAAGCCTTCCAAAAAGTAGTTAACGCCACTTTTACGGTTTGAAGGAGATGTTACTGCCATTGATGGCTCCTCGGCGGGGTGATAAGTATTTCTTAGGGGGGAGTGTGACAATCGATGTGACAGAAAACAAGCGATAAACTGTATCTAAAAGCAAAAAATCGTTACAAAATGCGCCTCAATTGCTACAGTGAGCAGCCTAGAAGCAACGTTAACCAAACTATACCGGCATTAATGCGATTAAAACAAATAAAACTTGCTGGATTTAAGTCGTTTGTAGACCCAACAAAAATCCCCTTTGATCACCCCTTGACCGCCATTATAGGTCCAAACGGCTGCGGAAAATCTAACGTAATTGATGCTGTGCGTTGGGTGCTGGGCGAAAGTAGCGCTAAAAACCTACGCGGCGACTCGATGACAGACGTCATTTTCAATGGTTCCACCTCCAGAAAGCCTATTTCTGTAGCGGGTGTTGAACTGATATTTGAAAATATTCAAGGTCGGCTAGCAGGGCAATATGCTAGCTATCAAGAAATTTCTGTTAAGCGGCAGGTTAACCGTGACAGTGAGTCATTTTACTTTTTAAATGGCCAAAAGTGTCGTCGCAAAGATATTACTGATTTATTTATGGGTACAGGTCTTGGGCCGCGCAGCTATGCCATTATTGAACAAGGCACCATTTCGCGCCTAATAGAGTCTAAGCCACAAGAGTTACGGGTATTTATTGAAGAAGCCGCGGGGATTTCTCGTTATAAAGAGCGCCGCCGTGAAACCGAAAACCGCATTCGCCATACCCGTGAAAATCTTGAACGGTTAAACGATATTCGTCAAGAGTTGGGCAATCAAATTGAACGCTTAGCCCAGCAAGCCCAAGAAGCAAAACAATATCGAGCGTTAAAATCGCAAGAACGTGAGCTGCATACAAATTTATTAGCCGGACGCTACCAAGATTTGTCGAAGCAGTCGGCAGAAATGCACAGCCAGTTAAATGAGCTTGAACGCCAACAAAGTGAATTTGCCGCGAGTCAGCAATCATCTGAAAATTTAGTGCTGCAATTACAACAACAAATTAACGGCTTAACAGATACTGAACAAAAACTTGTTGAACAATATTATCAAGCCGGCAATGAAGTTGCTAAGTTTGAGCAGCAATTGAAACATCAACAACTTCAAGATTCGCAGCGCGAACAAGAACTGTTAGTGATTCAGCAGCGTCTTGATGATGCCGTACTCAAGCAACAACAATATGAGTTAGCGTTAGCTGCAGGATTGAATAAACAGTCAGCGTTAATGCCTGAGCTTGAAGAAGCTAAAATTCAATTCGAGATGTTAGATGAACAAGTTCATCAGGTTGATGAATCTAGCGATGAACTAAGACATCAGTTTAATGATGCTGCAAATACGTTAAACCAGGTTAAAACTGAGCTTGCCGTGTATCAATCACGAAATGAGCACCAGCAACAATTGCTTAATAAGCATGAGCAAACAATTCCTTTATTACAGCAAAAATTGCAACAGTTAACCCATGCAGATATTGAGCAAGATATTCTAGAACAGCAAGCTAAATTAAGCAGTCTAAATGAGCAAGCACTGGCGGAGCAATCGGCTAAGCAACAACTTGATTTAAATTTAGTTGAGGCTGAACAACATCTATTACAGGCACAAAATGGCTATCATCATATAAAAGATTCACTCGCCAGTACCAAGGCGCGGCTGCAATTAATTAATGAGTGGTTAGATAACCAAGTTGGCGATGTCGATGTTCAGCAGTTATGGCAAGTGATCAAGGTTACCCCAGGTTATGAAAAAGCCGTTGACGTATTGCTACAATCTGTTAGCAAGGCTGCAGTGCTAACGACTGAAAATGCGTTTACTCATTCAGATCCTATTAGTAATGGCTTTATGCTTTTAAGTGATACTTTTTCACATATGGCTTTAACCAGCCCAGTTAATCTTGCACCTTGGTTAGAGCAGGTTGTGTTTGCTGAGACACTTGTAGAAGCAAAAGAAAAAATAGCCAGTTTATCAGCCTCATCGGTTGTGGTATCAAAAGAAGGTTATTTAGTTGGTCACGGTTTTGTACTCGCGCAGTCTAGTCATCAATCAGTGATCAGTTTAGTCACCGAGCAACAATGCTTAATTGAAAGCGTGGTAGAGCTTGAAGCTCAAAGTGCTACTGCATTACAGTTACAAACGACTCAAGTTACTCAGTTAGCCCAAGTAAATGTCCTATTAGGGCAATCTCAGCAAATGTTACAACAGCTGTTGGTGGCACAAACCCAAGCACAGTCTAAGTATGAGGGATTAGTTGAACAACAACATAATCGTCAAATTACCCAGCAGCAATTGGTTCAAGAATTACACTTGGCCGAGGGGCTTCAGCAACAACAATTGATTGAAGCTGAAGCTTTATCAATGCAAGTTGAAACTTTAGAGATACAAACTCATCAGTGCCAATTGAGGCTAGAACAAGCACAGCATAGGTTTGAACATACCAACGTACAGTTACGCGACTTGAAAACCCAGCGTGCAGAGCTTGAAAGAAACAAGGCCAATATCAACCAGACCTTGCAACAAATTAATACTCAGGTGGCCGTCAGCCGTCAGCAGTTAACCCAGCAGAGCGAAAAAATAACTGATCTATCAGAGCGTTATGTGAATATTGAACAGCATAGTCAGTTAAAGCAAGCGTCACTTGAACAGGTTGAGCGGGATAATATTAAGCTACAGCTAGAGCAGCAGCTTGATATTCAGCACCGCAATCAGATTAAGCTTAACGATAACCGTCAACAACAAGCTGATTTGCAACAAAGCCTAGATGCATCACTAATGATGCAAAAACAACAGCTTGTCACGCTACAAAGCTTGACTCAAAAAATAAGCGCGTTAAAGTTACGTCGTGAGGGTATAAAAGGCCAAGCGGATGTGCAATTGCAGGTTTTGCAGGAAGAGCATATTAACCTTCAAAACGCGTTAGCCAATATTGATGATGATTTTGATATAAAGGCATGTTCAAAAGCATTAGAAACAGTCCGTGACGAGATTAATGGCTTGGGTGCCATCAATCTCGCGGCTATTGAGGAATATGATACCCAAAGTGAACGTAAACAATATTTAGATAGTCAGGATAGTGATTTAAATCAAGGTCTGATGACATTGGAAGATGCGATTCGTAAAATTGATAAAGAAACGCGAACACGATTTAAAGCTACTTTTGACTCAGTAAACAATGGCTTAATGCAGTTGTTCCCTAAGGTTTTTGGTGGTGGAAAAGCATACCTTGCATTGACCGATGATGACTTACTCGAAACCGGTGTGACCATCATGGCGCAGCCTCCGGGTAAAAAGAATAGTACCATCCACTTACTTAGTGGTGGAGAAAAAGCGTTAACCGCTTTATCATTGGTATTTGCCATATTTAGATTAAACCCAGCACCCTTTTGTATGCTGGATGAAGTAGATGCACCTTTGGACGACGCTAACGTAGAACGATTTTGTCGTTTGCTACAAGAGATGTCGCAAAGTGTGCAATTTGTCTATATCAGCCACAATAAAATAACCATGGAAATGGCTGACCAACTCATTGGTGTCACTATGCATGAACCGGGTGTTTCACGTATAGTCGCGGTAGATATAGAAGCCGCTGTAGCGCTTGCTGACGCAATATAAATAGGAATTAAGTATACAATGGAAGATTTACAGCTAGTGTTGTTAGTTTTAGGTGCAATCGCAATTATTGCGGTTCTTGTGCACGGTTTTTGGTCGATTAGAAAACAGCAACCCAAGTCGATGAAAGAAAGCCCTATGGCAAACTTCTATAAAGAACAAGCCGATCGACGCGATTCAAATGGTTTCGATAATGATGGTATTGGCCCTATAAGGGTGCGCAAATCAACTGAAGTTGAACCTCCTGTGCTTAAATCTGCCTTTAATAAAACCAGCACTATATTTAAAACCGCGCAGGACAAAGATAAACCTGTCGAGATGGGGTTATATAAAGCGGCTGAGAAAGCACAACAACAAACATTAATCAGCCAGCAGTCATCAACTGATAAAAAGCAAGCGCCATTAAACGCGGCTAATGGAGATGTTGAAAGTCGCGATGTTAAAAATAGAAATCTTGAAGAAATAAAGCTGCCGACTTATGCAGAATCTAAAGAACAGTTGTTACAAACTAAACCAGATAAACAACAAGTGTCATTTTCTGAACAGCAAAATATACAAGATAGTCAACCAGTCCAGTCAGCGGTTGCAAAAGTGGCTACTGATGTTGCCGACTCGAAACTAGAGCAGCCACTAGGCGATCCAACAGATGTATTAGTATTGCATGTTGTGTCTAAAGCTGGTGAATTATTGCAAGGTGCTGAGTTATTGCCCGCATTGTTGTCGTTAAATTTCAAGTTTGGTGATATGGAAATTTTTCACCGTCATATTGATAATGCCGGAACAGGCAAGGTGCTGTTTTCGTTAGCTAACATGGTAAAACCCGGGGTGTTTGATCCTGATAATATGGAACAATTTGTTACCGAAGGTGTGGTGTTGTTTATGACATTACCTTGCTATGGCGACCCTAAAATGAACTTCACCATTATGCTTAATTCCGCCATGCAATTGGTCGAAGACTTAGACGCTGAACTGTTAGATGGTAAGCGTCAGCCTTGGAATGATGCTGCCAAAGAAGATTATAAGCGCCGGATCGCAACCGCTTAATATCGAATATTTGTTGTTTATTAGTATTACAAGGCCGCTAATGCGGCCTTATTTATTGTATTACGGATTAATATCATGCAAGAAATTCAAACTGAAATCGCTCAATTATCTCAAGCTTTAAATCAACATAATATCAATTACTATGTAGATGACGCACCTACTATTCCTGATGCTGAATACGACCGCTTAATGCAGCGTTTAATTCAACTTGAGCGAGACTTCCCACAGTTTAAATCTTCTGAATCACCCAGCCAGCGAGTGGGTGGTTTAGCGTTAGCAAAGTTTGATCAGATCACCCATTTAAAACCTATGCTAAGTTTAGATAATGCGTTTGAGCAAGCCGACTTTGAAGCATTTAACAAGCGTATTACAGATAAGGTCGGGCAGCTAGAGTATGTGTGTGAGCCCAAATTAGATGGTTTAGCGGTATCAATTACTTATCGTTATGGCGTACTTGAACGTGCAGCAACCCGCGGTGATGGCGCTGTTGGTGAAGATATTACTGACAACGTGCGCACCATTAAGTCAATCCCATTAAAACTGCGGGGTGAAGGTTACCCTGAATTAGTTGAGGTGCGCGGTGAAGTGTTTATGCCCAAAGCCGCCTTTGATGCTTTAAACCAACGTCAAATGGCGAAAGATGAAAAAGCTTTTGTTAATCCCCGCAATGCCGCCGCCGGCAGTTTACGCCAGCTTGATAGTAAAATTACTGCTTCACGGGCGCTGGGGTTTTATGCTTACGCTTTGGGTGTGGTTGAGGATGAATCACTTCCTATGGCACAAAGTCATTTTGGTCAGTTAATGCAACTTAAAGTTTGGGGCTTGCCTGTTAGTGCTGAAGTAAAAGTGTGTGATGATTTAGATAAAGTTTATGCCTATTACCAGGATATTTTAACCCGCAGAAGCGCACTTGCCTATGAAATCGATGGGGTGGTGATTAAAGTTAATGCTATTCAGCAACAGCTTGATTTAGGTTTTGTGGCTAAAGCGCCTCGTTGGGCAATCGCCTATAAATTTCCTGCTCAGGAAGAAATGACAGTATTAGAGGCAGTTGATTTTCAGGTGGGCCGTACTGGTGCAATTACTCCTGTTGCTCGATTACAGCCTGTTTTTGTTGGTGGTGTTACTGTGTCTAATGCCACATTACATAATGCCGATGAAATCGCCCGTCTTGGGGTGAAAATTGGCGATACTGTGATTATTAGACGTGCCGGAGATGTAATCCCTAAAGTCGTCGCTGTGGTGTTAGAACAGCGTGCCGACAGTGCCACGGATATTGTTTTCCCGCTATGCTGCCCAATTTG
Organism: Shewanella sp. HL-SH8; assembly: GCF_051165765.1. NCBI lineage: Bacteria > Pseudomonadati > Pseudomonadota > Gammaproteobacteria > Alteromonadales > Shewanellaceae > Shewanella > Shewanella sp. HL-SH8. Next base: position 2,987,220 of record NZ_CP195039.1, on the reverse strand, counting down.
TCAAAGCGATGTTGAACGTATTGATGGTGAGGCTGTTACTCGTTGTACTGGTGGATTATTTTGTGAAGCACAGCGCAAAGAAGCGATTAAGCATTTCGCCTCCCGTAAAGCATTAAATATTGATGGTATGGGCGATAAAATTGTCGAGCAGCTGATTGATAAAGAACTGGTAAAAAGCCCCGCGGACTTATTTGGTTTATCTGCGTCAGCGATAACTATGCTTGATCGTATGGCAATGAAATCAGCAACAAAATTAGTTGCAGCAATTAAAGATGCCAAATCAACTACCTTAGCGCGTTTTTTATATAGCCTAGGTATTCGTGAAGTTGGCGAGGCCACCGCAGCAAACCTAGCGGCACATTTTAAAACTATTGAGGCAATTCGTATTGCTTCAATTGAACAGCTATTAGACGTTGATGATGTTGGCCAAATTGTTGCTCAACATATCAGCCATTTCTTTGCCCAGGAGCATAATTTAGAGGTGGTGAATAAATTGCTCGAAAGCGGTATTAACTGGCCATCTATCGAGCAAACAGATGAAAGTGGTTTAAGTTTAAAAGGTCAAACCTGGGTATTAACAGGTACCTTAACTCAATTGAATCGCAATGATGCTAAGGCACAACTTCAGGCGTTAGGCGCCAAAGTCGCAGGTAGTGTGTCAAAAAATACCGATTGTCTAGTCGCAGGAGAGGCCGCAGGCTCTAAACTCGCTAAAGCACAGGAGTTAGGTGTAAAAGTGATTGATGAAGATGGTTTAATCGCTATTTTACAGGCGTAATATGAGTAATATAGCTAACAATTCTATTTATAATTTTGTTAAAAAGGTCATTGTGTAGCATGGATTTTAGCAACATTACCTGGCTTGATGATAAAGGCCATATAAAGCCACCTTACTTTTTGTATATAATTTTGGTGTTTTTAGCCCGTGGTTGGTGTGTTTTTATTGCCTCTTTGACCCAGTTTAATGATCAGTCTGGGCTAGTTAGATTATTTTACCCGCACAAACAAGATTTTATTTTGGCATTATTTGCTGGGTTAGGCGCGGTATTTTTGTACGGACTGATTATTGCTGAGCGTAAAAGGCAATGGCACTGGTTCATACCCTGGTTTAAGCGTGGAAAAACCATACTGTGGTTGTTATTGATGCTTGATGCAGGCATGTTGATACAACGTTTAATACATGCTGATTTTTTATTTAGTTTGACCTATGCGCTGGATGCTTTATTTCTATTTTGGACCAGTATTTACCTGTTCAAGTCTAAGCGTTTACATCATTACTTTAATGATTGGCACATCATTGATGAACAAGACGATGAACAAGATGATAAAAAAGCAACTTAATTTCAACATTTATTCTATAGTGTAAGTACTCGATATCTATTTTGAACCATGGCTCCGACCACAATAACAATTCAGTATGGAAGACATATTCATTGGCTAAACAAGAATCTATCCAAATACCACTTTCTGAGCTTATATTGGGGCTGACGATAAAGCTGCCTTTGCCGTGGACAAAAAACCCTTTTTTTATTAATAAAATTAAGCTTGAGCAACAGGCTCAAATTGAAATTATTAAAGGACTGGATATTGATTTTGTATTCGTCCTGGCTGGCCATGATTTGCTGCCTACTGTTAGCGAAGTTGGGGAAGTTGAAGAAGAAACTGAAGAAGAAATTGTTGAGACTGATTATAAAGCGCTAGCCAAAAAATCGATGCGTATCGGGCAGAAACGATTTATTAAAGCGATTAATGATAGCCATAATATGTTTGGTCAAGTGGTTAGTGATCCTGAAGGCATGTACCGTGAATCAGCCACATTAGTTGAAGAGTTATTAGAACACTTACTCGAAAGTGAAACAGTATATTTATCCCTAGTTGATCACGGTAAAAAAGAGACCAGCCTGACTTCACATGGTGTTTCAATTGCTGTACTTTCAATGGCCATTGCACACTTAAATAATATGGATAAATCAAAATTAAGGGATATTGCTTTAGGCAGTGTGTTACACGATATAGGTAAGCTTAAAGTACCTGATGCTATTCGGCGCAAGCATGGTGAATTAACTCCACACGAAGTTAATTTTATGAAAATGCACCCCAATTTAGGTTATGATCTGGTTAATCGCTGTGGGCTGTTTCCTGAAGCGGTAGTGGATATTATTTTACATCATCACGAATTTATAGATGGGTCAGGTTATCCTGACCATCTTACTGAAAAAAACATTGCCGAAACCACCCAAATTGTGGCTTTAGCCAATGATTATCAAAAGCTGATGCATCAGTACCATTCGCCTCAATTGGCGTTAGGTATATTGTTTAAACAACGGACCGGTCAGCATTCAGCGCATTTAGTGTCACTATTAGTCAAAGTGTTGGGTATTTACCCTCCAGGAACATTAGTTAAATTGTCTGATGATCAAGTCGCAAAAGTGATGATGACTACCCGTGAAGTTAAAAAGCCCCATGTTTGGTCGTGTAATATCAGTGGTGGTCATCCCAGCCTTCGTTTTTTAATTGACGGTGAAGTGGAAATTGTTGAGGTGGTCAAAAAAGACAGTTTGAGTGATGGCGCGATAAAAACCTTGCAAGCAGATAATCTTATCAACTTCTATTTTAATCATTTTTCCTACTAAGGTATTTTATGGCATCTGTTACCATCATTGGTTGTGGTTGGTTTGGTTTTCCATTGGCTCAATCACTCATTAAGCAAGGGCACCATGTTAAATCTAATAAACGCAAACAAGCAGATTTAATCGCCTTATCACAAGCTGGCATCACAGCATATCAATTAGATCTTAGTACTGAAATCGATGTGGCTTCCGCTACCGAGTTACTTGATAGTGACATGCTTGTGGTTAATATACCGCCGGGTCTTAGACGTGGTGAAACAGACTATATGGCAAATCTTAATTCGCTAAAAACAGTCATTGGGGATAAACAATACCAACGAGTCATTTTTATCAGTACATCAGGTGTTTATCCTAGTGAAGATAAGATTATGACGGAACAAGACGCCACATCATATAGTCCAGTCAGTGACATTTTGTCACAAGCAGAATCACTTTTTTCTTGTATGGGCAATGCTTGTATCGTCAGATTTTCAGGGCTTGTCGGGCCTAAACGACATCCTGGACGCTTTTTGGCTGGCAAAGAAAATGTTAGTGGCGGTAATGTAGCGGTTAATCTGGTTCATCTTGATGATTGTGTCGCGGCAATAAGCCTTATTCTAAGTTCATCTACAGTAGGTGCTGTTTATAATCTTTGTGCGCCAGACCATCCAACAAAGCAAACTTTTTATAGCCAGGCTGCTATCCATGCTGGAATGAGTGCACCGACTTTTAATCAACAAATTTCGCCAAGTAAAGTTATTGATGGCAATCTTATATGCCAACAGCTGGGCTTTATCTATCAGCAACCTCATCTGTTAAAAATGCTTGATGCTTGCTAAGCTGCCATAGGGTATAATTTTCGTTTGATCTTATGAATTAGTTAATCAAGGTGAAATCCCCATGGTAGATTTTCCATTATTACCCGGCGATGAATTCGTTGAACTTTATAAAGTGCTAAAAGTACAAGGTTTAGTGAACGGCGGTGGTGAGGCAAAACATGTTATCACTGAAGGTCAAGTTACCGTTAATGGTGATGTTGACACCCGCAAACGTAAAAAGTGTGTCGTTGATGATGTAATTTCATTCAACGGTCAAATGATTAAAATAGTGCCAACAGTTTAAGGAATATCCCATGCAATTCCCTGATGATGATAACGGACAAATGTTGGCTGCAATGGCTGAGTCTGGTATTGATTTAACCCTTGAATTAGAAGTCGATTTTTTCCTTGTTTTTGATGATAAGCGCGATGCTGAATCAGCACTTGAAGTGTTAAGCAAACAAGATGAAGAAGGTGAGTTAGAACTCAACTTTGATGAAGATAGCAGTAAATGGGAAGTCATTGTTTGTACCAATATGGTGCCAGATTATGATGCATTAGTGGCTAAAGAAATCCAATTAAACGACTTTGCTAAAGAGTTTGATGGTGTTTCCGATGGTTGGGGCGTGATGCAGCATCAAGAAGGTGACGGTGATTTTGCCGATGACGATCATGTACATGATGAACATTGTCGTCACTAAGGGTACAGCCATACTCGTTTCTATAAGTATGGGTTAGTCTAGATATGACTAACAACTAGAAACCACCTTTAATAGGTGGTTTTTTTATGTCATATAAAATGACAAGGTTAAATTAATCAATATTAGTGCAATAAGCCTATAAACGATATGAACAGCATTCGATTAAAATGGTGTTTGTTTAATCGCAAATAAGCCTCTTTATTAAGGTTACAGTATTTTCTAGCTTTGATACTTTGTAATTCTGTTTTAAAGCAGGTTTAATACCTCTCTTTGCCTGTCCTGGTTGCGATCCATGTTTGAACTCACTTTACAAATTGGCCTAATTTTATTTGCCGTTGCGCTACTTGCTGGTTTTATTGATTCTATCGCCGGAGGTGGAGGCTTAATTACTATTCCTGCATTGATGTGGGCGGGTTTACCGCCCGCGGCGGCATTGGGTACCAATAAGCTACAAGCTTGTGGTGGTAGCTTTTTTGCGAGTTTATATTTTATTCGCAAAGGCATGGTTGACCTTAAAGCCATTAAACTCTCATTAATATGTGCTTTTTTAGGTGCCGCAGTAGGTACTATTTTAGTTCAAATGATTGATGTTGAGGTGTTACAACTGGTATTGCCATTCTTAATTTTAGCCATTGGCTGTTATTTTCTATTTTCTAAAAAAATTGCAGAAGATGATCGTCACCAAGTCCTCACCCCGACCGTATTTGCCTTTACCGCTGCACTGAGTGTCGGTTTTTACGATGGTTTCTTTGGCCCAGGTACCGGAAGCTTTTTTGCACTCGCTTTTGTGTCATTAATGGGCTTTGGTTTAGCTAAAGCCACTGCGCATGCGAAAGTACTGAATTTTTCAACCAATATAGCGTCGTTAATATTCTTTGTAATTGGTGGCCATGTCGTTGTGGTGCTTGGGCTTATTATGTTAGTTGGCCAGGCTATAGGCGCCACCTTCGGTTCACGGCTAGTGATGACCAAAGGCGTGAAAATCATCAAACCCTTGGTGGTGGTCATGTCTTTTGCTATGAGTATAAAACTCTTGTGGTCACAATATATGTAACGTCGAACATCCGCACCCAGTATTTATTTCAGTGGGTCGTATTGAAAACGAATTAGAGTAAAGGTCATTATGCGCATTATTCATACTTCAGATTGGCATTTAGGTCAGCATTTTTTTGGAAAAAACCGCGCCGCAGAACATCAAGCTTTTATGGCTTGGTTACTGCTACAAATTGAGCAACATCAGGTTGATGCCTTAATTATTGCCGGCGATATTTTTGATACCGGCACGCCGCCAAGTTATGCCAGAACCCTTTACAATCAATTTATTGTACAAATGCAGCAATCTGGTTGCCAGTTGATTATTTTAGGTGGCAACCATGATTCAGTGTCCATGCTGGGCGAGTCTAAAGAACTACTTGCTTGCCTAAATACCCTAGTGATCCCTGGCGCATTATCCTCACCTGAAGAGCATGTTTTTGTGATTAACAACCGCCAAGGTCTGCCGGGAGCCATTATGTGTGGTCTTCCTTTTTTGCGTCCCAGAGAGTTAATTCAAAGCCAAGTAGATGAAAGTGCAAAAGACAAGCAATTAAAGCTTGGCAATGCCATCGCCCAATATTATCAAGCAAGCTTTGAACAAGCACAGAACCTACAAGCGCAGCATAAAAATGTTACAAATGAAGATTTACCGATCATCGCCACAGGGCATCTAACGACTGTTGGCGCCAGTACGTCTGAATCAGTGCGGGAGATTTATATTGGCAGTTTAGAAGCTTTTAATGCCAATTTATTTCCACCTGCGGACTATATCGCTTTAGGGCATATTCATCGGCCTCAAAAAGTTGCTAAAACTGAGCATATTCGTTATTCAGGCTCGCCATTAGCATTAAGTTTTGATGAGTTATCAAAAGATAACCAGTCTAATAAAAGTGTGTTTTTAGTGCAGTGGCAGGCTGGAGGCCCTATGCAGGTTGAGGCACTTAATATTCCTATGTTCCAACCTATGCAGTTTATTCGTGGCAACCTTGCTCAAATTCAGCAACAAATAGCATTATTTGCTGACAGTAATGACGATAACGTGTCTAGCGCTGCTGATGTTTCTGGCTCATTCAAACAAACTTGGCTAAGTATCGAGGTCACTGAACAAAATTATTTATCTGACTTACAGTCAAGAATTGTCGAAATGACTCAACATAAAGCTGTCGAAGTACTGCAACTTAAACGTGCTCGTGCTAACCGTAAAGCGGCAATGCAAATTAATCAAAATGAAACCCTGTCAGAATTATCAGTAAAAGAGGTTTTTCAGCGCCGACTTATGCAAGAACAATTTGATGATGAAGCATTTAAACAGCGAATAATGACCAAGTTTGACCAATTACAGCAAGAAGTTGAATTGGCGCAGCACGCGGAGAATAAATAATGAAAATACTGTCTCTGCGATTTAAAAATATCAATTCACTTAAAGATGAGTGGAAAATTGATTTTACCGCCAGCCCATTTGCTGAAAACGGTCTGTTTGCCATTATCGGCCCAACGGGATCGGGTAAAACGACTATTTTAGATGCGATTTGTTTAGCGCTTTACCACAGAACACCGCGCTTAGCTGTGATATCAAAGTCAACTAACGAGCTAATGACCCGTGGCACCAGTGAGTGTTTAGCTGAGGTTGAATTTGAAGTAAAAGGGGTCGGTTATCGGGCATTTTGGAGCCAGCGTCGTGCCAGAGATAATGCCGATGGTAACCTACAGGATGCGCAAGTTGAGTTAGCACAAATGGCCGACGGTAAAATTATAGCCAGCCAAATAAAATTAAAATCTGATGCCATGGAAAAAATAACCGGGTTAGATTTCGCGCGTTTCACTAAGTCCATGATGTTATCTCAGGGCGAGTTTGCGGCATTTCTGAATGCCGATGCTAATGTCAGAGCAGAGTTACTTGAAGAATTAACCGGCACGGAAATTTATGGTTTGATATCTGAGCGAGTGCACCAGGAATTTAGCCAATCTAAGCAGCAATTACAGTTACTCGAAAGCCAAATTAACCATGTTCAGGTATTAAGTACCGATCAAGTGTTAGAAAATAAAGCGTTGCAGCAAACGTTAACCCGCGAATTGGAAACATTACATCAACAGATCGAACATAAAAATGTGTTCTTGCAGTGGCACAAGCAACTGACTCAATCCACTCAACACCATTTAGCTTGCCAAAAAGCGTTTGAACAGGCAAAAGTAGCTATTGATGAGCAACAAAGTGCATTGCAAAGGTTAGCGGATAGTGAGCCAGCGCAGCAGCTTAAACCGATATTTGAACAGCAAGCTTATTTAGCCAAAAAGCTGGTTGATTTAACCATGCAAATCGAACGCATTGGTCAGCAGTTACAACAATCAAGCATTAAGGTAGGCCAAAATGAACAGGCTTATATTGCTCAGCAACTCACAGTCGATGCGGCTAAAACCTTACATAAACAATTATTACTATTAATTGATCAGCAAATTATACCCTTAGATCATGATATTAAAGTGTTAAAGCAGCAGGTTGAGCGTGAGCAGCAAACTCTTGCCAAACAACAGCAAGACCACCAAGCTGTTAGTAAACGCCTTATCGATAGCCAAAACGCCATCGCGAATATCAACCAAAACCAGCATCATTTAACTGATTTGGTGAGCCAGTTTCCCTTGGGGCAGGTTATTGGCCAACATATTGCTTCTTGGAAAACTCAGTATCAGCAATGGTTGTCTCTGGCTAAAAACCAACGGGAGTATCGCGCCGAGATTGATGTTCATACGCGCACATCGGCAATGCAGCAACAGCTAATTGATAGGGTACAAAAAAGTATTACTGCCAATAGCGAGCAAGTAGTGCTTTTGAGTAGCGAACAACAAAACCTAAAAGCCAATATAAGCCAATTGTTAGCGGGTAAAACCGAAGGCGACTTACAAAATGAACATCAACAGATACTAGAACAGCAAGGTTTTCGAGAGAAATTGACACAACTTGCACAGGATTACACTCTCGGGCGTCAAGTTTTAGCTGATGGGCAACAGGCTATTCATCTGCGCCAACAGGAAATGGTTGATAAAGATAAGACGCTTACCCAAACAAGGGGGCTGTGGAGCGATAAAAATCTGCAATTAAAAGATGTACAGCAACTACTCAAGCAAGAACAGCGCATTGCTGATTTAACCAGCGAGCGAGCAAAACTGATTGAGGGTGAGCCATGTGCATTATGTGGTTCAACCGAGCACCCTTTAGTTTCTTCATATGAAGAATTGGACTTGTCGCACACCGAGCGTCGAGAAGCCGTGTTACTCGATGAACTGGAACAATTGAAAAAACAAGGTGAGCAGCAAAAGCAAGCGCTTGCTGAGTTGACTTATATTCAACAAAACCAACAAACCGCTATCCAAGAGTGGCAAGGAAAACAGCTGCAATACCAGCATCAAGCAATAGATTGCTGTCAGGCTTTGGGCGTGAGCTTTGATTTGAATGATGTGCAAAGTCAGCAAGCTATTGCTGATTATAATACCCAAATAGATGCGTATAAAAAGCAGTTGTCAGATGTATTGTTGCAGCTTAAAGCCCTTAATGAATCAGCAAGCCAATTGGGTGAGCAGATGATTCAATTGGAACAGCGACAAAATGCTGAAAATAGCCAGTTGCAGTTGGCACAACTTGAGCTTAAAACGGCTCAGCTGCAAATCGATAAGCACACCCATCAAATTAACGAAATTGAGTCAAGTTTAAGTGAGATTAAACAGCAGTTAACCCAACACATCAACGAGTGTGATCTAACATTACCCGATTGGGCTGAGGCCGCTTCATGGTTACACTCACTTGAGGCCGATATTCAACAATGGCTAGATGCTCGTCAAACGCAGGATAATAATCGTCAGCAATTGGCCTTGCTGGAGCAGGAATCACAGCAATATCAGCATCAAGCAATGCAAATCGCCGAACAAATTGAGCTGGCTCAAGTAGTATTAGTTCAAACCCAAGAGGATTTACAGTTAAAGCAGCAGCAAAGAGCTGATTTATTTGCCGATAAGCAAGTCGATGAGGTCAAGCATCAAAGTGAACATGATCTGATGCTGGAAGAAAGCGGTTTGCAGGAAAAATTCACTCAACTGCAAGATAGTAAAACTCACATTCAAGCCCTAGCCACCCAAAAACAGGGATTAACTCGTCAGCTTGAGTCAGAGAATCAAGACCATCAACAGGTTGCTGAGCGTTGGCATCTGGCATTAACAGCCAGTCCATTTGAAAATGCAGCGGCATATCTCCAAGCATTGCTGGCGCCAGATGAACATCAAAGATTAACAGTATTGAAGCGCCAGCTTGATAATCAATTACAAGAGTCGCAGGTGTTATTCACTCAAGCTGCTAAAAATAACAATGAACTACAACAGCAAGGCGTGTTGCATGCTTTTGATGTGTTGCAAATAGATGAGGTCACGTTAGAGCAGCAAATACTGCTTGAACGCCAGCATCTTCAGCAACAAACATTATGGCAGTGCCAGCATGCCTTAAAACAAGATCTAGAGTTAAAAGATCAACAACAAACTTTAATTGAACAGTTGACGCTGGCAAAGCAAGACTATGATGACATTGCCTATTTACATTCATTAATTGGTTCACAAAAGGGCGATAAATTCCGCCGTTTTGCGCAAGGTTTAACGCTCGACCATTTGGTCGCCTTGGCTAATAAACAGTTAGATAGATTGCATGGTCGCTATCAACTTGAGCGCAAAGATAGCGAAGCACTAGAACTGCAGGTACTGGATACATGGCAAGGTGATGCAATTAGAGATACGCGAACTTTATCTGGGGGCGAAAGTTTTTTAGTCAGTTTAGCATTAGCACTGGCCTTGTCCGATTTGGTCAGCCATAAAACCAGCATTGATTCATTATTTCTTGATGAAGGCTTTGGCACGTTAGACAGTCAAACATTAGATACAGCGTTAGATGCGTTAGATAATCTTAATGCATCAGGTAAAATGATCGGTGTGATCAGCCATATAGAAGCCATGAAAGAGCGCATAGCTGTACAAATTAAAGTCAACAAAATGAATGGACTTGGTGTAAGTAAACTACAAAGCCAGTTTGCAATAGCTTGAAACAATTCAGGGCTTGATCTGGCTCAAGCTACTGCAGAGAGTGGAATCTAGCGCAAAAAATATATGAAAACTCATCAATATATATTTGTAATATGACAAATATTTGATATAACAGTGCACACGAAAATTTATTCTTGCTTGAAAATGCATCACTTGATGCAAGCAAGTGACAAATGTTTAAAGCATTAGTCTCGGCTTAACATATTGATAACGCGCGATTAAAGTTTACGATAAAAGTAAAAATATTAATAACGACAAATAATAACTAAAAACTTTTAGGTGGATTAAAGATTGCTAACGAGTAAAATTATGGGCTTCGAAAAGCCATCAGCAAGTTTATCAAACTTGCCAAACTTGCATAAGAAAGTGTTATTGGCGAGTGTTTTTATGGTTGGTGCGGCTTTATTATGGCCAACACAGCAAGAATTTTCATCGCAGCGAATTCCTGTCACATTAGACCTAGATGCACTTATTCCCCATATTAACCAGCCTATTAAAGCCGGTCAGGTTTTTGAAGAACCGACTCCAATACTTGAACATGTGATCACTAATGGTGACACTTTGAGTAAATTGTTTGAAATGGCCGGTATCGACCAAAAAACCATGTATAAAGTACTAGAGGCTGATTTAGACGTACTGGCTTTAGATACGTTAATGCCAGGTAACCGTATTCAATTTTGGGATGATAACCAAGGTAATTTGGCCAAAATGGAGTTGTACTTTAACCCAGCCCACCAAGTGGTATTCACCCGTTATGATGACGGTACCTATGAAGTCAAAGACATTAATCTTGAAGGGATTTGGCAAAATAGAATTGTCGGTGGCGAAATTAACGGCTCGTTTTATGTGTCAGCCAAAGCCGCTGGTTTAAGTGCTGCTGAAATTGCCAAGGTTGAGAGTTTATTAACAAGTAAATTAAACTTTTCGCGTGAATTACGTGCAGGAGATAGATTTTCAGTATTAATGAATGATCAATTTATTGCGGGTGAAACCACTGGTAATAGTAATTTAGAAGGGATACAAATTCACACCGGTCGCCGTGATATTACCGCATTTCAACATTTAGACGGCAATTATTACGATGAAAAAGGCCAAAGTTTAGCGCCAGCTTTTCAGCGTGTTCCCCTGAGTAAAAACTATCGCATGACTTCGCGCTTCAACCCTAATCGTAAACATCCTATTACTGGTCGAGTACGTCCACATAACGGTACCGATTATGCGACTCCAGTGGGTACACCAGTGCTTGCACCCGGTGACGGTGTAGTAAGCCTAGTGACTAATCATGCGTTTGCAGGCAAATACATAGTAATAGAGCATGATAATAAAGTGCGTACTCGATATTTACACTTATCTGCTTTTAAGGTCAAAAAAGGTCAACGTGTTAAGCGAGGTCAAGTTATTGCTTTGTCGGGTAATACAGGCGCGTCTACTGGACCACATTTACACTATGAATTTCATGTCAAAGGTCGCCCAATTGACTCGATGAAAGCTAATATTGCCGAAGCGAAAGTATTACCAAAGAAAGATTTATCTGAGTTCCAGTCAATCGTTCGCAGTCGAAAGATGATGATGGAATTGGGTTAACTCAGTTAATATCAATGCCCGCTTTACACAAATTAACACTGCAGCCTAATGGCTGCAGTTTTGTTTTGGGCTGTCATTAGTTGCATTCTCGAACTCAACAAAGTCACTGATATCGAGTTAATAACCTAACGGCTAGCGGTTGTTTATGTTGGCGCTAGCCTTTAAAATATCAGCAAATTATAATTTTATTGCAGTTCACAAGTTAGCTGCGGCCAATGGAAAATTAACATGATCCGCTCTTCAAACGTAAAACGAACCTTCAAGCCGTTAGCTTTTACTTTTTTTAGCTATTTAGTTAGTACCAATGTCGCTGCGCAAACGCCAGCAGCACAACAAAATGTGCAAAATCAATTTACTCCCATGCAGGTTAACGTGCCTGTGGGGGATAAGTATGATTGGCTACAGCTAAACAGCAATGAGCTGCTTAAAGGCGAGATTAAACACCTTTATGACAATAAACTAGAGTTTGAAAGTGATCAGCTTGATACGCTTATCGTTGATTGGGAAGACGTCATTGTGTTGCAAAGTCGCGGTGCAGTCAGTATTGGTTTTACCGATTTATCTACTCGCACAGGGCGCTTGCTGATCCAGAACGGTCAGGGCTATCTTGATGGTGTTGTATTTAATGTGAATGACATTATGACGATCATTGCCGGTGAACAACATGAAGCCAATTACTGGACGAGTACTGTGTCATTAGGGGCAAACTTGCGTTCAGGCAATAATAATCAAATCGACTATTCAGCCAAAGCAAGAATGAGTCGCAGAACGACTGAGTCGCGTTTTAGAACCGATTACCTGGGTAATTACAGTAAGTCTGGTGGAGAAAATACCACTAATAATCACCGTGTAAACAGTTTTTTCGATTGGTTTTTATCGAATCAGTTCTTCCTACGACCTGTATTTGTTGAATATTATACCGATCCTTTTATGAATATTTCATCACGTGTCACTCTAGGTTCTGGTGTGGGTTACAGCATTATTGATACCGCTAAAACCGAGTGGAGTATCAGTGGTGGTCCCGCTTATACCATGACGAATTTTAAAGAGGTTGAATTAGGCGAGGATGATAATGAAAGTAGCGGCACTTTGGTTGTAGACAGTACGTTTACCACTGAACTAACTGACTCGGTTGATTTTAATGCGGATTATCGGATGCAGTTGGGTAACCAAAATTATGGCGGTTATACCCACCATGCTGTTGCTGGAATTGTCGTAGAGTTAACCGATATGTTTGATCTTGACTTGTCATTAGTTTGGGATAGAACCAATACTCCCCGTGCTGAGAGCGATGGTCAGGTTCCTGAAAAAGATGACTTTCAGTTAATTATCGGTTTTGGCGTGGCTATTTAATTGTTACAGCATCAAAATGTTAGTGTGGCAATTACCAATATGCCGTTAAGTATAGGGTAATTGTCCGACTTCTTCGGCAACCAGCCATACCCGCATATCGAACTCTAGTTGGTGATAATCAGCTAACATAAAAGTACATAACTGATAAAAGGCTTTGTTATGTTCTTTTTCACGTAAATGGGCTAATTCATGCACCACTACCATTTGCAGTAATTCAAAAGGTGTGTGTTTTAAGCGAGATGAAATACGAATTTCATTTTTTGCTTTAACTTTATGTCCTTGGCGACGATTAACATATGAATGTAATCCAAGTGCATGATGACTTAGGTTAATTTTTTCGTCAAAAATGACTTTTGATAGCGGGTCTGATTGGCGCATATGGGTATTTTTCAACGCAATTGCCATGTCATATAGTGCTTTATCTGTACGAATATCATGCTTTTTAGGGTAGCGGCTTAAAAAATGTTCGCCCAGTTTATTATTATCAACTAATTCAGCTATTTGGCTGATGATTTGAGGATTATAACCAGACAGATAGCGCATAGCACTGCGCTCACTTTGCTGCTTTTTAACGTCATCGCTGGTGATGAGTGTGCTTATGTCTATTTTGGGCTTTAATGCTTGGCTAGTAGGCTTTAATTGCATTTTTGGTGGAGCAGTTAGTTTTTTTGATTTAGAGGTTGTCATAAGTGTTGTTAAGCGCTGCTATAGCGTTATCTCCATTATGTGTGATGACAGATAACGCTTAAAGCTCAGCCTTAAAATGTTAACTCGGAATTAAACTTTACCGAATATTAATCGGTTATGATGCACATAAGCGACATCAAATGCATTTAGCTGAACGCGTTTTAAATCTAAAGAATCAAAGTCAACTTGCGGTGGATTACGCTTCAGTTGCTCTTTAATGGTTAATGGTGAAATCATTATCACTGGCAGCTCGGTAATTTGAATCGCCGCTTCTAATTTAAAGCTGGTAGCACTGCCGGCAAATTTACCTTTTTGTTCACGTTCAATAATCGCGATTTGGTCAATCTTGTAGTCTTCCATTAGCTTATGAAAAGCAAAATGAAACTCACGCAGAGACTCTGTCGATGCCGAATCTGACACCGAAAATGACACTTTACGACAACTCGGCACATTGAAGGTTTCACCTTCATAGCTAAGTAAACTGATGATGGCCTCGCCACCTTTTAACTCTACACCACAAACTTTCATGTTTATCCTTTCCGTATTTCAATGAGTGACCGCATGATATTTTAACCGGCGAGTCACTTAATAATTAGTCTTCACTGTCACTGATTTTTTGTTCAATAATCACAATGGGTTTCGCTTTACGGCGCATTGGCGCATCGCCAACGTCGATACCAGTAATAAATGTTTTATCGCGCTTAGGGACTGCTTTAGCTTTTTGCTTAGCTCTAGTTTTAGCTGCTACTTTGGTTTCAGGCTTGTCTTTGGCGGCTTTCGTTCCCGCTTGTTGACTTAAGCCCGAAAACTTAGCCGGTAAACCGCCGACCGCGGTAAATTCAAAGTTTTTGCGTAAAAATGATTGCACTTGTAAAAAGCTTTGCCAGTCTTTTGGGCCCACTAATGAAACTGCAATACCTTTAGCGCCAGCACGGCCAGTACGGCCTATACGATGGACATATTCTTCAGCAAATTTTGGCATGTCAAAGTTAACCACTAATGACACGTTAACTAAATCTAGCCCTCGAGAGGCCACATCCGTAGTGATAAGAATTTGCTGCTGGCCACGACTAAATTGATCCATAATTTGGTTACGCGCATTTTGTTTTAGCTCACCGCTTAATGCTGCGGTAGAAAATCCCTGTTCAGCTAAAAGTGTGGCTAAGCGGTCTGTGTCTGAGCGAGTTGCGGTAAATACAATAGTCTGCTTGTGTTCTGGCTGCTTCAATAAGTGGCTTAACAGTGCTTGTTTGTGATCTAGATGATCAGCAAACAGCATTTTTTGTTCAATATCTTTGTGTTCAGCATAACTGGTGCCAATAGCCACATGGCTTGGATTCTTCAATAATGTGGCGGCAATATCGTTAATGCTTTGATGATCTAAAGTGGCTGAAAACATCAAGGTTTGACGGCGTTTATGATCTGCAGCTTCATTAATGGCTTTCAGTTGTGGTGCAAACCCTAGGTCCAACATGCGGTCAGCTTCATCAAGAACAAGTAATTCAAGGCCATTTAAAAACAAGTGACGTTGCTCAAGATGATCAACAATTCGACCCGGAGTTGCCACAATAAAATGTGGGTCACGGGACAAACCTTTGGCTTGGTCGTTAAAGTTTTCACCGCCCAAAATACTGATTGCTTTGTACTGGGTGTTGGCAACCAGTAATCTAAGTTGACCATATACTTGCTGAGCAAGTTCACGAGTCGGCAATAAAATCAGCACGCGAGGATCTTTTTTCGACAGCGCTCTGCTGGAAATAATCCGCTGCATCGCAGGCAGTAAAAACGCTAAAGTTTTCCCCGAGCCAGTTTTCGATGATGCCATCAAATCTTTACCCGCTAGGGCAATAGGTAAGGCTTGTTCTTGGATCTCGGTTGGGTCAGTAATACCCATATGCTTCAAACTATCTAACAAGCGTTTATCAAGCGAAAAATCAGAAAACTGCAAAGGTGGATCCCCTAGAAAATAATAGCCAAATATTATAGCTGGATAAGCTTGCTATAGCCAATAATGACTTGCTTGTTTATGCTAATAAAGCACTTGGCCAGTAAAGCCTGGTTATTTACGTTTAAAAGTGACCCTATGGAGTATGTAAATGGCACCAGTTCAAGCTTCACCAGAGAAAAAACCGATTATCGGATTGGCATTAGGTAGCGGTGCAGCGAAAGGTTGGGCGCATATTGGTGTGCTTGAAGGCTTGGCTGAATTAGGTATTTACCCGGATAAAATTGCTGGCTGTTCTGTTGGCGCACTGGTTGGCGCGGCATATGCTAATGACAGTCTAGCTGAACTTAAAAGTTGGGTGTGTAGCTTTTCAAGTTGGGATGTTATTGGATTAATGGACATTAGTTGGCGTAAAGGTGGGCTTATTAGCGGTGAAAAAGTATTTGATGTTATGTCTACTCATATTGGCGCTGTTGACATTGAAAACTTGAAACACCCCTTTGCCGCAGTGGCAACGGATTTATATTCTGGCCAGGAGATTTGGTTTAAAGAAGGATTATTGCGCAATGCTGTCAGGGCATCATGTTCTATGCCTGGCTTTTTACCGCCAGTACAACAAAATGGCCGTTGGTTAGTTGATGGTGCCGTAGTTAATCCCGTACCAGTTTCATTATGTCGCTCGCTTGGGGTCGATATTGTCATCGCTGTTGATTTGAATGGTTATTTACGTAAACAAATGCAAGTGTTGCCCCAGCAAGTCAGTAGCTCTGAGCCTGTGTCTGATGAACACCTTGATGCAGATGCTGAACCGCAAGATTCAGGCTTTATGGATTTATTGGGTAAGGGCAAAGACTATATCAGTAGCTTAAGTGACAAACTGTCGCTTGGCACTAAGTCGCACCCTGGCATGTTAGCGGTAATGTCACAATCGATGGATATTTTAGAACAGCGTCATAAGCGATCTCGATTAATGGGCGACCCACCAGATATTTGTATTATTCCCAATGTATCTGATATTGGCACCATGGAGTTTCATCGTGCAGATGAAGCGATTGCCGCGGGTAAAAAAGCAGTTGAAGATATCGCGCATTTAATTAAAGCGTCGCTTAAAAACTAATTTGAAAATATTGTTCCTAAACTAGCTTGATATCTATGATCAAGCGCTAACAAGCCGATTTTTGGTGCTTATAACATAAATTTACTTTGCTTTTCTTTAGCGTGAAAAATGATGATCTAGATCAACACGGATAGTGACGATTTAACGCTTAATACACTACATATAGTGTTTTGTGTTTTTCGTATGCCGATATATTGATTTGGCGACGCTAAAGGAGAAGCTGGTTATGTTGGTTGTTATTAAGCGCGACGGATGCCGAACTGCATTTGATTCAAGTCGAATAAAAGATGCCGTTATTGCAGCAATGAAGTCTGCCGGACAATCAGATCATGACTATGCCAACACTTTGGCATTGACAGTTGAACAAGAGTTTCAGCAACAAACAGAAGTGGATATTCATCAACTACAAGATGCAGTTGAAAACAGGTTAATGTCAGGTCCTTTTAAGTCGGTTGCACGTCATTATATTGAATACCGACATGATCGCGATGTGAGCCGCGAGACCAAAAGTAAGTTAAATTGTCAAATTCGCGGTTTAGTAGAGCAAAGTGACAGCAGTCTGTTAAATGAAAATGCCAACAAAGACGCCAAGGTTATACCCACTCAACGCGATTTATTAGCCGGTATTGTGGCTAAACATTATGCCAAAACGCACTTGTTACCCAAAGATGTGGTGGCCGCCCACGAACGGGGGGAGCTGCACTATCATGACTTAGATTATGCGCCTTTTTTTCCTATGTTCAATTGCATGCTAATAGATTTAGCCGGCATGTTAACCCACGGATTTAAAATGGGTAACGCCGAAATTGAAACCCCAAAATCTATTTCGACTGCAACGGCAGTAACGGCGCAAATAATTGCCCAGGTGGCGAGTCACATTTATGGTGGCACCACTATTAATCGTATTGATGAAGTGTTGGCAATCTTTGTTCAAAAAAGCTATCAAAAGCATCTTGCGGCGGGCATTAAGTGGCAAATTGCCGACGTTGAAGCCTTTGCAAAAGCGCAAACAGAAAAAGAATGCCACGATGCATTTCAATCACTTGAATATGAAGTGAATACCTTGCATACCGCCAATGGCCAAACGCCCTTCGTCACCTTTGGCTTTGGTTTGGGTACAAGTTGGGAGTCTCGCTTAATTCAGCAGTCAATATTAACTGTGCGCAAGGCGGGATTAGGTAAAAATCGTAAAACAGCGGTTTTTCCTAAACTGGTTTTTGCAATAAAAGATGGTGTTAATCATAAAGCGGCAGATATAAATTACGACATCAAACGCCAGGCGCTAGAGTGTGCAAGTCTACGCATGTATCCCGATATTTTGAATTATGAACAAGTGGTTAAGGCCACTGGTTCATTCAAAACACCTATGGGATGTCGCTCATTTTTAGGCACGTTCGAGCAAGATGGTCAGTTGGTACATGAAGGCCGCAACAACCTCGGTGTGGTGAGCTTAAATCTGCCACGTATTGCGATAGAATCTAAGGGCGATGAGGCCAAGTTCTATGCTTTATTAGATAAACGCCTAGTGGTAGCAAAAAAAGCTTTAGACACTCGTATTGCTCGGTTAGTGGGTGTTAAAGCCCGTGTTGCACCAATTTTATATATGGAGGGCGCCTGTGGTGTTCGCCTAAAAGCAGATGATGACATCAGTGAAATATTTAAACATGGTCGAGCGTCAATTTCATTAGGTTACATCGGCTTACATGAAACCATTAATGCTTTATATGGCAGTGCACAACATGTGTTTGACGATGAAGTGTTACGTCAAAAAGCGCTTAAAGTCGTGTCGTACCTTAAGAAAAACACTGAACAATGGAAACAAGAATCTGGCTATGGTTTTAGTTTATACAGCACCCCAAGTGAAAACCTTTGTAGCCGTTTTTGCAGTTTAGACGCGAAAGAATTTGGGGTATTAACAGGGGTAACGGACAAAGGTTACTACACCAATAGTTTTCACCTAGATGTTGAAAAGCAAGTGAACCCATACGATAAAATAGACTTTGAACAGCCGTATCCTGAGATAAGTAGTGGTGGTTTTATTTGCTATGGTGAATATCCTAACATGCAAAATAACATCGAAGCTTTAGAGGACGTATGGGACTACAGTTATAGCCGAGTACCTTATTACGGCACTAATACTCCTATTGACGAGTGTTACGACTGTGGGTTTATCGGTGAGTTTAATTGCACCAGTAAAGGTTTTGTATGCCCTAAATGTGGTAACCATGAACCTAGCCGAGTGTCGGTTACCCGCCGAGTATGCGGTTATTTAGGTAGCCCAGATGCCAGGCCGTTTAATCATGGCAAACAACAAGAAGTAAAACGACGGGTGAAACACATTTAATGTTTTATAGTGCATATCACAGTGTTGATGTTGTTAATGGCGAGGGCACACGTTGCACCTTATTTGTCAGCGGCTGTGAGCATGCCTGTAAAGGCTGCTATAACCAGCTAACTTGGCGATCTGATGCTGGACATGCATTTACTCAAGCATTAGAAGACGAAATCATAGCTGATTTGAATGACAGCCGTATACGTCGTAAAGGTTTATCCTTAAGCGGCGGTGATCCTTTGCATCCTGGTAATATTGCTGCTGTACTTAAGTTAGTTAGGCGAGTAAAAACAGAGTGTAATGACAAAGATATTTGGTTGTGGACTGGCTATAAACTAGCAAATTTAACCCTTGAGCAACAGGCCATTACCGCACTGGTAGATGTATTGATTGATGGTAAGTTTGAACAGTCTTTGGCTGATCCAAGGTTAAAATGGCGCGGCAGTTCAAATCAAATTATTTATCAATTAAATGAAGGAACTGCTTAATATTATTTAGTACTGTTTACTGTGGTTTTTACGCTATTTCCTCCGGTGCTTTTAGCTTGATACATAGCTTGATCAGCATGTTGTATTAATTGCTGCTCATTATCACCATTTTCAGGGTAACGGGCTAAGCCAATGCTTGGAGATAACTGTAAAACCAACTCATCAAACTGATAAGGTTTATCGAGTTCGGAGCGAATATTTTCTGCAATAATAAGTACTTTATCAAATGACTCAATGTTATTTAATATCACTAAAAACTCATCGCCACCAAAACGCCCAACAGTATCAGATTTGCGCACACAATCATGTAAACGCTTAGCAATACTCTTTAACAATTTGTCGCCAACGAGGTGACCATAGTTATCATTTACATGCTTAAAACCATCGATATCGATAAATAATAATGACAAATGTGTTCCGCCTCGGCGTGCTAATCCTAGCGAAGCCTGCAGGCGTTCAAATAATAATGATCTGTTAGGTAATTGTGTTAAAGGATCATGTCCAGCAATATAATGAAGTTGCTGTTCCATTTGTTTACGTTCGGTAATGTCATGGGCAATTGCGATTCTAAATTGATGTTCTTCAGACCACCTTGCAGACCAAAGAATATCAACAACTTTGCCGTCTTTTCGCACCCAACGATTTTCAAAACGACGTTGATTCTCACCACTGATAAGTGTTTCTACAACTTGAAGTGTTTTTACTCCATCTTCAGGATAAACAAAGTCAATCATTGGTTTATTGATAACTTCATTTGGCGCATATCCAAATATATCTTCAAACGCCGCGCTAACGAATACAAAACATCCATTCTTATTCACAACACAAACAGCATCGAGCATTAAATCCATCACATCTTTAAGTGCAGCCAAGTCAATGGTCTTCATAATATCTATCTCAATAATGTAGCTCTTTTACTTATAGGTTTGAGTTGTTAGGCAAAAATTTTAAGTACATATTTACCCTAAGCCTTTTAAGTATGCAGTAACTTTCTAATACATTGTTGTTTATTCATGTATTGCTAGCCGTTGTTCGAAACATCTTGCATAAACTTCTGTAAAATTGATGGTTAAATGTCAATGGGGCCTCATGAGGAAGTGTATAATATTCTGAGCTGAATTAACGACATTAGTGGTTTTAATCATATTTAGATCAGAAGCTTAATGAAGTAAAGCTATGCTATTAAAGTATAGTGTACGAATTGAAGTTTTTCATCATATCAACTAGCAACTAGCAACTAGCAACTAGCAACTAGCAACTATCGATTTTATGAGGATTACGGCTAAATTCTTCCCACGACTTGCCTAAATTACGAATATAGTTACTTTTTATCACAAAACTATTTGCTTAATTAATAGAAAATTTGCCACACAGCGATGAAGTATTTATCAGGTTTATTTTTATTTTTATTTTTGTCACTTCTATCACTGATTTTAGGTGTTGGTCTTTCTTGGTATGGCATTACCCATGCCGATGAAATTATGGCAGAGGTTGCAGAGATGCCAGCGCATTTTGGCGCTGGAGTTATCCTTATTTTTTAGGATTAATATGCAGCGCGATCCGAACTTTGCTAACTTGGCAGCAGATGCGTAAAAGTGCATAAAAAGCCATTAGTTTGATAAGTTATAGTTAATCATCGCAAATAGCCTGTTTAAGACAGGCTATTTCTATCAACAACGTTATAGGTTTTTATATGAATACATACGATAAAATAATCACGACAATTACAAGTTCGTTAATATTATCTTTCATGGCATTTTCAATTAGTGCAGAACAAAGTGTGCTAAATATAAGTGAAAAAAGCTTTAGTTGTATCAGAGACATGACGCCAGTACGTCACTTTTATGTTGATAATTTACTCGGTAATATGGAGGGAACATTAGCCGCCGCCAATGCGCCTGAGGGGGCTATTTATCCAACGGGTTCCGTAGTGCAATTAGTACCCACCGAAGTGATGGTTAAGCGAGAAGCGGGCACCTTTCCAGCCACTGGTGATTGGGAGTTTTTTGAACTCGCCGTTGATGAGCAAGGTTCTACTATTGCAAAGCGCGGTTTTGTCGATGTGAACAATCGTTTTGGCGGTAATTGCTTTACTTGTCACTTACCCGCGCGCGATAAATGGGACTTTATTTGTGAGTCCGATCATGGCTGCGAACCTATTCCAATTGACCATAGTATGACAGGCGCATTGCAGCGTTCAGATCCCCGTTGTGGTGAAAGCGAACTTGAGTCGGGTGATACTGTTGCACTGCTAAAGTTAAATGCTATGGTCACAATGGGTGTTGTTATTAAATGGGTAGAAGACCTTTTCTAACGTTAACCCGATGATAGTTTATTTAAATATACCCAGTCATCCATGCAGAAAGTCTCTTTGGGGAGGTGTTGATGACATTAATACCATTATTAATACTTCATCTTCCTGTTAATCTCAGCTTCATTTTAAACGTATTTCATTTGTAGATGCTTTATCAACACGATTAGCGGAAATCGTATTTAGGTCATCAGGTTAGTTATTTTTATTTTATTTCAGATCTATATTAGAGCTTAATGATATGTAGGGTATGTGAAGGCTTAATTATTTCGCTTAATATTTAGTGTTTTTTAGTGTTTTTTTATTCTTAATACCTTGCTTTAGTTCATAAAATAAATTTCCATTTTAAATTTTACATCATTCCCTTTCTGGTATTTAAATCGACTTTATCGAGTTAATAACATTCTAGCTATTGTTTGGTTTTTTAGCTCAACAATCCATGGTGCACGCACATATGGAGCCTTATATCGGTATAAAAACACTATTTTGAATAAATATTGTGCAATTTGAAGTTTGTGCTATTTTAAAATCAGACGTAACAAATAATTAACAACTATATGGTAAGAGGTCAGAACATGGAAAATAAAGTTATTTTAAAACCCGCTGTGAATATTGGTGTTTTATCACTGATATTTTTAGGATGTTCAGTACAGGGGGCTGTTATTGATTGCAATGCGTTTACTCAATGGCAAGGCGGTTCTACCTATACCGCGGGTCAGAAGGTCAAAACTCAACAGCAAGCCTTTGAAGCTAAGTGGTGGAATCAGACTGACCCGATGCAGCATTCTAGCTCATGGCAAGAATGGAAGAAACTGGGCGACTGCCAAAGTGGTGATGTCAACCTAGCCCCTACGGTTAGTTGGATTTCGCCAGCAAACAATACTTCTTTGACCGAAAATGACAGCGTTGTCATATCATTTTTGGCCCAAGATAGTGATGGCAGTATCGATCATAGTGATGTATTTCTTGACGGTATTTTACTGACCACCTTGGCTGCGAACGCAAATCAAGTGACATGGTCTGCCGTCAAAGGGCAACACTATTTTTCAGTGACGACTTACGACGATAAACAAAAGGCTACTAGTTCAAGTCTATTGAATTTGACGGTACAGCAAAAAGATACTCCACCGAATAATCAGGCACCTAGTGCAAACTTAACTATCATCGACTCACCCCTAGAAGTTCATATTGGCGATCAAGTTCAATTCGCCTTAACGGCGGCGGATGTTGATGGCTCAGTTGCTGGGCTTGAGTTATTTGCTAATGACAGTTCAGTATTTTCTTCGGTAATTGCTAGTGAGAGTTTTACTTGGCAAGCCACTGAGTTAGGGCTGGTAACATTTACCTTGCAAGCCACAGATGATGATAATGCGATTGGCACTAGTGCTGCGGTTATTGTCAATATTGTTGCAGTGGGCGGCGTTGGTAACAATAGAGACGCTTGTAAACCGAGCGGTTTATATCAAACCCCTGAGACTAATACGCCCTATTGTACGGTTTACGATGTGAATGGTCGTGAAAAAATGGGCGCGGATCATCCACGTCGAGTTATTGGCTACTTTACCAGTTGGCGTAATGGTGCCAATAACCAACCTAGTTATTTAGTTAATGATATTCCATGGGACAAGATTACTCATATTAATTACGCTTTCGCGCATATTGATGCCAATAATAAAGTGTCAATTGGTGATCCTAATAGCGTCAATAATCCAGCCACTAATATGGAGTGGCCCGATGTTGTTGGCGCAGAGCTAGACACAAGCTTGAATTATAAAGGTCACTTTAATTTATTAACCAAATATAAAAAGCAATATCCCCATGTTAAAACCCTGATATCTGTTGGTGGTTGGGCTGAAACCGGTGGCTTTTTTGATGAAACGGGTCGGGTTGCCAATGGTGGTTTTTACACCCTGACCACAAATGCTGATGGCAGTGTTAATCATGCAGCGATAAAAACCTTTAGTGACAGTGCGGTCAGCTTCATCAAGCAGTACGGTTTTGATGGTATTGATATCGATTATGAATATCCGTCTTCAATGTCTGACTCAGGCCACCCTGATGATTTCGATTTTTCTAATCCTCGCCGTGCAGCATTGAACAAATCTTATCTGGTGTTAATGAAATCATTACGTGAAGCACTGGATAAGGCGGGGCAGAGTGATGGGCAACATTATCTATTAACCATAGCGTCACCTTCTTCAGGTTATTTATTACGTGGCATGGAAACATTCCAAGCAACTCAATATTTAGATTACGTCAACATTATGTCCTATGACTTACACGGAGCGTGGAATTCTCATGTCGGACCTAATGCAGCGCTATTTGATACTGGCGAAGACTCTGAGCTTGCTGCGTGGGGTGTTTATGGCACGGCTGAGTTTGAAGGTATTGGTTATTTAAACACAGATTGGGCAGTACGATATTTCCGCGGTGCCTTGTCGGCAGGACGGATAAATATTGGTATTCCCTATTATACCCGCGGCTTCAAAGATGTGACTGGCGGCACCAATGGTTTATGGGGCCAAGCGGCCTTGGCAGATCAAGCTACTTGTCCAAAAGGCACGGGTAAAGGGGATAAAAACTCTTGTGGCAATGGTGCTGTAGGTATAGATAACTTATGGCATGACATTGAAAATGATAATGAAATTGCAGCAGGTAGTAACCCACTATGGCATACAAAAAATCTGGCACAAGGTAAGTATGGTAGCTATATCAGCGCCTACGGCTTAAAGCCAGAAACGGATCCCGAGGATAAATTAGTCGGCAGCTATCAACGTTATTATGATGCAGTAGCTGTTACGCCTTGGCTGTGGAATGACCAAAAGAAAGTTTTCCTGTCAATTGAAGATGAAGAGTCTATGGCTCTTAAAGTCGATTATGTCATTAACAATGGACTTGGCGGGGTGATGTTTTGGGAGCTGGCTGGTGATTTTGATTATGACCAAGTAAAGCAAGAGTATTACATGGGGTCAACCATGACGACTATTGCTTACGATAAGTTCCGTCAAAGTGGTACGGCTTATGATATTCATAAAGGCGATCCCGCTTTTGTGGTTCCAGAACAAATGGTTGATATTGATTTTGTTGCCAAAGACTTCCCTGTTGGTGATGATAATTATCCTATTAGTGCAAGTTTTTCTTTTACCAATCAATCACAACTGGATTTATCAGGGGCGAAAATTGCTTTTGATGTACCCGTATCAACCTCGGCAATTTTCAAATCTAACTGGAATTCGCAGAAAAAATTAAAAATGGCCATTGAGACGAATGCATCAAATGCCGCAGGCAATAATATTGGCGGATTTGAAAATGAGTTTCATCGTTTTTCAATCACGCTGCTTAATGAATTTGGTGGTGTTGTTGAATCCTTTAAACCGGGTGAAACCGTTATCGCGCAAGTGATGTATTACATGCCCTTTACAGGGCCGGCAAACTTTACCATAGAGAAAGGTGATAAAAGCTACGCTTTTAAAGCAGAGTATCCTAGTTTACCTGAAGCTAAAAAAGATGTGGGCGGTGGCACTGGTCAAAGCTGTGACGGCGTTAATGTGACCGATATTCCTGTTTATCCTAATTTCCCTCAAAAGGATTGGCAAGGAAATCCTGATCATGCCAATGCAGGCGATATGATGCTCAGTAACCAAGTGGTTTGGAAAGCCAAGTGGTGGACTCGCGCTGAACCTAGCAATGCAGATTGGCAGCTAGTGTGTAGTTTATAACTGTCTTCCCCCCATATTCTGTGGGGGGAAACAACATATTACTATCACGGTTAGTTATTAAGGACGATACATTATGAATAATACATCACTGCAAACTCTATTTACTTCCTCGCTAGTTGCCAGTGGGGTGCTTTTATCGATAACCAGTATGTTATTACCCACGACAAGTTATGCCCATGGCTTTATGGAAAGCCCAAAAGCGCGTCAATCAATTTGTCAGGCTCAAGGCGGTTATTGGTGGCCAAGTGACGGCTCGAATATTCCTAATTTTGCCTGTCGAGCGGCTTTTATCGAATCTGGATATGTGCAGTTTGTTCAAGAGCATGAAATTTCAGTTAACGTAGCTGACTATCATAATCAACAAGCTGTTGAGTCTGCGATACCGGACGGTAGCTTGTGTTCTGCAGGGGTATTTGAGAAACGCGGATTAAACCTTGCTTCACCTGATTGGCAAAAAACTAAGGTCACTCCCAATGGGCAAGGGAACATTCAAATTCGTTTTAATGCCACAACACCCCATAACCCTAGCTTTTGGAAGTTGTATTTGTCTAAGCCTGGGTTTAATGCCAGTACAGATGTACTGCGCTGGCAAGATCTTGAACTGATACAAGAATATGGCAACATCGATTTTATTAAAACCCCAGATGGCAGTCGCTATTACGATATGGAGGTCACTATTCCGGCCGACCGTCAGGGTGATGCCTTGTTATATAGTCGTTGGCAACGTGATGATGTGGTTGGGGAAGGGTTTTATAACTGTAGCGACATTAATATCGTCCGCGATGATATTACTCCAGAGCAATGGCAACCTCTAGATTACTTTGTTAAACAAGGGCTAGTCGCAAATGCCGGAGATCAAGTGTGGTTAAGGCTATTTGATGCTTCAGGGCAGGAGCTGATAAGTCAACACTTTGAAGTTACCGCTAACAATGTTCAACATTGGCAAGCTGACTTCAGCACATTGCTAAACACCTTACATGATCAATTAATAAAAATAGGCATCAAAACAGCAGAGGGCGATATTCTCTTTGATGTGAATAACCTACTTTCAAATAAAGTCTGGACCTTAGATGCTGACTATAGCTTTGCGCTATCAGTTATGCCGCAATCTGAAAATACCGCACCAATTGTTCATCA
Organism: Shewanella sp. HL-SH8; assembly: GCF_051165765.1. NCBI lineage: Bacteria > Pseudomonadati > Pseudomonadota > Gammaproteobacteria > Alteromonadales > Shewanellaceae > Shewanella > Shewanella sp. HL-SH8. Next base: position 2,960,308 of record NZ_CP195039.1, on the reverse strand, counting down.
ATTAACGCCGCTGAATATGGATGAAAATACGGCAGCTAGTGTTCATGTTCATGCCTTTGACGACCAAAATGACCCTCTCACATACCAATGGCAAGTGGCCGCTCCCTTAAGTTTTACAGGCAGTGGTGCTGATATTAGTTTACTCGCTGGAGAGGTTGAACGTGATCAATTAGTGACAGTTTCAGTAGTTGTTTCAGATGGGAAACTCACCACCAGTCAATCCTTTAACGTCAACATTATTAATCATCCTGGTCTACCGAATATACCGTTATGGCTTGGAACTGAAGCTTATAGCGCCGGTAACAAGGTCACTTATCAAGGTAAGGTTTATCAAGCTAAGTGGTGGAATAAAAATCAAATACCCGTAACAAGCGATGCCTGGAAACTGGCAATGCCTGATAACGGTCAAACACCGAGTTGGAATAATCAAACGGCTTATCAAGGAGGAACACAAGTTATGCACAGTGGTAGTAAATATAGTGCTAAGTGGTGGACACAGGGCGATGAGCCCGGTGTTGCCAGTGTATGGCAAAAGAGTGAGTAACAAATCTGAACAATGAAAATAACCCTAATAAGAATGAGAAGAGAATTATTATGAAAAATATATTATTAACCGTTTTTGCCCTCAGTGCGGCAGCGGCCTCTTGGCAAGCTGCAGCCGCAGCATCAAAACCTAGCATAGACTGGCAACCGCAAGATTATTCATTTGTACAAGTTAACCTAGATGGTCAGGGTTCTTATAAAGATTTAGTGACGGTAAAAAATCAAGTCGACATCAATATAAAATGGAATGCATGGAGCGGTACCGGGGGCAATAGCTACAAAGTTTACTTCGATGACATGCTAGTTAATGAAGGCAATTTAGCCGCGGGCACCCAAAGTGGCGTCATTAATTTTGCTTACCATAAATCAGGACGTCATAATTTAACGGTTGCTCTGTGTGACAGTACTGGTTGTAGTGTGAGTGACGGTAAAGCTATTGTTATTGCCGATACCGGCGGCGGCCATTTACCACCTTTAGCTATGGATGTTAATCCTAACAATAAAGACTATCAACATCAGCAAGATACCGTAGTGGGCGCTTATTTTGTTGAGTGGGGTATTTATGGTCGAGACTTTGATGTATCGAATATTCCCGCAAAAAACTTAACCCATATACTCTATGGTTTTATTCCTATTTGTGGCGCTAATGAATCATTAAAAGAGATTGAAAACGGTAATAGCTGGCGTGCTTTACAAAAAGCCTGTGAAGGCAGCGCCGATTATGAGGTGGTTATTCATGATCCTTGGGCGGCCATTCAAAAAACCTTACCAGGCATAAATAACACAGATCCTATCCGTGGTACATACGCCCAATTAATGGCGTTAAAGCAACGTTATCCTGACCTAAAGATATTACCTTCTGTTGGTGGTTGGACTTTGTCTGATCCCTTTCATTCTTTCACAAATAAAGCTAATCGCGACACTTTTGTAGCTTCAATGAAGACATTTCTGCAAACGTGGAAATTTTATGATGGAGTCGACATCGATTGGGAATATCCAGGTGGAAGTGGACCAAATCCTAATTTAGGCGATCCAATTAATGATGGCCCAGCTTATGTCGCATTAATGCAAGAGTTAAGAGTCATGCTTGATGGTTTAGAAGCCGATACTGGACGTGAATATCAACTGACGTCAGCGATAGGGGTTGGGTTTGATAAAATTGAAGATGTGGACTATGGCCAAGCTGCACAATACATGGATTATATCTTTGCCATGAGTTATGACTTTTATGGTGGCTGGAACAATGTCACCGGGCATCAAACCGGTATTTACTGTGGTGAACATTTAACCGCTGGAGAATGTGATGGTACTGGGTTAGATGATGAAGGTAAACCGCGTAAAGGCCCTGCTTATACTACAGATAACGGTATACAAAAGCTGCTTACTCAAGGGGTTTCTGCATCTAAAATTGTAGTCGGTGCAGCTATGTATGGTAGAGGTTGGGAGGGTGTGATGCCTGCTAACGCCATAGGTAATAATCCAATGACCGCAATGGGCACAGGCAAACTGACCGGCACGATTGCCAATGGTGTTTGGGAGCCGGGTATTCAAGACTATAAAGGCATGAAAAATGCCATGATTGGTGCATCAGGTAACGGTGTTAATGGTTTTGAAACCTTTTATGACGAACAAGCACAGGCAGCGTATGTTTGGAATAAAAGCAGTGGTACTTTGGCTACCTATGATAGCCCTCGTTCTGTTAATGCCAAAGGTCAATATGTACGTAGTTTAGGTTTGGCAGGACTATTTGCCTGGGAAATCGATGCTGATAACGGTGATATCCTCAATGCTATGCATGAAGGTTTAGCAGGTGGTACACCTGTTAATAGTAAGCCTGTGATTCAGCTAGTGGCTAGCTATAGCGTTCAAACGGGTAATTCACTTACTGTAGCAGCAACCGCAACTGACGCAGATAATGATCCATTAACCTATAGCTGGGCAGTTGATGCTTCATTTGCCGCAACAGGTGTCAATACTAATACTCTAGTGCTTAATGCCCCTAATGTAAGTCAAAACACAGATTATATTGCCACTTTAAGTGTATCTGATGGTACGACTACTGTGACTAAATCAACCACAGTCACAGTTCTTGCAAATGATGTTATTAATCAACCTCCTGTGATAGCGGATATTGCCAATCTGAGTATCGATGAAAATAAAGCCGCGACAGTCAGTGTAAATGCAACGGATGCCGACAACGATGCGTTAACTTATAACTGGACTGTTCCAACAGGGTTAGCCTTACAAGGCCGTGGTGCGAATATTAGCTTGCTGGCGGGCGAGGTTAGCCAGAACACCGTTTATACTGTTAGCGTTAGCGTGTCTGATGGCACAAGTAATGTCACTAAAAGCTTTACAGTAACGGTTAACAATATCGATGCTGGCGGTGACACCACATGGCTTGCGACAAAAATATATAACACAGGTGATAAGGTTAAATATCAAGGTGTTGAATATAAAGCTAAATGGTGGACTCAGGGTGATAGACCTGACGCAGGTGGTCCTTGGGAGGTCGTCATTACAGATGGTAGCCCGATAGGAAGCTGGAATACGGGTTCTACTTACAATGGTGGTGATAAAGTTACCCATAACAATGCGCAATACCAGGCAAAATGGTGGACAAAAGGCGATGAGCCCGGCGTGAACAATGTTTGGCAAAAGCTATAGTGTTAACAATAGGGTGATAGTGTTTGTTTATAAACGGTGAGGAAAAGTCCTCATGCTGTTAAACACTATTTAGCCCATATCAAACGACTTTCTAGTTTTTATAAAAGGCTTCTGAAAACATTCAGAAGCCTTTTTAATAACAGTGGAAAAGCATACTAAATTATTAATTGGCCAACACTGTCGGATTGAAACTCTTGTGCGGCTCAAAGGAAGCAAATATCAAATAGTCGGCCAATAGTCCTGTGCGTTATATTGCTCACTTGTAATACATCCCCACAGTTTTCTGGCATCACAAAACGACATTTACCCTAATCATTAATAAAACAGCGGTTTCATTTGAATCACTATTCAAACTCAGTTAGTGTTCGTGACATTATTAAATCACCACAAATGAGCCATTCCACAGGCTCGTTATGTGAACATACTAAAAGACAAAACATGGTTGCCATTTCTCGAAAAATTCAGTTGTTAATTTTTTTCTTCATATTAACAGGGTGTACTTCGCTACAGCCAGATGCCGATGGAAAGAGAATAAACTTCACTGAATCCGGTCAAGCCTCATACTATTCTGACAGACATCAAAACAAGAAAACGGCAAGCGGTGATTTATATACTCACAGTCAAAATACAGCAGCACATAAAAGTTTACCTTTTGGCTCAAATGTCAAAGTGACCAATATCAACAATGGCAAAAGTATTATCGTGAAAATCAATGATCGTGGTCCTTTTGTTAAGGGCCGTATCATTGACCTTTCTAAGTCAGCCTTCAACAGCATCGCTAATATATCTAATGGTTTGATTAACGTTAAAATTGAGGTAGTTCACTAGTATTTGTTTGTCGTTATAGCTCGTTGTTAAGGCATTTAGTATCTTGAGGATTCACCATAACCATAACCATAACAACTGCCGCAACCAGATAAGGCAACAAAAATTGTAACTTGAATGGGTGCTAAATTTCTCTGGTTAATGTTCATTCGAACTCCTTGTGTATCATAGTTACTTACTTTATCGAGAGCGCTACTCACCTTTACTATCAAAGATATTGGTGCACTTGCGGTTCTATTTGGTTAACAATTTGATAGTCAATAAAAAATATTAAAAGGTGTATGGGAAGCACATTATTAATGATGAGGAGCGCTGAAAGAGGTCTAGCTAGAATCGTAGCTGAACTTGAGTTTTAACAAGTTTGACCCGATATTATGTTGATTTTAGCGAGTGAGTTATCGAACTCGCTTTAGATTACTCTTAGCTTGCTTGTAAGCGCCTAAATTAATTGAACACTCGGATTCTATTTTTAAGCTTGAATAGCCATTAAGGCTATCGTATTAAAGTGGATAGACGAGATATTAATTGATTATAAAAATAGGTGGCTCTAGCATTATTAGCCAGAGCCACTTAGATAGTTAGGCTTTAAATTGATTGGCTAATTTCTTTAAATTTCTTGATGTCGACTCTAAATCTTCAGAGTTTTTATTCATTTCACTTAGCTGTATAAGATTATCCTGACCCGATGTGACAATACGGTTGATGTTATGGGTTAAGTCTTCGGCTACCGTACTTTGTTGTTCTACTGCTGTTGCAATATGAGTTGCCATATCGGTGATTTTTTCTGTAGAAATTAAAATTCTATTGATGGCTGTTCCCGAACTTTGGGCATTGACCACTGAAGCCTCACTTTTGCTTTGACTTTCAAGCATCACTTTTACTGCTGACTTAGCGCCGGATTGTAACTTAGTAATACCGGTTTGAATTTCAGCAGTACTTTGTTGGGTTCTGCTAGCAAGCGCACGAACTTCATCCGCCACTACAGCAAACCCACGGCCTTGCTCTCCGGCTCGAGCTGCTTCAATAGCTGCATTTAACGCCAATAGGTTCGTTTGCTCCGCAATACTGCGGATCACATCTAGTATGGACACGATCGCCGTGACATCTTTATCTAGCGAATTTACTACAGTGGCGGCTTCTGTTAATTGACTAGATAGATCGTTTATAGAATCAATAGAGTCATTTATAATGTTGGATACTTCTTTGGTATCCATATTAGCTTGCAATGCCGATTCTGCTGAAAGCTTCACGCTGATAGCAATTTCTTTTGCTGAGGCTGACATTTGGGTGATTGCAGCCGCAACCTGATCGGTCTCTAATTGCTGATCGTGCACATGCCCACGACTGAGTTCAGCTACGGTGTGTACATTTCTTGCAGCACGAAACACATCATCAACAGAAAACTGTATAGATTGTACAAGTACTTGAATTTTTTCTACAAATATATTAAATGAACTTGATACCTTGCCAATTTCATCTTCGCGACTGACATGAAGCCTACGGGTCAAATTGCCTTCGCCACTGGCTATATTTTCTAAGGCATTAGCAACATGGGTGAGTGGGCGAGTAATCAGTTTACTAAATAGAAAAAAGAGTGCGGTTACTAAAAAAACATCCAGTAATAACCCTTTTAAAATAGCCCTAAAAGCGAGCTCTGTTAGCTCTTCTTTGATGCTAGTATCATCAATGTATAATCTTACTGTACCGATATCAGAGGCGGTATCATTTTCTACATATTGTAGGGGTATTGTACGAAAGTGAGTACTTTTTTCACCTTTAGATTGGGCAATCTGGTCGCCGTTATCATTATGAAAACTTAAAAAAGCAACATCATCAGATTGTTGTTCTGAATCAAGTAATCGAGCCATTTGAGACTCTTCATAATTCCACACTGCGCTAGGTAGGCTTAACTGTAATCTTGAAGCAACTAAATCAAGTTGAACATTTTGTTTCTGTTGTAGTTTTGCACTTTGTGCCAGATAGTCATATACCCCAAATATTACAACTAAAAAGGTTACAGTAACTAGCGCTGCCATGATTAACTTAAAAGAAATTGATTTCATTAGCGTCATAAAAAGTACTCATTTTAACTTGAGTGTATAAAGCAACGTAATCCATTTTATTGCGATACTTAAATGTTACTTATGCCGATAAAGCAGTCCTAAATCTGTTGGAACATGTCGGCACTTGTTATTGACTATTTAATTATTACTTTAAATGCTCTGTCATCAGCGCATCTATATCAATTTTAGCTAAGCCTTGGTTGTAAATTTCTTGCCATTTTTTGCCATCAGCATCATTTCGAAATGCTACATAAAGCTCTTTGTTCATTAATAACTTAGCGTTCATCTGTACCTTATCTTTATTTTTTACCAGCTTACTGCTGTTGGCGAGCATATAATTGAATACGTTTGCGTCAATGACTGCTGCGTCGATACGACCGCCTGCAACTTTTTGAACATTAATCTCATCTGATGTGACAACCTGAGGTTTAATCACTTTGCTGGCGATAAGTGCATCAAGTTCTTCTGTGTTGACATAATCCTGGACTACGCCCAATTTATATTTAGCGAGATCACTTACCTCAGCCCAGCTAATAGGCGATGCTACGTTTTCAACCAAACCTAGCGGCCCCTGTCCCATGGGCGCTGAAAAAGTAAACTCATTTGACTCATATAAGTATTCTGGAAAATATCCTGCATATTTAGACCCCGGCTCTGAAGCCAGTTTTACTGCTCGGCTCCATGGAAAAAAATCGACAACAAGTTCATGACCCATAGCTTTAAATGCCGCTTGAGCTACCACAACACTAGCTCCTCTATTTTCTAGACTTTTTCCTGAATAGGGTGCCCAATCTAGTGAAGTAAGGTTTACGGTTTCGGCGTGAGTGGATACGCTGCCGACAGCGAATAGTAATCCCCAAATGGCATAGTTAAATTTCATAATATCTCCTAGAAATGAAAAATTGAACCCGAGTAAACAACATGTTGGAGCTGTTATTGGTATCAAGGGTAATCTCTTATCTGTTTGTCTATTGCCTTACATTGTTATTAAACAATGGATTAAATTTATTCGCTCGTTAGTAATCCTATTTTTATTATGTGTGTACTAGTATCGACCAGTATTACAACGCTTAGGTTAATCTAATAATCTGCATAAAATGAGTTAGCATCAATTACACATCTACGCTTAGATACAAACAATTACTGAATAAGTGTAGACTTAAATTTTGCAACAAGAGCAAATAAAACTATTTATATCTATTATTTTACATATCTATTAACGATGAAATTGATTGTCATTAGGTGGGATGTGTGACGTTAATTGATTATTAGAGTCACTTAATTGATGTTCGGTAGTGTTTTTTTGTGCTTATAGCAGGGAATGTTGCTGGTTTACTAGACTTAATCAGCTTAAAAGGTCTATTTGATAGATTGAGGCATTCTAATACAGCTAAAAACTGCTTTTTGAAGTATAATTATTTATTTTGTGCGCAGGCTACAAAACACCCAAGAGGGAAAATTTATAGTTGGCTGTTTTCACTCCGTTCAACACTTTTGCCAACAATAAATTATCCCATTTATTGGGCGTTAACTTTCTAGGAATGACATTTTAATGCAGGATAAAATTAACATCATACAAGATTACCTAAACGAAGCTAGGATCCGCTGTACATACAATGCGGCAGCCAAAGCAATAGGTATCAAACCAGCTGAATTAAAAAAACTACTCGGCGACCGCACTCCTGAAAGCTCTTGGTTTGTAAACACAGGCGCAGGCGAACCAGTAGGTTACGCTGATAGTGAAAAACATCCTGAACTTTACCGTACAAAGCGCATAATTACATCCGCTGAAGTATTAACCCGAAATCTTGAGCTTTAAAAGCAAACCCGTTTTTTGAATACGGTTTACTTTGTGGCTGGACCGCAGCAATGCGGCCCATCTTCACCTTAATCAGCTTTGGCTGTTTCGATGTCATTGCGTTGGTTTTTACTGAGGTGATAACACCTATTAGTAGACAGAAACTGATAACTAATTGATTTTTAGTATTCACAACAAGTGTTTCGATTTATTTATTGTTTTAGCGGTGCTATTTAACCTCAGTTGGGGATAATAAAAGCATATCAAACAGCTCTTTGCAACGCTAACTGCGTTATTTTTTACACATAAAAATTCGTAGTAGAACAGCTATTGACGCGTTAATTCGCGTTGTTATCAGCGCAAAACTCAAGTTTGAGGATAAACACTTGAACTTTGACTATTTAAATATCCTTTATTCAGCTAACCCGAATTGAGAATATTTATTTGAAATTAGTTAAAATATTTATATTATCAAGGTCTTATCAAAAAATACCATTAAGGTCTTCTAACGCATCTATCACCATCCCCGTACCTACACTAATCAAAAGTAAATCGGTTCCTATCCGGACAATCTTTTGCCCTTCTGGAGTGCGACCTAGCTGAGTAGTAAGTGCAATAGGCACGTCATAGTAAATTACATCTTTCGGCAGGTGTTGGCCTTTGTGCCATTTTTTAGCTTGTCCAGGAGGTTGGCAACCATTGTTTTTCTTGCTTAGTCCTGGTGGGCAATGCTTTTCACTTCGAATTGTATCGTAGTAATTTTTAATGACTATCTGACGGTCATGACTAAAATAGCTCAGCGAGACCTGTTCATTATCATTGTTATGCTTTGTTTGGTGTTTTTCAGAGTTTTGTTTGCCGTTATTGGTTTTTGAATCTTTGTCTTTAGCAACACTATGGCCAATCGAAAACACTATAAAGGTGCTAAAAATGATAAGTGGTAGAATTTTCTTGTCCATATAACGTACTCCTTAACGATTAAATAGCCTTTTTCAAGCTATAATGCTTTGCGATTAAAAACCAATATTATTTATAAAGGGCGGACCAAAATAGTCGTATTAATCATTGTTGTCGAGACTAAAATTTTATAAACACTTGGAGTCATAATGAATAAAACAATTCTTGGTATCGTAATCATTGCATTAGGTGTAGCGTTAGCGATTTGGGGTTACAATATTTATGATTCAGCAAGTTCTCAAGTGGTTCGCGCTATAAACGGTGATACACCGATTGAAGCCTGGTTAGGCATGGTGGGAGGGGGCATTGCGGTTTTGATTGGTCTTACCAAGATAAAGTAAAAGTCGTCACTTTAGATTGTTATTAAATGAAGGCGTTAATCTTTTGATTATCGCCTTCATTTGGTTTATTTCAATTTACTTAGCTATTAGCTTCAATACAGCCTCTTTTGTAGATTCACTAACAACTCAGCAATACTTCTTATTATATCCTGTGCTATTTATCTTGGTATGGGGTGCCATAAAAGCTGTCTAGCAAGACTTGTTTAAGTTCACTAATTAACGGGAAACGTGGATTTGCCCCGGTACACTGATCATCAAATGCATGCTCAGCTAACTCATCCAATTTAGCTAAAAAGTCAGCTTCGTTGACTCCGGCAGCTTGAATAGATACCGGTATGCCGATAACTGATTTAAGCTGATCAATTTTAGCAATTAACAGATCAACTTTTTGCTTATCCGTTTTTGCTTTCGTGACACCATCAAGTTTGAGATGCTCTGCAATAGCAGCATAACGGCATAGTGCTTTAGGACGGTCATACTGACTGAATGAGGCCTGTTTAGTCGGCATGTCAGTAGCGTTGAAACGAATAACATTACTGATTAATAAAGCATTGGCTAAGCCATGGGCTAGGTGGAACTCTGCCCCGAGTTTATGCGCCATTGAGTGGCAGATACCTAAAAATGCATTGGCAAAAGCAATACCTGCAATGGTTGCACCATTATGCACTTTCTCTCTTGCAACCGGTGCGTTTGCACCTAGCTCATAGGCTGCTGGAAGATGTTCGCATAGTAAGTCTAATGCTTGAAGGGCCTGGCCATCACTGAACTCGTTAGCCATCACACTCACGTATGCTTCAAGCGCGTGAGTAATCGCGTCAATTCCGCCATACGCAGTGAGTGATTTTGGCATATTCATCACAAGATTAGGGTCAACAATGGCCATGTTGGGCGTGAGTTGATAATCTGCAATTGGGTATTTCATGCCAGTCACTTCGTCAGTCACTACTGCAAATGGTGTCACTTCTGAGCCTGTACCAGAGGTAGTAGGTATCGCGACCATTTGTGCTTTGACGCCAAGTTTAGGGAATTTATAAATACGTTTACGAATATCCATAAAGCGCAGTGCTAAATCGGCGAAATCGACATCAGGATGTTCATACAATACCCAAATGATTTTCGCGGCATCCATAGGTGAACCGCCGCCTAAGGCTATGATGACATCAGGTTGAAAGCTTTGCGCTACTTTAGCACCTTGTTTTACTATCGCCAGTGTCGGATCGGCTTCTACTTCATAGAATACTTCAGTTTCTAGTCCTTGGGCTTTAAGAATCTTAATAGTTTCATCGCAGTAACCGTTATTGAATAAGTATTTATCTGTGATGATAAGCGCGCGTTTCTTGGTTTCTAACTCTTCAAGTGCAATCGGTAAGCAGCCACGGCGGAAATAAATTGATGAAGGAAGTTTATGCCACAACATATTTTCTGCCCTTTTTGCGACTATTTTCTTATTAATTAAATGACTTGGTCCGACGTTTTCTGAGATAGAGTTACCGCCCCAAGAACCACATCCCAAAGTCAGTGAAGGTGCGAGTTTAAAGTTATATAAGTCGCCAATCCCGCCTTGAGATGCAGGAGTGTTGATCAGAATTCGTGCTGTTTTCATTCTAAAACCAAAGGTTTTCACGCGATCGCTTTGGCTGTCTTGGTCTGTATATAAACCTGATGTATGGCCAATACCGCCTAGGGTGACCAGTGCCTCTGCTTTATCCATGGCATCATTAAAATCTACAGCACGGTACATACCTAATAGGGGTGATAGTTTTTCATGGGCAAAAGCTTCTGTATCACTAATTTCAGTAACTTCGCCTATTAATACTTTGGTCCAGCTTGGTACTTTTATTCCTGCCATTGCCGCAATTTTTTCCGCGCTTTGACCAACAATATCAGCGTTTAAATTGCCATTTTTTAGAATAACATCTTGCATCAATAGGGTTTCAGCCACTGACAGCATATACCCGCCGTGAGAGGCAAAACGTTCTTTGACTTGGTCATAGATGCTATCGACCACAATGACTGCTTGCTCTGATGCACATACCACACCGTAGTCAAAGGTTTTAGACATTAATATAGAACTAACAGCACGTTTTATATCTGCGGTTTCATCAATCACAATCGGTGTATTACCTGCTCCTACACCAATAGCAGGTTTGCCAGATGAATAGGCAGCTTTTACCATGCCAGGGCCACCAGTGGCTAAAATGAGATTAATTTTTTCATGGGTCATTAGTTGATTAGATAATGCAACTGAAGGCTCATCAATCCAACCAATAATGTCTTTGGGTGCTCCAGCGGCAATGGCTGCATTTAACACAATTCTAGCCGCTGTTGTGGTCGATTGTTTCGCACGCGGGTGAGGTGAGAAAATAATACCATTGCGAGTTTTAAGGCTAATAAGCGCTTTAAATATTGCGGTAGAGGTTGGGTTGGTTGTTGGCACAATGCCACAGATTATCCCAACGGGTTCGGCAATAGTAATGGTGCCGAAGGTGATATCTTCTGCAATGATGCCACAGGTTTTATCATCTTTATACTTATTATAAATGTATTCAGAGGCGAAATGGTTTTTAATGACTTTATCTTCAAGCAAGCCCATTTGAGTTTCAGTTGCCGCCATTTTCGCTAACAAAATACGTGAATCTGAGGCGGCAAGTGCAGCGGCTCTAAATATTTTATCGACTTGTTGTTGGCTAAAATTGGCATATTCTTTTTGCGCGTAAGCCACTCTGTCGACTAATTGGTTAAGTTGCTCTGTGTTGGTGACTGTCATAATGACTTCCTTTAAAAAATAGTTAAATAAATCAGTTTTAGTTAACCATTCTTTGTGTAATACCTATTAAACTTATGTTGTAAAATTACCTTTTTTTTAGCGCTTTTGTCGTGATCCAGTTCACAGATAAGCTGCTGGTGTAATTTTGTTACGTTTTTAGTTGTGAAACGAAGTTTAAGCGCCACTTGTTATGTGCTGATTTAGATGAAGCTTCCCTTAAATCAGCATAATATTGGCAAAAATCAGGTTAAAGGCTTAATGCATTAACTTGCGTCAATTGACTCAGTTAACTAAGGTGGCTAAAGTTGATTTTTTGTAGCTAAATAGTAAGCCTGTAAATATTTCTTATATTTAGCCGTTCTGCGTTTAGTTTTAATTTGATCCAATATTAAACTCCACAGTGGAGAGTCGTTCATTTTTGGCTTGTTTCCTCGACTCATTCGGCGTAATTGACGCTTAATTATCGCCATTGTAGCAAGTGCTGCGAAGGTTTTATTTTCCCAACTTATTTGTTTAATGGCAACAGACATCTCCGGATTGGTTTGCCACCTATTAATAATGTCAGGCTGATAAGCAAGGGCTGTTGCTAGACCGCATATACTAAAACCTGCATCAATGACTTTTTGCGCAATGGGTAGCCTTTGAATACCACCGGTTAACATTAATGGAATAGGTGAGCGTTTAACCAGTGACTCTGTAAAACTTAAGAAATAGGCTTCGCGTGCTAATGTTCTGTCATCCGCACTTCGCCCCTGCATTGCAGGAGCTTCATAACTTCCGCCCGATAACTCTACTAGGTTTACGTTATACTCTGCTAACCAGTTAATGACTTGCTCTGCATCATCAATATCAAAACCACCCCGTTGAAAATCTGCAGAATTAAGCTTTACTGCCACATCAAAATCATTACCACAGAATTGCCTTACTTGTTTTATTACTTCAATTAATAACTTAGCGCGATTGAGTAAACTTCCACCCCATTCGTCAGTGCGTTGATTGGTTAACGGAGATAAAAATTGCGCTAACAAATAACCATGAGCGGCATGGATTTCTACGCCATCAAAGCCAGCCAACTGAGCTTGATAAGCACTTTGGCCAAACCGTTTAATCACATCTTGTATTTCATCTTCAATCATTGCCTGAGGTATTGAAAATAAATTGGAATGCTTACCTAAGTCTAAGCTGATGGCTGAAGGAGCAATACTTTTACCGCCCAAGGCTTTAAAGACTTGCCTACCTGGGTGATTTAATTGCATCCACACTTTAGTATTATTAGCTTTGGCTATATTTGCCCATTTGATAAAGGGGGCTAAGGGCGTGTCATGCTCAAGGGTAACTCCCCCAGGGCCTGTCATGGCCATTCTGTCTATCATGACATTACCAGTAATAATTAACCCAACGCCGCCTTGGGCCCATTGTTGGTATAACCGAAACAGCTTTTCATCGGGTAGCTGTTGATTATTAGCTAAGTTTTCTTCCATGGCGGCTTTGACAAAACGGTTTTTAAGTATTGTTTGCGGTGTGATTTGAACCGCGCTAAAGAGATCTTGCGACATGATTAAACTCGCCGTTATGAGATTATTAAAATCAGCATAACGGTAAAGTAAGCCTTGAAGCCACTATCACTTGATATTTTCTGTTGAAATTATTCACATACCTGTGATTTTTTTTCGCAAATTAGCAAGGTTTGGGTATATAATTCCCTCCTTAAATTATGATGTGGTTTTATATTGAATAGCGTCTATTCAATCCTTATTGTAATTGTCTGAATAGTTTAAAGGTAAAGTAATGAATTTAAAGCAAGAACTGCAAACTCTTAATGGTAAATTAGATACGTTTCGTCGTAAATTAGCGGCGGCTGAAAAGCGCGGTGACGCAGCTATTATTTTGCAGTTCAAAAAAGAAATCACCGCAATGACTAAACGTATTGCTAACGTTAAAGGCCAACAAACTCGCGAGCTTAATAAAGAAGGCAGTGAAGTGAAGGGTTTAACTTTCAAACGAGAGCTAACCAAAGTCGAGCAAGCGGACATGGGGCAATTAAAAAAGTCGGTGAAAGGCTTAGTGGTTGTTCACCCTATGACTGCATTAGGTCGTGAAATGGGCATTAAGACAGTAACGGGTTTTGCCCCTAGCAAATTCTGATACAGTTTCAATTTTTTGTGTAGTTGATTGCAGCTATAGGTGATGTCGTCAACGACCATTCTTAGGCAAGTAAGTCTCAGGAAATACGGTCTCATATTAGGTCTCAGGGAATGAGTGTTGTTGTAAGGTCTATTTCATGTCTATAAAATATATCGCTACCTCTAAATTACCTACCCCTTGGGGTATATTTGCCATGCACGGTTTTGAAGATACTGAAACTGGCAAAGAGCATGTTGCATTAACTTTCGGTGAGTTAAATGCCGACTCAGCAATTTTAGGGCGTATTCATTCGGAATGTTTAACCGGCGATGCGTTATTTAGTTTGCGCTGTGATTGTGGTTTTCAGTTACAAACCGCGATGCAGAATATTGCCGAGCAGGGTCAAGGCTTTATCTTATACCTACGTCAAGAAGGGCGTGGAATTGGCTTGTTAAATAAAATTCGAGCTTATGAGCTACAAGATGGCGGAGCTAATACTGTTGAAGCTAATGAACGTTTAGGATTTGCAGCTGATATGCGTCAATACGATATGATTAAGCCTATGCTTGAGCAAATCAATGTATCTAAAGTCAGATTAATGACCAATAATCCTCGTAAAGTAAAAGCGATGGAAAACGAAGGCATTGAAGTCGTTGAAAGAGTGCCATTACAAGTAGGCAAAAATCGTTACAATGAAGGCTACTTAAAGACGAAATCCACCGAGCTTGGACATATGATGTCTGAACATCACTTCAATGATAAGCAAGACTAATCAAGTTTTAGTAAAGTTGCCATATTATTCAAATATGGAAAAATATTGCAAAGTCATCACGACTGTTACGGCTTTGCAATACTCTGCTATGTCAGCCGCACAGGATATACCTGAAGCACCTATATCCTCTCCTGATGCCTCACATTATGCTTTTGCAAACTATCTTGGCAGTGGTATTTATCGCACATCAGGTCAAAGTGCTGCTGTAGCAAATATACCTATTTCATTTGCTATCGACCAAGCTGAAGATCATTTAGTTAAGTTACGCTTACCTATATCCTTGGGTTTTTTCGACTATTCATTTAATGATTTACCTGGCGGGCAATTACCCAAAAGCGTCGGTACGATTACCTTCACACCTGGAGTTGAGTACCATTGGTTTGTTGATGAACAATTGACGCTCGAAAGCTATTTAGATATGGGTTATGGCTATAATTTTTCAAATGAAAGTAACGTTGGGATCATGTCTTTTGGTATATCATCACTTTATCAAATTGATATACCTGCTTATTCTCCTACCTGGGTAAATCGACTGTATTTTGCTGGCTATCGCAGCAGTTTAAATGATAGTGCCGAGAGTTATTCTGTTTTACAAAGTGGTCTGGATTTTGGCTTGGGAACGAGCTGGCTTTGGGAGGATATTGAGGTTGAGCCTAGGTTATTCTTTGCCGGTCGCTGGTTCTTCGACAACCTAACTTTTGTGAATCCTGTTGGTGCTGATGTCGTCACTAATCACACCTATGAAGTGGGTGCGACTTTGAAGTTCTCTAAACCGATAGGTTATGATGTCTTTGGCTGGGATGGCTTAAAAATAGACCGGCTAGGTGTGAGTTATCAGGTTGGGGGTGGGCTACAGGTGTGGCGACTTATTTTCGAATTTCCGTTGTAACCCTTTCTACAAAGACTTAATTATTCCAATCTGAGCTTACTTACCCCATATATTTGCATTTACAGGTTTATCATCACGAGTGTTATCAGGCGAAGCAACAGGCATTACCTTTGTGGTGATTTTCTTATGAGTTGATTTTTGGGTCGATGATCTTGAAGGAGCCTCTTGCTCTTTTTTTATCGGCAATGGCAGCTTATTACACCTTAAGTATAGATATTCGACTTTATCGCGCGCCCATGGGGTTTTACGTAAAAAGGTTAAACTGGATTTAACACTAGGATTGTCTTTAAAACAGCGAATGTTGATCCGAAGGGCTAAATCTTCCCAGCCATACTTGTCGACTAAATAAGTAATGATTGTTTCTAATTTAATGCCGTGAAGCGGATTATTTTGCTGAGTCATAATAAAAGTAAGGCCGATAATCAAATGATAGATCAAGATTATACGCTAAAATAGTATCCTACAGGGAGTTTCAATATTACTTTAACTGCTTTTGTTGATCTGTTGTTGATAAATGATAAAAATCGTCAATTAGGATACGCAGCAGTTTTGATTTAGCCACATTATTATTTTTAGACAGTTTGTCTAATTGGGTAATGCTTCTCTCTGTGAGTGTAAAAGTTGCATGTCGATAAATTTTGACACTTTTTTTATCTAGGCCACTTAAAAATGCTTGAGTCGATTGTTGCATCTGTGGATTTTCACCCACAACAGTCTGTTTGCCCAACGCATAGTTATTGGCATCTTCGATAAAGTCGTCAACCGAAACAGACTTTTTCTTTTGCTTCGGCTTTTTACGCTTAAGGTCAGTTAAACTCATAACTATTTTCTGGTGGTATAGCAAATAATTCATCAGCAATTGCACGGATTTCAATTGCAGCTTTACCATCTGGCTCTATTTCCATAACCGATGAGCCGCTTTCTTCACTATCGTCATAAATATTACGGCTAAAAGTAACTGAGTTTAAGGCGCGAAGGTTAAATGATTCGACAACTTCTTTGGCTTCTAAAATACGTTTAAACTGAGTCGGTAAAGAAGGGCACTGGGTCATTACAATTGCTGCTACCATCTTAGGATTGACCATTTTACAGGTGCTTAACATATCTTCCATATGGGGAAGGGTTTTTAAGTCACGGCGTTTTGGTCTTAAGGGAATGACCACATAAGTTGCCACGGACATGGCTGCGCGCATAGCAAGGTTATCTTGGCCACCACAATCAACAATGACGTAGTCAAAGCGCTCATCTAAACTGAGTAAATCATTACGAATTTTACCGTAGAGTTGAATACAGTTAATGGGTGCAAGGCTGGGATCTGTATTACGAGCGTGGATCCAATCGGATGTGGTGCGTTGTGGGTCACAATCTACCATCAACACATTAGCAGCGAATTTTTGAGTAATATAAACGGCAAGGTTCTGTGCTAAACAGCTTTTGCCACTGCCTCCTTTTTTCACCGCCTACGAGCAGTATCATACTCTTCTCCCATTGTGGTTTCTTAACAATATAAGTGTCATCTATGTAACTTAATAATTTGAGTATAGAACATGTTTTTCACTCTGGGTAAATACCTATAACACTTTGCCCTAATGGAACACGACTGGAAGGTCGTTGTTAAAGTAATTGCAACGCAATGTGATAGCTGTGCGGTGAACTTTGACTACAGCGACATACCTGCCCCTTAATGGTATTTTGTTTATCGCTACCGGGATTGAATGTGAGTGCGATTAATTGCCCCAATTCAAAAGCCTGACGGTAATCAAATAATACGCCTTTGCGAGCCAAGTCAATACAAACACCATCATCTTCATTACTTTCACCAGCTTTATTAATCCAATGTAACTTGATCCGCTCTGCTTCCATATCTACGCGCAATGAAGTACGTTTTTCATCAAAACCTGTCGGCTCTTGGTCCATTTTTATTTCTCCTTAAGTGGATTCGATTCTTTAGTTTTAGCATATTGGCTTTTTTAAGCAATACCAAACGGTTATTAAAAACAAAAACGCCAAACAAAATGCTTGGCGTTTTAGTGTTAAGTGACTTCACGTTAATTGTCGTAGTCTTGATTTCTGGGATAAGGCATTTTTAATTGCCCCCAGCGGATCACGATCACCGTAGCTGCTAATAGTATGGTTGAAAATGATATAGCTAAAATACGCCAGTCATCCATGCCTTTCATATCTAAAATAAGGTATCGTGCTAAGGCAACAATGGCAATATACAGCGGCATACGGATAGGTAACTTACCTGACTCGATGTAATTGACCACCATGGCCAAGACTTCAAGATAGATAAATAATAATAACAGATCGGCAAGCTCGACTGTTCTAATGGCGAACATATGCATTATCTCTTCGCCAATAGCAAAAGTAGTGGCCAAAGCAATAATGAAAAGAACGACATATTCGATCGATTTTAAAGATTGTATGCTGGCATGTTTTATTCTGTGCATGTTATCTCTGTTATTTTGTAGTGAAATCTTGATGGTATTATTCCGTAAAGTAAGCCGCTTGCCCAGCGATCTTAATCACAGACACAAAAAAACCGCTAATTAAATTAGCGGTTTCAATATTTTAGCGAGTATTATGACGAGTGCGAGTAATCGTTTCTATTATTACTCGCAGTCGATAACTAACGCTTTAACGCTTCATTAAGTAAAGGGCGCATAATTTTAACTAGTTGAGTGGTTACTTTTGGAGTGCCAGCAACAATGTTACCCGAAATCAGGTAATTATGACCGCCAGTGAAATCAGTAACCGTACCGCCAGCTTCACGACAAATTAGGTCGCCAGCAGCTATGTCCCAAGGTTTTAAACCAATTTCGAAAAATCCGTCTAGACGGCCTGCAGCAACATAAGCTAAATCTAAAGCTGCTGAACCTGTACGAGCGCAGATCTGCACATTGCGGAAATACATCTGCTAAAATTTTCATATAGGTTTCAGTATGCTGACGAGCTTTGAATGGGAAACCTGTACCTATAATGGTACTGTCCAATTCACCGACACTGGTAACACGCATGCGGAAGTCGTTAACTTTTGCGCCTTTACCACGAACAGCTGAGAACAGCTCTTCACGAACAGGATCATAAATAACCGCGACTTCTGTCACGCCTTTATATTGAAGGGCAATTGAAACAGCAAAATGAGGAATACCACGAACGAAATTGTTGGTGCCATCCAAAGGATCTACTATCCAGACATAATCTTTACTTTCGCCACGGTTTTCACCGTCTTCTTCACCAATGATCGTGTGATCAGGGTAAGATTTACGAATCTGATATGTAATAGTTGCTTCTGCTTCCTTGTCTACACTCGTAACAAAGTCATTAATTCCTTTGGTACTTACCTCAACACGGTCGAGTTCAGTATAGGCGCGCATAATTGTTTGGCCAGCAGCGCGGGCAGCGCGTGTGGCAATAGTCATCATCGGATGCATAGCAATCCCCTGGATTTTAAAGAACGAATAAAACAGCGGCCGCATTATACCTTATTCAATAGTTATATCAAATGCAGATTTTCATATAACGTTATAAACAGGGCTTGTGGTAACATATGGCCAATATTTTTTGAATTAAAGTGGTGTCATGTTAAGTAATATTCGTGTTGTGCTTGTGGGCACGTCTCACCCTGGAAACATTGGTTCGACCGCCCGTGCAATGAAAACCATGGGTTTATCTAATTTATACCTTGCTGAGCCAAGAGTAGAGCCTGATGGCCAATCTATTGCACTGGCGGCAGGTGCATCTGATATTTTAAAAAATCTCACCACAGTTGACTCATTGGATGAGGCTATTGCTGGTTGTAGCTTAGTTATTGCGACAAGTGCACGTAGCCGTACATTAGATTGGCCAATGCTTGACCCACGCCAAGCTGGCGAAAAATTATCGCTTGAAAGTATTAAAGGCCCGGTTGCCATTGTATTTGGACGTGAGAATCATGGGCTTAGTAATGAAGAATTACAAAAGTGTAATTATCATGTGTTTATCCCTGCTAACCCAGAATACAGTTCATTAAATTTAGCCCAAGCCGTACAGATTATTTGTTATGAAACTCGTGTGGCGCATTTGGCTTTGGGTGAGCAGCCTGCTCCAGAGGAGGAATATCCTCTGGCTGAAGATTTAGAACGTTTCTTTGTACATTTAGAATCTACCTTATCAGAGACTGGCTTTGTGATTAAGAACCATCCTGGTAATGTGATGACCAAACTTCGCCGTTTATACAGCCGTGCTCGAATCGAAGCGCAAGAAATGAATATTTTACGGGGTATTTTAACCTCGATAGATAAAAAGATAGATAAAAAATAGTGGTGATAAGGGAGTTCACATGGGCGTGAGATCAAGATTAAAAGAAGATATAGAATCTATTTATCACCGTGATCCTGCAGCAAACAGCACGATTGAAATTTTACTCAATTATCCTGGCATGCATGCAATTTGGTTACATAGGATTAGTCATAAGTTTTGGCGAGGCAATTGGCGGTTAACTGCGCGTTGCTTGTCGACGTTTTCCCGCTGGCTAACCGGGGTTGAAATTCACCCAGGAGCGACCTTAGGGAGACGTTTTTTTATTGATCATGGCATGGGTGTGGTGATCGGTGAAACGGCTGAAATTGGTGACGATTGTACTTTATATCATTCGGTTACTCTCGGTGGAACAACCTGGCAGGCGGGTAAACGCCATCCTACATTAGGTAATAATGTGGTCATTGGTGCTGGGGCTAAAATATTAGGTCCAATTACTATGCATGATGGTGCTCGAGTCGGCTCTAACTCAGTGGTGGTTAAAGATGTTGAGGCCGACAATACTGTTGTGGGTATTCCGGGAAGAGTTGTCTCTTCACCAAGCACGCAGTCAAAAGAAAAAGCTGAACGTCGTACTGAGATGGCTAAAAAATATGGCTTTGATGCCTATGCTGTGTCGCCGGACAATCCTGACCCTGTCGCCAATGCGATTGGCCAGATGCTTGATCATATGCATCTAATGGATTCTAAAGTACAGGAGCTTTGTCAAGCCGTTCAAACTATGGGTGGAGAAGTGTGCACTGAAAAGTTACCTCAATTGAATGTAGGTGACTTTGACGAAGCCGAAAAAGCGGCCGCCAAAAACCGAAAACGTGAATTGACAGAGTTTGATCCAAGCATATAAGTAAACTTTATAAGCTGTAGTTAATATAAAGCTTAAAAAGTGTTAAATGCCTATCGTGATTAAAAAATAATGCCAATAGAGGAATAAATTCCCCTATTGGCATTGAATTTTAAGCTATAAAAAGGTTAAATACCTCGGCTGAAATCAAGCTGTTTTAGCACTTCCTTACTTTAATACCTGAGTAAATTAGTAGGATTAATACTTGACTAAATTACTCGGGTATGATGAAATTACTGCATACTTTTTGGGAGCAGTAGCAAGTTATGAAACTTACATCAAAAGGTCGCTACGCAGTCACAGCTATGCTGGATGTTGCGATTCATTCTGGAACAGGGCCTGTTCCTTTAGCAGATATATCTGAAAGGCAGGGCATTTCGTTGTCTTACCTTGAACAACTTTTTGCTAAGTTAAGAAAGCACGGTCTGGTGTCAAGTGTACGCGGACCCGGTGGCGGATACCGTTTAGGCCTAGAGGCTGATGCCATTTCCGTTGGCATGGTTGTCCATGCAGTTGATGAATCTGTTGATGCCACTCGCTGCCAAGGACAAGGGAATTGCCAAAGTGGCACCCGCTGTCTTACCCACTCTCTATGGGGTGATTTAAGCAAACAAATTTCAGAGTTTTTAAATGGTATTTCACTTGCTGGTCTGATGAACAAAAGAGACGTGCAATTTATCTCTATTAAGCAAGATAAAATCCAGAAGGAACACCGTGTTTTATAACTGGTAGTTATTAAACACAGTGTTGATTTAAATATAATTATTATTTGTACGTTGTATGTAGACTCAACAGAGAATACTAAGTACGGAGTGTGTTATGAAACTTCCTATCTATCTAGATTATGCCGCAACAACCCCTGTCGATAAGCGTGTCGCAGAGAAAATGGTTCAACATATGACTATGGACGGAGTGTTTGGTAATCCAGCATCTCGATCTCATCGTTATGGTTGGCAAGCTGAAGAGGCAATCGATATTGCCCGTAATCAAGTTGCTGATCTGATTAATGCTGACCATCGTGAAATCGTATTCACATCGGGTGCAACAGAATCATCTAACCTTGCGATTAAAGGTATTGCCCACTTCTATCATAAGAAGGGTAAGCATATTATTACCAGTAAAACTGAGCATAAAGCCACGTTAGACACGTGTCGCCAGTTAGAACGTGAAGGCTATGAAGTCACTTATTTAGAGCCTGAAGCCAATGGGATTATTCCTTTGACTCGTCTTGAGGCTGCAATGCGCGATGACACTATTCTTGTCAGCATTATGCACATTAATAATGAAATCGGCGTGATACAAGATATCAACGCAATCGGTGAACTTTGTCGTGCTAAAGGTATTTTCTTCCACATGGATGCAGCACAAAGTGCAGGTAAAATACCGCTTGATGTACAGCAAACAAAAGTGGATTTGATTTCAATATCAGGCCATAAAATGTATGGGCCTAAAGGTATCGGTGCGTTGTACGTTCGCCGTAAACCTCGTATCCGTTTAGAGTCTCAAATGCACGGTGGCGGCCATGAACGTGGTATGCGAAGTGGTACATTAGCAACTCACCAAATTGTAGGGTTAGGTGAAGCGTCTGTTATTGCAAAGCAAGACATGCAAGAAGATACAGCGCGAATTCGTCGTCTACGTGACAAGCTTTGGGCTGGCATTAATCACATTGAAGAAACCTATATCAATGGCGATGCTGAGCAAGGCTTCTGTGGTATTTTTAACGTTAGCTTCAACTTTGTTGAAGGTGAATCGTTAATGATGGCACTAAAAGATTTAGCGGTTTCGTCCGGTTCAGCTTGTACATCCGCAAGTTTAGAACCTAGCTATGTGCTTCGTGCACTGGGCTTAAATGATGAAATGGCGCACAGTTCAATTCGTTTCTCTATTGGTCGTTTTACTACCGATGAAGAAATTGATCATGCAATTAATGTAATCACTGAATCTATCGATAAGTTACGTGAAATGTCTCCACTTTGGGAGATGTTTAAAGATGGTATCGATTTGAACCAAGTTCAATGGGCACATCACTAATTGGGTTATCTCACCAATTAATACCAACTGATAAATGACAGAGATTTTGGAGCAGTATCATGGCTTATAGCGAAAAAGTAATCGACCATTATGAAAATCCACGTAACGTGGGTTCATTTGACAAGAACGACCCTTCAGTAGTAACCGGTATGGTTGGCGCGCCAGCTTGTGGTGACGTGATGAAGCTGCAACTTAAAATTAATGCCGAGGGCATTATTGAAGATGCTAAATTCAAAACCTACGGTTGTGGTAGTGCAATTGCTTCTAGCTCGCTGGTAACAGAGTGGGTTAAAGGTAAAACGGTTGACCAGGCTGGAAGCATCAAAAATGCTGATATTGCCGCTGAATTAGCGTTACCACCAGTGAAAATTCATTGCTCTATTTTAGCAGAAGATGCTATCAAAGCGGCAATTGAAGAGTACAAGTCGAAGCAGTCTAAGTAATACCTGGAGTTAAAGATGGCAATTTCAATGACCCCAGCTGCGGCTGACAGAGTAAGATCATTTCTTGCTAATCGCGGAAATGGCCTCGGCTTACGCCTTGGGTTGAGAACATCTGGCTGTTCAGGAATGGCTTATGTGCTTGAGTTTGTAGATGAGCTTAATGACGATGATGAGTTATACACTATTGATGGTGTTAATATCATCATCGACGCCAAAAGCTTTATCTATTTGCAGGGCATCGAGTTAGACTTTATTAAAGAGGGCCTCAATGAGGGGTTCCAATTTAATAATCCTAACGCCAAAGGTGAGTGTGGTTGCGGTGAAAGCTTTACCGTGTAAATGATCACTTCACTGTGTTTTAAACATGCAAGTATGAATGTTATTAAATGAATTACTTCGAATTGTTTGACCTCGCTCTATCCTTCGATATTGACACCGCTACACTTGCAGAGCGCTACCGCGATCTGCAACGGGCGGTGCACCCCGATAAGTTTGCCAATGATACAGAACAGCAAAAACTACTGTCTGTTCAGCGTACTGCGCAAGTCAATGATGGTTATCAAACCCTAAAAAGTCCACTCAGACGTGCAGAGCACATGTTAAGCTTGCGCGGCATTGAGCTAAGTCATGAAACGACGACCATTAAAGATACGGGTTTTTTAATGCAGCAAATGGAATGGCGAGAGATGTTAGAAGACATCAACGACTCAGCTGATCCAAATGCTATTATTGACGCCTTATACGATTCTTTTGCAACTTATGAAAAGTCATTATTCTCTTTATTGAGCCAGCAGCTAATAAAAGCTGATGAGAATGATAATAAGCAAGCGGCAGATCAAATTCGTAAATTAAAATTTATGGCAAAATTACACGATGAACTCGCACGTATCGAAGATGCATTGCTTGATTAAGCTAAGGCAATATTTTTCCTTAGATTACAAGCTGTCACTTATCGACTTCGCCCGGTAATTTTTTTGATAAGCCCTGTGGCTTATCTACAACAAAGTTGGAACACTATGGCACTGTTGCAAATTGCAGAACCTGGACAAAGCGCTGCGCCGCATCAACATCGTTTAGCTGTCGGTATTGATCTAGGTACCACTAATTCACTGGTCGCGGCAGTCAGAAGCGGCCAAGCAAGCACATTACTCGATGAGCAAGGTCACCATTCTTTGCCATCTGTGGTTCATTACGGTAAAGATAATATTTTAGTGGGCCGTGAGGCTCAAGCACAGTCAGCGATTGACCCACAAAATACTATTGTGTCGGTTAAGCGCTTTATGGGCCGCAGCCTACAAGATATTCAAAATCGCGATGCTCAGCATGCTTATCAGTTTGAGGCAAGCGAGAATGGGTTACCTGTGTTTGTTACTCAGCAAGCTAAAGTTAATCCTATTCAAGTGTCCGCTGAAATTTTAAAACCTTTGATAAAACGTGCTGAAAAAACCTTAGGCGGTGAATTACAGGGCGTAGTGATTACGGTTCCGGCTTATTTTGACGATGCACAACGTCAAGGGACCAAAGATGCCGCAGAGCTGTTAGGGGTAAAGGTACTGCGTTTACTTAATGAACCTACAGCAGCCGCTATCGCTTACGGTTTAGACTCTAAACAAGAAGGTGTGATTGCCATATATGATTTAGGTGGCGGCACATTCGATATCTCTATTCTGCGCTTAAATCGTGGTGTATTTGAAGTACTCGCTACCGGTGGTGATTCTGCATTAGGTGGTGATGATTTTGATCATCTTTTAGTTGAACACTTTAAGCAATCCTGGCAATTAACCACATTGACAGCACAAGAGTCTCGCCGACTATTGATTGAAGCTCGTCGAGTCAAAGAAGCGCTAACAGATAATCAAAACGTGACCGCGAATTTGTCGTACGATGATAAACAACTTGATTTAATTGTTACTAGAGCTGAATTTGACACTTTAATTGCTGCGTTAGTTAAAAAGACTATTGGTAGTTGTCGTCGCACATTACGTGATGCGGGTGTGACTACCGATGAAGTGATTGAAACCGTTATGGTTGGCGGTTCTACACGTGTGCCTTTGGTGCGTGAGCAGGTTGAAGTTTTTTTTAATAAAACGCCGTTAACCTCAATCGATCCTGATCGAGTTGTCGCTATTGGCGCCGCAATTCAAGCTGACATTTTAGTCGGTAACAAGCCTGAGTCAGACTTATTATTGTTAGATGTTATTCCGTTATCCCTAGGCATTGAAACCATGGGCGGTCTGGTAGAGAAAGTGGTTACCCGTAATACCACCATTCCTGTTGCGCGAGCTCAAGAGTTTACCACCTTTAAAGATGGTCAGACTGCTATGGCATTTCATGTCGTGCAGGGCGAACGTGAATTAGTTGATGATTGCCGCTCTTTAGCGCGTTTTACCTTGCAAGGTATTCCTGCTTTAGCCGCAGGCGCTGCGCATATTCGAGTGACATTTCAAGTCGATGCAGATGGCTTGCTGAATGTCACCGCAATGGAAAAGTCTAGCGGAGTACAAACGAGCATTCAGGTTAAGCCATCATTTGGTTTATCTGATACAGAAATTGCTACAATGCTTAAAGATTCTATGAAGCATGCTAAAGAGGATATTACTCGCCGTATGCTTGCAGAACAAAAAGTTGAAGCTGCTAGAGTTATTGAATCGTTAAATGCTGCATTACAAAAAGACGGTGATTTACTCGAAGCCAATGTGCGTTTACAGCTACAAACTGCTATTGAGTTATTAGCTGCTACCGCAGAAAAAGATGATGTTGATGCGATTGAAAAAGCCATCAACGATTTAGATGCCCAAACCCAAGATTTTGCGGCAAGACGTATGGATAACTCGATAAAAGCGGCGTTTAAGGGCCGTTCTGTCGACAATATATAGGTGAGAACATGCCACAATTAGTTTTTTTACCCCATAGTGAGTTATGTCCTGATGGTGCAGTGCTTGAAGCTGAAGTCGGTGAGACCATTTTAAACGTAGCTTTACGCAATGGTATTCATATTGAGCATGCTTGCGAAAAGTCATGTGCATGTACTACATGTCATGTGGTTGTGCGTGAAGGCTTTAATCAGCTTGAAGCAAGTGATGAGCTTGAGGATGACATGTTAGACAAAGCTTGGGGACTAGAGCCTGAGAGCCGTTTATCTTGCCAGGCTAAAGTGGTTGCATGTGACATGGTGATTGATATCCCTAAATACACCGTTAATATGGTGAGTGAAGGCTAAGCCAGTCATTGACTATTTTAGCCGTATTAAAAAGGCAATAACCTAGAGGGTTATTGCCTTTTTTGTGTTTGATTAATACCGCTAGTTTTTACCACTAGATATTCACGCCTGGTTATCGCCGCTGTATGGTTAAAAATGCGTCCATAAAGAAGCAATTTTCACCTAAAACACCACTTATGCTATGCATACAATATTAAATTACGTATAATCCGCGCGAATTTTATAAACTTGCTCACATTAAGGAAGCTAGTTATGGCGATCGAACGCACATTTTCTATAATCAAACCAGATGCAGTTGCTAACAACCACATCGGTGCTATTTATAATCGTTTTGAATCAGCAGGTCTTAAGATCGTTGCTTCTAAAATGGTTCACTTATCTAAAGAACAAGCTGAAGGTTTCTACGCTGAACATAGCGCACGTCCTTTCTTTGGTGCTTTAGTTTCTTTCATGACTTCTGGTCCGGTAATGGTTCAAGTGTTAGAAGGCGAAAACGCTGTTCTAGCTAACCGTGAAATCATGGGCGCAACTAATCCTGCTGAAGCTGCTCGTGGCACGCTACGTGGCGACTATGCTGCTAGCATAGATGAAAACGCAGTTCACGGTTCTGATGCACTTGAATCAGCAGCTCGTGAAATTGCTTACTTCTTTAGCGCTGATCAAGTGTGCCCACGCACTCGTTAATCTTTGCTAAGAAATGAGAAGGCGCCTAGGCGCCTTTTTTATTGCCCTAAATTTGAGATCCAACCTATTAACGCTATCCATTGTACTGTGCCCGATGTCATTACATTTAGTATTTTATAGCAGTAAAAATATCGTATTTTACTAGCTTATTAATTGTATTTTTAGCTTGTTGTTTGTATGAAGATTACCTAAGGGTAAAGAATTGTCACGATATAAGCTGTTATATCAGCTGTTATATAAGCAGTGGAATTGTTAACGAATTTAGCAAACTAATAATGTTAATTTATTTGAGTGTATTTTATATACAATATTTTCAATAGATAAACTTTTAATAACAACCTTATTAAAGTGAGTTTTATCACAATGTTGGCAATAAAAAAGTAATTGCCTATCAGTTTATGTATTTATTTCATTAATTCAGTCTATTTAACAATCACTTGAATTGTGTAGTTATTGATGCATTTGTTTTTATATTGTTTCCCTGTTAATTACTATGGTTTTTTGTGTTTTTCATTTGTTTATTATTTTGAATTATTTTGTTTTGTTTTTATTTTAATTAATTGTGGGTGTATTTTTTCTGTATTAAAATCAGCGCCTTGGGTTTTTTGTTATCTATATGGATAAATTATCACCCCTATTGTGTTTGATATGTTGACGTTGTTGACTAATGGTTTTTTATTTATTAATAATGCTGCCCTGTAATTAGCGCTTGGCTAATTGCATTATAAAAAATATAACAACTTGATGTTTTTAAAACTAAGTTGCAGGGAGTTTTATTATGAGTTCAGTTTCATTAACTGCGAAAGCTATTCGTAGTAGTTTATTAGCAGTTGCAGCAACAAGTGTTGCATCTGTCAGTGTATTTTCAGCTTCTGCTATTGCAGCAGAAGAACAGGCTCAAAAAGTTGAGCGTATTGCTGTTACCGGTTCACGTATTAAACGTACCGACATGGAAACAGCCAGCCCAGTCAGTGTTATCGATGCGTCTGCTATTCTTTCATCTGGCGCGACTTCAATTGATGATGTTTTACAAAAAATGACATCTTCAGGCGGCGCAATGACTAACGCTGCAGTTAACAATGGTTCTGGTGGTAATGCATCAATGAACCTACGCGGCTTAGGTTCAAACCGTACTCTAGTACTGGTAAACGGTCGTCGTATGATCGCATCAGGTACTGGCGCAGCTTCAACGGTCGATTTAAACACGATTCCAGTTTCAATGATCCAACGTGTCGAAGTATTAAAAGATGGCGCTTCAGCTGTCTACGGTACCGATGCTATTGCGGGTGTTGTGAACGTTATTTTAAAGCGTGATTTCGGCGGCTTTGAAATGAATGCTCAAACAGGTTTATCTGCACAAGGTGATGCTGATGAAACAAGCATCGACTTTACTTTAGGTAACACATTTGACAAAGGCAATTTAGTTTTAAACGCCCAGTACACTAAACGCGGTGAAGCAAGCCAGGCTGACCGTGGTTTCTCTGAGTGTCCAATTGCTGAAAAAGGTGCTGCAGGCGCGAAAACACTTTATTGTGGCGGCAGTTCTTATGCACAAGGTGGGCATGTTTGGGGTAATAAAGACCATGCGATGACCAAGACAAATGTTGACGATGATGGTGTGTCTATCGTGGGTCGTGGTGATGAAGGCTTTTATGGCCGTTATGTGCAGCGATTAAATAATGATGGTACTGTGTTCCTTGATAGCAAGGGTAAAGATCAAACCGTTTTCCAAAACTGGACGAGCGGTGACAAATTCACAATCGCAGTATTTTGATTCTGGTGTAGATTCAGCATGGGGAGCCCGTCAAATTGCAGATATTAGTGGTCGTGGTGGCAAATATCACGATTATAGCTCTGCTGATGCTTACAACTATGCTAAAGACAGTTTCTTATCAACCCCAATGGAGCGTTTAAACTTAAGCTTCTCGGGTACCTACGAGCTATCAGATAGCATCATGTTCTTTACCGAAGCTATGTACACTAAGCGCTCATCTGAACAACAAATGGCGCCACAGCCAATTTGGAGTAATGATCCTTGGGCTTATGATTCATCATGGATGAACAAAGAGCTTATTGGCACGCTTCAAGAAGGTGAGGCTGTCAGCTATGGTCGTCGTATGGTTGAGTCTGGTTCACGTGACTTTAGCCAAACAGTTGATACAGTGCGTATCGTTGTTGGATTAGAAGGTGAGTTTGACAATGGTTGGGCATGGGATGCTTCTTACAACAAAGGTAAGAATGACTCAGTTGATACTTTAGCTAACCTACACAACATTGGTTCAATTAATGATGCTGTGATTGCGAAAACATTCGATCCGTTTACTCAGTCTTCTTGGGAAGGCGCAAGTATAGCCCCATTTATTTATACCGAAGTAAACAGCGGTGGTAGTGAGTTAGATATCGCAGCTGCCACTTTATCTGGTGCAATCATGGATTTACCTGCGGGTGAATTAGGTTTTGCAGCAGGTTATGAGAACCGTAAAGAGTCAGCACATTATACGCCTGACTCATTAACGGCTCAGGGCTTAGCTAACGACCCACGTGTTGAAGCTACCGCTGGTGAATTCAGTGTTGATGAGCTTTATGCTGAATTAGCGATTCCATTGTTAGCTGACTTACCAATGGCACAGCAAGTAGATATGAGCGCAGCAGTGCGTTACTTTGATTACAGCACTTTTGGTGATGATACAACTTGGAAGCTAGGCTTAACATGGCGCTTATATGATGACTTAATGGTTCGTGGCGGTCGCTCTACAGCGTTCCGTGCACCAACTGTTAATGAGCTATTTGGTGGTAAGTCACCATCATTTAATCAAATTGTTCACCCATCAACTGACCAAACTCAAGCTGAAGTGACTGTAGGTGGTAATGAATTACTGACTCCAGAAGAAGCTGATATCACCACTCTTGGTTTGGTTTACTCTCCAAGCTATGTTGAAGGTTTATCGTTCACTGTTGATTATTTCGATATTGCGATAACTAACACCATTACCGCTGTTGACTCTAACTATGTGGCTAACCAGTGTTTAGATGCCGGTGGTAACAAAATCAATACCGGTACTGCACTATGTCAGTCTTCAAATATTGAACTTGACAGCACTGGTCGTATCAAGTTTGACAATGGTTTACAAAACATTGGCGCAACCAATACTTCAGGTTATGACATTAACGTAGCTTATGTGTTTGATGCGTTAGATTTAAGCTGGAAAGCGGGTTTAGACTCTTCAATTCTTTCTTCATATGAAGAGTTTGATCCAGATGGTAAAGCTGTAGATTACCGTGGTTATATCACTGGTGGTGCTGGTGCTTATGCTAAGTTCAAGTCAAACTTTAACATCACAGCTGCTGGTCAGGATTGGAGCGCTACTTATGAAGCGCGTTATATCGATGGTATGGACTCCTTTGCTTGTAAAGCTGACACCACTAAGTGTTATGCACCTTCTGTAAGCAGCATTGTTTACCACGATTTATCAGGTTCTTATGACGTGACAAACACTGTTCGCATGTCAGCTGGTGTGAATAACATTTTTGATGAAGAGCCTCCATATTTCACTGGTAACAACGATTCAAATACCGACCCGTACACTTATGATGTGTTAGGTCGTTACTTCTTCGTTCGTGCTAACGTGAAGTTCTAATATCGAGTATTTGTTAACGTTAATCCTATGACTAGCTGAAACGTAATAAAAAAGCCCTAGACAATGTTCTAGGGCTTTTTTTGTGTTTTAAGTTGTTAAAATTGATGTTTTTTCTTAGCAGACTACAGACTACAGACTACAGACTACAGACTACAGACTTCAACTTCGTATGAGCTAAATTTACGGATATTTATCACCCCAGTATCAAATATCAAATATTGCCCTTTAATACCCTGTAATATACCTGTTACTTCTGCCACTTTATCAAAGTTATGTGATTTTACTTTTAGTGGAAATTGCTCAATAGGGTATTGAATTGCTTGAATGTTAGCGTCTAATCGCTCAATAATTATATCGCTATGTTCAGCGGCTATTTGTTGTAATTTATCAGCGATTAAAGGTATTAACTCAGCCGCTTGAGACACTAAATCAATATCATCATTATGACTTTTAAGCATGGCCTGCCAATGGGTTTTGTCATTGATGAATTTTGCTAATTCTATCTCAATTAACCCTGACATTTTACGGGTCGACACTTTAAAAATAGGCAATCCTTGGGTGGCACCCTGATCAATCCAACGTGTCGGTATTTGGTTGTGACGAGTAATGCCGACTTTTATCCCTGAGGTATTTGATAAATAGACATAATGGGGCACAAAACAATGACTTTGCGCCCATTCTGGCTCACGGCAAGTACCTTGGTCAAAATGGCATGTTTCGGGCTTCATGATGCACATGTCGCAACTAGCCAATTTTTGCATACAAACATAACAGTGGCCTTGGGAATAACTTTTTTTAGTTTTCTTACCACAATTACAACAAAAAATATTACCAGTATGCGTTAACGTCAGTGATTTACCGATTAAGGGATTAAGTGCAATAAGTGAGTCACCCACAGGTAATTGATATTGCACCTCATCCGCTGAGTTAAGTGAAGTGTTGAGTTTTGATAATGTGCCTAGCATGCGCGTTCCATTTATGAGCTTTTGCAACAGAGTTTAACAGATGTGATGGCTAAACTATGCGGCAATTTAGTTCAATTGCACTTTTACATTCGTCTTAAGGGCTGCTTAATCGAAATATAGTTGTGCTTTGTTAAGCACATTGCCTTGCTAGGTAGACTTTGTTTTTACCCGAAAACTTTGCTTGATATAGGGCTTTATCTGCTTCTATCATTAATTCTTGAAGTGAGGAGGTTGATGAATGTAATTCAGCAAGACCTAAACTAATGGTAAAGTTTATTGTAATGCCATCAAAGATGAAGTCTTTTTCGGCAATGCTGTTTCTAAGGCGTTCTGAAATAGCCCAAGCATCCTGCTCACTGGTTTTTGGTAACACGATTAAAAACTCTTCTCCCCCGATACGCCCGACGAGATCTTGCTTTTTAATACAAGTTTGCGCTCTTTGTGCGAGTGCTTTAATCGCTAAATCACCAATGTGATGGCCGTATTTGTCATTGATTTCCTTAAAATTATCTATATCAAAAATGATCACTGAGGCAGGTTGCTGCAATTTTATCGCACGTTTGATTAACTGCTCCCCTTTTATAAATGTAAATCCTCGATTGGCAATTTTTGTTAAAAAGTCTGTTTGTGAACGTTTTTTGTAAGTGTTTAGTGCAAAAACTAGAAACAAGCCCAGTGTCATAGTTAATAAAGCCACAATGGTTAGTGTAAGCTCATTAATTCTTTCTTTATCTTGAATGGCGGTAAGCTTTAGCTCATTAATAGCCAGTTTGTTGGCGAGGAGAATATTTTCAAACTCAGCGACTTTAGCATGGTGATTTAACGCCGAGTTGATAACTTCTGGATTTAACATGTTGAGGTTATTTTTACGTTCATCATCAATTAATTGAAACAGTAAATTGACTGAAGTTAAGTAATCTTGTTTTGCAAATGCAATAATTGCATCCGCTTTAAGTGTCATCTGTTGTTTGTCTGTTCTGAAGTCCTGATCCTGTTTAAAAAGCGTCGCCATCTCATCAGCTTCTGCAGTCTGCCCATTACGCATGTAAGCGATTGCAAGAAATAGATAACCACTAGTGACAAAATATTGCTCTTGGGTGGTGTGACGTAATTGAATGGCATTTTTTAGGTTTGCTATCGCTTTTGGATAATCATTCATACCCAGTGCCACTCGTCCTGCATTTAAGTGCGCGAAAAAAGTAAAATCTTTGAATTCCAGGTTTGATTTAGCGAGTTCAAATTGTGCTTCTACACTGTTTTTTGCTTCAGGCCAATGACCTAGCTTAATACTTTGGCTTAACATGTTGTGCAACATATTAAACATATCTTGTTTATCATCAATGGTCGCCCAGGTTTGATAAGCTTTTTCAAAATTTTCATAGCTACGCTGATGCAAGCCGACATTACGATAAAGGCTACCTGTGGCGTTATAAATTAACGCTTTTCTATTAGCATTTAGCTTGTCACTTTTATCGACAATATCCATCGCTTCATCAAGTAAAGCAATGCCTATATGTATGGTATTTGCTCCTTCATAACAAAATGCATTTTGGGTCAATGTTTTGGTTAATAGCTCGGTATTATTTTGCTGTCTTGCATATTCAAGCGCTTTATAGCGATCGACGCAGTAAATAGCAGGGTCATTTGTTTGCAGGTAGAGCGCAAAAGAGCGTTCAAGATGGCTGTCAATTAAGGTATCAGATATGGCCAATGTGTTAACCAAATTGATACTGTTATCATAACTGCTAATTGCTAAATCAAGCTGGCGGTTTTTCTCATACAGTTGACCGTATAAAAAATACAACTTGGCTTTATCTTCACTAGCTAAAATGCTTGTTTCGATATTGAATTGATCTAAGTGTTTCAGCGTTTCTT
The DNA here is from genome assembly GCF_051165765.1 of Shewanella sp. HL-SH8. Lineage (NCBI taxonomy): Bacteria > Pseudomonadati > Pseudomonadota > Gammaproteobacteria > Alteromonadales > Shewanellaceae > Shewanella > Shewanella sp. HL-SH8. Next base: position 2,926,560 of record NZ_CP195039.1, on the reverse strand, counting down.
CTACAGAATGAGATCCTGCATAGTTTTCAAAATATTCAACTGACTCGTTTGCAAGTCCATTTGAGCTATAAATATTAACTAGAAAGCAAATCAACAGCACACAAGCTTTTGAAGAGGTCATATTCATCGGTGTCACAGTACTAATTATCCCTTTAGTCTTATAAATGAAGATTATCATAATCTAGCATTATGTATACTCCTTATTAACTAATAGACCATATATAATCAGATACTTAACTTCGATACTAAGTCAGATGTCCAAGTGTAATGATGACAAACTGTTGTAAAAGCCTTGTCGAAAAATCAACAATTCCTCGCTTATAGACACTGAGGCGTAACAGTATTTTCATGCTAGTAGAATTCTATAATTTCGATGGCATAATTAAAATGCACTATATAATAGTGCATGTTAATTTCTGTCTCAGTTTGGCTGCATATTTATCGCTAGTTGGTTCTAGTGACTTTATCTAAAACAACATCGTCGCCTAATTTATAAAATTGCTCGACGATTTGTTCTTCTTGAATGAGTTCGGTTAAACCTAAGCTCATATTCGCCCTAAATAAGGCCACGCCAGTATGACTGGCTGTTTCATATTGACTGCTAAATTGCTCAATATTGACCCCAAGCGCATTGAGACTATTTGAAATATGTAACACCAGTCCTGGGCGATCGTAAGCGACAAGTTGATAACTTACATGTTTGATAGGTGGTGCAGTTTGACTGGCTTGTGAATAAGTTAATGACAGGCCATCAATACATTCTAGCGCATCAACAAATGCATCCCATTTATCGACGGGCATTTCTAATTGTAATATTGCAGCAAAAATACCGTCCAGGTGGCGCATTTCTGAATCTAACCAATTACCATCTTGACGGCTTACTGCATTAGCGATCTGTTCAACTAAGCCTTTTCTATCAGGAGCTTGCAGGGTAACCAAATAACGCATCATAAATATCCTCTCCTACATGAAACTAAAATTTTGACTGTAACACTACTGTCATCTTTACGTCATATAATGCCAACCACTTTAAGTTGGGTTAATAATAAAAGACATATATTGTCATCAGCATTTATTGTTAACACAGTAAATTACACAATCAAAGCGCTATTTTAGTGAATGATTAAATATAGAGGTTCTTAATGGAAAGTCAGGTAAGTCAACCTGGTTCTGCGGCTAAAAGTCTACTTGTAGATCGCTATGCAACACGCAGAGCATTTAAGGATAAGGCAGCACAAATTGCTGTAACTGTTGGCGGCACCATGGTGTTTGTTGCGTTATTACTGATATTTTTCTATCTGCTATACGTGATTAAACCTATTTTCGACGGTGCTGATATTCAGCCTAGCAGTAAGGTGAGCATGTTACACACTGATGTGCCAACCCTAATGGTTGGTAGTGATGAACAGAATGAAGTGTTATTTCGCGTGGCAAGCGATGGCCAAGTAGATTTTTATTCTTCGGTAACAAACCAACTTATCACCTCGCATATTGTTAAGCTTCCAATCGGAACTACCGTGACTAGTAGTGCGAAATCAAGTCCGAATGAGCAACGCTTTGCATTGGGATTAAGCAATGGTCAGGTGCTGGTACTGGGAATCGATTTCGAGGTCACTTATCCTGATAATCAACGCTTGATTACGCCTAAAGTGCGTTATTTGAACCAAGAGCCATTAACGATTAATGCTAATGGTTCAGTACATCATTTAGCATTTGATTTTTCAGACAACCGCATGAGCTTTGTATTCCAAGACCAACAGGGTGTTTGGAATATCAATCGCCTTGATGGTGAAGAAAATATGATGACCGAAGAGGTTGAGTGGGTTTCATATCATTCTGTTATTGAAGAAGCGCCGTCAAAATCATTAATGCCATTAATGACCCCTGATCATCGCCAACTTATTCTACCATCAGCCAATAAGTTGTATGTTTATGATATCAGTGATGCAGAAGCCGTTGAGTTGATGCAAGTGATTGATGTCACAAAAGGCGATGCTAATATTAAACAGGTGAATTTACTTGCCGGTGCGAGTTCAATATTGGTCAGTTACGACACAGGTATTGTGAGTCAGTTTTTTCAAGTCAATAGTGATAACGGCCGATTATATCAGTACATTCGTGAGTTCGACGAGTTAGCTTCAATTGGCACAATGGCAACAGAGTTTTATCGTAAAAGCTTTGCAGTATTGAGCCCTGAAGGTGAGTTAACCCTATTATATGCTACTAGCCAACGTAATTTGTTTGATGAGAAATTTGAGCTACCTAATCCAGGGTTGATGTCATTTAGTCCGCGTTCAAATGGGCTTATCATTGAAGCGGATAAGCAGCTACATTTATTTGCGGTTGAAAATAGTCATCCTGAAGTATCGTGGAGCGCCATGTGGCAAAAAGTGTGGTATGAAGGGTATCCTGAACCACAGTATGTATGGCAATCAACCTCCGGTTCAGATGATTTTGAAGCAAAACTCAGCTTGATGCCGTTAGCGTTTGGTACTATGAAAGCCGCATTTTATGCCATGCTATTTGCTGTGCCATTAGCTATTGCTGGTGCTATCTACACCGCATACTTTATGACACCTAAAGTGCGTAATGTGGTTAAACCTACCATTGAAATTATGGAAGCACTGCCGACAGTTATTTTGGGATTTTTAGCCGGTTTATGGTTAGCGCCGCTGATTGAGGATCATTTACCCGGCATTTTAGCCTTGTTGATACTATTACCTACCTCTATTTTAACCAGCGCATTTTGTTGGAGCAAGTTACCGCAAAAATGGAAGCAACGTCTGCCTGAAACTTATCAGGAAATAATGTTAATTCCGGTGATTATTTTTGTTGGCTGGTTTTCATTTGCTATTAGCCCAACCATTGAAATCATGTTTTTTGATGGTAACACGCGTCAATTCATCACCAATGACTTAGGTATTACCTTTGACCAACGCAACGCATTAGTAGTCGGTATTGCCATGGGCTTTGCGGTTATTCCAACCATTTTCTCTATTGCTGAAGATGCTATTTTCTCCGTACCGCGTCATTTATCTAATGGTAGTTTGGCGTTAGGTGCGACAAATTGGCAAACCCTTACGCGAGTTGTATTACTGACCGCAAGTCCAGGTATTTTCTCTGCCATTATGATGGGCTTAGGTCGTGCTGTAGGTGAGACCATGATTGTACTGATGGCAACAGGTAATACCGCCATAATGGAGTGGAGTGTGTTTGAAGGTATGAGAACACTTGCGGCAAATATTGCAGTAGAAATGCCAGAATCTGCTATTGGTTCATCTCATTATCGCGTGTTGTTCTTAGCGGCATTCGTGCTGTTTATATTCACTTTCGTATTCAACACCATTGCAGAGGTAGTTCGTCAACGTTTACGTGACCGCTACAGTTCGCTTTAAGGAATAATGATGACTTTTATATACACAATTTCCGCGGTCGTCTTGAGAGGTTTATATAATGGGTAAGTGGTTTAAATCAGGCTCACCATGGATTTGGATGACAGGTGGCGCAGTAAGTATCAGTTTGATTGCCGTAATTGGCTTATTACTTCTGATTGCTTGGCGTGGCTTAAGTTACTTTTGGCCTGCTGAGGTTTATCAGTGGGAATTACAGGATCAAAAAGGCATTAAAAGTACTCTTATTGGCGAAATTTATGACCGAGAAGAAGTCCCCACTGAACGCTTAATATCAGCAGGGCACCAATTTAATCAACATCCTGGAGAGTTTGTGACGCGTTACTTGGTGAAAACCGGTAACCGTGAATTTGTTGGTTTAGATTTTAGATGGATATTAGCGACAGACATAGTGAGTCGCAGCACGCCATTAGATGTCGCAAAATTTGAGCGTACTAAAAATGGTAACTTTTACGGTTATCCTATTGCGGTTATCGAAGATGGTAAGCGCCTAGAACTTGAAGGTGGCGCGCTTGAAACGTCATTGATTGATCACATCAACCGTGCGGTTGATATTGGTGACGAAGCATTAACGTTACAAAAAAGTGATATAGGTACAATTAACTATGAAATTGAACGCCTACGTTTAAAAGAGCGTAAGTACGAGTTAGAAGGTAAGTTGACCGCAGCAACCAAAGCAGAAATTGAGGCTGGCATTTATCAACTTAACCAAGATTACTTAGTCCTTGAAAAGTCACTTTTTGCATTACGTGACAAAGCGGCACGGGATTCGGTAATTATTAGCGATATGCGCGGCGAAGAAGTGACCTTAAAGTTAGACAGTATTCTTGATGTTAACTATGTTAACCACATGAGTTTTATTGGTAAAATTGGACACTGGTTTATTGGTATGGGGCGTTTTGTTAGCGGCGACCCACGCGAAGCAAATACCGAAGGCGGGGTATTCCCAGCCATATTTGGTACCGTGTTTATGGTTATGCTAATGGCGGTTATAGTGACTCCATTTGGTGTGGTTGCAGCGATATACTTACACGAATACGCTAAAAAAGGCCCAATTACTAAGATGATCCGCATAGCGGTGATTAACTTAGCTGGCGTGCCATCTATTGTTTACGGTGTGTTCGGTTTAGGCTTCTTTGTGTATATGTTAGGTGGCTCACTTGACCAATTGTTTTACCCAGAAGCATTACCAGCGCCAACATTTGGATCGCCAGGGGTAATTTGGTCTGCACTGACTTTAGCTATTTTAACCTTACCCGTAGTGATTGTATCAACAGAAGAAGGTTTAAGCCGTATTCCAAGTGCTGTGCGTCAAGGCAGTTTAGCGTTAGGGGCGGCGAAAGCCGAAACCCTATGGCGGATTGTTATTCCAATGGCGAGTCCCGCTATTATGACCGGGTTAATTTTAGCTGTTGCGCGCGCCGCCGGTGAGGTTGCTCCTTTAATGTTAGTGGGTGTGGTCAAACTTGCCCCAACACTGCCAATAGATATGAACTTTCCATTTGTGCATTTAGAGCGAAAGTTTATGCACTTAGGCTTCCATATTTATGACGTAGGCTTTCAAAGCCCCAACGTTGAGGCAGCGCGTCCTTTGGTTTACGCTACCTCCTTTTTATTAGTCTCGGTAATTGTCGCGTTAAATTTAACCGCCATTAGCGTGCGTAACCATTTACGTGAAAAATTCCGTTCGCTAGAACACTAATAGCGATATCCTGAGGGAAAATTAAAATGATTTCGATTGATCGTACAAACATGCAAACTGAAACAGTAGATTTAGCTAACTTAACTGCAGAGGATACCGCTTTAGAAATTCGTAACCTAGATTTACGTTACGCAGAAAAGCAGGCGCTATTTAATGTGTCGATGAAAATACCTAAAAAGCAGGTTACAGCCTTTATTGGTCCAAGTGGTTGTGGTAAATCGACCTTACTGCGTTGTATTAATCGCATGAATGACTTAGTGGACATCTGTAAAATAGAAGGTGAAATTTTACTGCACGGTCAAAATATTTATGACAAAAAAGTTGATGTGGCAGCGCTAAGACGTAATGTTGGTATGGTTTTCCAGCGTCCGAACCCGTTTCCTAAATCAATTTATGAAAACGTCGTATATGGCCTGCGCTTACAAGGGTTAAATAATCGTCGTGAACTTGATGAAGCGGCAGAGCGTTCATTACGTGGCGCAGCTATTTGGGATGAAGTAAAAGATCGTTTGCATGACAATGCTTTTGGTTTATCAGGTGGTCAGCAGCAACGTTTAGTTATTGCCCGTGCCATTGCCATTGAGCCAGAAGTGTTGTTACTCGACGAGCCAACATCGGCACTTGACCCTATTTCAACCTTAACGATTGAAGAGTTGATCACTGAGCTGAAGCAAAAATATACCGTAGTGATTGTGACACACAATATGCAACAGGCTGCCCGTGTATCTGATAACACCGCGTTTATGTATATGGGCGAGTTAGTTGAGTATGCTGATACTAATACCATATTTACTACGCCCCAAAAACGTAAAACAGAAGATTATATCACCGGTCGTTACGGTTAATTGTTACTCACCAGTGACACTGCCAAGCCTAATACTCGATATCGTAGGCTTAGAGTGCAATTGAAAAGATTAGCGTAAAGTTCAAAAATTAGCTTAGGGTTGAATAAAATGGAAAAAGTAAATTTAAACAAGCATATCTCGGGTCAATTTAACGCAGAACTTGATGATATTCGTAATCGCGTGCTGGCAATGGGTGGCTTGGTAGAGCGCCAACTAGAGCAGGCATTAGATGCTTTAGCTGGCCTAGATGCCGAATTGGCTAAAACGGTTATCGAAGGCGATCATAAAGTTAACGGTATGGAAGTGGCGATTGACGAGGAATGTACTCGTATCATTGCCAAGCGTCAGCCAGCAGCTAGCGATTTGCGTTTAATACTTGCTATTTCTAAAACCATTACTGATTTAGAACGCATTGGCGATGCCTGTGTACGTATTGCTAAAGCGGCAGTGGACAAACGCGCTAAAAGCCAAGAGCCATTATTGGTTAGCATTGAAAGTATGGGGCGTCATGCAACGCGTACTTTACATGCTACATTGGATGCATTAGCGCGTATGGATGCCGAGCAAGCCTTAGAGTTGCATAAAGAAGATGCTAAATTAGACAAAGAATATGAAGGTATTATTCGTCAATTAATGACATACATGATGGAAGACCCGCGTTCAATACCGGGTGTACTTGATGTGTTATGGGCTGCGCGTGCTGTAGAGCGAGTTGGTGACCGTTGTAAAAATATCTGTGAGTACATTATTTACTATGTTAAGGGTAAAGATGTTCGTCACACCTCATATGAAGATATGGAAAAAGACTTAAAACTGTAAACCATTTTGTTTGATGGCCTGCATATGTAAATAAACCCTATCTATAATAAAACGCCTTAAGTCATCGCTTAAGGCGTTTTTATTTGCTTTAATAGCCAGAATATTGGCAACGAAAATTAATTATTCACACTATGAAAAACACATTAGCACGCGGACTGACCAACTTATTACCTATGGTGTTATCTATATGGTTATTCTGGTCATTATTTATCTCACTTGATGGACTTGGTAAGCTATTACTCAGCCTGCTAGGTTTTACAGATTTGTTTGTCGGTGCGGGATTTATCCTAGTGGCAATTATTGTGTTTATTGCCGGTCTGTTATTTTCGGTCAGCCCAATAGTGCTACTTTATGGCTGGTTAGAGCGCCAACTAATGAAGTTCCCTTTATTTAAGTCAGTCTATGGCAGCATTCGAGACTTGGCTGGGCTAATGAACCGTGATGGTAATCCTAAGCCGCAACAAACAGTGTTAATCAAACAAGCTAATGGTAGCTATATTGTCGGCTCTATTATGAGCGATAAACCGCCTCAGCCTTTAGCTGATGCTTTGCCGGAAGGTGACTGGGTACCAGTATTATTTCAGCTCAGTTATCAAATGGCAGGGGTAACCACATTGGTTAGGCGTGAAGATTTAATTGAAGTAGATTGGTCATTTGAAGATGCTATGCGGTTTAATTTGACAGCAGGTATTTCAACGACTAAAGCTAATGATGTCGCAAAACAACAAGAGAGCAACCAATGAAGGATGCCCTAGTTAGATTATTTATTTCATTTCAAGCGTATAGAAGTTGTCAAAAAAAGCTAAAATCGCTGTTATGCCTGTTTATTCTGGGTTTTACTCCCCAAGTTTTGAGTGACAATACTGCTAATCATTTTGTGGGTGTTGCTGACTCATCAATTCAAAATATTGGCAGAGTAGTATTAGATCAGATTTGTTTTATCCAGCAGTTACATTGTAATATTGAAATGTTACCCGCTCCGCGTGCTGAACGGAATATGCGTGAGGGGTTAGTCAACGGTGAAATTATGCGAGTTTGGCGTTATGGTGAAGATAACCCGGATTTTATTAGGGTACCAACGGCATATTATGAAATAAAAACTGCTTTTTTTACCCGTAAAGATACTCAGTATAAAATCGCATCTGTTGCCGATATTATTGATTTAAATGTAGGGGTATTAACCGGGGTTAAGCATACACAAAACTTAGGGCTTGATCCTAAAAAGGTATTCTACTCTACTACAACTGAAAAAATGATGGATTTATTGGACAAGAAAAGAGTTGATGTGGTCATTGCCAGTTATATGGATGGCATGGCCACTATCAATAAAATGCACGCAAATAATTTAATCGTGCAATCAGCAACCATAAAAACGCAACCTGTTTATGTATATATTCATCCGAACAAAAAAGAGCTTGTGCCTATTATCGATAACGGCATTAAGAACTTAGTTAAGTCGGGTAAGTTACACCTGATAATTGCCGATGCTGAGAAAAACGTATTAGATTAATATTAAATACGCAGCGATGATGTTAAAAAGGCGACTAGGCCTTTTTAACATTCAGCCAAATTAAAACGTTAGTTCCTGCCCGCCATTACACCGCCATCAATATCCCAAATCGCTCCGGTTACCCAAGACGCTTGCTCACCCAGTAAAAAGCACACTGTATTAGCAATATCTGTAGCGGTGCCAATTCTACCAATAGGATGAAATGCATCGAAAGAAGCCAGCACGCTGTCCATGTCTTTTTCGTCGATAAATGCGCCATATATTGGGGTGTTAACCACCGCAGGCGCTATCGCATTAACCCGGATGTTATATTCAGCTAATTCCATTGCCATATGCTGGGTAAGTGAATGAAGCCCAGCCTTAGCCATCGAATATGCAGATGATGGCGTCGCCTTAATCGCTTGATGTGCCCACATAGAGCCAATATTGACCACAGAGCCGCCACCATGATGACGCATATTATTGGCAACCGCCTGGGAGATAAAAAAGGTCGCACGATTTAAATCAGCATAAATATCAAAATCTTCCACTTTGTGGTCTAAAAATGGGGTAGGGTTAAAATAACCGGCAGCATTAACAAGATATTTAATGTGGTGAGTCGATTGATTAATCGTGTTAATCAGCCGTTCTACATCCGCTTTTAAGTAAAGATCCGCTTCAATTAATTCAACCTTTGCCTGGCCTGTTAACATCTGTTTTGTATCGGCTAATTTGTCAGCATCACGGCCAATAATAATTACATCAACACCTTGTAGGTGCAGTTGCTTTGCTGTCTCTAGCCCCATGCCGCTTGAACCGCCTATAATCATTGCCACTTGTGTTGGTATCATCATTTTCTCGACTTGTTTGTAAGGTGTGGACACATATTACAAAAGCCGTTAGCCTATTGAAAAGTAGGCACAATCAAGTGTAGTAGGTACATATTGGTGCGTTTTAATGAAAACTAACGAAAAAAATATTCAAAGAAGTCAGCACCCGAGCGAAGTGCCCGAATGGTAGAGACAATTTATGGCTGTAAATGGTCATTAACCGTGTATCAATTATTGTCTGATGGTATTAATCGGCCTGGGGCAATGGTGCGGTCGGTGGATGGATTAACCACTAAAGTGCTGAACACTTGCCTGCAGAAAAACACCAAATTTGGTATTTTAAAAAGAGTCACCTTTAACGAAGTGCCACCTAGGGTGGAATATAACGTCACCGAATTTGGTGAGAAATTTATTCGCATACTCGACGAGCTTGAAAAACTGCAAGTCGAAATATCCAATGATTTTGATACAACAATTGAGATTGATGATAACGATAACGAAATAGCTAACGACTAGTCATTTTGCATAACAAATAGACATTTAAAATAGGACTAAACACGGACGTTAATGTATTTAACAGGATGCAAATCACAGACAATAAAGACATTGTCGATAGGGCTACTCAGCATAACAGGCTTTGGTTTGTACTCGCTGCATATCCGGTATTTGATTAACTGGCAAAAGTAACATCATTAACGTTGTCAGAACAGGGCAGAGTTAGTGTTAAATACATGACTTAAGGATGAGCTAAAAATGAAAACGATAGGATTACTGGCATTGTGCGGCTTAAGCACAGCCAATGTATATGCAAGTTGTAATATTGATTTTGAAGTACAAGGTGAATTGGATCTCACATTGCAGTACCAATTGACTTACTACAATACTCTGCATTCACGTAAGACGATGGATTTAAACAATCTTACCGCGTTTACAAAAAACAATATTGAATTGCCTGGCTGTCCTCAAAAGCATAAAGCCGATCTGACTATGACTTATACCAAAGAGGGCACCAGTTATATTGTGTTTGAAAGTCATTTGTTTCCTAATCAATCCAGTATTTATTTTAGTCACAGCAATACATTAGCGTTTAGAAGTTGTGCTGGTTGCGACTTGCAACAATACACCTATGTCGCGAAAGAGATCCAACAGCAAGGGATGGATAAAGAGTTGAACGCTTTGGTTGTGCAGCAGGCTGACTATCTTGATTATCTTCGCTATGCCGATGTTAGAGCTGTTTTTGGTGAAAGATCAAAGGCGATTGTTAATGCTGCTATTGAGGTAGCATATATCACTCCACCCAATATTGGTGCTATTAATGAAAAGCCACCTCATACCCGCGATGTGCTTAAACAATGGCTGGCAATATTGGCACCGCAAAAAAGTTTTAAAAATATTTTAGGGGCGAAAACCCGTCAGCAGGACGCTTTTGCTGACTATGAGGCAATGACAGATAAAATTTCACAGACTAACCCAACGTTTTTCGAACAACTGACAAATCTCACCAAAGGGTTCAAGGATAAAACGGTATTTACAGCACAAGTGCAGTCGTTAATCGCCCCGTTTTTGTCGACCACCGATGCGGATATAAAAAAACTCGTCAGCATGATTAATGAGTCATTAAGCCAAGCATTATCGTTACCTGAGGAGGTAAACAGCGTAGTGATATCAAAAGGCGAGATTAACAACTCTAAGCCCGACGATTCCGCTAGGTTGATCGCAAATTGGTTTAGATTGTTGCACACCATTGATTCTGGCACGCCTGAGCAATTAGCCATGTTTTCAGCTCAGTTTAGATCAGGTGTGATGACAGATATTTTGAATCGTGATGACTCAAAGCAAAAAATACTTGTCGCAGCGATAAAAAAGTACAGTAAAGCAATACGTTATTCACCGTCAAAAAGTAGCGACAAAGATGTAGCCGCTTACAATATGCTATTAGATGAATTTAAAGGGAAAGTTGAAGGTAACGGAAAACGCTTAATGTTAAAAGACGCTGACAGTGGTCAACAACTGGAGTGGGTTTACGAAAATAACAGTTGGAAACTGGATACCGTTTTAATTAAGTAATTCAGACTGGTGAAAAGTGTAACTATTAAATCAATTAGGGATAAATGATGATGTTAAGTAAATGGATAAAAAGTCGCTGTTATCAATTTTCAACTATTGCATGTAGCTCAATGCTGGTATTTTCTGTATCAGCCAGCGAGGCCAGTTTACCTAAAGAGGTCAGTGAGTTAAAGCCGCGTTGTGATCAAGTAATGCGAGATATTCGTGATGAAAAAGTAGACGACATCATTAAAGGGTATCACCCTATGATGCAACAATGGCAGGATGGAAAAAGAGCTCGGAAGTTGATTGAGCTTAGTTTAGGCGGTTATAAAAGAAAAGCGGATGGAGTGGAGCTAATAGATTTTTTGGTGTTCACACCTGAAAAGTCAGGTTTTATGGAGCCGAGTGCAGATTTAAAAGGAAACTACCCCAATACCACACGTGTTATAACAATTAACTACAGTTATAATTTTATAAAGCCAAATGGGAAAAGTCGTACAGGTGGTACAAGATGTATCATATTTGAAGACGAAGGCCAATGGTATTTCTATGATGATTTACCCTTCTAGCATTACGTTATAAATTAACACTTTATAGATGAAAACCAGCAGTCAGTAGGCTGTTGTTTTTTTACAATGTCAGTTGCTTATTCGTTTTCTGATGTTAATGATTGTTGTAAAGTAGAGCCCTTATTAATGCCGTGGATTAAACAGAGTTTTAGTATTTTTAAAAGTAATACGACACTCGAAATGAAATTAGACGAGCGTCATAAAGTCACATTTGTCTCTAGGAGACTCATTTCGCCTTTTTCAATGCTAACTTGGCTATTATTGTTAACCAGCTTTGTGGGTGTACCTTTGCTATTGATGTTTGTGTTACAGGCATCTCCAGATGCTATTTTGCCAGTAACATTAATCAGCATAGCCGTTGTATTAATATTCCATTGTTGGGTTAACTTTAAATCAGGGTTAGTGACCAGTTTAACCAAAGAGGCTTTAGATCTTCCTGACGCGTTTTGCAAATCTACAATACAAAGTTATATTCGTTTGAGCCGTATAAGCGCGATTCATATTCAGCGCTACCGATTTAGTTTTAAACGTGAAACACCAGGTCAATGGTATAGACAAATATCGAAAGCTGATATCTATACTCATGCACGACTCACGCTTAATACCGGTGAAGAGATAAATATATCAAGAGCAAATCTGTTTGCATTGCCAGAAATAATTGAATACATCAACGACAAACACTCGCCCGAGATTACTTTTGCTTATCCAACGCCATTAAAGGTATTATTGGGGCTATTTTTATTATATTTAGTGGGTTTGTATTTATCGAAATAACAAGGTGTTAACCGTAACCGGAAAAGCAAAATAAATGGACTTATAAGGCAATCGATTCAATGAAGAATAATGCAATTTGGTTAGTGATGTTGTTAACGGCTACTTTAGGCGTTACAGGTTGTAATGAGCCGGTAAAACAAGACAACAATGGTAAGCTTATTTCCGCCGCGCCTATGTCAAATGAATATGCCGACTTTCTCGTCAAGTGGAGAAATAAAGATGAAGATGGAGATGGCATTCTTGATGAGTTAGATGATTATCCTTTAGATGCATCTCAATCCCGTTTTGAGCTAATCCGCGAACAAGAATCCAATGATAATCCCTCAATAGCAACTCATGCCAATCGTTATCCTCCATTTAAAATGTCAGGCGCAATATCTGTTAAGTCAGATAATGGTGATTTGTTTTCCTTTAATGCACATAAAGATGAATTTTATACCTTAGTGCTTCACTACAATGATGACTCTGGCTTTAAACCCAATATCTATTTTTCAGGCGAAGATGGTATGGCATTGAATTTTGGTAAGATACCAATAAGTAACGCATTGAAAACTATTGCAATTAACGTTGGGATCTTAAAAGATGGAAAGTATCACATCGGTGTTAATGACATTGATTTTGATGGCAAAGAGAGTTTTACCTACAATGCCACAATCTTTATTGATAGAGATGGAGATGCGCTCAGTGATGATCTGGAATCTGCAATGGGTATCAATCACTTAACGCACGATACTGATAAAGATAGCATTTGGGATACGCAAGAGTATTACCTTGGGTATTTCGACTCATTTAATGTTGATCAAGATGATGATGGTTTACCCGATTGGTTAGATAAAGATAAATAAAATCAATTAGCTGTTCTATTTATAAAATAATATTTCGTATTGTTGTTAAGGATAACAAATGCAATATTCGCAATTACCTAAACAGTATAAATTTATCAATCCGGTAGGGTTGCCAGAGCAATTACGCATTGCCACTAAAAGGCATTTTGTTGATAAGCGAGTACAAGCACATAATGGACAATGGATGATGTTTTATAAGGATGTAAACAATGAGTCGAATACTTTTTAAGCTGGTAATTGTAACGCTAGCCAGTCTGTGTATTGTCAGTTATAGCCTTGAAATGTCAGTTAAAACCGCCGCTAAAACAACAGGGCAGCAAACTGGCACCTGGGAAAACAAAGATGAAGACGGCGATGGGGTGCCAGATGAGCAAGACGATTATCCATTTGATGCGAGCCAATCAAAATATAAGCTTGTGCATGAACAAGAATTTAATAATAACCAAGATGTTGCCACGATTGTTAGTGAAGTACCCGCAAGATTATCAGGTGTTATTCAACAAATTAATGATTTAGATTTCTATAAACTACAACTTGAGTCCGGTCAACAACTGACATTTTTACTCTCCTCTATAAGTGGCAAGCTAAATCCTGGAATGGCAGTTCTTGGAAGTGATGGAATCGCTATCAATAGTTGGGCGCCTAATTATCATCCTGTTGGTCAGTTTAAACGTGCAATCCAAATTAAACCTCGGCAGTCAGGTGTTTATTATTTAGTGATTAATGATAAGCAATTTCAAGGCAATGCTGATTACACATACACCATAGATGTATTTTTTGATCATGATGTTGATGCGATTAATGATTCACACGAAAGCGCTTTTGGGTTTGCACTTTATTCACAAGATTCTGACTCTGATGGTGCCTTTGATGGTGACGAATTTTATGTCATTAATCATGATATGGATAATGACGGTATACCTAATTGGCTTGATGAAGATGCTGATGGTGATGGAATTAAAGATCAGTATGAAGGTTCATCTGATTTAGACCAAGATGGTCTTGCTGCGTTAGTTGATTTAGATTCTGACGGTAATGGCGTATCAGATGCAGTGGATGTCGGGGGCAGTAGTACTGCGCCAATCGATTCAGATGCTGATTCAGTGGCCGATTTTATTGACCTTGATGATGATAATGATCTTATTCTAGATGTTCATGATCAAGAGCCTCTAGTTAAGGTGAAGTCAGCACCTTATGGCACAGATAGTTATAAAGATATAGCCAGTATCTATTACCTGCTTGATGGGCAAACACCGATAAAAAATATAATGATTTCAAATAAAATGCATCGATTAACCGGTGAGGGCTTAACCGACGGCCTGTTGGTTTTTAATCGTAATACCAGTGTGCCGATTAATATGCCTGTTAGTGCTAACGCAGATGGCAGTATAGATTTTGTATTACCTGATAATGCGAGCAACATAAGGTTTGTTGCTTTAAACACAATTACATCAAATGAAGTCATTATTGAATATCGAAATCAATATATTCCAATACTGCTAGGCCAAGAAAAGCTACACACTTCTCCTAATGCGCATCTGGTTATTACAGGTCAAAAATTCAATGAACAAACGACGGTATTTGTTTCAGGTATTGAAATTATACCGACCAAAATTACCCCTACCGAACTATCTATTACTATCCCTAACACCATTAAATCTGGTGAGCTTTATGTCAAAAATACATACGGGAAAAGTAATACGCTAACACTGATTATCAATAACGCTGCTTTTTGAGTTTGAATTTGAATTTGAATATGGGGGATTATATCGAATGCAATCGCTTGGTAAGCAAATAGCAGATTTCTGCAAAATACCGTTTATCAATCAGATAGATTAACAATATAAATGAGTTCAAACCGCTAACCGCTTCATTTTGTTGATAAGCGAGTACAAGCACATAATGGACAATGGATGATGTTTTATAAGGATGTAAACAATGAACCAAACACTTTTTAAGCTGGTAGTTTTAATGCTAATCAGTCTGAGTCTTACCAGTTATAGCCCAGAAGTCGCAGCTAAAACCGAAGCTAAAACAGCAGGGCAACAAACAGGTACCTGGGAAAACAAGAATGAAGACGGCGATGGCGTGCCAGATGAGCAAGACGATTATCCATTTGATGCCACCAAGTCTGAATACGAATTAGTGTATGAAAAAGAGTTTAACAATCATTTAGCTGTTGCAAACTCAATTAAAGATGGCGTGCCTTTCAGGGTTAATGGTGCCATCCAGCAAAAACTGGATATTGATCTATTCAAGTTTAATTCGGTTGGTCGTAAAGCGGTAACCGTTATTCTAAAGTCAGAAAATTCAGATTTTGTGCCTTATGTCACCATACTCAACAAAAGCGGTGAATCACTAACTCCAGTGCCAACAAATTTCTCTCCGGTAGGACGGGTTCGTTATGCGGTTACTTTTACCTTAGCGACAGATGGGATTTATTATTTAGTTGTCAATGATGAGCAAAGACGCGGTGCACCTGAGTACAGTTATCAAGTACACGTTTTTGAAGATATTGATGTTGATGGTCTTGATGACTCATTGGAGTCCGCTTATGGGTTTTCAAACTTCTCCACTGACACCGACCATGACAGAATATTTGATGCAAATGAATTTTATGTCTATGAGTATGATGATGTATTGGCTCATGACATAGATAAAGACGGAGTACCCAACTGGCTTGATAATGATAGTGATGACGATGGCATCCTTGATCGAGTTGAAGGTATTTTCGATTTCGATCACGACGGTTTTGCCAGCTTTGTAGACCTTGACTCCGGCGGTAACGGCATAAATGACGATGTTGAAGTTAAAGACACAAGTATGGCTCCAAGAGATTTAGATAATGATCGCCTGTATGATTTCTTGGACGTGGATGATGACAATGATGGATGGTTGGATATTCATGATAACGACCCATTGAATGCACTGCGCGTTGCCATGCCAGGAGACACGGGTTATAAAAACATCGTTTATTTGTCATATATTTATAGTGGCGACGAGATACATGGGGTTCAAATTGCGGGCGAAGCGCACAGCATTAGTGGTCATGGACTCACCGGCAGTGGATTTTTGGTATTTGATATGGGCAAAGCGGTTCCGCCCATAAACATGCCTGTAACGTCAAATAGCGCTGATAAAATAAACTTCGCTATGCCAAAAGGCGCCGTTAACTTGTTTTTTGTTGCCGATGGATTTCGTTCGAATAAAGTGTTAATAAGTTATTCAGATGAAGACATTCCAATTTTCAACTCGCTGAATAATCCGTATGTTAGCGAAGGTGAACTTGTAGAGTTATCTGGAAAGCATTTTTTCGGCGATACCAAGGTGATAATAGGTGAGTTAATAATTGATCCTACTATACATTCATCATCAAAGCTGACATTTATTTTACCTTCAGGCCTGCCTTCAGAAATTGAAATTACGTTAAAAAACAGTTATGGGAAAGGCAATAGCCGAATGATTAACGTTGGAAAAAGCGTCGTTGCAGATATCAATGCTGAAGTCATTAATAATGTTGATTTTAGTAAGCTTTTTGTTGTTTCACTTCATTCACCAGCGACAGAGCCTAGCATGTTTAATTCGCAGGGAGTGACAGAGGTTATTGTTGGTTCTGGGCATGACGTTATCATCGTGATGTATCAAAACGAACAAGGTAAAAAATTACCTTACTTTTATCGGACAGCATTTGGTGAGCAGGCGGGAGTGAGTCTCTCTCCGCTCGACAGTGCCATTTCAGCCGCGTGGTATAAGTCTGGAATAAGAAAACGCGTTCCAGCCTCTAAATGGCTAGATATTTATGATGACATTGGTGATCTGCCTGAAGTAAAAAAATTATCAAATTATATTTCTGGGCACTTGAGCAACCTTGAGTACACCGCTGACAGTCAATACTTAGCATTGGAGCGGGCGGCGGTATTAGCTGTAACAGCATTTGGTAAGACACTATCAGAAAAAAGATAAACTAGGTTCACTTATGGCAACTTAAGGACAGCGTTGGGCGGCGATGAATAAACTTATTGATCACGCCTTTTAGGGAAGAAAAAGCCACACAATGATATGTGTCATCCTTCTCCTATAAAGTTTACCCTGACAAAACTAATTAAACCTATTCAACTGATTAGGGTTAGGTGAACTTATTTCTCACTGTGCTTAGGCGGAAATACAGAAAAATCGCAAATTAATGCATTCATCTATTTTTATCGATTAAAGGAGAGACAGTTCATGCTTAAAAATACACTCATTTTGGGACTCATAGGTCTGTTACCTGTTTTTACCGTACAGGCGGAAAGCTATGAGGCGCTCAACCAAAAATGCATTGCGCTGCAAAAAGAGATTATTGCTGGCGATTTAGAGGCCGTGCTTACCTATTATCCTCCAGTGGCGAAAGAAGATGAAAAGCAATTTGCGTTTTTCAAAAAATATATGGGCAAAAGAATGAAGAGTCGTGGACGTTACAGAACAGAAGAGATTTCATCCGTGGAGATATTAAGCTCCGAGGAGGTAGCCATTATTGAAAGCGATCGTGAACTGCCCTTTGATATTGTCAAAAAAGTGCTGGTATTGCCCAAGATTGAGTTTGAAGATGGTCCCATCTTTAAGCCTGCCTGCCACTTTGTGCAAGAGAAAGCTTCCGGAAATTGGTACATGACCAATATATAAGCTAACACTTCAGCCTGAATCGGCCTTAGTTTCAGCTGGGGATACTGAAACTAAATATCCAAAAGTGAATAAATAATATGTAAAGTGGCCAGCGCGCCGCTTTTGACCAAGCACATAATGGATGATGTTTTATAAGGATGTAAACAATGAACCAAACACATTTTAAGCTGGTAATTTTAATGCTAACCAGTCTGAGTCTTACCAGTTATAGCCCTGAAGTCGCAGCTAAAACCGCCGCTAAAACAACAGGGCAACAAACAGGTACCTGGGAAAACAAGGATGAAGACGGCGATGGCGTGCCAGATGAGCAAGACGATTATCCGTTTGATGCCACCAAGTCTGAATACGAATTAGTGTATGAAAAAGAGTTTAACAATCATTTAGCGGTTGCAAACTCAATTAAAGATGGCGTGCCTTTCAGGGTTAATGGTGCCATCCAGCAAAAACTGGATATTGATCTATTCAAGTTTAATTCGGTTGGTCGTAAAGCGGTAACCGTTATTCTAAAGTCAGAAAATTCAGATTTTGTGCCTTATGTCACCATACTCAACAAAAGTGGTGAATCACTGACTCCAGTGCCAACAAATTTCTCTCCGGTAGGACGGGTTCGTTATGCGGTTACTTTTACCTTAGCGACAGATGGGATTTATTATTTAACCTGAGATCGGTTTAAGCCATAACAGAAATCGCATTGAAATCGACATCTGTGATATTGAGTTTTGGCTTACTCTCTTTGAGTTGATAAGCGATTAAACCACCAATCATATTAAGCATAAAACCATGCACACTTCTGTGTCTCGAATGCTCGATTTGTGAGATGTTTTTAAGCTGGTCATTGATGGTTTCTATAATAAATCGTCTTGAAAGCATGGCTCTATCCCACAGTGATAAAACCTTCTTTTTCATGTTCTTGCGAACATTGTTTACCAAGGTCACGCCTTTCTCAAGTAAGTCGCTTGCCAACGCTTTGCTGATATAGCCTTTATCCGCATACAGCTTATCCATTGCGTTCACCACCATCCCTGAAACAGGCTGAGTATCATGCATATTGGCAGCTGTTATTTTGGCAGCAACAATACCGCCTTTATGGTTAACGATGAGGTGAAGCTTGAACCCGTAGAACCATCCCATGGTCCCTTTTCCGCGACGAGCAAGGCCTGATAAGGTTTTATGTCGAGGAATTCGCAAATTATGGCAAACCTTTACGCAGGTTGAATCAACGAACTCTATCCCCGTCGGTAGACTTCTGATGCTGGAAAAATAACTGCATAGTGGTACGACTGTTGTCGGCATCAGCTCAAGAAAACGGGTATAGCTGAGTAAGTTGGGAAAGTCTGATTTAAAGAATCGAGCAAGATATCCAGTGTAATAATTTTTGAAATCACGATGGTGAGACGTATGGAAGAGTATGATTATAGTCATTATTTCACTCATATCCATCCTGCTCTGGCGTTGGCGTTTACGCGTACCATCTGTTAAGCACTGCTTTCTCCATTGTGGGATAAATACAGTACAAAAATCATCGACATCACAAAATATATCCACTAAATTATTCATAAGCCCTCTGCGTAATTGGTTCCTTCTTGGTCGAAAGAGCTGATCACAAAGAGGGCGATTAGTTCAATTTTTTATCCCGAGTTCAGGTTAATTATCACTACCCGCGGTGAGTCAGAACAGTAACTGCTCACCGCAGGCATTGAATGTTATGTTGAGGTTTTTAACATCAATAACCTGATGATTTTATTTAGGCTCGTTGGCTTAAACCCATTCTATTTGATCACTAATCGATACCAGCATTTAACGCTGATAACTAAAACGTTTTTTCAGCCGAATATCCACCACTGACGAACCTATCATCACTTCAAACTCGCCTGATTCTGCTAGCCAATCATTAGTGTTCACATCCCAAAATGACAAATCGCGCTTTGTTAAGTTGAACTGGGCTGTTTGAGTTTCGCCGGCCTTTAACCAGACTTTATTAAAGCCTTTTAACTCTTTTAGTGGGCGAGGGACACTGGCTTTTATATCATGTAAGTAAAGCTGTGCCACTTCTGCGCCGTCAACTTTACTGGTGTTAGTGATGTTGACCGTAACGGTTAATGTGTCGTCTCCTTTTATGCTGTTACTGGACAATTTAACGTCTGAATAGTTGAATTGACTGTAAGACAGGCCGTGGCCAAAAGGGAATAATGGCGCAATTTTTTGTTGCTCAAACCAGCGGTAACCAATGAATACGCCTTCGCTATACAGCGACTCTTTCGCATGGTAATCATTGAGTGCAATTGGCGCTGTGTCGGTAAGCTTTTTAGGTAAAGTGATTGGCATTTTACCACTCGGGTTAGCATCACCAAATAGAATGTCTGCATAAGCATGACCGGCTTCCATGCCACCATACCAACCCCAAAGTAATGCTTTAGTCTTGTTGGCCCAGGGCATTTCAACGGCTGAACCGCCTATCATCATTACTATGGTATTGGCATTAGTCTGCAGTAGTTTAGCGATCACTTCGTCTTGTTGGCCGGGTAATATCATATCTGGACGGTCAATTGACTCTCTATCGTCGGCATGACTTAAGCCGCCAAAATAAATAACCGCATCGGCTTTTTTCGCTGCGGCTAAATACTCTTTCTCACTGTTATATAAGCTGTTTGGGGTTTCCCAGCCTAACGTGGCTTGTTTATCACCTTGGTAGCGCAAGCTTACCGCATAGGTTTCGCCGGCCACTAGAGGCATTGATTGAGTTAGCATTTTGGCTGACTGCGCGGTTGATGTGCTGATGAGCGGTTGATCATTGATGTACAGTGCCACTTGACCATCGGCTTGAATACTAAAGCTATGACTGCCTGATTCCATTGGTTTGATATTGGCCTTTATTTCAATTGATTGAGTACGGCCTTTAGCATCAAATTGCGGATCGGCTATCCATGATTCACTGGCCAAATCTGTCATTGCATTATCATTGAAATAGTTAATTTGCCAAGAGGGAGTACCGGTCCAATGACGGGTAGTGAGATAGTCATTGGGAATAGGCATAAATTTGCTGCTAGCAGGGCGCATTAAGGTGACCTTGACCTTGTCGCTTAGTTTGGCTTTTAAGCCATCTAGTGGGCTTATTTCATATAGGGCTTTCACTTCAGATGAGCCGCCACCAAAGCCATGTCGTTTATCGGCGTTAGGACCTAATACCAATACATTTTTAAGCTTTGCTGCATTCAGCGGTAACATATTATCATCATTTTTAAGCAGTACCACTCCGTTAGTGGCAATGGTGCGGGCATCGTTTCTATGTGCTTGAGTATTACGCTGGCCTGATAGGCGCTGCTTATCCATCATGCCAATGCTCAGTTGTACCCGTAAAATTCGAGCCACTTTGTCATCTAAAACTGACTCGGGTACTTTGCCTGCTTTGATCATCTCTAATAATGGTTTTGCCATAAAGTAGTCATCAAAACTGGCTACATCAGTGCCCATTTCAATGTCTAGGCCGTTCATAGCGGCATCATAGGTGTTGATGTCGACATTCCAATCGGTCAGTAATACCCCTTGATAACCCCATTCACCTTTTAAAATATCCTTAACAAGGTGTTCGCTCTGGTTAGCGTTGGTGCCTCTGAATTCATTATAAGCGCCCATAATCGCGTGCACGTTAGCCAGTTTTACCGCGGCTTCAAAAGCGGGTAAATACACTTCGCGCAAGGTGCGCTCATCGGGTTTGGCATTCACCCCAGTGCGGTTTAGTTCCTGGTTGTTTAAGGCGTAGTGTTTTACGGTCGCGCCCACATCATTAGCCTGAATGGCTTTAATAGTTGGTACCACAAGTGCGGCGGCTAAAAAGGGGTCTTCACCCATGTATTCAAAGTTACGCCCATATAACGGCAAGCGGGCAAGGTTAACCCCAGGGCCTAGAATTAAGTCTTTATTACGATGACGCGCCTCAGCCCCTAAAACATTACCATGTAAGCTGGCCATGTTTTTATCCCAACTGGCGGCAACGGCTGTCAGTGGTGGTAAGTAGGTTGAGTAATCGTTGGTCCAGCCTGCTGGTGCCCATGAGTTTCGGTCTATTTCATAGCGGACACCGTGTGGTCCGTCAGACATCCACATTTCATGAATGCCTAAACGTTCGATAGCGGGAATGTGAAACTTGCCTGCGGCGTGCACTAATGACACTTTCTCTGCTAATGTCAGTTGCGGTAATAAGTGTTTTATTTGGTCTTCAACTTGGGTGATACGATCACCGATACGTTGTTTCTCGCTATCGGGTAGCACAGTTAACGCATGTATTGTTTGTGGGGTAATATTGGGGTGGGCTGCAAATGTTGCAGGGGTTACGCTAAGGCACAATAGCGTTGAAACACTGATTGTAAGCGCTTTCTTTTTGTAAGAAGGTGTTGTGATACCAAATGGCGTAACCATAACGTGTTCCCTGTGTTATTTGAAATTGATAAAAATATTGGCGGTGAGGCGACCGGTATGCGGGTCATCGTCAATATCGGTGCTGAGGTTTACTAAGGTTGAATGCAGCAAGTTACCCGGATAAATCACCAGTCTATTGGGCTTATATTCAATTTGATGATGGATCTCATAATGTTCATCGCTGTCGACAAAGTACTCAGGTGTGTCTTTGGCATGGTCAGTTAAAAAGGCTTTAGCCGATTCAAAATAATGATCCATTTTGGTTTCATCAATCCGCTCATAAGCGGTTTTTTTATGCCTAAAAAAAGCCGTGTTACCGTGTGGCCCGTCATTGAGATAGTGCAAAATGGCAAAATAATACGGCTCTGGGGTATCAAAGTGCGGTAAGCGTTGTAATGGCATTAGGCTATCGGGTGATTGGCTAATTAATGAAAATGACAGTATTTGCGGTTTTATGCGTAAATGATGTGGCACTTTGTAGACATCATAAACCAGTTGAAATACCTGATTAATGACTTCAATGGCATAGGGATTAGGCAATGGTGCGCGCACCCCAGGATAATATGAACTGTCATCTTTAATAAACTTGGCTTGTTGGCGGGCAATGGATAATAGCGGTGTTATATCATCGGCAAAGTTGTCGATAATAATAATCGGGGTTTGTTCATTGCCGATATAACAAATCTGCGGCTCAATGCCGCTTACTTGAATAATATTGCTGGCTGCTTGCTTAGCATTTGCTTGAGTCGTGTTGGTTGTTGTAGGCAACGACATGATGCAGATCCTTGGCTGTAGTGGCTTATTATTTGATTAAGGCTAGTGCCAACTTACTTAATATCGGTTTTACAATAATGATTAATAAAATCAAAGTGGGGCGGCAGGGTGTCGACTTTTCGTTTTGCCGTCGATTTAATGTTATTTAAAAAGTTAGCCAACTCATCGTCTTCCATCATATCCACAATGGGATGATATTCTTTAGGCATTATGCCTTGTCCCATCATGACTTGGATCCACGAACTTTCACCAAACAATTCATTGCCGTATTTATACACTTTACCCGACTGACTGAACATATCGATACGATGCTGTAATGAGGCTGGTATTGGCATGTTTTTACAGTAGCGCCAAAAGCGGCTGTCTTCACGATCGGTGACTTTATAATGCAAAATGATAAAGTCGCGAATGTTGTCCACTTCTAGCTTAGTTTGCTGATTGAACTCATTAATATCAGTGATGTCGATGCCCTGCGATGGGAATAACTGCATTAAGCGTACTATGCTGCGTTGAATAAGGTGAATGCTGGTGGATTCTAAAGGCTCTAAAAACCCTGACGATAAACCCACCGCAATACAGTTTTTATTCCAGTGTTGACGACGCGATCCGGTTTTAAATTTAATCACTCGGGGCTTATTTAAGGGTTCGCCTTCAATGTTAGCCATTAAGGTGTCAATTGCTTCATCGTCAGTCATGTATTTACTGCAAAATACAAAACCATTACCTGTGCGATTTTGCAGGGGAATACGCCATTGCCAGCCAGACTCGCGCGCAATTGAACGAGTATAAGCAAGCGGGGTATTAACCGATTGAGTTTGCACTGCAATGGCACTGTCACACGGTAAATAATGGCTCCAATCGTCAAAACCTGTATTAAGCGTACCTTCAATTAATAACGCTTTAAACCCGGTGCAGTCGATGAATAAATCACCTTCAATAAGCTGGCCATTGTCGAGTTGTAATCCTTTTATATAGCCATTGCTGTCATGCTGCAGCACGTCGGCTATTTTACCTTCAATACGGGTTAAACCATTACCTTCTGCCATTTTGCGTAAAAACTTAGCATATAGACTCGCATCCATATGGTAGGCGTGGTTGTAGTCTTGATTAGGTAACACGGCAAAACGCCCCTGGCGAGCGGCTAAATGTTCGGTGCAATAGTCGCCAATTTCGCTGACCAATCCTTGCTGTTTGCCTTTTAACCAAAAGTGTTGAAACCCGCAAGCCCAGCAATCTTTACCTAAAAAACCAAATGAATGCAGATAATCTTTACCTATGTCGTGCCAGTTTTCAAAGTTAATACCAAGCTTAAAGGTGGCATTAGTAGCAGCCATGATATCTTGTTCTTTTAGGCCTAATAAACGGTGAAAAATATGTAATGTGGGGATCGTCGCTTCACCTACACCGACAGTGCCAATTTCATCTGATTCGACTAGAACGACTTCAATATGCTTACCCATTAATTTGGTTAGCGCCGCTGCGGCCATCCAGCCAGCAGTACCACCACCGGCAATAACCACTTTTTTAACTGCTGTATTCATTTGGTGTACCTCATGCGTGTTATTTTTATTGTTGCGCTTTAAATAAATAGCCGTTTTAGGTATTCAGCACTGTTATGTTATCAACCCTAGTTGCGCCTGTTAACGCTTAAGTTTATTAGTTAAGTCAGCTCGTAGCTTTCGCGCATTCAGTTCATCTAGTGGCTTGGTTAACATGCCCTTAGCGCTATCGGGGATATGGCTTTCATCCACGTCATCATGGTCGAATATGTAATATTCAAACATGGCTTTCCAGGCTTGGCGTTGTGCTTTAGGTAATGATCGTAGGCTAAGCATACTTTGTAATAGGGCGTTATTTGGCCGACCCAGAAAACCTGGAGTATCACGCCACCAATGGGTAATGAGCACATTAAAGTTTTCTACACCGCGCACATGGTGCCACCACATGCTGGGGATAAATAACACATCACCAGGTTCAAGTGCTGCGGTGAATGATGCGGCTAGTGCTTGCTCAAATTTTGGAAAGCGTTCAAAGTCTGGCTTATCAAAATTCACCATACTGATTTCTTGACCGCCTGGGGCAAATTCCATGGGGCCAATGTATAGGTTGCCGATTTGATCTGGCGGGAAAAGGGTGAAAGTACGTTTACCCACCATATTACAGGCTAAATTATGCGGGAAATCAAAGTGTGCTGCCACGCGAGTTTGATTGCCTAACCAGATATTGGTCATCGGGTTAACTTGATCAAGCTGTAAACAGTTTTCGGCAAATAAGCTTGGAAAATACTGGTGTATATTGGTTGAGCCCATATACACACTGGCGGGTTCAGCTTGAGTCGACTCAGCTTGTAAGCGTGCCAAAATTTGGCTTAATGCCAGTTTGCCCGCTTGGTAGTTAAACCCATCAACAGCCTCATTATAAAATACTCTGCCCCGTTGTTCTGGCGGTAAATAATAGGCTGTTAATGGCTGCCCAGTGTCATGCTTGAGTAAGTAATTCATCGCGGACTGAGTGGATTCAAGCCCTGCTTGCACTAACGGGAAATGACGGCACAATCCTTTAAATATCATCGGCGTGTCAGCATCTTTTATGCGGTCATACAATTCCGCCATTGTGCAGTCGTTGTATTCTGGCACTCGATTAGTTGATGCTTGATTGACAGGTAATTGCGGCGAAGGCTTCCCCGAGCGGTTACTCGTATTCAATGGTGTATTCATCAGGCTATGCAGTTTTATTTTGCGCATTTTTACGATCTAATAGGTTACGCATATTAGACTGTGATGCCATTGACATGTATATCGCCTGTAAGTAGCCATGCTGATGCAATGTTGCCAACACATCAGCACTAAGTTGGTTTAATTTATCTTCATTAATAGTATAAAAACCAATCATTTGATGCTTGTCACCGTTATCTAATTCGATATCTAAGGTGAATGATTCAAGTAAGTCATGTTCGAGTAACATTGCCGTAAAGGTACTATTATCATTTAACCCCTGATGAATAGCGGCAAGCATATCGCCGACTTCATCTAAGTAATCAGTATTACCGCCAAATGGATGGAATACCGCTTCACCTTCAGTAGTACTTACTCTTGGGTTATCTAAATCGGCGTGAATAACATGTTGTTGCTGTTCAGTACCATCTTCTCGCACGATTTGCTTGCCAATAAGAAACGGCTGACGACGAATAGCCAGTGGCACATAAGATGCCTCCCAACCTTTATCTGATAAGAATAAGTTTTGTTCGCTTTGAAAACCAAATAAAGCCACAGAGTTAAACTGGCCTGTGGTCGGGTCTTTTTGGAAGAAAATAGGGTAATGGGCTTGAATGCTTCTAAATTCGAGCGGGAAGGTCACCGAGTACCATAAATTGTCACCATACTTAGCCGAGCGCTCGGTAATGATTTTAAGGTCTTTGTGGTCGACACTATTGAGTAATACATGTTGGGTCATGTTGTTGTCCTATTCTTATTGTATTTATATCTGAGTTAATGCTGACTTTCTCAGGTCACATTGACTAAATTTTAGCAAACCCGTTTATCTTGAGCTTATTAAGTAACGCTCTGTTGGTCGGTAATATTTGGGTTAATTGCTGTGTTCGTTGGCTATTTTCAGTAAATAACTGCTGGGCCTTATGCTTCATCGACGGCTTAAGTTGTGCCGGTATTTGGGTGTCATATTGCATACCGTAAAGTACAAATTGGTAACTTGCCGCTGGAAATAGCATTTCACGATAAATAAAGTCTTGCTGGCTTGGCACCTGATGACGCCATAAGGCTAATTGTTGCTGTAAGGCATCCGGTATTGAGCTTGCTTGGCGATGGTCATGCCAATAGTCACTGTCGGTTCGATTGCTAGTAACATAATGCAGCTTTAAGAATTCGATAATTTGTTGCCAGTGATGCTGAAACTGCTCATTAACCCGTTCTGCAATCGTGTTCATCGTCTCTCTTGTTGGCGGAAGTTGAGTCGCAACCGCTTTGGCTGTCCACTCGACTAATGCCAGTGCAGAGGCCTCTAATGGCTCAATAAAACCTGCTGCCATACCAATAGCCACACAGTTGTTTTGCCAACAAACTTGACGATGGCCTGGGGCAATATTGAGTTTGCGTGGGTTGATATCAGCGGCTTTTTTACCGAGTGCTGGTGTGAGGTAATCAATCAATTGGTTTAACGCTTGTTCATCACTTGTGTGAGATGAAGAATACACGTGGCCTATACCTCGACGAGTGGGTAAGCCAATGTCCCAAATCCAACCGTTTGTTTGTGCAGTTGAATGGGTGCATGAAGCAATAGGGCTGTTCTCATCGCTATATGGTACTTGCACCGCAAGGGCGGAGTCATTAAACAGCACCTTTTTTTGACAGATAAACGGCACGCCTAAGGTTTCACCTAACAACAATGATTTAACCCCGGTGCAGTCAATAAATAAGTCAGCACTGATTTCACCATGATGTTTGGTTAGCACATGGTTAATATCTCCGGCTTGCAATCCATTCTGGTCAGCTTGATCTGCAATTTTGATGTCCATGACATGATCAACAATATGCTTCACGCCCAGTTTTTCAGTGCAGTGCTGTTGCAACAACTGACTAAATTTAGCGGCGTTTAAGTGATAGCCATAGTTGTTGATAAAGTTAAATTCAGGTGTGGTAATCAGCTTTGGCGCTAGTGCCAGCTGACTGATTTGGTTTTGCTGGCAAACGGCATCGGCAAAGCAGACTTGATCTTGGTGTGCTAACCAAAAAGGCGCGATAGAAAATTGAGGTTCACCAATAGGTAAGCTAAAAGGGTGCACATAACTGTGTGACTGATGACCTTGTGAATGTGGTTGGTTTTGCCAATTAGTAAAGCGAGAACCCTGTTTAAAGCTCGCATCGCAGTGCAGTAAAAATGTGGTTTCATCGATACCAATTTTTTGCAGGGTTGAACGCATAGAAGGCCAGGTGCCTTCGCCAACACCAATTGGGGCAACATCGGGTGATTCAATTAAGGTGATATCGAGTTTAGGCGAGGGTGACAGTTGACCATTGTCGGCATTGTGCTCGGCAGCAATTAATCCAGCAGTTATCCAGCCAGCTGAACCGCCGCCCACTATGATTATTTTGGTGATTGCTTTGTGCATTTACTCAGCCTACTAGGATGTTATTATTTTTAGTTTTAAGCGTTCAATTAAGCTTCAATATTACAATAATGGTATTAACGTTTGTTGATAATACTGACAGGTTAATGTACTCAGCAAAACACTTAATCGATGGTGTTATTTAGAATTCATTAAAATGTAAGCACTTTCAAGTGTTAATTTAATTGGTTTGAAAGTCAAAAAAATTGGCAATATCCCTATCGCCGAGTTTTATAATCCTTATAAAGAAAGGGGCGACTGTAATGGCGCCCCAAACGACCTAAAAGGGAGAATAAGCTCATCCAATTAAACCGTAATTGAATGAGCTATTGCTTAGAAGGTGTAACGTGCTCCTATGCCATAACGTGCACCTGTTTGGGTGTAGTTTAGGACTTGTTCTGTGGCTCGGCCGTGAACACGTGTTGATTCATTAGTGATATTTAAGCCTTCAAAGAATACCGTTAATCCTTCAACTTGCTCAATATCATAGCCCACACTGAAGTCGATTTGTGAGTAAGCTTCTGTGTACTGCGGGTTAGCGCCAGTGTCGTTACCGGTTGCGTTTAAGAACTCATCACGCCAGTTCCAAGCAACACGGGCTGTTACGCCATAGTTTTCATACATAGCAACGAGGTTAGCTGTGTCACTGATACCCACTTCAACATTTTGTGGTAAATCGCCAGGGCGATTTAAGTTGCTGTTGTCGTAGCTGTCACCTGCGTTAACTAAGGTGTAGTTAGCTTGTACACCAATCCCTGATTCACCAAAGAAGTGCTGTACCGCAAATTCCCACCCATCAATAACAGAGCTTTCGCTGTCGTTGGTTGGTTGATTAATTAAGAATATTAAATCGTCATCACCCGCATTACCGGTGATTTCAATATTGCCGTTGGCAGGGTTGATGGTGACATTCGGATCAGTTGCACCGTAGTTGTCATAAATCCATTGACGTTGTTGTACGGCAGTGGTTTGACCCGCTGCTATGGCTTCATCAACATAAGTACTGTGTGAAGGGTCAGCAATATTATAAATATTAGACTCAACTACACCATTATCGATAAAGTTGGTGACATCTTTACGGAAGTAACCCATTGAAACATAACTGCCTTGGTCAAAATACCACTCAGCAGATAGATCATAGTTAGTGGATTCTAAAGGCAACAAACCAGGGTTGCCACTTGTGCCACTGCCACCGCCACGGTTAGCCAACGTGCCTATTACTGTGCCACCTTGTATAGAGGTGTAATCTGGGCGACCAATGGTTTCGCTGTAGGCTGCACGAACGTACACATCTTCTACCACTTCAATATTGAAGTTAACACTCGGTAAGAAGTAGTCGTATTCGCCGGTTTGAGTTTGGAATACGCGCTCACCCGATGGATTAATGGCAATTTCGGTTTCAGCAATCCAGGTGGCACTGTCATAACCTGACACAGCAGAAGTCGATTCCACATCAGTTTGTTCATATCGAACACCTAAGTGAACATCAAATGGCATGTTGGCCATTTCACCGAAGTAGTTATATTGTAAGTAAGCTGATTGTGACTGCTCTTGAGTAAAGCGGTCTGTATCGCTAGCATAATCAGTAGAAGGGCAGAAACCGTTACCACAATCACCAATCGCACTTGAGGCATACAGTTCAGCAGCACGAGCGCGAACCGCTTCAAAGTCCCACAAGAAAATGGTGTTTAATGGGTCAGTTGAGGCAGTACCTTGGTAGTTAGAAAACGTGCCTTTTGAACCATCAAATTTATCTTGAACAGTATCAGCTGGGAACCATGCTGCGTCTAAATCACCCGCTGAACCAATTCCGCCCCAGTCATTACGTTGTACGTTAACAGATTGAGAATGGTTATTGACATCGGTTGCTGCAATACCAAAATCGATACTACCGGCATCTTCTAAATCATAGCTACCAGTGATTTGCAGTTGTTCGATTTCAGAGCGGTTAACCGCGTTACCAAATACAGAGCCGGTAATACGCATATCTTCAGGGCGAACATTATTACCATTACCGACTGCAAGAACAGGCACTTCACCGCTAAAGTCAGCAGCTGCACTGGTGCGGATAAAGGCGGCAGTACTTAAATTACTGTTGCTGCCATTAGGATTGTTTGGGGTGCGCTCAGCGTATGAATCATGGTAATCGACTTCAAGTAATAGTTTCTCAGTCACGTCCCATTCTACATTAAAACCTAAAGAGCCGCTTTGATCACGAGTACCGAAATCACCCGCAGCCATCGATAAATCTGCGCCGCCGTCAGGGTAGGTTTCTGAGTACACTAATGGTGAAGAAACTGGTCCGTCAGACCAGGTGCTTTCTTGAGTCGGCACAAAGTTAAACCATGCTGAAACGTCATGTGACTGTGTATCAATATCGTTTTGCATGTAATTATAATCAAGCGTTGCACGCACAGAATCAATTGGCTGGTACTGAAGGACTAGTTGACCATTGGTGCGGCTACGTTGTTGCTCTTCAAAGCGATAGATGGTTGTTTGTGGTACAGAATACACATCATTGTCGCCAGGGCGGTTAATTTGGTTGGCATCTTTTGGTACGCCGCCCCACTCAGGGTTTGCACCAGGTGAACCGCTCCAGTCCTGGTCAACACTGCCTGGAAAGCTACGCCAGCCAGTACCAACTTGCGCTTGCTGGTTACCACTTTCGCGGTCTTGATAACTACCAGAAATTAAAATACCAAATTTATCATCTGCAAATGTATTTGAGTAAAGACCTGATAATTCAGGGGTAACTGAGCCATTGTCAGTTGATGTATCGTCAACGGCTTTAACGCCAAAAGAGGCTTTTTGTCCCGGTGAGCTAAGTGGGCGCTGGGTTAATACATTGATTGTTGCACCAATACCGCCGGTTGAGTTTTTAGCTTGGCTTGTTTTTTCAACTTCAACAGCACTGATTGATTCAGAGGCGGCGTTAGCAAAGTCAAATGAACGTGAACCTGTAGTGGTTGGCATTTGACGGTTATTTAAGGTCACTAAGTTACGATCAGGGCCGAAACCACGTACCGTTACCTTACTGCCTTCACCATTGCTTCTGTCAATAGAAACACCAGTGATACGTTGTAATGATTCGGCTAAGTTAGAATCTGGAAACTTACCTATGTCTTCGGCGTTAATGGCATCGACAATACCATTTGAGCTGCGTTTCAAATCCATTGATTTAATTAAACTGCCACGAATGCCGCTAACCTGAATCACTTCAATGTTTTCTTCACTGGCTTCATCAGCAGCGTGAGCTGGTATCATTGAACCGAGACCAAGCACAAGCGATAGGCTTGTTGCTAGCTTAGTTTTGGTAAATGTTCTTGTTTTCATCTAGGAAATCCCCATTGACTAGATTTTACTATTTTAATAGTTCACCCATAAAAAAGTGCAAACCGATTTGTAATTCTCCATTAGCGTCACAGTGTTGTTAATAATTATGTAAGCGCTTACATAAAACTAGATTAATTTGTGACCTGAGTCAATATAAATGCAGATAAAAATCAACATTTCATTAACTTTAGCGCAAGTGAAACGTGTTTTAAACTCTAATCTATTGTATTTGCTCGGTAAGATTATTTAGGTGCAAAATGTTAAATATGTAAGCGCTTTCTTTTCTGTCGTCATCAATGCGTGAAATGACACATCAATTTGAGTCATAGCAATTGATTAGTGTGTAGACGTATTGCTACAGATTTGGTTTAAAAATTTGATTTTAAGCAGAAATTTGATTAGTTGACTAACACTAGCCAGTCGATTTGGCAGAGTCTCTAACAAACAGTTCAGGTGAAAACGAGCAGTCAACGATCACTTTTTCATTCTTATACACATTTTGTAATATCCAAAAAGCGGCCATTTTTCCCATTTCATCAATAGGGTTGCTGATGGTGGTCAGTTTTGGCGAAATGTACTTAGGGAAAGGGGTGTTATCGTAACCAATGAATGAGATATCCTCAGGTACTCGGATCCCTTTGTCTAAACAGACTGCAATAGCGCCTGATGCCATTTGATCACTGGCGCACACTACAGCGGTGATGTTTTTATTTAAACTAAATAAGTGCGTCATGCCATCGCTGCCACCAAATTCACGGAAGTTTCCTTCATAGCATAAAGCCGGATCAAAAATAACCTTATGTTCTGATAGGGCTCTTTGGTGACCCTGAAGTCGGTCTCGGGCGTCTCGTTTGTACATAGGGCCAGAAATATAGGCGATATCTTTATGGCCTAAAGATAAAATGTACTCGGTTGCGATATAGCCACCACGTTCATTTTCAAGATAAATACAATTGTCTTTTAATGCTTCAATGTAGCGGTTTATTAATACAATAGGCGTTTTTTGTTTATGCAGTTCGATCAAGTATTCATCAGAAACGGCCTCGACATCTAAAATAAGTGCATCACATCCGCGACTTAATAAAAATTCGACACCGTCTTTCTCTTGAGCTTCATCCGCATGACCAGCAGCGATGATGACGTGCTTATTAGCAGAGCGCAGTGCGGTTTCAATTTCTGTCATCATTGGGCCATAAAATGGACCATCAAGTTGAGATACCAGAACGCCAACACTGTTTGAGCAATTAGAAGCAAGCGATTGAGCAATAGTATTAGGGCGATAGCCCAATGAGGCCATCGCATCTAGCACTTTTTGTCGAGTTTTATCACTGACTTTGGTGTTGTTGTTCATCACTCGCGATACGGTCGCGAGTGATACACCTGCCAGTATTGAAACATCGTAAATTGTGGCCATATCTTGCTTGCTTCTTATATGAGTTAAAATCGGCAGAAGATTAACATGGTTTCTGTTAAATTTAAAAATCAAACCAATAAAAACTAATCATTATCAATCTTCATTATAAAAAACCGAGGTTTACATACTAGTTCTGCTTATTCAGCTGCAAGTTAATTTCATCTACTTTGGTGGAGTCTAATGTATACCAGCGCATGACAAAGGCGACGGCGATAGAACCAAGAGCAGGAAAAATAGTGAACGACAGTAATATACCCTCTAAGGTTTCTGGTGTTTGAGCGGTATCAGCTTGATAACCATAACCAGATAACAACCAACCTGCCGCCGCGCCGCCAACCGCGACCCCTAGCTTGATGAAGAAAATAATGGATGAGTAAATCATCCCTGTAATTCTGACGCCGGTTTTATATTGACCATAATCAACCGCATCTGCCATTTTAGCCCATAAAAGGGGCGTGGCCATATTGAAAGTAAAACCCCAAACAATAAACATAGCAAAGGCGAGTATCGGTTGCTCCGCGGTAACAAAATAGCTGGCAATACACAAAGCTGCAGCAATAATCTGTAAGCTTATATAAGCTTTCACTTTACAGACTTTCTTTGCTAATGGTTCTGCTAACATACAACCAAAAATATTACCTAACATGCCTAGAGTAATAAATAAGGTAATAGAATCAGGCATATTCAAAAAGTACTTAACATAGTAAATGGCTAAACTGGTTCTAAGCACCATACCTGAAAGCAAACATACCGCAGCAATTGACAGTATTCGCCATTGATCATTTTGTAATAAATTGGCTAAGTCTTGTTTAAAGCTAGATTGTTGATCAACAGGTGGGTGTAAGCGCTCTTTAGTGCCCCAAAAGCAGGTTAAAAACATCGCCACACCTAAAATACTCATTGCAGCAATAGTCAGTTGATACCCTTTAGCTTGATCGCCTTGACCTAAAAATTCGACCAGAGGTAAGGTTAAACCAGATACAAGCAGGCCGCCTAACATAGCGAACACAAAGCGATATGATTGTACCGACACGCGCTCTTTGGGATCGGCAGTTAACACTCCACCTAAGGCGCAATAAGGAATGTTGATGGCGGTATAGACCATCATTAATGCTGTGTAGGTTACAAAGGCGTAAATCATTTTGCCATCTTCAGATAAATCTGGCGTGGTAAACGCCAGCACACTGATCACGCCAAATGGCAGGGCAAACCAAAGTAAATAGGGGCGAAACTTACCCCATTTAGTATTAGTTCGGTCGGCTAATGCACCCATTAATGGATCGGTTATCGCATCAATTAAGCGAACGGCCAGAAACATGGTGCCCACAAATGCAGGCGATATACCAAATATGTCGGTATAGAAAAATGTGAGAAATAGCATCACAGTTTGAAACACAATGTTACTGGCTGTATCACCTAATCCGTAGGCAATTTTTTCTTTTATGCTGATCATTCTAGCCTCTTATTATTCTGATTCTTGACTATCTTAGCGATGATATTAGTAACAAACTCTAGCGAGAACCAATTAGGTCGCGATAAGCTTTACCGCTCGCTTTTATGGTACGTTGTTGGGTTTGATAATCAACATATACAATGCCGAAACGTTTTAAATATCCCTCAGCCCACTCGAAATTGTCCATTAGGCTCCAGGCAAAATAACCGACTACGTTAACACCCTGTGTGATGGCATTATTGACCGCATTGAGGTGTGATTGGTAATAGTCGATACGATCGTTATCCATCACCTGGCCGTCAATTAGCTTGTCAGGCATGGCAGCACCATTTTCGGTGATATAAATAGGCGGTAAAGAGTAAGTTTGGCTTAGTGAGACTAATAAATCGGTAAAGGCTTGTGGGTATATTTCCCAGTCCATATCTGTCTTTGGCACATTGATCATATCAACTTGAGCATAAATGGTTTCTGGGTGGGCTTGATATACCGCGCGCGTATAAAAGTTAATCCCTAAAAAGTCGATTTGTTGCGCAATAATGTCAAAGTCGCCAGCTTCAACCACCGGGCGGTCATCACTGGATAAATCATCAATAATATCTGGGTAGCATTTATCAAAAAGCGGCTTGATATACCATTGATTCATATATTCATCGGCTTTTTTAGCGGCATTAATATCAGCGATATTATATGAATGTGGGTAACAAGGGGTAAAGTTCAGCACTATACCATTTAGAGTATTAGGACTCTGTTTTTGCAGTACTTGCATACCTAAGCCATGCGCTAATAAGATATGGTGCGCAGCTTGACGACCATAAGCGACCTTGGCTTTACCTGGTGCATGGATACCAATTTCGTAGCCTAAAAATGCGCTGCAAAAAGGTTCATTAAAGGTGGCATAAGAATGCACTCTGTCGCCCAATGCAGCCACTATTTTGCTCGTATAGTCTTGAAATAAATATGCAGTGCTGCGATTGAGCCAGCCACCGTTGTCTTCAATATGCTGCGGTAAATCCCAGTGATATAAAGTGACATAAGGTTTTATGCCCTTAGCAAGTAAGCTATCTAATAACTGGATATAAAAGTTAACACCCTCTGAGTTCAGGCTGCCGTCTTGCTTTATGACTCGAGGCCATGAAATAGATAAACGATAAGCATCAACCCCCAGTGATTCAATAAGCTCAACATCCTGTTGCCATAGCTTCACATGCTCACATGCTTGCTTTCCATCAGAACCGTCACTAATTTTCCCCGGGGTTGCACAAAATGTATCCCAAATTGACGGTAAGCGATTGTGTGCGCTGCCTTCAATTTGAAATGAGGCGGTAGCCACTCCAAATGTAAAATCCTTAGAAAGCATAGGTGATGTAGCGGGTAAGGTTATTTTCATATTTCTATTCACTTAGTTTTGTTTGAATTGACCCATGTTATGTCGCAACGAAATTGGCTGAGTAAAGTCTTTAAGTGCGCGTTTGCATCACTTCACGGTTTATCTTCGTTGTTGACCAATCATGTCAAAAAATGTTTAGTTTGAATCAAAAATCGTTGACATCGGTTATCGTTATGTTAAAAATGAAAGCGCTTACATTGAGACTAGTGATTAATTATCAAAAGGTCAATACAAGTTTTAAGCGTAAAAACGCGATAACTTGTTTTACACACGCTTTTAAACAAACATATAACTATAACAGGTGGAAACATATGGCCGGGGCAACTTCTGATGCATCAATTCAAACAACCGTGGCACAAGATGCAACGCATCAGCCAGGGAATTACCGTTTTGCGTTAATTGCATTAACGTCGTTATTTTTTATGTGGGGATTTTTGACTTGTCTGAATGATATCCTCATTCCGTATTTAAAAAACATGTTTGATTTAAGTTATACCCAGGCCATGTTGGTGCAGTTTTGTTTCTTCGGTGCATACTTCATTGTGTCTATTCCTGCAGGTAATCTAGTCGGTAAAATCGGCTATCAAAAAGGTATTATCGCTGGTTTAATTATTGCCTGCATAGGGTGTTTATTATTTTATCCTTCTGCCAGTTTAGCTTCTTACAATATGTTTTTATTTGCTTTTTTTGTATTGGCCTCTGGGATTACTATTTTACAGGTTTCTGCTAATCCGTATGTCAGTACTTTAGGGCCAGCAAATACCGCTTCATCACGTTTAACTATGACCCAAGCATTTAACTCATTGGGGACAACAGTTGCGCCATTCTTTGGCAGTTGGTTAATTCTATCAACTATTGAACATCCTGATTCGGTTACTGAGCTAGATCAAGCTATCGCTACTTTAACGGTTGCTGAGCAAGCCAGTACGGTACAAGTGCCATATTTAATTCTTGCAGCCGCATTATTTCTGCTAGCAATTGTTTTTATGTTTTTAAAATTACCCTTGTTAGGTAAAAAAGATCTAAGCGAAAGCCATCAATCTGGCTCTGGTAGCGCATGGCGTTATCCACATTTAGTGTTAGGCGCGGTGGGGATTTTTGTCTACGTGGGGGCAGAGGTGGGTATTGGTAGCTTTTTGATTAACTTCCTAACCCAAGATGAAATTGGTGGGTTAACAGAATCACAGGCGGCTAAATACATAGCTTACTATTTTGGTGGTGCCATGGTCGGACGCTTTATTGGCGCTTTGGTAATGCAGAAAATTAACGCCGGTAAGGTGCTAGCGTTTAACGCTATTTTTGCTTGTTTACTGGTGGCTACGGCGATATTTTCCCAGGGTACGACGGCGATGTGGGCGTTACTGTTAGTCGGGCTTTGTAATTCAATTATGTTCCCAACGATATTCAGTTTGGCGTTACAGGATTTAAAACAATATACCAGCCAAGGTTCAGGCATTTTATGTTTAGCCATTGTCGGTGGCGCTGTAGTGCCATTGTTACAAGGGATGTTAGCCGATTCATTTGGTATTCAAGTAGCGTTTGTGTTGCCACTGCTTTGTTATGGTTTTATTGGTTATTACGGACTCATTGGCTGTAATGCTAACCGTCCTAACGATTCAATTTAAAGGATCTTAAAATGTTATTTAACACAACAAAAAATGATTCTGCTGTGCGCCATAGTTTATCCGCAGTGATGCCGTTGAGCCGAACTATGCTAACCGTATCGACCTTGATGGGTTTGGGATTAATCGGGTGTCAGCCTCAGGTTGTATCTACTCCGGTAGAGGGTGCTGAAAAGACTCTTGCGGTTGTAGTTGATACCTCTGCAGCAAATTTGCAGGCTGTGCCAGCTAAAGATATTAGTCTTTGGCCTCAGCAAGCACCGGCTATAGCGGTTGATCCTGTATTAGAGGATAAAATTGCCAAATTATTAGTGACCATGACACTTGAGCAAAAAGTGGCGCAAATGATCCAACCTGAAATTCGTGATATCACGGTTGAGGATATGCGTAAATATGGTTTTGGCTCATACCTTAATGGCGGTGGTGCTTATCCCAATAACGATAAGCATGCTACGCCAGCTGATTGGATAAAACTGGCTGAAAATTTTTATCAAGCATCTATAGATGATTCTGTTGACGGGATAGCTATTCCGACTATGTGGGGAACCGATGCGGTTCATGGCCATAACAATGTGATTGGTGCCACCTTATTCCCACATAATATTGGCTTAGGTGCAGCAGATAATCCTGCATTAATTGAAAAAATTGCCGCAATTACCGCCAAAGAAGTTATGGTTACCGGGATTGATTGGGTGTTTGCCCCTACAGTGGCAGTTGTGCGTGATGACCGATGGGGCCGTACTTATGAAGGGTATTCAGAAGATCCTCGTATTGTAAGGGATTATGCCTTTGCGATAGTTGAAGGTCTGCAAGGTGCTGTAAATGGTGATTTTTTAAGTGATCAACATGTGTTGTCAACGGTAAAGCATTTTATCGGTGACGGCGGCACAGAAAAGGGCATTGATCAGGGGGACAATACGGCCTCTGAACAAGATTTATATGCTATTCATGCCCAAGGCTATGTCGGTGGTTTATCTGCAGGGGCTCAATCTGTTATGGCTTCATTTAACAGCTGGCACGGCGATAAAATTCACGGTAATCAATACTTACTAACGGATGTACTAAAAGGTCGCTTTGGCTTTGATGGTTTTGTTGTGGGTGATTGGAACGGCCATGGACAAGTGCCTGGTTGTACTAATGAATCATGTGCGCAAGCGGCGAATGCCGGACTGGATATCTTTATGGTGCCAACCGCTGCGTGGAAACCCCTGTATTACAATACAATTGAGCAAGTTAACAGTGGTGAAATTGCCCAGTCTAGAATTGATGATGCAGTGACGCGTATTTTACGGGTTAAATTTCGTGCTGGATTATTTGATAAACCTAGTCCTGCTAAGCGACCACTTTCGGGGAAAACTGAGTTAATTGGTCAAGCCAGTCATCGTGAAGTTGCAAGGCAAGCGGTGCGTGAATCACTCGTGTTGTTAAAAAATAAACAAAATTTATTGCCATTATCGCCTAAGTTGACCGTATTAGTGGCTGGTGATGCTGCAGATAATATCGGTAAGCAATCAGGTGGTTGGACAATTACTTGGCAAGGTACTGACAATGAAAACAGTGATTTTCCTGGGGCAACGTCTATTTTCGCTGGCATTGATAATGTCATTACGCAAGCTGGCGGCAAAGCGATATTAAGTGCCAATGGTGAGTTTGAATTGGCGAAAAAGCCGGATGTGGCCATAGTGGTGTTTGGTGAAGAGCCTTATGCCGAAGGTAATGGCGACATTGATAATGTAGAATATCAACGCGGTGATAAACGTGATTTAGCATTACTTAAAAAGCTTAAAGCACAAGGCATACCTGTGGTGTCGGTGTTTATCAGCGGCCGACCAATGTGGGTTAATGCAGAACTTAATCAGTCGGATGCTTTTGTTGCAGCTTGGTTACCCGGTTCGGAAGGTAATGGGATTGCAGATGTATTGTTTACTGATGCAGAGGGTAAAGTTAACTATGATTTTGTCGGTAAGTTATCATTTTCATGGCCGGCTAACCCGCAACAAACTTCAGTCAATGTGCCTTTAGAAACGGAAGCATTAGTTGCGTTAAACAGCAATTATCAACCACTTATTCCCTATGGTTACGGTTTAAGCTATCAATCCGCACCAACAGATGTCATCACCTTAGATAATTTATCAGAAGATAATTTGTCATCAACTCAATCTCTTGAAGATTTAGCGTTATTTGAACGTGCGGTTAAATCGCCATGGTCAATGTTTATTGCTACAGCAACGCAGCGAGAAGGACTCAGCAGCAGTGTGGCTAAAAATAGTGCGCTTAAAATTCGCACCATGGACAGAGTTGTTCAAGAAGATGCCCGTTTAGTGACATTTAATGGTACTGAACTAGGTACAGTGGGTTTACTGAGTAATTTCCCAAGAGATTTTCGTGCCTATAGTAATACTGATTCGGCGTTGTCGTTTAGTATTAAGGTTGACACTGCATTAACTCAACCTTTGTGGCTGGGTATGGCGTGTGAAGGCGATTGTCGTCCTCAGTACGACATTAGCAAGCAAGTGACTGTTGGCGAGTGGAACAATGTCAGTGTGGCATTGAATTGTTTTGCATCTGAGTCAATGGATTTTGGCAAAATTGTATCGCCTTTTTTCCTTGCAACAGACGCTAAGGTTGAACTGAGCTTTAGCGATGTCATTATTCAAGCAAACCATCAACCAAACACTATTCAATGTAATTAATCATTAAGCCACAGTGCGGCTAAGCTTTGCTGATGTCAGTAAAGCTTAGCTAAGTGCATGCAAAAATGTGCCGAGTGAAAGCAGTTGATGGGCCCTGAGTTGGGTGCCGTTATTGACAAAGCGCGATTAAATTTCGTTCAGGAGCAAAAATGAACCAGCAAGTAAATGGGTTACCTTTTAAGCTTAATATCACCGCGATTGCCTTGTCAGGACTGTTTTTATTAGGGTGTGGTTCAGACAACCCCACCGTTGTTACCGACGTTGAAGCAACACCTCCCACAAGCATTACAGGTTGGCAAATGGTGTGGCAAGATGAATTTGACGGTACTGAAGTTGATAGCAGCAAGTGGAGTTTTGCAGTTGATTGTTTTGGTGGTGGTAATGACGAAGCCCAGTGTTATACCGCAAGATCTGAAAACTCGCAGGTGGCGCAAGGGTTATTAACCATCACCGCCCTAAGAGAGACATTCTCTGGGCCTGCGGTGAATGACTCTGATCCAAATTATGATCCTTTAGATACGTCTAAAACTTTGGACTATACCTCGGCAAGGTTAGTCTCCAAAAATAAAGGTGACTGGAAATATGGCCGTTTTGAGATTCGCGCTAAATTACCGCAAGGCCAGGGCACATGGCCTGCTATTTGGATGTTGCCAACTGACTGGGTATATGGCCCTTGGGCGGGATCGGGTGAAATAGATATCATGGAAGCCGTTAACTTAAAAACGGTGACCAATGGAGGCGAACCTGAATCAGCGGTTCACGGCACACTGCATTTTGGCAAAACCTGGCCGAGTAATGTTTACAGTGGGCAAGATTACGCTTTACCTAACGCACAAAACCCTTCCGATGATTTTCATGTTTACGCCCTAGAATGGCAAGAAGATGAGATCCGTTGGTATGTTGATGATGTTCATTATGCGACGCAACGCTCATCTGGTTGGTATAGCCAATACATTGATGAAAATGGCAATACTGTCAATGCACCCGATGATGCACCTTTTAATCAACAATTTCATATGTTATTGAATCTTGCAGTTGGCGGGTCTTGGGCGGCGAATGTCAATAATACGGGTATTGATGAAAGTGTGTTCCCTCAGGTAATGCAAATTGATTATGTGCGCGTGTATGAATGCGCCGACTCTCCAAATACGGGAGCAGGTTGCGCCACTATTGATGATGCGGCGATTATTGTGCCTGGTCACAGCGCCCCAGAGATTGTGATACCGGATACGCAATTTGGTCAAGGGCCCACTTTTAGCCTATTTAGTTATGCCGATGCCATTGCACTTAACACAGATTTATCTTTTGGAAGTTATAATCCTGATGGTGCGATAACCTATCAAGTTGGTAGCGATGATGTGCGTGGTCAGGTCCTAGAAATTACCAAAACAGCAGCGGTAGGTAATCTATTTTTTGAATATTCTCCTCGAGTTGATTTATCCCATTGGCAAGAGCTTGGTGAGTTAGTGTTTGATATTAATGTGACCTCAATTGCAGAGGGAACAGAAGTATTGGTTAAAGTGGATAGTGGTTGGCCAAATACTGGCGATATCAGTATTTCACTGCCGGATAACCTCAATCAATGGCAAGAAGTCAGAATATCATTTGCCAGTCTTGTGGCGGGTGGTAATCGCTTTTCACCCGGCAGTACGGTCAATTTAACCGATGTTGTTAATCCATTTGTTATCGAACCAACAGGCCCTGTGGTATTAAAACTGGATAATATTCGTTATGAATACCAAGTGGCTCAGCAGACTGAATTGGTGGTATATGATGATGCCGCTGTGGCGCCCTATGCTTTTGGTTTGTTTGCAGCATCTGGACAATTACTAGAGGAGCAAGTTGATGTTGGGGGCGAACATAAAATAGTGACTCAATTAACCTTTAACACCAATGAAGCTGTAGGATTTTATCAAAGCAGTGGCACTGTGATGGATTTCAGCGGGTTTAACTTCTTATCATTCGATT
Organism: Shewanella sp. HL-SH8; assembly: GCF_051165765.1. Classification (NCBI taxonomy): domain Bacteria; kingdom Pseudomonadati; phylum Pseudomonadota; class Gammaproteobacteria; order Alteromonadales; family Shewanellaceae; genus Shewanella; species Shewanella sp. HL-SH8. The sequence continues at coordinate 2,884,384 of NZ_CP195039.1, read as the reverse complement.
TGAATGTGGTGACAGATCTGCGTGAAGTGCGAAGTATGAAGATTAAAATGGACTGTCAAACCCCGTGTAGTTCTGGAGATTTTGACATAATGCCTCCCGGCGTAGGTGTATGGACCCATTATGATATTGCATTAACTGATCTGGTGGCTAACAACGGCTCAAGTCTGGATTTGGCCAAAGTTGATACCCCGATTGTTATTTTTCCTAAGTGGGGCGACCAACAAGGTGTTGTGTTGCAAATTGATAATATTAAGCTGACCCAATAAGCTCAGGGCTACACTGATTTAAGTGCATCTTATTGTAAGTGTTTTTATTGAATACGAATGCAAAAACGCACTGTTTTCTTTGCCTGACTCAGTGCTTAGCATAGTATCAAGTCCAAGTTAGTTGTTTTTGATAGAAGTACAATCAAATAGTTATAAATCAATGATCTTAATAATGGCATAATATGCCATTGTTGAATGTTTTAATGAACCAAGCGTTTTGCTAAGGAATTGATTTGTCTAATTTTGTACTTTCTCAAGCTGAGCTGCAGCAAATAGTGACTATTGCCAAGCAAGCGGGTAATGCCATTATGGATGTTTATGCCCAAACCGACCTGCAGGTAGAGATTAAACAGGATGATAGTCCGGTTACCGAGGCCGATATTGCTAGCCACAATGTGATTATTAAAGGGTTAACAAGTCATTTTGCTGATATCCCTGTCATGAGTGAAGAAGATGCCAACATTTCCTGGGCGACGCGTAAGCAGTGGCAGACTTATTGGTTAATCGACCCGTTAGATGGCACTAAAGAATTTATAAAGCGTAATGGTGAGTTCACCGTCAACATCGCCTTGATACATCAAGGGCAAGCAATAGCGGGTGTGGTTTATGCGCCCGTTTTAGGTAAATGTTATAGCGGTATTGTGGGGAATGGTGCCTGGCTTGAACATAATGGCCAAGTTAGTCGTTTGGATATTAGCCAGCGCAGTATTTTGCCTATACCTGTTGTTGTCGGTAGTCGCTCACATATAAGCCCTGATGTTGCTGCATATTTACACACTGTGGGCGAGCATCAAATGCTCAGCGTCGGCAGTTCGTTAAAATTTTGTATGGTGGCCGAAGGTCAAGCTGATGTGTATCCAAGACTTGGATTAACCAGTGAGTGGGATACCGCAGCTGCACAAGCGGTTTTAGAAAGTGCTGGTGGTGTTGTGGTTGAATATCCGGCATTAACGCCTTTACAGTACAACCAAAAAGAAAATATTTTAAATCCGTATTTTATTGCTGCATCAGCGGCATGGTTTGAGCGTTAGTCTAATAAATCATTTGTTTACGTCAGCCAAATACGACACCAGAATGAATAATAATTAAATGGAGATACAAGTTATGATGCGCATGGGCGTTGACCTTGGTGGGACTAAAATTGAATTAGTGGCGTTGGCTGACAACGGTGATGAGTTATTTCGAAAACGTATACCGACACCACGAAATTATCCTGACACCTTAGATGCTATTATCGACCTAGTGAATGAAGCCGAAACCACACTGGGCCAAAAAGGCTCGGTAGGTGTAGGTATTCCTGGGGTTATTTCGCCATTTACAGGCCTAGTCAAAAACTCCAATTCGACTTGGATTAATGGTCATCCTTTAGACAAAGATTTAGGCGCTCGTTTAGAACGCGAAATCCGAGTCGCTAATGATGCAAATTGTTTTGCGGTATCAGAAGCCGTAGATGGCGCTGCGTCGGGTAAAGGTGTGGTATTTGGTGGCATAATAGGCACCGGCTGTGGCGCTGGCATTGCTATTAATGGCCGAGTGCATGCCGGTGGTAATGGTATTGGCGGTGAATGGGGTCATAATCCACTCCCTTGGATGACGGCAGAAGAGCATCATTCAACCGAGTGTTTTTGTGGTAATAAAGATTGTATTGAGACCTTTATTTCGGGTACTGGGTTTGTGCGTGATTTCCGTGCGGCTGGCGGCGAAGCAACTAGCGGTATTCAAATTGCACAAATGATGGCTGAAGGTGATGAGTTTGCTAAGCAGGCTTTTGATCGCTTTATTGACCGTTTAGCCCGTTCACTAGCGCATGTGATTAATATGATGGACCCTGACGTGATTGTGTTAGGTGGTGGAGTATCTAATATCGACGCCATTTACACTGAGTTACCAAAAGTGTTACCTCAATATGTGGTTGGTCGTGAGTGTCGCACGCCTGTGGTTAAAAACCTCTTTGGTGCTTCATCGGGTGTTCGTGGTGCGGCGTGGTTATGGGGTAAGTAAGTTCGAAGCCCAATGCTGATCAGCCTAAAAATGCCATTGATGATTCAATGGCATTTTTGTTTTTGTGGCCCAGCTAAATAATTGTAAAACCACTCAAATTGCTTTCGCTAATTTGAGGATGAGTCGTTACACTATTGCGATTATTGTCAATTGGATAGCTATTGAATGTTTTGGCTTAAAAAAATCATCTCACAATTATTTATGCCTATTCCGCTAACGGTGTTATTCATTTTACTCTCTTTGTTATTAATGACATTTGCGGCATCAAAATTAAAGTCTATTGCAAAGTTAAGCTTACTCGCAGCACTGGCAATACTGGTTGGTTTCAGCCAATCTGATAGCAGCTATTATTTAGCCAACTCTTTAGAATCCCAATATCCGGTTAACTCAACACCCATAGCCCCTAGTGAGCAATGTGTAGTGATGGTATTAGGCTCAGGCCACAATGAAATAGCAGGCCTAACCGCGGTGCATAAATTGTCGGCTGTTGCCTTGGGGAGATTAACCGAAGGTGTGCGTCAGTTATCACTGGGACAAAATTGTCAGTTAATCGTCAGTGGCTGGGATGGCGGTTATATGTCCACTGCGCACGCGACGATAATGAAGCAAGCTGCAATCGAGTTAGGGGTTAATCCTGGCACTATTGTTAGCTTTCCTGAAGCAAAAGACACTATTGAAGAAGCAATGTTTTTATATAGACTTATTGGACAACAGCCGTTTAGATTAGTCACATCTGCAACCCATATGCCGCGCTCTATGATGATATTTAGCGCTTTGGGAATGCACCCGCAAGCCGCACCAGCAGATTTTATTGCGCAAAAAAGTGTGTGGTGGCGTATTGATGCTAGTAATTTGTTGACATCCCAAAGAAGTATTCATGAGTACGTGGGGATGTTGTGGCTGAGTATTAAAGGTGTGTCGGCTGATCAAATGGTAAATCAACTGTCACTTGATAAGGAATTGAATTAAATGACTGAAGCTTTAGCGATATACCCACATACAAAACGTAATGGGCTGACGTTTACATTAGCGGGCGCGACAGGATTGTTGATTAGCTTTGTGCTATTTATTCAATACAGTAGCTTATTTCCATTTTCATTGGTGCTGTTTGGGTTATCAAGTGTAAGCGTGTTGCTGGGCGCCGCTAAACTAAACGAACCTTTGATAAGCCTTGAATTAAATGAAACAGGAGTGACGTATTTTCACCGTCCGTGGCCAAGTGACGCTTGAGTGGCTCAATTTACAGCGGATCGATAATGTCAGAGTAACCCAAAATATGGAGTTAATAGAGCTACCCTATATTGGCTTTAAAGTGAAAAAAATGAACCCTGTGTTAGATTCTATTTCACCTCGACTTGCAACGGGTTTATTGACTGAGCAGCGGCCGCTATTAATGACAGCGGCGACTCATGATGAAGATTTACACAGTTTAGAACAATACTTAAGTGCAGAGTTTAGCCCGTTTGTGAGCCATGGTGAACGTTACCGTGGAGTATTAGCTATGTTTGGCCGCAGAAGTGAAACCTTAGCAGAAAATTTGGGTTTTCATTTATACGTATCCCATGATGCACTAGACCGAGACTCAAAAGAGATGCTCACTTTATTGCGTGAGTGGCAGCAAAAAGCGATGCGAGGAATGTAAATGAGTGATGACATCATTTCTCAAGGAGGCTGTCTATGTGGCGCGATTCGTTACCAGATAGTTGGTCAGCCGTTTGATGCGGATTATTGTCATTGTCGTCAATGCCAACGTTCATCTGGTGCTGTGGTCATGTCATGGATGGATTTTAAGGTTAACAAAGTCACTTGGCTTATCGGCAAAGTAACAGAGTTTGCTTCTTCAGAAAAAATTAAGCGTGGCTTTTGCCAACATTGCGGTTGCAGTTTGAGTTATCGGCATCAAGATTATGCTGAATATATCACTCTATCGATTGCCAGCTTAGATAATCCTAACTTAGTTTCACCTAATTACCATATTTACACAAACAGCCAAGTAAAGTGGTTAAAGATTGACGACAATTGTAAAAGGTACTCGCAGGCGAGAAATGAAAGCGTTTCAAAAACATTATAAAACGCATTTACGGTGAGTTAAATGGGATGATGATACCTGGTAGTTAGTTTTTTGCATGCTTTGATTCTCGGTGGCGCTGGCCTAAAAACTGCCCACCATCAATCACTTCTAATTTTTCACTGTAAGCATCACCGTCAAATAAGCCAGTTGATGAAATGAGTAACTTTTGACATTGCACAGTGCCTTTTACTAGGCCAGTAATGCTGACATCCTGACATTGAATATCGCCATTTACCTCACCACCTGCTTCGACGACAACGTTACCTTGGGTAATAATATCCCCGAGTATTTTACCGCTTATCATCACGTCGCCATTAAATTGAAAATCTCCGGTGAGCTCGCAGCCTTGGGCAATAAAACTTAATTGGGGGGTGTCTTTTTTGGGATTAAACATCAGTTGCTCTTATTGTTTTTTTAACATCATTATTTGCAATGGATATTAATATAATCATTTTGACTGACATGTAAATTAAAAATCAGTATTAAGGTGAGTTCGAATATTACTTTAAGGTGCTGCTAATGCAATGGCATTTGAAGGGCAGGGCGACACACATGCTCCGCAACCAGTACATGCACTGGTATCAATAATCGGTTTTGGCACTTGGCCTACCGCCATGACAAAACTTATCGCGCGCGGATCGCAAGCATCCTTACAGCTTTGGCACCATACGCCATTGTAAGTTAGGCAGGTTTGTTTGATATTGGCTACAATCAACCAAGGTGCGTGTTGTTCAGTGTCGAACAAAGGTTCCTCACATGCTGTGACGCACCTTTCACAAAAAGTACACTCGCCAAGGGTAAAGTCAACCTCAGGAAAACCGCCATCCCCTCGCTTAATAATATTGGTTTCACAGACTTTGATGCAGTTATCACAACGAGTACAAATATCAGTAAATTCAATATCTGTTTTTACCCAAGGCGGCCTTAATGCATTACTCTTTCGGCGGCTAAATAAACTGCGGCGACCTTGGTTGACATATTGACTCATTGTGACTCCTAGATTGTCCTGATTTTTAACGCCTAATAAATCAGGATTTATAACCATTAGGGTTATGTGACTGCCATTTCCAGCTGCTATTGGCCATATCTTCAATAGTATGAGTAGCATGCCAATTAAGCTCGCTGGCAGCAAAACTTGGGTCTGCGTAGCAAGAGGCTATATCGCCAGCGCGGCGGTCGACTATTTGATAAGCTAATGTTTTATTACATGCTTTTTCAAATGCCTTAACCATTTCTAACACACTGTAACCAATCCCTGTTCCTAGGTTATAAGTGACTAATCCAGGGCGGGTTGAGAGTTTATCTAAGGCTTTTAAATGTCCCATGGCTAAATCAACAACATGGATATAATCCCTCACTCCAGTGCCGTCAGGGGTATTGTAATCACCGCCAAAAACGCTCAATTCATCACGTTTACCCACGGCAACCTGTGCGATAAATGGCATAAGATTATTAGGAATATCATTAGGGTCTTCGCCAATTAAGCCTGAATCATGGGCACCTACAGGATTAAAGTAGCGTAAACAGGCAATATTCCAGCTGTTATCTGAATGATATAAATCAGCTAAAATATGTTCAACTATCAGCTTTGATTGGCCATAAGGGTTAGTTGCACCTGTGGGGAAGTCTTCCTTAATGGGCAAACTGGCAGGGTCGCCGTACACAGTTGCAGATGAACTGAAAACAAGATTTTTAACATTATGTTCAGCCATCACTTGACATAAAATGATGCTACCAGTGACATTGTTTTCATAATATTTGAGCGGTAAAGCGACTGATTCACCCACAGCTTTTAGTCCAGCAAAGTGAATAACTGAGTCAATTTCATGATCGGAGAATATTTTTTGCAGCAAGGCTTTGTTTAGTACATCACCCTGGTAGAAAGTCACCGTTTTATGGCTAATACGTTCTACACGCTTTAACGCTTCAACGCTTGAATTAGACAAATTATCTACAATAATGACTTCCTGTCCTATAGCCAATAGTTCTATAACTGTATGGGTACCAATATAACCTGCACCACCGGTCACTAAAATTGCCATGTTTATATCCTAAATTATCTAAAGTTTTGAATTTGCCTTTAGTGCTTATTGTAAATCAGTTGCTTAGAATTACTATAAAAAAACCGATTTAACGGGTAATTATGATGGTTTATTTCGAGTCGTTACCAAGTTTGTCAAAAATCCTATCCATTATATTGGTCTGATATAATTAGGTATTTTTTAAGAGTATACGCCAATGTATGCTTATGTTTACAAAAAGCTAACATTGTTGACCCGACTATAAAGTGTGAGGGAGTTAACAAAATCGATGGCATAGCACAATATGAAGGGAGTGAAGTTGACGTAAAGTGGAATTAATGAGCAACGTGACAAAGTATATTTCTCATCAACCTGATAGCCAAGGGTATATTAATTATTCAGAACAAGAGAATAATTTATGGCAGCAATTGTATCTGCGCCAAATTACTAACTTGCCAGGGCGAGCATGTGATGCCTATTTACAAGGTATTCAGACATTAAATATGTCAGTTGATAAAATACCTCAACTGCCTGATCTCGATAATGTCTTAACAAAATTAACTGGCTGGAAAACCGCCGCGGTTCCGGCATTAATTCCATTTGGTAAGTTTTTTGAATTACTGGCCAGTAAGCAATTTCCGGTAGCAACCTTTATTCGTACCAAAGAAGAATTTGATTATTTACAAGAACCTGATGTATTCCATGAGGTTTTTGGTCACTGCCCTTTATTAACTAATCCAGCATTTGCCAATTTTTCACATATTTACGGTCAATTAGGATTAGCTGCATCAAAAGAAGATCGCATTTTTCTGGCTCGGTTATACTGGTTTACCGTTGAATTTGGTCTAGTACAAGCTAAAGGTGGCCCTTTAAACATCTATGGTGGAGGCATTTTAAGTTCCCCTGGCGAAACCTTATATGCGCTAAGTGATAAGCCAGAGCTTAAACCGTTTGATTTATTAGATGTATTGAGAACACCGTATCGCATCGATATCATGCAACCGATATATTATGTCATCGAAGATATTGAATATTTGGATGAAATTTCCAAGATGGATATTATGGCTTATGTGAAAAAAGCCCGTGAACTGGGGATGTTTGAACCTAAATTTGCCTCTAAAGTAAAAGCAAGTTAAGCCATTTGTGGCGAACTTTGCAGTATTATTTTTTAATTCTTATTCATAAATTAGTCGTATTTAGGAGTCCCAATGACTGCACTATCTGAAATGAAATGTGAAGCATGCCAAGCAGATGCCCCAAAAGTAACCGATGCCGAGTTAGGTGAATTGGTACGAATGATCCCTGATTGGGGTGTTGAAGTGCGTGATGGCGTAATGCAATTAGAGCGAGTGTATAAATTTAAAAACTTCAAATTAGCCATGGCGTTTAGTAACAAGCTTGCTGATCTGGCAGAAGAAGAATTTCATCACCCAGGTATTTTTACCGAATGGGGTAAGGTCACTGTAACCTGGTGGTCGCACTCAATTAAGGGCTTACACAAGAATGACTTTATTATGGCCGCCAAGACCGACCAGTTGTTAGACTAACAACAAGATCAAATAATTCAGCATGTTACGTAAACGTAATGTGCTGAATTCTTTCTCTGTTACAATTCTGCTGTAAACTTCACTTGCCACCTCTATCATAACACTCTACCGTATGCGCAGTTTCCAAAGAAAAAACTAATAAATTAGGGAATCACAGCATTATGCGTTTGGAAGTGAGTTGTAACGATCGCGTCGGCCTCGCGAAAGACATCCTCGTCGTACTTGAAAAATATGGCATTAATTTAATTGCCATTGATGCTAGCAACAAAGGCTTTTTGTATCTGCAATTTGCCGAAATCAGTTTTGAAATGTTGCGCGAGTTAATGCCCCTTATCCGTAAGGTAGAAAGTGTGCACGATGTGCGTACGGTATCTTTCATGCCTTCAGAGCAAGAGCATTACGCGTTAAAAACCTTATTAAAAACCCTACCAGATTCGGTATTTTCCCTTGATGCTAAGGGACGTATTCGTATTGTCAACGAGTCGGCTTTATTGACCCTAAATATGGCCGAACATGAAGTCGTAGCTGAATCATTAAATCATTGGGTGCAGGGTTTTAACTTTGTGCGTTGGTTAAGTGAGCCTCAAGTGCCTGCCATTGCATCGCGAGTTACCATTAATGCCAGTGAATACTTAGCCGAAATGCTGCCCATTTATCTACCTGATGATAATGACAAAACCATTCTTGCTGGCGCCGTGGTATCACTTAAATCGCCAGCTAGGGTAGGTAAGCAGTTTAATGCGTTACAGAACCAAACCACAGGTTTTGATAATGTGCTTGCGGTCAGTGACAAAATGAAAGATGTGCTTAAGCAAGCTAAGCGAATGGCGCAATTAGATGCACCGTTACTTATCACGGGTGAAACGGGTACAGGTAAAGAGTTAATGGCGCGAGCTAGTCATGACGCCAGTATGCGCCGTGAGCATCCATTTATAGCCATTAACTGCGCCGCATTACCCGATAGTGTGGCTGAAGAAGAGCTATTTGGTTTTGTTAGTAATGGGCAAATTGTCAAACGCGGCTTTTTTGCTGAAGCAAAAGGTGGCACGATATTTTTAGATGAAATTGCCGAAATGTCTAAAGCGGCTCAGGTTAAGTTACTGCGTTTATTACAAGATGGTGCATTTAGGCGCATGGGCGGTGATGAAGAAGTGCGTGCGGATGTGCGAATTATTTGTTCGACTCAAAAAAATCTCGCCGAGCTATGTCAGTCTGGCGAGTTTAGAGAAGATCTTTATTATCGTATTCATGTGCTGAGTTATCACATGCCATCATTACGTGAGCGTAAGGTTGATGTCATTCCGTTAACTGAAATGTTTTTAGAGCATTACAGTCATCAACTATCAAGTCCGCTTCGTCGCATTTCAGCCTCTTGCCGTGATTATTTATTTACCTATGCATGGCCAGGTAACGTGCGTCAGTTGAAAAATGCTATTTTCCGTGCAGTGTCTATGTGGGATGGTTCGGCTGAATTAACGGTTGAGCAACTTAAATTGCCCTCATATGCCGAAGGTTTTGGCTACTTTGATGAAGAGTTTGAAGGCACATTGGATGAAGCGATGAAAGAGTATGAAGCGAATTTGTTACGTCGTTTATATCCTGCTTATCCAAGTACCAGGCAACTAGCCAAAAAGCTAGGTGTATCGCATACCGCAATTGCAAATAAATTACGTGATTACAGTATTTCAAAGAAACGTTAGTCAGGCTGTTTAAACAACACTGTAACGTTTTTATGCCACAGTTTTGTTGGCAATTTAGCCAATGTATGGCCTGAAAATCACCATTTTCAGGCCTTGTTTATAAGTGTATACAAATATTTACAAAATCAGGGTTGAAAGTAGAATATGTGATTCAGCTCACAAGCTGTTTATTGCACGGTTTATCGGTTATTTCTATCATCAATCAAGCTGTATTTTCTGATTGGCTCGCATTCTTATACGGCCGACAGACTTTTCGAATATTAGGAGCAATAATGAAACTTGCAAGTTATAACAACGGTCGTCGTGATGGCCAACTTATGTTAGTAAGCAAAGATTTAACTAAAGCTGTCGCGGTACCTGCTATTGCTCACACTATGCAGCAACTACTTGACGCGTGGGATTTATTAAACCCGCAATTACAAGAATTATATGAAGCGTTGAACGCTGGCCAAATGGACAATGCGATTGCATTTGACGAAAGCAAATGTTTATCACCATTACCACGCGCTTATCAGTGGGCTGATGGCAGTGCTTACGTGAATCACGTTGAGTTAGTGCGTAAAGCTCGCGGCGCTGAAATGCCAGAAACATTCTGGACAGATCCATTAGTCTACCAAGGTGGTTCAGACAGCTTTATCGCTCCTAAAGCCGATATCGAAATGGCCAGTGAAGAGTATGGTATCGATTTCGAGTCAGAAGTTGCTATCATCACTGATGATGTTGCCATGGGTGTAAGCAGTGAAAACGCCGCTAAGCATATTAAATTATTGATGTTAGTTAACGACGTATCTTTACGTAACCTTATTCCTGGTGAGCTAGCTAAAGGCTTTGGCTTCTTCCAGTCTAAACCGTCAAGTGCTTTTTCTCCTGTGGCCATTACGCCTGATGAATTAGGTGATAAATGGCAAGACAGCAAGGTTCATTTGCCGTTAGTGACGCATTTAAACAGTGAATTATTTGGTCGCCCAAATGCTGGCGTGGACATGACATTTGATTTTAGTCAACTAGTGTCTCATGTTGCGAAAACACGTCCTTTGGGAGCAGGTGCTATTATCGGTTCAGGTACTATTTCTAATTATGACCGTAGTGCCGGTTCAAGCTGTTTAGCTGAAAAACGTATGCTTGAAATTATTGCAGATGGCAAAGCAAGCACGCCATTTATGCGTTTTGGTGACACGGTTCGTATCGAGATGTTTGACGATAACAATGTCAGCATTTTTGGTTCAATTGACCAAAAAGTAGTTGAGTACAAAGGTTAATTCATTATCAATTAAGATGATATTTAGGCAATAACAGACCATGTTATTGCCTTTTTTATAGGGAAAATAAGATGAAATTGTATGGATATTGGCGTTCTAGTGCCGCATACCGAGTTCGAATAGCACTTAATCTTAAGCAATTAAGCGCAGAACATATTTCAGTGCATTTAGTGAATAATGGTGGTGAGCAACATTCAGAGGCATTTCATCAACTTAATCCCCAGCACTTAGTACCTGCGTTAGTTGATAGCAACGAACAAGGCGAGTTTAGCCTGACCCAGTCTTTGGCGATTATTGAATACCTTGACGAAAAACACCCACAAATTAATTTACTACCGACTAATTTAGAAGATAAAGCCGTGGTGCGCGCCATGTCGCAAGCTATTGCCTGTGAAATCCACCCACTCGATAACCTGCGGGTATTACAATATTTAGTCAAAGAAATGGGCGTAGATGAAACCCAAAAAATGACCTGGTACCATCATTGGGTTCATGTTGGTTTTAGCGCATTAGAATTGCAGCTTGAACGTTTTTCTGGCCAATTTTGTTTTGGCGATAAGGTCACTCTGGCTGACATTTGCCTGGTGCCACAGGTTTATAATGCCGAGCGCTTTAAGGTGCCTTTGGATGCTTACCCAAACATTGTCCGTGTATGGAAGAACTGCAACCAACTTGATGCCTTTATTCAAGCAGCACCAGAACAACAAGCTGACGCGAGTTAAGGCTTAATATTAGTGTCACAAGACGGTATTCAAATCTCACCCGCCAATAAGCACTGTTTAGCCAAGGTAGAGCAGTCACAAGCTTTGGCTGATCTAGCGTTGTTAACTGAGTTAGGGCAATTAAATCAGCTAACCCAGTGGGTTGAGCAAGATGCACTGCGGATGCAAGCATTATTAGTTTGTGCACAAGTGTTTGCTAAGCTCAATATCACCGACTGGGCAATCGCTGCCGGCTTTGTGCGTAATCTGGTGTGGGACAAATTGCACGGTTTTTCAACCAGTGAGTTAAGTGGGTTAAATGATATTGATGTCATTTACTATTGCGAAAAAAACATCACCCAAGCTCAAGACAAGCACATTCAGCAAATACTGTTAAGCTTGATGCCGCTAAATTGGTCGGTTAAAAACCAAGCTAGGATGCATATTCGTAATCAAGACCCACAATATCATTCATGTCTCGATGCAATGGGGTATTGGCCTGAAAAGCAAACTGCGATAGCGGTTAAATTGAATGCGGTTAATGTGAACCCGCAGCATGCCAGTTATAGCGTTAATGTGAAAACTGGCTCTTGCATTAGCGCCAACACATTGGAATTTATTCATGCCTTTGAATTAACATGTTTATTTAATTTTAGTCTGAGCCATAACCCAAAGCGCTCATCAAGTATATTTGAACAGCGTGTCATCCAGAAAAAGTGGCTTGAACGCTATCCAAAATTAATACTGCAGCCAACGGCTAAAACATAGAACATCACGCAATAAGTACTCACCAATAGCATTGAGCCATCTACATATTTCAATTAATGGTGTGTATCTTTAATGGCTGATAACTTGCTAAACACGGATCAATCCGCTATTTTACTGTTAATATATACAGTGCTTGAGTGTTGAATGATTTTATACATTGCAGAAAAACCCAGTCTAGGCCGAGCCATTGCTGATGTATTGCCTAAACCGCATAAAAAAGGTGAGGGCTTTATTACCGCAGCCAACGGCGATTGTGTGTCCTGGTGTATTGGTCATTTGCTCGAGCAAGCTGAGCCTGATGCCTATGATGCAGCGTTTAAATCATGGAAACTCGAGCATTTACCGATTATTCCGCAAACCTGGCAATTAAAACCCAAACCTAAAACCCGCAGCCAATTAACCGTGTTACGTAAATTGGTTAAGCAAGCATCATCGATAATCAATGCTGGTGATCCCGACCGTGAAGGTCAGCTTTTAGTCGATGAAGTTATTTCTTACCTTGGCGTAAAGGGTGACAAGCTGAATGATGTACAACGTTTACTCATCAGTGATTTAAATCCACAAGCGGTTAAAAGGGCGTTAGGGCAACTGCGCAGTAATCGAGACTTTATTCCATTATCAACCTCAGCATTAGCCCGCAGCCGTGCAGATTGGTTATATGGCATGAACATGACACGAGCTTATACCATTCAAGGTAAAAAGGTCGGTTATCAAGGTGTGTTATCTGTGGGCAGGGTGCAAACCCCCTTACTGGGGTTAGTGGTGCGCCGTGATGATGAAATCGCCGATTTTAAGCCCAAGTCTTTCTATGAAGTATTAGCGCATTTAGTTACCGATCAACAACAAACCTTTAGTGCTAAATGGCAACCTAGCGAAGCCTGCCAGCCTTATATGGATGAAGACGGCCGGGTATTAGCCAAAGGCTTGGCCGAAAATGTGGTTAAGCGTATTCATGGTCAACCCGCAGAAGTCACCAAACTTGAGGCCAAAGATAAACGCCAAAACCCACCATTGCCTTACAGCTTATCAGCATTGCAAATCGATGCAGCAAAGCGCTTTGGGCTATCGGCAAAAGAGGTGTTAGATACCTGTCAAAGCTTGTACGAGCGGCATAAATTGATTACTCACTAATGCGATATATATACTAATTGGCACTTATTGACTTATATAGTTGAGAATATTCATTATTGAGATTAATTTACAATCAGAGTGAGTTCGTAGATGACAACTTATCAAATAGAGACATCCTCGTTTAAGTCTTATGTCTACAAGGTACCAATTGTAGAAGGGGACGAAAATGGTGAGTTAGTGGTGAAGCATAGCCTTTACGATAAAGGTGTTGTGATTAAGAAATTAGTTTTATTAAATGAAGTTGGTTACGACAATAAAAACATACTAGTTTCTTTTAAACCTGTTGATGTAGCTAACGAATTTATTCTTGCGCATCATCTTGATGACGGGAAACTTGAGTCATCTCAACTGGCACAGGGCTTAGCCCATTATTTTCAATTTATTATCCAGCATCAAGTCATTTGGGATAGCGAATATGATGAGGATTTATTTGATCCAATTTATGATGAGCCTCGGCCAACTTGGGATTACTTTCCTAAGCGTAAAGCCCATCGACTTACCTATAAGTATCGTGACGCTCTTAAAAAACTTGTATTATTCCCTGCAGAGGAAAAAAATCGTTTAGCTAGAACAACTGCTAAAGCTTATATTTCTGCTGTAACTCGGTTTTATAAATATTATCTTCGAAAAGGAAAACTATTCAATAATCCGCCATTCTCACATGAATCTATCACATTAAAACTCCAATCTTCAGCTGCCAGTATGAAAGCGTTTCATCAAAAAGTTATTCATACAACAGACATCCGTTTAAGTTTTAGCCGGAGTCAAAGAAGTAATGGAACATCATTAGAAAATTGCCGTCGAGACTTAAAACCTATGAGTGATAAGCAATGGATGGTGGCACAAAATATTTTGACAAAATCAAGGCGTATAATTCGTTTTGGACAAGATAAAAATAAATCGGCTTCGTTGCCTATTGAATTTTCACTAGGTTTTATGATTTGTCGCTATACGGGTCTTCGAAGAGAAGAAATGGCTAGCCTTCATTTAGGGCAAATTATCAAGCCTAAAAAAGTTATCAAAGAAGGCGAAGAAGTTTATGAAAATGATATTCTAAGATTGAGCGTGGGCGATGGATATGGCTCTTTGACGAAGACTAAAGGCAAAGGTAACAAACCGAGGAAAACCATTATCCCAGCACGATTAATGGAAGACATTTACAATTACACCCAATCTGAACGATATTTAAAGCGCTTGAATAAATTCAATGATTTTTGTAAAACCCAAGAACAAATAGGTAATACGTCTATTTTTGAAGGTGATGATTCTATTGATAAAAATAAAAAATATCTTTTTATATCGCAAACAGGAGTTCCTTTATTTACTAGGTCAAGTGATTTTACAGGGCGTTGGATTGAAGTCAGAAATACAATAAACAACATGCTTGACTTAGAATATAAAACACTAGCCTCAATACATAACCTTCGCTCTACATTTGCTGTTGATATATTTAGACGTTTGTTACGAAACGACGTTAAGCCTGATATTGCATTAGACTATGTAGCTTCACTTCTTGGTCATGAAGACCGTCAAACCACGATGGTGTATTTAAAAATTGCACAGAATGCTCCAACTGGGGATGAAATTTATGAGGATGTGTTGTCTTATTTAGGAATTTTGGATGGTTTCACTGATCAAATAAATATTAAATTAGACAGGGAGTTAAATGGTGCGTAAACGTGTAAACCTCGAAACAACAATAAGGAGTAAAACAGCATCAATTGATATTTTAAATATCGAAGATATGGCTTGTTTTAACAAAATAGGAGGACAGTTTGAATTTAAACGGTTACGTTACCGAGGTGTTCCCACAACGATTGCAACAGGTAAAAGAAAGGGGGAGTTTAAGGCTACTGAGCTGACTTTAGCAAATCGTGATGACTTTATACGATCAGTCTATAAGATTAAACCAGATAGCCCCTGTAGTACATTTCATAGTCATATAAAGGTCGGTTTAGTCTCGTACTTAAGATATATTGATGAGTTTAGTCCACAGTCTTCACCTTTTTCCTTAGATGAAATGAACAGATGTATTAAACATTTCAATCAGCTTACCTTACAAGGTATAACTACTTCAAGAGCGAGCCGAGTTCATGCTGCGTTGTCTATTATTTTAAAAGGATTTGGTCGTTCTCATGATGCTGAAAAATTGGCTTTAGTACCTCATTATCAAGCTAGTGGCAAACAATGTGCGTATGACATTGAAACTGAGCTAAAGCCCGTTTCACGCCTCCTTATCAAAGGTTACCTCGAACTTATTGAACATATAAAAAATGATACGCATCCAGAAGTACATCCTTTTTTTGATGAGCATTTATTCAATAACATGGTAGAAAAATTTGGGTGGAATAATATAAATATAAAAAAAAATGCGTTCAAACACGCAATGTTAATAAATAATGCGATAAAAAGCCAAAAAGACTTTAGTGATAGGGTCTTGCAACGTCAGATATTATTTAATCAGACTTCTCGCTGTGCTCTGTATTTATTTTTTATGTGGACTGGTATGAATGATTCTGTTTTAAAGAAAATGAAACGTAACGACGTATCCTTTAAATGTGTAGGTTCTGACGTCTATGTTTTTGAAGGTGTTAAAGGAAGAGCCAATTACAAGAGTATTGATCACTCCTTAGGTTTTTCTAAATACGCGAAAAACTTGATAGCAGAGTGGCTTGAAGTATCAAAAGCTCATTTTATATTAGCTGGCATTAAGGATATTGAAGATCAACCATTTATTCCGTTTGTTGATTCGAATTTAAAAATTAAGGACTTTTCAGATCATGGTACGGGTTCGGATAGGATCAATAAACTTATCGAGAAATTATTTCCTTTTAGGATTAATTCTTCTCGATTTCGCAAAACAAAATCCGATATTTTAATGCGCGTAACTGAAGACATGTACCTTGTTTCACAGGGGTTAAACAATACAATAAATGTTGTTGCCAGTACCTATTCATCAGGTGTAAAAGCTGATCATGAACGACATTTATCTGCCACATTTGAATCACTAGCTTTAATTAGCAAAGGTAATTCTATTAAAGATTCAGTGAATGATGCCAAGGTACTCCATAGTGATATATTAACTGATTATGACTATAAGCAACGTTTAACGCGAAATGAAATAAAAATACCAACGATTACCCCACATGGCATTCGATGTTCTGGAGACGAAAGTAAAAAAGGGGCTATCGAGCGTAAATATAAGAACTTAGCAATAGAATTTAAAGAAGATGAGAAAAAATGTACCGATTTTTTATCGTGTTTTGATTGTGAAAATCATATTTTAATCGCATCAGAATCTGATATTTGGTTAATGCTATCATTTTTTGAGCAAGTGCTTGAACTAAAGAGTATACCTTCCCAAAATTCCATTCCCAAAGAAAAACTATATCAATTAGAGGTAATACTGAGCAGAACGTTAGATCGATTTAGGCATAAGGCACCAAAAGAGTATGCTGGTGCAGAATTGAAAATGGCACATTCTGATCATCCCTTATTCATGGGATTACAGGGACTCAACGACACTTTGCAGGTTTTTAATGTTTAATACTTTAGAAAAATTAGAGGATGAGTTTAAAAACAATCCTTTCATATCATTTGATTCTGATGGAAATGGTGCCTCTCGTATATTTGATGATAAATGGGATTTTGTTTCACGCCGAGAGTCTGTTCGTTATGTTGTTTTCCACAAAATTCCTCCTGAGCATAAGAAAAATATACAAAGTTTTACTGCTAAATTGTTCTTTTCAGAAATGGATAAAGCGATTGACAATCATGTGTCAGTATCAAAACTGCTAAGTACCAAAAAGAACTTGTGGGTAGTTACAAAGATATGGGGTAAATCAGATTTTTCACTGCTGTCAGACAACATAGAGTGGTTTAAGTTTACAGAAAATATTAAAGGACTTATGTCGTTATCCATGCTCAAACTAATTTGTATTACTTTGAGACAATTAAATAGTGCAGGATTATTAAATCGATACATAGATAGCAACGCTTTTAAAGACTTATCAAACGATAAAACAAGCAAACAACATTTAGCCCTCCCAACTACGATATATTCTCAAATTCTTCAGCAAGCTGTGGGAGTAGTTGATATGTATCACCCTTACAGATATAAAATTTCATCAGTAATGAAGGAAACAGTTGCATATTATGGTAGTGAGCTGCCAAAAGAGGCAAGAAATAGATGTATGTTGAAGCTAGATGAAAACGGAGTAAAAAATTTAAACCTTAGGGTCGTTAAATATGGTAATAATCTTGGAAGAGAAATACCAAACTTTAGCTTTCATATCAGAGGGAAATGGGTTAGTGAAATCGTAAAGTATTGTTTAATGGTTGTTGTGATGTTTACTGGAATGAGAAATCGAGAATCGCGAACTACTAACCCAAATAGCTATAAGGTACTAGCTGGCATATCAATGTTATGTGGTAATACTTACAAAGGTAATAAAGGAGTGGCAACTAAGGAGGTATGGGTAACCCATCCCATAGCCTTGAAAGCATTAGAGCTTGCTTATGACTCAACTATGTATGCACGAGAACATTTTAGAAATACATTAGAAAGCAATTTCAATGAAGACTTGATTAGCAAAGATGAATATGACCGTGGTTTGGAAGATTTAGCTTCTTCATTTATTACAGCTGGTATGGGTAGTGATAGATTTAAAAAAGTGCTGTCTGATTATACATTATCAATTGGGAGCAAAGATTTTTTGAATCTAAAAAAACTTGAAATAAAGGCAACTAATGAAGAAGTGGAAGAGTTCAACTTATTAAATCCTGATTGGCATGGTGAATTAAAAATAGGTGGTTCACTACCTAAATTGTCTCTACATGATTTAAGGCGTTCTTTTGCGGTTTTTATGGTAAGGAATAAATTGGGGAACGTACAAACAATTAAACACCAGTTAAAACATAAAAATATACATATGAGTAATTGGTATGCCAATAATGCTGAACTTATTCGGTCTGAGGATTTATTACTAGATAAAGACTTAATGAGTGAAGTTGATATGGCGACACAGAGCTTAGCTATTGAAGCATTTGATGATATTTATAATGGCACACAACATTTATCCGGTGGTGGGAGTGTTAGTGTTATAGAAGAGAGAAATAAATCACTCGGTAAAGGCGAAACCATAGTTTTATCTCGCGATGAATTAGCGTCATTAGTTCGTAATGGTACAAAGTCAATAGTATTATTACCTACAGGTGGTTACTGCACTAACTCATCATGTGAACGAGTTTGCTCAATAGAATCATTTGTAGCTGAGAGTAAACCATGCCAACACTTAATAATTACCGATAAAAGCGCAAAACAAATGGCTGCACAACGTAAACGGTTAATCGTAGCTTTTGAAAGTTTAAATGAAATGGAAGACTATGCATATAGCCGTATTCTTATTGGCTACACTGTAAAAATTCGTCAAATTGAGCAAACATTAAAATTACACAATATTGATTTTGAACCCTTCACTTATACTATCAAGGCAAATCATGAGTAGAGATAAACAAATAACAGAAGCTCGCTTACATGAAGCATTGAAAAGATTGCTCGACGGCCAAGGCCGTCATGTTAAACCAAAAGGTCGGTTGACTCTAAATAAAGTCAACATAGAGGCTCAATTAGGTAATAGCTACGTCCATAAGTTTCCTGATTTTGTAGTTCATGCAAAAACCTTGATCGAACAATTTAATCATAATCGAGAAAACTCGATGATGATTGGACTAGATATCGAAATGGGGATGCAAGTATCTGAAATTGATAAATTAAAGTCAGAACTAAACAGAGAACGTACATTAAAAGATAAATACCGTAGAGAACGAGATAACGCAATCAAAGCAAGAAGTTTATTAGAGCAAAGCTATTCTGAATTAGTTAAAAGGGTGGTGGATTTGCAGAATGAACGCCAGGTTCGTGAATATGTTGTTTCTAGAATGGAAAGATAATAGAATTAAATTTAGGTATTTTTTGAAGATTATTTACCGAAGAGCTATCAAATAACAGAAGTGAACTTGAATATAGTTATCTCAAGTTTTCAATTATAAAAATTATTTTAGACTATTTAAAGGAAAATCATGTATCACAATGAACATCAAATAATGAAAGTGATTTATGATCATTTTTATCAAAAAATTGATAAAAATAATGTAATTCCAATTAATCTTAGAGCCCCATCCTTAGTTGGAACAGTTCAAGATGACCCCTTTGATTCTCTAATAGTAGAAGAGATTAAATTATCTTTTCCTGACTTAGAAGTTGTAAGTTCAGGGAAACTAACAACACCGGATATTGTAATTCGTGATAAGCAGTCTGGGGTCATTGTTGGTATTGAAGTTAAGAAATTAATCCAAAAAGAAAATGGGGCAGATTCTCGTGGATTAACAATGGATTATAATAGTTGTTTACCATGTGGTACAGCATTGGTAAAAGTTGGCAATATAACAACTGATGTTCCATGCTATTACCTATATGCCTTACTAAGTAATGATAGTTCTAGTATTGTTACTTTTATATTGATGCACGGAGATTTTATTAACTATGATTTTAATCTTCATAAACAGGCAAAAGTAGCTAATCAGTCTGAATATGGTCATGGTCCTTATGGTGAAGGTTCTGTTCGTCCGGAGAGCTATGTATACTTACCCTAATCCTCTGAATTACAAGCTTAAATGTTTTCATGAAAGAAAGGTTTTTGTAACAAAAAAACTTGAGTGCGCAAATCTAAAACTTGATCATCTAGTAACCGAAGAGGTTTCTAGATGTGATATTTACAACAATGAATTTTATTACAGTATTGTTAGTAATGGTAAGCCAGATCTATCAATACCTCCGATTCTTATTGAAAATATTTTTTCAGGTTGTAAATCTAGAACGGCTAAACAACGAATTAGTGCGTCAATGCCAGGATTAAGCGCATAAATTTTATTGGTAGTTTTACCTTATTTTTATAGAGTCCTTTAAATATTATTGATTCTTAAGTTTTACTTACAGTCAATATACTTCTAGGACGCTATGATTCTTGCTACTTTAATTTTTTATATATAGTTTTTTATAGATAATTCACGATTAAGCATTCCATTACTTATAGTAAAATCAACTTTAATGGAAAAATCGGTTTCACTTGGGTAATTAATTTCGGTAATTGAAATATTATCTTGTATTAAAGATTCAATTTTTCCAATAGTAACCATCTTATCATTCTTTGCATAAATATTATCGCCAACTTTAATTTTAAATTTTTCTTCGGTACCATTAATAGGCTTACCAAAAAAACCAAAACAGCTATGTGCAGGAAAAGTTTTATCTGCACTACCTATGACCTTTCGTTCAGTTCCGTGATAAAGACATTCATCAAACGATCGATGAAGAATTTCAGCTAGTGCGTTACCGAAGTGCTTTAGAAACTCAGCACGGCTAATGATAAGCTCGAATTGTTCAAAGTTTCTCTCGAAGGAGCCATGAGCAATTTCATTTCTTAATTGAGCAAGCTCACCTAATTCTGACTCAAGCCATCCCTTCATTATTAGCTTTTCTTGCGAAGGTTCTTGTCCTAGTCTATTTGCTAACTGGAATGTTACTTCTTCAAAGCCTAAGGTTCTATCTGCAATATTTGTTACGCCAATTTGTGCAAAGTATGACTGAATTAGTTCGTATCGAAAGTTAGCGCCATGAATTGAGAAAGCTTTGCTATTCAATAAATAATCATCTTTTGCATGTAAGAATGAATGTAAATTTGAAATAACATCAATTTCGCATTTACGCTTGTCGGAATCTTTCTGATTTTTATTCTTAGCAATTTTGTCTAGAAATTTTATTGATAGTTCTAAGTGACGCTCACGGATAGAGTTTGGTAATTTTAGTACTGGAATTTTTGATTCGTTTATGCAATTGATAAATTCTTCAGCTAATTTTTCTAAATAACTTTCTAGGTAACCATAAAGTGCAATAATCGAACTTTTATAGTTGAATTCCTTCGATGATGTCGATGATGGTTTGATCACTTCTATTAGATGTTGCTGTACCATTCCGTTTAACTCGTTGTCATGGTTACAACTTTGAAGTAGTTTACGAAAGAACTTATCTTTTTCTTCTTCATATCTAAGATGTCGGACTAATCCGTCTATGCTATCAGTAAACTCATCCCTGCAAGTGAACATATCAAAAAAACCTTTGTATAAATATTTCTAATAAATCTTCACGTGTTTTCAATGCTAATTCATTAACATTTCTACCGCCAAATGCTGCATAGTTTTCTTTGTAAAACTCTTCAATTTCTGAATTAATTAATTCTTTTTGACTGAGTAAAATTTCTCGTTTATCTAAGTGTTGACTTAAAACTAACATCATCGGATCGTAAACTGCGACAGTGGCTCGATCAAACCAAGCCCATTTACCTTTATGCTCTCGGTATAATTGAAATGCTTGCTCTTCAAATAAATCAAATGCTAGGTCAATTGTTCTATTAAAAAAGCTTGCTAGATTATCAAGTACTTCCTGATTTAGGTAATTGCCTTGTTCTAAAAAACGATCGAAATAACTCTCTAGTGATTTTGTATGTAAGTCGTGTTTTTGACGGTATGCAAAAAAACGTAATACTAACTCTACGTCATACATTGTTTTGAAGAGCTTGTTTGCTGCTCGCTCGGTATGTATACCATCATGCCCCTCCACATGAAGAGGGATCCCCCAAGTTTTACATAGGGACTCATTTTCCGATAGTTTGATACAAAGTCTATTAAGCTTACCGTCCGAAGTTTGCGTTTCGTTTCTCTTGTGCTTTTAGTTGCTCACCACCACTGTTGATTCTATCAAAGACCATTTGTTTCATAGTCTCTGCTTCTTCAGGTGTTTTTGCTGTTTCATTAAGCAGGATGATTGATGAAATGTATCGACGATCGATCCCTTGTTTCACTAATTTTGGTAATGATTCATAATTCTTGCCATTTAGTTCAGGCCATTTTGTTAATCCAACTAAAGAATATTTATTATCATAAAATGAAGATATTGCAGTAAGACGTTGGAGCCCGTCCATTACTTCATAGCTAGAGTATTCATATTCATAAAGAAAAATTGGAGGTAATGGCACGTTCATAATTAGAGATTCTATTAATGCGGAGCGTTTCTCATTAGACCATCTATGTCGACGCTGGAATTCAGGGTTCATTTTATAACCATTGCTGCTAACCATTGAAGATATAGTGTTCAGAGGATAACGAGCTTGTTCTGTTACGATACGGATCTCTCCTTCTCGGTACTTTTTGTTTATTTCTTCATCAGTCATTTTGACTTCAGGTATTTTTCCATCACCTAAAATCAATTCTTCGCCATCTAAAAGTTGAATATCCATTGCCAGCCTCAGTTAGATAAAATCATTCTAATCTATAATAAATACAATAATATCATACATTAAAAACTCGACATCGTTTAATCAAAAATCTGTTATTTGATTTTTACAATAGTTTTTTGTGTGTCTTTATAGAGCCTTTTTTGATAGAATTTAATTATAAAATAGTACAAAAATAATGTTAAATCAGATGAACATCAATGTTTATTGTCCTTAACTCTTACCATATAAATGAGATGCGTACAAAATTTAGTGGTGTAACTTAAGTAAATATTAAAGACTTCAAAGCATACATAAGAAGAGATTTAATGAAGGTAATAGAAAAAAACTTCCCATTTGAAGTCATTGATCCAATAGCAGAAAATGAAAGTTATCGTAAAGAAATAAATCGTCCTATTTATCACATTCACAAATGGTGGGCTAAGAGACTCGGTTCAGTATTTCGGTCTATCGTTTCGGGCTCATTGGCTCAAGATAAATGGCCGGATTTTTATACAAACCAGAATTATCAAAATTCTGTAGTCTTAGACCCATTCATGGGATCTGGTACTACTCTAGGAGAGGCAGCAAAGTTAGGGGCGAAGGTTATCGGTTGTGATGTCAACCCTGTTAGTACTTTTATGGTTCGTCAAGCACTTACTCCCGTAGAACAAAGTGAGTTAATTAGCACTTTTAAAGCTATTGAGTCTGATGTAGCTAGTGAAATTCTTAGCTATTTTAAAACTGTTATCCCAGGTACTGACGTTACAACCCAAGCATTATATTATTTTTGGGTTAAAGAAGTAATTACACCATTAGGTGAAAAAATACCACTTTTTAGCAGCTATATTTTTAGCAAAAATGCATATTCTAAAGCAAAGCCTGAAGCTCAGATTTTGTGTCCTCAATGTGGTGCTGTATTTCAAGAGCTATATAATTCAACCGAAGTTAAATGTCCGGAATGTTTTGTTCAATTTAACCCTCAAGTTGGTCCCGTTCTACGAGCTACCGTTACAGACAGCAAAGGTGTGAAGTATAAAATTAAAGATTTAATTCAAGCAAGTGACAGTGCACCTTGTCACCGCTTATATGCAATTTTAGCTTTAAGTGAAGATGGAAAGAAGAAATACATTAAACCTAGTCGTTACGATTTTAATTTGCTCGAGAAAGCTTCCTGTAGACTAAGTGAGCTAGGGAAGGATCTTCCTCTACCGACAATGAAGGTGAGGCATGGTCATAATACTAACCAAGCAAGGGGCTACAACTATAATTATTGGAGAGATTTTTTCAATGAACGTCAGCTTTTAACTCTTGGTCTTTTACTTCGTCGTATACTTCAAATAGAAAATGATTCTATCAGAGATCATTTTGTCTGCCTTTTTAGTGGAACACTCGAGTTTAATAATCTTTTTTGTTCATTTAAAGGGGAAGGAACTGGAGCCGTACGACATATGTTTTCTAATCATATTTTAAAGCCTGAACGAACTCCGCTAGAGAATACTGTTTGGGGTGTTGATGGTAAAAGTAGTGGGTCATTCTCTGGTTTGTTTAAGAGTCGCTTACTAAAAGCTAAGAAATATTTAGATGAACCCTTTGAAATTTTCCTTGAAAATACTAATGGTAAGCTGAAAAGTTCCAAACTTGTTTGTAGTGATCCCATAGACCATATTCTGTGCACTGAGTATGAACAATTTGATAAACATGACCGAGCAGCTTTAGTATTAAATGGTGATAGCGCTAATCTTCCTCTACCAGATAATTCAGTGGATGCGGTTATTACAGACCCTCCTTATTTCGACTTTGTTCATTATAGCGAGTTAAGTGATTTCTTTTACGCTTGGCTTAGTAATGCTTTAGGCGAACATTATGCTTATCTAGCCAGAGATAATTCGTCGCATGAGAACGAAGTTCAGGATAATGATCAGGTTCGATTTTCGGCCAAGATTCAAACAATATTTGAAGAGTGTCATCGAGTTCTTATTAATGAAGGACTGATGAGCTTCAGCTATCATCACTCAACTATAGATGGGTGGATGGCGGTTTATAACGCAATTACTAAAGCTGGTTTTTATATTGTAGCTGCTCATCCAGTCAAAGCCGAGATGGCAGTCGCTACTCCTAAAAGCTTTTCGAAAGAACCGATTAATCTTGATGCAATCTTGGTTTGTAAGAAAGAACAACAACCACCAGAAATTAAAGATCCAAATATTGAAATGGTTGAACGTTTTAATGATTATATTACTCGTTTCAATAATGTAGGACGTAATCTGAGCTTGGGAGATAAGTTTGTTATTGCATGTTCAAGTGCACTTTCTATAGCATCTTGTTTAAATATGGATACACAGCAAGCAAGAGATCTAGCTCAGAAAGCTGTAGATGATCTTGTGTTCTGAGCGATCTAACTGGGTTATAAAGTAGTTTAGATAATGAGGTAGCAAAGCTATCTCTGTATCTAAATTCAAGAATCCATGTTTATCAAATGTATTATTAGAGTAGTGATATTTAATAAATTATTTTTATTTTTTTTGTGGTCGAATAGACTTATTTTGCTTTCTTTTTATTCCAGTCTTATAATTCTTAGAACCTTGTCCTTTGAGCAATTGGAAACTGACAGATTGAACATTTTCCACTAATTGATGTAACTGAAAAATTAACGGTTGCATGAAATTATTGTATATTATTTCTCGTTTATTAATTGATTCAAGCTGAGACTCCCAATGGGCTGTCATATCTGGTACAACCATCTGAATTGGAAGTGATTTTATTAATCCTTTACCAATGTCCGTAGACTGAATATCTTTACCTTTACGTTGTATAAACTGGCGTTTAAATAAAAGTTCAATAATGCCAGCTCTTGTTGCTTCAGTTCCAAGGCCATCAGTCTCACGCATTATTTTCTTTATAGATGAGTCTTGAACATACCTTGCTATACCAGTCATAGCAGATAAAAGCGAAGCATCATTAAAATATTTAGGTGCAGAAGTTTGTTTTTCAATTTGTTGAGCATTAATGCATTGAACTAGTTCTTTTTTTTGACGTTTGGCAGTTTCTTAGTAGAGAAGTCGTCATCTGATTTTATATTGTTTGATAATTTAGTTGGAAATAGTACTTTCCATCCTTGTAATATTACTTCTTTTTGTTTAGCAACGAATAGTCCACCTGAAATTTCTGTATCAATTTGTTTCTCTTGATATTCAAAATCAGAATAAAACTGAATTAAATATTGTCTGGCAATCAGTTCATAAATATTAATTTGGAAGGAAGATAGATTACTTATATTTAATGTTTTACTAGTTGGTATTATTGCGTGGTGAGCCGTTACTTTTGAGTCATCCCACGCTCGGCTCTTTAGGCTTAGATTTGCATTGTTTACAGCTTCAGCCAAGACTTTATGGTTTGATTTAATAGCATTAGTCACTTGGTTAACTTCTTTTAAATGCTCTTTAGGTAAGTGACGGCTGTCTGATCTTGGGTAGGTAATTAGTTGAAAACGCTCATAAAGCTCTTGGCAAGTATCTAAAACATTTTGAGCGCTCATGCCAAAACGCTTTGAAGCATCAATTTGTAATGCAGATAAACTATAAGGCAAAGGAGGTGCTTGTTTCTTTAGTGTCGTTTTAACATCAGTTACAACACCTTCTTTATTGATAATTTTTCCAACAACAGTCTCTACTAATTTTCTTGAAACTACATGATTGTCCTCATCCATATAAGGCTCACAAGCCTTACTAGGTTTCCATTTTGCCTCATAGCATTCACCAGTATTTGTTTTAAGAGTCGCTAATATTTCATAAAAAGGTTTAGAAACAAAATTCTCAATCTCCAAATCACGATGAACTACTAAGCCCAAAACAGGAGTTTGAACTCGGCCAATAGAGAGCACGCCCTGGTAACCAGATTTTTGCCCTTGAAGTGTGCATAACCTAGTCATATTAATGCCATAAAGCCAATCAGCTCGAGCTCTAGCTAATGCTGAGGTAGCAAGTGGTATAAAGTCAGAATTCTTTCGAAGTGAATTTACTGACTTTTTTACAGCCGTAGGATTAAGATCACTTATTAAACACCTTAATGTTTTAGCGTTTTTAGCTTTAGATACACCACAAAAGTGAATTACTTCGTCGACCAAAATTTGGCCTTCTCTATCTGGATCCCCTACATTGACAAGTTGATCGGCTTGTTTAATTAGCTTTTTGACAACTGAAAGTTGTTTCTTTGTTTTTGTTTTGGCAACAAGCTTCCATTGTTCTGGAATAATAGGCAAATGATCTACTGACCATTTCTTGAACTCAGGATTATAAATCTGAGGTTCGGCTTGTTCTAACAAATGACCAATACACCATGTGACGATATCGCCGCCGCCAGTTTCAGTGTAACCTTCATGTTTTTTATGGGGCTTAGGTAATACGGCTATTAGAGCTCTGGCTAGGCTAGGCTTTTCAGCAATAAATAATCTCATTTTATACTTTACTATCAAATCTACATGTTAACACTGTATATAATAACAGTGATTGGTGGCCGATGCATCACGCAGCCGAGAGTTATTATTAAATTTGTACAGTGTTAATTTTCTGGGATATTGTTAAGTTGCTTAATTAATTTTTTCTTGTCTTCTGTAGATAAGCGGCTAATCAAGCAAGCAAGTTCAGCTGATTCAGCCGTGTCACAGAAAAAATAATTCAATGGTACACATAGCTCATCAGCCATTCTCTGAAGAGTTTGCACATCTGGGGTGTGCCTATCTTTTTCATAATGGTTCATCCTACTGCTAGCTGAGCTAGGATCCATACCAATACGAATACCAAGTTCTTTTTGAGTCATATTAGCTCGCTTGCGAGCTTCATTGAGCCTGAGAGGGATAGGGTTAGTTTGTGCCACTTAGTTTTCATCTTGATACCTTGAATAACTTAGATTGTCTAAGTTTTACCTATATTAGTATACTTAGCAATCCTAAGTTTTTATTTGGTAAGTACACATGTCTCAAACTATTAAACTGAATGCGCATATTTATTTTTTGTTAATTGAAAAGAAACTAGACCATTTTACCGTCAGTTCATTGCGTAATGAATTGCAAGCTTATACTAACGCATACAGTGATCCTGTTGAGGCGAGGGTATTTATTTATAAACAAATTCGTTATTTAGCTAAGCAAAATTTACTTGCTAGGGCTGACTCTCCAAGTCCGATGAGAGCAATTTATAGTAAAACGTTGTTATTCAAAAGCTCTAATTTTATTAGAAAAACCATTAAAAATCGTGTTGGTGATTCACTTTTTAAAACTCAATCCAATAATAAAGTTAACTATTTTGAAGATGAACTTAATCAAGCGATAAAGACACATGAAACTGAAATGTTAGTTATTGCTAGTGAAACTAAAGAGTACCTACGACTGATGGGAAAATATACTAGTAAAATTGATAATATATTACCGCTTTATGAAAAAGGGCAAATTCGACTTTTAACTCTCAAGGGCAAGTTAGTGGCATTAAAAAATTTGAAAGAAAAAAATAGTGAACATTGTAATATTTAAATATTTCAATCTTATATTTCATATATATTAAATATAGTGATTTATTTTATGTATATGAAATATAAATAATAAGTCTGTAATTTTAGTTGCTAAAAAACTTCTTGAGTGGTAAAAAATAATTCAAGCACAGGTAGTTATTTTTGACTTTTGAAAGTTGAGAACAGCTAGACAGTTATTCTCATAAATTATGTAGTGTATCTAACTTTATTGAGAATCGTGATGAAACCAGTCTATAAGCTGTATTTCTCACAATTCTCATTTTGAAAAGTTAATTAGTGACAAGCTATCCACGTTCAGACAGCCGCTATTTACCCAAAGATCAACATAGCTTGGCTCCTAAAGTATTGGATGCGGTACTTAATGGTGCGGCCGGATTAGTTGACGGTTGCGACATGCCTAACGCCAAGCTTAAATCTAAAGCGTGGGACGACAGTAAAGTAGATGCTCACCATGCCATAGTGCCTACAGAGAAAGTGGCTAATTTATCATCGTTATCCACTAATGAGGCCAAGTTATATCAGCATATTGCGCGCCAATATCTAGCCCAGTTTTACCCAGCTTATATTTATGCAGAAACCACAGTTGAAGTCACTATTGCTGGTGGTCTTTTTGCCACTAAAGCACGTCAAGACAAAAGCTTAGGTTGGAAGCAACTGTTTAAACGGGTAGCTACGGCAAGTCATACCAATACACATTCAAATAACAGTGAAGACGATAACGACGATGCGGTGCAGTCGTTGCCACCCTTGGTTAAAGGGCAAATACTACAATGTGATCGCGGCGAGTTATTAGAAAAAATGACCCAGGCACCAAAGCATTTTACCGACGCCACCTTATTAGGCGCGATGACTGGGATTAGTCGTTATGTCACCAACAGTGACATTAAGAAAATTCTTAAAGAAACCGACGGCCTGGGCACAGAAGCGACTCGCGCTGGGATTATTGAATTGTTATTTAAGCGTGGTTACTTAGTTAGACAAGGTAAATCTATTCTTGCTACACCGGTCGGTATTGGCTTAATCCGCAGTTTACCAGAATCAGCCACTACTCCAGACATGACGGCTTTGTGGGAAAATAGCTTGGATGCTATCAGTCAAAAACGGCTTAAATATGATGCATTTATGCAGCCATTATTGAGTCAATTAGAAGGTTTAATCAGCCAAGCATCTAGTCAATTACCCTCAGCGTTGCAAGGCGTAGCAAGCCCTCATAAGAGTGCGAAAAGGTCCTTTAAGAAGAAAGTTACTGCAAGTAATAGATCAAGCGCCAAATCAACCATTACACCAAGGGCTAAAACACAAACTAAGCGCTAAATTACTCAAATTGGGTAGATTAGTAACACCATAAAGTCTCTGCCTTTTACAAATGACCAGCCACTCGCTGCAAAACCAAACTTGAAAGATCAACAGACCCTGTAAGGTTTAAAATAACCAGACTTATCTTAATCTTACACGTTTATGTCTGCCATAAATGCAAAAATATCATTATTGTTATTAAGTTTTAAATACACGTTTGATTCATTATTTTTTGCAGGCTATTGAACGCTTCGCGAAACAAAATAAACTTCATTTTAGTAAAATCATTACTACTTTTTACATTGTTATTTAGTGCTATTGGTTGCAAGGTCTTGTATATAAACTTTTGTATACAAAGTACTGTAAAGATAATGCGTTGATGTCAGCATTTAGTGCTTTCCTGCGTTAGTCGATTGATGCACTAACGCAGGGGCTTCTGTAATGTGTTAGTTAATGGGGTTAGTTAAGCTGCTTAGCTTCAATGATGGCGCTAAGCTCTGTGGGCCAAAGGGGGACTTGCTGAGCCAGTTCATCTTTACCCGCTTGTGTTATTTGCTCTTGAGTCTGTTCAACTTTGGTGTTGACCGTGTCTTTCACCAGTTTCTCAGCAAAAATCTGCGGTGAACCGCCAGTAAGTAACATCACTGCCATCTGATTATTATCAGCGTTCCACACAAAGCCTGCTTTGTCGGCAATATCAGGAATTGGGCTGTGGTTAGAAATCACATAATACAAGGGGCCTTGTTGTTGGATTTCATCTGCCGTTGCCAGTATTTTCATGGCATTGCCATATTGTGGCCCTAAAATCGCCTGCATTCTGTCTTTAACTATGGGCTGCTCAAACAGGCTGACATCGTTAGGGTCTAACCCAACTAAAGGCTTCATTAATGCCCACATCATTTGCCCTTGTGGAGACAACAGCAGCAGTGGCATTGCACAGGCATTTAATAAAAAACCAACCAGATAAGGTGGAGCTTGTTGCGGATTAAGCGTGTGTTACCCAAGATGGCAACTCCTAGTTATTACCCGCAAATTCGGGCAAAGGAGTGTAGTCATTTTTTGTACAAAAAACGAATGCTCTATAGCAAAAACTACTATTTTATAGTGCAATCTATCGATTTTTTATTCACGAAGTTGGTGTTAGTGAGGCGGTAGCCAATATTCAGTGTACGCTAACAGGTCGCTGGATTTTAATGCCTGTTAATCTTTTCGCTATGGCAAATATGTATAGGAATAAAAAAACAATATCCGCCATAAAACCAGAGTTAGAAACAATAAAAACACTCTATAAAGATAACCCTAGTGAAATAGCTAAACGGACAATGACACTATACAAACAGCACAAGATTAACATCGTGGATAAAAACAGTATTATTAATATTGTAAGCCAAGGTGTTTTTGGTTTTGGGATGTTTCAAGCCCTTCAACAGACAGTGTTTAGTAGTCAGTTTGCTTGGATTGCAAATATTGCAAAACCAGATGTTGTACTCGCATTGCTTGTCGGGGCTATTACCTATTTCTCTATGATCATGATGCCCGGCAGCGCAGAGCAAGCGAGTACCTTATTATTTTTAATCCCCGCAATTATTTGCATTATTACCTTAATTAACTTTCCATCTGCTATCGGTTTATATTGGGCAACATCGAGTGTTACAGGCTTACTTCAATCATTAGTATTGAATAAATATTTCCGCAACCAGGAAGCATCGACAGCCATTTAATTGCAGCCTTTAAAGATGCATTGCTCTACTTGCCCCCTCAATACATAGCGCAGTAAAAAGCGGCACAAGTGATGAACTGTGCCGCTTAATTCTGTTTATGTTAGAAATGAGTCTTATAGACGATAAGTTAAGGTTAACTTGGCGTTGCGCTCTTCCCCGGGCATACCCCCTAGGAACATGGCTTTTTCGTAATAGACTTTGTTAAGCAAGTTATTAAGATTTAGTTGTATTTTATAGGTCTGGGCATCGTAGCTGACGGCTGTGTCCATCACGGCGTAACTCGGCACGTAACCGTCTGGGATCCCAAATGAACTTGAGTGCGTGCTGCGCTCACCAACATATCGGCCACCGAGACTGAAGGATACCGCTTCACTTAAGCCTAGGTCTGCAGCGTAGGTTGCCCAAGCCCCCGCGGTGACATAGGGAATGCCTTTTTGACGTTGATTCGCATCTTTACTCGTAGGGTCTTGGTTGTCTCTGGCATCTTGATAGACGGTGTTGACATTGACGCTCCACTGTTCGTTTAAGTACGCATTAAGGTCAAGTTCTACGCCTTCAGTATCTTCACTGCCGTTATTGAAAAACTGCGCGACTTCAGGGCCTGACAACGCTGAATCATAAAGTGGGTTGGTGTATTGCAAGTTAGTACGCGAGGTTTTAAAGACCACTAGTGAAGCCAATAATTGATCGTCAAAACCTTTGGCTCTTATACCAAAATCATCACTGATGGATTCAGAGTCTTTACGATCACTTTGATCACCTTTGATATCACCCAGCACGCTATAAGCTGTGCGGCCTTTTGCATGGTTGACAAAAAAGGACAAGTCGTCGGTAGGCATATAAGTTAAGCCAAGGTTATAGGTGACACCGTTATCTGTAGTATCAGCCAATGGGGTGGGTTCAGCTTTGCTTGAGCTGTAACGGGCATCGACACCTAAATGCTGATAACTTTGTTTGATTTCGTTAAATGCGACGCCAACACGGCTGGTAAAGCCATTGCCTAAATAGCCTACATGCTGCATACCCACGCCCCAAGCACCGATAGTTTTGTCATAGTTGCTGGTAAGCAACGGGTCGTAGTCTTCAAATTGCCCGGTGCCCCAGTTTGGGTTACGAATATCGTAGATATAAGGCAAGCTACCTTGGTAGAGCTGTTGACCTTGTTTGTTTTTGATAACGTAATCTTTATCCCAAATCGAATATTGTTTTGAGCGTATGCTTCTGTCTTCAAAGTTAGCGTTAATTAATAACTCATTTTCTATACCCGCGAGGTCAAAGTCGTAGCGTAAATCGGCAAAGTACTGCCATGATATTTCATCGGCAGTGGCTTTACGATATTCTTGACGACGCGCAGCAAAGGGATACAAGGTGTCGTTTTCAAGTAAGGGTGCGCGCGGATCGGCATTAATGACACTGCCGCGTTTCCAGTAAACATAGTTATAGGCGCCTGTTTGTCGAGCAAAGCCAGTGTCGTAATTACGGTATTGTAATTGCTGATTCAAATACAGGTTATCGGTTAGGTAAATATTATGGGTCAGTTTAAGCCTTAGTTCTTCGCCTTCGTTAGCCTTGGCCATAGGAGAAATTAAACCATTGTGGCCGAATGAGTAGGGCGTTAAACCATCATTTGGGGTCAATGAATCTGCAAGTTGCTGACGCTGAGCATCGTTAAGTTGTATGCCTTTGTTAGCGGGGTCATTGACGAGATCTTGCCAAGAAACTTCACCTGCGGTTTTACCGTCAACAGATTCAGCATTGAAAATACGAATAGGGTGCCCGATAGAGTCAACCGGAATAGCATCTTTGATATAAGCTGCGGATAACATCAGGTTTTGCTCCTCTGTAATCACAAACTTTAGTGAGCCATAGATTTCATCTCTGTCTGTACCCATGTCACGATAACCCTCGCTGCGGGCACTTTTGGCGACTAGGCGGTAAGCTAAATCGTCAGTAATGCCTCCAGTGGTGTCCGCTAGCATTGAATAACTATCCCACTGACCCAGCTCTAATTCAAATTCATGATTGTTGGTGAACTGTGGTTTTTTCTCAATAAGATTGATCACCCCGCCAGCGCTACCCATGCCATAAAGCCCAGTAGCAGGACCTTTTAACACTTCTACTGAACTGACGTTTGTCAATGATCGGGTTGGGTTGAAGGTATTGCCTAACCCAGCACCGCCATACATGCCATCGTAGGTGTAGTTTGCGCCTAGTCCGCGGATCACTAAGTTGTCGCCTATGCCGTAGTTATTACCAGCCTGAGTGACACCACTGATATTACGCACTAGATCTTGCATGTTGGTAAGTGCTTGGGCATTTATCAGGGCTTCATCGACAATTACAACAGCTGCAGGTGTTTCCATCAGTGACATGTCTGATTTTGTCGCAAGGCCTGAGCTCATTACGACTTGGTTTTGTCTGCCGTAGACAGTTATGTGCTCATAGTCCTTATTGTTTTGTATGGTTTCAGTCTGATCTTTTGACTGAGCCGAAGTCTTAATAGACTTGTCTGTTTGTATCGCTTGCGCGGCGTAAGCAGGGATAAATGCACTGTGACATGCAAGGGCTATAAGGGATAAACGTAACGACTTCATATTTGACACCTTCATTAATAATGGTGCGAATGATAATGATTATCATAAAGGTTTCAAGTTTAATTTTAGTCATTGCTAACATTTGCCGCAAAAGTAAACGTTATGTCGTATTAATAATGGGGGAATTAAACCTTGGTTAGATAATCAGGTGAGATCTTATGCATCTTATTTGTGTTGATAATAGCCAGATTATTAACTTTTTTGCATTGACTTTTTGCCCATAACCCATGGTAGAGAGTCTGAATATAGGGCAGTTTAAAAGTAAAAAAAAGGTAAACCAATGGGGTTTACCTGTATACGGGAAGGGTTTAAAAATTAATGTGGTGGGTTAAATATCAATCATTAAACGGAAATAAATGTACAAAGAGTGTGTAGAACGAGTTGATCTTACCCATTGATACTTAACTCATACTTAATTAGAAATGAAGTGCGTGTTAATCAGTATTTAATGGCCAATAGTATAATCACTCTTGTATTTATTACTCCCAGTCTCGTGATGTTATCAACGCAAGCAGTGGCCACGATTAAGGCTAATCAACTTATCTAAAATATGTTCACCATCAATACGAATACCATTGTGCTCGTATTCAGACGTTAACCAATACTTTAAATTACCAACTTGTTTGGCTGTTTCTAAGCTGTATTGCATTTCTACATACATGTCCTCGCTATAAATTGCCGCTGCAACAGGTACCGAGTTATTCGCAAGTTGATGTAAATCATATAGCTTAGACCAATCATTTTTTCTGGCGATTAATTCTGCTGCAGCCGTTAGCGGCTTTAACGCATCAAATTGATTGAACATCCACGGGTAAATCATCTCGCCAGTAAACAGTAGTGGTTTATTCGGCTGATACTGGAACTCAGGAAAATTATCACGCACCCTATGTGCTGCCCATTTTGATGGGGTTTGTTGGCAATAAATAGATTCATGCAATAGGGCAAATATCGGGTTGGTGTTGTAATCTAAAAACTGACTAAGTTGATGTAAAAAGAGTGGATTAACATCAATGCCATGGCTGGTTTCAATTAAGGCTTGTTCTAGCAAATAATAAACCGCTTCAGGGCCTTGTTCCATGCCTAAATTAATTCCCAGTAGCTGGAACATTTCTACGGTGAGCTGCTCACCGGTTGCTAAGTAGACTTTATGCTCATACAAATATTGGGCGATATGGTCTACTAAGGTTCTAGCGTCAGTAAAACGGGTGAAGAAGTCAGCATTTTTAGCCAACACACGTTGATAAGTGGCTTGGTAAACTTCATCTGCGCTGCGTGTTAGGGAGGGAATACCGCCTGTGATATAGGCTTCTTTAACGCCCTGTGGTGCAGCAGATAAATAATGCAGCACGCAAAAACCGCCAAAGCTTTGGCCTAAAATGCTCCATGGCTGGTTTGCCGATAATTTAGTACGGATAAACTCTGCGTCACGAATAATATTGTCGGCGCGAAAATGACTTAAATACTCTGCTTGTTGGTTAGCCGTTAAATGACTTAACGATACGGCATTAACAGGTGTTGAGAGCCCTGTACCACGTTGATCGAGTAACAATACACGGTATTCTTGTAAGGCGCGCTTTATCCAACCGCTATTCGTCACAGGCCGAGCGGCACCAAACCCTGGACCACCCTGAAAAAATACTAAATAAGGAAGCGCTTTATGTTGATTTGCGACACTGACGATTTCACGGGCAAAGACTGAAATTTGCTGGCTTGAGCTGGACAGATAGTCCAAAGGCACTGAAAAGGTGTGTTTTTGAACAACAATGTCTTTTAAGGTTTGTGAAATAATCATATGAGCTTATCGTTATTAATTTGATTGTAATTGTATGTGCCCGCTTGTTTTATCACAATCAATCTGACTGATTAAATTTAAGTAAATTGCTATCAAGATCAAGTTAGCAAAGGTAAAATTAAATAATAATGATAACTTAGCAACGGCATTTAGGAGAGTTTAGATGAAATATCAAATCATACCGGTTACCCCGTTTCAGCAAAATTGCAGTGTGATTTGGTGTGAAGCTAGCCTAAAAGCTGCGGTTGTTGATCCCGGTGGTGATATAGACCGAATTATAGCTGAAGTGAAAAGACTGGGGTTAACGGTTGAAAAAGTACTGTTAACCCATGGGCATATCGATCATGTCGGTGGCGCTAAGAAACTTGCTATTCAATTAAATGTTCCCATTATTGGCCCGCATATAGCTGACCAGTTTTGGTTGCAAGGACTTGTTAAACAAAGTCAAAATTTTGGTTTTCCGCTTGTTGAAGCGTTTGAACCGGATCAGTATCTGAATGACGCAGATGTGGTTCGCGTGGGGGAACAGTCTTTATCGGTATTACATTGCCCTGGACATACTCCGGGACATATTGTGTTTTATTCCAAAGTTTCAGGATTGGCTTGGGTTGGAGATGTTCTCTTTAGACGATCGATTGGCCGTACAGACTTTCCGCAATCTAATCATCAAGACTTAGTCAGCTCCATTACCCAAAAACTATGGCCTTTGGGTAGCCATGTTAGTTTTATTCCTGGTCACGGCCCAATGTCTTCTTTTGCCGAAGAACGTGAACATAATCCTTTTGTTGCCGATCAATTACTCAGTTAGTTTTCACTAGTTCAGACTAAGTTAGTCGCTTGGCTAAAGGCTCAGTTATAGATTCAGCTATAGGTGCTCATAACGCATTCCCCAAACTAGATAAAACGACATTACATACTTTTATACATCTTCATGCTTTTCATACATAGCGTACAGTGTTAGGTTTAATCTACATAGCACTGTAGTTCGAGTTCTGAATGCGCCAACACTTGGTTGATTTATTAGATGTTTGGCAAGCTGATTATCAAGATGATTGGGTTGTCGCTATTCTTACACATGTACAAGGTTCTTCGTATCGAAAACCCGGAGCTATGATGTTTTTTCATCCGCTAGGGAAAACATTAGGAATGCTCAGTGGTGGCTGCTTAGAAGCCGATTTACGCCGACATGCACAGCGCGCTATTCAAACCCAGCAAGTTGTGCAATTAACCTATGATGCCACTGACGAGTCAGACACTAGCTATCAATTAGGTTGCGGTGGAATTGTCAATATTATGATGTTACCAATCAATTCATCAAATCAGTATTTAGGCCTGCAAAAGCTCTATTTTGATTTAAATAGCGGTAAAGCAGGTGAGTTTCAAATCGATATAGCCAAACAGGACACACCTTCAAATAAGGTCAGTGGTAAATGGCAGATTAAATCTAAAAATCTACAGGTTGAAAAAACGACTTTTATCCGATCCGTTAAGGGAAGCGAAAGCGTCAGCTCAGACGATGCTCAAACTCATCATATAGAAGGGCAGTTGATTATTCCTATTACTCCGCCAATTCATCTTGGTATTTTTGGCGGCGGATTAGATGCACAACCTATTGCACAAATGGCCGCTATTTTGGGCTGGCAAGTGACTATTTTTGATGAACGCACTGCCTATGCTCGTCAATACGATTTTCCCAGCGCCAACATAATGAAAATGCCGTTTGATGGTGTTAATGATGAGGTGTATCAAACTTTGGATGCCGCCTTTGTAATGACCCACAACCTTATTCTTGATGCTAAGGCGCTTAACCAACTGGTTAAGTTTAATTTAGGGTACATTTCCTTATTGGGGCCAAACCATAGGCGTGATAGAACGCTTAATATAGCCCAATTGAATATTAATGATTTTAGTGGCTATTTTTCAGCCCCAGCAGGGCTAGCATTGGGCGGTGAGTTACCAAGTTCGGTAGGATTAAGTATGTTGGCACAATGCCATGGGATATTACATAACAGCCAGTTAATTAGCTTAGATAAAGTGATGCGTTAATGTCACTCATCAAAATACCCAATCTAAACCAACAGGATGATAAATCACTCGTCGCGGTCATTTTAGCCGCAGGTAGCAGCAGTCGATTTGAAGGTGTTAAACAAATCGCGCAAATTAATGCGAGTCATTCCATACTGGTTTCGACAATTGAGGCTGTTAACGCCGCGCAGCAGGCATTTAATCATGTCGGCGTTAATAGAAATAGTGCAGAGCAAGCCAATATTATCCGTCAAAGTGCATTTACACTGGCGAAAGTGGCAGTGGTATTGGGCGCAAATCAGCAGCAAATAATGGACGATAAATTATCCTCCATGATGATTAACCAAGTAGAAGTGGTGGTTAATCAACAGTGGCAACAAGGTTTGTCCACCTCGATACACAGTGCGGTTCATTATGCGCTTGAACAACAAGCTTGCGGATTAATGCTGATATTAGCTGACCAGGTCGCATTAACTCGTCAACACTACCTGACCTTATTGCAATCTTTTGCCATGCATAATCAGACAGTCTGTGCTTTTTATCAGCAAAGTGTGGGCGTGCCAGCTATATTTTTACCAGATGATTTTGAACTATTGTTAGGGCTAACTGGTGACAGTGGCGCTAAAAAAATATTAAAAAAACGACAACAATCACATCGCTTAGTGGCAATAGATTTACCGCAAGCGAGCATAGATATTGATACCCGAGCCGATCTATCAAGATTTTTGGCAAACAAGGAGTGAGTGATGACAATTCCAACCCAAACCCTATTAGTTAATGGTAAAAACTTTACCATAGAAGCAGACCCTAATATGCCAGTTCTGTGGGCATTACGCGATATTATAGGCTTAACCGGCACCAAATTTGGATGTGGTTCAGGGCTTTGTGGTGCATGTACCATTCATGTCGATGGTGCGCCAATGCGTGGCTGTTTAACTAGTCTTAAACAAGTTAGCGGTAAGCAAGTGACGACTATTGAAGGTGTCGAAGCTGACAAGCTAAAAGCCAAATGGGCTGAACATAATGTGCCACAATGTGGCTACTGCCAAGCGGGGCAAATTATGTCTGCAGCGGCATTAATTGCACAAACTCCTAAACCAACAGATAGCCAAATTGATCAAGCTATGTCAGGCAATTTATGCCGTTGTGGTACATATCCACGTATTAAAGCTGCCATAAAAGCGACTACAACTGACAGTGCGGGGGCGTAATCATGACAACATTTACCGCAGTAGAAAATATTAGTCGCCGCGATGTATTAAAGCTTTTTGGTGCAGCAGGTGGTGGATTAGCATTAGGTGCGACAGGCCTAGCCTGGAGCCCAATGGCATTAGCACAAGATAAGCTGGCGATGATGAATATGTTCATCGCTATTGGCGAAGATAATAAAGTCTATTTAACCTGTCATCGTTCAGAAATGGGACAGGGGATCCGTACCGGAATTCCACAAGTCTTAGCCGATGAGTTAGAAGCGGATTGGGACAATATTGTTGTCGTGCAAGGTTTAGCAGATAAACGTTATGGCAGCCAAAATACCGATGGTAGTCGCAGTATTCGTAAACATTACACCCGAATGCGCCAGATGGGTGCGATGGCCAGAACCATGTTAGAAATGGCAGCGGCTGAAAGATGGCAAGTAGCGCTTACTGAAGTTTATGCAAAAGCGAATAAAGTACACCATAAAGGATCAAATAAAAGCTTATCATTTGGCGAACTCGCCCTTGATGCAGCCAAGCAAAAAGTGCCAGAAATCGAGTCGTTAACCTTAAAGCCTGCAAGTGAATTTACCCATATTGGTCAATCTAAAACCATTGTTGATATGCAAGCTATGCTTGATGGCAAAGCGATATATGGCTACGACATTAAGCTCGACGGTATGGTGTATGCCAGTATTAGTCGCCCGCCAGTTTTGGGCAGTGATGTAGCCAGTTTAGATGACACTGAGGCCAGAAAAGTGGCTGGGGTTATCGATGTTATTCAGTTGCCAGTACCAAAAGGTGCGCCGCTGTTTCATGCGTTAGGTGGTGTGGCTGTTATTGCCACTAATACCTGGAGCGCGATGCAAGGTCGTAAAGCATTAAAAGTGACCTGGACTGCGTCAGTAAATGACAGTCATGATACTGATAAATATATGGCTGAACTGGTCGTAAACGTTCAAAAACCTGGCAAGGTGATGCGCCAATTAGGCGACAGTGTCCAAGACTGGCCAAAAAAATCAACGCTAAATGCGGTGTATACAGTACCTTATTT
Source organism: Shewanella sp. HL-SH8 (assembly GCF_051165765.1). Taxonomy (NCBI): domain Bacteria; kingdom Pseudomonadati; phylum Pseudomonadota; class Gammaproteobacteria; order Alteromonadales; family Shewanellaceae; genus Shewanella; species Shewanella sp. HL-SH8. The sequence goes on along the minus strand of NZ_CP195039.1, from coordinate 2,844,386 downwards.
AACCCATGCCATGATGGAACCTCCGGTTGCCACCGCGCATGTTACGAGTGAGGGGTGTGAGCTGTGGTCATCAACCCAGACCCCGCAAAGTACTCAGCAAAATGTGGCCGGCGCTTTGGGCATAGCAGAAGATAAAGTCAAAGTGAATGTCACTTTATTAGGCGGTGGTTTTGGGCGTAAATCTAAGCCGGATTTCAGTGTAGAAGCGGCGATTATTTCTAAACGATTAAATAAACCCGTAAAGGTATCATGGACCCGCGAAGATGAAATTCAGCACGGTTATTACCATGCTATTAGTGCTCAATTTTATCAAGCAAGGTTTGATGGTAACAATAAAGTTGATGCTTTTTTAGCGCGAACAGGTTTTCCGTCAATCAGTTCAACGTTTGCCGAAGGTGTTGATATGCCATCAGCCGGTGAACTCGATTTAGGTTTTTCAGATGTGCCGCTTGCGTTACCCCACATTCAGTTAGAAGCCGTTAAGGCAACAGCGCACACACGCATTGGCTGGATGCGATCAGTTTGTAATATTCAACATGCTTTTGGTATTGGCAGTTTTGTTGATGAATTAGCGGTTAAAGCCAATAAGTCTTGTATTCAAATGTGGCGTGATATACTTGGGGCTTCACGGAAAGAAACCTTTGCTAATCAAGGTTTTGAATACGGTAATTATGGTGAAGAATTAGCTGCTCATCCCGTTGATGTTGGCCGTTATCATCATTTGCTCGATATCATGGAAGACAAGTTAGCCAAGCTGCCTAAAGCAGCGAAAAACCAAGGCTGGGGTTTTGCTATTCACCGCAGTTTTGTCAGTTACGTTGCAGTGGCATCGTTAGTTGAAGTAATAGATGGCAAGCTTAGGGTATTAAAAACCATTGCCGCGATTGACGCGGGTTTAGTGGTTAATCCTGATAGGGTTAAATCACAAACTGAAGGCGCGGTTATCTTTGGTTTAAGTTTAGCTATGATGGGTGAAATTACCTTTAAAGAGGGTAAAGTGGAACAATCAAACTTCCATGATTATCTACTTCTACGGTTACCACAATGTCCGGATATTGAAGTGATACTAGTGCCCTCAAATGCCAACCCAGCAGGTGTTGGAGAACCAGGTGTTCCACCCGTAGCGCCAAGTTTAACTAATGCTATTTATGCCGCGACAGGGAAAAGATATCGAGATTTACCCCTAAATCGTGATTTATCGCTCTAAACAGATCATTTAATTAAAGTATAAATAGGTCTATGCCGACATAGATACAAGCCTAAGTGTTGGGTCAACACTTAGGCTTTTTATTGGTCTTGTGGTTAGGCTTTATCTCAACATATTTATCTGAGCAAAATTAAATTAAAAAATTAATACACTATACTTTGGTTCAGATTACTTTTTTGTGTACTTAAAGATTACTAGGGAAATCTTATGAAGGCTATTCAGTTTCGTAAAGTCGATGCTATGCTTATTAAGCTCAGTTTAAACGGTAAGTTTTGGGTTGTTTGCTCACTTGTTACCGTGATTACACTTGCCATAGCAGTGTTAAATCATCAGCATAATCAAGCAATGATACAAGCCAGTTCAATGGCTCAGGTCAGTGCGAGCGTGCAGGCGTTTGCAGATGTCGCAGCAAACCAGCAACTGTCTGCGGAGCAATTAAATCAGTTTGCTGAAACGAACCAATTATCTGTGGTGACACAATCGTCTGCAACTAGACGAGGTGATTCCATCACGGTAACGGCACCAGTGGCTGGTCAATTTTTATCATTAACAAGAGATGTTGCACAATGGGAGCAAATGCAATCTGATAGCAGCTTATTTTGGTATGCCTTACTGGGTTTATTGCCGTTATTTCAATTATGCTATTGGATCTCTACCTCGTTAGGTGGCGGATTATGGGATATGTATGTCGCGATTAAACGTTTAGCTGATGGCGATTTAAGCAAAAGGCTTAACTTTTTTGGTACCGATGATTTTAGTTTAATTGCCACTGAAATTGATCGCTGCGCAGATAATATGAGTGAAATGGTCAAAGCCATTGGTGAAAATGCTAAAACCTTAGCTATGGCAGCAAGCACTTTCAGCCAACAAGCCAGTACCAATGAAGACTTAATAAAACATCAACATCATTTTTTAGATTCGGTTTCACATTCTATGGAACAAATGACAGCAGCCATTGCAGATGTATCACATCACGCATCAACAACTTCAGGTCATACTAAAGAAAACTCAATCCAAGTGAATCAAAGTCGTAAAGGAATTAAAGATGCTGAAGAGCGTATTAATTTTTTAACTGCGCGCATTTCTGACGCCTTCGCCTCAGTAGAGAAACTGTCTAAAGATGCGACCCAAATTAATGTTGTAGTGACAACCATTAACTCTATTTCAGAGCAAACTAACTTACTGGCATTAAATGCGGCCATTGAGGCTGCGCGAGCAGGTGAGCAAGGCCGCGGCTTCGCAGTAGTTGCCGATGAAGTCAGAACCCTTGCAGGGCGGACGCAGAAAGCGACTGTTGAAATTCAAACTATGATTGAAGGGTTACAAACAGGTACAACCAAGTTAACTCAAATCACCAATGAAATAGTTGAGCAGGCAGACGAGGGAAGCGTCAGTATTAAAGCTGTAGGGGAAGAGATTAGCCATATGGCAGAATCGATTAATGTCGTATTTGATATGAGTAGCCAGATCGCTGCCTCAGCAGAAGAGCAAAGTGTGGCATCCGCTGACATCGTTTCACAAGTTAATGAAGTAAGAAGTCAATCCGATACTATTCTGGCTAATGCCAATCAGGCATTGGTTATTGCCAAAGACTTAAATGTGTCCTCAAAAGGGCTAAGCCAAATTTTGGCACAATATCGCACGAGTTAACCCACAGTAAGATTAATAATAACAGGCTCATGAATGGTTCTTGATTGAGCCATTTTTTGTTGTTAATTTACTGCTTATAAACTGACAGCATTGTGGAGTCATAAATGAATGGAATTATTAATTTATCGACATTATTAGCGACTATGAAGCCTGCTATTATGCCCGGAGATTGGGTGTTTTGTACGGTTAAAGGGACATTAGTGGATTACGTACACCTTAATCCGCTAGCTACTTTTGTAGAAGCTGAAGGGTTAACGTTACTGCTTAGTCAAACTCAGGCAGATCAAAATAACATTGCCTATAGTGGTACTTTTAAACAAATTACTCTCACGGTCCATTCAAGTTTAGAGGCTGTTGGGTTAACGGCTGCTATTGCCACTCAATTAACCGAGCATAATATTAGTGCTAATGTGGTGGCGGCTTATTATCATGATCATATTTTTATCCCAATAGATAAAGCGCAATTAGCACTAGCGGCTATTAACACTCTAAGTGCAGAACATAAATAGAAAGAGTAAAGTCCGTTTACGATAATATTGAAGGTTAGGGCGGCGGTGAAGGTTTTCTGTATAGTGATACTGGCGCATTGATGTACAAGTGTAATTTAGTATTTAAACATTAAATTTTACGGCAAGTTTTGTATAAAAAAATGGGGTTGGTTAGGGTGAATGTTGATAAAACGTTTATCTATCGGTCAGCTTCCGTTTGTTTTGGAGGGGATGGCATTTCACAAACAATATTTCGACCACTGTGTTTCGCTTTATATAAAGCAATATCAGCAAGTTTTATAAGATCCTCTAATTCACCCATTTGATTATTAAAGTTAGCGACACCTAAACTTGCGGTGATAGATAGCGAGCCTCCATCATGTAAAACAACCATTTCTGCTATCCTGTTGCGGATCACATTCGCCAATGCCACCGCAGCCTGTTTATTGGTATTGGGTAAAAAAATAATAAATTCTTCACCGCCCCAACGGGCTAAAATGTCATTATCTCTTATGTGCTGGTTTAACGTATCTGCAATACCTTTAAGTACCGCATCACCTGCAGCATGACCATGTTCATCATTTATTTTCTTAAACCAATCCACATCTAGTAAGATCATCGAAAAGTCTGTGTTATCCCTAATACCTAAATCCCACAATAGGCTGGCAGTGGCGGTAAACGCACGCCGATTATATAGCGCCGTTAAGTGATCGACCTGTGCGGTGACCTCTGCAGTGATACGGGCTTTATCGACTTCCTTTAAATTAAACGCCAATGCCAAAGCCAAAATTGACATTTCAATTAACATACCGATTTCAATACTATGGAATAACAATGTGTTATAAGGAATTACCCCACCAGTAGTTGCCGCCGAAATAGCAGCCCCTCCGGCGCCCATAAAGACCGCTGGGATAAAAAATTTCACCATTTTATGACCATTATTCAAGGCTAAAAAAACCCAGAGATACAAAAATAATGACTAATAGCGACGTGAGTGCGACAGCCACCTTCACTGCGAGTAATTGATCTGCATTAATCAATAAACAGACAATGAGTAAAACCAGGCTGGTGTATATCCAGCTATTGAGTTTGTATATTTTGGGTGAAAACACTTTTAATTTAAGAAATTCAAAACAAAAAGCGATACCAAAAATAATGTAAAAATACAAAAATAGGGTCATGAGCCATTGTTGTAAAAAAACATTGTTAGGCCAAATAAATTTAAAGCCATGACCAGTGTAAGCAATATTCAAACTTAAAAATGACAGTAAATATAAAGCATAAAAAACGTAACTGACATCTTTTAGGCTGATGAAAAGCGCAATGTTATAAACAAATAAGATAAAAAATGCACCGTATAGAAATCCATAAAAGTAGCTTGAGGACACGAGGTTGTTTTGGATGGTTTCTTCGGTCGATAAGTAAAGTGGAATTAGCAGAGGGTCATTGGACTTAAATCGCATCAACACCTGAGTCATACCCGGTTTAAATGTGTGTGGTTGCGATAGCATGCGGGTTTGTTTTTTTCTGGCGTGGTAGGGTAGGGCATCCCCTATATAGGCTTTATCTGTCAGCTTATTTTGATGAATGAAATAAAAATCCGCATGATCTAACCAGGCTGTATCGAGATAGAATACTCTTTTTACCTCCTCTGCTGACGCATTATTTATTAACACAGACGCCCATAATACATCATGGGTAAAGCCAAAGCTGACTTTTTTATCTCTGTTTTCAGTAAACAGTCCTTGCTTATACTGCGTTAAAGCATTTTGGTACGACAAATTCGCACTACTATCTTGTAGAATACTTAAGTGTTCGTTAATAAATAATTCACTAGAAACGTGTGATAATTCAATAGCTTTTCCCGTAGCGAAAAGACTATAAAATAATAGAAGTAACCATAAGAAACGGATGGCGAATACCCACAGTCATCAAGGATTGAACTTAGATTAGCCCTTAGAAAATCTTTTGTCTAATAGAGAAACTCACAATTACTACGAAATATCCAATCACTTCTACTAGTCGATTTTTATACCAATTAAATCTGCTCGCGGTATAAACATACTGGATGCCGTTCGCTTGAAAATCTTTGTCAGGCAAAGTGCTTTCAGCCTGCCCAATCCGACATTTTACTTGGTTAGAATTATCCAGCGTACTTAGTGTTTATTGATACCACAATGAAAAGAGCAGCCCTATATGGCTGCTCTTTTTATGTTAACTGATGTTATGGCATATATTGCTAAAGCTTAAGGGCTAACTTAATTGTTTGTCATCTGTTCTATCATGTCTAATGCCACGGCTTCAGCAATACTAATACCGTCAATACCCGCAGATAAAATGCCGCCAGCATATCCGGCTCCTTCACCTGCAGGGTACAAACCTCTGGTGTTGATACTTTGATAATCAGCACCACGTTTAATTTGTAATGGTGAAGAGGTACGAGTTTCAACCCCTGTTAACATGGCATCTTTGCTGTCAAAGCCGCGTATTTTCTTACCAAATGCAGGTATTGCTTCGCGAATAGCATCAATCGCAAATTGCGGTAGCGCGTCACTTAAATCGGTCATTTTGACATTAGGCTTATACGATGGCTCAACGTTTTCAAACGGTTTACCTGAGCCTGCAGCTAAAAAGTCGCCGACCATTTGCGCCGGAGCATCGTAATTACTGCCACCCATAATATAGGCATGACGCTCTAACTTACGTTGCAATGCAATACCTTGCAGTGGGTCGTTATTAAAGTCACTTGGATCAATACCCACTACGATAGCGCTGTTGGCATTACGTTCGCTGCGCGAGTATTGGCTCATACCGTTAGTGACTACCGCGTGTTCTTCTGAGGTTGCTGCTACAACCACACCGCCAGGACACATACAAAAACTGTAAACGCTGCGACCACTCTCACAATGATGCACTAGTTTATAATCAGCCGCGCCTAACAAAGGGTGACCTGCGTTATCGCCAAAACGGTCTTTGTCGATCATTTCTTGTTTGTGCTCTATACGAAAGCCAATCGAAAAAGACTGAGCTTGCATAAATACACCTTTATCATGCAACATTTGAAAGGTATCGCGGGCACTGTGACCTATTGCCGCAATCACATGCTTTGAATGTAAAACTTCACCATTTCTCAGGGTGACACCTGTGACTTGTCGATCGCTAATATTGATTTCATCAACACGGGTTTCAAAACGTATTTCACCGCCAAGTCGGGTAATTTCACGGCGCATTTTTTCCACCATGGTCACCAACTTAAAGGTACCAATGTGAGGTTTGCTGACATAAATGATTTCAGCCGGCGCACCTGCAGCAACAAATTCTTGTTTTACTTTTAAGCCTTTAAATCCAGGGTCTTTAACTTGGCTATATAACTTACCATCTGAGAAGGTACCTGCGCCACCTTCACCAAACTGCACATTCGATTCGGTATTTAGTTCACTGGTACGCCAGAAGCGAAAGGTATCTTTAGCACGTTCATGAACAGATTTGCCACGCTCTAAAATAATCGGTTTAAAGCCCATCTGTGCCAATATTAGGCCAACAAATAAACCGCAAGGTCCCATGCCTATTACTATCGGCCGCTCGGTTAATCCTGTTGGGGCAGTGGCAACGTACTTATAATCAGTGTCTGGTGACACGCGAATATTGTGATCATCGGCAAGGGATGCTAATAACGCTGCTTCGTCGATATTTGTTAAGGTGACATCTAGGGTATAAATTAAGAAAATTGCACTCTTTTTGCGGGCATCATAACCACGCTTGAATACATGTATCTTAGTCAGCTGATCCGCTGTAATAGAAAGCCTTTGCAATACGACTTGTTGCAAAGCATCTTCATTATGGTCTAGAGGCAATTGTATTTGGTTTAAACGGATCATTATTTACCTAAAAAGAGACTTAAAAAATCAGCGCGTAGTTTACGTGATTTAGACTAAAAATGAAATTAACTATTGATGTTATATACACGGAAAACGGTGCCATTTTACTGATCAGTGATATCTATTCTAATGATAATATCAGTGCATTATATTAATAAATGCTGCGGGGGGTCACTTAGCTCAGGTAGAATAGCGACTTGCCCACTTTTTATTTTTCGGATGTATTTTAGATGCAAATCAATCGTGTACTTCTAACCGCTATTGGCTGTGTTTTACTGGCCATGGTGACTATTCAGTCTGGTGCTTCTTTAGCTAAACAACTTTTTCCTGTAGTTGGTCCAGAGGGAACAACAGCACTGCGTTTAGGCTTTGCTGCAGCAGTACTTTGGTTGGTATTTCGCCCTTGGCGTGCCTTACCAAAGGGAAGAGACTGGCAAAGCATTATTATTTATGGTTTGTGCTTAGGCGGAATGAATATCTTATTTTATCTGTCTATTGACCGTATTCCGTTAGGTATCGCTGTTGCTCTTGAGTTTACTGGCCCTTTAGCGTTAGCGCTTTTAGGGTCAAAAAGAAAAACAGATCTACTTTGGGTGGGCTGTGCGATAGCAGGTATTTTACTACTGTTGCCAGACTCATCCAGTGCAGAAGGGCTTGACCTTACAGGTGCGTTAATGGCATTAGGGGCGGGAGCATGTTGGGCTGGATATATCTTGTTCGGTACTCGTACTGGCAAACAAGCATCAGGTGGTATTACTGTTGCCCTTGGTATGACAGTGGCTGCCATTGTATTGGTTCCCGTTGGCGTTGTGAGTCAAGGTTTAGCATTATTTAGCTGGGAAGTGTTGCCGCTAGGATTATTGGTGGGCATATTGTCCAGCGCCTTACCTTATTCTTTGGAAATGGTGGCATTAAGAAACATGCCGACGCAAACTTTTAGCGTATTTATGAGTTTAGAGCCAGCAATCGCGGCATTGGCTGGTTTTATTATTCTAGCCGAGCAACTGACTTTACTGCAGTGGTCCGCTATTGGTTTAGTGATAGTTGCGTCTATTGGCAGCAGTTTTACTCCTAAAAAAGTAATTGAGATGGGAGTGTAAAAAGTTATTTCGATTGCTAACACGCTTTTTTATCACTAAATGTCTGAGGGTTTGTTAGTCATTAAATAAGATGAGGTTTTTCTAACATGTATATTGGTGAAATATCAACAAAGACCGGATTATCTATCAAGGCCATTCGTTTCTATGAAGAAAGGGGACTCATCCAAACGCCTGAAAGAAAAGGGCGTTATAGGATATACCGCCCAAAAGATATAGAACTGCTGATATTAATCAAAGAAGCTAAAGCACTAGGGGTTACTTTGTCTCAACTTGAAGGCGTTATAGTGTATAAAAATGGTCAAGTTGACTGGGCAAAAATCAAGCTATTTCTTAGTGAGTTTAGAGAGCAACTTGTGGTTAAAATTAATGACCTCAATAATAAAATAGCTAATATTGATCGATGTTATGAGCAAATAACATGTTAGAAAGACTTGACTCTCCCCTAATAGGGAGACGCTAAGCTACATCTCAAATCACCTTCTTTGGACAATGAGATGAGTAAGAAAATATTAGTGTTATCAGCAAACCCAAGAAAGAATAGTTTTATTAACCATTTAGCTTGCGTATATGCTGATGCCGCAGACAAGAACCATCAAGTTAAACGACTCGATATATCCGATATGCAGTTTATTCTGGATCTATCTGCAGGATATAAAGAGAGCATGCTAATGGAAGATCCACTTCAGGAATTTCAGGCTGCACTTGAGTGGTGCGAGCATCTAGTGATTTTAACCCCAATTTGGTGGGGAGCTGTGCCGGCAAAGCTAAAAGGGCTAATCGATCGTACTTTTTTACCTGGTTTTGCATTTCAATATGAGCAGGGCAAGTTAATCCCTAAAAAACTATTACAAGGTAAAACCGCTCGCATTATCATGACAATGGATACTCCACCTTGGTATTATATTTGGGTGCAAGGTGCTCCAGCGCTCAAGCAGTTAAAGAAAACCACGCTTGAATTTGTGGGTTTTCATTCAATAAAAAACAACATGCTTGGCCCTATTATTAATTCAACCCAAGACACGAGAACGCAATGGATTCAGCGGGTATCAAAACTTGGTTTTGAGGCGAGTTAGTCATGCTAAATAGCACCCGTGATAACGTCTTAAAGTCATTTAAGCTGTTAATATCATTAGCTGATTTTAGACGGGAATTTCACTTATTATCTATTTCTTTTAGTGCTTTCTGTGAACTCATTCTTATCGATATTGCTGCTAATTTAGCTGGCCTGTGGATTTACATTTTTGGCATTAAAACGAGGTATTAAGTTTGTCATTAGTGACTAGCTTTAACCTCAGAGAATCATTTAATCTGCTAAATAGTATGCAATTGTTGAAACAACTCTAACTTGTTTAATGTGTGGGTTGTTCTTGTCGCGGTCATTAATTGAAAACTGTCCCTGTGACGCCTTTTTAATCTTACCTAACTGACTGTTTGAGTCAGTAGCAAACTTTTCAGCAACCATGCGAGCATTAGTCGTTGATTGCTCAATCATTTGCGGTTTAATTTGATTTAGTCGGGTAAAGATATATTCAACCTGTGCATTGTAATCATTTTGGCTAAATACAATGCCTTTTTTACCTAATTCGGTCAGTTTGGGCATGGCATTGCGCACCAGTTGAATACTTTTAGAGTAAACAGTAATGGTTTGCAGTGCGGTGTAACGGAACTCAAAATCTTGCTGTCCACCATATTGCTGTGCCAATTTATCGTTAATAGTGGGAGCTGAAAGGCTGATCTCATCCACAGCGATATTCTGTGAGGTTAGAAAGTTAATCACTTGCTGTGCCTGGGAATCGACTTGATTATATAAGCCTTCAATGTCATTACTGGCAGCGGTAAATTGTATCGGCCAGATAACTATATCGGCTGGGAACTCTGCTTCAGCTAATCCTTTTACTGTGACACTTCGGTCATAGGTTTTTACTTCAATTAAGGCCTGTTTTATCAGTATGCCAAAAACGGTGAAGCTGAGGACTAGCATAAGCCCCAATATTGTTGCAGTTGATTTTTGCATTTTTCTACCTTCATGATTGATTATAAATTGTCATACTTTTAGTATAAAAAATATTCAACTGGCTAATTGAATATATCTAGCTAAGATAAGTTGGTGCCATTGCAAAGGACTGAAAATGCCCGCCACGTTATTGAATCAGGATTCAGACCAAATCAAGCTAGTATTACCGTCAGCTATTATGGCATGGCGTAAAACTGTTTTTGAACGCATTTTCAGTATTTTATCCCTCATTTGCATCCCCGTTTATATTACCAGTGTTTACCTGTGTATCAAGCTCGATTATTGGTGGCTAGTGGTGTTTGATACTTTTGTATATTGTGCATTTTTAAGTGTTGCCTTTGGTTTTTTTATTCCGCTTAAAATACGCTTTATTATTGGCTGTGCAATGACTTATTTGATTGGCGTTGCTTTTTTACTGGCTATTGGGCCCTCAGGAGCTGGTTTTTTTTGGCTCTTTACTTATCCACTATTGAGTTGTGCTTTACTCGGCAATAAGGCGGGTTATATTGCACAAGTGATTAACTTTTTTACATTGTCTGTAATAGGTCTACTTTTTGATCATCATGTATTAACGTGGCCAGAGATTACCAATTATTCATTTTTTATTTGGTGCGTCGTCGCGATTAATTTTATGGTGACGAATATTCTAGCCATGGCTATTTGTGGTTACTTATTACAGGCAACGGTAAAGCAGTTAAAACAAACACAATCATCTCGCTACGCCTTTATCGTCAGTTTGGCCACATTGTCAGAATCGTATCATTCAAGCACTAAATTACACATTCATCGTGTGGCAATGTATATGCAAATTTTAGCAATGCAACTGGCCAAGACAGCACCTAGTCATGATGAAATGATTGCGAACATTGATGATCTCATGCTGGCCAGCATGTTACACGATGTAGGCATGCTTAAGATCCCAGAGCGATTATTGTGCTACAAAGGCAAGCTATCTTTAGATGATGTTGAAGACATAAAACGTCACTGCATCAGTGGTGCATCTTCCCTAAAAAGCTTACAACATTACCACTCTAATGATGAGTTGTTATTAATGGCTAGAGAGATGGCGTTATATCATCATGAAAATTGGGATGGCTCAGGATATCCGCAAAATGTGATGGGTACACTTATTCCGCTAAGTGCACGTCTTATGAGATTAATTGATGTGTATGACGGCATGACGAGTGAGCGGCATTATAAGCAAGCGGCAGGGCATAAGGCTGCTGTTGAGTTTATTAGTCAGCAATCAGGCGTTTTATTTGATCCAAATGTCGTTAATGCTTTTCTACTGGTAACAACAGATTTTGCCAAATTGAACCCAAAGTAGACCTTTTTTGGGCATAAAAAAACCAGCGTTAAACGCTGGTTTCTCGATGTAAGCAGTTATGATCTCTATTACTTAAATCAGTACTGATAAAGCTATAGCAATTAAAAAGGTTCAAAACTTAATCGTTATTAAACCAGTTTTGCTTTACGGTCACGTGAAGCTTGCGCTAAATCACGCAGTAATTTTTCTGAGTCTTCCCAATGCAAACATGCATCGGTAATACTTTGGCCATATGTAAGCGGCTGACCTTCAATCACTTTCTGATTACCTTCAATCATAAAGCTTTCTGCCATTATGCCTGCTATCGCGGTTGAACCATCACGTAATTGGGCAATAATGCTATCGGCAACATTTAATTGGTTTTTATGATTTTTCTGGCTATTGCCATGACTAAAATCAACCACCATACGCTGGCTAATTCCTACTTCTTCAAGTTGCTGACGCACGGCTTCTATATCAGCAGCTTGATAGTTAGGTTGTTTACCGCCACGTAAAATGATGTGGCCATAAGGGTTTCCATGGGTGCGGTAAACCGCCATGGCGCCATCTTTATCTGGTGAATAAAATATATGCGGTACTTGCGCTGCGCGTACAGCATCAACAGCTATATTGATATTACCGTCTGTGCCATTTTTAAAGCCGACAGGACACGATAAAGCTGATGCCATTTCACGGTGAATTTGGCTTTCTGTGGTGCGAGCACCAATAGCGCCCCAGGTGATGAGATCTGCAATATATTGACCATTTACCATGTCTAAAAACTCAGTGGCGATAGGCAACTTTAATTCAGTAATTTGTTGTAGCAGTTGACGCGCCATGCGTAAGCCTTTATTAGGGCTGAAGCTGCCGTCTAAGTCAGGATCTGAAATCAGACCTTTCCAACCTACAATGGTTCTAGGCTTTTCAAAATAGACTCTCATAACAATGCATAAGTCATCTTTTAATTCATGGTGTAATGTCGATAAACGCTGGGCATAATCTAATGCGGCTTTAGTGTCATGAATCGAGCAAGGTCCAATAATCACTAACAGGCGTTGGTCTTCACCAGAAATAATAGCTTCTACTTCTCTACGCTGCTGAACAAGGTAGTCAGCGGCATTTTGAGTAAGCGGGTATTCAGACGCAAGTTGTGCGGGTGAAATTACTTTGCATAATAGGGATGTGCGTAGTTCATCTGTTTTAATCGTCATTCATCTTACCGCTAAATCGTGAGATGCTTATTTGCACCATAATGGAGGCGATTATAACCTCAAATGTGCTGACGATGCGAGTTTCAGAGGTCAACTAATGCTTGAAAAATATCAATGATCTTCAGCGGTAAATCCGATTAGGCCCTTTTTCACATGCTTTCGAATAAATTCCAGACAGCTTTTGAAATAGCTTTGACGAATACTCCTTCATTATATAGATGAAATATTCGTCAAGTCAGCCGTGTTCGAGATTGTTCTATATTAAAGACAACCTAGAACATGTGGCGCTCTAATCCTGTAATATCAAGAATTTTAGTCGCTATCTCTTCTACTGAATGATTAGTGGTATTCACAAAGGGAATACGCTCCCTTTTATACATCATTTCAACCTCTTTGACTTCTAAACGGCATTGTCTAAGCGATGAATAGCGGCTATTTTCCATGCGACTTTGACGAATTTCATGTAAACGGTTGGGATCAATCGTTAGACCGAATAATTTAGACTTATTTCGTTTAAGCGCATCGGGTAATTTAAGGTTATCCATATCATCTTCAGTAAAAGGATAATTCGCTGCTTTTATACCAAATTGCATTGATAAATAGAGACTTGAAGGAGTTTTTCCACATCGCGATACCCCTAAAAGAATGATGTCTGCTTTATCCATATGTTTCATGGTTTGGCCGTCATCGTTTTCCATTGAAAAGTTAATCGCTTCAATTCGAGCTTCATAACTGTGGTTAGCTTTACCATGAGTTCGATGTAAAGCGGGTTTAGCTTCGACACCTAAATGTTGTTCTAATGGCGCAACAAAGGTGTTTAAAAAATCATAATCCATTCCTTCTGACGAGAATATGACATTCCTGATGTCGGGGTTAACGATAGAATGGAACACCAAGGGTCTTTCTCCTGTGGTAATAAAACTATCATTTATTTGAAGCTTTACTTTTTCTGCTTTTTGGAGCGTTTCGACAAATGGAATGGTAAGTGCTTCAAATTGAATAGGAAATTGCGATAACACCGCATGACCAAAAACCTCTGCTGTGATCGCTGTTCCATCTGATATGTAGAATACTTTAGGTGCCATAATGACCTCTTGTAGTAATAAAATTACAAATAAAATTAATTATTTACGCGTCTTATAGGGGAGTGTAAAATGCTACTGCCCTTATGTGAAGTGGCCACTGAAATAAAAACTTGCGGAGATAAAACTGTGCAGCAATACGTACTCTGGTATCAAGAATTAGGCATGGGTGATGTGAACAAGGTCGGCGGTAAAAACGCATCCCTTGGAGAAATGATCAGTAATCTAGCCAATGCAGGCGTTCAAGTACCTGGTGGTTTTGCAACTACCTCTCATGCGTTTAATGAGTTCCTTGAGCAAAGTGGTGTTAATCAAAAGATTTACGACCTACTCGAAACCTTAGATGTAGACGATGTAACCGCGCTAGCTAAAGCCGGTGCACAGATTAGACAGTGGGTTATTGAAACTCCATTCCATCCAGAATTTGAAGCCGCCGTACGTGAAGCTTACGAGCAGTTAGCTAGCGAAACTTCAGAGGCTTCATTTGCCGTGCGTTCATCGGCAACCGCTGAAGATATGCCAGACGCTTCATTCGCTGGTCAGCAAGAAACCTTCCTAAACGTAAAAGGTTACGATGCAGTTATTCTTGCTATTAAGCATGTGTTTGCTTCGCTCTTTAACGATCGTGCTATTTCATACCGGGTTCACCAAGGTTATGAGCACCAAGGTGTGGCATTGTCAGCCGGTATTCAGCGCATGGTTCGCTCTGACAAAGCGGCATCAGGTGTGATGTTTACCATGGACACTGAATCAGGTAACAACGACGTTGTCTTTATCACTTCATCATTTGGTTTAGGTGAAATGGTTGTGCAGGGCGCGGTTAACCCAGACGAATTTTATGTACACAAACCAATTTTAGCGCAAGGGCATCAAGCTGTTGTGCGCCGTAATATCGGCAGCAAGTTAATTCAAATGGTTTACTCTGATGAAACATCTCACGGTAAACAAGTTAAAATTGAAGATGTTGCTGCTGATCAACGCCGTATATTTTCAATCAATGATGCTGAAGTGATGGAACTGGCGAAACAAGCCGTTATTATCGAAAAGCATTATGGCCGTGCAATGGATATTGAATGGGCAAAAGATGGCAACGACGGTAAGTTATATATCGTTCAAGCTCGCCCTGAAACCGTGCGTAGCCGTGAAGATGTTCAGTTAATTGAACGTTACCATTTAAAAACCAAAGGCGACGTAGTGTGTGAAGGTCGTGCAATTGGGCATAAAATTGGATCAGGCGTAGCAAAAGTATTAACATCAATTGCCGACATGGATCAGATTCAACCAGGTGATGTACTAGTTACTGACATGACAGACCCTGATTGGGAACCTATCATGAAGCGCGCTAGTGCGATCGTCACTAACCGTGGTGGCCGTACATGTCATGCAGCCATTATTGCGCGTGAGTTAGGCGTTCCTGCTGTTGTAGGTTGTGGCAACGTCACAGACCTTATTAAAAACGGCGAACTCGTTACCGTTTCTTGCGCTGAAGGTGATACAGGCTTTATTTATTCTGGTAAACAAGAGTTTGAAATCGTCACCAATCGTGTTGATACCTTGCCTGACTTACCAATGAAAATCATGATGAATGTCGGTAATCCTGACCGTGCATTTGATTTTGCTCGTTTACCTAACGAAGGTGTAGGTCTTGCGCGCTTAGAGTTCATTATCAACCGTATGATTGGTATTCACCCTAAAGCTTTGCTTGAGTTCAATCAACAAACTGCTGAGTTGCAAACTGAAATCAACGAAATGATTGCTGGTTATGACTCTCCTGTTGAGTTTTATATCGCACGTTTAGTTGAAGGTATAGCGACTATCGCTTCTGCTTTCTACCCGAAAAAAGTGATTGTACGTATGTCAGACTTTAAGTCTAACGAATACGCTAACTTAGTCGGTGGTGAACATTATGAGCCAGAAGAAGAAAACCCAATGTTGGGCTTCCGTGGTGCGAGTCGTTATATCTCTGAATCATTTCGCGATTGTTTCGCGTTAGAGTGTGAAGCAATTAAGCGTGTTCGTAACCAAATGGGCTTAACCAACGTTGAAGTGATGATCCCATTCGTACGTACCCTAGGCGAAGCAGCTCAAGTTATCGACTTACTTAAAGAAGAAGGCTTAGAGCGCGGTAAAGATGGATTACGCGTTATTATGATGTGTGAATTACCGTCAAACGCATTACTTGCCGAACAGTTCTTAGAGTACTTTGATGGCTTCTCAATCGGCTCTAACGATTTAACGCAGTTAACTTTGGGTTTAGATCGTGACTCTGGCATTATCAGCCATCTATTCGACGAGCGTAATCCAGCCGTGAAAGCGCTTTTAGCTATGGCCATTAAAGCGGCTAAAGACAAAGGTGCTTACGTGGGCATTTGTGGCCAAGGCCCATCTGACCATGCTGACTTTGCACAATGGTTAGTCGAGCAAGGTATCGATAGCGTATCACTTAATCCGGATACTGTGATCGACACTTGGTTGTACTTAGCAAAAGATCATGCTTAATCAATTAAACTTATCAAAATAGCTGGTTTGAATTCGATTTAGCATTTAGCTTCGAAGCCAATTACAGCTATTTTTATCAAGTTGATAAAAAAGCCGCTATTTAGCGGCTTTTTTTTGTTTATAATGGCTGCAACTAATAATAAATAATAAGTCTGCCATGTTACCTCTACTTTCACATAAACAAACTTTAGAACCGATTTATCTAGCGTATTTAGACGTGCTGGAACAAAGTGATTTTAATGGTGAAATCGACAAACGATATAGCGCCAGACTTATTCAAGCCACCGACAATTCTGTTTATCAATTTTTGCCCCAAGCGGTCATTTATCCAGCCAGTCAAAAAGACGTTGAGCTGGTCTTACGTTTAGCTGCAAAACCTGAATTTAGTGCGGTGACATTCAGCGCCCGTGGTGGTGGAACAGGCACTAATGGTCAATCATTAACCCATGGGTTTATTTTAGACGTATCCCGTCATATGAACCAAGTGATCGAGATCAACGCCAAAGAAGGTTGGGTTAAAGTGCAGGCTGGGGTGGTTAAAGATGCACTTAATGATGCACTCAGGCCCCATGGTTATTTCTTCAGTCCTGACTTATCCACGTCAAACCGTGCCACAGTGGGCGGAATGGTTAACACTGATGCTTCAGGGGCTGGGTCTTTGGTGTACGGTAAAACATCCGATCATGTTTTAGGACTTACCAGTGTATTAATCGACGGTAGTGTTTTAACGACTAGACCAATTAATCAAGATTCAACCCATTCTTCACCGACAGAAAATGCACTAGCAGATAGTATTATTGCCAAAGTAGCTGATATTTGTCGTGATAAGCGTGAATTAATCGATAACCGATTTCCTAAGTTGAATCGTTTTTTAACCGGTTACGATTTAAAACATGTGTGGAATGATACCTTAAGTCAATTTGATTTATCGCGTATTCTTGCTGGATCAGAAGGCACGCTTGCAGTGATCACCGAAGCAAAATTGAATATTACACCATTACCCACCACACGGATGATGGTTAATATAAAATATGACTCATTTGAGTCTGCTTTACGCCACGCTCCATCATTAGTTCAAGCCAAAGCCACAGTAGTTGAAACCGTTGACTCCAAAGTATTAAACCTAGCAAAAAAAGATATTATTTGGCACTCGGTAGCTGATTTAATTCAAGATGTGCCTAACAAGGTTATTGAAGGATTAAATATGGTTGAGTTTGCTGGTGATGATGCTGACGTTCGGGCCAAGGTCGCCAGTTTAGAAGCGGTATTAACCCAGCAACTTAACGACGAGTTATATGGGCTTGTTGGTTTTCAAGTAACCAGCGATAAACCCAGTATCGAGCAAATATATGGTATGCGTAAAAAAGCGGTAGGTTTACTGGGTGCCACTAAAGGTCGCCGTAAACCTATCGCTTTTGCTGAGGACACAGCAGTGCCACCTGAAAATTTGGCCGACTTTATTATGGAGTTCCGAGCTCTGTTAGATGGCCATAAATTGCAATATGGCATGTTTGGCCATGTAGATGCTGGTGTTCTGCACGTTCGCCCAGCCCTTGATATGTGTGATGAGGCCGATGAAAAGCTATTAAAGGTTATTTCTGATCAAGTGGCTGCATTGACCCTTAAGTACGGCGGCTTGATGTGGGGCGAGCACGGAAAAGGTGTACGCGGCGAGTATGGTCCTGCGGTTTTTGGTGACGAGTTATATGGCGTACTGCAATATATAAAAGGCTTATTTGATCCAGATAATCGTTTAAACCCTGGTAAGTTAGTTGCCCCAGCACAATCAGGTCCATTGATGTTTAATGTTGATAGCGCCAAACGAGGCAGTTTTGACAGACAAATTCCAGTAGTAGTGCGTGACGCTTTTCCCGATGTGATGAATTGTAACGGCAATGGCTTGTGCTTTAACTACAGTGCTTATTCGCCTATGTGCCCATCTTTTAAAGTCACAGGTGACAGAATTCAATCGCCTAAAGGGCGTGCGGGATTAATGCGAGAGTGGTTAAGGTTACTTGAAGCTGAAGGTGTTGATGTCAAAGCGTTAGCCGCATCAAAGTCATTAAGCTTATTGCAACGGGTGCAAAATACCATTAATGCTAAACGTGATTATGACTATTCACATGAGGTGATGGAGTCTTTAAAAGGGTGTTTAGGCTGTAAAGCGTGTTCTAGTCAGTGTCCGGTAAAAGTCGATGTGCCGAAATTTAGGGCACAATTTTTTGATATATACTACAAACGTTATTTACGTCCGGCTAAAGATTATTTAGTTGCCGGCATTGAAGACTCGCTGCCATTAATGGCCTCAATGCCAAAAGTGACCAACCTTGCGTCACAAAATCCGTTAAGCCAATGGATTATTAAAAAAACGATTGGTTATGTCGACTCCCCCAAGCTGTCAGTCCCGACATTAAAGCAACGTTTAGATGGTCACCCAAGTAGGGGTTATGACCTAGATGCTTTATACAGTATTCCTGAAGCTGATCGCGCCCAATACGTACTTGTTGTACAAGATCCGTTTAACTCTTTTTATGATGCCGATATAGTGTATCGTTTTATTCAGTTAATCGAAAAGCTAGGCTTTAAACCGGTTTTATTACCCTTTAAACCCAATGGTAAGCCTAGCCATATCAAGGGCTTTTTGTCTAAGTTTGCTAAAACGGCTCAAGACAGTGCTGACTTTTTAAATAAGGTCCATTCCCTTGGGATGCCGATGGTCGGTTTAGATCCTGCTTTAGTATTGTGCTACCGAGACGAATACCACGAAGCTTTGGGGAAAAAGCGTGGCGACTTTGAAGTAAAACTGGCTAATGAGTGGTTAGTTACCGCAATTGAACATTTACCTAAAATCATTAAGCAGACACCTGCAGAGTTTACCTGGTTTAGCCACTGTACCGAATCAACGGCTAAACCCAATACAGGTAAGGAATGGCAAACTATTTTTAGTCACTTTGGTGCTAAGGTAAGTAGTTTAAATCTAGGCTGCTGTGGTATGGCGGGCACATACGGTCATGAGTTAGAAAATCTTGAGCGGTCTAAAGCGTTATTTGACATGTCTTGGCAATCAAGTATTGATAAAGTGGCTCAAAAGAGCCAGATTCTAGTGTCAGGGTACTCATGTCGAAGTCAGGTTAAACGGTTTGCCAAATTTAATCCAAAGCACCCAATAGAAGCATTGCTAGCTTTGCTTGATAATAACTAGGTAGTGATGAAATGATAGATAACGAGACTGAAACAATGCCATCTATTGAGCAATTCACCCATAAAGACGGGGCGAAGTTATGCAGTGATGAGGTGTTATTCAGTATTTTATCTGATGGTAGTTGGCTGTATCTTAACAGTCCGCTACCGACTAAATTTGCGCGAATGTTTAGTCATATTTTACATTGCATCGATACTGAGTACTTCTTAATTACTCCTGTCGAAAAGGTGAAAGTATCTGTTGAAACCTGGCCACTGTTAATGGTTGATGTCGATAAAACAGAGCAAGGTTTTTGCTTTAAATCTAACCTTGATACTGACTTTAACGTGATACCATCAGATATTGAATTGGAACAGCAGGGAATTTTTGTAAGCCTTCCTAGGGGATTAACAGCAATATTAAACCGCGCTTGCTATTACCGATACATTAATGAACATGTCGATTTTGACTAAAATACTGTTTTGTAGCGTATGCTTTAACGTAAGTTTATACGATATGTTTTATGAGTGAAAATTGATCTTCGGAGTATTCGCAGTACAACCGCAGCGAGGAGGCATTAATTGAAACGATTCGAAAGTTTAAATTACTTGGTATCACATTTAAATTTGACGCTGCAGCAAGCGTTAGATGCGCGCCTCAAGCGATATGAGTTAGATATTAAGCTATGGCCGGTATTGTTTACCCTGTGGCAAGAAGAAGGCTTGAGTCAAACAGAACTGTCTAAACGATGTGATGTAGCTAATTACACCATGACGCGGTTACTTGATCAGTTGCAAGTGCAAGGGTTCGTCACTCGCCACCAAGAAGCCGATAATCGGCGCGCATTTCAAATTTATTTAACCGACAACGGTAAAGCCTTAGAGCATGACCTCATCCATGAAGCAGAATGGGTCAATGAGCAATTTTTGGAGCAACTGACCGATACTGAGCAACAAGAGTTAATGCGTTTGTTAAATAAAATCAACAAAACATGCTAAAATCTCAACGTTTTCAATTATGATAATAGATTAATAATCAATAAATATTGAAAATGGAATAGCCAATCATGGTTGATGAAAATAGCATTATTGCTGAAACAGAACGTTTAATTTTGCGCCCTTTTACGGTATCAGACGTGCCTAGCCTTTTTTTACTGAACAGTATCCCAGAAATTCTTACCTATATTCCTGCAGAGCCAATGACTCAAGAGTCGCAAGCGTTAGATATTTTTGAAAATGTGATTACTGCAGACTATCAACTACATGGGTTTGGCCGCTGGGCGGTACATCATAAAGCAGACAATAAGGTCATTGGTTTTTGTGGGCCTAAATATTTACCTGAGTTTGATAAGGTCGAATTGGGTTACCGTTACTTACCAGAGTATTGGAAAAGGGGAATTGGTTATGAAGCGGCACAAGCTGCAATTAACACATTCAAGCCATCATATGGAATTGAACTTGCTATAGCATTAATTTTGCACGGAAATGTTGGCTCAGAAGCGGTAGCTAAAAAGGTGGGAATGTCAGTCTTTGAACAGAGCGAGTATTATGGTCATAAAGTGCATGTTTATCAGCGCGATTTATAAAGACCATTGATGATAATTTTAGATACAAAAAAACCAGCTATGTTAGCTGGTTTTTATTTGCTTGATGCAATGGATAGTTTACTAATCTTAATAATCTAGCTTTCTGAACAATAGCATTAACTATTCGTCAGCGTGGTCGCAAGTATCATTAGTACAATGGCCGTAAAGGTACAAGCTGTGGTGAGTTAATTTAATATTATGACGCATAGCAATCTCGTCCTGGCGACGTTCAATAACATCATCAGAGAACTCAATAACTTTGTCACAGGTTAAGCACACTAAATGGTCGTGGTGCTTTTGAGTCGACATTTCAAATACCGCTTTGCCCGACTCAAAATGGTGACGGTTTAAAATACCGGCATCATCAAATTGGTTAAGCACGCGGTAAACAGTAGCTAAACCAATTTCTTCGCCTACTTCAAGTAACCGCTTGTACAAGTCTTCTGCACTGATGTGTTGATTTTCAGGGTTTTGCATTAGCTCTAGAATTTTAACTCTTGGCAGGGTAATTTTTAAACCGGCTTTTTTAAGCGCTTGATTTCCATCTGTCATTGCTAATCTCTTGATTGCAGAACCAATCGGTTCATCCGTGGGTAATTAATTCATTATATGTGTTGAATCGGAAAACTTAAACCTCTTAAACTGCTTAATCGACTTATTAGCCCAAAAATCGCCGTTATTAACAACGCTTAGCAAAAAAATAGCTTATTTGTGACAGTAAGCCTACTTATACTAAGGGATTATTGCCATTAATGATCTTTGGATTAACACTAGAAAATATGTTTTATTTAGTCTATTGAAATAAATAAAACTAAAAATGATTGAAGTTAGTTGCAGGTTAAACCCTGCTATTGATAGTGTAAGCTTGATTACTTAGCCTGCTATTTGTCTGACAGCGGCAGAGCTGTTTCATTATATAACTTAAAAATACACCCTAATAATAAAAAGGAAGCACCATGTACCGGAATATTGTCGTGTTAACCGGCGCAGGCATTTCTGCAGAGTCAGGTATTCGCACTTTTCGTGATCAAGATGGTTTATGGGAGCAGCATCACATAGAAGATGTGGCGACACCTGAAGGCTATGCTAAAGATATTGCATTAGTTGAGCGATTTTATAATAACCGTTGGACACAATTACATTCAGGTGAAGTATGTGAGAATTTGGCTCATATTGCCTTGGCCAAATTAGAAGCTGAGTTTGAGGGCAATCTACTAGTGATTACCCAGAATGTAGATGACTTGCATGAACGTGCTGGTTCAAGACGTTTATTGCATATGCACGGGGAATTATCCAAAGGTCGATGCCCTAAATCACTGCAAACATTTATTTTGCGCGAACCCTTTGGTCCCGACAATTGCTGTACCTGCTGTATTCCTGCAATGCGTTTACGGCCACATATTGTCTGGTTTGGTGAAATGCCTTTCGGAATGGACCGAATACATGATGCACTGGACCGCTGCGACTTATTTATCGCTATCGGCACTTCAGGTACGGTTTATCCTGCAGCAGGTTTTGTTGATAGTGCTAATCATCATGGCGCGCAAACCGTTGAGGTTAATCTTGTTGCGCCCGATAGACATAGTCAATTCCAATACCATTTTACCGGTAAAGCAGGGGACATTATGCCCCAGTTAGTGGACAATATTTTGCAGGGTAAAACTATTGGCAGCGAGTCGATATCGTCATGAGTACTAAGTCCGCAGACATTAAGTCAATAGATTCTGAAACAATAGATACTGGGTCAGTGAGCACTGAGCACACATGCATTGATGGTGAGTTATTCCATAGGCTAGCTATCATTATGCGTGGTTTACCCGGAAGTGGTAAATCACATTGGGTAGAGCAATTTATTCAATCACAACCTTTGTCAGTTGCGTTGCAGACTAAGCAATATGGTTATTTCTCAACCGATAGTTTATTTGTTGTTGAGGGGCTGTATCAATTTGATATCAGTAAATTATCTGAATATCATCAAATTAATTTAAGCTTATTCATTGAGGCCTTATCAAGAGGTGAACCCATAGTCATATGTGATAATACCAATGTGTGTCATTGGGAATATATCGCTTATAAAACTGCTGCTGTCGCTTTGGGTTATAAGGTGAAAATTGTTATAACTGGTGAGCCAAAATCAGCATTTCATCAACAATTGTGCGCAAAACGCAACAAGCATAATGTTCCTTTGAAGCATATTCAAAGAATGGGGAAAGCGTTTGACCTAGGATGAATATTTGTTTTTTGAATACAAAAAAGCGCCTTTCGGCGCTTTTTTATTTAGACATCATTTAATGAATTAACGTTTGTCTAAACTCACAAATTCACGCGCTGACTCACCAGTATATAACTGGCGAGGGCGGCTAATTTTGTGACCTGGTTGATCTAACATTTCTTTCCAATGTGAAATCCAACCAACGGTACGTGACAATGCAAATAGCACTGTAAACATATCATTAGGGATACCAATGGCTTTCATGATGAGACCAGAGTAGAAGTCAACGTTCGGATATAGCTTCTTAGAGATAAAATATTCATCTTCAAGTGCAATACGCTCAAGTTCCATTGCTACATCGAGTAATGGGTCAACCACTTTAAGTTCATTTAGAACTTCATGACAGGTTTCACGCATCACTTTTGCGCGAGGGTCAAAGTTCTTGTAAACACGGTGTCCGAAGCCCATTAAGCGGAATGGGTCATTCTTGTCTTTCGCTTTAGCGATAAACTCTGGGATACGATCCACAGAACCAATCTCTTCAAGCATAGCAAGACAAGCTTCGTTTGCGCCGCCGTGAGCAGGGCCCCATAGTGATGCGATACCCGCTGCGATACACGCAAATGGGTTAGCACCAGAAGAACCAGCTAAACGTACAGTAGAGGTAGATGCATTTTGCTCATGGTCAGCATGGAGTACAAAAATACGATCCATTGCTTTTTCTACAACAGGGTTAACTTTATATTCTTCGCAAGGTGTTGCGAACATCATCGATAAAAAGTTACCCGCATAGCTTAAGTCGTTACGTGGATACACAAATGGTTGACCCATTGAGTATTTGTAACACATAGCAGCGATTGTTGGCATTTTTGACACCAAACGATAAGCTGCTATTTCACGATGCTTAGAATTGTTAACATCAAGAGAGTCTTGATAGAAAGCAGACAGTGCCCCTGTCACACCACATAGCATTGCCATTGGGTGTGCGTCACGACGGAAACCGCGGAAGAAGAAAGCGATTTGCTCGTGAACCATAGTGTGTTCTTTCACTGTGGCTTCAAACTTGTCGAAATCAGCCTTAGACGGTAGCTCTCCGTATAAAAGCAAGTAGCATAAATCTAAATAAGTTGATTCAGTTGCAAGTTGATCAATCGGATAACCACGGTGTAATAAAATACCTTGATCACCATCGATATATGTAATTGCAGACTCACAAGAAGCTGTTGCTAGAAAGCCTGGATCGAAAGTGAAATAACCTTTCTTCCCTAATGTACTGATGTCGATTACATCAAACCCTTCAGTACCTTTCTTGATTGGTAAGTCGATTGAATCGTTACCTGGTAACTCTAATTTGGCTATATTATCAGCCATACCCCGTTCTCCTTACGTCATTCTATATCTATGAGTGCGGCATGTTAAGCGGACATTACTTTACAGTGAATAGGGATCACAGATCAATTTAAATAAGCGTTTAAATTTGTTAGACCAAGGTATATATCTAGCTGAAAGCCTTGTGGTATAGGCTTTAGAATAAAAAAATCATAAAAAAACAGAATTTGCATAATGTGATGTTTGTATTTGACAATTCTCACGAGTATACTTGCTTACGTCCCTAAGGGCGACAAACATCACACTTTAGAAATGATTACTTTACAAACTAAAATAGTGATTTCTCAATTGCTTAGATGTTTGATAGTAATTTCTTTTTTGCTCAAATAATGTAATAAACATTTTTTGACCTTGATGCGTTTAAAGCAAAAAAGAGATACATAAAAAAATAATGCTCAATGGAGCTGAGTGAGCAGAACGTGAAAAAGCAAAGACCTGTCCATCTAGACCTGCAGACGATAAGCTTCCCTGCGACAGCTATCGCATCTATCCTACACCGCATTTCCGGTGTCATCATGCTATTCGCTATTGGTATTCTTTTGTGGCTGTTAAATTCAACTTTAACATCTGCTGAAGGCTTCGCTAGCGTACAAACCTTGTTTGATGGTTTCGTAATGAAGTTCATCCTTTGGGGCATTCTAACCGCGCTTGGATATCACTTATTAGGTGGCATACGTCATTTGATTATGGATACTGGCCGTTGGGAAGAGCTAGCTTCAGGTATCGCTTCAGCTAAAGTGATGTTTGCTTTAGCAGCAACCTTTTCTATCATAGCGGGGATTTGGGTATGGTAACTAACGCAGCAAGTTTTGGACGTAGTGGTGTCCATGACTATATTTTATTACGCGCAAGTGCGGTAATCCTAGCTTGTTATACTATTTTCTTGGTGGGATTTATCGCGTGTAGTTCTCCACTGACTTTCGAGATTTGGCATGGCTTGTTTAGCACATTGCCAATGAAAGTATTTACACTGTTAGCCTTAGTTGCTTTACTCGTCCACGCTTGGATTGGTGTATGGCAAGTATTGACTGACTATGTAAAAAGCACATCGTTACGTGGTGTATTACAATTTACCTTCGTTGTGACCGCATTCAGTTATTTAGCGGCCGGCATCGTGATAGTGTGGGGTGTATAAGTGAGTATTCCAGTACGCGAATTTGATGCAATCGTGATTGGCGCCGGTGGCGCTGGTATGCGAGCAGCATTACAGATTTCTAAAGAAGGTAAAAGCTGTGCGCTTTTATCAAAAGTGTTTCCTACCCGTTCTCATACCGTATCTGCGCAAGGTGGTATCACTGTTGCGTTAGGTAATGCGCATGAAGATCACTGGGAACAACACATGTATGATACGGTGAAAGGTTCTGATTTTATCGGCGACCAAGAAGCCATTGAGTTTATGTGTAAAACCGGTCCAGAAGCGATTATCGAACTTGAGCAAATGGGTTTACCATTCTCTCGTTTTGAAAATGGTACTATTTACCAGCGTCCTTTTGGTGGCCAATCAAGAAACTTTGGTGGTGAGCAAGCTGCGCGTACCGCTGCTGCCGCAGACCGAACAGGTCATGCTCTACTGCACTGTTTGTATCAACAAAACGTCAAGCATAAAACAGATGTTTATTCTGAATGGTATGCTTTAGATCTTGTTAAAAATGAAGATGACGTTGTTGTTGGCTGTACTGCGATTGAAATTGAAACAGGCAACATTGTTTATTTCAAAGCAAAAGCAACTATTTTAGCAACTGGCGGAGCAGGGCGTATTTATGCGTCAACCACTAATGCGCACATCAATACTGGTGATGGCGTTGGTATTGCGGCTCGTGCTGGTGTTCAGTTACAAGACATGGAAATGTGGCAGTTCCACCCTACGGGTATTGCTGGCGCAGGTACATTGGTGACTGAAGGTTGTCGCGGCGAAGGTGGATATCTTTTAAATAAAGATGGCGAACGTTTCATGGAACGTTATGCACCAAATGCCAAAGATTTAGCATCGCGTGACGTGGTAGCACGTTCAATGATGACTGAAATTCGTGAAGGTCGTGGTTTAGATGGTCCTTTAGGTCCACACTTATTACTTAAGCTTGATCATTTAGGCAAAGAGACCCTTGAAGCCCGTCTTCCTGGTGTGTGTGAATTATCACGTACTTTTGCTCACATTGATCCGGCTGATGGTCCAATTCCTGTTATTCCAACTTGTCATTATATGATGGGTGGATTGCCAACTAAAGTCAGTGGTCAAGTTATTCGTCAGAATGCTGATGGTACTGAGCAAGACGTACTAGGTTTATTTGCTGTAGGTGAGATCGCTTGTGTATCTGTACACGGTGCGAATCGCTTAGGTGGTAACTCTCTTCTTGATTTAGTGGTATTTGGTCGTGCTGCAGGTCAGCACTTAGGTAAAGCTTTAGATGCTACGCCTGATCCAAAAGCGGCCACAGACGTAGAAATTAGTGCATCACTTGCTCGTCTTAATCGTTGGGAAAGCAACAAAGACGGCGAAGATCCTTCGGTTATCCGTAAAGAGCTTCAATTGTGTATGCAGTTAAATTTCTCTGTTTTCCGCAGTGGTGATTCCATGGCAGAAGGTCTAGAACAGCTACAAGCAATCCAAAAGCGTCTTGAGAAGGCTAAGCTATCTGATAACTCTGATGAATTTAATACTCAACGTATTGAATGTTTAGAATTAGATAACTTAATGTCAACAGCGCTGGCAACTGCCTATGCAGCTAACTTCCGTACTGAAAGCCGTGGTGCACATTCTCGTGAAGATTATTTAGACCGTGATGATGATAATTGGTTATGCCACAGCTTGTATGATCCAAAAACACAAGCTATGACAAAACGTGATGTCAATATGACACCTAAATTACGTGATGCGTTTCCACCGGTAAAACGTACCTATTAGGCAGGAGTTGCAAAGATGAAATTAACATTTGCATTGTATCGTTATAATTCTGATGTAGATACCAAGCCTTATATGAAGGACTACACCTTAGAAGTGCCTGATGGCTCTGATATGATGGTGTTAGATGCATTAATTAAGCTGAAAGAACAAGACCCAACAATTGCGTTTCGTCGTTCATGCCGTGAAGGTGTGTGTGGTTCTGACGGTGTTAACATGAATGGTAAAAACGGCTTAGCGTGTATTACGCCAATTTCGACCTTTAAAGGGAAAAAAATTGTAGTTCGTCCTTTACCAGGCATGCCAGTTGTGCGAGATTTGGTCGTTGATCTAACTCAGTTCTATAAGCAATACGAAAAAATTAAGCCTTATCTTATCAATGATGAAAAGGCCCCAGCGCGTGAGCATTTACAATCACCTGAAGAGCGCGAGCACTTAGATGGTTTATACGAATGTATCATGTGTGCATGTTGTTCTACGGCTTGTCCTTCTTTCTGGTGGAATCCAGATAAGTTTATCGGACCAAGTGGTTTATTACATGCGTATCGTTTCTTAATTGACAGCCGTGATACCGCTACTGAAGAGCGTTTATCTGAGCTTGACGATGCTTACAGTGTGTTCCGTTGCCACGGAATTATGAACTGTGTTGATGTTTGTCCTAAAGGACTAAACCCAACTAAAGCAATTGGTCATATCAAGTCAATGTTATTGAAACGAGCTGTTTAATGAACACAGAAGAGCCTTTAAATACGTTTAATTAGCTCTTTATGAGAGTCATCTTCATATTGGAGATGGCTCTTTTGTGTGTTTACGGATTACCTTTGTCATTAATTTGTTAGATCCGTTATTTAGTACAAGTCTTTGGCAGAGATAGAAGTTAAGCATGACGATTGTGTTAATTGTTATGCATTATGGCTAGCACGTGTATCAAGTTTGAAAGGAATAACAATGCACCAAGGCATCATGAAAGCCTGGCTCGAGTCGTCTCACTTAAGTGGTTCGAATGCGACCTATGTAGAAGAGATGTATGAAGCCTATCAAGAAGATCCGCAATCAGTTTCTGCTGATTGGCAGGTCGTTTTTGATAATCTCCCACCTGTTAATGGTAGTTCTGTTGAAGTACCAGAGGTTTCCCACTCTAAAGTTCGTGACTATTTCCGTAGTTTAGCCTTAGAAAGCCGTGCGAAAGGGGCTGCTCGTGTCAGTGACCCAGAGTTAGATGCAAAGCAGGTTAAAGTACTGCAATTAATTAACGCTCATCGTTTCCGTGGTCATCAAAATGCTAACCTAGATCCATTAGGTATGTGGAAGCGTGACGTGGTTCAAGAGCTAGATCCTGCTTACCACGGCTTAACCGCTGAAGATATGCAGCGTGAGTTCAACACGGGTTCATTCGCATTAGGCGGTGAGACCATGAAACTTGCGGATATTATTTTTGCCCTTAAGAGCAGCTACTGTGGCTCGATTGGTGCGGAATATATGCATATCACTGATACCGACGAAAAACGTTGGATCCAGCAACGTCTAGAGCCAACCTTAGGTAAGGCTAATTACGACAATGCTGTTAAAAAACGTATTCTTGAAGGCCTAAATGCTGCTGAAGGTATTGAAAAATACTTAGGTGCAAAATTCCCAGGCGCTAAACGTTTCTCTTTAGAAGGTGGTGATGCGCTTGTTCCAATGATGCGCGAAATCATTTACCGTGCCGGTGAAGCGGGAACTAAAGAAATCGTCGTAGGTATGGCTCACCGTGGTCGTTTAAACTTACTCATTAACGTGCTCGGTAAACGTCCTAGTGAATTATTTGACGAGTTTGCTGGCAAGCATGCCGACACGCATGGTTCAGGTGACGTTAAATATCACCAAGGTTTCTCATCAGATTTTGAAACGCCAGGTGGCAATGTTCACCTAGCGTTAGCTTTTAATCCATCACACCTTGAGATCGTTAACCCAGTGGTTATCGGTTCCGTACGCGCTCGTCAAGATCGTCGCGGCTGTAAAGATGGCTTACAAGTTATGCCTATTACTATTCATGGTGACTCAGCTATTACTGGGCAGGGTATCGTACAAGAGACATTTAACATGTCTCAAACCCGTGGTTTTACAGTGGGTGGTAGTATCCGCATCGTGGTAAATAACCAGGTTGGTTTTACCACATCTAACCATGCAGATGTCCGGTCAACAGAATACTGTACTGATATTGCTAAAATGGTTCAGGCACCGATTTTCCACGTTAACTCAGATGATCCTGAAGCGGTTGCGTTTATTTCGCAGCTTGCGGTGGATTACCGTAATGAGTTTAAGCGTGATGTGGTGATTGATTTAGTTTGTTATCGTCGTCATGGCCATAACGAAGCTGATGAACCTAGTGCAACACAGCCGTTGATGTACGCAAAAATTAAAAAACACCCAACGCCGCGTAAAATTTATGCTGACAAGTTAATTGCTGAAAACAGCATTGCTGCTGATGAAGTAACAGGCTTAATTAATCATTACCGTGATGCGCTTGATGCCGGTGACTGTGTGGTCAAAGAGTGGCGTCCAATGACGTTACATACCGTTGACTGGACACCTTATCTGAATCGCGAATGGGATGAAGATTACGCAGGTTCTATGTCAATGGAACGTCTACAA
Source organism: Shewanella sp. HL-SH8 (assembly GCF_051165765.1). Taxonomy (NCBI): domain Bacteria; kingdom Pseudomonadati; phylum Pseudomonadota; class Gammaproteobacteria; order Alteromonadales; family Shewanellaceae; genus Shewanella; species Shewanella sp. HL-SH8. The sequence goes on along the minus strand of NZ_CP195039.1, from coordinate 2,814,051 downwards.
AACTTAGCTAATAAGTTAGTCGATATTCCTGAAAATCATACGCTGCAATCACGAGTTGCCAAAATTTGTGCTGACCGTGTATTGATGGCAAAAGGCGAGAAGTTGCTTGACTGGGGGTTTGCTGAAACCTTAGCGTATGCTTCTATCCTTGAAGATAAAAAACGCGTGCGTATTACGGGTCAAGACTCTGGCCGTGGCACTTTCTTCCATCGTCATGCTGTATTGCATAATCAAAAAGACGGTACAACCTACTTACCTTTGCGTAATGTGGCAGAAGAACAAGCACCGATTGATATTATTGACTCAGTATTGTCAGAAGCATCAGTACTTGCATTTGAATATGGCTACGCGACTGCAGAACCAGGTGGTCTAACCATTTGGGAAGCGCAATTTGGTGACTTCGTTAACTGTGCTCAAGTGGTCATTGACCAATTCTTATCGTCAGGTGAACAAAAGTGGGGCCGTTTATGTGGTCTAACTATGTTACTACCACATGGCTATGAAGGTCAGGGCCCTGAGCATTCAAGTGCGCGTTTAGAACGTTTCTTACAATTATGTGCTAACCACAATATGCAGGTATGTGTGCCATCAACACCGGCACAGGTTTATCACATGTTACGTCGCCAAGTGGTACGCCCAATGCGTCGTCCATTAGTGGTGATGTCTCCAAAATCTTTGCTACGTCACCCATTAGCAGTGTCTAGCCTAGAAGAACTTGCTGAAGGTACTTTCCAAAATATTATTGGCGAGATAGATACGTTAGAGGCAAGCAAAGTAGACCGAGTTGTGTTCTGTAGCGGTAAGGTGTATTTCGAATTACTTGAAAGACGCCGTAAAGAAAATATCACTAACATAGCAATCATTCGTGTTGAGCAGTTGTATCCTTTCCCTGATGTGGAAATGCGTGCAGCACTAGAAACATATCAACATGTTACTGATTTTGTTTGGTGTCAGGAAGAGCCTCAAAACCAAGGTGCGTGGTACTGTAGTCAGCATCACTTCTGGGCTAATATTCCTGCAGGCGCTCAATTAACTTATGCCGGTCGTGAAGCGTCAGCTGCACCAGCGTGTGGTTATCCAGGGTTGCATGTACATCAGCAAGAGTCGTTATTGAATAGCGCATTAAAACTGTCGTAAAGATAATTTATATAAAGGGAAGCTTTCCATGAGTATCGAAATTAAGGTACCCGTATTACCAGAATCAGTTGCTGATGCAACTATTGCTACTTGGCATGTTAAGCCTGGTGAACAGGTGTCTCGCGATCAAAACTTAGTTGATATCGAGACCGACAAAGTTGTTCTAGAAGTTGTTGCACCAGAAGACGGTTCAATTTCTGAATTATTATTTGAAGAAGGCGACACCGTTTTAGGTGAGCAAGTTATCGCAAGATTTGTTGCTGGCGCTGTATCTGGACAAGAAGTGACTAAAGCTGAGGCGACAGCGCCTGCTGCTGAAGCTGCACCAGAGCAAACTTCTGATGAATCAAATGATGCATTAAGCCCATCAGTACGACGTTTAATTGCGGAGCATAATCTTGATGCTGCTAAAATTAAAGGTACTGGCGTTGGCGGACGTATTACTAAAGAAGACGTAGAAGCATTTGCTAAATCAGCACCTGCTAGCAAACCAGCGGCTGTAGCTGCACCGGTTGCACCGTTAGAAGGTCGTAGCGAAAAACGCGTACCTATGACGCGTTTACGTAAAACAATTGCAAAGCGTTTGTTAGAAGCTAAAAATTCTACCGCGATGTTAACTACGTTTAACGAAGTTAACATGAAGCCAATTATGGATATCCGTAAGCAATACCAAGATGTTTTTGAAAAGCGCCACGGTATCCGTTTAGGCTTTATGTCTTTCTACATCAAAGCGGTCACCGAAGCGCTTAAGCGTTTCCCTGAAGTTAATGCATCAATTGATGGTGATGATATTGTTTATCACAACTATTTTGATATCAGCATTGCAGTATCAACGCCTCGTGGTCTGGTAACCCCAGTACTACGTGACACCGATACTATGAACTTAGCTGAAATCGAAAAAGCGGTACGTGAATTAGCGCTTAAAGGCCGTGACGGAAAATTGTCTGTTGCTGACATGACCGGCGGTAACTTCACTGTGACTAACGGTGGCGTGTTTGGTTCGCTTATGTCTACGCCAATTTTAAATCTGCCACAAAGTGCAATCTTAGGCATGCATGCCATTAAAGATCGCCCAATGGCAGTCAATGGTCAGGTAGAAATCCTGCCAATGATGTACCTAGCACTCTCTTACGATCACCGTATTGTTGATGGTCGTGAGTCAGTTGGCTTCTTAGTCGCGATTAAAGACTTCTTAGAAGATCCAACTCGTCTACTACTTGATTTATAAGTAGTTAGATAAACCCTCGTCGCTGGCTCATATTGGGCCAGTTGGATTTGATTAGAAGTATATGGATAGATCATCATGAATTTGCATGAGTATCAGGCAAAATCTTTATTTGCCGAATATGGTTTACCAGTCTCTGAAGGCTTTGCATGTGATACTGCTCAAGAAGCAGTAGAAGCAGCTGGCCACATTGGCGGAAACTTATGGGTTGTTAAGTGTCAAGTACACGCAGGCGGCCGTGGTAAAGCAGGTGGCGTTAAAGTTACCGGTAATAAAGACGAAATCAGAGCATTCGCTGAAAACTGGTTAGGTAAGAACTTAGTAACGTACCAGACTGACGCTAAAGGTCAGCCAGTTGCTAAAATTCTAGTTGAAAGCTGTACTGACATCGCCAACGAATTGTACCTAGGTGCAGTAGTTGACCGTAGCACGCGTCGCGTTGTGTTCATGGCGTCGACTGAAGGTGGTGTTGATATTGAAACTGTGGCTGAACATACGCCAGAGCTTATCCACACAGCTATCATTGATCCGTTAACAGGTCCTCAAGCTTTCCAAGCTCGTGATCTTGGCTTCAAGTTAGGTTTAAACCCAACTCAAATGAAGCAGTTCACTAAGATCTTTATGGGTCTTGCGAACATGTTCAACGACCATGATTTTGCGTTATTAGAAATCAACCCACTTGTTATCACCACTGAAGGCAATCTTCACTGTTTAGATGGCAAAATTGGTATTGATGGCAACGCATTATATCGTCAGCCAAAAATCAAAGCGATGCACGACCCATCACAAGATGATGCTCGTGAAGCGCACGCTGCTAAATTTGAATTAAACTATGTTGCTTTAGACGGTAACGTAGGTTGTATGGTTAACGGTGCCGGCCTAGCAATGGGTACAATGGACATCGTAAACCTACACGGCGGCAAGCCAGCTAACTTCTTAGACGTTGGCGGTGGAGCAACTAAAGAACGTGTTGCTGAAGCATTTAAAATCATTCTTTCTGACAGCAATGTTAAAGCAGTATTAGTTAACATCTTCGGTGGTATCGTACGTTGCGATATGATCGCTGAAGGTATTATCGGTGCAGTTAAAGAAGTTGGCGTTAAAGTGCCAGTAGTTGTACGTCTTGAAGGTACTAACGCCGAATTAGGTCGTGAAGTATTGGCTAAGTCTGGTCTTGATATCATCGCGGCAACAAGTCTAACTGACGCGGCTGAACAAGTTGTTAAAGCTGCGGAGGGCAAATAATGTCTGTTTTAATTAACAAAGATACCAAGGTAATCTGTCAAGGTTTCACTGGTGGTCAGGGTACTTTCCACTCTGAACAGGCGATTGCTTATGGCACGCAAATGGTTGGTGGTGTTTCTCCTGGTAAAGGTGGTCAAACTCACCTAGGTCTTCCAGTGTTCAACACTGTTAAAGATGCGGTAGCTCAAACAGGTGCTACTGCAACTGTTATCTACGTACCAGCTCCATTTTGTAAAGACGCAATTCTTGAAGCAATCGATGCTGGCATTGAGCTGATCGTTTGTATCACTGAAGGCATCCCAACACTTGATATGTTACAAGTGAAAGTGAAGCTTGAAGAAACTGGTGTTCGCATGATCGGTCCTAACTGTCCTGGTGTTATCACTCCTGGTGAATGTAAGATTGGTATTATGCCTGGTCACATCCACTTACCTGGAAAAGTAGGTATTGTTTCTCGCTCTGGTACATTAACGTACGAAGCGGTTAAGCAAACTACTGATGAAGGTTTCGGCCAATCTACTTGTGTAGGTATCGGTGGCGACCCAATTCCTGGTACTAACTTCATCGACGTATTGGAAATGTTCCAAAACGATCCACAGACTGAAGCGATTGTAATGATCGGTGAAATCGGTGGTAATGCTGAAGAAGAAGCTGCTGCTTATATCAAAGCTCACGTAACTAAGCCGGTTGTATCTTACATTGCTGGTGTTACTGCACCAGAAGGTAAGCGCATGGGCCATGCTGGCGCAATTATCGCTGGCGGTAAAGGTACTGCTGAAGATAAGTTTGCGGCTCTTGAAGCTGCAGGCGTAACAACAGTTCGCTCTTTAGCTGACATTGGTAAAGCACTGCGTACTCGTACTGGTTGGTAATATCGTTACCCACTCGTTTAAAAGGCGCTTCGGCGCCTTTTTTGTTTTTAATTTTGACCATTATTGATGTTCTTTAAATCAATAAGCATAGGTTTGAGATAGCTGTTATGTCGATTTTTGGGATCATTTTTCCGTTAATATTTATGGTAACTTTGGGTTATCTACTGACACGTTTTGATTTTTTCACTAAAGAGCATATAAGCGGCATTAGTAAATTTACCTTTTATGTCAGTATTCCTGCCTTTTTGTTTATCAATATGTTGGCAGCACCTTTATCTGAAAGTATCGACATCTATGCATTATTATCGTTCTATATTCCCGTACTGATCATTTTCGCTTTGGGTTATCGTATTAATCGCCGCTTTAATCCGGTTCAATTTAGAAGCCGAGACGCCAGTGCTGTTTTTGCCTTAGGCTCAAGCTACTCCAATACCGTACTAGTTGGTTTGCCGATAATTATTGCTGCATTAGGTCAGGCGATGATAGGGCAAGTATTTATGATTATTACATTTCATAGCGCTTGTTTGTTTGCGTTAACTTTTATTCTGGCAGCAAGAGCACACGAACAGGGTTTCTCTTGGAGAAAATTTACTCGTTCTATGGTGTTAAACCCGGTTGTGATGAGTATTAGTTTAGGGATTGCAGCCAACGCTGTTGGTCTCAATTTAGGCACACATTTACAGGAAAGCCTTACGTTACTTTCAAAACCAGCCTTAGCGTGTGCTTTATTCGTACTTGGTGCTAATTTAAGTTTTTATAAAATAGGCGACAGTTGGCGGTTAGCGTTATTGGCGAGTGGGTTAAAAATTCTGTTGCTTCCAGCACTTGTTTACCTGATGTCGGTGATGGTATTTAATTTAGAAAGCCAAAAAACGACCATGCTTGTGTTGCTCAGCGCTTCACCTTTAGGGGTTAATGCCTACCTAATTGCCACTGAACTTAAACAACATGAGTCGACTTTAGGCAGTACGGTAGTGCTATCGACATTGCTCTCGGTATTCAGCTTTAGCTTGTGGTTGTTTTTTTTGTTATAAATTTTAACGTTTGTTTGTTAAAAATTATTTGGATTGTATGTGGCTAGTGTGGAACATAAATTTTTTATATTTTACAGGTGCTTAGTCTAAATTTAGATTAATATTATTTTTGTGGTGGTTGAATTAGTCGGACACTTAAATAAAAGATTATAATCCCATTATCGAGGCGAATATGCCAAAACGAATAAATAAACAATATCCAGACGATTTTAAACAAGAGGCTGCAGATCAACATCAAGCAAGGATTAAGTTATTTAGGTGGGATGTCACTAAAAATATCCAAAGGCATTATCAAATTAGTAATGGTAAATAAACATATATCAAACTGTTTAAATAGATTAAAAATAGTTGATTATGTTTCACATCACATCACATCACATCACATCAAAGCTAAGTATCATTCTCGACCGTTATTAGCAATCAATCAGCTGAGCTTTATACTTGGGGTAACAAATGTGATAGCTGGCATCTTGTAAAATCCTAAAGCCTAAGTGTAATCCAATAGCGTGTCCCTTTTGTTGCTCTGAAACTTATCATTTTTACACCAAAGCAGAGCAATTTTTCATATTTTCTGGAGTTGCAAATATGGAAGTTGAATAAAAAATATTTACTGTGCATCCTAGTCAAGGTATTGATAATCCAGCAAGCTCAAAGCATCAATTAAGTAATCAACACGAAAGTGATTTGGTATTTACTGTGGCGTCGACGCCCCCAATTCAGGGTGATAGAGTTGAAATATAATGAATGTAGTAGGCTGTACGCCATTGCTTTTTATTTTAAGTGTTGAATTTTTGCCATTGGCATACTCCCGAATTTAACCCCGAAGTGCAACACTCACAAAATTAAGCGACTACTCGTTATTTAATAACTATTATCAGTATTTCGATCTAACCCTCCCTTAACATATCTGTTATCTATTTTCTGTTGCCATTTGTCATATTCCTTTAAAAGTCAGTTGGGTTTACTTACTCCCCTCAAAAATTACAGTCTATCAATTTCGTACCACAAAGTGGCTTATTGTAATAACGTCATATCAAAGTCTATCAGCCTTATTATTGGCTCACCTCTATTGGTTGAAAAATAGTCTGTTTTTACATTTAAAATATCGTTCTTTCATGTGCTTAAGTTTAAATAAAGGGAAGCCGTTTTATAATGCAAGGCTGTGATTTACAGAATCTTATGCGCTGTAAAAAATAGAATGGATGTTTTAATAAAATAATAAAGGACTTTTTAATGAAAAGTACAACACTTCTGGGGGCCGCATTTGCTTTAACAGCAATGCAGGTCATCCTCCCTGAACAACAAGCTCATGCCCATGGTTGGACTGAATTTCCTCAGGCCAGACAATCAATATGTTATGACCAAGGTGGGCTTTGGTCTGGTACACCGCCTAATGCCGCTTGCGCACAAGCAAAAGCGATATCGGGAACTTATCCGTTTGTGCAACGTAATGAGTTTGCTATCAATATTGCTGCGCCGCGTTATAACAACATGGACGCGGTTAAAGCGGCTGTGCCCGATGGCAGTTTATGCTATGCCAATGACCCACAAAAAAGCGGTATGGGTGCTGAACATACTGAGTGGACGCGTACTGAAATGCAGCCAGGGATGTTTGAATTAGTCTTTAATGCTACAGCACCTCACAATCCTTCTTTTTGGCAATTTTATATTACCAAGGACGGTGTTGATGTTACTAAGCCACTAAAGTGGGATGATTTAACGCTTATTGAGGAATATGGTAATGTCGCGGTTGGTAATGATAAGAAATACCGTATGAATGTGACCATTCCTGCAGATCGTAGTGGCGATGCAATTTTATATACTCGTTGGCAACGGGTTGATGCTGTCGGAGAAGGTTTCTATAACTGTAGTGATATTACGATTTCAGGCGATGGCCCAATTAACCCACCCGAACCTGAGTTGCCTCATTTAGTGCAAGGCAGTGCTTTTATTCCAAGTGATATTAAACTATCAACACCTCAAATAGGTGAGTCAGTTAACTACACAATATTTAACAAAGACGGTGTAGAGCATACACACTTTTCGTTAACCATTACCCAAGATAATAATACCGACTGGGATCGTTTATTAGCATCGCAACTTAATGGCTATTACGACACTAATTATGGTGGCCAGGTGTTTATTGGTCGTTGGCATGCTGAAATGAATCACTATATGTATTTCCGTAACGAATTACATAATAACTTTATTAACAGCAAAAACAGTGAAACTTCTGGCCAGTTCAGTATCTCTGCAGCTAACTCATATGTAGATGCGGTTATCACACCAACCGTTTTACAGGTAATTAAAAATGCAACAGTTACCTATGGTGATTATGTTGTGTTAACACCAAAAGACAGTGTAGGTGATGTTGTCTCTGTTTCCTGGCTACAAATAAGCGGTTCACCTGTTGACACTGAAATTGGCTCAAACAATGAATTGATGATTAACACGGGTTTGCTAGAAAATACTGAGCACCAGCTAAGTTTCGAATTAACCATTTACGGTCAAGGCGAACAAGACTCTACAGTGTATAGCTTCAGTGTGATCCCTACTCAGGTTGAACCTGATCCAAACCCAGAGCCAGAACCGACACCTGATCCAAACACCAATTGGCATCCTAAAGTGATTTATACCGGTGGTGATCAGATCAACCATAATGGCAAAACGTGGACCGCCAAGTGGTGGACTCAAGGCGAAGAGCCTGGCACCACGGGTCAATGGGGAGTATGGCGTTAAGTTGTTGTAGATGAATGTTGGTTTATGAATACTGAGTCTTTTTATGTTAATTGATAATGTGTTTAATGATCAAATATTCAGCTAGTTCAACGTTAATTCGATGCTAATTAGTCATTTATTAGCAGCTCATTAAGCGCTAGAACAGTGCTTATTAAGTATTCGCTAGGTTATTTGAACTCGATGTATGACTGCGACTTATCCTCAACTTAAGGTAAGGCACTTTTATACATCGAATTTTTTATAGTGCAGCGCTATAAAATCATCATTGAATGGCAGATAACGGCTGTTACAGTCGATCTCTGGTTAGAGCGTGTTATTCATAAGCTTTTATTAATTGAGTGATGACAATATTAAAAGGAATGCAGATGGCGTTTAATGATATGTTTCGGCTGAGTGCCCATGCGGTAATAACTAATGATGAAGGGCAGGTATTACAACTTAAAGCGACCTATGGCGCTAAACATTGGGGCTTGCCTGGTGGCGCGTTAGAGTTAGGTGAAACCATACATCAAGCCGTTATACGTGAGTGTTTAGAAGAGTTAGGTTGCGATATTGCAATTGACTATCTGTCGGGCGTTTATTATCACGGTGCTTATCAATCACAGGTGTTTATTTTTAAATGCAATATTATGGATGTAACCATGATTGCATTGAGTTCAGAACACAGCGAGTACCAATATTTCGATATTGCTGATCTATCTACTGTGCAGCAAATTCGGGTCAAAGCTTGCTTAGATTTTTCTGGAAAAGTTGATAGCAAAGTTTTCTAAAAGTAGTGCTATGTATTGGTGAAACAATGCGTCTGCTAATAAACTCAGACTTTGATAATCTTTGTTAATCCAGACGCATATAACAATTGATGTTCCGACCCATTTACTTGTTAATCATGCCTTTTAATACAATATCGTCATAGGTTACAAATCCTTTGATGTCGTTGTCTTCTAATACTGGTGCTTTGTTAATGCCAAACCGCTCAAATAATCTGGCGGTATATCGCACATCCATATCAGCTGAAACAGAAAACACCGGTTTAATCATAATTTCATATACATTGGTGCGATCCGGTGACTTGTCTTTGGCCAAAACTTTGCGCGCAATATCACTCATCAAAACCAGGCCATACTCGTCATGTTCAGTGCGTTTATTAACCACTAACACTTTGACATTATTGGCAACAGCGGTGGCAATTGCTTCTGACACTGTAATTGTGCCATCTACCATGGCATAGTCTTGATTTAACACATCACGGTTTCTTACAGGGGATTTAACGTTCATATTTGGTCCTCAATCTCTTTAGTCAGCTGTTGTACTTGATGCGCCACACCCACGGCGTCTTCAACATCTATTTGAATGGCTATTCCGCGGCCTTTATTGGTATCAAATTTACCCACTTTAGAAATTGTCTCCAAAATATGACGTGACATGTGTTCTTCAACTAACCAGAAAATAACATCACGCTGTACATCTAAGCCTAAGCCCATAAAGGTTTTTTTCTTTACCAGACCTTCACCTCTTGCATGATTAATTACCGTTGCCCCAGTTGCGCCAGCTTCACGGGCGGCATCTAAAATTTCATCGGTACAGTCGTCATCCACAAAGGCGACAATTAATTTAAAGCGCATCTGTATGCTCCTCTTGCTGCTCAGCGGCAGCTTTACGTTTAGAGATGTATTCGACTATTTGGGCATAGGCCATCACGGAAATAATCGGAAATAAACTGGCAAAAGCGATCAGACCAAAGCCATCAATTAAAGGGTTACGGCCTTCCACGTTAGTGGCTAAACCTAAGCCTAATGCGGCAACGAGAGGCACGGTAACGGTTGAGGTAGTGACTCCGCCAGAGTCATAGGCCAATGGAATAATCATTTTAGGGGCGTAAAAAGTTTGAATGACCACTATGATGTAACCGCCCATGATGTAGTAATGAATGGGGTCGCCAACTACGATACGAAAACAGCCTAATGCAATACCAAAGGCAACACCAATAGCAACCGATATACGCAGGCCTTGGATGCCAACAGTGCCACCGGATACTTCATTGGCTTTAATTGCTACTGCAATCAGTGAGGGCTCTGCAATTGTGGTACTAAAACCTATTGCAGCTGCAAATACGTATACCCATAAATAATCTTGCCAAATAAACGGTGTGGGCGCGCCGTCAGGATGCAAAAATTCTGCTGTGGTGAGCTGATTGGCCATGCTTTCGCCTATAGGGAATAACGCCATCTCTAATCCGACTAAGAAAAAAGTCAAACCCACAATGACATAAATGAAACCCAAGGCCACTTTACGCCAGTTAGGAATAGGGCGTTTTAGTACGCCTAATTGAAAGCCAAATAAGATAACCGCAATGGGCACCACATCTCTGGCTGTCAGTAATAAGGTTTCCAATAGCTGATAAAACATGTTGGCTCCTTATAGAAAGACCATGCCGTAAAGCATGACAAAAATCATTGGCGTTAAGCTAGCAAAGGCAATTAAACCAAAGCCATCCAGCATAGGATTTCTGCCTTTAATAACGGTGGCTAACCCTACGCCTAAAGCCGTCACTAATGGAACGGTTATGGTCGATGTAGTGACACCTCCAGAGTCGTAGGCAATACCAATAATACTTGCTGGGGCAAAAAAGGTCAGTATCATCACGATGGAGTAACCGCCGATGATCATGTAATGGATAGGCCAGCCTTTTAAAATACGAATAACACCGAGTAAAATGGCCAAACCAACGGATATTGCTACAGTTAAGCGCAAGCCCATAGCATAGTCATTTAAAGCAGCTTCATTGTTAGTTATGGCACCTGCTTCTGCGGCAACTTTAGCGGCTTCATTGGCTACGGCTGTCAATGCAGGCTCTGCCAGTGTGGTACCAAATCCCAGAGAAAAAGAGAAAATAACTAGCCAAAACAGACTGCCTTTTCTGGCTAAGGCTTCTGCTAAAGATTCACCGATAGGGAATAAGCCCATTTCTAGGCCAAAAACGAAGAATGTTAAACCTAGTACAATAAATACTAGCCCAATAAGAATTGAACCTAATTGATCGGGTGCTTGTTTTAGAATAAAAATTTCAAAAAAAACCACAACGACAATAATGGGAACTAAGTCTTTAAAACTACTGAACATAGAGGTTAATAGTTTGAGCAGTGCTGACATCCATCCTCCATTAAAATCAACAATCTAGCCAATTCGTTAGCTTATGTAATCAGTGTGCCTTAGATGTTAGAAATAACAACAATATGGTTACAATAGTTACCGTTTTTTTGATGTAAATCAAAAAAGAGTCAATTGATGTGAGCTAGGTGGAATAGATTAACGATTAACATTTTTTCAATACAGCGTATTATCATTACATTGCTACATTTTTAGATATGCACTATTTGGAGATATGCACTATGTTGAAGTTATTGGGTATTTTTAGTCTTTTTGTTGTGTTAGTTTTTAAATTATTTTATGCAAATGCCAATGAGTCCTTCATTAATCCTACTGGGAATTTGCTGCAATCGCGTTCTGCTGACAGCTATTTTCAGGTGTTCAGTTTAACTAAAGGCATGTCTCTAATCGTTGAGGAAGGACGATTAGAGCCTCGTTCTATTGGCAGTATTAGCGTTAAGTTATATCGCAATTTCGATGTAGGTGACTTTGCCGCGGGTATCACTTTTCCCCGTGATGGCACTATATCTAAAGTCTCGATTTCAAATGATGCCGAGGAGGAACAGCAGGTAACCATTACGACTGTTACCGCAGGCAGTGGACGCTATCGGTTGGAGCAAAAAGTATGCATTATCAATGCCACACTAAAGATGTGTGGAGTCAGCCATGAGTAACATTGTTATTGCTGGCGTAGGTATGACGCCTTTTTGTAAGCCAGGACAGCATCAGCCTTATCGTGTGATGGCAGCCAATGCAATTAAGTTAGCTTTGGCCGATGCCGGTATTAATGCTAAGCAAATACAACAGGCATTTGGTGCATATATTTATGGTGATAGTACCTGCGCGCAACATGCTTTTTATGACGTTATTCAAAGCGGGATACCTATAATTAATGTCAATAATAATTGTTCTAGTGGTTCAACAGCTTTGTACTTAGCTAGGCAGGCTGTGATGTCTGGTGAAGTTGAGTGCGTATTAGCCTTTGGGTTTGAAGAAATGCAGCCAGGTGCCCTAGGGTCAAATTGGCAAGACAGAGAAAGCCCATTTACTCGAATAGCACCGGTGTTAAGTCAGTTTAATGCACCCGATGGTCCAATCGCCTTACGGGCTTTTGGTGCAGCGGGTCGACATTACATGGATAAATATAATGTCACTGCTGAATTATTTGCCAAGGTTGCAGTAAAGTCCCGCTGCCATGCGATGAACAACCCTTATGCTTTATTGAAAATGCCATTATGTGCGGAGCAAGTATTGGCTGATAAGGTGATTTACGATGACTATTTAACTCGCCTTATGGCGTGTCCTCCCACTTGTGGTGCGGCAGCTGTCATTGTATGCAGTGATAAATTTGCTCAACAGCATGGTATAAGCTCCAAGGTTAAAATTCTTGCTCAAGCTATGGCAACCGATACCCAAGATTCTTGGCAAGATCCTATTAATGCAGTAGGCCAGAGCATGACTCAAATGGCGGCGCAAAAAGTGTATAACGCCGCAGGTATATCGCCACAGGATGTAAATGTGATTGAGCTACATGACTGCTTTACGCCTAATGAAGTTATCACCTATGAAGCTTTGGGGTTATGTGCAGAGGGTGAAGCTGAAAAGTTTATTAAGCAAGGAAACAATACCTATGGTGGTCAGTTTGTTATTGGCCCTTCAGGTGGCTTAATGTCTAAAGGTCATCCTATTGGTGCGACAGGATTAGCGCAATGCGCTGAACTTGTGTGGCATTTACGCGATCAAGCAGGTGCTCGTCAGGTGCAAGGTGCTCGCTTAGCATTACAACATAATGTGGGTTTAGGTGGTGCTGTTGTGATGACCTTGTATGGCCACTAGTCAATTTTTATAATAGGATAATCACGACTTTAAAATCGTTATCTATCGCTGTTATCAGCGAGTATTGGTTTCAATGTAATAAGGTTAGTGCAATATAGGTCTTTAAATATTTGCATGTTTCCTACGTTTGAATAAGCATTGAGTGACTTTAAGCAAGAATGTAAATGACGAGTAACGAGAGCAGTAGAGTCATTAAGCTTGCTTCTATTAGTCGCTGACTTTGCTGTAATTGTTTTTTCCCTTGCCTAAGTACTGTGACTAATCTGCGTTGATTATAGATCCTGCAGGTTAGTAAGTCAGTTTGAGGATCGACCAATAATTTACATTGATATTTATGACCGTCTTTCAATAAGATATCGTGGCAACTTAAAATGCCGAAATTGAATTTTTTCGACACTACTTTACCATTCAATATCACCTTTTCTAGTCCACACCAATCGCTGGCTTGCAGCTCAAAATTGTCTTGGTTTAAAAGATAATTAAACTTGATCATAGCATCACTCCTGTTTTGCTTTAACTGTTGCGGCTAGTACTAAGCTAAGCAGAGTAATATGACATTTTCCAGTGTCAAAATATGAAGGTTTAAAGAAAACAGGCTAATTGATTGGTGGCTAAATGAATTTTTATTTTCACTATATTTTCTTGCCTAAATGGCGGTTATACACTTATTTACGTTTGCGATGATAAGCCAAACGTTACTCCGACTCACTGTAACTTTTAAGCAAATCTTTCCAAGTAATAATGCCAACTAATGTACCATGATCCAAAACAGGTAAACTGCCTATGCCATGTTTAAGAATAATCTCACAAGCATGTTTGATTGATGTGCTAGGTGAGACTGTCATCGGGTTGTGGGTCATTACTTGGTGGACGCGCTTATTGAGCGTTTCAGTGTCGCGGATAAGTTCTGCAGCGGTGCCTAGGTTAGGACTGAGAGCTTTTAGAAAGTCTCGATGAGATAAAATACCTTGCAGTTTGTCATTTTCATCAATGGCTAATAAATGGTGAAAGCTGACATTGTCGAAAATGTTTTTTGCAACAGATAGCCTATCATCCATCGAAACGGTAACAATACGTGTTGTCATAATGTCGCGAACTAATATCATTGCTGCAGGCATATTTATCTCCTATAACACGGCGAATAATATAGGCGTAAGCCGTATTATTTATGTATATCAGATAAACTATAGTACAACAATGAGTTAGCTACATAATCTTAATCAGAAAAAAGCTAAACGCTATCTCGTTAAGCCAAGATATTTTTGTGCTTTAATCGGTTTGAGCTGATGAACATCAACCAACACTAGGCCATCAATACAATCACCAAACTCAGCATCAATGCCAAAGTCGATGAATTGCACGCCCTGATCTTCACACAATTCACCATATTGTTTAAATAAAGTCGGTACTGAAACACCCATATTAGCTAATGTCCTTTTCAGAATTTTAAAATTGTCAGCGTATGTCTCACCATTGAATTGACGACATAATTGGTGTGACCGTTCATCGGTAAACTGGTAACTGTTAAATGAGGTTGCGAGTATAGATTGGGTTGGAAATTGATTTTTATAAAAATAAATAAGTAATTCTTTAGCGGGCTCTGGATAGTTGTTACTAATCGAAACAGGGCCGAATAAGTAACGATATTGAGGGTTTTTGAGTAGAAATGCGCCAATCCCCTGCCATAAATATTCAAGACTTCTTCTGCCCCAATATTTAGGTTGCACAAAGCTTCGACCTAACTCTAAGCCTTGCTCAAAATAAAGGCTAAAATCTGGCTGATATTGAAATAGGGTTTGGCTATATAGTCCTGTGGTAGATATTTCACTATGAATACGCTTTGCACTTGCAAAACGATAAGCACCGACGATTTCTAAATCATCTTTATCCCATAATACAAGGTGCCAATAGTCATTATCATATTTGTCGGTATCTCTGCGTTTACCCGTGCCTTCACCTACAGCTCTAAAGGCTATTTCGCGTAATCTGCCGATTTCACGCATGATGGCACTGCTGGCATCATGCTGATAAAGATAGATGATTTTATTGTCTGATGTGAGTCCAAGTTGTTCACATTGTTGTAATTCATGTTGTAAAGTGGTGCGCGATTCTGGGTGAGCGATGGCATTTTGAGTACTAAACAGCGGTGGCCTATTTTTACCTATACGGTAGAGATGGTTTTTTAGTAGCTTAACCTGAGTTTTTAACGGAAAGTCATTATTAGACACGGTTTCTTTCGCAATCAGTTTGCCAATACGAACTGGCATCACTTGATTGATTTGGCGAAACATTTCCTTAACAAGTAACAGTGTTGCTAATGGCTTATAAATCATTGATGCGCCATAAAAGGTTGCTGAATTTTTCGCATCAACAAACATAGGTAACAATGGTGCATTACAGGCTTTGGCCATTTTAACAAATCCACTTTGCCATAATAAATCAGTTACCCCGCTTGGGCGTAATCGAGACACTTCACCCGATGGAAAGATTAATAATGCACCTTCACGTTTTAGATGTTGATGGATATTATCTAAATTTTGCTTCGGGGTACCGCCAGTCATGTTTCTGACGGGTAATAAAATTGAGTGCAGTGGTTTAATAGCCATTAATAACTCATTGGCGACCACTTTAATATCTGGGCGGACTTTGCTGATTAACTTGATTAATGCAAGGGCGTCAAGTGAGCCGATAGGGTGGTTAGCATAAATCACCACTCGGCCGTCAATTGGAATGTTTTCTATTTCATTATTAGGTACGCTGTAACTAAAATTAAAGCTAGCCAGTACCTGTTCAACAAAGTCTACCCCAGTTAAATGCTTATACTGCATCGCAATATCATTGCATTGCTGCTCATGCAAAAGGTAACGTAACATGGTTTTGGTCGGTCTAGATAACCAAGGGAATTTAGCCAGTTGAGGCAAGTTCTTGTCAACCATTTGATCGACAGTAAACATCATTTCTGCTGACTTCATTATGCTACCTTCTTATTAGGGTGTTTTTGGGATGAAGCGGTATGAAGCGGTAAGGGGTCAGTGGTGCCAATATTGTCGATAATTTGCGGTGTTTTAGTCAGTTCATTCCATTTTAATAATTGAAAGTCACCGGAGAGGGTTTCCGCGATTAAGGTACAGTTTTCAACCCAATCACCGTCGTTAGCATAGATAATCCTATGCTTACCCTTATGGTGAATAGAGAGCTCGGGCTGATGAATATGGCCACAAATGACCATATCGACTTGTTGTTTTAAGGCAAATCGTAGCACTGCATCTTTAAAACTATTAATGGCTTGTTGGGCTTTGTTTACTCTGAGTTTTATATAGCTGGCAAGTGACCAATAAGGGTAGCCAAGTTGGCTGCGTATACTATGAAGGTGTCGATTTAGCCATAACAAAACATCGTATAAATGATCACCTAATTTGGCGTAGGTGCGGCTGACACACACTTCAGAGTCAAATTGATCCCCATGTAACATCAGGCAGCGTTTGCCCAGAATAGATTGATGAATATAACTTGGTGCGATTGTGATACCACGAAAATGACTATCTACGTATGGTTTGAACATATCATCGTGATTACCTGGGATATAAAATACTTGGGTGCCATTTTGGGCTAATGACAGTATTTTGGTTAATACGGCTTGATGGCTATCTGGCCAGTAGACCCGTTTTTTTAATGCCCAAATATCGATGATGTCACCGACTAAATACAGGTATTGGCATGGGTGATTATTTAAAAAATCTAATAAAAAATCAGCTTTGCAGTCAATACTGCCTAAATGAACATCCGACAGCCAAACGGCATAAAATGACTGTTGCTCGGATGATGACTCCTCTTCGCTATCATTTTCTTGATGAAGGTGTTTAGTCGATATATGAGATGAGAATACAGAGTGAGCAGATGCTTGCGAGACTTGTTTAAATAACGCACTGATTTTATCCATTCGCTTAATCTCTACAAATAGTATTGCATTAAGATAATGAAAGCTTACTGGGGATTATTGACTAATTCGTGACGGATATATTGCATTTAGGTGAAGCTTACAAATTGCTACTGAGTTAATTGACTTGAACAAGTAACAAAAAGGGAAGCCTATGCTTCCCTTTTTTGATCCTGCTTGGGTAATGAATATTTAACTATCATTACTTTGAACTGATTTAACGGCCTGCATTAATAATGGCACGAGCCATTTCATCGGCGACTGAACCTGTTGTGCGGTTTTCAGCATCTGCGCGAGTAAACACAGTTAATAATGTTTGATAAATTTGCTCAACCTTAGCGGTTGCAGCTGCTTTATCATAGTTATTTTCAAAAGAGACATTAATAATACCACCGGCATTAATCACATAATCAGGTGCGTATAAAATACCCATTTCTTTGAGCTTTTCACCGTGACGCACTTCAGCTAGTTGATTGTTGGCACAACCTGCGACAATAGTGGCTTTTAATAAAGGTAATGTAATGTCATTTAACGTTGCCCCTAAGGCACAAGGTGCATACACATCAACATCTTGGTTGTAGATATCCTGCGGCTCTACTAGGGTAGCACCAAACTCGGTTGCGACACGGTCAAGAGACGCTTGATGAATATCAGTAACAATGAGTTTTGCACCGGCTTCATGTAAATGTTTACACAAATAGTATCCGACATGGCCAACACCTTGAACTGACACTTTAATACCTTCTAAGCTATCAATTCCACGTTGGTGTTTAATGGCCGCTTTAATGCCTAAATAGGTACCTAGAGCTGTTAACGGCGAAGGATCACCTGACTTGCCTTCAAGTCCTGCTACATAAGGGGTTTCACGGTTGGCTATCATCATATCTGATGTGGATACGCCAACGTCTTCCGCAGAGTAGTATTTTCCGCCTAAGCTATTAACAAAACGACCAAAAGCGAGGAACAGTTTTTCACGGTCAGTGGTTTTAGGATCGGCAATAATAACGGCTTTACCTCCACCCATAGTTAAACCAGCAAGGGCATTTTTATATGTCATCCCTCTAGAAAGACGCAAGACGTCTGTCAATGCTTCATCATCAGATTGATAATTCCACATTCTACAACCACCCACAGCGGGGCCTTTGTTGGTATTGTGCACCGCAATAATGGCTTTTAAGCCACTTTCTTTATCATGACAAAACACCACTTGTTCGTGCTCATCAAACGAGACATGATTAAATACCGCCACGTAAATTCTCCACTTGCTTTGGGTCGTGTGTTAGTTTTCCAACACTTAATTATTAGCATATTTGATAATACTTGAACACAGGAATAGACAAGATTGAAAGTAACAATTCAGCAAGGGTAGATTGAGCTACACCAATGGCTTAGTACTACTTTTGTATGGTCTAAGGTCAAAATATCAAATATGTACCAAATTCGTTATTTGGTATTGCAGCAAGATAGCATTTAGCGATACTCTCAACAAAGCCTGATGTCGTAAATTTTGAAATTAAGCTGGCAATTTTGCTTGCCACTTTACGTAAACGTAAAGTATTTTAGGATGTGTGTTAAATTAAGTGTCGTTGGTGCTTGAATTATGACCGACGAATGCGTGATAACAATAAGATAGGAAGTGTTATGACTGATGAAGTAGTTGAGCAGGTTGCAACACCCGCTGTAGATCAAGAAGCATTAAGACAAGATTGGGTAAAAACACAATTTCAAAAAGCCAATCGTTTTTTAGCTGAAAAAGGTGTGCTGCCAAATAAAGTGTATGCAGAAGAAAGTCGTTACCTTGCACCTTATTTAGCGATTTGGAAGATGGATTCTAAACAACCGACTAAACAAACCTTTTGGGTGATGTCTGGTGATTTACCTACAGATTATGTCGATGTGAAAGTGGCTAAAACAGCTCGTGAAGCAATGCGTCACTTTTCAATGATGTGGCAACTTAAAGCTGAAAATTTACATAAATCTGGTGCAACGCGTGATCAGACCCAGCTTAAATTTGCTAATTTATTGGTAACTCGTGCAGAAAGTCTATACAGAATGCATGAAGATGAAAAGCTTTGGTCTTAAGCTCTGAACGTAAGCTCTGATCGTAAATTTTAGTAACATATGTTGACTGGGTTTATAGATTAAAAAAGGCACATTGAGTGCCTTTTTTATTTTATTCAAATGAGTTTAAACATTACTCAGCTAGGTAATACAGACCCTGATTTATCAGCTCAACTAATAGTTCTGCAATCGCTAAATTGTCGAACATTGTTGCAGCAAGTTCATTGTCTAAATTCACAGTATTAGCAAAGCTGACAAGTTCTGCTTCGGTAACATTTTCAAGTGCAAACACTTCACCATTAATAAACAAGCGGCTAATATTATCATTTTCTAAACGTAATACTTTTAAGCCGCCAATGCGCAATATGCTGGCGCCATCTTCAATGACTTGTTGTAATTCTTCTAAATCAAGCGGCTCTTCACCTTCACAAATATCAAGCTCAAAACGATTTTGACTTAATAGCTTACCTAACATAGTTTGATATTTTTCAGGTTGGGTAGCCAGCTCAGCTAATAGCTGCATAATCCCTTGTTGTTGTTCTTGACTCACTATTCCTGGTTCTAGGGCTTCTGAGTCTGAGGTGAAACGCTGGTGGCCACTGTTGTTATCAATCAGTGAATCCGCTAGCTGAGTTAGCAACTCTTGTTGGCTTGGTGCCCTGAAACCTATTGAATAGCTTATTGCTAAAGATAAGGTTTCACCGCAATGTGGGTATCCAGGTGGGATATATAACACATCACCTTTTTTCAATACCACGCCGATAATCGGCTCAAAATCTTCTACTAATGGCGAGTTTTCGTCACCACCTCGACGTTTATGATCGCCTTTATTACCCACTTTCCAGCGGCGTTCACCTTCACCTTGAATAATAAACACATCATAATTATCTATGTGTGGTCCGACTCCGCCTAATGGGGTCGCAAAGGACACCATTAAATCATCAAAACGCCAATCAGGTAAAAAGCGGAAAGCATCAACTAATGGTTGCGAGTCTGGATACCAATGATTAACGGCCTGAACTAACAGTTGCCAGTGGGTCTCACCATAAGCATCATAATCTTCAAATGGACCTTGAATAACGTTCCATTGATTCTGGTTTGCTTCAGTGACCACAATACGTGATGAAATTTCTTCTTCACAAGCAAGACCAGCTAATTCATCTGCGGCAATAGGGTCAACAAAGTCCTCGAAGGCTTGTGTTAATACTACTGGGGTTTGTTGCCAGTGCTTTTTTATGAATGCTTGGGTGTCAAAAGTTAATTGATACATGGTCTTACTCTCTGTTCGGTGTGAAAGCATTATAAAAGAAAAGCGGCAACTCGAATATCGAACTGCCGCTAGATTCAGTGAGGTTAATACACCTCAGCTGACGTCTTATTTTAGTTCGTCAACAAAGGCTTCTGCACGGCCAATGTAATTAGCTGGGGTCATTTTCTTAAGTTCGATTTTTACTTCAGCGGGTAGCTCAAGTCCATCGATAAATACCGCTAATTGTTGTGCATCTATGCGCTTACCGCGGGTTAATTCTTTTAGCTTCTCATATGGCTTTTCAATGCCATAACGACGCATAACGGTTTGCACGGGCTCAGCAAGTACTTCCCAGTTAACATCTAATTCTGCACGAAGATGCGCTTCGTTGACTTCTAGCTTGCTAATGCCTTTTAACGTGGCTTGATATGCAATCAATGAATGTGCAATACCCACACCTAAGTTACGTAATACCGTTGAGTCGGTAAGGTCGCGCTGCCAGCGAGAAACCGGTAATTTGGCCGCTAAGTGTTGCATTAATGCATTGGCGATGCCTAAGTTACCTTCAGAGTTTTCAAAGTCGATAGGGTTAACTTTATGTGGCATGGTTGAAGAACCAATTTCACCAGCAATGGTACGTTGTTTGAAGTGACCTAATGCCACATAGCCCCAAATATCACGATCGAAATCGATTAAAATGGTGTTAAAGCGCGCGATAGCATCAAATAGCTCTGCAATATAATCATGCGGTTCAATTTGAGTGGTGTAAGCATTCCAATGAATACCTAAACTGGTCACAAAACGTTGTGACAATGCATGCCAATCTACTTCTGGGTATGCTGATAGGTGGGCGTTATAGTTACCTACCGCACCATTAATCTTACCCATAATTTCTACGGCTTTAATTTGCTTCAATTGGCGCTCTAAACGGACAACCACGTTAGCCATTTCTTTACCTAAGGTAGAAGGTGAGGCTGGTTGTCCATGGGTACGCGACATTAAAGGCACGGTTTTATTGTCATGGGCTAGTTTTTTAATAGCATCAATAATTTGCTGACACTGAGGAACAAGCACTAATTCACGTGCTTCTTTTAACATTAACCCATGTGACAGGTTGTTGATGTCTTCAGATGTACAAGCAAAGTGAACAAATTCATCTATTGCGACTAATTCAGCATTGTCAGCAATTTGTTCTTTAATGAAGTATTCAACGGCTTTGACATCATGGTTAGTGGTGCTTTCGATAGCTTTAACACGTAATGCATCTTGCTCACTGAAGTTATCTTTGATGCTGTCTAATAAAGCCAGTGCTGTTTCACTGAACGGTGGCACTTCTTCAATGTCAGGACAGCTAGATAACAATTTTAACCAGTTGATCTCAACTTGTACGCGGTACTTAGTAAGACCGAACTCGCTGAAAATCCCTCTTAATGAGGCGGTTTTACTACCATAACGACCGTCTACCGGCGAGATAGCAGTCAGTGCGGAAAGATCCATTTGAAGCTCCTTGATGAACTTTTATATTGTAGGGTGATTCGAATTATTTATTTTGCTGGCTGCTGACAGCCATATCAAATATTGCTTTACGAGCAAACACTAAGTGGCGGCGTTTGCCGCCTAATTGACGCCACAGTACCGCGCTGCGCATAGCCGATAATAATAGTGAGCGAATTTTATGCTGCACATGTGTTTGCTTTAAAAATGCAGGATTACCCGAAATTTGTAATTTAGGGCCAAGGGCGCTAATCACATCGCTGTAAATACTGGCAAAATTAGCCAATACTTGTTCATCGGTAATCGCAAAATGGTGAAGTTGACGATGCACTTGACTTATACGTTCAGCAAGCATGCCTAAGCCGTTAGGTGAGCGAGATAGCTTACGCTCTAATGCCAATACACCAACCAGATAACGCGTAGTTTCAACGTCTTTATTGCTGCCGTCACCTAGTTGGTTTTGAATAAGCTGATAGCCTTTATCCAATAAATCCTTATCAGGATACACATCGGTAATGCCATCAGGATTAGTCACCAAAATAGTATTAAGGCTTGCCGCTAGGGCTTGCTCGTCACTCTCACCATGGCGGGCGATATATTGTACTTGCCCGATGGCCTGTAAAATGCCTGCAAAAGCCATAGTGCGTTCATATAATATATTGTCAGTCACTGTGCGGCTTACCTATCCCTTAATTAAATTATCAATGATGCCGCCGCCTAAGCATACTTCACCATCATAAAATACTGCTGATTGCCCAGGTGTAACAGCGGCAACAGGTTCATCAAAAATGACTTCGATAGTGTCATTGTTGATGTGTTTGATTTTGCAGTTAACATCACGTTGACGATAACGAGTTTTTACGCTAATACTGCTTGCATCAGCAGGACCTTTACGATCAACCCAATCTAACTGATTCACTATCATGCCAACAGACATTAACCGGGGATGATGACCACCTTGGCCAACCACAAGCACATTGCGGTCTAAGTCTTTATCAACCACATACCAAGGGTCGTCATTGCTATTTTTTAAGCCGCCAATCCCCAAACCTTTACGTTGACCTAAAGTGTGGTACATCAAGCCCTGGTGAGTACCAATGACTTCACCTTCAGCTGTTTCAATGCTACCTGGTAATGCAGGAAGATAAGTGGCTAAAAAGTCGGTGAATTTACGTTCGCCGATAAAACAAATACCTGTACTGTCTTTTTTGTCATGGGTGATTAAGCCCATTTCTTTAGCAATATCACGTACCTGGTGTTTTTCTAGCTCGCCGACAGGGAATAAGCTGCGTGCGACTTGCTCATGGCTGAGCGTGTATAAAAAATAGCTTTGATCTTTATTACCATCAACACCACGTAGCATTTGGGTAGTACCATCGGCATTGTCACGCCGGCGGACATAATGACCCATAGCGATGTAATCAGCGTCTAAAATTTCATCAGCGAATTCTAAAAACGCTTTGAATTTGATTTCTTTGTTGCACATGATATCGGGGTTAGGTGTACGGCCAGCCTTATACTCGGCTAAAAAGTACTCAAAAACATTATCCCAATATTCAGCGGCAAAGTTGACAGTATGTAATTTAATACCTAGCTTGTCGCAAACCGATTGTGCATCTTTAAGATCATCACTGGCAGCACAATATTCATCGGTGTCATCTTCTTCCCAGTTTTTCATAAATAGACCTTCAACCTCATAGCCTTGCTGCATAAGCAGATAAGCTGAAACTGAAGAGTCCACACCGCCGGACATGCCAACGATGACTTTTTTACCATTAGTGGGTGTGATTGATGTCATAGATCCTATAAACCGTTCAGTGTATCAATGAAACGCCCTTTTAGGGCATTGCAAAAAGGGAAATTGTGTAAATTCTGCGGCGCATATTCTATCACGCATTAGCCTTTGGGGCTATCTTGAAGCTGGTTTTGTGTGTTTCATGTATACCGCGTTCAAAAGTAGTCTGCATTCAGCACATCTAGCGGGTAATGTTGGCCTTGTTGGTCTAAAAAATCATCGATAGATTTAAGCACTAATGGGCTGCGCATTTGCGTCGATTTTGAACTTATTTCATCGCGTGTAAACCAGTGGGTAGCAGTAATTGCGCTGTCTTGTGGAATAGCAGTGACCTGCACAGGTAGCTCGACACAAAAACTAAACCTAACAAATGCGACATCATTGGCGGCGGTAAATTGATAAATGCCGACTAACCCAGATGGGGTGATATTAAGGCCTGTTTCTTCCAGTACTTCACGTTTGCAGGCGGCTATAATGGTCTCGTTAGCTTCTAGATGCCCAGCAGGCTGGTTATAACGTATTTGTCCATCAATCCATTCTTCAACCAATAAAAACTTACCGCTACAATGAATGACAGTAGCCACGGTGGTGTTAGGTTTATATCGCTGGCTCATAAATTTCTCTTAAATTGATCACGACTGTAATAACAATAAGCCTAGTTTATACGCCGCTTTATTGCCGTTATGTACTGCTTGCTGGCAGTACCGAAAATTCACCACTTTGAAGATCATCCAAACACCATTGACCTATTTTATAACGGATTAATCTAAGTGTAGGGTAACCGACATGTGCCGTCATACGCCTTACCTGGCGATTTTTTCCTTCGCATATTTGAATTTCTAACCAGCTGGTCGGGATAGCTTTGCGTTCTCTTACTGGAGGTGTGCGTGGCCAAACATCAGGTGTTGGCATTAAACGTACCTTGGCAGGTAAGGTCTTACCGTCTTTTAATTCAACGCCTAATTGAAGCGCGGTTATCGCATCTTGGGTAGGCTCGCCTTCAACTTGTACCCAATAGGTTTTAAATGTTTTCTGGTTTGGCTGGGTAATTTTTGCCTGTAATTGGCCATCATTAGTGAGTAGTAATAATCCTTCACTGTCTCTATCTAAGCGTCCCGCGGCATAAACATCGGCTATGGGGATAAAATCTTTTAAGGTCTGCCTGCCCGCTTCGTCGGGTAAACTGGCAAAGCACATCAAAGGGTTTATTAAACAACAAAATGACTGGGTTTGACGGCCTTGGCTTTACTTTACCCGAGTGAGGTGAAGTAGGAGATGGTTTTTTATATGTTTGTTTTTTTTCAGCAAAAAAATTTGAAGCAGATTTAGATGCTTTACTGTTAAACGGTTTTTTAGTCGATTTTTTATTTGCGGGAAGCGCCATAATGGGAACTGAAAGCCTTTGTGTGTTTATGCAATTGTCTCAATTTAGCCAAAGTAAAGTCGGCTATTGAAAACCAAGGGTTAACTTAAGTTTAATCAGCATTAAAACAGTAAAATAAAATGAACAGCAACAAGTTTACTGCTTATTCGCCATAAGTGGAATTTGAATATTATTCAGAATGCTCTATGATGTTGGCCTGAAAATTGTGATCTGCACCTAATTTTTTTAAAAAATGGGTTTACTGTACCAGTGACAATTGATCTTTCGATATGATTTTTGACGATGAAAGCTCAACGGTTGCTGTGAAGCAAGTAACTGATTTTTCATTGCTTGGTATCTAAAGCAATGCAGCAAGTACTAATAATAATAAAAAATGGGATTGGGGATTTCACCAGCGTTGGAACAAATAACACAGGTTAGCGATGCACATTTAATGGGTACTCACTAATAAGGTGTATTGGCTCAACTTCATTTCATCAATGTATACAGATTATGCTTGCATGATGACATAAGCGTGAAATCGACTTTATATCCGCACCAAAATATTCTAATAAATTATTAATTTACAATAATGTAGGAAAAACCATGAAAGATAACTCTCCAACGATTATTTATACTGAAACCGATGAAGCACCAGCATTAGCGACACTTTCTCTGTTACCTATTATTCGTACCTTTACTAATGCCGCAGGCGTTAAAGTTGAAACACGTGACATTTCCTTATCTGGTCGTGTGCTTGCTAACTTCCCTGAAAATTTAACAGCAGATCAGAAAATTGCTGATGCATTAACGGAGTTAGGTCAATTAGCTAACCAGCCTGAAGCTAACATCATTAAATTACCTAACGTCAGCGCGTCAGTGCCACAGTTAAAAGCGTGTATTGCTGAGCTTCAAGCTAAAGGCTATGACATTCCAAACTATCCGGATGAGCCAAAAACTGACGCTGAGAAAGAAACTCAGTCACGTTATGACAAAATTAAAGGCAGTGCAGTAAACCCTGTATTACGTGAAGGCAATTCAGATCGTCGTGCGCCAACGTCTGTAAAAAATTACGCCAAGAAAAACCCACATTCAATGGGTAAATGGGCGAGTGATTCTAAGTCACACGTTGCTCATATGAACGAAGGCGATTTTTATGGCAGCGAATTATCAGTGACGTTAACGGCTGCTGACAAAGTCAGTATCGTTTTAGCGAAAGCCGATGGCAGCGAGCAAGTATTAAAATCAGGTTTAGCGTTATTAGCTCACGAAGTGATTGATACTGCCGTAATGAGTAAGAAAGCATTAATTGAATTCTATACCCATGAAATTGAAGCTGCTAAATCAGAAGATATTTTATTATCGCTTCACTTGAAAGCAACGATGATGAAAGTATCTGATCCGATTTTATTTGGTCACGCCGTTAAAGTGTTCTTTAAAGCGGTATTTGATAAACACAGTGCCTTGTTTGCTGAGTTAGGCGTTGATGTTAATAATGGTTTTGGCGATGTATATGCCAAAATTAAATCTTTACCAGACGCACAGCGTGCTGAAGTTGAAGCAGATATTGCTGCAGTTTATGCCGCACGTCCAGCACTTGCTATGGTTGATTCAGATAAAGGTATCACCAACTTACACGTGCCAAGTGACATCATTATAGATGCTTCTATGCCTGCTGCTATTCGTTCATCAGGCCAAATGTGGGGCCCTGATGGTCAATTAAAAGACACTAAAGCAATGATCCCAGATCGCTGCTATGCCGGTGTTTATCAAGAGACTATCGCATTCTGTAAAGCCAACGGTGCATTCAACCCAACAACAATGGGTAGTGTACCTAACGTCGGTTTGATGGCGCAAAAAGCAGAAGAATATGGCAGCCACGACAAAACATTTGAAATCACAGCCGCTGGTACTGTAAAAGTTATCAATCAAGCGGGTGATGTTATTATGAGTCACGCGGTTGAAGCGGGTGATATTTACCGCATGTGCCAAGTGAAAGATGCACCAATTCGTGACTGGGTGAAGTTAGCGGTTAAGCGTTCACGTTTAAGCAATACTCCAGCGGTATTTTGGTTAGACAGCAACCGTGCTCACGATGCTGAGATCATCAAAAAAGTGAATACCTATTTAGCTGACAGTGACACTGCAGGGTTAGATATCCGCATCATGTCACCGGTAGATGCTACGCGTTTCACATTAGATCGCATCATTAAAGGTGAAGATACTATTTCTGTTACCGGTAACGTATTACGTGACTACCTAACAGATTTGTTCCCAATTCTTGAATTAGGCACAAGTGCTAAAATGCTATCTATCGTGCCATTAATGAACGGCGGTGGATTGTTTGAAACCGGTGCAGGTGGTTCAGCGCCTAAGCATGTTCAACAAGTTGAGAAAGAAAACCACTTACGTTGGGATTCTTTAGGTGAGTTCTTAGCACTTGCAGCTTCACTTGAGCACCTAAGTCAAACAACAGGTAATACAGAAGCTCAAGTTCTTGCAGATGCACTAGACGTGGCTATCGGTCAATTTCTTGATTGTAACAAGTCTCCATCACGCAGAGTGGGTGAGTTAGACAACCGTGGCTCGCATTTCTACTTAGCAATGTATTGGGCACAAGCTGTTGCTGCACAGACAACTGATAAGGTATTAGCGGCTAAGTTTACTCAACTAGCAGCTGACTTATCATCAAATGAAGCAATTATTGTTGCTGAGCTAAATGAAGCCCAAGGCCCATCAGTTGATTTAGGCGGATATTACCGTTTAGATGCGGCTAAAGCTGAGCAAGCCATGCGCCCAAGCAAAACACTAAACAGTTTGATTTTGGCATAAGCTGATATTTAAACTAAAAAAACGCGCCTAAATTGGGCGCGTTTTTGTTTGTGATAAAGCTATTTACTAAAAATAAAAAAGACAGGGATTAAAATCCCTGTCTTTTTGCTTTATAGTTCCATCCAACTAATTAGTTGGTGAAATGGCTGAAGCATGCATCCCTTTTGGGCCTGCTTCTATCTCAAAAGAAACTGGTTGACCCGCTTTAAGCGTACGGTAACCTTCCATTTCTATAGTTGAATAATGCGCAAATACATCTTCGCCACCCTGATCTGGGCAAATAAACCCGAATCCTTTGGCGTTGTTGAACCATTTAACAGTTCCGCTTGCCATACTTCCACTTCCTTCTTTTGTCTACTTACCAGTAAGATAGTAAAACTTATTATTCAGCGGTCTTTAAACGCCGCCTGACAAACAGAATGAAATTTGTACGAAAAGAAGTCAAGCAGAAATTAACAAAAAGACAACATTAAATTAATTTATTATTATCATGTGGTCGGTATTGAAATGAGAGGCTAGTATTAAAGCATGGCTAAAATAGGCAGCATTGAAAAAGTTGAAGAAAAAGTTGAATCAGACATACAAAGGCCCAACCTATACAAGGTAGTCCTAAATAATGATGATTACACACCAATGGATTTTGTGGTTGAAGTGTTACAACGTTTCTTTGATAAGAACGAACAGCAAGCAGTAGACATTATGCTAGCTATTCATCACCAAGGAAAAGGACTCTGTGGTGTTTTTTCATTCGGCATTGCTGAAACTAAAGTGTTACAAGTAAATCAGTGTGCAAGAGAAAACCAACATCCGTTACTGTGTAGTTTAGAGAAAGAATAGTGTAGCTTAAGACATAATAATCTTACTCTGCAGTTTGTGGTTAATTTGAGGGGGTGCTTATGCTGAACAAAGACTTAGAAGTCACCTTGAACCTAGCGTTTCAGCAAGCTAGAGATTCGCGTCATGAGTACATGACGGTAGAACATTTATTATTAGCGCTATTAGACAACCCCGCAGCTTATGAGGCGTTGATTGCTTGTGGGGCCGACATTAATAAACTTCGTGAAGAAGTGCATAATTTTATTCAACAAACCACGCCAATTATTGCAGATAGTGCAGATGAAAAAGAAACCCAACCAACATTGGGTTTTCAGCGTGTTTTGCAACGAGCAGTATTTCATGTTCAATCATCTGGGCGTAATGAAGTCACCGGAGCCAATGTTTTGGTTGCCATTTTCAGTGAGCAAGAGTCACAGGCGGTGTATTTATTACGTCGTTGCGAAATTACTCGTCTTGATGTGGTCAATTACATTTCCCACGGTTTTTCAAAAGATGAAGAAAAAGCCGATGATGGCGGCAGTGAACACACAGATGAGCAATCAGAATCGTCTGAAGATCGCAGCATGTTGTCGCAATTCGCAGCCAACCTGAATCAATTATCAATTGATGGGGTGATTGACCCATTAATTGGCCGTGATGCGGAAGTTGAGCGCGCGGTACAAACCTTATGTCGTCGTCGCAAAAACAATCCCTTGTTAGTGGGCGAGGCTGGTGTCGGCAAAACTGCCATTGCCGAAGGATTAGCGTACCGTATTGTTAATAAGCAAGTGCCTGAGGTGATGGCGAATGCTACGGTTTACTCATTAGACATGGGTTCATTATTAGCAGGCACCAAATACCGTGGTGACTTTGAGAAACGCTTTAAAAGCTTACTGAAAGAGTTAGCCGCAGATGAGCATGCTATTTTGTTTATCGATGAAATTCATACCATTATTGGCGCTGGTGCCGCTTCTGGCGGCGTGATGGATGCCTCTAATTTGCTTAAACCATTATTATCCAGTGGTAAATTACGTTGCATGGGCTCAACCACATTCCAGGAATATCAAAGTATTTTTGAAAAAGACCGGGCATTGGCGCGTCGCTTCCAGAAAATTGATGTCAATGAGCCTTCAGTTGCTGAAACCACTAAAATTTTAATGGGGTTAAAGTCGAAATACGAAGAATATCATGGCGTACGTTACACCCAAGCTGCAATTAGCAGCGCGGCTATTTTATCAGCCAAACACATTAATGATCGTCACTTACCAGACAAAGCCATTGACGTGATTGATGAAGCGGGCGCACGTATGGTGATGATGCCTGCAAGTAAACGCAAGAAAACCATTGGCCAAGCTGAAATCGAAGCCATTATCGCTAAACTTGCCCGTATTCCTGAAAAGTCGGTGTCCTCGTCTGACAAGGACTTACTTAAAAACCTTGAACGTAACCTTAAGATGGTGGTCTTTGGCCAAGATAAGGCCATTGAGAGCTTATCAGCGGCTATCCGTCTCTCTCGCAGCGGTTTAGGTAGCGATAAAAAGCCGGTTGGTAGTTTCTTATTTGCAGGCCCTACAGGGGTGGGCAAGACGGAAGTGACCAATCAATTAGCCGCTGCGTTAAGCTTAAAGCTAATTCGTTTTGACATGTCAGAGTACATGGAACGCCACGCGGTCTCACGCTTGATAGGCGCACCTCCAGGCTATGTCGGTTATGATCAAGGTGGTCAATTGACCGATGCGGTGATTAAAAACCCACATTGTGTTGTGCTTTTAGATGAAATTGAAAAAGCGCATCCTGAAGTATATAACTTGTTACTACAGGTTATGGATCACGGTACCTTAACCGATAACAATGGCCGTAAAGCTGATTTTCGCAATGTCACATTAGTGATGACAACCAACGCGGGTGTGCAAGAAACCATTCGTAAATCGATTGGCTTTCAACAGCAAGATCATACCCAAGATGCGCTTGCTGAAATCAATAAAGTGTTCACACCGGAGTTTCGTAACCGTTTAGATTCGATTGTGTGGTTTAACCATTTAGACTTAACCGTGATTGCCAAAGTGGTCGACAAGTTCTTAGTTGAACTTCAAGCTCAGTTAGATGATAAACGTGTCACCTTAGAGGTCAGTGATGAAGCCCGTACCTTGCTTGCTGAGAAAGGTTACGACAAAGACATGGGAGCGCGTCCAATGAGCCGTGTGGTCACTGAATTGATTAAACGCCCATTAGCGGATGAAATCCTATTCGGTAAGCTTGAAGCCGGTGGCATAGCGCATATCGACGTTAAAGACGGTGAGATTTATATCGAGTGTGAAACACCTGAAAAAGTGTCTTAATATATCATTATAAAGCCATAAAAAAAGATGGCCACGGCCATCTTTTTTTATGGCTTTATAATGATACGAGCTTGCTGAGTTGGTTTTTGTGAAGTAAAAATTGCACCAGAATACCAATCAGCTTTATGCCTACATTATCGTGACAGTGACTATAAAAAAACCGACACTAGAGTCGGTTTTTTTCATACGAAAACTATAATCATTAACGTGCGCGGAAGACGATACGTCCTTTAGATAAATCATAAGGAGTCAACTGAACAGTGACTTTATCACCCGTTAAAATACGGATGTAGTTTTTGCGCATTTTGCCAGAAATGTGGGCTATCACCACATGTCCATTTTCAAGCTCTACGCGGAACATTGTGTTGGGCAAGGTCTCAAGGATAGTCCCTTGCATTTCAATGTTGTCTTCTTTCGCCATTAATAAATTATCCCATTAGCCTTCAAATATGAAAATCGGGCGTATCATGCCGCAAAAACGCCTTGCTGTAAAGGCCGTTAACAAGATAACGGCTTAACTTGCTCTTCATTTTGCCAACCGTCAGCAGTTAATATTTGGTAAGGGCGATATTGGCGCTTATAAGACATTTTACGATTTTCATCGATTTGATAACCCAAATAGATGAAGTGTTTACCTAGGGATTTTGCCAGCTGGCACTGGATTAAAATCATCAAAGAACCTAATGAATTTTTTTCATAGTCTGGATCAAAGTAACTGTAAATTGCCGATAAGCTGTGGGCAAGATTATCTGTGACAGCGACACCAATCAATTTATCTTGATGGTAGAGTTCTATAAAGGTTGATGGTAGCCAATCACACAATAAAAAATCATCAAATTGAGATTGTGAAGGTGGGTACATCGGGCCGCCGTGATGACGTG
The DNA here is from genome assembly GCF_051165765.1 of Shewanella sp. HL-SH8. Taxonomy (NCBI): domain Bacteria; kingdom Pseudomonadati; phylum Pseudomonadota; class Gammaproteobacteria; order Alteromonadales; family Shewanellaceae; genus Shewanella; species Shewanella sp. HL-SH8. The sequence continues at coordinate 2,782,049 of NZ_CP195039.1, read as the reverse complement.
CACTTATGTAACGGTCATATAATGCATAATGAGCAGCCGTGCTGCTTTCAACCACTTTCCAATGCAGGTGTTGATTTTTTTTCAAGGTGCGTTTTTGACGTTTTGACAACATAAATGTTTGCACGGGCACACGGATAGACTGGCATGCCTGGCAAGCAGGACAACGCGGTTTATAAATCGCATTCCCATTACGTCTAAAGCCCATCGCGAGTAATTGTTCAAACAATTGCCCATCAAGATGAGACTCTTGAATAACCAGTAGTTGCTCTTGATTACCAACGATATAGCTGCAATCAAAAGGTTTACTAATTCCTACTGTGACAGATTTAGAATTCAAATTTTACCTCTTGTTTGAGCCATATATTAGGTGAAACATCTAGTTCTCTATTTTGTCTTAAAGTCGTCAAAAATGAGGTTCTATTAACTGTCTCTGCGCCTAAATTAATCAAGTGTGGGTTAACTAATTGAGCGTCAATAAGCGCAAAATCATGCTTTGCCAAATGTTGATTTAACATGGTAAATGCTGCTTTTGAGGCATTGGTTTGCCGATGAAACATCGATTCACCGCAAAACACCTTACCTATTGGAATACCATATAGGCCACCAATTAGCCGATCTTCGTCCCATACTTCAAACGAATGGGCGAACCCTTGTAAGTGTAACTCGTAATAAGCCATTTGAATTTCTGGGGTGATCCAGGTGCCATTTTGATCGGCTCGAGGCTGAGCGCATTCTGCCATCACATCCAAAAAAGCATGATTGATGGTGTATCGCCAAGGTACTTTCTTTAGATACTTTTTTAAACTTTTACTGCCAAAATTCATTTTGGGAGTAAATACTGCTCTTGGATTAGGTGACCACCATAATATTGGGTCGTTTACGTTAAACCAGGGGAAAATACCATGATAATACGCCTCCAATAATCTTGCTGGAGATAAATCACCCCCTACAGCTAATAAGCCGTTAGGTTCAGATAAGGCCTGTTCTGGTGGGGGAAAATTAATTAACTCATTTAAATAAGACAGTGATTTCACAATTGATTATAGTTAGCATATAGGCCTTACTTATTAAGTTAACGGAAAAAGCGTATGTTGAACATCTCAGCGAGTAAATTATCTGGTTTTTTACTGTTAATATTTCTGTTCGGCAGCGTAAATTCGCCAGTATTGGCAGCTTACGACAGAAACCAAGCAGTACCCGTTGAAAAAGTACTCTATGGTTATGTTGAATCGGTTAAAAACATTACCGAGAAACAACTGGTCGCCGATAAAAACCAAGGATGGCGAACCTTTGGCGGTGCGCTTATTGGCGGGGTTATTGGTCATCAATTTGGTGGTGGATCCGGACAAGATGTTGCCACAGTACTTGGGGCACTATTAGGTGGTGGAATTGCGAACCAATATGGTAGTCAAGAATATTATCTTGAGTACAAATTAGTTGAAATGATGATTAAACAAGAAGACGGTACTCAAGTGATGATCATTCAAGACTTAGATCCTGGAATGGTGTTTAAAGCCGGAGATGAAGTCAGAGTGGTTTACTTACAGGGTTATGTTCGAGTTGATGTGGCGATGTAACTTTAGCAATGTAATCTATTTAAACATATCACGTTTAGAAATAACAAAGGCGCATAAAGCGCCTTTATTGTTGGAATTTAAATCAATTTAAAAACCACGCGGTAAGGTATTTTTACCTTTGGTATTTTCAAGTTTTGCACGCCATAGCTCTTTTGGGCTTAAGCCTGAACCTTCACTCGCTTGAGCTGATTTAACTGTCGTAGAAGAGGTTTTTTTAGCGGCAGCTGGTTTTGCTTTTGTCACGGTGGCTTTTTTAGCTGCGGGTTTTGTTGCCACCTTCGTGACGCTTTGTGAACCACTATCCATTTCTGCTAGCATTGATTCTAGCTCACTAAAACGAACTGATTTTCCGCCATCAATTTTATACCAACTTCCAGATTGTTCGATGTTAACTGCAGTACCTGACTGTTTTTCTAATGCAGCCTGCAATGAGCTAATAACGTCTTCCTTTGATAATGTTGTCATAATTTAACCTATTTTTAGCTAACTTACTTTTTGGTTTGAGCTAATTTTATAGGTTAAATGACACAAAAGTCCAATTTAGGGTATTTTTTATGTTAAACAGTATTTGTTATTGTTGGTACTTTAGGTGTTGTTTTGTCTGTTTGAAGCACGACTTTTAACAATGATAAGTCCCCAAAACAACACCTCGAATAATATTCCTAAACCTATAAAAGCGGCAATGCCAGATGAAAATCCCATTACATAACAGGCTAACGTAGCCAAAATGCAGAGCATTAATATCCAAAATCGTGATAAATGTTTCATGTACCGTCCCTGACACCATTGAAAAATATTAATTCATCTTAGTCTTAAGCATTAAGGTACTCAAATGAATCATTTTTCATGCTTTTTACAGGGTGTCACTTGATTAGCAGATACTGTAAAATAATATGATTAACCCAGCATCAATAATGGATTACTACCATGAGTCATAACGAAATAGATCGTCATTCTTTGTCAACTTACTTAAATGAGTTTTTGAATGTCGCAAAATTTAAAGATTATGCGCCAAACGGATTACAAGTGCAGGGTAAAAGCGCTATTCGCACAATTGTGACTGGGGTGACAGCCTGCCAACCGTTAATAGAACAAGCCATTGCTTTGAACGCCGATGCTATTTTGGTTCACCATGGCTTTTTTTGGAAAAATGAGCCTGAAGTATTAACGGGAATGAAATACAAACGCATTAAAGCACTCATGGATAATAACATTAACTTATTTGGCTATCATCTTCCGCTAGATGCTCATCATGGTGTTGGTAATAATGTGCAACTTGCACAGCAACTAGGTATTTTAAATCCAACTGTTTATGAAGATGTTCCGCAAGATTTATTATGGCATGGCCATTTAATGCAAACCATGAGTGCCAGCGAGTTCAATGCGCACATAAGTCAGGTGTTGAAAAGACCAGCGCTACATATTGGCGATAGCAGTAAACCTATTAATACCCTTGCCTGGTGTACTGGTGGGGCGCAAGACTATATTGATTATGCCGTTAAGATGGGTGTAGATGCATTTATCAGTGGTGAGGTGTCAGAGCGAACTTACCACAGTGCAATGGAGCAAAATATTCATTATTTTGCAGCAGGCCACCACGCAACTGAGCGTTATGGTATTCAGGCTTTAGGTCAGCATTTAGCGGATAAGTTTGGCTTAACTCATCATTTTGTCGATGTGGTTAATCCGGTTTGATTTAGGATGTTTCAAGCAAAAGCCCAGAAGTTTCTGGGCTTTTTTATTGAACAATTTGATCCGTTAATTTGATTCGGTAGTTAAATTAAAATTATCTCAGTGGTTAAAACAAAGTATTTGTGTCTTTACTTGGTTTGCCATATGCCTTTTTTATCCTGATAGATATGGCCTGTATTAGCCGCTTCAATGGCTTTTTCTGCGGCGAGTTTTGCTACGCTGGCAGTACTGAGGCCATTCTTTTGAGCTATACGTTGATAATGTTGTAAACGCTTAGCATTAATATCAGTGACTAATGCCTCAACCTCGGCAGAGCTTGTTATTACCGCCAGGTAACCGTTAATTTGTTCACCCACAAGTGCATTATTTTTAGCATCCTGTAACGTCATCGCCGATGCATTGAAACTGAGCAGTAAGCTAACTAATAGGGCGGGTAAGGTATATTTCATATTAAATTCCTATTAAAATAGCTGCTCGTTTTCTAATAAATTATCGAGTTCTTTATCCACTTTTATTCTAATATCATGCTCAATTTTAACGTTTAAATTGATCACAATAGGCTTATCTGATGGCTCAATTCTAACCGTGGGCGTACAGGCTGAAACTAAGCTGATTAACATCAAAGTTGAAGCAAACAGGGCGGCAAGTTTCACAGTGTCTTCCTTATTTAACGGACTTCTCTATATTCGATTGTAGCTGATTACCAATTTGGGTGCTGCGGTACAATTGAATCAAATTTTCTTCATGGGTGTAGTTAAGATGAATTGGCCGAGCAATATCCAGGCTTTTACCTTTAATGGCAACATTAATTTGTGCATCGCCATTAGAGCGCATTGCAAATTTACCCGATAACTGACGATAGTTTAAATGTTCTAAAGCACCGAAGACTAAGTTCAGATAAGGCTGCGATTGTTTTAATTGTTCAATGGCTTCATTATTATCCACTTTAATTAGGCCACCAGGTTGTCGTGCGGCTATATGTCCATCTGAGATAGTCAGTTCACCGTTGATAAATTCGGCGGGTAAAACGCCATCAAACAAGCCATCAGCATACACACCCACTTGCGGTTGCTGCTCAAGCAATTGTTCAAGGCTTAATCCTTGTAACAGTAAATAGCCATGGGATTTATCATGCAGTTTGAATACAAACTCTGGCACAAGAAATTGGCCCCCCAAAGCATCACCTCTAAGGGTCATTTTGATATCTGTTTCACTCAGTCCTGTTAGCTTTTGTAACCAATTATTCAGTGGCTTAGTAGGATCCATGTTGAGTTCAATATTAGCTTGTAAATTCAAATTGCTAAACAGTAATCCTGCACGGCCTTTTGCGATATTAATGTTGGTTTCAGGGCATGTTAGCTGACTTGTTGATATTGAATCTTCAATGTGTTGTTTCCAATTAAATTGGCATTGAGTATTGATCCAAGAGTCTGAAATATAATAGTCGATATAATCAAGGTTTAAATCGGTCAGCTGAGGTTGAATTAACATTTCAAAATATTGGATTCCATCCTGCTCTCTCATTGAATAGCTGCTCGCTACCTTAACCCGACCTGCGATGTTTAAACCTGGTGCAATAGGCTGATTTTTACCTATGGTAGGTAATGCTTGGCTAATATCGGTTTCTAGCAGCCATTGTCCTGCTAGCGATTGAGATTTAGGCTGAAAGAAGTGTTGGCTGGTGGCATTGATATTATCAAATTGCCATTGTTCTTGGCTTTGAATTAAGCCTTTATCTACAGATGTTTGCTGTTTTAAACTGACATGACCTAAATTAAGTAACGCCTGTTTTCGCTGTTTTGGGAGTGTCTGGCTGAGTTTGATATGATCTAATTGACTACTAATTTGATATTGACTGCTTTGCGCAAGGAATTGATCAATAAGGCTGTTAGTTGTGTTTACTTGCAATGTAAAATGAGTTGATGGCAGCCAATCAAATTGAGCACTCTTAGCAGAAAATGATTGCTTTTTACCCATGGAATCGATTGCTACAGCGTTAACTTTTTGCAGTTCAAGTTTTAATGGGGCTAACGTTAGCTGAGTATAACCTGTTGTCGATTCAAGTTTACTTTGTTGGTGAAATTGAATACTCATTTCTGTACTAGTAAAGCTTTGTGAGCTCGTTTGGGCGATGGTCGATTCTGATGCTGAGTTATTTTTATTCACATATAACTGAGACATTAAAATTTGGCTTGAAGGCATAATAATGAGCTTATCAGTAAAGTCTTTATTTAGCGTATGTTGTTCACTGTTATTATGCCTGTTTAATAAACGTTCAAATTCTGCTTCAAAGGTTACGCGTGCTTTAGATAAGGCGAATTCATTAAAGGGTAATGTTAGCGCTAAGGGTGACTCGGTTAATGGCGTAAATAGCTTTACCATATCAACTGCTTGAGTGATGTCTAATTCAACAGAAGGGGCGATATGGATTTCGCCTAAATCATTGACCTGAACATCAGTTAGGCGAAAGGTGTTGTCGATAATACCGCCTGAGACACTGGCAATAATTTCAGGTGTGAAAAAACTCACTGGCACTACAGTGCTAGTATTATCATTTGAATGTTCATTTGTTTCTAATGCCGCTAAAGGTAACCACAATAAACTTGGTTTAGGCACTGATACCAATAAACCAATCTGGCTAGTGGCGTCGCGCGAGTCAACTTTTAGACCGTCAATAAACGCATTAAGCTGAGACGCGATATTATCCGCAAACAACTGTTTAAGAAGTTGACTAAGCTGAAGTTGATTAACACTGATTTGTTGTTCAAATGGCGCTATATCGATTTTGGCTGCAAAAATATTTTGCGCACCTTGGTTTATACCTGCAGGAACAGGTTGTTGTTTAACATCCACTTCTATTTTAAAGTCATCAGGTACATTAAATGCTAAGTGCTCAAATTTTTGTGACTCAACTTTGAGTGCGCTGAAATGATTAACCGAATAAATTTCATTATTGGTTAAGTTAATTTGGGTATCGGCATGCCAATTACCATCAATATCAATTTGATATTGATTAAGAGGGGCTAAAACAGTGGCTAATTGTTGTTGGATTCCAACAATCATGCCGTATGTTTCCTGCTCACTTCTCTTAGCTTTAAGCGAAGTAATAGCGGCCGTGAGATAGTCTGATAATGCATTTAATCCAAGCTGACTTTGTTTGAGATTCAATTTGGTGGACAAGTGCAATTGTGTTGGCATTATTTGCGCATTAACGTTAAATAATTCATTGTCATCGAATCGCCACAGGGTAGATAAAGCGCCTTGTGGGTTGAGAGTAAATGTATCCATTTTTAAACTGTGGGGAAAATGAGTCATAACACCATTAGCCGTGGTTAATTCAGGTCCGGCAGCGGGCAAAGCGGGTAAGCGAATTATCGTTTCACCTAAATCAATGTCGGGGATGTGGTTAAATACTAATTGCCATACTGCACTGGACTCGGTTTGTTGCTGAGTTTGACGCTTAAAAAAGCTAGCGCCTAAATCAACATAAACGCTTTTACTACTCAACTTAACAATGTCACTGGGATCGAGTTGTTGTTTTTTTGCTATGGCAAGGGTATCTGTTAGGGTGAGTTCAAAACCTTGTATGGAAATGTAACTGTCTTCTATTTGTAAGATAAGCCGAGGAATGCGCAGTTGATTTATCGATACTAACTGTGTGTCTAAGTTCAGTACTTGAATATCATAGGGTGATAACAGTTTGTTGAGCACCTTGACACTGATAGGGTGAATATTTTGGCTGACATACCAAGTTGCACCGATAATCATCAGCAGTAAAAGTAGTAATATTCGCTTAACGGTGAATATGCCTTTAATCATTAACACTTCAAGAAGTTAAATAAAAAGCCAGCGTATCAAACTCTGGCTTAAAAGTAATGTTATCTATTGTTGAATTAATGCAGAATTAACCGTTTAAACCCAGCGAATATGAGTTGTTAGGGTATGGATTTCGCCGGGAGATAAGGTCACCTTGTCATCTAATACATTGGCGGCTTCTAAACATACCATAGTGAGGTAGTCATCTGCTTTAAAACGAGAAAGGCGAGTCGACTTTTCTATCCACGGATTCCACAATACTGCCGATTGGCTGTTCTCTCGGCTAACTTCGATAATCCCAGTTGGCGTGTGTAAGTGCTGAACTGGCGATAAATCCGTGTACACTCGATCTGTTTCTTTATCAAAGTTCACTTTATCATTGGGTTGTTGATAAGGACCTTGACCAAATTCAATATACTTAGAACCGTCAAAACCTGTGGCTGACAGTTGATGAATATCATTAATAGGTAAATAGGTATGGAGTGCTTGGGTTAAACTGACAGGATAGTTAGCACTATTTTTATTAACGATACTGACGGATAAAGTATCACTTAGGGTAAATAGTACTTTAACTTCGGTATCATGTGGCCAATATTGGCGGTCTTGTTCTGTGAGCTTTAGGCTAAATATCAAATCCACTATTTCATCGTGCATATTGATAGAGTCAAGACTCCAAAGCCGAGTACGGGCAAAACCGTGTTGAGGAAATCCGTCATTGCCACTCATACCAAACCATGGCCAACAAACGGGTATACCGCCGCGGATCCCATTACCTACTTGATAATCGTCTGCTGCTGATACCCATAATAATGGTGCTTTGCCAGTCGGGATGAACTGGTCAATTTGTGCCCCTTGAAGAAAGATCCGTGCTTGGCATAAATCGGTACTGACCTCGACATAATCAAGACCATTTTGATGTTTTTTGGTGGTCACTGAACCCATAATACATTTCCTTGTGTTCAACTTCGTGGTGTTTTAAGGCTGTGTAGTAAGTTAACGTTTTTTATTCAAAAAAGTAAGTTATTCAACTGTGGAAATTATCGCTTGATAAAATGCAATAAACGGTTGTTGGCAGGCATACTAAAGTCGTCAATTAACATTAATTGCTGTGCTTTGGCTAATTCGAGTATCCATTCAATATCTCGTATTCCACTTGAGGGATCATTTTGTTTAAGCCACTGTTCAAAATTAGCATTACTGTCGCTGGTAAAATGGCCGTTATAGTTAAATGGCCCGTATATAAATACTTGGCTATTTACTTTAGTTACTTGCCCGACACCGACAAAAAAAGCTTCAACTAGCTTGCTACTCATAATGTGCAAGGTATTGGCAGTATAAATAGCATCAAATATTTGCTTAGGCCACTGCTGACTAACATCTAAAGCAATTGCTGCGGGTAAATTAATGATATTAGCCTGCGCAATACGGGCATTGATATGATTTAAGTTAACGACTTGGTCGCTGGCTTGCCAACAAATATGTGGTAATTGACGGGCAAAAAATACCGCATGTTGACCTGTGCCAGTTCCCACTTCCAATAAATGAAGTGGCTTAATTAACCGTGGCGCAATAATATCTAAAATGGGTTGTTTGTTGTTTTCACACGCTTGAGAAAAGGGTAAAAGCGCTAACTCAATCAAGATAAATTAACCTTATCCATAAGCAGTTGCTGCAACGCTATAACCGCTTGCGTGCGATTACGAACCCCGAGTTTACGAAAAATAGCCGTAGCATGTGCCTTAATGGTCGCTTCTGACACACCAAAGTCATAGGCAATCTGCTTATTTAATAATCCTTCGGCAAACATTTGTAATACTTTGTACTGCTGCGGGGTTAAATCAGATAAACGGCTGGCCATTTGGTCTGTCGGATCATCACTTACTGGTAAAATTTGGGTGCCAGCGGGCAACCAAATATCGCCATATAAAACGGCATTTAGGGCTTCTGCTAAGGTTTCCATTGATGACGATTTCGGGATAAAACCACTGCTACCATAATGTATAGCACGGCTAATGGTATTGATGTCTTCATGTGCGGAAATGACCACAACAGGAATATTAGGGTAATGACTGCGCAAATGGATAAGCGTCGAATACCCATGTGATCCCGGCATTTGTAAATCTAACAAAATAAGGTCAACAGGGACTTCGGTTGAGTCCATCAATTTTTGTAATGCTTCTGCGCTGTCAGCTTCAAACCATTGAGTGTTATTAAAAGCTAAGCTTAAAGCTTGTCGCAAGGCATTACGAAATAAGGGGTGGTCGTCGGCAATAATGATACTTAAATTTTCTAGCTTCATGGCTTTTATATTCGTTGTTGCGCTTGAAGATTAAATCAATGTAACAGAAAAGTTATCTGGTATTCCATTGCTTTGTGTCTAAATGAACCGACAACAGTGCAAAATTACAACAAAAGTAGACTTTGGTCTAATTAAATTGGCTATCTTAATCGGTTGAATGGTCTATAAATGGTGGTTGAGTGGAGAAATATTGAAATTCATAATGCATTAACTAAGCTTAATACTTGATAAAGGTTGGTTTTTTTGATCCTAACCCCATGTTATTAAGTATAAAGCTGCTAAGTTAGTGCGTGAGTTTAAGTAAGTGATTTAAAAAGAAGAGTTTCAATGTTACTGACGCAGCACAATTAAATGCCTTTTTAAGTAACTAATAGGAGACACACAATGTCAGCAGGTAAATGCCCAGTTATGCACGGTGGCGCGACACAGAGTGATATGTCACATATGGAGTGGTGGCCTAAAGCGCTAAATCTAGACATTCTTCATCAACACGACAACAAAACCAATCCGATGGGACTTGATTTCAATTATCAAGACGAAGTTAAAAAGCTCGATGTTGAGTCTCTCAAAAAAGATCTTCACGCACTCATGACTGACAGCCAATCATGGTGGCCAGCGGATTGGGGCCATTACGGTGGACTAATGATCCGTATGACTTGGCACGCTGCAGGAACATACCGAATTGCCGATGGTCGAGGCGGAGCCAGTACGGGAAATCAACGTTTTGCCCCAATAAATTCATGGCCAGACAACGGTAACTTGGATAAAGCACGCCGTCTACTTTGGCCGATCAAGAAAAAATACGGTAATAAGCTAAGTTGGGCCGATTTAATTGCCTATGCAGGCACCATAGCTTATGAATCTATGGGATTGAAAACATTTGGTTTTGCCTTTGGTCGTCAAGACGTTTGGCATCCAGAGAAAGATATCTACTGGGGCGCTGAAAAAGAGTGGTTAGCACCTTCTGATAACGCGAATAGCCGATACTCAGGAGACCGTGAGTTAGCCAATCCGTTAGCCGCTGTGATGATGGGGCTTATTTATGTTAACCCTGAGGGCGTAGACGGCAACCCTGATCCACTTAAAACAGCTAAAGATGTACGTGAAACCTTTGCCCGCATGGCAATGAATGATGAAGAAACGGTAGCACTAACTGCTGGCGGTCATACTGTAGGTAAAGCCCATGGTAATGGCGATGCCTCATTATTAGGCGCTGAGCCTGAAGGTGCAGAGATTGAAGACCAAGGTTTTGGCTGGTTAAATAAAACCAAACGCGGCATAGGCCGTGATACTGTCACCAGCGGTATAGAAGGCGCATGGACAACTCATCCAACCCAATGGGACAACGGCTACTTTGACATGCTACTCAATTATGATTGGCAGCTTAAGAAAAGCCCCGCAGGCGCCTGGCAGTGGGAACCTGTAGACATAAAAGACGAGCACAAACCTGCTGACGTTGAAGATGCATCGATTAAATGTAATCCAATTATGACCGATGCCGATATGGCCATGAAAATGGATCCTGAGTATCGTAAAATCACCGAACGATTTGCCAAAGACCCTGCATATTTCTCTGATGTGTTTGCTAGAGCCTGGTTTAAATTAACCCACCGTGATTTAGGACCTAAAGCTCGCTACATTGGCCCTGATGTGCCAGAAGAGACCTTAATTTGGCAAGATCCTGTACCAGCAGGTAAAACTGACTACGATATTCAGGCGATTAAAGACAAGATTGCCGCCAGTAATTTAACAATCAGCGAAATGGTCGCCACAGCATGGGATAGTGCGCGAACCTTTAGGTCATCTGATCTTCGTGGTGGTGCTAATGGCGCTCGTATTTGTTTGGCGCCACAGAATCAATGGCTGGGTAATGAGCCTGCACGCTTATCTAAAGTGATAGCGGTATTGCAGCCAATAGCAAAACAAAGCGGTGCAAGCATGGCTGATGTCATTGTTCTGGCTGGTAATGTCGGTATTGAAAAGGCGGCTAAGCTTGCAGGTAGTGATGTATCAGTACCATTCACGCCAGGTCGGGGTGATGCTACAGCTGAAATGACCGATACTGAGTCATTTGATGTGCTAGAGCCCATTCATGATGCTTATCGTAACTGGCTTAAAAACGATTATGCCGTGAGCGCGGAAGAGTTAATGCTAGACCGTACTCAATTGATGGGGCTAAACGCCCACGAAATGACAGTATTAGTTGGCGGCATGCGGGTACTTGGTACTAACCACGATAATACCAAACACGGGGTATTTACTGAGCAAGAGGGCGCGTTAACTAACGACTTCTTCGTCAATTTGACCGATATGAATTATTCCTGGAAACCAGCAGGCAAAAATCTGTATCAAATATGTGAGCGAGATAGCGGCAAAGTTAAATGGACTGCAACGCGGGTTGATTTGGTATTCGGCTCTAACTCGATTCTTCGAGGTTATGCAGAAGTGTATGCTCAAGATGACAACAAACAAAAGTTTGTTGACGACTTTATCGCCGCGTGGTCTAAAGTCATGAATGCAGACCGTTTTGATATAGCGTAAACATAAATAGCTGCTTAGATTGCAAATCTAAAGGCAATATTTGAATGTAAACCATTGTGTTGCGCATTAAGGTGCGCGGTACAGTGGTTTTTTTATATACTGTTTACGGTCAATGAATCATTTAACCTCACACTTGATCATCAGCTTGAAGCTCACCAGAACCAAGATCAACTTCTAATGTGGTATGTATGCCACTATAATAACGACAAATTATAGAATATTAGGCCGTTATGAATAATAACCGAGAGATAGTTGACCATTTACGCGATCGTATTCCGGCGTTTGAATGTAAACCAGGTTGCCACGATTGCTGCGGGCCAGTTACCACCTCCTCAGAAGAAATGTCACGTTTACCAGTGAAATCAGATGCTGAGCATGACGCGGCATTAAATGAGTTTAACTGCGTACATTTAGGGCCAAATGGTTGTACGGTTTACGATGAAAGACCATTAATATGCCGGTTATTTGGTACTACACCTAATATGCCATGCCCAAATAGCTGCCGCCCCCAAGAGATGATTGATATTAAAGTTGAAAATCAAATTCATCATTTCATCAAAAATACCCGCCAGGTATTAGTGTAAATGTGATGTGGTTGGAAAATAGCTGACGTTAACTTGACCGACATCCTTGTGGTCATTGATACAGTTGATGTTTCTATTATTGGAGTGCTATGTGCTATGTGCTATGTGCTATGTGCTATGTGCGTTAGCTTAATGGCCAAACCTTGGTAGGATTGCGTTGTTCATCCACAGCAACAAAAGTAAATACACCTCTAATCGCATGTTCGCGATGGTCGTCATACATATTTTCGACGAAAATATTCACTTCAACTTTAAGCGAGGTATTACCCACATGAATAACCCTAGCGACTAATTCGGCTAAACTGCCTGCTGGAATGGCTTTTTTAAAATCAATTCTGTCGGAGCTAACAGTAACTAAAGACTTTCTGCAAAAACGGGTCGCAGCAATGAAAGCGGTTTCGTCCATCCATGCTAATGCATCTCCACCAAATAAAGTGTTGTGATGATTGGTGTTAGACGGAAAAATAGCTTTAATGACGCGAGCTTCAGACTGGTCAATGCGGGCGTGCATTTCGTCTGACATTAGGTTTGCTGTAGGTGAATTTGTCGTCGTTGTTGTACATGATTTATGGGTTGTGTTTGAGCTGGTATCAGTGGCGGTAAGGGGCATATTACTCCTAAGGATTATGCGAAACTAAGGTTGAATACTGAATTTTTAGAGGGTATTAACCTAATTTAAAAACAATTACTCAAAATCATTTAAGGCTTCATTTCATTAAAATGAGAAGCCTTAAATGTGAGTAACAACATTGGTTTTAAAGATTTAACAACAGCCAGTGAGCATTAATCTGCTTTTGTTGATGGGTTATCTTTTTTGCTTGTATCAGTACTATTTATACCAGCATTAGCGCCTGTATTGTCATTCTGATGTTCATCGGCATTTTTATCTGCGCTTTCACCTGGAGCAATGCTTTTATCTTTGTGATCACCTAAATGTGGCATTTTAAATTTAGCGCTGTACTTTAATACGGCTAAATTACTGGCAATAACACCCACCACTAAACCAATGATAATCCACACTTCAAAACCTGATAAATCCATACTGATGCTCCAAGGTTTAGTTAATCAACCGCTAAGCGTAATTCACATTTACGAATATCATCAGGGGTATCGACTTCTGGTGAATCGAATGCGCTAATCGCGATTTTTATTTTATAGCCATATTCTAATGCACGCAGTTGCTCTAATTTTTCTAGGTCTTCTAACTTACCTAGTGGTAATTGGGCAAAGGCATTAACAAAACGAGCGGGTGTAAGCATAAACACCTAAGTGTTTGTAGACAGGGTAGTCGTTAGTGTCACGGCCAAACGGAATGCGTGCGCGTGAGAAATACAGTGCGTTGAAGTCATTATCGAACACCATTTTTACGTGCATTGGGTCGTCTAATTCTTTCTTATCGGTGATTTCAAACCCTAAGGTCGCCATTTCAAATTCACCAGGATGGCGTTCAAATAAGCTAATGATTTGTTCAATCGAAATAGGGTCGATTAAGGGTTGATCGCCCTGTAGGTTAATCACTAAATCATCATCGGCTAAGCCTAGCTGGCTGATAGCATCATTAATACGATCGGTACCCGATGCGGCATCAGCGCTAGTCATAACCACTTTACCACCAAAACCTTCAACAGCATCTTTAATGCGAACATCATCAGTGGCAACGTAAATATTGTCTAATCCTCTGGCTAATGAGGCACGTTCGTAAACGTGTTGGATCATCGGTTTACCATTAATCGGCGCTAATGGCTTTCCAGGAAAACGGCTTGAACCATAACGAGCTGGAATTAATAGAGTAACATTCATCAATAAAAACCTATTTTAATGGTAAACAAAAGGGCTCATCTGAGCCCTTATGACAAAATGACTTAGACGTATTATATACGACGGAACAGCTTAGTCAGCATTTCATCGGTAACTTTTTCTTCCCAGCCTTTACCGTAAACATTGTCCCATAATGGGCCCATGCTCTTAGTGACTGCAACCATCTTAGCAATAGTCTCGTCTGGTAAGTCTTTACAGATGTTTTTCGGTAGAGTGATGTTGTGAATTTCCATCATTTTACGGAATTCTTTCACACCTTCTGGATAGAATTCTTCTAACACATCAAATGCTAAACAGTTGCCGATACCGTGATGGTAGCCTAATACATAGCCTAAACCGTAAGACACCGCATGACATGCACCCACCTGGCTATAAGCAATGCTCATTCCGCCCATGTAAGAGGCCATCATTAGCTTGTCATCTTTTTCTGGATGATCGTCTAGGTAAACTTGGCGACATAAATCCATCGATTTTTCAGCGAAGGCCTTAGCAAATTCGTTCAGGTAAGTACCTTGTAAAGACTCAACACAGTGGATAAAGCAATCCATACCAGTGTAGAACCATTGATCGGTTGGGACACCTGCAATTAACTCAGAATCCATAATGATTTGATCAAACACAGTGTAGTCAGAATTTAAGCCTAACTTACGCACTGGGCCGCAAAGTACCGCAGTACGTGATGCTTCAGCGCCGGTACCGGATACTGTAGGAATACCAATGTGGTGAATTGCAGGGTTTTTAATTAAATCCCAACCTTGGTATTCAGATGAGCTGCCTGGGTTAGTCAGCATAAGCGATACCGCTTTGGCTAAATCCATAGTAGAGCCGCCGCCTAAACCAACAACACTGACTGGTTGCTTAGTGTTAAAGGCTTTCACTTGTGCTGTTAATGCATCAACTTGTACCGTTGTAGGTTCGTCATCTACGTTAACGTAAATGACTAAGTCTTGGCTTTTGTTGGGAACTCGCCCTGCTAATGGTTTTTCTTGGTGTACGTCGTCAACCAGAAATACCACAAAATCATCGGCTTCTTTGCGCTCTTGCTCTAATACCACGTCCAATTGCACGAACGAACCACGGCCAAAAATCATTTTTGGTACACATTTAAAATTTTTAAAACTCATTACAACACTCTCCAGTTGAGATATTTACTGTAAAAAGTACTATCACCTCAAATGAGGTGATAGAAGATAAGTTATTTAAGCAAAAGCACGTTTGATGTTTTCAATACGCTCTGCAATTTGCTCATCTGTCCAAGACAGTTTAATTAACATCGAAATCGTACGGCTCATAATGGCATCTGATTTTGGTGTTTTAATTTGTGTATAGTCAGGGCGGTCAGCAATTAACATAATTGGTAACGCAGCAGGGGCTTTAAGCTCCTGAATATGTTTCCAATTTTTGAGGTAATGCCAGTTGTTGATATACCAGTAAAAACAACCATCGACCTTGTTTGCCGCAAGTTTCTTGTTTATCTCAATTGTGCGCTCTTCTGTAGGCAAGAAGAAGCTTAAGAAACCTGCTGAGTCACCTTCTGGATCAGGTAGTTCACGGAAAGTCACTTCTGGAATTTGTGCCATCGCATCTTTAATGGTCTTTTTGTTTTTACGTTGAATCGCAATAATTTTGTCTAGCTTACGTAACTGGGCTAAACCCATCGCGGCGTTCATTTCAGATATACGGAAGTTCAATCCCATTATTGGGTGACCTTCAGCGCCCCGGTCACTGCCAACGTGGTCATGGCCATGATCAGAGAACATATGGCTGTGGTTGTAGATATCTGAATTGTTAGTGACAATAGCGCCACCTTCACCACAAGTGATGGTTTTAACAGAATCAAAAGAGTAACAACCGACATCACCGATAGTGCCTAGTGCTTGACCTTTGTAGCTTGCACCTATGGCCTGGCAAGCATCTTCAAGAATAATCAAGTTGTGCTTCTTACAGACGGCTTTGATTTCATCCATTTTTGCCATAGAGCCACACATTTGCACTAGATTTACTGCTTTGGTGCGTGGGGTGATAACCGCTTCAATGCCTTCTGGCGATAAACATAAGGTTTCATCAATTTCAGCAAAAATGGGGATTGCGCCAGCCATAAATACTGCTTCCACAGAAGCCACAAAAGTAAACGGCGGTACAATAACTTCATCACCTGCGCCAACACCCGCTGCAGCCATAGCAGTTTGAAGTGCAGCAGTACCACTTGATACAAGATGAGCGTGTTTAACGTTCATCTTCTCACAGAGTAATTGCTCCATGTCGCGAGTTTTCCAGCGATCATTACGCATATGGTCAAAGTTGTAACGGAAGGTAAAACCGTTCTCCATTACGTCAGCGACTTCCTGCTTTTCTTCTGGACCGAATAATTCAAAACCTGGCATGGAAATTATCTCCTAAAATTCTACGCATCTTTGCGTTTACATAAACCCGCTAATTATAACTAGGTTAGTGGGGAGACTGCGACAGTTATTGAAAAATAATTCATTTTTCTTTATTGCTCAACTTGGGCGGTTAAAGATCACCTTGAAAACATATGCAGATATTACATCTTGTTATTGAGGTTTATTTCTGGCTATACTTACCGAATCTTGTCGGAGTGCCATTAAGGCTGAGACCGTTAATTCGGGATCCGTTGAACCTGATCAGGCTAAAACCTGCGTAGGTAACAAGCATAATAATCCTTGGTGATTATTCATGCGTAAAACTTAAGTGGTTTTACCATATCCACTTAGTTTTACCCGTGTTTACCTCTTTTGATTATTGACAGCAATTGAGTCTAACCATTGTTTGAATTGCGTTAACGATATTGCTCGCTCTCAACACACTTTCCTCCAGACAAGCAACTTTCTCTCATTTTATTCGAGGTTGCTCATGTCAAATCGTCGCGAAACCCGTGCTAGCGCACAAGCTTTTATTGATAACTTAAAACCATTACAACATCCCAATTCTGAGAAAATTTATCTGCAAGGTAGCCGTGCTGATTTACACGTAGCCATGCGCCAAATTCATCAAACCGATACCATTTTGGGCGGTGATGACACCAATCCCCTTACAGAGCAAAATCCTCCGTTAAAGGTTTACGATTGTGCTGGTGCGTATTCTGATCCCAATGCTGAAATCAATGTGCGCTTGGGTTTAGCCAAGCTTCGTCAAACTTGGATTGAAGAGCGTGACGATACCGAAGCACTTGATGGTGCTAGCTCTCATTTTACCCAACAACGTTTAGCTGACGATGGTTTGGACCATTTACGCTTTGATGCGCTAGTGCCACCGCGCCGCGCTAAAGTGGGTAAGCGAGTGACGCAAATGCATTACGCTCGCCAGGGGATTATTACTCCTGAAATGGAATACATTGCTATACGTGAAAACATGGCAAGGCAAGAGGTTAGCGATCCTGTGCTAACAAAAAAAGCTAAGGGTGAAGCTTTTGGTGCTGTGATTGGTGAGTTAATTACCCCTGAATTTGTCCGCAGTGAAGTGGCGAGAGGACGCGCTATTATTCCGCTTAATATTAATCATCCAGAGTCAGAGCCTATGATTATTGGGCGTAACTTTTTGGTTAAAGTGAACGCCAATATTGGTAACTCAGCGGTGACATCGTCCATCGAAGAAGAAGTTGAGAAGTTGGTGTGGTCGACACGTTGGGGCGCTGACACGGTAATGGATTTATCGACTGGCAGATATATTCACGAAACCCGCGAATGGATAATTCGTAATTCACCTGTTCCTATTGGCACAGTCCCCATTTATCAAGCGCTAGAGAAAGTAAACGGCGTGGCAGAAGATCTTACTTGGGAAGTGTTTAGAGATACCTTGATTGAACAAGCCGAGCAGGGCGTAGATTACTTTACCATTCATGCTGGCGTGTTATTACGCTATGTCCCCATGACAGCCAAACGCTTAACCGGCATGGTGTCTCGTGGTGGGTCGATAATGGCAAAATGGTGTTTAAGTCATCATAAAGAAAGCTTTTTGTATGAGCACTTTCGAGATATTTGTGAGATTTGTGCCGCCTATGACGTGTCACTGTCATTAGGCGATGGTATGCGTCCAGGTTCGATTGCCGATGCCAATGATGAAGCGCAATTTGCCGAATTAGAGACCTTAGGTGAGCTAGTTAAAATTGCCTGGGAATATGATGTACAAACCATCATAGAAGGCCCTGGCCATGTGCCTATGCAGTTGATTAAAATCAATATGGAAAAGCAATTAGCACTTTGTGATGAGGCGCCATTTTATACCTTAGGACCACAAACGACCGATATTGCACCGGGTTATGATCATTTTACCTCTGGCATAGGTGCGGCAATGATGGCCTGGTATGGCGTCGCTATGCTGTGTTATGTCACACCCAAGGAACATTTAGGTCTACCGAACAAAGAAGATGTAAAACAAGGGCTAATAGCTTACAAGATAGCAGCACATGCCGCCGATGTCGCCAAAGGACATCCGGGGGCACAGGTACGTGATAACGCATTATCAAAAGCCCGTTTTGAATTTAGATGGGAAGATCAATATAACCTAGGGCTTGATCCTGACACAGCCAGAGCCTATCACGATGAGTCATTACCGCAGGAGTCGGCAAAAGTCGCCCATTTTTGCTCTATGTGTGGCCCTAAATTCTGCTCGATGAAAATCACTCAAGATGTGCGTGAATATGCCGCCAACCTTGAAAAACAAGCGCTGCAAAATGTTGAAGTGATTTCGCCAGCTGATTATCAATCCTATCAAGCACAAGGTGATCTGCTACCTACTCAGTCAAAAGACACAATAGCTGCAAAAATGGCACAAAAGTCAGCGGAATTTAAAGCGACCGGTTCTAACTTGTATCATCAAAAATCGGTGGCAGAGGTTGCTGAGTAATGGCGCCAATAATTCAATCTGTCCAATCAGCTGTTAAAAAGTCAGCTGGGCTTAAACCGATAGTGTGGACTATTGCAGGATCAGACAGTGGTGGCGGAGCGGGTATTCAAGCCGACTTAGCCACTATTGCTGACTTGCAATGCCATGGTTGCAGTGTCATCACCACGCTAACTGCCCAAAACTCGGTAAAGGTGAGTTTAGTTGAGGCTGTGTCAGAAAGAATGTTACTGGCACAGCTCAATACGTTAGTCACCGACATGCCGCCTAAAGCAATTAAAATTGGTTTGCTTGCCAATCAACATCAGCTTAATCAGCTGGCTAATTGGTTGCGAAATTTTAGCACTAGTACTAATAACGAGCTCGATGGTAGGGCAAGCATAGCAGTGATCCTCGACCCTGTTATGGTGGCCAGCAGCGGTGATAAGCTTAATCAGCACAGGCTAGATTTTAGTCCATTTAAAGGAGTGATTAATATGATCACCCCAAATCAGATGGAGTTAATCAGCCTTGTTGAAGCGATAGATGCTCGCGCGACAGAAACTAATGCAATACACACTAATGCGACAGAAACTAAAGTATCAAAAGCTAACGTGGCAGATGATAGTGGCAGTCAGCATAAGTTAACTGATACACAAAATATGACGCTTGATTGCATGGTTAATATGGCCAAGCGGGTGAGTGATTATTTTGAGTGTGCTGTTGTCGCCAAAGGTGGCGATGCGCCATGGCAAGCTGACAAAGCCCATGATGTTTATATTTGTCATCATGTTGAAGGTGGCAGCGCCGAGCATAACAACAGCGTGTTTATATTAAGCTCAGATCGCGTTGATACCGTAAACAACCATGGCAGTGGCTGCACCTTGTCATCTGCAATGGCCAGTTTTATGGCACAGGATTTTGTGCTGCACGATGCCATAGTATTAGCTAAAGCCTATGTCACTAACGGTCTTAAGCACAGTATTAAGCTTGGTCAAGGGTCTGGATGTTTAGCCAGAACCGGTTGGCCAACATCGCTTGAGTTAATGCCACATATTTTACAGTTAGCTGTAGATGTTAAAGCTACCGATACAGCGCCAAAGGAGGTTGCTTTAGCGGTAAAACCATCCCTTGGAATTGATCAACAAGTTAATAACTCGCTATTAAGAACAGCTACTATTAATTTCACAAAACTGTCGACACCACTAGGTATTTATCCTGTGGTGTCATCGGTAGATATGTTAGAGAAGCTATTGAAAGCGGGCTGTAAAACAGTGCAACTGCGGATTAAGCAAGATGTGGAAGATATGCAAGTAGTGTCCTATGACAAGGTGCACAGTTTTGTTGATGAACAGCACAAAGCGATGTGGTTAGCAAAATACGGTTCAGGGCAGTTAAGTTCAGAACCGAAAACCTCAGCGCCTATTGCCGCTAAATACCTGTTAGAACAACACCAGTCAGAACAACAGCAGTTAGAACAACAAATACAACGTGCTATTCAGCTAGGTCGAGACTTTAATGCCCAATTGTTTATTAATGATCACTGGCAACTTGCACTTAAGCACGGTGCATTTGGGGTACATTTAGGTCAAGAAGATGCCTTAGTTGCAGATTTATCGGCCCTTGCAGCAAATAATATCGCGCTTGGGTTATCTAGCCATAGTTACTTTGAAATACTACTCGCGACTCAGTTAAAACCATCCTATATCGCCTTAGGGCATATATTCGCCACCACGACTAAACAGATGCCATCCAAGCCACAGGGGTTAACAAAACTAGCCTGTTATGTGTCGTTACTAAATGGTCATTATCCCACCGTTGCTATTGGGGGAATTGATGGTGATTGCTTAAAAGAGGTTGCCGAAACTGGTGTAGAGGATGTTGCAGTGGTGCGGGCAATAACTCAGGCCAAAGATGCGGTTGTTGCCTATAAAAACTTGAGTGAGCAATGGCAACAGTTAACCGAGTCGTCATTTCAAACAGAACCAACACAGCAAACGGAATCTAGTTCTCAATTTCAATCTAAATCTAAATCTAAATCGACTTTGCCAACTCAGCCTAATGAGCACGCCCAATACCAAGATAGTGATATTACCGCTAGCCAAACGCATTTGGAGGGCATATGAAAACTAGCTTAAATGATCATGAATACATTCAGTACTCCAAACAAATGCTACTAACTGATGTGTCAGAAAAAGGCCAGTTAGGTTTGATGAATGCCACCGCTATTATCGTCGGCGTTGGAGGTTTAGGGCAGCTGGTGGCGCAATACTTAGCCGCATCTGGGGTGAGTATAATTCATCTAATTGACGGTGATGATGTCGAGTTGTCTAACCTGCCTCGGCAAATATTGTTTGATGCTAATGATATAGGGAATAATAAAGCCAGTATTGCTATGAAAAAATTACATCAAAGGAATGTGGTTTGTGATTTAAGCGCCCATCAGGTGTTTATTAATCCTGGTAACTATCAGGCATTATTTGACAGCCTTGTCCCCAAATGTTCATTAGTTAGCGGCCTTTCATCAGCCGTATTGTTTGATTGCAGCGACAATTTTACTACCCGGCAATTAGTTAATCGGATCGCGATTGAATATAAAATGCCGCTGATCAGTGCATCAATTTCTGCTGATCAAGGCCAATGGTTCGCCTATTTACCTCTGTCAAATTCATCTGAGATGCAAGCATTAAGCATTAACTCTCACGGTTGTTATCACTGTGTTTATCCGTCCGACAGTATATTAAGCCAAAATTGTAGCCAAGCAGGGGTGTTAGGCCCAGCAGTTGGGGTTATGGCATCGATGCAGGCGTTAGCGGGTATGAACCAGATGATCGGTCGACCAATAGAGTACGGGGTCTTACATCGTTTTGATGCTAAAAGGCTGTCTTGGTCAAAAGCCAAAATGAATATTGATAAGCATTGCCATGTTTGCCAGTAACGTATCTGTCAGTGATGGCAAAAGTTGATGACCTAAATGATGAGCAAGGTTGTTGAACACTAACAGTAACAAACACAATAGTTAAGGTGCCGTGATGATTGAAATCAACATCAATGGAGAACTACAGTATCTTCAGCCCAATACCTCATTAGCCCAAGTGCTAGTGCTAAAACAGATAGAGCCTAGAAGTGTCGCGCTGGTGGTGAATCAGCAAATCATTCCACGCAGCGAGTGGCATCAATATCAATGCCAAGCTAATGATCAACTTGAATTTTTTTCCGCCGTAGCGGGAGGGTAATATGTTAACGATAGCCGATCATCAATTTGAATCCCGCCTATTCACTGGTACAGGTAAGTTTGCTAATTCGGCCACTATGTTGGCCTCTATAGAAGCGTCAAAGTCACAGTTAGTGACGCTAGCGATGAAGCGAATAGATTTTAAAAATGGCTTAGATGATTTACTGAGTCCGTTACAGCAATTAGGGGTAAAACTACTGCCTAATACTGCAGGGGCCAGAAATGCTAAAGAAGCGATTTTTGCCGCCGAACTAGCCTTTGAAATGTTAGGCACTAAATGGATTAAGCTAGAAATTCATCCTGATCCAAAATACTTAATGCCCGATCCAATAGAGACATTAATCGCTGCCCAAACGCTATGTGAGAGAGGCTTTATTGTATTGCCCTATATCCATGCTGATCCTGTGTTATGTCGTCGTTTAGAAGAAGTTGGCTGCGCTGCAGTTATGCCACTGGGAAGCCCTATTGGCAGTAATCAAGGCTTAGCCACCGAAGCTTTTTTAAAAATAATTATTGAGCAATCAAGCGTGCCAGTGATTGTTGATGCCGGTATCGGTGCACCTTCACAGGCATGCCGTGCAATGGAGATGGGAGCTGATGCTGTGTTAGTCAATACTGCCATTGCCAGTAGCGCTAATCCTGTTTTAATGGCCGATTGTTTTAAAAAAGCAGTCCAAAGTGGTCGGCAAGCTTATCAAGCAGGCCTGGGTGTAGTTAGTGCTAATGCCCATAATACCAGTCCGTTAACGGGGTTTTTAACCTCGAGTATGGTGGGCTAATGCGCTACTCTGAAATATTTAGCCAGCTCAACATTGATGATTTATCAATGAAGTTATACGCCACTACAGAAGCAGATGTTGAGCGGGCATTACTGTATCCAAGTGGCAATCTAAACAGTTTAATGGCGCTGTTATCGCCAGCGGCTCAACCATATATAGAGCAGATGGCACAGGAGTCGGCTCGTTTAACTCGACAGCGTTTTGGGGCTAACTTAGGGTTATACTTGCCCTTATATTTATCAAATTTGTGCGCCAATGAATGTGATTACTGTGGTTTTACCATGAGTAATAAAATCAAACGTAAAACCTTAAATGATGATGAAATTTTAGCTGAAGTGGCCATCATTAAATCCCGTGGATTTGACTCTGTTTTGTTAGTTTCAGGTGAACACGAAACCAAAGTCGGTATTGAATATTTTGCTCATGTTTTACCGCAAATAAAGCAGCATTTTAGTTATGTGGCAATGGAAGTACAGCCGCTTGAAACAGATGAATACCGTCGTCTCGTTTCTCAAGGGTTAGATGCTGTAATGGTTTATCAAGAAACCTATCGGGCGCACACTTATGCAAAACATCATACCCGCGGTAAAAAACAAGATTTTAATTATCGTCTCGATACTCCTGACAGGGTAGCTGAGTCTGGGGTGGATAAAATCGGATTAGGGGTGCTGTTAGGGTTAGATGACTGGCGTATGGATGCGTTATTAATGGGGTATCATCTTGATTATCTTGAGCGACAATATTGGCGAACCCGCTACAGTATCTCACTGCCAAGGTTACGGCCATGCACCGGCGGAATTGAGCCTAAAGTCGTGTTAACCGATATAGGCTTGGTGCAAATGATTTGTGCATTTAGACTGTTTAATCATCAGCTTGATATTAGTTTGTCTACCCGTGAAACCCCCGAGTTTAGGGATAACCTACTGCCACTTGGGATCACCAATATCAGCGCGGGCAGTTCAACCCAACCAGGGGGTTATCAGCAGCCAGATAGTCAGTTGGATCAGTTTGAAATAAGCGACCAGCGCAATGTTGGACAGGTGATAGCAGCCATGCAACAAAAAGGTTTTAATCCTGTGTTTAAAGATTGGGAAAATAGCTGGATAAAATGATAATAGAAACGGTTAAATACTGTACATTTTA
The DNA here is from genome assembly GCF_051165765.1 of Shewanella sp. HL-SH8. Lineage (NCBI taxonomy): Bacteria > Pseudomonadati > Pseudomonadota > Gammaproteobacteria > Alteromonadales > Shewanellaceae > Shewanella > Shewanella sp. HL-SH8. The sequence continues at coordinate 2,757,723 of NZ_CP195039.1, read as the reverse complement.
GCCAGTATGAGCGATACTGAGTTAAGTTTTATTGGTTATCAGAGGACGTATTATGCAAATTCAATCCGCGTATTCATCGGGCGTTCAAGGTTTACAAAATTCACAACAAGGTCTGGCGCAGGCAACTACCGCAGTTGCTGCACCCGATCCTAAGCCGACAGCACCTGCGGCTCAACAGGATACGGTAACATTAAGTAGCCAAGCTGTTGAACACTCAGATAAAACCAGTGCATTAGTCTCTGCCGTTGAATCAAGGCAGCAGGGCGAGGCCTCAGTTAAAGTGATAGAAGCCGCCACCGAAACGGTTGGCAGCATCATCAATATTGAGGCCTAATGAGTTAAGTGAGCGGTGAGCGTTTAATGAATCTTTAGCGCCACAGCACCACTTATCTCACTTGTGATGAAAAATGGACATTCGTCAATCAAGCTTACCAAGCAATAATTTTCAACCTGCGACGAGTCAATCTAAGCAGGTTGTCGCCGTTTCTGCTTCAAGCCTAGCTTCAACAAATTTAGCGTCAATAAGTTCGGCATCAACCATTCCGTCTTCAAGTGCGACTTCAAGCGCCAGTTTAGCGGCCAATGTGGCACTTACAACAGCTAAGCCAATTACTAAATCAACCGTTACCCCAACTGCAGCAGCTGTTAGCCAAAATGTATCACCTGTGTTGACGCCAACGGCCGTCAAAACAGCAAGTTTTGCTACTGTATCGCCGATCAACACCAGTAGCGCTGCAGCGAATCAAAACCCAAGTGTTACCCCAACTAACAGTCCCAGCACTATTTCATCTAATGGGTTTAATTTGCGCACAGGTGCAAGCCACATTGCGGCAATTAATCCTGCACAAATAGCTAAACCTGAAGTGAGTCAAACAAGTGCAGTTAGTGTTGATGCAATACAAGCAGTCAATATTTTTGCCACAGCAGACCCTAGCGAAACAGAACCGACTAATACCAAAACCGATTATCAGCAGTTGTTTCAACAGCAAACACAAACCGAGTCTAATGTAGACGTTGAAAAAGAGCGCATTAATCCTTTTGAAGATAAAACACCACCAAGTCAGATTAATACCGGGTTTAGTCAAAATGCTGTTAGTCAGAGCGCTGTTAATCAGGATGCTAATAATCGTCAGCAAGACGCTCAAGTAAACGGTCAAGCTCAACAAGCAGAAGAGCCTTCAACATCAGAACAAGCCATTGCTGCTGAGCAACAAAAACAGCAGCAACAAGCGCAAGAACAACAGCAACAGCAGGCTAGTGATCAAGTTGAGCAGCAACAACAAAAAGTTGCCCAAGCTGAACAACAAATAATCAGTGAATTATCAAAGCGTGACATTGAGGTAAAAACCCACGAACAAGCCCACAAAGCCGTGGGTGGAATGTTTGCTCAAAGTCCTTCTTTTTCTTATGAAAAAGGCCCCGATGGTAAACGTTATGCGGTTGATGGTGAAGTTCAAATTGATGTAGGTGCTGTCTCTGGCGATCCACAAGCGACATTTAATAAAATGCAAAAGGTATATGCCGCTGCAATGGCGCCTAATCAGCCATCTAGTGCCGATATTCGTGTCGCAGCTGAAGCGGTACAAAAAATGAATCAAGCTAAAGCTGAAATGGCTGAATTGCGTCAGGAAAAAATTATTCCCGCTGAAGATATTCAGCATATCAATGAACTAGCTAATACCTACAAGCAGACTGATGCTCAACAAAATGGATTTCAGCAGTCACAGTTAGCCCCTTTCACATTGGCTGAAAAGAATACAGCAACAGCAGATGCAAAAAGTCGATTTAGTCAAAAGATGGCTGAGTCACAAGATACGCGAACACCTCAAGTACCACTAGCAACTTTAGCTTACCTACAAAATCAAGCGGTTCCCAACACATCCTCAACCAATTTTTTTATGTATGATAAATCTGATCAGGCGTTAGCTTTTTCAGTATAAGGCTGACTGGTTTCTATTTCGTGCTGCAATAAAATTAAACTTTCTAGTAAACGACATGCAGGGCCTTGTCGGTCTCTATTCGGCACAACTAAATTTAAGGTTATTCTGCGCTGATAACTGCCATGCAGTTTTAATTTATGCAACTTACCTTGCTTCACATCATCTTCAACCAAAAAGTTAGGTATCCAACAAAATCCAAGTTGGCGACCTAGAATAACTTTGGCTTCATGAAAATTTGATACGGTAATACGCTGCTCAGCTTTTAACCAACCAATATCATTGATTGAGTTTGACCCAGTATCTTTAATCACTATCTGCAAATGCTGCGCAAGCTGCTTTTCATCTTCAATACTGTCTAACTGAGCCAATGGATGGTTAGGATGACACACTAATTCAAAATCACATTCACATAATGGTTGTGCTAAATGGGCACGCGGTGGAGTGGCACAAATGGCAATATTAACCATTTGCTGGTTAATTAAGTCATGGGTACCAGAAATGACTGAATCAAGCACAGTCACTCGGGTACCGCGGCTGAGTGGAATAAAGGCTTCAAGCGCATCGACCAGTTTCTCGGTCGGATAAATGATCTCTTTGGCTATGGTGATACTGGGCTCCCACCCTTGGCCAAGGTTGGTGGCTAGCTGCTCGAGTTCATCTACAGATTGTGTCAGATGACGAGATCGGCGCAGTAGTACTTCGCCTTGTTCGGTAAGATAAGCTTTGCGGCCTTTTACTTCTAATAATTGAATACCCAACTGATGCTGTAATTTTGCCACAGCATGGTTTAGTGATGACTGGCTTTTATTGAGTTGTTCGGCCGCCTGGGAATAGCCACCATGATCAACCACAGCTTGTAAAATTCGCCATTGCTCTAGGGTTGATTTAGCACGATTCATATAAAAGCCTTTATTTTCAAGTTCAGGTAGTTGAATGGATTTAGCCAGCATTCAGATAGTAGCATTTTGCAGGGGAATGCATAGCCGGAAGAGCGCTTTAAAATCTATTATGAGTATGCCTTCACTTTATCGTTATGCTTTAGTTGTACAATTTTTGCGTAGAATAGCTTGTAGCGCCTAATGTTAAATTTGAACTAAGCCCCAAGCAAAGGTAAATGTTTGATACTTTTGTATTGCAGTGACAGCGTTATGCAGTGTTCAATCACTTTAGTTGGAAGCGGAAAATTAACATTTAATACTATGGCTCTATTTCCCTGATATTGAATAACATTTGGATACAGCTCTCTAAATGTATCAACCAATTTAGTGTTGCAGTTGAAAAAAATGAAATACAGCTCGGGGTATTTAGGTTTCCAGTCAATTCTTATCGGGCTACCATTTTTAACTGCATAACTCGGTTCGCCCCATTTTAGTGTTTCTTCAACTTCGCCTAAATGATGTTGACTGGCAATGTCTAAAATAAGCTGCCGCAGATTAACTAATAACGGCTTTATCTGCTCTGGGTAGCTTTCAAATTTGTGTTGAACTTCCATTTTCATGATCCGACACTCCCTTTAAATAATGATTGTTATGACTAATTTGACAGAAGCTGTAATTACGAAGGTAAGATGTTTATAAAACAACCTGACTTCACTGTTAGCATCTTATCGTCTGTTGAACCAAAGTAAACGTATGGTAATCATCATGATCACTTTCAAACTGGCGTAGAGCCTACATGGATGTGCTTGCGGCGTGTTGCAGAAGTGTTTGCATATAGGCTACTTCCAGTATTTGAAATAAGAACTAAACGATTATCAACCTAACAGATATGAACTAGCAGAATAAAAAAACGCCCGTGACATAAGTCACGGGCGTTTAGGTATTGTTAAAGTTCAAATCAAGAATCCAAATAGCAGATTACTGGTAGCTGCTGGCGTGTACGTTACGCACTGCGCGTCCCGATGGATCGATAATGCCGCGCAAACTTTCATCCCATGCCAACGCTTCTGGGGTAGAGCAGGCAACTGATTTGCCACCTGGTACGGTTTCAGCTGCACTTGGTAACGGGTAGAACTCTTCAAAGAAACAACGGTAAAAATAAGCTTCTTTGGTTTCTGGTGTGTTGTAAGGGAAACGGAATTTTGCGTTTGCCAATTGCACATCATCAACATGTTTACCCGCATGTTCTTTCAAGCCATCAATCCAAGAGTAGCCTACGCCATCACTGAACTGTTCTTTTTGACGCCACGCCACTTCTTTTGGCAATTTATGTTCAAATGCCTGACGCAGAATGTGTTTTTCGATGCGGCCATCTTTAGACATTTTCGCTTCTGGATTAATGCGCATAGCCACATCCATAAACTCTTTATCTAAGAAAGGTACTCGGGCTTCAAGTCCCCATGCTGCCATGGCTTTGTTGGCGCGTAAACAATCGAATAAATGCAGTTTGTCTAACTTGCGCACTAATTCCTCGTGAAATGCCTGCGCGTTAGGGGCTTTATGAAAGTATAAGTAACCACCAAATAATTCATCAGCACCTTCACCAGACAACACCATTTTAATGCCCATGGCTTTAATTTTTCGTGCCATTAGATACATAGGCGTCGCTGAACGAATTGTGGTGACATCGTATGTTTCTAAGTGATAAATCACTTCTTTAATGGCATCTAACCCTTCTTGGAATGTATACACAATTGGGTGATGAATGGTGCCAATGGCATCGGCCACTTTTTGCGCCGCTACCAAATCGGGTGATTCCGCTAAGCCAACCGCAAATGAGTGAAGCTGTGGCCACCAGGCGCCGGTTTCACCATCGTTTTCAATACGATGTTTTGCATAGGTTTGGGTAATCGCTGACACAACCGATGAATCTAACCCACCAGATAACAATACGCCGTAGGGTACGTCTGACATTAATTGACGTTTAACTGCCGCTTCTAAGGCTTCACGTAAGTCATCAATACTGGCGGGGTTATCTTTTACTGCATCATATTCCATCCAGTCACGGACATAATATTGCGTTGGTTGACCATCAGCTGAATATAAATACTGCCCCGGTAAAAACTCTGCCACGGTTTTACATACAGGCATAAGTGCTTTCATTTCTGAGGCTATGTAGAAGTTACCCGCAGTATCAAAGCCTGTGTATAGCGGAATAATACCCATGTGATCACGGCCGACTAAATAAGTTTGCTTGGCTTTGTCATACAACACAAACGCAAAGATGCCGTTAAGTTTATCTAAAAAGTCACAACCGTATTCTTGGTATAAAGATAAAATCACTTCACAGTCAGAGTTGGTTTGATATTGATATTTATCACCTAAATCAGCTTTCAGTTGCTTGTGGTTATAAATTTCACCATTGACCGCTAATATGATGTTGCCATCCTGGCTAATAAGCGGCTGGGCGCCATGGTCAACATCAACAATCGCTAAACGCTCGTGGGCAAGAATCGCATGCTCATCTGCATAAATGCCTGACCAGTCTGGGCCACGGTGGCGCAGCAGTTTTGACATTTCAAGTGCCACCTGGCGAAGTTCACTTGCATCTGATTTGATATCTAAAATTGAGAATATTGAACACATAATACGACTCCAACAACATTATTTAATCTTTATCTGTTTGGTACTTTGACAGCATTTTATTCACTAGCCAAGCATTATTTTTGATTAAAGCTCATTAAATTCGTCTTTTTAATGATTATACGTCTCGATGTAAAGCCATATATTAAAGAATGTTTAGTGAATTCGATAATTCATTAATGAATCATCGATTTTACTGCGGTGGATGCGTTATTTTTGAAGTATTGTGAATGATGTTGATGAAGATTGTTGAGTGAATAAAAATGAATTTATATTACGAAAATTAACCACTTGGTTGTTAAAGATATGGTTTGTCAAAAGTCACTTCGACAAGTAAGCCTGTGTTGTTATCTAAACTTGCGGCTAGATCAGTAGGACTTGCCGCCGCAGAAAGGGTGATTCTTGCGTTCATCTGCTGAAGAATATTGGCCACAATGGCTAATCCCAGTCCTGAACCTTGCTCACCACTACCTAATACTCGATAAAAGGGGTCAAACACCTTAGGTAATTCATCTGCACTAATGCCCGGCCCGGTATCTCGTATAGTGAAGCGAATATATTGAGACGTTTCAACAATGTTTAAATCAATTTTTCCATCTATGGGGCTATATCGAATCGCGTTATCAATTAAGTTTTGAATTAATGTTTTAAGTGTTATCACTGAGCCGATTATCTGGGCATCATTATCTTGGTTAAAGCCAATATCAATACTTTTAGCTTCAATAAGCGGGTATAAATCTTCAATAACGCCAATAAAGACTGCTTTTAAAGAGATTATTTGTGGTTGTTCCGTAATCGCGCCTTGTTGGCGGGCCAGAGAAAGCAGCTGTTCTAACAAATGAATACTGCGTTCAATCCCCGCTTGAAGTGCCGATAGTTTTTGACGTGCATCGTCATTCAATGGGTTTTGTTCAAGCCGCTGTGCTTGTAGTGACAGCACGGTAATAGGTGAGCGTAACTCGTGTGCAGCGTCTGCTATAAAGCGTTTTTGGTTGGCAATAACTTGACGGTTTTTGGTTAGTAAGCCATTGATTGCTTCAACAAATGGCACTATCTCGTTTGGCAGTTGCTGTGTTGAAATAAGGCTGAAATTATGTTCAGATTGATTATTCACTTCATCCGCAAGCGTTCGTATAGGGGTAAATATTTTTTGTAATATATAGCTCAGTAAAAGGAGCAATATGGGAATTAATACCAATAAAGGCATCAGAGTGTGGAGGGCTGTTTCATAGGCTATTTCATCGCGTATGGCAGTATCTTGAATTATGGCAATACGTTCTGTTAACGCTAGAGTTTTTACAAATACGCGCACAGAATGTGTCGGTAATATAACGGTGTGAAATCCATCTGATAAATCTCCTGGAAGCGCTAAATCACCTACCGATGGTGGATAGCCTAATAACTGAACGGTCACCTTAAATTCAAGTGATGACGGTGGTGATGCTGCCGAAATGCCATTATTGATACTTAATGAATAACGATCAAATAATGTTGCCATTTGCAGTAAAACGTCATCTTGTAATTCGTGAGCTTCTTCAAAGGCTGAAGTAAAGGTAAAGCTGGCGGCAATAATAGCCACAAATAAAATAGCAGAAGAAATCCAGTAAGATAGACGGTTTTTTAACGAGTTATATTGACGATTTTTGATACCATCCATCCTACACCTCTGACATTTTTAATCGTGTCTGAACCTAATTTTTTTCTAAGGCAATGGATAATAAATTCAACAGCATTGCTTTCAACTTCTTCGCCCCATCCATAAATACTATCTTCTAAATTACTTTTTGAATGAATTGAACCAGGACGTAGCAACAAAGTATGTAGTAAAGAAAACTCTCGATTAGATAACAAAATATTACATTGAGTCGCCGTTCTAGCTTCGTGAGTTGCCGGGTTCAACCAAATAATATGATTGGTTAATTCCGGATTAGGTTGATGCGAGTTTCGCCTAGACACTGCACGGATCCGGGCCAGCAATTCCGCAATATTAAACGGTTTGGTTAAGTAATCATCCGCACCAAAGTCCAGCCCTTTTATTTTGTCGTCCAGGCTGTCTCTTGCGGTGATAATAATCACCGCAATATCGTGATAAAAACTACGAATTTGTTGCATTACCTGTAAACCATCAATCTTGGGTAAGCCCAGATCAAGTAACACTACATCGTATGGTTGGCATGATAAGCTGAGTAGTGCAGCGTCACCATCGACAACCCAATCAACGGCATACGCCATATCTTTTAACGCGCTTTGCATCGCTTCGCCAATCATCTTATCGTCTTCAACTAACAAAATACGCATAACACCTCAATAATGACAATTAACGTTAATGATTTGTTTTAGAGGCTTGCTGTTTAAATAGCACTAAGCACAAAATCATACTGAAAAGTAGCACAGCAGATGCACCAAATCGGCTAAATTCTAAGCCACCCTGGCTAAGTGGTTTATCTAAATAGTCACCCACTACAGCACCTAATGGTCGGGTTAATATAAAGCTTAGCCAAAATAGTAAGGTACGAGAAATTTGGCTCCAAAGATATGCCGCTAACAGTAATAATAATAAACCACTGAATATAAATGCACTGGCATCATAACCTAGGTTAGCACTGTCTACCGTCCAATCGCCTAATGCTGTTCCTAAGGTTTGTGATAATAAAATGGTTATCCAGTAAAAACATTCTGAGCGAGTATTATTTACCGACTGATTGGTTAAACTGCCGACAGTGAGATACCAGATGGCAAATGAAATACCTAATAAACTGACCAGTAATATTGAACCTCCCGCATAGCCTATCCCTAATGAGCGATCAGCAAAATCTGCCATAGTCGTTCCTGCTGTTGTGGTGGCAATGATGGTTATCCAGTAAATACTTGAATGATATTGTTTAGTGCGTATTTGTATCACAACAGCAATTGAGAATAAGCTAATAAAAATGAGTGAGCTGTATAAATAGCCTAAATTTAAAGACATTGATAAAGCATCGCCGGCAGTTTCACCCAAAGTTGTAGCAATAATTTTAACCAGCCAAAAGATTAGGGTCACTTGTGGCACTTTCGGTAATGCTTGTTGTGTTGTTGTCATATTGCCGCCTGTAATGATTATTGTGTATGGATGACAAGCTTGCCGTTTTAACCGTGAGTTTTGTCAGCTTTTTTGGCTTGAATAGACAGGTAACTGACTAGAATCAATATAATGACCAGAAACACAATACTGGTATTAGTTGTACCAAACCCTAAACCGCCTTTTCTGACAGGTTGCGATAGCAAGTCGCCTATTGAGGCACCTAAAGGGCGGGTTAATATATAAGCTAACCAAAAACATAATACAGCGTTAACTTTAAAGCGATAAAACGCCACGGTAATCAGTGTTATTGCCGCTCCAAATAATACGGCTGACATGGCATAACCCACGTTCATATCCTCTGAAACCCAATCACCCGCAGCCGTGCCTAATGCGAAAGTGAATAAAATAGCTAGCCAATAAAATATTTCTCGTTTGAAAGTCACAATAGAGTGGATTGATAAGGTGTGTTCTTTGCTGTACCAATAGGCAAAGGTAGCGCCTAAAAGCAGGCTGAACGCAAGTGTTGAAAGCGGTAAGGGGACAGCTAATTTATCGGTTAATATATCGGTCACCAAAGTGCCAAATATACTGATTAATACCACCACGCTCCAATAGGTATTTGGACGATATTGAACTTGTTTAAATTGCAGATATAAGGCAGCAATGAGTAACACCCCCATAATCATACTGGTGTTAATCATACCAACGTGTAAGTGGAAGCTTAGGTAATCAGCTGCGGTTTCACCAACCGTGGTAGACATCATTTTAATCACCCAAAAAATTAAGGTGATTTCAGGCACTTTATTTAACCAAGTAGAGTTTGCTTGCACATTGTGTATCGATTTAGGAGGTACTGATAATGGTTTCATGTGGACTCCAATCCAAAGGTGAAACAAGGTTTAACAGTATTTTGGCAACCAATACTTAGCCCAAACATAGGCACCGAGTATTTCGAGTGTTTATTAGCATAAAAAAGACCCGCTACAAATGAGCGGGTCTGTTGGGTTAATATCTTATTGGGGGGGAGGATAAATTAATTATTTTGCTGGGCGTAGGCTATTAAACTCTGAACCTGTTAAATAGCCTGGCCAATCTTGATTATTGCCTAGGGTCTCTGCCGCTTGGTAATACACTTGTAAATCTTGTAATGCGCCCGATAAATCCCATGACGCATGATAATGATCGCACACATTGTGATAACAGCCTTTCATGGTTTTTTCCATTTCAGTTTTATAGGCTGCGGTTGCATCATCAAGTGGGTCACTGCCGCCACCAGCAAATACTGCTGGTACGCCATATTTAGCGAAACTGAAGTGGTCTGAACGGAAAAATCCGCCCGATGCTGGGTTACGTTCTGACTTAACTTCACGGTGTTGCAGTTTTGCTGCATCGGCTAGGTAGTTTTCTAATTCAGACTGACCCTTACCAACTATAGTGTAATCTTTAGTTTTGCCATACACATTGGTGCTGTCTAAGTTAAATACGGCAACGGTTTTATCCAATGGGTAAATCGGGTTAGCGGCATAAAAGCGTGAACCTAATAAACCTTGCTCTTCACCCGTTGTTGCCACAAAAGTTAATGAACGTTTTAAGCCTTTGCCTTGTTTTGCTTGCTCCGCAAACTGGCGGGCAATTTCCATAATACCCGCAGTACCTGAAGCATTATCTAGGGCACCGTTATAAATTTGATCGCCTTCTTTGGTTTCATCTTTACCTATGTGATCCCAATGCGCGGTGAATAGTAGCTGCTCATCAGCTTGGCTAGTGCCTTTTAAGGTGGCGACGACATTATAACTGTCGGCATATTCGGCTTTATTGGCAAACTTAATCGACGCGGTTTGGGCAAGTTCAACATTGACCGGCTCATCCGCAGCACGTTCCATTAAGGTTGGTAATGAAAAGCCTGATTTCGTAAAGAGTTGATTGGCCGCATCTAAGGTCATCCAGCCTTCTACCTGAATGCGATTATTCGCTTCATCAGTATTAAGCACTAAATCCTGTTGAGGGCCTGTCCAGCTATTTTCTACCACTGACCAAGGATAAGAAGCGGGTTTAGTGTCGTGAATAATAATGGCACCTAATGCACCTTGACGGCTGGCTTCTTCAAATTTATAACTCCAGCGACCGTAGTAGGTCATGGCTAAGCCATTAAACTTAGTCCCTTCAGGATTCGCAAAACCTGGGTCATTCACCAAAATAACCGCTATTTTGCCTTTCATATCGATGCCGCTGTAATCATTCCATTGTGATTCAGGCGCATTAATACCGTAGCCCACAAACACCAAAGGGGCTTTGTCGATAGTGATTTGCTCGTTAGCGTGACGGCTACTTAGCACGATGTCTTTGCGATACTGCATCGGCAAATCGGCCAAGGTAATCGTTTGCTGCTCACTTGGGGTGTAGGTCACCATAGGCACAGCTTGTAAAAAGCTGCCTTGGTTGGCACCGGTTAATCCCATGTCAGTAAACTGTTTGGTTAAATAGTCTAAGGTCAGTTTCTCGCCTTTAGTGGTAGGGGCGCGACCTTCAAATTCGTCAGACGACAGTACTTTTATATCTTGACGAAAACGTTGCTCATCAAAGGTAATTAATTCGGTTGTTGAGCTAGCTAAAACATCATTGCTAGCCTGTGATTCTTGTTTGTTGTCTTTAGTGTCACCGTTACAGGCGCTTACTAACAACGCAATTGCGCAGAGAGGAAATAAATGCTTCATCAGGATTCCAAATATTATTTTTATTTTTATTTTAAACCAAAGTAGTGAGGTTCGGTTATTAAGCGAAGTTATTTGATCAAATCATTAAAGAGTGTGATAAGAGAACATTCGCTTTACCGTATTGCAGATTATAATGAAGCAAGCCAGCATCTTATAAAAGGGTGCTGGCTTGAAAATGTGTTACCTAATGTAAATTGAGCCACATTAGCTAGGCGCTTAAAGCCTAGACCACGTCAATATCGCCGGCACAGGCGAATACATGATTGGGCCTGAACGGTTCTTTATCTATATCGCCCATCTGGCTAACACCACTGGTGACCAGAATGGTTTCCAGACCGGCCTGGAATCCTGCCAAAATATCGGTACGCATATTATCGCCGATGATCACTGTATTTTCAGAATGGCCCTGAATATGATTGAGGGCAGAGCGAATAATCCAACTTGAAGGCTTCCCAATATAAAATGGCATTTTGCCGGTAATACGCTCAATGGGTGCGCATAGTGCACCACAGGCTGGACTAAACTGTGGCCCATGGGTATCAGGATTAGTCGCAATAAAGCGTGCTCCACCAGCAACAAATCGCGCGGCTTTATGGATCATGTCCCAGTTGTACGAGCGGGTTTCGCCAATAATTACAAAGTCTGGATTAATGTCAGTAATGGTAAAGCCTGCGTTATATAATTCATGGGTGAGGGCGCCTTCACCAATCACAAAAGCTTTAGTGCCTTGTTGATGCTTTAAAAAATCAGCAGTTGCCATCGCAGAGGTATAAAAGCAGTCTTCGGGCACATTAATGCCGGCCGCACCAAGACGATTTTGTAAGTCTTTACCGGTTTGCACTGGATAGTTTGTCAATAATACCAGTGGATTACCTTGTTCAATAATACGATGAATAAACTTATCACTGCCGGGGATCAGCTTGTTATCGTGCAGTAATACGCCATCAATATCGCAGATAATATTCTTCATCAATTCAATCTCATCTTTTAGCTAAAATGGGTTTTTCTATACTTTATATAACGCTATATATTGGGTAAAAACAATGTGTTTTAAATGAAAATGCCAACCTGAGTAGATTGGCATTGATTTGTAGTTTGTGTTCAGCAATCAAAATCTAGCAGAAAGTGATTAACACTCGACAATATTCACCGCTAAACCACCTTTAGCGGTTTCTTTGTATTTACTGCGCATGTCACGGCCGGTATCCATCATGGTTTTAATCACTTTATCAAGTGATACCTTATGATTACCATCACCACGTAACGCCATACGTGAGGCATTAATCGCTTTTACTGCGCCCATGGCATTGCGTTCAATACAGGGGACTTGTACTAGGCCGCCTACTGGGTCGCAGGTTAAGCCTAGGTTATGTTCCATGCCAATTTCAGCCGCGTTTTCTACGTGCTCAACTGTGCCGCCCATAATTTCAGTCAGTGCACCTGCAGCCATAGAACAGGCTACGCCTACTTCACCCTGACAGCCAACCTCAGCACCTGAAATAGAGGCATTTTTCTTATACAAAATACCAATAGCAGCAGCGGTTAATAAATATCGACTGCACACATCGATATCCACTTCTTGCACAAACATGTCGTAGTAACATAATACCGCAGGGATAATACCCGCAGCGCCATTAGTTGGCGCGGTTACCACGCGATCGCCAGCGGCATTTTGCTCGTTTACTGACAAGGCGAATAAATCTACCCAGTCCATTGCGGTTAACGGATCGGTATTATTACGGCCCTCTGCTTTTAAACGCCGGTATAAAGAAGGTGCACGGCGGCGAAGTTTAAGACCACCAGGCAATATGCCTTCTTTTTGATAACCACGGTCAACACAGGTTTTCATGGTTTGCCAAATTTTCCATAAACCCTGTTTTACTTCTTCTTCGCTGGCAATACTCAGTTCGTTAGCCATCATTAATGATGAAATGCTTAAGCCGTTCTCACAACATAACTCTAATAATTGCGCTGCACTGTTGAAGTCATAGGGCGCTTCTTTAATCGGCGTTGCAGGTGAAGCATTACGTTGGGTGATTTCATCTTCATCAAGAATAAAACCGCCACCCACTGAATAGTAAGTACGCTGATAGGTGATTTCGCCTTTGGTTAACGCATATAACGTCATCGCGTTTGCATGGGCGGGTAAGGTTTTACGGCGATGATATGTTACGCCATTTTCACGGGTAAACTTAACTAATCTACCATCGGCTAGTTTAAGCTTTTGATCGTTCGATACGGCTTCTAAAATGCCGTCAATCGCGCCGGTGTCGACGGTTTCTGGGTCTTCACCCATTAAGCCTAAAATGACCGCTTTGCCTGTGCCATGCCCCTTACCTGTTTGACCTAATGAGCCAAATAACTCTGACTGCAATTCATCAATACCCGATAGCAGATCTTGGTCTATCAGTTTTTGCATAAATATTTTGCCGGCTTTCATTGGGCCTACGGTATGGGAGCTAGACGGGCCAATACCGATTTTGAACATATCAAATACGCTAATCATAATTTTTAGCCTTTATGTGGTCGTTTATTGTTTTAGTTATTTGAGAGTATTATCATCACGCTATTAAAATCATCACGTCACTATCGTTCAAATCATTATAGTTAACGCCACTATAGTTAAAGATACTTAATTATAGCTGATTCTCTATAGCTGAGTGTTTTGCTAACGGTTGTTCGATGGCATACTCGTATTTTTTAACACGCGTTAAATTGGCTGAAGTATCCCATATTTTTGATCAGACAGTTCATTAGTTTTTTTTATGCATTATTTTCAGATTAGCCTAACTTATACATTAAGCTTATTAGGCTAAATTATACGAGGTATACGATTGAGCTATTTAATGATGGATCTAGCCGGGCTGACAGTGTCAGCGCTAGAAGCAGAGCAACTACAACATCCTCAAGTGGGCGGTATTATTCTATTTACTCGCAATTACGTGAGTAAACCTCAACTCATTGAGCTTGTAAAACAAGTGAGGAATATTCGGCCTGAGCTATTAATTGCCGTTGATCATGAAGGTGGTCGAGTGCAACGCTTTAAGCAGGACTTTACTCATATTCCTGCTATGGGAGATATTTTGCCCGCTGCAAAAGGTGATTTAGCATTAGCAAAATTGTGGGCTAAAGAGTGCGGTTTTTTAATGGCGGTTGAACTATTAGCGTGTGATATTGATTTAAGTTTTGCGCCTGTGTTAGATGTAAATGGTATAAGTGAAGTGATTGGTAAGCGAAGTTTTAGCGCTAATCCGGATGAAGTGGCCAGCTTAGCGGCAGAGTTTATTATTGGTATGGAACAAGCGGGTATGGCTGCTGTGGGTAAACATTTTCCCGGTCATGGCAGCGTTGCAGCAGATTCCCATGTGGCTATGCCTGTAGACAGTCGCAGCCTGGCGCAAATTGAAGCCTTTGATATGCAACCTTTTGTCAGCTTAATCGCTAAAGGGCAATTAAATGGTGTTATGCCTGCACATGTTATTTATGATCAAATTGACCCTAATCCAGCAGGCTTTTCTACTTACTGGCTGCAAGATGTATTGCGCCAACGTTTAGAATTTAAAGGGGTTATTTTCTCTGATGACTTAGGCATGAAAGGAGCCAGCTTTGCCGGTGACTATTTAGGTCGAGCGCAAGCGGCATTAGATGCAGGTTGTGACATGATTTTAGTCTGTAATGACCCAACAGGTGTGGCGGCATTATTACGCGATTTTACCTGGCCAGCAAATCCACCAATCGCCAATGCATTAAGTTTAAAGCCTGACACACAAAATGTCGCTAACGCGCTACAGCAAGATGCGCGCTGGTTAGCGGCAATTGCAACGGCTAAACAAATCCATGCAGCAGTGTAAGTTTTCGCAGTAACAATAAAAAAGCGGCTATCAATAGATAGCCGCTTTTTTAGATATTATTTACACCGTAAGTGTGCGTTTATATTAAAGTTTGATATTTTTTGGGACTTTTGGTGAGGAAAAGGGTTAAGGACTAACACATTTCTGCCCCAAAGTTGGTTAGGCTATGACATGCGGCCACCAACGTTGTGGTGCTTCACCCACACCAGACCAAAGTGGCAAACCGCACGCTTTTTACAAAAGAAGCCCTTTAGAAACCCTCAGCGCCCCAGACGAAAAATGCTGAAAAGCGCATAATTTTCGATGTAATTAGACCAGAACACATTCATGTGAGCTTCACGCTATTTTCTTCAACATCCTCAAGTTCAGAGTTGAATCTCGACCGTTGCAAGCAAGGTAAAATGAATCACAATTAACATGGCCATATATGGCTTAGTTTTAATTCTAAATGAGTGATTTTCAGCGATATATAAAATCGGTCATTACCATTTCGGTTGAGTTTTTGGGTCAGGTTCTATTTTAACGACTATCTTTCCATCTCCCTTATCAGTGTATTGATTTATGAAACAACGAGCCTTTAGTGCAGATAGAAATTCAAGGACTTCTGCTGGCATACTGGTTTGAAGTGTAGCTTGAAATTTTTGACTAAAAACCTTTCTTACTTCCTTTTCTTCGATTTCGCCGAGAAGGTCTAAGATATTTTCTTTAGTGCTGCGTGAATTAAGGGCATATCGTGTCAATAATGCCAGTTTATAAGGATCACTATCCGATGAAGCTATGACGTTTTTCAATACTGTTGAAGGTACATCTATTCCATTCAAAAGGGATAATTCAGGGTAGCTTATGAAATCTTTTATAAGCGTTGAACGCAATTCAATACTAAGCTCCGTTGATATCAATGATGCCCTAAATAGCCGCTTGAAGAATTCCTTATCTTCATTCTGTAACAAATAAAACTCCATGTTTTCCGTGAATTTATCTTGATATTTTTCAAACCAAAAAAGTAGAAAACCCAAAATATCTGATGTTGTTTTCTGTTGGGTAATGATATGGCTATATGCATCTTCTTCAAGTGGTAGTTTACCGTTTTCGACTAACCGTCTTAAGTTGTTAATAGAAAGGCTGTCATCAAGTAAAGTAAAAGGGATATGTAAGAGTGTGGTAACACTCTGATAGACCTCATCCGATAATTCATCATCAGATACAATATTTATGTAGATGTCCGTTGTAGTCTCAAGCGGCACTAGAGAATTGTCATCAGTAGATAATGTTTCGGCATGACGGGTTAGATAGTCACGTAACACAACGCGATTACACTTACTCCCGACGTATTTTGTCAAAGCTAGCCAACAAGGAACAATTCGATCATATTTGTACAGCAGATCATGCAGGGTCATCGAACTGTTGTCTATTTTAAGGACCGTGCTATCAGTAACTTGAGTATGATCCTCCAGAGAAAATGCCATGTGACTTATGATTTCAACCTTAAGGTTTATGTCTAAGTCGTTATCATCTAGCATGGCGATTATGCTTTCGCTATTTTCGTTGGAGAATAGAAAAATGTTTCTCACAAAACTGTCAATGTCAGAGGTTACATAATTTTCAATAGTAGTGAGGTTATTGTCCAATAATAACGACCAAGGCGTGTTTGCAACTTCTAAAGCGGATATGTGTTCTTGGCCAATTTTAGCCATGACTATGTTACAAAATGTCTCCCTGCTCGGTATATACATATCATTGTCGGCTAAGTATTTTGCAGCATCCCGCTCAGTATCGCTAATCACTTCAGTTACTTCGTCGTACATAACGCCTAATGACTTGGCATTGTTCATGAATGGGGCGACTTGATGTAGGTCAAGTGCACTAACGAGGCTCCACCCGCACTGTTCAATGTATTGCCTGAACTCTTTTAGTGTTCTGGATTGGCTTAAATTAGCGTGCACCATCATAGATGTAATAATTCGGTTATGTAGCGATCCGTTGTCTGTTTCAAGCAACACTCTAAGTAACTTATCTTGGTGTTCAGCTATTTTTGTTGCCGCAATTATAAAACGGTCAAAATTACTCTGATCTTCAAACCTTTGATCAATAATTCCCATAATCGAGTAGATATCTTCACATTTCCTACTTAACAGGCTATTGATAACACCGTCCAGAACAACGGGGTTATTGTGAAGAAGGTCAGCTAGCACTTGGTGATGCAGAGCACCATCACGATGAGTGTAAGAGTTTTCAATCAGTTCTCTGGTAACGTCAGCAACATTCTCAATTAAAAAAGAGTCATTGGCTTCCGCATGATTAATATGAAGGCCTACCTTTTTGATATATTCGTTATCCTCGGCTGATATTGAGCCTTTATAAAAAATTGACCGATACATCATAAAATCCTGCATCAGATAGCCGTTAGTTATCAGGTAATAAAGTGCATCAAAACCGCCATATTTGAGGCTATCGAGTACCGTTTTCTCTTGTTCTGCTGAAATAATGCCTTTATCATTAATATCTTTGATATAGTTCGTTGCTAATAGATTGAATGCTGTTCTTCCTATTCGCTTTGTTAGTTCGGCTAGGGAAATCTCGTTACGTTTGCGGATATTTTCACGTAACTCAGCGATTTCACGCTGTGTTTGTTTAATGACATTTAATCTTGAATCCTTTGTTAACTCTACACGAACAGCATATTCCTCCAAAATGTTACGCACTTCATGAGTCTCGAGTTTAACTTGTCCTTGATTTGAGCTTCCTAAATAAATATCGGCAGTCGTTGAAAAGTACGCTTTGAAAACTTCTTCACTGTTAACTAAGCCATCTGTAGTTTGCGGTGAGGCGTTATAAGAATTGGCAGGTCCTTTATAAAAAAAATAATGCGGCCAAAGTTTTTTAGAAATAAAACGACATAGTATTTCCTCACGAACATCAGTGGAATTCGATTTTAATTCATTCATTGCTCTATTCTGTTTATCCTCAAGCTCATCCAATTGTGCATCTAGATTAGCAAAGTGATTAACATGTAGTTTTTTTGTTCGAAAATCATGCATGTAGGAATACAGAATCCCCAGTTTTTTATCTACGAGGTTATAGTCGAGGGCAAAGAGGTTCTTATAAAATATCAAGGAGAAAAGTTTAGGTTTGCTGGACTGATTGTCCACTATATTCATATACAAGTTATATTCGTTAATTATGTTCTGAAGTGAACGCATATCAGTGATGTATAGAGAAGCTCCACGCAGACACTGTGAATCTGGGAATTCAATGATTTTTGATTTCAAGATGCTATAGGCATTACGAGTGTCCATTATCGGAACTATAGGAACAATGTAATCAAAGAACTTAGTTTTGACATCTGCACCAAGGAAAATATCATCCTTGACGGCATAGATGAATCGAACAGGATCATCGACCTTCCGATTGTTATTAATTATTTTATTGATTTCCCTAAGTTTTATGAAAATATCAGCTTTACCTAGCCTATCAAGATCTTCAAAAATCACAGTTCGATACTTGGACCGAGAAAAGAAGTACACAATCTCATCTAGGCAATTGTTTAAAAGTGAGGACGGCGGCTCCTGTCCTTGAACCTCTGTTGCACCAGTTAAAAATGCTATTTTGCTAAGTTTCAATTTTTTGTCGAAAATGCCGGCTCTTGAAGCTGATTGGGTAAGATAATAAAGGGTTAGCAGAAACAAAAGGATCATTGCAATAGATCTAAGAATGAAGTGTTCCTTTAGTGCATCATCCAAATATGCAGGTAGAAGAAAATATTGTGCGGCGGTTTCAGTGAAGATCAGGCTCAGCAATACTAGCGTCGGGATAACAATTTTTATCAATGAAATAAAAAGACCAAATACATGCCGATCATTACGGTCTTGGATACGATCAATCCTTGAGTCCGGGACCACATCTCGATCCACTTTATAGAGGATCTGCTGAAGGATACTGAGTTCAACTTCTCTAGGATCATGCGTTTTATCACTGCCGGCGATATCGAATCCAGCCAAAGATACATTCACATGGGGGATCTTCTTATGCAAGGAGAGAAAAGACTGTATGACAGTACTTTTACCAGCTCCATAAGGACCTGTGACGGCGATATTTTTCACATCAGCTTGTGAAAAGGCAAAGTCAAGTGCGGCAAAATAATGAGAAGTACTCTCATCATTCTTCAACTTAGGCGTCAGAGAGGCGTATTTTGAGCTTGAGTTGGGCTCATCTATAGCCACTTCATACTTACCGTAAGCCTTTAGCGCTGCAGTATTTGGTACGTTTTTGGTCATAGTTATATCTTAAAAGTTACATAGAGGAATATGGAAAACGGCCAGTGATAATATGGCATGCTTTGAGCTGTTGGTAAATAGTTGTATTAGTTAACAAAAGATTAATGGTTTCATTGAATATTACGGGGTTAAGTGAACAGGTTACACAGATGCTAAAAAGCTGAACCATGAGTGTTCGTAAGACGAAGAATCTGAGACATGGATGTTTAGGTGAGCTGTAAGGACATATACGCGTGTCGACGAATGAATAGCAAATTTAGTGAGGTCAAGGTAAACGTTTATAAAAAGTAAATTGAAATGCTGGCTTTCTAAAACGTTTCTGTCCAAAAACGAGTTAACTCTTGTTCTGATTTAGCTTTTACTACAATCACAAATAAAGCTAAATCGAAGAGATATAAATGCGGGTGTAGATGAGCCAGCGAGTATCCAAAACAAGGATGTTTTGGTTAAGCCCACATGGAGGTGCTTGCGGCGTCTCGCTGGATCATCTGCACTTGTAGTAAACCTTTGACGCCAATGAAAATTTAATTGAGTTTTAAAATTTAGTTTGGTCAGGGCAAACTTTTAGAAAAACAAATCTTGCAACCCGCTTTTGTCCAAAAGTGAGTTTCAAAGTGATCAAACTTTATTCTCAAAAAATGAAATTTGTCCTCTGATAATTTATCAACTATTACGTCATTACCGTTCATGACAACCTTAATTTTTTATCAAACTATATTATCGTCGTACAGTAAGCATATTCTCAAGTATAAAAAAACCGGATACATGATCCGGTTTTTACTCGTTCTAGATATTATTCACCTAGATAGCATTAACTTAAGGATTACTGGCCATAGGGTTGCACAACACCGGATTGACTTTGACTTTGAGAATTTGGTTGGGCTTGATAGCTAGGTTTACTTAAATCAATTGGCTTTACCGAGGTTGGCTGAGCCATTTTACGAATTTGCATTACCATGCCCATTTGCGGATGATCAAAGTAGTGAATTTCGCCACTGCGCACCCGACGGTTTTGCGCTAATGGGATCACTTGTAAAAACGGCTTCATCGTCTTTTCAACTTTAGTATTGACCGCATTAAACTGATTGAACTCGCTACGGTTAGACTCGACTAACTTTTGAGTCGGTTTACGCAGCGCTAAATTATTTTCAATATATAAATAATGGCTTAAATAAATATTGATGGTGCCATCGAGCTCCCATACCGGTTTTTTTGCTCGGTTTGAGTCATATCGCCCAAGGTTGAAAAGTCATTCATTGACAGTTGATATGACGATTCGGTTTGAGATTGTCCACTCACTTGCTGGCCGTGATAATCAAATTGTTTTGAAAAGTCTTTCCCACCAAATATTCTTACCGGAGTTGATCTGCGCTGTGACTCCATATTTTGCTGCCAGGTTAAGTGCACAACCGGTTTGACATTACGTTCACGGCTAACGGTACGGATAATATCTTTAAATTTGCTTTGGCTGTCGGCAAGCAAGAGTGGCCCTATGCCTATATAAGCTTGCTGTTCACTTGATGCTGCAACAGTAAATGGCACCTGGCTTGGGTGACTGCGTACCGTACTGCTGGTTAACGGGTCATTACAGTCTGGGGTGATCTCGCTAGACCAATCATTGGCACTACAGCCACTTAATCCCGCGGCAACGCCGGTAATGTCTGTGCTGATTAAGGGCGTGATGAAATCGACGACACGATCGCTAATTTTCGGTGCAACGGCATTAGTCCATTGTTCTAGCGATGAACTTTCACGTTCAAAAACAAATACCTCAACCTCAAACCATGATTCAGCTTGGGCTATGGATGAAAATGTTAACGCACTCAGCGTTGCCATTGTTATTGCGATACTGGGTAACGCTGATATTTTACGAAGCACTGTTATATTCAAAAGCACTACTGCTCTCCAGTTTGATGTTTAGCGAGCTGTTCAAGTAAAGTTTTCAATAATTCGAGCCTGTCTTTACTGGTTTCAGCTGGAATGGTGAACTTTAACTTATTTGGCCCATCCATTCGATAGATTTGTGGCTGCTTTTGCAATAAACCGATGATAAACATCGGATCGACTCTATGTTCTGTGCCAAATTCTAAGCTGCCACCTTTTGAGTGCATCTCAATACGCTGTAATCCTAGCTCAGTGGCTTGGTGTTTATATAAGGTGATGTCCATTAAATTACGGGTTGGATCGGGCAGCATACCAAAACGGTCAATAAACTCGACTTTAAGTTCATCAATCATGGTTTCAGAGTCACAGTTGGCAATACGTTTGTATAGCGACAAACGCATATTGACGTCACCAACATAATCTTCGGGTAATAAAGCCGGAATACGTAAATCAATGTCGCAAATTGCATTCATCATATAGGCTAATGACGGCTCTTTACCTTCCTTAAGCGCTTTGACAGCCGATTCGAGCATTTCCATATACAAGCTAAAACCAATTTTACTGATATGTCCGCTTTGCTCATCACCGAGTAATTCACCCGCGCCGCGAATTTCTAAATCTTGGGTTGCTAGTAAAAATCCTGCGCCTAAATCTTCTAGTGCATCAATGGCTTCTAGTCGTTTACGCGCATCTGAGGTCATAAGTTTTGGGTGCGGTGTCATCATATAGGCATAGGCTTGATGATGTGAACGTCCTACTCGGCCACGTAATTGGTGTAACTGGGCCAAACCAAACATGTCAGCCCTGTGTATCAAAATGGTATTGGCGCTAGGTACGTCAATACCGGTTTCGATAATAGTGGTACACACAAGTACGTTAAAACGTTGGTGATAAAAATCAGCCATCACTTTTTCTAAATCACGTTCGCGCATTTGACCGTGGGCAGTTACAACGCGTGCTTCGGGTAACAGATCGCGAATATCCTGAGCGGCTTTTTCAATGGTTTCAACATTATTATGTAAATAATACACTTGGCCACCGCGTAAAATTTCCCGCAAAATGGCTTCTCGCACCGTGGCAATATCGTACTCGCGCACGAAGGTTTTAACCGCTAATCGTTTGGCGGGTGGCGTGGCAATAATCGATAAGTCTCGCATACCCGACATGGCCATATTCAAGGTTCGTGGAATAGGTGTGGCAGTTAAGGTCAGAATATCGATATTGGCACGTAAGGCTTTAATCTTTTCTTTTTGACGCACGCCAAAGCGATGCTCTTCATCAATAATCAGTAGGCCGAGGTTATCAAACTTAGCCTCTGCTGTGAGCAGCTTATGGGTACCAATAACAATATCGACTTTGCCATCGCTTAATGATTGCACCACTTGATTTTGCTCTTTGGTGGTTCTAAAGCGTGACATTACTTCAATTACAAATGGCCAATCTGCAAAGCGATCGGTAAAGTTTTCATAATGTTGTTGTGCTAATAAGGTGGTAGGTACCAGTACGATGACTTGTTTACCCGCATTAACGGCAACAAAGGCTGCGCGCATGGCCACTTCTGTTTTACCAAAGCCCACATCACCACACACTAATCGGTCCATTGCCATTGGCGCTTGTAAGTCGGCTAATACCGCATGAATTGCACTTTCTTGGTCAACGGTTTCTTCGTAGGGAAAACCTTGGGCAAATACTGCGTATTCTTCTTCATCAAGTGCCAATGCTTCACCGGGGCGAGCTTGTCGGCGAGCATAAACATCCAGTAATTCAGCGGCAACATCACGAATACGTTCAATGGCTTTTTTCTTGGCTTTAGCCCAGGTTTCGTTACCTAATTTATTAAGTTGGGTATTTTCTTCATTACCCGCACTAAAGCGACTAATTAAATGCAGTGACGACACTGGCACATACAGTTTATCGCCGCCAGCGTACTCAAGCTTTAAATACTCAGCAACTAAACCGCCGGTGTCTAAGGTTTCTAACCCTTGATAAAGCGCGACACCATGCTCTAAATGCACAATAGGTTGACCGACTTTAAGTTCGGCTAAGTTTTTAACCAGTACATCAGAACTGACTTGTTTTTGTTTTTCGCGTCGACGTTGTTGTGAAATACGATGACCGAATAATTCGGTTTCACAGATGATGCTGACTTTACCTTTAGAGCCTAACTCTAATTCACAACCGCGTGACAGTGGCGATACAACTAAACCGATAAACTCTTTGGCAGTGACGTAGTCATCAATATGCTTAAACAGTTTCGGTTTAATGCCTACTTTTGCCAGTAATTCAAGTAACGCTTCGCGACGGCCTTCAGATTCAGCCACAAACAACATTTGTGGATGCTGTTGGCTGTATTCCTGTAAGGCTAATAAAGGTTGTTTTAACTTATGATTGGCATTGATATCACTAATAGTGCTGGCTTTGACGAGCAAGGCACTTTTAGGCTGCGATTCAGGATTAATTTGACCTTGTTCATCAAACACTGCATTAATGATTTGGCTGCGCGGCATAGGTTTGAATGCGGCAAACAGTTGGTCGCTAAGCAAATAAAGCTCTTTTGGCTCTAATAAAGGCCTTAACGGGTCGACTCGGCGGTCTTCATATCGACTGTACACTTCCTGTAGATGGTGCTCACAGGCTTTATCAATGTCACCTAAGGTTATCAGTTGGCTTTGTTCTGGCAGGTAATCAAATAAGCTTGATGATTCATCAAAAAACAGTGGTAAATAATTTTCAATACCCGCAGGCATGATATTACGGCTTACCGATTGATATACTGATTCAGCTTCTTTAGAAATGACCTCAAAACGACGCCGGTAACGCTGTCTAAATCCTTCGATTGCGGCGCTGTCTGTTGGAAACTCTTTTGCGGGCAGCATTCTAATTTGCTCAAGTGCCATACCGGAACGCTGGGTATCAACATCAAAAAAGCGAATGGTTTCCACTTCATCGTCAAACAGTTCAATACGCAGTGGCTGTTTGGAACCCGTAGGGAAAATATCAATAATCGAGCCACGAATGGCAAACTCACCGTGTTCATAGACCTGATCAACAATATGGTAGCCCGTATCGGTCAGGTGCTGACGCACTTGATCAAGGCTATATATGTCGCCTTTTTTCAAAATCATTACGTTGGCGGTTAAAAATGATTTTGGCGGCAGTCGCACCATTAAGGTGTTTACCGGCACAATCACCACGTTATGATTACTTTGGCTGATTTGTGCCAGGGACTCTAGGCGCTGTGAAATTAAGTCTTGATGTGGTGAGAAGCTGTCGTAGGGCAGGGTTTCTCTGTCAGGAAATAAGCACACATTGACACCAGTATTGGCTAAAAGGTAGCTGAGCTCTGCTTCTAAGGTCAGCGCGCTTGGCGTGTCGTGAGTGACAATCAGACTGGTGCCTGAATGCTGGTTAATTAAATTTGCGACAGTGAGCGCTTGGGATACGCCGCCTAGGGTGGTTAAAACTTGCTGTTGTTGGCCTTTTTTAACACTTGGCGGAGCGATTACACTAAATTGTTTCATTTAATTGATTAACTTGTATTGAGAGAACTTACAGATTGTCTTTACGCAGCTGCTTGCGCAGTTTAAGCATTTTTTGTTGTACAGTTAAACTGGCTTTAACTAACTGCTCAACATCTTCATCTAAAATTTGAATAAAGGCGAGGTCAGTTTGCCATAATGCCTGTTCAATCGTTGCTGGACTATTTGGGGCAATGGCTTCTTGTTTATCTGCTGGGTATGAGCCAGTGACTTCACAGATACACAGTACGGCAACCACTTCGGCATGAAGATATATATGACAACTAAAAATACTGCCAACATCCATTTGTTTGTCTGAAAAAAGGCTTAAGCCGCTGCCGCCAAACTGATGTCCTTGATATTGCACCCCAGCTTGGGCTTCTTTTTCAAGCACATGCTGCAATACTAAATCGACTTTACGGGATTGTAACTTTAAAAATTCAACAATAGATTGGGTCGCACTGTCTAGCTGGCGTAACTGCAACAAGCAATTTGATTCAAGTGCTTTAACTTCTGACAGTAGTTTAAGTCCAGTAGATTGCATTTGCCTGAGTTGGGTGTCATCAGGGATAGGACGTTGTTTATCCCAGGGCGAAAGATAAACATTAAATTGGTGAGGTACGCTAAAATAAGAATTGCTATCGTTTATCAAGGTTTGCCTCTTTATTTATCAATCTAATACACCTATTATCATGCCCAACTTGATGGTTTAGCAAGTCATAAGCTTTTTGTAATGGTTTTAGCGTCAATTTTGACTCAAGCATAACCAATATACGCGCTAATATGCGCATTGGATGACAAATTTTATATGAATTTTGGATTTTCTTTTTTTATGGGGTTTCGATATTGGCGTGCACGTAAAGCCAATGCGTTTGCGTCATTTATCACGTTGTTTGCCGTGTCTGGTATTTTTCTCGGTGTGGCCGCGTTAATTGTGGTCAGCTCGGTAATGAATGGCCTAGAAGGGCAACTTAAAAACCGCATTTTAGGTGCTGTACCGCAATTGACCTTAGTCCATCAAACAGGGTTTGATGATTGGCAAACCCAAGCCACCTTTTTACAGCAACACAAACAACTAAAGAATGATATTGTCGGCATTGTGCCCAGTGCCACAACCCAAGGCATGCTGCAATCCAGTGCTAACATCGCCGCTGCGCAAGTATTAGGCGTTTATCCTGAACT
Source organism: Shewanella sp. HL-SH8 (assembly GCF_051165765.1). Classification (NCBI taxonomy): domain Bacteria; kingdom Pseudomonadati; phylum Pseudomonadota; class Gammaproteobacteria; order Alteromonadales; family Shewanellaceae; genus Shewanella; species Shewanella sp. HL-SH8. Next base: position 2,731,778 of record NZ_CP195039.1, on the reverse strand, counting down.
TGAGCAAGGTTTGTCGAGCATTATATCTCACACATATTCAAGCGCCTTTGATGCTTTAACACCGGGAAGCTATGCCATTGTATTGGGTAGCGAACTCGCCAGAAACTTAGCGGTTAAACCCGGCGATCAAATTCGCATTTTAAGTGGTGATGGTGTGGTGTATTCACCACTTGGCCCAGTACCAAGCCAGCGTAAATTTACTGTGGCCGGCGTATTTGAAATGGGCGCTCAGGTTGACGCTTCAGTTGCCTATGTACATTATCAAGACGCTCGTCGCTTAATGCGCCAAGACCCTAATGTTATTTCTGAATTGCGACTGTATTTAACCGATCCATTTAACGTTGCCAGTATCGCGCCATTGACGACCAAGTTACTGCAACAGAGCGGTGTTGAGGTAACTAGCCGTGACTGGCGTGCTGACTTTGGTCATTTATTTGCTGCGGTCAATATGGAAAAAAACATGATGTCGTTAATGCTCAGCCTTATTGTGGCGGTAGCGGCGTTTAATATTGTGTCAGCATTGGTCATGATGGTGGTTGATAAAACCACAGACGTCGCAGTGCTTAAAACCCAGGGGTTAACGACAACAGCAGTTATGAACATATTTATTGTTCAAGGCTCGTTAAATGCCTTATTAGGTTTAGGATTAGGCACCCTTATTGGCATTATTTTAACCCTAAACTTAAATGACATTCTAACCACTTTGGGCGTTTCTATTCTGGGCGCAGGCCAAACACTGCCGGTGCAATTATCATTTACCCAATTATGTGTGATTATTGTTGGCACCTTGTTGATTACCCTAATTGCTACTATTTACCCAGCGTTACGCGCCGCACAGGTTCAACCCGCTACCGCATTGAGATACGAATAATGACCCAGAAAAAACAGGTTTTATTAACCATTAGCCATGTTAGTAAGCATTACCATGATGGCGAAGTGACTACTCAGGTACTTACAGATGTCAATCTTGAGGTTTACAAAGGTGAACAGTTAGCCATAGTCGGCAGTTCAGGATCGGGTAAAAGTACCTTGCTGCATATTATGGGCACGTTAGACACCCCAAGTGATGGCAAGGTGATGTTAGATGGCGAAGATATCTATCAGTTATCATCGGCAAGACAAGCAAGCCTGCGTAACCAGGATTTAGGTTTTATTTATCAGTTTCATCATTTGTTACCAGAGTTTAGTGCGATTGAAAACGTTGCTATGCCAGCTTTTATTCAAGGTAAAGATAAACAACAGTCGTTAGCTAATGCCAAAGTGTTATTAGAGCGGGTTGGTTTAGGCCATAGATTAGAGCATATTCCGGCGCAATTATCCGGCGGCGAGCGTCAACGTGTGGCGATTGCCCGTGCGCTAATTAATCAACCTAAATTGGTGTTAGCCGACGAGCCAACGGGCAACTTAGACGCCAGCAGTGGCGAAACCGTATATCAATTAATACGTGAACTGGCGCAGCAATTTGGTACAGCCTTTGTAGTGGTAACGCACGATCATAAGTTAGCCGCTAAAATGGACCGTCAATTGACCATGAAAGATGGCGTGTTACAAGTTGCTACTAACAACCCGCCATTAGGAAGTGACCATGAGTAAATGGTTACCCTTTTTAATTGGTTGGCGCTTTTATCGCGCGCGGCAAAATAATGGCTTTATCGGTTTTATTTCATTTGCCTCTACCGCAGGTATCGCCTTGGGCGTGACGGTATTAATTATCGTATTGTCAGCCATGAACGGCTTTGAAAAAGAGCTACAAACCCGCTTGCTTGGGGTCATATCACACGGCGAATTAGTCGGCGTGAATGAGCCGATCCAAGATTGGCTGGCGATTGCTGAAACCGCTAAAAATATACCGCAAATTACCGGTGTTGCGCCTTTTGTGCGCTTGCAGGGACTTGTGCAAAAGCCCGGTGGTTTTCAGGGAATAGTGGTTAACGGGATTGATATTGAGTATGAACAGCAAGTATCAAGTATTGCTCAATACATGGATACCAGTGCTTGGCAGTCTTTACAAGGTTCAGATAATCATATTGTGCTGGGTCGCAGCCTACTGAATAAACTGCAATTAAAAGTTGGCGATACATTGGCAATGTACACGCCTGCCGCGAATAACAACCGCTTAAGTGCGGCTAAAAGTCATCGGTTTGTGGTCAGTGGCGTGTATGACTTAGGCGGTGAAATTGAAGCCTCGCAAGCCTATGTGCCTTTGAAATATTTAAGTGAACTATTAAATATGGGCGATGGCGTTAGTGGTATTCGCTTACAAGTCGACAATGTATTTAGCGCGCCTAGCGTTACGCGTGACTTAGGTTATGCGCAAGAACAATATCTATACCTTAATGACTGGACGCGAACCCAAGGTCACCTTTATCAAGATATTCAATTAGTGCGAATGGTGATGTATTTGGTGTTGGCTTTAGTTATTGCCGTAGCCTGTTTTAATATTGTGTCGGCGTTAGTGATGACAGTACGCGACAAAGCATCTGAAGTTGCGATTTTAATGACCATGGGATTAAAGCGCTCAGCCGTTATGGCCATTTTTATCATGCAAGGCGGACTAAACGGCTTATTAGGTTGTTCGATAGGCGGAGTTTTAGGTATGTTGATTGCGGTTAATTTAAGTGCGATAGCGAAAGGATTCGAATCTATATTAGGGATTCAGTTGCTGGACTCTGACATTTATTTTATCGACTTTTTGCCATCACAATTACAAACCCATGATGTACTTTTTGTAGTATTTATTGGGCTAGTAATGAGCCTACTCGCGACGATTTATCCCGCATGGAAAGCCACTCAAATAGCTCCGGCAGCGGCATTGGCTGGTCGATAATCAATATTCGGTAATTATTCAGTTATTAAATAAGTAAAAAGTGCCTTTAGCATTAAAGGCACTTATTTTTAACGTTTATATCTAAAAAGAGTTAATCCACCTTAAAGACATTTAGCGGGTTTGGGTAATCCGGCAATTTTTGTTGCCTGCTTAGCGGGGCCAACGGGGAATAGGGTGTAAAGGTACTTCGAATTGCCTTTATCTGCCCCTAAGCTTTGACCAATGGCTTTTACTAGTACTCGAATGGCTGGGCTGGTTTTGTATTCTAAATAGAAGTTACGCACAAAATGAACCACTTCCCAATGGGCTTCAGACAACTCAATGTTTTCAGTAGCTGCTAAAATCGGCGCCATATCAAGCTGCCAATCATCCACGCTTTTAAGATAGCCTTGTTTATCGGTTTCAATGGCTTGACCATTAAACTCAAACATAAATTCAAATGACTTTTCTACCATGTGATGACCTTACTATGGCGCAGTGTTTGATTAACAAATTCAGTGTAATCAATCGGGTGAATATTAGGATATTGCAGCTTAGCTACTTTTGCTGATAAGCCTCGGGCTTGAATATCATCGATTAATACATAAACGTCATTGCCTTGCATAGCCGTTAATAATCGTGGCTTGAGGAGGGCGTTTACCGCGTCAGCCGCCAACATAATACTGTCATCAGCCGCTATGTATCTTAAACATAGGCTTAAAGCATTATCACTCGCGGTTGATGTTTGAATGTGATGTAAAATCAAAATACCAATACCTCATCCGCTAAAGCTAATTGTGCTGTAATCGCTTCAGCGCTTGCTGACTGCACATCAATAGCTAAATCATCCACTGTTAACCCCATTGCATTAAGCGACTGCTCACAGGCCAATACGGTTTCTATTTCGTATAAATCAAACGCTTTAAAAACCGATACGTAGTCTTTGCTACCGGACAGCTCAGCGTGTTGTTCAGGTAATAAATGCAGTACAGCTTCATCGCAAAAAATCAACGACACTTGCTGCTCAAAGCTGGCGCTCAGTAAGGCAAAGTCTAATCCTTCGCGGGTGTGAGTTGTGCCATAAGGGGCGTGACGAAATACAATACAAATCTGTTTCATGTTGCGGTTAGTCCTTAAAAGCACACTAAGCGATCGGCATGTTCTATGCCGCTGACAAGCTCACCTAAGCCACCCATTACAAATACATCGTGACTGTTCCAATGGGCTTTTCCATTTTCAATCGCGTCTTGTTCAGACAAGACTCCACGGCGCAGTGCAGCGGAAACACAATTTATCATCGCGGTTTGATTATCTTGTGAGAAGGTTAGCCACATTTGCTGTAGGTTAACTTCATCGGAAGCAGGGCAATTAAGGGCATTACTATTGTAAACACCATCTTGATAAAAAAAGACTTTTACCACTTGATGACCAGCAGAAACCGCAGCTTGGCAGAACTTAAGCGCTCTAAAGCTGGCGGTAGACCCGTAGGCTGGTCCGTTAACTTGTACAATAAATTTATTCATTATAAAAAAAATGGCCCTAATTTAGGGCCATTTTATCGTAAATTACTGTCAATGACGATTAATCGTCGTTATTCATGCCTAATAAGTGCAGAAGCGCCATGAATAAGTTGATGAAGTTTAAGAATAACGAAATGGTAGCACGAATATAATTGGTTTCGCCACCGTTTACGATACGGCTCGTATCATAAAGGATTAAGCCTACCATCAATAGCGCTACAGCAGCTTGAATAGCCACAAATGCTACGCCGTTACCCACAAACATGTTTATCAGTGATGCGCCGATAACCACTAATAAGCCTGCAAACAAAAAGCCACCCATAAAGCTGAAATCTTTCTTGGTGGTGATTGCGTAAGCTGACAGCGACACAAATATAACTGAGGTTAATCCAAAGGCTTGCATGATTAACTCAGGACCATTTGCTAAACCAACATAGTGGTTCAAAATGTAACCTAGTGATGCACCTTGCATACCAGTGAAAGCAAATATCCATGCTAAACCAGACGCGTTATCGGCTTTTTTCAAGGTCACTATCATTACGACGATACTGCCTAATGACAAACCGATAGACATAAATGGACCAATATTTAACGCCATGGCCACACCCGCCATAACCGCGGCAAAAGCCAGCGTCATCGACAACAGCATATAGGTGTTTTTGATAAGTTTGTTTGTTTCCACCGTCGTAGCTTGATGGCCCGACAAAGTTTGTTGATTCATAACAGTCTCCAAGACAGTAAAATGCGTATTGTGAACAATAAACAACCACACGCAAATAGTTGATTAATTAATTAAATCTAGATAGCCCAGCTTAAAGTAATCACACTGGTTTAGCATCATAAATAAGGGTTAATCAGTAATTTAAACCACTTAAATTTAAATATGTCCCCATTGTTATCAAGCTAGCTTAAGCCAATATTAAAAAATCACCGCTTTTTAGTAGACTTTCACTTTCACAGCATAACTAGGCTAACTTTACTGATATTCATACCTGTATGTATGAGGGCGAAAGCTGAAAATTCAACTGGCTAGCATCAATATTCCTATGCCAGCCATTCATTATGTAATTTTTCTGTGTCACCTAAATAATCTAACACCCATTGCAGTGCAGGGGACATGCGGTCTTGATCCCAAGCTAAACAGCAAGGGCTGGATGCTTTCGGGTTTTTTAATTGTTTTTCAATTAACATTCCACCGCTAATAAAGGGCTGAGCAAGATGAATTGGCATATAACCCACACCTAAGCCAGAGCGAAAACAATTAATGGCTCTTATCCAGTCGGGGACCACTAAGCGGCGTTGATTATCTAAAAGCCAGGTAGTGCGTTTGGGGATTTCTCTTGAGGTATCTTCTAAACAAATAGCTGGATATTGTTTAAGTTCATCGTCTTCAAGCGGCCTATCAATTGCGGCGAGTGGATGATTTTTACTGACTAGAAAGGCCCACTCAATGTCTTTCATATCACGATATTGATAAACACCACCCACAGGTATTGCAGTCGTTGCACCTATGGCTACCATGCTGCGGCCACTGGCCAAAGATTCCCACACACCATTAAACACTTCAATTTGAATGATTAACTCTACATCATCAAAATGGCGATAAAAATCAGCAATTAAGGAGCTAATTCTATCAGCTCTAACAATATTATCTAATGCAATAGATAAAGTGGGTTGCCAACCATTTGCCACCCGTTGAGTTTCCCGTTTTAGCTCCTCCATTTGCCTGAGTAACTCGCGAGCATGTTTTAAAAAATGCTCCCCAGGCTGAGTGAGGGTTACCGACCTATGGTGACGCTCAAATAACACCACACCAATATCAGTTTCTACTTGCTTAACAGCGTAACTTACCGCTGACGGTACTTTATGTAACTCATTCGCCGCCGCAGTAAAACTGCCTAATCGAGCAACGATATCAATCATGTGTAGCGTTTGTTCTGAAAGCATAGGGCAACCTTGCTATGATATTTTTTGATGGCTGTGTTCAAATATAAACGTTTCACAGATGAATTTCTAATAATTAAACTATGTCTAATGAAAAATAATGTGAGTATTAGATATGAGTAAACAACAAAAATCCCCTGGTGTTATTGAGAAAGCTGGCTTTTTTCTCTATTTAACCATTCTCAGCATGCTGTGCTTTATCGCCACCGATATGTATTTACCTGCTTTTAAATCAATTGAAGGCTCACTTGGTGCATCTTCTACTGATGTGGCTATGTCGCTAACGACTTTCTTGGCTGGTTTAGCTTTTGGCCAACTGCTTTACGGCAAATTGGTTGAAAAATGGGGTAAGCGAAATTCACTGCTATTAGGTTTAATGCTATTTGTTATGGCTACTGGCCTAATCATTGTTAGCGATAATATTGTCATGATGAATATTGGCCGTTTCATTCAAGCTATAGGAGTGTGCAGTGCCAGTGTAATTTGGCAAGCTTTGGTCATTGAAAAGTATGATGCACAAGAATCTCAGCATGTATTGTCTAACATTATGCCACTTGTTGCGTTATCACCCGCAATAGCACCTTTAATTGGAGCATTCTTCTTATCATATTGGGGATGGCAAAGCATTTTTGTTTGTTTAGCGTTACTCGGTGTGTTGTTGATTTTGATGACTCAAATTTTTGTCAAAGCCGACAAGCCTAGCGCTGAAGCGATTAAAGCTGATAAAGATAAAGCGATGACATTCAAGCAAATGTTAGCAAATCCATTCTATGTGGGTAATGTGATGATTTTTGCCGCATGTTCTGGTGCTTTCTTTGCTTACTTAACCCTGTGGCCAGCGGTGATGGATAAATTTGGCTTTGATGCAACAGCGATTGGCTTAAGTTTTATTCCACAAACTATCATGTTCATTGTGGGTGGTTATAGCGGCAAAATACTGATCAAACGTCTTGGTAGTCAAATAGCCTTGAAAGTACAGCTTGGTATTTTCTTCACCACGACAATCTTGATTTCAATTCTGACCATTGCTTTCGAGATGACAACCATCTATCCACTATTAATCGTATTTGCTTTTATGGCCGCAGCGAATGGTGCGATATACCCCATTGTAGTGAACAATGCATTGCAAACATTTAAAGATGATGCCGCCAAAGCCGCTGGATTACAGAACTTTATTCAAATCAGTGTCGCATTTGGCGCATCAAGTATTGTGGCCGCATTTGCAGGGGCAGGTGAGCAGGCAATCGGTTTAGGCATTTTAGTCTGTTCAGTGATGGTATTTGGCGCCTATTACACTAGTCGTTATTCTTCATGGAACAGCTGGTTTGATTCGTTCACAATGCCAGATCCAGCAAGAATTGCCTTTAAAAAGGATGAAGATTAGCCAAAGTGATCTTAAAGTAGACAATTGAACATTTTTTTTCAATTAGGACTTTACAGCATCAATAGGTTGTCATATTATTCGCCGCGTTCGGAGGGATGGCAGAGTGGTCGAATGCACCGGTCTTGAAAACCGGCAACGGTTTATCCCGTTCTAGGGTTCAAATCCCTATCCCTCCGCCACATTCAACGAGAAAGTCTCATCAGAAATGATGAGGCTTTTTTGTTTTGGCGAAAGATAAAACTTTGAACCCCAGGTGCCTCCTTATTTGCGCGAAAAATAGGAATTTAAACTGAGTGCTCCTCTTTCTTTTACGCAAGCTACGTAATTGTCTATCGCGACAATAGTTATCTTCGCGTCAGCATTATTCTCTATTTCAGGGTGTTAGCACTTGAAATTTCTCAAGCAAAAATACCTTTAAGTTAGCTATGCTAATATCAACCTAAGGTGGGATTTTCTGAACGATTCAATTTTTGTAAAAAGCGCAGGCTAATTGACTTACGTTATGACTGACGGTGATTTTAGGCTTTGTAAAATGCTGCAGTCTTTAATTTGGTGGCTTTTACAACAAGAGGCAAGGGTGGCTAATGATTGCTCTAATAATGCCAGCTCTCGCTGAGTTTGCTGAATACGTGCCAGTTGCTCGGCAATAATGTTATCTACCAGTAGGCATGAGGATTTGGGGTCTTGTTGGGTATCAACTAGGCGTTTAATGTCATCTAATGCAATGTTTAATTCTCTGCATCTTCGGATAAAAATTAGCGTTTCTATGTCTTTTTGTTGGTAATGACGATAGCCATTATCAGTGCGGACTGGGGCGGATAGTAACTCAATTTGCTCATAATATCGGATTGTTTTTACCGATACTTGGGCTGCTAATGCCAATTCACTTATTTTCAACTTGACCTTCCAGTAACTGTAACCTTTACACTTGAGCATATCATTTTTAAGTCATGTTTTGTAAAAGGAAGTTGTATGTTTAGCTATTCTGCAGCGGCATCGTTAATTTTGTCACTGGGTATAACAAACTTAAGTCAGGCAAGCACTGCCGACAATTTGATCCATAGCCCTGATAATAGCGAAACCCATTCGCACACTGAGCAAACCCATGCCGATGAGCATGATGATGAGCATGATCACGAAGAAAAAATGGAAACCATTATCGTGCAAGCCACGCGCTCAGGACGTATTGCCGATGAGCAGCCTATTCGTGTTGAATTAATTAATCGTGAAGAAATTGAAGAAAAAGCCGCGATGCGGCCTGGTAACATTTCTATGCTAGTGGCTGAGACGGGTGGGGTTAGGTTGCAAACGACGTCTCCGGCTTTAGGCAGTGCTAATATTCGCCTGCAAGGTCTGTATGGTCGTTATACACAACTATTGGCTGATGGTTTACCGCTTTATGGTAATCAAGCGTCATCAATAGGCTTGTTACAAATTCCGCCAACGGATCTTAGCCGGGTAGAAATTATTAAAGGCTCGGCGTCATCACTTTATGGTGGCTCTGCCTTGGGCGGGGTGATTAATCTGATATCTAGAACCCCAAGTGATGAATTAAACGGTGAGGTGTTAGTAAACTCAACCACTCGAGCAGGTCAGGATGTGACGACTTATATTGAATCGCCGCTGAGTGAGGATATAAAAGGCTCGATAACTGCTGGCGCTCATTATCAAGATGAGCAAGATATTGATAATGATGGCTGGATTGATTTGGCTGGCTATGAAAGGTATACCGTGCGGCCTCGGATATTTTGGCAAGGGGACGCTGGACAAACACTGTATGTGACTAGCGGCTTGATGTCAGAGCAACGAACGGGAGGAACCCTAGGCGATAATAAACTTGCAGATGGTCAATCATTTGAGCAATCACAAGACTCAGACAGGCTTGACGCTGGTGTTGTGTTTAGCCTACCGGTATTAGAGTCACTGACCTTTAATACGCGAGCCTCGGCTATGGTACAAGAACACACGCATATTTATGGTATTGACTTAGAAGAAGATAAACACGAGAGTTATTTGCTTGAAAACAGCCTTGCGGGTTATACAGATAACAGTGATTGGGTTGTCGGTTTAGCGTATCAGTCAGAGGTTTTTACCTCAAACACCTTTCCAGTGTTTGATTATTCCTATGAGGTGCCAGGTGTATTTGCTCAGCTTGATTATACCCATTCGGAACAAATCACAACCTCATACAGTGCTCGAGTCGATGAGCACAGTGAGTACGGAACCCAATTTAGTCCAAGAGTATCGCTACTTTATCGACCAAACAATTTAACCATAAGAGGCTCTTATGGACAGGGATATTTTGCCCCAACTCCTTTTGTTGAAGAGATTGAGGCTGCGGGATTATCAAGATTAGCCCCCATTGAGAATTTACAACAAGAACAGGCCAAAACCGCATCGCTAGATTTTACTTATGCTTTTGAAAATGCAGAGACGAGCCTGACTTTTTTTGGATCTAACATTAATAATGTGACTGGGTTAATGGCTTTTTCTTCGGGTAACAACGGCACACTCGACGCAGTTAGGTTAGTTAATGCTGAAGGGACAAGTGAAATTCGGGGATCTGAAGTGTTGCTGCGTTACTATTTGGGTGACATTAAGCTCACCGCAAGTTACTTGTATTTAGACACAAGTGAAGAGTCACCCGATAGTTCAGAACGAAGAGAGATAGCGTTAACCCCACGTCACTCTGCGGGTTTTGTTGCTATGTGGGAGCAACATGGCAACTTTAGAATGGGCTTTGAATCCTATTACACCGGTACCCAAAGGGTTAACGATAACCCATATATTGATGAAACTAATCCTTATTGGCACCTTGGGTTAATGGGAGAGATAACGTATGGGCAAGCAAGTTGGTTCATTAATTTTGAGAACTTACTCAATGTAAGACAAACTGATGAGCACCCACTTCTGTTACCTAATAGAATGGCCAGTGGCCAGTGGACTACAGATATTTGGTCCCGTAACGATGGGTTCATTGTTAATGCGGGTGTTAGGCTGAAATTTGGCTAGTGTTTTACTTTTAATATGATTTCTTTACATTCAACAAAAAAGCCTCATCAAATATGATGAGGCTTTTTGCGGCATTTTGCGATAACAGACTCTATTGAAAAGATAAGCGAGTATAGAATGCCTGTGCCGTTTACCGGTTTCTAATCGGCATCGTTCATTTCTTCGACGCTTGCATAATAACCAAGTCAATCACCATCTTTGCTCAGTCATCATTAGGAAATAGCTTGCGGTTCTTGATGGCATTAGTGGTATAAATTACCTTTCGAATGTCTTAATAGTGGGCCAACAGCGTATTGAGATTAGCCCAGTATCTGTGACAATGAGATATGCAGCTAGTTTTCTGGTCTAATGAAAAGTCTCGCTACTGATTCGTGACAGGGCAGTCGCCTTTTCTAAGCCATCAACACCATAGTTCATCAAACCTACACTAATGATTTTATACGTCTCTGTTATTGTCTGCTGCTAAAAGTTAAACAGAGATAAGACTGTTTCGAAGCTCCAAAAGCATCTGAAATGCTGCAGAACCAGGTATGTTATAAGGGTTGAATTCTGTTGAGGTTGAAAATTTTAAATTAATGGGCCCCATATTTTTAGTTGCAGGCACATATGCCATATCCCAAGAGCTAAACTCTCTTGAATATATCTCGCAATATTCAATAATCACAATGTTGGAATGGCGTGTATCGGTTACAATTTTATTATAAGTCTCATTAACGCTTTCTCTACTACCTTCGATGCATTGAATAAAATAATTATTATTAAAGCAGAGCATTCCAGTCATACCATTTTTAGCATTATGCAAACGTGCTTTTTTGAGTATGTCCTCTAAAGACGATTCGCTAATAAAATCTGTCACTGTACTTACGTAGATTAAACGAGTTAGAAACATACTGTTCTCTTATAGCTAGGAAAAAGTTAAATTAAATATAATAGAACTATTACAAAAAGCTATGTAATAGCCATGAATAAAATCTTTCCTGTAGCACTCTTACTGCTAGGGATATTTTATTAGGAAGTGGTGGAGTAAAAATGTTGAGCTTTTAAAAAGCCAGTTCTACGAACTGAATGGTAGAGTATTCTATGCTCTTTTTTGTTTATAAAATGCCCATTATGCACCATAAAACCCAGTGCGATATGGCAATCGCTTTTGAACATAACCTTTTAGCTAAATGAGATGAATAACCATAAAAACGACCAAAATAGTACTTTTGTATGCTGCTAAGACAAAATGACATGAGCAATTATAATCATCATAAAGAGTAAGTTATCTTTCTCGAATACCTCCTAAAAAGCATAATTTAATACCTTGAGCCACTCTAACTCTTATGTTAATGTTTTGTTAATTCTAGGTTGCCTAGCAGTGGTGCGCTAATTTTGGCAATGATCAGAGATAAGAAAAAATAAAAATTATATAAATAAAATTTGCAGTTAAGGAATTACTGTCTACTCTTTTAATATAAAAAGAAATTAAGGATAGTCTCTTGAAAGAAAAGCATTTTATGTCATCACCATTTGTAGCTTTGGCGATAGGCTCATTTATCGCTTTTTGCATTTCTTGGTTATTGATGAATTGGGTGCCAGTAGTGGTTGCTTTATTTATTGCAGTACTTATCTGCACTCTATCTGGCGGTTTTGCACTAAAATTGATAACGACTAGCTCCACTGTTAATCACCAAACTACGGCTGTGAAAAATATGATTTCAAAGCCAACCCTCACTAATGATGTTGACCAATTACAACAACAATTTCTGGACACATTAAAATCAACCCTACTCGAATGCAAACAAAATGTTGACGATGTAAATAATGTGCAATCGGATGCTATTGAAACCCTTGTTACTTCATTTTCTCGATTAAAAGAATTGGCAGAGCTACAACAAGATCGCGTAATGCAGTTGCTAGAATCTGAAAATGATGAGCATGGAAATAGTTGGTTGATTTCATTTGTTCAAGAAACCAGTAAAACTCTTGAACAGTTTGTTGAAACAACAGTCAATATGTCAGCATCTTCAATGGAACTAGTCGAAAAAGTCGGTCGAATTAATACTATGGTTCCTGATGTGATGAAGGCGATGAAAGATATTGATCAAATCGCATCACAAACCAACTTACTTGCACTTAATGCAGCAATTGAGGCTGCACGTGCAGGCGAGGCCGGGCGCGGATTTGCCGTCCGTAGCAGATGAGGTTAGGTCGCTTTCTACTCGGTCAGCGGGTTTTAGTAATCAGATCCAACAGAAACTAAAAAATATGGCAGTGCAAATTGAAACTTTAACTGCTGACATTGGTGGCGCTGCCTCGCAAGATGTTACTTATGTAATGCAATCGAAAAAAAATGTCCACATTGCCATTGATAAATTAATGGAAAACGCTACAGGCAATCGAAAGCATACTTCAGCTCTTGATGAACATAACCAAATATTACAACAGTCTTTGAATGATGCAATGCGAGGGCTGCAATTTGGAGATATTAACTCACAAAATCTGGCTTATACCGCTGAACAATTAGCCCAAGTTAATACACAATTAAATATATTGATGGAACCTGGTGGTATGGAAGATGAAGCTAAGATACAAGGGTGTAATGAAAGCCTTGTACAATTTAAAATTCAAAAACATAACCCTGTTTCGGCCAGTTCTATGGCAAGTGGTGATATCGATTTTTTCTAGAAAACAGACATCTACAATGAAATACCATTGAGGACAAGTACTTTGGATAATTATAGTATTAGGTTACCAAACCGTTTTGATTTTAGTTACCACAAAACATTCAACCAAGAGGTTGAGTCATTAGTTGCAAAAACGGGTATTAAAGAAATCCAATTAGACTTCTCTCAAGTGAACTATTTAGACAGTTCTGCGCTAGGAATGTTAGTTTTATTATCAAAGAAAAATGAGAAAGGTGTTCGTGCAAAACTGATTATTAAAAGCGCTCATGGTAGTGCTTTGGAAATCCTAGAAATTGCAAAAATGACAAAACTTTATGCCTTCATTTGAACTTTTTTACGACAGTCGCCCACCTATATCAGTTTTGATTATTGAGGATAATCCTGTTTGTATTTTGATGTACAAACAATTCTTTATGGAAAAAGGAATAAAAGTAGTTGTATGTACATCAATAGAAAAAGCAAAAAAAGAAGTTTGTAGACCACGATTAAATTATGAATTGGTGTTACTGGATAATCATTTACCCGATGGGGAAGGGATTAAGTTTGTTTCACAGCTGAAAGAACACTTACCTATGGCGGCGATTATTATTGTCAGTGCCAATAGTGATACCGATTTTTTTGTTGAAGCATTCACACAAGATATTGACGATATTGCATTAAAGCCAATTAAGATGGATTTATTATGGCTAAAAATGAAAAGGTCAATTCATCAGCGTTACTTAGAAAAAGTTAATAATACACAACGTGTAGCAATAAATATTTGGCGAGATTCACAATTACAGGAGCAGGCGCTGGCTAAACATTTATTTGGTGCCATGCATGGAAAAATTCATTTAGATATACCAGCAATAAATTATTGGGTTAAACCTTCATCATTATTCAGTGGCGACGGCGTTATCCACTGTAGTGGTCCAGACGGCAGTCATTATGTCATGTTAGCCGATGCAATGGGACATGGCTTAGCAGCCGCAGTGTCGCTTATGCCAATGATGCAGGCATTTGGGGCCATGACAGAAAAAGGCTTACCGTTGTGTAATATTGTTTTTGAACTCAATAATAAGCTAAATTATTTTTTGCCAGAAGACCGTTTTGTGGCGGCAGTCATTATTCATTTGCAACCAAACAATAAAACTATTGATATTTGGAATGGAGGTATGCCACCAGTCATTATAGTCGATGAGCAATACCAAATAATTAAGCAGATAAAATCTGAAAATATGGCATTGGGTATTTTGTCCGATAATCAGTTTAGTGTTAATTCAGAACATATTGATTTGCTAGATAACCAAAGGGTAATTCTTTTCAGTGATGGTGTTATCGAAACTCCATCTAATAAAGGAAAAATGTTAACCATAGATGATCTTGTTTCGTTACTAAAGTTACCTGGAGAACCTTTAGAAGGTGTTAAACAGCATTTTAATGTTGAATGTGAATCGCCACAAGACGATATATCTGTTGTGCTAATAGATACTCACGATATTTTGCAGTCCTTTATAGAAGAAGATGAATTAACAACTGTTCAAGAGAGTGAATTTTTTATTGAACACACATTACAGGGAGCATCACTCGATTTGTTTGATATTCCAGGACATTTGTGTGAATTAATATCTAAGCAACTGCCATTATCCTTGGTGACCAAAGTCTTTACTGTGTTATCTGAGTTATATACTAATGCATTTGAACATGGCGTACTCGAGTTAAATAGTGAAATTAAGTCACAAGAAAATGGCTTTTTAGCTTTTTATGAAGAAAAAATGGAAAGAGTAAATCACTTATCTAATGACAATAAAATTATATTAAAAGTTCAGTGGCAAAGCCACTTACAGCGCTTAGAAATCTATATCGAAGATAGTGGTCATGGTTTTTTTAAGAATGATGTAGAACCGAGTAATTTGTCTAAAAGCTACGGCCGAGGCTTAACTTTAATTAAGCACTTAGCTGAAACCCTTGAAATTATACCTCCTGGAAATGCTGTAAGGGTGGTATTGGTTGGAAAACATAAACTATGAGTAAAAGCATTTTAGTTGTCGATGATTCAGCTTCAATTCGTCAAATGGTAGAAGCAACACTTAAGTCAGCCAATTACCAAGTGACATTGGCTTCAGATGGTCAAGAGGCCTTTGATTTATGTAAAACAAAAATTTTTGACTTCGTATTAACAGACCAAAATATGCCACGTATGGATGGACTAACATTAATTAAATCATTACGAGGGTTACCTGCATATCGGACGAAAGCTATTGTGGTATTAACTACCGAAGCAAGCGATGAAATGAAGGCTCGCGGTAGAGCGGCTGGGGCAACTGGCTGGATGGTTAAACCATTTGATCCAGATAAGCTTCTGCAAGTAGCTTCCAAAGTGTTGGGATAAGTCCTCTTATTTAATAGTTGGTAACATTATGTCAATGGATATGAGTCAATTTCATGGTGTCTTTATCGAAGAAAGCCAAGAGCATCTTGATGAGATGGAGCACCTATTACTAGCCCTTGATCCAAGTTCGCCAGATATCGAAGAGTTAAACAGTATTTTTCGTGCTGCACATTCGATAAAAGGCGGTAGTGGCATGTTTAGCTTTGATGCGCTAATTACTGTTACCCATGTTATGGAGAGTCTTTTTGACAAAGCTCGACAAGGTAAATTTAATTTTTCAGTGCATATCATAGATGAATTATTAATTGCTGTTGATACTCTTCGTAAGCTGTTAAAAAGCTATGCTGATAGTACCGAAATCGAATGGGCTTTAGTTAATTCTACCACAGCATCTTTAGAAGTTATTTTAGAACCAGATAGTCAGGCAGAGTCGCAAGATGATGAAAATGGCTTTGGTTTTTTTAAGCCAATTAATTCCTCAAGTAAAAGCAATACTTCCGAAATCATGGCGCAAGTAAATGATGACACTGACGATGGTTTTGGATTCTTTGAACCTATAGTTGATGAAAGCATCGCTGATATAGAGGACGGTTTTGGATTTTTTGTTGATTTAGACGATAATTTACCAGACTCGAATTCATCTAAACAAAAGGTATCCAATTATCAGGAGGAGGCTCTTACTACTGAAGTAGAGGCATCAGTTCTTCACGATATGACAGACGATTCGATTACCTCAGTATCCAGTCTTGCACAACATGCTAAATCTACGTCCCTTTCAAAATCTAACACAGATACCAAAGCGAAGGCTGAAGCAAGTGAAAGTAGCAGCATTAGAGTCGACATAGCAAAAATCGATAGTTTAGTTAATTTGGTTGGCGAATTAGTTATTACGCAATCTATGCTGAATCTTATTGGTGACGAGATAACCGGCCTTGCAAGTGAAAAACTACGCTCAGCATTAGCCGAACTTGAACGGAATACACGAGAACTTCAGGAGGGCATCATGTCGATTCGGATGTTGCCTATGTCTTTTGTTTTTAATCGGTTTCCTAGGGTTGTCAGAGATTTATCTAAAAAGCTTAATAAGAAAATCGATTTAACTATTGTAGGTGGCCAAACCGAAATAGATAAAGGCTTAATTGAACTGTTGGTGGATCCATTGACGCATCTGGTGCGCAACAGTCTAGATCATGGCATTGAATTGCCTGAAATCAGGATTGCTAATGGTAAACCCGAAACCGGCGTACTCACCCTCAAAGCTGAACAGAAGGGGGGTAACATCTTGATCTCAGTATTAGACGACGGTGCAGGGCTCAATCGTGATCGTATTCTCGCTAAAGCTTTTGAAAATAATGTAGATGTGCCTGAAAATCCAACCGATCAACAGGTTTGGCAATTAATCATGTCTGCGGGATTTTCAACCGCGGAACAAGTCACTGATGTTTCGGGCCGTGGCGTTGGTATGGACGTTGTGAAACGTAATATAGAGTCTATGGGCGGCCGGTTAGAAATACTCTCTGAAAAGGGTCGCGGTTCTTCTTTTCAAATCCGCTTGCCTCTCACTTTAGCTATCCTTGATGGAATGTCTATCTCCGTTGGTGGGCAAATATTTATTATTCCACTGGTAAATATTATTGAATCCGTACAACCACAAAGTTCTCAATTAAAGTTTATTGGTAATGAACAAGTTTTGGATTTACGTGACGCTTATTGGCCAATTGTAAATTTATATCAGGTTATGGATTTAGAGCCCCAGTCTAGGTTAGCAACTGAAGGTATTTTAGTGTTAGTTGAAACTAATAACACGCGCTTTGCCTTGCTTGTTGACGAGCTAATTGGGCAGCAACAAGCTGTCATTAAGAGTTTGGAACAACATTATCGCCGAGTACAAGGCGTTGCTGGAGCGACTATTATGGGAGATGGCAGTGTTGCATTGATATTGGATGCAGAATCATTGGCTTTGAAAATCAATGAATCTTTAAAGCAAAGGGTTAAGTATGATAACTGAACAAAAAAAGATGCAGATAGTCAAGATAGCACCGCACATGAGTATTTAACCTTTATTTTAGGTGATGAACATTACGGTTTAGATATCATGAAGGTACGTGAAATTAGGGGGTATGAACCAGTTACGAAAATTGCTAATGCCCCAGCCTTTATTAAAGGGGTATTGAATTTGCGTGGTGATATTGTTCCGATTGTTGATTTAAGACTTAAATTCGATGTTGGTGAGGCTTCCTATAACGAATTTACTATTGTCATCATGCTTCATATTAATAATCGCATTGTTGGCATAGTGGTAGATGCAGTGTCTGATGTCATTAATATGCAGGCTTCAGATATTAAACCGCCTCCAGAGTTTGGTGTAGCCTTTGACAGCCAGTATTTATTTGGATTAGCACCAGTTAATGAACAAATGATTATTTTACTTAACATTGAAAAATTGATTTCCAGCCAAGAGCTGGGGTTATTCGATTCTACAGCATTGCCATCGGAGTGATAAATATGGGTATCAGATCTTGGTTTGAAAATAATGGACAGCAACAACAATCGTTAACCCGCGCTAGTTTGGCTTTAGACAATAGCAGCACCTGTTTTATGATTGCAGACCCCGAACGAGTTATCGTTTATGCGAATAGAGCAGTAGTTAATTTATTGACCGCAGCACAGGATGACATTCGTAAAGAGTTACCCCAATTTTCAGTATCTTCTCTGATTGGGAGTAATATTGATATTTTTCACAAACAACCTCAACACCAAAAAAATATTGTTTCTCAGCTGTCCCAAACTCATACGGCTTCAATCAATGTCGGTGTGCGTTGTTTCAAACTGGTGCTTAATCCACTTCGTGATGAGAAGGGGGTATCTCTTGGTACATCAGTAGAGTGGCACGATATTACAGAGCAGAAAAAGCATGAATTACTTTCATTAAGAGTAACCTCAGCATTAGAAGCAACATCTTCAAATGTAATGGTTGCTGATAATGACCTCAACGTCATATATATGAATCAAGCTGTTGAACGGATGCTTAGGGAAGCTGAAAGCGATCTTAGAAAAGCCCTCCCGCATTTTTCTGTTAGTTCCGTTATTGGCAGTAATATTGATATTTTTCACAAAGAACCATCGCATCAACGCAGATTGCTTGCAGCGTTAGACAAAACTTATGTAGGAAATATTGTTGTTGCTGGTCGAAGCTTTCGGTTAATTGCCAATCCAATTTTTGATACAAAGCGTAATCGATTAGGCACAGTAGTGGAGTGGATTGACCGCACGAAAGAGGTCGCTTCCGAGCATGAATTAAGCCGAATTTTAGGTGCATTAGAAACCACTACAACGAATGTAATGATTGCCGATATTGATCGTAATATCACCTATATGAATAAATCAGTTGAAAACATGCTTCGCATTGCGGAGTCTGATTTAAGAAAAGAGCTTCCTCACTTTTCTGTTGAAAAGGTTGTTGGCAGTAATATAGATATTTTCCACAAGAACCCTGCTCATCAAATGCACCTTCTTGCCAATTTAACTAAAACATATACCGCAAATATTGTTGTTGGAAGCCGTCATTTTCGCTTGGTTGCTAACCCTATTTTTGCCAATGATGGAACAAGATTAGGCTCAGTTGTAGAGTGGTTAGATCGTACTCAAGAGGTGTTTGTTGAGTCTGAAGTGAATACTGCTGTACAAGCAGCAGCAGAGGGTGATTTTACCAGTTTAATTTCGACCGAAGGAAAAAATGGATTTTTCTTGAAATTATCTGAGGGATTAAATTCGCTACTTAGGGTCACTGAAAGTGGCTTAAATGACATTAATCGAGTGCTTAAATCCATTTCTGAAGGAGACTTAACTGAGCGTGTAACCGCTGATTATCAAGGTTCGTTTGAATTACTTAAAAATGGCTGTAATCAAACTTCCCAGAACCTAGCGCAGATGTTAGGTAAAATTCGTACCGCCGCAGATACAATTAAAACCGCTTCAAGTGAGATATCACAAGGTAATACCGATTTATCCAGTCGTACTGAACAGCAAGCATCCAGTCTGGAAGAAACTGCATCGAGCATGGAGGAGCTTACAGGAACCGTGCGTCAAAATGCTGATAATGCAAGACAAGCCAATACGCTTTCAGCTAAAGCTTCTGAAGTTGCTATTAACGGAGGAAATTTAATTGATCAAGTTGTCGTTACAATGGCATCTATTAACGAGTCATCACAAAAAATCGCTGACATTATCGGTGTAATTGATGGGATCGCTTTCCAAACTAATATTCTAGCATTGAATGCTGCAGTAGAAGCTGCGCGAGCTGGGGAGCAAGGTCGAGGGTTTGCTGTCGTTGCATCTGAAGTAAGAACATTAGCGCAGCGATCAGCAAACGCAGCTAAAGACATTAAGGCATTGATTTCTGACTCTGTCGGTAAGATTAATAACGGCAATGAGTTAGTTGGAAAGTCTGGCGATACGATGAAAGAAATCGTGACATCGATTAAACGTGTTAACGACATCATGGCAGAAATTGCCGCGGCTTCTAGTGAGCAAGCGACCGGTCTTGATGAAGTAGGTAAAGCCGTGAGTCAAATGGATGAAATGACACAGCAAAATGCTGCTTTAGTTGAAGAAGCTGCCGCTGCAGCTGAGAGTTTGCTATCTCAAGCGGCACAATTGGCGACTAATGTTAGCCAATTTAAACTCGACGATGATTATCAACATGTGCAAGCCGCTTTGCAACATTCGGCACCCAAAACACAAATGATTTCTCACGCTAAGAGCACATTACCGAAAAGAAATGCCATCAAACCATCGCAACCCAAAGATGACGAATGGGAGAGTTTTTAGTCTTATAAGTATTAAATAATAAAATGATTGAAGCCCTCACCCATCAGGTGAGGGTCATAATATATTTATACTAGGATATTATAATGACAAGCTCTGAAGGCTGGGATAATAGAGAGTTCAGTTTTGCAAAAGCTGATTTTGATTCAGTGAGAACTTTGTTATATCAATTAACAGGAATTCGCTTAGCAGATAGTAAAGACTCAATGGTTTATAGCCGTTTAGCCCGCAGGGTTAGGTCGTTAAAACTGCAAGGTTTTTCGGAATATCTGCATCATCTTAATACTCATCCTAGCGAAGAAGAACATTTCATTAATGCGCTAACGACAAACTTGACTTCGTTTTTTCGTGAACCACATCATTTTGACATTCTTAAAAAGTACTTGATAGCACATCCTAAAACACGAACGATTTGGTGTGCCGCCAGTAGTACAGGGGAGGAACCCTATTCTATAGCAATGGTGGTTGCTGAAACGTTTGCTATGTTTGATGTACCAATTAAAATTATTGCTTCCGATGTAGATAGTCAGGTACTGCAAAAAGCTAAAGCAGGGATCTATTCAATCGACAGAATAAATTCTTTAGCAGAGGAGCGTAAAAAACAATTTTTTTTTAAAGGAAAAGGAGCATTTGCTGGTATGGTTAAAGTCGTACCAGAGTTACAGAAAATGGTTGAATTTAGACAGATTAACTTACTTAAATCTGAATGGTCATTAAGGGAGCCAATTGACATTATTTTTTGTCGCAATGTAATGATTTATTTTGACCGTTCGACTCAGCTAAAGGTATTGGAAAGGATGGTTAAATTATTACCTGCTGATGGCCTTTATGTAGCAGGACATTCTGAAACCTTTAATAATGCTACTCATCTGGTTAGATCTGCTGGCAACACAACTTATTACCCAAATCACTCTGTGAGGTAAGCTTGTTAAACTTTGATGTTAATAATTCGAACCTTGCTCCTAATCGATATTATGACCGGTATTTTAATTCTGAAGCTGTAAAAATTTCTCCCGGAGAGTATTTTGCTACAACACAAAATACCCTTATTGTGACAGTTTTAGGATCCTGTGTATCAGTGTGTTTACGAGATCCTGTCCTAGGAATTGCCGGTATGAATCACTTCTTACTACCACAGGATAACTACCCACAAGGTGGTGGGACTTCAGAGTCTGCTCGCTACGGAGTTTATGCGATGGAAATACTGATTAACCATTTGCTCAAGCTCGGCGCAAGTAAAAATCGGCTTGAGGCTAAGGTGTTTGGTGGCGGTAATGTGCTACAAGGGTTTATGACTGTTAATATTGGTGAACGTAACGCTGAATTTGTACAAGATTATTTAAGAATGGAAAATATTCCAATCATAGCTTCTGACCTTCTTGATGTTTACCCCCGTAAAGTTTATTTTTTCCCAGATACGGGACGGGTACTGGTTAGAAAAATTAAAACTATGCATAACACTACAATTTTAGACCGTGAAAGTGAGTACAAGTTTAAGTTACGTTCACAAGCTATGAGTGGTGATGTGGAGCTATTTGATGACTAGACAAATAAAAGTATTAGTAGTTGATGATTCAGCCCTTATTCGGAGTTTATTGAGTGAGATTATTCGAGCTGAGCCAGATTTTACATTAGTTGGCGCCGCTCCAGATGCTTTTGTAGCAAAAGATATGGTCATCACCTTTAGTCCTGATGTGATTACATTAGATGTCGAAATGCCTAAGGTTGATGGGTTAACTTTTCTAGACCGTTTAATGAAAGCCAGACCAACTCCTGTGTTGATGGTTTCTAGTTTAACAGAGCAGGGTGCTGAGGTGACTCTTAAAGCTTTAGAAATTGGCGCCGTGGATTTTTTCCCCAAACCTAAATTGGATATTGCTAATAGCATGGAGGCCTATCGTAGCGAAATTGTTGCCAAGATACGCTCTGTTGCTAAGGCAAAGGTTCAGCCTAAAGCTATCAAAAAAAATACAGCAAATACTGCATTTAAATTTAAAACAAGTGAGAAAATTATTGCTATTGGCGCCTCAACGGGAGGAACTGTAGCACTTAAATCATTACTTGCTGAAATGCCTATCGACAGTCCAGCCATTGTTATTACCCAACATATGCCTCCAGGGTTTACTAAAACCTTTGCCGAAAATCTGGACAAGGTTAGTGCGATACATGTGAAAGAAGCTCAGGATGGTGAAAGATTGATCCCTGGCTGTGCTTATTTAGCGCCAGGCGATCAGCATTTACTTGTGGTTCGCAGTGGTGCTGATTATCGGATTAAACTGTCTGATAGTGAGCGAGTGAGCGGTCACCGCCCTTCAGTTGATGCGATGTTTCAATCTTTAGCGCAAACAGCTGGTAGCAATGTCTTAGGTGTTATTTTAACAGGTATGGGTAAAGATGGTGCAGCCGGAATGTTGGAACTGCTTAACTCTGATGGTATTACTATCGCACAGGATGAAGCAAGCTCAGTTATATTTGGAATGCCTAAAGCCGCAATTGACTTAGGAGCCGCGCAGATGATTTTAAGTTTGCAGGATATCCCATCTCAAATTGTGCAAATAATTAACCGATTAGGAAAAGAATATAGGATTTGATTATCTTCATTACTTATTTTTGTTATTTTTTTATGTCAGTAAAAGGTAATAATGAGGTCAAGCTCAGATAATTTAACAAGCCTTTGTTCAAGAATGTTTATGCTCTTGTCCTCGTTATTGCTTCTGGCACTTGCTTTATTACCTTTGCACAAAACACCCTCTACACCCTAAATTATTCAGCATATTGAACATAGCTAGAGTAGAAAGCTAGCGTTAGCTTAGATGATATGCCTTACTATCAATGCTGTTAGCGTGTGATTCGTAGGGCTTTTCTTTGTTGTCTTGATAGAACAATAGGTGATAATTTTGAATATGGACATCGAGTGAGTAGATGTTCGTATTATTGAGCTGGCGACCATCTTTGATATTTATTATGAGACTGGCAGATATTTAATTGAGGTTAACTAAGAATTTTTCTTCGAGTTCTTTGCTTGAAATAGGTTTACTGATTAAATAACCTTGCAAATAATCGCAACCCTCTTGAATTAGCCAATCTTTTTGTTCTTGGGTTTCGACCCCTTCAGCGATTGTTTTTAAACCTAGAGCTTTAGCCATTGCAACAATCATTTCTAAAACGGCAGTGGATGGTTGCTCTCCTGAGACAAAAGAACGATCGATTTTGAGTATATCGACAGGTAATCGAGATAGGTAAGAAAGCGAACAGTAACCTGTGCCAAAGTCATCAATTGAAATATTTATCCCATGCTGGCGTAATTTTTTTAAGGCAATAAAACTTTTATCGAGAGCTTTCATCAATACAGTTTCGGTAATTTCCAGTTCAAGCAGTTTAGGGTTAACATCATGTTTTTTAATCACTGATAACACATGTTCTACGTAATTATCTTCTTGCATTTGTCGAGCAGAAACGTTGATAGCAACGGATATTCCACCATATTCTTTCTCCCAGCGTTTGATTTGCTGACAAGCGGTTTCTAACACCCAGTTTCCAATAGCGATAATTGAACCATTCTCTTCAGCAATTTTAATAAAACCTTCTACGGAAATATCTTCAGGATTATTATTCCAACGTATTAATGCTTCGCAGCCTACTAACTTGCCCGTTTCAGAGTTTATTTTTGGCTGATAATTCAAATGAAATTCTTCACGCTCAACTGCGTAATTCAGCGCGGCTTCGATATTTAATCTTGCTTCGACTTTATCACTCATTTCTTTCGCGTAGAAGTGCCAATGTTTACCGCTCGCTTTTGCTTTATACATGGCCAAGTCAGCGCAGCGCATTAGTTGATTTGTATCTGCTCCATTTTCGGGATAAATAGAAATCCCAATGCTACCAGAAGTACGAATTTCCCGGTCAGCCAAAAAATAGGGCAGCGTTAATGTCTCATCAATTCGCTGAACCACATACATTAATTCGCTTAGCTCATTATTTCCTTCAATCACTACCAGAAACTCATCTCCGCCTAAACGCCCGACGGCATCGTTGCTTCTAAGTGTTTTTAATAATCTGTGTGCCACTTCAATAAGAAGCGTGTCGCCGACATCATGACCTAAAGAGTCGTTGATAGTTTTAAACCGGTCCATATCAATAAATAAAACCGCCACTTTAGAATGGTTTCGTTTGGCGGTGATAATCGCTTGTGATAATCGGTCTGCTATAAGTGTTCGGTTGAGTATATTTGTCAGTGGGTCTCTCGTTGCTAGGTTTCTGAGTTGTTCTTGAGCACTAATGAGACCTTTTAACATTTGCTGGATGTGATTTACTAGCTGCCCCATTTCATTTGTAGCATGAATAGTTAAGCTCTCCAGTGTTCTTGGATCTGGATTTTCAGGATCAATTTTTGATATGGACCTAGTTACTCGCCGCAAAGGCGAAGTCAATAGCCAAGAAGATAACCATAATAAAACCAAAGCAATAGTTACGGCCTGCAACAGTCCTGTAATGATTACGCTGCCGGCAAAGGTCAAAAACTGTTGCGCTAGAGGGGTGGGATTTAATTTTATTGATAACACGCCAACTTGGCGCATTTCATTATTCAGTTCAATATAGAGTTTTCTTTCACCGAGAATTTCGTCGCCGATAAAGTTAGACGTTACCCATGCAATTAAATACTTTTTTTCCTGAACGGGTTTTCTGTCGGCAGCAATAATATTCCCAGTTTCACCAGTAAGTACCGCATCTTGAACCATGCCCAGTGCCGTCATACTCGCGACAATTTGTTCGGCAAGAACAGGATCTAAAGTCCAAGCTGCATTGGTCGCGCCACCTTCAGCAGCGGTAAGGATCTCTTGAGCCAAACTAAAGGCTTCATCTCTTTGGTCTGACAGATGCAAGCTAAGCGAGTATCCACTGACTAACAGAGCAATGAGAATACTTAGCACTAAAGCGATTATGGCTTGTGTTAGCGCTAACGATTTTCTTAAATAATCTATGATGCTCATCAGTATCTATGCCCTAAAAGATCATATAGCTTAAGAAAAATAAACAACGAATGTGGATTTTTTAACCTAGCTGCCAAAATATAAAATATCCTTATATTTATTGTTCTCTTTAATCAGCTTTAAGTTAGTCACGCAAGCATCTCTTGCTGCTTCTGATTTAAATAGAAAACCATTGGGACTCTTTCCAAATAGGGGTGCTCTATCCACCGCAACGGTCTCGTCAAATTCGTTGTCATTTATCAATTCTTGCCGATAAAATTGATAGATTTGCCCATCCATTTGAATAAAGTCGACCCTTTTACTTAATAACATTCTTAACTGAGTTTTTTGATTATGAGTTTCACTATATTTTCTATTCTGCGTTGCCATTGCAGCGTACTCACCGCCAATATGTGCAATTGCTCCCTGCCATGAAATTAATGAGTATTCAGCAAGATCAGCTATTTTGTTGACCTTAAGAGCCCTTTCTGAAAGAGAAAAAAGAAAGTTTTCATAGGCGTAGATATCGCCAGTGTAATAGCCTTTAAGTCCTCTTTCAGCAATGGTTTTTTCATTGATATCTGTCACCACACTAACCTGATTTGTCAGATACTCTGCAATTCGTCTTGCGTAAGGCAGTGTTTTTGGCTTGAGTTGATAACCAGAAGGTTCTAGGCAATCTTGCAACAAGTTGACCAGTATTCCAGTGGGACCTTCTTCAATTACCCACGGAGGTAAGGACTCCCCAAAAGAGGCAACAATTTCTTTAGATTGACTAAATACAGGGTTGAAGAACATGAGTGAAAAAACGAGGGACAAGGATAATTTGACCATATTTGCTCTCAAATAGGATAAGTATTAAGACTCTGTTCAGAGTTTAGCTCACTATATACGATATGCAATTGCATAACTTGAAGTGACCTTTATGTCTACTACACATTATTTACGCTTTACGCTTTACGCTTATCGCTGTTTGTCTGTTTGTCTGTTTGTCTGTATGGCTGCTAATGATAAGGCTTTGCCAGATGCAACGGGTCGAGTATTGCTTTAAGTTTATCTTCGTCTAAATCGGTTTCTTCAAGTGCAATTACTAATACTGATTTATGTTCTTTATCTGCTCGTTTAGCAATTTTTGCGGCCATATCGTAACCTACCACTGAATTAAGTGCGGTTGCCAGAATAGGGTTTTTCTCTAATGCCTGGGTCAAATGCTCTGCATTGGGCTTAAATTCGGCAAAAACTTTATCGGTCATGGCCTGGCAGGCATGGGTTAATAAATCAATACTGGACAGTAGCTTGTCGGCAATCAGTGGCAGCATCACATTTAACTGAAAATTACCCGATTGCGCCGCGATGGTGATGGTTGTTTCATTGCCGATAACCTCAGCAGCAATCATGGCTACGGCTTCTGGGATCACGGGATTAACCTTACCAGGCATTATCGATGATCCCGGTTGCAGCGCCGTTAAACTAATTTCTTGTAATCCTGCCACAGGGCCAGAGTTCATCCAGCGTAAGTCATTGGCGATTTTCAATAAGGTAACCGCTAACCCTTTGAGCGCCGAAGCCATGCCTAAGGTATGATCTTGGCTACTCATATACAATGCAGGCATTACCGCCGCTTGCCAAGGGATTTGATCTTGCTGTTGTAAGTCATCACATGCAAGTTTGGAAAAATTGGGGTCACAATTAACGCCAGTGCCCACCGCAGTGCCGCCCAATGGCAAATGATGCAGACTTAGCTCAAGGTGCTGAATTCTAGCTTGAGCACTGTTTAGCTGTTGTTGCCAACATTGCAGTTCTTGCCCAAGCGTAATCGGCATGGCGTCCATTAAATGGGTGCGACCGGTTTTGACTGTATTGGAATACTCATCGGCCAAAAACGCTAATCTGTCACATAAGCCCTTAATCGATGGATACAACAAGCCCCTTAATTGCCTAACCGTACTGATATGAATACAGGCGGGCACGACATCGTTACTGCTTTGACCCATATTGATATGATCATTAGGGTGAACTTTTGCCTGCAAAATGTTGCTAGCGAGGCTGGCAATGACTTCATTAACATTCATATTAGAACTGGTGCCAGAGCCTGTTTGGAACAAATCAATTGGAAAGTGCTGCGAAAAATCAAGCTTCTTACTGGCGATAATCGCTTGTTGAATTGCTTTGGCCATAGCGTTATCTAACAAGCCGAGTTGGCTATTAGCCTGTGCTGCAGCTGATTTTATGTCGAGTAGGGCGATTATCGCTGGCGTCGGAAAGCGCCGCTTCGAAAACTGAAAGTTATCTCGTGCGCGTTGAGTTTGTGCCTGATAATAAACATCATCTGGCACCTGAACGTTCCCCATACTGTCATGCTCTATACGCATCTTACTCATAAGGTTTTCGACTCGATTTTTGATTGGGTTAAGGTAGTGTATTCACTAAGCTTAGCAGGAAGTGCCCGTAAATGTTTATGGGGAGACCAGCGATGAATCATGCTATGCAATTATTGAAACAGCTTGAAAATAATAGAAAATATTTTTGGTTTTATAGCTTTGATTGATTTGGCGTCAATTGTATTGTTCTCGACTTGAGCTATGCGGGGATCTTGCGACTATTAATCAAGGTATAGGCCTGTTAATTGCAGCAACCGACTTGAATGTATAATCATTAATCAGTGTTAATATTGATGCATGCAGACATGTTAAAAAACTCATAAATATACTTTACTAGAAGACATACAACCCTTTAGCGCAAGCAGCCTTAAATGATATGATATGGCAATATGTTTTAACAAAGCTAAAACTCACCGAGTGAAGATGCGGCTATTTCGGCCTAACTATCCGCCTGATGAGTGCCGTAAATCGATTTTTATTAGAATGATGCTAGGTGTATTTCTTTCCTGTCGTCCTATAGTTAGGGCGCTTACCTTTATCGTTTTTCAGCATTACTGGAGACAAGACTCATGACAAACGTGAATACCACGCAGTTAACAACTAAGCCATCTGAAGATGGTTTTCATATGCCCGCCGAATGGGCGAGGCAGCAAGCTGTGTGGATGCTTTGGCCATACCGTCCTGACAACTGGCGCAGTGCAGGAGCTTATGCTCAAGCCACCTTTGCCAAGGTGGCTGATGCCATCGGTGCCGCTACACCCGTTTATATGGGCGTGCCCAAGGCATTTTTAACGCAAGCTAAGACGATTATGCCTGCTCACGTTACCTTGGTTGAAATCGATAGCGATGATTGCTGGGCACGCGATACTGGCCCTACTGTCGTGGTGAATGCCAAGGGCGAATGTCGTGGTATCGATTGGGGCTTTAATGCCTGGGGCGGTCATAACGGCGGTTTGTACTCTCCATGGGATAAAGACGAGCAAGTTGCATTACAAATGAACGCGCAACATGGTTTTGAGGGGTATCGCGCGCCACTTATTCTTGAAGGCGGTTCAATTCATGTTGATGGTGAAGGCACCTGCATGACCAGTGCTGAATGTTTACTTAACAGCAACCGCAACCCAGATTTGACCCGTGAACAGATAGAAGCATTACTGTCTGAGTATTTAAATGTACAGCAGTTTATCTGGTTGGAAGATGGCGTTTACATGGATGAGACCGATGGGCATATTGATAATATGTGCTGTTTTGCGCGTCCAGGTGAAGTGATTTTGCATTGGACTGATGATCAAAATGATCCGCAGTATCCTCGCTCAAAAGCGGCCTTAGATGTGTTACAAAATGCTGTTGATGCACAAGGTCGTAAGTTAAAAATCCATTTCATGCCACAACCTGGCCCTTTGTATTGTACTGAAGAAGAAGCGCAAGGTGTAGAAGTGGGCACTGGTGTACCACGTACGGCGGGTGAGCGTTTAGCGGGTTCTTATGTGAACTTTCTTATTACTAATCAGCGTATTGTGTTCCCACTACTTGATCCTGCAACTGACGATATAGCAGCTCAAAAATTACAGGACATTTTCCCTGAATATGAAATTGTTGGTGTGCCTGCACGGGAGATCTTATTAGGTGGGGGTAATATTCATTGTATTACCCAACAGATCCCCTCTGGTCAGTAAATAAAAACCAAGACCAATAAAAGACAGTGAATTTTCAGTCACTGTCTTTGATGATATTTATCTTTTAGAGCAATTGATCTTTAACACAATTGCCTTTCAAGAAGAGGTTGTAACATGTTCGAAGTCACTGAGATTTCTATTGCTGAGCTGCGTGCAGCGCTTGAATCAGGCCGTACTACATCGGTTGAACTGGTTAAGTCATATTTAGCCCGAGTTGATGCTTATGACGGTCCAGCGACACAGACCAAGCTAAATGCATTAGTGGTGCGCAATCAAGATGCGATAAAAGAAGCGCAGGCTTCTGATGCACGCCGGGCTCGTGGTCAAACACTGAGCCCACTCGATGGTATTCCTTATACCACCAAGGACAGCTACCTTGTTAAGGGGTTAACAGCGGCTTCGGGCAGCCCAGCGTTTAAAGATTTAGTGGCTCAATATGATGCCTTTGCCGTGGAACGTCTGCGCGAAGCGGGTGCAATTTGCTTAGGCAAAACCAACATGCCGCCTATGGCCAATGGTGGTATGCAGCGCGGTCACTATGGTCGCGCTGAAAGTCCATATAACGCGAACTACCTTACTGCTCCTTTTGCTTCTGGTTCGTCTAATGGTGCCGGCACTGGCACCGCGGCAAGCTATTCAGCTTTTGGTTTAGCTGAAGAAACATGGTCTAGCGGTCGTGGGCCTGCATCTAACAACGGCTTGTGTGCTTATACTCCATCACGCGGTGTCATCTCTGTGCGCGGTAATTGGCCATTGACACCGACTATGGATGTGGTCGTACCTTACACCCGCACTATGGCAGACATGCTAGAAGTTCTTGATGTTATCGTGGCTGATGACCCTATCACCCGCGGTGACTTATGGCGTTTGCAACCTTGGGTTCAAATCCCCAAAGCATCAAGCGTGCGACCACAATCTTATTTGGATCTTGCTGCACAAGCCGACACGCTTAAAGGCAAGCGTTTTGGGGTGCCGCGCATGTACATCAATAAAGATGAATTGGCTGGCACCAGCGAAAATCCAGGTATTGGTGGACCAACCGGTCAGCGTATCAATACCCGCGCGACAGTTATTGACCTTTGGGAAGCGGCGCGCAAAGCACTTGAGTCTGCTGGAGCAGAAGTCATTGAAGTTGATTTTCCGCTGGTTTCCAACTGCGAAGGTGACCGACTAGGTGCGCCGACCGTTTATAACCGCGGCATAGTCACCGCGGAGTTTTTGGAAGATGAGCTATGGGAATTATCAGGTTGGGCATTAGATGAATTCTTGCGTGCGAATAATGATCCTAAATTAAATAAGCTTTCTGACGTTAACGGCCATTTAATTTTCCCACATGACCTTGGCACCTTGCCAAATCGTGAGGGCGATTTAGCAGCAGGCATGGATGAATACGTCAACATGGCTAAAAGAGGGCTTAAGTCGTATAACCAGATCGACAGTGTTCCCGATGGACTGCGCGGCTTAGAGAAAACGCGCAAACTAGACTTGGAAGACTGGATGGACGAGCTAAAACTTGATGCTGTGCTGTTTCCAACTGTGGCTGATGTGGGTCCTGCTGATGCACACCTTAATCCTGTGTCTGCCGACATAGCTTGGAGCAACGGTGTTTGGGTTGCCAATGGTAATCTGGCTATTCGCCACTTAGGTGTACCAACGGTAACTGTGCCTATGGGCGTAATGGCCGATATTGGTATGCCAGTGGGTTTAACTTTTGGAGGCCGTGCCTATGACGACAATAACCTGCTTAAGTTTGCCAGTGCATTTGAAGCGACGGGCAATAAGCGCGTTATTCCTTCACGCACACCAGCGCTTGGTCAATAAATACTAGGCATCGAACCAAAGCTTAAGCATCATAATTAAATAACGAGATTGGTTTTTCTCACCAATCCCGTTATTTATTCTATATAAGCAATTGTTTAATATATAAAAATAATTATCTATCACGCCATTCAACCATGTTATGTAAATCAACTCATTAATAAAGCCTATCTTGCTAATTCATTTTACATTCAGTTTGAAACAAAGGATTTCATGTTTTTTTCTCATTGATAAAAAATTTATTGTATGTCATACCAATAACCTAAATAATATAATGTTTTTATGTAGTTATACTAAGTAGCCTCATATCGTTAGTCATCTATGCCAAATTTGAAAGGAAAGTGGTTTAACGTAAAGCCCGTTGGTTTAATTGTGGTTTTTTGTATTTGCATTTTTACCGTTAATAATTCAGCATTAATTTAAGCCGCCCAAGGAAGATACATGAGAAATAATCAACCCATTACCCAGCGCGAACAGACATTTTCAGCAACAACAAAACTGATTTCAGTGACTGATACTCAAGGCGCTATTTTAGATTGTAATGACGCATTTATTAAAATAAGTGGTTACGAAAAAAGTGAGCTTATTGGTAAGCCACACAATATCGTTAGGCATCCTCAGATGCCTCCTGCCGCTTTTGATATTATGTGGTCTCATTTAAAATCGGGTAAACCTTGGATGGGATTGGTAAAAAATCGTTGTAAAAATGGTGACTATTATTGGGTTGATGCCTATGTCACACCCGTAACTGAAAATGGAAAAATCGTTGGTTATGAATCTGTACGTTCATGTCCTAAACGCGATGATGTTGCCCGCGCTGAGGCCTTGTATGGAAAGTTAAGCAATGGCAAAGAGCCTGCAGCTAGTATGACTTTCCCCACTGAAAACCTAATGCCTGTTTTTGGAGTTATTGTTGCAGGCGTGTTGTTTTCGATAGACTACAATTTTATTGCTTTAATAGTACTTACCGCTTTTAGCATTGGATATGCTGCGATAATGTCAAGAAATAATAAGCTCATCATAGACTCATTACAGGACATGCTTAGATCAAATTTTTCACACGATTTAGCTGCTAAAACATACACTACATCTTCGGGTAAACTGGGTTTACTCAAAGTCGCTATTCTCAGCCAGAAAGCACATTTAGTGACTGTGCTGACTCGTATTGAAAGTGCGGCTGTCCACGTGGCGACTGAATCAGAAACAGGCCATAAATTGACTTTACAAACCAGCCAACAAATTGAAAGGCAACAAGCTGAAACGTTTCAAGTGGCAACGGCAATGAATGAGATGACCACCACTATTTCCGAAGTGTCAGAGCATGTTGTTGATACTGCTAACCATGCAGAAACTGCAAATAATTTAGCAATTGAAGGTCAAAAGGTTGCAGAGATAACACGCTCGTCGATTCAAAATCTTAGAGATACCGTATTGGATATTAGTTCTTCCGTGTCTGAAGTGTCAGACCAGATATCGAACATAGCTAAGGCGGCAGAAATCATCGAACAAATTGCAGAGCAGACCAACCTGCTGGCGTTAAATGCTGCAATTGAAGCAGCAAGAGCTGGTGAACAAGGGCGTGGCTTTGCCGTGGTTGCAGATGAAGTTCGCAATTTAGCTAAAAGAACTCAAGAGACCACACGTGATATATACAAAATTGTTGAAGTATTAACCAGTAAAGCAAGTAACGCAGTGAAAACTGCCAATTTGGGTGCTGGTGCTGCCGATGAAGGTTTGCAAAAAGTGGTAGAGAGTGGCGTAATGCTGAATGGTATTTCTAGCGCAGTAGAGAAAATTGCCCAAATGGCAATTCAAATTGCCACTGCCGTAGAAGAGCAAGCCCATGTTGCTGAAGATATTAATAAGCAAGTGGTGAATATTTCGGAGCTAGCGAGTACCACTGCTGATGGCGCAGGGAATACGTCACAATCAATCTCGCGCTTGAAGAAAACTGCAGATGAACTTCATGAATTAGTTGTACGATTTAAAAATTAATTGAATTTAAGCAATATTCTCAACGATAGCCAGTAATCAATAAGATAACTGGCTATCGTTGGGCTATTTTCTATTTATCCTCATAACAATATATCTAATATCTCAACCTTAAAACCTAACTATCCTTAGCCAACAGCTCTTGTCTAACGATTTCAGCACCTGCACTTAAGGCATTGAGTTTGGCTCTTGCTACTTGATGCGTTAAAGGTGTCATGCCGCAGTTGGTACAAGGGTAAAGCTTATCAGCATCGACAAATTGAAGTGCTTTTCGCAGAGTATCTGCCACTTCCTCTGGCGTTTCTATGGTATTGCTTGCTACATCAATCGCACCAACCATGACTTTCTTACCGCGAATGAGTTCAAGGAGCTCCATCGGCACATGGGAGTTGTGACATTCTAGTGAGATAATATCGATATTTGATTTTTGCAGTTTGGGAAACGCTTCTTCATATTGACGCCACTCAGAGCCCAAGGTTTTTTTCCAATCGGAATTAGCTTTGATGCCATAACCATAACAAATATGGACCGCGGTTTCGCATTTTAGCCCTTCAATGGCTCTTTCTAAGCACGCTATGCCCCAGTCATTCACCTCATCAAAAAACACGTTAAATGCAGGTTCGTCAAATTGAATAATATCAACACCCGCTGCTTCTAATTCTTTGGCTTCTTGATTCAGTATAATGGCAAATTCCCAGGCAAGTTTTTCACGACTTTTATAATGATCATCATAAAGTGTATCTATCATTGTCATAGGGCCTGGTAGCGCCCATTTTATTGGTTGCGTGGTTTGCTGACGCAAAAATTTGGCGTCTTCAACAAAAACTGACTTTTGACGGCTCACTGGACCAACAACCGTGGGAACGCTGGCATCATAACGGTCACGAATTTTAACGGTTTTACGTTTTTGAAAATCAACGCCATTGAGGTGCTCAATAAAGGTGGTCACAAAATGTTGGCGTGTTTGCTCGCCATCACTGACAATATCAATACCTGCTCGCTGTTGATCGTGTAACGACAAACGCAGTGCGTCTTGTTTGCCAGCAGCTAACTCATCCCCTTGTAATTTCCAAGGAGACCATAGTGTTTCAGGCTCTGCTAGCCATAGAGGTTTAGGTAAACTGCCCGCAGTTGAAGTGGGTAGTAGTATTTGTTTTTTTAATGTTTTCATTATATTGATACCGTAGATTTTGACTAACGTAACCACTGAGCTAAGCGGTTAAACCGTGCGAATAAATATATAAATTACGCATAATTAGCTGACCATTGCTCAAGTACAGTTTGATACGGTTTGATAAAATACTCCGCAGCAAATTTCCCTTGTTCTGCAGCAAGTTGGCTACGTTCTGCGCGATCATAAACAATTTGCGTCAGTGAATGATCTAGATTTTTCAAATTCGGTTGATAGCATTTCCCCGCCACGGCATTGGCATTATAAATCTCTGGTCGATAGATTTTTTGAAAGGTGCCCATTGTGCTTATGGTGCTTATCAGCTCAAGATGAGTGTAATCATTGAGTAAATCACCAAAGAAGTAAAAAGCTAATGGCGCGACACTATTTGGCGGCATAAAGTAGCGAACCTGTAAGCCCATTTTTTGGAAGTATTGTTCAGTCAATGACGATTCATTCGGCTGGTATTCAACCCCTAATACCGGGTGTTGGTTTTCAGTGCGATGATATGTCTTGTTATCCGAAACACTGAGGCAGATAACCGGTGGCTTAGTGAAGTGCTGTTTATAGGTATCTGAGTTAACGAAATATTTAAACAGTTTACCATGTAGCTCACCAAAGTTTTCTGGGATGCTAAATTGGGGCTGATCTTTGTTATGATCTGGCAGTAATACGCTAAAATCATAGTCGCGAACATAAGAAGAAAAGTTATTGCCGACTATGCCTTCAATACGTCTATTGGTTTTGCTATCAACAATATTGGTTTTCAAAATTTCAATCGAAGGGAAGGCTTGGCCACTGCCTGAAATGTTCATATTAACGGAAATAATTTCAAGTTCTACTGTATAGCGATCGCCTTTTGGATTATCCCAATGGGCTAAGGCATTAAAACTATTATCAATCATCTTCAACGCGTTGCGTAAATTGGCCTGACGATAGCTGCCTCTGGCTAAGTTAGCAAAGTTGGTAGTGATGCGGGTTTTGTCTGATGGGTGGTAATTCTCATCTAGAAAAATGCTGTTAATTGAAAATGTAAAATTATTATTCATGGCGATTTAGTATCCATTCTATGATTTCAAACCTGAGTTTATGCATTGTGCTTCTAGACATTTTTTATCTACTGATCTGATTTTCTCAGTCAGTTGTCTTACCGTCTTTTAGGTTTTTCGCCTGATGACTTAGTTAAGGATCAGTTGTAAGTTTGTCTAGTGTTTTGCGCTGAGTAAGTTATACGTGGTTCGGTACATGAACAAAAACGGTATTATTTCACTTCAAACATGAGTCATATTCATGTTCTTTCTGTTTGAATATTAATCTAGGTGTCAGCCGGTTGAGGTTATATTCATTAGCTGGATTAGTGCATAATTTGATTGGCGGCTTTGTGTAAGGGGCTGATTTTATCGGTAGGTTTTTTATTAGTGATTTTTATTGATTATATTTTGTGTTTCGCTTTGCGGTAGGGTTCCTTTAGCTTGTATGATAGGTCTTGTTTAAACTCGGAGTTATTAAGTGATAAGAAATGCGCCGTAAATAGAACTCCTGCCTTTTGCGGTAAGCATAGATGTTTTTCTCTAACTGTTTGTTAACATTCAATCAACTCTGCTAAAGTTAATCCATAATGCTTTATATAATATGTCTAAAGCATAATTTAAGCTCAGTTACCGCACTTTTGTAGCGATTCTAGTGCACTTTTTACAGGGAACTTGAATGATAAAGCTCTTAGCAAGTTTGAAGCAATCTATTGTTAGTCATACCTTGATGGCGGTAGGTGTTCGAATTTTATTAGTGATCAGCATATTAACCACCATAAGTTATTTTCATATATTCTCCGAGATAGAGTCGACCAAGTTAGCTGAATTCCAATCTTTTACCCAAGAAAGGGTGGCTAGAGAAAGCCAAATTTTCACTTTGGCAGAAGACAACCACAAATTACTAAAGCAAGATATTCTGAATTCTTATCAGCCATCAAATAAAGCAGCGATGTTGTCCCTTTTCGATCAAGACTTCATTCGCCAGAGCGATCAAGCGGTGCGTTTTAATCCAAAATTATTCGATGCAAATGAACGTGCGGGGGTTTGGATTGCAAAAGATGTCCAATTAACTGACGAGCTTAAATACCGTGCAAGTTTACTTAATACACTAGTCAGCGATTATGGCAAAAGCTGGCGCAATCGTTTCATTAATACTTATGCTTATGGTACTGAAAACTTTGCCGCCATTTATTGGCCAGAAATTCCTGATTTTACCTATCGATTAGCCGCTGATTTTGATATCCGTTTGGAAGAGTATTTTACCATTTCGATTGAAAAAAATAATCCAGAGAAAAAGACGGTTTGGACAGGCGTTTACCTTGATAAACAATCTGATATTTGGATGGTTTCAATAGAAACGCCTATTTATTATCAGCAGCAACACATAGCCACCATTGGCAATGACATGTCTTTGGATGAACTGTTTCAAAGAACGATTAATCAGGCTCCCCAAGGGGCGTACAACCTCATTTTTCGTCACGATGGTCGCTTGATTGCACATCACAATTACATTGAACAACTTAAAGCGGCTGATGGTCAGTTTATTATTAATCGGGATGGTAACGATTCATTAAAATCAATTTATCAAGCGGTAATTAGTGCAGAACCGAGCCAAAAAATGATTGAATTGGCACAGATAGATTCTTATTTAATGGTCAGTAAGCTATCAGGCCCTGGTTGGTATTATGTCAGTGTTATACCTAAGGCCCTGGTGAGTAATGTGGCTTCTAGTACGGCAATAATTGTATTCATTTCAGGATTTATTGCACTTGGAATTGAGTTGATGGTGCTATTTTTTGTGATGAGAAAGAAAATTACCCAGCCTTTATCAAAACTTAATCATGCCACCTTAGCATTATCCAGAGGTGAACAAGCAGGAAAGTTAGATGATCTTCGCCCAGATGAATTAGGGCGTCTTGCCAGTGCTTTCAATGCAATGAATCATAATTTAATTAAACGTGACAATCAGCTGGCGAATGCAAATAAAGTACTGGAAACACAATTACATCAAATACAGTTAAGTCAAAGTAACCTTGCTAATGCGCAAGCTGCTGCACGTTTAGGGAGTTGGCAGTATGACACTGTAACTAAACAATTAATCCTGTCAAAAGAGCTGGTTAAACTATTGGAGTTAAATTCATCTCAAGTTGCAAATCTCAATATCGAAGGATTATTTAATCGGTTAGGTAAAAGTGATAATGAACCCATATCAGATGTGTTTAAGCAGTTTATCGAACATGGTGTTGCTTTTAGTTTGAGTCATGAGTTAGTTAGCATTAATGATAAGCATGATCGCAGTTATGTTCATTCAACAGGACAGGTTGAGCAAGATGGACTGCGTTTGACTGGTACAGTACAAGATCTAAGTGAGCAACATAAAGCGGAACAAGCTAAAAAACAAAGTGAGCAATTGTTCCGTAATGTGTTTCACAATTCGACTATTAGCATGGCTGTGGTAGGGCTTGATGGCAAAATCTTACAAGCTAATAACACACTCTGCAAAACGTTCGGCTATACCTATGATGAAATCAACCTGTTAAATTATGTCGATTTACTTCAGCCAAGTGAACGTGAATTAGGTTACAAACAATTAGAGCTTATTCGTCATGCACAAGCGAAGTCATTTGATACAGAAATAACCTTGGTCTGTAAAAATGGTACAGAACTTTGCTGTTATATTAATGTTTTTGTTCAAAAAAATATCGATGGCCTAGCCGACTATATTTTTATTCAGTGCATTGATATTAGCTTAAGAAAACAGGCTGAACTTAAATTAAATCAGTTAGCTTTTCATGACCCTTTGACTCATTTAGCTAACAGAACATTATTTATTGAGTTTCTGACCAAAGCAGTAAGGCAGTATAAACGTGATGCTGAACACAATTTTGCTCTGTTGTTTCTTGATTTAGATGGATTTAAATTAGTCAATGATAGTTTAGGTCACTTAGAAGGCGATAAATTACTGGTTGCGATCGCTGAAAGGTTGAGTCATGAAATACGTAATTCAGATACTCTGGCAAGATTTGGTGGAGATGAATTTTGTATATTAATGGAGTGTATTACAAATGAAGATCAGGTGGTTAAACTTGCCGAGCGTATTAATAGCTCACTTAATAAACCCTTTATGTTAAATAATGAGTCTGTTGTGACCAATGCTAGTATCGGTATTGTTTTGGCGAGCAAAGAGCTACTTGATGCGCAAGAATATTTACGTGATGCAGACAGTGCTATGTACCATGCAAAGCGTGAAGGTCGAGGAGGTTATGCAATCTTTAATGAAGATATGCATATGATGGCGAAAAATCAGTTAAGGTTGCGTAATGAGTTAAGTCAGGCTGTAGATGAAAATCAATTTATTGCTTATTTTCAACCAATTATCAAATCTAGTACAGGCCATATAGCCGGTTTTGAGGCATTAGTTCGTTGGTTGCACCCAACCAAAGGATTGATTGAGCCGATAAAGTTTTTAGGTATAGCTGAAGAGATGCGAAGGATAGCTGAAATTGATTATCTGGTTATTGATCAAGCATTAGGCCAAATAACCCAATGGCGTGAACAGTTAAAACGCGATGATTTAACCGTGAGTTGTAATGCGTCGAG
The DNA here is from genome assembly GCF_051165765.1 of Shewanella sp. HL-SH8. Classification (NCBI taxonomy): domain Bacteria; kingdom Pseudomonadati; phylum Pseudomonadota; class Gammaproteobacteria; order Alteromonadales; family Shewanellaceae; genus Shewanella; species Shewanella sp. HL-SH8. The sequence goes on along the minus strand of NZ_CP195039.1, from coordinate 2,692,606 downwards.
TGACTTAATCTCAACTTATCATGTTGTTGATAAACTCAAAGCACTTTTAGACAAGCATGGATTGCCCGCACACTGCCTTAATATTGAAGTCACTGAAAGTGTATTAATTAATGATCCAGAAACAACGATGAAAATATTATATCAACTGCAGGCTATCGGAATTAATATTCATTTAGACGACTTTGGCACTGGTTTTTCTTCGCTGAGTTATTTACATCGTTTTCCCATTCATAACATAAAAATTGATCGCAGTTTTGTTAGTCGGTTAATGGATAGTGACAAAGATCATGCCATTGTTGAAAGTATAGTGTTGTTAGCTAATCGCCTCGGAATTGCAATAACAGCAGAAGGGGTAGAAACAAAAGCGCAATATCAGGCATTACAAAAAATTGGTGCAACCAAAACTCAGGGTTATTACCACAGTAAACCAGTAGACTCAGATTCAGCGATGACGCTGTTACTGGCTGATACAAAGCAACTTACCGAATTCTAATTAGTGGATGTTAATTGTTGCACATTGGAGATAAAATTTTTGGTAAAAATCTCTCATTAGCCTAAGTCTTTAGTTATATGAGAGTCATATTTTTTGCGTTAATTCAACAAGGCACCAGTGACATTTAAATTAAACTGTTTGATTATGCTAAGTTGTATGAATATGGATAGTAAAGTGGAAATATCTGTTTTGGTCAGTGTTGCGTAGACAGTAACAATATTCAAGATTAAGTCATTTTGATTCGTTAATCGACATACAGCCTTAACCAACCAATTAGTTTTTGCAATGATGGACAAATAATGATTTCTGATACGCTTAAACAACGAGCTCAGGCATTCGACTATTTATTTGATGCAGTGGTTGTCACTGATATGCAGGGTATTATAGCGGATTGGAATAAAGGCTCTGAAGCCCTATATGGCTACTCTAAAGCTGAGGCTATCGGCCAGCCCGTTAATATTTTACATGTGCCCGAAGACAGCGTTCATATCTCTTCTGAAGTGATATCTGCGGTAGAGAAGCAAGGTAAATGGACTGGTGAAGTAAGAATGCTGCATAAAAATGGCAATATTGGCTGGGTTGAGTCTATATGTGTGCCTATTTATGATTCAACTAACCAGATGATAGGCGCATTAGGGATCAATAGAAATATTACTGAGCGTATCAACGAAACTAAGCGGCTTGAGCATTTAGCGCATTACGACTCCCTGACAAAAATTCCTAATCGTTATTTATTACTTGATCGCTTAGAGCATTTAATCGCGCAAAGTGAGCGAAATAGCCTCCGCTTTGCGCTGTTTTATATTGATTTAGATAAATTCAAAATCATTAATGACACAAAAGGTCATGCGTTTGGAGATAAAGTATTACTCGAAACCGCACAACGGCTTAAACTGTCTATTCGTCACGCCGATACCGTTGCAAGAATTGGTGGAGATGAGTTTGTTCTGTTATTAGAAAACATAGCAAGTGAGGACGTTATTTCTTCAATGATTGATACTTTATCTAACAAGCTAAGCCAAATTTATACCATTAATGGTAAGCCGTTTGAGGTGAATTGCAGTATTGGTGTTGCAATTTATCCGGATGATGGCACCACTTCAGATGCCTTGCTTGCCTGTGCGGATAAAGCTATGTATAAATGTAAGAAACAACATCAAAATATTGAATGTTAATTCAACATTTAATGCTATTTCATGTGTGTTTTTTTTATATGACAACATCACCCACTCTTTATAAGTTCTGGTAGCAGCACTTAATCAAAAGTATCGATATATTATGTGCCACAGAATCCTTCGGTGTCATAATTGAGATAACCATCTCAATACTATTAAGGACGTAAATGAGTAAGTTAAATTGGGGAATTGTCAGTACGGGCAGAATTGCTGCTTTGTTTTGTCAAGATATAGCCTTTGCTAAAAACAATCATTTATATGCAGTAGCTGCTAGAACTCAAGATGATGCTGATGTATTCGCGCAGCAATATCATGTAGAGAAAGCTTATCAGGGCTATCAAACCCTGTTTGACGATCCTGATGTTGATATCGTGTATATTGCAACGCCACATAATTTTCACTTCCAGCAAACCTATGATGCGTTAATGGCCGGGAAACATGTGTTGTGTGAAAAGCCGATGACAGTTTCGGTTGAAGAATGTCAAATATTGGTCGATTTAGCTAAAGCGAAAAACTTGCTGTTGATGGAGGCGTTGTGGACTTACTTTTTACCCGCCCTTAAACATGCTAAACAGTGGTTAGATGATGGCCTAATTGGTCAGCTAAAGCATATCAAAGTTGATTTTGGCTATCCTATTCCATTTAATCCTGATGATCGAGCCTATAATCCGCAGTTGGCTGGTGGTTGCTTGTTAGATATGGGGATTTACCCTTTGGCAATTGCTAATTACTTTCTTGATGCTGATATAGGCAATCTTTATGTTCAAGCACATTGCTGTGAAACGGGCGTGGAAGATGATGTCATTATCATAGCAAAAAGCGAGCAGGTGATGGTGAGTTTAACCGCATCGTTTCAGTGCCGTTTGTCGAACAATGCTTATATAATTGGTGATAAAGGTTACATCATTATTCCAGATGCCTTTAGGGCGAGTAAATGTCACTTGTATCATCTTGATGAGCAAGTCGATACCTTTTCTGACAACAGGCAATCGCTAGGTTATCATTTTGAAGTAGAAGAGGCTTACAGACTAATTGAGAATGGCATATTTGAAAGTAAGGTGGTGTCACATCGACACAGTTTGCTGTTGCAATCACAAATGGCAAGAGTAAAGGCACTGATTAATAAAAGTTGATTTTCAGGCTGTTTGCCGGGACATTCAATGACAACTTTGATTGATTTAGTTGTTGTCAGTCAACCTTTGTTAGATCAACAGGTAATAGAAATGTTTTATACTTTTGCATGCTGTCTTGCCAATCTGGGTTGTTGTTAAGTAATACAATAAGAGGATTAATTGCCTTAAATTGAGTACTGAATGCTTTGGGAGCCAGAATATGACGAGTATATTTGTCGTGAGGCTTGGAAGATAAGTAAAGTTGTTGATTTTGTTCGAGTAAGCCTTGGTAGTAAATGGATGTTGCTCTAGACACAATAGCAAAGTCAAAACGTTTTTTGATAAGCATATTAATCAGTTGTGATTCGTTAGAAGTGTCAATGCGAGTCATTAAGCCGTCAGCGACGAGTTTGTCTATAGTGTGATAACGAAAACCCAATATGCCCCCGACGACTTTACCGTACAAAGCTTGCTTATTAACAAATTCGACAGGATTAATTAGATGAGAAATTATATCATCTTGATCGCGCATTAGTGGCTCTGACCATAAATAAGTTGTTTTATCTTTGTCTTTAAACCAAAAAGGGTTTACGCCGATAACCATACCGTCAAATTTCTGTGTCTCGAGCAAATGATTAAGACGTTTTCGAGGAATGTAAGACACGCTGAAATGGTAATCTTGTTGCTGCTGGTTAAAAAAATGTGCCACATCATAAAGCAGGCCTATTTCATTTTTACTATCAATTACGTAAGGCGGCATATAGTGATAGGTATACAGTGATATATCTTGGCGTGTGTGTTTGCTTGTGGATGTTTCTCCCCACGCACTAAAACAGCTTAATAGTGTTATTAGTAAAATAAGTTTCAATCTGCACTCCTTTCCAGGTTGAGTTATTTACATCAATTTATCATTTCATCACATAAATCAAGCTCAAAAACCAAGCAATCCTATGCCTTGTTTTATACTAGCCTATGGTAACCAAGTTAGCACATTCTAATGTTGTAATTAAACCAAGATATTTTCATAAACAACACTGTTAATCTCTAAAATGCGATCCCTAATACATAATCTATTTAGTATTGTTGCTATATCCAAGTAACAAGATAAGCATAAGTGACTTACTAATAGGCTCATTAGGTCTTATCATTATCAATATTAGTTTCTTTGCATAATAAATGCTCAACATACCAGTGTTTGGTTTAAACGTTTTACGACTGAATTGACCTTTAAATGTGTATTGAGAGGTTTTATGTTATCCCTATTTACCACATTAGCTGATTGGCTAGTATTTTCAGTATTGGGTTTGGTTCCCGGAACTAAACTCGGCGATGCGATTCAGTTTTTTATTGAAGACACCACTAAGATATTCTTCCTGCTAGTATTGATGATTTACGTCATAGCGTTGATCCGTGCTTCACTCAATATTAACCGGGTACGTGATTATTTAGCCTCAAAAAATAAATTTATGGGTTATTTAATGGGTTCAACATTCGGCGCTATCACCCCTTTTTGTTCCTGCTCCAGCATACCGATTTTTCTGGGATTCACCTCCGCAGGAATACCTGTAGGTATTACCATGTCGTTTCTCATCACGTCACCGCTTATAAACGAAGTAGCAGTTCTATTGTTGTTAAGTTTAGTTGGATGGCAAATAACTGTTATTTATATCCTAGTAGGTATGGCAATAGGGATTGCAGCGGGGATGTTTCTTGATCTCATTCGGGCTGAAAAAATGTTACAGCCATTTGCACTTAAGGCATATCAAACCGCAAATCAGCCAGATAGCCCTCAGAAAACTCATACTAAGTTGACGTTTAAAGCACGGCACGATTTTGCCAAAGCGGAGTTGTTAGATATTTTAACTCGGGTATGGAAATGGGTTTTTATTGGGGTAGGATTAGGCGCAGCTTTACATGGTTTTGTCCCTGACTTGTGGTTTGCTGCCAATTTAGGTAGCGGCCAATGGTGGTCTGTGCCCATGGCGGTGTTAGCTGGCATTCCTCTGTATTCAAATGCAACTGGGATTATTCCAGTTATGGAAAGTTTAATCATTAAAGGGCTTCCGCTTGGTACAACATTAGCATTCTGTATGAGTACCGTTGCAGCAAGCTTTCCTGAATTTATCTTGTTAAAGCAAGTCATGACCTGGAAGTTACTGACTATCATTTTTATGCTTTTACTCGTTTCATTCACCCTTGTTGGGTGGATAATTAATGTTATTTATATTTAATGGGGGCCTTATGAAAAAAATAGAAGTGCTTGGCAGCGGATGTGCAAAATGTGTCAAAACGGCAGCATTAATTCAGGCAGTTGCAGATGATTGTGGCGTGACAGTTAGCGTGGTTAAAGAGCCAAGTCTTGAGGTATTACTTAAACATAATGTAATGAGTACGCCCGCGGTTGTAATAGATAATCAATTAGTGCACACAGGGTCTATACCGGATAGAGACGCGGTTCAGAAATGGTTGCTGAAATAGACTCTGGGTAATGGCAGCCATAAATGGATTTACAAAGCTATATGCAGGATTATATCTGACGAATGGGTGAGTTCGTCTCCGTATCAGGCTTAATGTTTTATTTATCTTATACTTGCGTCTTTAATGGTTCCATCAGTAGAATGTCAAATCTACAACGGGTTCATTATTAAGTCGGAGTTTTCATTGAGGTTAATATTAAAATTAGTCAGCAGTCTTTTACTGTTGTTTATCATTTTTTCGACTATTTATTTTTTAGTTAATCGTGTGCCTGACCGTTCTGTCGAGCAACTTAAGCCACAATGGGCACAAACTCCGTCACAGTTTATTGAAATCACCGGTATGCAGGTACACTTGCGGGATGAAGGGCCACGTGATGATGCGATACCCATAGTGTTACTTCATGGTACAAGCTCATCGCTTCACACCTGGGATGGCTGGTCTAATGCGTTAAAAGATCATCATAGAGTTATTCGTTTTGACTTACCCGCCTTTGGGTTAACAGGCCCTGCTTTAGACAGCAATTACAGTATTGAAAGTTATTCCCGTATTGTTATTGAGGTGCTTGATAAGCTCGAGGTCGACCGTGCTATTTTGGTTGGTAATTCTTTAGGAGGGTATGTGTCGTGGGCTACGGCTGTCTTTTATCCTGATCGCGTTGCTCAGTTGGTGTTGATAGATTCCAGTGGATATCCATTTCAACCCGAGTCTATCCCCATAGGCTTTAGAATTGCTAGCACGCCGATTTTAAATAAACTCATGCAACAAGTGCTACCAAGGGGACTTGTCGAAAGCAGTGTTAAAAATGTTTATGGTAATCCTGAGCTGGTCACCCCAGAACTAGTGGAGCGATATTTTGATCTTACTACCCGAGAAGGCAATAGGCAGGCCTTAGCCGAGCTGATGCCAAAACTCCGTTCCGGGCAGCTAGCATCGCGACTATCTGAGCTTAAACTGCCCACTCTGATTATTTGGGGCGAGCAAGATAGGCTTATTCCGCCTGAAATTGCAGACCAATTTCACCACGACATTGTTGGTAGCCAACTAGTGCGCTTTAACGAACTTGGTCATGTTCCTCAGGAAGAAGACCCGCTTAAAACCGTTAATGCTTTCAAAGCCTTTTTAGCGCAACAAACAAAAGTGAATCGTTGAATATAAGTCGTTTTTTCATTTGTTGTTTGTCATGACTATGAATTTAATAATGCATTAATGTTAACAGGGTAGATGTTTTATGCGGCTAGATAAATTTGTACTTAAAAGTACATTATTTACTAAAGCTCAAGTTATAGATCAAATTAGTCTTGGAAATATCAGGGTTAATGGTGTGGTGAATACTGACATGACTAGCCAGGTGCATGAAAATAACCTGATTCAATTAAATGGGCAGACGCTTACCACAAGGCCATTCCGTTATATGTTGATGCATAAACAGGCTGACACCATTTGTTCTAATGCTGATGGCCATTATCCTTCGTTACTTAATAGCATCGATGTTGCCCATAAAGACGAGCTGCATATCGCAGGACGCCTAGATGCCGACACCACAGGGCTTGTGTTGATAACCGATGATGGACGTTGGTCATATAATATTACTCGACCAGAGTGTGTTTGCCGTAAAGTGTATCGAGTGCAGTTAGCTAAACCTATTAACCATGATGCAATAGACTTGTTTAAAATAGGCTTATTGTTGCAAGGTGAAAGTAAACCTACATTACCTGCCGAACTGGTTATTATGAGTGATACTGAGGTGCTGCTATCGATTACAGAAGGGCGATATCATCAAGTTAAAAGGATGTTCTTTGCCATAGGCAATCGCGTTAACGGCTTACATCGTCAACAAGTAGGTGAAGTGATGCTTGATATGCCAGTTGGCCAGTGGCGAGACTTAACAGCAGACGAAGTGAGTTCGTTTCAATAAGAAAATCAAGATAAAATACAGCTAAATAAAATGTTAAAAAGGCTTTACCTGTGGAAGGTAAAGCCTTTTTGTTGAGCGGTGTAGTCATTATCAAATTGAGGTTAATACGAATAATATTAACCGGTTACTATAACCCTTGTTGGTATTGGGCATTGGTTGAAATGGTGACTAACTGCTTAAGGCTCGTTTTCGATTCAGTAATACCTTTCAGCACGTTTTCAAAATGGCTGACTAATTCCACTTTATCTATTTTAGCTTTAGAGCCTGAGCCTATATCGGTTAAGTCGATAAAGAACTCATCAAACAAATGCGATAAGTCTTCAACCGCGTCAATATTTAAAAATTGTTCGTGGTTATAAATACTTGGGTAACCGCCTTTTTGTTTATCAACCGCAAATGAAATGCCTTTTACATTGGTGATCGTAGTGGCTTTTTCACATTTCAGCATACAGCCATCTTCAATACTGGGCTTGTTACAGCCAACCGTTTGCTGGAAAAAGCACTGTCTGCTAGTCATCATCAAAATAGGGTGGTAAATACTGTAAAGCATTTTAAAGTTTTTTGGTCTAGCAATATTCTTAATTTGGTTGCGGTTTATTTCATTTGAAATAAATGCGCCAGCGCAATTCAGTCTTTCTTGTAGGGTTAGCAAAGCATAAGAGTTGGTGGTATTGAGAAACGGCCCAGCAATCCATTCAATCCCCATATTGGTTGCAATAAATGCCACGCCGGTATTGTTACTGACTATGCGTTTAGGTTTTACGGTTTCTAATAATCTAACGGATTCAAGGTAATCCTTACCAATTAATACTGCCGGAAACCACGGAATTAACCTTGGATTACGTAAAAATATATCAATGTACTTATTGTCATTAACTTTAAAGCTTTCAGGCAACTTAAAGTAAATGTCAGCGTCTGTGACATCACACAAATCAACATCTTTTTCATCGCAAATAAGCAATGACAATGTTGGCTGGCTATTTAATTTGGGGTAATGGGTTAATGCCGGTAAGCTTACCGCGCCTATGTATTGTCTTTTTGTCAGCTTGAACAACAGTTGATTTTTCATCTGCGTTAGTTGGCTAAAAGGAATGCTTAAGTCACTCTCTAACCCATCAAAATTAAACGGTAATAACTCAAATTCACTTTGCTTAAGACTTTTAAAGCGTTTTACTATTGCCGCTTCGTCAATACGAGAATCTGTTGCTAATGTCAGTGTTACTGAAGATTGAATTTCAACTGTGGTGTCTTTTGTGACAGCAGTAATGGTTAAGGGCTCGTTTAGCTTACCTGAGAAATGCAGTGACAAGCTGACTTTTTCAATGCTGAGTTGGCTGACCTTATCGGCTACCAGTGAAACGATGGCATCTTTGTCTGATGACAGTGTTTGCTGCGCCTCTTGAATTTGCACCACTGAAATGGCATTACTTTTATCATTGGCATGCTTAAAGCTGTTATCGCGCGGATTGTCGATAAACATGTCTTTAGTCAAGTTGCCCTTCAAAAAAGAGTTAGTAAAGTCGCGGTTAAACACTTTATAAAGATTTGAGTCATCTGACAGCAATTTGCCTGATTCCACAAATCTATCAATTTGCTTACGCCAGCTATCCACTACCGTATGGACATATTGCGCGCCTTTAATACGGCCCTCAATTTTTAATGAGTCAACTCCGGCGTCCACTAACTCAGGCAAGTCAAAATAAGCTGAATTATCTTTGAGGTTTAGTGGAAACTTATTGCCCGCAGCAGTAATGTCATATTCATCACGACACGCTTGGCTACAGCGGCCACGGTTGCCTGAGTTGCCCACACTGACTGAACTTGAATAGCACTGGCCTGAAAATGCAATACATAATGCACCGTGCACGAAGACTTCGGTTAATACATCTAAATCGTGTGCGTATCGGGTGAGGCTTTTTATTTCAGCCAGATTCATTTCGCGCGACAAATTAACCCGTGTTGCGCCCACTTTGGCTAAAAAGCCAATTTGGCCTTCATTGTGAGTGGTTAATTGTGTTGACGCATGGATAAGTAAGCTAGGGAAGTGTTTGTTGACTAGGTGAAACAAAGCCAAATCTTGAACAATAATGCCATCTATGCCGGTATTAACCAGTTGATTCAGTAATTTAACCAAAGTCGGTATTTCATTTTCAAGGATCACGACATTCATGGTCAAAAAAACTTCGCATTGATATCGATGGGCTAGGGAAATAACACCAAGAAGATCATCAAACGTAAGGTTAGCGGCGCGATTTCGTGCGTTAAAGGTTTCTAAACCACAATATACCGCGTTCGCGCCAGCAATGATTGCTGCTTTAATTGCGTCAACATCGCCGCCTGGTGCGAGTAATTCGATTTTTCTAGTCATGATACTTTCGCTATTTGGGTTAATGTTGCTTAAAAGAAACAGGCGTTAAAGCCAAATTAGGTGCCGACTCTTTTTATTCTTTATTGATTTTGTTGGTCTTGTTCTGCCTACAGCAAAACGGTTAATCAATATGAATCATCAATACGAGTAGGTATTCAGTGTTTACTTATCAAAACGGGAAGACTAAACGTTAGGGTAAATAAAAAGGCCTTCATTAATATTGTGATTCTTATCCCATAGCTGGATATCACAATGAAGGCCTTAATTTACGGTGTCAATTCCTGCTTACAACGGCGGTTGACTTGCAAGGTACTCATCAAATGTACCGTGGAAGTTAACCAATTTTTTATCTTTTACGTCAATAATGCGTGTTGCAAGTGATGACACAAACTCACGGTCATGGCTGACAAATATCAATGTGCCTTCAAATAATTTCAACGCTTGGTTCAGCGCTTCAATTGCTTCCATATCCATGTGGTTAGTTGGCTCGTCCATGATCAATACGTTAACGTCCATCATCATTAACTTACCGAATAACAGACGATTTTTTTCACCACCAGAACAGTTGCGCACTTTCTTGTTCGCGTCATCTTCAGTGAATAATAAACGACCCAACATGCCACGTACCATAAGGTCGTTGTGCTTAGGTGTACGCCATAATGACATCCAGTCAAATAAAGTCATGTCATTGTCAAAATCTGCGCTACTGTCCTGCGGACAATAACCAATGGCAGCATTTTCTGACCATTTAATCCGGCCATGGTTATGTTTAATTTCTTCAACTAAACAACGCAGTAGTGTTGTTTTACCCACGCCGTTTTCACCAATAATAGCCAGTTTTGAACCTGCGTCTAAAATAAGATCGCCATGTTCAAATAATACCTCATCAAAACCGTGCCCAAGCTCTTCTAACACTAATGCTTGGCGATGTAGTTTTTTACATTCAGTAAAGCGTATAGACGGGGTAATACGGCTTGATGATTTAACATCATCAAGTTTAATTTTGTCCATTTTCTTAGCGCGAGAACTGGCTTGTTTGGCTTTGGAAGCATTAGCGCCAAAGCGGTTAACGAAGTCCTGTAACTCTTCAATCTCAGCGCTCTTTTTCGCATTACCAGCCAGAAGCTGTTCACGCAATAAACTTGATTGTGCGAGGAAGTACTCATAATTACCAGGGTAAATCCGCATTTCGCCATAATCGATGTCTGCCATGTGGGTACAAACAGAGTTTAAAAAGTGTCTGTCATGGGAAATAATAATCATGGTGCATTTGCGTTTGTTTAATTCGTTAGCAAGCCAACTAATGGTATGAATGTCCAAGTTGTTGGTGGGTTCGTCAAGTAGCAGTATGTCGGGGTTGGCAAATAATGCTTGTGCTAATAACACTCGCAATTTCCAACCTGGGGCAACCTGTGCCATCAAGCCATAGTGAAACGACTCTTCAATGCCTGCTTCTAACAGGATTTCGCCAGCGCGACTTTCAGCGCTATAACCGTCCATTTCTGCAAATTGGCTTTCTAAGTCACCGACGCGCATGCCGTCTTCATCACTCATTTCTGCCTGGGAATAAATGCTGTCACGTTCTTGTTTCACTTTCCAAAGTGCCACATCGCCCATGATAACCGCGTCAACCACGCTAAAGTTTTCGAAAGCGAATTGGTTCTGGTTCAAGGTGCCTACTTTTAAGCCTGGCGAAATTGAAACATTGCCTGATGTTGGAGCCAGTTCACCACTGAGAATTTTCATGAATGTGGATTTGCCACAACCATTAGCACCAATCAAGCCATAACGATTGCCGTGGCCAAATTGCGCCGAAATGTTTTCAAACAACGGCTCTGGGCCAAACTGCATAGTAATATTTGCGGTAGAAATCAAAACATGTATCCAATTGAGTAATTACAGAATATTGATCGACAAAAAAGCGATAATCGGCTTTAGTGAGAATAAGACTGACTTGGGTGTATTAGTAGGCGCCGAATTATACAGGGAAGTAGTCAATTGTCGATTTATAATGCGATCTAGTTTGCATTATGAGGATGTGTTTTGCGGTTTATTTGTTTTATTGAATAATATATTTGCGATAAATTAACAATGGTTGAACTATCAGCTGAATACTTAGAGGTAACCTAGTTAAACAAAGCCGGATGTTACTGATTAATAATGCCGTGTGATTCAATATTTATAGTGAGATTAATCCATTTCTGTTAGCGTTTAATCTTGTACAATTTAACCTCAAATAAGCCTAAGTAGCACGTCATGTCTAAAAATACCTTGCCTAAATCAGTCATTGCTAAGATTAGTGCCCCAAGTCTTTTATCTGAACGCTTTGTTATCCGCTGCTTCATAACGTCTGATTTAGTGGTTTTTTCTGAATATCGAAATGTTGTCGACATCGCCAAATATCAAAGTTGGACTGCATACAGTTTAGATGATGCTAAGCAGCTACTAGCACAAACGGATTACACTGATTTCGCTGTGCCAGGTAATTGGTATCAATTGGCGATTGCTGATCCATTAACCGATCAAATACTGGGTGACTTAGCGGTACATTTCATTGATGAACGACAAGTTGAAGTGGGCTTTACCGTTGCGCCACAACACCAGAACCAAGGTTTGGCAACACAAGCATTACAGGGGTTACTAGAGTATTTATTTACTGAGTTGAGGCTACATCGTGTTATTGCAATTACTGATTGTTTAAATAAAGCCAGTATAGCAGTGTTAGAAAAAGCTAATTTTCGACAAGAAGGCCATTTTAAGCAAAATGTGATGTTTAAAGGGAAGTGGGGCGATGAATACCTATATGCCATGCTAGCAAGTGAATTTAGTCATTGTTAAGAAAATTGGGTTATTATCTTCTTTTGGGCTCATTAACAGAATCACTTAATAAGAAATAACATGGCTTGCAATCAATGTGATGAATCAATTTTTATACAAAAACTGGGGCGATGCTTCAGGTGCATGGCACAGTTAACGTCACTATCTGTGATCGGCTGGCCGTTATGGTGGTGGTTTTATGCAGAACAGCCAACTAAGGTAGAATCGATAGGGTTACTTTTTTTCTGTTCAGCTTTCAGTGCGTTATTGCTACTGCATCTTCTTTTTCTAGCTTACTATGAAATTAAAAAGCGCATCACGTGAATTGCTGATAAATAGGCTTAAAAGCTGGTAATATTGGATGTTTGCTTGTGTCATCATATCAGCTTGATATCTGTTTTTAACTCAGCTTATTGCAATAGAAAATGTCAATAACTCAGTACTAAAAGTAAACTCAAAAATAAAATGGCAATGTAAAGCTTATTTGCGTTTTTGCCATTTAAATAGTATCGAATATTTCCATAAACTATTAATAATCAAATAACCAATTGCAGCAAAAACCACGCCTAATACAAAGCAGCCGAGTAAAAAGGGTGGGCCAATTGTCGATATCGATGTTTCTACCCATTGCCAACTTGCTTCAAATTCAAAGGGCAACTTTTCAACCCCGAGTAATTTCACGCCTAATAAATAAGCCATATAGAACATAAATGGCATGGTGATAGGGTTAGTTATCCATACTAATGCCACTGCTAACGGAATATTAACGTTAAATAAAATGGCTAACCCAGCAGCAGCAACCATTTGAAATGGCATAGGCATCCAGCCAATAAATAACCCTACCGCAAAAGCCCCTGGGGCTGATTTACGATTTAATACCCACAAATTGGGTTTATCCAATAATTTACCAAACACCCGCAAATATTTATGCTTTTTCAGTGTTTTTGGATCAGGCATAAATTTTTGTATGAATTTTTTTGGCATCTTAAGTGATTACTGTCTTTACTAGTACCCTATGAATCGATTTATTTTCGGCTTCTGTATCAGTAGCCTCATTGGATTACTTTGGCCTGTAATCCCATCGCTATGGTGTTTACCTATTTGGTTACTCTTGGCTTTGGTCTGCCTTTTCAAAGCACCTAGATTAAGTGGTGCTTTTTTTGCTATTTTTTGGATAAGTATCTATTTCTATTCGTTAGACTTTCAGCCAGAAGTTACACCAAAAACTAACAAAACCTTTACAGCGGAGATAGTATCACTAGTAAATCATAACCGCGACTGGATAAGCATTGATGTGCGTGTAATTGAACCAAAATTAACCAATATTAATATATCTGGTTTATTTAAAACCATAACAGGCGATCAAATTTACCGTTTAACTTGGCAACAAGCGCCAAAAGTAGAGCTAGGTCAAATATGGCAGTTTGATTCAAAATTAAAGCCTATTACCAGCATAGCTAATCAAGGCGGTTTTAATCAGCAAAGGTATTATATTAATCGCCATATTGTCGCAAAAGGGCGAGTTAAACAGGCTGATTTGTTATCGTATCAGCCGTCTTTGCGCCAGCGTTGGTTAACTGAGTTTGCAGCCATTACCCCCAAGATAGCCAATGGTGATCTGCTACTGGCACTACTGTTTGGTGATAAAAGCCAAATATCTGATCAGCGGTGGCAGCAATTACGTCAAACGGGTACCGGCCATTTAATTGCCATTTCTGGATTACACCTGTCAGTGGTGTTTGGTTTAATATTCGGCTTGTGCTTTGTAATACTAACCCGGGTTAAGCTGGCGCAAATAGCTATGGCCAAAGTTAACTTGCAGTTCGGTATGTTCGCTGTTTATTTAGCATTAACTTTGGCAGTATTGTCAGCATTGGGTTACGCCTATCTTGCCGGCTTCGCTGTTGCCACTCAGCGGGCTTTGTTTATGCTGATATTCTTGGTACTGTTTAGCCTGTTAAAACAGCATCACAGTGTCTGGCAACGACTAATGTATGCCTTGGCAGGAGTGTTGTTTATTGACCCTTTATCAATGCTTAGCGCAGGTTTTTGGCTATCTTTTATTGCACTGGCCATTATCTTGCGCTTTGTTGATACCTCAGTAAGTCATGCTAAAAAAGTATCCACAGATCATCATTGGCGACAAAAAGTGACAGGCTATATTGGGTCCCTGTGGTCAATTCAGTGGCGATTAGCCTTAGGTCTAGGGTTATTGCAAGCACTGTTATTTGGCACGTTATCGATTCACAGTATCTGGATAAACCTCATTGTTGTGCCCTGGTTTAGTATATTGGTGATCCCCATTGTATTGGGTAGTTTTATAGTCTGGTTGGTGTTGAGCCCCTTAATACATTCCGGCGGTCTAGCGAGTCTATTTCAGTTTTCAAGCGCCAATGAACTTAGCTTCGATAGTGTTTTATTTATTGTAGCAGACAAACTACTCGCCCCTTTTAGTCAGCTATTAACTTGGTCTAGTGACTTTAGTCATAATGTTGTTTACGTCAGTGAGTCATGGGTTGTGGCGGGTATGTTTAGTTTGCTGGGATGGACATTACTGCTGACATTTCGCTGGTCATTTAGCCATTTACTTACTCATTCATTTAATGGCAGTAAATCAATATTCAATCAACCCGGTCAATCAAATAAGATGGCTAAAATTAATCATCATGGGATCATATTACTCACCGCTTTAGTAATGAACTTGCCATTAATACAATTGGCTATTAGCAAAATGTCGCAGATGGATAATAAAGGCGATCAAAGTCAGGTTTTTACCTTAAATGGACCAATTTATCTTCATGTACTAGATGTAGCACAAGGTTCTGCCATCGTACTTCAACAACAACACCGAGCCATGATTTATGATACCGGCGCAGCCTTTGGTGACTTTAGTTATGCTGAACGGGCAATATTGCCTTTTCTACAGGCCAGGGGCATTACCCAGTTAGATTATATTGTCATAAGCCACCATGATAATGACCACAGTGGCGGGTTAATACCGATGATAAGGGCATTTCCCAACACCCACTTGATTGCTGATAATGGCAAGGCATTAATCAATCGAGCGGCTGACCTGGTTAACATTAATATCAGTGATTGCCATTCAGCATCATGGCAATGGGGAAGGGTACAAATATCCACTTTGTCAGATCATTTAGGCTCAGATAAAGATAACAATCAATCCTGCGTAATCATGCTAAATATCGAATTTGAGAATGATCACCTTCAAACTGTTGAACAAGGTGCAGACCATCTTGGTAAAGGTGAACTAATGAATATACTTCTACCCGAATTAACCGCGAAGGCTTTTGCTGTATTGCTGACGGGTGATATTGAGGCGAAAAGAGAGCAAAGTTTAATATCAAACAAGCAACAGATAGATGCTGATATTGTGTTTGTGCCGCACCATGGCAGCCGTACTTCATCTACCGACACTTTTATTGATGCCGTGTCACCACAATTAGCCATAGTGAATGCGGGTTTTAATAATCAATACGGATTTCCTAAATCTGATGTGATGGCGCGTTATCAACAGCGGGGGATAAAGACTCTTATCAGCGGAGAACAGGGACAAATTAGTATCAAGTTTAAACACACTGGTTATCAAATAAGCACTTATCGCAACGATTTAGCGCCATTTTGGTATAACCGTTTGTTTAGATTTGGCCAGATAGTTAAAGCAGAGTAGAATGTCGCTTATGTTTGTCAGTTAAGAATTATATAAATGTCGTCATACTCTGATAATGAAATGTGGAGCGTTTTTAAACGCTTAATGATTTATGTTTTACCGATGAAAGCTATGTTTATTATGGCGGTATTGGCCTTGCTTACCTATGGCGCGGTTGATGCTGGTTTTATTGCGTTTATTAAACCTTTTATTGACCAAGGTTTTGCCTCATCAGCGACTACCGCCGCCGGAGTTGAAATACCCTCCCACGGTGGTTTTAATACCGACAATGACATTATGCGAATGGCACCTTTTGTGGTGATCGGCATGTTTACTTTGCGCGGTTTGGCTAACTTTGTGTCGACCTATTGTGTGTCTTACATGAGCGCTCAACTTATCATGGACATGCGTCAACAGGTTTTTGAGCACTACCTACATTTACCAGTCAGTTACATTGACCGCGAAAACAGTGGCAACCTTATTTCTCGTGTCACCTTTGATACCGAGCAAATTGCCAGAGCATCAGGCAGTGCGCTTATTTCGATTGTTCGAGACTCAATGACAGTTATCGGCATGTTAGCCATCATGTTTTATTTCTCGTGGAAATTGTCTCTGTGTATCTTGGTAATTGGCCCCGTTATGGGCATTGTTATCAGTGTGGTCAGTAAACGTTTTCGTAAAGTGTCTAAGCAAATTCAATCCGCAATGGGCGGAGTAACAGCCACAACCGAACAAATGATCAAAGGCCATAAAAACGTGCTGTCATTTGGTGGTCAAAAAACTGAAATGGCGCGTTTCTTTAAAGTGAATGACAGTAATCGTCATCAAAATATGAAGCTAGCAGTGGCGCAGTCAGTTAGCCAACCGTTAATTATGGTCATTGGCTCATTCGCATTAGCATTTGTGTTGTATGCTGCCAGTTGGGACAGCATGAAGGCAGAGCTAACGGCCGGTACCTTCACCGCCATTTTAGGTGCAATGATGGCCATGTTACAGCCAATTAAAAACTTAACCCGCGTCAATGCTGAATTTCAGCGTGGTATTGCAGCCTGTACCACCATTTTTGAATTATTAGATACCCCAGTAGAACCCGATACCGGCACCCATAGCGTTGATCGTGTTAAAGGACATTTACAATTTAATAGCGTCAGCTTTAGCTACCCAGAACAAGACAGAAAAGCCCTAGATCAAATTGAGTTTGATGTTAAACCGGGCAAAACCGTCGCTCTAGTTGGCCGTTCTGGTTCTGGTAAATCGACTATCGCTAATTTGATCACCCGTTTTTATGGCGGTTTATCAAATGGTGATATTTTACTCGATGGCACCAGCATTTATGATTACCAATTAAAAAGTCTTCGTAATCAAGTGGCATTGGTGTCTCAGCAAGTCACTTTATTCAATGACACAATAGCTAACAATATAGCCTATGCCTACCCTGGTGAAGCTACCCGTGAGCAAATAGAACAAGCTGCAGAGCTTGCTTACGCCATGGAGTTTATCAACACCTTGCCCGATGGGTTAGATACTCAGGTAGGGGAGAATGGGGTGTTGTTATCTGGCGGTCAGCGTCAGCGTATCGCTATTGCCCGTGCCATGTTACGTGATGCACCGGTATTGATTTTAGATGAAGCAACCTCGGCGTTGGACACTGAATCAGAAAAAGCGATTCAAAAAGGTTTAGATAACTTACGCCATAACCGAACCTCAGTGGTTATCGCGCATCGTTTATCAACCATTGAATCGGCCGATGAAATATTGGTTATCGATCAAGGTAAAGTTATCGAGCGTGGCGTACATAAAGATTTGATTACCCAAAACGGGGTGTATGCCAACTTGTATCAAATGCAATTTAGCAGCTAGGTTTTTACCTCAATGCAAAAATGGATAAATCAAATTTGGTATCAAGGCCACTGGGCAAGGTGGCTTTTACTGCCGTTGTCGGCGTTGTTTGCTGTTATTAGCCATATGAGACGCTCGCTGTTCACATTTAGCATCAAAAAAGTCACCCAACTGCCAGTGCCTGTCATTGTTGTTGGTAATATTACTGCTGGTGGTAGTGGTAAAACCCCAACAGTGATTTATCTAATTAACTTACTACGAGCCAATGGTTTAAAACCTGGCGTTGTAAGTCGTGGTTACGGGGCGAGTATTGATGGTGTAATCAGTGTCACTCAGTCAAGCAAAGCCGTTGATGTGGGTGATGAGCCATTAATGATTGTCAATCGTACCCATGTACCTATGGTGGTTGGCAGTCAACGCGTGTTAGCTGCGCAAACGTTATTAGCTGACTTTGATGTTGATGTGATCATTTGTGATGATGGCTTGCAGCATTACGCATTAGGGCGTGATATTGAAATCGCCCTAGTAGATGGTGCACGTCGTTATGGTAATCAATGTTTACTGCCAGCAGGACCATTAAGAGAAGGCTTGTGGCGTTTAGATAATATCGACTGGATTATCAATAATGGTGGTCCGCTATTAGCAAAGACTCAAGGGCCTGAAGAACAGCTGATGCAATTAGTGCCAGCGCCATTATGTAGGGTTAAACCACAGTCGTTTGATAAAGCCTTAGTCCCATACTTGTTTGATACAGAGGCATCAATCATTGAACAACCTATTGTGGCCATAGCAGGTATTGGTAATCCACAACGTTTTTTTGATAGTTTGATTCAACAAGGTTATCAACTTAGGCAGACAGTGGCTTTTGCCGACCATCAAGCTTACGATCAACAACAGCTGATTGAGCTATCAACACAAACCCCCTTGCTAATGACCGAAAAAGATGCGGTTAAATGTCGCGATTTTGCATTACAAAACTGGTGGTATTTACCGGTAAATGCGAAGCTAAGTGAACAATTTGATATTCAGTTTATGAGTCGAGTGACTCAACTTATTCAACTTAAAAAGGAAATCTAAATGGCTTTTGATAAAAAGTTACTTGATATTGTCGCTTGCCCTGTGTGCAAAGGTAAACTGGAATTTGACAAAGAAGACCAACAGCTAATTTGTAAGTTTGATAAAATTGCCTATCCGATTAATGATGGTATTCCAGTTTTACTGGAGAATCGTGCTACGCCATTGGTGGCAATAGATTAAACTTGATATTAGATTTAATCATTTACTCCCCAATATGATCGCTGAGTTTTAACATTTAGATAAAAAGTCCAGGGGGAGCTAGGTTCACATGGCTAGGACTTTTTGTCATTAAATCGGCAAGTTGCACAGCAAATCACCATTTAGCCATGTTATGGTAATTTTTACTTGCAAGCGTTAGCCAACGCCCTTACTATGGCGACCGCTTTGTTAGGAAATCAAAGTCAGTACACCCGTAGCTCAGTTGGTTAGAGCACTACCTTGACATGGTAGGGGTCGGTGGTTCGAGTCCACTCGGGTGTACCAATTTAATCTTATCCAATTTCCAATATACACCCGTAGCTCAGTTGGTTAGAGCACTACCTTGACATGGTAGGGGTCGGTGGTTCGAGTCCACTCGGGTGTACCATATCTTGTTTATCCTTTCCTCTCTATCTGTAATAAAGTCCCTTGTTTTAAACTATACCAATAGTTTGTTACCACTTTTAAGCGTTATGTTTTTTATGCTGCAACTTTCGATGTGATTATTTATTTGCCACTTAACTCTAGTCATTCAAAGTGATTAAGGCGCGGATATTAGTCTCACTGCGTCGATCGATGAACCGCCCCAAACGTATTCGTAATGTGATGATTGTACAATCTCTTCGACGCATCTTGGAGTGAATAGCGCGTAGCAAGCCGTTAATGGGTTTCTTACCGGCGTATAATGAATGCCTTCAATTGCAGATTTTCGCTGCTGTGCTCCAAACTGCTGTGCTTCGCTATAATTTGTTTGGTGGTAAATCGACGACTTTGACATGGCTTCTAAACTTATCACTGTGCTGTCAGTTAATTCGGCGCTAAATACACAACGTAAGCCTCGCATGATAATCGTGTCATAATGAACCCCTTTGATAGCCATTAGCATCTTTTGTTGATGATATTTGGTTTCTGCAATTGCTGTGTCCATATCATCGGCAAGATAAAGTACCCCGAACGAACCATTAGAGAAACGACTGCCATCTTTATTGATGTGGGTAAAAGGGGCTGTGGCGTATGAGCAGCCATTAATACCAAAAGGTATATCTGCTTTGTTAACCAAATCAATATGGCCAAGCTGAACCAGTAACCTTGGGTTGGTTAGACTTTGTAATGTAAAAATAGTATCAAAATCTTCCACAGAAGCGACATCATCAAACATCGAAATGGGTGGGAATTTTGAATTGATAAGTCTATATGCAACCTGATGCTCAACGGTTGATATTGTAGTCATTACCAACCACCACTTCGCATGCTATCGACACGGCTAAAGACTTCATGCAGTTCAGGAAAGCCTCCACCTTTTATTATATCCAGCGGTCTACGCCCCTCAAAATAGGGATTGGCGTTTTCCATCTGCATAAAGCCATATACGTTTTCAGGATTGGAGAAATACATTCTAAGTGCTGCGTGAATGTTCAGTATGTAACTAATGCGTGTTAGCTGATCTTTGTCGAGCACGAATTTCGCCTCTGGTTTTTTAAATGCAAAGTAAGAAGAGCGAGGTAAACGTAAAATATTGAGCATATCTTTTGGTGCACAGCCCCATTTTTCTAGAATAGTTACAGCGGCACTAAAACCCACTTTTGAGGTCTTTGCCTCTGCAAAATCAATGTTTGATGTATTGGTATTGTGTGCAGTCATAACAATTACTCTCCGTTTTACATTTAAGCTAGAGTGATAACAGGTTTTAATGTTAGCTATATTAGTATTGCATGGGTCTTATTTTAGACCTAAATAGATTTTTAGTCCAATTTGAGACCGAGGTTGTTATTGGCAAGTATCCTGATGCGATTGAGTTTGTAGAGTCTAAATGAGGTGAACACTGGTAAAAATGGCCCTAGGGAAGAAATTTTTTGTAAAAGAGTCGTAGATGGTACTAAAGCCCGTATAAACAAACTTGAACATGTGCTTGAAGGCAGAGAAGTTGAATGGGCATATAAGATAATTAAGGTAGAATTATGACTTACTGATACTTAATTGATATTTATGTATCTGATAAATATAAAAAAGCAGAATAATGTCATAAACATTATTCTGCTAACTATGATGTTAGCTAAGTCGTATTAAAGACTTATAGCGCGAAAGTACGTGATACAGAGATCACTGCGCGGGTATCACTTGCATCACTATCTAGGCTGGTATCTTCTACTGCTAGGTTAAAGTCGAAACCTTCCCAGCTTGTCATGTATTCTGCACGATAATGGTTGTAAGAAGCATCGTTAGCCCCATGCCCATTTGTCTTCATCTTGCGATGTTGAACGGTCAAAGCTGACACGAATATCATGACCTTCAGCAACTGTAAAAGTATGCGCCGCCATTATGATGTAATGACCTGCATCAACACCAAAATAATCCCATGTGTACCAAAAGTTTAATTCACTTTGCCCCAGCGATGATGCATAACCAAACTTGGTATATAGCTCTGGGTAGTAATATTCATCAGAGGCGTCATCACCATGATAGGTGTAATAAGCAAGACCAGCATCGATAGATAATTTATCTGTTAGCTCGTAATATTTACCTGCGTAAAAATCAAGTTCTAACCAAGTGTCATCCGCGTCACCAAAGTCTACATTTGATGCCCAAGAACCCACATACCAACCATCATCCGCTGCATAGTCTAGGCTAGCTTGCAATGCCGGGCCGCTATCCGTTTGGCTAACACCGTTAAAAGTATAATCAGACGTTGCATTAACTGTGGTGCTTAACTCTCCAGCCATTACTGAGGTTGGTAAAGCGAATAAACTTAATAGTGCTAATTTTTTTATTGTGGTGTTCATCATCATTCCTTTTTCATTATTGATTTAGTCTAACAACTCGATCTTATTGAAATCGATTTTATTATCTTTTGGAGAGAGTTCTATTGCTCCTACTTTGCGGTAGTTAGATTTTAAGATGTAAAGGAAACAGCTTAGTATTAAGCCTATGGCAAGCGCGCCTACCCATTGGATCTCTAAAAAGTCTAGTTTGAATAGTAAGGTTAAGCAACTTAGCAGCACAATATTTCCGATGATGTAAGTCAGTTTACCAAAACGCTCAACCGTTAGGTTTAAGTTGTCTGTATATAATCGGACTAGCGAATCGAGTGAGTTGATCACAAATGTGATGCCCACAATTACCATAGCAAGGTTGTAGAAGCCTGATGTATCGATTCCGTTAGAGCTGTAGTAGTAAAGCACTGTGAACCAAATTGCGATGGGTATTGAAGGGAATACCATCATAGCAATTAATACTTGATAGGTTTTCATTCCACCAACAAAACGTGAAGTAAATTGGCCAATCATGATGCTCCATGCAAACCACCAAAACAGGTAGAACTCATGGTAGTCATTAAACGGCAGCACAAAGTGATGTATGTTACCGAAGTAGTCGCCAATTAATGCAAAGGTGGTAAAGAATTCACCCACACTTGAGTCATCTGATAAAAAGGCGCCAGACCACATCACGGCAATCAAACCAAAGAATAACCAAGTGCTAGCTAGGCTAAGGTAACGAACATATCGGATGCTGGTGCTAGAATAAACTGCTGCAGCGATAACCAAAAATACGATGAGATAGAAGCTGCTTACAATGGATTCACCGTCACCTAATTGTGGTAAATACCAAGGTAAATTGGTCAATAATAAGTAGGCAGTAAAGGCACAAGTCCCGATAATGACAAGGTTATTGATAAATTTAATCAGCGGAATTTCAAAATATTTTACTCTTGGCTCAATTACGCAAAAGTAAAAACAGGTTAAAAAGTAAAAAGCCCAAATCAAGCAGGCCCAAAAACCAAACTCAATTGCCAGCGGATTACTAAAACTATATTCCGGACTAGTGGCTAAATCGGCATATCCTGCAAACTCAGTTAACGGGAACATGATTAAGCCAACATCAAGCCCTGAGGTGAATAAAATCGCAATAAAGGTAAATTTTCGCACCGGCGTGACACCAATGCACTGCATGTTACCCCAACGATAAATCACAAACGCGATAGCGGCAAAAGTAAATAAAATGCCTATTGATAACCAGGTCGTCATTATTTGACTCCTGAATAAAGGGTGTGTGCAAACATAGTGTTGGCTCCTTGTTGTATGTTTTTAATGCCATAGAACAATTTTTAAAGGCTAAATGCCCTCAAGCCTTAAGTATCGTACTGACGATAGTTAAACCCTGATAGATTGATCTTGGCTAAATTGGCCATTTACAAAAAACGTAGGTTGGCCATCAACCTGTTATAGGTGGTCATTAATTCATACCCATTAACTTAATAAGTATTAATTAATTGGCCGCTTAGGTGCTTGTAAGCGTTGTGATGTTTGCCACTTTTCGGCTAGCGTCACTTTTGCCATACTTGGTGCCAGTGGCGTGTTGCCTAAAATCAAATCGGCAGCACGCTCGGCAACCATGATGGTCGGTGAGTTCAAATTCCCATTAGGAATGGTTGGGAAAATAGATGAGTCAACGACTCTTAAACCGTTAATACCGTGAACTTTTGTTTCTGAATCAACCACGGCCATCTCATCTTCGCCCATTTTGCATGAGCAAGAAGGGTGGTAGGCACTTTCAACTGAACGTCTGACAAAACGGTCAATTTCTTCATCGGTCTGTATTGCAAGGCCTGGTTGGATTTCTTCACCACGGTATTCATCTAAGCCCGGTTGGTTAATAATCTCACGGGTTAAGCGAACGCATGCTCTAAAGCCTTCTATATCATCTTGATGTGATAAGTAATTGAACTGAATTTGTGGTGCAACCTTGGCATCATTTGATACCACGGTTACCGCGCCAAGGCTTTTAGGCTTGTTGTGACCGATATGTACTTGGAAACCATGACCTGCAAAGGCTTCTTTACCGTCGTAGCGCATAGCTGCGGGTAAGAAATGATATTGTAGATCCGGCCACTCTAAACCGGCTTTTGAGCGGATAAATCCACACGATTCAAAATGGTTAGTAGCACCTAAACCCGATTTATTTAAAATCCAACGAGCACCAATAAACAGTTTGTTTAACGGATCAATTTTGCCATTAAGCGTAATCGGCTTTAAGCACTTAAATTGGAAGTAAAACTCTAAGTGATCCTGCAGGTTTTGACCTACACCGGGTAATTGATGAACTTGCTCAATACCTGCACTGGCTAAAGTACTTGCATCGCCAATACCGGACAGTTGCAAAATATGCGGTGAACCAATTGAACCTGCCGATAACACCACTTCTTTATTGCAGTTAACATCAATTAACTCGCCTTTACGTTCGTAACGCACGCCGACAGCGGTTTTACCTTGCATAATCACTTTATGCACAAGCGCATGAGTGATCACGGTTAAATTCGGGCGTTTCATTGCTGGGCGAAGGTACGCATTTGCCGTAGACCAACGTACGCCGTTTTTAACTGTCATGTGCATTGGGCCAAAGCCTTCTTGCTGACTGGCATTGTAATCACTCGTCGCTAGGTAGCCGGCATCGACACCTGCATCCACAAACGCTTGATATAACGGGTTTTTCATTTCATTACCGTTATTAACCGCTAATGGGCCTTTATCACCGCGATAAACATTACCGCCAAAAGACCATGTTTCAGCTTTTTTAAAGTAAGGCAGACAGTGAGCGTAATCCCAGTCTTTTGCACCTTGTTGTTGCCACTCGTCAAAGTCACGAGCATGACCACGTACGTAAACCATGCCATTAATTGATGATGAACCGCCTAACACTTTACCACGCGGGCAATGCATGCGGCGATTATCTAAATGGGGCTCAGCTTGTGTTTCAAACTGCCATGCATACTTTTTAGTATTCATCGGAATTGAAAGGGCGGTTGGCATTTGGATAAAAATGCTTTTGTCGCTACCACCGGTTTCAAGTATCAGGACTTTATTGGCTGGATTTTCCGTTAAGCGGTTGGCTAATACACAACCTGCGCTACCGGCACCAACAATAATATAATCGTATTCGTGAGATATTTGCGTAGACATTAATTGGGTCACTCCTAAAATGGGCTTTCAAGTGACTGCATACCAACGTAAACAGCTTTAATTTGGGTGTATGCTTTTAATGTTTCAGAGCCATTCTCACGACCAATACCAGACATCTTGTAACCACCAACCGGCATTTCTGCAGGAGAAGCACCATAAGCATTTATCCAACAAATACCGGCTTGCATTTGATGAATAACCCGATGTGCACGGGTAATGTCTTGCGTAAATACACCTGCCGCTAAGCCTAGGTGAGTGCTATTGGCACGTTTAACGACTTCATCTTCATCAGCAAAGGTAAAGACTGACATCACAGGGCCAAATATTTCTTCTTTTGAAATCGTCATCTCATCAGTGCAATCTGTAAATACAGTCGGCGCCACAAAGAAACCATTCGGTGCATTGTCAGGTGTTAATGCTGTTCCGCCTGTTAATAAGGTGGCACCTTCTTTTTTGCCGATTTCAATGTAGTCGAGTACTTTTTGTTGATGATCGCGTGAAATCAATGCACCAAAATTGGTGTCAGGGTGCATTGGGTCACCGCAAATGATGTTTTGCTCAGTACGTTCTTTTAAGCGTTGGATAAAGCGCGGATAAATATCTTGCTGCACAAATACGCGAGTACCGTTGGTACACACTTCACCTTGAGTATAAAAGTTAGCTAACATCGCGGCTGATACCGCATTTTCAACATCGGCATCATTAAAGATAATCAATGGCGATTTTCCGCCAAGCTCCATGGTCACTTCTTTTAGTGAGCCTGCCGCAGCGGCCATGACTTTTTTACCGGTACCTACTTCACCGGTAAATGACACTTTAGCGATATCTTCATTGGTGGTTAGCCATGCGCCAACATTACCGTCACCTTGAACTACGTTAAACACGCCATCTGGCACACCCGCTTGAGTGAATATTTCAGCTAAACGCATTGCGCCGCGAGGTGTTTCTTCTGAAGGTTTGAAAATCATTACATTGCCGCATGCAAGTGCCGGGGCTGCTTTCCAACAAGCAATTTGTAACGGGTAGTTCCATGCGCCAATACCAGCACAAATACCTAATGGCTCACGGCGAGTATAATAAAAATCCGCTCCAACAGGCTGTTGATTGCCTTCAATACTTGGGGCGAGACCTGCAAAAAACTCTATAGAGTCGGCGCCAGTGACGATATCGACAACCGAAGCTTCTTGCCATGGTTTACCTGTATCCAATACTTCGCCTGCAGCAAGTTCATCATTGTGCTCACGTAGTAGGGCAACGGCTTTTAATAAAATACGGCTACGTTCTATAGGCGTCATCGCCGACCAAACAGCAAAACCTGCTTTGGCACTTTCTATAGCAGCTTTTTGCACAGACTCGGTTGCCACTTCAACTAAATAACTGACTTCGCCAGTAGCAGGGTTGATAACCTGGAAGGTTTCGCCACTGCCATTTGCAATGTACTTACCGTGAACATAATTTTGATAGGTGATTAACGCTGACATTCAATTTCTCCGTGTTGCACGATCACAGCCTCGATAAAGGCTTTAGATAAAATTTGGGCTTGTTTAAAATCTTCTGTAGGGGTGTGGCTTAGCGCGCTGCGTAACCAAAAACCGTCAATAATTGCTGCGGTTTGCTTTGCTGCATTAATGGCTGCCATATTTGGCAATAATTGTTTGAACGAAAAAAGCAGGTTGCTATATAAGCGTTGGCTATTAATGTGTTGAAGTCTTGCCAGTCCCGGATCGTGCATTGCTTGAGACCAAAAGCTTAACCATGTTTTTGCCGCGGCGTTTGAACGTTGTAAATCGGTGAAATTGGCTTCAACTATCATTAATAATCTTGCCGTTGGGGTTAAGGTTTTACCTGATGTCCTTGCCAGTAATGATTGCTTTAACTCTTCAAGTAAGAATTTTTGAGTTGCTTCAATCAACCCTTGTTTACCACCAAAGTAATGGCTAATAATGCCTGATGACATTCCAGCTATGCCACTAATGGTATTAATGGTGGTTTTTTGCAATCCAAAACGTTCAACCGACATTAATGTCGCTTCAATTAGCTGTTGTTGTCGCGCACTTTTCATAACAGGTCTTGGCATTAATGATTTCCTTTTTTAATCCAGCTAATCATTGATTGAACGTTCAATTAATAACGATCCTAATGATTAGAGCACTAACTATCAAGTTTTTATTTGATTTAGATCACATTAAACTATTTGATCTGTCGTTAGGTTTTTAGTTATTTTTTTATATAGGCTGTTGTTATTGATAAAGTAAATTTTCACATCTGACATGTGATTGACTAATTTACGTCAATGATAAAAGATTTGTACTGAAAGCATTGTTGATGATGAATTTAAGTGGTATCTGCTATTCGAATTGATTTCTAGTTAAATTGATAACCTGAACTAATAACATTGCAATAATCGTAAAAGCGCGACAAAGACAGCTAACCATAGATTGCAGAGGTATGTTTTTGACAGTATTGCTTCGATAAAATACGTAGAGCAACTTGAAAGGTGAAATTTTGAATGCTTGGGATAAATTATGTGATCACATTAAAGTGAATTACGTCTTTTAAATATCAGCTATCGCGACAATTGAAATATTATGTTGATTATTGAACAAGCAAAACCTGTAGACCCGAACTCGGATAAACACATTCACCAAAATAAGATAACCAGGATAATAAGATGGGTAGTGATGCAATGATCATGTGGAGCGTATTATTTGGTGCGATTGGAATGGGGTATTTTGTTTATGGTAAACGCCAACAAGCAATTGTTCCGTTATGTATGGGTATGGCTTTAATGGTCTATCCGTTCTTTGTTGCCAGTGTGACGAGCTTAGTTATAGTCGGTATGGTGTTAGTTGCAATACCGTTTTTTGTGCGCCGCTAATTTTATATATTCATAGGCTAATGAAGATAAAATTTATTATTTCTTTACGCCGTTCACTCGAACAGGTTGAATGAGCGGCGTAGATTTATTCGTTTTAAACTTAATCTATTTCAACAAAAATAATGCCTTTTCGTTGAATGTAACTCAATCGCCAGCCAAAGAGAATAGCGGCAGAGGTAAGCCCTGCAATCAGTCCAATCCAGAATCCATGCGCACCTATCGCGGGAACAATATAGTCGGTATAGGCTAATACATATCCTAATGTCATGCCGATAAACCAATATGAAAAAAGGGTAATGTAGAAGGCACTGCGAGTGTCTTTGTAACCCCGTAGTGCTCCCGCCGCCACAACCTGAATAGAGTCCGATATTTGGTATAAGGCTGCCATTAACATCAAGCTTCCGGCTAACGCGACAACTTCAGGATTATCATTATATAGTAGAGCTATTTCGTGTCTAAATACGACGGTTGAAATAGCGGTTAACAGCGCGAGAGATAAGGACAGTCCTAAGGCGACATAAGTGACTAGTTGCGCTATATCGGTTCTTTCTCGACCAAGATAATACCCAATGCGAATAGATGCAGCGATACCAATCGACAAAGGCAACATGAATACTATAGATGAAAAATTTAACGCTATTTGATGACTTGCTACTACATTAGCGCCCATTGGCGCTAAAAATAATGCAATAACCGCGAATAGGCTTACTTCAAAGAACAACGCCATTGCAATTGGGAATCCCAATTTAGTCATTGACTTCATGGTGGACCATTTAGGGGCATAAAACTGTTTAAAGGGGGCAATATCAATAAACTTTTTATCAACAAGCATATAGATGGTCATAGCAATTAACATTGCCCAAAATACCATAGCGGTTGCTATTCCACAGCCAGCACCACCCATTGCTGGAATGCCAAAGCCTCCATAAATAAAGATATAGTTTGCTGGAATGTTGACCGCCAAGCCAACAAAGCCAATCACCATAGTCGGTAAAGTATAAGATATGCCTTCACTGCAACCGCGAAGCACTTGATATAACGCAAATGCAGGTGCGCCCCAGAGAATGCCATCAATATATCCGACCGTTAAGCGATGCAGCTGTGGTTCTAAATCCATTAGGTCTAATATATAGCTAGAAGAGGCTAAAAATAACATCACACCTAGGGCACCTATTATGGCAATATAGCCAGCTTGAAACAGTAAGTTTGGGATTACCTTTTGGTTATCGGCGCCATGATGCTGTGAAAATACCGGTGTGAAGGCCATTAATAGGCCTTGAACAAATAAGATGGCCGGTAGCCATAAACTGGTGCCGACTGCAACAGCCGCCATATCAACCGCGCTGACTCGTCCTGCCATGACTGTATCAATAAAACCCATCATAGTTTGAGTCACTTGGGCGATTAATATCGGCAAGGCGAGTTGTATTAAGCGCTTGGCTTGAAAGCCGGTGTTGTTCATATTAAGCCTATTAATAAACGAGAGTTACTTTATGTTTACAGGAATTGTACAAGCCACATGTGAAGTGGTATCGGTTCAACAGCAAGCTGGATTGAAACGTTTTGAAATTGCGTTAAAGCCTGAATTGCTTACCGGATTACAAACAGGAGCCAGTGTTGCAACCAATGGTGTTTGTTTAACGGTTACTAAGATATCGAATGATAAGGTTTTTTTTGATGTAATGGAAGAATCATTAGGCCTAACTAATCTAGATAAAGTACAGCGGGGCGACCTAGTTAACATTGAGCGCTCGTTAACCTTTGGCAGTGAAATTGGCGGGCACATTTTATCGGGCCATATTCATACGCAAGCTGAAGTGGTATCTGTTAGTGATACCGCCGAGCATTATGATATTGAGTTAGCGTTAGATGCAAAGTGGAAAAACTATGTGTTTTATAAAGGCTTTGTCGCGGTTAATGGCTGTAGCTTAACAGTAGGGCAATTGACTGAGCGTGGTTTTAAATTGCACCTTATTCCAGAAACACTGAGATTAACTAATATCAAAGCCCACCAAGTCGGCGATAAAATGAATATTGAAATTGACAGTCAAACTCAAGTTATTGTTGATACGGTTGAGCGCATTTTAGCTAAAAAGCAACAGGGTTAGTTTCGTGCGACAACCAAGCCAAGTACTAATAAATTTGCTCATCATCTGAATCAATAAATAATTGAATGGTCCGCCTGCTGTCATCTAAATGCATTTTAATATGGATAGGGTTACAGCAGATTCGACAATCATCATAATATTCTTGATCGCCACAACTCGTATCAATGGTTACATGTTGATGCTGACCACAATGTGGACAGCTTATTAAACGTGACAACAATCTCATATCTTGTACTCCAGTGATGGAATTTAACGCATTTACTGTGCTTGATTAAATATAGCCCTATTTTAGTTATACCGCATTGAGTGTAATGCATGAGTTTATTCAGTTTTGGCAGTATAGAAAGCCGTTAAAGGTTGATCCATTACTATGTTGTCACATACAATCGAGCGCTACATTTTTGGGTAACTAAGACTCTTGTACTGTCTTTATTTCAAAAATGTGTTCATAACTTTTATTCACTATTTACCAAGTGGCCCTACGTGTGGGTCACCACTGGACAAGGAATTTTCATGCCTATTATTACATTGCCTGATGGCAGCAAACGTGAGTTTGCTAATCCCGTATCTACCCTTGATGTTGCTGCAGACATCGGCCCAGGTTTAGCAAAAGCCTGTATCGCTGGCCGTGTTAACGGTGAACTAAAAGATGCTTGCGATTTAATTTTTACCGATGCGGATTTATCTATCATCACGGCTAAAGATGAAGAAGGTGTTGAAATTCTTCGCCATTCTTGTGCGCATTTATTAGGTCATGCTATCAAGCAACTGTGGCCTCAAACCAAAATGGCCATTGGTCCTGTTATCGATAACGGTTTTTACTATGATATCGATTTAGAGCACAAGCTTACCCAAGATGATATAGATGCGTTAGAAAAACGTATGCTGGAATTAGCAAAAACAAACTATGACGTGGTAAAGCGTGTAGTGTCTTGGCAAGAAGCCCGTGATGCATTCAGTGCGCGTGGTGAAGAATACAAAATTGCCATCTTAGATGAAAACATCAGCAAAGATGCTACGCCTGCACTTTATGATCATGAAGAATACATCGACATGTGTCGTGGTCCGCACGTGCCGAACATGCGTTTTTGTCAACACTTTAAGTTAATGAGTGTTGCTGGTGCTTATTGGCGCGGTAATTCTGATAACAAGATGTTACAACGCGTTTACGGTACGGCCTGGGCAGATAAAAAAGCCCTTAAAACGCACCTTACACGATTAGAAGAAGCGGCTAAACGCGACCACCGTAAAATCGGTAAGCAATTAGATCTTTACCATATGCAAGAAGAAGCGCCAGGCATGGTGTTTTGGCACAATGATGGTTGGAGCATATTTTTAGAACTCGAAAAGTTTATCCGTCAAAAGCTAGGTCAATACACTTATCAAGAAGTGAAAGGCCCACTAATGATGGATCGCGTGTTATGGGAGCGTTCAGGCCACTGGGATAAATACTCAGAAGCTATGTTTACGACTAATAGCGAAAGTCGTGAATATGCCATTAAGCCGATGAACTGTCCTGGTCACGTGCAAATTTTTAATCAAGGCTTAAAGTCATACCGTGACTTGCCATTGCGTATGGCTGAGTTTGGTTGTTGTCATCGTAATGAACCATCGGGTTCACTGCATGGCTTGATGCGCGTGCGAGGCTTTACCCAAGATGATGCCCATGTGTTCTGTACTGACGATCAAGTGCAAACAGAAGTGAGTGCATGTATTCAAATGGTATATGACACATATGGCACATTTGGTTTTGAAAATATTGTCGTCAAATTATCCACTCGCCCTGAAAAGCGTATTGGTGATGACGATATGTGGGATCGTGCTGAAGAAGCGTTAAAGCAAGCGCTTAAAGCTAATAATATCAAATATGAGATATTACCAGGCGAAGGTGCTTTCTACGGTCCTAAGATTGAATTTACTTTACATGATTGTTTAGATCGCGCTTGGCAGTGTGGTACTGTACAATTAGATTATGCGTTACCGACTCGTTTAGGCGCAACATATGTTGCAGAAGACAATAGTCGCCAAACGCCGGTAATGATACATCGTGCCATTCTTGGCTCATTAGAACGTTTCATCGGTATCTTGATTGAAGAGTATGCTGGTAAATTCCCAACATGGCTTGCACCTATGCAAGTAGTTGTGATGAATATTACTGACAAACAGTCTGAATATGCAGAAGAAATTGTAAAAAACTTCAAAAAACAGGGCATTCGTGCATCTTTTGACTTGAGGAATGAGAAGATAGGCTTTAAAATACGCGAACACACCTTAAGACGTGTGCCTTATTTGTTGGTCGTAGGTGATCAAGAAGTTGAGAATAAGGAAGTTGCGGTGCGTACACGTGATGGTATTGATTTAGGTAAGCTTAAAATCGAAGATTTTGCTACCATGATACATCAACAGATTTCGCTCCGTAGTCTAAAATTGTTGGAGGAATAGGTCATAAAGATCAAAAGAACAGCAGGGCGACAACCAGCGCCTAATAGAATCAATGATGAAATCACCGGTGTTCCTGAAGTCCGTTTATCGGACATAGATGGTGAGCCCATTGGTATCGTTAGCATTAAAGAAGCTCAAAGCGTCGCGGATGAAGCAGGGGTAGACCTTGTTGAAATCAGTCCAAACGCTGAGCCTCCAGTTTGTCGCATAATGGACTACGGTAAGTTCCTTTTTGATAAAGCGAAAGCGCAAAAGGAACAAAAGAAGAAGCAGAAGCAGGTTCAGGTTAAGGAAATAAAATTCCGTCCTGGAACTGATATAAACGACTATCAGGTAAAACTACGCAACCTGATTCGTTTTCTAGAAGATGGGGACAAAGCGAAAATTACGCTGCGTTTCCGTGGTCGCGAAATGGCACACCAAAACCTAGGTATGGATCTTTTGAACCGTATCAAGGCTGATTTGGAAGAGTATGCGGTTGTTGAATCTTTCCCGAAAATGGAAGGTAGACAAGCAATTATGGTGCTAGCACCTAAAAAGAAATAGTAGGGCAAACTAAAAGTAGCAAAAGTCTCTTGAGGCTTTTGCTCGCCTTACGTTTATTAAATATCCCAATGCGGAGTTTTAGAAATGCCTAAAATGAAAACAGACAAGGGTGTGCAAAAGCGCTTCAGAAAAACCGCTAATGGTTTCAAGCGCAAACAAGCACACTTACGTCATATTTTGACCAAGAAGAGCACTAAGCGTAAACGTCACTTACGTGCAAAATGTTTAGTCGCCAAGTCTGATGTGCCAGCAATTGCACGTCAACTACCATACGCTTAATTAAAGGAGCAATGAACAATGCCTAGAGTTAAGCGTGGTGTAACCGCTCGTGCTCGTCACAAGAAAGTACTTAAACTAGCTAAAGGTTATTATGGCGCTCGTAGCCGTACTTTCCGTGTTGCTGTTCAAGCAGTAACTAAAGCTGGTCAATATGCTTACCGTGACCGCTCGTCAAAAGAAACGTCAATTCCGTCAATTATGGATTGCACGTATCAATGCGGCTTCTCGTCAAAATGGTCTGTCTTATAGCCGTTTCATTAACGGTTTGAAAAAGGCGTCTATCGAAATCGATCGTAAGATTTTGGCTGACATCGCTGTATTCGACAAAGTTGTTTTTACAATTTTAGTTGAAAAAGCAAAAGAAGCTTTAACTAAGTAATTAGTTAATCGGCTTTGAAAAAGGAACCTTAGGGTTCCTTTTTTTATGATTTTTTTTGATAAGATTTAGAATCATTGATATAAATTAGCCAATAATTTAGTTATCGATTGTGAAAAAAGGGACCGCTAGTTGCATTGTTTATACTCCAGCAGAGTTAATTGGTTGGATTAATCATTATTTATCAGCATAATAGTCAAGTCTGTAAACAGTGTTATTTAAAGCTTTCAGACCATCTTATTTGTCGTTTATCCAGTTAATTTTCTATTCACTGAAGCTTAGTCAACTATACGCCGTAATTGCTAAATCTTGGGTCGGTATTAATAGATTAAATATGTATCATGGCTGGGTTGACCATCTGCTTGCTAGATTTGATGTATTTAAACTAAAATTACACTATGAGTAACTACTAAAACTGTGAAATCGAACACGTCTCAAATTCCGCATAAGCTAGCGAGTCTAACCACATTGGTTGCCGCTGAATTTAGTGTAGGCGGTTCATTATCCCGTCATGTGCATCAGTACCGAAGCCGTCAAACCCAGACTGATATGGCGATAGCTGTAAGTGAAGCTATCGCAAAAAAAATCAACTTAATTTTGGAGGCTGGCACTGGCGTTGGGAAAACCTTTGCTTATCTTATTCCTGCGTTATTAAGTGGCAAACAAGTCGTTGTAAGCACTGGCAGTAAAAACCTGCAAGAACAACTATTTTTAAAAGATCTTCCTGCATTGTTAACTATGTTAGATATTCAACCAAGAATTGCTTTGCTTAAGGGCCGCAATAACTACTTATGTCAATTACGCTTAGATAACCAAATGCAGCATGCCAGTCAGTATCGGGAGCAGGCTTTAGATGACTTACTTAAAATAAATCAGTGGGCGGTACTCAGTAAAGATGGTGATATAGGTAATCTAACGTCAGTGTCTGAAAATTCAACCATGATCTCAAGCATTGTCAGTACCAAAGAAAGCTGTACCGGCAAGAAGTGTCATTTTTATGACGTGTGTTTTACCCGCAAAGCACGTGTAAAAGCCATGGAAGCAAAGCTGGTCGTGGTAAATCATCATTTATTTTTTGCCGACAGATTACTCAAAGATACTGGTTTTGCTGAGCTGCTTCCAGATCCTGATGTTGTCATCTTTGACGAAGCTCATTTAGTGCCCGATATTTGTATCAGTTATTTTGGTAGTCATATCAGTAGCCGTGAAATCGATAAGCTGTTAAACAGTTTAGTCACTATACACAAACAAAAAATTCGTGACAGCATTCAGATTGAACACTTTGCTAACCGCTCAATCATGCAACTAGCTCAGTGGCATAATGAGATGTTTGACAGTGGTAAAACTGATTGGCGTCAGGTGTTATCGACTAAAGCACTTATTGTTAGTGCTTGGGCATTACATCAATCATTAACCGAATTAAGTGAATTGCTGAGACACCACTTAGGCCGCGATGATGATTTAGATAATGCTTTTGAACAAATCCACGAATTGAATGATAGATTAAAAATATTTTTCGAATGCCAAGATACCCAAGCGGCTTACAGTGTTGAATATGGGCCACGGTTTATCTCACTTCGATCGTCGCCTATTAATGTCGCTAAACAATGTGAGCAATTATTTGACCCTAAGACGAGTTGGATTTTTACCTCGGCAACATTACAAGTTAACCGTCAGTTATCTCATTTTGCAAAAGAACTCGGGCTACAGAAAGCGACTCAGGTTATTTTAGACAGTCCATTTGATTATCCAAACCAAGCGATGTTCTGTGTGCCACGGCATTTGGGCAAAGTAGGGCAAACTCAGCATAGCGCCAAACAATTGGTAGAAGTGTGTGTTAAAGCCATTAATGCTGCGCAAGGGCGCACCTTTATTTTGTTCACCAGTCACAGCATGTTAGAACAAGTTGCTAGTTTATTGCGTAGCCAAGTGAGTTACCCATTACTGGTACAAGGCCAGGGCAGTAAGCAAAGCTTATTGAATAAATTCCGTCAATTGGGTAATGCTGTGCTACTCGGTACCGGCAGTTTTTGGGAAGGAGTTGATGTTCGAGGTAAATTGCTGAGCTGCGTAATCATCGATAAGTTGCCTTTTGTGTCGCCTGATGATGCTTTATATCGAGCAAGAGCCGCTAGCGCAGAACGACAAGGACTTGATCCTTTTACGACTATTTCATTACCCCAAGCTGTTATTGCATTAAAGCAAGGTGTCGGCCGGCTTATTCGTGATGAGAAAGACCATGGTGTGTTGATTTTATGTGATAATCGCATTGTTAATCGCCCTTATGGACAAGCTTTTATTAATTCATTGCCGCCAATGCATCGTACCCGTGATTTAGATACCGCATTGCACTTTTTAAAACAAATCCCATAAGTTATCATAGCGACCTAATTTCTGTTCCACATTGGTTGTAAACATGACATTTCACACTCCACTGCGTGTTCTTGCGCTTGATACCTGCACCGAGTCTTGCTCTGCAGCATTGACTATTGATGGTAAGGTTTACGCTCGCACAGTCGATGCACCGCGTGAGCACAGTCAACGTATATTGCCAATGGTAGATGAATTACTAAAAGAAGCTCAAGTGAAGCTGGCCGATATTGATGTCATTGCTTATGGTCGTGGACCTGGCAGTTTTACCGGCATTCGTATTTGTACCAGTATGACCCAAGGTTTAGCCCTGGGAACCGATTTACCGGTTATCGGTATTTCGACATTAGCTGCCATGGCACAAATGGCAATTACGACTTTTCATGCTGAGCAAGTATTTTGTACTATTGATGCACGTATGAACGAAGTGTACGTGGGGCAATTTGTTGCAAAAGAGGGCATAGCGACCTTGGTTGGTATTGAGCATGTTTGTTCACCGCAAGAGGTTGAGCTGCATTTGGACGGCAGTAAAGCGATTGTCGCCTGTGGAACTGGTTTTGAAGTGTATCCTGCGTTACTTAAGTTAGCAGATAATATTCAATTGCAAGATGAGCTTAAATACCCTGATGCCAAAGCAATGCTCACTTTAGCTGAATATGGCGTTAGCCAACATCAACATACTAGTGTGGATGAACTTGCCCCAGTGTATATCCGAGATAAAGTGACCTGGAAGAAGCTACCGGGTAGAGAGTAATATTAAAAATGATCCTAATGGCATAAAGTAATAACTTTGCTAAACTGTTTAATGCTAAAAGCAGTTTAAGTTTTATGAAAAGTTTGCCATTGGCAATAACTTGTTGGCTAAGTTATAGTCGATTATATTTTATTTTAATGTTAAGTATTATACTACACTGTAGCTAAGCATTGCAGATATAAGTACTGTCGAGATAAGCATAAATGCAGATAAATCAGTCATCGGTTCATCAAACAGCAAGTCAACAAGGCTTTAAAACGTCTTTGAGTCAGGCCGTTGCCGGTAATCGTCCGCTAGAGTCAGTGACTGATATTAACTCAATCAATTCCAGTCAAACCGTTAAAAATAATATCCTTTTAGGCCAACCCTCAGCCAATGACATCCAAATTGATGTCGAAGCATCTGCATTAAGTCAGCAAGAAAGAGAACAAACAGTTGAGAATTCAGGCTTGTTTGAGTTTAAAGGCAATACGCAGCTTTTTGACCATACAACCATTTCTGTGTCTAATAGCCAACAAAATAAAGTCGAATATGATGCTGATAAACAGACTAATCGTAGTGCAATAAATGTCTATCTGATGACCCAGCATT
Organism: Shewanella sp. HL-SH8; assembly: GCF_051165765.1. NCBI lineage: Bacteria > Pseudomonadati > Pseudomonadota > Gammaproteobacteria > Alteromonadales > Shewanellaceae > Shewanella > Shewanella sp. HL-SH8. The sequence continues at coordinate 2,655,169 of NZ_CP195039.1, read as the reverse complement.
CAGCAAAACGAGATGAAATTCAACAGATGGTAGGTATTGATCTTTACGCTTAATTTATCTATTGGTGTTGATCTATTTGATTATTATTTTAGCTCTTTCCTACTTCTTTTAGTGTCTTATTACGACAACATTGTATCTTAATGTTTTACAAGCATTCCCTCCTGCTGACAATTCTGATTTACTAACGTCAATTATTCTATAAATAATCTCAATATTAATGACCCATTTTAATCATAATAGCTTATCAGCTTCATCATCTGGCATTCCTAGTCGAGGCCGTTTTGTGCTGGAACTGATAGTTGCCTTTTTATTAACAAGGCTGCCCTTTATTAGCGTGCCGTTTAAATGGTTTGAAAGTTATTTCCATGAATTGTCGCACGGGATAGCGACCATAATGTCGGGTGGGATGGTCAACTCTATTCAGCTTTTTCCTAATGGCGCAGGTCTTTGCTATAGCCAAGGAGGTAATGCGATATTTATTGCATTTGCAGGCTATTTGGGTGCGGCGCTTTGGGGTTACTTGATTTTCTTACTAGCCACATGGCGAGATGGCATCAGATTTACTTTGTCTTTATTGGCCTTTACTATTTTAGCGTCAATTATATTGTGGGCGAGGGACTTGTTGAGCATTGCTATTTTATTATGTTTAACTGGACTTATTTTGTTACCACTTAAATTAAAAAATAGTCGTCCTTTAAATAGTTTACTGCGTATATTAGGATTGATGATAATCCTCAATGCCATGGCAAGTCCCATGGTGTTATTTGGTTTGGCAGGTCAGGGCGATGCAGCAGCATTAGCGCAAATGACTTGGATCCCCGCTTGGATTTGGGTTGTTATTTGGTTAGTGGTGAGCTGTGGTATGTTATGGCTCAGTTGGCAAAAAGTTGATTCAATAAAAAGGAATGTGAAATGAAACGTAAAATAGCACTCGCGATAGCGATTAGCTTTGCAACTGTTGGAATGTATTCAACCGTATTGGTTACTCCAGCACAGGCAGAAGAAGTTAAAGTGAATGATGCCTTGGCCGCTGCGGTATCAAGTGATTTTAGAACAGCGTCCAATAAGTTAAGAGATAGCGCCCGTAACCCAGCTGAAACACTTGCTTTTTTTGATGTAAAAGCTGATCAAACTGTTATTGAACTTTGGCCCGGTGGTGGTTGGTATGCTGAGATCCTTGCGCCTTACTTAGCCAAAAATGGTCAGTACGTTGCAGCCAACTTTGAAACAAAACCTGCGGAAGAAAATCGTCAGACTGAATATTATAAATCAGCGGGTTTAAAGTTTGAAAAGTGGGTAGCAGATAATAAAGCATCTGTCGGTAATGTGCAGTTTGTGACGTTAAGCCCGCCTGAAAAATTTAACTTAGGTAAAGATAATTCAGCTGATCATGTGCTGACATTCAGAAACCTACATAACTGGGCAATGAAAGGGCAATTAGAAGGTGTGTTTAATGCAGCTTATGCTGTGTTAAAAGACGGCGGCACTTTCGGCGTGGTTGAGCATAGAGCTAATGTTGGTATGGCAGCGGAAAGTGGCTATATGGAACAAAATCAAATGGTTGAATTAGCTAAAAAATCGGGTTTTGAATTGCTAGCAAGTTCAGAAATAAATGCTAATGCCAAAGACACAAAAGATTATCCTAAAGGGGTGTGGACATTACCCCCACGTCTTGCAATGGGTGATGAAGATAAGCAAAAATATATCGATATCGGTGAAAGTGACCGTATGACATTAAAGTTTATTAAAAAAGCGAAGTAAATTATGTCATTAAATGAGCCAAAGTGCTGTTTCAGAGCAGTGGAGCAAGGTCAGCCAATGACATTCGCTTTGGCCCATTTAACCTTATCGGCTATGCGATATGGCCATGCTGACAAGCCAATTATTTTGGCCTGCCACGGTTGGTTAGATAATTTAAACAGTTTTATACCCTTGGCAGAGTCTTTTTTACAATCAGATTTAGCCATTCATTACCAACTTATTACTTTTGATTGGCCTGGACACGGCTTTTCAGACCACCGTCCAGGGCTATATCCGTTACATTGGATTGACTATTTGTATGATTTGCATGCGCTTATTAATTTTATTCAGCCTGATCCAAATCAATCAATAATTCTTTTAGGTCATTCCCTTGGCGGTATTGTTGCAAGTGCCTACAACGCCAGTTTTCCCCAGCGTATATCCCAATTAATTCTTATCGAAGCACTTTCCCCTTTATTTGAAGATGTTAATAATAACGCATCAAGAATAAGTCGTAGTTTCAGTCAACATACTCATTTACTGACTAAGCCATTTCAAGCTAACACAAAAGGATATTCGTCAATTGACATCGTGGTGAAAGCGAGACAACAACTGACCGGGATGGACCCAGTTTGGTGTCAACTTATTGCAAAAAGAAATCTCGAGTTTATTGATGAACTTTACTATTGGCGAAGTGATCCGCGGTTAAAATTAGATTCTGTGTATAGAATGAGTTTTGAACAAGTCGATGCATTAATGAGCCAAAGCACTACTGATACCTTGTTAGTGCTAGGGAAAACTGGTTTTAAGCAGTTAAAATCAGCTCAAGTGCAGGCTAAAAAATGGTTTAAGCATCTTGAAATCGCAGAAATAGACGGCGATCATCATCTGCATATGGGTAATGCTGTTGGATTATGCTTATTAATTCGAGCATTTATTCTAAAATAAATGTTAATGAAGCTTAAAGCGCTATTATTTTTGTGCCAATTATGTGATTATGTTCAAAATTAAAACGCTTGTATGATTTTAGGTATAGGCGATAACAATAACAACGCGTTGACTGATTATTGCCATATCATAACAATAGCCAATAACAGGAAAACGTTTTTAGCCACTGACGGGGAATGCACGTCTTAGCACAGTGGCCATTATAGGAGACACACGTGGACCAGCCTTGGATTAATCACCTCCCAGCCAATGTACCGGCTGAGATAGACCCGGATCAATTTCCTTCATTGGTTGCCATGTTTGAAAGCGCTGTAGCGAAATACGCTGATCAGCCTGCTTTTATTAACATGGGTGCAACCATGACTTATCGAAAGCTTGAAGAAAGAAGTCGCGCTTTTGCCGCTTATTTACAAAATGAACTGAAGCTTGAAAAAGGCGATCGAGTGGCATTAATGATGCCAAATCTACTCCAATACCCGATAGCACTATTTGGTGTATTGCGTGCTGGTATGGTAGTAGTTAATGTTAATCCTCTTTACACTCCAAGAGAACTTAAGCACCAATTAATAGATTCTGGTGCTAAAGCCATCGTTGTTGTATCTAACTTTGCCAAAACGCTAGAAGAAGTTGTTGATCAAACTGCAGTGGAGTCTGTGATAATTACTGGCTTAGGCGACCAACTTAGTGCGCCAAAACGGACTTTAGTTAATTTTGTAGTCAAGTATATTAAAAAAATGGTGCCTAAGTATCATTTACCACACGCACTTTCATTTCGAGACAGCTTATCTAAAGGGCGGCGATTACAATACGTCAAACCAGGTGTTAGCGGTGATGATTTAGCCTTTTTACAATATACCGGTGGCACAACTGGGGTATCTAAAGGTGCAATGTTAAGCCACCGAAATGTTGTTGCTAACGTTTTACAGGCAAATGGCGCATACTCGCCGGCATTAGATGATGGTAAAGAGTTTGTTGTTACTGCTTTACCGCTTTATCATATTTTTGCATTAACGGTAAATTGCTTATTATTTTTACATAAAGGCAGTCAAAATTTATTAATCACCAACCCAAGAGATATTCCAGCATTTGTTGGTGAGCTTAAAAAATATCCCTTTACGGCATTAACTGGCGTTAACACCTTATTTAATGCCTTAGTTAATAATGACGACTTCAAAAACTTAGATTTTAGCGGCCTAAAACTGTCAATTGGCGGTGGTATGGCGGTACAAAGAGCCGTTGCTGACAAATGGCAAGCGATTACCAAAACTCGTTTACTGGAAGGATATGGATTAACGGAAGCTTCACCTCTAGTGACTTGTTGTCCGTATAACTTAGAAGGTTATAACGGCTCCATTGGTTTTCCTGCGCCATCGACATTTATTCAAGTGCGTGACGATGATGGTAAAGTATTAGCTCAAGGTCAAACCGGTGAGCTTTTTGCTAAAGGGCCGCAAGTGATGCAAGGTTACTGGCAGCGTCCTGAAGAGACCGCCAAAGTAATTGATAAAGACGGTTGGTTAGCTACTGGCGATATTGGTTATATGGATGAAAAGGGCTTTTTCTTCATAGTCGATCGTAAAAAAGACATGATTTTAGTCTCTGGCTTTAACGTATTTCCAAATGAGATTGAAGAGGTTGTAGCACTTCATCCAAAAGTACTTGAAGTTGCTGCTGTCGGTGTTGCCAATGATGCTAGCGGTGAATTAGTCAAAATATACGTGGTTGCAAAAGATAAGTCATTGTCTGAAAAAGAGCTGATTGAACATTGCCGCCATCATTTAACGGGATATAAAGTACCAAAACTGGTAGAATTCCGAGACGAATTACCAAAGACCAATGTGGGTAAGATTTTACGCAGACAGCTTCGAGACGAAGCCAATAAAGCGTAAATTTGAAAAACCGGCATCTAGCCGGTTTTTTGTTTTTAAGCCCATAAAATAAATGGAGTAAGCTGTGTTTGCGTTCGAGTATATAAGTAATGATGATGCGTTAGCCTCGTTAGTAAAGCAATATGAGCAAGCTAGCTTGCTAGTGTTAGACACAGAATTTGTTCGCACCCGTACTTACTATGCACATCTAGGCTTAATTCAAGCTTATGATGGCAAAACACTAGCATTGATTGATCCTGTCGCTATCAAAGATTTATCGTCATTTTGGTCATTATTAACCAATGAAAATATTATTAAGGTACTTCACTCTTGTAGTGAAGATCTTGAAGTCTTCGCCCATTATGGGGACTGTCAACCTAAGCCATTATTTGATAGTCAAATTGCGGCTAGTTTAGCGGGTATGGGGCATGGTTTAGGCTATGCTAAATTAGTTGAGCATTGCTTAGGTATTGAACTAGACAAAGGTGAGTCACGCACCGATTGGATGAAACGGCCTTTAAGTGATGCTCAGCTTCAATACGCAGCTAATGATGTATCTTACTTATATCAGATATACCCGCAAATTCTACAAAAACTGACTGAGCAAAATCGTCTAGATTGGTTATATGAAGAAGGCGAACGGATAACCCAAGGTCGCTTAAGTGGTGTTGATCCTGATGAAGCTTATTTGAAAGTTAAGAATGCTTTCCAATTGACTCGCCCGCAACTTGCAATCTTAAAAGTCATGGCAGCATGGCGCCTTGAAAAAGCGGTCAATCGAAATTTAGCTCTTGGGTTTGTTGTTAAAGATCATGCACTCATTGCACTCGCTAAAAAAGCGCCTACAAGTTTGGCTGAGTTAAATCAGCTAAATGACTTAACTGATCAAGAAAAGCGTTTTCATGGAAAGGACTTATTAAAAGTCATCGCAAATGCAGACATGGATAACCCGCCAGAAGAAGTCGATGTTATTGCTTTAAAGTCAGGTTATAAGTCATCTTTTAAATTGATTAAAACGTGTTTAACTGACATTAGTGAGCAACAGTCTGTACCGCTTGAGTTTATTGGTTCGAAGCGTTTAATTCATCAATTCTTAGTTTGGTTATTCGAGGGTAAGCAGGGCGATAAGCCATTAATTTTACAAGGTTGGCGTGGTGCGTTAGTGGGCAATAAGCTAGATAGTATTGCCTTTGATGGTGAATAGTTTTAGCGTTAATTGTTGGTTCCCATAACAAATGTAGCAATTAAAGTTAAAAAGGATATGAATTCATCATATCCTTTTTACTTTTTGATTAGGTAGATAAATCATTAAAATAAAAGATTTATCACACTACTTAGTCTCTGGTAAAGTCACGTTCAACTCTAGAACAGATAAATTATCATCATTTTGTTCTAATTGAACCGTGACCTGATCATCAGATATTTGCACGTATTTACGGATCACTTCGATGATTTCTTGCTTCATTCTTGGCAAGTAGTCAGGCGCACCGCGTTCACCACGCTGATGGGCTACAATGATTTGCAAACGCTCTTTGGCTAAAGAGGCCGTATTAGGTTTTTTAGTACTTCTGAAATAATCAAGTATGGACATAATTAGCTACCGAATATCCTTTTTAGGAAACCTTTCTTTTCTTCTGTTATGAAACGAATGGCTACATCTTCACCTAAAAGGCGGGCAACCGTATCGCTATATGCTAGGCCTGCATCACTTTCTTGATCAATGATAACAGGTACACCAGAGTTAGATGCTTTCAACACAGCTTGTGACTCAGGAATTACCCCTAAAAGTTCAATTGCTAGGATCTCTTTAACATCTTCAACACTCAGCATTTCACCAGTTTTAACACGCGCAGGAGAGTAACGTGTTAATAATAAGTATTCTTTTATTGGTTCAAGATTCTCTTCTGCACGGCGTGAGCGACTTTGTAACATACCTAAAATACGGTCAGAGTCACGTACTGAACTGACTTCTGGGTTGGTCGTTACAATGGCAATATCGGCAAAGTAAAGCGCCATCATGGCACCTTGCTCAATCCCTGCAGGGGAGTCACAAACAATATAATCAAAATCTTTAGATAAATCATCTAGCACCTTGCCCACACCTTCTTTAGTCAGGGCATCTTTATCACGAGTTTGTGAAGCTGGCAAAATGAACAACTTATCACAACGCTTATCTTTAATCATAGCCTGATTTAAGTTAGCCTCACCATTGATTACATTTACAAAATCATAAACTACACGGCGTTCACAGCCCATAATTAAGTCTAGATTACGTAAACCGATATCAAAATCGATAACGACGGTTTTTTTACCTTTTAGTGCTAGGCCAGTTGCAATAGCTGCACTTGAGGTTGTTTTACCCACACCGCCTTTTCCTGAAGTGACAACAATAATTTGTGCCATGTGTATTTTTTCCTTAAATTTGCCTTATTGTGGCAATATTTCAACAGTGAGAGACTCGCCATCTAGGCGAACACAACCTCTTTGTGCATGGCAATGTTGTTGCAGGTTTTCTGCGATCCAATATTGCCCAGCAACGGAAACAAGTTCGGCTTCAAGCGAGCTCGCTATGATAACACTTTGTGTATCACCGCCAGCGCCAGCCATTGCCTTACCGCGTAAAGCGCCATATACATGAATGCTACCATCTGCTATGACCTCAGCGCCATTGCCAACAGCACCAAAAATGACTAAATCCGCATCTTTTGCATATATCTGTTGGCCAGAGCGAATATTTTGTTTAACTATTTTAGTTCCACGAGGTGGAATTGTAGCGGCTGTAGCTTGTTTACCCGATCGAACGACAGCTAATCCTAAGTCCTTAGCTTGTACAGAAAAGGGAATAGAAGCTTCAGTTATCCCTACAATAACCAACTGACGCTGATTCAACAGTGCTTTTAATGCTGCTAAATCAATTGGGGTATCATCTAAGGCACTTAGATTTAAAATTAATGGTGCACCTAGAAAAAATTGTGGCGCCTCAGCTAATTTTTTATCAAGCTCTAAAGCAACAACATCTAAATTACTATTATTAATATAAAGTACCGATAGAGTAAAAGATGTGGCTTTTAACTCGAGATTTTGTTTAGCCATCTCGTCGCTAGTCTCCAAATTTCTATGCTTGTAAATCAATTTACAATTATTTTATTGGACACCATGTTATAGTGTGCGTTGTGGACTATCAAGTTTGAAACAGCGGAAAATTACACTAAAATGATTTGTGCAGTATATAAAAGCAGTCTAAAGGTCGAAACATACCTTTTTGTCGAGAAACGTGATGTTTTTGATGCAGTTCCTGATGCATTGATGAAAATGTTTGGCGCCCCAAAATTAGTAATGCTAGTGCCTTTGTCTAAAAGGGAATCATTAGCGTTAGCGGATATCGAAAAAGTGAAAAGTGAATTACTCGCTAAAGGCTATTATTTGCAAGTTCCGCCTCCCAAAGAGAATTTACTTGAACAACATAAAGCCAGTCTAAATTTCGATAGTAAATAGTTTCATCAGTCGACTGAGATTACATTTTGTAAAGTATCACTTATTGTGATTGAGTAAGAGATAAACGGAACATGAATTTTTGGCAAACCACTGCATTAGAAGATATGACAAACGCACAATGGGAATCCCTTTGTGATGGTTGTGGTAAATGCTGTTTAAATAAAATCATAGACGATGAAACAGAGGCGCTTTATTACACTAATGCCGCTTGTCATTTATTAGATGATGAGAGTTGTCAGTGTAAACGCTATAGTGATCGCTTTAAATATGTACCAGAGTGTACAGCAATTAATTTAGCTAATTTACCTGAACTCACTTGGTTACCAGAAAGCTGTGCCTATAGACGGTTATATTTGGGTCGTGATTTACCCAATTGGCATCCATTGATTACAGGTAATAAAGATGAGATGCATAAATTAGGGATATCAGTTAAAGGCAAAACTGTGAATGAAATGAAAGTAAGGTACCTTGAAGACAATATCGTTTTATGGCCCTTACAAGATTTTGATTAGAGAATACTCAGTCATAAAAAAACAGACCAGATGGTCTGTTTTTTTATGATTATTGAATACCGACAGTTAATAGTGCTATTTGCTACTGCGCTTAGGTGTTAATGCAGGTAATAGCATTATGAACCATATAACACCATAAACGACAAAGCCTATTATCGTCCACTGTACCATGCTAACCGACATAAATGACCAGACTGATTCACCGCACATCCCTGTTGGAGAGAACACTTGCGGTAACCACTTGTCTAGTGGCATAAATGCTGGGAATTCAGGAAAAAAAGAGCATGTGGCAAAAGGAGAGGGGTTTACTTGCATATCATTAAGCTCAAATGCCAGTTTGGCTCCCCAAACAGCAGAAACTATCCAGCCAGCCATGCCAATCAGCCTCAGCACCCAGAACTTGGGATTAACTAAACCAACCAGAGCAGATAGCATTATCCCTAAAATGGCAACACGAATGTATACACACATTACACACGGGTCATATTCCATGACGTACTGAAAATACAACGCAGCACCTTCAAGACCTAAACCAGATAGAAATAGAATCGCCCATGATATGCGATGGTGGCAAAAAAGTTGTAATGCGGTCAAAATATTATCCTGTAAATTTTAAAGAAAAACACCCTCTATGAGGGTGTTGATATTATTGATAGACCATAAAATATTTACAGATTATTGTCTATGTTAAGATTTGCTCATTAACAGATATTAATGACCTGAAATCGCGCCACCAATATCTTTTGCCGAATGGTGAATTAACCACTGACTATCATAAAAGTAACTGGTCATTTCGACTAAAAAGCCTGATTCAATCATCATTATGCCAACGATCGATAATACGATGGTATAAGGTAACGCCATCCAAACCATACGACCATATGATAGACGAATGAGTGGTGCGAGGGCTGATGTTAATAAGAATAAGAATGCGGCTTGACCATTAGGCGTCGCAACAGAGGGTAAGTTAGTACCAGTGTTAATCGCTACGGCTAATAAGTCGAATTGGTCGCGGGTAATTTGACCTGAAATTAAGGCTGCTTTCACTTCGTTAATATACACAGTGCCGACAAAGACGTTATCACTGACCATAGACAATAAACCATTAGCAATATAGAAAATCACTAACTGCGTATTACCTTCATAGCTTAACGCCCAGTGGATCACTGGAGCGAATAAATGTTGATCTATTATTACCGCAACAATGGCGAAGAAAACTGCCAGTAGTGCAGTAAAGGGCAGTGCTTCTTCAAACGCTTTACCAATTTGATGTTCATCAGTAATACCATTAAAAGCAGTCGTAATAATAATAACGGATAGGCCAATCAAGCCAACGGATGCCAAATGCAATGCTAAACCGGCAATCAACCACACGCCGACTAAAGCTTGAATAATCAGTTTTGCTTTATCCTGTTTAGTGCGATGTTCATCCTCATAATTAGAATAGTCGGTTAAAATTTGATGAACAGCATCAGGAAGTTGCGCACCGTAACCGAACCACTTTAATTTTTCAACCAGGTAACAGGTAAAAAGCCCTGCAATTAAAACAGGCATAGTAACCGGAGACATGCGAATGAAAAATTCACCGAAATTCCAGTGAGCTTGTGCTGCAATAATCAGGTTTTGAGGCTCGCCGACCATGGTACAAACGCCACCAAGCGCGGTACCTACACCTGAATGCATCAGTAGATTACGTAAAAAGGCACGGAAATCTTCTAATTCATCATGATTGAGTTGTGGGCTTGCATCTTCGTTGGTGTGGTCATGGCTTGAGTTAAAGTTTTTACCTGAAGCGACTTTGTGGTAAATCGAGTAAAAGCCTACTGCAACAGAGATAATTACAGCAATTACGGTTAACGCGTCTAAGAAAGCAGACAAAAATGCTGATGCTGCACAAAACATCAATGACACAATAATTTTTGAGCGAACCTTAGTGATCATTTTAGTAAAAGCAAAAAGTAATAATTGCTTCATAAAATAAATGCCCGCTACCATAAAGATTAGCAGTAACAATACTTCTAAATTGGCTTCAATTTCATGTAGCACCTGGCTTGGGGATGTCATCCCTATCATCACAGCCTGAATGGCCAACAAGCCCCCTGGTTGAAGTGGATAACACTTAAGCGCCATAGCGAGGGTGAAAATGAATTCAATAACTAAAACCCAACCAGCAATGAATGGGCTAACAAAAAAGAATAATAATGGGTTAATTACAAGAAATGCCACAATTGCAAGTTTGTACCATTTAGGTGAGTTACCTAAAAAGTTACTAAACATTGCCTCAGCTTGGGTTGCAGGCATAATAGCCACTCCGATAATGTTACGTTACCAATCAAATAGCCAAATTAAGTGCCAATATCATATAAGTTAGTTGCAATGTCTAAAATGGCTGTTTGTTTTCGAACACACGAGTCATGTTTAAAACATAAATTAACAGAGATTAATTTGACTAATATCTGCTCAGCTTGTAAAAGACGATGTTTGCTTACTAATTATTTGATTTTAAGAATATTATTATTAAATTAATTATATTCCCACTCGTTTTGACGTTGTATTTTTCGTTAGTTTAGCTTAATTGATCCTTAAATGTAATTATTAAGCATGTGCTACATCATAAAAATGAATGATTTAATGAGATAAAATAAATTTACTGTGGTGATAAATTGACCACTAAAGTTATTGTGAATAAACAATAGTTTTTATTTACTGCTTCTCTGGTATGATCAGTATTAATTTAAGTAGCAATAATTGCTATTACCGCTAAGTATAGGAAATCTAGGCTGATGATTATCAATGCCAAAGGTCCTGCAAGTTTTGCAGAGAAATACATTGTTCGTTCAATTTGGGACAACAAATTTCCACCAGGGTCTATCTTACCTGCTGAACGTGAGCTTTCGGAACTTATCGGTGTCACACGCACGACATTAAGAGAAGTACTGCAACGATTAGCAAGAGATGGCTGGTTGAAAATTCAGCATGGCAAGCCGACTCAAGTGAATAACTATTGGGAAACTTCTGGTCTTAACATTCTTGAAACAATAGCCGACTTAAATCCTGATGGTTTTCCGCTATTGGTCGATCAACTTATGTCTGCTCGTGCTAGTGTAAGCACCATTTACTTCAGGGCCTCATTTAGACAAAACCCAGATAAAGCTGCGGACATTTTAGCTAAAATTCATCAATTAGAAGATGATGCAGATACCTATGCAGAATTTGACTATCGACTTCATCATACTTTAGCGTTTGCTTCTGGTAATCCGTTATATGTGCTGATATTAAATGGTTTCAAAGGGCTTTATAGTCGAGTGGGTCGCTACTATTTTTCAAGTAAAGAGGCTAGAAAGTTGGCATTTAATTTTTATATTGAGCTTGAAAAATTGGCTAAAGATAAAAGTTATCAAGCAATTCCTGGTTTAATGCGAACAAATGCAATTGAAAGTGGCAAGATTTGGCAGAAGTTACGAGATGATATGCCTGCTGAAATCGCCCATGACAATAGCTAATCTATACTAGAAAATTAAACATAAAAAAACGCCAATCATTTGATTGGCGTTTTTTTATGTTTAATTACTCTGCCGAAGTGGCTGATTCTATTGTTGGTTCAGTGACTGATTGTTCCTGCTCTAAAGCCATTTTTGCACGTTCTGCTTTTGATATATAACGTTCTTTCACTTTAGTACTTGGATTATCTGGAACAACTTTATTTTGTCGTGCTTTAGCACGTTTAGCCAGTTTCTTAATCATCACTTGTTTTTTGTTCATAATAAATCTTCAGTATGCAGGTTTTCGATTATTGGGTAACAATCATAAAAAAATAATAATCCTATTTTATCCTATATTGAGCGAAAACCCTAGCGACCAAATTTACTGATATCTTCAGCTGTTGCCCCATCATTACATTCCCCGCGAATTTCCCCGCGTTCATTCTCAATATAACGGCTTAATTCAATATAACCTTGTTTACAGTAACCGGTCATTACAATAGTTTTGTCTAAACCGACTTGCACTTGTTGGGTCCACAGCTCAAGAAACTCTTCTTTTTCACGCATCTCTTCAGCATAGCTTCGCGCATCTTGCATCCGTCGATCGATACGTTGTTGATGAGCAGGTTTATCACTGATATTTCTATCGGAGGCGGTTGCAAGCTTAGCTTGATAAACAAACAATTTAATCCCATCGCCTTTGATTTGAGTGTTAAATTTATCTTTGAATTGACCAGCAAACTCCATAGGGTCAATCGCTTTAGCACTGCAACCCGCCAGTAAAATGAATAGTATATTGAATGCGATAGATTTAATCACTTGAAACCCTTTGTACAAATGGAATGTAGCATTAATTTATTTGAATTTAATTAATACTCAATAGGCGTATTATCCGGTTATGCTTTTGCATAATTGTCATTGAGGTAATTCATTATTGCCTTAGACTCATACAACCATTCGGTTTTGCCATCGTTATTAATTTTCAAACAAGGTACTTGTAATTTACCACCTTGAATCAATAACGCTTGTTTGTTGCTGTCCTGTTTAGCATCAATTAAGGCGATATTTAAGTTTTGACGACGCATTTCTCGGCGTACTTTTACACAAAAAGGGCAGGCATTATACTGATATAGAGATAAATTTTGTGTTTGCATATCAATTTTAGCTTGTTCAGATTCAGGGCGTTGACGTTTTTTAGGGCTAAAAATAAAATTTAACAATAGAATTATCCGACCTAAAATCCAGCGAACTACAAACATAATTACCTCTTCATTATTGAAATATAAATTTACTGATTTTCAGTAAACGCCAATACTACTTTATCTCATGCTGCTTATAAACAATTGTGTAAGCTATCATGCGCTATTTAGTTTGCTTGTAACTCAAGTTGCACTTCTGCTAGTTTTTGTTTTGAATTAATTCTACTTTCCATCACATACACCCTAGTAGCTTCAATGTTTGCCTGCTCAACCAAGAATGATTTAACCGTTTTAGCCCTAAGTTGAGCGAGTTTGCCTAATTCACTAGGTGCTACAACATGGGCACTTTTGATTGTGTTGTATAAAACAATATGCAAACGGGTATTGAGGTCGTTTTCTAACAAGGGAGTATCTGGGTATTGGGCTGCATATTCATCAATAATGGACTGCTTAATTGCCATAGAATCTTGTGCTAACTCTTGTTCAAAAAGTGTATAAAGTGCTTCTGTAATTGGCCCTGATAGTGGAAATTGGCTGGCTGATAAATCAGCTGGTAATTGGTCAATGGGGATCTGCGCTGTATTTGCCAGTTTTAGATGCAGGGCTTGTTTGGCCAGTGCTTGGCTATCATTAATAGCATCAACCTCACCTTTAACATTAACAATCAGTAACGGCCTGTCTAATAATGCATCAGCCAATGTCATTAAGTGTTTAGTCTGTGTATTGCTTAGTTCAGCATTACCATAATCAAAACTGACTTTATTCAACGGTTCGTCTGAGCCAATCAAATTCGCAAGTAAACTAAAAGGAGCCGTAACGGCTTTAGTAATGATATTACCCAAAGCACCCCAAATAACGCTACCAAAACTAAAACTGGGTGAGCTTAAATCACCTTTTACATCAACGCCTAAATCAATAACGCCGTGGCGATCTTGAAGTAAAGCAACAGCTAATGTTATTGGTAAACTAGTAGCAAGATCGCTGTTACTCGGTTTACCCAGTTGGAGTTGGTTGATAACGACGTGATTAGAACCCACTAAGACATTATTTTTTAATTGATAGTTTAAATCTAATGAGATTTGACCTTTATCGATATAGTAACCCGCATAAGTGCCTGAATAAGGGTTAACAGAGGTTAGCTCTACATTTTTAAAAATGAGATTAAGGTCAAGATAAGGATTTTCTAGTAATGGGTTAATTTCACCTTTTAATATTACTGGAGCATATTTATCTATTTTTCCCGCTAAATTTACCGATGCAATCGTTTGTGGATTATTAGATAGTTGGTTAATTCGACCATTTAACAATTCAATTCCAGATGCAAAATTTGGAGTTAACGAATTATCGGCAAAAAATGCTGAGCTGTCTTTTAGTGTAATATGTTTAATGGCAATTTGTGGACTAATACTGTTTTCTTGTGCAAGTTCTACTTGCTGTTGGTTTTGTTCAATCTCTTTATCATTACTATCCGCTTGAAGCGTAACAGTGGGTATTTTTAGTAGATTTGAAATATTGGTGCTTCTGTCTTTTGCAATAATGATACGAGAATACAATTGCTCAAATAGAATTTCATCAATATCAATTTTACTTTGTTGTCTATCAAACTCTAATTGATTAATTGACATTTTATGCCAGCTAACCAAGGTCTTTTGATGTAAATTGTCTTTAATATCAAGGTTATCAATCCAAGCCTGACCACTGTAGTTTAATTGTTTTTCAGTGTCTAAACTCAACCGCCCAGTGGTATTGAAAGTGCCGTCTTCGATGGTAATGTTGATAAATTTTTCGACATAAGGTTGCAGAGAGGTTAACGAGACATTTTGATAACTAAAGTCTGCATTTAATGTTTGGTCTACTAAGTTAAATACACCGACAGATCCAAGTTCGCTTTTTTGGTTAATTTTAGCCGAAAATTGGTAGTCTAATGGAATGGACAAGTCAGATTTAATTTGACCTGTTTTGATATTAATTTGGCCTATTTGCCATAAAACAACCTGATCGCTAGCGACAGATTCGCCTAAGTTTATATCATAATTAGCAATGTCGGCGGCGTTGAGGTTGATTATCCAAGAAGGGCTAGCTTTCTCAATTGAGGGTTCAAGATTGCTATTGTCGATATCAGTGAGGTTTTTGGGCATTAATAGTTTCATTAAATCTGCTCCTGTTGGAGAGATATTCAGAGCCACTTTACCTGATTTTGTTTGAAAACTGTCTATGTTAACTAGCTGAGTTGCACTATCGACTTGAATGTCATTGAGGTTTATCGCGTCAATAACGATCTTTTCTTCATTGGCATGTGAAGCAATAATGCTATTAATATTGATTTCAGTATCGGTAAGTGTAAATTTGACAGGGGTATCCTGTTTAGGGTCAATATTAAGGATGATTTTACTGTTGATATTCAATTTCCCTTGGGTTAGCTGAATATCAAAGTGCTCATCAACAAACTGCCAATATTTAGCAATATTAAATTCAGACAAGGCAACATTCACTTCTAATACGAAGGGAAATAGCTGCAGTTGTCCAAAAAGTTGCAGCTTACTGCTGTATTCATCTGTGAGAGTTAAATCATACTGATTATGAATACTAGTTGCTTGATGTTTGATTTTAGCAATAGAATCAAAATGATCGAAAGCTAAATTGATTTGCGGATACACCACCTGGCTATTACTGACAGCATCTTTAATTGAGATAGCACCCTGCTCGATAGCTATTTTAGTAATACGTATTTCAATAGGTTTGTCGATAGACTCCTCATTTTGGGCCTCAGGATCAGAAACTGATTGAAATAAGGCAATAATATCAGAGTAATTATAACTATCTTTAGTCAGCCGCTCTATATTAATTGTGGGCTTTGTAATAGACACTTCTTCAAAAATAATGGCGAGATTGGCTAACGATTCCAGTGGTGAGATATTGATATATAGTTGTTCAAACCCGATAAAAGTTTGTGTCGGTTTACTTTCAGAGACAATCAAATGTTCTACTGATAGTTCAAAGGTAAATGGATTAAAGTGAATACTTTCAATTTGAGTTTCACGGCCCAACTTGTCAGAGACTAAAGGTGCCAGGTGTTGTTTTGCGATAAAAGGCATAATAATGCCGAAAATAAAACAAAACAGTCCATAAACGATAAATAGGCTAATAAGAATTCTTTTAAGAAGAGGGCTAGATGCGAATTTTTTTAATGAGCTTGCCATACGATACTCTTAGGCATAAAAACGAATAAGATTATTTTAACTAAAAAGTAGCTTAATTGAGAGGTTTTTATTGGCTATTTTATATATGGTTAGTAAATAGACTTTTAGAATATTAGTGTGTAAGGTTTTATAGTTAATTGTGTTACTTTTTTACAAGAACTATGATTAATCTTGTTTTTAATCATGAGTTTTATGCTGGTAATTCAAGGATGAAATATGCAAATACGTCTTGCCTCAAATATAGATTTACAGACACTTAGCCATCTTTTCGATCTATACCGTCAGTCTTGTGAACAGCTCAGTGATATAAATGGTTGTTATTCATTTTTAAGTCAGCGCCTATCAGAAAATGATTCGATTATTTTTGTCGCATTAGAAGAGGAGCATTTGCTCGGTTTTATTCAATTGTACCCCTCATTTTCTTCATTAATGTTACAGCCAGTGTGGTTTTTTGATGATGCTTTTGTATTACCACAATACCGTAATAGAGGTATTGCCAGCCAGATGATAGCCAGAGCCAGAGTGTTAGCAAAAAGTGCACAAGTTGCACTAGTCAATAGACACATTGAACAAGATTTAAAGGTATAGGTTCTAATCCTTATGACCCGCAGTATTTTACTGTTAAAATATTGCGGGTTTATTGTATTTGGAGAAGTAAGATTGAATAAAAGTCTTTTTACAAACTTAATTGCAACCTTGTTTGTGTTAGTTGGCTACTTAATGGTTCAGCCCATTATATTAACAATCGGACTGTTTGCCTTGTCTGGTGCGATCACCAACTGGCTAGCAGTGTATATGCTATTTGAGAAAGTGCCTGGTTTATATGGTTCAGGTGTTGTACCAAATCGTTTTGAAGAGTTTAAAGCAGGCATTAAACATCTGATGATGGAGCAGTTTTTCACTCAAGAAAATATTGACCGTTTTCTGACCGTTAGTGACAGTAAAAGTATCGATTTAACCCCTGTAATAGAAAAAGTTGATTTAACGCCATCGTTTGATGCGCTTGTGTCAACTGTTGAAAAGTCATCTCTTGGTGGAATGCTCGCCATGTTTGGCGGAGTAGAGGCTTTAATGCCCCTAAAAGAGCCTTTTATTGATAAAATGAAACAGTCATTAATTGAAATGTCTCAAAGTGATCAATTTAATCAAATTTTAGTTAACGAATTAGAACAACCGAATGTGATTGCTGATATTCAAGCTAAGGTCGCTAATATTGTTGACCAGCGTTTGGATGAACTAACACCTGACTTAGTTAAGCACATTATTCAAGATATGATTAAAAAACATCTTGGTTGGTTAGTGGTTTGGGGTGGTGTTTTAGGTGGAGTGATTGGTGCTATCGCCGCGTTAATTCACTAAGCTCAAATTAGATAAGTTAGTATTTTGACCCAAGGTTTTCTCTGATAAACATTGGGTCAAAATGGTTATTTGCAATTATTTCGTTATACTCAAAATATCCTTCAATCACTATTAAAAGCAAAGCATGTCACATCATCAGATTAGTTATTTAGAAATACCGGTTAAAAATATTACTTCTACTAAGGATTTTTTTAAGCATGTATTTGGATGGCATTTTAAAGACTACGGTCCGCAATATAGCTGCTTTATAAATGTGGGCATTGATGGTGGCTTCTTTGAATCTGACAGTCATTTCACTACCACAATAGGTGCGCCTTTAATTGTTTTGTACAGTCAGTCGTTAGAGGAGACCCAAAGCAAGGTCACTCAATATGGTGGAGTCGTTAATAAATCCGTATTTGCTTTCCCTGGTGGTAGACGATTCCACTTCCTCGATGTCAATGGCAATGAATTTGCCGTATGGTCTGAGTAATAACTATGGACGATATCCCTAGTGTTGAATGCCCATGCATTAGGCAGTGTAGTTTAGACGAGCAAGATATTTGTTTGGGTTGTCATCGTACTTTAGATGAGATTTTAGAGTGGCACTCTATGAATAATGCACAAAAGCTTAATTTAATTAATAAGTTAAATTTTCGAGCCGCTGCCAGAAAACGCAGTTATGATTTTTAAATTATTGTTGTTCTAAGGTGAATAAAAAAGCCATCAAAAATATGATGGCTTTTTAGTATTTGTTTCCCATTCTGAAATAAGATTAATGTTCAGCTTGATGATTTTTATCAGTTTTAGGCAAAATCATATTCATTAATATGGCGATTATACCGCATAAACTAATACCAGTGAGACTGAAAGAACCTATACCAAATGCCATTCCGCCAATACCAAATACCAAGGTGACAGCGACGATACTTAAGTTTCGCGGCTCTGTTAAGTCGACTTGATTTCTAATTAAGGTATTCAAGCCCACTGCGGCAATTGATCCAAATAGCAAGCACATAATGCCACCCATTACTGGAACAGGAATTGTTTGTAATAAGGCGCCTAATTTACCCACAAAAGCTAAAATGATGGCGGTAATCGCGGTCCAAGTCATTATGCGAGGATCAAAACTTTTGGTTAAGGTAATCGCGCCAGTGACTTCTGAGTAGGTGGTGTTTGGAGGCCCACCAAATGCCGATGCTGCCATTGTTGCGATGCCGTCACCGGCTAAGGTGCGATGCAAGCCGGGCTTTTTTATATAGTCTTTACCGGTTACGTTAGATATCGCTAAGATATCTCCAATATGCTCAACGGCCGGTGCTATGGCAACGGGGATCATAAAGAGTATGGGTTGCCAATGAAACTCGGGGGCGACAAAGTTGGGCATAGATAACCATGCTGCTTGTTGTACAGGCGTGAAGTCCACCACATCAAAAAATAGACTTAAACTATAGCCCACTATAATACCTGCCAAAATAGGCATCAATCGGGCAACACTTTTTGCAAAAGTCGCGACTAGAATGGTGGTTGATAGTGAGGCAAGTGAAATAATTAACGCGGTGTTGGTATTAATTAATTGGACAGAACCATCGCCCGTTTTGCCTAAAGCCATATTAACAGCCATTGGTGCTAACCCTAAGCCGATAATCATAATGACCGGACCAACCACCACAGGCGGGAGGAGTTGATGAATAAACCCTACGCCACGTATTTTGACTGTTGCTCCCAATAGTACATAAATTAATCCTGAAACCATCAGCCCGCCCATAGTTGCAGGTATTCCCCATGTTTGTACACCATAAAGTATCGGGGCTATGAATGCGAAAGATGACGCTAAGAAAATAGGCACTTGACGCTTTGTGACGAGTTGAAAAAGTAGTGTGCCAATACCTGCAGTAAAGAGCGCTACACTGGTATCTAGCCCAGTAATTAAAGGCATTAATACGAGTGCACCAAAGGCCACAAATAACATTTGTGCTCCTTGGAGCGGAATTGAAAAGCGTTGCATTAGATTAACTCCATTATTTTTATTATGTCTTTGAATCGGTACAGTTAGCATGTTTTCTGCTTATGTTTAAATAGTGCGTTCACATAAAAAAGAGTGTGATTAGACCATACTCGATAGATCTTTATTATGTTACACTTTGGTCACTTATTTTGATTGCGTTTATAACTCCCAATGCTAAAAAAATTACTCAATATTACCGTGCTTTCACTGGCTATTTTCCATGTTCAGCTATCTGCTGTCGAGGTGACGAAGCTAGATCAAGCAGATATCATAGTTGATTCTCGCGCTAACAGTGCTCGTTCGGCTGCACTTAAACAAGCGTTAGCCAGTGTTTTTTTAAAAAAACTCTGGCAGCCCTAGCGTCGTGATGCACCCTACGGTTAAAGCACAAATTGACAATCCTGAAGCATTACTCATTCAGTATGGTTATAGCCAGGCTGATAGTGATTTATTATTGACAGCAAGTTTTGATCATCAACGCGTAATCAGCACTTTGCGCCAGGCTGATTTACCTGTTTGGGGGGCTCAACGTCCTTTAACCTTATTATGGGTAACAATTGCAGATGCTAATGATACAGTTATTTTATCTGACTCAAGCGAGAGCGCTTTACGATCTGATTTAATCGCTGAGTCAAATAATAAAGGTATTCCAGTATTGTTACCTTTGATGGATCTTGATGATCTTATGGCGGTATCGCCAACAGATGTAAAAGGCATGTTTCTAAGTCCTGTCAATATCGCATCTGCTCGTTACCAAACGGATTATTTTGCTATTGCAGATATTTCAGAGACCACGAGTGCAGTAACATTTACTTTGTCTTTATTCGATAAAACACAAACGGGTTCCACACTTCAACCCTTAATTAAACAACAAGGTGAGGCAGTCGATACAGCTGCGGCATCTAAACGCATAATGGCTTTATTAGCTGATTATTATATTAGCCAATATGCTATTGCATCTTCAGGTAATAACCTTGAAACGCATGTGAGTTTTACCGGTGTGACACAAATGACACAACTGGTAGAAATTGAAAAGTATTTGCAGCAACTCAGTGCAGTGAAAGAGATTTCAATCAGCCAATTCCAAAATGAAACAGTGACTTACCAGTTGTCATTATTCAGTAGTGTTGAAGACCTACAACGATTATTAAGTATTGATAATCGTTTAAGCAAAATAGATACAATGGGGAATGTAAATTCCTACCTTGAGCCGAAATCGAACGATAAGTCAACGTTAACCTATCAATGGCAGGGGCAATAACCCCAGTGATATTTTACCCGAAGGGCGCTTGTGTTATAGTAGCGTCCGCTTTATGTTTATTTTTGAGAATGTTTGAGTGACCCTATCTTCTCCGCGCCAATTATCTTTGCCCGTTTATTTACCGGATGATGAAACGTTTAATAGTTATTATCCTGCATCGGGTAATGATGAACTTATTCAAAAACTTCAGTCTTGTGCTGAAGGGAGCATGACTTCGTCTATTTATTTGTATGGTCCGCAAAAATCAGGCCGTACCCACCTAATGCATGCTGCATGTGCACATGCAAGTGATTTAGACCGTCGTACTTTATACATACCTCTAGGTATTCATGCCAGTATTTCGCCCGCTTTATTTGAAGGTGTTGAGTCTTTAAATTTAATTTGCATTGATGATATCGATGCCATAGCAGGTCATCCTGTCTGGGAAGAAGCTTTATTTCATTTGTATAATCGTATTGCTGAACAACAAGACTGTCGTTTAATTGTCAGCGCAAGTGCATCACCATCTGAAGCCCGTTTTGCTTTACCTGATTTGGTTTCCCGTATGCAGTGGGGGTTAATATACCAATTGCAAGCTATGGCTGATGATGAAAAACTGTTAGCGTTACAACGCAGAGCCGCTATGCGTGGTCTGCAATTGTCTGATGAAGTAGGGCGTTTCTTACTGACGAGAATGGCACGAGATTTACGCACACTGTTTGATGTATTAGACAAGTTAGATAAAGCATCTATGGTGCATCAACGTAAATTAACCATACCTTTTATCAAAGAAATGCTTAAGTTATAGCTGCTTATAAATTGCCCTAGCTTTAAGGCCAGGGCAAAAATTAAAAATCTGCGTTTGTCTAAGTCTATTTGATGTATCAGCTGAATCCTATTATCTATGTTGCTCGCCACTTAATTCTAAGGGCCTATCCTCTAATGCTTTTATCTCGGTTGATTGGCTCACCTTTTGCGGTGAACTCGCACCCGCTGGATTAACTACTAAGTTTTCTGTCCACGATTTACCGGGGGTTAATTGCAACGGTTTCGATAGACTGTTAATAAGGTTTTGACTTGCCACTTCTGGCATTATTTCATCAATAACATATTGTGCACGTATTTTAATATTGGCTTCGCCAATACGACCGCGTTGACCCCAATCGACAGTAATATTAGAACCCGTTGCATTTTCTGGTTTGTCAGTAACGGCGACATCTCTCAACATATTATAGCGATAGCTCATAAAAGCTTCTTCAAACAGCATAGCTGCATCTTCTCGATTTGAGGAATAGTTGTAATAGTCGGATGCATTGTCTTGACTAAAGAAGGTGGTAATATCGCTTGGTAGGTATGATTTTTGAATGTCATTAGCGGTTTGGCCCTTAAAGCTTACAGTACCTAGTGAATACATTTCGCTACTTTGTAATGGAAAGCGTATTGCGAGTTGATCAGACACCAAAGCATTACTACTCGAACGTCTGTTGAAATCCTCTAATAAAGTTGGCCCTTGAAGTGTGCTGTGTGTACTGCGGGGGAAAAAGTCATTAGCGTGGGCTAACTCGTGATATAGCAACGAGGAAAGTCTAGGGGTAAAGTCAGCAACTGAGCGGTTTGTTCGGGTTTCATATGGGTAAGATGCATAGGCATACTGATTATTTTTCACATATCGCCATGGCATTAAAAACTGTAAACTATTACCAAAATTACTTCGGTAATCTGGTGCCTCATTAATGGTATCTCGCTCAGCAGCTGTTAACCAAAGATTGTCGGGATCTAGGTATATCGCGCCGGTAACTACCCAATAAAAAGAGGGGCGCACATCATAACTAATGATAATAGCGGTAACAGATTGTAATAATGTAATGAAGTCACTATTAGGGTCTTGCTGCTGCAAAAACTGCTCAAAATTCTTCCCCATCCAATCGTGAGATACCACAACTCTGTCCATGATATTAGCAATAGAGGGGGCACTTGTTTGCTGTCCAATTAAAGGTAGTTGATTAATACGGCAACTACTATCAAGTTTATTTGAGTAAACACATTTAGGTAAAACAGCAGCATATGATGAATTAGGCTTATAGGCATAGGTGCGAGAAACGGGCTGTTCAAAATAGGGAGAAGTGATCCCAGCTTCATTGGTAATTAAGATGTGGACATCATCGGTTAATGTTTGCCCATTCAGTTCGGCTGTAGCCCTAAGAGATACAATGCTGTCTTTGTTGACAATAGGAGCAATGAATAATGGTCGTTCAGTTTTTGTTAGGTCTAAACTAATCGGATTATCTGAGTAAGCACACCATTTTACATTAGTCGGCATTTGACCATTAATGGACGCTAATCTCACGCTAACACCATTACCCTCAACGACTTGATGATCAGTATTTACAGATAATGATATTTGTTGAACATTCGTGACATTAATGGTAATCAATTGATTAATATCAATACCAGAACCTGAAATTGTCACTTTAAATTGGTATTCACCGGTATTGGACGGTGTAAAATTAAGGATGGGAGAGGAGTTATTGGCTAGAGATAAATCTGTACCTGCCATTTGCTGCCATTTAAAAACTAAGCCACTTGAGTCTTTATTCGTTAGTTTAGCAATAATTGCCCCTGGTTGGTTTACTTGGTAACTTGTCTCAAGCAAAAACTCCAGGTTATCTGTACCTGTTACAGTGCTCAACTCTAAAGGCTGACTACAGGCTGTAACAGGCAGTGTATTGTCGGGGACCACAGGCGTCGGTGCTGAGTCGCTGCTACCTCCACATCCGGTTATTATGCTAGTTGAAATAAGAAGCGTAAGAATACTGCGACTGAAAGCCATTATTTAATCCCTTCTGCAATTATTTACTGACTATATCATGTGTTTTTTGCATGCGAAAGAATAAAAAAAGCGCCAATTGGCGCTTTTAAAAATGAAACATTTATTGATAATAATAAGCAATAAAATTAATTTAAATCAGATTGTTAATCTTCTTGTTGTGATTTTTTCTTTAAGCCCAGGCCCAGTTCTCTGCCTCTTATTCTGGCATAAAATGGAAAGCCAATTAGCAAGGCACAAATAAGCGCAGACTCTATAATTGCAAACACAAGCGCGTCTTCAGTCACATAGACTAAGGTTAATCCGTGAAGCAGATACAGACACAGAATAAAACTCGCCCAGGCGTAAGTGTATGGATTACCTTGAATAACACCTTTTAATGGCATCAATAGCGGGATGATCCACATTAGATTAAATATTAATGAATAAGATCCTTGCACACCTTGTTGTACAAACCATCCAGTAAGCAATAATACCAGTGCAATATAACCTATACGGCAAAGCTGAAATAAGCTGTTAGTTTTCATTAATAATTTACTCTATGATTGCCAAAACATTTTCAGGAGGTCGACCAATAGCCGCTTTGCCATTGCATAGCACAATAGGTCGCTCAATTAATTTTGGCGTTTTTACCATGGCTGCAATAAGTTGCACTTCCGTGAGATTGACATTATTTAAGCCTAATTCTTTATACTCACTTTCTTTAGTACGCATCAATTGACGAGCGCTTAAACTAAGTTGCGATAGTATGTTACTGATTTCATCTGCTGAGGGGGTATTTTTTAAATAC
This sequence comes from Shewanella sp. HL-SH8, assembly GCF_051165765.1. Classification (NCBI taxonomy): domain Bacteria; kingdom Pseudomonadati; phylum Pseudomonadota; class Gammaproteobacteria; order Alteromonadales; family Shewanellaceae; genus Shewanella; species Shewanella sp. HL-SH8. The sequence continues at coordinate 2,630,522 of NZ_CP195039.1, read as the reverse complement.
TCAATCACATTTATTTCATTAGACCTAGCTTGAAGTAATGCTAGGGTTTCACGGCTTTTTGAACAACGTGGATTATGTAAAATAGTAATTTTAGTCATAGTATTAGCTTTCTTTTTATTTCAGTATAAAAGTTATTTGAATTGCTCTAGATTTCGTTCAGCATCTCTAAATTGACGTATTCTGGCTTCAATTCTGGCAATTTGCAGCGGCTGACCTTCAGAGTATCTATATGCGTAGTTTAATTGATCAATCGCGCCAGGGTAATCCGCCACTAATGCCATTACCTCTGCATTAGCATAATATTCTAGTGCTTTGTTGCCCATTTTTTTATAAGCATCATTTAACAATTGATAGGAAAGTATATTTTGCTTATCGAAAAAAATGAGATCTTCCAACAAAGGGATTGCTAGCTTGGGCGCTCCTGACTCAACATAAATGTGGGCCAAATTAGTATTAATAACCTGAGAGGTCGGCTTTAATTTACGCTGGTCTTGCAATAGTATAATAGCTTCATCAAAGGCTTTACGTTCGGCTAGTAAATCGGTTTTTGTATCGATATAAAATAAATTATTGACATCTGTTTGGCGTAACTCATCAATTATGGCCTCTGCTTCAGCAAATTTTTTCAAGCGAAACAGTGCCAAAGCTTTGCCATATAAAGCAGCTTCTTTAAAAGTGTAAGAGCGTTTCTTTAACTGGACATTAAATAAAGATAAAGCCGCTTCATCGTTATAGCTGGAAAATCGAACCTGGATACGCGCTTTGGCGAGTTGGTAATTTAAGTTATCTGCAATATAACGATTTGGATATTGTGCTGCCCGATTACGTGCATCGGTAATGCGTGATTCAGGTAATGGATGAGTGAGCAGCATTTGAGGTGGCGTTGTGGTAAAGCGGTAGCGAGTGGCCAGTTCCGCAAAGAAATTAGCAGCGCCATTCTGGTCAAATCCAGCTTCAACCAATATTTGCATGCCTATCCGATCAGCTTCCTTTTCATGCAAACGTGTGTAATTAATTTTAGCTTGAGTTGCTAAAGCCTGAGTTGTTGCTAATGCCGCCATACCAGCTTGTGGCGCAGCAATAGTCAGTAATATAGCCCCTAGTAAACCGGCAATCGTTGCGGTGGAGCTTTTTTCTTGTGCTTCCAATGAACGGGCTAAATGGCGTTGGGTAACGTGGGTGATTTCATGGGCCAGTACTGAAGCGAGCTCACTTTCGGTATCTGCATTTAAAAATAACCCAGTATGAACACCAACATGACCGCCAAAAAAAGCAAATGCGTTAATTTCATCATTGCGCAGCAAGAAAAAATAGAATGGCGTTTTAACGCCTGTGGCGTGAGCAACTAATTTATTACCTAACTCAGATAAATACTGGCTTAGAACGGGATCAGTCAATAGCGGTGCTGATGAGCGTATGACTCGCATGTAAGCATCGCCATAAACCATTTCTTTTTCAAGACTGAAGGTATTGACCGCGGCAGTACCAAGATCGGGTAAGTCGTTATTGGCAAAACTGCTGGTAATATTTGCTGTGAATAGAGTAGCTGCAACACTGCCGGCGATGAAAGTTTTGCTCATTTTGCTGAATGATTTGGTGGTGAAAGTAATTTTAGCCAAACGACACCCTTTAATCTGATTAATTAGTAGAGAAAAACGCGTAAGAGTTTACTCTGTTAGCTTGTGGTTTACTATGCAACTAAGGATAATAGCTTTAGTTTATTTAACGTAAATTCCCTATGAAACTGATAGATTTAACCGCTTATCGATGCCCATATCCATTAGTGCAGATAAAACTGTTATTGAAGCAATTACCGCAAGGTGAAACGTTAAAGGTTTTACTGTCTGACCCAGGTTCCTGCAAAGATGTTCCCACATGGGCTAAAAAAAGTGGATATCAGGTCAGTCTATTGCAACAAGATAAAAGCATTATGGCAATTAATATCACTAAATAGCGCGGTATTAGGTTAATTTTCTTTCATTTATACAAGGTTTTGCAATGTTATCGTTTTTAAAAGATTGGTACCAAACTCGTTTTAGTGACCCACAAGCAATAACATTAGTGTTTATTTTGATGGGTATTGCGCTGACAATATATTTTGGCGCGGAACTATTGGCGCCTTTACTTGTTGCATTGGTATTAGCATTTTTACTAGAGTGGCCTGTGGCTCAAATGTCAAAGCTGGGCATTAATCGTACCGCTGGGGCTTCAATTGTGTTGGTGGCGTTTTTAGGGCTAATGATGCTGACATTGTTAGTACTGATGCCGAGTATTTGGCGCCAAGGGGTCAGTTTAGTCACTGATTTACCTAGCATGCTGGACAAGGGGATGATTGTCGTTAAAGACTTAAGCGATAAGTATCCGCAGTTTATTAGTGCTGAACAAATAGATGCTTCACTTAACGAATTCAAAAAATTGCTCGATACTGAACATTTATTGGATTTTGCTAAACAAATACTGGGTATTTCAGCATCTGTATTAGTATTAATGGTTTACGTTATCCTAGTCCCTTTGCTTGTGTTTTTCTTTTTAAAGGATAAAGAGGAACTGATTGCCAGTAGTAAACGATTTTTCCCTGCTAATCGTGGTTTAGCAAGTAAAGTATGGTACGAAATGGATCAGCAGATATTTAATTATATCCGTGGCAAAGTGATCGAAATTATCATCGTTGGTGTTGCCAGCTATGTGTTTTTTGCGCTAATGGGTCTGAGATATTCTGCTTTGTTAGGTGTGTTAACGGGCTTGTCTGTGTTGATCCCTTATGTTGGCGCAACATTGGTGACATTACCCATAGCACTTGTGGCCTTTGTGCAATGGGGTATAGGTCCTGAGTTTGGATATTTAATGTTGGGTTACGGTATCATCCAGGCGCTAGATGGCAATGTATTGGTTCCAATTTTGTTCAGTGATGCGGTAGATTTACATCCGGTGATGATTATTGCCGCAGTTTTGGTCTTTGGTGGCTTATGGGGCGTGTGGGGTGTTTTCTTTGCTATTCCTTTAGCATCCTTGGTGAAGGCAGTGATTAATGCCTGGCCAAATAATGATAATAAGTCAGTATTCGATCCCGAATAATCTTCGACATACTTTATTAACTCTTTAAAAATGCACAATATTAAATTGTGCATTTTTAGTTAATACTGTCACTGTTTTAATGTCAGTTAACACTAAGGTTAAATCAACACCATTATCATCCTTACCACGAATGACCTCTTGCTTAGCGGTCGATTGACCAATAAAGCCGGTTGAGTCAAATTTTCCCGTAATGAGTTTACCGTTGTTGAGCGTAATCTGCACTTCATACTGATATAGGCACATTACCTCAATATAATCATGCAGATTGCAAGCAAGTATTTTAGTCATATCGTTCAGTTTCCATTGTTAAGATAAATTAATAACTGAAACGATACATTGAATTTAACCGTCTTCCATTAACGATGTTCACTTCAATCAAATATAAACGGTCAAAGTCTTCAGTATGTTCTGTATGGCTATCTTCTGAGGTTTGATTTAATTTGTCAGCCAAAAGCGCGGTAGTATTACTGTGGCCTACTATCAAATAATTGCCTGGATGCATCAGTAATTGTTGGCTGAAACTGTCAAGATCACTTGGGTCGTATGACGTTATAGGCAAATGATGGCTTATAGCAGTTGGCTGGGCAGTTAGCTGAGTGCGTTGGTAATCGGTTGAGTACACTTTATCTAATGGGATATGTTGTAGCATCTGAGCAAGCCGTTCAGCACGTTCAGTACCTTGTTTCGTTAATTGTGGATCGTCACCAGGTTGCTTTTCACCATGGCGAACTAATATAAAAGTCCATTTTTGAGCCGTCTGTAATTGAGCATTTCCATTGATGGCAGTTTCCCTCTGGTCTATTACCTGCTGAGTAAACCCAAGTGAACAGAAAAGCGTTAAACACAATAGAGTAAGGCAAATTGTTGTTTGGTATAAAGCACTAGATGCAGCTCGCATTGGGGAGTTCCGCAGATATTAAATAGCGTTAATACTAACATTAGTTGCTAAAGCTGGCGAAAATAAAACCAGATATAGTAAGCGTTTATTTTGAATAGCATTTGCAGTTATACTGCTCCGAGGCAGTAAATTTGATAAACCTCTTATAGAATTTTTTATGATCTATTTTGGGGGGAGTTAAAAAATTACATTGAAAAAAGCCCTGAGTAAACAGGGCTTTGAATTAGGGATTTACGCCCTGATTAATTATTCGCATCATGTAGTAGATCAGTTCTGTAAATCAATGCTGTAAACAGCAAAACCAAACTCATCTACTACATTATTGAGTTTGATCATCTTACGTTGTTGGTACTTAGAAACAAAAGCATCAGCCAAGGCACTATCTTGAGTTTCAAAGCGGACATCAAGAGCAACAGTTGTGCTAATCGTAGCAAAGTCCCAGTTGTTGTCGGCAGATGGATTCACTTCGCCGTAGGTTTCAGTTTCAGCAGTAATATACTGTGCTAGTGCTTCACGGTTTGAATCTGGCAATTCCATTACAACGTAATCAGAACCCGTACCAGCGAATTTACCACCAAAAGCACGATAGTTATTTGATGCAATAATGAACTCTTTTTCAGCAAATTCAGCACCAATAAACACAGTACCTTCTTTGTCTGTATAGGATAAACCGACAATTCGATGTGCATTGGCATCGACTAATTTACAGTCGCCATCAAAGCGGGTTGGCTGAGTTACATCGATTTGATAGTTAACACCATCAATAACATCATAATTGTAAGTTCTATGTGTACTCCAATTAATCAAGTATTGAGGTGTTGTTGCTGTAGGATTAATTTGATTAAATTGATTTGCACTGCATTCCAACCAATCTTGTACCTGGGCTCCGGTGACTTTTACAGCAACCATGGTGTTAGGGTAAAGATATAAATCGGCCGCATTTTTGTAAGTTAACTCACCAGCGGCAACTTGGACATAGCTCTCTGTATCTGCAGTAGTGCTGTGACGACCACCTGCTTTAAAGGGCGCTGATGCAGACAGAACCGGTATATCTTTTAATGCTGGGGGTAAATTTTGCTGCACTTTTGCTATCTGAGCATCTGAAACGATTTGAACAGTAGGATCATCTTGCAATAAACTGAGGAAGCTATACATATCTGATGATGCTTTACCAATTGGCTGGTCAACGTAAGTTTTAGTATCGTCATGCTCTTTAGCAACAGCATCTCGAATACCAAAATCTGGCTGGACTAACTCCGGGGTGTTAGCGTTTTTATCATAAATGGGCATCGATTTAGCCGTACTATCGACAATCACCCATTTACCATCTTTCATTGCAAGTTTGAAATCGACTATGCCTAAGTTGTCACCCCAACGGCCAGGCATAACGGCAGCGACACCGTTAATAGTGCCTTTTTCAAGATCCGCATTTTCTAACCCTGCAAAAGTACTTGATGGAAATACAGAATGACTATGGCCAAAGGTAATAGCGTCAATACCAGCAACTTTTGATAATGCCCAAGTGGCATTCTCGTCATCAATATCGACAGGATTAGTCGAAGATCCAACACCAGAATGCGGAATCGCAATAATAATGTCAGCACCTTCTGCTTTCATCATTGGAACAAATTTTTCAGCAGACTCCACAATCCCCATGACGGTGACTTTGCCTGTTAAATTTTGTTTGTCCCATAATAGAATTTGTGGCGGTACAAATCCGATATAGCCAATTTTAATTACTTGCTGATCGCCATTACTATCTAGCACTGTTTTTTCTTCAATGAGGTAAGGTTTAAATAAATTATCGCCTTTTTGTTTACCTTCCCAACAATCGGCTTCACATAATACATTGGCGTTGATATACGGAAAGTTTGCTCCAGAAATAGACTCATAAAGAAAATCTAAACCATAATTGAATTCATGATTACCTATATTGCCGACAGAATAACCGAGCGTATTCATAGCTTTATAAGCTGGGTGGGTACCACCAATAGTGCTATCTTGCTTGAAGTTGTTGGCGATATAGTCACCCATAGGGCTACCTTGTAATAAATCACCATTATCTACTAAGACAAAGTTATCAGCGTCTGCACCATGACGTTTAATTAAACTTGCGGTGCGGGCTAGGCCGATAGTGGCATCGTACTTAGATTTATAGTAATCGTAATCCATAATATTGGCATGAAGGTCTGATGTTTCCAGAACGCGAAGATTAACTTCAATTGGTTTAACCTCAGGTTGTTTATCATCATCTGAGCTACCACATGCGGACAAGCCTAGTGAACTTGCGATCAATACCGCAAGTAACTTTTTATTGTACATATTCATATTTCCTTTATGACCCCGGAGCGAACTTGCCCCTGTTTAAAACAACAAACCTATGATTAGTATTTGGTTTTTTATGTTGAAAACGTTTGGATTATAATGAAAACCAATGAAGGTATTGTGACTTCTGCTGGATTTTGCTGTATCAATTTGTGGCATTAAGATAGTTTGCCGATTAATTGATCAAAACTTATGATTTTGCGGTTTTGGATATATCAATTATGTTGTGGCGTTATGAATGGCTATTGATCAAATAGACTTGTTGAGTTTTTGAATCTTATTTACAACAAAAGGAGATGTGACACATATGTGCTACATCTCCTTTTTAAAGCTTATACTTAGAAGATTTTCTTAACCTTTTAAGTTAGGAACTATGGTTTTAAGATAACTTTAACTGTGCCATCAACATCAGCTTCATCAATGTACCCAATTGCACTTGGATTTGATGCTACAGCTGCTTTCATAGCCGTTGCTGAAGATACTGTGGCAGGTGGATTACCTTTTCCAGTAAACACTTGTTTAGACCAAAATGCCTTTAACTGTGCATCTGATTTACCCGTAACAGTACTGTGAAATTCAGAGCGAGTGCTATTACCTTCATCTAATTCATAAACAACCAGTGAGCTATCACCCTTGCCTAAAAATGCTTTTTTAGCATCGGCAGCTGACATATCACCAGCTGCATTATTACCAATAACAACAACACCAGCAGAAGCGGTAAATGCAACACCCAAACTGAGCGTTAATACGCATAGTAACTTTTTCATATCATCGCTCCTTTAAAATACTGCATCGAATTTAACGGTGTAGACTAATGTATCATCAAATAAGAATTGCTTAGTCAATGGGTTAACAACCGCATTACCACCTAAACCACCAGAAGTATCTCCAAAGTCTGTTGCATAGGTTAAGTCAAATTTGATCGCTACGTTATCAATGGCATCCCAGCGAACACCTGCGCTATAAGCAGTTCGTTCTTCGTTCAATCCTAACCCTAATGGTATTGCTAATTGAGGCGGTAAAGCTGATCTCACATCATCGTCAGTCGTTTTAGCATATGCCACAGTAACATAAGGCGTAAATGCCTTAATTCTATAGCCTAAAGTCACATAAGCTGATTCATGATCAGCTAGTAAGCCTTCTATCTCAACTGTGGTCCATTCTGTGATAGCAATGAATGAGCCATTGTCGTAACTACCACCTAAGCCTGTAAACTGTGCTTGCTCACCGTCGATAACCAATGCGCCACCAGAAGCTGAACCGTCAAGGTCTGTTTGACCATATACAGCACGCAATGTCCAAGTTAGATCAGTCCAAGAAGCGTTAACCCCCATGATGTTTGATAAATCTAGGCTTGTTGCTTCACCACTTACATCAGATTCACCGCCAAAACCTTGCAAGGTTAAGGTTGAGTCTTCAAATTCAAAATCATAAGCAATGTCGCCACCGGTATATGATGAGAAGGGCACTTGGTCATAAACTTCGCCAGGTGGGCGAGCAAATGGCTGTGCATAACCCACATCTAAATAGTCAGAATACATAAATAAGGGCACGCGTAACTTACCACCACGCACTTTTACGCCATTATCAAAACGGTGAGATAAATAAGCCCATTCAGCCTCAACATCCCAATCATTTTCACCTTTCATCATGAGCTGAAGAACTGCCTGAGTTTGGTTACTGATGTTAAACGTTGCTTGTAGCCCCATTTTACTGTCTTGCGTAAAATCTGCGCTGCTAGTAGCATTGTTATAGCCCGCATCGTTATCCGAACTGATATATGCACCGCTAATAAATCCGTTAAAATTGAATTTATCAGTCAGATTTTTGGTTTGTTGAGCTTGTAGCGCCTGAACTTGTTGTTCTAGCTGAGCTACTTTTGCATCGGTTGCTTCGTCAGCAAAAGCTGCGGCAGGAACTAATGCTACAGAAATCGCTAACGGAAGCGCTTTCAAGTAAAATTTCATAGTGTTACTCCTTTCTCATCACTCATCGTACCCATCGGGTTTATTTTTATATTGCTCTATTTATATAGCTAACATTCACGTAACTAACCAATTTGTAAGCGAATTATTTACACTTTAAATTGGTTAGTTATGATTTGGAGCTGTTTACTGACATTTTGGATATCAAAACTGATCCCGCCCATGTCTTCGGTAGTGGTTTTGACTTTCTGAGCGTTTTGCTGAATATCAGCAACATATTGCTGGATCAACACTGAGGTATTGTGTTGCTCCTCTGTTGCGGCGGCAATCTGTTCATTTACAACACTAATTGCACTGACTTTTTCAGTAATACTTGTCAAGGTTTTGCCGGCAAGCATAGTTGACTCAACTCCTTCGTCGGCTGTTTCAACACCATGCTGCATAGCCTGAACCGCTTTTTTAGAAGAGGTTCTTAATTCTTGCAGTACTTGTTGAATTTCTTGCGTTGACGCCTGTGTTCTAGAAGCAAGGGTTCTTACTTCATCTGCCACAACGGCAAAGCCCCGTCCTTGTTCTCCTGCTCTAGCAGCCTCAATAGCAGCGTTTAGCGCAAGAAGATTTGTTTGATCAGCAATACCCCTGATCGTATCTAAAATAGAATTAACATTATTGGTGAAAGCATCTAATTGGTTGACTAAAGTGGCTGTGGTTCTAACTTCTTCCGCTAGCCTTTTAATGGTAGAGACTGCTGTATTAACCACTTGAGTACCTTTAGTGGCTTCTTTATTTGCGTTGTCTGCCTCGCTAGCCGCGTTTGCAGCATATTCAGCAATATGAGTCACACTGATAAACATCTCACCCATTGCTTGGGAAATTAGTTCAATAGCAGCGGTTTGTTCTTTGACTGTAAGCTCACTGACTTTACTGCCGTTTAATAATGTTTTTGATACAGCACTTAAGCTTTCTGTTGTTTGTTTAGTGTCTGCTATTGAAGATTGAAGTTTAGAGACGAATTGATTAAACCAATAGACTAAATCGGCTATTTCATCTTTGCCATCATATTGAATACGCGAGCGTAAATCACCTTCACCTTCAGAAATATTACGTAATGAATTAGTGACATTAGAAAGGGTAGTAATAATTGAACTATTAACTAATAAGCCAAGAATCACCATTAATATGGTAGCGACAATACCTATCATTAAGACTGAGGTTTGTGCACTGTTCGCATCTGTGATGGTAGACTCGATACTGTTGGTAAATTGCGATTCAAAATCGGCTTGATTAGTTTTGAAATTCTTAACTAGATTTTGGTATCTTGCAGCATTGTCAGCCGCTTGAGTTTTTATTGCGTTAAAATCGATATCGTCGGCTAAAAAAGCCATCACCAGTGTTTTAGCATTTTGATGATAAGTAGTGATATCACTTTTTAATCGCTGCATATCACTTGATTCACTTGGTAATAATTGACCAATTTCATCTAAGTTTCTTATGATGGTTTTCACCATGGCGTCAACCGTTTGTAGGTTTTCTTCTTCGCCAGTCGTCACCGCAGATTGGATAATTTGTTCCAATTGGATTAACAGTCCGTCATTAACTGTCGCTAAGCTTAGCACTGGGTAGAGCCTGTTCTGTAAATTACTTAAACGATCAGTGTTGCTTGTGGTTGTGACACTGTTGATAGCGATTGAAATAATAAATGAAGCTAAAGCAACAAAAGTGAGTATTGCTATACGGTGTTTAATTTTCAGGCTAGATAGCTTCATGGCAACCCTTTTGTAGTAATTGTTTCAATTCAGTTACTTATTTTAACACATGCCATACGTATAGGCATATATTGATTATATAGATCTGTCTATCGGCAGTAAGATTAATTAGCTTTAGTTATTGTTTCATTAAAGTTTTGTTAGAAAGTGTGTGGGATAATCTTTGAGAGATAAGTAAAAGTAATATTAGTAGGTTAACTATAGTGTATAAAAAATAATAAGCCCAAGCTATGGCGTTACGTTTTATGTTAAGTGTATTAAAAACATTCAGAAGATGTAAGTTTGAGCATCTTCTGAATGGCGAGTATTGATTTTTAGTAGCCTACGGCAGCAGAACCTGCTCTGCGGGGATCTGACGCCCCATATTTACCTTGTTCCGTGACCATTATTGACTGGGTACTACCAATAGATTGTTGAATTTTTACCTGATGACCTTTTGCTTCTAACAATGAAATTGTGTCTTGATTCAAGCTTCGTTCCACCCATAAAAAGTCAGGTAACCATTGATGATGCACTCGTGCAGCTGCGCTGGCTTCAGCAATGTTTAATTGATGATCAATCACATTCATGATGATCTGCAGGGTGATATTTATAATTCTAGAACCACCTGGGCTACCGGTAACAATAAAAGGTTTACCGTCTTTCATTACAATTGTTGGACTCATTGAGCTCAGTGGACGCTTATTACCTTTTACAGAATTTGCTTCGCCTCCTATCAGTCCGTAACCGTTTGGCACGCCAGCTTTGACGGAGAAATCATCCATTTCATTATTGAGTAATATTCCAGTTCCTGATGCCACCAGCCCAGATCCATAACTAAAATTCAAAGTATAGGTATTAGATACAGCATTACCCCATTTATCGACTACAGAATAATGTGTCGTTTGCGGGCTTTCATATCCACCAACTTTCCCGGGCAGAATTTCACTGCTAGGGGTCGTTTTGTTTAGGGCTATTTTACTTGCAATCGTATGAGCATAATCTTTATTGATTAAATGACTTGTCGGTACTTTAACGAAATCAGGATCGCCTAAAAACTCACTGCGATCGGCATAGGCATATTTCATTGTTTCAGTCATAACATGGATTGTTTGTGCGGTGTTGTGACCAAATTTGTCTATGGGGAATTGCTCTAATACGTTGAGCATTTCAATAATATGAATTCCGCCAGAAGAGGGCGCTGGCATTGAAATAACTTCATAACCTCGATATGTACCTCGAACTGGTTCACGTTCGACTGCTTTATAATGGGCTAAGTCGGCTAATGTCATTACACCACCAGCTTGCTGAACAGCATTGACTATTTTTTCTGCTGTCTCACCTTGATAAAAACCTTTACTACCCAATTTAGACACTAAGGTGAGTGAATGGGCTAACTCTGGTTGATATAATATATGACCGACATCAAAATTACTGCCATCAGCTTGATAAAAGATAGCTTTTGAGCTTGGCCATTGGCTAATACGGCTGCGTGTGCCTGCCAAAGAATTGGCTAAATCTGATGTGATAATAATGCCATCTTTTGCCAGTTTAATTGCTGGTTTTAACACCTGTTCAAGTGACATTGTCCCGTATTGCTTTAAAGCTAACTCCATTCCCATAACGGTACCAGGCACTCCGACAGCTAAACCGTGTTCACGACTTAATTTATCAACCGCGTTACCTTTTTCATCTAGAAAGATATCTTTGTGGGCTTTACTGGGTGCCGTTTCACGGTAATCAATCGCAATGGTTTTATTATCTTCGGCAAGATGAACTAGCATAAAGCCTCCGCCTCCAATATTTCCTGCTCGAGGTAGTGTTACTGCTAATGCAAAGCCAACGGCAACAGCGGCATCTACTGCATTACCGCCTTGTTTGAGAATTTCTACACCAATTTGACTTGCTATGGCTTCCTGGCTAGCAACCATACCGTGTTTAGCAAAAATAGGTTGTGCGGTAGCCATTTCACTGAATATTGCGTCATCATTCGCCCATGTGTAGGTTGAATGTAACGCAGCTGATGACATGCTAATACCAATCAAAGTCGATAATAACAGTGGAGTGAATTTTATTGTTAGGGACACGAATAATCCTTAGAGAGTTACCAGAATGATCTGACTGTGCCATAGCTGTCATTAAATTGGTATGCTATATAAGTAAATTGATTAAATAATAAGGGCTACACATTGCCATCTGCGTATGCATTTTCACATGTTTCGAGTATTGAAGAGATTGGTCAAGATAGATGGACTCAATGTTTTGGCGAGTCCAACCCCTTTATGCGGTATGCATTTTTACATCAGCTAGAACGTTCGGCTTGTATAGGGGATGGAACCGGCTGGCAAACGAATCACCTTGTTATTTCTGACAAGTTAACCGCAGAAATAGCTGCAATCGTGCCTTTGTATCTGAAAACACATTCATGGGGAGAGTATGTTTTTGATTGGGCCTGGGCTGAGGCTTATGGGCGTAATCAATTAGAATATTATCCTAAGCTAGTGACCAGTGTGCCTTTTATTCCAGCTTCTGGACAAAGAATAGGGTTTAACTTAGCTATAACCGAAGATGTTAAACAAAGCCTGTTACTGAGTTTGTGTGAGTATTTGCGCGATATAATGGCTCAACAAGACTACTCATCATGGCACGGTTTATTTATTAGCGAACAAGAACATGCCCTATGGCCTAAAAACGCGGCCATAACACGGGTAGGGACTCAATTTCATTGGCGTAATAAAAATTACACTGATTTTAGTGATTTTTTAGCATCTATGACGTCAAGAAAACGTAAAAATATCAGCAAAGAAAGACAGTTAGTTGCCAATTATCAATTAAGTTTTCGCTTTGTTGTTGGTGCTGAAGCATCGCTTGAACAGTGGCAGCATTTTATTAAATGTTATCAAATGACCTATCAAAAGCGTTCAGGTCATCAAGGATATTTAACAGCAGCTTTCTTTCTAGGGCTGCAACAAACTATGGGGGAGGTGATTCGATTATTGATTGTCACCGATGTGAATGGCCAAATGATCGCATCTGCGTTATTTTTTGTATCTGATACGCATTTATATGGTCGATACTGGGGCACATTAACTGAACTTGATGGTTTACATTTTGAAAGCTGCTATTACCAAGGGATTGACTACGCAATAGCTCATAATCTCTCAATATTTGATGCTGGAGCCCAAGGTGAGCATAAAGTATCGAGAGGGTTTGAGCCTAGATTAACGTATTCAAAACACATTATTATTCACCCAGCATTTAATGATGCTATTAGTCATTATTGCCAGCAAGAACGTGAACAGATGAATTTATACATGGTACAAGTTGCACAACAATTACCGTTTAAAAACTAATACAATTATCCTAATGCCAACCAAATCCCCACCAGTATCATTAAACTGCCGGCGATACGATTCATCCAACGAATATTATCGCCGCGGGATAAAAATAATCGTAAACTTTTACCACCACTGGCATAAGCCAACATAGATGCAGATTCTGTTACCATTATGATACCCAATAAGACAACTAATTGAGTTGCCACTGGCTTATCTACATTAATAAATGGCGGCAGCAGCGAAATCATAAATGCCCAACCTTTTGGATTGGCAATGGCGGTAATAAAGCCCTGACTGATCAAACTTAATCGACGAGTGTTCGTTGGTTGGCCATCAATAACAGCCATTTTCCCTTTCGAGCGCCACATATTGACACCGATGTAGACAAGATAAGCCCCACCCAGCCATTTTAATATTTCAAATATCTGTGGATAGTTCAGCATGATACTGGCGACACCTAGCACAGCTGCTATGGCTACAATCGCTACACCAACGAGTTCACCTATCATCATCCACAAGGTACGCCTTACGCCGATGCTCATACCTAGGGTCATTGCCAAGGTCATGCACATGCCTGGAGTGATAGATACAAAGAAGAATGTCGGGATAAAAACCGCAAGTACTGCGTAATCAGGCATATAAAATATTCTTAGTGATAAAATTAATTCGATTATAATGCTTAGATAAACAAAAACCAGCACTAGGCTGGTTTTGTTTAGTTTGAATCAGCTAAATAAACGTTACAGTACGCCACGTTTAATTTGGTCACGCTCTATAGATTCAAATAATGCTTTGAAATTACCTTCACCAAAACCTAAGTTATTTTTACGTTGAATGATTTCGATAAAAATAGGACCGAATAAATTCTTAGTGAAAATTTGTAATAAATAACCGTCTTCATCACCGTCGATCAAGATCTGATGATGCTTGATTTTTTCTCTGTCTTCAGTAACCTGTGGCAATTTATCAAAAATGGTTTCATAGTACTCAGGAATGATATCTAAGGTTTTGATTGCAGTTCCTTCCATTGCATCTAATGAGGCCACAATATCACGGCTTCTAAAGGCTAGATGCTGCACGCCAGGACCATTGTATTCACCTAAATATTCATCAATTTGGTTTTTATCGTTGCCTTTCCCTTCATTGATTGGAATACAGAAGCTACCATCGGGTGAGCGTAATGCATAGGATACTAACGCGGTTTGTGACCCTTTAATGTCAAAGTAGCGCACTTCGGTAAAACCAAAAATGTCTTTGTAAAAGTTTGCCCACTTCTCCATAGTGCCTTTGTAGACATTATTAGTTAAGTGGTCAACTTCCATAAAGCCTTTTTCAGGTGTATTAATTGGCTCATCTAAATCAACGAAATCAGTCTCATAAATATTATTATCAGCGCCGAAGGTATCGATAAAATAAATTAAGCTGTCACCAATACCGTAAATAGCTGGATATGGCATATCTTTTTCAGCTTCTGCCGCAGCTTTTGCGCCGCGTTCTACCGCAAGTTTGAACGCTAATTCTGCATCTTCAACACGCCAACCCATTGAACAAATTGCCGGTCCGTGTGATTTAGCAAACTCTGCTGAGAATCCTGCACGGCTTTTATTTAATAGAAAATTAATGTCATTTTGCTTGTAGTAGGTAATGTCATGATTTTTTGCTTTTTTCAACATAGAAAAACCAAAATCAATAAATACTTGATGCATAAACTCAGTGTCTGGGCTGGCAAATTCAGTAAATTCTATGCCTAAAAGTCCCAGTGGATTTTGTTCGCTTGCCATGTTGTTATTCCTCGTTATATTCAACTCAGCATCACGTTAAAGTGATGCAGTTAGAAGGTATTTTATATCGACTTATGGTTTAGTCTTCTAACCAAGAGCGGTTGTAGTCTTCATTCATGCAATTTTTTACATGTGAAGTAAGATTCAGTGGGGCGAAAGTATCTACCATCACCGCATATTCATAGGTTTCTTTTTTACCAATTGACGCTTCGGTTCGTCCTGGTTGTGGCCCGTGTGGCACACCTTTTTGATGTAAGGTCATGTAACCCGCTTCAATACCGGTGCGGCTCATAAAATCACCGTCGACATAATATAAAACTTCATCGCTATCAATGTTGTTATGGTAATAAGGTGCAGGGATTGACTTAGGATGGAAATCATATGGGCGCGGGACAAAGTTACACACCACAAAATTGTGTGCGGTAAACACTAAATGCTCTGATGGAGGTAAATGAATTTTACCTACCTTAGGTGCATATTCAGCAATATTGAACGCCCAAGGGTAAACACAGCCATCCCAGCCGACTAAATCAAATGGATGCCATTCGAGTGTCATTTGTTGATACTTGTCACCAAATTTACATATTAATTGAAATTCACCTTTCTCAACGATCGCATCTGCAAGTTCTGGGGTACGTAAGTCCCGCTCACAATAGGGAGCAGACTCTAATAATTGGCCGTACTCATTGCGAAAATGTTTAGGTACTTCAACCATTGAAAACGATTCAATGACAAACAAACGAACATTGCTGTAATCATTAAAAGTTAATTGATAAGTGGTGCCGCGGGGGATAACCAGGTAATCCCACTTTTTAACGTCAATAACACCATATTCACTTAACAGCTGTCCTTCACCTTCATGAACAAACACAATTTCATCCGCATAAGCATTACGATAGAACTCGTTTGTGCTGTGGGTTACCTTAGCGGTATAAAGGGCAACATCGCTGTTATAGAAAATTTTATTGCGGCTGCTGAAAAAATTACCGTCACAATCTGCTTTACGCGAATCCAGTTTGTAGTTTTGAATTAATGAGTCTTGCCATTCTTGACCATGTTCAACCGCGTATGGCACCACATTAATCGCCTTAGTCGGCATATTATGGTGATATTTATTAGAATAAATATTTGAAAAACCATGGGTTGAAAACAGCTCTTCACGGTAAAGTTCGCCATTTTCTTTTTCAAATGCGATATGACGCTTTGTGGGGATTTCACCTTGTTTTACATAAAATGGCATATCAGCTTCCTTAACCGGGTATTTACAGCACTTAGTTTGTTCATCTAGCTCATTTTATCAATGAGTAGTGTGACCTCTGCCGCATAGATAGATTCAATTTAGTTGCTTAGATGAACAAAAAAAAGAATAATAAACAGCTAGACTCCATCTATTTTTTAGATTGTATTGTTATCGGTACATTTCTGGCAGCTAATCGATACAAAAGCACAAATTTACCTCACAAAGGAGTGATAAATGCGCATAGATGTTGATGCATTTAAGGTTTTACAAGTATTAGTCGAAGAGGGAAGTTTCGCTAAAGCATCTGAGCGTTTACATAAAGCGCAATCTGCGGTGAGTTACCAAGTCAAAAAGTTAGAGCAACATTTGGGGGTAAGTTTATTTAATCGCGATCAATACCGTGCAGAGCTAACCCCTGAAGGCCGAGTTATTTTGGCTGAGGGGCAACGTTTATTGCAACATTTGGCCAATATTGAGCATCTTGCTAGCCGTTTTAGTGAAGGCTGGGAGCCCAAACTTGAACTGGTGATCGACGGGGCGTTGCCGATGGAACCTATCATGACGGCGCTCAAACGTATGGCTGAACATAAAGTACCGACTAAAATTCAACTAAATATGGAATTTTTAGGCGGTGTGCAGCATAGGTTTGAGCGAGATGGCGCCGATTTAATGTTAGTAAAAGACTATTTGACAGGGCCAAATTATCATCCTAAAGCCTTACCCACTATTACCAGTGTACTTGTTGCTAGTTGCCATCACCCCTTAGTTAAGCAAAGTCAGATAAGTTTAACTGAGCTACAACAGCATGTGGAATTGACCATTGAAGATTCGTCCCCACAGCGTTTAGTGCGTGATGAAATGCAATTTGGTGGCGACAAGGTGTTTTATCTATCAGGGTTTATCATGAAAAAAAATGCTTTACTGAAAGGCCTTGGCTTTGGTTGGATGCCAGCATTTTTGATTCATGAAGAGTTAAATTCAGGCGAATTAAGATCGGTCGATTTTGTTGGCGGTAATACATTCAGCTTTACGCCTCAATTAGTGTCAACCTTAGAAAGACCATTAGGGCGAGCAGGGCAACTATTTACCGAGTTGATTTTAGATGAGTTTACTCGTTTTGAATTGCACACTTCCAAAGAGATTAATACCACAGGGCTTGGATAATATTGTCTATAAACGATTAATGTGCCAACAGAGATTTGATAGAGTCGGTCATTACTTTTATGCTAAATTCATTGAGAATGAGATTAACTAACAGTCCAAGGAGTGACAAATGACCAAGCGATGCCACGAAGTAGATTATGAAATAATCGGCTCAAGTATGCAATTAGTCGAGGTGGAGCTCGATCCACATGAAACTGTGATAGCAGAAGCGGGCGCGATGAATTACATGGAACAAGATATCACTTTTGAGGCTAAAATGGGCGACGGCTCTGAACCTGAGTCTGGATTTTTCGGTAGGTTACTTGGCGCTGGTAAGCGGGCGTTTTCCGGTGAAAGTATTTTCATGACTCACTTTACTAATGATGGGCACAGTAAGCGTAAAGTGGCTTTTGCAGCTCCTTATCCAGGTAGTGTTTTAGCAGTGGATTTATCTCAGCATAATGGTGAGCTTATCTGTCAAAAAGACAGTTTTTTAGCTGCAGCACTGGGCACAAACGTTACCATGAAATTTAATCGTCGTTTAGGAGCAGGTTTTTTCGGCGGGGAAGGTTTCATATTACAAAGTTTGAAAGGTGATGGTATGGTATTCATTCATGCAGGTGGCACCTTAATTAGAAAAGAGCTTCATGGAGAGTCATTGAGGGTTGATACTGGATGTATAGTCGCGTTTTCTCCTGGAATTGATTACGACATTCAACGAGCTGGTTCGCTTAAGTCTATGGTATTTGGCGGTGAAGGGTTGTTTTTAGCTACCCTACAGGGGCACGGAACCGTTTGGCTACAATCGTTACCATTCTCTCGTATGGCTGATCGTATAATTGCCCATGCACCTACTACAGGTGGTACATCAAAAGGTGAAGATTAATAATCTATTATTTAATCAATTCTATAGTGTTTAAAAATATCAATTATTCAAGATTATTCGTAAATTGAAGTAAGAATGCTTACTCAATATAAGGTAAGCATTTTGATTTTTATAAAGGTAAAACTTTATGAGTAATAATCTGAATATATTTACTCTTCAAGGCCTACTACAAAGTGATAATATGTATTTGAATTCAGATTCTTTGACTGGTTGAACACTTAATCTTGCACCTTTTGCCACTAACACCATATCAGCTAATTCCATGTCAGCTTTGAGTTTTTTCAGGCTTATCTGATTAACAAACTTCTCAATAAATGATATTTCAACCTCAACCCAGCGAGGTTTCAAAGGATCAGATTTAGGATCAAAATACGGTGATGAGCTATCAAAAGCACTTAGATCAGGCTGTGAAGATTGGCTTACTTTAACGAGTCCTACAATTGCAGGCTCTTTGCAGCTTGAATGATAAAAGAGCACTAAATCATTGACGCGTACTTGATCTCGTAGGAAATTCCTGGCTTGATAATTTCTAATCCCTTGCCAAGCTGATTTTTGTCCACTGCACCTTTGTAAATCATCTATACTGAAGTCATCAGGTTCAGACTTCATTAACCAATATTTCATATATCACACCAAGTAGTCATTTTGTACTATTATCAGAACAAGAATATATATAAATAAGACTCTGATGGTAGCTTTTTGATACCACTATCGACAAGGTTTTCTATATGATTTTTATCTCAAGAGTAACGTGATGGAGATGGAGTGATGTTAATGTTGTCTAATGGCATAAGAAACCAGCATTTATACATATTTTTGTCGCTATTTATATCTAGTGCTGTTGTATCAGACACTCTTGAACTATCAACGCTAGACTGGCCACCGTTTAGTGGAGCTGAGTTGACTGAAAAAGGTATTGCCACTCGTATAGTTAAACATGCTATTGCTTATGACAACCATCAATTGAAAGTCACAGTTGTTCCTTGGGTTCGTGCTATTAGAATGGCAAAAATGGGCGCTAAAATAGGCTATTTCCCTGAATACATTAATGTTACAAATGAGTTTATTTTTTCTCAGTCTTTAGGTGCAAGTCCGATAGGTTTATTGGAGCTTAAAAGTAACCCGATTGTTTGGGATACATTTACTGATTTAAATAAATATGTATTAGGCGTGGTAAAAGGGTATGTAAACACAGACGAGATAGACACTATGATTGCTAATGGTGAGCAAAAATACGAAGAGGCCATGAATGAAAAGCAGAATATATTAAAATTAGCTGCAGGACGTATTGATACAATTGTTATCGATTTAAATGTTTATCAATACTTAAAAAGTGATCCAAAAATTGAACAAATATCACATCTACTGCAAATCAATAATAAAATTCTTGACTCTAAGAGCTTGCATGTTGCATTAGCAAATAATAAAGAGGGTGAAAGGTGGCTTAAAATAATTAACGATGGCTTATCAAAATTTGAACCTCAAATAATGCTGGATGCTTATTTACAAGAAACAAATAAGCATCCCTAATGTTAATACTGTTCGTTTGGTACCACAGTTTGGCCGATAGGGGTTAGACTTAATAATGCCAGTTTAAGGTGCTGAATGCCAAATGGAATACCAATAATCGTCACAAAACACGCTAGCGCATGAGCTAAATGACCTATCGCTAACCAAATTCCAAAAAACACAAACCAAACAATATTACCGATTAATCCTATGGTACCAGTTCCTAGATCTTCAACACCCGTTAAGTGTTTTCGGTTGACACTTTGCTGGCCGAATGGCCAAAACGCCATCTCACCAATGACGAAACAAGCCCGTCCAAAGGGAATACCAATAATACTAATAAAACATAGTAGCCCCGCAAGCCACCAGGCTACACCCATTATAAACCCACCTAAAATAAACCATGCAATATTAAAAACTAGTCTAAAAATAGCCATATCTTTTTCCTTTTACAACTGAAATATGAGATTAATATTCATATCTAAGCAGGGAATGTGCCAAGGTTTAAGATATTGATCTAAATGGTTAAATTGATTTTTATTTGGATGAAGTAAACTAAGAATTAAGATTTAGACTAAAAATGAGTGATTTTAACCAATTTTAGTTACAATGACCCTAATCAATTTTAATGGTGTTATAAATGCTAAGTCATAGTCCAACAGATACAATTAATTTTGCAGGAAGACAAATATTCGTCAAGCGCGATGATCAATTACACCCTGATTTTAGTGGTAATAAAGCCCGAAAATTTTATCATTTCCTTATCAATGACTTTCCTAAAGTGACACGAATAGTGGGATCGGGTTCGGCTCAAGCAAATTCATTATATTCGCTATCGGTATTGGCAAAAATGAAAGGCTGGCAGCTAGATTATTATGTAAGTCATATTAGTGCTTATATACAGTCACAATTACAAGCTACGCCTGCTATTGTGTCAAATTTTACTCAAGCCCATCATAACGGAGCCAATATTATCCAAGTT
The DNA here is from genome assembly GCF_051165765.1 of Shewanella sp. HL-SH8. Lineage (NCBI taxonomy): Bacteria > Pseudomonadati > Pseudomonadota > Gammaproteobacteria > Alteromonadales > Shewanellaceae > Shewanella > Shewanella sp. HL-SH8. The sequence continues at coordinate 2,609,675 of NZ_CP195039.1, read as the reverse complement.
GATTGGGACCAAGCTGAACTCAGTGGCTGCAAGCATTTGGATGAGGTAATAAACATATTTAGGCCTGAATACCTAAATCGATATTCTGAACAACAAATACTTTTTATTCCTGAGGGGGGCAGATGTGAATATGCTAAAACGGGTATCTACCAGCTTGGTTGTGAAATTATAGATTGGGCTAAAGGACAAAATATATCCGCTCTTTCAGTATTTCTTCCATCTGGCACAGGTACGACAGCAGTTTTTCTGCAACAGTATTTTATAAAAAAATGCCAAAAGGAAATAATTGATATTAAGGTGTTAACTTGCAGCACTGTTGGCGGTGATACATATTTAGCAAATCAATTTTGTGAATTAAACCCAAATAAAAGCCAGCATCCCACTATTATTAATGATGGCAATAAGTATCACTTTGGTAAGTTGTATTTGCCCTTATTTGAGTTGTGGAACGATGTGCTAGAAACAAGTGGAATAGAGTTTGATTTATTATACGACCCTATTGGCTTGAGCGTGTTGAAGCGCTACATAGAAGCGAATCAATGCCAAGATAGGCAAGTTTTATATATTCATCAAGGCGGTTTGTTAGGGAATGCAACTATGCTACCCAGATATAAACGTAAGCTTGCTAATAGATAACTGATTGCTATATGCAGTATGTGTAGAGGGATTAATATTGAATATATATTTTATAGAATCACACTCCATCTACAACTGAATTGCAACATAATAATGTCGTTATACAGAGATATAAAAGTTAACTTCATTAATTGAAGTTGTGGATAAGAGTTTTTTGAATGTGTGATAAAGAGGTTATATCAGTTTGCCCTGTTGTTAATAAACGCCCGGTAAATGAGAGGAGAATACCGTTAGCCAGGTTTATTAAATAACAGAGCAAATGATTTACGCCTAAGCGTAGGGGATGTACTTATTACTTATTCGAACTAATCAGCCATTTCATAAAGTTTACGGCTTCAATGCGTTTTGAAAAAGTAGTTTTGTTTTTACCTTGTGAATCGGTAAAAGCAATTGAGTTTTTGTTTGATGAAATTGAATTAACAGGAAAGTTAACTGTAATTTCGTGTCCGTTAAATTGGTATGACATTATCATACTCCTTATAATTTATGCTCACCCTTGGGTGATGTAAGTTTTAACAATATAATTCCCTTAATATATTTCGTGTTGCGAAAGATTTAAGTTACTAGATTAAGTTACCTCATCAATCTTACACTAATCAAGTTTTTGTGTGAGAAGTATGTAAAAAATTTAATTATTTATTAAAGATTTTTTCACAATTCACTCAATTATTTAATGTGTAGATAATACATCAAATTCTTGACAGTGATAGTTGACCATAGGTTTATGACAAGCCCATTACAGTGAGAATAAATATGTTCAATAATACAAATTATGTATCAACATAGATAAAATCAAAGACGCTTGTGGTGGTTTACAAAGGAAGTTGAGCAGACTTACGATAGGTAAACAGATAAACAAAGTAATTAAACTTTCATCATAATATAGATAAAAAATCTGTTTGGCAATAGATATTATTTATTTTTCACCAAACAGATACACAGTATTTATCTGTAACAAGTATCAAAGTTAAGCTCAACACCCCACCTTAATAAATCAACTCACCAATAGGGTTTAACAGTTTGCTAAAACCTTTAGTAAAATACAATGGTGCGTCAACTATGGTGTAGCATAAACAACCTGACATTGTTTTAGGAGAATGTTCATGGTTCTCATCAAGTAGCATGAAGTCTCCTGGCTTATAACTGTTGAACTTATCACTAAATTCACCTGCTAATAATAACGTTAGCTCAGAACCTTTATGGGTATGTTCAGGTATTTCACCGTCTGCAGCTATGTGTAATAAGCTGGCCCTAGCTTTTTCTTCACCTGTATTTAAGCGCAGACGGCTGACTTTACCAATACCCTGCCACTGAGCGTTAATCTGATGTCTAAATGCTCTTGGTAAAGTATAAGACTCACCTTTAACTGATACTTCAAACGTACCCTTGTCTACTGGGCGGTGTGGTGTTGAATCAAGTTCATCCAGTGTGCTATCCAACATTTTTTCTAACAACAAATCCATGTCTATATCTGTTGTCGAATCGTTGCTGAAACTATCAATGTTAAACGCTTCAACGGTTTGCTCATTGGTTAATAGTGATAAAGATTTCTGGCAAATATCACAAAGTTCGGCATGGGCTGAAACCGCCAATGACATTGATAACGGTAGCTCCCCTTTGATATGAAGTAGTAGTAATTGTTCGTTAGGATGATAATTAATCATAATGTTTCTCCATAAAGCCTTTTAACTTCTCTAAACCTAAGCGTAATCTTGATTTAACTGTACCTATAGGTATCTCGAGCTTGTCTGCCAATTCTTGCTGTGTCATTTCTTGCATGTATATGCCCTGTACAACTTCACGTTGTAAAGGAGGTAATTCGTTAACGTGAAGTAACAGAGTGCCTGTAAGCTTAAAATCGTCTTCGTTATTTTCAGCATCATCTGACTCGAAAAGTGGCCAAATGTCATCACCAAATGAATCTTCCCGGTTATGCTGCACTTTTCTGAGCATATCGAAGCATTGGTTACGCATGATTGTAAAAATCCAGGTGCTAACAGCGGCTTTATCGGGATTGTATAAATGCGCTTTAGTCCAGACTCTGGTCATAGTTTCTTGAACCAAATCCATTGCTAATCCCTGCTGATGTAATCGTTGATTACCAAAAGCATTAATTTTTGAGCCAAAGTGGCTGAATAACTTAGCAAATGATGCTTTACACCGCACGTTAGCCACTTTTAACATCAACTCTGCTAACTGTTCCGCATCGTGTTCTTTACTATTAGACAAATTTATTACACCGTTTCGTTTTGCAATACTTGCCTTATCATAACGATTTTGTGCACTTTGTGATTGAAAATTTTCCATTATCTTCACTCGCGTCTTTTTTGTGGGCCGGTTATATTCTTTTATACGCTCGATAAATGAATTGGATCACTTTTAAACCCAATAAATAAAAAAATAGTTTTCTATGTGTAACATGCAATTACAACACATTTATAATAACTCGAATCAATTCTTAACAGATTAAATAGACCTATTGATCAATTCGCACAGTAATAAGGTTAACTGATTATATCTGCAAGAAATGTTTGTGCCATATGATGGTCGTGACTATTGATACAGCGGTACTTTTCTGCAGCACTTATGGGAATTATTTCTAACCATCGCTGACAGACCCATGATATATCTTGAAAATTTTCTTGCTGATAGTGGGCTAAGTGAGCAGGGTATTCTCTAAGTATATCTTTAAGAGTGTCACTGAGTATCTTGTCACGCTGCTGAAGCTTATCTGGCTTGTTTTTCGAATTTAATGCATTAATTTGTGACTCAGGCCAATCTTCAATGAGTGAAACCTTAGCGCGTTTCAATCCATCTTGTTCGACGCTAACATCTTTAATAATAAATTTTTGCTCACCGCGGATACTTATACCCAAAAGACCATCATTGAGTGTTTCAAAGTCAATGATTTTGCATAACGTGCCTATAGGAAGTATCTCCTTTTTATCATCACTGAGCATGCATAATCCAAATCCCACTCCTGTTTTGAGCGACTCGGTGACTAAACGTTTGTATCGAGCTTCAAAAATGCGCAACTGACTATACCCTTGAGGTAATATACAGATCGGCAAAGGAAAAATTGGAATTATCATAACCAGCCTTTATATGAACAATGTAAACTGACAATTAATACGAACTTAATAGGTAATTGATCACATTCGTTTTGCCGTTTTATTCAAATTTGACAGACGTTAACAGTGTGAATAGGCTCGTTGTGTGTCTGCAGCAGGTTTTCTTGATGAGCATTAGTCGTTTTCTAATTATCATGTTGGCATCTTTTAGCTTTAATGTTTTGCACGCTTGATTTTACACCTTTAAAAACAGAAAGCTTTTGCCATTTGTTGATAATATTTTTGTTAAATTTTAATTAAACAGAAGTGAGCTATAATCTCATTATTAGGAAAAAAATAGCTTAGATACTAAATCTAGTCATCAGAGAGTCATCTTTTTGCTGATTTATGTTTATAATGATAAATATGATGTGCAGTGCCTAGCATAATTAGTCACGACTTGTATTTATAGATTGGTGGTAGGTTTAATGAAGAAAGTGCTCGATAGTGTTGATCAACGTACTAATCTAGTGGGTGAGAACCGCTTGGAGTTATTGCTGTTTCGAATTAACTCAACTCAGCTATTTGCAATTAACGTATTTAAAGTCAAAGAAGTCGTCAAAGTGCCATCGTTAAGCGCTCTTCCTGGCAGTAATAACAGTATCGCTGGAGTTGCTAACATTAGAGGCACTTCTATACCTGTGATTAATTTACGTGGCGCTATTGGTTTTTCTCCCTTACCAATTACCGATGACTGTAATTTAATTATTACTGAGTATAATCGCAGTATACAAGGTTTCTTGGTTGGTAAAGTGGAACATATTGTTAACTTGACCTGGGGTGACATTATGCCACCGCCTAAAATGGCAGGTAAAAACAATTATCTAACTGCAATAACTCGGTTAGAGGACCAAGGTCAATCCCGCTTAGTATCGATTATTGATGTAGAGAAAGTCCTCGCTGAAATCATTAACTATGATATTCGGTTATCGGATGGTGTTTTGGATGAGGCTTTAGCCCCGCAAATGCCTGGTCGTAAAATATTAATTGTTGATGATTCAAGTACTGCCAGAAGACAGGTCAGAGAAACACTCAGTCAGCTGGGCATTGAAATCATTGAAGCGTCAGACGGGTTGCAGGCATTGAATTTACTTAAGTCATGGGCGGATAATGGCCAAAACGTTGCAACTGATTTATTAATGATGATAACCGATGCCGAAATGCCAGAGATGGATGGCTACAAGCTCACTTCTGAAGTGCGTGCAGATCCTCGAATGGCTTCGTTATTTATCACATTAAATACGTCTTTGAGCGGCAGCTTTAATAATGCAATGGTTGAAAAGGTTGGCTGCGATGCCTTTATTTCGAAATTTCAGCCTGACTTATTAGTAACAGGTGTTCAAAATAGGTTAAGAGATATTCTGGGGTAAGCTTTCAAATGGCTCATTACGAGCCTATGAGTAATATAGTTTAAAGAGGCTTTTTCTGATTTTCTAATGCACTAATCTCAGCCTCTATCAGTGCAGCTTCTGCTGTAATCATAGAGTAAGATTTAATATCACCATTGCGCTGTGCGTGCATCGCTTTTTCAAGTTTTGACTCATAAAGTTTAGTGAGTTTTTTTATCGGGTCTTGTCTGAATAATGAGAACATTTTAATCACTTGTATGTGGATGATACTCACTTATACGATAGAACATTGTTTTTGGTTTCGTTGGATTTAAGATTATTTCCCATAACGAGAAGCTTCGGCTATTTTACGGCAAATTATTAGTGCTAACTATTGGTTTTTATCTTGAAACGACGTTTATAGTAAGTCAAATTCTGCGAAACTGTTAGTCTGTAATTTAACGGTCTAAATCTTCAAGTAGTTCTTGTAGAATTTTTTGTTGCATACTTTTAGTCACGCCAATATTAAGTCTGGCGAGCTTGATTGCATGACCAAATTGATCTTTACCTAAATAAGTCACCAACTGCTTTAAAAACTCTTCATCTAACGCCAATACTTGACAGTAATGCTTAATGCCTTGATTTAGGTTGTTGAATTGTAAGCCATCAAATTCAAAGCCTAAGGTATTAGTTCCTGCAAACAAGGGGTCATCTTCAAAGTGATTATCATCAATACTTAGCGCCCAGCCCAAAGCATTGATTCTTTTTTGAGCAATCTTGAACATCATCCAAGCGCTCTTTTTAAAGCCCCCAAAAATTCTACAATCAAATTCAGATTCTGCTAATTCTTGTTCGGTCCAATTAATGCCAATTGCCAAATCCTTATGGTATCGCTTCATTAACTGATCTTTAACCGCTTCACGACAATCCCAGATAGAGGTTAATAAGTGCTTTTGTGCCAGCAACTTACATTCTTGACATGCTGGGACGGTTAATGATGGGTGAGGAGTATGCGCCATACGCCAATAAGGCAACTCTGCATGGCAGGGTTCATCACAAAACCAACACATGTGGCGTTTATCGAAAGGAATGTCGACCATAGTAGGGTTTGTCATATTGGATACTTAAGCAAAAGGTAATGGGCAAATGCACTGAGATGAATATCCCAGTGCAAGTAACAATAATTAATCTTTTTCGATATCAACTAAACTTTTTGCTAATACAATAGGGTCTATTTCAAAACATTCTTGATCGCTTTCCCAGTTAACACCCACTAAAACGCCATCATCATTTAAGTCGCCAACCCAATACTCAAGAAAGTCGACCAAAGTGATACTAACCGCTGTGTATTCAGCCCATTCTTCGGTGCAATGACTTTTAGCAGTAGCTTCTGAAGACCACAGTGGCATAACATCAGTTTCTTCAAACTCAGATGAATCACACACAACCCATCCTTCGCCTGTTTCGTCCTGAAGACCCCAAACGATTTGGTGTTTTTTTACACTTTCGATGAAGCTAGTTAACGTCGGGTTTTGTTCGGTCATGATCATTCTCATTAAGTGAAGTTAAAAACGGTTTCATTATACTGAATACCTACTTTAGCTCAAGTTGGTTATGCCTAATGCTGATGGCTATTTCAGCTAACACACTTTTTATATCGTAAATCGGTCTTTTTAAGGTTATTAAGCGCTTGTGAAGTTGATAGCAATCAGTCACGATATTCACACAATCTTATTTGTTATTATTTGGGTGCCACTTGAATCTTATGCGCGTTAATTTATCCATTACAGCATTATTATTAAGCGTCAGTTTCTCTCATTCAGCTATAGCCAGTGCTGATTTTGCACAATGTGTGAGTCAATTACAGTTAAAAGCAAAGCAACAGGGTATTTCACAGCAAACAATTGATACTACGGTGGCTAACTTAAGCTTCATTCCTAGGGTGATTGAGCTCGATAACCAGCAGCCTGAGTTTACCACCACATTTAAAGATTATTATGACAAGCGTGTAACCGATTGGCGCATCAAAGAGGGACGTAAACTCTATGCCCAGCACGGCCAGTTATTGAGGCAGTTAACCACTAAATATGGTGTTCCGGGTCAGTATATTGTTGCCTTCTGGGGGCTTGAAACTAACTATGGAAGCTATAAAGGGAATATGTCAGTGCTTAACTCATTAGCTACTTTGGCATGCGACCCTCGACGCAGCGAATATTTTACCCAGGAGTTGATGCAAGCTTTAACCTTAAAAGAGCGCTATCAATTTGCTGATAAAGATATGGTTGGATCATGGGCGGGGGCAATGGGGCATACCCAGTTTATGCCAACTAATTATCTTAAGTATGCAGTTGATGGCGATGGCGATGGCAGAGCAGATTTATGGAATAGTACCGCAGATGCATTAACCTCTGCGGCCAACTTTCTGCAACAATTAGGTTGGAAAGCTAATGAGCGTTGGGGACGGGAAGTACAGTTACCGAAAAATTATGATTTTGCCTATATGGGCAGTAAGGATACAAAATTATTGATTGATTGGGCTGGGCTAAACATAAAGCAAACAAGTGGCAAGCCGTTATCAATACCTGACATGCAAGCGGCATTATATGTGCCTGCAGGCCATACAGGACCAGCCTTTTTAGGTTATGAAAACTTTAATGTGATAATGCGCTGGAATCGTTCTGAATTTTACGCTATTGCGGTGGGTAAACTAGCCGATCAAATTAATGGTGGCGCTGGTATTTCTCATCCTTTACCAAATCATCCCCGTTTAAACCGAGAAATGGTTCAACAGTTGCAACAAAAACTGACTGATGAGGGTTTTGATGTGGGTAAACCAGATGGTATTTTAGGTCGAAACTCTGTAATAGGATTACAAGCTTATCAGCGTAAACATGGTTTAATAGCGGATGGTTATCCAGATAATGCTACATTTGAGAAGTTAGGCATAAGCTTAAACAAATTGCCGACCCCATAAGCATTTGTTAAGCTCTTGCGACTTTTTTAATAGCCGTTAACTGTATAATCGACAGTTGACGCAAATACAGATTAATTTTGAGGATACGTAATGAGCATTAAAGACAATATGGTTGTGCAGTTTAATTACACGCTGCGCGATGAAAAAGGCGAAGTGCTTGAATCAAATGAAGGCCGCGATCCGATAGCTTACCTTCATGGCAACGATAACATGATGCCTGGTATTGAAGATGCTATTACCGGTAAAGCAATTGGTGACAAGTTTACTATCACGCCCCCGGCAGCTGATACCTATGGTGAACGTCAAGAAGGAGCTGAGCAACGCGTCTCTATTAAGCATTTATCAGGTGCTAAAGTATGGAAGCCAGGTATGGCTGCAATAGTTAATTCTGATCAAGGTCAACGTCAAGTGACTATAGTTAAAGTCGGTAAGTTTATGGCCACAGTGGATGTTAATCATCCATTAGCGGGCCGTGAATTAACCTTTGATATTGAAGTCGTTGGTGCACGCGATGCAACTGATGAAGAAATCGCCCATGGTCATGCCCATGGCGCCGGTGGTCATCAGCATTAATTAGCCGATTTTCTCCCAAGCCTTCAATAGACTTGGGAGAAACTTTTATTAAGTACCCATATGATCCTCGAATTCTCCCAAGGTAAGCTCATCATTACCCCTAATGAAATACAATGTCGTCTTTTTGAAAATCATATTATTCTCAGCGCAGTTGTCGATGATATAAGTTGTTTTCATCATGGATTAGTCATAGCGGCTGATGCTGGTACGGTGAAATGGACAATTAAACTGGATAATCCACAACAGTTTGAACAATTGTTACAAGAAACCGGTATTCACGCTCAATAATATTCAAAGTACACCACATACAAATAGATAAGGAATCACATGACTCAATCATCTCTAGAAGCCATTGTCGTTGAACCTAGCAATAAGGCTTCATCTTGTGTTATCTGGTTACATGGTTTAGGTGATTCAGGTGCCGGTTTTGCTCCTGTCGTACCTGTTTTAGGGTTACCTGGCGATCATGCTATTCGGTTTGTTTTCCCACATGCACCAGAACAAGCGGTAACCATTAATGGGGGTTATATCATGCGTTCATGGTATGACATCAAAAGCATGGACTTACATGATCGTGCAGATATCGCAGGTGTGCAGGCATCAGAGCTACAAATAAAACGTCTCATTGAGCAACAGATTGCAGCAGGTATTCCAGCAAACAAAATAGTGTTGGCTGGTTTTAGCCAAGGTGGTGTGATGAGTTTGTTCACTGGGTTACGCTTTGAGCAATCTTTAGCCGGAATTATGGCTTTATCCTGTTATTTACCCGGTGGCGAGCATTTACCGGAACAACTTGCCCAGGCAAATAAACACACACCAATCTTGCAAAATCATGGTGAACAAGATGAAGTAGTGCCATTATTTGCTGGCAAAATGGCATACGATGCCTTGAATAATGCGGGTTATAATAGCGTTTGGAAAACCTATTCAATGGCGCACAGTGTTTTGCCTACACAGTTATCTGAAATAGGTCAATGGTTGAAAAAAGTATTGAATTAATCTTTACCACACAACTGCCAGAACTGTTCTCTGTGCGGGACAATGGTGCGTTGTTGGGTTGTATATAAAATAATCTTTGTTTATAAAGGCTTAACTTCATTATTGGGTTAAGCCTTTATTGTTTACTGCATAGGTATAAATCTGATAGGGTTTCCCTGTTCTTTATTTACGACAGTTTTTCATGTAACTCATTGTTAAGATTGCACTAAATGTCATTGTTTTGTCATAAAGTTGTCACGTGTATCCCTCATTGTTTGCTATCATTTTAAGGTGAATTTAAAGTTCGCTTATTTATACAAATAAATACAAGATAAATAATAAATGGGGTTACATATGTCTAAAGTGTTAATAAAAGGAATGCTGGCATCAGCTGTGTTAGTTGCATTAATGGGCTGTAATAGTGACGACGATGCAAAAGTGCCTACCACCTGCGCAGAAGCTGGAGCAGATTGTAAAATATTTACCGTTCTTCATACCAATGATAACCATGGTCGCTTCTGGGAAAATACTAGTGGTGAATACGGTATGGCAGCGCGCAAAGCCTTAATCGATCAAATTCGTGCTGAAGTGAGTGCTAATGGCGGTGAAAGTATACTGTTATCTGGCGGCGATATTAACACCGGCGTACCTGAATCAGACTTACAAGATGCCGTTCCTGATTTTATTGGCATGAACGAAATTCGTTATGACGCCATGGCAGTGGGTAATCATGAATTTGATAACCCATTAGCAGTATTAGATTCACAACGCTCTATCGCTAACTTTCCAATGCTAGCGGCCAATATCTATCATGCTGATGGCACTACACGTTATTTTGAACCCTACAAAATATTCGACGTTAATGGCGTACGCATTGCCGTTATTGGTTTAACAACTAAAGATACTGAGAAGTTAGGTAACCCAGAATACATTCAGGATATCAAGTTTACCGATCCAACCACAGAAGTTGCAAAAGTCATTGCTGAAATTAAAGCGAACGATAGTGCAGATTTAATTTTTGCCACTACCCATATGGGACATTATGCCGATGGCAAACATGGCAGCAACGCCCCAGGTGATGTTGAAATGGCAAGAGCACTTGCTGCAGGTGATTTACAGGCGGTAATTGGTGGGCATTCACAAAACCCAGTGTGTATGGAACCTGGCACGAATGAATACGCTGATTTCAAACCTGGCGATGACTGTGCGCCTGATATGCAAAATGGCACTTACATCATGCAAGCTCACGAATGGGGCAAGTATGTGGGACGTGCAGATTTTGAATACTTCAATGGTAAATTAAACCTTGCTAGCTATAAGTTGATCCCAGTTAACTTGAAGAAAACAGTTGAAGATGCTGAAGGTAAAAAAACCACAGTATTTATTGGTGAAGAAATTGTACCTGATGCAGATTTAAAGCAATTACTGTCTTATTATCAAGCAAAAGGTCAAGGTCAATTAGGCGAAGTGATTGCTGAAACGGACGCTAAACTTGAAGGCGATCGCGCTATTGTACGTGGTGAGCAAACTAACCTAGGTCGTTTAATTGCAGAAGCACAGCGTACTAAAGTTAATGCCGATTTTTCTGTAATGAACTCAGGCGGTGTACGTGCATCAATTGCAGCGGGTGAAATCTCGTATCGTGACGTATTAACCGTACAGCCGTTTGGCAATATGGTTACCTTAAACACACTCACAGGTGCACAAGTTTCTGAATACTTAGCTACAGTGGCGACATTCCAACGTGGTTCAGGTGCTTATGCACAAATTACTGGCGTTAAAATGACTGTTGACTGTGCAGCAAGCAGTGTTGATATCAGTGAAATCAATGGTGAAACGTATGCTGCCGATGGTAGCTACACCTTCACTGTACCAAGCTATAATGCTGCAGGTGGTGATGGTTATCCAAAACTTGAGTCAGTACAAACAGGCTATGTTGATGCTGAGGTGCTTTATACTTACTTTAAAGATAAAAGCATGATTGTTGCTGCTGATTTCGCACCAGTAGGTGATATTGTTTACACTAACTCTAATAGTGTTTTAGGTTGTCAGTTAAACTAATTCTCAACAGACATTAACATTTGCAAGATGAAATTGTTAATGCATAAAAGACAGCTAAGTTAGCTGTCTTTTTTTTAGTATTTTTTATTTTCCCCTTGAATTAACCAATCCCATCCCTATATCTTATTTGTAACAAGATGAAAGTTAAAAACGCTCAACAGAGGTTTTGATATTTTGTTATCCATTGTGCCGAAAGGGCAATGAAAACTCGCCAATAATGGCTTATTTTTTTACATATTGCTTTAGACAAGGATATGATTATGCGTAATTTTTCTATTTCTCCAGATTTAACCCCACTATACCGTAGCGCTATTGGCTTTGACCGTTTAGCCCAGCTTGCGGAACATGCCGCAGCGAACAATGGCAACAATGGCTATCCTCCATACAACATCGAATTGCTCGGTGAAAACCTTTATCGCATTACCATGGCTGTTGCTGGTTTCAACATGACTGAACTTGATATCACTAGTGAAGGTGAAAAGTTATTAGTTAAAGGCAATAAAGCTAACACAAAAGATGAACGTAAATATCTTCATCAGGGCATTGCTGAACGAGGTTTTGAACGGGTATTCCAGCTTGCAGATCATGTCAGAGTCGTCGGCGCTGAGTTAGAAAATGGATTGCTGAATATTGATTTGGAACGTGAGATCCCAGAGGCGATGAAAGCCCGTAAAATTGAAATTACTCGCTCTCGTATACTCGAAGAGTAACCCTTAATTCATAACACGTTTCATTGTTCTCAATTTCCTCCCAAATTAGATGAATAGTTTCATCAGGGCTTAGTCGAAGTGACTAGGCCCTTTTTAGTTTTTATGGTGTGAACAATATGGCTTAAATTGCTATCAGTAAGCTTTTTTTAATTGGTTACATCCAATAATACAGCCCCATTACCTTTAGTGGCCAAGGTATCGTTCGGGTTATAAATAGGGCAGCTAGTCATCGACAGGCAACCACAACCAATACATCCTTCAAGTGAATCCCTCAAATCTTCTAATGCTGCAATTTGTTTATTTAATTGCGTTTTCCACGTTTGCGACAGTTGAGTCCAATCATCTTTGTTTGGGGTTCTTTGATCAGGTAAATGACTAAACGCGGTTTGAATATCCTGCAGGCTAATCCCGAACTGTTGAGCCGCTTTAATCACAGATACCCGTCGTAACACATCACGTTGATAACGACGCTGATTACCTTGATTACGCAATGATTTAATTAGCCCTTTTTGCTCATAAAAATGCAATGTCGATACCTTAACACCACAACGTTTTGCCACTTGTCCCACAGATAGATCGTACTCGTTCAACATATATAAGCCACACACAAAAATTAAGATAACTAAAATAACGAAAAAAATGCTTTACCTCAAGTTAACTTGAGGTTTTATGCTGTGTCTAGTTAATTTAATTGGGATTAAAAATAAGGACATATCATGCATTTAGAACATGTAAATATCGTTGTAAAAGATTTAGATCAAACATTAGCTTTTTATCGTGCTGCCATGCCTCATTGGCGGATAAGGGGAGGCGGCGAGTCAACGTGGTATGGCGTTCCACGTAAATGGGTACATTTTGGTGATGACAAACAGTACTTATCTTTTAATGATTCCGGAACCGGCAAAGTGCGAGAACTAGCCTCTAATGAAATGGGTGTAGCCCACTTTGCTTATGTAGTTGCTGATTTAAACAGTTTAATAGCACGTTTAAACAATGCAGGGTTTGAGGTGCGTATTTGGGGTGGAAATGAGCCCCATGCTAAAAGTGTGTATTTTATTGACCCTAATGGTTTTGAAGTTGAGTTTGTTCAGTACCTAAGCGACTTGCCGTTGGAGCGTAATATCTATCAATAACAAGGAAGTAATATTGTAGTGGCTTAGGTTTAGCGTTGTTTAAGCAGTAAAAATTTTAGTGTGCTTGTTATCATGAAAGTTATCAGACTGTTACCGATAGGGATTTGCGTAGTTGTTAATAACCCATTTTAAGCTGTAAGAAATTGATTAATATATTATTAATAAGGTGGCGCTCTGTTGTTAGATCTGATTTTTATTGGTGATGAACCTGTCAAAAGTAATTGATATGTAAATTGAGTGATCTTTATCCTGTAATGCTTCGTAAAATACGGTGACAACAAAACTTAACTCTCTACAAAAACTCTCTAAAAAGGAAAATACAATGTTAAAGAAAGCAATTACAACACTATCGATTATCCTTGCCAGCTTTGCGTTTGTGACCACTTCTTATGCAGAACATCATGGTATGAAAAAAGACATTGTTGATGTCGCTGCTGAAAATGGATCTTTTAACACTTTAGTCGCTGCAGTAAAAGCGGCAGGGTTAGTTGAGACGCTTAAGGGAGAAGGTCCGTTTACAGTGTTTGCACCAACGGATGAAGCTTTTGCAAATCTTCCGGCCGGTACTGTTGAAATGTTACTAAAACCAGAAAACAAAGATAAGCTAGTCGCTGTATTAACATACCATGTAGTATCAGGAAAGGTATTGGCGGCAGATGTGGCTAAAATTGATAGTGCTGCAACCGTTCAAGGTGAAATGGTGATGGTAAAAGTTACTGACGGTAGCGTCATGATAAACAATGCTAAAGTTATTATGGCTGATGTTGCTGCAAGTAACGGTGTAATACATGTAATTGATACAGTATTACTGCCTAAGTAACACATTCGAAGTCAATCCGTTATAAATATTCCTAATCTGGGCGTTGATGATAGATAACACCCAGATTAGTATTTCTTTTTGCTGTTACACAGAATCTTTTACAGGCTTGTTTTACAGGCATATATCGACGCTAATCAAACAGAGTGAAAATAGTATTTAACGCCAATCGCTGTCCAACCAATTAAACATCGTCAGGCTATAGTTAATTGAAACTAATAATTGTTTTGTTTGATCTGGCAAATCATTTTTTAGCCAAATTTTAGGCTTACCAACAAAAGATAAAGCACCAACTTGTTCTTTATTATCAAAAAACTCAAGTCCTGAGCTTAATGATCGCCATGGGGCTGAATGTCTCTGCTCAATAATATCCCCCTTTTTTACTAAACTTACATTCTGTGAAATATCTTCGACTTGATAAGACCGATCATCGCTTTTAACTTGAACTATTGTTGTTTGATTTTGATAAGATTTTAATGTCAGCTGCCAAAGTTTTTGATTGTGTGTGATAGCACATACTAGGTATGTTTTTAACCGGGTATTATGACTAGAATGAGAACTTGGACTAGAAAATTCAATATCATTTGCTTCTGTCTCTTTAGTCAAAGACTGCGAAAAAATTTCACATTTTGATATAGAAACATTTTCATTATTTTGTTGAAGGGTGAAAGAAAACCTTTGTGTATCATCAACTTCATATTCTGCGCTAATGAATGAAAGAGCATCATCAAAAAGTATATAATTGATAAAACTTATATCTTTCTTTCTATCGACTAAGTTTTTTTGTGAGCTTTTCCAGGATGTTTCTGCGTTTACAACGGAATATATACCCAAATCATTGTTATAAACTGAATCAGGGATCCTAAAGCTAGGATTGTCCAGAATGATGACTGTCGAACTAGTCTGAAACTCATTAGAAAGAGGAATTGTTTGATCTATTGTAGATACACAGGATGTTAATAGTGGCAAGGAAAGCGCTATTTTAAGCAAATTTTTAGTCATATATTTATCTTCAAATGATCCTAAACTATCACTCAACAAGGAAGGGAAGTTGTTTTGAGTATTTAACTCAGATTGATGAATAGTATTAATAATTCAACACTTTGCCTTTTAAATACCCGTTTTGCAAAGCTTTAATCAGAGAAAGGATAAGTTTACTGCTAGGGTGGGAGACTTTGCATGGTTATGTTTTGGTGAGGTTTAGTGGGCAATTATTGATTCTGGATTAGACCGACCTTATATTGTGTAAACTGCAGGTCGGAATAGAAGATGTATCTAATTATAATCGCTCGCATTAACGCTGTTTATATTGGGTTGGGCAATAACCTCTGCTTATTTCAGGGTTTCTGAGCTTTAAATGCTTTGTGTTGCGGCCACTGACTCTTTCACGCCACAGTTTGAAACTTTTAGGTTTAAGGCGACCGCGCATAAATTTAATCACTAAAGGTTCATTCATTCCGAACTGCAGCTCTATTGCTTCAAAAGGCGTTCTGTCTTCCCAAGCCATTTCTATAATTCTTGATTCTTCGCTTAATGAAAATGACATGGCATTACCTTGGATCAGTTAATTAATTCTATAAATACTGTAACGCCAAGGAAGAAGATCAATTTATACAGTAAATTGAGCATAATTTTCTACTTTGTATACCTAAGTTGATGTGGTTGATAATTAACTTAGGCCGCAGAGGAGGATTGTCAGCTATCAATTTAATTGATGTTAAATATAAAAACTCGCTACTAAATTAAGATAATGACTTTAGTGCACCTATTTCGCAAATATGACCATTAATCTTGTAAGCGAGTTTTTATCAGTTTATCGTTGGATATGAGTATTGGTTAGTCTGCTGACAGCTCACCAATCAAGTTCATTTGCATCGATTTCTTAATTTCTTCTCGTGTCAAATTTATTGAAAGTAAATAGTGTAATTTTGCTAATGCTGCTTCAATAGTCATATCCATACCACTTATTACGCCAGCCTTAGCTAATGAATTGCCTGTGGCGTAACCGCGCATATTGACTTTGCCCTGAAAACATTGAGTAAGGTTCACTAGGACTATGCCACGCTCATCGGCCTGTTTTAATGCCTGTAAAAGCAGTGGGTCCTGTGGTGCATTACCCACGCCAAAGGTAAGCATGATTAATGCTTTAACCGGTTGCTGTAAAATATTGTTAAATATCTGGGTTGAAATTCCGGGATATAAAGTCACTACCCCAATAGGCTGCGGTTTGATATTAATTACATTTAAAGGCGAGTTTGTCGGCTGAGTTATTTTGCCTTCTTTGATATTAATCTTAATACCCGCCTCAAGTAGTAGCGGGAAGTTAGGTGAGGCAAATGCATCAAAGCCATCGGCATGGGCCTTAGTTGAACGATTACCTCTAAACAATTTATTGTTAAAAAATAAACAGACTTCTGCTATTGGGTAATTGGCAGCGATATACAATGAGTTTAATAAGTTTGTTTGACCGTCAGAACGAAGCTGCGCTAAAGGAATTTGAGAGCCGGTCACAATGACAGGTTTTGATAGCCCTTGTAGCATAAATGACAATGCTGAAGCGGTATAAGCCATAGTGTCGGTGCCATGTAATATGACAAAACCATCGTATTTTTCATAATTAGCTTTTATGTCATTAGCGATGAGTTGCCAATCCGTAGGCGCCATATTTGAAGAGTCAATTAATGGGCTGTATTCCTGGATCACAAAGCTTGGCATTTCTTCATGATAAAACTCAGGCATAGACTGAACGCAATCGGTTAAAAAGCCAGAAACAGGTGCAAAACCATTAGCGGTTTTTTGCATACCTATTGTTCCGCCCGTATAGGCAACGTAAATAGCGCGTTTAGTCATGGATTAGCTCAAATTAGATTAATTTTACATAATGTGTAAATTATACGAGTTATATTGACGAATCGATATAAAAAAAGCCTGCTAAGCAGGCTTTTTTTACATATTTAATAATTCTATGCTAAAAGCTAGAAGTCACATTGCTCGCAGTAAAGGTACACTCCCTGCGGGTCATCAAACTTAGCAAAGTCTTCAATCACGCCACTCCACTGAGCTAACATAGTTTCGAGTATGGATGATTTATGCGCAGATACTGGTATATAAGCCGCTGAGGCGCCTATTAACTGTTGAATAAACTGTTGTTCAGTAGTCAATTCCTGTTCAATTAATTTGGTATCAAACTTATTCATTTCAGCCAGTTCTGCAGCTTTTGTGATAGCTTGTTTCATGTCGCCAATTTCATCAACAAGGCCTAGTTCAAGTGCACGGTTACCGGTCCAAACTCGGCCCTGGGCAATATTATCGACTTGTTCAAGTGTCATATTACGCTCGGAGGCAACAAGAGAAATAAACTCATGGTAACCACGTTCTATATGACGTTGAATAACGGCTTTTACATTGGGACTTAAACTGCGAGTAGGTGAGAGACCAGCCCAATCTGATGTTGCCACACCGTCTGAATTAACACCCAAATGGCTTAGGGTATCTTCAAAGGTGGCAAACATGCCAAAAATACCAATTGAACCGGTAAGCGTCGTCGGAGTTGCATAAATATAATCAGCACTTGCTGAAATCCAGTAACCGCCAGACGCGGCTAAACTTCCCATACTCACAACAACGGGTTTACCTGCATTTTTAAGTGCCAGCACTTCTTGGCGTATTTGCTCAGAAGCAAATGCACTGCCACCAGGGCTATCTACCCGTAACACCACAGCTTTCACTTTATCGTTTAGGCGAGCTTTACGCAGGTATTCAGACGTGGTTTCACCGCCAATTTGTCCAGCGGGCTGGGCGCCATTAAGAATGTTACCTTTTGCGACAATAATGCCTACTGAATCATTTTCAATAAACTGAGGTAGCGGTGCGGTGAGTGATAGGTAATCATTGAAACCTATTTGACGGTATGAATTACCTTCTTTATTGCTACCGACAAGTTCTATCATGGCGAGGCGAAATTGCTCAGCAGAAACAAGCTCATCAACCCAACCCATATTCATTGCCATCAATGCACTGTCACCGTTTGCTTTATCTAACTGAGCTAAATAAGCATCGGTATCAAGCACTAATTGATCAGGGCTAATGCCGCGGTTTTTAGCAACAATAGTTGAATAGCTTTGCCAAATATCGCCCAGCAATTCATCACTCGCAGCTTTGTCAGCGTCAGACATGTCATCACGAATAAAAGGTTCTACCGCTGACTTGAAAGTACCAACACGAAAAACATGGGTATTAATTTTAAGCTTTTCTAGTGCAGACTTATAGTAAAGGCGATAACGGCTTAATCCGTCAAGACTAACCATGCCTTTAGAGTTTAAAAATAAGGTGTCTGCATAACTCGCAAGGAAGTACTGGTTTTGACTGTAACCATCCTCCATTGCAATCACTTTTTTACCGGCAGCTTTAAACTCAGTTAACGCATCGCCAATATTAGTCATTTTGCTTACACCTGCCGAGCGTAAGTTACTTAAATTAAGTACTATGGTGCTAATTCGTGTATCTAGGGTGGCGTTGTTAATCACATAAAGCACATCTGCTAACAGAATTTCAGCATCGGGATTATCATTGCCCTGTGCTAACACGGCTTCAAAGGGATCAACAAAGCGTTTTTGATCGACTATGTGACCCGATAAGTCCAGCACTAAGGCTGTTTGATTGTCGAGCACAATTTCATCTTCTGAAGTCATGACCGCAATAATGATGACTGCTAATATGCTGAAAAAAACAAAATTGATAATTAATTTTCTTATAGTGTTCACTGTATTCCATAATAAGGTGAACAACCTTTTTAAAAACGGGGGTTTAGTGGACATTTACCACTCCTATAACATTCTAATAATGTCATCCTAACTGAAAATGGATTTAAATGGTAAATTCAATTGTAAACGTTTTTGACAATCCGCTGTGTCAATGATTGAGCTTTATCAAAGTTAAGGTTATGCTGGTTTCAATCACTTGTTTAAAAAGGATGTTTGAATGTCGTTTCCACACATACTAGAACCTTTAGATTTAGGCTTCACGCAGTTGAAAAACCGCGTGTTAATGGGCTCTATGCACACAGGCTTAGAAGAAGAAAAAGGCGGATTTGAGAAACTGGCAGCGTTTTATAAAGAACGAGCCGCTGGCGGAGTAGGATTAATTGTTACTGGCGGTATCGCGCCTAATATGCGTGGACGTCTTGCGCCACATGCATGCCAATTAAGCTTTCCTTGGCAAGTCAGTAAACACAAAATTGTTACCGATGCAGTGCATGACGCTGGCGGTAAAATCTGTATGCAAATTTTGCATGCGGGTCGTTACAGCTATCATCCTTTTAGCTTGGCGCCGAGTAAAGTGAAATCACCGATCACGCC
Source organism: Shewanella sp. HL-SH8 (assembly GCF_051165765.1). Taxonomy (NCBI): domain Bacteria; kingdom Pseudomonadati; phylum Pseudomonadota; class Gammaproteobacteria; order Alteromonadales; family Shewanellaceae; genus Shewanella; species Shewanella sp. HL-SH8. Next base: position 2,589,998 of record NZ_CP195039.1, on the reverse strand, counting down.
TTTTACCCCTTCGGCTATGTCATCAAGACAAGTTAATAATACCATTAAAGATTATGCCAGCAGCGCTAAACTAGCCCGTAAAGCAGGTTACGATGGTGTTGAAGTGATGGGATCAGAAGGGTACTTGATTAATCAATTTATCAGTTCTCGTACCAATAAAAGAACCGATGAATGGGGCGGCAGTTATCAAAACCGGGTTAAGTTTCCTTTAGAAATAGTCAAAGCTATCCGTGACAAAGTCGGTAAAGATTTCATTATCATTTTCCGTTTATCTATGTTGGACTTAGTCGATAATGGATCAAGCTGGGATGAAGTAGTTGAACTGGCGAAATCATTAGAAGCCGTCGGCGTGAGTATTATTAATACCGGTATTGGTTGGCATGAAGCGCGAGTACCGACTATTGCTACCAGTGTCCCAAGGGGCGGTTTTGCATGGGTGACTGAAAGATTAAAATCGGAAGTTAGCATACCTTTAGTTGCTACAAACCGTATTAATACCCCCGAAATTGCCGAACATATTATTGCCTCTGGTCAAGCGGATATGGTGTCTATGGCACGGCCATTTTTAGCTGATGCTGAATTTGTTAATAAAGCAGCGGCTAATCAAAGCGAGTTAATTAATACCTGTATTGGCTGTAATCAGGCTTGCCTTGATCATACCTTCTCGATGAAGCGCGCCACTTGTTTAGTGAATCCGCGTGCGTGTTATGAAACAGAAATTAACTTTACCCCAACCCAGGCGAAGAAACGCATTGCCGTGATGGGCGCAGGTCCTGCTGGCATGGCGTTTTCGGTCTATGCAGCAACTCGCGGCCATGATGTGGTGTTGTTTGAAGCGAAAAGTGAAGTGGGCGGCCAGTTCAACTTGGCGCGTAAAATCCCTGGTAAGGAAGAGTTTAATGAAACCATTCGCTACTTTACCAATCAGATTAAACTGCTGAAAGTCGATTTACGTTTAAATACTAAGTTAGATGCCCAAGTATTGAAGCAAGAACACTTTGATGAAGTGGTTATTTCTTCAGGTGTAGTGCCGCGTAATCTTAAGCTAGAAGGCTTTGATGATCCCCGTGTAGTTGATTATCAAAAGGTGCTTAATGGCGAAGTTGAAATTGGTCAAAAAGTCGCATTAATCGGTGCAGGTGGTATTGGTTTTGATATGGCGCATTTTTTATGTGAAAAAGAGTCTTCTACATTGCAACCCGATAAATGGTTAAAGCAGTGGGGCATTGATAAAGAGTATCAGAATCGTGGTGGACTGACAGAAGAAGCGGAGCATCACCCAAGCCGTGAAATCTATTTGCTACAACGCAAAACCACTAAAATGGGCAAAGGCCTAGGCAAAACGACTGGTTGGATCCATCGCTCAGTGCTTAAACAGCATGAAGTTAATATGATGACCGGAGTCAGTTATGAAAAATTTGACTCACAAGGGCTGCATATTAAAGTCGGCGATGTATCTCAAATTCTTGCGGTTGATAATGTCGTGCTATGTGCGGGACAAGAATCAAATCGCACCTTAGTGGATGAAATGAAAGCGACAGGGCTACCGGTTCATCTTATTGGTGGTGTTGATGTTGCCGCTGAGTTAGATGCTAAACGTGCGATAAGACAAGGTGCTGAATTGGCTATGTCAATTTAGATCTTGGATGAGGCAAGTCGCTATTTTAAAAGCCTAACATTCTGTGTTAGGCTTTTTATTTATCCTTAAACACAGTTTCTGGTACTAAAGGCAGTGGCCACGGGTATAGCTAAATTCAACTAGCAATATACAGTTTGTCGTCTGGCCTTAAACCTATATAGGTTTATTCAATTACATCATAATTCTACCAAAAAAGAGACTATAAGCGGGCGTTTACGTCATACCTCCCATCATTAGCATCATGGCCACCCATTCCTGCTGGCTAAATATTAACCGCTCAACTACGCTTTATGTACCCTTCCTAAATGGTATTTGAAGATGGCCAGACCAACACAAACTATCGTTAGCTTAGAAGATACACCTTACTATCACTGTTGTTCGCGGGTCGTGCGTAAGGCTTTTTTGTGTGGTTTTGATAACTCAACAGGCGAAAACTTTGAGCATCGACGAGAATGGGTTGATGCCCGTATTCTTGAATTAGCGACAATTTTCGCCATTGATATTTGTGCCTATGCATTCTTTGTAATGAACAGGGAGTAATCATTTACATGTAGTGGTTAAAGTGGATGCTGACAAAGCAAAACAATGGTCAGATAAAGAAGTGCTAATTCAATGGCACAAAGGCTTTAAAGGTACTTTACTGACACATAAGTTCGTAAAAGGTGAAGAGCTGAATGAATTTGAATTAAAGACGGTAAACGACAGTATCATTCAATATCGCCAACGTTTGATTGATATCAGCTGGTTTATGCGCTCACTTAGTGAGCCAATAGCCAGAATGGCCAATAAAGAAGATAAATGTACAGGTCGCTTCTGGGAAGGTAGGTTTAAATCACAAGCATTATTAGATGAAGCAGCAGTATTAGCTTGTATGGCCTATGTCGATTTAAACCCCATTCGTGCAAAGATGGCCACTACACCCGAAACCTCAGACTACACCAGCATTCAACGTCGAATAAATTCAGCGATAAAAGGTGAGCAACCAACAGAATTGTTGCCTTTTGTGGGTAATGAGCGTTTGAACATGCCTAATGGGTTATTGTTCAGCGTAAAAGACTACATAGTACTGGTTGAAGATACTGGCAGGATAATTCGACAGGATAAGCGCGGTGCCATTAGCGCAAGTAGTCAGGATATTCTCAATCGATTAAATATACCTGCTGAAAACTGGTTAAAAATCACTACCGAGTTTGGCGCATTATTCAAAGGTGCGGTAGGAGCTTTACCTGCATTAACTGACTATTGTGAACATTTAGACCGAAAACAACGACAAGGCGCAGCGAACTGTCAGCGCTGGTTGTGCGCTTAAATAATCATTATTAATTATAAAAACCATTTACCGCTTGATTGATATCAAGTATTTCTGCTGTGCTTAATATGTTGAATATCTCTATGTATAGCCATTAGTCATCAATTTTCATGCACTATGTCACTTAGGTTTTCTGTTTTAAATACCACAAGAGCTAATCGAAATTAACATAAAAAAGAGTTATGTTGCTGTGTTCAATTATGGGTGGCATTGTTTTTATTGTTTATCTTAAAAATGGGTGGCTATGTTTTAATTAGTCATCAATTTTCATGCACTATGTCACTTAGGTTTTCTGTTTTAAATACCACAAGAGCTAATCGAAATTAACATAAAAAAGAGTTATGTTGCTATGATCAATTATGGGTGGCATTGTTTGTAAAAACGAGTAATTCTACAGGCTTGTTATAAGGCAGCAAAGGTTTAAGTATGAGCTTTAAATTAAATGTGGATGACTTTGAAGGACAATCAATACAATCAGTTGTGACGATTGTTGATAATGCCTTCAAAAAACCATTATCGGAAGTATTGCTTTATGATTTACTGCTAAATGAAACAACTGACAAAGCTCTTAGGCATGGCGTTTATATGTATTTTAATGACAAAAATGAATGTGTTTATGTGGGCATGTGTAGCTCAAGTCATTTCGCTCATAGAATTGGCGGTCATTTTGGTATGTCGCCAAAATATGGAATGAATACATTTTTAAAACGTACCGTAAAGATGTTAGGTTTTCAAACTGATAAATATGAGAGTTATGTAGAGGCCTTACCTAAAATATCAAATTATGGGCTTCTCATAATCAATGCGAATACGAAAGGTAAAAGCTTTATTACAAAACTTGAGAAACTATTTCACATTGCATATAAACCAGAACTAAATTTTCCGAAAGGCTTTCCAAAAAAATATATGCCGTTGGCTTACGATGAAGATTTCATGACGTCATTGAGTTCAATATAAGACCTCATAACCAACGGCTGCACCGGACAATTTTTTGCTCGGTGAGCCGGGCGTTATATGCACTGTTCAATTATGGGTGGCATTGTTTTTCGGCTGCCATTTAAAGAACTGATAAAAAATGGCGCTAACAATGGCGCAGACTTATTCGCCATCGATGCCAAAAGTCCCATCATTTGGTTGGTGGAAGTGAAATCCAGTATCCGTGATCGCTTTCCCGATCCTAGTAAGCTAAACCTCGAAAAAAGAGGCTGGGACTGGATTGAAGCAGCGGCTAACTCAGGTAAGATCGCCGGTAAGACGGTCGAGCCGGAAGGGATAGCCTATGCGCAAAAACTGCTGGATTTAAGGCTTCAGGGATATGTGATTAAGCCTATGTTGGCTAAGGTGTCTGTGCCTGCCGCGGGTAGCTCTGGGGTGGCGCGAGTCACTATCACAGCGGCAAAATAATGGGAGTCAAGCATGCTCGATAAATTTTTACGTAAGAAAAAAGCCGCCCGCAACGATTTGGTTAAATATCAAGATGTGTATCACTATAACCAAGGAAAGTTACAAGCTTATGTCGCTACAGGCAAGGTAGAGTCAGCAGTTGCCCTACCCAATGGCTGGTTTCCATGGGAGCAGCTCCATGTGCTAACCATTCCAGAATTTAATTGGGTAAAAGCCGCCGAAGTCACTTTTATCCAGTCGGCACGGGTCGATTACCCATTGTTAATGCGCTCATTGGCCTATGGGTATATTCAGACCGCCTTGGATTATTATCAGTTACACCATTTTTTCGCCCGCTTCGGCCGTGAAATGGATGGTGCTATAGCGGCGCATTCCATTTTTCGCCTCTGCCTCGCTGAGTTAGCTGGGCTAGATAAGGAGGCGCGTCAGCTGTATCAGGTCTTTAGCACTGGCTACAAGCGGGACTGGTTTATTCGCTCTAATAGCCATATTGGCGATGTATTACTGCTTATCTATTCTCGCTATCTTGAAAAACGGCATCTTGAAAAAAAGCGCCTTGAAAATCTAGACTTGGAAAAGCGAGGCCTTGAGAGACCGGAGTATGGGGAAACACTCGAACCTAGGGTGGATGATTTTTCCTACCCCGATGTGTTAGCCCATTGGGATAGCACAGATCTCAAGCAAGTGACCGCCGTGCTGCAACGCTTGTGTGACGAGCAGGTGGCCCAGGCCGCCTCGCCACCGAGTAAGTTTTTCACAGAGTTTAAAACCGGTAATTGGTGCTACATTCCTTATTCCGCCTTGTTTGTGCTCAAGCTTAGGCAAAATTTGGGGCTTGCTAACCCTAGCTTTTCTCACCCAGGCTTTGGTGAATTGACCGCCTTAATGCCGACGGGGCCGATGAACATGATGGTGGATGAGTTTCTCGAGGGCGCCCTAACTAGGCTCAGGAGTCAAGGTTTTGACGAGCAAGCCTTCTTTGCTTTACGCCGATAAAGGCCGAAGACTTAGTGTGAGGTTCGCTAAGCTTAGCCTATTGTTCTGCTCAATCTTGCTGGCAATTATGTGGGGTCAGTGTAAACTTTACTTAATTACCCCACATTTACTAATCCCACGACCTACCTTTAGACCCTTTGCAATAAGTCATTTCTGTCCAGAAGTGAGCTTGAAGCTCACCAAGCTTTATCATTATCGCTCGGCGATGAACGTCGCATGTATGTTATCGATGCTAATTAACCTCATAGGTAATTTGTGCGGCTTGTTTTGTTACTTGCGCTACTACCTCCTTTGCTACCTCATCTATTATTTGCGCTGTTATCGAACATTTATCGCCCCACTTTTGTGCATTTAAACAACTGTTTTAATGGGTGCTAAATAAGCCAAATATTCTTATTTATTCATAACGCACTGTAATTAAATAATATTGTCTGTCTTATTATTGTCATTAATCTGTCTTCTTACTGTTACTTAACACTGGCATGGTAGCTGCTATTACTTGTTATGGTGCAGAGCATGGAGACAAATATGGGGCTAGAGAAGTTACTGTATTTGCAGGGCGTTGGGGCAGAGTTTATTGACTGCTTTGGCAGGCATGTAAAAATTGATCAACACGATAGGCTAGGGATAGTAAAGGCGATGTTGGCACCAAATGGCCATGAGCCATTATCAGCATCCTTAAGTAAGCATCTGCCAGTTAATAGCAGTATTAATAAAAGCATTAACAATAGTATCAGTCACGATGAACCTTTAAGTGTTTCTATCGTTGAAGAGACTGTTTATACGTTAGATGCAAAGCCATGGTTATCGATATTACCTTCTTTTCAATACAGTTATGTATCAATGGCTGCTGCACACATTCATTTACCTGAACAAGATGCTGTGGTTAGGGTTGAAATCATTTTTGATCAAATGAGTCGCCGTCCTATAGATTCACCTAGCAGCACTGTATTTACTTGTCATACGAGTGACATGGCCATTATTGGTGAGTATTACTACCAAGGTGTTCGTTATTGCCGCTATCAATTTACCCTCAATCAATTTACTGAATTTGCTATTCCTGATGGTTATCATCATATATCGGTAGAAATTGAGTCTGCAGCGAATATAAACACGGTTTCTTCTGCCTCAGCAACTTTACTTATTGCCCCTAATCATTGTTTTGATGCTGGGCTGGTTAAGCAAAACCAACAAAAATTGTGGGGAATAAGTGTCCAACTTTATAGTTTAAAAAAGGGCGGCGAGGGTTTTGATGCAATAGGGGACTTTAGCAGCTTAAAAAAAATGATTGAATATAGTGCCTCTATGGGGGCTGATTTTGTCATGCTTAATCCTTTACATGCACTTGATATTGCTAATCCTGACAATTGTAGTCCCTATAGTCCAACAGACAGAAGACGACTGAACCCGCTCTATATCGATCTTGAAGAGATGCACAATCTGTTAACTAAAGACGGTAATACTTATGTTGATATGAAACATAATGATTTTGATGTGAAAATAAATCATTTAAAAAATATCAGTTACAAAAAGGTTTTTGACTATAAATATCGCTCATTTGTAATTATGTATGAATTATTTTCTGCTAATAGTAAGGCTGTAAATTCAAGTTATTATCAACAGTTTCGCCAATTTGTTGAGCAAGAAGGTCAGTCACTGCAGCAGTTTTGTGCAGATCAGGTATGTCAATCTCCCCAATGGCTAACTATGCCAGAAGAGTTTTATGCCTATTTGCAGTTTATCGCGGTAGAGCAACTTAAGGCATGCCAAGCATATTGCACATCCCTTGATATGAAAATCGGCCTGATTGGTGATTTAGCCATAGGCGCCTTACTTAGTGGTAATGAAGTACAAAGCAATATTGGTCAGTTTTGTACACAAGCCAGTATTGGTGCGCCGCCAGATCCTTTTTCGGCAAGTGGCCAAAATTGGGGGTTAACGCCATTAGACCCCGTTAAGCTGAAACAGGCTGACTATCAACATTTTATTGATTTGCTTCGCACCAATATGCGCTTTTATGGTGCAATTAGAATTGATCATGTTATGGGATTACTCAGACTCTGGTGGTGGCCTGTCAATAAACACTGGGGCAACGGCGCCTATGTTTATTACCCATTAGAGACTCTACTCGCCATTGTTTGTATTGAGAGCCATCGCGCTAATTGCGTTGTTATTGGTGAAGACTTAGGCACGGTTCCGCCTGAAATTATCGATGCTATGGCTCAGCGCCATATTTTATCGAATCAATTATTTTATTTTACTACACAACAACATCAGTTCTGTCCGCCTGATTCACACAAAACCAATAGTTTAATGATGTTGGCTAATCACGATGTCGCACCATTAAAAGCCTGGTGGCAAGGTGAAGATTTATTGATCCGTCAGCGCTTAGCGCAATATGAGTCAGAACAGGATTTTATCACCGAAGCTGAGCAACGTGACGTTGATAAATGGCACCTTATTGATTGGCTAGTTATCGGGCTTGGCCAAGTTAAATCTGGTGGCCTGCATTTGCCTGATGACGTCAGTTTGTTACTTGCAGAATTACAAACCTTGTTAAGCCAATATCATCAGATACCTGTCGACAAACGTGCATCTCACATGGGCTTAAAAAAAGCTTTATCTGAATTAGTTTTCAATCGGTTACTTAATGCTTGGCTGATTGTGGCGTCAACAAGTCAATCGACATTATTTTGTGTCCAGCTTGCTGATTTGATGGCTGATAACCACTGCGTCAATATTCCGGGAACCTGGAAAGAGTTTCCTAATTGGCAACGCCGATTACCGATGACCTTGACGCAACTGTTTCAAGATAAGGCCATTCAGCAACGATGCCAATTAGTCTTGGCGAGCAGAAATCACCACAACCAAAATGAATAGCCAGAACAACTTAATACCGTTAGGCCAGCAAACGACAAAAATTACCTTATGGAAGCCATTATGATGATAACAAGTGCCACCAATATTTATGCTTCAGTGCTTAGTCAGATAAGTGTGGGTCAATTTAACGATGTGTTCTCGCAACTTGGAATGCATTATGTTGAAGAGTTTAAATCACTTGTTGTAAATTGCTTTTTACCAGAGGCAAGTCAGGTTGAGGTGATTGATTTAAAAAGTGGTCGTAAAGTGGCAACACTGACTGCGGTTGATGCTGGTTTTTTTAGTGGCAAAATTCCCCGTCGTAAAAATAAGTTTCAATATCTATTGCGAGTCAGTTACCCGCTCAGTGTGGTTGAGATTATTGACCCTTACCAATTTGATAGCCTACTTGATGATAAAGATGTTTATTTATTCAACGAGGGCTCACAGTTACAAGCTTATTTATTTCAAGGCGCTAATTGGCAAAACCATCAAGGTATTAAAGGGGTTCACTTTTGCGTGTGGGCGCCTAATGCACAAAATGTTGCGCTTGTTGGCGATATGAACCATTGGGATCCGCGCCGTCATATATTAAGACGACATCCAGCAAGTGGCTTGTGGGACATTTTTATCGCTGATGTTGATGTCGGCATGCATTATAAGTTTAGTATTGATGATGCGCAGGGCAATAGGCTTGAAAAGTCAGATCCCTACGCCAAAATGATGCAGGCTGCACCGGGGAATGCATCTATTGTGGCTGATGTTGATGCTTATCAATGGCAAGATGCTAACTGGATGACACAAAGGATAGCTAACGCACAACAATCTAGTCGTCAAAGTTGCAATCAACCGATGGCAATATATGAGGTGCAACTAGCCTCATGGCGCCGCAAAGGGGACACAGGCGAATGCTTTTATCACTATCAGCAATTAATCGATGAACTTATTCCCTATGTCAAAAAAATGGGTTTTACACATCTGCAATTAATGCCGATCAGTGAATATCCATTTGATGGTTCGTGGGGTTATCAACCCGTAGGCTTGTATGCACCGACCTATCGTTTTGGCAAACCAGAAGGCTTAAAAGCCTTTATCGACAGTTGTCACCAACATGACCTAGCAGTGTTGCTTGATTGGGTACCGGCACATTTTCCTAAAGACCCACACGGCCTGGCTCGTTTTGATGGTTCATGTCTTTATGAACATGCCGATCCACGCCAGGGAGAGCATCCAGATTGGGATACCCTTATTTATAACTATGGCCGAGCGGAAGTTAACAGTTTCTTGTTAAGTAATGCTTATTACTGGTTAAGTGAGTTTCATTTTGACGGCCTTAGATTAGATGCCGTGTCGTCAATGTTGTATTTAGATTATTCAAGAGCGCAAGACCAATGGTTACCCAATGAGCACGGAGGCCGTGAGAACTTAGCCGCGATAAGTTTTCTAAAACGACTGAATATCGAAATGTATCAAGCTTTTCCGGGCATAGATATGGTCGCTGAAGAATCTACCGCTTGGGGCGGAGTGACTCAAAGTACCGAGCATCAAGGCTTAGGTTTTGGTTATAAGTGGAATATGGGCTGGATGAATGACTCGCTTAGTTATTTAAAGCGCGATCCGCTTTATCGCTCTCACCACCACAATGAACTGACATTTGGTTTAGTGTATGCCTATACAGAGCAATTCATACTGTCGGTTAGTCACGATGAAGTGGTGCACGGTAAAGGTTCGCTCATTAATAAGATCCCCGGAGATGACTGGCAAAAATTTGCTACTTTACGGGCCTACTTTGGTTTTATGTGGGCTCATCCAGGCAAGAAGCTGTTATTTATGGGGTGCGAATTTGCACAGCGAAACGAATGGAATCATAACCTAAGTTTAGATTGGCATTTACTAGAGTATCAAGCTCATCAGCAAATACAGCACTGGGTCCAAGACCTTAACGCACTTTACCTGCACACCCCGGCATTATATGCACTTGATACTAATCCGGCGGGGTTTAGTTGGCTTGATTGCCATAACGAGGCCAATAGCATTCTAGTGTTTGCTCGATTTGGCAAACAGTCTAATGAGCATGTGGTGATTGTGATCAATATGACACCAACAGTGCACCATGATTTTCGCATCGGTTTACCTCAACATACAGCTTATCAGCAAGCGTTAAACAGTGATGATGCCCGCTATGGCGGATCGCACCTGATTAATGAGCATGCTATCGATGCTGAAGTTCAAGCATGGCAAGGGCAAGATTACAGTGCGCTGATAACAGTGCCGCCATTGTCCTGTGTGATTTTTACGCCAGTCATTAAATCGTCTGTAAAAACACTCTCGCAACCTAAAACAAAAGCAAAGACTGAGCTTAAAGCTAAATCAAAGCCGAAGACATCTAAAACCTAAGGGTAATCGATAAAAACTGGCTAAGTCCGTTTATTGTTTTTGTGCGTGTGGTAAAGGAGTGGTGAGTATGGTTAATCAAACTGAAAGTAATGATAAGGTTGAGTATAAACCGTCAATTGTCGCAGGCGTTAATCACCTAATACTCGATGAAGGTATGCCTTATCCTTTAGGGGCAAATCTAACCGAGAATGGGGTGAATTTTTCACTGTTTTCAGCCAATGCCACCAAAGTCATATTGTGTATATTTGATCCCATTTCACAGCTTGAAATTGCCCAATACATATTGACCCATAAAACCCATCATATTTGGCATGGTGAGTTAACCGGTGCAAAAGACGGGTTACTTTATGGTTATCGAGTGTTTGGACCGTATCAGCCTGAACTCGGACATCGATTTAATCATCACAAGCTTCATCTTGACCCCTATGCACGAAAGCTGGTTGGTGAATTGCAGCATAGTCATGCCCTTTATGGATACGATGTTGATGACGCCAGTGCAGATTTGTCGTTTAGTCAGCAAGATAATGCCGCCTTTATGCCCAAATGTGCAGTGGTTGATATTGAGCGCATTAAGGCGATACCTATAGCGCCGATAAGGCGCGAGCTTAACCACAGTATCATTTACGAAACCCATGTTAAGGGATTTACCAAACTGCATCCAGATTTACCAAGTGAAATGTGCGGTACATTCTCAGGCCTATCTCATCCCGCAGTTGTAGAGTATTTAACTCAACTTGGGATCACGGCAATTGAGTTACTTCCTGTACATGCATTTTTTGACGAACCTTTTTTGGTAGAGAAAAAACTTAATAATTATTGGGGATATAACACAGCAGGATTTTTTGCACCGCATCCACAATATCTGGCATCAGATGATATTGCTGAGTTTAGGCACATGGTGTCAAAGATGCACCAGGCCGGTGTCGAGGTTATTTTAGATGTGGTTTATAACCATACTGCAGAAGGTAATCATTTAGGCCCAAGTTATCATTTTAAAGGCATAGATAACGCAAGCTATTACCGTTTAATGCCTAATGAACCTCGCTTTTATATTAATGATACTGGCTGTGGTAATACCCTTAATGTTAACCATCCTCAGGTTTTAATGTTAATCATGGACTCATTACGGTACTGGGTTGAAGTGATGGGAGTAGATGGTTTTCGCTTTGACCTTGCTAGCTGTTTAGGCCGTGAAAATTATGGCTTTGACCCAGGCAGTGGATTTTTTGATGCGTTAATGCAAGACCCAACATTGTGCCGGGTTAAATTAATTGTTGAGCCATGGGATATTGGCCCCGGTGGATATCAACTAGGTAATTATCCTGTGGTATTCAGTGAATGGAATGACAGATACCGTGACACCATGCGCCGATTTTGGCGTGGAGATAATGGCATATTGTCTGAGTTTGCCAAGCGCTTCCATGGCTCAAGTGATTTCTTTGAACACAATGGCCGTGGCCCTGCGGCAAGTATTAACTTTATTACCAGTCATGATGGTTACACTCTGCATGATTTGGTGTCTTATCAAGCTAAACACAACTTGGCTAATAACGAAGATAATAGAGACGGTCATCAAGAAAACTTCAGTTGCCATTATGGGGTAGAAGGCGAAACAGATAGCAGCAACATAAATACTGTGCGCAGCCGTCAAAAACGTAATTTTTTAGCGACTTTATTGCTATCTCAAGGCGTACCTATGTTGTTAAGTGGCGATGAAGCTGGCCACACCCAACAAGGAAATAATAATGCCTACTGCCAAGATACGCCTGATAATTGGTTCAACTGGCAAGCCATTGACTGGGATTTGGTTCATTTCACCCAAGAATTGATCAAATTGCGCAAGCATTACCCTTTGCTATGTCATAAAGAGTTTATCCACCAGCCTGAAGCCTTATTTGATAATGGCATTGCCTGGTTCAATAAACTAGGTGAGCCAATGACCAAAACGCTGTGGAGTGAACATCACTGCCGCACATTAACCGTTATTGTTACTGGCAATTTGCTTGAAGCTGAAGTCGGCGCCATTCCCGAAAATACCCAAGCGTTAATGCTATTTATTAACGCTGATGAACAACAGCAAATCTTCCATCAGCCTAACTTAATCCATTTTGAACATTGGTCCTGTGTGTTGCATACCCAAAGCGATACCCAGATAGATGTTGCACAAACTCAAGCTAATCTTGATGGGAAATTTTACCTTCAACCCCGTAGTTTGATGATATTTCATAGCCATTTTCAAGGAGTGGAACATGACCGCAGCTAAAACTGTTAGTGCGAATAAATCGACAAACAAAAAGCCAGCTAAGCCCAAGAGTCACACTAAATCAGAGTCGGAGTCAGAATCTAGCGCAAAGAGTACATCCTTAGCCAGTAATGCGTTAACTGATCAAGTGTTAGCCAAATCTGAACCTTGCGAACCCTGTGATTCATTGGCAGCAAGTGTTGCAAGGCAAATTCGTTATGGGTTATGCAACAGTGAGCACCAAGACTCATCGCTGTTTGATGCTTTAGCATTAGGTGTCAAAGAGCAAATGCTGGATAAGTGGCGATCTACTCGTATTAAAGATAATCAATTTGATCAAAAACAAATTGCCTATTTGTCACTTGAGTTTTTAATGGGACGTGCTTTAGGTAATGCTTTACTGAGTTTAGAGTTAACTGACGAGACCCGTAAACTGCTCACTGACTATGCTATTCAGCTAGAAGTCATTGAAGAATATGAGCATGACGCAGGCCTTGGCAATGGTGGACTGGGGCGACTCGCTGCATGTTTTTTAGATAGCTGTGCCAGCCTTGACTTAGCCGTGACGGGTTATGGTATTCGTTATCAATATGGCATGTTTGCCCAAAAAATAGTCAATGGATATCAAGTAGAAAAGCCCGATCGCTGGTTACGCCAAGGTAACCCCTGGGAAGTGAGAATGCCCCACAGGATTGTGTCAGTACCCTTTTTTGGCCACTGCACAACCTATCAAGATAAGGCCGGTAATACTCAGCATGTTTGGCAAGATTGTCGCTCAGTGCTGGCTGTGCCCTACGACATGCCAGTACCAGGTTACCGTAATGGACGTATAAATACCCTAAGGCTTTGGAAAGCAGAAGCCAATGATGATTTCGATTTAGCAGAATTTAATGATGGCGATTATGCCGAAGCGGTGGCCGATAAAAACTTAGCAGAACAAATTACTATGGTGTTGTACCCCAATGATGCCAGCGAGAATGGTAAAGAATTACGCTTAAGACAACAGTACTTTTTAAGTTCAGCAAGTTTACAGGACTTATTGGCCCGATATGTGGCGATATACGGTGAAGACTTTAGCCAGTTCAGTGCTAAAAATGCGATTCAGCTTAACGATACTCACCCAAGTATTGCCGCGCCAGAATTAATGCGCCTATTGATGGATGAATACGGCCTAGGTTGGGACAATGCTTGGTCTATCACCTCACAAACCTTAGCATACACTAATCATACTTTATTACCGGAAGCGCTTGAGCGCTGGCCGGTACCATTAATGCAGCATATGTTGCCACGCATTATGCAAATTATATTTGAGATCAACGCTCGATTCCTTGAACAGGTTGCCCATCAATGGCCGGGGGATGTGACCAAGTTAGCTGCGATGTCGATTATTGAAGAAGGGCCAGTGCAACATGTTCGTATGGCTTACTTAGCCATTGTGGCCAGTTTTTCGGTCAACGGTGTAGCAGGTTTACATACGCAGTTATTAAAAGCAGGCTTATTTAATGATTTTTACCAATTATGGCCAACTAAATTCAATAACCGTACTAACGGTGTCACACCAAGACGTTGGTTAGTGAATTGTAATCCTTTATTAACCGATTTGATCAATAGCAAACTTGGAGATGCCTGGATTAACGATTTGTCGCATTTAACTGCGCTAAATGCGTTTACCTCTGATAAAAAGTTCGTCAAACAGTGGGCCGAAGTGAAACATGCCAATAAGCAAGTGTTGGCAACCTTTGTGTTGGCAGAAAGTGGTGTGCAGTTTGATACTAGTATGATGTTTGATGTGCAGGTAAAGCGTATCCATGAGTACAAACGTCAGTTACTCAACATCATGCACGTTATTCACCTGTATCAGAGAATACTAGCTGGCGATACTCAAGACATGGTTCCGCGCTGTGTGTTGATTGGTGGTAAAGCAGCACCAGGTTATGCGATGGCCAAACAAATTATCAAGTTAATCAATAATGTGGCGCATATGGTTAACAATGACCCAGCTGTTACACCGTATTTACGGCTTGCCTTTTTGCCTAATTATAATGTCAGTGCAATGGAGAAAATCTGCCCAGGTACCGATTTATCAGAACAAATATCAACCGCAGGTAAAGAAGCCTCTGGCACCGGCAATATGAAGTTTATGATGAATGGCGCGCTAACAATTGGCACCTTAGATGGCGCGAATGTTGAAATGTTAGCGGAGGTCGGCCAGGAAAACTTTTTCTTGTTCGGCTTAACCGCAGAGCAAGTCCAATCACTCAAACCCCATTATCAGCCACAAAAGTATATTAACGCCTCCCCAGCGCTACAAGGGGTACTTGATATGTTAGCTGGTGGCCATTTCAATTTAGTTGAACCCGGCATATTCGACAGCATCATCAATGCGATTAAAGATCCCCACGATCAATGGATGCTAGCAGCAGACTTTGATGAGTACTGCGGTGCGCAATCAGCCGTGGCCAAACTTTATAGCGATCAAACCTTGTGGCAGCAAACCAGTATTCGTAACACTGCTGCCAGTGGCCGATTTTCAAGTGATAAAACCATCGCCGGCTATCGTGATGATATTTGGCTCAAACATGTGTGATGTCTAGGTTTTGAAAGTAATCAAAGTAATGTCAGTTAAAAAGTAATAACAGGGATGTTAACGCCCATTTAAACCTAATTGTTTTGTCTATGGAGTGAATGTATGAATAAAAGTGTACGGTATATTAGTAATTTAACGCGTGATACTTATGCAATTATTCTCGCCGGTGGTCGTGGTTCTCGCTTGCATGAGCTGACCGACTGGCGTGCAAAGCCTGCGTTGTACTTTGGGGGTAAATATAGAATTATCGATTTTCCTTTATCAAATTGCATCAACTCTGGCATTAGACGGGTTGGGGTGGTGACACAGTATAAATCCCATTCGTTGATCCGACATGTTACAAGGGGCTGGGGTCATTTTAAGAAGGAACTGGGTGAATCAGTTGAAATATTACCTGCATCACAGCAGACCTCAGGTAATTGGTATGAAGGCACCGCAGATGCTGTGTTTCAAAATATTGATATTATCCGCCATGAAACGACCAAGTATGTGATGATTTTATCTGGCGATCATATTTATCGCATGGATTATGCCGGTCTGTTGGCGGATCACGCTGAGTCTAATGCCGATATGACGGTTTGTTGTTTAGAAGTACCTTTAGAAGAGGCCGCTGGTGCATTCGGGGTTGTTGAAGTTGATGAAAATAATCGTATTATTGGCTTTGAAGAAAAGCCAGCACACCCAAAGCCTATTCCAGGTAAACCTGATAAATGCTTAGCATCTATGGGCAACTATGTTTTTAATACCAAGTTTTTATTTGATCAATTGAAAAAAGATTCGGTCAATGAACACTCTGAACGCGATTTTGGTAAAGACATCATTCCCAATATTATTAAAGAGCATAACGTGTATGCCTTTCCGTTTATCAGTGCCATTGAAGATGAGCCTGCTTATTGGCGCGATGTGGGTACATTAGAATCGTTTTTTCAGGCCAACATGGAGTTGTTGTCACCGACACCGGCGCTTAATCTTTACGATGCGAAATGGCCTATTTGGACTTATCAAGAGCAACTCCCTCCGGCTAAGTTTGTCTTTGACGATGATAATCGGCGTGGAATGGCGGTAGATTCAATTATTTCTGGCGGTTGTATTATTTCCGGTGCGAAAGTAAAACGCAGCGTGTTGTTTGACGAAGTCAGAGTGTGTTCCTATTCATTAGTTAAAGACTCTGTGCTGTTACCCGATGTTGTGGTACTTAAAAACTGTAAAATTAAAAACTCTATTTTGGATCGCGGTTGTATTATTCCTGAGGGCATGGAAATTGGTTATAACCATGATCACGATAGAGCTCGCGGCTTTAGAGTATCAGAAAAAGGCATCACCTTAGTCACGCGTAAAATGCTCGGGCTCGCGGTTGGTTTTGAATAAGGAATGTTAATGAATAAAGTGCTATTAGTCGCCGCTGAAAACGATGCCTTGATTAAAGCCAAAGTCGGCGGCATGGGGGATGTTATTCGCGATCTCCCCAAGGCATTAAGTGATTGTGGAATATCTGCCGATGTCGCCATGCCTGAGTATGGCTTCTTAAAGGATTATTATTGCGCCGATAAAGTCACTGACATTGAAGTGTCTTTTGGTGGGAAAATTGAAAAGATAAGCATCTATAGGATCCCACGGCCAGAAAGTAAAGCACAGGTTTGCATAGCCAAAGGGTCTAGTGAGCAACATAGTTGGGTATATTTATTTGCCCATCCTATGTTTAATCAAGCCGACGGCAGCATTTATACTCAAGGTTCCGCTGACAGACCTTTTGCTGATGATGCAGATAAGTTTGCCTTGTTTTGTTTAGCGGTTGCCAGTGCATTATTGCAAGGTAAACTGGGACATTATGAAGTGATGCATCTACATGACTGGCATACCGCAATGATTGCGATGCTCAGGGAATGTGTGGATGATTTTGCATCATTGAAACAGATCAAGTGCATTTATACTATTCACAACCTAGCGCTGCAGGGCATAAGACCTTTAACTGGCGATAAATCGTCATTATGTCATTGGTATCCGCAATGGTTTTTTGCCAATCAACTTGATAACTTGCCCAACGGCATTGTTGACCCTAGGTATCCTAATTGTGCAAACCCGATGCGCATGGGGATTGTGTTTAGTAACAAGGTGCATGTGGTATCACCGACTTATGCTAAAGAAATATTATTAGCATCTCATCCTGAAAAAGGCTTTTATGGTGGCGAGGGGCTAGAGCAAGATTTACAGTTGAAAGCTGCAAATCAGCAGCTTGTTGGCATTATTAATGGCTGTGATTATACAATTGATGATAATCATACCCAAAATACAGCCGATAGCGCTCTTTCTGAAACGCAGCAAGTATTAAAGTCTCAATCCGAAAATCTCACATTTCAAAGACTGGATTTGTTGAGCACTGCTCAGGAGGCATTGATTCAGTGGCAAAAATATAAATCAGTGGTTTCATCAACCGACTTTATCGCTAATATACGAGTCGATCAGCATATTCGTCGGTATACAAATATTGACAGCAGTTATCCGGGACTACTGGTGACCTCTGTAGGGCGATTAACGACACAAAAGGTGATGCTTTTTTTAACCAAAATAGCCAATGGTAAAACGGTATTAGATCAATTACTGATTAATCTAAAACAGCAGCAACCAGATGCTTTGTTTATGCTACTTGGCAGTGGTGATGAGCATTTATCAAATCAGCTTAAAACGATATGTGCCCAATATGCTAATAGTATCTTTTTAAATGGTTACGACGAGCAATTATCACAGCTACTGTATCAACAGGGGGAGTTATTCTTAATGCCTAGCTCATTCGAGCCCTGTGGTATTAGCCAAATGTTAGCCATGAAGCACGGTCAACCTTGTTTAGTCCATGGCGTCGGCGGGTTAAAAGATACTGTTAAACATGATGAAAATGGTTGGGTGTTTAATGGTGATGGAATTGAAATGCAGGCTAATAATTTTATCTCGCAATTTAATCAATGCTTACAAAGTTACGGCACACTTCCATGGCAACAGATTAAACAGCAAGCCAGTAACGCAAGATTTGATTGGCAAACGGTGGCGCAAGCATATAAAGACCATTTATATAATTGATTGACGTTTGCTACTAAAGTGACAAAAACGGCATAAAAAAGCCATTAACGTAATGTTAATGGCTTTTTTTGTATTTTATTTTGAGAAACGTTGTTAAGTAAATCTAAGATTGTCATCAAGCAATATTGTTTACTTTCTCGCGCCTCTATAACCGAATAACTTATGCTTAATCACTTCTTCAGCAACAACCTCTGGCAGAGCTAGTTTCCATTCATCAGATCCACGTGCCAGCTGTTTGAGGATCTCACGGGAATAAATACTAAATAGCTCAATATTACTGGTCTCTATGCCTTTGATAAAACCATTATCAACTAAATGGCGATACAGATAACGAAGATTAGCCGGCACAGTCACATTGGATAAATCGTTTAATGCCCCTTTATCATCCAATTCTGGATAAACGAATAAACGGGTATTGTCTGGAAATAATTTACCAAAACCTTCTAAAATACCGCCCTCAAGGCCGCGATAGAATTCAACATCAAAAATTTGTTTAATGTTAATCATGCCAACAACAATGCCAATTTGTAGGTTGGTAAATTGGCGGAAGTAGGCTCTTAATGAGAAGTAACGGGTATAATCTGATACCAGCACGTTATAACCCAATAAATTTAATAGGCGAACCCGTTCAAGAATGTCTTTCTCAGACATATTCGCATCGTTACCTTGCAAATCATTTAATGATATTTCAGCGATCAAAATGGTGTTGTCTTTGTCAACGCCCTCTAATTCAGCAAAAGCCTTTTGACCTTGTTCAATCATATCAACATTAAGCTTAGTGACCGGCTTAAATGACCCGCGAATAGTCAGTACGTTTTTCTTGTAAAGCATCTCAGCGGGTACGCCAATGGTGCCATCAGGCTTAAACATCACAGCACGGGTTTTCCAGCTGCGAATTAAATGGATATTTTTAGCTTTATTGTCGATGTCTTCAAAGTAAGGGCCTTGAAATTCAATCGAGTCTATTTCAACACGATTGGCTTTCATATTATCGGTTAACGAATCAATTAATTTCTTTGGATCTTCGAAGTAATAGTAGCTGCCATAAATTAAATTCACACCAATAATGCCCAGTGCATGCTGCTGGTCTTCTGCATTGTCATCAAACATGCGCACATGAACCACAATATTTGATGGTTCTGCACCTGGGTACATTTGCACTCTAACACCACACCATGCATGGCATTCATTGTCTTTATTGAAGCTTTTTGCTGCCACAGTGGCGGCATAGCTGAAGTAACGTGATGAACGTGAGCGTACATCGGCAACACGTTCAACTACTAAGTCGTATTCTTGCTCCATCATGGCAAGTACACGGCCTTTACTGACATAGCGGCCATTTTGCTGTACGCCATAAATCGCATCGGAAAACTTCATGTCATAGGCTGACATGGTTTTAGCAATAGTGCCTGCCGCGGCTCCAGCAACGAAAAAATTACGCGCCACCTCTTGGCCAGCGCCAATTTCAACTATGGTGCCGTATTTCTTATCATCCAAATTAAGTCTAAGGGCTTTTTCTTTGGTACTGCGAGAACTGACTTTCTTGTCCATATTACTTCCGAACTGAATAATAAATTTGCTGACTAATCATAGTGTAAATCACACATTTTTTAAATGCTTTGAATACGTGTTCATACAATTAAAGTGAATTCAATAATGATATGACAGCAGGCTATAGTTGAATCTAGGCTTGGCAAAAAAACAGGGGCCGAATTAATCAGCCCCAGTTGTTTGTACTTTAATATGTATTGCTAATGATTTATTGGCGATAATCTTCTAAAAAGTGACCAAACTCCTGTAATGCTTTGGTGAGATCTTCTTTATGAGGTAAAAAAACCACCCGTAAATGATCAGGTTCTGGCCAATTAAATGCGGTACCTTGCACCAGTAAAATCTTCTTTCGCTTAAGTAATTCAAGCACTAAGCGCTCATCATCGCGTAAATTAAACTTTTTCATATCTAATTTGGGAAAAGCGTACAGTGCACCTTTAGGTTTTTTACAACTGACACCCGGTATTGAATTTAATAATTCATAACAAGCATCACGCTGCACTGTTAGCCGACCCTTAGGTAAAATAAGTTCATTGATAGATTGATAACCCCCTAAAGCCGTTTGAATTGCATGTTGATTCGGCACGTTGGAGCATAACCGCATTGAAGCCAGCATTTCTAAGCCTTCAATATAGCTTTTAGCCGCTTTTAAATTACCGGTTAGCATCATCCAGCCCACTCTAAACCCAGCGGCTCGATACGCTTTTGATAGGCCATTAAAGGTCACTGTTAAAATATCATCTGATAATGAAGCCGCGTGAACATGTTGCGCTTCATCATAGAGAATTTTGTCGTAAATCTCATCGGAAAACAAAATCAAATCGTGTTGACGACAAAGCTCAATAACTTGTTGTATCAGTTCGCGCGAATACACAGCACCAGTTGGGTTATTAGGATTAATTAACACAATACCGCGGGTGCGAGCACTGATCTTACTTTTCATATCCTCGATATCAGGAAACCAATCAGCTTCTTCATCACATCGATAATGAACCGCTTTACCGCCAGACAAGTGAGTTGCCGCCGTCCATAATGGATAATCCGGTGACGGGATCAACATTTCATCACCTGGGTTGAGTAAACCTTGCATCGCCATCACAATCAGTTCCGATGCGCCATTACCGATATAGATATCTTCAATATCAACGCCAAAAATACCCTGAGATTGATAATGTTGAACGATAGCTTTACGGGCAGAGAATAATCCTTTTGATTCACAATAACCTTGAGCACTGGGCAGGTTTAAAATCACATCACGAACAATTTCTTCAGGCGCTTCAAATCCGAATGGTGCAGGGTTGCCAATATTCAGTTTTAATATCCGGTGTCCTTCATCTTCTAAACGGCGTGCTTCTTTGTGTACAGGTCCACGAATGTCGTAACACACAGTATCTAATTTATTCGATTTGATGATTGGACGCATACTACTCTCTATAAAATACCACTAAGTAAGCGAACCATAACGAATTTATAAAGAGAGTGGAAGTGTCAAAATGAGATTTTATTAAAGATTTTTAGTGAATAATTCTAATTGGCAGACTGAAATTAGCGTTTCTATCTTATTTTGTGGGGCGGGCAATAAGGATTTTAGTTTTTTATGCTACTTCAAAACAAAAAAGCCAGCAATTAAGCTGGCTTTTAGACAATTTACAAGATGTGATTAAACACGTTTCTTGAATTCGCCTGTACGGGTATCAATCTCAATTTTATCGCCAACTTTTACGAAATCAGCAACAGTAACCGTACCGCCACCAGTAATGGTAGCTGGCTTCATTACTTTACCTGAAGTATCACCGCGAGCTGATGGCTCGGTGTAAGTGACTTCACGTACAATGTGAACCGGTAATTCTACAGAAATTGCTTTGCTGTTGTAGAAAGTTACCTGACACTGATCTTCCATACCGTCAACGATGTAAGCAGCTGCATCGCCTAAATTGTCAGCTTCAACGCCGTATTGGTTGAATTCTTCATCCATAAATACATACATAGGATCAGCAAAGTAAGAGTAAGTACAATCTAGACGTTCTAAAATAATATCGTCTAACTTGTCTTCACCTTTAAAGGTTTGTTCAGTACCAGAGTCAAGCAACAAGTTTTTCAATTTTAGCTTAACAATTGCAGCATTACGGCCAGAACGAGTTGTCTCAGTTTTTTGAACAACCCATGGGCTGCCATCTAACATGATCACGTTGCCAGGACGGATTTCATGAGCAGTTTTCATTACATTATTTCCTATAATTTATCGATTTCTTATTTCGAGCAGTATCTTAGCGACTTTTCACGAATTGAACTAGTCGCGAAGCAAGATCTGCATCATTTAATGCGGTCATTGGCCATTTTTTAGCATGCTGTAATAAAGGCAAATGATTAAATTCGAGTTTTTGCCAATGATTGACGATGTCAATTTGATCACCTTGGTTAAACGACAAGTTCAATTCACACCAAGGCTTGGCTAAATCAGGCGCTAGATTATCGCAGTAAACTTGCATAAAAGCTTGTAATTTTATTAGATGATAATCATCTTCTTGCGGATATATATGCCAAATAAACGGTTTTGCCGCCCATTGTGCCCTTAAAAAGGAATCTTCGCCGCGTACTATGTTGAAATCACAGCTCCATAACAGTTGATCATAACCTTGTTGATCTGTCATCGGTAAAATGTGCAGCGTCACCGAATCAAGCAGAATTTGCTGACCAGGGACTAACTCATTTACATGACAAGGTAATAAAGCACTGAGACTATTTAAGCTTCTGCCTTTTGGAATAAGTAAGTGAATTGGCGTCGTCGATACCTGCCAATGCTTAATAAGTGCGGGGAGGGCGTTTGTTTCATAACTAAATACTGAAATGACAATATGGTGCGCTTCAATGCCACTGAGGCCGAGTTTGTCGAATAATGCCAGTTTATTGCTATTATCATTTTGCCAGTTATCGCGCTGAACAAATAAATCTTGTTCGCATATTAATCCGCCGGTTTTGACACTAAAACCGGGGAAATAAAAATGCTTGATTAAACCGGATAGTTGAGTCGAGGGTAAACCATGGCAACCTTCAACCCAATCTTCAGCGGATAAATATTCTAAATTCAGCCAAACAGGGATTTGGTCTAAATGTGTGTGTTTTAGTTGGGTAAGCATATTTGTAACTGATGAAGGTAATTCACAGGCAAAAGCTTCGATTAACACTGAGCCTGCAATAAAGCTTATTTCTGTGGCTTTATTCCAATGAATAATATTAACGCCAGCAAACTGTTGTTGGTTAAGTTGAGGATTTAATGCCGGTAAAATATGTGAGAAACTGTTTAAATCATCCACCCATAAATTGACCTGAATACTGTATTCAGCAGCAAGCTGTTTGGCTAATCGCCAAGTGACGCCTATATCCCCATAGTTATCTACCACTACACAGAAAATATCCCAGTGTTTAGCGTAGGTTTTGTTTGTTAAGTGAGCAGGGGTGACTTGAGTGTTCAATGTAGTTTTCATCCAAATTGCTAACGAGAGATGAATTGATCTAGTTTAACTTTAATTTTACCTATGCGTTTGTGACAACTAGCCGCTACTCGCTCAATAATTTGACTAGGTTCAAATTTAAAGTGGGTGATTTTTTGCTTAGCTTTATGCCAATAAATAATCGCAACACGTCTGTTAGTGTAGCTTTTATTTGGTTTTTTAAAGGCATCCCTAAAGTAATAACTTAAGGATCGTCTGCCCCTGATCCCTGCATAGAAGTATTCTTGATCAATTGTGCCCAGTCTAAATTGCAGAATAACCTCTGACAGCATATTTAAATGCTGTAATGCGCGTGGAACACGGTGACCTACTGCGTATATTTTCAAAACAGTTAATGCTTGTTCAAACCTTTGTACATGCAATTTATCGGCAATAGACAGTGGATCATATATTACCGTTAGCGGGGTTTTACAGCCTTTACCGTCCAGTGTTTTCATATCACTTATGCGACTATCTTGGGCATTGGTTACAATAGGGTCCCAAGGGGCGATGGCTTTGCAATAAGTACTTTGCGGCATCATCAATAAGGCTTTATCCAAGCCTAATCTGTCTGCATGTAAGCTAAGGGCAAACCCGCCTAAACTTGTGCCATAACCTACTTTACTTGGAAACATGGCAATGGCGTGTTTAAGCTTATCTACGTATGAGATAAACATTTCACTGTCAAAGTAATTGCCTTCACCGATATGATTAAAGGCAATAATATTCAGTTTACGATTAGCGAAGTAATCAAAGCTCCACACTGGCGCATCAGCGGCGGCATCGATATTGGGTATGCTTTGACAGACAGGAGGAAACGTAATCATTATAGGTTGATTAACATCGAATATATGGTATTTCACCACCACGTTATCAATGATTTCCCGCGTCTCAATATTCAGCTTTAGCATAAAATACCGCTTTAGTGTACATAGTAAAAAAGCGGCTAAGGCCGCTTTTTAGTGAAGATTTATTCTAGACTTTTATAATAGAGGCTGTTTATCAATAAGCTGCTATTTAATGGTCTTTAAGGATTTAGTCTTCTAATTCAGCTAAACACATTTCTTCATAGATTTGTTTAACCCATGCATCAACACGTTCTTCCGTTAATTCTGGCTGACGGTCTTCATCAATGCCTAACCCGACAAAGTGATCATCATCCGCTAAACCTTTAGATGCTTCAAAGTTATAACTTGCAGTAGGCCAGTTGCCAATAATAATGCCGCCACGGGCTTCGACTATGTCACGAACCATGCCCATAGCATCTAAGAAATACTCAGCATAATCTTCTTGGTCGCCACAACCAAAAATAGCGATTAACTTATCGTTAAAGTCAATTTGCTCAAGTTCAGGGAAAAAATCATCCCAGTCACATTGTGCTTCACCGTAGTACCAGGTTGGAATGCCGAATAGTAATAAATCATATTCTGCAATTTGCTCTTTGGTGCTTTTGGCGATGTCTTTAACATCGATCATTTGCTTGCCCAGTTTTTTCTGGATCATCTTGGCGACAGCTTCGGTATTACCTGTGTCGCTACCGAAAAATAGACCTACAGTTGCCATGGGGTATCCTTTCAATATCAATTTCGCTTAGTGCGATGTTCAAATAACGAATCAGTTGTCGATTTGCTGTTGCAGAATATGTTCGATTAACTGGCTACGACTAATGTTACTGGCCAAAGCTTGTTGGTTCAAGGCGTCATATAAATCTTGTGACACCTTTAACTCTATCCGCTTTAAACCGTTAGCGCGATCACGCTGAATTTGGTTACGCTTGTTGATCTTCAGTTGCTGTTCACGATTTAATGGATTACTTCTAGGTCTTCCACGCCGTCTTTCGCTGTCAAAAAGATCAATGGTTGTTCTGTCTGCTGTTTCTTTTGCCATGTCTCTTATTAACCAATACCTGAGCCTTCCCAGGTCATTTGAATAATGCCTTTTGCCACAAAACCTGCACAGCCTAAAAATAATACGCTCCATACAACATAACGTCCAAATTTTGGTACGTTGCCTTGCTTTAGCACATCGCTTATAGCCATGCCGATAAAAAAGAAAATTGCTGCAAAAAAGAAATTTAAGCCAAAGGTTTCAATTTGTTCCATATATTGATTGAGCATACTTTACTTTTACTAACTTCTTTAGATTGCAAAAAAGAGGCGCGAATATATCACATCAGAGTCACAACGGCTATCTGTCACTGTGTAAATGGTGTAAAAATAGCCATGAGTTTAACGTAAAAAATTTGCCACTATCCGATTAAATATTTCAGGCTTTTGCGCATGCAACCAATGACCTGCGCCATTGATTGTTTTTGCACTCACCTGTGGAAATTGCGTAACGATAGCATCGCGATGTTCCGCCATGACATAGTTAGACTCATCGCCACGAATAAACAAACAAGGTTTATCGTAATGCAGTGAACGATCATCATCGGTTAACTGCCAGCCAATAATACGGTCGTAACAGTTAATTAGCCCAGTTAAGTTCATTTTCCATTCAAAGCCGTCATCTGTTCTTTGTAAGTTTTTCAGTAAAAACTGGGCTGTACCTTCATCAATGCCGGAATCGATTAAATGTACCAATGCGGTTTTGCGATTGGTATCTTTATCTAACACTAATGAACTTAGGCCAGCAAACACCGTTTGATGGCGAGGTTGATATGTCACTGGGGCAATATCAGCGACCACAAGACTGTTAACGCGCTCTGGATACAATAGGGCAGTCGCCATAGCGATTTTTCCACCCATGGAATGACCCACTATTTTAACTGAGTTAAACCCTAACTCATCTATCAATGCAATGATTGCCTTAGCTAGGCTGGGGTAATCCATTGTCGACCAATGCTCACTTAGGCCATGATTAGGCAAGTCAACCCGAACGACTTGAAAATCATTTTCAAGTGACGTGCCTAAAGACTTTAAGTTATCTAAATTTCCAAACAAGCCGTGAATTAAAATGACCGGCTCACCAGCGCCTGAGATGACGTAATGCATGTTGTTACCTAAGGTGTGACTTTAATTGCGGCAAATTTTGCGCGATACCCGTGTTCAAATCAAGTATTGTTGCTCAGCAAAACGGCAAGTTGGACAACATTTTTAGTTAAAGGGGGGTTATAAGGTGAATTTATATCAATTATTTGATTTGGGGCTTTATTCTTAGCAGAGCCTTAGCTTAAACTGGGACGATAAGCGATCGAATTTGATCAAAAATAATAATTAAATAAGCTCAGTATTGCCAAACGTGGATATCGCAGTCCAAATGCTTTGGTTATACCTTCAACATGCAAAAGGATGATTGAAATGAAATACATTGAAATTGATGAAGAACTTTATCGTTTTATCGCCAGTAAAACTGAAAGAATTGGCGAAAGCGCTTCAGAAATTTTGCGTCGTTTATTGGATCTTCCTGTTGAATCTGTGGCAGATCAGCGCCCAGAATCAGTTAGTCAGCCAGGCTTAGATGCGCTTGATGCCAATACAAGAGATGCGTTATTTAATAAAGCTAAGACAATCGTTGAGCAATTAGTTAATCATCGTGCTCAAACTCGCACTGAACCTGCTTCAGCAGTTGCACCTACTGCTATTGAATCTCATCAGGTAAAAGCTGAAAATCCTGCCACCGCAGACATTCCTCTTTCAATTGCTGAAACCCAGACTCATTCAAGTAGAAACGCACAAAAAATTGATTTTAATACCGTGGTTAATGAGCACTTAATTGCACAACAAAAGGGCGCTGTGGGACGGTTCATGTTTTTGCTCGACGCATTAGCGGTTCAAGCGGGTAAAGACTTTGAGCAAGTATTACAAATCCAAGGAAAAGGGCGTTTATATTTTGCTCAATCTAAACAAGCGTTATTAGATGCCAGCCAATCCGCTAATCCAAAAGAAATTGGCCAAAGTGGCTATTGGGTTACAACCAATAATAATACTGCAAAGAAACAAACTATTTTATCAGAAGTGTTAGTTCATTTAGGGTGTGACGCCATTAAAGCATCGACCATAGCGCAATATATTTAACCTCAATCAAAGGAGAATGACGTGGCCATACATGAGCGTGCAGGGACGTTAGCATTGCAATCGGATTTAGTGAATATTCCTAAATTAATGAGTTATTACTATCGGATGATCCCCAATGTTGCCGATGTGCAACAAAAGGTGACTTTTGGCACGTCTGGCCATAGAGGCAGTGCGTTCAATTGCAGTTTTAATCAAAATCATATTTGGGCGATTACACAAGCTGTGATTGATTATCGACAGTCGGCTAATATTACCGGCCCTATGATTGTGGGTTATGACACTCATGCGTTATCTTATGCAGCGTTTATGTCGGTTGTAGAAGTGTTAACCGCCAACCAGGTTAAAGTACTTATCCAAGCTAATGATGGTTTTACGCCTACACCTGTTGTTTCACAGGCAATAATTTCTGCTAATGCTTCAGCTAAAGGCTCAGCTCCCTTAACTGACGGATTAATCATTACCCCTTCGCATAATCCGCCACAGGATGGTGGGATTAAATATAATCCGCCCCATGGTGGGCCAGCCGAAGGCGTAATTACTAAAATTATTGAAGATAAAGCCAATGCTTATTTAACCCAACAACTCAGTGGCGTTAAAAAAGTAAATTTTGGGGCAGCGTTAGCATCGGGTTGGGTACAAGAGGTTGATTTTATTGCACCCTATGTTGACTCTTTAGCTGATGTAATTGATTTTGATGCTATTAGAAAAGCAAATTTGCGTTTAGGCGTAGATCCTTTAGGCGGCTCTGGCATTTATTACTGGCAACATATTGCTAAAAAGTATGATTTAGATATCACCTTGGTCAATGAAAAGGTCGATCCTACATTCAGCTTTATGACATTAGATAAAGACGGCAAAATTCGTATGGACTGCTCATCGCCTTATGCCATGGCTGGGTTACTTGCACACAGTGAAAACTATGATTTATGTGTAGGAAACGATCCAGATTATGATCGTCATGGCATTGTTTGCCCAGGCTTTGGCTTGATGAACCCAAACCACTATTTAGCCGTTGCCATTGATTATTTAATTAGCCACCGTCCGCAGTGGTCTGAAAAACTGTCTATTGGTAAAACACTAGTGTCCAGTGCCATGATTGACCGCGTATGTGCAAGTTTGAACCGAACTTGCTTAGAAGTGCCGGTTGGATTTAAATGGTTTGTCGATGGCTTAGCCAATAACACCATCGCCTTTGGTGGTGAAGAAAGTGCCGGTGCAGCATTCTTAAAGCGTGACGGCAGCACTTGGTGTACTGACAAAGATGGCTTTATCTTAGCGCTACTGGCCCTTGAAATTACTGCTGTGACGGGCAAAACACCCGCACAACGTTATCAGGAATTAACGGCTCAATTTGGTGAAAGTTTTTACACTCGAATAGATAGCCCAATTAGTCTCAAGAAAAAAGCAAAGTTTGAATTGTTAAACAGTGACAGCTTTACCGATACTGTATTAGCCGGTGAGCCGATAACGGCAATACTGTCCCATGCACCAGGTAATAATGCGGCAATCGGCGGTATTAAAGTGACCACAGAAAATGGTTGGTTTGCGGCGCGTCCATCAGGCACTGAGGCGTTATTCAAAATATATGCTGAAAGTTTTATCAGTCAGCAGCATTTGGACAATATCATTATTCAAGCGCAACAAATGATTGATAACGCCCTAAAAGGCTAACCCCTTCAGCATCATAATAGTTAAATAAAATGACATCACTAAACGCACTCTGAAGAGTGCGTTTTTATTTGCATTTTTTGCAATGAATTTATTTTTTCATTTTCCATAAAATACCTGCCACGATAGCCACTAACAAAATTGCTGGCGCCATTTGTTCAAAGTGATGGAATAAACCCGGTGCACCATGGCCTTCATGAGCAAAGGCTGACCCAGAAAACACCATCAGAGACATTGCTGCGCTCAATACTACAGAGTTAAATTTTATCATTGCCAATTCCTTATACTACTTGTGTGAGTGTTTTTTATTTTTATCAATTTTAGTCAGAAAGTCAGTGTTTAAGTGTCCATCTCTAATTGCATCAACATCATGTCTTCTCCATCAATAATTTGCGTATCTGCTGAGCCACAATGTGGACATAAAACCGTTCGCTGCGATTGTTCTGACTGTTTTTCGCACTGATGGCACTGTATGATCAGTGGTTGGATCTGCATGTTCAATAGCGCATTTGCGCACAGGCTATCCAGTTTAAAGGTCATAAAAGCTTGTTCTAATAAGCAAGGTTCCACGCCACTTAATATGCCAACTTTAATGTCAACTCGCACAATTGAGTTGGCTTTGTGCTGTTTTGCCAATGCTTCACATTGTTCAATCAATGCCATCACAATCGAATATTCGTGCATCAGCAAATCCTTGGCAGAAGTTCCCCATGGGGCAAATCTAAATAACGATGGCTACCCCAAGGTGTTGTTAATACAACTCTGGTTGGGTGCGCTTCTACCACATGGCCAATAATACAAGCCTGCTCACTGTGTCCGTAACGCTGCAGTATTTCTACCGCACCTAAAGCAACATCTTGTGGTAGGGCAATCACAAAGGTGCCTTCATTAGCTAAGTCATAGGGTTCAAAACCAAATAACTCACACAGTCCTTTCACTTCATCTGCAACAGGGATGTTTTTTTCTATTAAATCAATTCCGACATTAGAAGCTTTAGCCCATTCATTTAATACCGCGGCAATACCGCCACGGGTAGCATCCCGCATGGCATGAAGAGTGACATTTGCTGCAATTAATTGTTCAACCACTGGCCACAGAGTGGCGCAATCACTGGTTAAGTCAGACTCAAGTTCAAGCCCTTCACGGGCCATTAAAATAGCTGCGCCGTGCCTGCCAATATCTCGTGAGACAATAATGGCATCTCCTGGTTGTACATTTTTAGCCGAAATATCAGTTATTAACATTCTGCCAATGCCGGTGGTATTGATAAATAGGCCATCAGCACATCCTTTAGGCACCACTTTAGTGTCACCGCAAACAATTCTTGCACCGGACTGATGCAGTTCATCGGCCATGCTTTGGACAATTTTTTTCAAATCAGTAATTAAAAAACCTTCTTCGATGATAAAACTGCAACTGAGATATTCAGGTTGCGCCGCCATCATGGCTAAGTCATTTACCGTACCTGCTATGGCAAGTTTACCAATATTGCCACCAGCAAAAAAAAGCGGCGATACGGTAAAAGAATCTGTGGTGAACGCCACTGGTCCACAAAGGTTAAGTTTAGCGGCATCCTCTTCGGCACAGAGGATAGGGTTAGCAAATGCACTAAAGAAAATGGATTTGATCAACTGATCCATTTCTTTTCCGCCTCCACCATGGCTGAGTTGTATCGTTTGGTTAGCAATATTACCCATTCAGAATGTCTCCATAACGATAGTAAGCATTACACGCACCTTCGGAGCTCACCATACAACTGCCAAGAGGTGTTTCAGGGGTACAACCGCGGCCGAATACTTTGCACTCTTTAGGGCCGGCAAGTCCCCGTAATATATCTGCGCACTGACAGGCTTTATGATCGTCAATCGGTTCAGTGGACAAAATAGATTTAAAATGATGCTCTGCGTCTCGTCGTTGATACTCAGGCTTTAATTGCAACGCTGATTTAGCAATCGGCCCGAGTCCTCGCCATCTAAACTCATCTCTGGGTTCAAAATAGCGGTTAACCAGTTGTTGCGCATGAAGATTGCCGTCACAACTGACCGAGCGAGTGTATTGCACCTCAAGTTTTGGCTGTTTAGCCACTTTCTGTTTGACGATTGATAATATAGATTGCATCACATCAACCGGTTCAAACCCCGATACCACAACAGGGGTGTGATATTGATCCACCGCAGCTTGGTAGATTTTCGCCCCAGATATGACACTGACATGGGCGGGACCAATGAAGGCATTAACCTTAGATTTTTTTTCAGCCATGACGGCATCAATAGCCGGTGGGACAAGTACATGGTTGATGTGAAATAGCAGATTGTTGACGGATTGTTTTTCAGCCTGTTCAATTAACGCTGCAGTCATTGGGGTTGAAGTTTCAAAACCAATGGCAAAAAAGACTACCGTTTTATCTGGGTTATCTTCTGCAATTTTTAGTGTATCCAGTGGATCATAGATGGCTCTAATATCGCAGCCCTTAGCGCGATGATTAGCCAGACTACCTGTAGAGCCTGGTACCCTAATCATATCGCCTAAACTGACTAATATCACATTAGGCTCATTCGCTAAGGCAATGGCATGATCAATCCGCTCTTTAGGCATCACGCAAACAGGGCAGCCAGGGCCATGAATAAATTTGATGTTATCGGGCAAAAGTTGCAATAAACCGTATTTCATAATGGTGTGGGTATGACCGCCACACACTTCCATGATATTAATGGGTTCATCGACGAGTTCAGCGAGTCGTTTAATCCCTGCGGCTAAAGAATGAATCGTCGCAGGGTCTCGAAAGCCTTGATACAAGTCTTTAAGCTTCATATTATTCACCGTGCTCATTCATTGATGCGACAATTTCTTGGTATAACACCAAGCTTTCTTGCGCATCGTGATGATCAATTTTATTCATCACAAAACCAATATGAATAAGCACATAATCACCTATTGAGAGTGGCTCAGACATTAAATGGCTGCTGACTCGCCGTTTAACCCCCATAGTATCGACCGAGACACTTGCATCATCATGAATTTCAACAACTTGTGAAGGCACAGATAGGCACATGGCTAGACCTCCTCAATATTAGTTGTGAGCTTAGGTGCTAGGTTCTGGTTTTGGTCTAAACCTTGTTTTGTAACCGAGTGTAGACTTAAATTTTTCATGTGTTCGGCAGCTAACCAGTTAACTAAAGGAGTAAATGAGTTAGGCTCTTTAATCGATAGCTGCATTAATTCAACATGGGGATTAAGCTTATAAAGTTCTGTTTTTGCCTGTTCAATATCAAAATCGAAGTAGGGCAGCAAATCAGTTTTGGTGATCACCATTAAATCAGCTTTTCTGAACATAACTGGATATTTTTCAATTTTATCATCACCTTCAGGCACTGATAGCAACACAATATTTTTGTGGGTACCCACATCATAGCTAGCCGGGCAAACAAGGTTGCCGACGTTTTCAACAAAACAAATATTCAATGATTCAAGATCAACATGATGTAAGGCCCCATGCACCATAAACGCATCTAAATGACAAGCCGATCCGGTTTGAATTTGATACGCCGCAATACCCTGAGCGATTAATCTGTCTGCATCTCGAGAGGTTTCTAAATCACCTTCAATAACGGCATATTGTAATGGGGAGTAATGATGTAAATGCTCCAGCAATGCTGTTTTGCCACTGCCTGGGCTGCTCATGATATTAAATGCAGTCACTTGATGTTGATTGAAGTGATCTCGATTGTGCTGCGCCTCAATATCGTTTTTATCGAGAATTTTGTGGATCACAGACAAGGTTTTCTTATCATTCAATTGAGGATTAGTTTTCAATGAATGATCGTGATGAGTATGGGTAATAGAACAACCGCAATCCTGGCACATATGCTTTCCTAACGAGATGTTGATAGGATAATTCTGCGCCAGAATGGATATGAAAACTTTGATGAATATCAGTTTTGGGAAAATGTTTGACTGTTAACAAAACGTTAATTCAGTTTTGCGACACGGGTCTCATTTTATTCACCCTGTTTTGTCCCACTTTTATTTTGATAACAGTGTAATGCATACCAAAGTTGGCCTAATGCGATACCGCCATCATTTATTGGCACCAGTTTAGGAGACAACACAAGATGATTGTCAGTTTCTGCATCGGTTAAACAATGGCTCAATAAGTGTTTATTTTGAAAAACACCGCCGCTCAATACCATGGGATATTGAGGATACTCTTGCGCAATATGTTTAATTGAATCTGCGATCGCCCTCATAAATTGATTGCAGATTTTGGGGATATATACTTTCGCAGGGTCTTCGGTATAACAAATTATCTCAATGATATCTTTAAACAATTCTTGGCTTTGCCAAATAATAATATCTGCTTGTGGTAAAGCTTTTATAGATAACAAACTCACTTGTTCGGTATCAACATTAGCAGTGCCTATCACTGATGAATATTGCGCTTCAATAACAGTTATAGCCGTTAATGGCATGGTTTTAGCCGCCTGCGCCTCAATTAACATACCGGCTTGACCTTCAAATTCATTTAACTCAATAAGCCCAAGTGCGACAGCAAGTGCATCAAATATTCTGCCCACTGCTCGACAGGGAATACAGTGACTGTTGTTAAGCCATAATCGATGTAGATTATTAAGTTCAATAAGTGACAAGCGTTTAATCGCCGGAATTGGCATTTGGCTAATTTGGGTCACTGTGTATGAATCAAATAACAATGCTAACAATATGCGAACTGGCTGCTTGATGGCTTGTTCACCGCCAATCAACTTAAACTCACTAAAATGGGCGAGTGTCGTAAATGTATTCACATCAGCTAGCATCACCTCGCTGCCCCAAAGGATACCTTTGTAACCTAAGCCTGTGCCATCAAAACTAAAACCAATCACTTTATCCCGATATTGGTTAGCGGCCATTACCGCAAGAATATGAGCATAATGATGTTGGGTCGATAATGGCGTCACACCACAATGTTGGGCAATAAAGCGATTTGCCCATTGGCTGGGAGCATATTCGGGGTGGTTGTCGTTAATAATGCACTTGGGACTAAAGTGATAAAGTCGTTTGAATGTAGTTAAGTTATCTTCAAAATACTGCTCTGCTTCAAGACTGAATAAATCACCAATATGTGGCGATAAAATCATATTACGATTAAACGCCAATGCAATAGTGTTTTTTTGTTGCGCTCCAACGGCGAGTGTAGGCTCAAAATTTGAGGGTTCTAATCCATGGGCAAGGGTGAGTGGAGCATAACCTCTGGCAAGTCGTATCACTTGTAATTGGTCATTAATCACCTGTACCACGCTGTCGTCACATGCATTGTCGATAGGGCGATTATGGTCAACAATGGCATCGACTACATGACCTAATTGGCTAATAATACCTTCCAGACTGCAAATAATAGGTTCGCCACTGCGATTAGCACTAGTTGCCACGATAGGCTTGTTAAATTGTTGGAGTAATAGGTGATGCAAAGGTGTGTAGGGTAAAAATATCCCGATGCGATCTATCCCGGGTGCAACACTTTTTGCTAAAACGGGTCTGGCATCTTTAGACGGTTGTCGGTCTAACAAGTCGGGATTGACTAATGCTTCTAACGAACGAGTCATTTTTGTAAGCAAAGTGATGGGTTTTTCAGCGCTGTCTACAACTTGCCATTCAACGTCAGTACCTACCGCCAAATGTTTAGCTTGCTCAAGATTAGCAGCCATAACCGCTAAGGGTTTAGCGGGGCGATGTTTACGTTTTCTAAGGGTGATTACCGCGGCGTCATTGGTAGCATCGCAAATTAAATGAAATCCCCCCAATCCTTTTAACGCCACTATTTTACCTTGATTGAGTAAGGCAACCGTTTGGGTAATCACCTCGGTTGATTGGCAATTCACTTGGACATTATCGACATATAAACTTAGCTGTGGTCCACAATGATTACAGCTAACGGGTTGTGCATGGTAACGTCTATCAAAAGGGTCATGGTAGGCTTTAGCGCATTGTTCACACATATCAAAGTCAGCCATGGACGTGAAATGACGGTCATAGGGTAGATGTTTAATAATCGTATAGCGCGGCCCGCAATTGGTGCAGTTGGTAAACGGATAAAGATAGTGGCGATTGTGTTTATCTTGCATCTCAGTTAAGCAATCCGCGCAAGTGCTTTTATCTGCAGACACCGCCACTATGGCCTGGGAATCGCTAGTCTCACTTTGTAAAATGTTAAAATGATCAAATGTTGTGCTGATAGGTTCCTCAACAAAGACTAGCTCATCTATTCTTGCCAGTGGCGGTGGCGAGGATTGCAACCTAGCAATAAACAAGTCTATTTTAGCCGACTCACCTTGTAGGACAATCTCAACCCCTTGGTTGTCATTGAGTACCGTTCCCGCAAGTTTTAGCTCATCTGCAAGGCGATACACGAATGGCCTAAAACCCACACCTTGGACAATGCCTTTGGCCATTAAGCGTTTTTGGCACATCAAAGTAGTGGTTTTTGGGGCCATTAGACAGCACTACCACGTCGGCGTATGGGCAGTAATAAGCCACCGACAGCAATATTGGCACCGTCTAAATCCATCTGTGAATCAACCACTAATGTAAAATTATTAGCGAGCCTTAACTGTATTTGACGCACTAAAGGGGGATAGCTAAATTCGCTGCCCGCTAACACTAATTGATTGATACCTATATTTTGATCCAAATGCGCTAACCAATTACTCAAATAATCAGCGAAAGAATCAAAAAATCCATAAGCAAGTTTTGCTTTATCTTGTTCACCGGCAATTCTAAAACTCATCAAAGTACCGAGTGTTTTACACCAATTAAGACTTCTTACGGCTTCTCCTTTCACTAATTGGAAATCAATTCTCGGGGCGTTACTGCCTTGATAGCATTGGGCAAGGCTGATGATGCCATCGAGTAATTGTTGTGTAACTGAGTGCGGCGAGTTTTCATTGATAGGACATCCGATAATAATTGCCGCCATAGGCAATAAACCACTTAAGTTAGCGTTTTGCTGCGGTAGCTTAAGGTCAAGTAAACGCAAATAACTTTGAGGAAATTGTTGTTTAAATTTATTGAGTAAAGGGGCTTGTTTACTGGATAGAATTTGATGACATATTTCATAACCGTTTTCAGGTATCGCGGCAAATTCGAAAAAACATTCAGCTTTACTTTGGCCATCTAAAGTGAAAATTTGACTTTTATGCTGCTGGCTAAAATACAATACCGCGGCATTTTTAGGTTTATCAGGCCTATTTGCCAGCCCAGCGAGTAGAGATCGATAGCCTAAATGTTGATCATTTTCTGATAAATTTGTTGTTATCTGTTCAGCATTGGCGGCTAAGTCTTCTTCGCTATAAATACTGTGGCTTAAAAAGATTGTTTTAAGGTGATCTTGGCTATTTGACTGGTCTGTTGCGGTGAATTGTTTATTACCGTCATTAAAAACAGCATGATCATGCAAGCAAGGCTGTAAAATATCAATACTGATAGCCTCTGTTGTCTGTTGTATTTCAATCCATTGATGATTAACTCGCGCTAATCGTAATGGCTTGTTTACTTCTGCATGTTTAGCTTGTAAGCGTTTTTTATCGACAGTCGGGGAGATATAAACCCAATTAATGCCTTTTTGTCTTAATCGTTCACAAATGACCTGCAGTAGTCGGTTATAAGCAAATTGAACATCATATCGAATCGCATGACTGCAGTTTTCTGACTCGGTTTGTTTATCACAACTGACCAGTGTCAAGATAGGTTTTTCAATACTGGATAAAGCCAATACCTGATAGTCATTTACTAAAAACTGAGCATTTAAGGTATTTGGGTTACACATCAAAATATGCGGTCTTAAGGTAAGGTGCTCTGACAGCGACTCACTAGTTGAATTTTTTAACGGTTCATCTATTGAGATAATTAATTTCTCGCTTAAGAGCGGTAATTCACCTTGAATTAGCAGTGTATCGACCATAGCGCGGATATCATTTGCTGTTAGGCCTTGTTGAACTGCTGTGAGTTTAGTTTCACCATGGCAGTGAGCACATAACAGGTTAAGCTCTCCAAACTGTTGGCTTTGATTATCGCCAAAAATAGGTTGGCAATGTTGGCAAAAAAACAGTGGCGCTGATGATAGTGGGGCTGTTGATAATGATTTAAGTGCATCCTCGGGGGGGAATTGTTTGTTGTGTATTCGTTTAATCTCAGTATCAACTAACCATACCGATAGGAGAAAATTTGCTGCAATTTCATCGGCAAGGCTTTCTAATTCTGTTTGTAGTGCACAAGCTTCAATTATGTAATGTGTTAGCTGTTTATCATCCTTTACGATACCGAAGCTAATGTCGAATTCAGTGCGTAACGTAAAATATTGGCAAAGATATGCGTAAAGCGGCACAGGTTTAAGGCAAATAAACTCAAACTGAATGAGGTGCTTCATAGCTGACTCCACGTTTATATGCATCGGGGATGACATATTCAATTTTAATCGATTGTTGCTGAACAGCGGTAATTCCAAACTCATCTAAAAAACCAAGCAGGGTTTTTTCCATCACAGGAATAGCGGCAATCAAAGAAGGTGTTAACCCTAATGTCATCGGTTCTATTACCGTTGGAATAACGCCTAATACTTGAGTTGCAGGGCGATCGCCGACCATATCCATCATGGTTAATGTTTGTAACATTTCTACTTCATGTGCGCTGCCTTGCCAGTCAATTTCAGCAGGGGCATGATCGAAATCAAAAAAGAATACATCGCCTGCTTTGGCTTCTGAACTATTGACAGTGTCGACCACAATGAGTTGATCATACTGACAAATCAATGGGATTAAACTTTGTGCTAGGGTGCCGCCATCAATTAAATCTATTTGATGGGAAAGGTGATTAAATTGATATTTGTCTTTGATGTAATTGACAAAATGTACGCCGATACCTTCATCGGCGTACAACACATTGCCAATACCCAATATGAGTATTTTTTTCACGGTTTTTAATGATCCTTGTGATAATCATAGCCCGATACAATGG
Organism: Shewanella sp. HL-SH8; assembly: GCF_051165765.1. NCBI lineage: Bacteria > Pseudomonadati > Pseudomonadota > Gammaproteobacteria > Alteromonadales > Shewanellaceae > Shewanella > Shewanella sp. HL-SH8. Next base: position 2,551,761 of record NZ_CP195039.1, on the reverse strand, counting down.
AGTCTACAGAGTTATGTCTAAAGCGTATGCCTGACCACACCGCCATATAAACATGGATAACAACGAATATAATAAATGCCCACATTAAATAATGGTGTATGACTCGAACGTACGCTAATCCTCCCATTTGCGCTGTGATCCAAGCCGACATTTCCCAAAGTGCGCCCCCCAAACCTTGGTGATAGACATTGGCGTACAGGACTAAGCCCGTAATACAGATAAGCAAAGCAACAAAAGATATGGCGACGTAAGTCATAAACTGTAGTGGACCATAAACTCCTGCTTTATTCAGTTTGCCCATCCATAAGTACGATTTTAATTGGCTCATCCAACTCGATACACTTAACACGTCTTTAAATGAGCGTCTTTCAATATTATGCCGACTGAAAAAGAACAAATAAAAGCGTGCTAGGGTAATTGCCGTTAATGCAAAACCAAAAATGATATGTGCAAAACGGATCCAACCTTGAACCAATACATCAGATGTGCCAGGCGCGACTAAAAATGGCCATGCCAAATAAAACCCGCTGATCACCAATATCAGTATCGATAATGCCCTTAGCCAATGAAATATTCGAATGGCTGGAGTAAAAATGTAGTGCCTTGTATGGGTTGCTTGATGTTGCATAAGTCATCCCTCCATATTGAATTCACACAAGATTAAAACCCATTAGGATCAATTTTAAATTGGCCTAAGGTTTGTTTTTTGTAATCCATCACATGCACTGAACACGCCATACAGGGGTCAAATGAGTGAATAATACGAATAACTTCTAATGGCTTAGTAGGATCTTCAAGTGTTAAGCCGATTAATGAGGCCTCATAAGGTCCCATTTTTCCGTTAGCATCAACTGGTCCCGCATTCCAGGTGGTTGGCACTACCGCTTGATAGTTTTCTACCTTGCCATTCTTAATTCTTATCCAATGACTGAGCATTCCCCTAGGAGCCTCATTCATGGCATGACCCACGTATTCTTTATCAACGTCAATTTGTGGCGTTATGTAGGTAGCTTCATCACTTTTAAGATTAGTCACTAACGCGTCAAAGGTTTTTAAACTGGCTTGACCTACTAATACTGTTTGCAGCATTCGAGCTGCGGTGCGACCTAAGGTGGTAAACAGCGCATCAATTGGCAAACCTGTTGCAGTTAATAAACCATTAACGGCATCAACAACAATTTGGTTACCTTTGGCATAGTTCACTAATAAGCAAGCGAGTGGGCCTACTTCAATTGGTTCATCTTGGTAGCGTGGTGATTTAACCCAGGAATATTTACCGTCACCATCTAAAGTTGGTAACTTGCCATACACTGTGTCTCTTTCGACAAAACCTGTGTAATCTGACACCGTTGTACCGTCATAGGGATGCTGCGCGCCATCAGCTTTATACCAAGCGTGAGTCACGTCTTCTTTGATTAAATCGGGGTTAATATCAGTCACATTTGCCAAGTCGCCATGTATTATTACGCCTTGCTCAAATAAAAACTGACCATCTCCCATTAAAAAGTCATTAGTACACAGAAAGCTTTTCACATTTACGCCACCTAACACACTAGGTTCAGCACCAAATGCATCAGCTGCCATCACTATGTCTGCTTGATAAGCGCGTTCAATAAAATCTTGCACAATGGCATGCTTCTGTTTCCACTCTTGCAAACGAGCCGGGCTCAACATATCGCGTACAGAGGTTACCCCGCCAACCACTAATGATTGTGGGTGAGGGGATTTTCCACCAAAAATAGCCAACATTTCGGCAGCAACTCGTTGTACTTCTAGTGCTTTTAAATAGTGTGATAAGGCAATTAAGTTTTGTTCAGGGCTAAAACGGTAAGTGCTATTACCCCAATAGGCATTGGCGAACGGGCCTAACTTACCAGTATCAACCAAGCCTTTTACTCTTTCTTGTACAGCCTTTAATTCTCCTTCGCCTGTCGCGATGGGTTTGTCTGTATATTTTAGTGAGTCCTGCGCCGCTTTAGCGGGGTCAGCACCTAATGCCGATACTACATCAACCCAGTCTAAGCCATGTAAGTGATAAAAATGGACGATATGATCGTGCATATATAATGAAGATTGCATCAGACTTCTAAGGTATTTAGCATTGACAGGAATAGTCATTCCTAAAGCATTCTCTACCGCTTCGGTACCACAGCGATAATGTGAATATGTACACACACCACAAATACGCTGCACGATTAAGCCGACGTCCATCGGCGTGCGGCCTTTTAAGATAACTTCTATACCACGCCATAAAGTTGATGATGACCAAGCCTTTGTGATGACATTGTTTTCATCGACTTCAACTTCTACTCGCAAGTGACCTTCAATGCGGGTGATAGGGTCGATAACTACGCGTTTGTTCATGATTAATCCTCCAATGGCTTAGCAAATACACTTGCAACAGCATGGGCACCGATCCCGACAACCGTTGCACCTAGTATGACTGCGCCTATGGTGTCTGCCGTAGCATCAATACCGTGTAAAAGTTGACGCCCTAATGGTTTTTCGAAATCTGCCATATCATCCCAGAAGTTGGGCTCAGAACAGCCCATACAACCATGACCTGCGAGTACCGGCCAACTAGTATGGTGATTAAATCTTTCTGTTGGACAGTTGTTGTAAGTGTATGGACCTTTACAGCCTACTTTATATAAGCAATAGCCATCTTTAGCTGCTTGATCGCCAAATGTTTCAACAAACTCACCGGCATCAAAGCGCCCACGCCGTTCACAGTTGTCATGTACGCGAGCACCATAAGCCCACTTTGGTCGATTAAACATATCTAAAGCAGGGAGTTTGCCAAACATGATGAAGTACATTAATGTGCCGACGATATTTTTTTCACTTGGCGGACAGCCCCCAAGATTAATAACTTTTTTATCAACAACTTCATGTACGCCTTTTGCCCCAGTTGGGTTCGGGTATGCGGCTTGCACGCCACCAAATGCTGCACATGTACCCACAGAGATAATAGCAGCAGCACCTTCAGCTGCTTCTTTTACTATGTGTAATCCGGTGTGGCCTTTACAGCCTACAGTCAAATAGGCGCCATTATTGGCGGTAGGAATGGCGCCTTCAACGGCTAAAAGGTAGCGTCCTTTGTATTCTTTAAGTGCATTTTCAAGATTCTCTTGCGCTTGCCAGCCTGACGCTGCCATCAAGGTTTCATGGTATTCCAATGAAATATGGTCAAAAATCAAGGTATCTAAATTAGGGGTGTCGGTGCGAATAAGTGATTCAGAGCAACCAGTACATTCCGCCATGTGTAGCCAAATTAACGGTACTCTGTCTGCTAATTCAGCTGCTTCTGCAACTAAGGTACTGAAAGGAAGTGGCAATGCCAGCATGGCCGCCATAGCCGCACTCCACTTTATAAAGTCTCGGCGAGAGATGCCATTATCGGCCATCTTCTGTTCTAAACTAACAGGCTGTCTAGGTGCTAGTGCACGTAAATAATCAAGACGCTGTTTGCCTTGTTCATATAGAGCTGCATGAGTATCCATAAAGTAACCTTCTTATTGTCAGGGTTTTCATATCCTCACGATAACTATATGGCTCTCTGTACCAGAGCAACTTGATTTAAATCAAAGTAAAAATGGGAATTGTAAATACATTACAATAAAAATGTTATTATTTAGATCTAGATCAGTTGATTGGTTTTAACTGCGACATTTTGACCCATTAATAAACATCGTCAGCATATGAGATTGTTAAAGTGGCAATTAAAATCCTGGTATTGATATGAATAAGGATTAACATTTTTAAATTCGATGACTTATCTTGATATGGGGACATTATATAAGGGTGTATGAATGACTCAAAAAGTTGTCAGAATGAATGATTACTTGTATCTCAGGATTTTCAGCAGCATAGAACATCAAAGTTATTAATATTTATATCATTATTTACCACTGGTAATCCTATTGTCTGCATATTAATTTTTCACTGTGTAAAGCTTAACCACTTGTTCATCAATAGTTTTTTAAGTAGGCTTATTGCGTATTTATTCATTTATGTCGCACGGAGGCATTATGCTCGATTTACTTCCTGATCTGTTTGACCAATACCCTCAAGAGTTACAACTGATTAATTTACCTTGGCTATCCTATGGACAAAAAAGCATCTTTTCAGGCAAAATCGTAACAGTAAAGTGCTTTGAAGATAATTCAAAGGTGAAAACAACTCTAGCTAAACCAGGCCATGGGAAGGTGCTGGTTGTTGATGGAGGCGGTTCAACTAGACGGGCTTTATTGGGTGATATGATTGCACAAGACGCTGTTGATAATGGTTGGCAGGGTATCGTTATTTATGGTTGTATAAGGGATGTCGCCACAATTAACACTATGAATATTGGTGTGAAAGCAATTGGCGTTAACCCCATTAAAACAGAGAAGCGTGACTTGGGGGAGATAGGCGTGACCCTTGAAATTAATTCAATCGAAATTGTTGATGGTATGATGCTTTATGCTGATTTAAATGGCGTCGCCATTAGTCAATCAGTTTTAAGTTTATAGTGTATACACGATCAGATTAGTAATTTACTCATAACAGACTAAGGAAGAATGATGAAATTAATTAAATGGTTGGTGGTGTTCATACTCACTGTTGGCATTTGTACAGTACTGTATTTAACATTGTTTTTTAATATTAATGATTTTAAACCACAAATTGTTGATGCGGTAAAAAAACAGACAGGCCGTACGTTAACGATAAACCAGGACTTAAGTTGGAGCTTTTTCCCCTCTATTGGCATCAATATTGGCGCGATATCGTTTAGTAATCCGGACTCATTTCAACCTCAGCACATGCTAGAAATTAATCAAGCTGTTGCCAATGTTGCTTTAATACCGCTACTGAGTCAGGAAATCGAAATTGAACAGTTAACTCTAGATGGTTTGACCGTTAATTTAGTTACCGATAAAAAAGGAAAAACCAGTTTCTATGGCTTAGGTGAAGACAAGCAAACGACTCAAATACCAGCAGAAGCATCCAACGGTCAAGCGATGGCCTTATCAAGTCTTAATATTGGTGGGATCTCTATAACCAATATGCAAGTTAATATCATTAATCAACAAACCAAAACTGAGCAGCATTTTACATTAAGCTCATTTACGTTAGGTCAATTTTCACTTGGGCAATTTGCTGATATGGAATATGAGTTTGACGCTGAATTGGCTGAAATGAAATTAAGCTCAGCAGGTAAAGGGCAAATTAAAGTTTCAGATAATTTGGATAGTATTCATATCAATCAGTTTTCGATTACAAATAATTTTAAAGGTGAATCGTTACCGAACAAATCGTTACAAGCAGATTTGCTTACCGATGTTGTTATCGCGCTTAATAGTAAAGACGTGACACTCACTATTAGCCAGTTAACCCTTGATAACATTGAGGCTAATGCCAAACTCGCACTTAATTATGGCAACACTATTCCTGTTATCAAGCTCGATATTGAATTCGGTGACATTGATTTAGACAGCCTACTGCCAAAATCTGCAACAGATGCGAGCGAAGAAAAAGTCGCAACAGTCAGTACGGAAAGTGACAAAGAGCCGGACTTATCTGCACTTAAACAACTTGATTTAACCCTGAATTTAAAAGCCAAGACGATCAAGGTAAATAATTTACTGACTCAAAACTGGCAAATGAATACTGTTATCAAGCAGGGCGTTATTGATTTTAAAAAATTATCAGCAGAACTGTATCAGGGTAATATCACAGTCTCTGCCAAAGTTGATGCTCGTAAAAGTGTGCCAACATATCAATTTGATAAGCAAGTTACTGGGGTGCAAATACGGCCCCTATTAATTGATTTGGCTGAAGTGGATTTGATATCAGGTATAGCAAATTTTTCTGCTAAGGGTGAAGGGGCAAGTCTTATCCCCAGTAAGCTTAAACAACAACTGTTAGCCAATGGTCAATTTGAGGTTGCTGATGGGTCCTTATACGGTGTTAATATTCCGCAAATGATCCGCAGTGCTCAGAAAAAGATAGCTGGAGACTTATCTGCCCAAGATGCACAGGAGCTTAAAACTGATTTTACCAGTTTAACCGGAAGCTTTAATTTACTTGAAGGCGTATTAAACAATCCTGATTTATCAATGTCCTCACCTTTAATAAGATTAGAGGGTAAAGGTACGGCTAATATTATTAGCCAAAATATTGATTATAAACTGATCACCAAAGTAGTAGGGTCACTTGCTGGTCAAGGCAGTCAGCAAGATACCTTGAAAGGCATCGATATCCCGTTAAGTATAAATGGTAGTTTTCAAGACCCTAAGTTTGCTTTAGACACAGATGCCTTATTAAAAGGCAGATTAAATCAGGAAAAGGATAAATTGAAAGACAGTCTACTTAAAAAATTAGGAGGATTCTAATGCGTAAGGTATTAGGCGCAATAAGCTTATTAGCCTTAATAGGGTGTACTGGCGGCGTTAATTCAGATGTACAGGCTAACCATGCTAAACAAATTAACAAGAAAGTCATCTTAACCGCGGGGAATGAAATGCAAACGATGAATGAATCATTGCTGCATGCCAAGTTAGAGATAAGTCCATATTATCAAGATGCCAAGTCAATGGCGGTTGAGCTAATTGTAACTAACAGAGGCAGTATGGGAGTTGATTTACAGTTCAACTCTGGGATGCAGGCTGATTTATGGCTACTTGACCCAAAAAATCAGAAAGTTTGGGCATGGTCAGATGACATGATGTTTACCCAGGCAATAAAGCACATCCGTATTGGTGCTGGTAAATCATTGAAATCAAAATTTAATATACCTAGCGATATTTTGGAACAAGTCAACAAAGGTGGTTTTACATTGCGGCCTAAGTTTAAAGGTCTAGTATCAGAAAGTAGCTCACCAGTCGTAAATGTTATTTCTGTGGAGTTATTGTTAGATCGTAAATGATATAGCGTATAAATAAAAAACGGGTTAACTAAGTTAACCCGTTTTTTAGAACTCAATAATTTAAAACAGATATTAGCTATTAGCTATTAGCAGTTTTAACATTTGACCCGGCTGTAAATATTTGTTTTTCTGCAAGCTATTCCATTCAATTAAATCAGCAACGGTAACTTTATAGGTTGCTGCAATACGGGCAAGTGAATCGCCGGATTTAACTCTATAATTGACCACTTTCTCAGATAAACCGTTTGTTTGCGCTATTTCATTAGGATAAAAAATTAAGTTTTGACCTATTTTAAGGGATTGATCTTTAGTAAGTTTATTCCACTTGGTTATCTGGGCCACTGTAATACTATTCTTTTTTGCTATATTCCAAAGGTTATCACCTGATTTTACCAAATATGATTGACCTTTAGTACTTGATTTGACTACAGGTTTGCGTGCAAGCTGTTGATCAGCATGTAAACTTTCTATATCTGCATCTTTAGTTGCTATCGGTATAATCAAAAATCTTCCCGCGGTAATATTATTACCTTTAATACCATTACTGCTACGTATCAGGGTGGGGGATGTCTCAAATTGATCGGCAATTTCGCTGATACTGTCACCGGGTTTAATCTTATAGCGTACCCAGTTAATACGTGAATTTGGGTCCAAAGACGCAAGTGAGCGCTTAAAGCTTTGGGCATTATCAATTGGGATCGTTAGGTAATGTGGCCCTTCTGGTGCTGTGGCCCATCGTGTTAACCCAGGATTGAGAAGCTTAAGATCTTCGACTGAAATATTAGCCATTTCGGCCGCTAAGTTTAAGTCTAGTTGGCTTTCAATATTCACCATTTCAATACGCGGCTTATTTTCAATTGCCGCCAAGTGAATACCTAACTCAGATGAGTTTTTTACTATATCAGCGAGTGCTAATAATTGTGGGACATAATGTGCAGTCTCTTTTGGTAGTTTTAACATCCAAAAGTTTGTTTCAGTCCCTTGATTTTTATTTCGCTTTATCGCGTTTAGCACTCGTCCTTCGCCTGAATTATAGGCAGCAAGTGCATAAATCCAATTGTTATCCATTTTGGCATAAAGGTATTCTAATAAGTCTAAAGCTGCGATTGTCGATGCCCGGATATCACGCCGACCGTCATACCACCAATTGGTTTTTACTTTAAAAGCTGCTGCGGTAGGTAATGTTAATTGCCATAGTCCTGATGCATCACTGCTTGATGTTGCAGAAGGGTCGAATGCGCTTTCAATAATGGGTAACAGGGCGAGTTCTGTGGGTAAATTTCGCTTTTCAATTTCTTCTAGAATGAAGAACAGAAAAGGTTCTGCCCGTTGTGTCACCACTTCTAAATGCTGTGGATTTTCGATAAATTTTTGACGGTAATACTCAACTAACTCTTTATCAGCAATGCGCAGTTGCATGCCATCTCGAATACGCTGCCAAACATCATTGGCTTGGGCTAAATCATCTTCAATGTCTTCTATTGAAGTAGGTTGCTGGCTTGTTTTGGTAGGAACTTTTACTAAAGCGGTTTTGATAACAGGATCGGTATCTATATCATGCTTTACTGATTGACAGCCTATAACTAATATAATACTAGCTGCAAGCAATGTTAACTTTGTTTTCATTAAATAAATATCCTGAAATAAAGGCACAACACCTTGATTTGATACAATTATATTCTAGTTTTTTGAGATAGTTTTTCTCAGTCAAGAAAAGCCGAATTAAACATTGTAAAAGAAAATATATTTAATGTCTTATTAAACTCTGTTTATATAGGATTAAAAGTTATCTTTCCATAGCCTTAGGTTTTTAAATACTTGAATTTCATCATTAAGTTTTTCATTTAAATGTGATTCAACAGCTGTTTTAACGGCAAGGTCATCGCATTGAAGAAAAGGATTAACTCGCTTTTCTAAACCAATACTGCTTGGAATTGTGGGTTTATTATCATTTCTCAATGCGTTAACTTCACAGACGTAATCTTGTAAAACCTGATTATCAGGCATGACAACAGTAGCAAAAGTCAGATTTGATAAGGTATATTCGTGGGCACAAAACACTTTTGTCGCATCTGGTAATTGAGACAAGATAGACAGCGAAAGTGACATCTGCTGTGCAGTTCCCTCAAACAATCGGCCGCATCCGCCGCTAAATAATGTGTCACCACAAAATAAATTATCATCCATAATATAGGCGATATGTCCTCGAGTGTGTCCGGGAACACTAATGACCTTTATATCTGTATTCCAATCTTTAATGTGTAGTATATCAGTTTGATGTTCTGTCAATTCTATCGGCTGAGTCAATCCTGTAATTGACTCATTATAGGGGCCGAAAACGGTTAATTTATCTTGATAATAGCTTTGTAATAATCTGATACCACCAGTATGATCATGGTGGTGATGAGTAATGAGTATGCCGGCCAACTGAATGTTGTTTGCTGTAAGATAATCAATCACAGTTTGGCCACAACCAGGATCAACAACATATGCATGGTTTGAGTTATATTGAATTAACCAAATATAATTATCATTAAAGGCGGCAATACGGTGGATTTGATACATTATCATTCTCGAGTTTCATCATTCGTTTTGATAGAGTAAACATATCAGCGACTTTGTTCAATAATATGCGCTTTTTAGGAGTTCAATTTGCTAGATGGATCAGATGTTAATGACGCAACAACACCCATGATTTGGCAGGATTTTGCATGCGGTGATTACATTGAATCTGAAATCAATTTAGCCCTTAAAGCCTGGTGGCCAAGGCTATTTGGCTATCATTTATTGAAGTTAGGTCCTTTAAGCTCTGCTATTAACAGCCTGCATTGCCAAATAAACTATCATTTTAGTGTTTACCAAGACCCAAAAGCTTCGATTAATGCCAGCCCAAAACACTTACCCATACAACAAAATTGTATTGATGCGGTACTCATGACGGCCTTACTTGAATATGAGTCCGACCCATATCAAATTCTCAGGGAAGTGGACAGGGTAATTGTCTCGGGAGGATATGTTATCATCGCAGGCTTTAATCCTATTAGTCCTGCTTTTTTTGGTAAATTAATGCCAAAGTATCAATCTCAATTGCCCTGGAGTGGTCATTTCTATATGCCATCAAGAGTGAAAGATTGGTTAGGCTTATTGGGTTATCAAGTATTAACCGATGATCGTTTGGTGTATCACCATTTGTTGACCCTATACCCTAGTAAATTCGGCTGGCATAACCGACTTCAAAACTGGTTGCCTAGTACTGGAGGTATGTATTTGATTGTGGCGCGAAAACTTGACTCACCCTATACACCTATACGCGATAAACAAAAGATTAAAGCCCCTAATTGGTCCACCGCGCCTTCTGCTGGGCGCTCTGGATTAAGAGTTAAATAGCGGGTTGATGTTAACTGGCTTGATAATGAATATCTTTTTGTAGATTTTTACCCATAGCAGCATTTCGGGCTAAGTCATCACATCGCTCGTTTTCAATTTGGCCAGAATGTCCTTTCACCCAACGCCAGTCAATTTTGTGTTTTTCACTGGCAGCGTCAAGACGCTTCCATAAATCGACATTTTTAACTGGTTCGTTAGCTGAGGTTTTCCAATTTTTTTCTTCCAGCCATGGATCCACTGAGTGATCCCTTTACGCATATATTGACTATCACTTATCAAAATAATGTTACAAGCATCAAAAAGTGACTCTAAGGCTACAATTGGCGCTAATAATTCCATCCTATTATTGGTGGTAAGTTCAAATCCGGCAGACAATTCTTTTTGCTTTTGCTTATAGATCATCACGACACCATAACCGCCAGGACCTGGATTGCCAAGGCAAGAGCCATCGGTATAAATATGAAGTTGTTTTAGTTCAGTCATTGAATTGATACACTTGCTTTTAAGTAACATTTTGGCGCTAGTATACTCATAACCTTAAGATGACTAAATAAATGAATATCATTTCTTCAGCACCACGACAAATTATTCTCGATACAGAAACAACCGGCATGAATCAAGCTGGCGGCCCAATTTACATTGGTCACAGGATCATAGAAATAGGCTGTGTTGAGGTGATAAACCGCCGCTTAACGGGACGTATATATCATCAGTATATTAACCCCGGGCAAGCTATCGATCCCGAAGCCATTCAAGTTCACGGCATAACCGATGAACGTGTTGCGGGTGAGCCTAGATTTCATCAAATAGCGCAGGATTTTATTAACTTTATTGATGGAGCTGAAATTGTTGCGCATAACGCAAACTTTGATGTCAGCTTTATGGATCATGAGTTTTCTAAACTTAATCCAGTCGGTCCTAAAACCAAAGATATCTGTCAAATCCTCGACTCGTTAGCGATAGCTAAGCGTTTACACCCAGGTCAGAAAAACAATCTAGATGCGCTTTGTCGCCGTTATGGTATTGATAATACTCGTCGTACCTATCATGGCGCATTACTTGATGCTGAAATTTTAGCGGATGTTTATTTGATTATGACTGGTGGTCAGATCAAGTTTAATTTATCCAGTGAAAAAGCAGGACAAGAGGCCGGTGGTATTAAAAGAATTGATCAAAATGCGTTTAATCTTAAAGTGATCCGCGCATCGGCCGATGAGATAATATTACATGAACAAAGACTTGATTTAGTTGCTAAATCAGGAAAATGCCTCTGGAGAGGATAATTCACTTAATGAAATCAATGGGTGTTTACACGTTAACGATACTTGCTAGCTTTTGTTGGTCTATTTCAACAGGCAGCTATGCGGCTGTCGCTAATTCAACCACAATGAGTAATTATGTGCCCGCACCCTATGCGATGGAACTGAAAAATAGGTTCAGAATCGATCATAAAGTTGACCAGGTTACGTTAATTGTTCAACGTAATTATGGATCATCCCCCGTGGTTATCGTGCAGCCAGATGGCAGTAAATGGTACTCATCTAGACACCCTGAATCCGTAAAATGGGTAGATGGCATTACTGGCGATATCATTTCAATAGCTAATCCAACGCCAGGTCCATGGCAATTACTTGGTGATGTTTTACCCGGTTCAACTATTGAAAAAGTATCCAAAATTAACATTGATGTTGAACCATTGCCGCAACCTTTATACCAAGGTGAGCGATTAAAAGTCCTTGCACGATTAACCGCTGATGATTTAACCATGCGGATGCCAGGTTTAGAGTTTATGATTGAGTGGACATCAAAGTTTACTAGCCAACATTTACCCACTGATGATAATTTTGCCACTGGTACTATTATAGTTGGAGCATATAAAGACAATGGTGAAGACTTAGATGAACGACCTGATGATGGCATTTTTACTGGCAGTACTAACCTAGAACAACCGTCAGGCCATTATGTATTAAGTGTTACAGCGAGAAACAACATATTTGAACGTGAATATAGTATGCCTTTTTTACTGTCTAAGCAGCCTGTAAACGTAAAAATGGTTGCTCCAGAAGATCCACTAACGGGAACCTGGTATTTAGAGGTTTTGGTCAATGAAGCCGAAGTCTTATTGTCTCAAACCCATATTCAATTTGAGCTTGTTGGTCCTGCTGGTTTGCATGTGCCCGTGGTATTAATGGGAGTGCCAACACCTGAATATATGTTACCTCTGCCTTCAGTTTCAGCGTTTGGTAGTTACCGTGTAAAAGGAACTGTGGCGAGTACTACTATTCGTGGGCGAGAAATACTGCTCAATATCCCTGAAATGTTTTTTAATCTGGTTGAGCCACCGCCACCACCGCCAAGTGCGGAAGAGTTAGCCGAGAAAGCGGCTGTTATCGCAAGGGCAGAAGAAGAAAAGGCTAAAGAAGATGCTGTTTTTTTAATAGCAGTGATAAACGGGGTATTGTTTTTTCTCGGGATCATAGGCTTTATTATCTGGCGTAAAAAGCAGGCTCTTTCAAAAGCGTTAGCTGCTGCAGAGGTTAGATTACAGCAAGAAGAGCTTGAAACTGGCAAAAAGAAAAAAGATGATAGTTTAGATTTAGATCTCGATGATATTGATTTGACGATACCAGATGATAAAAACTAATTGGTTATTTTTTAGCTAATCAAATTAAAATGTTATAAATATCTATTGACGGCATAAACAGACAACTTTATTATTCTCAACGTTAGATTAAAAAGAATTTGGAGCGGTAGTTCAGTTGGTTAGAATACCGGCCTGTCACGCCGGGGGTCGCGGGTTCGAGTCCCGTCCGCTCCGCCAAATTAGAGAAAGCCTCATCAAACGATGAGGCTTTTTTTATGCCCATTGCAAAGTTTATTGTAATAGCAGGGGTGTTTTTTAAAAGCGGCTTTGATTCAACTATAATATTGATATGCCATATTGATTTCATATTTAGCAATAATTAACCATTATTTTGCTGCATTCACATTTAAGTGTGTTTTTTATCTCAACATTCAAAAATCTCACTACTCAGATCTGAACAGCAGTGGTATAAATATCGAAACCACCCAGTACTCGAATCAGTACTCAATCATGTAAGTCACTATTTTAGGAATGTTGTAATGATTTTCTCTCAAGTATCCCAAGCTCCTGCTGATCCCATCTTAGGTTTAACCGATGCATTTAAAGCTGACCCTCGTGCCCATAAGGTTAACTTAGGTGTCGGTATTTATAAAGATGAGGCTGGTCAAACCCCTGTACTCACATCGGTAAAAAAAGCAGAAGCTAAGCTTTTAGAAGTAGAGAAAAGTAAAAACTACCTTGGAATAGAAGGTGTAGAGGCTTACAACAAAGTAGTGCAAACATTATTGTTTGGTGAAAACAGCTCACTTGTTACTAATAACCGTGTTGTTACCGCTCAAGCACCGGGTGGAACAGGCGCATTACGTGTTGCTGCTGAATTTTTATCAACTAACACCACATCTAAAACCATTTGGGTCAGTAATCCAACCTGGGCAAATCATCAAAATATTTTCGAAACAGCCGGCTTGACGGTTAAGCAATATCAATATTATGTAGCTGAAACCCATGACATGGATTTTGATGCTATGGTTGCTGACTTATCTGAAGCAGCACAAGGTGACATCGTTTTATTACACGGTTGTTGTCACAACCCAACAGGTATTGATTTAAACATTGAACAGTGGAAAGTCATAGCGCAGCTTTGTCTTGAACAAGAATTATTACCTTTATTTGATTTTGCATACCAAGGTTTTGGTACTGGTATTGAGGAAGATGCGCAAGGCTTACGTGCCGTTGCTGCTGTTGTGCCAGAGTTACTAGTGGCTAATTCATTTTCAAAGAACTTTGGATTGTATAATGAACGTATTGGTGCTGTGACATTAGTCGCGCAGGATCAAGCTACTGCAGCTCGCAGTTTTAGCCAAATTAAAAGAACTATTCGTGCAAACTATTCAAACCCTCCTGCACACGGTGGTTTGATCGTTAGTACTATTTTGACCGATGCTGACTTACGTCAAGAGTGGGAAAGTGAGTTAACTGCGATGAGAGTGCGTATTGGAGAAATGCGTCTACTATTTGTTGAGAGCTTAAAGGCTGAAGGGGTGACCCAGGACTTTAGCTTTATTTCACGTCAAAATGGTATGTTTAGCTTTTCAGGTTTAAGCAAAGAACAAGTCAATCGACTACGTGAAGAATTTGCTATTTATATTGTGGGTTCGGGTCGTATCAGTGTTGCGGGACTGACCAAAGATAACATGCCTTCAGTATGTCGAGCCATTGCACAAGTTTTATAACACCCAATAATTTCGCGATAGGGTTATGAAACGAAAGGGACTGCTAAGCAGTCCTTTTTAATGCTTTAAATCTACTAACACTACAAATAGCATCACCTAAAGCTAGTTTATCGTGTAAACCTTTGTGATGTGAACTGACTAAACTAAACTGATGAAAGTTAACCTTAGTGCCTGAACAGACTTTAGTGGTAACAGCAGGTGATTTTATATCACAATGTTGGATCACATCACTGATGATATCCTTGCCTACAATTTGATTAACCCAACCAATTTTCTCTTCAATACTAAATTGATTTGCTACCGAATATTCATCCGTTAAATTATCAATAAAGATGACTTTAGCCTGCGATGCTCTAATATATTCCGTAACTTTTGGCAGTAATAAGGGGGGCAGAATACTGGTCAAAAAGCTCCCAGGCCCGAGAATAATCAAATCAGCATCTTTAATGGCTAAGCATGCTTCAATGGTAGCCTCAACTTGCGGCTCTAAACTTAATGCTACAGGTGCCTCTATCATTTCATCTACATTAAGCTCTCCAATGACCTTTTTACCACAACCCATTATTGCCGTTAAATGAGTAGAGGCTTCGGACATAGGAATAATAGAGGTATTTATCTTAAGTATGGTACGCACTAAATTGACCGCATCTAATGGTCGAACACAAAGTTGGTCAAGGGCATGCAAAATAACATTACCTAAGTTATGACCACTTAATTCATTAGTGCCGGTAAAACGGTGATCAAAAAGACAGGCACTTAATGAAGGGCGAGGGGTTAAATGAGACAGACAATTTCGTAAGTCGCCCCATGCAATAGTCTGTTGGTCTTGTCTTAAACGTCCTGTAGAACCACCATTATCTGTTGTGGCAACAATGCCGGTTAATCGATTACCTAAAAAAGATAACGAGGCAAGGACGCGACCCAATCCATGACCGCCACCGATAGCAACGACTTTGTTATAGCTTGATAAACGTTGATTTAACATATAATTACTTGTCTCTTTCCATGAGAAATTAACCAATTGAGTGTGATAGAATAAGCTTTCATTGATTGTATTATACATTACGACAAGACACGCTATAAACATGTGTTTTATACCATATTTGATAGGTGTTTATTGTCCAAACAGGATTATTGATATGTTGTTGCGCAAGTTAGTTGTTTTGGGGATCACATTATGTTCATTTAGTGCCTTTAATGTGATGTCAGACACCGTTTCGTTAGAATATAATAGTTTTTATAATCCACTTAAGCGGGTTAATAAAGGCAGTTATCCGAATGTTGAATTAGCATTTAGTGTTCCAAAATCAGATAATTGTAAAATTATTTCAGGAAATATTACTACTGAGTCGCAATCATTTCCGCTAACGTATACTCAAGAGCAGCGTATATATATTCCATTCAATGAAGATTTAAAGTCAAATCGCGGCCTAATTAATATTGAAGTGCAGGGTGACTCTAGTCAGTGCGGTATAGCAATGCAGGTTAGAGCACGTGAAGCACTTAGCGAATATCGCAATAATCAATTGCAATTAGTGTTAAATGACATGAATGGTCTGCTTGATTCTTTACAAGGTTTTCCAATGAAGTACTTTAGAAAACCACTGTCTGGTTTAACATTTGAGTTTGCAAATGATAAACCCATCATTATGACGTTGAACGGCGAAACTCAGCAGATCAATGAACACTTTACCTTAAGCAGTGAAAAGATTGCATCCTTGATACATTTAACATTTTCAGAAAAGCCAAGCGTAGTGAGCCCCTGGGTTAATTAATTTTGAAAAGTGACTTAACTATTTTTATAGATGCCGAATTGAATTGCCAGTTCAATGGAATATAGCTGACTATCATTGCACGCAAAATTGATCAGAAAAACAAAAAGCCCTGAACTCACAGGGCTTTTTATTAAGTGAATATTTTTTATGGTTTAAATGTCGTCACAATATCAATGCGCTGTGCAGCATCAAGATCGATATGCCCATTGTTGCTAATATCTAGAAAATCAAACGCGGGTAAGTCAGACTCAGCAACATCCCCTTTTAATGGGGCGTCAGCATCGCGTTGTAAACTTAAAAAATCAAATTGGTCGCGATCAACACCTTGGGACGGCGCAGTATTTTGCATAGCGGTAAAGATAGTTTCAATTCTACCTGGATACTGTTTATCCCAAAGGTTAAGCATATCTTTTATCGCACCGCGCTTTAAGTTTTCCTGTGAGCCACATAGATTACACGGAATAATTGGAAACTCTTTTAAAGTTGCATATTCCGCGATATCTTTTTCACGACTGTACGCCAAAGGTCTAATCACCATGTTAGCACCGTCATCAGAAAGTAACTTAGGTGGCATTGCTTTCATTCTTCCACCATAGAACATATTTAAAAATAATGTTTCTATTATGTCGTCCCTATGATGTCCCAAGGCAATTTTAGTCGCGCCAATACGCTGGGCAAAACCATACAAAGTACCGCGACGTAGTCGAGAACATAATGAACAAGTGGTTTTACCTTCAGGAATTTTATCTTTAACGATAGAGTAGGTGTCTTTTTCTAGGATATGATATGCAATGCCTAGTTTATCTAAGTAGGCAGGTAAAACATGCTCTGGGTAACCGGGCTGTTTTTGGTCAAGATTGACGGCAACAATATTGAATGAAATTGGCGCTCGTTTCTGAAGCTTAATTAAGATATCAAGCATGGCATAACTGTCTTTACCGCCAGATAAGCAGCACATAACTAAATCACCATCTTCAATCATGTTGTAGTCGGCAATTGCACTACCAACTTCGCTACGTAAGCGTTTTTCCAGCTTGGTCATACGGGTGATATTTTGTTTAACTTGATCGAGTTGTTCTACTTCAGACATAAAAATGCGCCCAGTAACTGTGTGTTTCAGGGCGCGTATTATTCCAGTAATATCTTACTGGGTAAAGTAGAACTCAAAGATAGCCTGAGTTATTCAGCTAAAGGTGATTTGTAACCGTCGGGTTTGAGCGCTAATAAATCACAATTTAAGCTATCAATAACATGTTCAGCAGTATTACCTATTAATGCGGCTGAAAAACCAGTACGGCCAACTGTGCCTAAAATAACTAATTCAGCATCCAGTTTTTCAGCAAGTTCTGGAATAACATCCTCTGGTAATCCTTCTTCAACATGACAATTTTCATAATCAATATTGTATTCTTGGGCAATATAGCGAACACGTTCTTCATGCTGGACTCTAACACTGTCGTTATAGGCATTGGCATCAAAGTCTGGTAGTTCAATAGCAAGGTTAACCGGCGTACCGGGATAGCCATTGACCAGATGAACTTCGGCGGAAAACTTAACCGCTAAGTCTTGTGCATAACGGATAATCTTGCCGTTTAAATTTTGCTGATCTTCATCTTCTGATGCGACATTAACGGCACAGAGGATTTTTCCTGCAACTGGCCAAGCGTGTTCTTTTACCATTAATACCGGTTGCGGGGCTTTACGCATAAGATGCCAATCTGTCGGGGTAAAAATAACCGCCTTCAGTTTGTCATGTGCGTGTGTGCTTTTAACAATTAAGTCGTAATCCCCAGCAATAGCATGATTAATGACAGATTCGAAAGGGCGGTTATGCCAAACAACCTGACAATCAATAATATCAGGATTGTTTGTTTGTAAAATTAGCTCATTTAACCATGCGGTCCGTTGGTCAATAACACCTTGTCGCATGGCTTCTCTCTCTTGGGCTGACAGTATTGAAGTCATTTCGTAGGAGAAATCAAAAATAGATAAGAAAGCGGTAATCTTAGCTTGGCTTTTTGAGGCTAGCTCAATGGCTCTGTCTAGTGCTGCTTGATGGTCTGTTGTAGGGTTAATAATAACCAGTATTTTTTTATATTCCTTCATATAACCTCCAAAGCCTTTAAATTTAGTGAGTTAGTAATATATATTAGTATCACCTTTTACTCATTAACATAACTTGAACTAGATCAAATAATCATCATTAAGTGGCGATCCGCGCATGTCCTGCCAGCAATCCTAATGCTTGATGATCCACTATTGAAATGTATTTACCATTAACTTCAATGAGACCGGATTTTTGAAAACGGCCTAATAAACGGCTTATGGTTTCAACCGTTAAACCAAGATAATTACCAATATCACCACGAGTCATGGTGAGTCTAAATTCTTTAGGTGAAAAACCACGACTACCAAAACGATTGGCTAAATTATTAATAAAGGCAGCAAGACGTTCTTCAGCATTTTTCTTGGATAACAATAAAATCATTTCTTGATCGCTCATGATTTCACTGCTCATTAAACGCATAATTTGTTGGCGTAATTTGGGCATAACACCTGACAGTTCATCTAAGGTATCGTAAGGAATTTCGCATACCATAGATGTTTCTAATGCTTGAGCAAAACTTTGATGAATTTGCGAGTGAATGCCATCAAACCCAATAACGTCACCCGCTAGATGAAAACCGGTAATTTGTTCATCACCTTGTTCGGTAATGGTATAGCTTTTAATTGTACCGGAGCGAATAGCGTATAGCGCCCGTAAGTTGTCGCCGGATTTAAAAATTTGGTCGCCTTTTTGAACCGGTTTTTTACGTTCGATAATATTATCCAGTTTATCGAGTTCTGAATCATTCAATGTGAAAGGAATGCAAAGTGTCGACATGCTACAGTCATGACAATGAATAGCATTACCTCCAGAATTTGGACGGCGAACTTTGTTTTGATCACTTGGCATAATGGTTCCTAAATCATATCAACATTATCATGGTAAACTAAATCAAATTGGCCAGCCACTAAAGTTGATAAATAGCGGCGTAGATAGTCTGTAAACCAAAACCAATCAGTAATAAGCCACTTATGATTCTTACCGATTTTCTCTGTACCCAATTTGCTAACTTTTTTGCTGCAAGTCCTGCAGTTAACAATGCAGGTAGGGTGCCTAAGCCAAAAGCTAGCATAATAAGCCCACCTTGAAGTGCACTGCCTGAAGCCACTGACCAAGTCAACGTACTGTAAACTAAACCACAGGGTAACCAGCCCCAAACCATACCCGCAAGTATGGCTTGGCTAGGGTGCTGAATAGGTAGAACCCTCTTTGTTAAAGGTTGTATTACCGCCCATAAACCTTTACCTATTTTTTCAATATAAACAATACCAAACCAAATTTGAGCAATGTATAAACCGGTAATAATCATCATAATACCGGCAAAAAAGCGCAAATATAAAAGGTAGTCGTCGACCGCAAACATTGCGCCAAGTGCTGCAGTGCTACCGCCGACAATACTTCCTGCAATGGTATAGCTTGTGATGCGGCCAAGATTATAACTCAGCAAAAAACTTAATTGATTCGCCAGCTGATTACCTGCACGATTAGGAAGATTAGCTGAAAAGGCGCCTATCAAGCCACCACACATGCCAAAGCAATGTGCCGCGCCCATTAAACCAACTAGAAATGCACCAACAAAGTTAAATTCAATCACAAAGGAGTCTCTGGTTTTTCATCACTGTCTTTATGTTTGGCGTTATCGGAATGTGAGAGCTGTTTAGCTTGTTGCTGATTATCATCATCAAATAAAATCGATACACTTTGTCTGTCCAGATCATCAAATTGTTCACTTTTAACGGCCCAGAAAAATACACCCACTGCGATTAATACAAATACCATCGCAATCGGGATTAATACATAAATAATAGTCATAATTTAAGCCTTAGCAGTCGTAAACTGTTACTAACAACAATGATAGAACTTACCGACATACCGATAGCGGCAATATAAGGCACCACATGTCCAGTGACCGCAAGCGGTAAAATAATCACATTATACCCAAAAGCCCACGCTAAGTTTTGTTTAATAATTCGATTGGTATATTTTGATACTGTAATAGCGTCATTGAAACGGGAGAGGTGGTCGCCAAGCAAGATTAGATCGGCACTGTTTTTGGCTATTGCGCTGCCACTTCCCATTGCAACCGAAATATTCGCTCCAGCTAAAACCGGAGCATCATTTATTCCATCACCAAACATGGCAACTTGCTTGGTTTGTTGTAACTGGTTAATTAAATCTAGCTTTGATTGTGGGCTCAGTCCTGAGTGCACATCAGTAATACTAAGCCGCTTGGCTAAGAAGTTAGCATGACCTGAACTGTCTCCTGTCGCCATACTTATCCCAATAGATTGATCTTTTAACGTTTGAATCACTTTTTGACTGTCAGGCCTAATGTCATCGTTTAATTCAAATGACGCCACTAACACATTAGCAATACTTAAATACACATGTTGATGCTCAACACTTTTATGATTAGGCAGATGTTCAGTTTCTTGTAAACAAAAAGCTAATGACCCTAACTTAACGAGCTTACCTTTTAAATACCCTTGTACACCTTGGCCTACTTCATGACGTATGTCATCAATAACCTGATTAATATCGTGGTAAGGGATAAACACCTGCGCAATAGGGTGCAATGAACCTTGCTCTAATGTAGCCGCTAAAGATAAGGCACTGCTTTGATCAATATCTGCAAATAATTGCACAGAGCCCAGCGACAGTTTACCGCATGTCAATGTGCCTGTTTTATCAAATACAACATGATTGATGTTAGGCAGTTTTTCAAATACACCGGACTTTCGAGTAATAATGCCTAATTTAGTAAAAATTGCTGTGGCACAGGTCACTGCTGTTGGCGTGGCGAGCGCAAGTGCACATGGGCAAGTAGCCACTAAAACAGATAGGGTCACCCAAAATGCATCTTCAGGCGAAATTTGTAGCCAAATAAAATAGGTGAGGGTAGCAATAGTTAAAATAGTGGCCGAAAAATAGCGGGCTAATCTATCTGCTAATAAGGCAATGTTAGGCTTATTATTAGAGGCAAACTCTTGTAATCGAATAATTTCAGCAACTAATTGATCTTGGCCTAATGCAGTCACTTCAACTTCAATTGGCTGGTCAACATTTATTGTTCCTGCATAAACCTGCTGATTAGCTTGCTTTAACACCGGCATTTGCTCACCTGTGAGCATAGATTCATTAAGACTTGATAAACCTTTAGTAATGATACCGTCTGCCGCAACAATATCGCCAGGGCGGACTAATATAATATCGCCCACTTTAAGTCTTTTTGCTGCAACCTCTATTGCTTGTCCATCTTGCATAACATGTGCAGTGACAGGTACCAGCTTATGTAAGTTACTTGAGCTAACAGATGCTTTTTGTTTTGCTTGCTGCTCGAAGTAGCGCCCCAATAACAAAAAGAAAGTAAACATAGAGACGGATTCAAAATACACTTCGCCATTACCATTAACCGTTGCAATACAACTTGCTATATAAGCACCGGCAATAGCAATAGACACAGATAAATCCATGTTCAACCTACCTAAAAGTAGGCTGCGAATGGCGCTAAAATAAAAAGGCTGTGCAGAGTAAAATACTACCGGTGCAGCAAATATCATGCTTACCCAGCGAAAGTAATCCCTAAGTTCCACATCTAAAGCTGAAAAATAGCCTGAATATAAGGCGAGGGCAAACATCATGACCTGCATGGTTGCAAAACCCGCTAAACCTAAACGCAGCAAAAATTTTCTGCTTTCTGCTTTACTGAGTTTTTCTTGGTCATCAACTTGATAAGGTGCCGCCTGATAACCAATGTCGCTGATTTGTTTTAGTATGTGACTTAACTCAACATCGTCAGCATGCCAAGTTACTATGGCGCGTTGAGTGGTTGAGTTAACATTAATGCTGGCAACACCTGATAAGGTTTTAACTTTATGCTCAATTAGCCAGGCACACGCAGCGCATGTTATACCATCAATAGATAAAGATAGGCTTTTAAGGGTACCCTGTTGGTGTACTAAATCCTGCTGTACTTCGGGTAAATCATAAGCACTGAATTGATTTAATCCCTCGGGAATGAGCGCACTTTGCTTATTGCCTGGCTCACTTCTAAATCGATAATAGTTAGTTAATCCTGCATCGATAATCGCTTGAGAAACGGCCTGACAACCAGGGCAGCACATTAGTTGTACTTGCCCATCAATGATTGTGGTAAATTTATCTGCGGTTAAAACCGGTTCATTACAATGAAAACATGATGTCATTAGGCACAGCTCGGGTTAGTTTAACCAATACTCAACGTTATCTGTTATATCTATACGTTGCTGAATGCGCCATGTAGCATCAAAACCTTCAATACGAATTTCCCAAGGGCCCATAATAGACTCATCTAGCGGGATCCGATAAATACCTGAACCATCAGCAGTCACTTTTAAATCAATATCTTGTGTTTCAAGCGTTCTGTGATAAAAATTGATACTCAAAGCAGCAGTATAGGCGGGGCCTCCGTGCTGGGTTATCTCAATCATATTGTCATTAATTTTCGCCAAATACTGCATACCAATTTTTTTTGCATGGTTTATTTTACGTAAATCTTGGTTAATGGCTTTACCTTCTTTGTAGTATTCTTCTGCCACTAATGAGTCAGAGTTATCTAAGGCGATATACAATAAGTTAAAGCTGGCAACAACGGCACAAAGTGGCAATATGATTAAAAACCAAGGCCAAAACTGCTTATACCAGGGTTGAATATCTGACATGGGGATTCCTAAGTTAGTCTGATTTCTATAAGACTATTTTACAGGTTAACTGCTTAATTATCACTTAAAAAAAAGGCCTCGTTTGAGACGAGGCCTTCACTATTACAGTTATGTAACTATTTGTTTGATAAACTATATACGTAAGCAGTAATTACGTGAACTTTCTCTTCACCTAATATGGCTTTCCATGCTGGCATCACACCAGCACGACCGTATTGTATCGTATGAATAATATCACCACGACTACTACCATATAACCAAATATTGTCAGTTAAGTTAGGCGCACCGATGAACTTATTACCGCCACCGTCCATGCCATGACAAGCAAAACAGCCTTTCATAAATGAACCTTGGCCTTGCGCAGCAAGTGTTTCATCATGTTCACCACCAGACAGCTTAACCACATATTCAGCTAAGCCTTTAAACTCGCTTTCTTCAATGGGTAAACCACCTTTAGGGGGCATCATGCCATTACGACCATTCATCAATGTAGTCTTAATGTCTGTTAATTCACCGCCATACAGCCAGTCTTTATCTGTAAGGTTAGGGAAGCCCTTTGAACCACGGGCATCTGAACCATGACATTGCGAACAGTTTTGTAAAAATAGACGACCACCTACTTTCAGTGCTTCTTCATTTTTTACTAGCTCTTCTAAAGGTGTCGCTAAATAGGCATCAAAAATTGGGCCGTATTTTTCATCAGCATGTGCCACTTCACGGTCATACTGAGATAAACGGTTTTCAGCTTTTGCAGCTTCCAACGCAGCGGCAGAATCAATTTTTATACCTTGTTCTGTACCAATGCTTTGGTTTGAACTGGTCCAGCCAAATAGGCCTTTATAGTTACCAAGTCCTGGGTACATGGCTAAATAAATCAGACCAAAAACGATAGTAATATAGAACATATAAGCCCACCACTTAGGTAGTGGGTTATTGAGCTCTTCAATACCATCGAAACTATGGCCCATTGATTCGCCTTCTTCAATGCCGGTATTATTTTGCGACATTTTACGAAGGATGAAAAAACAGCCTGCAATCACGATTAGTGTGAGTACGGTAATCCAAATACTCCAGAAGTTACTCATAATCATTACTTCTGCTCTCCTGAGTCTTGCGACTTTGTTGGTTTTTCATCATCTGCGAATACTAAGTTAGCCGCTTCGTCAAATTTCGACTTGCTGTGCTTACTGTATGCCCAGAAAAAAATACCCACAAACGTCACCATTACAATAATGGTTAAAATGCCTTGAAAAGTGCCGTAATCCATCATTACCTCCTACTTGAGTGCGTGACCCAAAGACTGTAAGTATGCGATTAGTGCATCCATTTCTGTTTTGCCTTCAACCGCTTTTTGAGCACCGGCCAGTTCTTCTTCGGTGTAAAGTTTATCTTCAGGATGAAAATTACTTAAAATTTCCATTTTCTTCTGGGTCAACTTACCGTCTAAGATATTGTCCATAAGCCAAGGAAAACCTGGCATATTTGACTGAGGTACCACATCGCGAGGATTGATTAAATGCACTTCATGCCATTTGTCGCTATAACGACCACCAACACGTGCAAGATCAGGACCTGTACGTTTAGAACCCCATTGGAAAGGGTGATCCCAAACAGATTCACCAGCAACAGAATAGTGACCGTAACGCTCAGTTTCGGCACGTAAAGGACGGATCATTTGGCTGTGACAGTTATAACAACCTTCACGAACGTATATATCGCGACCTTCAATCTGTAATGCAGTATAAGGAATTAATCCTTCTACTGGCTCAGTGGTATCTTTTTGAAAGATAAGCGGGGTAATTTGCACTAAACCACCAAAACTAATGGCGATAACAGTAAATATACCGAGCAAACCGACATTTTTTTCAATTAACTCATGACTAAATTTCATCGTATCTGCTCCTTATGCTTTTGCTTCAGAAAGTGCTGGCAATGAATCTTTAGGTGCTTTAACAGTACGTATTACGTTGTATGCCATAATGAACATACCTGTTAAGAAGAATACACCACCAATAAAGCGAACGAAGTAGAAAGGATAAGATGCTTCTAAGCTTTCAACAAAGCTATAAGTCAATGTACCGTCAGAGTTAACTGCACGCCACATAAGACCTTGCATCACACCAGAAATCCACATAGAAACGATATATAACACAGTACCAATTGTTGCTAGCCAGAAATGCACGTTGACTAAATTAGTGCTGTACATACGACCGTGGCTAAATAACACAGGTATTAAATGATATAAAGAACCGATAGAAACCATTGCTACCCAGCCCAATGCACCAGAGTGAACGTGACCTACAGTCCAGTCGGTATAATGAGATAGCGCATTAACGGTTTTAATTGCCATCATTGGACCTTCAAAGGTAGACATACCATAGAAAGACAATGACACAACAAGGAAACGAAGCACGGGATCAGTACGCAGTTTATGCCATGCGCCTGATAACGTCATAATACCGTTAATCATTCCGCCCCAAGAAGGTGCGAACAAAATTAACGACATCACCATACCTAAAGACTGAGTCCAGTCAGGTAAAGCGGTGTAATGTAAGTGGTGAGGACCGGCCCAAATATACAATGCTATCAAAGCCCAAAAATGAACGATTGATAAGCGATATGAATAAACAGGACGCCCAGCTTGCTTAGGTACGAAGTAATACATCATACCAAGGAAACCCGCTGTTAATAAGAAACCAACCGCATTATGGCCATACCACCATTGCACCATTGCATCTACTGCTCCTGAGTAAATTGAGTATGACTTAGTCAGACTCACAGGAACCGCCATTGAGTTAACAATGTGTAACACCGCAACCGTTATGATGAATGCGCCAAAGAACCAGTTCGCCACATAAATGTGCGAGGTCGTTCTTTTAACAATAGTGCCAAAAAAGACTATCGCATAAGATACCCAAACAATGGTAATCGCGATATCAATAGGCCACTCTAATTCAGCATACTCTTTACCCTGGGTGAAACCCATAGGTAATGTTATCGCAGCAGATAGAATAATTAATTGCCAACCCCAGAAAGTAAATGCGGCTAATTTAGGCGCAAATAAACGGGTTTGACAGGTACGTTGTACAACATAGTAGGATGTAGCGAAAAGAGCTGAAGTACCGAACGCGAAAATTACGGCATTGGTGTGTAGTGGTCGTAAACGACTATACGTTAACCAAGGCGTGTCGAAGTTCAGTTGCGGCCAGATTAACTGAGCAGCAATCAATACACCTACTGACATACCAACAATACCCCACAAAACTGTGGTTAAGGCAAATTGGCGGACAATAGTGTAATTGTAATCAGCGCCTGTAGACTGGGAATGGTTCATCATAATGCTTCCACGGCTTATTACTTATTGGCAAAGTTAGACTTTACCGGTTGATTAGACAATATCTGCTTAAATAAGACTTACTGTCTTGTTTATCAAGTACTGTCAAGGTGTTGACACGCGAAATAGCTATCAAACGCGTGGTGGTGCAATGATACTTGAGCTAGATCAAAAAAGAAACTTAACTCGAGTGTAGAATCTTGATCTAGATCAATGTCTGAAAGATAATGTTATCAATTTGAATAATTAGGTTAAATATTGTGCTAGAGAAGTCACTTTTAGGTATTTTTTTATTTTCACTATGTTTTTTAATAGCATGCGACTCCAATAAAGTTGAAGTTGAATCATCTTTTAAAGCCGATACCAGTTTGTGCGACTTTTATACGGGGTCTTGTAATCAGAAAGTTGATAATATTGAAGTTCAGCTAACATTTAAACAGCCAAATGCACCAAGTGAATCACCAATAGATCTTTCAATACAATTTTCAATCCCGGTCACAGATGTCAAAATGACAGTGGAAGGACGTGATATGTTTATGGGTATTATTCCGGTCTTTTTGCAAAAGACCAACTCTCAATCATTTGATGCTCAATTGATATACGGTTCTTGCAGCAGCAATTATATGATTTGGCGCGCAAACGTGTCATTTGAACATGAAGGTGTTTCTCGTTCTGTTTGGTTCGATTTTCTTGCTGATGCGCAACAAAAATCAGCTAATTAACAATCTAACCAATGTGTTTTTATACTTTCAAATATTGTTATGTTATCAATAAACAAGGTTAATAAGCCTGGATCAAAATGGCTGGCAGAATTCTTTCTCATTTCTGCTAATACCTCATCTAAAGGCCAGGCTTCCTTGTAGCACCGTTTATGCGCTAATGCATCAAACACGTCAGCAATAGCCACAATTCTAGCAAAAATATGAATATCCGTGCCTGAAATACCTTGGGGGTAACCTGAACCGTCATATTTTTCATGATGTTGTAAGGATATAATTGCCGCGGCTTTTAAAATAGGTCGCTCTGAATTAGCTAAAATTTGATAACCAATAGTAGGGTGTTGCTTCATAATATCCCATTCATCACCATCCAATTTACCGGGTTTAAGCAGCACGTAATCTGGGGTGGCAATTTTACCAACATCATGCATAGGGGAAGCGCGTTTAATTAAATCTGCGTCTCTTTGTGATAATCCAGCCAATAGTGCTAACTCGTAGCAATATTCAGCCATACGTTTAACATGATTTGCGGCCTCTTTAGAGCGGCTTTCAACCACATCACCAAGACGCAGGATTAACTCAGATTGTGTATCTTCTACCTCTTGATTCAATAGTAAGTTCTCAAATGCCACCCCCACATTGATAGCAAAAATATCGACAAGTTTCTTATCAAGGTCACTAATTTTATCTATGCCATCCATGTATAAAATATTAATCCACTGACTTGACTTGGTTGGAAAGTAGCCAATGAAGCAATTATTTTCATAAAGGCATTTTCTCTCATCTAATGCTTTATTGAGTAACGAGATAATATCTTCTGGTAATGCAGTTTCATCACAGCCTTGAAAGCGGCCCGTACCGGCAAGAATTTCAAAACTTTTACTGTCAACATGGCCACTAATTGCATCAATTGCGTTACATGTTAACAAAAGAGTCTCATTACTTAAATTAAGTAGTGATGCCACTTGATTCAATAATCCATCAGCAAAACGGTGTAAGGTACGTAGCTCAAATAAACCAGATGTTGCTTGTAAAACCCTTTCTAAACCTTGGCGATGTTGTGCCTGGGATATTCTGGCTTGCTCAATTTCCATAATATCGCGATAAGAGCGCAGGGCAGAGTACACGCTGGTCATTAACTTGCGGGCATCAAGTTCAGCTTTTGCTTTATAGTCATTGATATCGTAATTAACAATCACATCTTCTTCTGGAGCCTGGCCAGGTTGTCCGGTACGTAAAATAATCCTCATGGTTCGATTATTAAAATCTTCACGGATCCATTTAATTAACTCTAATCCTGCATGATCACTTTCCATCACAACATCGATAAATGCTATCGCAATATCATTTTCTTGTTGTAACAACTCCTTAGCTTGCAACCCACTGTAAGCATTTATAAATACCAGAGATCGCCCATCTAACTTAAACCGAGATAGTGCCAGTTTAGTCACTGAATGAATATCTGGTTCATCGTCAACAATTAGAATTTTCCAAGGTGGAAGCGATGGCGGTTGGTCTTTATTGGTTCTTTCTGAAAACAAAGGTTTTTTCTTCCCAATATCAAAAAGCATTTGCTCACCTCTCTTAGTGAAAATTGTGAAGATGAATCTATTTTTTAATTCAGATTAAGTGTAGACCAGATATGAATTAATAAAACAAAATGAATTTAAAAACAAAACTATTACAAAGTCACACAAATGCATTTGATAATCATTCTCAAAAACATATAATAGATTAATGACTCAGATGGGGATGAATATGAAAAACGTTAATATTGGTTTAAGTGAGCATAAAATTGCACAGTTGATTAACGAAGGTCACCTATGTGCCGCCGACATTCAATGCTTAGATAAAGCAAGCAAACAGATTATTTGGCAGTTGTGCCTGTGGTGTTGTCAGAACAGAATTCATTGTCAGAACATCAGTTGTCATTCATCGCAAGTGGAGTCTAATAACGAGGCCAAAGTCTTGGTGTAGTCTTAGTCACATTCATATCCTTTCTCCAGCGCTGTAATATGGCTGAGCGTACTTATGATACTGATAAAGCATTGAATCTTTTATACGGGCGCCACAACAAATCGTTTCACATTCTGGCGCAGTAGCGGTTCAACACTCGAGTAAAGTTAGTCACGGGCAAGTCCAAGATAAACCCCTGCGACAATATGATGATTGTCATAAGCCGTCATGCAATGACCAATACGATTCGTTATTCATTGCATGTGAGCACTGCAACGGCCATTTGAGTTTAATCACAGAAGAAGCGCCTTAGGCACAAATAGCCACTATCACCACACCCTCATATAACTGCGCACAATGTATATTATGTTAAATAGGATATTTGTGTATTACCATAACCTCCCTACATCTGTGGTTTCTCATACCAAATGAGTTTTGTTTCACTTCGTGACTCTTGGATGTTGGTTTT
The DNA here is from genome assembly GCF_051165765.1 of Shewanella sp. HL-SH8. NCBI lineage: Bacteria > Pseudomonadati > Pseudomonadota > Gammaproteobacteria > Alteromonadales > Shewanellaceae > Shewanella > Shewanella sp. HL-SH8. Next base: position 2,522,087 of record NZ_CP195039.1, on the reverse strand, counting down.
TGAATTTGACCATTATATTTACGGTGATGGCTTTGTTGCACCTTAACGATGCAACATCTTAATCTGCGCGCTTTATTAACCTATTTGAGCTGCTGATCTTTTAAAATCCATGAGTATGTTTTTGATTTGAGTTAGTCAAAAAAGAAAGCATTGCATAGTAACTAGACGATTATCATCATCACAAGTCAAATAATATTCAAAAGTAACGACTGTAGATATTATCATCAAAAAATTATCTTTACTGGTCAAGTCAAACTAGACACTTTGAGTTGAGAACTTTCAAACTCTACCGGTGGCAACATTTATCGGGACTAACAAAACTGGAATTTATGAGTTGTTATTAATCTTCCATCCAATCTATATTCGGTAGTGCATCCAAATGCTGGCTATAACGTATTTCGTTAAAAGAGGCACCATTTTTCATGACATCGAAAACTTCGATAGCCAACGCGCAAGCCATCAATTGAATAGCGTCTTCACGCGGTGTACCTGTCATGACTAAACGCATTAGGGTTTCTTTTACTTTTTTGGGTTCACTGTCGGCGATTTGATTTTCGACGACTTCAATGAGTGTTTCTTCAGTCATGTAACTGTCTTGCTGCTTATCCATTATAACGACTCTGTTTAAAATACTTAACGCCATTATGCCGCAAGTATGGTGTAAGCAATAGCGTAAACTCCGAATTATTCGAGCGTTGCCGTCAATAATGTAACGTCAAAGTTGAGTAAAATTTACCTGTGTTGATAACCTGATTGGATTTTGTGCACCGTAACGACATTTTTTGTGACGACAATATCATCGACTAACACTTTTATCTTCGTTTCGGAATGTTCAGCCTGTGCAAGTTACCTTACGATTTTTAGATTGGCTTGTTTTTTAGCACTTAATTGTTGGCAAGCTTTTCCAATTAGTTGTGTATTGCGGCGTCAGTAATTCTCGTCGCATGGCCCATTTATGTTCAATGCCTTGAGCGGCTACAAATAAGGTATCTGTGCCATAGCGTTGATTGATAGCATCAAGCGTTTTCATCAATGCTGGATTAGCTTTAGGTGGGTTAAATAAATCGAATTGGGTGTGTTTTTCACAGCTTAAATCAAGCAGACCTACGCCAATTTTGTAATAGTGAACACCGGTTCTAAATAGTTTTACTGCTGCGTTGCTCATGGCCTGAGTTAACTCTTTGGTACAATTTGTCGGGCATGCAAATGATACGAGTACTTTGAAGTTGACGGGATGGTCATCATAGGGTGAGTTACTGGCAAACAGCATCATTGTTTTGCAATGTGTTCCCTGCTTGCGTGCCTTTACCGCCGCAATACCAACATGTTTACTTAATGCTTGCAGCAATGAGTCATAATCAACAATACGCTCACCGACACTGCGGGTAGAAAAGATTTGTTGCTTATCTGCCCTCGCCTCATCCCATACTTTACATACCTGGCCGTTTAACTCGCGCACTGTACGTTCAATTTCAATGCTGAATTGTTTACGTGCTAATCCTGCGGGCATATTAGCCAGTTCAAGTGCACTATTGATATTCATTAAAGCTAATTTTTTACTAATACGCCGACCCACTCCCCAAACATCACCGGTACTCATTGATTGTAAAATGGCTATTCGCTCAGGCTCGTTATCAATGACACAAACACCTTTGTAGACTTGTATTTTCTTCGCGGCATGATTGGCCACTTTCGCTAAGGTTAAGGTGGGTCCCATGCCCACGCAAACCGGCAGACGCGCTTCTTTCCATACTGCACGACGAATTAATTGACCCTGGGTGCGTAAACATTGAATGGCGGGATAACACTGCTTAAATGAAAGAAAGCTTTCATCGATAGAATACACATGCTGTTCGGGGGCAAAACGGCCAATGATACTCATCATTTTCATCGATAAATCGGCATAAAGCTCGTAGTTACTTGAGCAGGCTATAACGCCTTTTTGTTGGCACAAGTGCTTAACCTGGAAGTAAGGCGAAAACTTTGGTACGCCAAGCTCTTTAGCCTGACGGTTAGCCGCAACTATGCAGCCGTCGTTATTACTCAACACTATAATGGGTTTACCGCGCCAGTCTGGACGAAAGACCTGCTCTGCACTGCAATAAAATGAATTAGCATCAACTAAAGCAAACATGGTTAACTCACCTGGGGCGAGCTAGCCAGTAAAGGGCTTTGGCGATGACAACGAATAGAGCGAATCACCACGCCTTCAATATTGAATGAGTCATAATAGTTTATCGCTTGCGGCTGATATAACTCATTAGATGACAATAATAACCTGCGGTTTTTATCCAGAATTTTACACACAAACTCACCATTAAAATTGGCAACAATCACATCACCATGACGGGCGGTTTCATGGCGATCAACAATCAATAGGTCGCCATAAAAAATACCGACGCCCTGCATTGAGTCACCACTCGCGACGCCAATAAAAGTGGCATTAGGATGTTCAATCAATAGTTCATCTAGGCTTAACGATAACTGTAAATACTCAGATGCAGGACTTTCAAAACCGGTAATCCCCGCACTGGCATGAATAGGAATAATGCGCATAATAAACACCACTGTATAAATATACAGTTATTGTATTATATTGAAGGATTATTGCCAGTTTTTAATTAAAATCAAAAAATCATCACCCAATTTTTTAGCTTTAGAGCAAGATCAATCAACAAGGTAATTTAAGCCGGGGCGATTTATGACAGATCTAAACCGCGCATATTTAATAGAGAATAGATGCTTTACAGCGTAAACTGTTTGTTTATGTTTTTGATAAAGAGAGCCAGATCCGTGATTAAATTCTCTGTTGATACCCACGCACACACCATAGCTTCAACCCACGCATACAGTACTGTTCATGACTATTTTTCGATAGCCAAAACCAAAGGCATTAAACTTTTTGCTATTACCGATCATGGGCCTGATATGGCAGATGCGCCCCACTTTTGGCATTTTGTGAATATGCGAGTATTGCCAAGAATTGTGGATGGTGTTGGTATGCTGCGCGGTATTGAAGCGAATATAAAAAATGATCTAGGTGAAATTGATTTTTACGGCAGCTATTTAACCGATCTCGATATTGTCTTGGCGGGTTTTCATGAGCCGGTATTCCCACCATCTAGCCAGGAAGCGCATACACAGGCACTTATCAATTGCATTAAAAGTGGCCACGTTGACATCATTACCCACCCCGGGAATCCGTCATATCCGATTGACATTAAACGGGTTGCGAAAGCCGCCGCTGAGCACAATGTCGCGCTTGAAATTAATAACTCGTCTTTCTTAACCTCTCGTAAAGGCAGTTTAGCTAACTGCACTGACATTGCGAGTGCAGTGAAACACGCTGGCGGATTATTAGTGATGGGTTCGGACTCTCACGTTGCATTTAGCTTGGGCGGCTTTGAAAAGTGCATTGAAGTTATTGATGCAGTGGATTTTCCAATCGAGCGATTATTAAATCGCAGCCCTGAAGCATTACTGTCATTTTTAACGGCTAGAGGCCACACCAATTTAGATGAATACGCGGTGTTAATCGATTCACCATAAAATGAGTCACTACATCAGCTTTAGTCTGCGTATGTGGTGAGTGTTATGGCGTTTATTGGGCGCGAGTAATGAATTGAATGTTAAATAAAAAATCCCATTAAAGTGCTCTTTAAATGGGATTTTTATCATCAATTTATCGCTGAGCTTATCGCTGACCGTATAGCTCGCGTAATAGATTAGTTTTGGGTTAAAAAACGTTGTTTAACCGCTTCAGCCATTAAGTGTGGTGGAATTAAGCCTTGTTCTAGCACGAAGTTATTAAAGGCCAAACGGTCAAATTTGTCACCCAAGGCCAATTCAACATCGGCTCTTATTTCAAGTAACCTTGATAAACCATAAAAGTAGCTGCCCGCCTGTCCAGGCATACGCATGGTATAACGGTCTACTTCTTGTTTTACTGCGGCTTTTGAGAACACCACATCATTGCTTAATAAATTGTAAGCTTGCTCTTTGGTGGCTAACCCTAAATTTAGCATCGGGTCTAACATGGCACGGGCGTTACGTAATAGACGATGTTGCAAGGCGATGAGTTGGCCTTCAATGGGCAAATAAGGCAGCATTTCAGCTTCAGCATAAAGTGCCCAACCTTCTACGTTGACGCTATTAAACGCATAATACACTCGAGCCAATGACACACCTTGCTCCAGCATGACGGCAAATTGCAGTTCATGCCCTGGTCGACCTTCGTGAGCACTTAATGTGTACGCAACCGCGTTAAAGTTAAAGTCATCATAAGCGGCATCACCACTTAATGCGGGGTTGCCGGTTGTCAGTACAAATTGACCTTGCTCGCCAGTGTTACCAATAAACGGGGGTGGCAACATATGTGGTGCTGGGCTGCCCGCGGCCTCTGCATCGCTGGCAAGACGCATAATCATATTACGTTTTGGTAAGTCGACAACCGCTTGCGCAGTAATAATGCCTTCAAGTTTAGTGTTAATTTCGCGATAGTGGTTTTCAATTTTATCGTTGGCTAATGAGTCTTTTTTAAGCGCTTTAATCACATCGCGATAATCACTCGATGGCATATCAAACTTTGCTGCCACTAACGGAGCCAAAGCTTGCATGTTCGCTTTGGTGATCATGTAACTTGCTTTAGCACGTTCAATGAGCAAGTTTGGGTCTATATCAATTCCTGCACTTTTAAGTTTTAACGCATAAATTTCAGAGGGCAATTTGTAGTCAGTACGCGCATGAGGAATAACCGTTTTTTCAGCCCATTGACGGTAATCTGTAATTTGTTTTTTTAACAGCGCTAAATTATCGTCGGCTTGACTGAAGTCATTTTTATCAAATAATTGCTGTAAACCTTGCAGTAAAGTGTCGGTTCTTGCTAATGCTTGTTCTACTTCTTCTTTAGTTGGGCCGAGTAATGCTTTATTGTTTAACGCGGTTTCAAACAAGGTTTTTGCTTGCTCAGTTAATGCGGGTTGACCGGTTTTACCGACATAACAAGCCAAACGCGTTATAGCAGCTTGTTTGCGGCTGTCAGCCATTTGCTGATCCAATAATGCCGATACCCCTCTAAAAATAATTAATGGGACATCAACCCAAGGTAACATGTACTTATCATCTAACTGGTCTGCCAAAATAGTCTGATCAATATCGTCGATAATAATATTAAGATCTTGGCGAACAGGTAAAAGAGTTTCTGTTTCCAGTGCTTTTAGTAAGGTTTTCTTACTGTTATTAAGCGTTTTAATGTACTTATCTTGTTGTGCTTTGGTAATACTGCTACACAGATTGTCGGCTTCTGAAATACCTATTGAGCTGACCATTTCGGGTTGAAACTGGCTGGTTATCTGGATCTGTTTATTGGTGTATTGATTACTCACATCAACCCAAGTACTCGCAGAAGCCGTCATTGGAATTAACATCAGCAATGGGATTATTGTAGTGAGTGTTTTGCCTGACATCGACTAAATCCTTTTTATTTGGCCTTTATTTCGGCTTATTATTTTAGGCGATTACTATAACTGAATTTCAGCACCAATAGATAAACACTCAGTTAGCTATTCTGTAACGAATCGTTATCAATACTGAATTGTAAGCCGAGTGGCACGTCATCTCAATTTGCTTGCTTTGTCGCGAGTATAATGTACTTTTCATCAAGACACTTAATCACCAAGGATAGATATAGGTACATAGATTTTTGCGTGATAGAACACTTTTAATGTGAAATATAAATGTACTATTAATATTGAATAAAGAACTGAATGTTAACATGCATATCGAACGTCATATTTTTGATCGTTAAGGTATCTTTGATTCGGCATTTTAAGCTGGATTGAACTTAACGTTGCTGTTTCGCGTAGTGATACATAAAGTAGTATAAGAATATAAAGGCTTTAAAAAATACCTTTAGTTTCAAATGCTTATGATTAACTATATTTTAATTAATAAATCAATAGTATTAGTTTTAATCAACATCACTTTTTAGGGAATAACACCATGTACATGATAGTTAAACACGCCCATCTGACAATAATTGCACTGACGTTTATATTTTTCATCATCAATTTTGTGTTAACGATGAGAGGTTCTGACAAGGTGAATAACAAACTGCTAAAGGTCGGCCCGCATGTTTTGTACACACTATTTATCTGTAGTTTTATCTACCTTGTCGTGGTTAACCCACTTAACTTATATCCATTCGTAAACGGCTGGGCCTCTTCTAAGCTAGGCGGCTTTGTGCTTTATGTATTATCTATTACGTTGGCACTTAAGTGGGCAAAGTCAACCTTGTGGCGTGTAGTCGGTTTGCTGAGTGCCATATTTTGGCTAGTGATGAGTGCACGATTAGGGTTTGCTGATCATCTTAAATCTAAAGCCGTTGCTGATGGCAATACCTACATTGAGTTAGTACAGTCGTTACTTATCGCTGTTAGCTAGGCTCAATGTCATAACAGTGGCTAATTCTGTTTGGCCACTGTTATGAATAACTCAAATTAGTACCTGCAATCATAGTGATAGCGATGCGATAGATTATCCACAATAGTTTACTTATCGTTACCCTATTCTTCTGCCATCATCAATACTTAGTGGCTTGAGTGAATAAAATATCAAATTGAGTTATGGGTACTGGTCGACTAAATAAGTAGCCTTGAAAATGAGTACAACCTTGGCTGACTAGATATTGCTGTTGTGGCAAAGTTTCAACACCTTCAGCAATCACATTTAATCCTAAGCTGTGCGCCATAGAAATAATGGTCTTAACAATTGTTTTATCGTTCTTATCGACACCTAAATCACGAACAAACGACTGATCTATTTTAAGTTGATGTAGTGGTAATGTTTTTAGGTATTGTAACGATGAATATCCGGTTCCAAAATCATCTAATGAAAACTGGATACCCATTGTAGCGAGTGTATTCATTTTATGAATGATGGTTTCAATATTATTCAATAGTATACTTTCTGTTAATTCAATTTTAAGTAGACTAGGATTAATACTATATTTATCAATATTATTCTTTATTATTTCAACAAAATCAGCTTGATGAAACTGTCTGGCACTGACATTAATAGATAATGATAGCCCCGCAGTGCTGTTATTTTCTTGCCAGGCTTTAAGTTGAATACAGGCCGATTCAAGTACCCACTGTCCTATATTGAGAATAATTCCAGTGTCTTCTGCTAGTGGAATAAAATCTAACGGTGAAACGATACCTCTCTTCGGATTAATCCAGCGGATAAGGGCCTCTACACCTATAGGGGTGTTAGAACTGTCTACTTGAACTTGATAGTATAATTGAAATTGATTGTGTTCTAGGGCAAATAGTAAGTCACGTTCAAGCTCAACTTTATTGATAAGAATACTCTCCATCTGGGGGTCAAAGAAACAAAAGGCATTGCGGCCTGATTTCTTAGCTTGGTACATGGAAATATCAGCTTGTTTAAGCAATTCGTCTGAAGTTGTTTTATGCCCTAGAAATAATGCAGCCCCTATACTAGTGCTAGTTGAATAACTATGCCCCGCTATATTGTATGACTGATTAATACTGTTCAAAATATTAGCCGCAATAGCTTTAACCTCTGTTGCGGCAATCACGGCGTTAATGTGTAAATTTTCTAACAGAATGACAAATTCATCACCACCAAAGCGAGAAATGGTATCACCTTTACGCATAATAGTGATTAAACGATTAGCGACCTGTTGCAATAACATATCGCCAATGTCATGACCTAGGGTGTCATTAAGTGTCTTGAAGTTGTCGAGGTCAAGGAATAATAATGCTCCGTAGTGGTTGCTACGTTGGCTCAATATTAATGCTTGTTTTAACCTGTCATCTAACAGTCGACGGTTTGGTAATTTTGTCAGCGGGTCAAAGTAGGCTAGTCTTTCTATTTGAATGGCGTCTTCTTTTTGCTTACTGATATCTTGAACCATCGCCATTACATAATCAACATTGCCATTTGTTTTACGAACACAGCGAACAACTAGCATGGTGGAAATGACTTTACCCGTTCGACTAATAAAACGTTTTTCTAAACTGTAACCATCAATTTCATTAGCAAGTAATTTGGTGAATTGTTCTACATCGGCGGCTAAATCATCTGGATGAGTTAAATCAACCCATGTTAACGCCTTGAGTTGTTCTTCGGTATATTCCAACATGGTACAAAGACAAGAATTTATACTGACCCAGCCTTTATCTGCTGAGGTCACTGTTAAGCCAACTAAATCTAATGAATAAAATGAGGCTAACTGCGCTTCTCTTAAGGCTAGGCTATCAAGCATTTTATCGAAATGCTTGGCCAGTGACGCTGCCTCATCATCGCCCTGCATATTTACGCGTAAATGAGTTGATCCTGTTTGTACTTTATCGGCGACTTTTTGGATTATATGCAAGCGACGAGTTAAATAACGGCTAGCTAAGGTCGTAATCAAAACACCAAACAAAATTGCAGCAAGTACATAAAAAAAGCTGTATATTTTGATTTGCATAATTTCTTCTAGATAAGTTTTTTTATTTAAATCAATAATCACCCAACCCACTTTGCGTTCTACTAATATAATAGCCTTAGCAAACTCTATGTTATTTTTTGAATACTTTACATGTTGAGTTTCAATATCATTCGGAAGCGTCTTGATGTGCGCCCCCACTTGGCTGGGGTCAGTATGCGCCAGAACTTGCCCCTGTAAACCAATGACAATGGCATGCTTTAAATCGGGATAGTGTGATAAGGCACTGACAATTTCCTGAAGACCATCAAAGTCTCGCGAGGAAATCAAAATGGCAGAAGATGACGATAAAGTATCAGCAAGGGCAATGGCTTGCTCTTTATACTGTTGAATTTTAATTGTCTGTTGATGCTGAGTCGTATTCCAAATAAATAACCCCATCATCAAGATCACGGTTATTGTCATACCCGCGACCATTTGGCGATGTAATGAGCCTACGAGTATTTGTTGCAGTTTTTTAATCATAAATGACTTCCACTGGTCGCATGTTTTCAGCAAAATTATATTTGTGCGTACAACATCATCAGTATCACTAGTCTAGTTAGATGGAACGGTTTCCATACCGATAATATTTAAATTTGTTTTTATCCGAAAATGTTATTTTCTAAAAGTGAATTTATTACTAATGTAAAATACTGTTTTTGCACATAATCAATACTTAACAAGCACGTTTCAGGATAATTATAGATTACTGTCAGCAATTAATTTACAACTTAGTACTTTAATGGGCCTTACTGGGTTCGTTGTTTATTGTGTGGCTGATGATAAAACATTAATGTCTTACCCACACTTAACCTGTCTTTATCGGTCATATTATTCCAGCGAGTGATCTGCTCTACACTGACTTTATATACCCTGGCGATGCTCCAAAGTGTATCGCCATACTGAACTGTGTGGTTACCGTTAACGGCGGTTTCACCTTTAGGCGTTCGAACTGTATTTGCCATTGTGGGTTTATTCGATGAAACTTGAGCAGATTTGGCGGCGGCCAGTTCTACATCTAATATCACTTGTGACGTTAAATGTGGCATAAAAAGTATTTGGCCTGCGATAATTCGATCACCACTAATGTCATTCATTTCTTGAATTTTAGACACGCTTATTTGATGACGTTTAGCAATAGCACTTATATTGTCACCTGCTTTTATCTGATATTTGAACCATTTAACTCTTTCACTAATGTCGGTGTCTTCAAGCGCTTTTTTAAACTGATTTACTTTACTGACTGGCACAACCAATTGATGTGGTCCGTCGGGCGATGTTGCCCAGCGATTAAACCCCGGGTTTAACTTTTGCAGTCGAGTAATGGGTATATTCGCCAGGTCGGCTGCTACAGCGATATCAATTTGACTACCGACATCAATCACTTCAACGAGCGGTTTGTTAGGAATTGATTGAAGGTTAATGCCATAACGTTCGGCATGTTTTATGACATCTGCAATTGCCAGTAATTGCGGTACGTATTGTCTGGTTTCTTTGGGTAAGGGTAAAGCCCAAAAGTCGGTGCTTAAGCCCCTAGCTTCATTGTATCGAATAGCCTCTCGCAACCGCCCTTCACCCGCATTGTATGCTGCTAATGCGTATAACCAGTTGTCAGTTTTTTTATACAAGTATTCCAACATATCTAATGCTGCAGTTGTGGCTGCAGGGACATCTCTTCTGCCGTCATACCACCAATTCATTTCTAATCCGAAATGACTGGCCATGGGAGAAGTAAATTGCCATAAGCCTGATGCATCGGCGCTGGAATAAGCAAGTGGATTAAAAGAGCTTTCAACCATAGGTAATAAAGCCAGCTCTATGGGTAAGTCTCTATCGTTAAATTCTTCAACAATTAAATATAAAAATGGTTTCGCACGTTGTGAAATACGTTCTAGATGCTGTGGATTATTGATATACCATTGTCGATATTGATTAACTAACTGTTCATCTGGAATAGGGATATCCATCGAAAAACGGATACGTTCCCACACATCACCACTATCTTGATACGGGCGGCGGACTAAAGACTTAGGCACTTTTGATGATGTTGTATTATCAAGATTACGAGAGATTTTTTCTGTTTCGACATCTTTAACCGTCACGGTTTGGCAACCACTTAACAGGATAAAACCTGTAGCAATAACAAAAATTGATGTTCTCAATTAAAGATGTTCCTTGGCAATGGCGTCGATATTTATGTGATTCGATCGCAAATTTTTTAAACAAAAAGTTAGACATTGTAATTTAGTTTTATTTTTCTAGCCATATGTTTAACTGCCTCATCTGTTGAAACGATATCAACAACAGATGAATACTGAAATAATCCCTCTTACAAAGAGGTGTTGATAATAGAAAACAATATTGCGTTAATTAAGTATTACTCTTCTATCGCAGATGAGCCTATACACGGTTGCCAAAAACAACGTCTTCTTTTAAGTCTAACCACATTGGCTGCTGGGCCATTACCTTGGTAAACATTCTGCTTTGTAAATAACCGTTAAGCCACTGACGCAGCTTTGGATAAGGAGATTGCAAATACCATTGCCGCTCTACCCTGGCAAACTGGCGTAAAAACGGCATTAAAGCTAAATCTGCCAGGCTTGGTTTATCTGACATTAAATATTGATGCTGGCAGAGTCGCTTTTCAAGGTCTGCTAGATAAGGTTCACACTTTTGCCTGTCATCAAGAAGTGAAGTCTCATGGTAACGTTTAGAACAGCGATATTGCTCTAAATGTCCTTTAAACTCACTATCAAACCTTTCAATCATAACTCGCATTTCAGCTAAGGCATTGGGTGCTGATTTGTGGAGATAGTCATTGGGATCGGTTTGTGAAAAAGCCCACTGCATAATCGATAAACTTTCATCAATGATCGCATTATCAAGTGTGACTAATACAGGGACAGTCCCTTTAGGCGATACAGCAAGCATTTCCGCGGGTTTATTACTCAATACTAAATCGCGTAAATACACCTGCTGACCAGAGGCATATATAGCTAATCTAGCGCGTATCGCATAGGGGCAATTTCTTAAAGAATAAAGAACAGGTAATGGCATGAAATTATTTCATCAGTAATCCGTTTAAAGAAAATATATTATATCACATTGCTAACTTAACTCTGATGCCATTAATATTCGCTATATTAAAAATGCACTAATACCGAACGTCTCTCTGAGAGTGTTATAAACCGCTATATATCTGCCAATAAACAAGCAATGATTGAAAATAATCAATAGCAGATTAGACTTGTGGGTGGGATAATCACCAAACTAGACCTCCGTGGATAATCCCTTACCGTTCTAAACAGTGATGCTTAGTATAAATTATCATTAGTCCCGCTAGGATGACTTAATTCGCTTTTTCAGCGGTATAACATGTTGGCTTTTTATGACAAATTACTCGGCTTCGCTTTACTTTGGTAATGCTGAATACAATACACGGTAGAAACTTGAATCATAAGCAATATACTCACCTTTTTCGGCGAGCCGGGGACAATTTGCCTTGACGGTAATGAGGTAAAAGCTTCGCTGTTACACGCATCAATTACAGATTCTTTATCCGATGAAATTACTTTGAACACGTTTAAACCTGAGGTATTAAATTGCTTTTACCAAAAATGCAGGGTTGAGAGCATGATGCCTTTAATAATTCACTTACTTTAACTTACCACCCCCTGTTTATTTGTAAATTAATTGAGGCGACAAATATCCTGATACAAGGAGATATATGTAAAAGGCCGAGATTGTTATCTGAATTATTAGAGGGCTAACCAAGCAAAAGACAAAGTGATACTGTATTTTTATTGTAAAAAGCTAGGGATCTATTAACAGTGTTGTAACTAGATACCTTGCGTATATCAATTGCGGTGTTATTATTTGATTTATTATTACCTTTGATCATAAAAAGGATTACATTCATAGATAATTCAGATACTAAGCTCGAAAGCTTTGGCGTGTTGCAACAAACTCGTGTAATTGCTTTATTCTCCCTCGTTGGCATGTCAATCACCTTCGCCATGGCGCTTTTTGCTATTTACGATAATAATTTTATATTATTTCTAGCCTTAGGCCTATCTAGTGTCATTTATGCTGCTGCCTACTATCTTGTTAAACAAAAAAAACATGTTAAGTTAAGTTCGTACATTGTTATTTATTCACTTTATGTATTGATGTTTTACTTAATTTACTCGGGTGGAGTTGCCTTAACGGGACCGCTGTGGATTTTTATTGTTCCTCCCGTATCTTTGTATATTCATGGTTTCAAGCGTGGCTTAATCAATATTGTTATTTTTATCGTAATAAGTTGTCTGATTATGTTTTGGCCACAACACATTTATCCCCACGCTGTTTACCCTACCGAGTTTAAACTTAGGCTACTGTATTCATTTTTAACCATCAGTTTTTTATCTGCCCTGTATGAATTTTCTAGAAATGAATTGTATAACAATGCGTTAGTTCTTAACGCTAAGTTACATCATCTTGCTCATTTTGATGAGCTGACTGGGTTACATAATCGCAGAAATGCGCAAGGCATATTAAATCAATATGTCAGTACTGCAGACGTTTCAGCGCCTTTTTCGGTATTATTATGCGACATCGATTATTTTAAGCAGGTTAATGATAAGTATGGTCACAATGCGGGGGATAAGCTGTTAGTTGATATTGGAAAGGTATTTAATCATAACTTAAGAGATTTAGATTATGTCGCACGATGGGGCGGAGAAGAGTTTCTTTTTATATTAACCGATACGGATAAAGTGAAAGCTTTTGATGTTGCAGAAAGGGTTCGTTGTGCAGTATCACAACATCTTTTTAGTCTGGAAGAGGAAGATATCAGCGTAACAATTAGTATTGGTATAGAAGAATACCACTCTCAGTTAACCATAGATCAGTTAATTAATTACGCCGACAAGCATCTCTATGAAGCAAAAAGATTAGGCCGTAATCGCTCAATTCCAGTACCAAAATATTAAACAAGCTTAATCCTGTATATAGTATTTAACGCAGTTTCTACCGTCAGATTTCGCTAGGTAAAGCTGTTTATCGGCACGTGCAAGTAAGGTATCGACATCATCACCCGTTTTAAAGTTTGAAATCCCTATAGATACCGTAACATGACCAAGATTTTGTTTAGTCTCTTTACCAATTGTTAGCTGTTTAGCAGATATGCGAGTTCTTAATTTCTCGGCGACAATCACGGCATCACTTATTTTGGTGTCTGGCAACATGATAATGAATTCTTCACCGCCATAACGAGCAACGAAATCTTCACCTTTAACGGCATTTTTCAAGGCTAAAGCGACATAAGCTAGCACCTTGTCACCTATCAGATGGCCATATGTATCATTAAAGGCTTTAAAATTATCGATATCAATCAGTAATAAGCAGCAGCCTGTTTGTGTTTCTTGAAAAGAGGTGAGTTGCTCTAATGCAAAAACTTCATATGCGCGACGATTATTTAATGAGGTTAATTCATCTGTCATTGCCACCTTACTTAAATTTTCCATTTCACCTTTTAAGTTAAGCAGTTCATCACCAAGTGTGACAAGATCAGATTTCATTCTATTATTATCAGCAACAACCTGCTCTACTTCTGCCGCTATATTTAGTACTAAATCGGCCAACATTTCTGACGATGGGTTTTGTTGTAGTTGCTCACTAAACCCGGATAAATTCTCACCAAATGAGGCTGTACCTTCGGTCATTTGATCAATTTTATTAAATAAGCTTTTTATTAGAATATGCGTTTCAATCTGAACATTTTCGATGATTTCTGGGCTACGCTCTTCAATAAAGCGATTATATAGACCTGAAGTGACGCTGGGAGTAAACACGACTCCATTGGCAATTAAACCATCAATAGCTCTTTTCAAATTAAGATTCGATTCGGCAAAATACTCATACCAAATTGCATAATTTTCTGGGGTCACGGGAATATTAAGCGCTGTCATTTTAGGTACGGCGAGTCTAAGAATATCTGCTGTTTGCTCTATATTTTGGTTATGCTGCATCATCTACGACTATCCTAATGACATTGTGACTGGTGTTAATGACTATAATAATGTTATGTCACACTTGTTACAGAAAAACAATTGTTTACGTGTAAATAGGTGTTAATTTGTTACTGGCCGCATCAGCCATTTCTATTATAATGTTAAAGATTAAATTTAATTTTATTTTTAACCCTTTTGTTATCTCTGTGCGTTTACAATTATATATTAGGTAATTATTTGGACGTCAAAGAGGTTTTTATGAATTATGTATTACCATTATCAGTTGTACTTTTATCAACTGGTCTATCATTTTCAGCTAATGTGATGGCGACAAGTCCCGTTTATCAAGAGCAACTAAATACTCTGTCTGCTAAAACAGATGTGTATACCGCAAGTGATTATGTATCTTCAGAGCAAATTAAGATGTTTCCTAAGCCTGATGACAATATGAAACAGCATGTTATAACACTGCCTACATTATCAAATGAAGACCAGTATATGCTTGAAATCCAGATTGGTCAGAATAAGTTAGTCGATTGTAATCGGCATAAACTTATGGGTGAAATTGTACAAAAAACGGTTGAAGGCTGGGGGTATAATTACTTTCAGGTAGATAAAATAATGACTGGCCCAAGTACCATGATGATGTGCACTGAGCCTAAGACGACTCAGTTTGTGATACTAGGGGAAAGTATAAATGAGAATTATGATAGCCGTTTACCAAAAATATACTACTTGCCACATGATGCACAGCTAAGATATCGCATTTGGCGCGCTGAAACACCTTTTAGCTTTAGTGGTAACTAACTCTGTAATATATTGTTTTTGAATAATAATCAAGCTCGGTTGTTGTAATGTTTGGCGATACTAATTTGTATTAACGTGTACTTATTGCTATGTACTCATTTACAGGTATTCGCTCACATTGGATATAATAGCCGAGCATTCAATATTCTATTTTGATGCTTTAAAATGATTAATATCGTCTTACTCGAACAACTTGCATTGTTTCAACTTTGAAACCCGCTACAGTCTGCTCTCGTGGGTAATAAGTTAAATTCACTTTTTGACCCACCAAGCTTTTAAACTTTTTATTACGACGATATTTGAAAGGAACATCAAAACCTTTAATCATTAAGGTTTGTAATACCCATTCACCCTGCTCTCGCTGAGTATGCGACTCAACTGTCACGCCGTCACTGTGGATTAGGTTTGAATGTTTTTTGAGTAACTCATCACTGTCTGTAGTCATTTATCCTCCAAAGTGTTTAAAACATTTACGATCTCTTGATAGCGCCATTCGCTTAATGCACCATATCCAGCCAGATTTTTAACCTTTAATCTGGCCAGAATGGGCACACTCATACCCGCAAGAAACTTTGTTAACGTAGAATGAGTGATAGTAATATTTTTAACTTTAACCTGTTGTTCTAATTCAGTTATAAACTGATTAAGTTGGTTTTTATCAATTTTTTGGCTTGTATGGGTAACAGGCAACTTTGCGACTTTACCGTCACACACACTGCAATGATGGCATTCAATTGGCGCGTTCATATCATCAAAGTAACACGCTAAGTTTCGCGACAAACACTTACCTAGCTCGAAAAAACGGACTAACTGGGCAATACGCAGTATCTCTTTAGTCTCTTTATCTTTAAAGTATGTATGCATTTGCGAAGCAATAGAAACCTCAACAATAGCGGTCATATTAACATAAAATACTTGAGTCATTTTCTTTGTTTCTAAAATAATTAATTCTTGCTCGGCTAAGTACTCAAGTGCGGCAACGACTCTTGCTCTAGGCTCCTTTGTGGCTTGATGTAATCCATCAAAATCAAGTTGGCCCCAGATTTTTTTGAACTGAGTATGGTCAAATATCTTTTGTATAAATGCGGCTCTAGATGGGTCAAAACGAGCCAACAAATCCAGCTTGTCAATTAACAATTGGTATTTAAAATCTGCAAAATAAGCAAATGTAGGTTGGATAACGCCCTGCAGTTCAAGTTGAACCAACAGCGTTTTCAAAGGCAATGTTTTGATATTACAGGCTTTGGATAGTGCCAGCTCTTGCATTTCCCATTTGCCGGTTTCATCGGTTTCTGTTTGAATAATGTTGAGTAATTTTTCGATATCTTGCAAATCTGGCGTATCAGCGTAAACAAAATTCTCAATGGTATTTAAGCCATCTAAATTGGCTAAGGTGATACATGTTGATGCTTGGCCATCTCTACCTGCTCGTCCTATTTCTTGACTGTAATTTTCGATTGATTTAGGTAAATCGTAATGAATGACAAAACGAATATCAGACTTATCTATGCCCATACCAAATGCAATAGTGGCTACAATGACTTGAATTTGGTTGCTCATAAACTGTTGCTGGATTGATTGCCTAGCCTGGGTATCCATACCAGCATGATACGCCTGCGCATTGATACCATTGCTTACTAGCGTGCTAGCAACTTGTTCTGCGGTTTGTTGCAATGTCACATATACAATACCACTGCCAAATAAGGCTTGGATTTGGCGAGTTAATTGCTGTGTCTTATCCAACTTAGCAACAGGAACGACCTGTAAGTTAAGATTGTCTCGATAAAACCCAGTTTGAATGACATGTTGAGCTTTAATACCAAATCGGGCACACATGTCCTGCTTAACTTTCTTGGTTGCTGTCGCGGTTAATAACAGCACTTGTGGAATAGAAAACGTTTGGCAAATTTGCGGTATTTTAAGATAGTCTGGCCTAAAATTGTGCCCCCATTCTGAAATACAGTGAGCTTCATCTACCACAAGCTGAGAAATAGTCACTTGGGAGAGGAACTGCCTGAATCTTTCATTTTTAAACCGTTCAACCGACACCATCAGTATTTTACATTCACCCTGCTTTACCGAGTGCATGACAGATTGAATTTCTTGTTGATTAAGGCTTGAATCAATACTTGCTGCGTTTATGCCTGTTGATTTAAGAAAAATCAATTGGTCTTGTATTAACGCAAGTAAAGGGGAAATGACCAAAGTAAGATGGGGGAGATTAATTGCACTGAGTTGATAACAAAGTGACTTACCTGATCCCGTAGGAAATATTGCTAGCGTAGACTGTCCTTGTATAACCTGCTGTATAGCCTCTAACTGACCGTCTCTGAAAGTATCAAAACCAAATTGTTGTTTTAATTGCTGATACAAATATGCTGCACTGTGGCGATCGGTCATCAATCTATTCCTAACGTTATCATGCTATTTTTGTGCGGGAAGTTTCCTCGCAATATATTTATTGATTAGTTCAGTTAACTTGTCTTCAAAAAACTCTTCAAGTTGGGCTAAATCAGCGTCACAGGCTAAAACATATTTAGCCGCTTTATCTTTTGTTAATATTTTACCTGCAAGGCTGTATTGTAACTCATCTAAACTTTTATCAAATCTGGGAGTAAGTTGCCATTGGCAAATATCAGCATTGAGTGACTGCAATGCACGTTCTGCGATGGAGCAAAATATTTCAATATGATCAATTCCATCTGGCCCTAAGCAGCCAGGCTCTAGGCGATACAGTATCACCAATTTGCTATTAACCATGCTTTGACTATGTTGAGTAACGCCATCACCCATGAGGAAATATCCTTAATATACCTGCATCAATTCAGTACTATAATCTTACTTGTTATTAATTTAGATCGCGAATAAATTAACATTGGTGACTATTTCGCTGCATGTACAGCATCAAGATACTGCTGTTGATAATCACTAATTGGCGTTAATGTATCTTTTGCGCGTCGATTTCTACCCAGTAATGATGACTCAACAAACAAATCGAACCATTTCTGAAGTACGGCACCATTTAAAGGCTCTCCAGCAGCTTCAAGCGCTAATGCTGCAACTTCCGCCGTGCCTAATTGAAAGTCATGGCTCCCTTTTCGAAGTGCATAGGTTGCCAAGATCTCAGGAGAAAAAGACAGTACCGGCATACTGTGAAGATAAGTACTTTTACGATACATTTTTATGGCTTCACGCCAACTGCCATCAAGCATCACTAATAAGGGACGCTTGCCCGCTAATTGCTGCGTGTCAACATGATTGATAACAGGCTGATGACTTTCAATGTACTGCTGAGGAAAAATTAAATAAGGCTGATAGATGGGGTTATCTAAGAGTGCCAACATTGCTTGAGGCGGACTGGTTCTGTCCCATAAAAAAGCATGAGTGTCTGGAATCAGATCGGCAATTAATCGACCAGAGTTAGTCGGCTTTAACACTTCATCATTATACATTACCAACAAAAAACTCACTGTCGATGTCAGTAACTGACGTAACGCACAGGTACAAAATTGTTCACCTAATAGGCACAGGTCACAACGAACGAGCTTCTTTCCTCTGGCACTAAATGGCTTAGTTGAGAGTGACTTTCTATATAAATAGAGTTGATGAACAGCGTGCTGTGGCGCATTTGACTTGTCAGTCATAACTTTCACTTATGCAATGAAAAAATCACCACTTAGATAAGTGATGATTTTTAGATAATTAGCTGGCTATTATAAAATACGTTTTAGCAAAAAGTCTGCTTTTAATCGCCGTATTCGATTCATTATCTTCTGAACCGGCTGCGGGTAAGTACGTAATGCGTCTAATTGACTGTAGTGAAATAAGCGCTCTGTATATTGCAGAATATGGATTTGCTCATCAATAAACTGTTGCTTCCAGCTGCCGGATTCATCATGCAATAACAGGCCGTTTTCTAGATCTAATGCCCATGCCCTAGGGTTTAGATTTGAACCGGTTATCAAATGTTTTCTATCATCACAACTGATGCCTTTAAGATGATATGAGTTATGTTCATGCTTCCACAAGTGGATACTCAATAGTCCTGATTCAATGGCCCATTGCTGACGTTTGGCAAACTTGCGTAACGACTGCTCATACATATAAGGTAAGGCGCCAATGGTAGAGAAATCTTTTTCTGGTGGAATATAAAAATCATTGGCGGTTTTATC
This sequence comes from Shewanella sp. HL-SH8, assembly GCF_051165765.1. Classification (NCBI taxonomy): domain Bacteria; kingdom Pseudomonadati; phylum Pseudomonadota; class Gammaproteobacteria; order Alteromonadales; family Shewanellaceae; genus Shewanella; species Shewanella sp. HL-SH8. The sequence continues at coordinate 2,502,618 of NZ_CP195039.1, read as the reverse complement.
ACCGACAACGATATCCACTTTAACACCTTCTTTTAGCTTCTTGTTTATCACTTTAGATAACGCAGCTGGCGGATTAAAATAGGGCGTACAAATGAAAAGGCGTTTTGATGCACTGTCAACCAAATCAATAATCACTTGATTTAACGTATTGTCTTTTTTTCCAAGTCCAACAAGTGGCGTGACTCTATTGCCAATACGAGTAGACACATATTCGTAGTGAGCTTGTGATAAACGGTTTTTAAAATTGCGAATATCATTTTTGTCACTAACCACTTCGGTTTCAACTGGCTGTGTTAATGCTGTTACCGCAGGATCGCTAATAATGTAATCTTGGATCATAGTGCGCATGCTTTGTGCAAGTTCAGCACTTTTAATCAGATGGTATCGATCAAAGCGATATTTATCAGCTTGCTGCATGTAAATATTATTGATACTTGCGCCACTATAAATAACTGTGTCATCAATAATAAAACCCTTTAAGTGCAACACGCCCATAAACTCACGTGACTTTACTGGAACACCTAAAATATCAATGGGATATTGTGCTGCAGCAATGGCTTTTCTATATAAGATATAATTACCGCTATCCCCTTTTTGGCCAATCAAACCTCTTCTAGCCCGATGATAGTCAACCAGCACTTTAACATCGAGTGAAGGATTATTGGCTTTGGCGGTTAATAATGCTTGTAGCACTTCTCTACCCGCTTCGTCATCTTCAAGGTACAAAGCAGCAATATAAATTGATGTTTTAGCTGACGCGATTTGACTCATTAACGTTTGTTTGAAATTTTTGGGTGTTAATAACCAATTTAACGCATCAGGTGATAATGAAATTCCACCAAGCTTGTCCAGCAAGGCATCCTCCTTAAAATTGTGTACCATTGCGATAATACCTTTCACGCTCTAAAACATGAAAAATGACAACAATATCTTTAATTGATGACTGTACCGTTAATATGATATCGCGAACGGCGTACTCGACAGCATCTTGAATAAGTTTATCACGGGGGAACCAAGATATTTCGATCAACACCAGCCCTAAAAACGGACTTGCACCACTAAATTGCTTTGATTCAATCCACTCTAATGTATAACTACTCTTTGCATTACCACAGAGTTTAGAAAGCTGCTCAAATAATGGTTGGCTGATCTGCTCCGCAACGCGTTGGTTAACACCACGTATTGTTATGTGGGGCATATCGTTAACTCTGACTGTGAACAAGTTGGCATAGAAAGTACCGATTTAAAAACTATTGAGCAAGAAATTTCTGTTAAAACCCCTCATACCAGCATTTTTAGCAGTTTAAATGCTCACTTTTGTGGCGTAAAGCCCGTAATAATTGTAAATTTTTATTTTATACAAATCATTTTAAAACGCTTACAATTGCCGTAGTTTACCTAGATTGATTACCTTAAGTTGCTGATATATGCGTTTACATAAACCGTTGAACTTGTTCATTACCGCTTTAGTGTTATTTTGCCTAGATAGCTCAGCACAGCAAGTATTAACTCATACACAAATTGAACAAGATAGTGCTGAGGATCAGCTACATGTTGCTGCAATAATGAATTTGATCAAGCCGGAATCATCACTCATAGCATTAAGTGTGTGGGATTTAGCTGATAATAGGAGCGTATTTAAACAAAATTCAAATGCCTTGATGAACCCTGCCAGTATACAAAAATTACTGACGGCATTAGTCAGTGCAAAACAACTGGGTCAATCATTTCAATATAGAACCCAGCTTTTAAGCGAGCAGAAACTCGACATAACAAATGGTATATTGAAAAATGAGCTTTATGTTACTTTTTCTGGTGATCCAACTCTAAAGCAACGCCATTTAATTACCTTGATTAATCAATTAAAACAAGCAGGTGTTCACACTGTTAATGGCAACATACATCTTATTGGCCATCACCAAGATCAGCTTCAAGCACCTGGTTGGGTGTGGGATGATTTAGGCATTTGTTATGCCGCCCCTATCTCTAGTTTTATTATTGATAAAAATTGTGTTTTCGCTAGGCTTAGCGCAAATGGTTACAACAAAAAGGCGACCTTAAAAGTCATGGGGAAAAGACCGATATATGTTGAAAATGAAGCCGTTTTCGCGCCATATCAGCCAAGTGCTATTCCATGCGATTTACAGTTAATAAGAAAAGACAGTAATCATTTTACTCTTAAAGGTTGTTACGCTGGAGCCAAATCTTTACCGTTAGCCATTGCAATTAACGAACCTCTAGGTTATGCCGTCAATGTTGTTAAAGCGATTTTTAAGCAACAAAAGATAAGGTTAACCGGTAAAGTTGTTGTTGATACAACACTGGCCATACCAAATGGAGAATTGCAGCCTATTGCCACGCATTTATCAGCACCTTTGCCTAAGCTGATTGATGAGATGTTACTTAAATCAGATAACCTGATGGCTGAAGCCTTATTACGCACCAGCGCCGAGGATTTTAAACAACAGCCATTAAACTTTAAGCAGACAACACAAGCTTTAGTCGTCATGTTACGGGAATTGGGGATTGAGCTTGAAATGGCAAACATTGCCGATGGCTCAGGCCTTTCTCGCTATAATTTATTATCCGCAGAACATGTTATGGCTGTTTTAAAAGTCATTGCCACTGATCAGGATTATCAATACTTACTCGGCAGTCTGCCTGTTGCGGGCATAAAAGGCACCTTAAAGTACAAACGTTATTTCACTAAACCGCCATTAAAGTTCAAAGTCATGGCGAAAACCGGCAGTATGTTAGGCGTGTCAAACTTAGCGGGCCAGTTTCAAGCATCTAATGGTAAAATGTATCTGTTTGTGTTGATCGAAAATGGACTTAGTCCGAAAATCAAGCGAAAACAAAAAGCCCCTTTCTCGGCTATTTTATTGCAAAACTTGATGGATATGCCATTAGTTCGTCTACCAAATTAGTTCGTCTAACAAAAGATCACTCTATTCAGTAGAGTAAAGTCAAATAACTGCCAACAAAAAAAGCACCTTTCAGGTGCTTTTTAAACTGGTGCTATTACCTTTGTTAGTAAATGATGACTTTGTTAAAACATTTCAGCCGGCATCTGCATGATAGACACATCACCCTGATTAACCTGAGACAAATGGTAATCCACTTTGACCAGTAATTTATCCATATAAAAGTCAGCTACATAGCGCTTTTGTTGGCTAAAGTCTTTATCAATGTGATGAGTAGACTTATCCGCCATAACTAACCAGAAATATCCATATAATGCATAACCAAATGCATCCAAATAATCGACCGCACTAGCATTAATCAATGCAGGATGAGCTACTTTGTTATCGTTAATGTAGGCCGCTGTAACTAATAAAGCATTCAATCGTTCGCTGACTGCTGCAATATGCTTTTCGGATACATGGGTAAGGGTTTGCAGAGTTTGAATTGATTCTTCAATAAATAATGTCAAAGCAACTAAATTATCTCCGGTCACTTTACGGCCTAAGAAATCAATGGCTTGAATACCATTTGTACCTTCGTAAATTTGAGCAATTCGAGTATCACGTACAAATTGTTCTATACCCGTTTCACGAATATAACCATGACCACCAAAAACTTGCTGCGCCATAATAGTCGCATCAAGGCCTCTATCGGTTAAAAATGCTTTGGCAACAGGTGTTAATAATCCGACATACTGGCTGGCTTTGGCTTTTACATCGCCTTCGCCATATTTAGCCAAATCAAGTTGCTTACCAGTCAATACCGATAAGGCGCGCCCAGCTTCTGTCATTGCACGAATTGTGAGTAACATACGGCGCACGTCACCGTGCACAATAAGGGGATCTGACACGCCCGTTGGCTTAGTGCCTGCGGCTACGCCTTGCAAACGCTCTTTAGCATATTCACTGGCCATTTGATAAGCTGCTTGTGCGTTTCCTAGCCCTTGTATGCCAATCGCTAAGCGTTCATAGTTCATCATGGTAAACATACACACTAGGCCACGATCTGGCTCGCCTATCAAATAACCAATGGCGTTATCATAATTCATTACACAAGTCGCTGAGGCTTTCAACCCCATCTTATGTTCAATTGAACCAACCGTTACGCCATTAGCCTCGCCTAAGCTGCCATCAAGATTAACCTTAATTTTTGGCACTAAAAATAATGAAATACCTTTAGAATCTGGTAATTTTGCTAACACGAGATGGATAACGTTCTCAGTTAAATCCTGATCGCCACCAGTGATAAAGATTTTATTACCTGTGATGGCGTAACTGCCATCCTCTTGTGGTATGGCCTTGGTGCGAATACCACGTAAATCAGACCCGGCATGCGGCTCTGTCATATCCATGGCACCAGCCCATTGGCCAGAGTATAAGTTAGGTAAGTAGGTTTGTTTTAACTCATCACTAGCATGGGCATTAATACACAGTGCGGCGCCAGCCGTTAGCGAACTATAGAGAACGAATGAATTACAAGCACTGTAGCCCATTTCGTCGACCAAAATACCTAGCATTTTAGGCATACCCATACCGCCAAATTCGGCATCACCACAAAGACCAACCCAGCCACCTGCAGAAAATTGATTGTATACTTCTTTAAATCCATCGGGAGTAATAATTTTATTGCCATCATGGACGACGCCTTGTTCATCACCGCTTCTATTAATAGGGTGAAGTAAGTCGCGACTGATTTTGTTGGCTTCATCAAGAATAGCAACTGCAGTGTCCATATCAACCATGTCAGCTAATTCTGGTAATTGTTGCCAGGTATTTGTGGCATCAAATACGTCTTCTAACAAAAATTTCATGTCCTTTAGGGGCGCTTGGTATGGGTTCATATCAGTCTCTCAAACGAATAATTAAAACAGGTGTTTAAATTTATATAATTTACTCGCTGAATACAAGTGTAAACTGGTTCATTTACGATATTGCGTTAAAATTATACTACTTAATATATTTACGAATGCTTAACCGTTTTAGGCCATTTTTAAGTTAGAATAACTGCAATTGTTAACGATGTAGATGTAATGATGCCCCTGCAAAAGTTTTATGACTCTCTTGAACAAGTAACTATAATTGGTAATGCTGATGGAGATTGGCTGCCATCAGCTAATGGTGTTTCGATCACCTTCAATGCTACGCAACATAAAGACACTATTACTATTTGTAACGGTCCTTATGCCGGTGTAGACGAGGCATTTACGGTAGAAAGAAGTCATAACGATGCTATTTTTGTGCAAATATTAACCACAGTTGCTAACAGCTTAATAAAAAGAATTGATTGTTGGCCGTCATCTGGTCTTGTTACTGCAATAATGTCTGCAATGATATCTAAAACTGTTTACTTAACTCGCATGTCATTATTGCCTTCATTGGCAAGAAGCGTAACCATGGGGGAAACAGAAACTTTACCCTGTATGGTTCATAATTGGCTTGGTGAGAGGCGTATTGCATTAGGGATAGCACTCACTCATCCTCATCTGCATTGGCCCGAACTTTATGTGAAACCCAAATTTAACTCATCAATAGCTACCCAAAAGGGATTTAATCCAATTTCAGCATTATTGGGTGAGCATAATGATATGCGGACCCCGGCTTTAAAATGCCAAGTAACGCTACCTGATGACTATGTTGAGCAGCTGCAAATGCTGAAACAAATAGCGAGTTTAGATGCGCACTTCTGGCTTGAAGCAGCTAACATAAATAACCTGCTTAAATGTGAAAAACTATTTTATAATCAAACACCTGAAAATGGGTTATCCAATTGGTTTTTGATGGATTTTAATGCATCTCAGCATCTAGATGATATTCGCCATCATCTAGCATATTGCCAACAAATTTTGGCATTTAAAGCATTAAGGGTATAAAAAAAAAGCCTCAATCAATTGAGGCTTTTTTTATGTTGCAGTAATTATTTACCACATCAGATCATCAGGAATAGCATAATTAGCATATGGGTCATCTGCGTCAGCAACTTGTGCGACTGCATCTTGTGCGCTTGAATCCCATAAATACCCGCACCACTGAGGAACCAATAAATTAACTCTCACCGCCAATTTGTGGGGGACTAAATAGCTTTTATCTTCATAACGAATAATGCCCAATGAACCATTTAATAATTGGCCTTGAATTTTGTCATTAATATAGACAGAAAAAATCTTTTTTTCTAAGGTGTAGTTAAATTTAGTCTCAGCATCTTTTGGAATAGAGATGGCAAATTTTATGAATTCAGAGATTAAACCTTTCACTTGGCCTTTTTCAGTTGCTTCATTAAAGCGTTGTTCATTCAATTGCTTATCTTTTCTAGCTTGAAGCTGTTTTTGCTCTGCTATTTGTTGCTTTAATACCGTGCTACCGTCATCAACGTTGGCTTTCTTATCGCGACGCTTCTGTGTTTTCACATTTTTAACGCTTTGTTTGCTAGTTAAACCCGCTTTTAGTAATTGATCTTGTAATGCATTTGCCATGGTAGAACCCTTAATTATAATCCGTGTTTTGCTGCCAAACTGCCTAATTCGGTCATTGCGATACTCGCCCCCCCAAGTGACCAGCCACCGTCCACTGGCAACACGACGCCTGTGATATAAGAAGCCATATCGGAAGCCAAAAATAATGCAGCATTGGCAATATCTTGTTTCTGGCCATTACGTTGTAATGGCACACTTGAAGCGACTTTTTGTTGTAATGCTTCACTGGGAGCAAGTCTATTAAAACCTTCCGTTCCCTCAATTGGCCCTGGCACGATTGAATTTATCCTGACTCCCTCTATCCCCCACTCTAAAGCTAAAGTGCGCGTTAACATATCGACCCCTGCTTTAGCAGCGCAAACGTGAACCTGCAAAGGCATAGCGATATAGGCTTGAGGTGCTGAAATTTGGATAATAGAAGCTTTGGGACGTTTCAGTAAAGGATAAGCTTGTTTAAGCACTTGAAAACTGCCAATAAGATCAATATCGATAACTGACTTGAAGCCATTATTAGACAGTTTAGCTGCACTGGCAGGAAAATTACCTGCCGCGCCACTCACTAATACATCGATATGGCCATAGGTTTGTGAAATAGTGGCAAACCCTATCGCTAAAGCGTTTTCATCTCGTACATCAAAACTGACGCCAATGTGTGTGCCACTTGGGTTTGCTTGCTTTAATAATTCAACAGCTGAGTTCACTTTGTCTGCATTTCGACTGGCAGCGGCTACATTGGCGCCAGCTTGAGCGAAACTAATGGCAACGTGTAAATTGATCCCAGAAGTGCCACCGACAACAACGACATTTTGACCTGTATAATCAAACATATTTTATCCTTAATACGTTCAGCAAGTGAGCTACAAAATTAGCGATACTATTAGACTTGTAAAGATTGATGTATTGCCGTCAGCGCTGCGAGAGGATCTGCAGCCTGCGTAATTGGGCGACCTATTACTAAGTAATCAGAACCCGCGATAATAGCTTGTGGTGGCGTCATAATCCGATGTTGGTCGCCTGCATCACATCCTACAGGGCGTATGCCAGGGGTAATTAAATTAAAATCTTGACCAAAAGTCGATTTCAATAATTTTGCTTCCTGGGCCGAGCACACCACACCGTCTAAACCAGCTTGATGTGTTAGCTTAGCTAAACGTAACACATGTTCAAATGCTGGTACGTTAATACCAAGCAAGACTAAGTCTTCATCAGACATTGAAGTTAGTACAGTAACCGCAATTAATAATGGTGCATCTTTACCATATTTGTCTAGGGATTGTTTTGCCGCTTGCATCATGGCTAAGCCGCCACTGGCGTGCACATTGGTCATCCAAACGCCCAGATCCGCAGCAGCACTAACAGCTTTAGCCACAGTATTGGGAATATCATGAAATTTAAGGTCTAAAAACAAAGCAAATTTACGCTGATGAATATCGTCGACAAGTGTTGGCCCAAACAAAGTGAACATTTCTTTGCCGATTTTTAACCGGCATAAAGCAGGATCAAGTTTATCAATAAGCGTTAAGGCTTCAGCTTTGTTGTTATAATCTAAAGCCACAACAATAGGTTTATCAGTCATACTTTCTCCAACGTTTACAGTCAATTTTTTGAATTTTTATTTGCGCTAAAACTCAATGAGAACAAAAATCTATTCACCATCAAGCCCTTTTATTCGCTTAATGCTGCCCCAATGCTTACAAGAAGGACAATGCCAATACAAGGCATGAGCAGGAAAGCCACACTCACGGCAGCGGTAGCCAGGTCGAAATTTAATTTGTTGTTCTACTAATTTTTCAAGCATAGATAAACTTTGTTTAGCTTTACCATCTTCAGCTTGCTTAATATGTAGCTTCATTAAGTGCTGAAAACCTTTCATGGTGGGATGTCGATATAAATTATCTAACATCATAGCTTCAGCTGAGTCACTATTATTTTTTGAAATCTGATGCTCTGCCAATGCAATAGCAACACTCGCACCCGCGCCTTGTTTTAATGCCAGACTCAAAAGTTGCTCATAACCTTCGCTGTCCGATGACTGGCGGTAAACTTGTTTGGCAATGTTAATACTGTCGGGGAACAGTGCTATATCAGCATCAATTAATTGATGTAACGAATCCTTACATTCTTTTATTTGATCACTATCGAGATAAATATTCGCTAATGCAAGCCATGCACGCCCACAACTGGCGTCCTGCTTGATGGCTAATTGAAGTTTTTTAATTTTTACGAGCATGTCTGTAGCTTCATCAGCAAGCTGACAGTAGAAATGTGCGGTGGTAACTTTAAACACTTGCTGACGCTTTTTGGGCAGTTTTTTTGTCACATCAATGGCATTTTGCCATTCCTTAGTGACCTGATAGATTGAAATAAGCTGAGATTCGGCTTCTTCACTGTGATCATCTTGATTGACAAGATTAAGAAAGATTTCTTCTGCCCTATCGTAAAATCCGGCAGCCATATAATCTTTACCTAACTCCATCATAGCGATATCACGTTGTTCAGCGGTCAAGTTTGGTCTAGCGATAAGATTTTGATGAATACGAATAGAGCGGTCAACCTCACCGCGTTTTCGAAATAATGAACCTAATGAAAGATGAGTATCTATTGTTTCATCATCAACATCTAGCATACTAATAAATAGGTCAACGGCTTTATCTGACTCATTAGAAAGCAAAAAATTCAAGCCGGTAAAATAATCACGGCTTAATTTTTTACTTTTTTGACTATCGCGTTGCAGAATACTTCTGCGCCCCATGTACCAGCCGTAACCGGCAGCGATAGGCAATAATAAGAACAAAATTTCAAGCATAGTTAGCTAACGGTATCCACATTAAGTTGCTCTGTCGTACGGTGAGTCGGTATAGCCGTAATGTGACCAAGTTTGCTCAGACTTTTATTGGCTTTACGCAGTGCCAACTTCATTTTCATGATGTAAAAACTGGCTAATAACCAACTCAACATAAAACCCGATAAAAATACCACTGCCAAAACAACCGGTAAACGGTACTGTCCCTCTGCGATAAAATAACTCAATGTCACTACCTGCTCATTTTTAGCGCCAAACAATAATGCCAAAATAAACAACAACCCAACAATAATGATTGCAAAAAAAGACTTCACGGGATTCTCCATCAGAACAAAGCAATATAATGATTATCTAAGATATTTACGGCGCTGACCAGCTTTGACTTTCAATAGGTACAAAAAAGCCTCCAATTGGAGGCTTTTTATTCAAGCGTTAATCATTGATTAACCGCATCGACACGTTCGCGCAGTTCTTTGCCTGGCTTAAAGTGCGGTACATATTTGCCATCCAATTCAACTGAGGTACCAGTTTTAGGATTACGGCCAACACGTGGTGCACGATAATGAAGCGAGAAACTACCAAATCCACGGATTTCTATACGATCCCCGCTTTCTAATGTTGTCGCCATTTGGTCCAACATTTCTTTTATGGCAGCTTCAACCTCTTTCGCCGACAGTTGCGACTGCCTAGTGGCGAGTTTTTCGATAAGTTCAGATTTTGTCATCTTAGTTATTTCCTATTTCCAAGCCAAACACAGTCGCCTAATGGGGAGGCTCTCTCCCCATACAACAGGCGATTTTCGATTACTTACGAGCAGCTTTAAACGCTTCAGCCATTGCATTGCTGATAACCGCGTCATCTTGCTTGTTCAAAGTAGCGATAGCTTCTTTCTGTTCAGCTTCATCTTTCGCTTTGATAGATAAGCTGATAGAACGATTCTTACGATCTACGCCCATGAACTTAGCTTCGATAGCATCACCTACTGAGTATACAGTAGATGCATCTTCGATGCGCTCAGCAGAAATGTCAGCAACACGGATGTAACCTTCAACAGTATCAGCTAGTTCAACTGTAACACCTTTAGCATCAACAGCAGCAACGGTACCGTGTACTACGGTGCCTTTCTTCTTGTCAGCTAAATATGCATTGAATGGATCATCTTCAGTTTGCTTAACACCTAGGCTGATACGTTCACGTTCTGGGTCTACTGAAAGAACCACTGCATGGATTTCGTCGCCTTTCTTGTACTCAGACACTGCATCTTCGCCAGTACCGTTCCAAGAAATATCAGATAAGTGAACAAGACCATCGATTCCACCGTCAAGACCGATAAAGATACCGAAGTCAGTGATTGACTTGATCTTACCAGATACTTTGTCGCCTTTGTTAAACTTAGTTGCGAAGTCATCCCATGGGTTAACTTTACACTGTTTAAGGCCAAGAGAAATACGACGACGTTCTTCATCGATGTCTAATACTAACACTTCAACTTCATCACCTAAGTTAACAACTTTAGATGGGTGAATGTTCTTGTTAGTCCAATCCATTTCAGAAACGTGAACTAAACCTTCAACGCCTTCTTCGATTTCCACGAAACAGCCGTAGTCAGTTAAGTTAGTTACGCGACCAGTAAGACGTGTGCTTTCTGGGTAACGCTTGCTGATTTCTAACCATGGATCTTCGCCAAGTTGCTTAAGACCTAGTGACACACGAGTGCGTTCACGATCGTACTTAAGTACTTTAACGTTGATTTCGTCACCAACATTAACGATTTCAGATGGGTGCTTAACACGTTTCCACGCCATATCAGTGATATGTAATAGACCGTCAACACCACCTAAATCTACGAATGCACCGTAGTCAGTAAGGTTCTTAACGATACCTTTAACTGCTTGGCCTTCTTGTAGATTTTCAAGAAGTGCATCACGCTCAGCACTGCTTTCTGATTCGATAACAGCACGACGAGAAACAACAACGTTGTTGCGCTTCTGATCAAGCTTGATAACTTTGAATTCTAATTCTTTGTACTCTAAGTGAGCGGTGTCGCGAACTGGGCGCACGTCAACTAGAGAACCTGGTAAGAAGGCACGGATACCGTTTAATTCAACAGTGAAACCACCTTTAACTTTACCATTGATGATACCGATTACAGTTTCAGCATCTTCGTACGCTTTTTCTAGAACGATCCAAGCTTCATGACGCTTAGCTTTTTCGCGAGACAGTTGAGTCTCACCGAAGCCATCTTCAACAGAGTCAAGCGCAACATCAACTTCATCGCCAACTTGAATTTCTAAAACGCCTTGTGCGTTTTTGAATTCGTCAGCATTGATTGGGCTTTCAGACTTAAGGCCTGCGTCAACAAGTACCATACCGTTTTCGATGGCAACAACAGTACCACGAACGATAGAACCTGGACGGAACTCCAGAGTTAGAAGGGATTGTTCAAATAGATCAGCAAAAGATTCAGTCATGTTTTTGGGTTACTTTATGTAATAAACCACCATCCATCCTAGATGTGGAGTCTAGTAATATAATCCACGTCATCCATAACGCGAATACCTACAGCTAGTTTAGCTTAAATAACTAATAAAGTTACTATTTATCTTAACTAGTCTGTAATTTTTTTATTTACGTGCTCTAACACTAGAGCCAGTACGCCTTCAATTGAAATGCCGCTAGTGTCTATCACTAAGGCATCTTCAGCTGGCACTAACGGAGAAGCTGAACGATTTATATCACGTTCATCTCGTTCGATAATTTCAGCTAAAAGGCGGTCGATTTTAACATCGAAGCCTTTGTCCTGCAACTGATTAAAGCGTCTTTCAGCACGCTCTTGGGCAGAAGCCGTTAGGAATATCTTGGCTGGGGCTTGGGGGAACACAACTGTTCCCATATCTCTGCCGTCAGCAACTAAACCTGGCGTGGCAGAAAAAGCACGTTGGCGGCGTAGTAATGCTTCGCGTACACGCGGTAAAGCTGCGACCTTAGAAGCCGCATCTGAGCATTCTTGACTGCGGATGGTTGTCGTCACATCCTCGCCTTCAAGTACCACTTTAATGGCATTACTGTCTGCGTGAGTCAGAAACTGCACATCTAAATGAGCAGCCATTAACGTTAATGCTTCTTCGTTACTTAATTCTATATGATGGTGGATAGCCGCAAGTGCTAGTACGCGATATATTGCGCCGCTATCTAATAGATGCCAACCTAAATGTTTGGATAATAATTGGCAAATCGTCCCTTTTCCTGCACCGCTTGGACCGTCCACAGTCACTATTGGAGCCCGTTCAGTCATAAATTCCTCCGAAAAACATCATCCCTGAATATAAAAAAGGGTTTAGCCAAAAATAAGCGGCAGCATTGTATAACAATTTTCAATAAAAAGCCGTTGCTAAGATAAAATTAACTCAGAAGTGTGTGTTAATAGAGCTTTTCTGCTCTATTAACACCATACCCAAGAATTGAATTTTAGGGGTTTAATCTATTTTAACAATCAGTTAAACGTTTAAACTCACTAAAAAAGGTAGGAAATGTTTTTGAGGTGCAATCGGGATCATTAATTGTGATCCCGCAGTCTGCAAATGCCAATAATGAAAAACACATCGCCATACGGTGATCATTATAAGTATCAATTGCTGCAGTATTAATATTTTCCGGCGGGGTAATTGTGATGTAATCATAGCCTTCATCAACTATCGCCCCTACTTTGCGCAGCTCTGTCGCCATTGCTGCTAAGCGATCGGTTTCTTTAATTCGCCAGTTGTAAATATTGCGCAATGAAGTAGTTCCTTTGGCAAATAGAGCCGCTGTCGCAATGGTCATTGCCGCGTCTGGAATATGGTTCATATCCATATCGATGGCGGTTAATGTTGATTTTCTGGCGATAATATAATCATCACCCCACTCAATATTAGCCCCCATCGCCGCTAATGCATCAGCAAATTGGACATCACCTTGAATACTTAACTTACCTACTCCTGTGACTTTAACTTCACCGCCTTGAATCGCACCAGCAGCTAAAAAGTAAGAAGCCGATGAAGCATCTCCTTCAACTAACACTTTGCCCGGTGAAATATATTGCTGCCCTGCTAGGATTTCAAAACGCTGATAATTATGGTTAATCACTTCAACGCCAAATTGTTTCATTAGAGCGATAGTGATATCAATATAAGGTTTTGAAACTAATTCACCTTTAATAATGATATTAACGCTATCTTTGGCCAACGGTGCGACCATAAGTAGTGCAGTTAAAAATTGACTAGATAAATCACCCGCAATTTCGACATTACCACCATTTAACCCCGTAGCATTAACGGTTAATGGTGGAAAACCTGGGTTTTTAAGGTAACTGATTTGGGCACCAAGTTGTTGTAAGGCATCAACTAAATCACCGATAGGACGCTCTTCCATTCTGGGCTCACCCGTTAAATTGAACTCACCTTGGCCTAACGTTAAAGCCGCACAAAGTGGCCGCATGGCGGTGCCTGCATTACCGAGAAAAAGCGTTTGAGGTTTTTCGCTGTTTAATGTTCCTGCCAGCCCTTTAACTTTACAAACAGTATTATTTTCACTGAGTTCAAATTCAACTCCAAGCTGTTTCAAAGACGCTAACATGTAGCGTATGTCATCAGAGTCGAGTAAGTTGGTCAGTGTTGTCGTGCCTTTAGCTAATGTGGCAAGCAACAATGCTCTGTTCGAAATGCTTTTGGAGCCAGGAATATTTATTTCGCCATTCATGTTAGCGATAGGCTCTAAATGCAGTTGCTTCATTTGCTTTCTTCTTATATAAATTGATTAAAGTTTCGTTAACCAGGTTTCAAACATCCCTTATTCTATCGTTAAAAAATAGATTAAGTGGAACAAATTAATTACGACATAAATATGACACAAACCATAATTAAGACACTTATTTACTTACGCACTGTCACTAATTGTTGTGTGTTGATTTAGCATATAACCTCAACCATGCTCATTATCTTTATCAAATAAGACATAGCTCGTAATGGGTAACCATTACAGCAGAATAGTTTCAAAAATAACAGAATTATTTATTTGTCAGCATAAGTTTCCAACTGAAAAATACTCAACTAGAAATTAAAAGCCATTGTTTAGATTAATGACTTTAACTATCTGTTTAAAGCACGTTATCCTAAGAGCAATTCGCTAAGTATGCGCGATAATTTAAAATAGTATAAGTAAACAGCGCTAATAAAAGGTATCCACATGTTTGAATTATTAACAGCCTTACCAGCCGATCCTATTTTAGGATTATTAACCCAATACCGTGCAGATAATCACGCCAATAAAGTCGATTTAGGTGTAGGTGTTTATAAAGACCCTAAAGGTCACACGCCAATTCTAGATTGTGTCAAAGTTGCTGAGCAACGTCGTACCGACACTGAAGATACTAAGGTGTATATTGGTCCAACCGGTTCACCTTTATTTAATCAGTTAATGACTGAGCTCGCTTTTGGTAAAAGCCATCCAGCTCTTCTGGCTAACCGTATTAGAACGGTTTCAACTCCTGGCGGCACTGGCGCGCTGCGTGTTGCTGCCGATTTCATTAAACGCTGTCGCCCTAATGCAGTGCTATGGGTAAGCGATCCAACATGGGCCAACCATACTGGTTTATTTGAAGCCGCGGGGATCACAGTTAAAACCTATCCCTATTATAATTACGACACAAAATCATTAAAATTTGAACAAATGATTGCCGCGTTGAAACAGATCTCAAAAGATGATGTTGTGCTATTACATGCTTGCTGTCATAACCCCAGTGGTATGGATTTAACCACAACGCAATGGGATGAAGTCATTAAGGTGACTGCGCACCAAGGTTTTACACCACTTATTGATATGGCTTACCAAGGGTTTGGTGACGGTGTAGACGAAGATGCCTACGGCGTAAGGGAAATGGCCAAAGCAGTTGAGAACATGATTTTATGTAGTTCCTGTTCAAAAAACTTTGGCCTGTACCGAGAGCGCATCGGTGCATGTTCAATTATCGGTAGAGATGCCGCTCAATCTGATGTGGCCTTTTCCGTATTACTGTATGTTGTTCGTTGCATTTACTCTATGCCGCCAGCACATGGCGCGGCCATTGTTGAAACCATATTGGGTGATGAAACACTAAAACAGCAGTGGCTTGATGAATTGGCTGTGATGCGTAATCGCATTAATGGCAATCGTGCAATGTTAGTTAACAAGTTAATTGAACAGGGTGTTAGCCAGGATTTCAGTTTCATTGCGGCACAAAAAGGCATGTTCTCTTTTTTAGGGATCAGCCCTACCCAAGTTGAAACACTTAAATCTCAGCACAGTATTTATATGGTCGGTTCTAGCCGGATAAGTATTGCTGGGATCAGCGAGTCAAATGTAGACTATCTGGCTAAATCAATTGCAACAATATTATAATTGGTTAGCCATTATTGGTTTAATCATTGTGTTGTTAATAGTTCATTTAACGGTTAATCAACTGATGAAACGTAACTAACTATTTAGTATGTTGTAATAGATTAAAATTAAAAAGGGCTGATAATTCAGCCCTTTTTGCTATGAAAAAATTTGATTAACTGTGCTTCTTTGCGAACGCATGCATAAAGTCTACTAGTTTTTGTACACCTTCTAGTGGCATGGCATTATATAAACTCGCTCGCATACCACCAACGATACGATGGCCTTTTAATGCCACTAAACCTGCTTTTTCTGCG
This sequence comes from Shewanella sp. HL-SH8, assembly GCF_051165765.1. Taxonomy (NCBI): domain Bacteria; kingdom Pseudomonadati; phylum Pseudomonadota; class Gammaproteobacteria; order Alteromonadales; family Shewanellaceae; genus Shewanella; species Shewanella sp. HL-SH8. The sequence goes on along the minus strand of NZ_CP195039.1, from coordinate 2,486,672 downwards.
TCAGCTAAAAACTCAGCATCAAGTGCACTATCAGCTAGTTGAAAAGTCACATTCATTCTTGATCGATTATCAATATCAACGCCATTTTTATAAAACGCTAACTCATCAATACAGGTATAAAGCAGTGCAGCTTTTTGCTGGTTTATACTCTCAATCGCAGCAACCCCACCCACACCTTTTAACCATTTGAAAACTTCTGCTGCCAAGTACCAGGCAAACGTAGGTGGGGTATTAAACATTGAATCATTATCTTTAGTGATGGTGTAATCCATCACTGATGATTGTACTAAGGTTGGCATTGCCAACATATCATCACGCACTATCACTATCGACAAACCTGATGGACCTATATTTTTTTGTGCTCCAGCATAAATAAGACCAAACTTGCTGACATCAATTGCATGGGACATGATTGTTGATGATAAGTCCGCAACCACTGGCCAAGGACTTTCTAAGGCGTCAAATATTTCAATACCATCAACGGTTTCGTTGGCACAGTAATGTACGAAGCGGTAATCTTTATCCATGCTCATTAAATCAGGTAAGCATACTTGATGTAAACCATTTATCGTTTCGACTATATTGATTTCATCAATTTGTGAATCGCCAGCAATGCGTTTAGCTTCTTTTACCGCTGAACTTGACCATTGGCCCGATGTTAAATACAAAGCTCGGCCTTTATCGCCTAAAAAGTTTGTCACTACATTGGTAAACTGACCTCGACCACCACCATGCATAAATAGCACATGGTAATTTTGTGGAATGTTCATGAGCTCGCGAAGATTTTTTTCAGCTTCTTGTGTTAAGGCAATAAACTCTTTACTGCGATGACTTATCTCCATCACGGAGACCCCTAGCCCATTCCAATCAATTAATTCCTGTTGTGCTTTTTGCATTACCGGTTGCGGTAACATCGCAGGACCTGCACAGAAATTATAAATTGTGCTCACAGACAACTCCTTCACTCTACTAATGATGATAGATTTTTGATGTTCAATGTCAGTAATACTAAGGACTTTATCAACCGTTGAATAGCGCTTTTTTAAATGTTTTTGATGAAAAATTTTCCGTAAAACAAAACGAGCGCCAAAAGGCGCTCGTTTTCAATTAATCAACACTGACAATATTATGATTGCTCGTCTGACTCATCTTTAACTTCAGTATCACTAACTGCTTCAACTGTATCCACATCCGTCGTTGCTTCATCTGCTTCTGCAGTAGGATCAACAATGATTGGGTTACCGTCTTCATCTAATTCTTCATCAGATTGGATTTCTTCGATACGCTGCAAACCGACCACTTTCTCGTCTTCTGCAGTACGAATAATTGTCACACCTTGGGTGTTACGACCAATGACTGATACGCCTTCAGCTGGAGTTCTTACTAAAGTACCTTTGTCGCTTATCAACATTATTTCGTCAAAAGCACCAACTTGAACAGCGCCAACAACAGCACCATTTCGATCGCTGACTTTAATAGAAACCACACCTTTAGTGCCACGGCTCTTAGCTGGGTATTCACTTAGTTCAGTACGCTTACCGTAACCGTTTTCCGTTACAGTTAAGATAGCACCATCACCTTTTGGCACAATCAGGGATACTACGCGTTGGCCATCTTCTAACTTAATACCGCGAACACCTGTTGCTGTTCGGCCCATAGGACGTAGTGCAATGACTTCTTCACCGGTTTCTGCGTCAATTTTCACTTCACCCGTTTCAGAATCGCGTGCTTTTTCATTAAAGCGAACCACTTTACCGGTATTAGAGAACAACATGATGTCATCACTACCTTCAGTGATATCAACACCAATGAGCTGATCGCCCTCTTTCAGGTTAACAGCAATAATACCGTTTGCACGTGGATTACTGTAAGCAGTAAGTGCAGTTTTCTTAACGGTACCGTGCGCGGTAGCCATGATGATATATTTGTCATCAGCATATTCGCGAACCGGTAATATGGCGGTAATGTGTTCACCTTCAGATAAAGGTAATAAGTTAATAATTGGACGGCCACGTGCAGTACGGCTAGCCAATGGCAATTGATACACTTTAAGCCAGTACATTTTACCAAAGTCAGAGAAGCAGAGAATAGTATCGTGGGTATTAGCCACTAGTAGCTTCTCAACAAAATCTTCATCTTTTACTTTAGTTGCCGCTTTACCTTTACCACCACGACGTTGTGCTTGGTAGTCAGAAAGAGGTTGATACTTGGCATAACCTAAATGTGATAAGGTCACAACAACATCTTCTTCGTTGATCAAGTCTTCAAGACTCATATCAATTTCATTAGCGTTAATAATAGTACGACGTTCATCACCGTATTGCTCAAGAATTTCTTCTAGCTCTTCTTTGATGACTTCCATCAAACGCTCAGGACTGCTTAAAATCAGCAACAAAGCAGCAATAACAATTAACAATTCTTCATATTCAGCAAGAATTTTGTCATGTTCAAGACCGGTTAAACGGTGTAAACGTAACTCAAGAATAGCCTGTGCTTGTTGCTCAGTTAAATAGTAAGCCCCATCACGAATACCGTACTCAGGTTCTAACCATTCTGGACGAGCAGCATCATCACCCGCTTTTTCTAACATACCTTGTACGTGACCTAATTCCCAACCTTGAGCAACAAGCTTGGCTTTCGCTTCTGCTGGTGTTGGTGAGGCTTTAATTAAGGCAATAATCGGGTCGATGTTAGCCAATGCGATAGCAAGAGCTTCAAGAATATGAGCACGTTCACGGGCTTTTCTTAATTCAAATACTGTACGGCGGGTAACCACTTCACGGCGGTGAAGAATAAAGCACTCAAGCATTTCCTTAAGGTTAAATAACTTAGGTTGGCCATTTGTTAGCGCGACCATGTTAATACCAAACGAACATTGCATCTGAGTTTGAGCATAAAGGTTATTAAGAACAACCTCGCCCACTTCACCACGTTTTATCTCAATAACAATACGCATACCGTCTTTATCAGACTCGTCACGTAAACCACTGATGCCTTCGATTTTTTTATCTTTAACAAGCTCAGCAATTTTTTCAATTAGACGTGCTTTGTTAACTTGATATGGAATTTCATGAACAATAATACGTTCGCGACCATTCTCATCAGTTTCAACATCAGCCTTTGAGCGCATAATTGCGCGACCACGGCCAGTATTGTAGGCATCAATAATGCCTTTTCTGCCGTTAATCGATGCTGCTGTAGGAAAATCAGGACCAGGAATGTATTCCATTAGCTGCTCAATTGATAAGCTAGGCTCTTCAATTAAGGCTAAACACCCTTTAACAACTTCGTTTAAGTTATGCGGAGGAATATTGGTTGCCATACCCACAGCAATACCTGATGAACCGTTAATGAGTAGGTTCGGTACTCTAGTTGGTAATACTGCTGGAATAAATTCTGTGCCGTCATAGTTAGGTACAAAATCGACCGTTTCTTTCTCTAAATCAGCCAATAAAGAATGGGCTAATTTCTGCATACGAATTTCGGTATAACGCATCGCAGCCGCTGAATCACCGTCAACCGAACCAAAGTTACCTTGGCCGTCTACTAAGGTGTAGCGTAATGAGAATGGCTGTGCCATACGAACAATAGTGTCATAAACAGCGGTGTCACCATGTGGGTGGTATTTACCGATTACGTCACCGACAACACGAGCGGATTTTTTATAAGGTTTGTTCCAGTCGTTTTTAAGTTCGCTCATTGCAAACAAGACACGGCGATGTACAGGCTTTAGGCCGTCACGCACGTCAGGCAATGCACGACCAACAATTACACTCATAGCGTAATCTAGATACGAATTTTTGAGTTCGTCTTCAATATTAATTGGCGAAATAGATGAAGCCAGATCAGTCATAAACTGCGCGTTCCCCTGAAATTGAGCTGACGATTTTTAATCTATAATATCGTCAAGCTTTAAAACGTGATTTGGCATTCTAACACAGTTATTTAATGTCGCCAGAGCAAACCTAAACCAAATTGACTTTAGTGTTAATAAAAAGGCTAACTTACTCATTTACCAGTAACTTAGTACTTTAGCAAGTCCGGTTTTAATGGTTTAAAAATGTTTATATTGAGCAACAAACAATCAATACAACCAATAGATTGTTTAAATAACCACCTGAACATAGCAAAAGTTGACTGGGATCATCTGCATTGGCATATTTTAGCCCTATTAAAAACTGCATCAATGGATATAATGTCATCCATAATGCATAACGATATCTAGGTACATCATGTCTACTGAAACTGCTGCGAATAAAAATGTCGACCCCGATGAGATTGCTAAATTTGAAGCAATGGCACAAACCTGGTGGGATCCAAATGGCTCCTTTAAACCGTTACATCAGCTTAATCCATTACGTTTAAATTATATAGATCAAACAGCTCAGGGCATTTTTGGTAAAAAAGTGCTCGACATTGGTTGTGGCGGCGGAATTTTATCTGAAAGCATGGCTAAAATCGGCGCCCATGTAGATGGCTTAGATATGGGCAATGAACCTCTTGAAGTGGCTCGTTTACATGCATTAGAAACTGGTGTGACAGTCAATTACATCAAATGCACCGCTGAAGAGCACAGAGATATGCATCAAGCTTATTATGATGTGGTGACCTGTATGGAAATGTTAGAACATGTCCCTGACCCGCTATCTGTCATTCAAGCATGCTGTGACATGGTGAAACCAGATGGCTATGTGTTTTTCTCAACCATTAATCGTAATTGGATGTCTTATTTAACTGCGATTGTCGGTGCAGAGTATCTACTTAAGATGCTGCCAGTAGGCACCCATGATCACAGCAAGTTTATTCGCCCTTCTGAATTAATTAATCTTGTCGATAAAACAGACTTATTGTGCAAAGACGCATTGGGCATAGCCTATAACCCACTATCTGGTGTGTTTAAATACACTAACAGTGTTGATGTTAATTACATGATTGCTACACAAAAAGTCGATTAGCATTGTTTGCTACCGCTTAGGAGTCTGCGTGTTAAAGCCCTTGATTAAAGGTGTGTTATTCGATTTAGACGGCACACTTGCCGATACTGCGCCAGATTTGGTCTATGCACTGAACCTTGGCATGGCTGATGCGGGTTATGCTCCATGCAGTCTTGAAAAAGTGAAGCATGCTGCCACTCATGGCAGTTTGGCGCTGGTTAAGGCTGCACTGCCTGATATTAGCGATGATGAGCAAAAACAGATCCAACAAGCATTATTGCATCATTACCAGCTCATTAATGGTGACAAAAGCATTTTATTTGATAACCTTGCAGAGTTATTGAATCATTTCGATGATAACGGTACTCCCTATGGAATTGTGACTAATAAGCATGCTCGCTTTGCCCGCCCTTTGGTTGACAAACTCGGCTTGATGTCGCGAATTAAAACTCTTATCAGTGGTGATAGTACGTTGCACCCTAAACCTCATCGCGCCCCTATGCTACTTGCCGCGCAGCAGATGAACATCAGTCCTGAATCGATTATTTATATAGGAGATGCTGAACGTGACCTTATCGCGGCTCAAAATGCTAATATGATTGGTGGAATAGCGCATTGGGGTTATTTATCGCCCCAAGACAAACCTGACACTTGGCCTGGACAACTCCATTTTAAAACCACACAGTGTTTACATGACTATTTTGTATTGAACCGTCAACTTACTTAATATTATCGATATAAACGGTGTTGTTAAACGGCTTTTAAGCTAACTCAAACAATCAATCAAAGATCAATCTAAAAATCAGCTAATAGAATCGATCGCTGATATTTTTAGCGATCAAATTCTTTTAAAATTACGGACAATTATTCTACAGCCTACAGAAAAGCTATATAAATTTGGGGTGTAGGGTTAGCTTTTACTAACTGTTGCGATTATCCTCAACTTATCCACAAGATGTTCTAGAAATTGTGGCTTGCAAAAACCCTCCAACCTCACTATCTTGTATGTTAGATTTTAAAAAACACCATATCTTGTGTGTCAAATGCAATCACAGACACTAATGATTTGTTTAAAATAACTCATTTAATTAAGCTGAACGGGTGACTTAGCGTGCTAAAATGTCTCAATCCGTCGTATTTAATGCTTCAGCATGATTGTTTTTACATAAAAACGTAAACGTGGTTAGACACGATCGCTTTTGGTATTAAGCGCTCAATCACAATAACAGATATAATCAAGGCCTCTCTGCAATGAATAGCAATATGACTGTCACTAAACGCTGTGGCGAACGTGAAAATATCGATTTAGACAAAATCCATCGCGTTATTACTTGGGCAACCAAGGGATTAAAAAACGTCTCTGTATCTGAAGTTGAACTCAGATCGCATCTACAATTTTTTGATGGTATTCCAACAGAAGCGATTCATGAAACGATCATCAAAGCCGCGGCAGATCTTATTTCCCCTGAATCACCCGATTATCAGTTTGTGGCAGCACGCTTAGCGGTATTCCATTTACGTAAAAAAGCATTTGGTCAGTTCGAACCGCCTAAATTATATGACCATGTCACCAGACTGGTTGAAATGGGCAAATATGATATGCATATCTTGGCTGATTACAGCCGCGAAGAGTTAGACATCTTAGATACTTATGTTGACCATTGGCGCGACATGAACTTCTCTTATGCCGCCGTTAAGCAATTAGAGGGTAAGTATCTAGTTCAAAACCGTGTCACTCACGAAGTATATGAAAGTGCTCAGTTCCTTTATATATTGGTTGCTGCGTGTTTATTTTCAAAATACCCAAAAGACACTCGTTTACAGTTCGTAAAAGATTTTTATGATGCGACATCAAGCTTCAAGATATCTTTACCGACGCCGATTATGGCTGGTGTACGTACGCCAACACGTCAATTTAGCTCATGTGTATTGATTGAGTGTGACGATAGCTTAGATTCTATTAATGCAACCGCCTCATCAATTGTGAAATATGTCAGTCAACGTGCTGGTATTGGTATTAATGCTGGTCGTATTCGTGCCTTAGGCAGTCCTATTCGTGGCGGTGAAGCTTTCCATACTGGTTGCTTACCCTTTTATAAGTATTTTCAAACTGCGGTAAAATCATGCTCACAGGGCGGCGTTCGAGGCGGAGCGGCAACACTGTTTTACCCAATATGGCATTTAGAAGTAGAATCTTTACTTGTACTGAAAAATAACCGTGGTGTTGATGATAACCGTGTTCGCCATTTAGATTATGGTGTCCAGTTAAACAAGTTGATGTACCAACGTTTAATTAAAGGCGAAGATATCAGTTTATTCAGTCCATCTGATGTACCGGGTTTATATGATGCATTTTTTGAGGATCAAGTTGAATTTGAACGTTTATATGTTCAGTATGAGCAAGATCCAGCTGTGCGTAAAAAGCAAATTAAAGCGGTTGAGTTATTTTCGTTGATGATGCAAGAGCGCGCTTCTACAGGCCGTATCTATATTCAAAACGTGGATCACTGTAACACCCACAGCCCATTTGACTCAAAAGTAGCGCCAATTAAACAGTCTAATTTGTGTTTAGAAATCGCCCTGCCGACTAAGCCATTAAAGAACATTGATGATCCTAATGGTGAAATTGCACTTTGTACTTTATCTGCACTGAATTTAGGCACCATCAAGAATCTAGAAGAATTAGAACCGCTAGCTGAGCTTGCAGTTCGTGCGTTAGATAATTTACTTGATTATCAAGATTATCCGATCATTTCGGCGCAGTTAGGCTCAATGAATCGACGTACTTTGGGTATAGGCGTCATCAATTACGCCAATTACCTTGCTAAAAATGGTAAGCGTTATTCCGATGGTTCAGCCAATAATTTAACCCATAGAACATTTGAAGCGATTCAATTTTATCTATTAAAAGCCTCAATGAAACTTGCCCAAGAGAAAGGCGCCTGTCCGTTATTTAACGAGACAACCTATTCTAAAGGCATTCTACCCATTGATACTTACAAGCGTGACTTAGATAAAATTTGTGATGAGCCACTACATTTAGACTGGGAAGGTTTACGTACCGATATTTTGCAATATGGTTTACGTAACTCAACATTATCAGCATTGATGCCGTCTGAAACCTCGTCGCAAATATCTAACGCCACTAATGGTATTGAACCGCCACGTGGTCTTATTAGTGTCAAAGCCAGTAAAGACGGTCAATTAAAACAAGTTGTACCCGATTTTGACACATTGAAAGATCAATACGAGTTATTATGGAACATGCCAAATAACGACGGGTATTTACAACTTGTCGGCATTATGCAGAAGTTTGTTGATCAGGCGATATCTGCCAACACTAATTACGATCCAATGAAGTTCCAAAGTCGTAAAGTACCTATGCAAACACTATTAAAAGATTTGCTAACGGCTTACAAGCTGGGTGTAAAGACATTGTATTACCACAACACCCGTGACGGTGCGTCGGATCAACAAGATGAGATAATATCCATCGAAAAAGAAGACGATGATTGTGCCGGTGGTGCGTGTAAGATATAAACCTCTGGTTTATTGATATCACTTAATTAAGAAATTAAATGCGGGGAGCACTCCTCGCTTTTTTGGGAAAAGAAGTATGGCTTATTCAACATTTTGTCAAACACCTAATGATGCGACTCAAGAACCTATGTTCTTTGGTCAACCCGTTAATGTGGCGCGATATGACCAACAAAAATACGAGATTTTCGAAAAATTAATCGAAAAGCAGTTATCTTTCTTTTGGCGACCAGAAGAAGTAGATGTCAGCCGTGACAAAATTGACTTTGCCAGCCTTCCTGATCATGAAAAGCATATTTTCCTGTCAAACCTTAAATACCAAACTTTACTTGATTCGATTCAAGGCCGCTCACCTAACGTAGCTCTTTTGCCGTTAGTGTCACTGCCAGAACTCGAAACCTGGATTGAAACCTGGTCTTTTTCAGAAACGATCCACTCTCGCTCATATACTCATATTATTCGTAATATCGTGAACAACCCATCAGTGGTGTTTGATGATATTGTTGAAAATGAGCAGATTTTGAAACGTGCTGGTGATATTGCTAAGTACTATGATGATTTGATCTACCTGACCCAAGTTAATAATTTACACGGTGAAGGTACTCATTTGATTAATGGTCAAGAAGTAACGGTTAACTCCCGTATTCTTAAGAAGACCTTGTATCTTTGTATGATGTCAGTCAATGCATTGGAAGCAATTCGTTTTTATGTCAGTTTTGCTTGTTCATTTGCCTTTGCTGAACGTCGCTTAATGGAAGGTAATGCCAAAATCATTCGCTTAATTGCACGTGATGAAGCACTTCACTTAAATGGTACCCAACATATTTTAAGTTTAATGCAAGGTGGCAAAGACGATCCAGAAATGGCTGAAATTGCCATTGAGTGTTATTCAGAAGCCTATGACTTATTCCACAAAGCAGCTGAACAAGAAAAAGAGTGGGCTAAATACTTATTTAAAGACGGCTCAATGATCGGCTTAAATGAACAAATTCTTTGTCAATATGTTGAGTACATTACTAACCAACGTATGAAAGCGGTAAACTTACCTTTACCTTACGAAGAATTGTCTAATCCACTCCCTTGGATGAAGAACTGGTTAGAAAGTGATGCTGTGCAGGTTGCACCCCAAGAAGTTGAAGTATCATCTTATCTTGTGGGGCAAATTGACTCGGCTGTCGATGGCGATGAGTTTTTAGATTTTGACTTATAAACACTTTTTCATTACAGCGCCGATTGTTAGCTTAAAGGGACAACCGGCAATCTTGTTCGGCGGTAAACAAGCAACATTGCTTGAGGCGCTTGAGGACAAGAAAGTAAAAGTTTTTTCAGAGTGCCGTAATGGATTTTGCGGCGCCTGTAAAACAAAAGTCATTTCTGGTGAAGTCACTTATACCAAGCAGCCGTTGGCTGAACTTGAGCAAGACGAATGCCTACCCTGTTGCTGTATTCCAAAAACTGATTTAAATCTTTCATTGTCGAAGGACGATAGTGAACAGGTTAGTGCAAGCAAAGTAAATCCTACCCAGTCAATGACAAATAAATCACAACAAGGAGTTGAAATGGCTTTTCTCCTAGATGATGCAATACTTGGTGGGAATTGACATCAAATAAAATCACTATATTAACAGTATAAAACCTCGTATAATCAAAAATTTAGCTAAAAAAAATAAAGTCATGATGATTTATATCAAGTTTTAGATGAATTATATCGACACAAGATACCTAGATAGATTTTTGTTTGAACATCCCCTTTACGACAAGGTATGAAGTAGATAGCATTATCAGCACTATGAACTACTCCATCGGCCGCCCTTTTGTCTTCACATCAAAAAAGTAACCATTTACCAAGGTAAAACTTGACCATTTGCATGTTTAAACACCCCTGTTTGGCTTAGATCAAGTTGACTTATTAACTTTATTAGTCGGCCGGCGGATTCTGTTGCTGAAATATCGCCATTATGATTAACCATATCTGTTTGCACATATCCTGGATGGTAAATACCCACAGCGATATGTCTTTCGGCCAAATCAATACTCAGTGACATTGCAGCAGCATTTAACGCTGCTTTAGACATTCTATATCCATAGCGTCCACCGGAACCATTGTCTGCAATAGATCCCATTCTTGAGGTGATCATCGCCACTTTACTTCCATGACTTAATTGATCTTGTAAAGTATTCACAATTAATAGTGGTGCTAGTGCATTTACTTCAAACTGTTCTCTAATGCTACTTATATTTAAATCAAACAGACTTTCATCACGTAATATGCCCGCGTTACAGACTAATATATCAATATGAATACCCCGCAAGCCGTTTACCATTGCAGTGATACCTGAAGCGGTTGCGACATCAACCTCGGTAATGACATTAACCGATAATGCAGCTAATTTATCGGATGATTGACGGCATAAAGCATACACATTAAAACCTAAATCTTTAAAACCCTGTGCAAACGCTAAACCTATGCCACGATTTGCGCCGGTGATGACCACATTTTTACTCATTCCATTTTCCTATTATTGTTGGTTAACGTAAATGATGATTCAACAGATGGTAGTCTCACTCACTCTTTATCCAGAGTAGCAGCTAACTACATATCTTAGTTCAATAAAACTGCTGAACAGCATAGCAAGATTCTAATGGGCAGAGTAATGTTAAATCAGGATAATATTTTATAGAGACTTTCTACCAACTCTAGTACCTTAACGACAGTATGTTTAAACCTATTACTAATATTAATGCATAAGGACACAGGGCTATGTCATCATTGTCAAACACATCATCCAAAGCATTAGCTAGCCTTACTCTGCCTAATGATATTAAAGCCCATGAAAATATATGGCATCAACGTATACTCGGTGAAGACAAGCAACGTAGAAACGATCACCGCAGCCCTTTTCAGCGAGACCGAGCCCGTATACTTCACTCAGCTGCTTTTAGGCGTCTACAGGCAAAAACCCAAGTGTTGGGTATTGGCATGAACGATTTTTATCGTACTCGCCTTACACACTCACTTGAGGTATCTCAAATTGGAACCGGTATTGCTGCCCAACTAAGACGTAAGTATCCGAATCTTAAATATTTACTTAATTCAATGAGCTTAATTGAGTCACTGTGTCTAGCACATGATATTGGTCATCCTCCATTTGGTCACGGTGGCGAAGTAGCATTACACTATATGATGCGTGATCACGGTGGCTTTGAGGGCAATGGTCAAACCTTTAGAATATTAACCCGCCTTGAACCTTATACGCCTGATACTGGTATGAATTTAACCCGCAGAACCCTATTAGGTGTACTGAAGTATCCTGCGCCCTACTCTCAGTTAAGAATTGATACTCATCAAGCCGAGGTTAAACATCATCGCCAGTTAAAACCATCACAATGGCCGCCAGTTAAGGGCATTTTTGATGACGATAAACCGATACTCGATTGGGTACTGTCTAGCTTGACCGAACATGATCAACAATTGTTTCTATCCAGTGAGCAAAGTCTTATTCATCCTGATTACCCACACTTAAAAACAAAGTTTAAATCACTTGATTGCTCTATTATGGAGTTAGCTGACGATATAGCCTATGCGATACATGATCTTGAAGATGCCATTGTCATGGGTATTGTGAGTGCCAGCCAATGGCAACAAGATGTCATGAGTCAACTGCAAGGTATTGAAGACAATTGGCTTAAAAAGGAATTTAACACTATTGGTGATAAACTATTTTCTCACCAACATCACTTACGTAAAGACGCTATAGGCACACTCGTCAATGCATTTGTCACCGCAATTAATATACAAATTAAGCCTGAATTTGATGAACATTTATTAAAATACAATGCAGAACTAGAAACGGATTTTGCACTAGCTTTAAATGTCTTAAAACAGTTTGTGTTTAAATTTGTTATACGCAAACCTGAAATTCAAATGCTCGAGTACAAAGGCCAACAAATTGTAATGGAGTTGTTTGAAGCATTTGCATCCGATCCCGAACGATTACTGCCTTTAAATACCGGTGAACGTTGGACTAAAGCTGCCGAAGCAGATAACAATCCAATGAGGGTGATGGCGGATTATATATCTGGCATGACTGATGGCTTCGCAGCCAGATTACATCAACAATTATTTGGTGGCCAAGCGTCAGGAATGCTAGATCTCAGCCGAGAACCTTAACCATATTAATGTATAGCTTAAACGTCACGCCCTATTCGCTAACCTTTTAACTTTAGCATATAGGGCGATAAATACTTTTATGGGTATGGCTAGGCCCTAATGCAATGTTGATTACAACACTCAGCGACCTAGAAAATAGGATAAATATGGCTAACCTCAGCTCGGGATAATAAACGCTTACCAAACAGCCCTTTGTCTTGCTAACTGTGTTATTTTTTTCACAAGAGTACGTGCAATAGGCCAGCTATTGACGTGTTAATGCGCCTTGTTTTCAAAACAAATAGCAAGTTTGCTACAAAATAAGCTAAATCTGTTGAATTCAGCTTATTGAGCCCATCTCTTAACCCGAGTTGAGGTTAACTAAAGCTCAATCTGCTTATACTGTAGGGTGTTTTTGTTGACCCCAAGATTTGACAAAATAGCGTAATGGTATTTGTGAGACTAAAATGCCCATCAGCATTAATCCACACCCGAGTATTGCTCTAGCATCTAAGGTTTCACCCAGAATAACAATGCCACCAATTGCTGCAAACACAGTCTCTAAACTGAGAATAATGGCAACATGCGCTGGATGGGCATTTTTTTGTGCGACAACTTGTAAAGTATAACCCACGCCCACTGAAATAATCCCTGAATACGCTAGTGCGGCCCAGGCTAATCCAATATTAGCAACCACAGTCGTTTCAATCATCATAGAGACCGTAATACTTAATAAGCCACAGAAAATAAATTGTAAATGCGACAATAATATCGGTGAGTGTTTTTTGGCAAAGTGGTCGATGATCAGGATATGTATCGCCCAAAATACAGCGCCAATTAATTGCAATAAGTCACCATAGCCGATACTCATATCGTCTTTGATGCTTAAAAAATATAATCCCACCACAGCAATTGCACAGCCAATCCATGTATTAACACCGGTTTGATGTTTAAGAATAAGTCCAAGCACTGGCACTATTACAATATATAACCCTGTGATAAATCCAGCATTAGCCGCGGATGTATACTGTAACCCCACTTGTTGCAATGACGCGGCAATAAACAATACTGAGCCAGCACTAATTGACGCTATCAAAAGTGATTTCTTTTGGCCAACTAGTAAGGTTTTTTTATTGGCGAAATACCAGATCAATGGCAATAAACTCAGAGCACCAATAAAAAATCGTAAACTATTGAACATAAAGGGCGCTAAATGTTCCATCCCCAAAGATTGCGCAACAAATCCAAAGCCCCAAACAGCTGCTGTTAACAATAATAATAAATTAGCAATCACAGTTATTTCACCGGAAAAAAGAAAACAAGATTACTCAAGTTGTTAACTGACTACAAGATAGCCTGCTAATTTATCCTTCTAACATAAAAAACAGATAAAGCTTTTTAATCTACGCGAGCTAGGTTAGCCTAATTATTAACAAGTTTGCTAAGCCATTTTATTGATAAGCTTCATCGGAATTAATCACTCACCATGCAATTAAATGAATTTTTGATACGCTTTCAACTGCAACCTCTTTCAGCCAATAACATTACCTCTGCACCAGCACATTATCCTGGCAGAGAAGCCGCTGTGCTTATCCCTATTCAGCAGATTGGCGGTGAGCTATATCTCATCTTAACTAAACGCGCGATGCATCTTCGTCACCATCCTGGTCAAATAAGTTTTCCAGGCGGAAAATTTGAGCAAAGTGATCGTAATGCAATTGATACCGCACTTCGTGAAGCACAAGAAGAGATTGGTTTGCTAAAAACCAACGTCGATGTGATTGGCTCATTTCCACCGCACAAAACATTCACCGGATTTGAAATCACGCCAATTGTTGGCATTATCAAACAACCTTTTAAGCTAACAATTGATCCTGGTGAAGTAGCCAGCTGCTTTAGGGTGCCACTTAATTACTTTAAACAAACGAGTAATCGTCATTTAGGCCAACACTGGCGCAAAGGCAAGTGCTATGAAGTGCACTATATGCCGTTTGAGGATAAATTTATTTGGGGCGTGACGGCTGCGATGATTGACCTATTGTGTCGACATATTGACAACTATGGCTTAATCAAATAACAAAGCGGATATATAAACCGGCAGATAAAGACACTAACAACAACAAGGGAATATTAAACCATACCCCCATCCGCGAGGTAGTTTTTGCATAAAAGTTAACCAACAAATTAAGCAAGCTGACACCCGCACACCACCAAATAATATATTCTAATTTTACCGTTAATGCCGGATCCCAATTTAAACGTACCTCGGCTCCTTTTGATAAGAAGTAACCTACTGCACGATCTGGTCTTGCCTCACCGTAAATAAGTAATGCATAGATAGCCAAACTCCATCCTAACAAAGACAATATGGTTAATATGACTTGCAATACACCTAGCCGTGACATCCTGTATCCTTAAAAACGATAAAAAAACCATTAACTCAAACTTATTCCAATTTAATCTGGAAAGCTAAATCACTCATATCCAGCGACAAACAGAAATATACGTTCATTTCAGCCAGTATTTAAACCTGTTAATTAACACTATCATAATAATATCTCTAGAATAGCGTTTTCAGCTTGAGAAAAGCCACCATAAAGGTAAGATAAAGGCAAAATTACTTACTATTTTAATGTTGGAGAATAAAGCAACAATGAGCATTGCATCTGTCGCTTCTGTATTTAAAGGTGAACACGTCGTTGGTTCGCAAGTCACTGTACGTGGCTGGGTGAGAACTCGTCGTGATTCAAAAGCGGGTATCTCTTTCTTGGCCGTGTATGACGGCTCATGTTTTGACCCAATTCAAGGCGTCGTGCCAAATAGCCTAGCCAATTACAATGACGATGTATTGAAATTGACTGCTGGCTGTTCTGTCGTAATGACCGGTGAAGTCGTTGCCTCTCCTGGCGCTGGTCAAGCATTTGAATTACAAGTATCTGAATTGTTAGTCACAGGTTTTGTTGACGATCCAGATACTTACCCAATGTCGGCTAAACGTCATTCGATTGAGCATTTACGTGAACTTGCGCATTTGCGCCCACGCACTAACATTATTGGTGCTGTTGCGCGAGTACGTAACTGTTTATCGCAAGCTATTCATCGCTTTTATAATGAAGAAGGTTTTATCTGGGTATCTACCCCGCTGATCACCGCCTCTGATTGTGAAGGCGCAGGAGAAATGTTCCGTGTGTCGACATTAGACATGGAAAATCTGCCTCGTACCGCTGACGGTAAAGTCGATTACGATAAAGATTTCTTCGGAAAAGAATCATTTTTAACCGTATCAGGTCAACTAAACGCTGAAACCTATGCTTGTGCATTATCAAAAGTATACACCTTTGGTCCAACCTTCCGTGCTGAAAACTCTAACACTACTCGTCACCTTGCCGAATTCTGGATGGTTGAGCCTGAAGTGGCATTTGCGACCTTAGATGATGCTGCTGAACTCGCTGAAAAAATGCTTAAATTCGCATTTAAAGCGGTACTTGAAGAGCGAATGGATGATTTAAACTTCTTTAATGAACGAGTTGATAAAACTGTTATTGAACGTTTACAGTCATTTGTTAACAGCGATTTTGCCCAAGTGGATTACACTGATGCTGTTGAAATTCTTAAAAACTGCGGTAAAAAGTTTGAGTTCGATGTGGAATGGGGTATCGATTTACAGTCTGAACACGAGCGTTATTTAGCTGAAGAACACTTTAAAGCGCCTGTTGTAGTGAAAAACTACCCGAAAGACATTAAAGCTTTCTATATGCGCTTAAATGATGATGGTAAGACTGTTGCCGCAATGGACGTATTAGCACCAGGTATTGGTGAAATAATCGGTGGCGCACAACGTGAAGAACGTTTAGACGTACTTGATGCTCGTTTAGCTGAAATGGAGTTAAGCCAAGAAGATTACTGGTGGTATCGTGACTTACGCCGTTATGGCACAGTACCCCATGCAGGTTTTGGTTTAGGCTTTGAGCGTTTAGTGTCATATGTGACTGGTGTTAACAACATTCGTGATGTTATCCCCTTCCCACGTGCGCCACGCTCTGCAAGTTTCTAAATCATATTTGTAATAAAAAACGCGCTTTAATAGCGCGTTTTTTACGTCTTTAATTCAATGAATAAAATATTTTTAGTAACATTAGGAAGACATAATTAATTGTTGTCTTAATTGCTTAACCTCATCTCGAACCGCCGCGGCCTGTTCAAACTCGAGATTTTTTGCATGCTCATGCATCTGTTTCTCAAGTCGATCAATTTGATGGCTTAAATCGGCAATACTGACATATTGGCCAATTGGCTCAGCCACCTTATCATAGTGACTGTTTTTGTTGCTACGCTTACCTTGCTTACTGTCACCCATATCCATCACATCTGTGATGTTTTTAACCACACCTCTTGGGATAATTCCATTGGCTTCATTATGCAGTCGCTGCTTCTCACGGCGTCTATCAGTCTCGCCCATAGCTTTAGCCATTGAGTTAGTGATCCTGTCTGCATATAAGATAACTTTACCGTTAATATTGCGGGCGGCGCGGCCGATGGTTTGGATCAATGAACGCTCTGAACGTAAAAAACCTTCTTTATCAGCATCTAGAATACACACTAGCGACACTTCAGGTAAATCTAGACCTTCGCGTAATAAGTTAATCCCAACCAGTACATCAAAATGCCCTAAACGAAGATCGCGAATGATTTCCATCCGCTCGACAGTGTCAATATCGGAATGTAAATAGCGAACTTTAACCCCATGCTCATCCAGATAGTCGGTTAAATCTTCACTCATTTTTTTGGTTAACGTGGTCACTAAAATACGTTCATTAACCGCGACTCTTTTATGAATTTCAGACAATAAATCATCAACTTGTATTCCAACAGGCCTGACTTCAATAACAGGATCAAGTAAACCCGTTGGCCTAACAACCTGTTCGGCAATTTCACCTTCACTTTTATCCAACTCATATTGACTTGGGGTAGCTGACACAAAAATGGTTTGTGGCATCAAGTTTTCAAATTCTTCAAATTTTAATGGTCGGTTATCTAATGCCGAAGGCAGTCGAAACCCATAGTCGACTAAATTAGTTTTCCGGCTTCGGTCACCCTTATACATAGCGCCAATTTGTGGCACGGTGACATGGGACTCATCGATGATAAGCAAACCGTCTGCAGGTAAATAATCCAATAGTGTTGGCGGCCCTTCTCCTGGAGCCCTACCAGATAGGTAGCGTGAATAATTTTCAATGCCAGAGCAATATCCAAGCTCCACCATCATTTCAACATCGTACTGCACTCGCTCAGTGATCCGCTGAGCCTCAATTAACTTGTTGTTCTCGAGTAAATATTCTCGTCTCTCGCGCAGTTCTTCTTTGATGAATTCAGTTGCGGCCAAAATCTTTGATTTCGGAGTCACATAATGGGTTTTAGGATAAATAGTCGTTCGAACAATACGCTTAATGATGTGTCCGGTTAACGGGTCAAACTCACTTAATCGTTCTATTTCGTCGTCAAACAGCTCAATTCGAATTGCATCTCTTTCAGAATCAGCAGGAAATATGTCAATCACTTCACCACGAACCCGGTATGTACCACGCTGAAGTTCAATATCATTACGCTTGTACTGCAATTCACTTAGCCGGATCAATATGTCACGCTGCCCCATAAAATCGCCTTGGCGCAGATGTAATAGCATTTTCAAGTAAGAATCTGGATCGCCTAAACCATAAATGGCTGAAACAGAGGCAATCAATACCACATCTTTACGCTCTAAAAGTGCTTTGGTCGCTGATAGTCGCATTTGTTCGATATGAGCATTGACCGATGCATCTTTTTCAATAAAGGTGTTTGACGCGGGGACATAAGCTTCAGGCTGGTAATAATCATAGTAAGAAACAAAATATTCAACCGCGTTATCGGGGAAAAACTCTTTCATCTCACCATAAAGCTGAGCTGCAAGTGTTTTGTTAGGCGCCATAATAATCGTTGGACGTCCCATAGTCTCGATAACATTGGCAATGGTATAGGTTTTCCCCGATCCTGTAACACCTAGCAAGGTTTGGCTGGCAATACCATTGCGTATCCCTTCGACCAACTGCGCGATTGCGGTTGGCTGATCACCTGCCGGGGTATATTGAGAGGCTAAACGAAAAATCTTTTCTGGCACGCAGGTTCTCTAATGATTAAATGTCGCCATTATCATAATAAAAAATAGCCATTAACCCTAGATAATATTTTATGGCGTTGTAAACGAAAAAATTAATGTATAACGATTTAACGATCAAATGATGAAATAATTAAACAGGATCTAATTTGCCAGTAAACAGCTCAATTACTAAGCTAAACCGCAGTGAAAACTGCAATTTAATGCACAATGCTTGTTTGAAACTGATTACATTTTTGCAACAGTGAATATGTCGTGGTAAAGAAACATGTTGCATTTTTTTACTGTATAAAAAACAGTTACTTAATCACTTGCTAAATAAATCTACCATTTTAAGTTGAACTGAGGCTTAATCAGCGTTTGCAGGCAACAAAACAGAGTAACCCACAAGCTTATCCACAGATTTAGTGGATAACTCATACAACCTCAGTCAGGGTGCGGGGTTGACGTTATGGTCAATTCATTAAAGTGTCATCTTGGCTTGATGAAAGTTTATTACATTTGAAAGCTAATCTCACCTTGCCATGAACACAACAGCATTGTCCCTTTCTTTTTGCATTGTCCAATAACATGCCTAAACCACATCAAGCATACTATCAAAGGAGCTCTCCCCAAAAATAGTTGCTACTTCAAATTCAATATAATCTAAAGTCTTGCATTAGAAAATTACTGTGTACTTATATACCCACAAAAAATGTTGGCTAAGTAGTGCTATTAACCTAATTGTTGATTTTACAGAACTAATAAAAAATTGATGCGATTTCTCTAACACAACTAAAAATGTAATTACTTCATTTACTTGAGTGAAGTATCACCATATTAGATAAAATATTATTATCAGCTGATAATTGCTACCCACTAAAAACTACCAAATTTGACAATAAGTGCTGAAAAGTCGTGCACGATGCACATTACATGAGCAGTTAACAAGTTAATTGCACTTTTTTTTATAACTCGAGTTGACTCATGCTACTAGGCGTTTTACTATGCGCTCCGTTCTCAGCAATACATTGCTAAAACGATTCCCCAGTAGTTCAGTCGGTAGAACGGCGGACTGTTAATCCGTATGTCACTGGTTCAAGTCCAGTCTGGGGAGCCATTAGTAAAATTGTTAGGATAATATTATATAATTCCCCAGTAGTTCAGTCGGTAGAACGGCGGACTGTTAATCCGTATGTCACTGGTTCAAGTCCAGTCTGGGGAGCCATATAATATCACATTTAAGTATTCCCCAGTAGTTCAGTTGGTAGAACGGCGGACTGTTAATCCGTATGTCACTGGTTCGAGTCCAGTCTGGGGAGCCACTTAAAAGTATTTGATCAATTCCCCAGTAGTTCAGTTGGTAGAACGGCGGACTGTTAATCCGTATGTCACTGGTTCGAGTCCAGTCTGGGGAGCCATCAAAACTAATAGCAATAAAAATAAGTATCCTCAATTCCCCAGTAGTTCAGTTGGTAGAACGGCGGACTGTTAATCCGTATGTCACTGGTTCGAGTCCAGTCTGGGGAGCCATACTTCAATTTCTTATTAAAACTTGTTATTCACCCCCCTATTAGTATTAAGCAAATATTTAAATAACTGCTAAAATATAGTCTATTCAGGCTAATGTTTTCAGATGTATAATCCTGTTATCCTTCACATCCTTTTAATGACCCCGTTTATAGGGCTTACAAGAAAACTCAAAAGCTTAACTTGTTTAAATATTGCTCTGCCTTTAGTGTTAGTTAATAAAGGATAACTTTTATAAAATGGATATGTTATGGGCTTATCAAAATCCTTTCATCTGGTACTGTTAATCGTCTTCGGCTTGCTCTTTTATCGAATTTATACCATTGAAAACGACCAGGTCAGAATACAAGGCGATGCTGCACGACAACATTTCGCCGAATATATTGAGAAATACAGTTATTGGACTGGAAATGGTGATGATTTATTTAAGACATTCAGCAGAGACTATGACTTCCAGTTTTTCCAATATGTGCATAACTCCGATAGCATCCATAACTTTACTTATGGTTCGCTAGCAAAAACAGACCAATCGTTTGCAGATACCGTATTTAATATCGACCTTGGATATAGCTTTACTTTTCCTGATGGCCGTATGCAAGTGAAACTGAACCCTATTGCAGCAATAGAAACCAGTCTGTACAAACTTGAACAAGTCACTCAGCTATTAATTTTGGCCTACGTGATTCTGATGCTGTTATTCACCATACTCATTTTAGTGCATAAACGTCGAATCAAGTATGCGGCACAATATATTGATAACATTTCCACACTTTCTTTTCAGGCGGTAGAAATGTCACGCCTTAGGGGCGTATTAAAACCTCTGGGTAATGCATTAGAAAAGTGCCGTTCCAAACTAAAAGAAAGTTTAGAGATCATTAGAATTGATAATGACAAACTCACAAAAGAGGCCTATCAAGACCCAATTACTGGTTTCTCAACCCGTCATAGATTCAACGCATATTTAGAAAAAATAACACAGTCACAAAAAAATCTTTTTGGTACTTTAGTTGTCGTCAAAGCATCTGAATTAACCAATGTGAATCAATTATATGGACGGATTGCTGGCGATAATTATTTAGCAAAATTATCAGACTGTATACGTAATGCAGCCCCAAGACAGGCAAAACCAGAACATTTTAGAATCTCAAGTAGCGATTTTGCGGTTTTTTTGGATGGTGTTTCTATTAAAGAAAGCATTAATTACATCGAAAAACTTAAACAACAACTCGATGACTATACTCAAAGTACTCAACAAGATTCAGTTGCTCACATAGGAGTCGTACCCTATACGTCTGACAATGATCCAATCACTTTACTCGCCATGACAGATTCAGCGGTCAGTATTGCGCAAACCTTAGGACCCAATCGTTATCACTATTTAGAGAAGTTTGACGGTAATGAAACATTTGGAGATGAACATTGGAAAATCACCATCAACGATATTATCAATCGTAGGGGGATAAAGTTTTTCCAACAACCCATTTTACCCTGTAATACCGACAACGACTTATATCGTGAATTACTCGCAAGATTTTACAATGCAGAAGGTAAACATCTACCTACGGCATCAGTTATTGCGATGTCAGAGCGATATGGTTTAAGTATTGAGCTAGATAAAATGATTATCACCAGTACCTTACAATTGATGAAAGAAAATCCATTACTAACAGGTATGTTGGGTGTTAACATCAGTGCAACATCAGCCTTGCAAGCAGTTTTTGTTTACTGGTTAAAAGAGGTATTAACTCACCATCGTACAGAAGCATCTAGATTAGTTTTCGAGGTCAATGAGTCTGGTATGCAAACTAATTTAACGGCAAGTTTTAATTTTGTATCAGAAATACATAAAGTAGGTGCAAAAGTTGCTGTTGAGCGATTTGGTTTAGGTTTTACCTCGTTTAAGTTTTTCAGAGAGGTTCGCCCTGATTACATTAAATTGGATAATAGCTACAGTAATTCGATTGAATCAGACAATAACAATAAATTTTTTGTTCGAATGATTGTCGATATAGCAAAGCGTCTTAATATTTTGGTTTTAGCGACAGGGGTTGAACGTCAAGATGAAAAGCTAACCCTAGAGAAGTTATTAGTCGATGGCCTGCAAGGATACTATATTGCCAAACCAGATAGCGTTATTAACACTGATTAATAGGCTATTAATTCATTTTCTGGCAAGCAATATGAACATTTTTTATCAAGGTTAATGATTATCTCGTTAACCTTGTTTTTTATCCGTTGTTTATCAGTGCTAAACCTTAGATAATACCCAGATGTTTTATTAGAAAATGTGCAGCAATGACAGAGTATCTCCTCTTATTGATTGGTACCGTACTGGTCAACAACTTTGTATTAGTTAAATTTTTAGGTTTATGTCCGTTTATGGGTGTATCCAGTAAACTGGCATCGGCTGTGGGTATGTCTATGGCTACCACCTTTGTACTTACTTTAGCCTCGATTCTTAGCTATTTAACTAACGAGTTTCTACTACAACCATTCGACTTATCCTACTTACGTACCATGAGCTTTATTTTGGTGATCGCTGTGGTTGTTCAGTTCACTGAAATGTTAGTTCAAAAAACCAGTGCAACTTTACATCGTGCGCTAGGAATTTATCTACCTCTTATTACGACTAACTGTGCAGTGTTAGGCGTAGCCTTGCTCAACGTTAATGAAGACCATAACTTTATCCAATCCGCTGTTTACGGATTTGGCGCCGCGGTTGGTTTTTCTTTGGTGCTGATTTTGTTTTCTGCGATGCGTGAGCGCCTTGCGGCGGCAGATGTCCCCTTGCCATTTAAAGGCGGCGCGATAGCAATGATTACCGCAGGCCTTATGTCACTTGCCTTTATGGGCTTTGCAGGGCTGGTTAAGTAATGATGACAAGCATTTTTATTGCAGTAGCTGTCTTAACGATAGTGGCCATTGTTTTTGGCGTTATATTAGGCTTTGCTGCAGATAGATTCAAAGTTGAAGGCGATCCGATAATCGATCAAGTTGAAGCATTACTACCCCAAACTCAATGTGGTCAATGTGGATATCCAGGTTGTAGGCCATACGCAGAAGCCATTGCTAATGGTGATAAAGTCAATAAATGCCCTCCTGGTGGCACAGCCACAATGGAAAAGCTCGCTGAGTTAATGGGAGTTGATCCAGAACCACTGAATGCTGAAGCCCAAGAGTCGGTTAAAAAAGTCGCTTACATTCGGGAAGATGAATGTATTGGTTGTACCAAATGCATTCAGGCATGCCCAGTAGATGCTATTTTAGGCGCTGGTAAGCTAATGCATACCGTTATTGCCAAAGATTGTACTGGCTGTGACTTGTGTGTTGAGCCTTGCCCGGTAGATTGTATTGATATGATCCCTGTTGAAACAACCCTTAAAAATTGGGACTGGAAGCTCAATGCCATTCCTATTACTGTGTTGTCTGAAACTCGAGAGGAAATATAGTGTTAACTTTATTAGAACAATTAGATAAAGGCTCACTGTGGCAATCTCCTGGTGGCATACATCCACCTGAGCTTAAACACCTTTCTAATCAACAACCGATAGCTCGACTGCCATTAGCGAAACAATTCATTGTGCCTGTACCTCAGGTGGGTGATCAAGCTCGATTAATTGTCGAGTTAGGTCAATCTGTGTTAAAAGGTCAAGTGTTAACTGAAGGGAGTGGGTTTATCTACTTGCCAGTACACGCTCCCACTTCAGGCATAATTATGGGTATTGAACCTGTTGCAAGTAATCATGCATCGGGTTTGCCCGTAATGAGCTGTATCATTGAAGCAGATGGTTTAGATACCTGGTGCGAGTTAGCACCCTCGGATATTTTATCCGTTAGTAATGATGAAATAATCGCTAGAATTAAACAAGCTGGGATTGCGGGTATGGGCGGTGCGACCTTTCCTACTCATATTAAGCTCAATACCGCCAGTAAAATTGATCTCGTGATTATCAATGGTATTGAATGCGAGCCTTATATCACATCAGATGATCGCTTAATGCGTGATTACAGTAATGAGATATTGGCAGGTATAGAGATTATTTACCGCGTGATTAAGCCGCAACGGATTATTATCGCTATTGAAGATAATAAGCCAGAAGCGGTTGAAGCAATGAAAGTTGCTATCAGCCACAGTCAGTTGCCTCCAAACAGTACCAGAGTAACCGTAATACCAACTAAATACCCTTCTGGGGGCGAAAAACAACTTATTCAAATTATCACTGGCAAAGAAGTGCCTAGTGGTTGCCTACCTTCTCAATTAGGGATAGTGGTCCAAAACGTCGGTACCGCATTCGCCATTCAAGATGCTGTCATTCACGGCAAGCCTTTGGTTGAACGAGTAGTCACATTAACCGGTAACAATATTCACCGCCCGGGAAATTATTGGCTGCCCATCGGCACGCCGATTTCAACCGTACTTGATCAAGTTAATTTTAGCGTCGAACAAAATCAAAAAGTGATTATTGGCGGCCCAATGATGGGCTACGCTATTCAAAATACCAATGTACCTATTCTTAAAGGGACTAACTGTATTTTGGCGCCATCTGCTACCGAAATAGCTCCTGACAGTGTAGAGAAAGCCTGTATTCGCTGTGGTGAATGCGCTATTGCTTGTCCTGCACTATTATTACCACAACAATTATTTTGGCACGCAAAGGCAGAAGAATATGACAAAGCCGCTAGTTTTAACTTACAAGATTGTATTGAATGTGGCTGCTGTAGTTATGTGTGCCCAAGTGATATACCGTTAGTTCAATATTATCGTATTGCGAAATCAGCACTTAAAATTGAGGCTGAAGAAAAAGTGCAAGCTGATAAAGCCAAAGTGCGATTTGAAGCACGACTACAACGTTTGGAAGATGAAAAGCTAGCACGCGAAGCCAAAGCCAAAGACGCGGCAGCAAAACGACAAGCAAGTATGAAAACTACTGACAAAGATGCTGTTGCCGCTGCTATGGCACGTATTGCCGCTAAAAAAGCATCTGCCACGCAAGATGATAATGTCATGGTGACAGAATTAACGCCTAACACACAAGTTAGTCAACAAACCAGTAACGATGTTAATAACACCTCTGACAAAAAGACCGCTGTCAGCGCAGCAATTCAAAGAGCGAAGGCAAAGAAAGCCGCCCAAGTGCAAAATAGCGATACTCCAGCGACTGATAGAGTCGTACTTGATTCCACACATGCTAATAATACTGAACCAGTTAAAGCAGCCTTATCGCAACAAGAAAGAGCTGCGGCTGCTGTTGCACGTGCCAAAGCCAAAAAGGCATTGCAGACACAGCAAGCTGAAATCGTTAGTACTGAACAAGCGAATAGTGACGAACTTGACGATCTGATAGCTGACGTCGCGGAGCGACCTCATGTGTCAGCACAAGATGCAGATAAACAAGCCAGAGTGGCTGCGGCAATTGCTAAAGCAAAAGCTAAGAAATTACAGTCAGTAGTGGCTGACAACACAATAGCTGACCAACTTGATAAAAGTGCAGAATTAGCTGCGTCAGCAGAACATCAGCCAATCTTGACAGAACCAACAAATGATATAAGCCAAAGTCCGGATGACCTTAAAAAAGCCCGAGTTGCTGCCGCAATTGCAAAAGCAAAAGCGAAAAAAATGACATCAGTAGCCCTAACGGAAGAAGCGCCAGTAGGCAAAAGTACAACTAATATTACATTAACAAAAGACAGTGTAGCCGAACATACAGTACAAGATAAACAAGCAAAAATTGCCGCAGCAATTGCTAAGGCAAAAGCTAAAAAGCTCGCTCAACAAGCAGAGAAAGAGGATTAAACATGGCATTTAAAATTGCCTCATCACCCCATGTAGCCACCACACTGCAAACGGCTAAAGTTATGCAACGCGTTGCTTTATGTCTAATACCTGGAATTGCTGCACAGCTGTATTTTTTCGGCTTTGGGACTTTATTACAAATCGTGTTGGCTGTCATAACCGCTTATGTGGCAGAGGCTGTTATATTACGCCTGCGTAATCGTCCTATAGTCCCCACACTAGCAGACAATAGTGCACTGGTAACAGCCCTTTTACTGGCCATTGCAATTCCCCCGCTAGCCCCTTGGTGGATTATCGTTATTGGTACACTTTTCTCTATTGTTATTGTTAAAAATTTATACGGTGGGCTGGGAAATAATCTTTTCAATCCTGCTATGGCTGGCTATGTTTTGTTGTTAATTTCTTTTCCTGTGCAAATGACTGATTGGGTATCTCCTGTGTCTGTAGCACAACATTCGGTTGACTTATCCTCTGCATGGCATGCGGTTATAGGCTCATCGTCAGAATGGGTTGCTATAAACCATAATCTTGCTATTGATGGCACCACGATGGCCACGCCGTTAGACACCCTTAAAACAGATTTATCTATGGGGCTAACCACTACCGAAAGCTTAACTAAACCGATATTTTCTGGAATGGTGGGCGCTGGCTGGTTTGCCGTCAATCTTGCCTTCTTAATAGGCGGATTAATCATGTTAAAGCTCAACGTGATCCGCTGGCACATTAGTACTGGAATCTTAGTCGCTTTGTTTGTGTGTTCCAGTTTTGGCTTTTTACTTAATCCAGATACCCATGTCAGCCCAATAATGCACTTATTTTCCGGTGGTACCATGTTGGCCGTTTTCTTCATTGCCACCGACCCAGTCACTGCAGCAACGAGTGCAAGAGGAAGACTCATTTTTGGCGCCATGATAGGTATACTGATTTATGTTATCAGAACTTATGGCGGCTATCCTGATGCGGTTGCATTTGCTGTTTTGCTAGCCAACATGTGTGCTCCATTTATCGACCACTATGTTCGACCAAGAACTTATGGTCATCGCTCAGGGAGTTAATCTGTGTCATTAAAAGATAATTCAATGCTTAAAAACGGCACAATCCTCGGTGTATTTGCACTGTGTTGTACCGGTTTAGTTGCCGTGGTCAATGGCTTAACCAAAGATACCATTCACAAACAACAAGTCGCTCAGTTAAGTCAAACATTAACCCAAGTGATCCCTGCTCAATATCATGATAATGAGCTAGTTTCACAGTGCATTTGGGTTAACTCCCCTGATTTACTCGGCACATCTGATGACTTACCCGCTTATATCGCTATGAAACAACAGCAGCCGACAGCAATAGCTATAGAAGCAATTGCCCCGGACGGCTACAACGGCGCGATTAAGATTATTATTGGTATCGACAACGATAATAGCGTACTAGGAGTTCGTACCCTCACCCATCAAGAAACTCCCGGTTTAGGGGATAAAATTGAGTTAAGAAAATCCGATTGGGTAACTGAATTTACTGATAAAATTTGGGAACAAGAAGATAAATCCTGGTTCGTAAAAAAAGATGGCGGCCAATTTGATCAATTCACTGGCGCCACAATAACCCCAAGAGCATATGTTAAAGCCATTCGCAATGCGGTCGCCTTTGTTGAGGCTAATCGCAAAGATTTGTACCTAGGTGGACGACCTTGTGGAGAAACAGAAACACATGAGTAAGTATCAAGAAATTGCCAAGCAAGGCTTATGGTCAAACAACCCCGGATTAGTCCAGCTACTCGGTTTATGTCCGTTATTAGCGGTTACCGCGACAGTGACAAATGCGTTGGGTTTAGGCCTTGCAACTTTATTAGTATTGGTAGGTTCCAACATTTTAGTGTCTTTAGTTCGTGATCTTGTGCCTAAAGAAATCCGCATACCGGTTTTTGTGATGATCATTGCCGCACTCGTCACCTGTGTTCAATTACTGGTTAACGCTTATGCCTACGGCTTATATTTATCCCTTGGAATATTTTTACCATTGATAGTGACCAACTGCGTCATTATTGGCCGTGCCGAAGCATTTGCATCTCGTAACTCCCTCGCCCACTCGACATTTGATGGCTTAATGATGGGGTTAGGATTTACTGCTGTGTTAATAGTTTTGGGCGCAACACGTGAAATTATTGGTCAGGGAACCCTATTTTACGGCGCGGATTTATTATTAGGTGATTGGGCTAAATCATTAACCATACATCTTTGGCAAGTTGATAATGCCTTCCTGTTAGCACTACTACCACCCGGTGCTTTCATTGCAATGGGTTTATTAATTGCACTTAAAAATTGGATCGATGATGCGATAAGACAACGTCAGCCTAAGGTGCAAACAGAGGCTGTAGCCCGCGTAAGAATTACTAAAGTGAGCTAGCATTACTGATGAATAAAGATAAGCGTGCACAAATCCTAACCCGATTAAGAGATAACAACCCTAAGCCAGAAACAGAGCTTAATTTCAGTTCGCCCTTTGAATTGTTAGTCGCAGTTACGCTCTCGGCACAAGCTACCGATGTCAGCGTAAATAAAGCCACCGACAAGTTATTTCCTGTTGCCAATACTCCACAAGCTATTTACGACTTAGGTGTCGATGGTCTAAAGAACTATATTAAAACGATTGGCCTGTATAACAATAAAGCCATTAATGTGGTGAACGCCTGTAAAATGCTAATTGACCTTCACGGCGGTCAAGTACCCGAGAATAGAGAAGCATTAGAAGCCTTGCCTGGTGTTGGGCGCAAAACCGCTAATGTTGTACTCAATACAGCATTTGGCTGGCCAACTATTGCGGTTGATACACACATTTTTAGAATGGCAAACCGGACTAAATTTGCCCCAGGTAAAAACGCCGACTTGGTTGAGCTTAAAATGCTAAAAGTGGTACCGAGTGAATTTAAAGTCGATGTTCATCACTGGTTTATTTTACATGGTCGCTATACATGTCTGGCGCGAAAACCACGTTGTGGTAGCTGCATTATTGAAGATTTATGCGAGTTTAAAGAGAAGATTTATCCTGAAGAATAACACCAATTAAATATAATATTTAATGACTTAACTATCTGAAGCATTGATTTAAAAACAAATTATTATTGAGTCACTCTGGGCTTGTTCTAAAAATAACCATTAGCATAAATTAAGCACTTTAAACGTTTTTAAATAACATAAGAAAATCTTCAGATTTTTAACAAACTCCATAATTATAATTTAGTAGTCGCTATCCGATGTCTTCCATTGACTGGACTAAGAAAATACACCGTCCATATTGTTTGATAAACCACGTTATAGATATCTAGATAAAATAACTACCTATTACCTTTGATCATATTTTTCATCTAATATTCAAATAACAGGCTATAGTAAATTAGTTGATTGTTAATATCTGCAATGACTGTTAACTGTCTCAATGTATAAATGCTTCAAAAGTTGCTTATTTGAGTTAATTAACATTGCAAAATACTATGCTATTGAACTAAGAAACTTATCTTAACTCACGATTATATCTACCTGATAAGTCTATTTTTTATAAATAAAACAGTTGCTGTAGAACGAATCGTTACAATAACACCAACATCATCTACATTTAAGGGATCTAATAAAGATGTTTAATCGTACTCGTTATGGGCAATTTTATTGGAGTAAAAAGCATGAAACGTTGGCTATCTCGTCACTTATCTGTGTTAACCCTTGTTCCTGTTATTTTCTTAATTCTGTTTATATGCGCTGATATCGTTCGTGCATATGGTTCTCTTGACCAAGCTAACAAAACTATTGTTGATGCAAAACTAGTAACAATTACTAGTCATTTAGTTCATGAATTACAGAAAGAGAGAGGCATGTCCGCAGGATTTATTGGCTCTGAAGGGGTTAAATTTGCTGCTGAAATTAAACAGCAAAGAATGGTTACTGATAAGCAAATTCTAAATTTAATAAATTTTATAGATAAAGCTGACATGGATGCCAAAAGTGCTCAGGACATTGCCCAACTTATTAATAATCTAAAGAAAATAGAACAAGTTCGTATAAATGTTGATTCTATTATGATTTCATTAACAGACGTACTCTCCTATTACACAATAAATAACCAAATCATATTAGACTTGAATGGATATTTAGCTTCACAGTTGGAAGAAACCACCTCTGCAGAAAAATTTTTGACCCTTTACAATATTTCCTATACCAAGGAACAAGCAGGAATTGAAAGAGCGATACTTAACAGTGTATTTGCTAGTAACACTTTTACGCCAGCATTATTCAGTTCTTTCATTGAACGAGTGACTAAGCAAAATACCTACCTTAAATCGACTTATATTGTTGCATCACCAGCGTACAGAAAAGTATTAGATGGTTTTGTTGAATCAACACAAAACCTAGAAGTGCTTAGGTTTCGTGAAATAGCAGAAAAAAATAGTGGGTTTAATGTCGATGCTAATAGTTGGTTTTCTGCAGCAACGTTACGAATAGATGCGTTAAAAGTTGTTGAACAAAAGTTACTTGATGAGACATCTCAATATGCGATGGATAAAGTAAATTCAAGGCTACTGGTAATTCTTATTGAGAGTGCTGTGTTGATTTTGATGCTGATTTTAGCCTATTCAGTGTACAGCACCTTAAAATTAAGAGCATTACAGTCATATGAAATAAATCGGTTTATGAAGAAAATTGATACCGAAAAAGATCTAACTGACTCAGTAGAAATAATGACTGAAGACGAGCTAGGCAGAATAGCCAAGTTAATCAATATTACATTTTCAAATATAAGAAAAGATTTTGCCAGTTTTCAAGAAAATGCTCATAAAATTGGTGTTGCGACCATGCAAGCATCAAGTGCCTCAAAGGAAAGCAAAGATAGCTTGATGCAATTGCAAATTGATATTTCTAGCATCGCTAGTGCTACAGAACAAATGAATGCGTCGATAAAATCTGTGATGGAAAATATGTTAATTGCCTCGGATGAAGCAGCAAATGCAGCAAAAGAAACTGTCAATGGTGAGGTCGCGGTAAAGACTTCGATGTTGGGTGTATCTAGGACTGCAGAGGAAGTGGCGAGAGTTGGTGATACGATCACTGAGTTGAATACCCGAGTTAACGATATTTTAGGAATGGTAGATGTAATCAAGTCGGTTGCTGAACAAACTAATCTACTTGCATTAAATGCTGCTATTGAAGCAGCAAGAGCGGGTGAGCAAGGCAGAGGATTTGCAGTGGTAGCGGACGAAGTTCGCTCGTTGGCTCAGCGAACTCAACGATCAACTGAAGAAATATCAGGCGTTGTAGATGTACTTAAGCGCAGTTCACAAAAAGCATTCTCAAGCATCGAAAGTGGCAATCAACAAGCTAGGGAGGCTGTAGTAAACGCTCAGAAAATTTCAACAGTTTTAGAAAAAATAGTCAATAATATTAAATCTGTTGATGATGTAACACGTGTTATCGCCATATCAACACAGGAACAAAGTGATGTTATTCAAGACATTAACTCTAATGTCGGCAGTATAAATGATCAAGCACGAAAGAATGTGGTAGGAGCAGAACAATTATCTGCATCTAGTTTACAATTATCGCAAATTGCCAAAGATATGGAATCACGGATTCAAGTTTATAAATTTTAGAATTAATGGTTATTTTTATACAAATCAAAAAGTAAGCTTTTGAAATACTTTGTTCTGAAATGACAACCGTTCTTTTAAATAACAAATCGTTCTAAATTCTCACTTGTAAAAATCGTCAACCACTTTGAGTTTAAAATGCTCAAAGTGGTACCGAGTGAATTTAAAGAGAAGGTTTACCCCAATGAATAAGCGTTTATGATTAAGTTGGGATCAAAAAAGCCGCTAATGCGGCTTTTTTATTATTTAGCATTAATGAACTATTGTGCTCTTAAAAAAGTGATACGAAGAAAGCACTGAAACAAATTGCAATTACCACTGTAGTACCTAAAGCCATTTTAAGTTCAGTTGTCATGTTTAACCCTCCCAAATATTATGATCAAATAATAACGCGATAGAAATAATTTCATAGAGAGAAACAACACAATTGTGATGTAAAGCAAATATTTTGTGCTTTATCGCATGCCTGTAAAATAATACTCAAGCGAATATCTAGGTTTACCGACCAGATCTGACACTCTGGCCTATTATACTCCCATTACTCTTGATATTATTCTGATTTACTCTCTATACCTGTTTTGAAAGGACGATTAACATGTCACAACTTTTACACACCATGATCCGTGTAGGTAACTTAGCGCGCAGTATCGCTTTTTATACTGATGTAATGGGAATGAAATTGCTCAGAAAATCTGAAAATGCTGAGTATAAATATACCCTAGCATTTGTCGGCTTTGGCGAAGAGTCTACCGGACAGGCTGTTATTGAACTGACCTATAACTGGGGTGTTGAACAATATGATTTAGGTACTGGATTTGGTCATTTAGCAATAGGTGAAGAAGATATCTATGCCCGTTGTGAAGCCATTGCCGCAGCAGGTGGTAAAATTACTCGCGCGCCTGGACCAGTCGCTGGCGGTAAAACGCAGATCGCTTTTGTAGAAGATCCTGATGGATACAAAATTGAATTAATTCAAAAGAGTTCAGCAACGGCCGCATTAGGATAATGCTGCAGTCCCACACAGTTTACTAGTGAAAAAAAGCCAGCTTACGCTGGCTTCTATTTATCACTTTGCTGTCTTAGCGCAATTCCTTGCTAGCGCTAACTCAGATTTTAATTTAAGTTTTTATTTGGCTTAGAACTTCATTGAGAAACCAGCATAATACTGACGTCCAATAACATCATAAACTTCAGGTACAGTACCACCATCTGAACCATTTGTTACACTTGACGGTTCTTCATCAGTTAAGTTTTTAACACCTGCAATGACCGTCATATCATTGTTGATATGATATGTACCAGAGATGTTGTGGTAGAGCACTGAATCAGCCTTAGCTAGCGCAGCAATTGGATTATCATTTTCATCATAATCAGTATAGTGGTCGTCCATTGGCCCAATATAGCGATTAAAATACATCACACTCCAATCACCTTGAGACGCTTGAATACTGAAGTTATTACGCACTTTTGCATAGGCGCCAAAATTGCCGTCAATTGTGCCCGTGTAATCTTCGTTATCTTGCTCAAAGTTCAGCAAGTAAGTAGTATCGTTACTGATCTTCCAGTCTAGGCCTAAGCCTTCAAAGGTATACGCTAGGTTAAAGTCGATACCTGAAGTATCTTGAGAGCCCACGTTAGTCAGTGAGCTAGTTAAGTTATCAAACTTAGCCGCTCCGGCCGCTGGGTCAATGCCAAAGGTTTCACAAGCAGTGTTGTCGTTACCAACTAAACATGCATTAATGCCTGATTGCACATCTAGACGTGTAATCGCATTAGTCACTTTGAAGCTCCAGTAATCTAATGTTAACGATAAGCCGTCAATTGCACTCGGTGAATACACAACACCTGCGGTTAATGATTCAGATTCTTCTGCTTGCAAATCATCATCAGAAGTATAACGAACCAGAATTTGCGGGTCCTGCTCATGACCTAACGGATCGGTTAGGTAATCGAATGAACCTGTGTCTCCGCCGTATAATTCGCTGATGCTTGGTGCTCTGAAGCCTGTTGCAGCAACACCACGAAGCATTAAGTCATCAGCGGCTTCATAGGTTAAACCCACTTTCCAGGTAGTCGCTTTACCAAAGGTTGAATAATCATCATAACGTAGCGCAAATTCACCGGTTAATTTATCAGTAAACGGTACACTCACTTCTTGGAAGATAGATAACACGTTATAGTCGCCATCCGTTGCATCCTGCTGCGCAGCAGTGCTGTCACCATCCTGAATAACTTGATCAGGAGTATAGGAACCACTCTCATAGCGGTACTCTGCGCCAATTGCAAAAGCAACTGCACCGGCATCTAAATCAAATAACTCACCGTTTAGACCTGCAGAGAAAGTATGTTGCTCATTGCCACCACTATTTTGTTCGGTAAAACTAATGTCGTCGATAATAGCTTGATTTAATGGGTCGCCACTAAACCATGCATCCTGGTTAGCATAAACAGAGGCTTCCATGTTTGTCGCATTAATTGAATTATCAACCTGTGTTTTCGCTTTGTTGTTGCCGTAGGTATAAGATGCGTCCCAGTTAAAGCCAGTATGAACATCTAAAGTACCAGCTAAACCTGCAGATAAACGATATGTATCGGTATCTTGCGAACTTATACGCGGGCCTACATCAGTGGTACGACGGCGATAATTGACACGGCCGGTATCATCAGCAGCAATACCGCCAGCAATCATTGCATCATTAAACGTGAAACAAGACTCGCCTGGTAATGTGTTAGGATCACCGCACACATTTAACATGATATCAGCTGGTTGAGCTGACATTTGCTGACTAGATTTACGTTTGGTATATAAAAAATCACCGGTAAATACAATATCATCGTTGATTTCTTGTACCATGTTAGCAAACACACTGGTACGTTCATTTGGGGTTTGATAGAAACTGTCTTGGGTATAGTCATAACCACTATCGCGATTAACCCACTCACCCTGATCGTTAATTACCTTGCCACCTAATGAACCCGTCGGGATAAAAGAGCTATAACCAGGATCTGTCCAGTCGCGATCTGATTGAATCACGCCTTCACGTTTAGAATAGGCAACCCCAAAAGTATAGTTTCCTGAGTCAGTGTTCATGCCATAAAGCGCACTGATTTCACCGTTTTCGCCATCGCTTTTATCAGTCATGCCACCTTGAACATCAAACTGAAAACCTTCAAAGTCTTTTTTGGTGATAATGTTTACCACACCCGCAATAGCATCAGACCCATATACGGCAGAAGCACCGTCTTTTAAAATTTCAACACGGGCAATCATGGCGACAGGAATCGCGTTTAAATCGACAGCGCTATCTGCACCAGAACCAGAATTGACCATACGACGGCCATTCAATAGCACCAAAGTACGTTGAGAGCCCATACCGCGTAAATCAACCTGGGCTATACCATCGGCACCATTATTTGTGCTCGAACCAACCGCGGCACCAGCCATTGATGTTTGTGCCTGTAACAACTCATCAACAGAAGTAAATCCTTCAGCTTTAATCGCAGCGGCATCAATTACGGTAACTGGTGAGGCAGTTTCCATATCCTGACGTTTAATGCGAGAACCTGTGACTTCAATACGTTCTACTTTAACCTGCTCATCCGCAGCGAATGCAGAGATTGAAACACTTGAAGAAACGGCAAATGAAGCAATTAAGGCCGATTGAATACTTGTAGAAATAATTTTTTTTGGAACATAGTAATTAACTCCCAGTCATATTTATTATTATATTTTCGTTACCTTTAACTTGGTAAATATAACGACGACTAGATAGTGAATAAATTTATTAAACAGGTCAAACATAAAGGAACAAGCTTAGCAGATACATAGGTTGCAATCACTTTGAAAATAATAATTATAATTGTTAATACCAAATAACATTTACTTTAAAACGGATAATATAGCGTCAAATACCCTAGCTCTACTTACTTTTAAAGCTGAATCCTCTGTAGAAATAATAACATTAAACAAGCCCAATAAATTAACAAAACGTGACGTAGGTCACGCCAAATACCGTTAGGCTGATGATAAAGCAACAAATCTCGCTGTTAACCAGTATTGATATGGCCATTTACTAAACAAAACAATATTTAACTTAACTTTTCAGATTAATTACTATTCATAAACCTCACTAATTTTGTATCAGACAATTTAAATACAAACATTAAATTAACACCTTAGACATTTAGAGTTAATGCGGCTTACGTTGATATTTTAATATAAATAGCAACAACACTTTAATCCGGCGGATACACTTGTTAATATTCCAGTGGAATAAGGAAGGATTTCAACAGATGCAACCTAGGTGTTATATTTATAATATTGATTTAAATAAGAAGGGAAATGCTTTATTTAATAATGATATAGTCTAAATTACTTTTTGAATTAATCATTTATTTTCAATAATGTAATTTCTATAGTCTACACTCTGATTTTAACTATTCTGCTAGTCTTTTAAATGAGCATAACGCATGATTTCTTGCGGGATTTGATTTAACGCTAATACTTTATTCGCCGCTCCAAGTGCAATAGCTTCTTTTGGCATGCCAAATACTACACAAGATTTCTCATCTTGAGCCACCGTAGGCGCGCCAGCATCCAGCATATCTTTTAGTCCTCTTGCACCATCATCGCCCATGCCGGTTAGAATAAATCCTACCGCATTCTTGCCGGCACATTTAGCGGTCGATCTAAAAAGTACGTCTACCGAAGGCTTATGACGATTCACTAAAGGGCCATCAATAACTTCCACTATGTACTGTGCGCCATTACGTTTAAGCAACATGTGTTTCCCTCCCGGAGCAATAAGTGCATGGCCAGGTAAAACACGATCATTGTTACGGGCTTCACTTACACGTATATCGCAAATATTATTAAGTCGCTCAGCAAAAGATGCGGTAAACTTTTCAGGCATATGTTGAACAATCACTATGCCAGGACAATTAGAAGGTAAAGCTTTTAGAAGGTACTCTAAAGCTTGAGTGCCACCTGTGGATGTACCAATGGCGACCACATGTTCGGTCGTTTTAGACATAGCCGATGCCCCGCAAGGTATTAAGCTTTCTACACTATTTTTTACTCTTACAGTGACCGCAGCCTTAGGCATGCGAATATTGCTCATATTTGCTTTTGCTGCGGCTTTAACTGCGTTTGTAATATCACTCGCGGCATCTTGGATAAAATCTTTTAAACCTATTTTTGGCTTGGTCACTATGCTAACGGCACCAGCAGACAAAGCCTGCATAGTTGTTTCAGCACCTTTGTCTGTTAATGTTGAGCAAATCACAACTGGAGTTGGCCGTTCTGCCATGATTTTTTTAAGGAAAGTGACGCCATCCATCCGCGGCATCTCTATATCTAAAACAATGACATCAGGCCACTGAATTGCCATTCTATTCATGGCAAATAAAGGGTCAGCAACAGCACTAATGACCTCAATGCCAGGGTCTTTATTCAATACACTTTGCAATACCTGTCTGACGATGGCCGAATCATCGACTATCATTACTTTGATTTTTGTCATAGCGCTTCTCTAGTAAGATCGCGTTCACCGTATTTTACCCATACATCACCATTCCATAATTCTAGATAGACTTGTCTGTGAACCGAGCCTCCTAAATCCATGTTTTGAACATTAAATCCGTTAACGGCTAATAATTTTAGTCCCGCATCAATATTTTTTTCAGCAACATTAAGAAAATGATGATTAAAATTGAGTTGTTGAAGCATATTACTGCCACCGAATAGCTTGACATGATAGTCTTGAGGTAAGGTTTTATATTTTCTTATTTCCTTTAAAAACAGTGAAATAGCTCCATCGGCAAAGAAACCAACATCGAGTCTTTTAGAGGTGCCACAGCAAGGCAACATATAGTGGCACATTCCACCTAAATGTTTTTCAGGATGCCATAAAGTGATGGCAACACAGGAACCCAGCAAGGTATTAATTTTTACCTTTCCTTGGTTAAAGTGAAACTCACCAGGTTGCAAGGTTATGCTCTTAAAATCAGTGTTTGGCAATGCAGTATTCATCGTTTTTGATACACAGAAGGAACAATGACTTTCAGGTTATCCACAACACCATTGAGACTCTCAGAATGGCCAACTATAAAGTATCCATTGGGTTTTAGTTGTCTTAGTAATTGATTAACAACTTGTTGCTTTGTTTTCATATCAAAGTAAATGAGTACGTTGCGAAGAAAGATCACATCAAAACTACCAAGTTGACCAAGGTTATCTTTTAAATTGGCATGTATAAATTTAACTTTTTGCCTCAGCTCAGGACACACGATGAACGTGCCTTGCTGCTGCCCTGTTCCCTTGAGGCAATACTTAGTCAGATAGTTTTTTGGAATATTATCTGCTTTTTCAATAGCGTAATGCCCGCTTCTGGCTCTATCTAATATTTGAGTACTGATATCTGTACCCAAGATTTCCCAATTTTTACTACCAGCATGTTCTGCCAGTATCATTGCCAGAGTATAAGCTTCCTCACCGGATGAACTTGCTGCGCTCCAGACGCTGTGGTGAACACTATTCCAAGTTGGGATAATGATATCTCGAATAAAGTCGAAGTGTTTGGGCTCGCGAAAGAAAAAAGTCTCATGGGTCGTCAGTAAGTCTATGGCTATTTGATATTCGTTATGAGATTTACTCTGCAGTAACTCAAAATATTGCGTATAACTATTTAATCCAAAATGTTTAACCCTTTTAGCAAGCCGGCTGCTGACAAGAGCTTTTTTATTTTCAGATAAATTAATACCAGCTATTTCATAAATCATTCGTTGAAATAAGCAGAACTCTTTATCACTGAGGTTTAAAATATCCATACTTATCCTCAAAAAACAGCAGATCAAAAATATTCCCACACCTGTTAGGTTTTGAAAGCGTAGGAATAAAGCAGTGATTTACAGCATTTTTTTTCTGATCACTGTTTGTTATTAGGCAATTGATCTTGAACTAAGGTGCTTACCATTGTCATTTCTTGGACGGACAGGACCTTATCTACCTGTAAGATAATCACAAACTTACCATTTATCTTACCCATTCCGTGAATAAAATCTGCCCTTATTTGTGCGCCAAAGGCTGGTGCAGGTTCTATATCTTTGTTACTTATTTCAATCACTTCAGAAACAGCATCAACCATTACACCAATAACTTGCATTACATCTTCATTCAGTACTTCGATTATGACAATGCAAGTCC
Source organism: Shewanella sp. HL-SH8 (assembly GCF_051165765.1). Classification (NCBI taxonomy): domain Bacteria; kingdom Pseudomonadati; phylum Pseudomonadota; class Gammaproteobacteria; order Alteromonadales; family Shewanellaceae; genus Shewanella; species Shewanella sp. HL-SH8. The sequence continues at coordinate 2,447,767 of NZ_CP195039.1, read as the reverse complement.
GTTTTACAATATTGCTTTGTTCAGCCCCAAAGCGAGCAGCTAAATCCACGACTGGAACGACAGAACCTCTTAGGTTTATCACACCTTTGATGAAATTTGGCATCATAGGAACAGGTGTAACATTACTGTACTCTAGAATTTCCTTTATATGTAAAATACCAATTGCATACATGGCTTCTTTTAAATTAAAGGTTAAATATTGCCAATCATCTTCAATATTATTATCAATAGAACTGGCCAGCTTGCTGGGAAAATTCATTATTACCTCCTAAAAGCGTACAAAGTCATGTTCGCTAGTGGCAGCAGAACGATCTTTGGTCCTGGTTCTTGATTTATCTGCTTGACCTTGATGATTTGTTCTCTTGCTATTCATTTGAGTTGAGCTGGAAATTTCAACCTTAAAGAAGCTAATAACGTCTTGAAGTAATTCAGCTTGGCTACTCATTTCCTCAGCGGTGGCGGCAAGCTCTTCAGATGCAGAAGCGCTTTGCTGAGTAATTTGACTGAGCTGTTCCATTGCCGTGTTAATTTGCGCGGCTCCAGAAGATTGTTCTTCAGAAGCGGCGCTTATCTCTTGGACAAGATCCGCTGTTTTCTTGATTGAAGGTACAATCTCATCCAGAAGCTTACCCGCTTTTTCAGCCAACCCGACACTATTTGCCGCCACGCCGCCAATTTCTTGGGCAGCAACTTGGCTGCGCTCAGCGAGTTTGCGAACTTCAGCGGCAACAACGGCAAAACCTTTACCATGCTCACCGGCCCTAGCAGCCTCAATAGCGGCATTAAGCGCTAATAAATTAGTCTGATAGGCGATATCATCGATAATACTGATTTTATCAGCTATTGATTTCATAGCAGTTACTGTTTGCTGTACCGCGATTCCACCTTCGTCAGCTTCTTTAGCCGCCTTAGACGACATACCATCAGTAACCTTGGCATTTTCGGTATTTTGACTGATTGATGCGGACATTTGCTCTATTGAAGCAGAAGTTTCTTCCACACTTGCCGCTTGCTCACTTGCCCCTTGACTCATGCTCTGAGCCGTTGCAGAGACCTGTTCAGAGGCACTAGAGAGATTATCGGCTGATGCACGAATGCTAGTAATGATTTCTGAAAGCTTGGTTACCATTGTATTAACAGCAAAAAGCATACTTGAGGTGTCATTTGCTTTAACGTCAACTTTAACTTGTAAGTCTCCATTAGCGATTAAACTGACGACCTGAGTAACGTAACTAGGCTCACCACCAAGTTGACGGGTAATGGATTTAGTCACTGCAATCGCGCCTACTATGGCGACAACGAAAGCAAGTAACCCCGCAATCCCCATTGCCCAAATACCATCTTCATAGCTCTGCTGAGAGACTTCGGCTGAGCCTTCTAGCACAGAGCCTTGAAAACTAACCAATTCTGCAGCTGCTGCTAAATAAGCATTAAGAATAGGCATGGCATCATCGATCATCACTTTGATGGCCTCTTCTTTTAACCCCTTGTTAATCAGGTCATTGATTTGATTAAACTCTGTTTGAAAATTAACCCTCATCTCTTTAAGTGCTGCCATTTTAGCCTTTCCATCGGGCAATTTAATCATTGCATCAAGTTCAGCGGTTTTTTGGTCTATATCAATCTTATTGCTTTCTAGTCTTTCATGCAGTGATTTTTGATCGCCTGGATCGTCATTTATTAATAGTTCTAAACGGCTTTTTGCATTGCTATTCGCCAAATCTATTAAGTCATTGGCCAAAACTGTTTTACGCCAATCATCGGTGACGATCCTATAGGTAATACTATTAACGGTTGACAGCTCTTTTAAGCCAATCCCGATAATGACTAACATTAAGACGATTAGCAGCGCAAAGGTAAGACCAAGACGCATACTTAGTTTCATATTATTAAACATCCATTTATTCCTTTCGTTAAGAAATTCGAAATCAAGCTTGGCTGTAAAGGGCTTTGGCTGATTCAGTTGTTAGTATCTTTTGTACTAAGTTAGGCACGTCAAGGATTAGCGCAACTTCGCCACTGCCCAGCACAGTTGAACCACTTATTCCTTGTATATGACTAAATATGTTACCTAAGGGCTTAATAACAGTTTGAAACTCCCCTACTAGTTTATCGACCGCCAACCCTACTTTGTTGCCAAGGTAAGAAATTACGATAACATTTTCTCGTTTAGGTGGACGCCCGCCTAAATTGAACAAACGCCTAAGTCTAATAAAGGGCAATACTTCTCCCCTTAGATTGATATAACTTTGCTGTGAATTAGGGGAAATGTCCGAGTTAGCTTCATTCAACTCAACACACTCAAGCACCATGTTGAGCGGTATTACAAAGGATGATTTTTCGATTTCGACTAGGAAACCATCAATAATGGCCAGGGTCAGCGGTAGACGAATGCTAAATGTTGCTCCTTGACCAAGAATACTTTGCACTTCCACCGTTCCCCTTAGCGCGGTAATATTGCGTTTTACCACATCCATGCCTACACCACGGCCTGACAAATTAGTTACCGCTTCAGCAGTGGAAAAACCCGGTTCGAAAATCAGATTATTCACTTCCTGAACATCTAGGCTTTCTCCCTCAGGAATTAAACCCTTTTCTTGAGCTTTCTTGAGAATTTTTTCATAATTAAGACCAGCACCATCGTCAGAAACTTCTATGACTATCATGCCTGAATCATGATAGGCATTAAGAGTGAGCCTGCCCTTGGGATCTTTCTGTTTTTGAATACGCACATCTGGTGCTTCAATGCCATGATCCATAGAGTTTCTAATTAAGTGCATTAACGGGTCGCTAATTTTCTCAACAACCGTTTTATCTAATTCAGTTTCAGCTCCGGTTATCACTAGCTCAATATCTTTGCCTAATTCTTTTGCTACATCACGAACCACCCGTTGAAAACGCGTAAATGTGACACCAATCTGTACCATCCGGAGCTGTAAAGCAGCATCACGTACTTCTTCTACCAAACGAGTTAACATGGAAAAAGATTCAATTAAGATCCGATCACCGGAACTATGTGCGTGCAAACTAGAGCCTGCACCCGCTATTACAAGTTCTCCTACCAAATTTATCAATTGGTCAAGTTTATCTGCATCGACTCTTACCGATTGAATTTCCTTTGTTTTCCCGTCACGAATCTGATTTTGTTTAGCAATTGCTGTTTCAAGTACAGGTTGTGGCGTCAAACCGTTATTTACAACAATCGATCCTAGCGGAACATTAATTGACTGATTTTTGAGATCTCTTTGAAGCCCTAAAGCATATTCAAGTTCATTAGGCGTTAATGAGCCTGACTGGACTAAAATATCGCCTAATTGAAAATCTTGCTCAGGCAGTGCCTTTATAAGAGCAATATAATCACTTACACGACTACTCGGAGGTAATATATGCACTTGACTATCTTCGCGAATAAATTCAAAGGCACCTTCAATTTCAAGTTTGTCAGCTTGGCTATTAAAGTTAATTTCGTAACCTAAATAACAGGTTTCAGGATCCATCTCGGAGGCAGGAGGTAAGTTGGGAAATAACGTGGTAATTGACTCTATTGCCCCTAGGGTAGCCAGATGTAGTGGCATAGTTATTTTGGCCACCTAAATAGAGGTGATATTATTACCTCGTACATGACTTTAGGTGAACACATGAGATCGATAACCAGAAAAACATTTAGTGCTGAATTCAAACTTGAAGCAGCCCAATTAGTCCTAGATAAAAACCATAGCATCATCGAAGCTGCAAAGGCGATGAACGTGGGTAAATCAACCATGGACAAATGGGTGAGACAGTTAAAACTAGAACGCCAGGGTGGCACTCCCAAAGCCTCTCCCATTACCCCTGAACAAATTGAAATTCGTGAGTTGAAGAAACACATAGCACGTATTGAGGAGCATAATCTTATCCTAAAAAAGGCTACCGCTCTCTTGATGTCAGACTCGATGAACAATTTGCGCTAATCAGCCAACTCAAGCAGAGCCACTCTATTCTTACAATTTGTAATGCATTCAAAGTGCATCGAAGTAGCTATAAATATTGGCTAAAAAGAAAAGAGCATATTGATGCTGATTTTACAATTTTATGCAGTGAAGTGAAGACCGCGCATCGTATTAGTAATGGCTCTGCCGGTGCCCGAACGATAGCGCAATTAGTGACTAACAAAGGGATTAAACTTAGTCGTTATCGAGCTCGTAATCTCATGATAAAGCTTGGGTTAGTCAGTTGTCAGCAGCCTAAGCATGCTTATAGGAAAGCAACACAAGAACATGTAGCTATCCCTAATACGCTTAATCGACAGTTTGCTGTTACCCAACCAGATCAAGTGTGGTGTGGCGACGTGACGTATGTTTGGGTCGGTAATCGTTGGGCATATTTAGCGGTTGTTCTAGATTTATTTTCCCGCAAACCTGTGGGATGGGCTTTGTCATTATCGCCAGATAGTGAACTGACGTGCAAAGCCTTGAATATGGCGTTTGAGTTAAGGGGTAAACCTGAGAATGTGATTTATCACAGTGATCAGGGCTCGCATTATACTAGCTTGAAATTTAGGCAGTTATTATGGCGTCTTCAGATTGAGCAAAGTATGAGTCGTCGCGGGAATTGTTGGGATAACGCACCAATGGAGCGTTTCTTTAGAAGTTTGAAATCTGAATGGGTACCCGCTAGTGGCTATGGGAGTTTTACAGAAGCAGACAAAGCGATCACAAATTACATCACTGGATATTACAGTGAAACTAGACCCCATCAATATAATGGTGGGTTAACGCCAAATGAGTCAGAACGTTTATATTGGAATGACTCTAAAACCGTGGCCAATTTTACTTGACCACTACAAGATAACGTAAAATAGCTAAAGGGTCCATACCGAAGCGGAATGAATCTGGATGATAACGTACTGAAATATGCCAATTATCACTTTTAACTTGGGGACTATCCTCCCTTTCAACTGCTTGAGTTGTTGTCAGCTGAGTATTGATAGTTGCCGACTCTTCTGCGCCATCCGTCCCCCCTGCTTAACAACAATAACTAGCGTTTGAAGTAATGCTCTACCATTAAGTTCATCATGCTCTGATAAGGCTGTTTTGTATTCGACATTATCTATAAGTAAGCTTATGTGGTCTTTACAGTCTAACAATAAAGAAGTTAACTCAGAATTAGAGGGAATTTTTCCATCCCGCATTTTATCAAGCAAACTTTCTACGCCATGTGTGAAGTGAACTACAGCATCGAGCGAGAAAATTCCGGCCGAGCCTTTAATTGTATGCGCAGCACGAAAAATACCATTAAGACTTTCACTCTGGTTTTCATCATGTTCTAGGTTAAGTAATAGAGACTCCATTTCGTCAAGTAACTCTCTACTTTCTGAAATATACAAACCCAATACTTGTTCGAATTCATCCATGACAATATCCTTATTAATTTCTTAATAATTACACTGACAACGTTATTGTCTAGTAATCACCACAGGGTCATTGAACCAACTGATTAATCCCATAATTTCAATAGCTTCTAATACAGCCGCACTATGGCTTACCAAAGTAAGCTCATGCTGTATTAAAGTTTGTTGTTGCTTTGCCATTATCAAAAGTTGTAATCCTGCCGCATCGATTTCGGTCACAGCCGCCAGATTTAACTCAAGATCTTGGCCAGTATTTAAGGCGTCAATAAATTGAGCTTTTAAGTCTAGCGCATTGTGAATTGTCATTGGGCCCTCAATATAGGCTCGGGCCCCTAAATCTGTTTTTGTGAAAGTCAGCATAGTCGTTAAATCCTTTTAATCACTTGGATAAAAAGCGAATAGTTATATTAACTTAGATACAGCAGCGAGCATTTGTTGTGGCTGAAAAGGTTTAACAACCCAGGCTCTTGCGCCGGCTGCTTGACCCTCAGATTTTTTGTCTGCCTGAGACTCCGTGGTAAGCATTATGATGGGAGTAAATTTATGTGCGGGGAGTTTTTTAACTTCTTTTACCATGCTAATACCGTCCATGTTTGGCATATTAACATCACTGATGATTAGGTTAATTTGCGCACCAGCAAGTTTTTTTAGTGCATCGACACCATCGCAGGCTTCCACTGTATTATAGCCCGCCCCTTTAAGGGTAATACTGACAACCTGCCTTAAACTTGCGGAATCATCTACTATCATAATTGTTTTAGCCATTAGTTCTTCCCTGTGTTTTTATAATTTCCGACGTTGTTTAGTTAGTATTTTAAGATTAAAAGAAGGTTATCTCTTCCATGACATCCAATTTTTGCCTACCTGAGTTATGATTCATTCTTTGATCAAGCATGGCATAACCCTTTTCCATATTAGTAAGCCAATGACTAAGATCTTTGTCAGTAAACTCTTTGCCAATTTGCTTATTTTCATGTGCATGAGCCATGGTCACAGTCAGTTCATCAATACTGTTGTTAACTTGTGTCAAAATTTGGCTAGTTCGGTCTTGAAACTGAAGAGACACTAACATTTCAGATATTTCTTGTTGTATTTTTTGCCCTTCTTGTTGCATGGTCTGTTTAGAATCAGCTAACTCTTCAACAGTAATTGTAAAGCTAGCCAGCACTTCTTTAATTGATTTTTCCGCACGTTCCATGATGCCATCATCATCATTAGTGGCTTTTTCTGCCACCGCAAATGCGCCATTAACTGCACCATTAATGACATTAACTTTTTCGGTCATATTTCTGCCGGTTGCACTGGACAATGACGATAATTTTCTCACTTCATCGGCTACTACGGCAAAGCCTCTGCCCGCTTCACCCGCTCTAGCCGCTTCAATAGCGGCATTCAAAGCCAGTAAATTTGTCTGTCCTGCAATAGCATCAACTTCAGTAGCCATCTTTTTTAACTCATCAGTGTAAGTTGTTAACATTCTAACTTCATCCAAGATTGCTGCTCTATCATGTTGTGTTGCTTGCAAGGAGGCCATAACACTATTCAGCGCTTTTTCTGAGAAAGAAAACGTTTTCTCTATCGTGTTATCTTGTTCACTGTTTGAACTTGAATGGGACGGAAAAGCTTGGCTTAAACTTTCAACTAACAAGCTAAAATTGTTGGCTAACTCTGTAGTTGCTGTTTCTGTTTGTTTGCGTGTTGTTTCTCTTTGTCGACTCCAGATAGGGAACACTGCTAAGCAGAGTTTATCTGTGTTATTGATTATTTTATTCGTTTCGATTTGAGTATTAACTTGAGATTTAAGTTCAACAAGTTGTGTGTTAATTGAACTTAACGTTTGACGTGTCCAGTGGCCAAACAACAAACCTAACCCAGTAAGAAGTAAAGCACTGATGATGGTAACGAGGGACACTGGGGAAAATGATAACAAAAGTATGCTACCAAGAACGCCAAGTACTATTGGGTAGATATGAACCTCTGTACGCATAACACTCCCTGTTACTCTGTCGGTTATATTTTTGACGAAAAACCTGATGCCTTCCAAGATATCTAATTTGATTAAAATGGCTGCATTCATTAACTATAAAGCACTAATAAACCAATCATTCAATAAAATTTATATAACGTCTGGAATTAAATATATCAGACATTTTCTTATTTGCAATCAAACACAAAAATAAACTTAACCGCCATAAAATGAGTTATACTGAGCGATATTTAGAGTAATTACTTTGTGCTAAATAGCGCTACATAAATAGAGATCAGGACAATATAAAAACCTATCCAACTGATTGTATTGGCTTTAGCTATGGAAGTTGATTTCGAATATCTAGATGCAACTACACTCTTTAATTAACTACATTATCTATACTTGATTTTAAAGGAGGTTAAAAATCTAAAATAGGCACATTGTACTTGTATAAATGACATAGCTCATTAGAAATACAGGAGTAATACTTTAGGTTTACTTTATTTAATGGTATCTAGTAATTAATAAGTACTTTTAATAATTATTTTTATTAAGGTTTCAACAGTCAATACCACTTAATTTAAAAATATTCTACCGGCATAACCTATCATTTACTTCAATAAGATAAACAATTGTGATCTGTACTATTATGTCTTATTTTCTCTCTGCACACCGAATAGTATAAAAATTTAGTTACAGAATTTAGATGATTTAGATGGCTTAGATGGCTTAGATGGCTATTTAATAAAAAATTGTGGTTTGAATTACTATCAAAGAACATTAAAGTAACAAATATTAATTAACGATAAAAATCAGAACTAATACATCCAGAAATCTTATAATAAATTTAAGGGCACCTAAGTGCCCTTATATAGTTAGTCGCTAATTCAACTATTCTGGTTTGATTATATTAAAGTGCTGATAAGCCCTTTGAGTCGCAATACGACCTCGAGGTGTGCGCTGGATAAACCCTTGTTGAATGAGAAAGGGCTCTAGGACATCTTCAATGGTATCTCTATCCTCTCCAATTGCGGCTGCAAGGTTATCAAGCCCTACAGGTCCCCCCATAAATTTATCTATAATTGCTAACAACAACTTTCTATCTAAATAATCAAAACCTTCAAGGTCGACATCAAGCAAATCAAGCGCTTGCTCTGCCACTTCCTTAGTAACAACACCATCATGTTTCACTTCAGCGTAATCTCTTACTCGGCGTAATAGACGGTTTGCAATTCGAGGTGTTCCGCGGGAGCGCCGTGCAATTTCAACCGCGCCTTCAGGGGCAATAGACAAGTTCATCACGTTAGCTGAGCGAGTCACAATCGTGGTTAAATCTGCCACATTATAAAATTCAAGACGTAACGGAATACCAAAACGGGCTCGCAGTGGAGATGTTAATGCACCAGCTCTAGTTGTTGCACCAACCAATGTAAAGGGTGGTAAATCTAATTTAATCGAACGCGCGGCAGGCCCTTCACCGATCATTATATCGAGTTGATAATCTTCTAAGGCTGGATATAAAATTTCTTCAACTACCGGGCTCAGACGATGTATTTCATCAATAAAAAGCACATCGCCCTCTTCTAAATTAGTCAACAAAGCAGCTAAGTCGCCCGCTTTTTCTAAAACAGGCCCAGAGGTTGATTTAATATTAACGCCCATCTCATTAGCAACAATCATTGCCAAAGTGGTTTTGCCTAACCCTGGAGGACCAAATATAAGCATATGATCAAGCGCTTCTTTTCGATTAAGTGCTGCTTGAATAAATACTTTTAGCTGTGCTCGAGTATCATCTTGCCCGGTATACTCATCAAGCATCTTAGGCCGCATAGCCCTGTCGACGACTTCATCGTGAATTTGAATTTCAGGCTGTATTAATCGATCCGCTTCAATCATGGTGTTACTGTCCTTTTACCTTAAAGCATCGACTTGAGTGCCGCTTTTATCAGTACTTCTGATGTCATCCCAAGCTTGAAATTAGCTGAAACAGCTTTGCTGGCTTGAGCTGGCTTATAACCTAATGATATTAAAGCTGAAATGGCATCTTCTTCAGCACTTTCAGCAGCAGGAACTGGGGAGTAATTTGATTGCAGCACAAATTCGCGCTCTGATCCTACCGATGCTTCAAGTAAAGATCTTAGCTTATCCCGCATTTCAACAATCAAGCGTTCTGCGGTTTTCTTACCGACACCGGGTAATTTAACTAAAGTGGCAATATCATCCCGCTCAACGCAAGCAACAAACTCACCCGCATTCATGCCCGATAAAATGGTGAGTGCCAATTTAGGGCCAACACCATTGGTTTTGATTAACAAACGAAATAACGCGCGTTCTTGTTTAGTAATAAAACCGTATAATAATTGCGCATCTTCACGCACCACAAAATGGGTATACACCATCGCGGGTTGATTAAGTTCAGGTAACTCATAAAAACTGGTTAGCGGTACTTGAAGCTCATAACCTACGCCATTAACATCGATGACGATTTCAGGGGCATGTTTTTCAACTAAAATTCCATTCAAACGACCAATCATTTGTATCTTCCATATGTTCTTGTATTTGCACGGCCGCTTAATGCCACTAAGCTTTGGCTTGTGTGATAATGACATATCGCCACAGCCAGAGCATCTGCCGCATCAGCTTGCGGCGCTGCGGGTAATTTCAATAATTGAGTAATCATATGCTGCACTTGCGTTTTTTGCGCTCTGCCTGTGCCTACCACTGCACTTTTTATTTGTGTTGCACTGTATTCTGCAACGGGTAGGTCTGCACATGTTGCAGCCACAATAGCGGCACCGCGTGCCTGGCCTAGCTTTAGTGCTGAGTCTGCATTTTTCGCCATAAATACACGTTCAATGGCAAATTCATCGGGTTGATATTGTCTAATAATTTCAGATAATCCAGCATAAATCTGCTGTAACCTAAGGGAAAGTTCATCAGATTGTGTACGAATACAACCACTGCCTAAATACTGCTGTTGTCTACCCACACATTTTATTACACCATAACCGGTGATCCGTGAGCCTGGGTCAACACCTAAAATAATTGCCATTAATTGAGTTAGCCTAATTGTTCCATCACATCATTACTTATATCAGCATTATGATACACTTCTTGTACATCATCATGATCTTCTAATGTATCGATTAATCTTAAAAATTGTTCGGCATTTTCAAGGTCAAGTTCGGCTTTGGTTGATGGCACCATAGTGACCTCTGCATTGTTACTGATAAATTTAGCTTTATCTAATGCATCTTTGACTTTGCCAAAAGCATTGGGTGAGGTATGTACATCAATAGAACCATCATCATTGACAATAACATCGTTAGCACCTGATTCTATCGCTGCATCCATCACACTATCTTCGTCTAAGCCTTCTGGATACGAAATAACACCCAGTTTGGTAAATAAGTAAGCAACTGAACCATCTGTGCCCAAATTCCCACCGTTTTTACTAAAAGCATTGCGAACACCTGATACGGTTCGATTTCTATTATCTGTCATGGTTTCGACCATAATGGCACTGCCACCAGGACCATAACCTTCATAGATAATCGTTTCTAGTTGCTGGCCTTCGATTTCACCGGCGCCTCGTTTTACCGCGCGCTCAACAGTGTCACGGGTCATATTATTTGATAAGGCTTTATCAATGGCAGCTCTGAGTCGTGGATTCGCGTCAGGGTCTGATCCACCTTCACGCGACGCGACGGTCAACTCTCGAATAAACTTAGTAAATAACTTGCCGCGTTTAGCATCTTGTGCCGCTTTACGGTGTTTAATATTGGCCCATTTACTATGTCCTGCCATGAAAACTCCTTTGTATTTATTTGTAACGCTACCGCTTTTAAAATAATCATTTACTGCTTGGTGAAAGCCTGTTGGCCACCAAAAATAGAGTGCCATAAACACAGACCGAGGCATAAGCCTCGGAATGTAGGTAAAACTTAGCTTAACAGTAAATTACTCTGCGTCAGCTTTAGGCTTCTCAATCACTTGAATACCTAATTCGATTAATTGCTGTGGATTAGCAAAACCAGGGGCATTAGTCAAAGGACACGCCGCAGTGGTTGTTTTAGGAAACGCCATCACATCACGAATAGAACTTGCACCAGTCATTAGCATAATAATTCGATCTAAACCAAACGCTAAACCTGCATGAGGAGGCGTACCATATCGTAATGCTTCAAGTAAGAAACCAAATTTTTCCTTAGCCTCTTCTTTCTCGATACCTAATAAATCAAACACTGTACTTTGCATTTCAGCATTATGAATACGCACTGAACCGCCGCCTAACTCACAACCGTTTAATACCATATCGTATGCATCGGATACTGTGTTAGCAGGATCAAGCTTTAATTGCTCTGCGTTCACACCGCGTGGCGCGGTAAATGGATGATGCACTGCGTGTAAGCCGCCTTCAACCTTTTCAAACATAGGGAAGTCAACAACCCATAATGGACGCCATTGCCCTTGTAATAAGTTAAAGTCTTCACCCGCTTTTAAGCGAAGTGCACCCAAGGCTTCTGCCACAACATTTGCTTTATCTGCACCAAATAAAATGATGTCACCTGTTTGAGCGCCTGTACGGTCAATGATTTGCTTAACGATGTCTTCATTTAAGAATTTAAGCACGGGTGATTGAATACCGTCCATACCAGCATCTACATCATTTAGCTTCATCCAAGCTAACCCTTTGGCACCATAAATACCGGCGAATTTGGTGTAATCATCGATTTGTTTACGTGATAACGAAGCACCAGTAGGAATGCGAAGCGCTGTAACACGACCTTCTATATCATTTGCCGGACCGTTAAAGACTGCAAACTCAACGTTTTTAACTAAATCGGCAATATCGACTAATTCAAGAGGATTTCGTAAATCTGGCTTATCTGACCCAAAACGGCGCATTGCATCTGCATACGTCATTCTTGGAAAATCACCTAAATCAACATTTAATAAGTCTTGAAATAAACCGCGCATCATTTGCTCAGTTTTTTTCATCACTTGCTCTGATGTCATGAAAGATGTTTCGATATCAATTTGAGTAAATTCAGGTTGACGATCAGCACGTAAATCTTCATCACGGAAACATTTCACGATTTGATAATAACGGTCAAAACCTGACATCATCAATAACTGTTTAAATAGCTGTGGTGACTGTGGTAATGCAAAAAATTGACCTTTATACGTACGACTTGGGACTAAATAATCTCGTGCACCTTCTGGCGTTGCCTTGGTCAATATTGGCGTTTCAATGTCTAAAAAGCCATTGGTGTCGAGAAAGTTACGCACATAACTGGTGACTTTGGCGCGGAATACGATCCGTTCAGCCATTTCAGGACGACGTAAATCAAGATAGCGATATTTTAAACGTTGTTCTTCACTATTATTTTGATAATTATCCATACTAAGTGGTAATGGCGCAGATGCATTGATAATCGTTAAGCCTTTACCTAAGATTTCAATTTCACCTGTTTTCATTTGCGCATTAACTTGGCTGTCTGGACGAGCACGGACTAAGCCAGTTACTTGGACACAAAATTCACCGCGCAAGGTACTGGCGATATCAAATACGTCTTTTAAGTCAGGATCGTAAACAACTTGAACTAACCCTTCACGATCACGTAAATCTAAGAAAACCACTCCGCCTAAATCACGGCTACGATTAACCCAACCTACTAAGGTAACTTCTTGACCTAAATGAGACTTATTAATGTCTCCACAATAATGGCTACGCATTGAACTCTATCCTTTAAATAAAAGCGATTTTAGCAAAGCAAACGTTCGCATATCAAAAATGATAAAAACGGCATTATATACCCAAACAAACCTAAGATGCTCGTCTCAAGCATAATTTATTAATCCTAATTGAGCCTATATTTCGCGGCGTTAGCTTTTATAAATTAAATAGCTAAAATAGCGGGCTTCATTAAGAATAATCAGGCTATATGTCGTTATCAGAATATAAAAGGCAGTATCAAGGAGAATGAGTTAATTGACCAGAGTAGAAGTGATTATTTGTCATCAACTGAATAAAAAAACGACACTCTATGTCGGCTTGAAAACAATATGTCTCGGTATATTGCAGATTCCAATATAAACGACTGCGATATTAGCCACATACTGGGATGCTCTACTTTAATGATTTGTTCGATATTGATGACCACCCACTCTTTTAGCTTGGTACATCAAAAAATCAGAATGCTTCATTAATTCCTCTGCTGTTACGCCATCATGTGGGTACATTGCAATACCAATACTGGCGGATATTTGAATTGATTTACCTTCAATGTTATCAATTTGAGACAAGCTATTAAGTAACGAACTCGCCAGTTTTTTTGCATCATCAACTTTTTCTAATTGATTGATTAAAACAATAAATTCATCCCCACCGAAACGAGCAACAGAGTCAGTATCTTTGACAAGCGATTTAAATACCTCAGCAACTTGTGCTAAGAGAAGATCACCTATGGCATGGCCATGAACATCGTTAACAATTTTGAAGCCATCCAAATCAATAAACAATATTGCAAACTTTGAGTGAGTTTTTTGATGGGTCTCAATTGCGACAATTATCAGTTTATCGATTAATGTACGATTAGCTAATCCCGTCACACTGTCATGATTTGCCAAAAACACTAATTTCTCTTCGGCATGTTCGCGACGGTGAATCTCTAATTTTAATCGACGATTGACCACTAAAACCATTACAGTTATCGCACTTACTACCAAAAGCCCGATAATAAGAGAATTCATCCAACGCTGGTAAAACAGATCGTCGGTATTTAATTTAACATCGTTCCACTTTTGATAAAGTTGTTGTTGAGCTGCTTTATCAATTGTACCAATCACCCGATTAATAAGTGGCACCAGCTCCTCAAGGCCCGAAAATATACCAATCCTACTCTGTTGATCGGCTAAATCCGCAAGTAAAGACAGTTTTAAACTAGGGTAATCGCCATTTTTAAGTGAATCAGCCAATGAGGTTACTTTTTCAACAAACATGTCCGCAGTCCCACTCACCACAGCATTTAGGCCTGCACGTGTATCAGGGACTAATACTAATTTCAACTTTGGGAGTTGTTGATTTAATTGATCAATTAACTGATAGCCTTCGACAACAGCAATCGTTTTATTGTCTAATTGATTGATATTAAAAATTGGCGGTTGAGTTAAATCACTGGCCACAGCCCAAGGTGAAGGCCAATAGGGATCACTAAATAAAATGGTATTATCACGCTCACTGTTAGAGGCCAAACTGGCCACTAATTGAATCTCACCACTGCGCAGTTGCTGCATCATTTTATCAAAGGTTTCAAATGCAACAGGGATAACTGACACACCCAAGTGATTAACAAATAAAGACTTAATATCAGAGTTAACCCCTAAAAACTCGCCATTTTTACCTTGAAACTCCATCGGACGCCAATCTTTGACGTAACCCATTTTGATCGCGCCCAGACTTGATAAGTATGTTTTATCTTGACTGGATAAGACAATGTTTTGATGCTGCCCTGAAAAATATCGATCATCAGGATTAATAAGCCATTTTCGTTCTATTTGCAGGCGTTCTTCGGGAGAAATTAATTCAAATCCAGCGCGGATTCTCTCCTCTAAGCCACTGTCTTCCGGGCGGATCAAGCTATAAATATCAGTTGAGAACTCAATATTAATATATTGAGTAAAATCAGCCCAAAGCTTGCTGCCGAGTAAATAATGAGACGTGGTGGCAGAAGAGGCTATAAAACCAATAATGTCACCTTTAAGCGCAGCGTCAACCATCAACTCTGTCGATTCATAAAAACGTAATTGTGCATTTGGGTATAAATTGTGGATTTCAGAAATATAAGGCGCGGTAGGAAACACGCCGATTCGAATATTTTTAAGTGTATTTAAATCAGCAATGTTGTTTTTTAAACTGAAGAAACGGCTCTTCACTGACGTGATATGCCAAGCTTGTTTGAGACCAGTGTTCATTTCATTGCTTTCAGGATACCCAATATGAACATCAGCAAAACCACGCTTAATATCTGCAATAGAGCTGTTCATATCGCCAACAACAAAATCAATACTAATGCCACTTTTGCTTGACCAGAGCTTCCATAAATCAACAAATAACCCGTGGGGTAATCCGTCATTACCGATATCAACAAAGGGTTCTACATTGCTTTGCATGGCAATAAGTAGTCCGGCATTTTGTCGATTGTAACCTAACCAACGCCGCTCAATTCGCTTAATCTGTTCAACATCAACTTTTTCAAATCCTTGATTAATTTTAGCTAATAATGGGGTATTACCTTTTTTAACTGCTGCAACGAGATCAACCTTCGCTATCGGGATCCTTGAAGAACTATAATAGTCATTAGCAATATTTTGCTCCAATGCCATATCACGTTGATAGCCTTCAATTCCAGCAAAGACCAACACCTCGCCATTCATAGCTCCAACAAGTAATGCATCTCTACTACTATATTTGCGAAAATTAAAGTTGGGATTAACAGATAGCAGTGATTGTTCATGGGATGAACCGTCAACAATACCAATTTGATAAGGTATTAAATCAGTTAACTGATGCTTTTTGCCAATCGATTTATGAATAAATAAATAGGTTTGCAACGATGTAATTGGGTTGGAGAAATCAAACAAGGTTTGCCTAAAAGCATTAGGTGCCATACCGATATGTATATCGGCATCACCCGACTGAAGCTGGTCCAAAGATTGCTGCCAATTTTGTATGAGGAATTCAACTTTAGTATCTGTAACAAGTGCCCACTCACGCCAAAGATCAACTAATATACCTGCAGCATGCTGATTTTCGTCTATGTATTGAAATGGATAAGTATCCTCTCCCATAACAATTTTCAATGTCCCCCCTGCAAGGGCGGTATCTTGTGAGCTTGCAAAAACTATATTGGCAGTACTGATTACCAAACAAAAGAGTAATCCGACGATTAATTTCAAGTGTCATCCCTATCTACTAGATATACTAATCACTATTAACGGTTTTAAAGCAATGCTTGTTGAAGATATTCCACTAATAGTTAACAAAAATTGAACAATCCTAAGAACGTAATTTACCGCAGATTGCGTCACAATTCTAATAAATATTGTTTTGTTAACGGCCATTTGAGCAAGGTTTTTACATAAAACTGCAAATAAGCCTTCACACACAAGATAATAAATTTAATATATTTTTAACCAGCACTTGCTGGTCATCACTATGATTAGCTAAAATGTGCTTAGAATTTTAAAACCTGTTATCACATGCACTCAGAATTAGATAATATTTATGCCTCAGCTACTAATAAAGTTGCTGATTTTGTATTTGATCAAAAAGTCGCTGGCGTGTTTAACGACATGATACGTCGATCTGTTCCCGGTTATGGCCAAATCATTAATACTATTGGTGACTTTGCAAGCACTTATGTCACTAAAAACTCTACTGTTTACGACCTTGGCTGCTCGCTTGGAGCTGCAACATTAAGTATTAGGCGTCAAATTGAACAACGTCAATGTAAAATTGTGGCCGTTGATAACAGTCAGTCGATGATAGAACGTTGTAGTGAAAACCTTCTAGCCTACGTCAGTGATACGGATGTAGAACTCGTTTGTGGTGACATCCGGGACATAGAATTTAAAAATGCTTCTATGGTGGTGTTAAATTTTACCCTACAATTTCTGCCAGTAGCCGATCGTGACACGTTAATTAACAAAATATATCAGGGTATGCTACCTGGTGGTATTCTAGTTATTTCAGAAAAGTTACGTTTTGATGATGACACCATACAAGTGTTACTTGATAAACATCATTTAGATTTTAAACGTGCAAATGGCTACAGTGAGTTAGAAATAAGTCAAAAAAGAAGTGCACTTGAAAATGTGATGCGTCCAGATACACTTAATCATCATCAACATCGCTTCGAAAAATGTGGCTTTCAACACTTTAATGTGTGGTTTCAATGTTTCAATTTTGCATCGATGGTGGCGATAAAATGATAAGCTTTGGCGCATTTTATAAAGAAATTGCAGATTCTAATTTGCAACATTGGTTAGAAACGCTACCGTCTATTTTGGGTAATTGGCAGCGTGAACACAAACATGGTAACTTACCTAAATGGGAAAAAGTGCTCAATAAACTGAACTATCCAACACCAGATCTAGTTGAGTTTACATCAAATGTGACCATTGGGAGTGGCAAACAGCTTACAGATGGCCAGACAGAAAAACTGTCTAATTTGCTCGGCTTATTTCAACCCTGGCGAAAGGGTCCCTTCTCTATCCATGGCATTGAAATTGATACAGAATGGCGAAGTGATTGGAAATGGGATAGAGTTAAGCCCCATATATCGCCATTAAAGAACCGAACAGTATTAGATGTTGGTTGCGGAAGTGGCTACCATATGTGGAGAATGTTTGGTGATGGCGCAAAATGCGTTGTGGGAATAGACCCTTCTCCGTTATTCTTATGCCAATTTGAGGCTGTAAAAAGACTAGCTGGAAATCAGCATCCTATTTATTTGTTACCATTAGGTATTGAAGAACTTCCACCTCTAGATGCTTTTGATACGGTATTCTCCATGGGCGTACTTTATCATCGCCGCTCACCGATAGATCACATTATGCAGTTACGTGATCAATTAAGAATGGGAGGTGAGCTCGTTATAGAAACATTAGTTATAGATGGTGATGAAAATGCTGTACTTGTCCCAAAGGACAGATATGGAAAAATGAATAATGTGTGGTTTTTACCATCAGTGGCGGCATTAATTCTGTGGCTAGAAAAGTGTGAGTTTACTAATGTAAGATGTGTTGACGTCGACATCACTTCATTGGCAGAACAACGCAGTACAACTTGGATGAAAAATGAATCACTTGTTGATTATCTTGATCCAAATGATGTGAGCTTAACGGTTGAAGGCTACCCTGCACCGAAAAGAGCCATAATCATTGCCACTAAAAACCAACCCAATTTAGATTTAATTTAACTCATAATATCCAACAGGAATTGACATGTTTAAGCAGGCACTTGCACTAACTATTGCAGTATTGATTGTTTCAGGTTGTACAGCAACCCAGCATTCCCATGCTCCATCAATCTCAAATGCTGATTTAAACAGCACGCTGCAAACATCCCAAGCACAAATTATTACCGCTTTTAATGATCAATGCAGCAAACAATCTGACGATATTACTGGATTATCGATAGAGTTACGTAAGTTAAAGACACAAGTTAGCGAAGCAATGGCACAGTCGCAAAAGCTCGCTGTTGCCCCTGTAGTTGCTCCAGCACCTAGACCTGTAGCAGTGCCGTCACAATGTCCTGAATCTCTCATTGGTGAGAAATTCTTACTAGGTGAAGCTGAAAGTGTTTATATGGATGAAGTTAAAACAACATTCGCTACCCGTATCGATACCGGAGCTGAGTCATCTTCATTAGATGCTCGAAACATTGTCCTTTTTGAACGGAATGGCGAAGAATGGGTGAGATATGATGTAATGACTAATGGCCCAGACAAAGCAGGAAATACTTTCGAGTCAAAAGTTGAACGCTTTGTCCGCATCAAACAAGATGCTACTAGTGATGATGACCGCCGCCCTGTTATTCATGCGCATCTAAAAATTGGTCAATATTCAGCTGAAACTGATTTAAATTTAACTGACAGAAGCCATTTAGATTACCCACTACTTCTTGGCCGTAAGTTTATGAAAGATATTGCCATCGTTGATGTAGGTCAGATCTACATTCACGGTAAAGATAAAAACCAAGTGACCACACTTATTAAATAGGCGACAAAATGCACTCTCGTAAACCGTTTTATATATTTGTATTTTTACTGTTTTTTGTCGGTATTGGTGCCAGCATCTATCGTGGTATTGAGCATAATGTGCCATTTTTGCCGGGTGAACAGGTTCAAAGTTGGGCAATTGATGCAAAAGTCAGCTTTAGTGGCCGTAACCAGCCTGCAGAAGTGCAATTTTCATTACCTAATGATCCCGCGTTTGACATTCTAGTCGAAAACACAACCTCACCAGGTTACGGTTTAACTATTACTGAAGAGCAAAATCGCAAAGCGATTTGGTCGATTAGAGAAGCATCTGGACCACAGTCTTTATTTTACCGTGTCACACTAGTGCCAACAGGCAAATTAGAAATCAAATCTGAACAAGAACCCACTGACACTGAAGTTTATCTTTGGCCTGCAACAGAAAAGGCCGCTGCAGAACAAATTGTAGAAGAAGTTTGGCTTCGCAGTGCGACCAATTTATCTTTTGCAAAGCAATTGTTGGATTTGATCCACGATAAAAATCAAAGTCAAAATATGTCGTTATTGCTATCGACTAACACTTCGACCAAATTATTCTTACAAATGCTACACACTAAAGGCGTTCCAGCACGAAATGTCAGTGGCTTAGTATTAGAAGATCAACGTCGTCGTCAAACATTAACGACTTATGTGCAAGTTTATCAAGATGGTTTATGGCACTTGTTTGATGTTGTTAACAACAAGCAAGGCAGAGACGGTAATCTTGTATTATGGGAATATGCTGGTGGCTCTGTTTTAGAAGTTATGGGCGGTCGTAGCTCACAAGTTAGCTTCTCAATGTTACAAGATACGCGCTCCGCATTAGCCACATCGATTGATATGATGATGACTGATGACGCATTAGATTTTTCTTTGTACCAACTTCCACTTGAGGAGCAAAGTTTATTTAAAGGTATATTATTGATCCCTATCGGTGTGATGGTGGTTGTTTTCCTTCGCGTGATTGTCGGTATTAAAACATCTGGTACTTTTATGCCAGTATTAATTGCGATGGCCTTTATTCAAACCACCCTACTAACGGGTTTAATTGGTTTCTTATTGATTGTCGCATTCGGATTAATGATCCGCTCCTACCTCTCAACCTTAAATTTATTGTTGATATCCCGAATATCCGCGGTGATTATTGTGGTGATCTTCATCATCGGCCTGTTCACCTTAATCTCATTTAAATTAGGTTTAAGTGAAGGGTTAACTGTGACCTTTTTCCCAATGATCATTTTAGCGTGGACAATCGAGCGTATGTCAATTTTGTGGGAAGAAGAAGGCCCTAAAAAAGTGTTCATTTCAGGTGGTGGCAGTTTGTTTGTTGCAACCATAGCTTACCTCGCTATGAGCAGTGAATTAGTACAACACTGGGTGTTTAACTTCCTAGGTATACATTTGGTTATCTTAGGTTTAGTGCTTGTAATGGGACAATACACTGGCTACCGTTTAACCGAGTTAAAGCGCTTTAAACCCTTAGTGGGAGAGAAGTAATGAAGTATGCCTGGCCTTGGGAATTAAGCCGCGCAGGCGTGCTGAACATGAACAAGCGAAACATCGGTTATATAGGTAGATACAATCCACGTAAGCACTACAAACGTGTGGACGATAAGTTAATTACCAAGCAATTAGCATTAGCAAATGGCATTGCCGTACCCGATTTAATTGGTGTTGTTCAAGAACAACATGATATTGAACTGATACCTGCGATGGTAATTGATAGAAGCGGTTTTGTTATCAAACCCGCTAAAGGGTCTGGCGGTAAAGGGATCCTGGTGATTACTAGAGTTGACAATGGCCGTTATTACAAGGCAAATGGCGATGAAGTAACCCCTAACGAAATATATCGTCATGTTTCAAATACATTAAGCGGTTTATTTTCACTGGGTGGCAGACCCGATGTTGCCATTGTGGAAGGCTTAATTGTATTTGATCCCGTATTCAACGGTGTCAGTTACGAAGGTGTGCCTGATATACGATTAATCGTATTTAAAGGGTTCCCTGTCATGGGTATGCTGCGTTGTTCAACTGCAGCTTCTGACGGTAAAGCTAACTTGCACCAAGGTGCTGTGGGTATTGGATTAGATATTGCCACAGGCAAAAGTTTACACGCGGTTCAATTTGACGTGCCGGTAGATAAACACCCTGATACTCACTTCCCTTTATCCGACATTCAAGTGCCGCATTGGGAAACGCTACTTCATACAGCCTCTAGAGCCTATGAAATGTGTGAAATGGGCTACCTTGGGACCGACATGGTATTAGATAAAAATCGTGGCCCCTTGCTGTTAGAGCTTAATGCTCGTCCAGGTTTAACCATTCAAATAGCAAATGGTAAAGGCATTCTCCCCCGCCTTAAACACGTAGAGTCTTTAAAAGGCGCGACAATGTCAGTTGACCAACGTGTAGAATATGCGAAAAAGCATTTTTGCGATCAGCCTAAGTTTTAATTTATTGGCCACGGCACTCGCCGTGGCCAATCCTTTAAGCCTGTTTGTAGATCAATGTTTACAATTTGATGCCGAAAGTCAGGTTGCAATTCCTAATGCCTGGCAATCATCAAGCAAAACACCTTATCCTCCCCTAACGCAATCAGTATCGTTAAATGAATTAGTTGCATTTGAATCGCCGCTTCTGTCACTGAATAATTTAAATGATCGCAATAATTACTATCGCCGCTTGACCCAACAAACAGAATATCAGCAGAATCTGCTGATGTGCCAAGTTCATTTAGCCGATGAACTCTCATGGTTACTTAATCAAATTGATCCACAATTATTACAAGCTGACAAAGCCAGCTTCAAATTATCGCCACATCAACAGCCTTATTATTGGTATCTAACCAGTATTCAACAATTAAAAAATGCCAAGCTCAATGTTGACGTTAAATCTATGCTACATGGTTTACAAACAAGCATAGAATACAACCTAAGACAGCAATATCTATTCGAGGCAAACGCAGAATGTGCACTTGAGACAGCCTCTGAATCAACAAAAAAATCTATTAATAATATCTCGACTACTGCACAGAATGTTGCTCGTTACCTGTTATTACAACCGAAATCATCATGCAGACAACAAGCTTGGTTAGCTTATCAAGGACGAGCGAAAGAGGTTAATCAAACAAATTTACTTGTTATTCATAAAATTAAAACTAAACAGGCAAAAGAAAATGGATTTGCTGACTCTGCTGACTTCCAATTAAAAAACAGTGAGTTGACTGTTGAACAATTATCTCTATTTTTAAACAGCCAAACAGAAAACATCGAAGTTGCGCCTTGGGATTTACCACAAGCATTAAAAAAACAACCCAAAATTGCAACCGAGATTCAAACCACTGCGCATTTCATTGACACGGTATTTGAGCTGCTATCCCCATTTAGTTTAGATTTTGAACGACTTCCAACAAGCGCAAATACCACCGATATTTATCGCGTTTGGCATAAAAAAAGATTATTAGGTGAAATTTTTCTGGATATCAATACAGGCGAAGCAGCCCAAGCAGTAAATGTTGACTATTTCACTATAAAGCAGTCTGTTGTAGGACAACAATTAGGCCAATATGCTTTAAATGTGCCTTTTGAATTAACCAAGGTAAAACAGTATGATGACCTAATATTTGCCCTAAGCGATATCGTCAATCAGTTAGCAAAGGGAAGTCAATTTTACTATGTTAATCAACAGAATATTTCGCCACTAAATCAGCAGTTAGGTACTTATTGGTTAGCAACATGGTTAACATCAAATTTAAAACTAGATCATCAACAACACCCTAGGGCCAAACTCATTAATTCATTTAAGAAACAACAGCTGGTCTTTCGCTCCAAAGTTGCGCTACTCTTTTACCAACAACAAGACCTATCTAAGTTTGAGTTATACCAGCCAATTTTGAACCGAATGTTGTCTCAATCCTTTGAAGACAGCTTTGGTGTGCCCTATTTATCGGCTTCTGATGCAATATTTAGTTATCTTGCTATTGCTAATCAAGGGATTAGTTATTATCTTCTGCTGTGGCAACAAACACTGGCGCAGTTAATCTACAATGAATCACTTTCCAGCAGCCAAGCCAAGGCTATATTTGATGTCATCGTTGTGAATGAACATCATCAAAGTCTTTATGATCAATTGTCTGCCGTATTTAAACAGCCAATGGATTTTGAACATCTATTATGGAGAATCAATTATGTTGGCACTAAGCAAGAGTAAAACACTCTCGTTTTTTGTATTATCCGCTGTACTATTAAGCAGTAGTTTATTTGCTAAAGAATCATACCTAAAACAGACTCATAACTTAACCGATGAACAAGTTTACCAGCAAATCAAAACCAATCTCGAAACTAATCTTTATACTTTACCTCCAAGAGTCCAAGGCCATTACGCTATTCGTCAATTCCGCATGACAGGTGATCCCAAATACGCTAATGGTGCGTTAATTGATTTACTCACCATAGCTGAATCACAAGCTTATTTTGCCTGTAATCTCAATAAACCACACTTCATTGATGATGAGTCAGCATTGGCAGGGAGTCTGTTAGGTCATAAAGCGAGAGGTTTAGCACGTAAAGAAGCTATTGCTCCTTATCCAAAATTCATGTTGTTTACTGACTTATTGCGTTTTTCAAGTCGTATAGATGAGTTTGGTTTTACGGGTCCTTGCCATGATTTGCTATTCAGCACCTTAAAGGCGCATGATTTTACTCCCTCCTTTACCGACAAGAAGATGATTGAGTCATGGGCTGCGCAACTGATTAACTATGTATATTGGGCTAAGCAAATCGGTGTGGGCGATTATTACCAGGCCTACAAAACGGCGTTTATTAATACTTATCCTGATAGTAAAGATGCGACACTTTCAAAGGCACAGTACAAAAATAAGATTTATGGCATGACCCATTTTATTTTTGCTGCCAGCGGATATTATCAAAATGAAGTTGAACCGAAAGAATTCCAATGGATTTTAGATTATTTTGAAAAAAATCTAGATAAAATTATCGCCGACACTACAGAAGATATCATTACAGAAGTGGGAATTAGTTTCCTAATAACGGGGCATAGCAATCATAACGTCACTCAAAAAGTTAAAAAGCACATCATTGCGGCATATAATCCAGAAACTCAAATGATACCATCACCCAAGGGTAGATCAGACTTATCCTCTGGCGAACACAGAAATGTACTTGCCATGATGCTATTAAATTGGCCAGAAACGCTTCACCCTGGCCCATATCTGAACAATATCCCGAGTACCAAGAAGAATCTTCCTCGTTTAGTTAATGTAAAATCTGATCAAAATACACTCGACAGCAAGCAGTAATCATATTAATAATATCAATATAATTGCCAAGTCTTAAATATAAAAAACCCAATGCATGCATTGGGTTTTTCTTAAGCTAAACAATAAACAGCTTATTCTGCGGCATCTTCAGTGCGGAATTTATCTGCAGTCGCTTTAATAATCGGTTGTAACTCACCTTTTTGGAACATCTCGGTAATAATGTCACAGCCGCCAATCAACTCACCCTCAACCCACAACTGTGGGAAGGTTGGCCAATTTGCAAACTTAGGTAATTCAGCGCGGATATCTGGGTGCTGTAAAATATCTACAAACGCAAACTGCTCACCACAGTTAATCATCACTTGTGCAACTTGAGAAGAAAAACCACAACTAGGTAATTTAGGAGAGCCTTTCATATAAACTATGATTGGGTTTTCACTCAGTTGCTGCTTAATTTTTTCTACAGTTTCCATTTTCATTCCTAATGGTAGATAAAGTACTAATAGCCATATTGTACGACACCTTAAGCCATAACAAAATGCCACAGTTTGTAAGGGTATAGATTAATTCATCTTATGAATGGCCATAATCGAGATTTTTCCAGAAACAATGATTCACATCACAAAAATAATCAGTACAATAGCTGCAGAGCAGTGTACCTATTTAGTATTTAATTTAGGTATAAAAACGATAACCTAACTCCATGGAGAGAGACTAATGGCTTTCGAATTACCAGCATTACCTTATGCAAAGAACGCACTTGAACCGCATATTTCTCAAGAAACGATTGAATACCACTATGGTAAGCATCACAACACTTACGTTGTAAAATTAAATGGTTTAGTTGAAGGCACTGAATTTGCTGGAAAAAGCTTAGAAGAAGTCGTTAAAACTTCTACTGGTGGCATGTTTAACAATGCAGCTCAAGTATGGAACCATACCTTTTACTGGAACTGCCTTGCACCAAATGCTGGCGGCGCACCAACTGGTGCTGTTGCAGCTGCTATCGATGCTTCATTCGGTTCTTTCGAAGAATTCAAAACTAAATTTACTGATTCTGCAGTAAATAACTTCGGTAGCGCTTGGACTTGGTTAGTTAAGAAAGCTGATGGTTCATTAGCAATCGTTAACACCAGCAATGCAGCTACGCCACTGACTGATGAATCAGTGACCATTTTAATGACTGTAGATGTTTGGGAACATGCTTATTACGTTGATTACCGTAATGCACGTCCAGAATATTTAAATCACTTCTGGCAATTAGTTAACTGGGATTTTGTGAACAGCAACTTCGCTTAATCACAATCCTCGTTATCTTAAAAAGAGCCCTAGGGCTCTTTTTTTATAGGTGTAATTTAGCTTATTTACTTCTTCAGAACAGCAAACCCCTATTGCTGACTATAAATGCAACTATTGCAATTGCTACGTTCCTCCTTGTTTTATAAACAATAATTTACAAAACTGTTGCGCAATATCACACTTTCTATTCTAAGCTTATATTGTAGAGGCCAAAAAGATTGATTGGCAACAACGCCAATATTGCTTAATTCCTCGCCATTGTTGCCATCCCGGCATAGACGTCTAAGGGGCTTATTATGGGCATTTTCGAACATTACCAACAACGTTACGAGAAAAAACTCGATGAGGAATATACCTTAGAGCAATTCCTTGATATCTGTAAACAGGATAAAGGTGCCTACGTTTCAGCTGCAGAGCGGTTGTTAATGGCGATTGGTGCACCTGAAGTCATAGACACATCGAAAAACTCTGTCTTAAGCCGTATTTTCTCTAATCGCCTTATCTCTCGCTACCCAGCCTTTAAAGACTTCTATGGCATGGAAGAAGCGATTGAGCAAATCGTATCTTACCTTAAGCACTCGGCTCAAGGCTTAGAGGAATCAAAGCAGATTTTATATTTACTCGGTCCAGTGGGTGGGGGTAAATCATCACTTGCAGAAAAGCTTAAGTCCCTTATTCAGCATATGCCGATTTATATTTTAAGTGCCAATGGCGTGCGCAGCCCAGTGAACGATCACCCATTTTGTCTTTTCGATTTAGACGAAGATGGCAGCATATTGCAGCAAGAATATGCAATACCGCATCGCTACCTAAAAACCATCATGTCACCTTGGGCAGTTAAAAGATTACATGAGTTTGGCGGCGATATTAGTCAATTTAGAGTCGTTAAAGTCTACCCATCAATTCTGGATCAAATCGGCATTGCAAAAACCGAACCTGGTGATGAAAATAACCAAGATATCTCCGCATTAGTCGGCAAAGTCGATATTCGTCAGTTAGAGCACTTTTCACAGGATGATGCCGATGCATACGCGTATTCAGGTGCATTATGTCGAGCAAACCAAGGCTTGATGGAATTTGTCGAAATGTTTAAAGCGCCGATTAAAGTATTACACCCATTATTGACCGCCACACAGGAAGGTAACTATAACGGTACAGAAGGCTTATCGGCATTACCTTACACAGGGATTATTCTGGCTCACAGTAATGAATCAGAATGGACCACATTCAGAAATAACAAAAATAACGAGGCATTTTTAGACCGAGTTTATATCGTCAAAGTACCCTACTGTTTACGCGTTTCAGAAGAACTGGAAATTTACCAAAAACTGTTGTTTAATTCAGAATTATCTCAATCTCCTTGCGCGCCTGGCACACTGGAAACATTGGCCCAATTTAGTGTGTTATCCCGCATTAAAACACCAGATAACTCCTCTGTTTACTCAAAAATGCGCGTCTATAACGGTGAAAGCTTAAAAGACACAGACCCCAAAGCAAAGTCATATCAAGAGTATCGTGACTATGCGGGTGTCGATGAAGGAATGAACGGTCTATCTACCCGTTTTGCATTTAAAATTTTGTCTAAAGTGTTTAACTTCGACCATACAGAAATCGCCGCAAATCCGGTGCATTTATTTTATGTGCTTGAGAAGCAAATCGAACAAGAGCAATTCTCTAGTGAGGTAAGTGAACGTTACCTTGAGTTTTTAAAAGGCTATTTAATCCCTAAATACGTTGAGTTTATTGGCAAGGAAATTCAAACCGCTTATCTAGAGTCCTATTCCGAATACGGTCAAAACATATTTGATCGTTATGTAACCTATGCTGACTTTTGGATCCAGGATCAAGAGTATCGAGATCCAGAAACAGGACAACAATTTGACCGAGCATCACTTAATGCTGAATTGGAAAAAATAGAGAAGCCAGCCGGAATAAGTAATCCTAAAGACTTCAGGAATGAGATTGTTAACTTTGTATTACGCGCCCGAGCTAATAATGAAGGCAATAATCCTTTGTGGACCAGTTACGAAAAACTGCGAACCGTGATTGAAAAGAAAATGTTCTCCAATACCGAAGACTTACTACCAGTGATTTCGTTTAATGCCAAAACATCAAACGATGATCAACGTAAACATGATGATTTTGTTAATAGAATGATGGAGAAAGGCTATACCAAGAAGCAGGTCAGATTGCTGTCGGAATGGTATTTACGCGTACGTAAATCATCATAACCCAACAACATAGGCTTTACTGAACAGTACTGGGATGTAAAGCCTGCATTTAGGCTTGGGAGGTGCGTATGGCTAACTTTATAGATAGACGATTAAATGCTAAAGGAAAAAGCACGGTTAATCGTCAACGATTTATTGAACGATATAAAACCCAAATAAAAAAAGCCGTCAGTGATGCAGTGACTAGACGCAGTGTGACTGATATTGATAAAGGAGAACAGATTAGTATTCCAACTCGGGATATTAGTGAACCATCGTTTAGACAAGGACAAGGTGGTAGCCGTGAAAGAGTTCACCCAGGCAACGACCAATTTAATCGCGGCGATAAAATAGCCCGCCCTCAAGGTGGACAAGCAGGCGGCGCTGGTGACGGTGATGCTTCTGATTCTGGTGAAGGTCAAGAAGATTTTGTCTTTCAAATATCAAAAGATGAGTATCTTGAACTGTTATTTGAAGATTTAGAATTACCCAACTTACAGAAAAATCGCTTAAATAAATTGGTAGAATATCAAACCTATCGGGCAGGATTTACCAATGATGGGGTACCTGCCAATATCAATATTATTCGTTCATTACGCTCATCTTTAGCCAGAAGAATAGCCATGAGCGGCAGTAAGAAAAAGCAACTTAACCTACTTGTGCAACAGCTTGCTGAACTTGAAAACACCCCCGGTGCCAAAGCCGAACTTATTTTGGACTTAAAAGCTCAAATTGACATATTAAAAAAACAAATTGCTAAAGTGCCTTTTATCGACACCTTTGATTTACGCTTCAACAATTACGCAAAGCGAGAAAAACCTTCAAGCCAAGCGGTGATGTTTTGCTTAATGGATGTCTCTGGTTCAATGGATCAGGCAACCAAAGATATGGCCAAGCGTTTTTATATCTTGCTGTATCTTTTTTTAACTCGTACTTATAAAAACCTCGAGGTGGTTTACATACGCCACCATACCCAAGCTAAAGAAGTGGATGAACAGGAGTTTTTCTACTCCCAGGAAACCGGCGGCACAATAGTGTCAAGTGCTTTAAAATTAATGCATGAAATCCAGCAAGCACGTTACCCCGCCAGTGAATGGAATATTTATGCTGCGCAAGCATCTGATGGTGACAATTGGTCAGACGATTCACCCGTGTGTAAAAATTTGCTTAGTCAGCATATTTTACCTTTAGTGAGGTACTTTAGTTATATTGAAATAACCCATAGACCTCACCAGAGCTTATGGCAGGAATATCAACAATTACAACAAAGCTTCGATAATATAGCGGTGCAAAATATTAAGCAAGTTGATGATATTTATCCGGTATTTAGAGAGCTTTTTAAAAAACAAGCTGTATAGGAGGCACTATGGATACATCTTCCCGTTCGCCTTTAAGCGATGGTCCAGAGTGGACATTTGACTTGTTGCAGGCATATCTACATGAAATTGAAGTGGCGGCTAAATTTTTTAAAATTGATGCTTACCCCAATCAAATTGAAATTATTACCGCAGAACAAATGATGGACGCCTATGCAGGAATTGGTATGCCTATTGGATATACCCATTGGTCGTTTGGTAAACGCTTTATTGAAACAGAACAAGGCTACCGTCGCGGACAGATGGGACTGGCCTATGAAATAGTGATTAATTCTGACCCATGTATCGCCTATTTAATGGAAGAAAATACCATTACTATGCAAGCATTAGTGATGGCGCACGCGAGTTTTGGGCACAATAGCTTTTTTAAAAATAACTATTTATTTAAAACCTGGACAGACGCGAGTTCAATTATTGATTATTTAGTTTTTGCTAAAAACTATATTCATCAATGCGAGCTAAAGCATGGCGTTGAGCAAGTAGAGTTAACCATTGATTCATGCCACGCCTTAATGAATTACGGTGTAGATCGTTACAAACGTCCTTCTGAAATATCTTTTAGTGAGGAGCAGGCTAGACAGGAAGAACGTGAGGCTTATTTACAAAGCCAAGTCAACGACCTGTGGCGCACTGTGCCCACCAGCAACCAAGAGCAAATCACTAAAAAAAGTAAACAATTTCCGTCAGAACCTCAAGAGAACCTTTTGTATTTTCTTGAGAAAAATGCACCACTGCTTGAACCATGGCAACGTGAGATAGTGCGCATTGTGAGAAAAATGGCACAATATTTTTATCCGCAAAAACAAACCCAGGTAATGAATGAAGGTTGGGCTACGTTTTGGCACTACACTATTTTAAATCGCTTATATGATACCGGAAAAGTCACCGACAGATTTATGCTGGAGTTTTTGCGCAGCCACACAGCAGTAGTCGCTCAACCTGCATACAATAGCCCTTACTACAACGGCATAAACCCTTATGCTTTAGGTTTTAGTATGTTTATTGATATTAGGCGTATTTGTGAAAACCCTACCGATGAGGATAAACTTTGGTTTCCAGATATTGCTGGCAGCGATTGGTTAACCACCCTGCACTTTGCAATGAAAAACTTTAAAGATGAAAGTTTTATCAGCCAGTATTTGTCGCCTAAAGTTATCCGCGATTTTAAATTGTTTGGCATATTAGATGATGAAAAACGTGCTGAATTAAATGTGTCAGCAATACATAATGAACAGGGTTATCAACAAATTCGTCAAATGCTGTCGCAGCAATATAACTTAGCGAATATTGAGCCTAACATTCAAGTACAACATGTCGACATTAATGGTGACCGTTCATTAACCTTGCGATACACACCACACAATGACATCCCTTTAGCCAATAATCATGATGAAGTATTGAAGCATTTACATCGTTTATGGAAGTTCAAAGTCAGTATTGAACAAGTCGATTCAAATAATCAAGTGTCGGTTTTATCAAGCTGTCCGGATCCAAAAACTGATACTGGAGATCAAAAGAGCACTATATTATCCCAATAGAATTCTTAACGAATAGTCTAGCCTTGTAAACAGATCCAATGTATCAGTCTCAATTACATCGATAAACATCAGCAACCTCTTCTCATCAATGGCCAGTAACTTGTTAATCAAAGTAGCTGGCCAGCTACTTTTACGCAATCAATAAACTAATACTGTTATTAATATATTTATTGATACAGTCGCTAATAAAGCAACTAGCTGATTTATGATATTGAACCTTACATCAGACATTATTGGTACATTAAGTCAAACTTAACAAATGTTAGTTATTCTCACCATTTATTTAACATTATAACTAGCGCTATAAATTCAACGAAGTCACCTGCAAACAAAATTAAACTTAAGTACCTGTAAGTAAATGATTTATTATTTTGGCACAATTAATGCTTTCAACGTTCATAAACTTATTATTAATTGTTACAAAAGTCAGCGTGACGGCAGCATTTATTGGCGTAGTCTTATTCTTAAGCTACCGCTAAATAATCGCAAGGTAGCACTTGGCTTCACTATAAAGGCAGGTTCCCATGGACAGGTTTCAATCCGTTAAAAAAGTTGTTATTCCTTTTTGTTGTTTAGTAATGTTAGCTGGTTGTACAGGAGATGAAGAGCAAGTAAAAGAACAAGAAAAATTTGCTGTTCCAGTAGAAACAACCTTTGTTGAACAAGGTAATGTGTCATCATTTTACAGCACAACAGCGACCTTAGAAGCCCCACAAGAAGCCCATGTGATGACCCGTATTTCTGGCTTGATAAATACTATCAATGTTGAAGAAGGCGACCGGGTAATTAAAGGCCAGGTATTAGCGGTTATTGATGCAAAACGCCAACAGTATGATTTCAATCGCTCTCAGGCTGAAGTTCAAATCATTGAGCAAGAATTAAATCGTCTGCGCAAAATGGATAATAAAGAGTTTATTAGCCAAGATACCATGGCAAAATTAGAGTTTAACCTGCAAGCAGCTGTCGCCCAGCGAGACCTTGCTGAACTACAGGTGCAAGAAAGCCTTATTGTTTCCCCCATTGACGGTGTCGTCGCTAAGCGTTATGTAAAGCAAGGTAATACCGTTAAAGAGTTTGATGAACTTTTCTATGTTGTAAACCAAGACCAATTATACGGCATTGTCCACCTACCAGAGCAGCAACTACCTAGTTTACGATTAGGACAACATGCCAGTGTTCGTCAAAATCAACACACTACCGACATAATAGATGCTACCGTGCTGCGTATTAGCCCCATAGTTGATGCCCAAAGCGGTACCTTTAAAGTCACCTTAAATGTGCCCAATAACAGTGGCCAATTAAAAGCAGGCATGTTTACCCGGGTTGAAATTAAATACGACACCCATAACAACGTCATTACCGTGCCTTATAACGCCTTAATTAATCAAGATGACACTCAAGCAATCTATGTCATTAAAGACACTGTTGCTGAACGTCGTGAAGTTAGCTTAGGCTATCGCCAAGATAATACTATTGAGATTACCTCTGGGGTGATATTAGGCGAGCAAATCGTTATCCGTGGTCAGCAAAACTTAAAAGATCAATCACTGGTCGAAGTGATAAATCCTCTAAACGTAGCTGCTATCAAATAACGGAGCGAGCCCATGTCAATCATTAATACTGCTGTCAACCGTCCAGTGACGGTGTGGATGTTCATGCTTGCGGTAATGTTATTTGGTATGGTCGGCTTTAGTCGACTTGCGGTAATGTTACTGCCAGATCTTAGTTATCCCAGTGTCACTATTCGTACCGCCTATGATGGCGCTGCGCCAGTTGAAATTGAACAACTCGTGTCTAAACCCATTGAAGAATCCGTTGGCGTTGTTAAAGGCTTACGTAAAATCAGCTCTATTTCACGCTCAGGTATGTCAGATGTTGTCCTAGAGTTCGAATGGGGCAGCAATATGGACATGGCCAGTCTTGAAGTGCGTGAAAAACTAGACACCATTGAACTGCCATTGGACATCAATAAACCATTGTTATTAAGGTTTAATCCTAATCTAGACCCCATCATGCGTTTAGCTTTTTCTGTACCCGATGCGTCAGATAAAAATTTAAAACAAATGCGCACCTTTGCCGAAGAGGAATTAAAACGCCGCTTAGAAGCGCTATCAGGGGTGGCAGCGGTAAGATTGTCTGGCGGGCTTGAACAAGAAGTTCATATTCTTCTTAACCAACAAAAACTTAGCCAATTAAACTTAAATGCCGATGATATTAAACAAAGAATCAATCAAGAAAATATCAATTTGTCTGCGGGTAAAGTGATTCAAAGTGACAAAGAGTATCTAGTTAGAACCTTAAATCAATTTAATTCGCTGGAAGAACTGGGCAATGTCATCATCTACCGTAATGATCAAACCCTAGTGCGTCTCAATGAAGTGGCTGAAATTAGTGATGCCTATAAAGAGCGCAGTGATGTCACTCGTATTGGTGACGTCGAATCTATCGAACTCGCCATTTACAAAGAAGGTGATGCTAATACAGTTACCGTTGCTAAAAAGCTCCAGGCTGAGCTGGCATTAATCAACAAAGCTGATGAAAACAAGCAACTGAATATTATTTATGACCAGTCAGAATTTATTGAAAGCGCGGTAAATGAGGTTACTTCATCGGCATTAATCGGCAGTGTGCTTGCCATGTTGGTCATTTACCTATTCTTGCGCAATATCGTCGCCACCCTGATCATTTCTATCTCTATCCCGTTCTCGGTCATTGCCACCTTTAATATGATGTATTTTGCTGATATCAGTCTCAATATCATGTCGTTAGGCGGTATTGCTCTCGCTATCGGGCTGTTAGTTGATAACGCCATTGTGGTGTTAGAAAATATTGACCGCTATCAATCGCAAGGTATGAGTAAAATTGAAGCGGCGGTTACTGGGTGTAAAGAAGTTTCAGGCGCAATATTTGCCTCTACATTAACGACATTAGCCGTATTTGTGCCGTTAGTGTTTGTCGATGGCATAGCAGGGGCATTATTCGCCGACCAGGCACTTACTGTCACCTTTGCTTTGTTAGCTTCATTGTTTATTGCTTTAACAGCAATACCTATGCTGGCTTCTCGCCAAGGGTTTAAAAGCTTACCTGCGCCAACTGAAACACCCATCAAAACTATCCCACAATCGAAACTAGGTAAAACCGGTTATTACACTCTTGCCGTTATATCTTGGCCATTCAAGTTGTTGTTTAGCTATATACCAGCAGGTTTATTAACCTTCGGCTTATTGGCTATCCGCTTTTTTAGTTGGTTAATTGGCTTAGTCATGCGCCCACTTGCCAGTGCGTTCAATTATGTTTATGACGCCTTAGCTAAAGTGTATGACGGTTTACTGAATAAAGTACTCAAACAAAAAGGGCTTACACTACTGATTGCCCTTAGTATTACTTTAGGCGCAGGAGGTTTATTACCTAAACTGGGCATGGAACTTATTCCACCAATGAATCAAGGTGAGTTCTATGTAGAGCTATTATTACCACCAGGAACCGAGGTCAGTGAAACAGACAAAGTATTACAGCAGTTAGCCTTAAGCATTAACGATAACCCAGATGTAAAACACACTTTCAGCCAGGCTGGCAGTGGCGGATTAATGACATCAGATACCGCCAGAGGTGGTGAAAACTGGGGACGTTTACAGGTTGTACTGGCCAATCCTAGTGCATTTGACGCTGTGGCTCATATTTTAAGGCAAACCGCTAAAAAAATACCCGAGTTAGACGCTAAAATTGAGCAACCAGAGTTATTCAGTTTCAAAACACCCTTAGAAATTGAATTGTCTGGCTATGATTTAGCACAGTTAAAGCGAAGCGCCGACACTTTAGTGAGCGCGTTAAGCCAATCATCCCGCTTTACCGATGTCAATACCACGCTACGTGATGGTCAACCTGAAATCAGTATTCAGTTTGATCACCAAAGGCTCGCAGCATTGGGTATGGATGCCCCTACCGTAGCAAGTCGTATTGCGCAACGTGTTGGTGGAACCGTTGCCAGCCAGTACACAGTGCGCGATCGTAAGGTGGATATTTTAGTTCGCAGCGAGCTGTCAGAGCGCGATCAGATAAGTGATATTGACTCACTCATCATCAACCCTAACAGTGACCAGCCTATTCCACTTAGCGCAGTTGCAGACATTAAATTACAGGTTGGCCCATCTGCGATTAACCGTATTAGTCAGCAACGTGTTGCTATTGTGTCAGCAAACTTAGGTTTTGGTGATTTAAGCGATGCAGTGGTAGAAGCTAAACAGATTTTAAGCCAACAGCAATTCCCCTCTTCCATTCAGTCCTCTTTTGGTGGCCAAAATGAAGAAATGGAACATTCATTTAGCTCATTGAAAATAGCCCTAGTGTTAGCAATATTTTTAGTTTATCTGGTCATGGCCAGTCAATTTGAATCATTGCTACATCCATTACTGATCTTAATTGCTGTTCCTATGGCGGTTGCTGGCAGTATTTTAGGCTTATTCATCACCAACACCCATTTAAGTATCGTGGTGTTTATTGGACTGATTATGTTAGCCGGTATTGTGGTTAATAATGCCATTGTATTAGTGGATAGAATTAACCAATTACGCCGTGAAGGAATAGAAAAAATCAGCGCCATTGAACAAGCGGCAAAATCACGTTTGCGCCCTATTTTAATGACAACATTAACCACAGCGCTGGGGTTATTACCAATGGCGATTGGTATGGGCGATGGCAGCGAAGTACGAGCACCGATGGCGATTACGGTTATCTTTGGTTTACTGGTTTCAACATTACTGACTTTGTTGGTGATCCCTTGTTTATATGCCCTGTTTGACCAGAAGTCTTATGCCACAGAGTCAGAGCAGGCAGCATCAGCAGAGGCAACGGTATGAACCTGACAAAACTAGCGTTAAAACGCCCTGTCACCACCAGCATGTTCTTTGTCGCTATTATGCTATTTGGTATGGCGGCAAGCAGAATGTTGCCGTTAGAAATGTTCCCTGGCATCGACATTCCTCAAATCATGGTGCAAGTGCCTTATAAAGGTTCAAGCCCAGCTGAAGTAGAACGCGATATTACCAAAGTACTTGAAGAAGCCTTAGCCACTATGGGCGGTATTGAAGAGTTACACTCTGACTCCACCCAGGATGGTGCTTATATTCAAATGAATATGAAATGGGGAGAAGCTGTTGCCACTAAAAGCTTAGAAGTACGTGAGAAAATTGACTCGGTTAGGCACCTTTTACCCAAAGATGTTGAACGGGTGATGATCCAGCAATTCTCTACCGCCGATATGCCGGTGCTCACCATCAGGATATCCAGCGAACGTGAACTATCTAACGCCTTTGATTTACTCGACAAACAACTTCGCAAACCCCTTGAAAGAGTTGAGGGTGTATCAAAGGTCACTTTATACGGCGTTGAACAAAAGCAAATCGATATTCGAGTTAATGCCGACAAATTAGTTGCCAGTGGTATCAGTAATCAACAACTGCAAACCAGCTTATCAGCACAAAATTTTGTCATCAACGCTGGCACATTAAGAAGCAATGGCAATGTGTTTCAAGTATCGCCTAAGGGTGAGTTTACCAGTTTAGATGATATCACCCGCTTAGTGCTTATTCCTGGTATCACGTTAGGCGACATCGCTACAGTTAAATTTGCCTTACCAGAAAAAATTGAAGGTCGTCATTTAGACCAAAAATACGCCGTGGGTATCGACGTGTTTAAAGAATCAGGGGCTAATTTAGTCGAAGTATCTGATCGGGTCATGAAGGTCATTGAAAAAACCAAACAAGATAAGCAATTCAATGGCGTGAAGTTGTTTATTATGGAAGATCAGGCCTTTGGCGTTAAATCTTCATTACAAGATTTACTGTTATCCGGTTTATTGGGTGCCCTATTATCTTTTGGCGTACTGTATTTATTCTTACGCAATTTAAAGATGACGTTAGTGGTGGTCTCTTCTGTGCCTATTTCACTTTGTATGACCTTAGCTGGAATGTACTTTTTTGGATATAGCCTCAATATTTTATCCATGATGGGATTATTGCTCGCCGTGGGTATGCTTATTGATAATGCAGTAGTAGTGACTGAGAGTGTGTTACAAGAAAAACAAGCCGGTCATATAGATGATACCCAGCAAACTAAAGCCAATGAGCGTGCTGTGTTAACAGGGGTAGATAAAGTCTCCCTTGCGGTGTTAGCGGGTACATTGACCACAGCCATTGTATTTTTACCTAATATCTTTGGCGTTAAAGTGCAGCTAACTATATTTCTTGAACATGTGGCCATTGCAATTTGTATATCATTAGCGGCATCGCTATTAGTGGCGAAAACACTTATCCCGTTAATGCTGAACAGCTTCCACTTCGATATTAAGACAGATGATAAGCAAGGTAAAATGGCGGCATTTTATCAGCGCAGTTTATCTTGGGTATTAACTAGACCTAAGCGTTCTGGGGTTATTGCCGTACTTATTTTAGCTTCAACTGCCTTGCCACTTAGTATGGTTCAGCAAGATCAAAATGACGGCGAAGGCAATGACCGACTTTATATTAACTATCAGCTAGAGGGACGTCACGCACTTAGGGTAACCGAAGCGCTTGTCAGTGAAATGGAGGCTTATCTATATGCCAATAAAGAGAAATTTTTTATTGATGCCGTATACAGTTACTATGCCCCACATGATGCGCAATCCACCATTATTTTGCAAAAAGACATCCCTATTGACACCTCTGAACTGAAAAAAATGATCAGAGAAGGATTTCCTAAATTCTCCATTGCCACGCCACAATTTGGTTGGGGCAATGAGCAAAATGGAATACGTGTCACTCTAACGGGTCGCTCAACTTCAGAACTGATTAACTTAAGTAATCAAGTGGTGCCATTGCTTAATGGAATTGAAGGATTAGTCGACGTCCGCTCTGAAGTGAATAGTGCCCAGCAAGAAGTGGTGGTGATAATCGATAGAGAAATGGCCGCAAGACTTGATGTAAAACTAAGTGAAGTGGCGTCAAGTATTGCATTAGCATTAAGAGGCACACCACTGAGGTCATTTAGGCACGACCCATCTGGTGAGCTACGAATTGAACTGGCCTACGATAAGCTATGGCAGTATTCCCTTGAGCAGTTAAAGCAGTTACCTGTGTTACGACAACAGGACAGGGTTTACACCTTAGACAGCCTTGCACAAATAAAAATTGTGCCTCGTTTTGACAGTATCAAACATTATAATCGCCAAACGGCCTTATCTATTGGTGCCAATCTAGATAAGTTAACCACTGAGGAAGCGCAGGAAAAAATCACTCACATTATGGATTCGGTTAATTTCCCCTACGGATACAGTTATTCATTGCGGGGCGGATTTGAGCGCCAAGATGAAGATCAAAACATCATGGCGGTTAATATGATATTAGCTATCATAATGATTTATATCGTTATGGCGGCATTATTTGAATCATTGCTACTGCCGACAGCAATTATCACCTCTATTTTATTTTCAATTACCGGAGTGTTTTGGGCCTTATGGTTTACCGCAACGCCTATGTCTGTTATGTCCATGATAGGGATCCTTATTTTAATGGGGATCGTAGTGAATAATGGCATTGTGTTAGTAGACCAAATTAATCAAATGACCCCCGCGCTGGATAAGCTTTCGGATACTATATTAAGTGTCTGTAGCACCCGTTTACGTCCAGTACTGATGACAGTGGCCACAACGGTATTAGGTTTAGTGCCATTAGCCATGGGGGATACCCAAATTGGCGGTGGCGGCCCCCTTATTCACCGATGGCAATAGCTATTATAGGCGGGTTAACCTTTTCTACTGTCACCAGTTTGTACCTTGTGCCATTGTGTTATCAAGCGCTATATAGAGTTCGCCATAACGCGGCGATTAGATTAGGTCTAGCTGACAAATTTGCCAAAAAGCTGCTACCTTGGACTCGGTAGCTATAATGTGTAAATGATATTTTAATAGACTATTTTAAGGAAAAATTATGCCGTTAAGTGCTTTAAACCAACAAACAAAGCGTAAACCGCTTGCCAACTTACTTGCGCTAACAGTGCTGGCAAGTATGACGCTTAGCGGTCAGAGCTTTGCCGATGACAAATTTAAAGATGTCACTATTACCTCAAAGCAACTCACCGATACCACTTTCATGTTCACAGGTTCCGGTGGCAATATTGGTGTATCGGCTGGCACTGACGGCATATTGATTATTGATGACCAATTTGCCCCGCTGGCAGAAAAAATAACCGCATCGCTTAATAATATTCAGCCCGGTGTACCTAAATATATCGTCAACACCCACTACCACGGCGACCATACTGGCGGTAATGCTCACTTTGGTGAAAAAGGCACTATATTAGCTCACCATAATGTCTTGAAGCGTTTAGCTTCAGATAGCAATACTCCCAAAAGTGCCCTTCCTGTCATCACATACACTGACAGTATCTCGATACATTTCAATCAAGATACCCTCGATGTGATCCATTTAGGCCCAGGACACACAGATGGAGACAGCGTAGTTCATTGGCAAAAATCCAATGTTATCCATATGGGCGATTTATACTTTAAAGATAGATTCCCCTATATTGACCTAGACGGTGGTGGCTCTGTTGTAGGTTATCGCGATAATGTCGCTATCATATTAGATAGAATTGATGACAAAACTCAAATCATTCCAGGCCACGGTGATTTAGCCAATAAAACCGAATTACTCAAGTTTAAACATATGCTTGATGACAGCATTAACTGGATTAAATCGGAAAAAACCCAAGGTAAAACCTTAGCCCAGATAAAAAAGATGGGCGTACCTAAAGCATACCAAGATTGGAGTTGGGCATTTATCAATGGCGACAAGTGGATAGAGACACTTTACAATGACTTATAAAGTAATATACAACAGTCACTTAAAAAGTGACTGTGATAAAAATGGGTAACTAACCCAATAGATAAAAATGGCTAACACAACTGTTAGCCATTTTTATTCAGGTAATATTTATAGTCAGTTTTAATAGGTTTACATCTCACACAAAAACATACCCTACTGTAAATAAAAAACATAGCCTGAAAACCCTAAGGTATTCGCCTAGCGATGCATCAAAAACACTCACATTTAATACACATTTAAGCTTGCTTACGTACATTACCGCCAACGCAAATCCTACCGTGTCGTAAAATTATCTTAATCATACTTGTACAGCTTTTTTGCCCACCCTATAAAAGTTGACTACGCTAAAAGCTGTCCTGTCCTTTATCGAAAATGCTATTCCCCAAAAGGAAACCAAATGAAACATATATTGATGCTGGCTATTGCCTCGGCAACCTTAACCACCAGCGTGTCAGCAAAAGACAACCATACAGAGCACAATGTCGCCGTATCAGATAAGACCATTGCTGCGCAGCGTGCAGAACTGGCAGAAAATACCGCTGGTAAAGGTTTCGGCCCTCAATCACCTCGTGATATTGATTCTTTGGTCGGCAACAATAAGATTATTTTCAGCCAAGCTCCGGCCTACACCCAAATGAATTTATGTAATATTCATTTTCATAAAAATGCCGAGCACTCTGGCGGTGAATTTACTACCTATGCGGGTAACGGTGACGGTAAAGGTTACTCAACAGGCTTTAAATACTCAGGTAGCATCAGTAAAAAAGACTTATTACCGGTTAAGCAAGCTATTTGCCCAAGTGAACACGGTAATCTAATACCTGGCGATACCATTGAATTGCACTATGTGCATTCCACAGCTCAAGTGAGCCCAGGCCCAACTTTAGGTGCCTGTTTAAGTGAGTCGGTTAAAAATCCACAGTTGAGAGTTGAAACGCAAGTTTTTGTATTAGTGAATAATGCAAAGGCATTAGATTTTGGTCAATTAACCCAGTTAGGCCAAAGCAATGGCTATCACCAAGCATTAAATATTCCATCAAATACAGGTGATGCGATTCAATATGCCGGCTCGACAACGGGCCCTGGATATAATGAACAAGGCTCACCGCTTCAAGTATCGTGGAGTGTTCGTCCAAAAGTGGCTCAGGTGAATATCGCCACTGTGGGTAAATGGTGTGAAAGTAATGTGTTCAATGAAGATCATGCCCATGGCGTAAGAAATCTAGTGACGAATCTTGAGTTATTGTCAGCTGGTCAATAATTTTTAACTTATTAATTTATGAAGCAGTAACAGTGGCTATCTGGTCACTGTTACATTTAACCTCTCGCTCAGAAACATTAAATAGCCTTCATTCTATGGCTATCAAACTTTTGAACAAAAGCGGGTTGGAAGGTTTCATTTTAATAAAAATTTAATCAGATCCAATTAAATCCTCATAGGTTTGAGATTGACTACAGGTACAGATGATCCAACGAGACGCCGCAAGCACGTCCATGTGGGCTCAACCAAAACATCCTTGTTTTGGATACTCGATGGCTCATCTGCACCCGCATTTTTGTTTCTTAGATTTAGCTTCATTGATGGCAGTGGCAACACTAGGGTTAACTTGTTACTGCACAGAAATGACTTAGTGCAAAGGGTCTAAAGGTAGGTCGTGGGATTAGTAAATGTGGGGTAATTAAGTAAAGTTTACACTGACCCCACATAATTTTATATGGCCATGATGTCAGCGATACAATCTAACCCTGTTTTTAAAGAGACTTATCAGCGGTTGGTTGCGGCAGGAAAACCAAAGAAAGTGGCTATTATTGCCTGTATTAGAAAGATGGTTGTGATCTTAAATTCGATGTTAAGAGATGGTGTTTTATGGGAAGCGCCAAAAGCATAAAATTAACTATTGACGCCATAGTCTCTTGTTAACCCTTAGTGATGAGAAACAAGATACCAATTATTTTCAATATGTTTTATTTCGGTTGAATCAGTTTCATTTAAATCACTATACTTTTCGGGTGAACCACCCTCAGGAACATATAGATAGCCTGAATAATTATCCATTATTCCTCTAAAAGTGAAGAAGAAAACATAAGTTAAACTTTCATGATTTTCTATGACAATATCATTACCACCGCGAGACAACCCTCGATAATTTTCGCCTAAGTGAATCAAAGAAGAGTTATGATCAACATTTGGTTTTAGTTGACCATTTAATACCTCAGTAACTACTACGTCTCGTTTTTCTTTATTTATAGCGTAATCCACTTTTAGCCATAACATGGTAAATGGAACATAAATTACCAATAGAAACACTGCGACCTGAATACCTATTGGCGCAAAAGTCTTTTTACCAATAGCTTTGAATTTTAATAAACAAGTTAAACTCGATATTATACAACCTATAAAAAGTAACCAAACAGCCCCAGACAAAGGCATCATAAGAAAAACAGTTATGATTTCCACGAGTGACCATTGAAATGCAGATAGTAAAATCAGTAAAAGTGAGCTAATAACAGCAAGATTGAATCTCCATTTTATTTCGCTAAACACGATACTACTCCATGAGGGCTAACGCCTAATTAACAGGCAAAAAATAGTTGGCTAAAATAGGCGACGAAGGAGCAAAAGCCAACTGTTTTTTGTCCTTGTTTAATTTTTTGTTAGCTGCTCACTTCCGCTTTAAGTGGTTTGAATTTTTTACTAATTTCGCCAGTAAACATCATTGCTATTAATACACCCTCTAGCATCAATGCCACATCAGAAAACATAGCTTCCCATCCGTTCATTACTACAGGACCAATTACAGGGTAAAGTGGGATAAAAGCGACTGATATTACGACATATAATGTACGAGCCCAGCTCTTAAACTTCCAGAGACCTATAGTTGAAATAGGTAACAAAACTAAAAGCACAGGGGCAAGGATTAAGAATAAAATGAACTCCATACTCGAAAGTTCCTCATTCTCAGTTTGCAAAAGATAATCCTGTAATATTAGGGGCAATGTATCAGATAAACTGACTCCTGCAACAATACCAATAATTGCGACAATTAAACCTGAAATTAAGATTACTCTGAATAATGATGTGGTTTGCATTTACTACTCCTTTTTGATGATTCATCTGCACGATTCTTGTGACAGCTAACAGCTTATTGAACGGCTCGACCGATAAAGTCGCCCGTTTAAGTTATTGATTAATATCATCCTACATTTCCTATGTCTTTGAAGTAAAGCAATTTAATGACTCTTACACTCAAATATAAAACTAAAATTGCGCGTTAAAAGTGTCTGCGCCAAATGTAAAAAAATAAACCAAGCAAGATCAATATATTAGAGCAGCCCTATTTTTCTCGACATAGTCCTTTAGACTGCTTTTTGTTCACTTATTATTGTTATTTCGTCAAAACCCATTATAGCTGTATATAAATACAGTACAGGTAACATAAAGGGGGAAATGATGGCAGGAACTGGATATTTAGAAGCGATTAGACAACAAATTAGAGTAAGGCATTACAGCTACCAAACTGAAAAGTCATACCTTTATTGGAACCGTTATTTTATAAGATATTTTAAGTTTACTGCTGCAAAACATATTTTACCTACGCACATTGAACAGTTTTTATGTTTTCTAGCAAACGAACGGCGAGTGTCTAGCAGTACGCAACAGTAAATTAGTTGGGTCAGGGTAAACATTTTAGGGGAGTTAATAGGCACATGTTATTGAATGGTTTTTCTTCCCTAAATGGCACACTCGATGATAGTGTTCGAGGTAACCATACTTTGTCCTTAAGTTTTCATACTTTAATCTACTTTATAGCATTAATTCAATGTTTTAATACAAGTCATATTGGTCCGATTAAGTAAGTTCGTGACTTCAATCTAATCAATTGCATGCCGCAAGTTCTTATGCAGATGATATTTTCGCCTCTTCGATTTAACTTCATTTGTAACAATTCTATAAGAAAAGCTGGGATGTCCGTTTTGAATTGAGGTCATCGAGACTCTTTATTCCGAGAACCCGTGAGCTTGGCATGGATACCACGCTAGCTTTCGTTGGGCCAGGGACGGCTCATCGGAAGCGTTAGGATATTTTTTATATTAGGTGACAATGGCCGAAGCCGGATACAGATGAAGTTTAAAGCTGGATCGATCCCCATCGAAAATTATGCGCTTTTCAGCATTTTTCGTCTGGGGCGGCAGGGCCTAATTCTTTAATTAAAAGTAAAGAGAGTATTGCTGTTGATACCCTCTTGGTCTGGTGTGGGTGAAGCGCCACGGCGTTGGTGGCCGCAGGCCATATTTCCAAACAAAGCTTGGGGCAAAAACGTATTACAACATTTCTTTATTTTGAACAAAAGAGCGCTAGTAATTATCAGACGTTAATAAACGGACGTGTGGTGCTGCAACCAAATTAATATTATTTACCCAACCAATTGTATCTAATTTGTTACGAAAGTAGGTGTGGTATTTATTTTCAGTCGCTTAGCGAGTAGTATACTTTTGCATTAGGCTTAAAGAGCCAGGGATGGTCGGAAAAGTATTTACAGGGCAGTTAAAGATACTTCACGCTTGTTTAATCCGCTTCCCGCCCGGTCCCAACTCAAAAAAGCTTAACCCTTTGATTAAAAATATTAAAAAATATAACCTGACTCTCTTGGTTTAGCCATTAGATCAACATAATAATGTAGTAAGGATATTACATGACCTTAGTTCAAAATAAGTGGCTAGTACCCGTCGCGATAGCTATAACGTTATCGTTAATGGCTTGTGGTGGTAGCTCAAATTCAGCCGATACTGAAGTAATTTCACCACCTCCGCCTCCACCTCCGCCTCCACCTCCACCGCCGCCTCCACCGCCACCTCCACCGCCGCCTCCACCGCCACCTCCACCGCCGCCTCCACCACCGCCGCCGCCGCCGGTGACTGTAGGCTTGTCTGGTAAGGTCATTGACGGTTATGTATCTGGTGCAACTGTGTGGTTAG
The DNA here is from genome assembly GCF_051165765.1 of Shewanella sp. HL-SH8. Lineage (NCBI taxonomy): Bacteria > Pseudomonadati > Pseudomonadota > Gammaproteobacteria > Alteromonadales > Shewanellaceae > Shewanella > Shewanella sp. HL-SH8. The sequence continues at coordinate 2,403,066 of NZ_CP195039.1, read as the reverse complement.
ATATCAATGGCAACAGTATTTTTGATGTAGATAGCGAGCCATCTGCAATATCTGGTGCAGCGGGTGAATATGCGTTTGAGTTCACTCAAGAACATGCTGAATGTGTCCCATATTCAACTATGTATGTGGATGTGCCTGTAGGTGCGATTGATGAAGATACAGGCCCTGTCACAGAGGCTTATCAGATGGCATTGCCACCTTCTATTACCCCGCTAACAGATGATGAAATCCGTCATATATCACCACTAACATCACTATTATGGGAGCAAATTTCTGCCAAGCTAAAGGCAGCTCAACAGCCTATTTTAAGCTGTGAGAATTTAAAAAATAATGTTCAGCTCACAAATGACCTGCAAAATGAAATTCGATTAGTAATGATATACTTAGTGACTCATTATAATCTTTCTGAAGCACAAATTTTTGCTGATTTTATCGCCGATAATAATACTCAAGCCTATGAAATAGCCCAAGCTATCGTTATAGGGTTAAAGGCCTCTTTTGGTCATAAAGCGAATATACAAGCACAATATCCTGACGCTGTAGAAATTCGAGTCATTATTTATCAAGATAAAAATAAGGATGAAAAATATCAATTCGATAATGCTTGGTACCGAGAGACTTTTGTCAGCCTATCAGACGGTTGGATACTGAACATTGTTAAAATGGAACAAGACTTATTTGAAGTCGATATTATCTTGTCTGACGTAGTTGCCCATAATAGTAGCTGGGGAGATCAAACATTCGCGGGAAAATTACAGATCCGTAAAGATGCTTACTACGATATAGATCGTGGATATAATTGCTCTGCTTCTGAACAAGTCACCTTTAAAAAAGATGATATTGAGTATCAATTAACTAACATCCCTAAATTTAATTCTGTTAATGCAATGTCTGAGTGCACGCAAAATCTTGAGGTTCCTCTAGATCGTATGCATACGGTGTCGTTTTCCGAAAATGGCATGGACTACTTTGCTGAATTTATTTTCCGTGAGGCGGATCCTGAATTTGCGTCATTGCCTGACTGGATAAATATGAAGGATAAGGCTCAACAGCTTAATGCTACCGAACTTATCGAGCATTTATCTATTCTGCCAAAGGGCTGGGATGAGCACGTGTCGTTTGACACTCACTATTGGCGTAAACGGATGAATAACAGCTTGGTGCAAATTGATAAGAATAGTTTAGGTGAATGGACTAAAGCCAAGCGTCAGGACGACGGTACGATGATTAATGAATGCAGCACAGATGGAGAAATCTGGACTGACTGTAATTAATATTCTCTAAAACAAGTCTACCCTGGTTGTCATGTTAACAATAATGCCTTTACTATTAAGTGAAGGCATTATTTTATCTAACCTAAACCTAAACCTAAACCACCTTTTAAAAGCTGTGCAGCCATAGCAACTCGTCTTTTTCACCTGTTAACGATTTTTTTTAGGGTAAAAACAACAAAACTAAATATTTTATACGCTTGAGACATCTTCAGGCAGAGAGTGTCTAATAATCACTGCCTATGACATTCCTCAGGCGGCTAAAGTATAAATTTTTGGTGAATGGAATTTACATTACAAAGGCATAGACATAAAAAGATATAGACATAAAAAAGCCCCGACATAATGTCGAGGCTTTTTTATCCATCACTCTTTTTTAACTTTGCAATTAAAAAGAGTCTAATAATGGTACCCGAGGCCAGACTTGAACTGGCACGCTTATTCAGCGAGGGATTTTAAATCCCTTGTGTCTACCGATTCCACCACTCGGGCAAACTGTTGTTTAAACTGTATTGTACAGTACAAACTCAATTTGGAGCGACATATCGGGTTCGAACCGATGACCTATACCTTGGCAAGGTATCGCTCTACCAACTGAGCTAATGTCGCTGAATCTTTATCGCATCTGGAAATACTTTACATAAACTGTATAAGTTCCCCTGAGTGCGGGTTCGCATTCTACCGTTTTCACTTTCAGAGTCAATCAATAAAATAACAATTATTGGTTATTTTGAGTTAACTGCTGAATAAACGTTCATCACTGTTTAAAAGTTAACAGATAGACCTAAAAATAGAAAAAGTACCCTAAGGTACTTTTTCTAAATATCCATTCCCTGCTCGTTAAACGACAGCAGGAACTGAGTTATCTATTGGCTATTTGGTAAAGATAACGTGGTTAATCCAAGCATCTTTTGCATCACGCCAACAACCTGACAGCTATAACCAAACTCATTGTCATACCACACGTACAAAATGGCGCGTTTACCTTCAGCAATAGTCGCTTGAGAATCTATCACACCTGCATAACGCGAACCAACTAAGTCACTTGATACAATTTCTGTCGATTCTGTAAAATCAATTTGATTCTGCAATTCTGACAATAAAGCCATATCTTTTAAGTATTCATTTAAGTCATGACGGTTAGTTTCAGCATTTAAATTGACACTAATTATCGCCATAGACACGTTAGGCGTTGGGACGCGGATCGCATTACCGGTTAATTTACCTTCTAATGCAGGTAGCGCCTTAGAAACAGCTTTAGCCGCACCGGTTTCTGTGATCACCATATTAAGTGGTGCACTACGACCACGACGATCGGCGCTATGATAGTTATCAATTAGATTTTGATCATTGGTGTAAGAGTGAATTGTTTCCACGTGACCATTTTCAATTCCGTATTTATCGTTTAATGCTTTAAGCACAGGCGTTATCGCATTGGTAGTACAACTGGCCGCAGAAACTATGGTGTCTTCAGGCAGAATATCATTATCATTAACACCATGAACCACGTTCTTGATTGCGCCACTCGCTGGTGCGGTTAATAAGACTTTTGCCGCGCCAGGACTCTTAAGATGTAAGCCAAGACCTGCTTCGTCTTTCCAAATACCAGTATTATCAACAATTAGAGCATCTTTAATACCGTATTGAGTGTAATCAACTTGATCTGGTGAATTAGCATAGATAATTTGAATATAAGTACCATTAGCAATAATGGCATTATTTTCTTCATCAACTTCTACCGAACCATTAAAAGGACCGTGTACTGAATCGCGACGCAGTAAACTTGCACGCTTCTCTAAATCACCCTTCTTACCACCACGTAACACAATGGCACGTAAGCATAGTTTATTACTTTTACCTGTACGTTCTATTAATAAACGCGCGAGTAAACGACCAATACGTCCAAAACCGTATAACACCACATCACGTGCTGGTGTATCATCGCCATAGTTCATTCCCGCTGCGAGTTCAGTCGCCATATAAGCTTCTATTTGGCTAGCATCGCTATGGTCACGCCAATAATTGACGGCTAATTTACCAATATCGACTTTACACTGCTTGACAGCAAGCTTGCTAAGAGCTTGAATAAATGGGAAGCTTTCACGTAGTCGTAATTTATCACCTACATGACGACGAACCAAACGGTGAGACTTGATGATTTCAATGGTTGATGCGTTTAATAATGGCTTGCCGTATACCACAACTTCGACACCTTGGTTACGATATAACTTACCAAGTAAAGGTTGCATGGCCTCTGCCATTTCAAAACGTTCTTGCCAGCTTTGTAGATGTTTATCTGCGCTCATGTAGGGTTCCTTTATCTCACTTTTCTTTAAATAGTTTTAGAAAGGTTTGAGTAACAAAAAGAAAAGACCAATAATTAGTGTATTGATGGGGAGTCATCCCCATTAGGTCGGCGTCATTGTAATGAAATCGGCTGCATTTCGCCAGTAACTAATTTTCGCTAAACCTGTAATTTTATTAGACAATTACTCGCCAGGAGCCTCTTTTGAAGCAAAATCTAGTAATAATTACATCATTTAGTTTTTTTATAGGTTTTTTAGGCCTTTTGGGCTGTGAAAATGACCGAAACAGCGACATCATTTGTAAAAATAATCCTGAAATTTGTGCCGATTTACACCAAGATAGTTGGTGTCGATTTGAAAAAGCCGACCTAATCCGCCATAGACTACAATTAAAGCAAACCGAAAATCCGACTGGTCTGCAACTTTATCAACAACTCATTCATCTGGAAAACTACAGTAATTGTGTCGAATTAGCCGCTGGAGTTCAGCACATATTAAATCCGCAGCGAACCCAAGAACGTGCAAGAGCCTTTGCTGTTAGCACTCAAACACTGAGTGAATTACGTGACTATACCAAGGACAATCCAGATATTTACTTAGCTTATTACCGTTGGATACGATTTAACGATAAACCATCACAGGATATCGTTATCAAACATTATCAAAATGGCGCAATTGACGATCCAGAAATACTCAGTCAATTAGCAGCTTATTATGTTCGTGTATCTCCAATGGATGCTAAACGGATATACCGCTTTTTATTTACCACCGTTGCCGCTGAACAATTTAATCCAGACTGGTTGTTAGGTTTAGCCAGTGTTTTTCAGCAACAACAAAATTTTGAATACGTATATTTGTTTACCAAGGCCAATTCGTTAATGACTGATAATCAAATTGATCAAAAGCAACTCAACGGATTAGTCAATGGTAATACTGAATTAGCGACAGTTTTAGATACACAAGCGCAAGCCTTAATCATCGACATAAAAAGCGCTAATTTTGCCAATTCAATCAGTGCTCAGTTATTAGAAGATAAATAAGATATGCATGAACACTTTCAATTTCCTGTCTAAAAAAGCCACCAAATGCACAAAATGGATAAAAATTACGAAATTTTTAGGTCTAAAAGCGCTTTTTAGACCGATTTAGCTTGACGAAAGCCGTCAATTTGGTAATTTTACAACCAGGCGATTTATATGCCACCTAATTTATTTTCAATTGAGGGATATGAGATGACTATCCGTGTTGCAATTAACGGCTACGGCCGTATCGGTAGAAATGTTTTACGTGCACTTTATGAAAGCGAAAAAGACTACCCAATCGAAATCGTTGCGTTAAACGATTTAGGTGATGCGTCAATTAATGCTCACTTAACCAAGTACGATACCGTACATGGTCGTTTTAACGCCAAAGTTGATCATGACGAAGAAGCTATCTACGTTAATGGTGACAAAATTTTAACTTTCCAAGAACGTGACCCGTCAAAGTTACCTTGGGCTGAGTTAAAAATTGATGTTGTGTTTGAATGTACTGGTATTTTCACGTCAAAAGAATCAGTTCAATCACACCTTACTGCTGGTGCAAAGAAAGTGCTTATTTCTGCGCCGGGTAAGAATGTTGATGCTACCGTAGTTTACGGCGTAAACAACGAAGTATTAACTGCTGACATGACTGTGGTTTCAAACGCATCTTGTACTACTAACTGTTTAGCACCTATTGCTAAGCCGTTAAATGATGAATTAGGTATTGAGTCAGGTTTAATGACCACTATCCATTCCTACACTAACGATCAACGTTTATCTGATGTGTATCACACAGATTTACGTCGTGCTCGTGCTGCTGCAATGTCAATGATCCCAACTCAAACAGGTGCAGCTGCTGCTGTTGGTTTAGTGGTTCCTGAGCTTCAAGGCAAATTTGATGGTTTAGCGGTTCGTGTACCTACCATCAACGTGTCTTTAGTTGATTTAACATTCTTAGCATCTCGTGACACCACGGTAGAAGAAGTTAATGCCATCATTACCCGCGCTTCACTAAAGGCGCCAATGTCTGAAGTGTTAGCGATTAATGTTGAGCCATTAGTGTCTATCGACTTTAACCACAACCCTTTCTCTTCTAATTTCGACGCAACACAAACACGTGTTAACGGCCGTTTAGTGAAAGTGATGTCATGGTATGACAATGAATGGGGTTTCAGTAACCGCATGTTAGACAACGCTGTTGCACTAATGAACGCTAAGTAATCTACTTTTAGATTAGCTTATTGGATTTGGTTCAGCTACGAAGCCTCGCATTTATGCGGGGCTTTTTGTTGTTTGTGGCAAAAAGCTTATTACAACCAAAGTGGTAAACTAAATCAATTAGCAACTAAACGAACGGTGCTATTTATTACGTGCTAATAATATATTCTGAGTAGATACCCTGAAAGCATTCAGCAATTTTTTTCAATCTGAAGACAACTACATCTAGAAACAAACTACAGATGTAAACCATAAGCGGCTACAAACATTTTTACCGATATCTGGTCAAACAGCATTAACATCAAAGAATGCAAAGTTTGGTAACATTATTTCTCTGCATATTCATTTCAATTTAGTTACACTTCGCTATCAAAAATATAACAAATCATCGTTTTGGGATTATTGGCATCAGCTTGCTGACGTCAAAGGAGTATTTATGCGCGTGTATCGTCAGCTGCTGTTACTGGCATTAACCAGTTCAGTTATTCTTACCAGTTCGGCTTCTGAAATTATCCAAAGCAAAGGTCATTTTGTAGACAAGTTTCGTCAACTTGAAGAAAGCCTCCCCACACCAAACGATTACCGCAATGCTGCTGGCGAACCAGGTAAGGACTATTGGCAACAACAAGTTGATTATAAAATCAATGTCACTCTTGATGAAGAAAAACGTCGCATTCAAGGTGAACAAGTGATTACTTATCACAATAACTCGCCGTATACACTTAAATACTTGTGGCTACAGCTGGAACAAAATCGATTTAAATCAGATTCGATGTCGGAACGCAGTGCCGCGTTTAATGGCGTGGATGGAAGCGTTAGTGCCAACAACACTTATGGTGATAATGCCTTTGCCAAAATCAGTTTAGGTGATCTTCGTCGCCAACAATTTTTAGCTGATAATAACTTGGGTTATCAAATAACGGCGGTTACTGACACTAATAATAAGCCTGTAAAATACACTATTGTCGGCGCCCAAATGCGTGTCGATTTACCCACCCCGTTAAGCCACAATAAATCGACACAATTACGCATCAATTATGGCTATAACATTTTAGAAGAAGACGCCGTGGGTGCACGTTCTGGATATGAGCACTTCCCAGACGACAAACGTGAAGGCGGTAATGACATCTTCTTATTGGCGCAGTGGTTTCCGCGAGTGGCCAGCTATTCCGACTACGAAGCGTGGCACAATAAAGAGTTTTTAGGCAGCGGCGAGTTTACCCTAGAGTTTGGAAATTACGATGTCAGTATGACCGTTCCCAGCGACCATATTGTTACGTCCACTGGCGTATTACAAAACAGCAAAAAGGTGTTATCACCTGAACAACTTAAACGTTTAGATAAAGCTAAAACCGCCAAAAAGCCTGTATTTATTGTCTCGGAAGACGAGGCCATTATTAACGAATCAAGCACAGCTAAAGGTAATAAGACCTGGCATTTTAAAGCTGAAAACGTACGCGACTTTGCTTGGGCATCTTCACGTAAATTTATTTGGGATGCACAAGGTTATCAACAAAAAGGCAGCCAGAATCCACAAGTAATGGCGATGTCGTTTTATCCTAAAGAAGGTGGCGAGTTGTGGCAGCGTTATTCAACTGCATCGGTTATTCACACCCTTGAAGTCTATTCACGTTTTACCTTCGATTATCCCTACCCTGCAGCCATTAGTGTAAACGGCCCTGTTGGCGGCATGGAATACCCGATGATCAGCTTTAATGGTCCACGCACCATTTGGCACGACGATGAAAGCCGTACTTATACCTTGTCGGAAAAACAATTCTTAATCGGCGTAGTGATCCACGAGGTCGGCCATAACTATTTCCCAATGATTGTGAACTCAGACGAGCGCCAATGGACGTGGATGGACGAAGGTTTAAATAGCTTTTTAGACGGCATAGCCACCCGAGAATGGGACCCATCGCTACCGTGGGGGCGTGAGCCAAGTGATGTTATTGAGTACATGAAGTCTAATGTGCAAGTACCGGTGATGACGCAATCAGACAGTGTGTTGCAACTGGGCCCAAACGCCTATATTAAACCCGCTGTAGCACTGAATATTTTACGTGAAGTGGTATTGGGCCGTGAGCTATTCGATTTTGCCTTTCAAGAGTACAGCCGTCGCTGGATGAACAAACGCCCTACTCCAAGCGACTTTTTCCGCACCATGGAAGAAGCCTCTGGCGTCGACTTAGATTGGTTTTTCCGTGGTTGGTTTTACACCACGGACCATGTTGATATCTCGCTTGAACGCATTTATAAACTTCGCTTAGACAGCAATAATCCTGATATTGATTTTGATCGTCGTCTGCCAAGATTATAAAGACAAACCCATGCCTTATTCGGTTGAGCGTAACCAACAAAGTGGCCTAAAAACCTGGGTTGAACTTAATCCAGATAATGTTGATTATCATGACCAATATGATCAATTTAGCGTGACCAATAAAGAGCGCAACAAGTACAACAAAAAACACGCCGAGCTAGACCCATGGGAGCAGCAAGCACTCGCTCGTGCACTCAAAGAAGATAAAAACTATTACGTGTTTAACTTTGCCAATTTAGGTGGCTTAGTGATGCCAATTTTACTCGAACTCACATTTGAAAATGGTGATACCGAGTCATTGGTGCTGCCTGCAGAAATTTGGCGCCGCTCACCGTTTGAAGTCAGTAAGCTCATTGTCACCGACAAAGACAAAATCTTATTGTCTTCCGTGGTTGATCGTCGCGGCGAAACTGCCGATGTCGATATTGAAAACAACTATTACCCAAGACAGATTATTCCGTCACGCATTGAAGCCTTTAAAGAAGAGGTACGTAAGGGCAATAAGTATCGCGACATTATGCACGACAACAAAGAAGCCCTGAAAGAGGCTGAAATCAAAGTGAAGAAGAAATAATGCGCCCATCATTCTTTGTCGGAATAATCGCTGTCGGTTTGAGTTTGCTGGTGGGCAATGCCACAGCCCACCAGCAAAAAGAAGCTTACACCAGTATTGTATTTAATCAGCGTAGCGGCATGTTAGAAGTCCAGCATCGGTTTTATTTACACGATGCTGAACACGCAGCCCAACAAGTAATCGATAAAAGTACCGATCTGATCGGTGATCCTGTTGGCCGTGAAGCGTTTGCCTATTATGCTATTTCGACTTTTTCGATGCAGGATCAGCAGCAACATCCGTTAACGCTGACCTATGTTGGCACCGAGTTACAGGGCAAGTATTTGTGGGTTTATCAGGAAACGCCGATCACCACCAATATGGAAGGTTTTTATCTTAAGATGACCGCCCTGCAAGAATTGTGGTCAGAGCAAACTAACCACATTAATGTCGAGCGAAATAAGCAAGTGACTTCAGCAAGGCTACACATTGCAGACTCTTGGCAGTATATTGAAGTCGCTAAACCAGCCCAATAACTCACAAAGTATCATCGCAACTAGTTTATCGAAAACACCATACTGGTTTGTCAGCCTTTATGGTGTTTTTACGCTCCCGCCACCACATCATCCAGCGCACTAGCCAAGGTTGAATACGTCACGCACTGCACGCCGTCAGGCTTAAAGCCTGCTTTAGCTAAGGTTTTAAGTGGCTGAAATTGAAAATCTGCCAACAATACTCGAGTATTATCACGCTGACATTTATCAATAAACTTATACAGCGCCGAGACACCACCAGAGTCTAAAATAGACACACCGTCGAAATACAACACCACCCCATCCTGGTCGCCACTCAAATGCGCCAACTCACCAAACACACTGTCGGCGGCAGCAAAAAATAATGGCCCATTAATTTTAAACACTTTCCAGCGTGGCGGTAACTCAACATGCACGTGCTTTTTCTGCTCGCTAATGTCTTGCACCTTGGTCATGTCGGCCACTTGTTTCATGAATAATAACGACGCCAAAATGATCCCAGCACTGATCGCAATCACCATGTCAAAAAATATGGTCAGTAACAAGCACACCAACAACACCAGTACTTCGCTGGCAGGGGCTTTTTTAACAAGATGGACAATCTTAGGCGCTTCGCTCATGTTCCATGCCACCATGATAAGCAGCGCCGACATACCCGCCATGGGGATATAAGCTAAAACAGTACTGAGCGATAATAAAGACACTAATACCACCAGCGCATGGATCATCGCCGCGATTGGGCTTACCGCACCCGACTTATAGTTAGCCGCCGAACGTGCGATGGCAGCGGTTGCGGTAATACCGCCAAAAAATGGCGCGATAATATTACCGATACCTTGGCCAAGTAATTCGCTATTGGCGCTGTGTTTTTTACCGGACATGCCGTCTAACACCACTGCACACAGTAACGATTCAATGGCGCCTAACATGGCAATCGCAAAGGCGGCAGACAATAGGTCACTGGCTAATTGTCAAGTGAGTACCAATGGCACTTCACCCGTTTGCGCGCGAAGCCAAGGCCATTCAAAATCGGGCAACATAGAGGGAATACCTGCACCGATAGAGCCATCGGCTAGGGTGAAACTGAACGTAGAACCAATGGTCGCCACATGAAAACCAAGTTGATTTAGTACCAGCGCCACTATACTCGCCACAACCACAGCAGGCAGATGTGCTGGCACAGCCAACTTGAGTTTTGGCCACAAAATAAACACCACTAAGGTGCTTAATCCCACCAGCAATGTTGGCCCAGAAAACCCAGGAATTTCTTGAACTAAGGTAGCTACTTTACCGACAAAACTTTCTGGCATCTCGGTAATAGTTAGACCAAAAAAGTCCTTAACTTGTAGCACTGCAATCACCACAGCAATACCACCCGTAAACCCTAAGGTGACTGATTCGGGAATATATTGGATAAAACGGCCTAAGCGAAACAATGCCATGATAATCAACATTAGTCCGGATAACAGGCTGGCCAGCAATAAACCAGACAGACCATATTGATGCACTATGGGATAGAGGATCACCACAAACGCGGCGGTAGGGCCAGACACGCTATAACGTGAGCCACCGGTGAGCGGAATAACAAACCCAGCAATAATGGCAGTATACAACCCGTATTGCGGTGCGACACCAATGGCAATCGCAAGCGCCATTGCTAATGGAATAGCAATAATGCCTACGGTTAAGCCGGCTAATAAATCTTTAGTGAATGTATTGGCATTATAGGGAGCGTCTTTTAAAGACTCTCGCAGTGCATGCCCGATACGAAGAGAAAATAAATGTGTTCGGTATTTCATTGCGGCGATCCCATAACCTGGTACGGCGTCAAGATACCCCTCATTATAGACCGATCACCTTACAGTACAATCGAATTAAATTATCACCTGATGATAACCTTATTATAGTAAGGTGATAATGGATGGTAACTCGAGTAGATCTGGTACCAATGTGGTTAATTTACCGTGTAAATACTCTCTGAATTATCTAACCTTTTCCTGGGTGAATTCACTATCATTATAATGAGCAGAGCTGTCAGCTTTACTGACTAAACAAAAAAAGCCGACATGATGTCGGCCTTTTATTTTATCTTCACAACAAGCTTAACGCTTACGCGTTACCCTTCACTTTCATGTTCAATTCTTTGGCAAAATCTAGCATGCGTGTCAGTGGAATTAATGCTTTTATGCGTAGTTCATCATCGACAAAAATCTCGTGGTCTGTTTTATCCATATCAGATAACGAGGCTTCAATGGCTTGCAGACCATTCATCGCCATCCATGGGCAATGGGCACAGCTTTTACAGGTTGCGCCGTTGCCGCCAGTTGGGGCTTCAAGTAATATTTTACCGGGAGCCGCTTGTTGCATTTTATAGAAAATACCGCGATCGGTTGCGACAATAAACTTATCATTTGGCATGGTTTGCGCGGCTTTAATCAACTGACTAGTGGAGCCTACTGCATCAGCAAGTTCAACTACACTTGCTGGTGACTCTGGATGAACCAGAATTGCAGCCGTTGGGTGCAGCTTTTTAAGTTCGCGTAATGCCTTAGCTTGAAACTCATCATGCACAATACAGTCGCCTTGCCATAACAGCATATCAGCACCAGTTTGTTTATTAATGTAAGCGCCTAGGTGACGATCCGGTGCCCAAATAATTTTTTTATCTTGGCTATCTAAGTGCTCAACAATTTCTAATGCAATACTTGAGGTGACAACCCAATCTGCACGGGCTTTCACTGCCGCTGAGGTATTAGCATAAACCACCACTGTATGATCAGGATGCGCATCACAAAAAGTATTGAACTGCTCAATAGGACAACCTAAATCTAATGAACAGGTTGCTTCTAACGTTGGCATTAAAATGGTTTTTTCTGGGCTTAAAATTTTAGCGGTTTCACCCATAAATTTGACCCCTGCGACAATTAATGTTTTCGCAGGATGATCACGACCAAAACGAGCCATTTCTAATGAGTCAGATACACAACCACCGGTTTCTTCAGCCAAGGCTTGAATTTCAGGGTCGGTATAATAATGGGCAACGAGAACCGCATTGTGATCAATCAGTAATTGCTTAATGCGTGCCTTATAAGCAAGCTTCTCTGAAGCAGATAAGACTGCGGGTTTAGGCGGAAATGGATAATTAATCGTTTCGATTTGGGGTGCCGACAAGCTCATAACGGTTCCAATAGTGTGAATCTTGGGCGAATTATACGAAAACTCACCCTAAAACAAAAGGACGCATTACGCGTCCTTTATCAATTTAGCATTTATTCTGTATATGCTGACTAGCGCATAGCCATTAACATCTCTTGTGGCTGCTCTAAATAGTGCTTCCACAAGTTACAGAATCTCGCAATGGTGCCGCCATCAATCACACGGTGGTCGCCAGACCAACTGACTTGCATGATTTTACGCGCCTCAACTTCCCCTTTGGCATTAAAACGTGGCAATACTTGTAACTTACCTAATGCCACTATAGCGACTTCAGGTTTGTTAATAATAGGCGTTGCGACTGTGCCACCTAATGCACCTATATTTGAAATAGAAATTGTGCCTTCTTTCAAATCAGCAGGTGAGACTCGGCCACTTCTTGCATCTGTGGTCAAACGGGTGATTTCAGCAGCAATATCTAAAATAGATTTTAACTGTACGTCCTTGACGTTTGGTACCAACAAACCCACTTTTGAATCAACCGCCATCCCAATATTATGGCGAGACTTATAGGTTAACTCTGTGCAATCGGCATTGACTTGGCTATTCAAAATCGGGAACTGAGTTAAGGCTAAAGACATGGCTTTCATAAAGAAAGGCATCATGGTTAGCTTAACTTCATCAGTTGAATAGCGCTGCTTCATTGTTTCACGTAATGCGACCAGCTCAGTTAAATCAAACTCTTCACAATAGGTAAAATGAGGAATAGTCGATACAGATTCAACCATCATTCGCGCCATAATGGCTTTAACGCCTTTAATTGGCTCGACACGATCTGCTGTATTAATAGTTGCTGTATTAACAGAGCTAGAAACTGTCGCTGAAGGTGCTGATGTCAAAGCGTTAACCGCTGGCACTGGCGCAGACTTAACAACTCCGCCTTGTTGATGACGTTCTACATCTTCTTTGTATACACGGCCATGCTTACCTGAGCCTGACACATCGGCAATGTTAATGTCTAAGCTACGCGCTAAACGACGTACAGCGGGACTGGCTAATGCTTTACCTTGACTAACGGGTTCAATAGAAACGCTTTGGTTTGCATTCAACGCTTGATGAGTATTTTGTTGAGCAGGTTCACTACTAGAAACCGCGCTAACAAACTCACTTTCCACTTCAATGGCAAACAAAGGTGAATGCACTTTAGCTAACTGACCTTTACGGTAATAATGCTTCACAATTTTACCGGCTTTCATTGCTGGTATTTGCACTAGCGCTTTATCTGTCATCACATCAGCAATGGGTTGATCTTCAACAACCATTTCACCTTCTGCAACTAACCAATCAACTAATTCACATTCAACAATGCCTTCACCAATATCAGGCAATAAAAAGTCTTCAATTGTTGTGCCTGATGCATTTGCACTTGAAACAATATTGGTTGTTGTTTCTTGCAGTAAAGGTGCAGCTTCAACTGTGTCTATATCTGTATCATCAGCTAATCTGACTGAATATAAAGGCGCGTGTACTATCGCTATCTCGCCTTTGGCATAGTACAGCTTAGTGATCACCCCAGCGTTAGGAGCCGGTATTTGCACTAACGCTTTGTCAGTCATCACATCAGCTATCGGTTGGTCTTCTACTACTGTGTCACCTTCGGCAACTAACCAATCCACCAACTCGCATTCAACAACGCCTTCACCAATGTCGGGTAAAATAAAATCTTTAATCATGCCCACTCCTAAAATGCCATTGTGGTTTTGATGGCTTCAAATGTTTTCAGCTCATCTGGCATATATTCTTTTTCATGAATAAGTGGATAAGGTGTATCTAAACCACAGACTCGATTGATCGGAGACTCTAAATGTAAGAAACATTCCTGTTGAATTGTCGCCGCGATTTCACCCGCAAAACCACCTGTCAATGGTGCTTCATGGTTTATAACTAAGCGGCCTGTTTTCTTAACCGACTTAGCCACAGTATCGATATCCCAAGGTGCTAAGGTACGTAAATCGATGATTTCGCATGAAATACCTTCTTTAGCCGCCATAGCGCAGGCTTTCTCAACGATTTCAACCTGAGCGCCCCAGGCTAAAACAGTCACATCTGTGCCCTGCTTAACCACGTCAGCTTTGCCAAGTTCGAAAATATAATCGCCTTCAGGCACTTCGCCGACCGATGCGCGATATAAACGCTTTGGCTCAAAGAAAATCACTGGATTTGGATCGCGGATTGAGGCTAACAATAATCCTTTAGCTTGCTCAGGATTACGCGGTATAACCACTTTTAATCCCGGAGTTTGGGTAAAGTACGCTTCTGGAGACTGGGAGTGATAATGACCACCCGCAATACCACCACCATAAGGGGTGCGGAAGGTTAATCCACCCACATTAAACTCATTACCACTGCGATAACGGAATTTAGCCGTTTCATTGACGATTTGATCGAACGCTGGAAAAATATAATCTGCAAACTGGATCTCAGCTACCGCGGTCATGCCGTGTGCAGCTAAACCGTTAGCAAAACCCGCAATACCTTGTTCGGTTAGTGGTGTATTAAAGCAGCGATCACGACCAAACTGCTCTTGTAATCCAGAAGTTGCTCGAAAAACACCACCGAAGTGGCCAACATCTTCCCCAAAAACTACCATGCGCTCATCGGCTTTCATGGCAATTGATAACGCCTCATTGATGGCGTGTAACATATTCATTTGAGCCACGGCTTATAGTCTCCCTGCACTTTTTGGATAGGCTTTAGGATATTTATTGATGTGTTCTTTCAACTCTTTAAGCTGCTTTTTCAGCACTGCAGTTGGTTGTTCTAACACATCTTCAATAATTTCATCTAATCGAGGTACAGGTATCTTCTCGGCGACTTTCACCGCAGCAAGCACTTCTTCACGGTATTTTTCGTGAGCTTTACTGTCATCAGCTTCGTTAATCCAACCTTTATTGATTAACCATAGCTTGAAGCGTTTTACCGGGTCATGTTGTTGCCATTTTGCTTCTTCATCTTTAGAGCGATATCCCGATGGATCATCTGATGATGAATGCGCACCAAGACGATACGTCATGGCTTCAATTAATACTGGTGCATTGTGCTCTAATGCATAAGCACGCGCTTGCTGTGTTGCAGCCAGTACAGCCAACATATCATTACCATCAACACGAATAGTATGCATGCCATAACCCACACCGCGACTGGCAATACCGTTACCCGCGAATTGCTCTTCTGTTGGGGTTGAAATAGCATAGCCATTGTTACGGCAGAAAAAGATGACTGGGGCTTTTAACACCGCGGCCATATTTAAGCCTGCATGGAAGTCACCTTCTGATGCTGCACCTTCGCCAAAATAACAAATAGTGACATTACGCTCGCCTTTTAGCTTTTGCGCATATGCAACGCCAGTAGCTTGCGGTATTTGAGTGGCTAAAGGAGATGAAATAGTATGGTAATTAAGCGCTTTACTACCATAATGGATTGGCATTTGACGGCCTTTACCCAAATCTTTTTCATTACTGAACATCTGATTCATAAATTGTTCAGTGGTAAAACCACGATAACGCAGTGCAGCATGCTCACGGTACTGAGCTAAAATCACATCACCTTGGTCTAACGCAGCAACACTACCAATAATGGCCGCCTCTTCACCGGTACAGGTCATATAAAAGCTAATACGCCCCTGGCGCTGTGCACCTAACATACGTTCATCTAAAACTCGGGTAAATATGCAAGTGTCATAGATTTTCGCCGCTAAATCTTGATCGATAACGGGTAACACTGCGTTTTCGTAAGTGGTGCCATCTGCCTGTAAAACACGCAAAATGGGAATGTGCAATGACGCCTTGTCGAGAAAGCTGACACGATGCACTGTTTCGTTGCTCAGTGGTGCGTTGCTCATAATGTGCTCTTGTTCTTGTGAGATGCTACCTCAAGAGTAGCAGTCTAATTATAGTTTGCCGACAAACATTACGTTAACGTAAACTTCCATACAATAGTTTAGCCAGGCCATTAATGAATTCTTAGTCTGTTAAATTGTATAATTTGCTTTACGCTAACTCAGTAGCCTACTGTACATCTTCATTTGGTGCAGGTACTAGGCACAATACGGTTCGTTGACCTATAGGTACTTTAGCATTAGGAAACACTATCGCCTCGACTTCTTGTTGCACTTTTATCTCAGTGCCTGCCTCTGTTGCAAGGATTTCACCTTGGTTAAATTGGCTAAAATTGGGTGCATCATTAGCAAAGCTGAAAGCAAAATCGTCAGCACTTTTATTAATTGAACGCGATACTTTGTATAAATTCAATGATGCTGAATTATAGTCTGGCAACTTGACCACATCTTGGGTAATTAACGCCGTTAACATTTTGTGGGTATCTTCAAAACGAGTCATATCGTTTTCGCCAAATGGCATCACTTTACCCAACTCAACCGTAAACGCTTCGGCCTTGAAGTGCTCAGAAGAGTAATAGCTGAATGTGGTTGTGGGCTCATGGTGAAACAATATGGTGTCAACGCCACATGCAGCTAGAAACATCATTTGCTCACCACTAAAGGCTCGACCTGGACGGTAAGGATAAATAGCAAACTTTTCATGTTTTGATGGACGTATCGCGGTATGTAAATCGTAATGAATACGCTGACTACCTGATACGCCATTATTGAAAAAGTCGGCCACATACTTTTCTAAAGCTTTGGCACGAATACGCTCAGCATTAACTAACCCCTGTCCTTTTGAATGGGCACCGCTAAATAAACGGTTCATATTCTCTTCTAGAAAACGGGTTTTATTGAGTATTGCCGAAGGATTGCCAATTAAAAACAATAGTCGATGTTGAGTAATAATAGTTTCACTCAATAACGACTTAATCAGTTGATTACAAATCTCAATCGGGGCGGTTTCATTACCATGCACAGCACACGACAGTACAATATCTTTTTTAGCAGTGGCAGTTGCAGTTAACGGGGTAAATACAATCACACCGGTATCAAGGATATCAACCTGAGTGTGGTCCCCTAAATGAAAATGGTACTGCTGTGGTAGTGAGAGCGGGCTTGCTAAAGTAAAAGCTAGAAAATCTCTGGTATCCATAAGCGGTAAAGTCAATTTAAGCTCCTTGTTGTTTTTATTATGCAAATCTGGACAGTTTGCTTGTATTTCCTACGTCTAATTCTACCACAAGCCAAACAAAATGAAATTGATCGCCACTAAACTGCAGTTAAAGACGAATCAATGCTTGCAATAATGGTTAAACTTGAACACAATTATAGCCATCTAGACTTCTGTTAAAACTTTTGTAAGGGTGTGTCATGGCGTTAGCAACTTTTGGTGCGGGTTGTTTTTGGGGTGTTGAATACTTTTTTCGTGAAATTAACGGCGTAAGTAATGCTACCTGTGGGTATATGGGCGGAAAAGATACTGCAACAACCTATAAAGAAGTTAAAACTGGCTCAACCGGTCATGCTGAAGTCGTTCAAGTTGAATTCGATCCTGCTGTGGTGAGCTATGATGATTTGTTAACTGTTTTTTGGCAAAATCACAACCCGACACAACTGAATATGCAAGGTGGTGATATCGGTAACCAATATCGCAGTACTATTTTCTTCCATGATAAGCAGCAAAAAGCTGAGGCTGAAGCGTCTAAGTTGGCCTTTGCACGTAGTGGCCGTTGGGGACAACGCCATATAGTAACTGAAATAGTGCCTTTACAAACATTTCATATCGCTGAAGATTATCATCAAAATTATTTAGAAAAAAATAATCTGCCTTCGTGTCATATCGCATATTAATGACCTGACAATATCAAGGTGTCTGTTGATTAATACATCACTGACACCATTTATTGACAGATTAGATTGCCTCAATCGATTATCAATCATAACCGCACCCTTTACCCGCTTTGCTAAATTCCCTACAATCCTGCCTAATTGCATTTTTATTGATTGCACTTTTTTTATTGCGCAATGTATCGTATCTAATCGGAGAATTAACATGAGTGAAGCTCGTCATAGTAACCTATTGATTTTAGGTTCAGGCCCAGCGGGTTATACCGCTGCAGTATATGCAGCGCGTGCCAACCTAAAACCTGTCATGATCACAGGTATGCAACAAGGTGGTCAATTAACCACGACAACTGAAGTTGAAAACTGGCCAGGCGATGCTGATGACTTAACCGGTCCTGCACTAATGGAACGTATGCAAAAGCATGCTGAAAAGTTTGATACTGAAATTCTTTTCGATCACATCAACGAAGTGACTTTAACTGAACGTCCATTTCGCTTGAAAGGCGACAATGGCGAATACACCTGTGACGCATTAATTATTGCCACCGGTGCATCAGCTAAATATCTAGGCTTACCATCAGAAGAAGCCTTTATGGGCCGTGGCGTATCAGCTTGTGCTACCTGTGACGGTTTTTTCTATCGCAACCAGAAAGTTGCTGTAGTAGGTGGTGGTAATACTGCGGTTGAAGAAGCGCTGTATTTAAGTAATATCGCCTCAGAAGTTCACCTTATTCACCGTCCGTGACAGCTTCCGCTCTGAAAAAATCTTAATTAATCGTTTAATGGATAAAGTGGCTAACGGCAATATCATTCTCCACTTAGATGAAACTCTAGAAGAAGTGGTTGGTGACAACATGGGTGTAACCGGCCTGAAGAAAAAAAGTACCAAAGACGGTTCAATCACTGACTTAGAAGTCGCTGGCGTATTTATTGCCATTGGTCATAGTCCTAATACTGGTATTTTTGCCGGTCAATTAGAAATGAATCACGGTTACTTACAAGTGAACAGTGGTTTACAGGGTAATGCGACCCAAACCAGTATTGAAGGTATTTATGCCTGTGGTGATGTGATGGACCAACATTATCGTCAAGCTATTACTTCTGCTGGTACAGGCTGTATGGCTGCATTAGATGCAGAACGCTACCTAGACGCACTTAAGTAATCATTTCTGTTCGCTTTGATCCTTGGATTGAAGGGCACAATTAAAAATGCCAATCGCAAGATTGGCATTTTTGTATGTAGATCTTTGTCAGTGAGGATAATAATCTTACGTTCGCTGAGGTACTACATCACGGCTATTTGTTAAGCGAAAGACGATAAAAAACCACTTGCTGATTGTCAGGAACATCAGGATGAGCTTGTTTTTTAACAAAGGTCATGCCCAACTTTTTCATAATATTAATTGAACCAGTATTATCTTCATCGGCTATCGCACTCAATGAAGTGACTTCGGTATGATTCGAAACAAGATCGGCAACGGCCTTGGCCGCCTCAGTGGCGATCCCCTTTCCCCAGGTGGATTGCTTAAAACGCCAGCCGAGCTCAATGTCATGTAAATGAGGATTATCAGTAAAAAAGAACATCGGCCTCACTAAAATCCAACCTAAAAACTGCCCAGCCGGCTCTTCTGTAACTCTGTTGCTCTCAGTAGTAACAAATGCGGCTTTAGCAATAACCTTCCATAAACCATATCCTTTTAGGGGATTATGATAGCGGCGTAGTCTGGGCATAAAGCGTTGTTCAATGTCTTCCATGGTTGTTTTACGCCCACCATTAATGTAACGCATCACGGCTTCATCTTGATCAAGCTCAAACAGTAAGTCTTGTTCATTTAAAGACATTTGTATCAAGCTCAGACGCGCAGTTTCAATAACAGTAGGTACCGATTCGGCGGTGATAGGCTGACAAGCGTGATCATTTTCCATTAATATCTCGTATTTATTCGCTTATTGACACACAAGTTTACACATTGAAATAACACACAAACAACATATAGATTAATATAACCTTAAATATGCTTGGAAACGAAACTGCAACCAGGCTAAAAAGATAAAACTGACAACAATCATTACATAAAAATAATCAGATAAATTGAGGAAGAGTCGTGGCGACAAAAAAACAGATTATATTACCCATAGTTGTCTTAGGACTGGGTATTGGCGCATTAGCAGGGATTTCAGCTTTAAAAAAGCCGCCTGAAGAAAAACCTGCACTGGATACCACTCCTTTGGTTTCAGTCGAAGAGATTCAATTTCAGCCGATGATGTTTAACGTATCGTCATATGGTGTAGTTAATCCGAAATATAATACCAATTTAGTGTCACAGGTAATGGGTGAAATAACCTATTTATCTGATTCATTTGTCAAAGGTGGATTTGTTAAAGCTGGCGATATTTTAGCTAAAATTGATGCCAGTGACTATGAAGCCGATTTATTAGATGCTCAGGCCAGTATTGCTTCCGCAAAAGCAGCCTTGGTACAAGAGCGCGCTAACGTGAAAGTGGCTGAAACAGAATGGGCTCAAATTAGTAACGGAACGCCTACTGATTTAAGTCTACGTAAACCGCAATTAGCACAAGAAATAGCAAAATTAAAAAGTGCCGAGGCGGGTTTGCATCGTGCACAAAGAAACCTTGAACGAACGGTTATCCGCGCTCCATATGATTCATTAGTCTCTAGCCGTGAAGTGGGTTTAGGATCTTATGTTAGTAAAGGCACCGCTGTGGGTGCACTATTAAGTACCGACATTGCAGAAGTCCGCTTACCGCTAGCAGATAAAGAAATTCAATACCTTGAAGCCAAAGGCGTTAATGCCACTGTTGAACTAGTTGGTAACTTTGCCGGCAGTAAACAAGAATGGATCGGTAAAATCGTTCGCAGCGAAGGCGTTGTAGACAGTAAAAGCCGTATGACCTACTTAGTCGCTGAAATTGTTGATCCCTATGGATTAAAAGCCGACAAGCGCGAATTACGATATGGCACTTATGTTACCGCCAATATTAGCGGTGCAAGCGCTGGAGAAGTTACCATTGTTCCTCGTCACCTGATTGTTAACGGTCAAGTTGCTATTATGGACGATGAAAAATTATTACGTTACATAGATGTCACTATGCTGCGTCAAGAAGGCTCTAAAGTAGTTATTTCTGATGGTCTTGAAAATGGCATGAAACTGATTACCTCAGCATTAGATTATCCTATTGAAGGCATGAAGCTAGCACTGCCAGAAGACAGGATACTGCAAAAAGAGACCCAAGATGAAGCAGCACAAAGCACTGAATTAACAATGGATAGTGAGGATTAATGATGGAGGACACCAATAAGGGGCTAATTGCCTGGTTTGCGCGTAACTCTGTTGCAGCTAACCTGTTAATGATCATTATCATCATCGGTGGTTTACTCACCGCCAACTCTATCCGTAAACAGTTTTTCCCTGCGGTAGAAATTAACTGGATTGAATTCAGCGCAGTTTATTCAGGCACGGCACCACAGGAAGTTGAGGAAGGCATTACGGTTAAAATTGAACAAGCACTTGAGCGGGTTCAAGGCCTTAAAAGAATTATCACTTATTCAAATAGAAACATGGCAAATGGCTATTTTCAAATTGAAGATGAGTATGATCCACAGGTAGTGTTGGAAGAAGTTAAGTCTGAAATTGACTCAATCTCTACCTTCCCTGCTGGCATGGAACCGCCAAAAGTAGAACAAATTAAAATACGTCAAGAAGTCATGTACCTCAGTTTATATGGCGATTTAGAGCAACGTCAGTTAAAAGATTTAGGTGAGCGTATTCATCAAGAGATGATGCAACTGCCAGGGGTTAATATCACCGAATACTATGGTGGTTTGGCGTATGAAATTAGTATCGAAGTCAGTAAAGATCGTTTGCGTGAATTCGGCCTAAGCTTTAATGATGTAGCAGAAGCGGTACGCGGCTATTCTCGCAATATGTCAGCGGGACAAATCAAAGCGGAAAACGGCTATATTAATCTACGAGTAGAAAACCAGGCGTATGTCGGTTATGAGTTTGAAGATTTACCACTGCTCACACTAGAGGATGGCACTACCGTATTAGTCGGTGATGTCGCAACCGTCACCGATGGTTTTGAAGATGGTATTCAGTACTCTAAGTTTAATGGTAAAAACTCAGTCACTTTCTTTATTGGTGCTGCGCGTAATCAAAGTATTACCGATGTCGCTGAAACTATCCGTACCTATGTAGAAAAGAAACAGAAATCTCTTCCCGCCGGTGTCAATTTTGAGCCTTGGGTAGATATGACCTATTACTTAGAAGGTCGTTTAGACTTGATGCTAGACAGCATGAAAACCGGTGCAGTGCTGGTGTTTTTAATGTTAGCGTTATTTTTACGTGTGCGTCTCGCCTTTTGGGTCATGATGGGTTTACCTGTTTGTTTCTTAGGTACGCTGCTCTTTATGCCGCTGTCGTTTATCGACGTCACCATTAACGTGATAAGCTTATTTGCCTTTATTTTAGTGCTAGGGATAGTAGTCGACGATGCCATTGTAATGGGTGAAAGTGCCCACACAGAGTGTCAAGAAAATGGTCAAAATGTAGAGAACGTTATTCGCGGTGTACAGCGCGTAGCTATGCCTGCCACATTTGGTGTATTAACCACAATTGCCGCATTTTTACCGATAACCTTAGACAATGGTCCTTCAAGTGCCTTTGGTCAAGCTATTGGTTATGTTGTTATTTTATGTTTGTTTTTCTCTCTAGTTGAATCAAAACTGATTTTACCTTCGCATTTAGCCCATATGAAAAAGCCTAAAGTGGTTCAGCCAGGGTCTAAAAATCCATTGGATTGGTTACGCAATGGGGTTAACTATGTGCAATCGCACGTTGATACTGGCCTAAGCTGGTTTATTGAAACCGTTTACCGCCCGAGCTTAGAAGTGGCGGTTAAGTACCGCTATACCGTGATAATGGTGTTTATTAGCTTAATCCTGATCTGTGTTGGCTTATATGCTGGTGGCTTAGTCCGCTTTATCGGTCAACCTAAAATTCCTCACGATTTTCCACGTGTTAAAGTGGAAATGAATGTCGATGCATCCGAAAAAGCCACTCTTGAAGCCGCATTAGCCATTGAATCTACCTTGTATAATGTCGATAAAGAACTGGTTAAAACCTATGGTCAAGGCATGATTGCAGAAATGCAGATAGATCTTCGCGGTCGTACTAGCGCAGAAATTATGACTAAATTAGTCGACCCAAGTATACGTCCTATCAATACCTTTGAAGTGGCTGAGCTATGGCGTCAAGCCATGCCGCTTATTCCTGGGGTCAAATCCTTCACTATACAAGACAGTTTATTTGGTGGTGGCCGAGAAGATGGCGATATTAGTTTCCGCCTAGAAGGTAAAGATGAATTACAACTAGTGGCAGCCTCCCTTGCACTAAGAGACAAGCTTGCCTCACTAAAAGGTGTAAGCGACATCAATGACAGCCGACAATCAAGTGCTAAAGAAGTGCAATTTGAACTAAAGCCACTGGCCCACAGTTTAGGACTGAGCTTAGCCAATATTGCGGGTCAGGTCGGTAACAGTTTTTATGGATTAGAAGCACAACGTATTATTCGCAACGGCGAAGAAATTAAAGTCATGCTTCGTTACCCTGAAGAGCAACGTAACTCTATTGCGTTAGTGCAGGATGTATTAATTAAAACCAGCCAAGGTGCAGAGCTTCCACTTTCGGAAGTCGCTGAAATTTCAGTGGTACAAGGTGTGAACAGTATTCGACGTGAAAACGGTAACCGGACTATTAACGTTTGGGCTTCTGTGGACGCAGAGCAAGCTGAGCCATTCAAGTTAGCCAAAGATATACGGGATAATTTTATCCCTGAACTATTGGCTAAATATCCACGAGTAAAAAGTGAAGTCTCTGGCAGTATTCAAGAGCAATTAGACAGTGCAGACACGCAAACCCGTGACTTTATTATCTCTTTGCTGGTGATTTACAGCTTACTTGCTATTCCACTGCGCTCGTATTTACAACCTATCATGATCATGTCGGTGATCCCATTTGGTGTGATTGGCTCGGTTTTAGGACATATCATCTTAGATATAGACTTAAGTGCCCTGTCAGTATTTGGTATTATTGCCGCAGCAGGGGTTGTAGTTAACGACAGTCTGGTGATGGTGGATTATGTCAATAAATCGCGAATACAAGGGGTGCCAATGAAGTTGGCAGTATTAAATGCGGGCTGTAGACGCTTTAGAGCCATTATGCTGACATCATTAACCACTTTTATTGGCTTGGTGCCTATTATGGCTGAAACCAGTATGCAGGCTCAAATGGTAATACCAATGGCGGTGTCACTGGCATTTGGTGTCTTGTTTGCGACCGTGGTCACTTTATGTTTAATACCTTGTTTGTATATTGCGATTGAAGACAGTAAAAGCATGATGCGCAAACTAATTGGTATTTATGTACCGGAGAAAAACACTCATCAGGCATCCACATAACGTGTAGGTTTGAGTGGTTTATTAAAATAAAAATGCCAGCATATGCTGGCATTTTTATAGTTCAATGTTACGCCTATAATGATTAGCATAAAAATAACTACAAATAGAATATGATTTGTGCCTGTTATAAGATTAACTCACATAATGACTGCGATTGAAGTGTTATTCTAGGTTGTGGGTTTTATACGACAAAACAACAAAGAGTAATTAATGTCCCAGCCTGTCTTAATATGGTAGATAGGTGGACATACATCACTAGTTAACAGCTTATCTCATCACGATATATGCTTACAAAGCTAACGCGTTGGATTTTAAAGGGAGCATTAAATGAGTCAACGAAGTATTCTTGCATTGTTCAAGCCGACATCAGTGGCTGTAATTGGCGCTTCTGACTCTCCTACCCGGGCTGGCCGCGCCGTGATGCGCAATTTATTATCCGGGGGCTTTTC
The DNA here is from genome assembly GCF_051165765.1 of Shewanella sp. HL-SH8. Classification (NCBI taxonomy): domain Bacteria; kingdom Pseudomonadati; phylum Pseudomonadota; class Gammaproteobacteria; order Alteromonadales; family Shewanellaceae; genus Shewanella; species Shewanella sp. HL-SH8. The sequence continues at coordinate 2,377,972 of NZ_CP195039.1, read as the reverse complement.
TGGCCCAATAATGCCTGTCACCCCAAAATATACTGCGGTAATGGGCGTATTGGCCTATCCAAGTATTGAAGCCTTGCCGGTAAAACCAGACTTGGCAATTATCTGCACCGCCGCTCACCGAGTACCAGCAATAGTTGAACGTTTAGCCCAATTTGGCTGTCAAGCGGCCATCATTATGGCCAGTGGCATGGCAGATACCTTTGATGAACAAGGCCAAAATTTATTACATCTTACCCTGCAACATGCAAAACGTTACGGCATGCGTATTCTTGGCCCCAATAGTCTAGGCATGATCCTACCCACTATTGGCCTAAATGCCAGTTTAGCCCACGCCAGTGCCAAACAAGGTAAAGTGGCTTTTGTATCGCAATCATCGGCAATTTGTACCACAGTTTTAGACTGGGCAAACAACAAAGACATTGGATTTTCATCGTTTATTTCACTCGGTGATGGCTCAGATATTGATTTTGATGAATTACTGGATTACCTCGGCCGAGACAGTAAAACCTCAGCTATCATGCTTTATATCGATTCAATTAATGATAAACGCCGATTCTTATCTGCCGCTCGGGCAGCATCACGTAATAAACCTATATTCGTGATTAAATCAGGCAGGACCCATGAAGGTTCAAAAGCCGCCATGATCCACACAGGTGGTGTACAGGGCAATGATGCGGTATTTGAAGCCGCGTTTAAGCGTGCAGGTATGTTGCGTGTTAATGATCTCATAGAACTGTTTGCCGCAGTGGAAAGTTTAGCACATGCCAGTGTGTTAAAAGGCGAACGCCTTGCAATTATGAGTAATGGCGGCGGCCCTGCGGTACTTGCCGCTGATGAACTGATTATTAAAGGCGGTAAATTAGCACAACTGTCACCAGAGTTGATTAACGATTTGCATCAGCAACTGCCTAGCACCTGGTCGAAACAAAACCCTATTGATATGGTCGGTGACGCTAATGCAAATCGTTATGGTGATACCCTTAAACGGCTAATGGGTGAAGATAATATTGATGCTATTTTAATCCTGCATTCACCGTCGGTTTTACAACAAAGTGAATTAATTGCACAAAATGTTATTGATACTTATCAGCAGCATCCACGTAAAAATAGAGTCAACATTTTAACCAACTGGAGCGGTGAAGACTCAGCATATCTTGCGAGGAAAAAATTCAACAAAGCCAGCATTCCAACTTATCGCACACCTGAAGGGGCTGTGCGCGCCTTTATGCATATGGTGGAATATCGTCGTAATCAAAAATTACTGCAAGAAGTGCCACAATCTATTCCAGACAATATTCCGGCCGACAGCGTAACAGCCAGAAAGCTGTTACAAGCAGCACAGCAACGTAACCAGTTAGTGCTCGGTACCTATCAAGTCAGTAATATATTAAAAGCCTATGGCCTGAATACTATTGATACCTGGTTTGTCAGTGATATTGAAGATGCAGTTGCTACGGCAGATGCTGCTGGTTACCCGGTTGCCTTAAAAGTGCAATCACCTGATTTACAATATAAGTCAGATGTTCACGGGGTCATGCTTAATTTAACCAGCGCAGAGGAAGTGAGTCAGGCTGCTCATTCAATAATAGATCGGGTTCATCAAATTAATCCTAGTGCACATATTGAAGGATTAGTCATCCAGAAAATGGCCTTAACCTCAGGGGCACAGGAAATTCGCGTATCAGTGATCAACGACCCTGTATTTGGGCCAGCAATTTGCTTAGGAGAGAGTGGCACACTGTGGGACCCAACCCAAGATGCTGCGGTAGCATTACCACCGTTAAATATGGCGTTAGCCCGCTATATGGTGATCCAAGCGTTAAAAGCCAACAAACTACGCGATAGACACCTACCGCTTGGGCTGAATATGAATGCGCTATGTGTGATGCTAACCCAAATATCACACTTAATTATCGACTGCCCTGAAATTGCCGAATTGGATCTCAACCCTGTGCTAGCCGCGGGTGACAATATTACGTTACTCGATGTTGATATGCGATTACATCCGCTGGGGTATGATACAAGTAATCGACTGGCTATTTTGCCCTACCCTAAAGAATTAGAAGAAACCCTGATCCTAAAAAATGGTTTGAAAGTCATGTTAAGACCTATTCTGCCTGAGGATGAACCTAAGCATATGGACTTTGATAATTCGTTATCTGAAGAAGATCGCTACAAGCGCTATTTTGGTGTGCGATCTAAAATGACCCATGAAGAAATGGCAGTGTTAACGCAAATAGATTACTCCCGAGAAATGGCCTTTATTGCCACCACCATATTGGCTGATGGCCAGGAGTTAACCCTAGGCGCGGTAAGAGCATCAACCGATCCTGATAACACAGAAGCGGAATTTGCCATGGCCGTTCGCAGCGACTATCAAGGTATTGGTTTAGGTAAGCGGTTATTGGAGAAATTAATCCACTATTATCGCCATAATGGCACACCTGTATTAACCGGATTTACCATGTTTGAAAATCGTAACATGGCTAATTTAGCGAAATCACTGGGGTTTGAAGTCTCGTTTGATATGGAAGAACATTTAATCAAAATGCACATGCCTTTCGAGCAAAAAAAGTAGAGATAAAAGTGATTAAATTACAAGACAACCAACAATACTATAATAAAACGTTCAATGACTTAGTCACTGGTTCCATACCTATCTATGGCGCTGAATTTGAGGAGTGTGAATTTAGCGCTTGCGATTTTGCTTCTACAACTTTCGCCCATTGTAAATTTGTAAATTGTCATTTTAATCACTGTAATTTTAGTTTGGCAAAAGTCGATTACTCACAGTTTCTAGAAGTGAGTTTTATAGAATGTAAAATGATCGGTATTAATTGGACAAAAGCCAATTGGCCCAAATTTACTGTTAACCCTGAATTATCTTTTATTCGCTGTATTATCAATGACAGCTCCTTTTTTGGATTAACCTTGCATGGCCTTATCTTAGAAGAATGTAAAGTCCATGACGTTGACTTTAGGGGGGCGACTTTACCCACTCATGCATGACCTATTGTGATTTTAGCCACAGTTTATTTATGCGTACCAATCTACAAAAAGCTGACTTTGCTGAGTCTACTAACTTCAATATTAATGTACTTGAAAATACCCTTAAACAGGCCAAGTTCTCACGATATGAGGCCTTAAATTTATTAGACAGTTTGGGAATTGAATTAGTCGACTAATGATTTGAAATATTGATTTTAAATGAAAAACTTTAACGGCTTTACCTGCTTTTGTGTTATCACTAACAACCTATATGCTGCCAGTTTGCAGCTTTCATTGAGGATGCCTCCATGCTATACGATTTAACCGTAGTACAATTTAGTAAAATGCTTAACAACTTAAACCATGTTCTTGATAAAGGTGAAGCATTTGCCGCACTTAAACGTGTTGATATCGCGGTGTTACTAAACTCTCGTTTAGCTGCTGATCAGTTTAACTTGATCCGCCAAGTACAAATCGCCTGCGACACAGCTAAAATTGGCGTCGCTAGATTAACAGGTAAATTAGACTCTGCGCCAAAACATGACGACAGCGAAACGACACTAGCAGAACTACGCTTACGCATTACTTCAGTACTTGAATATCTGGATGGTTTTAGTGAGGCTGATTTTGCACACGCTGCTACCATTCATATCTCTCAACCGCGCTGGGAAGGTAAATATCTTACCGGTTATGAATTTGCCATTGAACACGCTATTCCTAACCTGTACTTTCACATCACCACGGCTTACGCCATATTACGTCATAATGGTGTAGAAGTGGGTAAGAAAGACTATTTGGGCGCCATGCCTTACAAAGCACCAATACTTTAAGTCGGTAGTTATCTCAATCGATAAAAAATGCGAGCTTATTGCTCGCATTTTTTATCACAGATAAATCGCAAACACGACTACATTTCTGGTTCTTTAAACTCAGCGATGGCTTCGCCTTTAAACTGCTTTTTCAATTCAGTTTTAGACAATTCATTAATCGCCCCACCAGCACCAATAGTGAAGTGGTCAGTCTGCTTCAGCTTGCGCGCTTGATAAAGCATAACGACTTGTAGTGTTGACTCACGTTGAGCTTCAGACAAAACCGTACCATCTTCCCACTTACCCAGTTCAGTGGCTGACACTAATCTGTGGTAAACTTCTTCTGGCATTTCATCAATCACTTTATTGATATCATTCATACTGATTTCCGTTTATGTAACACGAGTCTCACTCGGGTAATAAAATAACCTACAAAACCAACAACAAAACAAGAAACAGCCACAATAGCTTGTAAACCTTGTGCTTGCTCCCCTCCCCAAAACCAAGCTACTGCCCCAGTAATGAACAGTGATAAAAAAATCAAACTGTGATTCATCAATTTATTCGATTGCTGAATATGACTGATTTTAGTTAATGACTCAGTACTTCCTGCAAAACTCACTTTACAGTGTTGACATTCCTTAGCCTTGCTAGAAATGCGTTTTTGACACTTAGGACATTCAATTAATGCCATGAATGAAAACCCTTCTGTTACTATTTACAGCTCGTCTACTACAGCTAACATTGCTATTAGTGACGCTTCACCTAGATAGATACTACGCTCTGGCGACCAACCCACAAATGGATCAGATAAGTTAGCATTGTCTTTAAATGGCATTTCTAAGGTGTTGGATAAACACTTAAACGTATTCGCAACCCAATTTGAACCTACGGTTAAATTCGCTTTACCGGGTTCATCTTTTGCATAACCATATTGTGTTTGGAAATCAGCGCTAGCAAGTTGCAGCGAAGACACAAACTTACTTTGAAGTTGCGCCATTTTATCTGTGTAGTGAGGCACACCTTCACAGCCCGCGACAAACACATAAGGTAGACCTTCGTCACCATGGACATCATAAAATAGATCAACACCGGTTTCTTTCATCTTATTGACGACATAAAACACTTCAGGGCTTTTTTCTAAACTTGGTGTTTGCCATTCACGGTTAAGGTTAGTGCCAACGGCGTTGGTGCGTAAATGACCACGTACGCTGCCATCTGGATTCATATTGGGTACAATATAGAAATTAGCTTTATCTAGCAGAGACTTGGAATTAGGATTGTCGCCATCTAATAACTGACTCACCAAACCTTCAACGAGCCATTCTGCCATAGTTTCGCCGGGATGTTGTCTTGCGGTAATCCAAATGCTTTTCTTATCTTCGTCATCATCACCAATTTTTAACAAGGTCATATCACGACCATCAAGGGTCAGCCCTAAGTGTTCTAGACTCACTGATGGGTGTAACTGTACTTCACTAATGAAGTCTAAATGACGTTCATAGCTATAGGGTGCAAAGTAAGCAATTTGAATAGCCTCACAATCTAAATCGACTGTAATAGTTAATTTACCATCTTGGTACGATGTGGGTAGGCGGAACCAATGTTGACGATCATAACTTGCCACTGCTTGGTAATCTTCCCAGCCTTTAGGGTAAGATGCTGTGCCGGCATTATTGATGTGCATGGTGTAAGTTTGACCCACAGAACCTTCTAAACGAAAGTTAAACCACTGGTAAAACTCACCACCGAAATCTGGTCTTATAGCAAGCTGAATATCATCGTGATTATCGATGTTAATCACTTCAATATTACCGCCATCAAAATTTGCACTGATCCGCATTAGGGTATCCTTTAGTAAGTTGCTGTCTCATTTTGTCTACAAGTAAAAGATATTATTGATGTAAGTAGACTCATTTTTATTGTCACAGTTTACCAAATACCGCTATTAGTGGGAACCGTTAAAAGCTAAAGCTATAGCCTTGACCTCTGACTGTATTGATCAAATCACGGGGTAAATTGCGACTCGCTAGTTTTCTGCGGGTATTACTAATATGCATATCTAAATTACGATCAAATTTACCTAATGGTTTATGCAACACACGTAACTGCAACTCTTGTTTGGTTACCACCTCACCTTGGCGCTCATAAAGATATTTAAATAGCCGATATTCGGTATTGGTTAAGGTGATTTTATTACCATTACAGTTTAATGAGTAACTTGGATCATCAAAATGGATCATTGTTTGCTTTTCAGCATTACTGACTAGATTACTTCGCCGTTTTATAACGTTGAGTCTTAATTGTAACTCACGCAGATTAAAAGGTTTTGATAAGTAATCATCTGCACCCAGCTCTAGTGCGTTAATTCTTTCAAAATCATCATTATCACTTGCAAGTGTAATGATAGGTGTAGAACATTTTCTGGCCATAAGTAGCCAAAATGATTCCATTTTAGGCACTGACAAATCAACTAATACAACATCAAATAGCTGAGTTTCTATATTAACTAGCGCTTGGAATGCATTATTAACCACAATGACCTGATAACCAATTTCAGTTAATTGTGCGCCTAGATCAAAACCTATTTCGAGTTGTTGATCGATCAATAATATTCTTTTCACAAACACACCACAAATGATAATTATTTGCATTAAGATTAACATGCCGAGTATCGTTAATCTACTTTTTACGTTAAAATGGATTGATAATGAGATCTTTATTACTTTTTTGAAAAACAAAAAAGCCTGAACACTCAGGCTTTTGTCGTTGGTTGCTGGTTTGGTTATCAGTTATTTCATCAACTGGCGTATGTACTTCACCGGTGCGCTACCGTAGCTTAAAAACTGTTCATGAAACTGTTTTAAATCAAAACCAGCCCCTTTTTCAGCTTTTAACTCTTCTCTGAAGTCATAAATTTCACGGTAACCTGAATAATAACTGGTTAACTGCACCTGGCTTAATGTCGCACGACGCCACTTCCCTTCCGCTTCAGCGCGCTGCTGGAAAGCTTCATTCTCCATTAGCGCAATAGCATCTTGCTCGCCCATGCCTTTAACTTGAATGCTGTAATCTAAAATAGTGTTAGCAATAACGCGTAAATTCCACTTGTAGTACATTAACCACATTTCAGGCTCAAAATTACCATAACCCTCTTCAAGCATCATACGTTCTGTATAAACCGCCCAGCCTTCAACCATTGCACCATTACCAAATAAGCTTTTAACTAAACTAGGTGATTGATTTGAATATACAAGCTGGGTGTAATGACCAGGGATCGCTTCGTGGATATTAAGCACCTGTAAAATCCAGTGATTATATTCACGTAAATAGCTTTCGGCAGACTCATCAGTCATATCATCAAGGGGGGTCACGTTATAATAAGTATTACTGCCCTTTTCATATGGCCCAGGCGCACTAATTGACGCGCCAGCAAAGCCACGCATATATTCAGGCGTTTCACGCACGACTAATGGCTTTTTAGGATCAAGGGTAATGAGTTGCTTATCATTAACAAACTTAACTAACTCTGGAATTTGTTTGCGTACATCATCGACAAAGTCTTCACGTTTCACATGCTTTGATGACAACACATCAATAAGTTGTCTGATGGCCAATTTGTCATCCGCAGGCTTTGCAGTATCAATATGTTTTGCCCAAATATCAGTAGTGATTTTGGCCATTTCTGCTTGAACACGATTCTTATCTTCAACGGCTTTATCATACAGTTGTTTCGCTGTCATACCGGCTTGAATATCTAAGGCAAACTTTTGTTCATACAAGTCTTCACCAATTCTAAAGTCACGGCTGCCATTGGCTTGTAAGTCTGTTTCTAGAACGGTTAACCAATCGATGTAAGTATTTATAGCTTGTTTTGCGCTATTGAAGCGACTGGTAAACATGGCTTTTTGTTCAGCATTTAAGCCTGACTGGGCAACCTTGTTAGCTAAATCGTCATTAAGTACTGAAAAAGCGCCACGGTTTTGTTGAATCGCTAATTGAGTGTGTGCCAATGTGGGGTTGTTGATATTATCTTTAGCAGCTTGATAATAAGCCGGCACACTTTCTAAACGCGCAATAACAGATATCAGGCGCTCATCTAATGGGGCAAAATCTTCATTAATGATTTGTGCAAAGCCACCAGCAACATTATAACTGGATGGATCCCATTGCCATGATTTGAATGTGTTTACTTCCCACTCAAACTTATTCACTAGATTTTCAAGTAATTTATAATCAATCAGTTCATTGGCAGATAAAGTGTCTTGATTAAAGGTATTTAATAAACCTTTTTGTTTTGCTACAAATGCGAGGGTTTTGTCACGACTTGCTTGGTTAGGCACATCAAGATAGCCATCGTTAATATGCTTACCGTTGTACATTGCCCAGGTTGGTGCTAAAAGCCATAAATCGTCAATAAAGCTCTGTGAAAAATCAGCAAACGATAATTGAGTAGCTTGTTGAGATGATACTGAATTCTGCGCTGCCTCAGCTGACGCATTACTGGAAGTGACTGGGTCTTGGCAGCCAACAAGTCCGGTAAGCACTGCCGCTACTGAAAGTGAAATTAACGCCTTTTTCATATAATGCCTTTATTGTGTAATTATTGTTTAATTAACCTAAATACGATTAATGCCACTAGTTTGTACTCATTAGTACTCAGGTGCATTTTTGTGCTCGTTTAAGGTTAGAATATTTTGCAAATAGTTAACCATTTTTCAATGTTATTTGCAGTACAATTTGTACTTTTGACACTTCTTGTCACACAATTATTGATTGAATTACAAAGCCAATAGACTTACATGTGACTTATTCATTTAACATTAACCGCGGACCGATTTGAGGCTATAGTGCCTAAACAAAAGCCGTAAGCTGAGATTTAGCCATTTTATCACTGTGATAGGCTTATGAGTCGCATTTTGGTGACAAATGTCACTGGTTTAAACGGTTGAATAGAATCAATATAAGAATACAAACAACATCAGTTAGGAAGCATTATGAACCCAGGTACTCTAGCGTTACTTATTCCGATCCTTGCAATTCTAGGCAGCTTTATTGTCAGTATAATGAAACTCAGAGAGCAACAAATACGTGCTGCCAGTGAAAATGACAGCCATAATAAGTCGTTACAGAAGGAAGTGAGTGCACTGCGGGATCGTGTTGAAATTCTAGAGCGGCTTGTCACAGACGATTCATATGACTTAAAACAAAAGATCAATAACGCTTAACTAAGGCTCACGCAATAACAACCCATATCTGTTATTGCGCGGTCTTGAATATTTAAACGTTTTCGTTGTTAAGCTTAACCTTTTGGTAAACCCCATGGATTTAACGGTAACGGCTTATCAGCGCGACTGGAAGTGTCAGTTCTTGATGACGATGAATGTTGATGTTTAGCCGTTTGCTCACCGCTTCGAGTCTCGCCACTAAAATTAGGTGCAGAGCGGCCTCTTGCAGTCTCCTTACCTTTATTTAAAGATAAGCTCACTTGAGGTGCTTTATCTTTGTTTGCTTGATGTCGAGCTTGGGGAACAAAGTTTAAGACTGAAATAGGTATAGGCCTTTTCGGCTCAAAACCTTCTATTACTCTACGTTCAATTAGCTCACCCATTCGGCTTTCAATCATACACAGATTTTTAAAGTCATCGTTCGATACTAACGAAATCGCTAAGCCACTTGCGCCGGCTCGGCCTGTTCGCCCAATACGATGAATATAATCGTCAGCAGGAAAAGGTAAATCATAGTTCACTACAACCGGTAAATCATCAATATCAATACCGCGCGCAGCGACTCCCGTAGCGACAAGATATTGAATATTGCCTTGTTTAAAGTCAGCAAGCAGTTGTTCGCGCACAACTTGACTGCGTCCGCCGTGAATACATTCAGCAATTATGTCACGCTTAGCAAGTTGACTTACAAGCTTTGCTGCACCTTGTTTAGTTTCAATAAAGATCAGAGCCTGTGGCCATTGCTGTTGTTGTATCAAGTGACTTAATAATGCCGACTTTTTATCTTTATCAACCGTGGTCAACCATTGCTCAATTTTAGGCTTAGTTGCCACTTGTTTATTCAAGGTTATTTCAACGGCATTACGTACCGCAGTTTTTGCTAGTACTCTGACTTGATTTGACAGTGTGGCTGAAAATAATAAGTTTTGTCTGTCCTCTGGCAGCTTCGCCAGAATCTTATTAATATCTTCAATAAAGCCCATATCGAGCATACGATCAGCTTCATCAAGCACTAACACTTCGATTTCATCAAAGTGTAATGCGCGTTGAGTATACAAGTCTAATAATCGACCAGGTGTAGCCACCACAATGTCAACACCGTCTAACAATGCTGCTTTTTGCTCTTTACTGTCAATGCCACCATACATTGCCATAGAACGTAGCGACAAACCTTGCGCGTAACGTTCAATATTTTGATGCACTTGGGATACTAGCTCACGGGTTGGCGCTAATATCAGCGCACGCATTCTTTTTTGCGCCCTGTTTCGCCTTTGGCCAATTTATCTAAAATTGGCAATACGAAACTGGCGGTTTTACCCGTACCGGTTTGTGCTGCCGCAATAACATTTTTTCCATTTAGGATTTCAGGGATCGCTTTTTGTTGAATCGCAGTCGGTGTCTCATAACCTAATGTAGCTAGGTTATCGATAATAGTGGGATGTAACCCAAGGGATAAAAATGTCATAGAAAGGTGCTCAAACAAGGTGATTGGCAAGGATTAGAAGTCATTATAAACAAAAAAGACGTCCGAAGACGTCTTTCTTTTAGAATATGGCGGTGACGGAGAGATTCGAACTCTCGAAAGGTTGCCCTTTACACACTTTCCAGGCGTGCTCCTTCAGCCACTCGGACACGTCACCTTAAGATTGTTTAAAGAGTCAATCACTCTGCGGCCGCTACTTTACGCAAATGGGGATGGTGGGTCAAGCTAAAAAGCCGACCCGGTTAGCGTTTGCACAATTGCTGTGCAACATTAAGCATTTAGCCCATAAGTTGAGGGAACAAACCTTTAACACCCGCAGCGATGACTTCGATACCTAAAGATAACATTAATAAACCCATCAAACGCGTGATCACGTTAATACCGGTTTTGCCCAATAGTTTAAAAATGGCCGGAGCCATGTTAAACAAAGACCAACTGAGTAGGCCAAATAACAACACGGTACTAAACATACCGACAAAATCGATTAAGGTGTTATGTTCTGCAGCAAATACGATAACCGAACTAATCGCACCTGGACCGGCCATTAAAGGCAGTGCTAATGGCACAACCGCAACCGACTCCATACCCGAAGACTCGCGATCTTCCTCCTGGTTTCGTTTAACTTCACTGATTTTACCTTGCAGCATCGACATCGCGATAATACAGATCAGACTCCCGCCAGCAATCCTAAAAGCTGATAGTGAAATACTGAACATGTTCAAAATATGCTGACCTGCGATAATAGTGACAAATAAGATAACCACTACGGCAAAGTTAGCCACTCTGTTAGTATGTCTTCGCTCTAGGTCTGTCTGATGGCTGGTTAAACTGACAAAAACTGGCAGTAAACCAACAGGGTTAATAATCGCTAAAAGCCCTAAAAAGAACTTTATGTAAAGCATGTAATCCAATGAGATACCCTCTAAATAGATTGTTTTTAAAGCACATAAAAAAGGAGCGCTACTCTAATGTAAGTTGTCAGTTTATAGAAGTGATATTTCTATAAAATAACAAATTTTTCATTAGTTTTATTGATATCACTTAATAATCCTTAATTAGGCACGTTATTGTAACTAAGCAACCACATATGGACAATCATCACCAATTAAACACTAGCCATGTTCCTTTGCGGGTTTATTTAGTTATAAAATGACACTTTAATGTAATTCACCCTAAATATCTCACTAGTAATGTGCTTTGAAATCGACATTAATGTACAATGTTTTACATTAAAAAGATTTCTGCTTAATTGCAATATTCATAAGGATTTTTATGGCGCTGCGCAATAAAGTTTGCCAAAAGAATAATAGTCGTAAATTCAGTAGTTCGCGAAGAAGAATGACCTATTTTTTATGGATAATAAAGCCACACCAAGACAGAGAATCTGACGCCGCTGAGTTGGCGAATGCTCAGAAAAAATCTGCATCATTTTTTAAAGCATAAAAAAATGTGGTGCCATTGCTGACACCACATCTTATTTCAAATCATCTCAATTTATTTAGCTGTCCAGCGATCCATCCAGCTGAAAACATTCTTATACCATTGCTGTAAATTATCTTGATTTAAGATCCAATGATTTTCATCTGGGAACATTAACAATTCAGATGGAATGCCTTTACGTTGCATAAAGCTAAATGCAGCTAAACCTTGGCCATAAGGCACACGGAAGTCTTTTTCACCGTGAATAACTAACATAGGTGTTTTCCAGTTTTCAACGTAGTTAACTGGGTTAAACTTCTCATACAGATCTTTGTTATCGTGATAGGTTCCACCAAATTCATATTCTGGGAACCACAGCTCTTCTGTCACATAATACATTGAGCGCATATCAAATAAACCAGCGTGGTTTATCAAACACTTAAAGCCGTCATTCCAATGCCCTTGGAACCAGTTCATCATATAACCACCATATGAACCACCTAACGCACAGGCATTGTTTGCATCTAACCAAGGTTGTTGCTCAGTTACTGCAGCCATACCTTTTTTCAAATCTTCTAACGGCTTTCCGCCCCAATCTTGACTAATTGAGTCGGTAAAAGCTTGGCCATAACCAGTAGAACCATGGAAATCAACCATAACAACACCATAACCAGCGCCAGCCCATAACTGCGCATTCCAACGACCACTGAATGAATTGCCAAATGATCCCTGTGGGCCGCCGTGGACTAAATATGCTATTGGATATTTTTCACCTTCTTTATAATTTGAAGGTTTTATCCAGTAACCATGAACGGTTTCATCATTCCAGCCTTTAAACTTAAACTGTTCAAACTCACCAAACTTAATATTAGCCAGCTTATCTTTGTTAATTTGAGTTAAACGCTTTAAATTCTCACCTTCTAAACTGATGGTGTACAAATCGCCAGGTTCAACTAATGATGCATTTTTAAAAATAATCTTGTTATTGGTTACCGCAACAATACTGTTGCTGCCATCGTTATATATTGGACGTACATCGCCAAACTGCGGATTAACTTCAAATATTGAGACCTGACCAACATCTTGGGCAGTGACATAAAGCGTACGACCATCTTGACTGAAGTTGATTGAACTTGGACTTCTATCCCATAACGGGGCGACTTCTTTTTCTTGCCCTGTTACCGTATCCAGTAACATTAAGCGATAGCGATCAGCTTCAAAGCCAGGTTTGCTCATCGCTAGATACGCCATATAACGGCCATCAGCGGAATAAGTCGGTTGAGCATCCCAAGCCTTATTGGCTTCAGTTAAATTAACTGTTTCACCGCCAGCTACAGGGACTTGCCATAAATCGTAGTTAGTTGTCCAAGATTGATCCTTACTCGGCGCCTTGGCACTGTATACGATAAATTTGCCATCAGGTGTAAATGTCACTTCTTCCATACCTGAAAATGGCTTTGGTGGTGTTTCAGTGTCACGTCCTTGGGTCACGTTAATAGCATCAGTAATTTTAGTGCCGTTAAGGTTGGCTACAAATAAGTGATTGCGCGCATGATCTTCCCATGTATCCCAATGACGCACCATAAGCTGCTTGTATTCACGACCGGTAGTTTTTCGTTCTTTCTCAGCGGCAAATTTTTCTTTCGAGCACACTAGGTCTTTACAGTCTGGAAAAACACGCAGGGTCATGACGACTTGCTGGCCGTCTTGAGACAATTTATAGCCGTTTACATCAAGGGGTAAATCACTCACCTGCAAAGCTTCGCCGCCATTAAGCGGTAAATGATATAGCTGACTAGTGCCATTTCGGTCGGCTAAAAAATAAATACTTTTACTGTCAGCAGAAAAACTCACGTCATGTTCAGTACCTGACGCAGACGTGAGTTGCTTTGGTGTCGCGGTTTTATTGCTTAAATCCAATGAATAAAGATCTGAACTTGCTTCACCTTGATCATCAATCACTTTAACGCCATAAACTAAGGTGTTACCGTCATTTGATACCGCATATGAATGAAGTTTATTCATATTAACTAAGTGCTGAACTGTAAAAGGTTCCGCTGAATACACTGATGTTGCCATTCCTGCGGCAACCAATGCCAAAAGCACTGAAGAAGTTTTCATGTTATTGATTATCTCTTGTTATGGTTATTTATTGGCAGATTACCGAAAGCAAAACGCTCAAGCAAGCCTTAAACAATAAAGACTCTTGAGCGTTTAAGTCACATTACTTTACAGTGACAAGCTTAAATTAAGCTTTACTATTGGCAATATTAATTTTCCAAATAGCAGGGCCGGTTTCATGGGCATTCACCCCATTAGAATCAACTGCTACCGTTACAGGCATATCTTGCACTTCAAACTCGTATATTGCTTCCATGCCCAGTTCTTCAAAGGCAACCACTCGAGATTTTTTAATCGCTTTTGACACTAAGTAAGCTGCACCGCCCACAGCCATCAAATAAACGGCTTTATGCTTCTTAATCGAGGCAACGGTTTCTGGTCCACGTTCAGATTTACCAATCATGCCCATTAATCCGGTTTTTTCAAGCATCATGTCGGTGAATTTATCCATACGCGTTGCGGTTGTTGGTCCTGCTGGGCCAACCACTTCATTACCAACAGGGTCAACTGGGCCAACGTAGTAAATAAATTTACCTTTAAAGTCGACTCCAGCCGGTAAGCCTTCGCCTGAATCTAATAGGGTCTGAATACGCTTGTGCGCCGCATCACGACCTGTGAGCATTTTACCGTTAAGTAATAAAGTGTCACCGCTCTTCCAGGTTTCAATTTCTGCTTGAGTGATATTGTCTAGATTAACTCTATGGGTATTCTCACCCGCTTCACGGGTAATTTCTGGCCAATCTGCAAGTGATGGAGGCACTAAATCAGCAGGACCGGTACCATCTAAATGAAAATGCACATGGCGCGTTGCCGCACAATTGGGGATCATCACAACAGGCTTAGACGCTGCATGGGTTGGCGCTGATTTAATTTTGATGTCTAAAACGGTAGTGAGTCCGCCTAAACCTTGCGCACCTATACCTAGGTTGTTAGCACGTTCAAAAATATCTAAACGCAGTTTTTCTTCAGTTGTTTCAGCGCCTTTAGCGATCAACTCATGAATATCAACTGGATCCATTAATGACTCTTTTGCCATTACCGCTGCTTTTTCAGCGGTGCCGCCAATACCTATTCCTAACATACCCGGTGGACACCAACCCGCGCCCATTGTAGGCAAGGTTTTCTCTACCCAAGCTGCTATATCATCAGATGGGTTTAACATCGCCATTTTAGATTTATTTTCTGATCCGCCGCCTTTAGCCGCAATCATTACTTCTACATGATTGCCCGCAACCATATCAATATGCACAACGGATGGCGTGTTGTCTTTGGTATTTTTACGCGCACCTGCTGGGTCTGCCACAATTGAGGCACGTAATGGATTGTCAGGATTGGTGTAGGCACGGCGTACACCTTCATCGACCATTTCCTGTACTGTCATGTCAGTTTTATCCCAACTAACATTCATACCAATTTTAACAAATGTAGTCACAATACCGGTATCTTGACAAAGTGGACGTTTACCCTCTGCTGACATACGTGAGTTAATTAAGATTTGTGCGATAGCATCTTTTGCCGCAACACTTTGTTCGCGCTGATAGGCAGCATACATAGCATCAACAAAATCTTTAGGATGGTAGTAAGAAATATACTGTAGAGAATCTTCAATACTTTCAATAAAATCAGCCTGCTTAATAGTAACAGGTGAAGAGGAAGTGTGGGTGTTCATAGACATAATGGGGCGCTCCAGCAGCCATGCGGCCTAACTTATTTATCGTTTTTATGTAAAGTTGATTAAATCAACGTTATTTTTAGGGTTTGGTGTAATTCTTTAATGGCCAATATGATACTCTTTCCATCCTTTTTGAGCTACAGCACATTTTATTTAAGGGTAATTGATGAAACCGCGTGGTGACAATGCATTAACGATTATGCCATTAACTTGGACTTATTCTAGCCAGTCTTTATTTGAATTAGTCAGTCATCTTCCTTGGTCAATGTTTCTCGATTCTGCAAATGCTACGCATCAGGACGCCCGTTTCGATATTATCGTATTCAACCCGATTGCAACGCTTACCAGTCATAATAACGTACTTTGTTTTGAGCCCAAATTAACAGTTGAAAATGAACACTCTTCATCGACTCTATTTGACGATATACAAGAGTATTTGTTGTCACCTACCCTCAGCCCATTTGACGCCTTAAAATATTGCTTATCGCATTTATATCCGATAAAACACCCTAGTATTTATCCATTCAGTGGTGGCGCTATGGGAGCATTGAGCTATGATCTTGGCCGCTCAGTGGAACACATCATTAAAAAAGCCGCTAAAGATATCGATTTTAATGAGCTCAGTATTGGCTTTTATGATCAGTGTTTAATTTATGATTACGCCAAAAAATCTTGGCTGCATATAAGCTATGATGACACAACCCAATTAAACTCAATTGTTAATATCATTGAAAATCTGATGCTGGCTAAATCATCAACCTCATCAGCACCAACATTTTCACTAACCTCTGATTGGCATAATCAAACGAGTAAACAAACCTATTTGAGCCACTTTAATCGAGTACAGGAGTATTTATTAAGTGGTGATTGCTATCAAATTAATTTGACCCAAAGATTTGAAGCTGCCTATAAAGGTAATGAATGGCAAGCATATTGCCTGTTAACTCAGGCGAATAAAGCGCCCTTCTCGGCATTTATACGTTTACCTAACCATACCATATTGTCTATTTCACCAGAGCGATTCATACAATTGCACTGTA
This sequence comes from Shewanella sp. HL-SH8, assembly GCF_051165765.1. NCBI lineage: Bacteria > Pseudomonadati > Pseudomonadota > Gammaproteobacteria > Alteromonadales > Shewanellaceae > Shewanella > Shewanella sp. HL-SH8. The sequence continues at coordinate 2,361,212 of NZ_CP195039.1, read as the reverse complement.
ATAGCATTCAAACTAAGCCCATTAAAGGCACATTACCCAGAATCAATGATGCTGCTTTAGATAAACAGCAAGCGATTAAATTACAGTTATCTGAAAAAGATCGCGCCGAAAATGTCATGATAGTCGATTTACTGCGTAATGATATTGGCAAAGTGGCAGCACCTGGCAGTGTTGCTGTACCGCAACTATTTGCTATTGAAAGCTTTCCAGCAGTGCATCATTTAGTCAGCACGGTTACAGCAACGTTATCATCAGCTTACAGCGCAACAGATTTATTAAAGGCATGTTTCCCTGGTGGGTCGATTACCGGTGCACCCAAAATACGTGCAATGGAAATTATTGAGGAATTAGAGCCCTCAAGACGCAGTATGTATTGCGGCAGTATTGGTTATATTAGTCAAGACGGCACTATGGACACCAGCATTACTATTAGAACATTAGTCACTGAAAATAATCGTATTTACTGTTGGGCTGGCGGCGGCGTGGTGGCAGACTCAAATGCCGAAGCAGAATATCAAGAGTGTTTTGACAAAGTCAGCAAAATATTGCCCTTGCTTAAAGTTTGAAAATAACTAAAACAGGGTTCTACGCTTAACGTTGAACACAAAAAAGCCAGCAAATGATTGCTGGCTTTTAATTTACTAAACCGTTTATAGACCGTTTAGTGCTTCTTTACAAAGCTGGGTAATACGCGCCCAATCTTCAGAGTCAACCGCATCTGTTGGTGCTATCCAACTGCCACCAATACAGTCAACATTACTTAATGCTAAGTAATCTTTATAAGTGGCAAGACTAATTCCGCCCGTAGGACAAAAACGAATATTGGCTAAAGGGCCAGAGAATGACTTAAGTGCATTCACCCCGCCTGAAGCTTCAGCTGGAAAGAATTTAAAATGAGTGTATCCCAATTCCATCCCCACCATCACCTCAGAAATACTCGCCACACCAGGAATTAATGGCACTTTGCCTTTTTTAGCCGCTTTAAGTAAATCAACTGTTGCACCAGGGGTAATAATAAACTGAGACCCAGCATCAACCGCTTGCTTTAATTGGGCTTCATTTAAAATAGTGCCAGCACCGATTAAGGCTTCAGGGACTTCTTTAGCAATTTTAGCTATCGCTTCAAGTGCACAAGGGGTGCGTAAAGTCACTTCTAAAACACTAATACCACCTGCTACAAGCGCTCTTGCTAAAGGCACAGCATGTTCAATTTTATTGATAACCATCACAGGTACAATAGGGCTACGCTTAAAAACATCTTGTGGTTGAAGTGACCAGTTATTATCAGACATTCGTTACTTTTCCTTAATTAGTAAATTTCGTCAATCGCACTGGTGCTTCTTGCACCGGTTTCAGGGCTGCTTAATGTGCGGCGTAACGCGCCAAACAATTCGCGACCCATGCCATAACTTGAATGGTGTAAATCAACCACGCTTGATTCACGTGCATTAAGCACTGCTTCATCAACCAATAATGTCAGCTCACCAGTATTGGCATTCACACGGATCAAATCACCATCTTGAACTTTGGCAATCATGCCGCCATCAAGGGCTTCTGGTGTTAAATGAATCGCGGCTGGCACTTTGCCTGATGCTCCAGACATACGACCGTCAGTGACTAATGCCACTTTAAAGCCTTTATCTTGCAAGCTACCAAGGAATGGAGTTAGCTTATGTAGTTCTGGCATACCATTGGCTTTAGGGCCTTGACCTTTGACTACCACTACACAATCTCGGTCTAACGCACCGGCTTTGAATAAGGCATCTATGTCATTTTGATCGTTAATCACAATCGCAGGACCTTCAATAATACGATTTTTGTCTGGTACAGCAGAGACTTTGATCACTGCACGGCCCAAATTACCTTTTAGTAATTTAAGACCACCATTTGGCTGGAAAGGTGTTGCTAAGTGAGTTAATACTTCTTTATCTAATGATTCAGAAATACCATCAACCCAAAGCAATTGACCGTCAATAAGTTTTGGCTCTTGGGTATATTTACGCAAGCCGAAACCGGCAACAGTATTGACATCTTCATGCAATAATCCACCATCCAGTAATTCTTTGACTAGTAGGGCCATTCCGCCTGCAGCATGGAAGTGGTTGATATCAGCATGACCATTTGGATAAACACGTGCCAATAGAGGAACTGCATCAGATAAATCTGAGAAGTCATCCCAGTTAACAATAATGCCGGCAGCGCGAGCCGCGGCAACAATGTGCATGGTCAAGTTAGTTGAACCACCAGTTGCAAGAATGCCAACGATACCGTTCACTACAGATTTTTCACAAACCACTTTACCAATTGGGGTGTACTGGGTACCCATTTCTGTTAAACGACATACTTGCTTAGCCGCCATTTTGTTTAGTGCTTCGCGAAGCGGATCATCTGGGTTAACGAAAGATGAACCAGGTAACTGTAAGCCCATAATTTCAAGCATTAACTGGTTAGAGTTAGCGGTACCATAAAAAGTACAGGTGCCCGCACTATGGTACGATGCTGATTCAGCGGCTAATAACTCTTCACGGCCAATCAGACCTTGGGCAAACTTTTGGCGAATTCGAGCTTTCTCTTTGTTCGGAATACCAGACTTCATTGGGCCTGCTGGCACAAACATCATCGGCAAGTGACCAAAACTTAGTGCACCAATAAGTAAGCCTGGGACAATTTTGTCACAAATACCCAGTAATAAAGCACCATCAAACATGTTGTGTGACAAGCCTACCGCTGTTGCCATCGCTATCACTTCACGACTCAACAAACTTAATTCCATGCCAGGCTGACCTTGGGTCACGCCATCACACATTGCTGGAACGCCCGCAGCAACCTGCGCAACACTGCCAACCTCTTCACATGCTTGCTTTAACAGCTTTGGGTAATCTTCATAGGGCTGATGTGCGGAAAGCATGTCGTTAAACGAGGTAACAATACCAATGTTAGCCTTCGTTAATTGACGTAATGCATCTTTATCTGCAGGCTTACAAGCCGCAAAGCCATGGGCTAAGTTGCCACAGCTTAACGCGCTCCGGTGAACCCCTTTGGCCTTAGCATCTTCAAGGGCTGCTAAATAGCCTTTGCGTGAATTTTTACTACGTTCAATAATTCTGTCAGTAACCGACTGGACAACTGAGTGCATGTGACAACTCCTTTATGCGCTGTAGAACACGTCAACGGGCGTTTTATGCTGCGCTAAAACGGCTCTAATGGGCATTTTTGTTACATCATCATTCTCAAGAGCTTGATGATAAACGGTTAATTTTGCTTCACCAACCAGATGTAAATAAATCTGACGGCTGTTTAAAATGGCATCTTTAGATAAGGTAATTCTGGCATGAGGCGCCGTAGTCGGATTAACCGCGGCGCACACCTCTTTGGTAGTTAATGCGTTATCTAATTCTTTACTACACGGGAACCATGAACAGGTATGTCCATCAGTGCCCATACCTAAAATGACCACGTCAAATGGACGCGGGAAATTCGCTAATGACTCCCCCGCCATTGCCGCACCAGCTTCAGGACTTGCAAACATATTCTTTAAGCCACGAAATTTAGCGCTAGCGGCGCGATTTTGCAGTAAATGCTCACGCACTAAACGCTCATTTGAATCTTTTTCATCAGCTTCTACCCAACGCTCATCAGCAAGAGTGATATAAACTTCACTCCACTCTAAGGTTTTATGGCTAAGCAGTTGAAATAATTTTAATGGCGTAGAGCCACCGGATACAACCAAGCTAGCTTCACCGCGATTATCAATCGCATCTTGCAATTGATTGGCAATTTTATCTGCTAAGTCCGATTCAAGGCTGGCAGGTGTATCGAATGATTTAAATACGCTTTCTTTAATCATGTTAGTTTCCTTATTCATCCCAAGAACGACCGTCTTTAGTGATCAAGGCAACCGATGCAACCGGCCCCCATGTGCCAGCTGGATAGGATTTAGGACGCTCGCCGCTTTGTTCCCAAGATTGAATAATACCGTCTACCCACTTCCAAGCTTGCTCAACCTCATCACGGCGCACAAATAGCGCTTGATTGCCTAACATTGCTTCAAGTAATAAACGCTCATAAGCATCGGCAATACGGTCATTTTTAAAGGTGTCTGAGAAACTCAAATCTAACTTAGTCGTTTGCAAACGTTGCTTTTGTTCTAGACCTGGGACTTTATTCATCATTTGAATCTCAACCCCTTCATGGGGTTGTAAACGAATAGTCAGTTTGTTAGGTGGTAGGTTGCGGTAGCTTGCACGGTACAGGTTATGCGGCGGGTTTTTGAAATAAACTACAATTTCACTGCTTTTGAACGGCATACGCTTACCACTACGTAAATAGAACGGCACGCCAGCCCAACGCCAGTTATCAATATCAACACGTAATGCCACAAATGTTTCTGTGTTAGATTTCTGATTAGCATCTTCTTCTTCCAAATAACCTGGAACTGGAGATCCTTTCAAAAAGCCTGCACTGTATTGACCACGTACGGTATTTTCATAAACGTTGTCTTGATTAATTGGTCGCAGAGATTTAAGCACTTTCACTTTTTCATCGCGAATGCTGTCAGCATCTAAGTTTACTGGAGGGTCCATTGCCACAAGCGTTAACACCTGCAATAAATGGTTTTGGATCATATCGCGCATTTGCCCTGCGCCATCAAAATATCCCCAACGCCCCTCAATACCCACTTCTTCAGCCACGGTGATCTGTACATGATCAATGGTACGGTTGTCCCACTTAGACGAAAATAATGAATTCGCAAAACGCAGCGCAATCAAATTTTGCACCGTCTCTTTGCCTAAATAATGGTCTATACGGTAAACCTGGTTTTCATTAAAAAACTCGGCAACTTGGTCATTAATAACATGAGATGATTCTAAGTCAGTGCCAATCGGTTTCTCTAACACCACTCGGGTGTCTGAATGGATCAATTTTTGCTCATTAAGGCAACGACAAATAGCACCGAATATGGAAGGCGGTGTGGCAAAGTAATTTACCATCACTCGTTTTGTAGGCTCTAATAAGTCATGGAATGCCGCATAACCTTCAGGCTCGGTAAAGTTAGTGCCAATGTAATGACAACGGGCTAAGAAACGCTCAAGTGTCTCAGGACAAATCTCATCCTTTACAAAAGTATTTAACGCCTTGGTGACAAGCTCGACGAATTGTTCCTGAGTAAAGGCATCTTTAGCAACACCGATAACTTTGGTGTCCTTGTCTAATAACTCAGCTTTATCTAATTGGTACAGAGAAGGTAATAGTTTACGTCTTGCTAGGTCCCCTTTGGTTCCAAACAATACAAAATCACACGCCTTCGCACTTGATGATTTGCCCATTGCTGACAGCTCTCCTTTATTATTTTGTGTTTGAATCGTTCTAAACGATGAATAAAAACACACTTTTGTTGTAATATAACAACAGAATTTGATTTATGCATCTATATTTTGCAATTAATCTCTTGATAGCTATATAGTCATTTTGATACGTTATCTGCTATGATTTTCTTCACTCACAGACAGTAACAGAAGTTTTGTCAATTCCTGAACAATTGAAAATTTACTACAATTGACTTTCAGAGGTAAAAAAATAACTTAATTTCCTCTATAAAAAGAACTTCTGATTTAAAATTACATTACCCAATATCGGCGGATGCATGATTATGAATACACTTGAAAAGGTTCAAAACAACCTTGCGAAATTTAGTAAGTCAGAGCGCAAGGTCGCCGAAGTCATTTTGGCTTCGCCGCAAACCGCTATCCATTCCAGCATTGCTACTTTAGCAAAGATGGCCGATGTCAGCGAACCTACGGTTAATCGCTTCTGCCGCCGTTTAGACACTAAAGGCTTCCCTGATTTTAAGTTACATTTGGCTCAAAGTCTTGCTAATGGCACACCTTATGTTAGCCGCCACGTTGAAGAAGATGACACGCCTGAATCTTATACAACAAAAATATTCGAATCTTCAATGGCATCGCTTGATACCGCCCGTCAAAGCTTAGACATAGCAGCAATAAATAAAGCCGTTGATATCTTAACTCAAGCTAAAACAATCTCATTTTTTGGCTTAGGCGCATCAGCATCAGTAGCGCATGACGCCCAAAATAAGTTCTTCCGCTTTAATGTGCCTGTTATCTGCTTTGATGATGTGCTTATGCAACGCATGAGCTGCATCAACTGCAATGAAGGCGATGTAGTGGTACTTATTTCACATACTGGACGCACCAAATCACTAATAGAAATAGCCCGTATTGCCCGAGAAAATGGCGCTGCAGTTATTGGTATTACTGCCCGTAACTCGCCTCTTTCTCTGGAATGCACGCTTCCTGTAACCATGGAAGTACCAGAAGACACTGATTTATACTTACCCATGGCTTCTCGCTTAGCTCAGTTGGTCACTATAGACGTACTTGCCACAGGCTTTACATTGCGACGTGGCCCTCGTTTTCGCGATAACTTAAAACGTGTAAAAGAAGTATTAAAAGAGTCTCGTGTGAACCGAGATATGACCATTTAAGCCGTGTTTACGCTTATTGTGAATGTGACTTACGACAAAATCATTGATTAACAATATCTAACTTTAGCTGTGATGATATTGATTAAAAGGCTAAAGACTGGTGTCTTTTAGCCTTTTTTTTGCTAAAAATGATTTATCTGTCACAAAAAACACGCATTAAACACTAACTATTTGTTGGTAACTTTACTACATTTTAAAAGAATGTCTGTTACTATATATACATCATTTTTAGTACCCAGTTTTAGCGTACTTTTAATAACCAAATTTTTTACAACAACTTTAAAATTTTAAAACTTTCCTTTTATATAACGGAGTATGTCATGTTCCGCAGAACAAAAATCGTTACAACTTTAGGCCCAGCAACTGATCGCGATGATAATTTACGTAAAATTATTATAGCGGGTGCCAATGTGGTTCGGATGAACTTTTCACACGGTTCAGCTGAAGACCACCTAAAACGCGCCAATGATGTTCGCGCAATTGCCAAAGAGTTAGGTTTACACGTGGCAATTTTAGGCGACTTACAAGGCCCCAAAATTCGTGTTTCTACCTTTAAAGACAACATGAAGATTAAGCTGAACTTAGGCGACAAGTTTATTCTTGATGCTGATTTAGGCAAAGGTGAAGGCGATCATAACCAAGTAGGTATCGACTATAAAGAGTTACCAAGAGATGTGGTGATTGGCGATATCTTAATGCTGGACGATGGTCGTGTTCAGTTACGTGTAGACAGCGTTGAAGGCAATAAAGTTTTCACCACTGTTACCGTAGCGGGTCCTTTATCAAACAATAAAGGTATCAACAAAAAAGGCGGTGGCTTAACTGCGCCAGCATTGACAGAAAAGGATATGGCGGACATTAAAACAGCTGCTTTAATCAATGTTGACTATTTGGCTGTGTCCTTCCCACGTACTGGTGCAGATTTAGATCTAGCCCGTAAACTGGCTGTTGAAGCCGGTAGTCATGCGCTTATTGTTGCTAAAGTTGAGCGTGCAGAAGCTGTTGCAACTGACGAAGCAATGGATGATGTAATTAGAGCATCAGATGTTGTCATGGTTGCCCGTGGTGACTTAGGTGTGGAAATTGGTGATGCTGCACTAGTTGCGGTTCAAAAACGCTTAATTCAGCGTTCACGTCAATTGAATAAAGCGGTTATTACTGCAACTCAAATGATGGAATCAATGATTTCTAGCCCAATGCCTACCCGTGCAGAAGTGATGGACGTAGCAAACGCTGTGCTTGATGGTACTGATGCTGTGATGTTGTCAGCTGAAACTGCTGCAGGTGACTTCCCAGAAGAAACCGTTAGAGCCATGGCCAATGTATGTATTGGTGCAGAATCACACCCAAGTGTGATGGTGTCTAAGCATCGCTTAGAGCAAAACTTTACCTCTATTGAAGAAACAATTGCACTGTCTACTATGTATGCAGCAAACCACCTTGAAGGTGTAAAAGCAATTATTTCATTAACAGAGTCTGGTGCAACTGCAAAATTAATGTCTCGCATTAGCTCTGCATTGCCAATATTTGCCCTTTCTCGTCATCAGAAAACCTTAGCAACAATGGCATTATACCGTGGTGTACAACCTATGTATTTTGATTCAACGGCTTACAGCGCTGATGAATTAGCCCGTGAAGCATTAAACACTATGGTTGCAGCGGGTTATTTAAATAGCGGCGACATGGTATTAATGACTAAAGGCGATGCTATGGAAACAATAGGCGGCACTAACACGTGTAAAGTGTTAGTCGTAGCTTAATAGCTAAACTTAAGTAAAAGTTAGCAAGGTTATTGAAAACGCCAATCTTATGATTGGCGTTTTTGCATCTGTGGTTTATTGAACAGCATTTGCATCCTCAAAACGCGTTTAATCAATATAATGAACCTGGTCATTGCTAGACTCTATCCAGTTTTAGTCATATCTTACTTTGAGCCTTCTTGGCTAAAGTCACACTTATAGCCGCCCTCATCTACCATCAAAAGATTCCAAAAAAAACGCTGAACAATGTCAGCGTTTTCATTTTAAGCTAGGTTAAGTCATTATAGCTTTTCAAAGTCATTTACATTGATGGCAGCTAGACGTTTTTTATCCGCTTCACGTAACTGCTCGAACTCAGCTTCAGTAATAATATCTTTCTCTAACGCTACATCGAATAACTCAAGCATAGGTAGCTTAGATTTAATATGACCACTACGTTGGGCTTTTTTAAGTTTCTTATAAAGATCTCTTGCTGCATATTTGGCAAGAAACGCATCTTCAACTTCAGCCACTCCGCTGGTATCACCTTCAAACTCGCCACATAGGAATGTAATCCTGTCACGCGCAGGACTAGGTTTAAGCATAGCTTTTACCAGTTCAACAGCGGCTTTATCACTTGGTGCATTGAAGTGGTTGCCTAATGGGAAGATAAGTACCCGTAATAGCACACCAGCAATTTTGCTAGGGAAGTTACGGATAGCATCTTCTAATGCTTTTGCTGCAAGTTGTAAACGCTCTGTCATTACATAATGAACACTTGGTAAATCGTCTTGTTGACGGCCATTGTCCTCATAGAACTTTAATGTTGCAGAAGCTAAATAAAGCTGGCTTAACACATCCCCCATACGGGCAGAAATCATTTCTTTACGCTTAAGATCACCGCCCATTATTAACATAGATAAATCAGTCATAATTGCTAAAGAAGACGATATACGATTCATATCACGATAATACTTCTGGGTTGGTCCACTCACAGGTGAAGATGAGAATCTGCTGCCCGTGAGTGCATTAGCAAATGAACTCAGTGCATTACGAGTGGCATAACCAATGTGGCCTAAAAGTAGTTGATCGAAACGATCTACTGCTGCGGTTTCATCTTCCATTCCTGCCGCTTCCATTTCTGCAAGCACATAAGGATGACAACGTGTTGCCCCTTGTCCAAAAATCATCAATGAGCGAGTTAAAATATTAGCGCCCTCAACGGTAATTGAGATAGGATTTGCCATAAACGCATGGCCTAAATAGTTTTTAGGCCCTAGCTGGATACCTTTACCAGACTGAATGTCCATTGCATCTTCTAATACATCACGACCTAACTCAGTCATGTGATATTTAGCAATTGCGGTAACGACCGACGGCTTAACGTTAGCATCAATACCCGTAGTGGTTAATTGACGCGCGGCTTCTAATTGGTAAGTATTGGCAATAATTCGCGCTAAAGCTTCTTGAACACCTTCAAAGTTACCAATTGGCATACCAAATTGCTGACGAACATAACTATAAGCAGTGGTAGTTTTTGTGGCGATGTGACCAGAGGCTGTTGCCAGTGCAGGTAAAGAAATACCACGCCCCGCAGACAGGCATTCAACTAACATTCTCCAACCTTTACCCGCATATTGTGGACCACCAATAATCCAATCTAATGGGATAAATACATCTTTACCACTTGTGGTACCGTTCATAAAGGCCATCATTAATGGATTATGACGACGTCCAATTTCAACACCTGGATGGTTAGTTGGAATAAGGGCACAGGTAATACCAAGGTTTTTCTTGTCGCCCAATAATTTATCAGGATCGTGCATTTGGAATGCTAAACCTAACACAGTCGCAACAGGAGCTAAGGTAATATAACGCTTGTTCCAGGTTAAACTAAGACCTAAAGTTTCTTCGCCTTCAAACTCTTGACGACACACCACACCGATATCGGGAATAGCACCTGCATCACTGCCTGCCTCTGGACCCGTTAAAGCAAAACACGGAATATCTTTACCTACAGCTAAAGACGGTAACCAACGGTCTTTCTGTTCTTGAGTACCATAATGGGTTAATAGCTCACCAGGACCTAATGAGTTAGGCACCATAACAGTCACCGCGGCGCTAACACTGCGTGTGGCAATTTTCGCTACTATGGTGGAGTTAGCAAAAGCAGAAAATTCACGACCGCCATATTTTTTAGGAATAATTAGCGCGAAAAAGCCTTCTTCTTTAAAGTACTGCCATAATTCAGGAGGCAAATCTTTACGATTATGAACAATGTCATAGTCGTCAATCATAGTTAGTGCTGTTTGAACTTGGTTATCTAAAAAGCTCTGTTCATCAGCAGTTAAGGTCGGTTTAGCGTACCCATGTAATTTATTCCAATCAGGTTTACCGCGAAATAGCTCACCTTCCCACCATACATCACCCGCTTCCATAGCTTCTTTCTCAGTGCTAGATAACGGAGGAAGTACTTTTTTGAAAAACGCAAATGCTGGACGCGTAATAAATTGCATCCTGATATTTCGTACTCCGAAGAGCACTATGATTGCGATAACAAGCAATATGATGATACTCATTTTTTAACCTTCTTAAGTTTTAACTAGTTGGACATTACTGGTACGGCAACACCCGCAGCCATGTAGGGAATAACTTTTCTTATAATTGCTTCAATATTGTTATGTTCGCCGTAATCTGAAGCGGCAATTTCATTTAGTGCATCGGCAGATGCCATAGTGAATACCATAGTGCCAAGCGTAAAGTGCAAACGCCAAAACATTTCAACCGGAGGAATGTGCGGTACGCTTGCTGTGACAGCTTGTACAAAAGTAGTCAAATATTGGCCATAATGCGTAGTGATAAACCAGCGTAAATGTCCTTGACTTTCAATATACCCCCGACCGAGTAATTGCAGGAATATTATTGTGCCACCATTTCTAACCTTGTTAAGTTCTAATAATGGTTTGATCAAACATGAAAAAATGTCATTAAGTGGCGCATGTTCCGGAGCTAAATGTAAACGCTTTATTTCATTTGCCGCTGCAGGCATAAACACATCAAGGTAACGCGCCAATACCGCTCTAATTAACTCTTTTTTTGAACCAAAATGATAATTAACTGAGGCTAAGTTAACCTCAGCTTTGCTGGTGATTAAACGCAATGACGTTTCTGAAAATCCTCTCTCAGCAAACAGTTTTTCTGCTGAATCTAGAATTCTTGTTTTCGTATCAGTACGACTTGCCATCCTCTAACCCACCCTCAATTTAAACACCCGTTTAAATTAATCATTGAGCGCACAGATGTCAATTTAAATTTGGCTTATTTTCGCAGCAAAATAGCTCACACTAAGCATAAACAGTCACAAATGTAACAAGCACAAATTTTTTAAAATAGTCTAGGTTCTCTACAGATAAACTTTTGTATAAAAATAGTTGATGAGCATGATTTTTAAACGAGTGTATATTTATGTGGAAGTAATCGCTGTTATTTTTAAACAACTTCATGTTAAGTGGGTTAACTCAGGGCTTAAACTGCAGGTAACAAAGGATGCATATGGCTGAAATGGGTCTTTGTTAATCTTAGCAAAAAGCACTCATTGATATGCTCGCCTACCACAATGAACGATTCGCCATGGTAATCTGGGCATATTTTTTAGTCAGACTTTATCTAAAACCACTGCCTTTGCGATTTAATTCACTGTTTTCAATCTTTTTTTGTTGCGACTTTTTAAGCATCACAAACATAGCACCGGTACTACCTTGGTCTCGGGTTGCACTATGAAACGCTGCAACATGGTCAATTCTGAAAAGCCAATCACATATAGCACTTTTCATTAAACCTGGGTAAGGCTTACTGTTATAGCCTTTACCATGAATAACCAGAATATTGCGTTCTCCGCGTTCAAACGCACTAAAAATACAATTTATTAAACTTAGTCTAGCTTGGACCAAGCTGTATTCGTGCACATCTAAAATCGTTTTAATATCATATTTACCCAAACGTAATTGTTTGAAGACAGCATCCTGCATACCATCATGCTGATGACTGACTATTTCGTCTGGGCTGATCCTCGAAAATTGATGGGGCATGAGCGGTAAAACAGTAAGTAGTTCATGCTCATTTAAAGCGCTTTGTTTAGCTAATTGCCCAGCTGTAGGTGAAGACGAGCTAGCCAAGTTTACAGATTGTGTTTTATTAATATCCTTGAGCGGTATGACATCAGCCATCTCTTCAAAAAACAGCACTTTATCATCTTTAAGCACATTACCTCCCTACACACTTTGTAATGATTATGTTCTATGGCGACGGTAAAGAATAATTTATAGTACCTACCATATTGTAAAATAGATCAATTTGATGAGAAACTCTGTTTAATGAAGCTTTTGAAACCCATAATAATAATGATGCTAGTCAGTCTGCTTGCCACTATGGCTTCAATGCCTTGTTACAGTAATACAAAATCAGATAATGACATGCTAAATGAAAATTATAGTCATCTAACAAAGGGATTTTATAACCTTAACATGGAGGTTATAAATGATATATACATTGACGATGCTGTGTATATTTCTGAAACACAAGATAAAGATATTGTTTACGGCAAAAAAAATATCATTGATTTATATCATAAGTTTTTTGCTAAAATTAAACGGAAAAACGCTAAAATTGAAATCGATTTTCGCGTAGCAATTCGTCAGTCATCAGCTGACCAATCGACCGACATTGGTTATTACCTGGTAAGATTTCACCCTGGTAAAGAATCAGGCGAACCTGTAAGTGAATTTGCCGGAAAATTTGTTACTGTCTCCAGACGTACAGCGGAAGGTAAATGGAAAATAAGTGTCGATTCTAACACTCGCTCAAAACCTGAGTTTTATTACCGCGCCAAACCTATGCCAAATTGGTATTACGGTAAGCAATTTATTCAACAATCTACAGAACAACCTAAATAATGCAATTTGCTACCTTTGACCAAAATCAACCTTGCCCATGTCATAGCGGTATAGCCTACCAAGCCTGTTGCTCTGTTTATCACACACATAAAATAGTTGCTGACAGTGCCGACATATTAATGCGCTCTCGTTATTGTGCATTTGTCGTTGGTGAGTTTAATTATTTAATCGATACCCATCACCAGCAATATTTGGATGGCTTAACAGCTGAACAATTATCTCAAGGTAATACACAATGGTTAGGCTTGCAGGTATTAGCACATCAATTGATAGATAAAAGTCATCCGGCTTTCGAACTGACATTTATCGATACAGAACAATCGATTGTGACATTTAAAGCTTGGTATAAGCTTGATAAAAGCGTTGATGCTATTTTTGAAGAATCACATTTTGTTCGACTGGATGGTCAATGGTTTTATACCCGAGGTGTGCAAATGGAAGCAGATTTACCGCGCAGAAATGATCTGTGCGTATGCCAAAGTGGTAAGAAGTTCAAACAATGCTGTATCAGCTAAACAAATTATTATGACACAATATTAATAAAAGCGTTCATACGGGCTAATGTAGTGAGTTTAGGACTAAATCATTAAAATCATTCACTCGAATAGCTGGGCTATATAAGTAACCTTGCGCTTGATCACACATCATCTTTTCTAAAAAAGCAGCTTGCTCAATGGTCTCAACCCCTTCGGCGGTAATCGACATATTCAGCGCTTTAGCCATCGCTATGATTGCACTCACAATTTCACGGCTCTGTTTACTAGATGATATATCCATAATAAATGAACGATCTATTTTCAGCTTAGTGATAGGAAACTGCTTAAGGTACTTCATTGAACTGTAGCCTGTGCCAAAATCATCAATAGCAATTCCCACACCTAAATCGGCAAGTTCATGGCAAAGGTTAATGGCATAGCGAATATCGCCCATTAGTTCGGTTTCAGTAATTTCAAGAATAAGGCTTCTTGGTTTAATGCGATAACGCGTTAACAGATCCCACACCTGTTCAAATAAATCACCACTAAAAAACTGTCTAGCAGCGACATTGACATGCATGGTAATGTCCACATTTTTATGCTGCCACAAATTTAATTGTTTACATGCTGTTTCTAATACCCAAGATCCTACGGCATTAATCATGCCCGACTGTTCAGCTATTTCAATAAATGCACCAGGATATAGCACCCCTTTTCGAGGGTGATTCCATCTAATTAACGCTTCAGCTCCGGCGTACTGATGACTCTGATAATCCATTAACGGTTGATAGTACAACTCAAATTGACGACCTTTAATAGCAGACTGTAAGTCTTTTTCGATTTCGGCATTATTTTTAAATTGTTGAAGTAATTCTTCATTAAAGAATTGGTAATAACCATTTGACTGTTTTTTTGCGTATTGCAACGCAATATCTGCACAGGATAAAGGTGCGAATAAATCAATTACTGAACCAATGTCAACGATAGCAATAGCAGGTTTGGGTTCAACTTTTTCTCTATTAATAATCATAGAAGCGGATAAATTGGTTATGAGTTTACTGACCAACTCGTCTAAGTCTTGTGCTGACATCATGTGGGGCAACAAAATACAAAACTCATCACTGCCAATTCGAGCCACATCTATTGCTTTGTAGTTCGCGGCAAAGTGCTTTAAACGTCTAGCAACCTCAATTAATAACGAGTCACCCTGTTCATGGCCGTGGGTATCGTTAAATCGTTTAAAGCCTAATAGATCAACCAATAATAATATGCCATCTTGGGCTTTATCCAGCAGTGGAGTAAAAAAAGATCGATTATGTAGGCCAGTTAAACTACAGTGCCATGCTAAATGTTCCAAATCTGCTTGGTGTTCAAATTCAGAAGAGATGTCATAACTTGAAACCAAGGCATAGTGATGACCTTGCTCGGTCATAAAACCGGTAATGTGATAGTGTAGCCAATATTGTTTACCATCGACTCGTTTAAGTTTAATGTCTCCTATTACACTTTCATTATTCGCAAGCTTTGCCAATATATGTTGAAGTACATCGGGTTTATTTCGAAAAATATCTAAATTCATCACACTTTGATGTTCAATATCACTGCGTAATAAGCCTGTCATTCTTTGATGGGCAAAATTGACATAATCGACAACTAAAGTATCAGTATTGACAATCATAACCACATGTTCTGAATGTTCTGCGGCATTGCGCAACAAATGGATTTGTTCTGATTTATCGTAGGAGTATCGAGTTGCCAAGGTTAATGCAAGCTGATCCGCACACTGAATCGCAATTTGAATTTGTTCAAGTTGCCATTCAAATGATGATTTAAAGTCAATCGCTAACACTCCCTCAATATGACCATTAATCCTTATAGCAACATTAAGTGTGCTGACAATATGGTTAACACCATAATAATCAAAAGAATGAATTAATTGGTTATCATGGGAGATGTTATTAGTGGCTATATAACGGTGGTTTTTTAATTCATCAAAATAACAAATGTTTATGCCCGACTGCACAGTGCTTAAGGAGGATATCGGCCTATTGTTATCGCAGCCTGAATAATGAGAAATCAGTCTTTTCGAGCAGGATAAAGAAGGATTTTGTTGCGCATCATATAATGGTTCTGCACTATCCAACTTTTCGTCAAATAGCCAAACAGATACCGTAGAATCAACAAAATGTTGCTGCAACAGCCGACTAACTAACTCAGAGGTTTTTGTAAAGTTCCCCTGCTGTTTCGCACTAGAGTTTACAATTAACTCTAAAAGGTGCTGATTTTGTTCTTGTGTCATTAGTTTCCCGAAAAGACATCATGTATTCTCATTCTGCTGAATTATAATTAGTTCGCTCTGTGAGCAATGTGCAGAAACTCAATACATACCATTGGGAGCTTAATAATAAGCTGTTTGTTAACTCTTGATAATCAAAGGCTGTTATAAAATTTAATCGCTGACGATACACCCGCAATTAACAAACAGCAACCCTATTTACACGCCATTTTCTAATTGAAATAGCATTTTCTCCACCGTCACTGAAAAATACAATATAAGCTTAACATCATCGCCTACATGAACAATTTTAACATCGACCTTGTCGAAACGAGTCTGCGCGGTACTGGCAAGCTTACGTGCTTCGATTTCAGCTGCCTCCCCCTTAAAAACTAACACTAACTCGGTATCGTGCTCATCAATTACGGCGCCGATATCAACAAAACTACCGCAATCACTGCATGAGTCGTTTACGTTCTGCTGTTGTTGTTTAATTGTGTTAACCATCGTGAACCACCCAAAGCTGAAGAATGAAGATCTGTTTATATGTGATTATCATAAAATAACTGAATAACAATTTCCCTTACTTGGCTCACATATCGAGTTGGCACCATGTTTTTATGCAAATGATATAGCCTCAAGCGGAGGACTTTATGCGGTGAGTTGGATCATCGTTTGACTAATCTGTCGTTGACGCTCTAACTGCTCAACAAAATGCATGTCTTCAGTAGGCTCATAATGGGTTTCTAACCCTTCATATTTTGATCGCACTAAATGGCTGCTATTGCTTAATGCTTGGGTCATTGCATCATCATGTTTACCTCGTATTACAATGGCTTCAGGACATAAGCTTTGTTGTAAATGAAATTGACATAACCCTTGGGAGTGAAAAACAGCACCATTATTTGTATGCTCAGCAGTAGCAGATAAATCATCAACTAATTTTTGTGGTTGTTGCAGTTGAAACTGTTTATACAGTTTCTGGTCAATCGTCAGGTGTTTATCAAATTGAAATTGAGCCATATCATTACTGTCTGCTGACAACATGGCTAACAGTAAACCAAATTCACCACGACGCTGGTTTTCGACAGCCGCATTTAAACGACCGCCTAATTGTAATTCATTGACCAGTAGTGATTCAATTTGCATATAAAAACAACACTATTATGACTCGATGCTATTTTATCGACCAAACACACCTAAACTTTAGAAAAATATTCATTTTTAGCCTTTACATATTTTGGGTTTATGACTACTATGGCGGCCGCAATTGAGGAGGGGTTCCCGAGTGGCCAAAGGGATCAGACTGTAAATCTGACGGCTCAGCCTTCGAAGGTTCGAATCCTTCTCCCTCCACCATTTGCGATGTAATTTAGATAGACGAAAAAGAAATATGTGGAGGGGTTCCCGAGTGGCCAAAGGGATCAGACTGTAAATCTGACGGCTCAGCCTTCGAAGGTTCGAATCCTTCTCCCTCCACCATCTTTCTTGCTCATTTATCTCTATTCAGTGGAGGGGTTCCCGAGTGGCCAAAGGGATCAGACTGTAAATCTGACGGCTCAGCCTTCGAAGGTTCGAATCCTTCTCCCTCCACCATTTTACATCTTAATCCTCATACTATATCCCTCAAAATCTGTAATATATCCTTCATTAGTTAAGCACATTCATATTAATTGTCTCTATTATCTCAACCAGCTTATTTTTGCTAGGTTTAAGACCTTTTTTTCTTTAAGATTAAGTCATTAATAATCACGATGAGAAAATACTATGCCATCGAATTGGGTAAACCAGGCCATTGCTAAGATTGATGCAGACTATCAACGTTCTGC
Organism: Shewanella sp. HL-SH8; assembly: GCF_051165765.1. Lineage (NCBI taxonomy): Bacteria > Pseudomonadati > Pseudomonadota > Gammaproteobacteria > Alteromonadales > Shewanellaceae > Shewanella > Shewanella sp. HL-SH8. Next base: position 2,343,436 of record NZ_CP195039.1, on the reverse strand, counting down.
TGATACTCACCTTATAAAACTCGATTTACCACAACTTAACGGTGTTGATATTTATCTTAAAGATGAAAGTACTCATCCTACGGGCAGCCTAAAGCATCGTTTAGCCCGTTCGTTATTTTTATATTCTTTATGCAATGGTTGGATTACACAAACTACCACCATTATTGAATCATCGTCTGGTAGCACTGCGGTGTCTGAAGCGTATTTTGCACGTTTAATTGGTTTGCCTTTTATCGCGGTAATGCCTTCGACTACGGCTAAAAAGAAAATTCAACAAATCGAGTTCTACGGCGGGCAATGTCACTTCGTTGATAATAGTAATCAGATGTATGCTGAGTCTGAACGCCTTGCTAAAGAGTTAAATGGCCATTACATGGATCAGTTCACTTTTGCAGAGCGCGCCACAGATTGGCGGGGCAATAACAATATTGCTGACTCAATATTCATTCAAATGCAACGTGAGCCACACCCTATTCCCCACTGGATTGTAATGAGCCCCGGCACAGGTGGCACCTCTGCTACCATTGGGCGTTATATTCGCTATCAGCAGTTATCGACCCAACTGTGTGTGGTAGACCCTGAAAACTCGGTTTTTTATGATTATTTCCACAGTGGTGATAAAACATTAACAGGTCAAAAAGGCAGTAAAATTGAGGGCATTGGACGGCCTAGAGTCGAACCCTCCTTTATTGCTGGTGTTGTTGATGAAATGCATAAAATTCCTGATGGAGCATCCATTGCTACCATGCAATGGTTAGAAACCTTGATAGGCCGAAAAACGGGCGCATCGACAGGAACCAACTTGTATGGTGCATTACTGTTAGCCACGCGAATGCAACAACAAGGACAAGCAGGTTCGATTGTGACATTGATTTGTGATGCGGGGGAAAGATACTTAGATACTTATTATAATCCCCAATGGATTGAGAACAATATTGGTTGCTTTAAACAATTTGAACAGCAACTAAGTGATTTTAACCAAAGTGGATTACTCAGTCCATTGGACTGCTAAATCGAGTTGCCCCAACACACATTTTGGGGCAGCCTTTATCGCTTAATCAATATCCAAATACTTATGCATTTGAATCGAGAGACGCCAGTTACGCTCAATACAGACTTTCATCGCCAATGCTGTAGCGCGAGGCTTCTGGCTAATAGGTTGTAAGCAGATAGTTTTACCTTCAATATCAATATCCTTGAGTAAATCATCCAGCTCTTCAATATGTTTATCTGTGGCTATTGGGTGTTTAATTTCATTTGCACGCGTTAAAGCTTGGCTTAATACCTTATATCCACCCTTCATATTGATTTTAGGTGATACTGTTACCCAGGCATCTTGATGACATAGCACCTCAAAAGTGCCCGAAGTCTCAATTTGGACACTGTAGCCAGAGTCGATTAATTGGTTGGTCAACTCAGTTAAATCATACAAGCAAGGTTCACCGCCTGTAATCACTACATGTTTTGCACTAAAGCCTTTACGATTAAATGCGGCGATAAGACTGGTACCATCATGGTTAGCCCAGCGACCAATGGTGCCATCAACCGCAATCACTTGTTCAGGCGACACTTTGTTTTCAGCAAGTACATCCCAAGTTTGTTTGGTGTCACACCAAGAGCAGCCCACAGGGCAACCTTGTAAACGGACAAAGAGTGCTGGCACACCGGTAAAAGTCCCTTCACCTTGGATAGTTTCAAACACTTCGTTAACTGGATAGCTCATTTGTCACCTGCTTTATTCGTTTGGGCGGCATTTATAGTTTATTTCTACCTCAGTATCAAGGTTAGCAGCATGACAATTGGCATAAATGAGCCATTAACTTTGCTATTGCAGGAAACTGTAAGATAAAATGCCATCAATTAATACATTATCATCCTCTTATACTATTTAGCATTAGGTTATTATTCATGTCTCAAACATCATTGCCAAGCAAAGCATTAGTCGTATTCAGTGGTGGTCAAGACTCAACCACCTGTCTTATTCAAGCGTTGACTGAATATGATGAAGTACACGGTATTACTTTTGATTATGGCCAGCGCCACAGACAAGAAATTGATGTTGCAAAAGCTCTGGCTAAGCAGCTGAATTTAATCAGTCATAAAGTATTAGACACTACACTGCTAAACGAATTGGCCATTTCAGCATTGACCCGTGATTCTATTCCTGTTTCCCACGAATTAATGAATAATGGTTTACCCAATACTTTTGTTCCAGGGCGAAATATCTTATTTCTGACTCTTGCGGGCGTATACGCTTACCAACTCGGTTGTGATGCCATTATCACCGGTGTGTGTGAAACTGACTTTTCAGGCTATCCAGATTGTAGAAATGAGTTTGTTAAATCAATGGAGCACACTTTAGCCCTCGGCATGGATAAGCCATTAAAAATCATTACTCCTCTGATGTGGCTTAACAAAGCAGAAACATGGGCTTTAGCAGACAAATATCAGCAATTAGAACTGGTTAAACAACAAACGCTGACCTGCTATAACGGTATAATTGGCGGCGGTTGTGGTGATTGCCCGTCGTGTTTATTACGTCAACGCGGCTTAGATGATTATCTGCAAAATCAACAACAAGTCATGTCGTCATTGCACGCTAAAATACAGCCATCGACATAGAGGTGAATATGGGTAAAACAACTTCATCATTAATCAAGCCATATCAATTTACCTTGGTTATCAGTGTCATTTGTATTGTTTTATTTGCCCTAAGTATCACTAACCCCATCATTGTCGATACCAACAGCTTATTCAAATTTCAACATGATGCTATTGCTAATGGACAAATTTGGCGCCTACTTACCGGTAATTTGTTACACACCAACATCTGGCATTTAGTGATGAATTTGGCTGGATTTTGGGTCATTGTTTTTTTACATGAATTACATTACCAAAGACATACAGGTAAATTGACGCTGCTTTTTTTGTGCCTTTGTGTCTTGGAAGGTGTGGGTTTATATTTTTTCTATCCTGAACTCAGAGCCTATGTAGGATTAAGTGGGTTGCTACATGGTTTATTTACTTTTGGTGCGGTAATGGATATTCGCAAAGGTTTACGGTCGGGGTATTTACTACTAATAGGTGTCATTGTAAAGGTAGGTTATGAGCAGTATTTTGGTGCAAGTGCGGGTATTTCTGAATTAATCAATGCTAGGGTAGCGACAGAGTCTCATTTAGTCGGCTTAGTTGCAGGGTTAATATGCGCGATATTCTGGCTGACTGTTGCGAACAAATTTCGTCATAAAAAGTAGCGATTAAAAGTCGTTGTTAAAAACAGTGACTAAAAAAGGTTATTTAATTTTGCTCAGTCGATTACTAATAGCGTTTGTTAAAGCGGTCTTTTGATCATCAACACCACAAAACTCTGCATACCCTAACCCTTCACCATAGGGGTTAACCTGAGTGGCTAGATTGACCACACGATAACAATAGTCACCTTGCTTCACAATTCTATTAGGGTCAAGGCGATGATTGTATGTATGGGGTTGACTGGTATCAATTTGGGGGATTAATTCAATAAAGACTAAGTCAGGGTCCATTTCACTCATCGTCCCCCCAGGCTTGTTTGTTAACGCAGACTGATTACCTATTAATGTTTCAAGTTCGTTCATATTCATGTGTTGTAAATACTGGTTTGATGCCTGAGTAATGGCATGGGTTGAAAGTACTCCCACGCTATCACTAACAGCTTCATTACCTGCTTCATTTACAGTTTCATCGTTAATCGCTGAGGTACTATTATTACTGCTGCGATCTGGTTCCCTTGGTGTAATTATATCAGGGGGATCTGCTGGAATCTGTTGTTGAAAATTAGATGCTGATTGGGGTTGTGCCGATGATTTAACCTCCATATTTGTATCCTGTTTATCAACCTCTTGTTGATTAATTTTTTCTTCATTAACTTCTTTTTTATCAGTATCTAGTTTTGATTCACTTTCTAATGGTTTTTCTAATTCACTTGCTTTAACCATAGCTTCATATTGTTCTGTGGTAATAATATAGCTGTTAATTTTGACCGCTTCAGGAGTTATGATTAAGCTCGACTGATGTTGATCGCTCGCTTGCTGCCAAAACCAGGTGATAACAAAGAAAAAAACAAAATGTATACCAAGTGCAAGAGAAACCGACTTAACTAGCCCTCGCCTATCTTTGATGACCACTGGCTCGCTTTCAAGTTCAGGATCTGGTTCTTGGTCATGGTCATGGCCATGGCCAATAATAATGTTAAAACTATCTCTATTTGATGACTTATTTTTTCTATCCATTTTAGTTACTGTCTTTAAAAACATATCCATATATCATTAACTCTGCTGATTTGAATGTAAATCCTTGATAAAGTTCACTAGTCATCTAAAAAATTTTTCCCTGGATACTGGGGTAAACTCAGATTAAAAACTGAGAGTACACGTGTACTCTATTTGTAGTTTTTACTGACTAGCCCTGTTAGACTGAACATCATCATTTGACTCTTATATTGAGTAACAAACACCATGCCCGAAAAATCAGACATTCTTACCGCAGAACAAATACTTAATAGTACCGGCGATTATAGCACTAAAGAGGAGTTAGCTAACGGGTTATCTCACGGATTCGGTGTTATTGCGGGTTTAGTGGGTTTGGTATTAATGTTAAGTAATGCCAAAGAAGGCTTGTCTTCAACTCAGCTAGCGGGTGTTATTATTTATGGTGTTAGTATCATAGCCTTATTTTTATCTTCTACCTTATATCACACTAGCCGTACACCTGTATGGCGAAAACGATTTAAAATGGCAGATCACTGCACTATATATACACTCATTGCAGGCACCTACACACCGCTTATGTTGATCGCTTTGCAGGATGATAACGCATTAATCATCTTAACGATTATCTGGAGTATTGCATTCGGTGGCATTATTTTTAAAACCTTGTTTATTGGTCGTTTCAAAGCACTCAGTCTATTTCTATATCTATTAATGGGTTGGCTCTGTGTTACTGTCATGGCAGACCTTATTGCTAATATGACAGAGTTAACATTTAATTTATTGATAATGGGTGGATTATTTTACAGCTTGGGAGTGATATTCTATGCCAATAAGAAAATACCCTATAATCATGCCATTTGGCATATGTTCGTCCTTGGTGGCGCTTGTTCGCATTTCTTATGTGTTTATTTTATGGTCACTATTTAATATATTCATCACCTAAAGATCAATAGAGGCACTTTGCATGCTGTTCAATAGTCATTTTTTCATGCAGAATTATCGGTAAACTAATCCATAGTTAGTTATATGCATCCTGATTATGAACATTCTGATGAGCAAAAATGGCAAGCAAAGGATAAAATTGCTTTTGTCGTTAAGCTAATACCTGAAGGTAAAGTCCTTCCTTATGGCAAAGTGGCTGATCTTGCAGGCTTACCAGGGCGAGCTAGATATGTATCACGCGCACTAAAGCTTGCTCCGTCAACAGCTAACCTACCTTGGCATAGGGTAATTAACGCTGCGGGACGAATTTCGTTTCCGAAAAGCACCCTTTTATTTCAACAGCAAACGGAATTATTGCGATTAGAGAATATTGAAGTGAACAATGGCAAGATTCCATTGTCCAAACATTTATGGCAACCTGATCTAGTAACAATAGTCATGACACTTCCGTTTTAGTCGGCATCTCTTTTAGGATTAAAAACTTGCAAACTACTCTTTTAAAATCACAGTCAACTCATCTACTTCTGTCACCATTAATAGCCTATTTTATGATGGTATCTTTTAGTGCGACCAGCAGTACGCTTAGCGCTGATTTAGTTTCAACACCACAAAATTCAATACAAGATGACACTTCTGTTAAACAGGCTGTTTCAAAAAGTACCATTTTATTACCACTAACTCCTCATACAGCGCAGTATAAGGCTTATTATGGCAGTATTGAGTTAGGTGATGCTAAATATACTCTGCCAGCTACTGATAGTGGCTATTATAATTATCTATTCGAAAGTGAAGTCGGACTATTAATGTTGTCTGATGAACGTAAACTACAAAGTGATTTCACCCTTGAAAACGGTAAATTAGTGCCTTTTAGGTATGTGCATTACAGAACAGGAACAGGTAGTGATTACACCGAGCAAACCGCTTTTGCTAAATCACAAAATTTTATCCATACCATCTACAAACAAGAAGCCCTAAAATTAGATTATCAAGAGTTAATATTTGACCCACTGATGGTGCAATTACAATTTAGAATGGACGTGATAAGTAATAAAAGACCCCTTAATTATAAGATGGTCAAAGAAAAAGAAGTGGATGAGTACGACTTTAAAATTATTGGTAATGAAACCATTACAGTGGCAGGCGGTACTTTTGAAACGGTAAAGTTTGAAGTTGTTCGCGAGAGCACAAAAAGACAAACATTTTTTTGGATGGCACCTAAACTTGCTTATTTACCGATTAGGCTAAGTCATTTTTCTAAAGGCAGTAAACAACTTGATATTCAACTTTCTCAATATCATTTCGATAAGCCTTTAACTGATATTCCGAGTCTTGATATCGATCATGAAAAGCGAATATTCGATGCTTACATGGCAGAAAAGTCATTAATAAAACAAGCTGGTACAGTAGAAGAAGGTATATCAGATGATGAAGATTTACCTGAAGTCAGCCATGATGAAATCAGCGAAAAAGAAATGTTAGATATTAAAAAAATGGTGGTTGATTAGGCACCATTGATTTTAATGATGCCAGCACTGCTGGCATTTTTTTATCCTCTACTAATTTAAATATAATATTTTTATAACAGTATGTTAAACAGCACTATGCTCGATCCGAATATCACCCAGTCTAAATACTCTCCAGTCACCGGCTGAAAGCACCTGCCATTGTTCATTGTTAGTTAACGGTCTAGTCGCAATCACGGTAACCACATCATTAGGGGTGGTTTCTTTTTGAAAATCAATCACCACATCGGTATCAATAAGGGTAGCTTTACCAAAGGGTGCTCTACGAGTGATGTGACACAAATTATTGGTACAATATGCCATTAAATCAATGCCATCGCTTAAGATCATATTAAATATACCTAGAGTGCGGATCTCATCTGCAAGTTTAGCTATGTACTCAAACACCACATTCATATTTTCTGGTGCAGTGTCGCCAAACTGCTGTACCACTTGCTCAAGTATCCAACAAAATGCCATTTCACTATCCGTATCGCCAACGGGTTGAAAACGACTTGAAATAAATTTTTGCTCATATTCACTTAGCTGACCATTATGGGCATAGGTCCAATAACGGCCCCATAATTCTCGGGAAAAAGGATGTGTGTTTTCCAGTGACACGCACCCTCTATTAGCTTGTCGAATATGACTCACAACAATTTCACTTTTTATTGGGTATGACTTTATAAGTTGAGCAATATGAGATTGACTGCTTGGAGATGCATCTTTAAATGTTCGGCTGCCTTTACCTTCATAAAAGGTAATACCCCAACCATCTACATGCGGTCCAGTTACCCCACCACGTTCTGCTAACCCAGTGAAACTGAATACAATATCAGTGGGGACATTGGCACTCATAGCAAGTAATTCGCACATTTATTAAGCCTTTTTCGTTACTTATTGATCAATTTTCAGCAGTTAAGCATATTGTATCTTTTGTGGTAAATCAGTGAAACAAGATTGACACATAAAAATTTAAACAATTGTTTGAATAATGCTTGTATTCATTGCTACATAAGGTTAAATTTTATGTGGCACAGGTCTGACCACGGTCTATACTTGTGATTAAGATCAATAAAGAATTAGCCATTCACCCTATGAAACTGGCTTTAAGGAGAGAGTAAAGTGACCACCCTATTTTTGATCATCGCGATGATCTGTGTGCTCGGCACAATGTCTTACCTAAGGGTATCGCTTGTCACCACCACGATAGCAGCAGCTGTTGTTTTAGGTGTTGGTAGCGCAATGGACATCGTCGGTACTATTACATGGGCTGTATTCCTTGTAATAGCATTACCTTTTAACATTAAATCATTTAGACAAAATTTTATCAGCCGTCCGCTGCTTAAAGTGTACCGTGGTATCATGCCTGAAATGTCTTCTACTGAAAAAGAAGCAATTGAAGCAGGTACAACCTGGTGGGAAGCGGATTTGTTCGCTGGTAATCCTAACTGGAGTAAACTACACAACTACCCACAATCTCGCCTTACCGCTGACGAACAAGCCTTCCTAGACGGCCCTGTTGAAGAAGTGTGTAAAATGGTTAATCACCACATGGTGTCGCATGAACTGGGTGATTTACCTCAAGATGTGTGGCAATACCTAAAAGACCATGGTTTCTTTGCGATGATCATCAAAAAGAAATATGGCGGTTTAGAATATTCTGCTTATGCTCAATCACAGGTTTTACAAAAGCTTGCTGGTGTTAGCAGTGAACTTGCATCAACTGTCGGTGTACCAAACTCTTTAGGCCCTGGTGAATTGTTACAGCACTATGGCACTGCTGCGCAGCAAGATCATTACCTACCTCGCTTAGCAAAAGGATTAGAAGTCCCTTGTTTCGCATTAACCAGCCCAGAAGCTGGCAGTGATGCAGGCTCAATTCCAGATTTTGGTATTGTCTGTAAAGGCGAATTTGAAGGTGAAGAAGTATTAGGTATGAAGCTAACATGGAACAAGCGTTATATTACGCTTGCACCTGTCGCGACCGTACTTGGTTTAGCTTTTAAGCTACGCGACCCTGATGGATTACTAGGCGACAAAGAAGAGCTAGGTATTACCTGTGCTTTAATCCCAACTAATATCCCAGGTGTAGAAACTGGTCGCCGCCACTTCCCACTTAACTGTATGTTCCAAAACGGTCCTACCCGTGGTGAAGAAGTGTTTGTACCATTAAGCTTTATTATTGGTGGACCAGAAATGGCTGGCCAAGGCTGGCGTATGCTGGTTGAGTGTTTATCGGTTGGCCGTGGTATTACCCTGCCATCTAACTCTGCTGGTGGTGTAAAAACTGCTGCAATAGCTACTGGTGCCTACGCTCGCATTCGTCGTCAGTTCAAACTACCGATTGGTAAGTTAGAAGGGATTGAAGAACCAATGGCACGTATAGGCGGTAATGCATACTTAATGGATGCAGTCACTAGCTTAACAACCACTGCAATTGATTTAGGTGAAAAACCATCTGTTATATCAGCGATTGTTAAATTTCACCTAACCGACAGAATGCAGAAATGTATTATCGATGCCATGGATATTCACGGCGGTAAAGGTGTATGTTTAGGTCCAAACAACTACCTAGGCCGTGGCTACCAAGCCGCTCCTATCGCTATTACTGTTGAAGGCGCAAATATTTTAACTCGTACTATGATCATTTATGGTCAAGGTGCAATTCGCTGCCATCCTTATGTATTAACAGAAATGGAATCGGCGTTTGATACTGATGCAGCCCGTGGGTTAGCCACCTTTGATGATGCGATATTTGGTCATATTGGTTTTGCTACCTCTAACTTTATTCGCAGTTTCTGGATGGGATTAACGGGTGCTCGTTTCTCTAACGCACCTTACTCAGATAAGACTAAACGTTACTACCAACAGATGAACCGTTTCAGTGCTAACTTAGCGTTATTGTCTGATTTAGCAATGGCTACCTTAGGTGGTAATCTTAAGCGTAAAGAGCGTATTTCAGCTCGTCTAGGTGACTTATTAAGCCAGCTATATCTTGTGTCAGCAACATTGAAACGTTATCAAGATGAAGGCCGTTTAACTGAAGATTTACCTTTAGTTCAGTGGGCTGTTGAAGATTCATTGTATAAATTACAAGATTCTTTAGATGACTTACTTAACAACTTCCCTATGGGATTAGGTCATGTATTACGTTGGGTTATTTTCCCATTCGGTCGTCCAGTTAAGCGTCCTACAGATGTAATGGATCATAAAGTCGCTAAGATAATGCAAACACCATGTGCAAGCCGTGACCGTTTAGGTAAAGGTCAGTTCTTTACTAACTGCGAGAACAATCCCGTAGGTATTCAAGAACAAACCTTTATCGATATTCTAGCTTGTGAGCCTTTATACGATAAAGTGTGTAAAGCCGCTGGCAAACGACTCCCTTTCATGTGGCTTGATAAAATTGCTGCTGAAGGTAAAGCACTAGGTGTTCTAAGTGAAGCTGAAATTTCATTATTAGAACGTGCAGAGATTGGTCGCTTGAAATCTATCAACGTTGATGATTTTGATACTGAAGAGCTACGTGCCAATATCAAGTTACCCGCTAAGCAAGAAAAAGCTGCTTAACAGATAAATTAGTAAAAGTAATATTAAGGGTAAAGCCATGCTTTACCCTTTTTTTATTGAGGAAATGTCAATGAATATACGTCAAATGACAGGCCTGCAAATTATGCAGGCTATGTTAGCAGGTGAACTCCCTGCCCCTTCAATCACACAAACGATGCCAATGAAGGCTGTCTCAGTTAGCGAAGGAGAAATTACCTTTGAAGCAGCCGCAGATGAAAGGCACCTAAACCCTATGGGTGGAGTGCATGGCGGCTTTGCAGCTACAGTACTTGATTCAGCCACTGCCTGTGCAGTTCATTCCGCATTACCAGCTGGCGCTAGCTACGCCACTATCGACTTGAATGTAAAAATGGTTCGGCCTGTACCGAAAAATCAACCGGTATTTGCGATAGGCAAGCTAGTTAACTTAAGCACCAGTTTAGCAATATCCGAAGCAAGGCTAACCGACAAACAGGGTCGATTACTTGCAACTGCAACCGCAAGTTGTATGGTAAGCCGCTAGGATCTGCATATAAAAAAAGAGCCCGTCAAATGACGGGCTCTTTTTTTATCTTAAACAGGACAATAGTGGATTAACAACCCTGTATTACCCGATTATCTGTTTACTCTCGTAACTCTTGTTCTAATTGTTTGGCAACCGTATCTGGAGAGTGACTATTTTTAGCAAACAAATTATAAGCCACAGGCACAACAACCAAGGTAAAAAATGTTGCCAAAGTAATACCAGATAAGACCACAACACCAATTACATAGCGGGTTTCTGAACCAGCACCAACCGCCATCACTAAAGGTAATGCTCCAGCAGCGGTTGTAATACCTGTCATCAAAATAGGCCTTAAACGTTGGGTAGAAGCTTGTAATATTGCTTCGTTAAATTCCACGCCTCTATCTCGCAACTGATTAGCGAACTCAACAATAAGTATGCCGTTTTTAGCAGCTAAACCTACCAGCATGATAATACCAATTTGACTATAAATATTGATACTCTGTCCGGTAAACCATAATCCCAGCAAAGCACCTAAGGTGGCTAATGGCACTGTTAACATGATAATCATTGGATGAATAAAGCTTTCAAACTGAGCCGCTAACACTAAGAATACAATTCCTAAAGCTAGCAAGAAGACAAAATTCATCGAACTGCCTGACTCTTGATAATCTAATGAAGGCCCTTTGTAACTTACCACCGCCTCAGCAGGTAAATAAGTTGAGGTTAAATCATTTAGATAAGCAAGTGCTTCTCCCAGACTGTAATCTTCGGCTAGGTTAGCCTCAAGAGTAATTGACCTCATACGATTATAACGATTAAGTGAGCTAGCATCAGCAAACTCTTCAATAGTGACCAGGTTAGATAGTGGAATTAATTCATTGGTGCGCGCAGAACGCACATAAAGGTTTTCCATATCACTGGCTGTGCTTTGACTTTCTCGATTACCTTCAATGATGACATCATACTCTTCACCATCACGCATAAAGGTGGTCACAAGTTTTGAACCTAACATGGCTTCAAGTGTGCGGCCAATATGCGAAACAGACACGCCTAAATCGGCTGCTCTAACCCGATCAATGATCACCCGTAACTGAGGTTTTGTTTCTTGGTAGTCATGATCTAAACCAATTAATTTTGGATTATCTTTGGCTTTTTCAAGAATAATATCACGCCATTCTGCTAACTCTTCATAGCTAGGGCCGCCCAGTACAAATTGAACTGGTTTACCGACTCCGCGACCAAATGCCTGTCGCATAATTGGGAACGCACGAATACCCGCTAAATCTGATAATCGGCTACGAATATCGCCAATAATAGCATTAGCACTTCTACGTTGTCCCCAATCCTCAAGTACGATAATCGCCATACCATTAGAAAAATCTGTTGCTGTGCCAAATCCCCGCGGTGCACGGATAAGCAAACGCTTAATATCACCACTTTCGACTAATGGCATTAAACGCCCTTCAACTTCATCCATATATTCTTCAATATATTCGAAGCTAGCACCTTGAGGCCCATTAACCATTAAGAACATAGAACCACGATCTTCTTGTGGGGCAAATTCCTGAGGCACTTTTTGCAATAAATAACCACTGATAACAAAGGAGATAATTACTAAGGCACTGACTATTAATGGCTTTTTAAATGCCTTAGCAAGGCTAGATTTATACATTGATGATAAGCTATCCATCAATTTATCAATCTGACGCACTAGCCATGAACCTTCGCTGGAAGGTTTTAGCAGCTTAGAACACATCATGGGGCTAAGGGTTAATGCAACGATACTTGAGAAAATAACCGCGGCGCTCATTGTCACGGCAAACTCTTTAAATAACTTACCTAAGTCCCCTTCAAGGAAAGTGATTGGCATAAATACCGCAACCAATACAAGGGTGGTCGCTACAACAGCAAAAGCCACTTCTCGGCTGCCTAAATATGCCGCTTTTAGCGGTGAATCACCCTCCTCAATTCTTCGGTGAATATTTTCTAACATCACAATGGCGTCATCAACCACCATACCAATAGCTAGAATCATCGCTAACAAAGTCAATAAGTTAATTGTGTAATCAAGTGCATATAACACTGTGAATGTGGCGAGTAATGATACCGGAACGGTAATAGCAGGGATCAACATCGCTCTGACACTACCCAAAAACAAATAAATCACAATGATGACTAATATCATCGCGATAAATAAAGTTTGGTAGACCTCATCAATTGAGCGTTCAATAAACACTGAGCTGTCATAGGACCGCTTAATTTCCATACCCGCGGGTAGAGTAGGATTGAGTTGATCAACCAGTGCATTTGCAGCTCGAGCTACTTCTAGGGTATTTGCCGTTGATTGTTTACTGACTCCAAGACCAATCATTGCCTCTGTGTTACCACGGAACACAATCCGCTCTTCTTCACTGCCAATCTCAACTCTAGCAACATCACCTAATTTAACTAAATAGCCATCTTCGCCTTGGGTAAGCACTAAATTAGAAAAGTCTTCTGGAGTACGATAAGCACGCTCTAATCGAACAGTAAAATGACGATCTTCCGATTCTATAGATCCTGCAGGAAACTCCACGTTTTCCGTTCTCAATGCGTTTTCTATATCAGTAACGGTCAAGTTACGTGCCGCTAAAGCTTGGCGGTCTATCCATATGCGCATTGCATACACTTTTCCGCCACCTAAACGCAGGGTTGACACACCATCAATCACTGAAAATCGATCGACTAGGTACCGATTGGCATAATCTGTCAGCTGCAATATGTCCATTTGATCTGAGACCAAGTTAAGCCACATTATCACTTCATCGCTGCCGTTGGCCTTATAAATGGATGGTGCGTCAGCTTCTTCAGGTAATTGATCTAGTAGACCAGATATTCTATCTCGTACATCATTAGTTGCTGCTTCGATATCTCGGTCAATATCAAACTCGATTGTGACACTCGAGCGGCCATCGGAGCTGGATGAATTAATGTTGCGAATGCCTTCTACACCACTTATTCTGTCCTCTATCAACTGAGTTATGCGGCTTTCAACAACTGAACTGCTTGCCCCGCGATAGCTGGTTTCAACAGATACAATCGGGGGGTCGATGTTAGGATATTCGCGCAAAGGTAATTTATCAAATGACACTAAACCCAAGACAATCAATAGAATACTGATTACTGAGGCGAAAACAGGACGTTTGACCGATAAATCCGTTAAGATCATGCTGCTGTCTCCGTCGAGTTAACATTGACGAAATTAAAGTTTTCAGCTTCCTGTAATGTAACTTTGTCACCTGGACGTACTTTTAAAATACCCCGTATAATAACATGTTGGTTTTCAGCTAATCCTTCAGTAATTTCAACCCAACCCCGCATCCTGACGCCTAATTTCACCTGAATTTGAATCACTTCATCTTGCTCATTGGTGCTATAGACATAATGCTTGTCTTGGATAGGGATAATTGCTGATTCAGGCAGTAACAGTCCTTGTCGGCTTTGTTTAATCAATTTCACCTTCATTAACATCCCCGGCAATAGAGCATAATCATCATTGGATAATACAGCCCTCACCACAACAGCACGGGTATCTGGGTTAACTCGGCTATCAATAGATGTCACTGTCCCTAAAAAGATACGGTCTGGGAAAGCAACCGCTTGAGCTTCTACTTGCTTTCCAGGCTTTAATTCTTGAATAAATCGTTCTGGAATAGAAAAATCGAGTTTAATTTTACTGACATCATCCAGCGTTGTAATTTGCTCGCCGGTTGACACTAAGCTACCAAGGCTAACCTGACGTAATCCTAAGCGGCCTGAAAATGGAGCGGTAATTTTTCTATCAATTAATGTGGATGTCGCCAGCTCAATGTCTGCACGAGATAAATCAATTAAACTTTGTAATCTGTCACGCTCAAGCTCTGCAATAGTTTTACTGGTAACCAAAGTACTTATCCGGTCAAACTCTCTAAGGTGCTCAGTTAGCTTGACCTTAGCGACGTTAACTTTAGCTTGTTGCTCAGCATCTTGAAGCTGGATCAATAAGTCGTTTTTCTTGACTAAATCTCCATCTTCAAAATTTACACTTGTGACCACTTCAGTAATTTTTGAGGTCACAATTATCGATTCAAATGCTTTACCAGTTCCTATTGCCTCCACTTCATCGCGAATATCCATCAGTTTAGTAGTAGCAAATACCACATTGGGAATAGGTTTTTCGTGCTGAACTTTATTTTGTTTAGGCTGCATGGCTTGGTAGCCATATGCTGCAATGCCAACAACTGCGATTATTAATATTATTTTTTTCATCAGTTAACCATTCTTTATCGGGATATTGTAATCATGCAACGAACTAACACTGGATAATATTTTATACTGTGTCAGATAAGTGTTTAGTGAAGTAATAGTGCAAACTAGTAAAAATAGATCACTCATCATTGCAATTATTTAATTAATTTTTCAGATAGAAGTTTTTACAAAAACTCAATGAGGTAAATTACTTGATGTTGATTCTACTCAGTCAGTTATTAGCTGCAAGGCGTTTTACCTTTCCTTACAAATTAGACACATTAGAAACATTTAGTAAATTAGTTTTCTGGCTAACGTTAAAAGTTTGAATCCAAAAAAAAGAGATGCCCGTAGGCATCTCTTTTTCAAATGAAAGTAATTAAGTAATAGTTATTAGAGCACTTTACGCTGTTCTTTCATCGCTTGATAAAGACGTTTATAAACTTCTGCAATAGCTTCGTTTTTAAGCGGTTCATCAGTTATATCATGGAATAAAATTTTAGTTTCATCTTTGTTATCTGTAGTACGCAGCAACAGTCGATAACTGCCTTTCTCAAGTGTTAATTTCTCCTCGCCCCATAATGAGCTCCAAAAACCACCACTTTCTTCTAAGTTAAGATAAAATAGACCTTTACTGGTATCCATATCGATAACATCTAAGCCTAATTCAGGTAATACGATACGTAGGCGATCCCATGTTTTGCTAAAGCTAGCTTTTGCAAGCCAATATGATTCAGCATCTGCTCCTGGTTCAACAAGATCAATATCTATCCCTAAGCTTTGCTCAATACGTGCAGCTTTAAGCGCACGCTCACGCTCAACAGCCATATACGATACTGTGTTATTAAGCATATCAATGGTATAACGGCGTTTATCATCACCGGTCAAGAATATATCTTGTAGGTCTTCATCGTAATACTCTTCATGCTCGACTAGGCTAATAGCAACATCACCCGTTCTACCATGTGGCTTAACATTGATATCAAACTGATAACGTTGGCGCAGTAAATACACTTTATCATTACCGAACCAACTTGTTTCTAACACGTCCTGGCTTTCTATCCAGTCTGTCTCAACAACACCAGTTTCAAAATTATCCGTACGTTTAGCAATGTTATTCTTAGCTAAATAGCTATTGATAACATTAAATATTTCTTGCTTTAAGTCGGTTGAATTATCAACGGATTCAATAATAATTTTTATATTATTGCTACTTTCTTCAACATGAGTACCCTCTGCCATTGCAATAATTTGCAATGGTGGACGAATATCTAATCGCTTGCCAACAATAGTAGCATCAACTTTGTTACTGACATTTGGAATATCGAACTCTTTGCTGTAGTTAGGTTGTTTTAATCCAGATGGAATCTTCAATAAAGCGACCGACTGAGTTTGAACATACTCTTCATTACCATTAGCCTGGCGGCGATCTATAGGCGTACTACAGGCTGCAAGCGTGGTTATCAGTAATAGAGGGGTGACTTTTTTAAACATGTATTATTGCACCTTAATTTGCGCTTTTTTCATAGACTCTAGTAACAGACCATGAAACTGCTCAGAAAGTTCAGTTAATGGCAAACGAATATGCCCATGGGTAATTAGTCCCATACGATGAACAGCCCATTTAACTGGAATAGGGTTTGCTTCACAAAATAATGAACTGTATAAACCACGCAGTGGTTCATCAATTTCAGCAGCCAGTTGTGCATTTCCCGCAAGCGCGGCATCACACATAGCTTTAAACGCATGAGGAACGATGTTATTCGCAACTGAAATAACGCCATTACCACCAGCAAGTATAAACTCGCGAGCAGTAGCATCATCACCGCTGTATAAAATAAAGTCATCACCACATAACTGACGTAGTAAAGCAACACGGCTGACATCACCAGTGGCTTCTTTCACGCCAATAATATTGCTAACAGAGCATAACTCAGCAACGGTTTCCGGCTTCATATCTACTGCTGTGCGGCCTGGTACGTTATACAAAATTTGTGGAATATCTGTACTCGCTGCAATAGCTTTATAATGTGCGATAAGGCCTTTAGGTGTTGGCTTGTTATAATAAGGTGTGACACCTAACATGGCACTGATGCCTGAATGTTGCATCCCTTTAGT
This sequence comes from Shewanella sp. HL-SH8, assembly GCF_051165765.1. NCBI lineage: Bacteria > Pseudomonadati > Pseudomonadota > Gammaproteobacteria > Alteromonadales > Shewanellaceae > Shewanella > Shewanella sp. HL-SH8. Next base: position 2,326,301 of record NZ_CP195039.1, on the reverse strand, counting down.
CAGCTCTATTGCTTCAGCTGTAGCATTTGCGCCATTGCCACCAATAATGGGGACTCGTCCGGCGGCAAATTTTACGGTTTGATTAACTACCGCGATATGTTCTTTCATCGGTAACGTGGCAGATTCGCCAGTTGTACCCACTGCAACAATGGCATCGGTGCCTTGATTGATATGAAAATCTACCAGTCTTTCAAGACTTGCATAATCTATTGTGCCATCACTATTCATTGGTGTGATTAAGGCTACGATGCTTCCGTTTTTCATCTATATTCCCCAAGTTTTCAGGATTTGCTATGTTACTGATGCTACCCACTAATGACAAGCATTAGCAGTGCTCAAATCAAAATTACCCGAAAAAGCCATTTCACCTTGATTCGGCATAAAGTAGTAGTATTTTATGCTTTATAGCGAAGAGATTACACATTCTTAATTGTTTTTTTAGATATCCGTCTTTCAGCTGATTAAAATTACACCAATTACGCCAAGTATTATTTTTATTCTATCGTTTTAAGCAGGTTTGTTACGATGATATGATAATATTATTGGTTGCATAGGCGTATAGTATGTTTACAGACGTCAATCGATATTTCATTCGAACAAATGAGGAAAATCCATGACCAACTACCTGGTCGTTACCGCAATGGGTGCCGATCGCCCTGGTTTAGTCAGTCGCTTAGCACGCTTAGCCAGTGATTGTGATTGTGATATCGTTGATAGCCGTATGGCGCTATTTGGTAATGAATTTACTCTAATAATGATGATTTCGGGCTCATGGCCAGCAATTACAAAAATTGAAACCATGCTACCCAGTCTCAGTGTTGAATTAGAGCTGATGACCGTGATGAAACGGACATCAAAACATGTGCCGAAAAATTATGTATCACGCGTTGAAGTGACCATTAGTGGTGAAGACCAACGTGGCACGATGAAAACAATTACCCAATTCCTAGCTGAGCGCTCACTTGATTTGGCCGCAGTACGTTCCCATGCCGATGATAATGAAGGTCTACAAACGCAGTCGATATTCTTAGCGATTAATATTCCTGATAAAGTCGATTTAGCCAAGCTAGAAACATCCATTCATCAATTGGCTGAAGAAATGAATTTAGAGTGCAGTATTAAATTAATGCAAGGCACTACGTCACCACAGTAACTATTAGCTGAACTATATTCCATTACCTATCGTATTTTGGTGTAAATCAGGGCCTAGATATACCCTTCTGATATCTGACAAAGGAATAAATATGAACACCTTAAAAACGGGTGATACCGCCCCACTATTTACGCTACAAAACCAATTTAATGAAACTATTTCATTACAAGGCTGCCTGGATAAAGGCCCTGTGTTAGTTTACTTTTACCCAAAGGCATCGACCCCTGGTTGTACTGTGCAAGCGCAAGGCTTACGTGATATTAAGCAACAACTGGATAACCTAAACATTACTGTTCTAGGCATAAGCCCTGATCCAGTTGCTAAGCTACAAAAATTCTCAGATAAACAAGCATTAAATTTTCACTTACTCAGTGATGAAGATCATGCTGTTGCTGATGCATTTGGCGTTTGGGGTGAAAAGAAGTTTATGGGTAAAACTTTTGACGGGATACATCGATTAAGTTTTATTGTGGGTACTGAAGGTAAAGTTACTCAGTTCATCAATAAATTCAAAACTAAAGATCATCATGAAGTAGTACTTGAACTCTTTAAATAGCATGGCTACTAGATCTATTTAACGACTTTAAATTCCAAAAATGATACAAATAAAAAAAGGCTTAGTATTAACTAAGCCTTTTTTAACAACTATTGTATCGTTAATATTAGGATTTTAACGGTGGTTCTTTTTTATCCAAAGACTCAGTCTCATCTGTAACAAGCGAATCATTAAGCACTTCATCATTCGATAATTGAATATCTAAAGTCTCAGACTCTTTCTCAAGTCTAGCCTCTTCAATCAAAGCTGCCTGCTCTTCCTCGAGTAACTTAGCTTTTTCTTGTGCCTCGAACAGAGCTAGCTCTTCCTCTTTACGGCGAGCTTTCTCAATTGCACGTTGCTCAGCTTCCTCTGCTTCACGGATAGCACGAGCTTCAGCAGCCGCTTTTGCTTCTTCTTCTGCTTTAATCTTAGCTAAACGAGCAGCTTCTTCATCTAACGCGCGTTGAATAATTGCTTGTTCCTGTGCTTCTTGAGGTAACAAACTAATTAACTCAATCCCTACGGGTAACTTTTGAGTTTCCGCGGTAATGACTTTTAACTTAGCCTCTTTGGTTATATAAACCAAAGGCATAGCTGTATCACCATAACGCTCACGGAACTTTTCATAACTGAAGTTTTCGGTAATATTAGTGACTTTAAGAACAGCACCTTTAGCCATTAAACTGGCTATTTTGGCATAGCTTATCCCTTCACCAAATAAGCATAACCGCTGTAAATAAGACTCAGACAGTTGATGACGGCCACTGCCAACATTTGTTTCACTATTATTTAGACCATACACTTTTTCCGAGCCAAATAAATCTTGGAAATGGAAACTGACCAAAGGATTCAATTGACGATAAGGAGACATAACTAACACTCTGCCTATACCGCTTAAGTCCATGTAGTTAGTAGCATGTTCAGATGCTGGGTTACCGAAGTAAACAGGAATATTTTCCATACGGGCTTGACGAATACTGTCCCAGTTACTGTCTGCTAACACAACTTTAATGTTTTTAGCTAATAGTTGGGTGGCTAATTCTCGAGCAAATTTTGAGGCTCCGAAAATAAGTAAACCTTGGTTTGAACCTTCTTTAACCCCTAAAAATTTTGCCCAGGGGCCTGCGGTTAAACTTTGAATAACTACGGTACCAATAATGATAAAAAATACTAATGGCACGATAGAGCTTGCACCGTGAACACCAAGCTCTTCTAATTTAATCGCAAACAGTGATGAAATTGCCGCAGCAACAATACCCCGTGGTGCAACCCAACTCAAAAACCACTTATCTTTTGAGGTTAAATTAGTCCCCAATGCTGAGGTCCAAATACTTAATGGACGAGCAATAAGCATAACCACAAACAGCACTCCGAAAGCACCAATACCAAGCCCTAACATAGCGTTAGAATCTAAACGTGCGGCAAGCAAAATAAACAATGCTGAAATAAGCAGTACTGTTAAGGTTTCTTTAAATTCTAGAATATCGGCTATGTCTACACCACGCATGTTGGCAAGCCAGATACCCATTACAGTAACCGTTAAAAGTCCTGATTCATGTTGTAATAAGTTAGAGCCGACGAATACACCCAACATTATCGTTAACACCGCTGTATTACGCAGATAATGTGGGAAGACGTTATTTCTTAGTGCTACACCAATGAAGTAACCCGCGGCTGCACCTATGCCAAAACCAATCACTAAAGTGAGGCCCAATGCATACAATACGTGTGTTGTAGGATCTGCGGTAACGGCAACATATTCGTAAACTAACACCGCGAATAATGCACCGATGGGATCAATAACAATACCTTCCCAACGTAATATACTGGCTAATTTAGCTTTAGGTTGAACCGTACGCAACATGGGTACAATTACCGTTGGCCCTGTGACAACAACTAACGCGCCAAATAGAAATGCGACAGGCCAATCAAATCCCATAAAATAGTGCGCGGCAGGGGTAATACATGCCCAAGTAATTACTGCGCCTATAGTCACAAGATTAGTCACCATGCGGCTGTGATCTTTAATCTCTTTGAAATTGAGCGTTAATGCTCCCTCAAAAAGGATCACAGCTACACCCAATGAAATGATAGGGAACAATAGATCACCAAAAATTTCATCGGGATTAAGTATATTCAATCCAGGTCCGAGTAACAATCCACATAACAGTAGTGGTAAAATGGCAGGTAATCTTAATTTCCAGCCTGCCCATTGACACAAAAGCGACAATACACCGATTAATGCCAGCATACCCGTGATGTGTTCAACCATAATATTTTCCTTTTCTTATTCTCAATACAAGTTTTCAAGTACTGACTAATTTTTATTTGCATAACAGCTAATCCGTTAAGGATTCACTTATAGTGGCAATAAAAGTCTGGTTTAACCCAATCAATCTGTTGCTAAAGTAACATGACAGTAATTAAGAGGCATAAAAAACCATCACTTACAAGTGAGGTTGCTATCAAATTAAATCACTAAGTCAATGATATTAAAATAATAAAAATTACTATTCTGACAAAATGTCGCCATGTGAAATTATGCATATAAAATACTAATTTCTATCTGTGTTCAAGTCATTTTTAGATCTAAACTATATTTTCTTTTTACTTAATAAAAACAAAATAACATTTTGATTATTAATTGTTTTAAAATAACAAAGCCTAAGACAGTGCTCAGGCTTTGTTATTATACAATGATCAAAACTGGATACGTTAGTCTTGAGGTATACGCACACTACCTTCCATTAATACTCTAGCACTGCGACTCATTATAGCTTTAGTTACCTGCCAGTGACCATCAATCAACTTAGCTTCTGCACCTACACGTAAAGTGCCTGAGGGATGGCCAAAGTTAACAGATTGGCGCTCTATGCCGCTAGCCGCAAGATTAACTAATGTCCCCGGTATAGCTGCTGCAGTACCAATAGCAACCGCTGCAGTGCCCATCATGGCATGGTGCAATTTACCCATTGATAGTGCTCTCACCGATAAATCAATTTCTGTAGCACTAATCGCTTTACCACTTGAACTAATGTAATCGGCTGCAGGTGCAACAAAGGCTACTTTAGGTGTATGTTGGCGAACTTTGGCTTCTTCTAAATGAGTGATTAGTCCCATTTTTAGTGCACCATAGGCTCGAATAGTTTCAAATTTTGTTAGTGCGGCATTATCGTTATTAATCGCGTCTTGCAATTCTGTTCCAGTATAACCAATATCAGCCGCATTCAAAAAAATAGTTGGAATACCAGCATTAATCATAGTTACGTTAAATGTACCTATATTTGGCACAACTAACTCATCTACGATATTACCTGTAGGAAACATCGCCCCTTCACCATCGGCAGGGTCTAAAAACTCAACTTGTACTTCAGCGGCTTTAAACGTCACGCCATCAAGTTCAAAATCACCCGTTTCTTGTACTTCGCCGTTTGTTATCGGTACATGAGCAATAATGGTTTTGTTAATATTTTCCTGCCATATACGCACGATTACGGTGCCATTTTGAGGAACTCGTCTTGGATCAATTAATCCATTACTAATCGCAAATGAGCCTACAGCAGCGGTTAAGTTGCCGCAATTACCACTCCAGTCTATAAAGGGTTTATCTATCGCTACTTGGCCAAATAAGTAATCCACATCATGATCAGGCTGGGTGCTTTTTGATAAAAGAACCACTTTACTGGTACTTGAGGTCGCACCGCCCATACCGTCAGTATGCTTACCATAGGGATCAGGACTGCCAATGACTCTGAGTAATATCTCATCACGTTCAGCGCCAGCCACTTGAGCTGCTACCGGTAAATCAGAAATATTAAAAAAGACTCCTTTACTGGTTCCGCCACGCATATAGGTAGCGGGTATTTTTATCTGTGGTTTAAACGTCATATTTTATCCTTAAAAAAAGCGGTGATGGTAACCCCATACACCGCCTCTTTCTGATGATTGATTATTTCTTCATGCAAAAATTACTGCGCAGCGCTTGACTCTAGAAAGTCTTGCGCAAAACGTTGTAATACACCGCCAGCTTCATAAATAGACAGCTCTTCAGCCGTGTCGACACGACACTTCACCGCAATCGTCACTTGCTCACCGTTTTTACGCGTCATGATCACATCTAACATCGCACCAGGCTTACGCTCGCCAACCACATCATAGGTTTCTGTGCCATCAATCTGATAAGTATGACGATTATGACCTGCTGTAAATTCAAGCGGTAACACGCCCATACCGACTAAGTTGGTACGGTGAATACGCTCAAAGCCTTCGGCAACAATCACTTCAACGCCAGCAAGTCGCACACCTTTTGCCGCCCAGTCACGTGACGAGCCTTGACCATAATCCGCACCAGCGATAATAATCAGTGGCTGCTTGCGTTCCATATAGGTTTCTATCGCTTCCCACATGCGAGTGACTTGGCCTTCTGGCTCAAGGCGCGCAAGTGATCCTTGCTTCACCTTGCCGTTTTCCTGCACCATTTCGTTAAACAGTTTAGGGTTAGCAAATGTGGCTCGCTGGGCAGTTAAGTGATCGCCTCTGTGAGTCGCATAAGAGTTAAAGTCTTCTTCTGGCAATCCCATTTTGTGTAAATAGGCGCCTGCTGCACTGTCTAGCATAATCGCATTGGATGGCGATAAATGATCCGTAGTGATGTTGTCACCCAACACCGCTAATGCACGCATACCTTTCATGGTGCGCTCACCCGCTAAGGCTCCGTCCCAATAAGGTGGACGACGAATATAAGTGCTCTGCGGGCGCCAATCATACTGTGGATTTACATGTGTGCCATATTCAACTTTAATGTCAAACATCGGCTCGTAAACTTTGCGGAACTGCTCGGGCTTAACGCTAGCTTTAACAACCGCATCGATTTCTTCATCGGTTGGCCAAATGTCTTTCAACGTCACCGCTTGACCTTGGTTATCAATACCTAAGATATCTTTTTCAATATCAAACCGAATCGTACCGGCAATGGCATAAGCAATGACCAATGGCGGCGAAGCTAAAAATGCTTGTTTAGCGTAAGGGTGAATACGTCCATCGAAGTTGCGATTACCCGATAGCACAGCCGTTGCGTACAAATCGCGATCAATCACTTCTTGTTGAATAACCGGATCAAGCGCGCCGCTCATGCCGTTACAGGTGGTACAGGCAAACCCAACAATACCAAAACCTAAATTTTCAAGCTCAGGTAACAAGCCTGCTTCTTCTAAATACAATTGCACTGCTTTAGAGCCTGGCGCAAGTGATGATTTAACCCAAGGTTTACGTAATAAACCACGTGCATTGGCATTTCGTGCTAATAGTCCTGCTGCAATCATGTTGCGAGGGTTGCTGGTGTTAGTACAGCTAGTAATGGCGGCAATAATCACGGCACCATCGGGCATTTTACCAGGCTCGTTTTCAACTACGCCGCTAATGCCGCGAGCTGCAAGCTCAGAGGTTGGAACCCGAGAATGCGGATTTGAAGGACCGGCAATGTTACGGCCAACCGACGATAGGTCAAAGTGCAGAACACGCTCATATACAGCATTCGTTAACGTATCAGCCCATAACCCGGCTTGTTTGGCATAGGTTTCAACTAATTTAACTTGCGCGTCTTCACGACCAGTTAATGTTAAATAATCAATAGTTTGCTTATCGATATAAAACATCGCTGCTGTGGCGCCGTATTCAGGCGTCATGTTGGTAATGGTGGCGCGATCGCCAAGGGTTAAATGGGTGGTACCTTCACCATAAAACTCAAGATACGATGACACTACTTTTTGCGCACGTAAGTATTCGGTTAATGCTAATACAATATCGGTAGCGGTAATGCCAGGTTGTGGCTTACCCGTTACTTCAACACCCACAATTTCCGGTAAACGCATGTAAGATGCGCGGCCCAGCATCACGCTTTCCGCTTCTAAACCACCTACCCCAATGGCAATAACACCTAACGCATCTACATGTGGTGTATGGCTATCGGTGCCCACTAAGGTGTCAGGAAACGCCACACCATTTTGAGCATGTACCACTGGCGACATACGTTCTAAGTTAATTTGATGCATGATGCCGTTACCAGGTTGGATAACATCAACATTTTTAAACGCCGTTTTGGTCCAATTGATAAAATGAAAACGGTCTTCATTACGACGGTCTTCAATAGCGCGGTTTTTATCAAACGCGTCTTTGTCAAAACCGGCATGTTCTACAGCCAGTGAGTGATCGACAATCAATTGAGTCGGTACTACGGGGTTTACTTTAGATGGATCGCCCCCTTTTTCAGCAATCGCATCACGCAGACCCGCTAAATCAACTAAAGCGGTTTGACCTAAAATATCATGACATACCACACGAGCGGGATACCACGGAAAGTCGAGATCACTTTTACGTTCAATCAACTGCTTTAACGAATCAGTGAGCATATCTGGCGCACAACGACGCACTAAGTTCTCGGCAAATACGCGAGAACAATAAGGCAATTTGGCATAAGCGCCAGGTTCAATTGCGTCGACAGCCTCTTGGGTGTCAAAATAATCTAATTGGGTGCCCGGCAAGGCTTTACGGTATTGAGTATTCATAACTTCATCCACAATAAACATCAAACTAATAAGCGCTAATCTACAACGAAAAAAACCGAGTCATCATCATTATCAGACTCGGCAAGTTGATTAACGTTGACTAATTGGTACCACTTTACGTGGCTCACTGCCGACATAGTCAGCACTTGGACGAATAATGCGGTTGTTAGAGCGTTGCTCCATCACATGTGCAGCCCAGCCTGTTAAACGTGAACACACAAAGATTGGTGTGAATAACTTAGTTGGAATGCCCATAAAATGATAAGCAGAGGCATGGAAGAAGTCTGCATTACAAAATAGCTTTTTGCTGTCCCACATAAACTCTTCACAGGCGACAGAAATGTCATATAACGAGGTGTCACCATTTTCTTGAGCCAACTTTTCAGACCAGGCTTTAATGATCACATTACGTGGATCAGACACACTATAAATAGCATGGCCAAAGCCCATGATTTTTTCTTTACGTTCTAACATACCCGCCATTTGCACTTTGGCATCGGCTGGTGAGCTAAACTTTTGGATCATATCCATTGCAGCTTCGTTAGCGCCACCGTGAAGTGGACCACGTAATGAACCAATTGCACCAGTCACACACGAATACATATCAGATAAGGTTGAAGCACATACGCGCGCGGTAAAGGTCGATGCGTTAAACTCATGCTCAGCATAAAGGATCAAAGACACGTCCATTACCTTACGATGTTGTGCTGATGGCGTTTCACCACGTAATAATTTAAGGAAATGACCGCCAAGTGATTCTTCATCACTAGTACAGTCAATTTCTACACCTTCATGGCTGTAGCGATACCAGTAACACATAATCGCAGGGAACGCGGCAAGTAAGCGATTAGATGCTTTATGTTGCTGAGTAAAATCAACTTCTGGCTCAAGGTTTCCTAAAAACGAGCAGCCCGTTCGCATAACATCCATCGGATGAGCATCAGCAGGAATAAGCTTCAATACCGCTTTAAGGGCGTCAGGTAAATCACGTTGCGCGGTTAACTCTGTTTTGTAAGCACTTAATTGTGCTTGAGTTGGTAACTCACCGTTAAACAGTAAATAAGCCACTTCTTCAAAGGTGGCGTTGTCGGCTAAATCCGCGACATCATAACCACAATAAGTGAGCCCAGAACCTGATTTACCGACTGTACATAATTTTGTTTCGCCAGCACTTTGACCACGTAATCCTGCGCCCGATAATTTCTTGTCTACCATGATATCTTCCTTCTTATGCTTGTCGCGATTAAGCCAAGCTTAACCGCGATTGTAGGGTATTTTTTATTCTAGTCGTAAAAATGGTTCACACTTTTATTACCGGGTGATTATTTGTTTTTGCCTTCGGCAAATAGACTATCTAGCTTTTGCTCATAATCGTGATAGCCCAAGTAATCATATAAATCCATCCGCGTTTGCATGGTGTCCACCACCGCTTTTTGGTCGCCATCGGTTAAAATAGCACTGTAGACATTTTCAGCCGCTTTGTTCATCGCACGGAATGCACTTAATGGGTATAGCACCATAGATGCACCCCACTCGCCTAATTGCTGTTTATTCCATAATTCAGTTTGGCCAAACTCAGTAATGTTGGCCAAAATAGGCACATCTAATGCTTCAGCAAAGGCACGATAATGTGCTTCGGTTTTAATCGCTTCAGCAAATATACCGTCTGCACCTGCTGCTACATAAGCTTTAGCACGCTCAATTGCGGCTTCTAAACCTTCTTGAGCAAACGAGTCTGTGCGCGCCATAATGAAAAAATCAGGATCTGTGCGGGCATCAACCGCCGCTTTAATGCGGTCGACCATTTCTTCTACAGGCACAATTTCTTTATTTGGGCGATGACCACAACGCTTTTGCGCCACTTGATCTTCCATGTGCACAGCGGCTGCACCGGCTTTTTCCATATCGCGAATGGTTTTGGCAATATTAAATGCGCCGCCCCAACCCGTGTCGATATCCACCAATAAAGGTAAGTCACACGCTGATGTAATACGTTGCACATCCACTAACACATCATTCAAAGAAGTCATGCCAAGATCAGGCAAACCATATGAGGCGTTTGCCACGCCACCACCTGACAAATAAATGGCTTGATGGCCAATTTGTTTTGCCATCATGGCTGAATAGGCATTGATCGTACCGACTATTTGCAATGGTTTATTGGCCATTAGTGCCTGGCGAAATTTTTTACCTGCGCTCATATTCTTTCCTTGTGTGTTAACAATGTTCAATCGATTATCGGTCATCATAATTATCTATGACTAACTTAACTTGGCTTCAATACTATTTTTTGAATACATGATATGGCGACGCATTAACATCTCAGCGAGTTCTGCATCACGATTAGCAATGGCTTTTACAATATGTTTATGCTCATCATAGGCGGTGGTTACTCTAGGTCCCGCCATACCAAGCTGCACACGATACATGCGCACTAAATGATAAATACCATCAAATAACATACTGATTAAATGCTTATTTTTGCTACCCAGTATGATTCGATAATGAAAATCGACATCGCCCGCTTCCTGATAATAAGACTGCCCGTCTTTGACTTCATCAAAATGGCATTGCAGTAGTCCCATCAAATCATCAATTTCTTCATGGGTCATATTCACAGCCGCTAACCTTGCGGCCATGCCTTCTAATGACTCGCGCACTTGATATAGCTCTATCAACCCTTGAGGACTCAGTGCGACCACTCTAGCCCCGATATTTGCCTTGCGCTCCACTATGTGACAAGCCTCAAGGCGATTGATTGCTTCACGGATAATCGCACGACTAACCGCATATTTTGTCGACAATTCTGTCTCACTGAGCTTTGAACCCGCCGCAATTCTGCCTTCAACAATATCGTCTCTAAGCAAAATAAAGGTTTTATCTGCTGCTGTTACTGGCTTTTCATTAGCGAGGAGCATGCTTTTAACTCAATTAACAATTCGTATGTCGACAATATAGCAGCAAATGAGTGATAAACAACCCCAAAAACCATACATTGTCGACATAATGGTATTTTTATTGTTAATTACGACTAATTGATGAGGTTATAAACCCATCTTTTAATATTTAGTCGACAATCCTAAGGTTAAGTTTCAAAAATGAAAATATCCTGATGGTTCATTACTATTTTGTCTGAATCACTCAATAGTATTGGCGAGTAGATTAATAGTATCCGTGATTATTGAAGTAAATGAATATGAAAATTGCACTGTTTATTCCCTGTTTGGTTAATCAAATGATGCCTGATGTAGCGATTACCACTTTGTCATTATTTGAAAAATTGAGGCATCAAGTGATATTCCCTGAAGGCCAGACCTGTTGTGGACAACCTATAACAAACTCAGGCTGTTTTAACGAAGCACGCAACACCACACCCAAATGACTAAATGCGTTTAAAGGCGAGGAATGCGATGCCATTGTCTGCCCAGCGGCATCTTGTTTAGTCGCCGCTAAAGAAAACTTGCATGAGTTCGATAAAAGCCAAGCGGCACAAGATTTGATCGATAAACAGTATGAACTTACGGAATTCTTACACGATATAAACCAATAGCGTCATTTAAACATAAATTTGATCATACCATTAGCTTACAGATGAGTTGTCATGGACTGCGTATGCTTAACTTAGCGACGCCAAGTGAAACAATGGGACCACTATTGAATAAAGTCGAAGCTGTACTGCAAAACATCCCAGGTATCAATATTGTTTATCCCGCACCACGCGATGAATGTTGCGGTTTCGGCGGTACCTTTGCGGTTGATGAAGGCGCTGTGTCAGCCAAAATGGAAAGATAAAGCCCATGCTGCCATCCGTGCACAATATGTTATAGGGTTCGACCCTTCTTGTTTACTGCATCTTGATGGCATGATCAATTGGGTATTCAGACGGGTTTCTAGTTTGGCAATTTTACGGCTAACCGTTGACACTGGAATATTTCGTAACTGACTAAAACCTGCGAAAAGCCGCCAGCACTGACCAAATGGACAAAACACTGTTAACCGAACATGTTAACTAGTGGCTGTTGATCTTGATTCATTTCACCACAAATCTTTGTCAGATATAAATGGTCAACATAAAGCAGTAAAAACAACCATAAAAATAAACAGGCCGAAGTATTACACTTTAAAATGAGCGACTAATTCAGCGAGTTTTTCAGATCCTTGCTCAATTTGGCTACTATTTTGATTAATGTCCTGATTATATTCTCTGTTCTCGACGGACATGTCGTTTATGCGAGTAATATTCATATTTAACTCTGCAATAACCGCACTTTGCTCTTCTGTTGCCGCAGCAATTTGAATATTCATTTGTGAAATCTGTTCAATTGAGTTTTTTATCACATCAAGCGCGCCAACCACTTGACCAGTTTCTGAAACCGTTTCATTTGATTTAATTTTCGCTCTTTCAACTGAAGCATTAACACTGTCGATAGCGTCACGAATGGCATCAATGATGCCGTTAATTTCTCGGGTTGAATCTTGCGTTCTGCTTGCTAGAGTGCGCACTTCATCTGCCACAACCGCAAATCCCCGTCCTGCCTCACCGGCACGGGCAGCCTCAATAGCTGCATTTAATGCTAACAAATTGGTTTGCTCTGCAATACCAACAATCACATCTAATATTTGACCGATTTTACTCGAACTAATTTGTAGTCCTTTAGCCACTTCCTCGGTATGAATAAGCTCAGTTGAAAGCTCATTAATTTTGCCCATGGCGTTATCAACTACTTTAGCGGTTTTATCCGCTTCTTCATCTGCAGAATGCGCGCTTTGTGCGGCCAGTTGTGCATTAGAAGCCACTTCTGAAGCAGTCATCGACATCTGGTTGATAGCAGTTGCTACGTTTTCGGTTTCCATCTGCACGTTAGTTGAAACTTGATTCGCTTTTACTGCAATCGCTGACATGCCGCCTGCTAATTCACTGCTGTGTTGAATCGACTCTCCCACAGAAGTAATAACATTCTGAATTTTAGAGGTAAACATATTAAAGTGAGTCGCAATCTCTTTTAACTCATCAGCCCCTTCTTCTGATAGTCGCAAGGTTAAATCGCCCTCTCCTTTAGCCACATTTTCAAAAGCAGTGATGGTAGAGCGCATTGGTACTGAGACACTCTGAATAATAATATAAAGAAAGATAAGTACCGGTAGCCAAACTAAAGTAAGCAAAAAGATGTAATTGTAAATAAATTCATGATTTTGGGCATCAATGTCGTCAACATAAATACCTGTTCCAATAATCCAGTTCCACGGAGTAAATTTTTTCACCACCGACATTTTTGGGCTTGGGTCTTCTTGATTGGGCTTATTCCACATGTAATCGACTCTAGCAGACTCTTGAGTTTGCGTTCTATCAATCATCAATTGGAACAATTTAATCCCGTCAGGATCTTTCATTCCTATCACACTGGTATCAACAAGTTTCTTGGCAAAAGCATGCTGAATCATCACGCCTTGGGTATTGATACTGAAATAGTATTCTTGCCCTGCGTAGCGCAAATGATCAAGTGCAGCGATAGCCGGCGTTTGTGCTTGCTCCGCAGTTAACTCTCCTTGCTCACTGCGTTGATAGTATTGATCGACAACAGCAACAGCCGCATCAACTAAAGCATATAATTTGGCTTCTTTTTCGGCAATGAGTACATTATCAATACGGTTAAGCGCAAATAAAAACATTAAAATGGTGGCGACAACGCTTAACACTAACATTCCGAGTAATCGTTTCGAAATGCTCATTTTTCTTAATAGAAGGTTGATAACGTTCATATAACCACCTGAGAATATTAAAAATAAAGTATTTTAAAATCTTAAAAAGTTGTGACACTCTAGAGACTATATCGTCAAAACAACACTCTCCTTTAGTATGATGTGATGTTTTTATAATCATTATTGTCAATCTAAACTTGGATCAATAACTGCAGTTTGTCAAATTTAAGACACAATAAATCAGTAAGTTAGTTATATCTAAAGTGGTATGGTTAGTGTTCAAGTAAAACCGTCTACAAGATGTATTCGCTCTTACATTAAAAATAAAAATAACAAAGGAATATTCATGCATAGAAGCAACATCCTCATTACAGGCGCAAGCTCAGGTCTTGGCCTTGGAATGGCGAAACAATTTGCCAAGAAAAACCATAACCTGGCTTTATGTGCACGTCGAATTGAGCTGTTAACCCGACTAAAAGAAGAGCTATTAACAATTAATCCAAATATCACAGTGTTTATTTACGCGCTAGATGTGAACGATCATGAAGCAGTTTTTACTGTATTCAAACAATGCCAAAAAGATATGGGGGCAATTGACAGGATCATCGTCAACGCTGGAATGGGTAAAGGGGCTTCGATTGGAACAGGTTTTTTCAAAGCCAACCTAGAAACCGCACAAACTAATTTTATTGCTGCCATTGCCCAATGCGAAGCAGCGATGGAAATATTTAGACAACAAAATAATGGCCATTTAGTGACAATCTCTTCAATCAGTGCAGTTAGGGGATTCAGACGAGCAATGACTGTTTATGCAGCAACCAAAGCTGGATTAACCTCTTTATCGGAAGGGATCCGAATTGATGTGATGCACACACCAATTAAAGTGACCTGTGTTCATCCTGGTTTTATTCGTACTGAAATAAACGAAAAAGTAAAAACAGTGCCCTTCCGAGTAGATTTAGAAACTGGCTGTAAAGCGATGGTTAAGGCTATAGGGAAAGAAAAGGATAACGTTTATGTACCAAGCTACCCTTGGGCTTTTTTACACTGGCTACTTCGTGTTGCGCCTTTAAGCCTTATTAGAAAAATGAGTTAACATTATTCTTAGAGTCTACAATAGCAAAAAGCCAAACATCATTGTTTGGCTTTTTTGTAGTAACTGAGCGGATTTTAAGGCAATATCCATTTCTTATTGAATGATTTATCCTAAGCTGCAACCACTTGCTTAGCTTTGCGCAATGGATGCAAGCGATTGTGCATTACTTTAATGGCATCAAATTGATTAAGTGACTTAGTGTCAGATAAAGCACAAGAGTTAGACAAAAGCATCACTGTAGCAGCCTGAAGACTGTCCTCAACCACTAAAACTAACACCATGACACCATTACAATTAAGTTGAAACAACTTACCTGCGCCGCAAAAAACACATTCATCACTTGCCATGAAAAACCAGGATTTTGGCATTTGAGGTTTAAGTAAGAAATATGCTGCAGTTGCGTTGAGTGCTGTTTGAACTATCCCAGCATCGGAAATATGTAAAACCTTAGGTAAAATTTCAAGCAAGCGAATGTAATACTTAGCGTGTTCAACACTAAATTCTGTCATTCCTAGCGCATCAGGAATAAGTAGTTTTGACTTATATGGGGTTAAGAACTCCATCTCGGAACCTAAAGATACGCTTAGTTGCTGATATCTTGTGTTAAATTCCCAATGCCAGTCCTTATTTGGCATTAATAACATGATGCAATTTCACCTAAAAATTGAATACTGGTCGATAATAGATTATTTTTCAAACAATATCAAAATTTATTTAAAAAATATTACTGATATTTCATTATCTTAGAACAAAGTGCGATCGCATAGATGCGATCGCGGCATGATTTTTGATCTTATTAATTGATCGTTTGTGGTTATTTTGTGCGATAAGCAGAACAGATTTCTGATACTAGCTGAGGGCCTTGATAGATAAAACCACTGTATATCTGAACTAACGTAGCACCTGCTGCGAATTTGTCATTTGCATCCTTTGCAGAATTTATCCCGCCGACACCAATGATCGGGATCTGGCCGTTTAAATAACCAGCAAGAGTCTTAATTACTTGAGTAGAAAGATCGGTTAACGGCTTTCCACTTAAGCCACCCATTTCCTCTGCGTGCTCTAGACCGGCTACAGTATCTCGCCCTAAAGTGGTATTAGTGGCAATAACGCCATCAAATTTATTTTTAATCAAGGAATCAGCAATAGATTTAATTTCATCATCGGTTAAATCTGGTGCTATTTTTAATGCAACCGGGACATATTTACCGTGTTTTTGGGTTAATTCAGTTTGTTTGGCTTTAATCGAACTTAATAAATCATCCAGCAGCTCACCATATTGTAATGTGCGTAAACCAGGGGTATTGGGGGATGAAATGTTGACAGTGATATAAGCACTATACTGATAAACCTTATCCATACAAATCAGGTAATCATCTTTACCCTGCTCTACCGGAGTGTCTTTATTTTTACCTATATTTACACCGACTAAAACATCAGATTTTTTGGCCATGAGGTTACGGACAAGGTTATCAACACCTTTATTGTTGAAACCCATACGGTTAATAATCCCCTTTGCCGGTTTAAGGCGAAACAAACGTGGTTTATCATTACCCGATTGTGGGCGAGGTGTTACTGTACCGACTTCTACATGGCCAAAACCCATTGCATAAAATGCATCAATCGACTCGCCGTCTTTATCTAATCCAGCCGCTAATCCCACAGGATTTGGAAAAGTAATCCCCATACATTCAACGGGTGTTTTTGCGATATTTTGACGATAAAAGCAATTAAGCGGTGTGTTACCGGTTATTTTCAAACTGCCTATGGCAACATTATGAGCCAACTCAGGGTCTATCTGAAACATTACTTTTTGTGCGAGTTTATAAAACATGTTTTCTCCTAGGCCTAAAAAAAGCCCCGGCAATCGCCAGGGCTAGTTCACATTATAAAGAATTACTTCTGACCTTCACAATGCAAAATAAGCAAGTTAAGTTCACGTAGGGCGACTGAGAACTTAGCAAACTCATGTGTTTGCGATACTTTAAAGTCAGCTAACATGTGATACCAACGTTGAAGCAAGGTTTTATTACTCTTGATCCATTGATTAATCACAATATCTGCATCACAAGTATCACTACAAGTACGGAGTACCGCTGAGCTTAATGCACGTTGCTGCCAGTCCAATTCTTCACGGAAAGCTGCACGAGCTAATGCTTGCCAATGGTTTGCCACTGGTTGCGCACTAATTTGCTCTAAGAACCAATGCAGCTCAACTTTTGCACCTAGTTTAAAGTAGGTTGCAGACACTAAGTCGAGTGATTTATTTTCAATTTCAGCAATTTGTGCGATATCAAGCGCCGAGAATAATGTGCTCATTTTAGCAACAACTGTTGCAACTGACATTGGCACATTTTCTTTGGTAAGCGAATTAATCTCTGCAGATATCGCTTTAACTTCGGCAGCTATCATATATTGATCTACATTGTCTTTAAGCTTTTCAAATACTGGCTTAAAGAACTCAACTGTTTGTTCAATATTATGACTACGATTACGATGACGGATAAACCAGCGACAAGCACGACGCATATTACGGCGTAACTGGTGCAACATCTCACCCTGTACAACCGCTGGAATTACACCGTTTAAATCAGTAATTGATTTAGTTAATTCATCTAAACCGAACACTTCACGGGCCATAGTGTAACAAATGGCCGCTTCAGCGACTGTGGCGCCAGTCTCATCTTGCATACGTTGTACAAAATTGAAGCCCATATCATTAACTAGCTCATTTGCTAATGATGTGGCAATAATTTCACCGCGTAGAGGATGCTGTACCATCTTATGGGCGTATTTAGCTTGAAGTTTTTTCGGAAAGTAAGCCACTAGCAATTTACTTAAGAAACTGTCTTCAGTAATTTCAGGAGTCACTAACTGCTCTTTAAGCACCATTTTTGCGTAAGCGACTAAAACAGATAGTTCTGGACGGGTTAAAGCACGGCCATTAGCTAAACGCTCGGCCAAATCATCATCAGTTGGTAAGAATTCAAGGGCACGATCTAACTTGCCTTCTTTTTCTAAATACTGAATGAAACGAATTTGTTCTTTAAGCTGAGAAACACCATGAACTTGAGTCACAGAAATGGTACGTGTTTGATCTTTACAATCCTGAAGTACAATTTCACCGACCTCATCGGTCATTTCTTCAAGGATACGGTTACGTTGTTTAACGGTTAACTCACCTTCGGCAACTAAAGTATTCAAGAAAATTTTAATGTTGACTTCGTTATCAGAACAATCAACACCGCCTACGTTATCGACGAAATCGGTATTAATACGACCGCCATTCGCCGCGTATTCGATTCGCCCAAGTTGAGTACAACCTAAGTTGCCACCCTCACCGACGATTTTAACCCGCATTTCATTACCATTAACACGCAATGCATCGTTTGCGCGGTCACCCACTTCAACGTGAGTTTCTTTGCTTGATTTAACGTAAGTCCCAATACCACCGTTCCACATCAAATCAACTGGCATTTTAAGCAGTTCTTTTAATAATTCGACTGGATTCATGCTGTCTTTATCGGTAGACAACATGGTTTTCATTTCTGGGGTCAATTTTAATGACTTGGCAGAACGTAAGAAAATACCGCCGCCCTTAGAAATTAACTTGGCATTGTAATCTTCCCAACTTGAACGCGGTAGTGCGAATAAACGCTGACGCTCAATATAGCTTTCAGCTACATTTGGATTTGGATCAATAAAGATGTGCATGTGGTTAAATGCTGCAACTAACTTGGTGTGCTCAGATAACAACATACCGTTACCAAAAACGTCACCTGCCATATCACCTATACCTAAACAGGTAAAATCTGTGGTTTGACAATCAATGCCTATTTCACGGAAGTGACGTTTAACAGATTCCCAGCCACCTTTTGCAGTAATACCCATTTTTTTATGGTCATAACCATTACTACCGCCAGAGGCAAATGCATCGCCTAACCAGAAATCGTATTCAATTGCGATTGAGTTGGCAATATCTGAGAATGTCGCTGTACCTTTATCAGCAGCAACAACCAAATATGAATCATCTTCATCGTGACGTACAACATCAACTGGCGGAATAACCTCACCATTTTTGATATTGTCGGTAATGTCCAACAAACCGCGAATAAATAAACGGTAACACTCTTGCCCTTCGGTAAAGAATGCTTCACGCCCACCTTCTGTAGGAAGTTGTTTACACACAAAACCACCTTTTGCACCAACGGGTACAATGACGGTGTTTTTAACTTGCTGTGCTTTTACAAGGCCTAATACTTCTGTACGGAAATCTTCACGTCTATCAGACCAACGCAAACCACCACGGGCTACTTTACCGCCACGTAAATGCACGCCTTCGATTCTTGGTGAATAAACAAAGATTTCGAATTTAGGTAGTGGCTTTGGCATTTCCGGAATTAAGTTAGGTGCAAATTTAAACGAGGTATAGGCTTTATTATCGCCATTAGCATCCGTTTGATAGAAGTTAGTCCGTAAAGTCGCGTTAATTAAATCTAAGTAACGGCGAATGATACGGTCATCATCTAAGCTTGATACATCATCTAATTGCTTATCTATTTGCTCTAGGAATTTACTTAATGTGCGCGTTTTAAGCTTAGGGTTAAACTTACGAATAAACATTTTAACAAGCAAGTCAGCAAGTTTTGGATAACGGCTGAAGGTTTCTTCAATGTAAGACTGGCTGAAAGTGGCATCAATCTGGCGCATATATTTTGCATATGCACGTAAAATAGACACTTCACGGCCATTCAAACCTGTCGATAGCACCATACGGTTAAAACCGTCATCTTCTAGTTTTTTCTGCCATACAAATGACAAAGCATTTTGGAAACGTTCCTGGCTATCGGCAAGGTTATCAATTGCAGCACCTTGAACTGTCATTAAGAAGTCAAGGATCCAGAATGTATTACCATCATTGGTTTTAACTTCGTAAGGGCGCTCATTAATCACACGTAAACCAAAGTTTTCAAGCATTGGTAGCACATCTGATAAATGGATAGGTTCATCTTTATGGAACAGCTTTAAACGCACTTTGTTGTCATTCAATGCTGTTTCTTGTGGCTGATAGAATAACATGCCTAACTTATGTTCATCATCCAAGGCTTCAAGGTGTTGAAGATCAACAACCGCAGAACTCGGTAATACATCATCTTTATAACTTTGTGGGAAAGCATTGATGTAACGTTTAGTTAATCCAGTACCCGCTTGTTCACCTAAAGCATTATTAAGTGCTGAGTGTAATTTATCATCCCATGAGCGCGCAGCTTCAATAAGATTGTGTTCAATCGCTGCCACATCCACATCCATATTATTGTTATCGACTTTAATAATGTAATGAGTACGCGCTAACGTTGACTCAGAGAAGTAAGTCGTAAATTCAACATCTTCATTACTATTAAAGTGTTGAGCAAGAATGCGTTGGGTATCTTGGCGGAATTTAGTGTTATAACGGTCTTTAGACACATACACTAAACACGATAAAAATCGACCAAAACCATCTTTGCGCACAAATAGCTTCAACTTGTCACGGTCTTGCATTTGCAATACACCGTGTGCCATATGTGAAAGCTCTTCCACTTTCGCTTGAATAAGCTCATCGCGAGGCAAGTTCTCAAGAATATTCATTAACGCTTTATAGTCATGTGAACGTGGTGCTAGACCTGATTGATCTAATATACGTTGTACTTTTTCAGCCAATAATGGAATTTCACGCGGACTACGGTTATAGAGATTAGAGGCATATAGGCCGATGTAACGATCTTCACCAATCACATTGCCTTTCTTATCGAATCTTTTTACACCGACATAATCGACATATGCTGGACGGTGAACACGACTTTTAGCAGAGCTTTTAGTCAACACAAGTAAACTTGAATCTAACGCTTCACGGCGCGCACTTTCAGACAAGGTCGACAACAATAAACCACGATCACTGGTCGCTGTTTTTGAGCGGCTCATTAAACCCAAACTACTTTCTAAGTCAGGGACTAATTCAACATCACCTTCAACACGCTTTAGATCGTAATAACGATAGCCTAAAAGTGTAAAATGATGGTTATTTAAATAAGTAAGGTAATTAACGGCCTCTTCTAACTCAGATTTATCTCCAGGAAAAGGGCGCTGTGGTAATTGTTTAATTGTGTCAGAAAGCTTTGCAGACATTTCTTCCCAATCAACAACAGAGGCGACAACATCAGCAAGTACGGATTGAATTTCTTTTTCTATTGCTTTGATGTCTGCATCGCTATTTTGCTTATCAATCTCGATTAAGAATACCGCGATATTATCACTGGCTTTAGGCGCATTATTAACAAAAGTTACTTGGGTAACGGCTTTACTGTCACGCACCACAGCTAATGGGGTATGTAACATTACATGAGCGGTAATTCCCATGCGGTTAAGCGCCATAGATAATGAATCAACTAAGAATGGCATATCGGGTTGAATGACTTCAATCACACTATGGGTTGACTGCCAGCCATGTTTTGATTGAGTCGGATTGAACACGCGAATATGGGTATCCCCTGTCGCAGTTTTATTAAGCGCATTCCAAAGACTCACTACAGCACCATATAAATCACTGTCATTTCGGACATTGAGGTCGTCTCTTGACATATGGGCGTAGAGGCATTGGGCAAATTGCTCAACTTGTTTTGCTTGTGAATTAGGAATTTTTGAATGAATCAAATTAACTACATTCTCTAATAGTACAGAAGGCATTACATCTTTAAAGGCCATGTTGCAGATTCCTTAAGCGTCTATGGCAGCGCTTTTATCATTTTATGGATGCTTCAGCTTATTTAACTCAGAAACAAAATTTCTGAGATCTGATGCAGAGCTTAGTACTAAATTGCTGCTATATCGAGGAAAATTTTAGTGGTACATCCTCTCGATATACAGTTTCGTAAGTCTTTTGTTGTTTAATATGCAATTAAACTCGATGTTTTAGATTAACTATGCAAAAAAAAATGGAGGGCTAAGCCCTCCATTTAATTCAAGTTATTGTTTTTATTTCTTTTTAGGCCAAAATAGTGCTGAAAGTGCTGGCAGAATAATAATTGCACCTAACATATTTACTAAAAACATAAAGGTTAACAAAATACCCATGTCCATCTGGAATTTAAGTGCAGAAAAGAACCAAGTGCTTACACCTATGGCTAAAGTTAAGCCAGTAAAGATAACCGCACTGCCACGCTCAACCAATGCTTCAAAATAAGCCTGTTGTACTGGCATGCCATTGCTAAGTTTATTTGACATAGTGGAAAGAATATAAATTCCGTAGTCCACCCCAATACCGACACCTAACGCGATTACCGGTAGAGTACTTACGGCAAGGCCAATATCCAGTAATGTCATCAAGGCTTGTGCAAGGGTTGACACCACATAAAGTGGAATAATCACAGCAATCGTCGCTTTAAGTGACTTAAAGCTAATTAAACACAGGAAGAACACCGCACCATAAACATAAATCATCATAGGGAGCTGTGCTTCGCTAACGGCTTCATTAGTCGCGGCCATAACGCCAACTGGGCCAGAAGCTAATTTAAACTGCAATTTATCGCTATTAAGCTCAGCTGCAACCTGTTTAACTTTATCAACAACGACTTCAATCGTTTCTGCTTTGTGATCTTTTAAGAAAAGATAAACCGGCATCACAGAGCAATCACCATTTAGTAGGCCCGATGTTGTAGGCACTTGCCCAACCGCTTGCACTAAGCTCGCAGTGGTGCGAGGCAATATCTGCCATTTAGGGTTACCTTCGTTGAAACCTGAGTTAACCGCTTTAGCAATCGATGCCAAACTCGCTGTAGACTCAACGCCAGGAGTGTTAGCAACCATCCATTCAAATTGATCAATTTGATTAAGCAATGAATGATAAGTACAGGCTTCTGGTGCAGCTTCAACAATAATGGTCATTACATCGGTAGTAATAGAAAAGTGATCTGTAATGAAAAAGGTATCAAGGTTATAGCGCGAATCTTGATGCAGCGCTGGAGCGCCACCTTTTAAGTCTCCAATTTTCATTTGAGTCGCTTGCATATAGCCAACACCATAAAGCACAGCAGTAAAACTTAACACGACAACCGCATATTTTGGTGTTGCAAACTTAGACAAACTACGCCAAAGGTTTTCGACTTTAGCCTTGTGCTCTGGGTTTTCCTGGGCATTAGACAAGTTGGTATAGGAAATAACCAAAGGCAACAAAATTAAGTTTGTTAAGATAATCACTGCCACACCTAAAGAGGCAGAAATAGCTAACTCACGAATGATACCAATATCGATGGCTAATAATGTTAAAAAACCTACCGTATCAGACAATAATGCGATACCACCTGGCACTAATAGGCTTCTAAATGCTGATGCGGCGGCGGCTTTTGTTGCTTGTCCATCCAGTACTCTGCGGCGCACGGCGTTAATCATTTGAACACCATGACTAACACCAATAGCAAACACTAAAAAAGGCACCAGGATCGACATAGGGTCTAAACCAAACCCAACAACAGTAAGCAACCCTAACTGCCAAATAACGGCCATTAAACTACATAGCAATGGCAAGACAGTTAACGTGATTGATTTAGAAAACAGATAAACCATAACAGCAGTAATTGCGATAGCAATTAAGAAAAACAGCAAAACCCCTTTGGCACCATCGGCCACATCACCAGCCATTTTGGCAAAGCCGATAATGTGAATTTTAATCTTTTCGTTTTCAAACTGACCGCGCAGTTGCGTTTCTAACTGCTGTGCAAAGGCGATAGTATCAAGCGGTTTACCGGTATCAGGGTCAAAATCCATTAATTGAGCTGAAACAATTGCTGCTGAATAATCATTTGCAATTAAACGACCCACAATACCTGCTTTTTCAATATTGTCGCGAACAGTATTAAGGCCGTAATCATCGGTTTGAAAGTCAGCCGGAATAACTGGACCGCCCGCAAAACCATCTTCAACCACTTCAGTAAAGCGTGTTGAAGGAGAATAAAGTGATTTAACTTGTGAGCGCTCAACACCGTTGATAAAAAACAGCTCATCGTGCACCTTTTTAAGTGCATCAAAAAATTCGGGGTTAAATATATTACCGCTGGTATCTTCTACCGCAACCATAATCCCATTCGCACCACCAAAATCTTTTTGGTGTTTGGTATAGGTTTGCATGTAGGTATGCTGAAGCGGAATATTCTTACTAAAAGCCGCATCCATTTTAAGCTGGCTTGCTTGGTACCCTAAAAATATCGTGATAAAAATAAATGAAATAATAACCCACATCCGATTACGGAATAAGTGAGTTTCAAAACTATTGACCAGTTTTTCTAACATCTTGTCGGCCCTATTATTGTTGTTTTTGTCTTAGTAAATGTTATTTAGGCAGTTGAAACAGCCCTTTTGAACCCGCAAACCAAATATCGCCTTGCTTGCTTTTCGCTAGTGATACAATGTTTTCACCTTGACGACGCGTAACTATTTCAGCTTTTCCATCATCAACTTTTAAAACAATACCTGCATTTCCAACAAGATATAAATCCCCGTCATTAACTAAAGCACCGTTAATCGATGATTCAACAGGCAATTCAATTTGTTGCCAAACGTCTAAATCAGATGAAGCTTGGAACACATGGCCACGCAAGCCCATTACATAAACATTATTATCGACAGTGATAGCATTAAACATTGACCCATCATAATCAAAGTCTACACGCTCAAAAGAACGTCCCATGTCAGTAGACACTGCAACTAAGCCTAATTCGCCAACCAACAACAAGCGTTGATCATCTAAGTTAATGATTCGATTAAAATGAGGCAACAAAGCCGCTCTTTCAGACAAGTAAAGCTGCTGATCTTGTTGTTTTAAATCATTCAAATAAGACACGTCTTCTTCAAACAATAGTTCTTGATGGAACTCATCTTGCCATGTTTTACCGCCATCTTCAGTGCGATAGAATAAACCATATGCACCAATTGCTATACCATGTTGCTCAGAGAAAAAACGAACGTCTAGAAAAGGCTTTTCTAACTCGGTCGATTGCATCTGTAAAGACCAGGTCATGCCGCCATCATTAGTGTGAATAATAGTCGCATCGTGACCTACTGCCCAGCCTAATGTATCGGTCAGAAAAAAAGCTTTCGTCAATTGGGTGACAACAGGCGTGGAAACTTGCTGCCATTGCTTATCAAATACTAAGACATGACCACGTTGGCCAACAGCGACTAACTTATCACCTGCATTGACAACATCTGTTATTAAAGATGTTTGAGCAAGTGGTTGAATTTGAACTGTTAAAGGATCAAGTTGAGCATTGACCGAAGCAGTATATAAACATGCACTTAATCCTATCGCGACAGCACTGCGAAGCATGCTAACCTTCATACAAACTTCCTTAAGTTTAGGGGCGCAAAGCGCCCCTTTTATATAAAAACTAATATTTAACATCTAGAATTTAACTAACTAATATTGAACAATCTTAGCAAATTAACGAATACCTGCACGACGAAGTGCATCAGGGGTAAAGTTAGACTCTGATAAGTTTGCATCAAAATTATACATACGACCTTCGTTGTCTAAACCCATTGCAAGATAACGACGAGATTGAAGGTCATGGAATATTTCTAAAGTACTCCACATTGTAGGCACTTCATAATAGTTAATAGTATGAGCCGTACCAACACGGTATAACTCGTCACGGTTATCATACATATCTGTTAATGAAACCTGCCAAGAATCTTCGTCAATATAGAAAACACGGGTTTTATAAATATGACGCATACCTTCTTTCAAGGTCGCTTTTACTTCCCAAACACGGTGTTTTTCCCAACGCGCATATTCAGGATTAATATGACCAGGTTTTAAAATTTGGTCATATTTAAGCTCATTTGAATGAAGCTTATAATCGTTATAAGGAATAAATATTTCCTTTTTACCGACTAGTTCCCAGTTATAGCGAACTGGTGAGCCGTTAAACATGTCGAAATCGTCCGTGGTTCTTAAACCATCAGACACTGTACCTGGGGTATCAAAAGCAACGTTAGGTGCCTTACGCACGCGACGTTGTCCTGTGTTATAAGTCCACGCCTGACGCGGTAATGCTTCTTGATCCATGGTTTCTTTTACAAGTAATGCCGTTCCAGCTAAACGTGCTGGCTGTGTTACCACTTGCTTGAAATAGAACAAAGTATTGGTTTCTTTTAACTTGTCTAAAGTAATTTCTGGACGAGTATATTCAAAACGTATTTCTTCAGCATTTTCAACCAGAGTGTATGAACCACTTGAGGTTGGTGCTGCTTGGCTACGATAAGTTTCTACGTCTACACCACGATAACGCAGTATATGGTTCCAAATGACCTCTAAACCATCTTTTGGTAACGGGAATGGAACACCTATCGTCGCACCAGAAATACCATTTCCTTGAGCAACTAATTCAGCTGAAGTGGCATTCACTTTAATGGCATCATAAACATACTGTGGAACAGATGCCGTACGACGAGTTTCATACACATTCATTTGATAGGTATCTGGATACAAATCAAATAGTTTATTCTGACCCGGCGTTAAAAAATCTTTGTACTGTGCTTTATTTGCATTGGTAACAGTAAATAAGATTTTATCATTTGGAAAAGGGTTTAAATGATGCATTCCTTTTTCATATCCAGCAACTGGCTTAGTAATTCCGCCATCCCATGCTGGAATAGAACCATCTGCGTTACCCGCTTTTTCAGCACCCATCGGCGTTAAGCTTGCACCTAACTTAGCAGCATCAGCTTCTGATACTTTAGCTATGGCAACTGGAGCACCTAGTGCAAAAATAACTGCTGCCGATAATATCGTCAGTTTTTTCATTGTTATTATCCTTTTAAATCGAATACTTGACGTTAAACGAGATATAATCTCTATCTTCCATCGCGTTAGTTGTCCCTACACCACCGAAGAAGCTGTTGTAAGAGAAATCTACGCCCCAACGATTTTGATAATCAAAGTTAAGCCCTAAAGCGACTGACTTTTTACCTTCAGTGAATAAAAACATTGGATCTGGTGTAATCCCATCAACATCATGTGAGAAAATAATACGTGGCGCCATGTTAACACCGGCAAAAACGTTATTAAAATCCGCTTTAGCCACTAAACGATAACCCCAAGCAAAATCTGTTGGAAATGGGTTAGTTTCAGGACCATTGTGAACCGCTTGAATAATACCTGGCATATCAGGATTGCCACCTGAACGCGAAGTGCCAGGACCATTTAAGCGTAATTCATCAAAACCTGGCATATCATGGATCCACACACCACCAATTTCGGCCAACATAGTTAAGTTATCTGTTCCTAATGTAGGACCAAATAAGTGTGTCAGTGTCATTTGTGCTTGAGTAGTATCTAGCTGAATAAAGCCATCAACGGTTGCTCCTGGTGCGGCAACATCCATTTGTGAAATACCGTCTAAATCTGGACGAATACCTGCATTAGCCAATTGTTGAGGCATAGCAGCAAAGAGCAATTCAACGTCATCAATCTGAAGAGGTTCATCGACACGATGCGCAATTTCACCAGCAACAGAGGTATCACCCACTAAAGTATTAAAGCTGAATCCATATAGTTGAATATCTTCTGGATAAACAATCTGTGCTTTAGTAAAGGTTTCCATGCTAAGTAGCAATTCACGGTCAATATTACCTTGACTCGCGGCTAATTTAGCATAGTCACCGCCAATACCAGCTGAGGTAAAGTTAGACGCTGTACCACTAATAAGTGGACGGCGACTATGGTAATTCATGTAGTACAAACCAAATTCTGTTTCATTTAATTCAGGAGAATAAAAACCTAGTTTAAGGCCGTACTGGCCATCATCACTTGGTGTCGCTTCATCTTGAATTAATGCTACTTTAGTTGAATATGCTGTCATTGCTGAAGCCATTGCAGGATTAAAACCAGTAGCAGCTGCATTGGTATACAACTTCTTATATTCAGATATTAAAAAGTCTAAGTTAATGTCTGGATTAGAGTTAAAGCCTAATTGTGCATTTTGATTGTAGCCACCAAAACCTGCAAAATCGTTGGTAGCAAAAATAGAACCTGGTGTAGGGACCCACACTGGCTCCCACTGATATTGATAAAACGCTTCAACGTTTAGGTTTTCAGTTAGCCCTAAAGAAGCCCAAACCATACCTTGTGGACGGAAAGCTTCTTTAAGTTCAGCACCTGGAGCATTTAAGATATTCAAATCAACAGGGTTAATTTCACCAATACCATGGGCAATAAGAGTACTCTCACCCCAAGATACAACCTGGTTACCAACTCGAACTGTTAACGGGTTTTGGCCATCATTTAAATCCCAGTTCGCGTAAACAAAAGCATCTAATAAGCGCACATCTTTACATTGCACTTCTGAGGCACGATCATCGGCACATGGATCAAAACTATTACCCGTTAATGGATCATTAAAATCATAATTACCATCGTTTAGTTTACGGTCATAGAAATACATACCGCGGACAAACAGACCATAATTTTCGTATTTGAGGGATAACTCGTGTAATCCCTTTACTATTTCAGAGGTAGTATCACCCTGAGAGTAAAGTAAATTACTTAAATCATTATTACTTGAATAAGAGCCTGGTTCAGCCCAAATTTCAGCGGATGTGTATTTAGTGTTACTAAATGCAGAATAACCAGACCAATCAAATTGTGGTTGATTAACCTTACCAATTTGACCTTCCCAGTCACGTTCACCGACACGCCAGCTAGCGCCGACAGTCCAGGTGGAATCGAAGGTACCTTCTACATCGCCCCAGTCAAATGAGGCAGCAGAAGCATTTTGACTCATTCCAAAACACAAAGCCGACATTACCCCCAAAGTAATTGCCGACTTGTTAAATTTTTTCTTAACAATATTCATTTTAGCTTATCTCCGTAACCTGCTGGAATCGTTGTTATAGGAATTTAAACCAACATCTTGTTAGCCCACAGGCAACACCATTGTTACAGTATTTAACCTTGTTGAGCAAGGCCAAAATAAAGAAAATATATAATAAAATTAACGTGGTTAACGAGAATGCTACAACTAGAATGAGTGCTATATTTGAATTGAGTTTAGGGAACAGAAAATGAGTTGATGACAAATAATTAAATACATTTTATTTCAGTAGTTTATTCAAAATTAGTTTGATAGCTTAACATCAAAATCAATAAATCAAACGTTTGAAGTAATTACTCTAACCTGGTTAGTGACTTATATCTACCTTGACTGTCTAACTCCAACTTAAATTGGCCCTTAATACCATTTAGCGTCAAAAAAGGTCTGAAATATTTAGCGTTAATTTGCAAGTGTCGACCTTTAACATCTGTTAAAGCAACGGAATCACTATAACCCTGATAGTATGAAGAAAACTTTATGTAGCTAATATAAATAGAAAAATAAAACTCCACAGGGCCTCCATATAATATTCAGAAATAAAATTAAAAAGAAGGGAGAGTTAACCCCCTTCGGTTTATTTAGCGTTTAACTGAGCGCTTTATTCACCTTCTCGTAAAGGTCTTTAGATAAGTTAGGCAGATTCTGCAGCGTCATTAATGACTGCTTCATCATTTGCTGCCTGCCGTCATCATACTTCGCAAATTGGATCAAAGGCGTAATCATTCTTGATGCTACCTGCGGATTAGTCTTATTTAGCTTAATCAAAATATCAGTTAAAAAAGCATAACCTGCGCCATCTTTGCGGTGGAATTGATAAGTATTACCAGAAGCAAAAGCACCGATTAATGATCTAATACGATTAGGATTACTAAAGCTGAAGCTATTGTGATGCGTTAACTGTTTAATAGCATCAATCACGTTATCGGTATTGGATAATGCCTGTAACATAAACCATTTATCCATCACTAATGGTGTTGTATGCCATGTAGATTCGAATTTTCCCAATAAATCAGCTAAACAATCAAACTGCCCAACAGTTGCCGCCTTTAGTGCAGCAAGACTGTCTGTCATATTAATTGAATGGTTAAATTGCTCAATTACTAATGGCTCATACTCTTGTGAAACACTCGCAAGCAATAACAAACTCACATTCTTAAATGCACGTTCTGCAGCGTTATCAATAACTGAGAGTTGTCTATATCTTGCTAGTAACTCATCTTGACAAGCTGATGCAATTTCTTCAACAACGAACTCTCTTGCCACTTGCAACGCATCTAAGTCAAGCTTATCAACCTGCTCGATCAGAGAGGATGCAGATGGTAAATTCAATATTTCTGCAACCAAAGCATGATCGAGTGCGGGGTCTAAAATTACGCCTCGAAATGCTTCAATAACGCCAGCGTCAACAGACATGACTTGCTTATCTGCTAACTGTGAAACATTGTCCCAAACCGATTGACTAAATAATTGAACTGAGGCTTCCCAGCGTGCCACCTCACTTGAAGCAAAGCGCATGATATGAACCAATTGTTCAACGTTAAATGCATACTGTAATTTCACAGGTGCTGAAAAGTCTTGCAAGAGAGAAGCAACTGGCTTCTCACTAAATCCTTCAAAGACAAATTGTTGAGAAGATTTTTTAACGTCCAGTACTTGATTGACAATTGAGCTACCGTCAAGATTAATTAACTCGATGCTAAAAGGAATATGTAGATTTTGACCTTTTATTCCCTGGCTTTCAACAGATTGTTTAATCGTTAAAGTGTATAAACCTGTTGTGTTATCAAATGTATCTTCAACCGCAACTACCGGGGTGCCTGCTTGGGTATACCAACGTCGGAACTGTTGTAAATCATTACCGCTGGCATCTTCCATTGCGTTGACAAAGTCATCACAGGTCACAGCTTGCCCGTCATGACGGTCAAAATAACATTTCATTCCAGCTTGAAAACCTTGCTCGCCAAGAATGGTATGCATCATTCTAATCACTTCAGCACCTTTATTATAAACAGTCACTGTGTAGAAATTATTCATTTCTATCACAGATTCTGGTCGAATAGGATGAGACATAGGACCTGAGTCTTCAGCAAATTGCTGATTCTTCATAACCTTAATGGCCTGAATACGATTAACGGCACGTGAACCAATATCAGAGCTAAATTCTTGATCACGAAAAACAGTCAAGCCTTCTTTAAGGCTCAACTGAAACCAATCACGGCATGTCACACGGTTACCAGTCCAATTATGAAAATACTCATGGCCCACAACAGATTCTATGCCGTGATAATCCTCATCAGTAGCACTCGCTTTGTCAGCAAGCACATACTTTGTGTTGAATACATTGAGACCTTTATTTTCCATTGCGCCCATGTTGAAGAAATCAACAGCAACAATCATATAAATATCAAGGTCGTACTCTAATCCAAATCTGTCTTCATCCCACTTCATCGATTTTTTAAGTGATGCCATAGCGTGAACAGATTTGTGTAAATTACCTTTATCAACAAATACCTGTAACTTTACATCGCGGCCAGACTGAGTAATAAAGTGATCTTCAAGCATATCAAAATCACCTGCAACCAATGCAAACAAATAGCTTGGTTTTGGGAACGGGTCTTGCCAACGCACAAAGTGACGGCCAGAACGCGGCATTTCGCCAGTTTCAATTAGGTTGCCGTTGCTTAATAAATAAGGGAATTGGACTTTATCGGCTTCGACTCGAACTGTGTAGGTAGCTAACACATCGGGGCGATCTAAGAAATAAGTGATACGTCTAAAGCCTTCCGCCTCACATTGTGTGCAATATGCGCCATCAGACATATATAAGCCTTCAAGGCTGCTGTTTGCTTCAGGATCTAACGCGGTCGTAATTTCTAATTCAAACTCTGTCTCATCTGTAACAACCACTAATTGACTTTCAGTTTGACGATATTCGCACGCCTTACCATTTAATTTCACCGAAACCAAGTTGAGCTGTTCACCTTCTAATATCAAATCTAATTGGTGTGAGTGAGAACGAGTTATCTTACTCAGTGCTATCACCTTAGTATTCTCACCGTCTAAAATCACATTCAGATCAATATGACTAATAGTAAAAGTTGGTGCGGTATAATCTTTTAAATGCTTAACCTGAGCTTCAGACATTATATTTCCTTGCATAATTTATATTTTTATAACAAAAAACGCGCAAATGCGCGTTTTTAATATATTTTTTTAGCTAGAGACTTGGTGCTTTAGCTAACTTTTTTGCGTCTACCATATCCAGCATAATTAAGGCTGTTTCATCTAAGAATGGATCAGGGACTTTAGCATCTTTGTCATCTTCAATATCATCTAAAGACTTAACCACCTCTAGCCCATCGCTGACACGGCGTTTGTTAGTTCTGTCTAATGCACGTTTTTCATCGTCTTCACGAGATTTTATCCGTGTACTTTCCACTAAAGATATTGTTTTATCATTATGATGCTTTTTGAATTCTGCAATATCTTCATAGATGTAACCAAACTCTACGTCAGCACTTATACGCTGCTTATGCTTGGTATCAAGTTGAGTGACTAATTCAGGGAATATACTACCAAGTGTCCCGTATTGAGCTACAGGAACCTTGTCCCAAGGCAGCGCATTTTTCTCTTCTGACTCACCATATTCACCGGCATCTAATGCACTTGGGAACAAAATATCAGGAGTCACGCCCTTAAGTTGGGTACTGCCGCCATTAATACGATAAAACTTAGCAATGGTGTACTGAACATGGCCAATTGGCTTGTCATACATATCATAAATACGACCTAGGCTTTTATGTTGCTGAACCGTTCCCTTACCAAATGTTGATTCACCTACAATCAGTGCACGTTCGTAATCTTGTAAAGCTGCAGCAAAAATCTCTGATGCTGATGCACTGTAGCGGTCAACCATCACTGATAGTGGGCCGTCATAAGTACTTCTACCATCATTATCGCTATTTTGGTTTACGCGACCATTAGCATCACGAATTTGCACAACCGGTCCTGCATCGATAAACAAACCAGTGAGTAATGTCGCTTCAGTGAGGGCTCCACCGCCATTGCCACGCAAGTCAATAACCACGCCTTCGACTTCAGCTTCTTTCAACTTCGACAATTCTTTAGCTACATCTTCAGATAGGTTCATATAAAAGCCAGGAATTTGAATAACGCCGACTTTACGATGAGCAAATTCACCTGTGGTAGGCTCAATCACTTTAGAATTGGCTGCACGATCTTCTAGACGAATTTTGTCTCGAATAATAGTAACATCAAAAGGTTTAGCATTGGCGCCACCTTTTTTAGGCAAAATCTGCAGCACAACTTCACTGCCTTTAGGGCCTTTGATAAGTTCAACAACATCATCTAAACGCCAACCGATAACATCAACAATGTCTTTACCTTTTTGCCCAACACCAACGATTTTATCTTCCGGTGATAGCTTTTCACTTAATGCAGCAGGGCCACCTGCAACCAAACTTTTAATGACAGTGTAGTCATCGTCCATTTGTAAAACAGCTCCGATCCCCTCAAGGCTTAGGTTCATTTCCATTTGGAAGCGTTCAGCATTGCGTGGTGATAAGTAACTGGTGTGCGGCTCAACAGTTCTAGCAAAGGCGTTCATCACAGTTTGGAATACATCTTCGCTATTAGTTTGACTTAGGCGTTTAATCGCATTGTCATATCGCTTGGTTAAGATCTCAACAATCTCATCCCATTTTTTGCCCGTTAACTTAAGATTTAACGCATCATATTTAACACGTTGACGCCATAACTCATTAAGCTCAGCGTCATCTTTTGGCCATGCAGAATCTTTACGATCGAATTCATAAGCGTCATCTTCTTTTGCAAAATCGAATTCTGTTTGTAGAAGTGTCAATGCATAGGCAAAACGTTCATAACGACGAGTCTGTAGTAAATCAAACATTTTATATGCAGGTGATATATCACCTGCTTTTACCATGTCATCAAACTGACTTTTATATTGGTCAAAGTTATTAATATCTGCTTGAGTCAATACATTGCGGCGATAATCGAGTTGCTCTAAAAATCGTGCGTATATCTGCTCTGAAAAAGCATCATCAAGGTCGAAACGATGATAATGCGCACGAGTAAACAAATTTGTTACTCGTTTACTCGCAGCCTGATGTTGAGGCTCTTGGGCTAGTTTGGGTAACTCGCTGATTTGAATCGTTGGTGAAATTGCCCATGCAGAAAATCCGACGAATGCACAAGCAATTGACGCGGCCAATGTAAGTTTTCGCATCAACAAGTTACTCCTTTAATTTTTATAATAGTATGTGGGCTACACGTACTTTGATGCTCAAGCCAGAATCTAACTGAACATGGACATCTTCTTTCTTAATGTCGGTAATCGTTCCAGCAACTGGCGATGCACCTAACTTCACGTTTACACGTTGGTTGGTAGATAGGTCTTCCATTTTTGCAGGTACTAGATTAACAACCGGCGCAGCTACTTTAACTGGACGCTCTTTTTTAGCTTCTGGTCGAGCTTTAGGAGCCACTTTCTTAGCAGGCTTTTTAGCAGCAGGCTTAGGCGCTTGAGCTTGACGTTTAGCTTTGGCTTTGTCTTGGCTCTCTTTCAACGTGGCTTGAGCATGATCAATATGCTCTTGCTCTAAAGCGCCACATTCATTGCCGTCTAAATCAACACGCTGCACGCCAACTTTAACACCTTTAAGGTATCTCCAGCTGCTAGTGTAACGACGCAAAGCAACGCGAAGTTGTGTTTTACTAACCCTAGAATCATCAGCTAACCGTTCAGCCAAATCTTGAAATAAACCAATTTTTAATGGCTTTGTGTCGCCCTCTGCAATAAAGCATGCAGGAAAGGTTTCATATAAAAACGCTAAAATTGCGTTGGTGTCGGTCAACTTGTCTGTTGATTCCATTTTTACTTCCACGTTAAATAAGGGGACTAAATCGGCAGATATAAATAAGCCTGTAGTCGTTCATCTTTTGCTAAGATTTTCAGTTTACTGACACTTAGCCTACAAATTAGCATTAACAGCCGTTCTGCTAAAGCCTCTGAAACAAACTCTAACAAATTTTCAGCTATTTACACTAGCATCTATTTGGCTTTTCACAGATATGTGAATGCTCAAGCAGGCTATTATAAAGCTCACAGCAGCGATTGCGACAATCATTTACTATTTTTTGCCTGCAATTTAATCAAATAGGCAAGTTTCAAACTGTTTTACCAGTAATTCAATCCCATCTTGATCATCTTGGTCAAAACGATTGAGTGATGGGCTGTCTATATCAAGTACCGCAATGACCTTACCATTTTGGCGAACAGGTACAACGATTTCTGAATTACTGGCCGAGTCACAGGCAATATGTCCTTCAAACTGATGTACATCGGCTACTCTTTGGGTCTGATTTAGTGCAGCGGCGGTGCCGCAAACACCCTTACCCCAGGGTATTCTTGTACAAGCAACTTTACCTTGAAACGGACCAAGTACAAGTTGCTCATCTTTAGTGATATAAAAACCGGCCCAGTTTAAATCATCAAGATTGTCGTTTATTAATGCTGAAAAATTTGCCATTGCAGCAACAATATCGTCCTCACCTGCCATTAAGGCTTCCACTTGACGAGTTAACGTTCGATAAAACTCAACTTTCATTGTAATTCCTTGATCCCAAAATATTACTTTAACTAATTTAACCCATAGGTTAACAGTAGTTTTTATTATTTGAAATTAATCTTGTTTAACGGTCTTCTTCTTTGGCTTTGTTTCTGCTGGTGTAGCCGTTTTAACAACACCACGAAGTACATTAGATAATTCGTCTTTATTATTTGCTAAATAGAAAGCAAGTTGTTCGCAGGTAGCGTCATCTAAATTAGCATCAGAAGCAGCTAGAAATGGTACTAAATTATCGACTATATCAAGCATTTTGTCGTAGGCATCGGCTTCTTTCTTCGATGTGAAAGTCATTTTCTCAACCCCTTCTCTTACCACGACAAATTGAGTTATCACTGCCATGAACATATCTCCACTGTTTTTATATACAGTGCCAAGGTTGACATAGTTAAAGGGTAATACGCAATAGTCATCAACATAATAATTGACTTGTTTTATGATTTTGTTCGATATTGCTCATTAAATTTTTAAATGTCGTATAATATAAGCAGCTTAATGATAAGGAAAATTTAAATAATAAACATAATGCCAGAGCCTAAGCTATTTAAAGCAGTCATTCTTTGTCGCTCATGCGATTTAGTTATTCGAAAGCGCGCATTGCCTTCTAATGTCAGGGCGCTGTGTCCGCGATGCGATACAGCTCTGTATGACACACCCTATTGCTCTATAAACGGCCTTTTAGCTTTATGTATCACCTCACTTATTTTATTTTTACCTGCTAATTTGTTACCTGTACTTGAAATTAACTTTCTAGGCAGTATTCGTACTACCACCGTTTTTGAATCTGCTGTAGCGGTATGGGGACAGGGATACTGGATTGTAGGTTTGGCCGTGATAGCCTCCGCAGTTGCCGCTCCTGCGTTGTTAGTCTTATCTATTCTATTTCAAGTATTAATTATAAAGTTTAATTTAACCTCTTCTTTTTGGCAGCAAACGTTCCGCGGCCTACTCAAAAATCATGGTTTACTTTCTCAATTAACAATGCTCGAAATTTATGTAATTAGTTTTTTAGTCTCGGCATTTCAGCTATCTGACTTTTCTGATGTTTATTTCGGCATGGGAACATTAAGCTTTTGTTTATTATTCTTATCAATTCTATTTTTACAGCGTGAATATAATCTTGAGCATATGTGGAGTTTTGTGAATGACTGATAATAACGAAGTCACTCATTCGACTTTGTCACAAGCAGAAGTTGATAAAGGTAACCAATTAACCTCATTAGCGCCTCAGGGTCAGAAGATGGGGGTGTGTTTATGTCTGGTGTGCAAAAAAGTTAATCCGACAACCGAGCAAAATTGTAGTCGCTGTCATTCACGCCTGAGCACCCGAAATTATGCTAGTATTCAACAAAGTTGGGCTTTATTAGTCACAGCAACCGTTTTGCTGGTCCTAGCGAACATTTATCCAATTACCTTACTAACCAATCGTGGTGTAGTGACTAACGATACAATATTTAGCGGCATTGCACATCTTGTCCATTTAGGCCTTTACCCGATTGCCATCATTGTGTTTACTGCCAGTATTCTTGTACCTTGGCTTAAAATTTTCGGACTGGGGCTGTATTTATGTGCCATCAGCTTTAATATCCCTATTTCTAAACGAAAAATGATGATCGGCTTTCACATTATTGAATGGATTGGGCGCTGGTCAATGTTAGATCTATTTGTTATTTCACTCACTGTGGCATTAGTGAATATGGGGCAACTATTAGATGCAAAACCCGCTCCTGCGGCAACCGCCTTCGCATTAGTAATATTATTAACACAACTCGCAGCAAAAGTGCTGGACACTCGCTTACTTTGGGACCGCTTGGAAACTCATAATGACGCAAATTGAATCGCCAAAAGTTGTAAAGAAAAAACTATTTTCTCCTATCTGGTTACTCCCTATTGTTGCTTTGGTACTTGGCACTTGGCTAGGCATAAAAAGCATTAAAGAATCCGGCGTTGAAATAAACATTCACTTCCCGAGTGCAGCAGGCATTGATATCGGTAAAACCTTAGTAAAATATCAAGGGTTAGCTGTGGGTAAAGTCACGGATGTCAGCATTGATGAAGATCTTAATGGCGTAAATGTAAAAGTCGTTATGGACTATCGTGCAGATCCTTTTTTGAACAAAAACACTCAGTTTTGGTTAGTTAAACCAAAAGCCAGTATTACTGGTGTTGAAGGACTTGAAACGCTATTTTCGGGTAATTATATTGCCATTCAACCGGGAGATGGTAAATCACGCACTAATTTTGAAGCACAACGAGAGGCACCAGCTATTACTCCTGGTAGTGAAGGCATGGTTATTGAACTTCATACCGATAAGCTTGGCTCTATTGACGTAGGTTCATCTATCTTTTATCGACAAATACCTGTTGGTAGTATTGTAGGTTATCGATTATCAGGTAGCTCAAATGTTATTATTAGCGCCTTTATTCAGGAGCAATATTCGCATTTAGTGCACTCTGACTCTCGTTTTTGGAATGCATCAGGCCTCAGTATTGATGCCTCACTATCTGGGGTCAAAATCAATACCGAAAGTCTTGCTTCAATTTTAGCAGGTGGCATTAGTTTTAATACCGGCAGTGAAACCACTCAAGCTGAGAATGGGGATATTTTTAGTTTATTTGAAGACGAAGAGCATGCTAACGGCGGCTTAGTATTTAATCTGCACTTACAGAATGCCGAGGATATTAGCGAAAACGCGAGCTTGGTTTATAGAGGCGTTACTGTCGGTAAAGTTGAAAAACTTGCATTAACTGACACAGGAGTAACGTTACAAGCTGCAATTGAATTACAATATCGCTCATTATTAGCAGCGGATTCTCGATTTTGGATTGCCGGTGCGGACATTTCTTTTGCTGGTGTGAAGAATCTATCACGCTTAGTGACAGGCAATGTGATTAATATTTTACCTGGCACTTCTTCTGCTGCAATACCGTCAAGTTACCCGCTTGAAACCCAGGCTCCAGATCTACTTAAACAGCAGAAGTTATTAATAAACTTAACATCAGACTCACACACTGGTATGAGTATTGGAGCACAGGTCAGGTATAAACAACTACCAATAGGAAAAATTATTTCGACCCAATTGACTGAAGATTTTAGTGCGGTTAAGTATCAGGCTGAGATTTATCCCGAATTTAAATCACTTATCACTCAGGGCAGTTTTTTTGTAAGTGAACAGGCAATCAAATTAGACGCATCCTTAGATGGAGTTAAATTTGAAACACGTGATTTAACAACATTACTTGAAGGAGCGATAACATTAGTTCCCAGTCGAGCTAAGGAGACCGTCAAGTCAGGTAGCGCATTTACCATTTATAATAGTATCGATTCTGCACAGCAGTTATTTACTGAACAACAAAAACTTAAATTGACTGTTATTAGCCAAGATGGTGCAGGCTTAAGTGAAGGCGCACCCATTTATTATAAAAAAATGCCTATTGGTCACATTACAAAAATTGAGTGGCAAGCTAAAGAAGATTTATTTGCACTGCATTTATCTATTGAACAGCAGTTTAAGCAGTTACTGCAACCTAAAACGGTATTCTGGCGTAATGATGCTGTGACAGTGAATGCAAGTTTGGCGGGAGTGCAAATTGATGTAGCACCGCTTGCAGGGGCAATTAAAGGCAGTATTTCACTCGGTTTTATTGATGATGAGCTGTTTGAATCAGTTGATACTAAAACGTTATCGACACAAACCAAGATAGTATTTAATAATCAACTTTTTGACAATCAACATTTAGCCTTAACCCAGGCAAAACCAATTGCTATTGTTTTACCCGCCAATGCTAAAATTGAACCTAACTCCCCTATCCGTTTCCGTGGCCATCAAATAGGTGAAGTGAAACAAGTTAAGTTAACTAAGGATTTATCTCAACAGCATGCTACTGCTTATTTATATGGAGAATATGCTAAGCACTTTAGTAAACAAGACTCTGAATATTTTGTTGTTGAAGCACAAATCTCGCTTGCTGGTATAAAAAATGTTGATACGCTAATCACGGGTGCGTACATTGGTGTATTGCCGGGGACATCTAATATTACTAGCGACCAGTTTGAAGCAAAAATGGCTGTTCGCTATGATGCAAACCGCCCAAAAGATGCCGTTAGCTTTACCTTAATCGATAATCAATTGGGGTCAATCAAAGTCGGCACGCCTCTATTTTTCAGAGGCATAGCCATCGGCCAAATCGATGCTTACGAGCTATCAAGTACAGGCCAACAAGTCACTATGTTTGCTCATATCCGTCAAGAGTATGCTCACCTTGTTAATACCAGCAGTCAGTTTTGGGATGCATCAGGAATTAAACTTGAGGTTGGTATTTTTTCTGGGGCACAAATTGAAACGGGTTCACTTGAAACGCTACTCTCAGGAGGAATTTCAGTGGTGACTAAAGACATCACAACAGCTGTAAATAAGATTTCACCTTCAACTGAGTTTTTGCTACAAAACAGCATGGATAAAGAATGGCAAGAGTGGAGCCCAGCTCAAGATAAGTAAATCAGGCTTGTTACATTTTTTAAAGGCGAAGTAATTATTTTACTTCGCCTTTTTTTAAAATTATCAATTCTATCAATCAAACAGATTATTGGTTAATTGGATAGACCAGATCAGCGTGTTTTACTGATATACTCGTTATAAAATTACACCTAGGCAATCAGCATATCTATACTAAACAATGATATGTGACACTTTATGAAACTGTTAAAACCTTTATTTGATAATAACCGCCGCTGGGCTGAGCGTATTAATCAAGAAGATCCAACCTTTTTCCAAAAACTGGCCAATCAACAGAATCCTGAATACCTTTGGATTGGGTGTTCCGACAGCCGTGTTCCATCCAATCAAATTATTGATTTAATGCCGGGTGAAGTCTTCGTCCATCGTAATATTGCCAATATGGTAATCCATACCGATCTTAACTGTTTATCCGTCTTACAATATGCGGTAGACGTTTTAAAAGTTAAGCATATTATGGTCGTTGGGCATTATGGTTGTGGTGGTGTAAAGGCGGCTATGCAAAATCAACGTCTTGGTTTAATTGATAACTGGTTAGGGCATTTACGCGACATCCATCGTATTCATCAAGATGAATTAACCGGTTTAAATGAAACCGCGCGTTTTGACCGTCTTTGTGAACTAAACGTCATCGAGCAAGTGGCTAACGTTACCACATCCACTATAGTCCAGGAGGCTTGGCATAGAGGTCAAAATGTCTCTGTTCATGGCTGGATTTATGGAATTAATAATGGATTATTAACCGATTTAGGTGTGACGGCCGATCATGATACCGCATTAAGAACCTAGTTCACATTACCCTATTAGCAATGCGCATTTGATATAAACACACTTTATGTTCTTAATAAGTTACTCTTAACTGAATGCAATTTTAACAGAGTAACTTTCTAAAAAAGTCGATGCGTAGGAAACAAAATCTTGTAAGTATATGCCGCTTTATAGTTTCTTACTTTTTTACTTTAGTTGAATATGTTAAAAAATAACAAAAAAGCCTCATTGATTTATCAAAGAGGCTTTTATATTTTGGCTTCAAAGTTTGAAGCCATTTTCAATAACAATGAAAAGTGCTTGAGCAAATTGAAATATTACTAACGCACCGAAGAACAACATCACTAACGAGTAGATTCTACTTTTATTATTATCATTACGCCTAGGCGCCATAGTCGTACTTTCCCAAGCACTTACCCTCAATAACCATCTCATTAATGATTACTGAGGATTAATTGTATCTGTTAACCAATAACGGCTAAACCACCCATATATGGACGCAATACTGCAGGCACTGTAATAGTACCATCTGCATTTTGATAGTTTTCTAATACTGCCACTAAAGTACGTCCAACCGCTAAGCCCGATCCATTTAATGTATGTAATAAAGCAGGTTTATTATCCACTTTATTACGATATCTAGCCTGCATGCGACGCGCTTGGAAGTCCTTCATGTTTGAACAAGAAGATATTTCACGGTAAGTATTTTGGGCAGGTAACCAGACTTCAATGTCGAATGTTTTACTTGCGCCAAAGCCCATGTCACCAGTACACAATATAACTGTACGGTAAGGTAGTTCGAGCGCTTCTAAAATGCTTTCAGCATGTTTAGTTAACTCATCTAATGCGGCCATTGAATGGTCTGGGTGAACAATTTGCACTAATTCAACTTTATCAAATTGGTGCTGACGAATTAAACCTCGAGTATCACGACCGTATGAGCCTGCTTCACTTCTGAAACATGCTGTTAAGGCCGTCATTTTTATCGGCAATTCGGCTTCATCAACAATCGTGTCACGCACCAAGTTAGTTAGAGGGACTTCGGCTGTTGGGATCAAAGATAAGCTTTGTGCTTCTTCAGTTGCAGGCTTGGTGTGGAATAAGTCTTCACCAAACTTAGGCAACTGACCTGTGCCCAGTAAGCTATCTTCATTGACTAATAACGGCACATAGGCTTCGGTATAACCATGTTTACTAGTATGGGTATCAAGCATGAATTGACCAAGAGCACGATTTAAACGCGCGATTTGACCTTTCATCACAATAAAGCGCGAACCGGTAATTTTGACCGCATTTTTAAAATCTAGACCTTGGAGTGCTTCGCCTAAATCAAGGTGATCTTTAACTTCAAAATCAAACGATTTAGGTGTGCCCCAACGT
The DNA here is from genome assembly GCF_051165765.1 of Shewanella sp. HL-SH8. Lineage (NCBI taxonomy): Bacteria > Pseudomonadati > Pseudomonadota > Gammaproteobacteria > Alteromonadales > Shewanellaceae > Shewanella > Shewanella sp. HL-SH8. Next base: position 2,284,014 of record NZ_CP195039.1, on the reverse strand, counting down.
CTCACTTCTACGTTGTCGTTTTCATCTGCACCTTGTGGAACAGCATCGTCAGGTAAGTTAGGTAAGCTCATTGCAATTAAGTTTAACTCTTGCAATAACGCGGTTAATTCGGTTTTTTTAGCATCTAACTGGGCACCTAAATCACCTACTTGCGCCATGATCGAACTGGTATCTTCACCACGAGCTTTTGCTTGGCCTATCGACTTAGAAATCGCGTTACGAGAAGCTTGTAACTCTTCTGTTTCGACTTGTAGCGTTTTGCGCTTGTCTTCTAATGTGGATAAGTGTTTTACATCCAAAGTAAAACCTCGGGCAGCTAAACGCTCAGCTGTGACTTCTAGTTCGTTACGCAAAAATTTTGGATCTAGCATGTTGTTAGTTCTTTTTAGTTAAACGCGTGAAAAAATCAGCTGCTGACCTAAATACACCATGAATAAACACAGTGATACATTCAGCAACACATTAAGCATACTTTTAAACCATAAACCCTGCTGCATCAGCAATAAGGTTTCATTGGAGAAAGTAGAAAAGGTAGTTAATGCCCCAAGTAAGCCAACACCAACCAGTGACTTTACTTCAGGGCTTAAATGGCTCAGTTGCCCTAAGGCATAAACTATCCCCATTAGAAACGATCCTAATACATTGACCAACAGTGTACCAAAAGGAAAACTGCTTCCAAATACTTGGATCATAAAAATTGAAATAAGATAACGTAAAACAGCACCTATTGACCCACCTAACGCAACAAATAGAATATTAGTCATAGCGTTTGTGCTCACTTTGGCGATTACGTTGCTCAAGGTTGGCTAATTTATCTTGTATACGCTTTTCAAAACCACGGTCTGTTGGTTGATAAAAATGACTGTCGAGTAAAGATTCTGGGAAATAATTCTCTCCCGCAGCAAATGCGTCAGGTTCATCATGGGCGTAGCGGTATTCTTGACCATAGCCAATATCTTTCATTAATTTGGTAGGAGCATTACGTAAATGGTTGGGTACAGGTTCATGCCCAGTTTGTTTTGCAAGCTCTCTGGCCTGTTTAAATGCGGTGTAAACAGCATTACTTTTTGGCGCGCTGGCTAAATAAAGTACCGCTTGGGCTATAGCACGCTCACCTTCAGCAGGTCCTAAGCGAAGAAAGCAATCCCAGGCATTTAACGCAACTGTCATTGCCATCGGGTCGGCATTACCAATATCTTCAGATGCAATAGCTAATAATCGCCTAGCAACATACAAAGGATCACCGCCACCCTCTAGAATACGGCAGAACCAGTATAAAGCGGCATCAGGGGCGGAGCCACGAACCGATTTATGAACCGCTGAGATTAAATCGTAAAACTGATCGCCATTTTTGTCATAACCTGCAACTTGATGACCGGCTACTTGAGTAAGCATATCAAGGCTGAATTGACCTTTATCGATTACCAGATCGCTCATTAACTCGATTAAATTTAGCGCTTTTCGGGCATCGCCATCACATATTTGCGCCAATGACTTAGCGACTAAACTAGGCAATTCAAGTTGTCTTTTACCCAAACCGCGCTCATTATCCATTAATGCTTGTTGCGCTATTTGGATAATTTCATCATCAGTTAACCGATTAATGAGATAAACACGCGCACGAGATAATAAAGCATTATTGATTTCAAAAGAGGGGTTTTCAGTGGTTGCGCCAATAAAAATCACCGTACCATCTTCAATAAAAGGTAAAAATGCATCCTGCTGACTTTTATTAAATCGATGTACTTCATCAACAAACAATAAGGTGCGTTGTCCACGGCTTTGGGCGATCGCTTTAGCTTGTTCAATAGCAGCACGGATGTCTTTTACACCTGATGTTACCGCAGAAATACGCTCAACGTGAGCATTGGCATAATGGGCAATAATTTCGGCTAAGGTGGTTTTACCGGTCCCAGGTGGCCCCCACAACAACATAGAATGGGCACGATTTGCCTCTAAGGCTTTACGTAAGGGTTGCCCTTCACCTAATAGATGTTTTTGGCCTATGTATTCGCTAATTTCACGCGGCCGCATTCTTGCCGCAAGTGGGCGAAAATCAGGCGCGAAATCAAAACCGAGATTTGCCACCTTCAGTTATTGGATCTGCTTTAAACGTTGATCGTCAATATCAACATTTTCAGGAATGGCAAACTTAAATAACGTTTTTTCAGATGGCGAAACAGGACGTTGCTCTGTCAGCATAAACTGACTTAAATTGCCTTGCTCATCTGTTAAATCAAACGCCGACAGTTGCTTACCTTTAAAACACACAGCTACCGCCACAACATTACCACGGGCTTCTTTAGGGGAAATATCAAAACACTCAGCTTTGCCAGCCGTTTTGGTGACATTATATTGCGACCATGTTGCTTCATCACGATGAACTAACAGCGCTATAGGAGAAGCATCGACCGCTTGTGATACATCCATCACAGTGACTTCCTCTGCAAATGGGTTATATACCCATACACTAAGACCATCGGCTACAATCAATGATTCATCAGGTTCAGTTAAGTGCCAGTAAAATTTATTCGGGTACGACAAAGCAAATATTCCGCTACCTGACTGAATAAGCTTTTGATTTACATCCGTTACTTTTTGCTCAAACTTAGCATGTAAGTTGTCAATATTAGTGAGCTTGGCTCGCAATGAATTGGCATCGTCAGCCATTACACTGTGGCTGCTTAATAAAGCCATTACTGTCATTGAAATCATGGTCGTACGCATAAATAGCATAAAAATTCCTACTAATTTCTTGGTGGCGGTGGCGCCAAAACTTCACGATTTCCGTTATGCCCTTGTGAGCTAACAATCCCTTGCGCTTCCATTGATTCAATAATTCGTGCTGCTCGGTTATAACCAATTTTGAATTTACGTTGCACACTTGAAATAGAGCCTCGTCGAGTTTCTGTGACAAACGCAACCGCATCATCATAAAGTGCATCTAACTCATCATCTGAGTCACCGGTCTCACCAGGTAACAGCACTTGTTCTCCATCTGAGATACCATTCAAAATTTCTTGAACATATTGAGGCTTACCGCGTTCACACCAATCTGCAACCACTTTATGAACTTCATGGTCATCAATAAAAGCACCATGAACACGGTTTGGCACGCTAGTACCTGGTGGTAAATACAACATATCGCCCATACCTAATAACGTTTCGGCACCCTGTTGATCTAAAATGGTTCTTGAGTCTATTCGAGACGATACCTGGAATGCGATTCGAGTCGGTATATTAGCTTTAATCAAACCAGTAATAACATCTACCGATGGGCGCTGGGTGGCCAAAATAAGATGAATACCTGCAGCTCGGGCTTTCTGGGCGATACGAGCAATAAGCTCTTCCACTTTTTTACCCACTATCATAATCATGTCAGCAAACTCATCTACCACAACGACAATTGCAGGTAATTTGTCTAATGGCGGTGCTTCATCTAACATGCTTTCAGACTGCTTCCAAAGTGGGTCCGGAATATATTCCCCTCTGGCTGCGGCTTCTTTAATTTTTATGTTGTAACCTTTTAAATTACGCACCCCTAAAGCCGACATCAATTTATAACGACGTTCCATTTCGCCCACACACCAACGCAGTGCATTGGCGGCTTCTTTCATATCGGTTACCACTTCACACAGTAAGTGTGGGATGCCTTCATATACTGACAATTCAAGCATCTTAGGGTCGATCATAATAAAGCGCACGTCATCAGGACCAGACTTATACAATAAGCTGGTGATCATCACGTTTACGCCTACTGATTTACCCGAGCCTGTGGTACCCGCTACCAATAGGTGTGGCATCTTACCTAAATCGACAATGACAGGCTCGCCGGAAATATCCTGGCCGAGCACCATAGATAAGGTTGATTTACTGTCTCTAAAAGCATCGCTGTCTAATACATCGCGCATGTACACAGTTTCACGGAACTTGTTAGGTAACTCTATACCGACATAGGCTTTACCTGGAATAACTTCCACAACACGGACATTTTCTGACAATAATGAGCGCGCTAAATCTTTTGACAAATTAGTGATTTTTGAGGCCTTCACTCCCGGTGCAAGTTCGAGTTCAAAACGTGTCACAACAGGGCCAGGATACACACCTACAACGTTAGCGATAATATTAAAATCGGCTAACTTCATTTCCACTAATCGCGCAACTTGCTCTAATTCTTCTTCACTAATCGGGTTTTTCTTTCTATCTGGCACATCTAATAAACTGATACTGGGCAATAAAGTCATCGGTTTTTTGGCTTGTTGAAGTGTTTGACCATCAATAAGCACAATGCCATCTACAATTTTGGCTTCTTTTTTAGGTTGCTGTTGTGCAACTAACGCGCCAGTAGAATGTACTGGTGCAAATTCGATGTCATCATTAGATTCATCTAAATCATCGTCAAGATCATCATCCAAATCATCAATAGCCGAAAAACTCGGGGGTCTGACTTCATCGTCTTCAGACCAAGAGGTAAAAGACGGGTCTAAATCATTAATGTCCTGTTGGAACATTTTAGGTTCCAAGCGTTCATCATCGTCATCTTCATTTATTTCAGACTCAACTTTAGGCTCAAGCGGCTCAGGTTTTATTTTACGACTAAAAATACTGCGCTTTTTCTCTATTGTTGGTGTTGGACTATCTTCATCAGTTGATGACTCATCAGCATCAAATACATTAGAAGTTGTTTGCTTTAATTCAGAATGTGATTTATCTGCTTTAAGTAAGCTTTGGATATTTCGTGATGAAGCAGTTTTCTTTTCATCAATATTAGCGGTAAAAGAATGTGACAACTCATCGTCAAACCCACTGTCACGGCGTTGTTTAAACTTATCTACAACAGACATAAAACCACGTGTATCTTCGGTTTCACGTTCACGTTTGAACACTTGCGGTAATTGCCATATCTTCTTTGCTAACCAAATAACGCCACGGCCAAGCAATTCAATAATCGTTAGCCAGCTAATTCCTGTTGCGAGGGTAAATCCCGCACCAATAAAACACAGTAATAATAACGTGGTACCCAATATACTAAAATAAGGCAACATGGCTTGACTGATGACATCGCCCGTTACACCACCAGCAGAAAATACATAGATATCATCGACATTCATGCTCACCATAGCAGCCAGCGCAAGTACCATTAACATGAAACCAATAATACGAAGACCTACAGAAAAATAATCGACTTCTAGCAATCGATGTGAGCGGTTAAAAAAGAACCAGCCGGTGGCAGCAATTATCACCGGAATGGTATAGGCGATAAAACCAAAAAAATAAAATAAAACATCAGCAGTCCATGCGCCAACAGCGCCGGTCCAATTGTGTATTTCACCTTGAAAATGCGATTGGCTCCAACCCGGATCATTAGGGCTAAAGCTAGATAACGCCAACAAAATGTAGGTGGCGACCATACAGCAAAGAATTAAACCGCCTTCAAGCAGTCGCTGCAGTCCACTGAGTGTTTTTAAATTGTTTCCCTGAGTCAAAGGAATCATCCATAAAAAATGAGAGAGATTAATAGTACAGAATATAACAGAATTAGTCTGTGTTATCAGTGATTATGCACTGAGTACACCATAAGCTCAATTGAATGTGAATAGGATTTAATCGCTTGAATTAAGGAATGATTAAGAATGGATGAATAATAAACAGAATTAGCCGATTCAACGACTAATTCTGTCGCAGTTTCTTTTTTTGACTCACTAATGTAGTACGCCATGTTAATGTGAAATCAATAATTGCGATTAATCCACCAGTAAATTTAGGGCAACTTTATTGGTTTGCTTCACTTCTTCCATCACCACGTATGTACGTGTATCAGAAACTGAAGGTAATTTTAGCAGAGTTTCGCCAAGTAAACGACGATAAGCAGACATGTCGGGTACCCGCGTTTTAAGCAAATAGTCAAAATCGCCGGAGACTAAATGACACTCTTGAATATCATCGAGTAGTTGAACAGCACGATTAAAACGGTCAAAAATATCAGGGGTATCGCGATTTAAGGTGATTTCGACAAATACCAATAAAGATGCGCCTAAATAGTGTGGATTAACTAATGCCGTGTACCCGTTTATATACCCTTGCTTTTCAAGACGCTTAACCCGTTCTAAACAAGGTGTTGGGCTAAGGCCAACACGTTTAGACAATTCGACATTTGAAATACGACCATCCACTTGGAGTTCATTCAAAATGTTTCTATCAATCCGGTCCAAATCTTTTATTGAATAGTTTTTATTGTTAGCCATATTTTAAACTCTAATTTAACACTTAAACGACATTTGTATCTTTTTATTATCAAACTTCAGCAGGATAAACTACTTAAGCAGTACTATACTAGAGTTCTCTGAAACAAGCACGTTCAGGGTAAATAATTAATAATAAAATTACTCGTCTATCCTACGAGTACAATTCTAATCGAGGCTCAAAAATGATTATTGGTGTTCCAACAGAAATCAAAAACCACGAATACCGTGTTGGCATGGTTCCTTCAAGTGTTCGCGAGTTGACTATTAAAGGTCATGATGTTTTTGTTCAATCTGATGCTGGTGTTGGTATTGGCTTTACCGATCAAGATTACATCGACGCAGGTGCTGTTATTTCAGCAACGGCTGCCGAAATTTTTGCTAAAGCTGACATGATCGTAAAAGTAAAAGAGCCACAAGCGATTGAGCGTGCCATGTTACGCCACGACCAAATTCTATTTACTTATTTACACCTTGCACCAGATCTAGCACAAACTGAAGATCTGGTTAAAAGTGGTGCTGTATGTATTGCTTACGAAACCGTTACAGATGACCGTGGCGGCTTGCCACTACTTGCTCCTATGTCTGAAGTTGCTGGTCGTATGTCAATACAAGCTGGTGCCCGTGCACTAGAGAAGTCACTTGGTGGTCGTGGTATGTTACTAGGTGGTGTACCAGGTGTTGAGCCAGCTAAAGTTGTGATTATTGGCGGCGGTATGGTCGGCACTAATGCTGCACAAATGGCTGTTGGTATGGGTGCTGATGTGGTTGTTCTTGACCGCAGCATTGATGCTCTTCGTCGCTTAAATGTGCAATTTGGCTCAGCAGTCAAAGCGATTTACTCTACAGCTGATGCTATTGAGCGCCATGTACTTGAAGCTGACTTAGTGATTGGCGGTGTATTAGTGCCAGGCGCTGCAGCACCTAAACTTATCACCAAAGAAATGGTTAAGCGTATGAAGCCTGGCAGTGCCATTGTTGACGTTGCTATTGACCAAGGTGGCTGTGTAGAAACTTCTCACGCAACTACTCACCAAGACCCAACTTATATCGTTGATGATGTAGTTCATTACTGTGTCGCTAACATGCCAGGTGCTGTTGCACGCACGTCAACTTTTGCATTAAATAATGCCACATTGCCTTATATCATTAAGTTAGCGAACCAAGGATATAAGCAAGCTTTATTGAATGATAAAAACTTCCTCAATGGCTTAAATGTTATGCATGGAAAGATCGTCTGTAAAGAAGTAGCTGAAGCACTTTCACTCACCTTTACCGATCCAAAGAGTTTACTTGCTTAATAAGCTTAAACATCAAATTTAAATACCGCTATTCAGCGGTATTTTTTTGCCCATAAAAAAGTGATGTTTAAAGTTGCACTATTGAATATCAGCATCGCCAAATAACAACTTACTGAATACAACTTAAGAAGGGTATTCCAAAGTTAACCCACTTTTTAGGTTAGTTTAATAACATCAAATTAAGAAAATCGGCTTTAGGCATCGGCTTATAGAAAAAATAGCCCTGTACTGCGGGAATATTCAAATGATTGACAAAGTCTAACTGGCTCTGAGTTTCAACCCCTTCGGCAACAACAGTCAGATCAAGTGCATTACTCATGCTCACAATAGCCTCGACCAAAGCATTATGCCGAGAGTCTGTCTCAAGCTTTTGGATAAAAGACTTATCTATTTTTATTTGGTCAACGGGGAAATTAACTAAATATGACAATGATGAATAGCCTGTACCGAAGTCATCTATGGAAATTTGTATGCCTCTTTTACGTAATAGCGACAAAACCTCGCACACTTCAGATTGCTGTTTCATCATAAGTGATTCAGTAATTTCTAGGGTAATCATCTCATAAGGAAATACATCAATACTTAGTGTTTCAAGGACTGTATCAAAATACTGTAAAAATCGTTTTTGAAGATCCCCAGACCAGAACTCTAATGTGGAGACATTAATCGATAGTGGAATGATTAGATTACGTTTTTTTAGCTCTATCGCGGTCATTACAGCTTGGGTTTTAACCCACTCGCCTATTTCAACAATTAAGCCTGATTGTTCTGCAATAGGTATAAACAGATCTGGGGAAATGAACTTACCGTCATGGCTCCAGCGCAGTAAGGCTTCGGCCTTAATTATTTTGCCACTAATAGGATCCACAATCGGCTGATAATATAATTCAAATTCATTTTGGCTTATTGCTTTTTTCAAATAAAAATGCAGCTGCGCTGTGCGCTCAGCTTCTAATTGTATGTCCTGATTAAAAAATTGATAACAATTACGTCCACTGGCCTTGGCATTGTACATCGCTTGGCTAGCACAATTTAATATGAGTTCTGCACTCGAAGCATCATTGGGGTATGTGGCAAATCCACTGCTAATACTCAAGCTCAGAAGTTCATTACTAATAGCTATTTCTTTACCTATTACAGCTTTAACTTGCTCAGCAAACACAGATAATTTTTCAATGGTTTGATTTCCAGGTAGCACGATCGCAAATTCATCTGCAGCAATTCGGCAAGGCAAGCTATTTTCAGGAATAATCTCGAGCAGACGCTTGCCTACTCGGCACAAAACTTCATCACCATTATCAGCACCCAAGGAATCATTAATTTGCTTAAAATGATCTAAATCTAGAATCATTAAACTGAACTGTGATTGGCCGTGTACGGCTGTGCTTTGATTAATTAATGTTTGTAATTTTTTGAATAAATATTTTCGATTCGCTAAGCCAGTAAGTTGATCATAATTATTTTGGAAGTCGATTAATTTTTCAGCTGTTTTTCTAGCGGAAATATCGGTAATCATCCAGGCATAACAATTTTGCTGGGTTAACGAATCGCGAATAACTGTAACAACCAGCTCAATATCGATAATATCGTCAACTGTTTTTAAGCCTTTTAATTCCCCTACCCACGAATGTCCACGATGAATAAATGTGAATAACTCATCAATAAGGTCTTGATCTGAAGACTGCAAATAAGCCTTAATATCAAAGGTTTTATTATTACAGTCATAAAGTGTGGTTGATTTAATAAAGCTAGGATTAGCGGATAATACCGCATTTTGCTCGTTAGTAATGACTAATGCTATTGGTAAATTTTCAAAAATTTTACTGCTTAAACGTTGTAAATGTAATCCTCGACTACGCTCAATAGCTAAGCTGGCTAATCTTGCTGCTTCTTGAATTAAATGTAAATCTTGCTCAGTGGGTGATTTTATCGTGTCGTAATACATGGCAAATGTACCGAGTATTCGATTGTCAGTATCAAAAATAGGTTCGGACCAGCATGCCCTTAACCCCGCTTCAAGAGGTAGAGATTTATAATCAATCCAATTAGGATCAGTTTCAATATCTTCGACTATTACTCTTTGCTGCAAATGTGCCGCGGTACCACATGAACCCACGTTAGGGCCAATTGCTACACCATTGATGGCATCATTATATTCGCTTGGAAGGTTAGGCGCTGCACCGGATAATAATCTTTTCCCATCATCACTGAGTAATAAGACTGATGCCCGGGTACCCACTTTTTGAGCTTCGATTAACAACACTAAGGAGTGTAAAATCTCACCCAATGAAACGCCTTCAAGCACCATGTTAAGAATAGTGCTATAGCGTTCAATACTGGACTTGTATTGTGCGGTTAATAATAACTCGGACACAAGGTTGGTATCTGGTTGACCTAAATCCATGCAACTCCAAACAGACAATAATTACAAGTTAAAACACTCAACATAAGTACCCAATCAAGGGTATGCATTATATTAAATATGATCAACATTTGTTTCGAAATTATTGTTTTTTAGTAAAAGAATTTTACATTTTCACCTAACACTATTCTGCATTTCGGCTCATTCTGGCGATATAAAAACCATCAAAACCATGCTCTGAAACCAAAATAGATTCATCATCAATTAAACTAAAATGAGGATTGTCTGCTAGAAAACGATTAACTTGATTGCGGTTTTCATCCGGCATAATTGAGCATGTCGCATAAACCAACATACCGCCGACTTTGACCATACGGCTGTAGCTGTCAATAATTTGCTTTTGCAGCTCAATTAATATCGGTAAACGCTCAGCGGTATCACGCCATTTTGAATCTGGGTTACGTTTTAACACCCCAAGCCCTGAACAAGGTACATCAAGTAATACCCGATCTGCTGTCAGCTTTAACCGTTTAATGGTTTTAGAGCTGGCAATAATGCGGGTTTCAACATTATGCGCACCCGCTCTTTTAGCACGGGTTTTTAGGTTATCAAGTTTCCACTGCTCAATATCCATTGCGAGTAAACGTCCTTTACCTTGCATTTGTGCTGCTATATGTAATGTTTTACCGCCAGCACCAGCACACGCATCTACTACCCGCATCCCAGGTTTAGCATCTACAGCTGCGGCAACTAATTGCGAGCCAGCGTCCTGTTGCTCAAATAACCCTTTTTGAAAGCAATCTGTTCTAAATAAGGCAGAATTAGATGTGACTTCAAGGGCGCTATCGACAGATTCAACTATTTGAGTTTCAACACCTTCTTTAGTGAGTTTGTCCATCAGGGTTTCACGATCGCACTTTAAGGTATTCACTCGAATATAACGCTTAGGCGCTTGCATTAATGCCGCGCGTTCAGCGGGCCATTTATCACCTAATTGCTCACTACCCAAAATATCTAACCATTCTGGGCAACCATCCCATAAGGTAGGTATCGTCTTAGCTAATTCAATCTTTTCTCTTAATGCAGCTTCATCAACTTGCAATGAATATTGCATTTTAGGCAAGGCTAAGTCATGAAAGAAATGCCAACCATTGAGTAATTTAGATCCTAAACGTTCAAATTCATCCTGTTCAATATCAACAATAAAACAGTACAAATTCAAGCGGCGTAATATATCACCGGTTACCACAGTAATCCGCGCCTGCTCAGCAGGTTCAAGCTGTAAGCCAGAGAAGTTATGTGAATAGGCACGATCTAATGGCTTGCCCTGGTTTAACACCATGGTTAACACATTTAACACCAGCTCAGAAGAACTGCCAGATAAAGAATAAGTCAGCATAACACTCTCAATTTAGACACAATGAAAAAACAGAAACATAATTGCGTCGATCATAGGTATTTACGCCACTGATAGCAATAAAAAAGCGACCTAAATGGTCGCTTTACATAGTCATATAGCCTAGTCGCTAATGAATGTAACCTAAATTACATTTTTGAGCCCTTTGCACCATAGAACAAGATAAACCCATAACATATCACGGGTAAAATAAACGCAGGTTGTAAGCCCATACTATCGGCCATAACACCTTGTAATAATGGGATGATTGCGCCGCCAACAATAGCCAAACATAAAATGCCTGAGCCCTGTGAAGTATGTGGGCCTAAATCACGTAACGCTAAACTGAAAATAGTCGGAAACATAATAGAGTTAAATAAGCCAACCGCTAAAATGGCCCACATGGCAAGCATGCCTTCAGTATTCATCGCCACTAACACTAAAGCCGCTGCCATTAATGAATTAAACGCAAGCACGGTTCCCGCTGGAATTTTTTGCATCACGGCGGAGCCAATAAAGCGCCCTACCATTGCCCCACCCCAGTAATAAGCAATATAGTTAGCGGCATCGGCTTCTTTTAATCCAGCGATATTTGCTTCACCTAAAAAGCTGACTAAAAAGCTGCCAATGGCGACTTCTGCACCCACATAAACAAAAATACCCACAGCACCTAAAACAAGATGTAACGATTGAAAAGCGCTGGTTTTGCCGTTGTGGCTAATTTTACCGGCGGCATCTGCAGGTTCATTATGTTCAACAATTTTGGGCAACGTGATTTTTGCAAAAATAGCCGCAAGTAGCGCCAACATACCCGCCAAAATTAAATAAGGCAGTTTTACCACTTCAGCTTCTGCCTGAGCATGGCTTAAGTCACCCGTTGCACCTGAAGCAACAGATAGAATTAATACCGCACCAAAAAAAGGCGCCACTGTAGTTCCTAAGGCATTAAACGCTTGAGTTAAATTGAGTCGACTTGATGCGGTTTCAGCGCTGCCTAATGCATTGACATAAGGATTAGCCGCAACTTGTAAAATAGTGATGCCTGAAGCAAGAACAAATAACGCCCCTAAAAACAGACCATAAACGGCTAAGGCAGCAGCAGGATAAAACAATAGGCAACCAATACTGGCAATCACTAATCCTGTGACTATGCCTTTTTGATAACCCAACTTTTTAACCAACATACCTGCTGGAAGTGACACTAGAAAATAGGCACCAAAGAAGCAAAATTGAATGAGCATTGCTTCTGCATAGCTCAGCGAGAATACTGATTTAAGATGGGGAATAAGAATATCGTTTAAGCACGTAATAAACCCCCACATAAAAAATAGTGAAGTTAATGATACGAGCGCAAAACGGTAACTACCATTGCCACCCGACACAGAGGTATTTGTTGCACCTGCTATTGTTGAAGCCATAATTAAGGTCTCTTATTTATTGTTTTTATTGTGGCACTTAAGCTTATTAAGTGCGGTTATTAACTAAAACGCCATTAACAATGAGGTTAACGGCGTATTATTATATTTATAATAAATCAGCAAAGAAACTAGCAAATGGCGGCAGCTCTATCTGCTTAGAGCCATCAATCTCTCCTGTAAGCAATCCATGCTCACTGTGGATATCACCTAGCGTAACTGAACTTGGCACATCTGAACTTAGTGCCAAAGCATCTAAGTCAAAATAAGCAGTTTCAGCGGCTAAATTGAATAACACCAGCATAGCTTTATCGGTATTGTATCGTTTAAACGCTAACACTGCCGGAGGTGCATCAATAAACTCAATATCCCCTTCTATCAATACAGTCTGTTTTTTACGCCACGCTAAGAAATGACGGTAGCTGTGCAATACTGAGTGTGGATCCATTTCTTGCACATCAACAGCTTGGTTAGCATGTTCAGGTGGAATAGGTAGCCAAGGTTGCCCTTGAGAAAATCCAGCCTGAGTTGCAGTTTTACTCCAAGGCATCGGCGTTCTGCATCCATCGCGGCCTTTAAACATCGGCCAAAATGCAATGCCAAATGGGTCTTGAAGCTGTTCAAACTCAATAGGCGCTTCTGTTAAGCCTAATTCTTCACCTTGATAACTGCAAATACTGCCACGCAATGAAAACAGCATACCATTAAGCATTTTAACTAAATCAGTATTAGTCTCACCTTTACCCCAGCGAGATGCCACACGTTGTACATCGTGATTCCCAATTGCCCAACATGGCCAGCCATCACCAATGCTGGCTTCTAACTCTTCAACAGTTTGACGAATATAGGCTGCACTAAAATCATCGGTTAACAGTTCAAAGCTATAAGCCATGTGTAAACGATCGTCACCTTGAGTGTATTCAGCCATAGTCGCTAACGAGTCTTCAGAAGAAACTTCACCTAAGGTCACAGCACCTGGATAGCGATTAATTAATGCACGTAACTGTTCAATAAAGCCAACGGTTTGCGGACGGGTATTATTATAGTAGTGATATTGATAAGCGTAAGGATTGTCTTCACTAAAACCACGACCTTGGCGCTGATCTTTGGGTTTTGCAGGGTTATCGCGCAGTTGCTCGTCATGATAACAAAAAGTAATTGCATCAAGACGGAAGCCATCAACCCCTTTTTTAAGCCAAAACTCGACATTATCTAGTACCGCTTGGCGTAAATCGGCGCAATGAAAGTTTAAATCCGGTTGGCTTTTTAAGAAGTTATGTAAATAATATTGCTGACGACGAGGCTCCCACTCCCAAGCACAACCACCAAAAATAGCTAACCAGTTATTCGGTGCACTGCCATCATCTTTAGGATCAGCCCATGCATACCAGTCAGCTTTAGGATTGGTTCTGCTTTGGCGACTTTCTTCAAACCATGCATGTTGATCAGAAGTATGGCTGAGTACCTGATCGATAATAATCTTAATATCTAAACGATGAGCTTTATTAATCAGTTCGTCAAAGTCAGCCATGGTACCGAACATAGGGTCAATATCACGATAATCGCTAATGTCGTAACCAAAGTCTTTCATCGGTGATTTGAAAAAAGGCGAAATCCAAATAGCATCCACATTTAGACTAGAAATGTAGTCAAGCTTAGCAATGATCCCCTGTAAGTCACCCACGCCATCATCGTTCGAATCCATCAAACTCCGTGGATAAACTTGGTAAATTATTCCGCCACGCCACCAGGTTACTTGACCCATAACATTCCCTCTAAATGATGTTTACCATCGACCCACTGCTTTAATGATGTTAAACACATGTTGCGGCGTTATAACACGTCATCGTTATATTGTTGTGGCATTGAGGATACGTGAATAGGGAAATGAGGTTCAATAGACCTGCATACGTATGCATAAAAATACTTTGAAAACAATCCATTCTAAAATTGCGATATCATAAATGTATACATAGGCTTAAGTGATATTAGTGACATCAAATTCAGGTTAGCAAAATGTAAACTCTGTACAACTTTATCACCGCAAAGCTTTTGAATACGTATGCATAATATTGTCGGTCAAACAATCCTAGGAGTAGTATCGTCACTGTTGTGCAACAATTTGGTCATAACTTCAGCACTTACTGCAGTCAATTAAGTATGCTGATACAAAAACACAATAAAGACTGTAACCAAAATCAAAAAGATTGCTAATACTTGAACTCGATATATCAAGGTTAAGCCGTCGTAAAAGGGGAACGATGAATGTTGCTATTTAAACCAAGCCTACTCACATTAGCGTTAGTTGCTGCAGGAGCAAGCATCAGTGCTTATGCTGCTGACGGCGTGAATGCCGCAGCCACTGCCGATGAAAATATCGAAGTGGTAAAAGTCACAGGTATTCGCCGCAGTTTACAAGAATCACAATCACTTAAAATGTCTTCATCTTCTATCGTAGAAGCCATTTCTGCTGAAGACATTGGTAAATTACCGGATGTGTCAATCGCTGAGTCACTAGCCCGTTTACCTGGTGTATCTGCACAGCGTCTTGATGGACGTGCAAACGTTATCTCTATTCGCGGTATGGGCCCAGATTTCACCACGGCAACATTAAACGGACGCGAACAAGCCTCTGTGAATGATAACCGTGGTGTCGAGTTTGACCAATATCCATCAGAATTATTAAACCGAGTCGTTGTATACAAAACACCTGACGCCTCTGTGATGGCCCAAGCCATTGGTGGCACGGTTGACATGCAAACTATTAGCCCATTAGCACACGGCGAGCAAACTTTTGCTATCGGCTTACGTGGCGAAATGAACGACCTAGGCGCACTTAACAGCGGCTCTGAAGACAAAGGTTATCGCGGCAGCATCTCTTATATCGACCAATTTGCTGATGATACTATTGGTATTGCTTTAGGCTATGCGCGTATGCAATCGCCTAACCAAGAAGAACGCTGGCAAGCATGGGGTTACCCAGAAAATGCTGCTGGTGATAGTGTATTAGGCGGCGCTAAGCCATTTGTACGTTCAAGTGAACTTGAGCGTGATGGTGTGCTAGCCGTTTTTGAATATGCACCAAATGACTTTTTCCATTCTGTGGTAGATGTTTACTACTCTAAATTTACCGATGACCAACGTTTACGTGGTATTGAAATTCCTGCTGCTTGGGGTTCTAACGGCGGTGTTGAAGCGACTAAAACTGAAGACGGCTTAGTCACTGAAGGCGTAATTCGTGGCGCAGAAGTTGTGGTGCGTAACGATGTAAACAAGCGTGATGCAGAATCATTATCTATTGGTTGGAATAACAAGTTCCAAATTAATAACAATTGGTCTGTAACAGCTGACATTGGTTTGTCTAAAGCTGACCGAACCGACATTGGTATGGAAAGTTACAGTGGTACAGGCCGTGGCACTGGTGTTGGTGCAGTTGACGACTTAGGTTTTGTGAATAATGGTAATGGTGGTTATGAATTCAACCACAGCCTAAATTATGCTGATCCTAGCGTAATTAGACTTGGCGATTCACTTGGTTGGGGCAGCCCATTAGGTGCTAATACTCAAGATGGCTTTATTAACAAACCTGAAATTGAAGATGAATTACAGTCTTTTCGTTTAAGTGCTGAGTATGTTTTTGATGGCGGCGCTTTCCGCAGTATCGAGTTTGGTGTGAACTACACTGAGCGTGACAAAACAAAATTAGACAAAGGTTACTACTTAACCCTTAAAGGTTATGACGGTACTGATCCTAATTATATGATGACAGTGCCAGATCAATACTTGTTATCACCTACATCACTTGGCTTCTTTGGTATGGGTGATGTACTCAGCTATGACTCATTAGCCTTCTATAATGACGGTAACTATACTGAAACTGACGTAGCAAATGTTGATTTATCACGTGCAACCAATTCTTGGGCTGTAAGTGAAGAAATTACCACTGCATACGTGATGGGTAATTTAGAAACTGAATTATTTGATATTCCAGTAACCGGTAACCTGGGTTTACAAGCAGTACAGTCTAAGCAAAGCTCTGACGGAACTGTGGCAACAGTTACTAATGGCGAAGTCACCATGACGCCACGCACTGCGGGCGATGATTATGTTGAGTGGTTGCCTAGTATCAACTTAGGCTTTGAAATTGCTGACAGCCAAATGATCCGCTTTGCCGCAGCGCGTACATTAACTCGCTCTCGCATGGATCAAATGAATGCTAACGTTAACTTTAGCTACAATGAAAATCCAAATGACGGTATTAACTGGTCTGGTGGTGCAGGAAATCCTGAACTTCGTCCATGGTTAGCCCGTCAGTTTGACATAAGTTACGAGAACTACTTTAGTGACCAAGGTTACTTTGCAGTAGCGGCATTCTACAAAGACTTAGAAAACTTCGTATACAATCAACAGGCTGTATTTGATTTCAGTACAATTTTACCGCAAAACCCAGGCGACAACCCATTGGGTGTTGTATCGCAACCACAAAATGGTGACGGCGGTTATGTACAAGGTATCGAAGCCACATTCTCTTTAGACTTCGGCTTATTTGCTGATTCACTAACGGGTTTTGGTACAGTACTAAGCGGTGCTTACAACGATTCTGAAGTAAAAGAAACCGCTGAAAGTGATCCAACTGCATTGCCTGGTTTATCAGAAAAAACATTCAGCGCAACGGTTTACTATGAAAACTCAGGCTTTGAAGCCCGTGTTAGCTCACGTTACCGTAGCGACTTCCTAGGTGAAGTCACGGCAATCAGTTTGACTCGTCAAAATGTTAACGTTAAAGCTGAAACCGTGGTTGATGCGCAAGTGGGTTATGACTTTACTGAAAGTGGAATTGATGCCTTATACGGTCTATCAGTAGTACTTCAAGTGAACAACTTAACCAATGAGCCATTCACTTCATATACGGGTGAAGATGCGCGTCATGTTCGTGACTATCAAAACTACGGTCGCAATTTCATGTTAGGTGCGAACTACAAGTTCTAATCTAGCGGCGACAAAAAAGCCTCTGTAACCTGTTACAGGGGCTTTTTTACTTTAAAGGTAATATCAAATAAGGCGATTACTATGAATAACAATAAAATCAATAACATTGTAATTGTAGGCGGCGGTACATCGGGTTGGATGACAGCGTCCATGCTCACTCGGCTATTTAAGTCACAGCTCAACATTACCTTAATCGAATCAGAGGACATTGGCACCATAGGCGTTGGCGAAGCAACGATTCCTCCGTTACAGATATTTAATAGTGTGCTGGGCATTAAAGAAACTGATTTTATTAAACACACCCAAGCCACCTTTAAATTAGGTATTGAATTTGAAAACTGGGGCAAGCAACAACAAAGTTATATGCATGCCTTTGGCGACATAGGTAAAGACATTGGCTTTACTCAATTTCATCATTACTGGCTAAAATCAAACCCGTTAGACAATAGCGACTTTTGGCAATACTCACTCAATTATCAGGCAGCTAAGGCCAATAAATTTACCGTCATGGACAAGGTTGCAGGCTCACCACTTGCCGGTATTACCCATGCCTATCATTTCGATGCCGGTCTTTACGCCTCATTACTGCGCCAATACAGCGAAAACCTCAACGTTAAACGGATTGAAGGATTAATTACCTCAACTCAATTGACCCCAAACGGTAATATTGAATCCGTCACATTAGAGGGTAATCAGTGTATTCGCGGCGATTTTTTTATCGATTGTTCTGGTTTTGCCGCACTGCTTATTGAAAAACAATTGCACGTTGGCTTTGAAAATTGGCAGCATTGGCTCCCCTGTGACAGTGCTTATGCTGTGCAATGTGAACGCACAGCAACACTCACGCCCTATACACGATCAATTGCCCACGATGCAGGCTGGCAATGGCGTATACCATTACAAACCCGTACCGGTAATGGTTTGGTTTATTGCAGTAAATTTATATCCGATGATGATGCCAAAGCACTGTTATTGAACAATCTTGACGGTAAACCATTAACCGAACCCAGAAAGATTAACTTTAAGACTGGCCGGCGTGAAAAGCAGTGGCACAAAAACTGTGTCGCCATTGGATTATCAAGTGGATTTTTAGAACCGCTGGAATCAACCAGCCTTCATTTGGTTCAATCCGCCATTATTCGGCTCAGCAAATTTTTTCCCCATAATGGGGTTCAACAAGCCAATATTGATGAATTTAATCGCCAGTCAAAAACAGAGTTTGAGCAAATTCGTGACTTTATCATTCTGCATTACCATCTAAATCAGCGGGAAAATAAGTGCGCTGAACAAGCGGATTTATGGCAACAATGCCGCGAAATGGCGATACCTGAATCACTGCAACAGAAGATAGATTTATTTACCGCAACAGGGACAGTGACTCGCCATCAAGATGA
Organism: Shewanella sp. HL-SH8; assembly: GCF_051165765.1. Classification (NCBI taxonomy): domain Bacteria; kingdom Pseudomonadati; phylum Pseudomonadota; class Gammaproteobacteria; order Alteromonadales; family Shewanellaceae; genus Shewanella; species Shewanella sp. HL-SH8. The sequence goes on along the minus strand of NZ_CP195039.1, from coordinate 2,264,915 downwards.
GTTATTTACCGAGGCCGCTTGGGTGCAAGTAATGTTAGGCCAAGGCATTACGCCAAAGGATTTCAACCCACTGGCTAATAGCATTCAAAACAGCGATTTGCAGGAGTTTCTGTCTAATATAAAAACCATCATAGGCCGAACTGTTGATGCAATGCCTGAACATGGGCATTTTATTAACAAGCTGTAAATAATGAGCAAAAAATTGTTGATTACAAAAATAACTAACCTCAACTCGAGTTAAGAGATGAGCTCAATAAGCTGAATTCAACAGATTTAGCTTATTTTTTAGCAAACTTGCTATTTGTTTTGAAAACAAGGCGCATTAACACGTCAATAGCTGGCCTATTGCACGTTAATGAAACGCAGTTAGCAAGACAAAGGGCTGTTTGGTAAGCGTTTATTATCCCGAGCTGAGGTTAACTAAAGACTAAATTTAATAAGGTACCCCATGGAATTAACTCGACACCAGCAGGCTTATTCTCTTATCACTGGCTTATTATTCAGTGCCACTGTGTTGTTCAGCGCTCATACATTTGCAGACATCAGTCCAATAAAAATTGAATCGTTCAAAGTGGAGCCCGAGTCCTGGTGGGCTGGCATGCACAATAGCCAATTACAACTATTAGTGTACGGCAAAAACATAAGCCAATTTGAGGTAAAGCTTATTCACGCAATCGATATAAATTTAGTCGATGTTAATGCCTCACAAAGCCAACATCACTTATTTATCAACTTAGATTTGACCAATGCACCGCCACAAAACTTAACGATTGGGCTTTATGATAATAATACGCTCATACAACGTATTGAATACCCTATTTTAGCGCGAGAGAAAGAGTCTAAAAACCGTCAAGGTTTTAGCAATAAAGATGTAATTTACCTCATTACACCCGACCGTTTTATTAACGGCAATTCGGAAAATGATAACCACCCTGACATGCTTGAACAGGTTAATCGAGCCGATAAAGATGGTCGCCATGGTGGTGACATTATGGGTATTCGTAAAGCACTGCCCTACTTGAAAGATTTAGGCGTCACCCAGCTTTGGATCAACCCACTACTTGAAAATAATCAACCGCAGTATTCTTATCATGGCTATTCGGCCACCAACTTTTACAACATTGATCCACGCTTTGGCAGTAATGAAGAATATAAATCCTTAGTAGAAGAAGCCAACATTTTTGGCATTGGCATCATTAAAGATGTGGTGGTTAATCATATGGGTTCTGGCCATCAATGGATGAAGCCATATGGCCTAGGTTTTCCCACCTCAAGCTGGATTAACGGCCAAGCTAAATGGCAGCAAGATGCTAAAAATATCACTTATACCAGCCACAGACGCACCACAGTACAAGACCCTTATGCAGTAGCATTAGACACCGCAGAGTTTGAAAGCGGCTGGTTTACCGACACTATGCCTGATCTGGATCAGCGCGATCCCTATTTAGCTACCTATTTAATTCAAAACAGTATTTGGTGGGTGGAATATGCAGGCCTTAGCGGTATTCGTGAAGACACCTACTCCTACGCCGACAAAGCTTTTTTGGCAAAGTGGTCTAAAGCGGTAATGGATGAATATCCCAACTTTAATATCGTCGGTGAAGAATGGACCGCCAACCCCATCACGGTCAGTTATTGGCAAGCAGGCAAAAACAATAAAGACGGTTATCAATCATATTCACCAAGCATGATGGATTTCCCTTTGTATGAAAAAATCATTTCAAGTTTAAACGAAAAAGAAGATTTGGGGACTGGGTTAATAAACTTATATGAAATGCTCGCCAATGATGTGGTTTATGCCAACCCAACAAAGTTGGTGTTATTTGAGGGTAATCATGACACTAATCGTTTATACAGCTTGTTAAATGAAGACATGGCGTTATACAAAATGGCCATGGCATACGTGCTAACCAGTAACCGTATTCCACAAATTTTTTATGGTACTGAAGTGGCGATGACCAGCCCCACAAAAGACCGAAATGACGGCGCGGTTCGGGCTGATTTTCCAGGTGGTTGGAATGGTGATAACCGCAGCGTGTTAGAAAATACCAATCTCACCGCCACTCAAGTTGATGCACTTAACTTTACGCGAACATTGCTCAATTACCGTAAGCAGTCTGAAGCGATTACGGCAGGTAAACTCACTCATTATGCGCCCCAAGATGGCGTTTATGTGCAATTTAGGCAAGCCGAAGATGAAACGTTAATGATCATTTATAACAAAAATGAGCAAGTGGTTGAATTAGAGTTAGCTCGATTTCAGTCAAGTATTACCGGTAATGAACCGAGTGCAGAACCTATCATCGTCAAAGATATTCTGACATCACAATCGTATTCATTAGAACAAAGCCTTAAATTAACGCAAAAAGGCGTCACCATTCTGCTACTTTCCAGTAGACAACATTAATCGTGACTGACACATGCCAGCATTTAAAATCAATAAATACGTTAACCAATAAGAATCCTAATATGAATTTAACGCCATTACCCTTAACTCTGTCTCGTGTATCCACTTTACTCATCCTCAGTGGTTGCTTAACGGCTTGCTCTGGTGACAAGCCTTCTGCAACAGGATCTATTATTGATACCACATCAGCACAAAATCAAAGTGCTGACATTGCCGCTGAACTGCCCCATAAAGCAGTGGTTTATCAAGTGTTCACCCGCCTATATGGCAATACCAACACAACCAACAAGCCTTGGGGTACTCTTGACGAAAACGGCGTGGGTAAATTCAGCGACTTCACCGATGTGGCATTACAAGACATTAAGTCGTTAGGCACAACCCATGTTTGGTATACAGGCGTTCCCCACCACGGCGTCATTAATGACTACACTGCAATAGGGATAGCAAACGATGACCCTGACGTAGTCAAAGGCCGTGCGGGATCACCTTACGCAGTAAAAGATTATTACAATGTTAATCCTGATCTAGCAGATGACCCAGCCAACCGTTTAGCCGAGTTTGAATCGCTCATTGCCCGCACCCATCAGCAAGGAATGAAGGTCATTATCGATATTGTACCCAACCATGTGGCGCGTAATTATCAATCCTTATCCTCGCCCGCAGGTGTAGAAGATTTTGGCGCTCAAGATGATAAAACTCAAACCTACAGTAAAAATAACAACTTCTATTATGTCGTTGGCGAAAACTTTCAAGTCCCTGACCCAGCCAATGGATATCAACCACTTGGCGGCGATGCTAATCCACTGAGTGACGGCTTATTTACTGAGTCACCAGCAAAATGGACAGGTAATGGCTCGAGATTAGCCAAACCGGACGCTAATGACTGGTATGAAACAGTCAAAATTAATTATGGTATTAAGCCCGATGGCAGCCATGACTTCCCTGCCTTGCCTAATGACTTTGACACAAAATCAGCTGCTGGACATTATCTATTCTGGCAGTCGCAACCCAATAAGGACATTCCAGATTCATGGCGTCAGTTTGAGCACATCACTCAATATTGGTTAGATAAAGGGGTTGATGGTTTTCGTTACGATATGGCCGAAATGGTGCCCGTAGAATTTTGGAGCTATCTCAACAGTCACATTAAACACACCAAACCCGATGCGTTTTTACTCGCCGAGGTGTATAACCCAAGTCTTTATCGCGCCTATATTCAACAAGGCAAAATGGACTATCTGTACGATAAAGTCGATTTATACGATACCCTCAAAAACATCATTCAAGATAAGGCTAGTACCGCACAAATTGCTATCGACCAGGTAAAAGTCGCCGACATTGAAGCCCATATGCTGCACTTTTTAGAAAACCACGATGAACAGCGGATTAACACTACTGACTTTGCGGGTTCAGCAGAAGCAGCCTTACCGGCTATGGTGGTTTCAACCTTAATTAGCCGCTCCCCCACTTTGCTTTACTTCGGACAAGATGTTGGCGAACAAGGCGCTGAACACGCAGGCTTTGGTCAGCCGACTCGTACCAGTATTTTTGATTATATTGGCGTACCGGCGCATCAACGTTGGATGAATAACGGCAAATTTGATGGAGGACAATCAACAGCGCAAGAAAAAGCCCTGCGCCATTATTATCAACGGCTATTAAATTTAAGCCACACAGCAACAGCATTAAAAGGTGAGTATCAAGAGTTAGATACATATCAGCGCAAACTTAACGTGGTCGGATATGACCATAAAGTGTTTGCATTTAGCCGCTATAACCAGCAGCAGCAATTGATTATAGCCAGTAACTTTAGCCAGCATGAAGCCAAGCAATTTAGCCTTGAACTCCCAAAAAACCTTATGCAAAAGTGGAACATTCATACTCACGTTAAGTTAACTGACTTACTGAGCGGATCGACATATCAGCTAAAATTAACACCACAAAAGCAGGGTAATGCCACAATTAATATCAGCTTACAACCACTAGAGTCGGTTATATTGAGCGTTTCACCATAGGCATCTTTACTGTATCCCCTAGCTTGGCAAAACTGGCTGGGGGATGAAGTCAAAGGCAATCCATCCATCGCTGGTCATTGCTTGTAGGTAATAATCATTACCACAAATTGGCCAGGCTGAATAAATAGCAATGTCATTTAGCCTCACCCAATACCATCACTCTCATTAATACCTCTAAGACCAAAACCCAAAACATACAAAGAAATAAGTATTAATCAATCTATCGACGCAGCAATATTTAAACTTATTGCTATGCTTAAAGCAACGTAATGAAAAACATATTATAGCAAGATAACCAATTTTTACGGTTTCAATGCCTAGGGCGCTTATGGAATATAAAACCCAACACACCATTATATTGCTTTATGTTTTGGCTTTTATTTACAAAGTCACTATTTATACTTTTGCTTGGCCTGAAGATTTAATTGAATTCGTTGCTGAAATTGCGATGCTGATCGCGTGTTTTGCGGTAATGTACTACATCAACCCTCTCAAAGTGTTTCCGAAAATATATTGGCTAATGCTGTTTGGTTCAGCCTTTTACAGCATGTCTGCATTTATGGATTTAACAGAAGAATTTTTTGTAGAAAGTACTGTTCGTAACAGTAACCTTGATGATTTTTTAAAAACCTCAGGCTTTATTCTTTTAAGCCTTGGGATCCATAGATGGATGAATTTACACCTGCAACTAATCAGCGAGTTAAAACGTAAAGCAGAAACGGATCAATTAACCGGATTGCTAAATCGGCGCGCTTTTATCCAAAGAATAACAGGCACATTTAAGCCTAAAAAGTCAGAAGGTCGTGCTTTTTTGTTACTCGATATCGATCATTTTAAAGCAATAAATGACAATTACGGCCATACGTGTGGCGATCAAGTATTAGCCGCTGCGGCAAAGTCATTAAAATCTCAAGTACGAAAAGACGATATTTTAGCCCGTTGGGGGGGAGAAGAATTTCTGTTTTTCCTCGCGAATGTGACCAAGGATGAAGCCATTGCTATCGCAAATTCATTAAGGCAACACATCGCACAACTGACATTTGAATGTAATAACGAAGCCATTCAATGCACCACAAGTATCGGCATTTACCATGCTTTTAGCTCAAGTGGCCTTGAAAAAGAAATTGACAGTGCGGATCAAGCCTTATATCAAGCTAAGTCAAATGGGCGTAATTGCGTTGTGTTATACGAGTAACAGAGTCCCTTTCCTTTTGATTAATACCATTCACAAACGGCTTAAATCGTCTTCTGCCTATATCAATCAAACACACCCTTAAATCAATTTTAGCGTTACAGCCTGTAGTAAAACTGAGATAATGCCATGAGGATTTATTATCTTTATGCGAATCCTAATATTGCGCATAGCCTTCATAATTTATCGGTGTTTTTTGCGTCTTTTTATTTCAATAGGATATTTTCATGCGCGCCTTTGTTTTACGAGCCAGAGCGGCTCCCGTCGACAGCAAACTTTTTCTAGCAGGCATTGGCCAAGAAGCCCACACCGAGATTTTAGCCCACGTACTAATGAACACGATTTTTGTGGCGCAATCATACCGCGGCGATGTAGTGGTGCATTTGGTGCTTGAAAGCACTAATGACTTTTCCCGCACCATCAGTTTTACCTCAAGCGAACTGCGCAATATTGGCGGCTTTCATGAACAAAATCTCACCGCTAAAATCGCCAAAGCGTTAGATGCCTCTAAAGGCATGAGTAAAGAGCAGTCCCGTGTCGTTGAATCTGGTATTACTGTGCGCACTGTCAGTTTTGAAAAGTTAATCCAAGAGTTAGCTGAACATTATCAGCTGTATATGTTGGAGAAAAAAGGCACCCCAGTACGGGAAGTCGAGTTTGCTCATAATGCGTGCTTTCTACTCACTGACCATATTCCCATGCCTAAAAAGAGCTTTAATAGTTTAAAGCGTCTTGGCACCCAACATATCAATTTGGGTCCTAAAATGCTGTTTGCATCTCAGTGTGTGTTGTTAATTCACAATGAGTTAGACATGAGATTGTAATGGATATTGGCTAAGGCAGAAATCTTATTATTCCATATTCAATGACTTGACGTAGGGATATTTTGTATGACAACAATGTCCTGTTAGCATAACGGTGACACCGCTATGATTAGTCCACAACCATCATCAAATGGTGGTTTTTTATTTCTTAATAAACATCTACAAGGGCTTTCTAAAATATTCCTTCCACCGCCAAATGTTCCAGCTGCATTTTTATAAAAACAAATCATATCCTCAGATAAAAATTAACATACAGGTTTCACATTAACTTACTCTCATTGAGCCGTGAGGTAATACGCTGCGCCATGCTAGAGCACGCTTTACCGGCCTTGTAAGAGTCGCTGGCGAGTGCCTTATTTATCATCACAGCAATACAAAAGACATTCGCCGCCTTTTAAAAGGCGCATCAGAGCAGAGGCTTAGCCGGCGTTGTCTATAAAAAAACTACCATAAAAAATAAATTCCTCTAGTCTTTTATGTAATGTGAAAGTTACCGACTAAAATTGACGTGGTATAGACCCTGCCCTATAAGTCATCTATACCTTACAAATCACATAATCACATAATCACATAATCACATAATCGATTTTCAGCTATAAAGGAATAGAACGATGAGCATGATGAAAGAATTTAAAGATTTTGCAGTAAAAGGCAATGTAGTTGATATGGCTGTTGGTATTGTCATAGGCGCGTCTTTTGGCAAGATTGTCACTGCATTAGTTGCGGGGGTTATTATGCCTCCGATAGGCGTGTTATTAGGTGGAGTAAATTTTACTGATTTAGCCATTGTGGTAAAAGATGCGGTTGGTGATGCGCCAGCTGTGGTGATAAGTTATGGGGCTTTTATCCAAACCGTTATTGATTTTACTCTCATTGCATTGGCAATATTTGTGATTGTAAAAGGCATTAACAAATTAAAGAAAAAAGAACAGGCAGCGCCTAAAGCACCACCAGCCCCGACTGCACAGGAAATATTACTAACGGAAATACGTGATTTATTAAAAGCTAAATCATGATGATTCCTGCTAGCTAAAAATGATCGCAATCGATGCCACCCCTTTGATTCTTACATTGTTAAGCATTGTAAAATAGCGCTCATTGCAAGCTCCCTCGATTACGGAAAAAGGTGGCTAATACTGATTAGCCACTGAAATTTAATCGAGTTAAGGTCATCTATTTTTCTGTGAACCAAATTGACTTGATATTGTCATCAAAAACAGAAATTTATCTTATTGTTAATATTACATTATTTATATTAATGTGATCTTAAACATAATTCCAAATACGAATAGTTTGCATTATTCATATCAATTGGTAGAATCCGTGTAATTTCCACTTTTACTATTAATTGAGATGAAAATGATGAAGAAAACATTACTTGCCACAGCATTATTGGGCATGTTTGCAAGCCACTCTGCCGTTGCGTCACAAGAGACTCAAGAGCTACGTAAAATTATTGAACAGCAGCAAAAAGTATTAAAAGACTTAGAAAAACGCCTTGAACAGACAGAACAACGTGTGGAAAAAACCGCTGATGTTGTTGAATCTACTGCATCAAGCAAATCTGCCACCACTATCGGTGGTTACGGTGAATTGCACTACAACAACATCTCTAACAATCTGAATAACACCGATAAGAAAGAATTCGATTTCCACCGTTTCGTATTATTTGTGGGCCATGAATTTAACAGCACAACACGTTTCTTCTCTGAATTAGAAGTTGAGCATTCAATTGCTGGTGAAGGCAAAAAAGGCGAAGTGGAATTAGAGCAAGCTTATATCGAACATGACTTTAATAACATGTTCACCGGTAAAGCGGGTCTATTCCTGATGCCAGTGGGTATTATCAACGAAACTCACGAACCGACAACTTTTTACGGTGTTGAGCGTAACCCTGTTGAAAAAGACATCATCCCAGCAACGTGGTGGGAAGGTGGTCTTAACTTAAATATTAAAGCGGCTCCTGGTATTACGTTTGATACCGCTGTGACTTCAGGTCTTTATCTAAACCAAGATTCAGGTTATAAAATCCGTAACGGTCGCCAAAAAGTCTCTGAAGCCAAAGGCGAAGATTTAGCTTATACCGGCCGTGTTAAGTACACTGCGGTGCCGGGTCTTGAGCTTGCAGCGACGGTACAATATCAATCAGATTTAACCCAGGGTGAAGCCGGCGTTGATACTGCATCAGCGACATTAATGACAGCTCATGCTATCTACAACATCGAAAAACTCTCTGTTAAAGCGCTTTACGCTCAATGGGATATCGATGGTAAAGAAGCTGAAACCTTAGGCCGTGATAAGCAAAACGGTTTCTACATCGAGCCTTCTTATCGCATTAATGACCAATTTGGCGTATTCGCTCGTTACAACGAGTGGGACAACAATGCGGGCGACGATGCAGACACTAAGAAAAAGCAAACTAACGTAGGTATTAACTACTGGTTACATGAAAACGTAGTCTTTAAAGCAGACTATGAAAACATCGGCGGCGCCGCTGATTCAGACGGCTTTAACTTAGGCGTTGGCTATCAATTCTAAGTAATTGAGTCTGTGGATATAAGCCTTTGGGCTTAATCACATAAAACACTTGGGGTGGCTATCATTTTTTCAGTATGATAGGCACCTTTGTTTTATGTGCCTTTTTTTCAATAGTGCCTAATTAAACCGATTCTAATTAGTCGACCCTAACTAAGAGCTCCATTGATTTATGAGATTACTTTACTGCATCGTACTTGGTATCAGTTTATTAATGCCTCAGGCTCAGGCCGAAACCACTCAATATTTATCTTCTCAGGATTTTATCAAACAGGCTTTTGCAGGCGAATTACCTAAAGCTAAGGTGTTTTGGCTTGATAATGAAGCCAAAGCGGCTATTGAAGATATTTTATCCCACAGTTTTAATAAAATGCGGGTGCGTTATTGGCAAAAAGATGACGCCAGTGTGTGGATTTTGGATGAAATTGGTAAAGAAGCCCTGATAACGGTAGGCATTCACGTCAAGGCTGCTGAGATAGCTCAGACAAAAGTGCTAGTTTACCGTGAAAGCCGCGGTGATGAGGTGCGCCATGATTTTTTTACCGACCAATTTAAGGCTGCCAAGCTTAATGCTGATAATAAGCTCGACAGACATATTGATGGCATTACTGGGGCAACCTTGTCTGTACGCGCCTTAACCAAATTATCCCGTATTGCACTGTGGCTCGATGCCCATGTTAATAAAGCTGAGAATTAGTCCATAACAATGACAGATATGACGAGCAAAGGTAATGACAAAAAGTAGACGCCCAAACCAACAACTGAGACGCCAAGGGATTAAATATCAAATCCTCAGAGCACTGCGTCCTTGGCATCGTCGACTTGGTCTATTCAGTGGCTTGTTTATTCTATTATTAGCCCTCACAGGTGTGGCCATTAATCATAGCCAAGACTTCAACCTAGATACAGCCAAGGTGAAACAGGCTTGGTTGCTGGACTATTACGGCATCAATGCACCGCAACAAATAACGGTATTTTGCCTTGATTCGATTACAGGATCTGCTTCTGACGCCAATGTGACAGCTAATGCGGCATCGCCTTCCCAATGTAAAGTTTTAGTGGCGGCTACAGACCGCCAACTCTGGCTGAAAGACAAACTTATTCTGGAAAGTCAGTTACCAATAATTGGTGCTACACAGGTTGGAAACTCCCTGGTGGCCGTTGATGCTAAGCATGTGTATTTGTTTTCAGCAGCTGGTGAGCTTTACGAAACCCAAGGCCCAAGTACCGGACTTCCACAGGGCATATTGGCTCTGGCTAATACTGATGCTGGAGTGTGGATAAATACTGCTAAAGGGCTGTTTTTAAGTGATGTCGATTTACTGGAATGGTCGCCACAACCAGCCAATGCTGATTTTGCTTGGTTAGCCCCAATGGCTAAAAATGAATTAGTGCCATCACAATGGCAAACTATCGAGCTCAATGCCCGTAGTGTTCACTTAACCTGGGAGCGAGTCATGCTAGACTTACATAGTGGTCGATTATTTGGTGCGTTAACAATCTGGTTGTGGGATTTATTCGCCCTCGCCTTGTTGTTAGTTGCCAGCAGCGGTGTGTGGATTTGGGCAAAACAGCGCTAAAATCATCAACAATTTCCTGTCATAAACGCTTGTATTCGACAATACTTAGATTCTAAAACACATCAATTCAAAAACACTTAGAGTTAAAAATAGTTAGATCGAAAAATAATTGGGATCAAAAATAATTGCCGTCTCTGCCCGAGTGCCCCTACTCGTATGATTCGCATGACTGCGTAAGCTTGATTAACGCTTTTAGCACCTGATTACTGCTCGCCATTTATGGTACTTAGCGATTTATATATCTTTAAACATTTAATGCCAGAATAAGTATTAAAATTGCCCCCCTCTTCGAATAAAAAGATGATAAATTGAGTTACCACTACCAATATAAAATGATAAGTAACGATAAGTAACAAATGAGAAGTAACTTAAGTGGCTGACATCAACATAAGAGTCATTTCACTAGATGTCAGATAATTACTTTACAGTCAAGATTTAGACCATTCAGGAGCATATCAAATTGAACCAATTAACTGAGCAGCTTATAGATTGTCCCTACTGTGGTGAAGCTATTGACATTCTGATTGATTCATCCGACATGGGGCAAGAGTACATTGAAGATTGCCAGGTGTGTTGTAAACCCATTAATTTCCTGGTTTCTGAAAGCGTTAATGGCGAACTGACGGTTAATGTTTATGGTGAAGACGAAGCTTACTAATCATTGATTAAATGGCGATAATTTCGGCCTAATCCCAAAGCAATTCGAGTTTTTAAAAGTTTATTAAATACATATAATTGATTGTGATCAAATACATGCCACAGCCAGACTCGGTATCAACGCGATACCACCAATACTGGCTGTGAAACAATGATATCTAGTATACTAACCACAATTTAATAAATCGAAAAATCGTCGATGCGCAATACCCTAGGGGAAATAGCCCTTGCACTCAATCATCCAGGTACCCCTATGACACATAAACTCTCCCAGGACACTTCTGCAACTGCCGAGACCGTCAATACCATCGACGACCTCACTAAATTGGCTAACTATTCATTCATGGATACGCTCAACTGCGATCCTGACGCAAAAGAAAATGGCATCGACTATGCGCCGCGCCAAGTATTTAGCGGACACTACGTCACCATTAAACCGACGCCTATCGAAAACCCCGAATATGTAGTGCATAGCAACAGCTTATTTAGAGATTTGGGTTTTGCAGACAGCATGGCGCAGTCAGCCGACTTTATGAATATGTTTTCCGGCGACCTCTCAAATGTGCCAGCACCCATGAGTAAACTTGGTTGGGCAAGTGGCTATGCTTTGTCTATCTTTGGCACTGAATACATTCAACAATGCCCGTTCAAAACCGGTAACGGCTATGGTGACGGCCGCGCTATGTCTGTATTTGAAGCTGTCATAAAGGGAAAACGCTGGGAAATGCAGCTTAAAGGTGGTGGTCGCACGCCATATTGTCGCGGTGCAGACGGTCGTGCAGTGTTACGTTCAAGTGTCCGTGAGTTTTTAGCACAGGAGCACATGCACGCGCTGGGTGTACCAACATCGCGTTCGCTAAGTTTGTATGTGTCGAAAACCGAGACGGTAAAACGGCCGTGGTACTCTGAGGGTTCGCGTTCGCAAGATCCTGACAGAATGATTACGGAGGCAGTTGCGATTTCAACGCGTGTGGCATCTTCATTTATTCGAGTGGGGCAACTCGAGCTTTTCGGTCGCCGTGCCCGCAAACAAGAGCACCCGCAAGCAATGGCTGAGCTTGAACAACTGGTATTACACTTAATCGATCGTGAATACGCTGATATAATCGACTCACAGCTTAGTATCAACGACAAAGTGTTGCTGCTAGCAAGCGAGTTCCGTCACCGCCTAACCTCATTGGTGGCAAACTGGATCCGCGTCGGCTATTGCCAAGGCAACTTTAATAGTGATAATTGCGCCGCCGGTGGTTTCACCCTCGACTACGGTCCTTTCGGATTTTGCGATGTGTTTAACCCACAATATCAACCCTGGACAGGCGGCGGTCAGCACTTTGCGTTTTTGAATCAAGGCGTGGCTGCAGAACGTAATTTTCTGATGTTTTGCAAGGCATTAAGCCCATTATTAGTCAGTACACCCAATGACTTAGAGCAACTCCAACAGTTAGTAAATGGCTTTTCGAGCGAAATGCAAACAAAAATGCAGCAGATGTGGGCCGCTAAACTTGGGCTTAACACATTCAATGCTTCGCTATTTACAGAGCTTGAAACGCTTATGGTGCAAACACCTGTTGATTACACCTTGTTCTTCCGCGAACTCTCAGCACTACCTGCCGATATTACCCCTCTGAAAAAAAGTTTTTACCAGGATCTACATCACGCTCCCGAAGGATTTGAGCAGCGCTGGTCAGCCTGGTTAAGCCAGTGGCAGTCATTACTGGGTTGCACAGCTGATTCGGATATTGATGTGAGTTCTGGTGAAAGTGCAGATGCAAAAAACAATGTCAATTCAGCGCAGCCTCGCACCCATGATGAAATAACTAAGCAGATGACACTGGTTAACCCAAAATACACTCTGCGTGAATGGTTACTGGTGCCAGCCTACACCCAAGCAAACGAAAGCAATTACTCACTAGTTAGAGAATTGCAGGCTGTGATGACTCAACCTTATGCCGAGCAGCCTAAACAAGTGGAAGATAAGTTTTATCGACTTAAGGCATCTGAGTTTTTTGCGATCGGTGGCCTGTCGCACTTAAGTTGCTCATCGTAAGCCAAGGGGAGCTGGTCGATCAGGAATAAGCGCTGAATACGTATGCAGATCTTTGCGGTAAAATCGTAAAGCGTCATATATTGCTTGTTGCATAAATAAAATAATAAACAACAAGGATTTTGTATGGCGCACGCTTCTTTATCTGGCTCAACTAAATTACCTAAGCTCACTAAATTAACCCGCTTAGTTCATTCAACGGGATCAACTCACTCAACGGCCTCGACAACAACTCACAATGCTGGCATAGCTAAATATGTAAGCTTTACACCTAGCGCAATTAGCTTGTCATGTGCTTTAGCAGTTTTCAGCTTGGCCATTCCAAACATGGCGCAAGCTGAAACAGTAAACGTCGTCTCCCCTGATAAACACATTTCAGTCAGTTTGACAGACGACAATGGTCGTCCTGAATATCAGGTTAAATTTAACGGTAACACCGTGGTTAACCCAAGCAAACTGGGCTTGGTATTCCAGCAGTTGGGTGAGTTTGGCGTTGATTTCAGCATTAAAGAGGTTAAAAGTAACAGCGTTGATCAAACCTGGCAGCTACCTTGGGGCGAGCGAGAAAATGTGCGTGATCATTACAATCGTATTGTCGCGACGCTCAGTAATGGCAAAGTCGATTTTGATATTGAATTTAAAGCCTTTAACGACGGTATTGGTTTTCGCTACATAGTGCCAAAACAAGCTGGACTGGCTAAAACACCCAAGCTGGATATTACTGACGAATTAACTGAATTTGCCATACCTAATCCGCAAACGGCTACCGCATGGTGGATCCCCGGTCGTGGCTGGAACCGTTACGAGTATTTATACCGCACTACCTCGCTGGATAAAATCGATAGAGCCCACACGCCAATGACGTTTAGAACCGCTGATGGCGTGCATTTAAGCATCCATGAAGCCGCCCTCACCGACTATGCGGCTATGGTACTTAATCAAGGTCGTGATGGTATTTTACGCGCAGATTTAACCCCCTGGTCCGGCGGTATTAGGGTTAAAACCCAGCCAGGTTTTTCAACACCCTGGCGTACTATTCAAATTGCTAAAGATGCCCCAGGACTGCTTAACTCAGACATTATTATTAACCTCAACGAGCCGAATAAACTCGGTGATGTGTCATGGGTGCAACCGGGTAAATACGTGGGTATTTGGTGGGGTATGCACTTAAATGAAAACACCTGGGGCAGCGGGCCTAAACATGGCGCGACCACCAGTGAAACTAAGCAATACATGGACTTTGCCGCCAAGTATGGTTTTGATGGCGTATTGGTTGAAGGCTGGAATGAAGGCTGGGACGGCAGTTGGTTTGATAACGGTGATGTGTTCAGCTTTACTAAAGCCTACCCTGATTTTGACCTTGATGGGATTAGCCAATATGGCAAAAGTAAAAATGTGCGCTTAATTGGTCACCATGAAACCTCAGGTTCAGTCACTAATTACCGTAAACAAATGAGTGATGCCTATGATTTGTACAAAAAGCATGGCGTAACTCAAGTTAAAACCGGCTATGTGGCCGATGGTGGTGATATTAAACGGGTTGATGAACACGGTATTACCCGCCATGAATGGCACGACGGCCAGTTTATGGTTAATGAGTACCTTCACAGTGTCACCGAAGCGGCTAAGCGCGGTATTAGCATTAATACCCATGAACCGATTAAAGATACTGGGCTTCGCCGTACTTATCCTAACTGGATAGCCCGTGAAGGCGCTAGAGGCCAAGAGTTCAATGCATGGGGCTCGCCACCTAATAACCCTGAACACACGGCCATTTTACCTTACACTCGCATGTTGTCGGGCCCGATGGATTTTACCCCTGGCATATTCAATCTTGCGCCTGAAGGCTTAGATGCGGTTAATCGGGTACAAACCACATTAATGAAGCAGCTTGCGCTTTATGTGGTGCTTTATAGTCCTATTCAAATGGCGGCAGACTTACCGCGTAACTATGTTGAGCGTTTAGATGCATTTCAATTTATTTTGGATGTGCCAACCGATTGGAGCGAATCAAAAGCACTTGCTGGCGAAGTCGGCGATTATGTGGTTTTTGCACGTAAATCACGTAAAAGTGATGATTGGTTTATCGGTGGATTAACCGATGAAACACCGCGCAGTGTCGAAGTGGCGTTAGATTTTTTAACCCCTAATACACAATACCAGGCGCAAATTTATCGTGACGGTGATAAAGCTGATTGGTTAACTAACCCATACGACTATGTTATTGAACAAAAAGTGGTTTCAGCTAAAGACAAGCTGACACTAACGATGGCCGCCAGTGGTGGTACTGCGATTAGATTTAAATTAATTAAATAACATAGACTTGCTAAAGAATATTGGCTTGAGTATTAAGCTAAAAAATGTAGCGAGAATGTGCTACTTAAGTTACCTATAATTGATGAATACGTATGTATTCAGTTGTGCAAATCCAGACAGCGAGGCTACTATAAAACCTGCTAAATTCGCTCTCGCTTGTGGAGATGAAGAAGGCTAGGTCGTTTCTGATACTGACCAGACTATGGCAAGTATCGGCTTTGGAGTACCTCGATTAACTTTGTTTAGCGTTTTGTTTGCTGAATAAGGATATTAGGTCATTGGCGAATACCCGTCTTAGGGAGATGTGTATTCGCCATTTTTTTATCTATCGACTGAACAACCGCCTACCCATAATAAGGATAAAAAATGTCGGCAAATAACCATATATCGCAAGAGCTAGGTCAGCAAAGCCATACTCAAAAAAGTAATAGCTCAAAAAATAATAACCAACAGGTTCAGCCGCAACTCAATTTTTGGCAAATATTTAATATGTGTTTTGGCTTTCTAGGCATTCAATTTGGCTTTGCCCTGCAAAATGCCAATGTCAGCCGAATATTTCAAACCTTAGGCGCTGAGATAGACGACATTCCTATTTTATGGATTGCAGCACCGCTCACCGGATTAATCGTTCAACCCATTATTGGTTACTTAAGCGATAATACCTGGAACTTTTTAGGTCGCCGTCGTCCTTATTTCTTAATCGGTGCCATTTTTACCACTCTGTCGTTATTCATTATGCCCCACTCGCCAACCTTATGGATCGCCGCGGGGATGTTATGGATTATGGATGCTTCAATTAACATCGCCATGGAACCATTTCGCGCTTTTGTGGGCGATAATTTACCGCAAAACCAACGCACCCAGGGCTATGCAATGCAAAGCTTTTTTATTGGTGTCGGCGCGGTAATTGCATCAGCATTACCCTATATTTTGACTAATTATTTTGATGTCGCCAATACCGCACCTGCGGGTGAAATTGCCGACTCAGTACGCTACGCTTTCTACTTTGGTGGCGCGGTACTGTTTCTAGCTGTTGGTTGGACAGTTGTGTCCAGTAAAGAATACTCTCCTGAAGAATTGGCGGATTTTCATCAGCAAGAAACTGATCAACAGCAACCGCTAGTGGAAAACCAGCGCAGCGTAAGCCAGTATCGAAATGGCGCAATGATTTGGATGGCGATTGGGGCAATATTTACTGCCATCATTGTGACTCAAGATCTCGATAAACAGCTTTATATCTTAAGTTTAGGCATTTTTGCTTTTGGTCCTTTGCAACTCATTTGTTCAATAAAACTGGCAAACAAGAACCAACAAGCACGCAGTTCTTTGGGATTAGTGTTTAACGTGGTTGACGACTTATTCCACATGCCAAAAGCGATGCGACAACTGGCTGTAGTACAGTTTTTTGCCTGGTTTGCCCTATTCGCCATGTGGATTTACACCACAGCCGCGGTCACCTCATATCATTATGGTTCTACTGACGTGGTTACCCAAGCCTATAATGACGGCGCTGATTGGGTCGGCATGTTATTCGCTTCATACAATGGCTTTGCTGCCATTGCGGCAATCATTATTCCTTTTTTAGCCAAAGCTGTCGGCATTAAGTTTACTCACACTATCAATATGTTTTTAGGCGGCATTGGCTTAATCAGTTTTTACTTTATTAAAGACCCGACTCAATTGTGGATCCCGATGATAGGTGTCGGTTTCGCTTGGGCTTCTATTTTATCTGTGCCGTACGCCATGTTATCGGGGGTTATTCCACCGAAAAAAATGGGTGTATATATGGGCATTTTTAACTTTTTCATCGTGATACCCCAACTGTTGGCCGCCAGTATTTTAGGATTATTACTGAAAATATTCTTTGATGGTCAGCCAATATATGCCGTGGTATTAGGTGGGGTATTTATGATGATTTCAGGCATAGCCGTGCTATTTGTTGATCAAAACAAACACACTCAATAATAAGTAATTAATAAACAATCAGTCACCGTTTTATAAAGGCTAAACAGCTCAAACAAGTGCCTTCATAGCGACTATAAAAATAGTTGATACACATAATTAACAATAAGAAATTGGGGAACTCAATGTCAAAAATTGAATCACTTATCAAGCAGACAACAGTTGCCAGTGCAATTAGCCTTGCGCTACTCAGTTTAAGCGCCTGTTCAGATAGCACAACGGCACCAATAGATGAGCCTATCGCTAGCACAGTGACTCATATTGCACCTGGCGCTCCGGGAGCGGATCCTGTGTGGGCATTTTCAGGAAAAACCGGTATTGGCACTTCCTATGAGCCTTATTCCAGTGGCCAGTATGTTGACAGCGAAGCTAACCCTGTCAGTAAAGTGTGGTTCTCAGTCGCCCAAGGTATTTTAACAGAAACCATGTTCGGCATGATCCACAATGCACAGCTAAAAGAATTGCAATTTGTGATTGTGGGTAATGGTTTTGTTGATACTGAAAAAGAGAATACCAACAGTACTATTGAATATCTGCATACCGACGACCAAGGTCGACCATTATCTTTGGCCTATAAAATTGTTAACACGGATAAAGACGGTAAATACAAGATTGAAAAACATCTTTTCACCGATCCAAACCGCGACAGCTTAATGATGAAGGTGGTTTTTACCGCATTTGAAGATGGTATTACCCCTTATCTTTATGCTAACCCACACATAGACAATAGCGGCGCAAATGATATTGCCAGTATTGAAAATGATGCCTTGGTGGCTTATACCAGTGCTGATGATTCATCGGTATTAACCATTAAATCCGATATTGATTACGTCAAAGCCAGTGTGGGTTTTGTTGGCACCTCAGACGGTTTAGTCGACTTAGCCGATAATGGCCAGCTTGATAAGCTGTATCAAAGTACCAGTAAAGACAAGTCAACCGTAGGAAATGTCGCATTAACGGCGCAATATCCTACCCTTAATAGCAACAGCTATACGGTCAACTTTGCTATCGGTTTTGGTCACAATAAAGAGGCAAGCCTCAACAATGCTAACATCACCCTTGAAACCGGTTATGACGCTGTATTAAGCGCCTATCTTGGTGATGATAAACATATTGGCTGGAAAGACTATTTAGCCTCGCTAACACCCCTTAATAATATGTCGACTAACACTGCCGATAGTGGCAAGTTACTTTACACCAGTGCATTAGTGCTAAAAGCGCAGGAAGATAAAACCCATGCGGGTGCCTTAATTGCCTCACTGTCTAACCCATGGGGCGACACGGTGTCAGCTAAAGTCGGCAGTACGGGTTATAAAGCGGTATGGCCGCGAGATTTCTATCAATGTGCGATGGCATTCTTAGCCATGGGCGATACGCAAACGCCTAAAGTCGCATTTGAGTATTTGAAAAAAGTCCAAGTAACCGCTCAAACACCTGGTTATGAGGGAACGCCCGGCTGGTTTTTACAAAAAACCCATGTTGATGGCGAAATTGAATGGGTGGGTGTACAGCTAGATCAAACCGCCATGCCTATTATGTTAGGTTGGAAACTGTGGCAAGCGGGTGTATTAACCGATGCCGAAACGGTGAAGTGGTATCATGACATGCTTAAACCTGCAGCTGATTTCTTAATCACAGGCGGCAAAGTTAAATTAGATTGGAATGAGACTGAAATTACCCCGCCAAGCACTCAACAAGAGCGCTGGGAAGAACAAGCAGGATACTCTCCGTCGACCACTGCTGCAGTAATTGCAGGCCTAGTCGCAGCAAGCGAGTTAGCTGTGTTAGCGAAAGATGAAAACAGCACTCAATACTTAAATGCAGCGCGCAAGTTAGCTGCCGAATTAGAAACCACTATGGTGGCTAATACAGGTGATTTTGCTGTAAACCAGCACGCTGAAGTTGCCCCTTACTATGTCCGCATTAGCCCTAATGGCACCCCTAACACGGCAGATAAACTGCTTGATAACAATGGAAAAATGGGTGTTGATCAACGTACCATTTTAGACGGTGGATTTTTAGAACTTGTGCGTTATGGTGTTAAAAACGCTCAGGACCCAACAATTAAGAACAGCGTGTTGCTGATTGATAACACCAAATTGGACGATAACCTGAGGGTAAAATATGAATTTACCGCCAAAGATGGCAGCACTGTGCCAGGTTATCGCCGCTATGGAAACGATGGCTATGGTGAAGATATTGTCACAGGATTAAGTTATGCCGAAAAGGGCAATACTGAACAGCAACGCGGACGTGTCTGGCCATTCTTTACCGGTGAGCGCGGCCACTATGAATTAGCACGGGCTAAAGCATCTGGCACGCTTAACCCAAACACTAAATCGCAACTTATCCAAACTTATGTACAAGGGATGGAAATGTTTGCTAATGAAGGGTTAATGCTGCCAGAACAAGCTTGGGATGGTGTGGGCAATGCCACTCGCTATAACTACAAAATGGGCCAAGGCACAAACTCAGCCACCCCACTAGCGTGGACACATGCTGAATACGTTAAATTGGTTCGTTCAATAACAGATGAAAATGTATGGGATCACTACCCTATTGTCACTGAACAGTTAAGCCAATAAACACCAACTATATCAACTTAAGTTATTATTAATATTCAGATAATTTAACAACTTAATACCGTGACATCGAAAGATGTTACGGTATTTTTTTAGTTTTTTCACTTGTTAACTCACGGTAAAATTGTTACAAAAGCATATGCAAATTTTGCATTATAAAAAATTGGGATTAGGAAAAAACAATGGAATGGTATTTAACAGTTTTAAAAAAGTATTTTGTATTTAGTGGCCGTGCCCGCCGTAAAGAATATTGGATGTTTGCTTTATTCAACTTCATCATTAGCTTTGTGTTATCGCTAGTCGACATGGGAATTGGTAGCTACAATGAAATTATGGGATTAGGTACGCTAAGTGGTATTTATACCCTACTGGTGCTTATACCAAGTATTGCAGTCGCCATTAGACGTTTACATGACACCAATCATTCTGGCTGGTGGCTATTAATCGCATTAATTCCGCTATTGGGTGCATTATTCTTACTCGTTGTTTTCTGTTTCGATAGTAAAGAAGATAATGAATATGGTCCAAACCCAAAAACGTTAAATGATAATGACAGTGGCAATAGTGCCACCGTCGAAGCCTAGAAAGTAAATTAACTCGGTAAAATCAATTGACATAAATTGGTTTTAAAATGAGTAACAAAGCATAGCGTGAGACTTTATCAGCCTCACGCTATGCTTTTTTGTTAATGCCAAATTAATAATTTTATTACGACTAGCTAATAATGTTCGTTACAAAATGGGTGGCACTAAAACTAACACTAACACTAACACTAATTATGCCCTTACCTTCTGTATTAAACTCATTATCGCTAACGCTATCGCGCCTGCAACAATACCAAACAAGGCATTTAGAATACTTGGCGTGAGCATTTTCAATAGGCCACCTATATAGTCTAATTGCTCAACCAAAACAGCAGCATGTTCAATATAGGCTCCAACCACATGAATACCGTGGGTTAAAATACCACCGCCCACCATAAACATTGCAATTGTTCCCACCACGGTTAATATTTTCATTAAATATGGCGCGGCGATAATTAATTTAAGCCCAATGTATCGCCCTACGCGATTTAAAAAACCTTCACCTTGGCGTTTATTGAGATAGAATCCAAGGTCGTCAATTTTAACAATACCCGCGACTAAACCATACACGCCGACTGTCATCACTACCGCGATAACCGATAAGGTTAAAAACTGACTCATTAAATCAGACTCAGCGACCACACCTAAACTAATAGCAATAATCTCTGCAGAAAGTACAAAGTCGGTGCGAATTGCCCCTTTTATCTTTTCTTTTTCATAGGTTTGTAAGTCAGCAACATCTCTGGATAATTTTCGTTCAACTTCGACAGCATCCGATTTTTGAGAAGGTTTATCCAGTGAAGGCTTATGCTGATAAGAATGATGTAATTTTTCAAAGCCTTCGTAGCATAAGAATAATCCACCAAACATTAACAATGGCATAATAGCCCAGGGAATAAATGCACTAATTACTAGCGCCGCCGGCACTAATATTAACTTGTTGCGAAAAGAGCCTAACGCTACCGCCCAAACGACAGGTAGCTCACGTTCTGACGCGACCCCAGACACTTGCTGAGCGTTTAATGCTAAATCGTCGCCCAGCACGCCTGCGGTTTTACGTGCTGCGACTTTACTCATCGCAGCAACGTCATCTAAAATGGTTGCAATATCATCTAGTAATGTCAGTAAGCTTGCACCAGCCATAGTGAGTTAATATCCTTGAAATAAAGTAAAATAAAATTATAAAACGTACTGCCAAAGCACACCGAATGAGTCAAAGTCATTTCCAATACGGGTGATGACACCAGTATTGGCATAAAGTTTTACGCTATGATGTTGATTTAAAGCTAATGAATACGTTAATCCAAAACGTGAATTATCTTGATCATCATGGGCTTCAATCCCATTTTTACTGGTTTCACCACCGATAAAATAATTGCCACTTAATGATAACCACTGGCCTCTGGCCAAACTATAAATCAAATGTCCTTGCAAAGAATATTGCGGTGCTTTGTCTAAATGTACACCGTTATAAAACTCATCGTTGTCACTGTATAAGCGCACCGTGGTATTAGCACCGTAATACCAGTTACCCTGTCGAAAAGACACACCGAAACCAGGTCTAAACACCCATTGATTAGCGCCAATATTGACTAATTTACTGGGATCATATTCACCAATTGGTGCAGTAACTTGCAGACTCGCCCCCATAACTAGCCCTTCTTGGTATTGACCAAACTCTTGTTGTGTTAACGCCGGCGCGCCATAAAAGTTCCAGGTTAATTTAACGACGGGATCAGCATAACCACAGCGTTCAGCTTCAACATACTCACCTTGAAAGACCGCAGAACCGGCCATACAGACACGACTTGCAACCACATCAAACTTAGATGAACTGCCGCCTAAATCAAATGTAGTAGCATAACCGATAATCCCAGCATTAATTTCAATTTGTGATTGTTCGATAGGCACTTCTGGCGCAGGTGATAAGCCGCCCTGTGAGCGACCATAGCCAGCCACTAAAAAGTGCATATCAATAGGTATGTTGGTGTAACTGCGGGGTTCTAAATCTTGAGCCATGCTTTGAAAACTGCTTACACTTGTGAGTACAGCAAAAGCGAAAACTTGTAGTCTAAAGAATTGGCGATATGATGGCGTTTTCATTGAATCTATTTATCCTTAAATGATAACGGATGCAGAGGCATTAAAAACTCATTCAGGAATATCATTAAGGTTAAGAACAATTAAAACCTTAATGATATTTACCCATTAATCTATTGTTGAACCGCAAGATTGACGTACCACTAGATTAGTAGGAATTAACATAGGTGACACTTCTTGCCCGCGGATCAGTTTGAGTACACTGTCCACTAAAATCTCCCCCGCCAATTGGGTGTTTTGCTTAATGGTGGTTAGTGGCGGATTAGCAAAGCTAGCCACTGGTATATCATCATAACCAATAATGGCGACATCTTCGGGTACGTTAACACCGCGTTTTTTTAACGCCCTAAGTGCACCAATAGCAATTAAATCACTGGCTGCAAAAATAGCATCAAATTGAGTCCCTTTGTCCAGCAAGGCATTGGCGGCATCAAAGCCTGAGCTTTCTGTGCTAATAGCATCAAATTGTAATTGCTTATCAAGGGGAATATTTTGGTTTTTCAGGGCTTCACAATGGCCTAAGTAACGGTCTCTAAATTCTGGGCTACGGCTTGAGGAATCTCCTAAGAATGCAATTTTTTTCCGACCTTGTTGCAACATATGCTCTGTGGCTATAACGCCACCTTGATGATTATCACACCCGATTGATAGTACAGATTTATTATTATGTTCAGCGCCCCATATTACAAAGTGAGTATTTTGCTCTAGCAGTTTTTCAAGCTTGTGGGCGTAATCCATATAATCGCCATAACCAAGCAAGATAATACCATCGGCCTTATTACTGTCTTCATAGTCCGCATGCCAGTCACTAGAAAGCTGTTGAAATGACACCAGTAAGTCATAACCCTGACGTGCGGTAGCACGGGTAATGGAACCCAACATAGAAAGAAAGAACGGATTAATCAATGAATCATCATTAGTGGGATCTTCACAAATCAGTAGCGCCAATGTATGACTATTTTGAGTACGAAGATTACTGGCGTTTTTATCCACTTTATAATTTAATTCTTTAGCTATCGCTTGTATGCGTTGCCGGGTTTCTAAATTAACTAAAGGACTATTTCTTAACGCGCGAGAAACCGTTGACTGGGATACCCCTGCACGATAGGCAATGTCAATTGAGGTTGCTTTAGATGCCATTTTTACTGTTCTACCTTGTTAATTTAATGAGTGAAATAATGGTTATTTATATTCCTAACTCATCAAGCAAGCTATCTGCCTCATCTGTCACTGAGTCTTTAACTGCGATTGAGTTGGCTGACTCACTTGCAGTTTTATCATGTTGCTTTCTATGGGTTTCAATTAATGCATCAGGATCAAACTCTTCATCCATTTCGAAATCTCTTGAACGAATAAACTCAGTTTTATCCATGGCAAACTCAAGATAAAATATATGATTGTTCTGTGTTCTAAAGGATACACGGCGGGCAACTGCATTATCTAAATTGGTATCAACAGAAATAGTAAGCTCTTTATTAAGTGTCAGCATTTTAGGCTGGCTTTGGCTAATAGAGGTTTGTAACTCTTTCGATACTTTGCTGATAAAATCACCCAGCATTTGGTTCATCAACTCACCCATCACATTGGCAACGTCATCAGATGTATGAGAAAAAGCCAATTCATTTTCAGGCATACCCATATTGATCATATAGCGGCGATAAATTTCAATTGCTGCATCAGCTGAGAAGTTGATCACCACTAAACCAGAAAAGCCACCGTCAAAAATAGAAAAGCAACCTAAGTCAGGCTTTAAACGAGTACGAGAAATAGATTGCACCATTCCAGCATGGATAACACTACTTGCAGTGGTATTGGATAATACATGGGAAACTGAATGACACAGTTTTAGTAAAATATCGTCGTTTTTAACGGTTTGAGAAGCGTTCATGGCATACACCTTATTTTTATAATTAAGCTAATCTTGCGGGTAAAATGATAAAAAATCAAAATTAAAACAAGTCTTTAGGGCGAAATATGAAATAATAGGACATTTAACAAATTAAACTATTGATTTACAATAAATTAATAAATTATAGCTGTTATTTAAATTTTTTCTATTAAATGTATGTTGCCTCACATTTTTGCGACAATAAACTCCTGTAAAGTCCATTAATCTTTATAATCAACGGCTTCTAGGGTTAATAATTTTAAGGATAAAAATGATTGCTTCATTACGTCAGTTGACCATATTAAAACGCCTATTTATTATGCTAATTCTTGCGGCAATCGGTACTGTATGCTTTGGTAGTTTTTCTGTTAAAGAACAATACGACAATCTGGTTAATGAAAAATATCATCAATTAGCGGGTAATATTGTTCAATTCAATGCAACCATAGAGGAATTAGCCTCTCAAAACATCCCTAGTTTAACTGTTGTAGCCATTCTTGATGCTATTAATCAGCAAGCTCAAAATCCTATTTATCTGCTAGATAACAACAAACAGCTATTATCACCGTCTACTGATGTCTTTTTTTCTAAAGCCGACATTTCCAAGTTAACCGATATCAATGGCCATTTCAGTCTTAATGCATTGCTTGATTTAGCTAAAAGTCAGGGATTATCGAATGGGTCGATTGAATTCACTATAAATGGCGACTCTCAAACACGTTTATTATCAATAAAATATGATAACCGGCAGCAACATTATGTACTTTCTTATGCCGATAACGACAGCATTAATACCGCACTCAAAAGTATCATAATTGACTACTTAATCATTATGATGATGATTTCTGTGCCTATTTTTATCTTCTTCTTATTGCTTAATCATTCAATCACCCAACCTATCAATATCGCCATCGAAACTATGCGGGACATTGCCGCAGGTGAAGGCGATTTACGTCAAAGACTGGATGAAAATGGTAAAGATGAAGTCTCTGAATTAGCCAAAGCATTTAACTTATTTGTCGTCAAAATTGCTAATGTTGTTGCAGAATTAACTCCAATTGGCAATCAACTCAACATCAATGCCAACGAGCTATTAAAGGCGGTCAGCACCTCACAGCAGAGCAGTCAAAATGTGAATCAAGAAACTCAAAGTGTTGCAGCAGCAATTAATGAAATGTTAACTACTACCCAAGATATGGCGCGTAACACACAACAAACCGCTGAAAATGCCAACAAAGTGACTGAAGAGGCTAAACATGGTCAACAATTGATGTTATCAACAGTGGTTCAAAGTGAGGCGCTAGGCAATGAGCTACAACATAATGTGCAAGTCAGCGAAAGCTTATCCCTTGCATCTAATGAAATAAGCTCTATTTTAGATGTGATTAAAGCGATAGCAGACCAAACTAACTTACTGGCTTTAAATGCCGCCATTGAAGCCGCACGGGCGGGCGGCCATGGTCGTGGCTTTGCGGTTGTAGCAGATGAAGTGAGAGCATTGGCAAACCGAACTCAAGACTCGACCAATGAAATCAATCAAATTGTGTCTAAAATTCATAAAGGAATTGAATCTTTACGCGAGAGTAATAGTCAAACCCTTAAACAATCCGATGACTTACAATTAAAAGCACGTCAATCAAGTGATTCTATGGTAAGCATTCTCGCGTTAGTTGATAACATCAACGACATGACCAGCCAACTTGCCAGTGCAACCGAGCAACAAGCTATGGTGACTGAAGAGGTAAATATTAATATTAACGCCATTTCAGGCTTAACCCATCAAGTGGTAGCGGCAAATGAATCTAATGAACATGAAGCCAATGAGTTAGAAAAGATCAGTAAAAAAATGGATAACACCCTCAAACAATTTAAGATTTAATTCATATACAACGAAAATCACATTGCTTACTTTGATGCCCTGTTGCATTAAGGTATAGTGATTTGTTTTTCTTTTTAGCTATTAATAAGAGTTCAAGCAGTATGTATCAAAAAACGGTGACCATCATAGCGCCACACGGGATTCACACTCGCCCGGCAGCATTACTGGTGAAAGAGGCCAAAAGTTTCGATTGCGATGTCATCGTAGAATGCAACGGTAAGCAAGCTAGCGCTAAAAGCTTATTTAAATTACAGACACTCGGTTTATACCAAGGCGTTGAAGTCACGGTAATCGCCCAGGGCGAACAAGCTCAACAGGCCGTTGAAAGGGTTTCAGAACTACTTATCACCTTAAGCTAAGAGGTTATCATGCAAGTTAATGGCATTGTGGTTTCAACAGGTATCGCCTTTGGGCATGCGCTCAATATTACCACCCAGCCTCAACCGCTTGATCTTCGTTTGTTACCCCTTTCTAGTATAGAAACTGAAAAAAAGTCGTTAAACACCGCAATTAGTAAACTGATAAAATACTTACAAGACTGCCAACAACGTGTTTGCCCAAGTTGTGACAATTTTCAACTTATCGATGCCGATATATTGCTACTTGAAGATGATGAGTTATTAACTGACATGCAACAACATATTGTGCAATATCGCGTCAGTGCCGCTGTTGCCATCGATAGAACCTTTAATGATCAAGCGCAAGTCATCGCAGAAATGGCAGACCCTTATCTTGCTAACCGTAGTCAAGATATTTTGTTACTCGGTCAGCGCCTAATAACCATATTACAGGGTGCTAACCAACACGACTTATCCAAACTGAGCCAAGATACCATCTTATTAGCAGACGATCTTACCCCTGGTGATTTTGCTATGCTGCCACTCGAGTTTATTAAAGGGATAGTGCTAGAGTCTGGCGGTTTAACAAGCCATACAGCCATTCTTGCTCGGTCCGCCGGTATTCCTGCATTACTTAATTGTCCTTGGTCTAGTCAAGATGGCCATATTACAGATGGATCACCGCTGATTTTAGATGGCATGAGTGGTGTTTTATATATCAATCCAACACCGACTGAATTAGCCTCTTTACAGCTAAAACAAGCTCATCACCTTGAGCAACAACAAGCGCTAATGACTTACAAAGATATGCTGAGTCAAACCCGTGATGGCCATCCACTTATATTACGCGCTAACGTCGGTAGCCTAAATGATATCAGCTCATTAATGCAGGTAGGTGCTGAGGGTATTGGCCTGTTTAGAACTGAGTTTTTATTGATGAACGCTAAAGCGTTACCGGATGAAAATCAGCAATACAAATTATATTCTGAGGCTATGCACGCACTCAGTGGGCAAATGCTATCGATTAGAACATTTGATGTCGGCGCAGATAAAGAGATCCCCTGTTTACATCAGCATACCGAAGACAATCCCGCTTTGGGGGTGAGAGGTATTCGTTATAGTTTGCAGCACCCAGAAATGTTTATGGTGCAAATTAAGGCTATTTTACGGGCTGCTAGTCACGGTCAAATTCGATTAATGTTTCCAATGGTGAGTCAACTTGAAGAGCTGCAACAAGCGCTTGAATTAATAGAGCAAGCTAAGCAACAACTGCGTGAACAAGGCGCCCGCTTTGGCTCAGTAGAATATGGCATAGTGGTTGAAACACCCGCTGCCGTATTAGCATTAGCAAGTATGTTACCGTATTTAGATTTTGTCAGTATTGGTAGTAACGACTTAACCCAATATACCCTTGCCGCTGACCGAACTAACCCTAAGCTTGTCAGCAGTTATCCCACTTTGTCTCCTGCGGTAATAAGGCTTATCGCCATGACAATCAGTGACTGTCAAGAGGCTAATGTTAAGGTCTGTTTATGTGGGGAACTGGCAGGAAATGAGCACGTCTTACCTTTATTGATGGGCATGGGATTAAATGAGTTAAGTATTAACCCCAGTAATCTATTAGCGGTAAAATCCCGAGTCATTAATGGTAATTACCACACATTTTTACAACATGCACAACTGGTTAAACAACTAAAAACCAATGCAGCCATTGACGAAGCGATAAAAAAGTTTAACTTAGACAATTAACATTAAATCAGTTTAACAATTGCCCTAGTTTAATACGCTATAGCTCTAAAATAGATGCTTTATTGAGATAATATAAAGCCTAATACTGAAACAACAAAATAAAATACATTAGCCAAAGCTTATGCATAGAGCAAAGCTTAACCATTGGCACCTAATAGGTATAAAGTGATATACAGTTCGCTGTGTACTATAACCATAAAGATAACGACATAATAAGAGGCTTGTTCTAATGGGATTTTTAAGCCGTATTCGACGACTAATATCTGGTCAAACTGAACTCACTGGCGGCATTGCTATTTTAGCGCCAGTATCAGGTCAAATTGTGCCAATTGAGAAAGTACCCGGCGTGGTATTTGCTGAAAAAATTGTAGGTGATGGCATTGCCATTAATCCTGAGGGTGAGTTTATTGTCGCGCCAATTGACGGCACGATTGGTAAAATTTTTGAAACCAACCATGCATTTAGCATTGAATCTGCCCAAGGATTAGAATTGTTTGTCCATTTTGGTGTAGGGACGGTTGAGCTGCGCGGTAATGGCTTTAAGCGCCTTGCTGAAGAAGGCCAACAAGTTAAAGCCGGCGATCCTATATTATCGTTCGACTTGGCTTTTTTACAAGGTCAAGTAGAAAGCTTATTAACCCCTGTGGTACTGGCCAATATGGAAGACATTAAAGGCTTAGATAAATCTCCTCAAGGTTATGTCACCGCCGGTAAAGATGTGATTTTCACTGTGCAGTTGTCTTAATAAAAACGCTATAAGGCGTAACCTATGAATGTTAAATGCAGATCGAGTATCTGCATTTTTGCTTTTATAATTGGGTATATTAAGATTAAATTTTTACATGATTGAATTTTATTCAAATGCACGTCTTTATCTTGTTCAAGCCAAATCACAATGCCACAATACTAACTAAATTGTTGTTTCATTAATTTAGCTTACAAAAGAGCTTAAATGCATTCATTAATCGCTTTCATTTACAACATTTAACAGCGTAACGAATAATTTAGCTAAGGGAGAATTCAGGTTGAAGTTATATGGTATCAAGAATTGCGACACGGTTCGTAAAGCGCGTAAATGGTTAGACGCCAACAAAATAGAACATCAATTCCATGACTTTCGTGAGCAGGGCTTAGATCAAGATACTGTCGCTAAATGGTGTAAAACCTTGGGATGGGAAACCGTATTCAATAAACGTAGCACCAGTTTTAGAAGCTTAGATGACGCGGAAAAAACAGATTTGACCGAGCAAAAAGCAATTGCATTAATGCTACAACACCCTACCCTGATCAAGCGTCCGGTGTTAGATAATCATTCAACTATTATGGTTGGCTTTAAAGAAGCTGACTATCAAGCGTGGTTTACCAAATGAGTCAAGTTATCGATTTAGCCAAAGATTTACTATCACGTAAATCTGTTACCCCACTTGATGAAGGCTGCCAACCGCTTATGGCTGAACGTCTTAGCAAAGTCGGATTTAATATTGAGTCGATGGTATTTCACGACACCACCAATTTATGGGCACGTCGTGGCACTGAATCTCCGGTTTTTTGTTTTGCGGGCCACACCGATGTAGTACCAACAGGCGATTTAAATCGCTGGCATACCCCGCCCTTTGAGCCAACCGTAATAGACGGTTACTTACATGGACGTGGCGCCGCTGACATGAAAGGATCATTAGCTGCTATGGTCGTCGCTACTGAACGCTTTGTTGCTAAACATCCCGATCATAAAGGCTCTATTGCCTACCTAATTACCAGTGATGAAGAAGGCCCATTTATTAATGGCACCCCAAAAGTCATCGAAACCTTAGAAGCGCGTAACGAAAAAATTACCTGGGCATTAGTGGGCGAGCCTTCATCTACACATAAACTCGGTGACGTCGTTAAAAATGGCCGTCGCGGAAGCTTAACGGGCAATTTAACCGTTAAGGGCATTCAAGGCCATGTTGCCTATCCTCACCTTGCAGATAACCCTATTCATAAAGCCACTCCTGCATTAACTGAGCTGGCACAAATGCACTGGGATAGCGGCAATGAGTTTTTCCCGCCAACCAGTTTTCAAATAGCCAATATTAATGGCGGCACAGGGGCATCAAATGTGATCCCTGGTGATCTTCAAGTGATGTTTAACTTCCGGTACTCAACCGAAGTGACTGCCGAAATATTAATACAACGGGTGTTAAGTATTCTTGATGCCCATGGTTTAGATTACGATATAAACTGGGTATACAATGGACTGCCTTTTTTAACCGGCGGCGGTCCGTTATTAGAAGCGACCAAACAAAGTATTTTTGAAATTACCGGTTATAACACTGATCCACAAACCACAGGAGGCACGTCCGATGGCCGCTTTATTGCGCCAACGGGTGCGCAAGTTATCGAGTTAGGTCCTGTTAATGCAACCATTCATAAAGTGAACGAGTCTGTGAATATAGCCGACCTTGAGCTACTGACGTTATGTTATGAGCGAATACTGGAAAAACTATTGTGCGACTAGAGCCTATTACAGATTCAAGCATTAACAAAAATGCATTAGCGATCTCACATCCTCACCTTTATGGCTTGGATGACGCACATTTAGTTAAGTTTGAATCTGTTTTATTACAACCAGAAGCCGCAAAAGCATTTTCGACTATGCGTGATGCGGCAAAGCGCCAAGGTATTGATATGGCGATATGCTCAGCTTATCGCAGCTTTGATAAGCAATTATCAATTTGGAATGCCAAAGCTACCGGTAAGCGGCCACTGCTTGATAAACAACATCAACCGCTTCATTTTGAATCCTTATCATCGCAGCAAATTATCGATTCAATCTTAATTTGGTCTGCACTTCCTGGTGCATCTAGGCACCACTGGGGAACAGATATTGATGTATATGACCCCAGTAAGATTGACCGTGATGCATTACAGTTAGTTGCCGCTGAATATCAAGCTAATGGCCCTTGCCATGCTTTATATCAATGGCTACAACAACATGCTAACCAATTTGGTTTTTACTTCCCTTTTCAACAAGGAAAAAGTGGAGTGAGCACCGAAGAATGGCATTTAAGTTATTACCCTGTTGCCAGTCATTACACAGAGTCATATCTGTGCCAGGATTTATATAAGGTTTTTGAATACGCGGAATTCGAATTAAAATCTCCCGTAATGGCTAGGCTAGATGAACTTGTTAACCATTACGTTAAGTTTGTGGCCAACGTGCCAAAATAACCCATTGTAAACATGTGGCGAAACCATTGAGTGCACACCAATTGTTATGTCGAATTAATCTTCAAAAATACAATGAATAACAACCATAGCTACCCTTTTCCCATTTACTGAGTCTTATTATGTTATCCAGTTCAAAGCATTGTTTAATTGACCAACAGCCGCTGCATTTCACTGACATTGGCCAAGGTGATGTCATTGTATTATTACATGGCTTATTTGCTAATAGACAAATCTGGCAAGCTCAACTACAAAGTCTAAGTCAGCACTATCGTTGTATTGCCATTGACTTATGGGGCCACGGTGACAGTAAAAGTATACCTGCCACCACCAAAAACTTACTTGATGTTGCACAGCACATTGCGTCTGCTTTAGCAGAATTAAATATCGAGAAGTACCATATTATTGGCCACGGTTGCGGCGGTGCGATTGCAGCAGAAATGGTGTTAAACGCTCCTGAAAAAGTACAATCGCTGGTAATGATCAACGCATTTATAGGCTTCGAGCCAGAAGTGAATTGTGTTAAATATCAGCAATGGTTAGATATTATGAATGATACTAAAACCATCACTCGCGAATTAGCTGACACTATTAGCCCATTAATGTTTGCTAAAACAAACCAAGATAAGACTGCTGTTGAGCTATTTAGCCAAAAACTGCAAAACATTGATAGCCAACAAGTGCCGGTATTAAGTCGTTTTGCCCATATGGCAATATTTAAGCGCGATACCATGGAGTTAGTGGAACAATTTACCCTACCAACACTGGTGATAGTTGGCGTGGAAAATCATTTACGTACCGTATTAGAAAGTTACTTGATGAGTGATGAAATTAGCGGCGCAAAACTACACCATGTGCAGCTTGCAGGCCATTTAGCCATACAAGAAAAAGCGGATGAGATAAATCAATTATTGATTAACTTTTACCAGTAATGGATCCACTCTGCTTATATTAACCATAAAACCAGTAACACACACTGATGGCGGCAATAATGCCGCCCAAGTCAGCCGCTAAACCACAGCCTAATGCATGACGACCGTTTCGAACACCTACCGAGCCAAAATAAACCGCCAACACATAAAAGGTGGTTTCAGTACTGCCTTGAAAAATAGCCGCTAAACGCCCAGCAAAGGAGTCAACCCCATGATATTCCATGGTTTCTAGCATCATAGCCCTAGCACCTGAGCCGCTAAATGGCTTCATAATAGCGGTTGGCATAGCATCAATAAATCGTGTGTCATAACCCAGCATAGACACTAAACTTGCCAGCCCTTGTAATACATAATCTAACGCGCCTGAAGCCCGTAATAATCCAATGGCCAACAACATAGCTAATAGGTAAGGAATTAATTGTACCGCCTGATTAAAGCCGCCTTTTGCACCTTCAATAAACTCATCATATATTTCGACCTTTTTAATTCCAGCCACTATCACAAAACTCATCACCAGTAATAATAAAATGCCATTACCTAATACACTTGAGACTTGACCGATAGCTTCTGCGCTTAAGCTTAATAAGTAAAACATCGACGCCATGATCAGCGACAATAGCAAAGCACCATAAGCTAAAATAACGCTGTTAAATAATGAAATGCGTTGCACGATTGCCACCACTAATAAACCGGCGATTGTTGAGGCACAAGTGGCTAATAAAATGGGTAAAAAAATCTCCGCTGGTGATGCTGCGCCCTGTTGTGCTCGATATAAAAATACCGTGACAGGCACTAATGTTACTGAAGAAGTATTCAGTACCAAGAAAAGAATTTGAGCATTAGTCGCCACGGTTTTATTCGGATTTAGGCTTTGTAAATCTTGCATGGCTTTTAAGCCAAGCGGCGTAGCTGCATTGTCTAATCCAAGCATATTGGCGGTTAAATTCATGCTAATGCTGCCATAAGCAGGATGTCCACGCGGAACATCAGGCATTAGTTTGCACAGTAATGGCTCAAACAGTTTAGCAAATAACCCTACTACACCGGCTTTTTCACCTACCTGCATTAATCCCATCCAAAGGGCTAATACACCAATTAATCCCAGAGATATATCAGCAGCAAGTTTAGCGCTGGCAAAAAGCGCACTCACAGAATCGCTTAATACGGTCACATTGCCAGATAATAACTGCAATACTATAGCCATTGCTGCAACAATGAAAAAACCTAACCACACTCGATTTAGCACATAATCTCCCTTTGCTTGGCAAATTTACTTTGAAGCGTTTAACGCATTTGTCGCGGCTAGTTTATATCGCTGAATAACCAAGCGGATACATTCCATGATATGATCTCGTTAATTATGCCACGTGAGTAAACAATGTCTGCATTATGGTTCAATTAAATCCAAATTTTATCAAACACATCAGCGATGAATTACCCAAACACCTTTCATTGGATGAGTTTATCGCCATCTGTGACAAACCGCTGCGAAAATCAATTCGAGTCAATACATTAAAAATCAGTCGCGCTGAATTTGTACTATTGATGCAAAAAAAAGGCTGGCTGTTTGAGCCCGTACCTTGGTGTGATGATGGTTTTTGGATTAATGTGGATGATGAGCAACAACTGGGTAATTTAGTTGAGCATATCCAAGGACTGTTTTACATTCAAGAAGCCAGCTCAATGCTTCCGCCAACAGCGTTATTTGATGATATATCGGCTGAACTCATTTTAGATGTCGCTTCTGCACCTGGTTCAAAAACCACTCAGATGGCCGCACTAATGCAAAATAAAGGCTTACTCGTGGCCAATGAGTATTCTGCTAGTCGGGTAAAAGTACTGCATGCCAATGTGCTTCGTATGGGCGCAAGTAATGTGGCGTTAACCCATTTTGACGGCCGAGTATTTGGCGAATATATGTATGATACTTTTGACGCCATATTATTAGATGCTCCCTGTGGTGGTGAAGGTACAGTTCGCAAAGATGCTAATGCATTAAAAAATTGGGATATCAGCGATGTTACCGCAATAGCAGATACCCAGAAAGATCTTATCGAAGCGGCTTTTCTCGCATTAAAGACTGGCGGCACCTTAGTATATTCAACGTGCACATTGAGCCAATTAGAGAATCAGCACATTTGCTATCACCTGCAGCAAACCTATCCTGATGCGGTAGAGTTTGTGCCATTGAATGATTTATTCCCCAATGCGCAAGCCGCCTGTACTCCAGAAGGCTTCTTACATGTATGGCCACAAATTTTTGATAGTGAAGGCTTCTTCGTTGCTAAAATCCGTAAAATAGCTCCGATTGAACGAATTAAAAAACAGCCTAAACTGCAAAAAAACTTTCCGTTTAGCATTGCAACAGATAAACAAACTGAAGCCTTAAGCGACTATTTATTATCTCACTTTGATATCGACTTGCCCCATGAGACTTCTGTCATGCAAAGAGACGATGAGTTTTGGCTATTCCCAAATCAATTTATGCCAATGGTAGGAAAAATGCGTTTCCAACGGATTGGTCTTAAGCTTGCTGATGCGTTAAAAAAAGGCTTTAAGGTCAGACATGAAGCTATCATAGCTTTAGTAGGTTCCACCCTAAACAATCAAAATTGCATTGAGTTAACATCACTACAAGCACAACAGTTTTTGATGGGTAGAGATATTGAAACGGCCAGTTTTAGCCCTGAGCGACAACAGTGGCTCAATCAACATGCACACGGCGAAATGTTAGTTAGTCATCATCAATGTGCATTAGGCGTTGTTAAGCACTTAGGCCATAGACTGAAGAACAATCTGCCACGTGAATTGGTGAGAGACAAAGTGGCTTACACATAATAGCGCTTGTAGCATGTAACTACTGGCACTTGAAACACATGATCTAAAAACACAGCTAACTAAAGCAAAAAGCCTGAAATGATTCAGGCTTTTTTGCTTTTTCATAGTCGACTAATCATCTGATAATTAATGCGTTTATTTAACTTTGCTAAAAAAATAACCGAAAAAAATAAATAAATGATGTTTTTTTAAGCACAAACCCAAAGTGCTGACTATAATTTGTGCAGAGATTAATTCCTCAACTCTAGCGCACGGCTCTGTAAAGAGCCATTTCCCTAGGCCCAAGACAATCGGATCGTTTTGGGTCTTTTTTTTGCAAAAAAATAACTATTTAAACAACGCATAATCTTGTTTAACGACCGATCAACTTCCCGGCATCCTTAAACAAATTAAAGAAGTTCTCTGAAGTGTAGTCCGCCAGATCTTGATACTTTTCACCGCGAAGCTCTGCAACAAACTCCGCCACATCACGAACATAAGCTGGTTGGTTTTCTTGGCCGCGATGTGGCACAGGCGCAAGATAAGGGGAATCTGTTTCAACCAATAATCTATCTTTTGGGACTTTACGGATCACGCTACGTAGCTCACCGGCATTTTTAAAAGTGACAATACCCGAGACTGAAATATAAAAACCCAAATCCATTGCGGCTTTGGCCATTTCCCATGTTTCTGTAAAACAATGGAGCACCCCTGCCACTTTGTCAGCTTGACCATTTTTAAGCATGGCTATAGTGTCTTCTCTGGCATCACGAGTATGGACAATAAGGGGTTTATTGACTTCAACAGCTAAGGCTATTTGTTGTTCAAAACATTGTTGTTGCAGAATTTTAGTTTCATCGGCATAAAAATAATCTAAACCTGTTTCACCAATCGCAATCACTTTAGGATCGGTGGCAAAACGTCTAATTTGATCAACATCTAGGCCTTCTTGAACATCTAAAGGATGTACCCCTGATGATAAAAAAATATTATCAAACTGCGCTACTTTATCGCGCATTTGTTCAAAACCTTGCTGGCGCACATTCACACACAATAGATAATCCACCCCTTGGGCTTTGGCGTTATCCATAATAATTTGTAACGAGGCTTGATCTGGCGCCGCTTTTAAACGGTCCAGGTGACAATGTGAATCAATTAGCATAATAACAGACGAGAATTAGATAAATGGGATGCAGAGGATACCGAGCTACATGGTACAGGTCAAATCACCTGACGATAATTCTTGTGCTAATAACTTTTCAATATGGTGTTTATGGCTTTCAGGGTCGGTTCTAATTTTAATACCAATCCCTGCAGGTCTTCCACCCGATGCGCCAATAGGATTAATCCATACCACAGAGCCTTTAAATTCATTAATTTGGCTAGTGTTAGGTAAACGGTATGCAATGGTGAGCTCTTGACCTAAAAAATGACTTTCTGTAGTTGCCACAAATAATCCCGCCGGTTTAATAAACGGCATATAGGCACGATATAGCTGGTGCAGAGTATCGTAATTAACCACCAAGTCGACCATATTATCTCTTAATTCTCTTATAAAATGATGTGAGTACTTATATTAAGCGGTTTAAGCATAGCACTTAGCTTAATGCTAGCACGTGCCTGAATTGTAAAACATAATTTTGACATAAAGCCTGTGTGTTTACATTAGCCATTGTAGCTAATTTATGGGTCATGTGCATAACATCACCAGCTAATTCAATCACTTTTGATTGAATTAATGGATTTAACTTATTACTTTTTAACACATATTGCCTTAAGTACAAATATAAAACCTTCAAAGCATCTATTATTTGTATATCAGTTAACTTTAACAAACTATTTTGCAAGTGACCCGATTGTAAGCTTGCGGACCAATCTTGTCGATATTCAAGCAATTGCGGGTAATGTTGTGACTTCAGGCTAGCTGCTAACTTTAACGGACCACCTACCACGCCTAAACACCAAGTAACATCATGTCGTTGCCCCTGGGCATTAGCAATTGGTAATAAATCCAGTGCGTCAAGCCAATCAGTTATATGTGTTTTAGTTGGGTGAGTAAAGGCTATTTTTTGGCAACGGCTTGTTATGGTCGGCAATAAACTCGCTGGGGTATCGGTTTGTAATAATAATAACGTATTCGCGCCAGGTTCTTCTAATGTTTTAAGCAGGGCATTGGCCGCGGCAATGTTCATCCGTTCGCTTTGCTCTATTACAGCAACACGAGCACCTGACTGCTGTGCGGTATGCAGTAATGATTGACATAACTCGCGTATTTGATCGACTTTGATTTGATTGCCATCACTGCGAACCCAATGTAAATCGGGATGATTACCTGATTTGCATAACAAGCATGCTTTACATATACCACAAGCGCCCACTGGGGTTTTGTCGATACACAATGCCATTTGGGCCATTTCAGTAGCCAGTTCGATACCCCCTAACGCAATATCGACAGGGATAAGCTGGGCATGACTATGCTGATTTTGGTAACACAACTTAGCGAACAGCTCAAATGGGGTAGCCAACCAAGGTAGTTGTGTCAAAGTATAGTCTGTCATCTTGTTACCCCTTGTATCAGCGATTGCTTAAGGCAGTTTTACTGCTAATAATCTTTTGGTTAATTTATCGCGAATATCTTGATGTACTTTGTCGATTGACTGACTTGCATCAATAACAATAATGGACTCGTCTTCGGCTGCAAAGGCTAAAAAGGTAGCACGGGCACGTTCAAAAAATGCAATATGTTGTAACTCAATTCGGTCCAGTGCACCCCGGGCAGATGCGCGTTGTAAACCCAGGCTAGGGTCAATATCTAAATACAGGGTTAAGTCAGGTTTAAAGCCATGCAAACTTGCATCACTAATGGCTTTAACTAATGGCATTAAGCCTCTGCCACCGCCTTGATATGCTAGCGATGATAAATTGTGACGATCACCTAATACCCATTGCCCTTTGGCTAATGCAGGCTTAATCACATTAGTAATTAACTGGGTACGTGCTGCATAAAATAGTAAGCATTCTGCTTCATCGCATAAGGGATCGTTTTCATCGGCAATTTTAACTAAGTCGCGAATTTTTTCAGCCAGAGGTGTGCCGCCAGGTTCTCGGGTACATACTGGTGTTTGACCTGTATGTTCAGTAATAATGCTTTGAACTAAAGACACCGCACTAGATTTACCAGCACCCTCTAGGCCTTCGATAACAATAAATTGTCCTAATTGTTGACTCATTTTTTCTTTCTCTGATATTCATTTACAGCACGGTTATGTTCTTTATAAGTAGATGAAAAAATATGACTGCCATCATTTCTTGATACAAAAAACAAATAATTCACTTTGGCCGGGTTTGCTGCCGCATATAAAGACGCCTTGCTTGGAGCCGCTATCGGTGTAGGGGGTAAGCCATCAATTCGATAAGTGTTAAAAGCGGTTTTCTCTAGTATGTCTTTCTTAGTAATATTGCCTTTATATCTGTCGCCCATACCATAAATAATGGTGGGATCCGTTTGTAAACGCATGCCCTTTTTCAAACGATTATTAAATACTGCACTGACCCAATTACGTTCTTCATCTTTAGCGGTTTCTTTTTCGATAATTGAAGCAATAATCAGCAGTTCATAGGGCGAGTTTAATTTTAGATCAGGATCACGCTGTTCCCAGGCTTGCGCCAAATGAGTTTGCATCATTAAGTAACTGCGTTGCATCATTGAAAATAACGTTTCATCGACACGATAGTGATAAGTTTCAGGGAAAAACTTACCCTCAGGTAATCCTGTCGTATCGCCATTTGCTTCAAGTACTTTAATAAACACATTCTCATCATATTGCATGTGTTCTAGACCTTGTAATACTGGTATCCATTCCTTAATGGTTTTACCTTCAACAAATGTCACTGAAAATACCATTTCTTGGCCTAATCTCAGTCGGTTGATAAAATCCACCAGCTTATCGCCTGGCACCATCTGATAAAGCCCAGCTTTAATATCGCCTAAATAAGGTTCTAGTTTGACTAACAAGCGCACTTTCCAGCTTTCAGTAATAATGCCTTGTTGTTCTAATTCCTGGGTTAATTTCAGTAAAGATGTACCAGATGTCACGGTAATGATTGTGGGTTCCGTCAGCGTTAATGGCTGATTTTTGTATTGCAAAATATCTTTTGCATACCAATAAGCCACTAAACACATAATGGCTAAAAGTGGAATTAAACTGGCTAACAATCGGGTTATTATTGTTGTTTTCATAGACATCTAATTAGGTGAATGATTCTTGTTGGCACAAGTAAAGTGCCTTAGCTTAATAGCGTTTGCAACTGCTGTGCAATAGCTTGCGTGTGAGACCATGGCTGATAGCTGTTTTTATCGACTCGTACAACATCAATAAGGCCGAGCAAACTATTACTCATCATAATAGCATCAGCCATTAATACACTATTACTGTTTAGCTGAGTCGCATGAACTGCAACACCCCGTGCTAACATGATGTCAATCACAGCTTCACGCATTGCACCACTCACACCAGCTTGATTAATCGCAGGAGTAAACACTTGATTATCTTTAACTATAAAGATATTCGCCATTGAGGCTTCAATCAAATATCCCTGAGTATCGTAGACTAACCAATCATCAAATCCAGTGGGTAAAGTATGTGATTTTATCAGCACTTGCTCTAACCGATTAAGGTGTTTAATACCCGCTAACAGTGGTTGTCGAGCTAAAGTGACTGGTGAGGTAGTTAACGCAACGCCACTTTTTTGCCAAGATTTATAATGCTCAGGTATTTCATGTACTGAGGTGATTTCGGTAATATTGGCTATTTCAGGCGCTTGATAACCACGGCCACCAACACCACGAGTCAGCAGTAATTTGACACATGCATTGGGATAACTACTGGCGAGATAAATTAAATGCTTGCGTAATTGACTAGATGCAGACCAATTAAGGTTAAGTCGTTTACTGCCTTGCTCCAGTCTAGTTAAGTGTAAATCTAACAACATAATGCCAGCTTTGATGGACGTAGAAGGATAGGTTCGCATAGTCGCAAACAGACCATCGCCATAAGCTAAACCACGATCAAACGGGTTGACGCTTGCCATATGTTGTTGATTTACCCAAACTTGCGTCATTTATCGTCCTGACTTATCCGGCTGGCTACGGCATCTTGCTGGTTGTTATATTTTGCACTTTTACGTTTATTGTATGGCCGCGCCACTGGACCGCTTAAACGCTCAAAATTTAATGCACCAATGGTCATGCCAGGACGAAGCGCCAATGGCAATTTACCACTATTGAAAAACTCTAATACAATCTTGCCTTGCCAACCGGGATCGATTCGATGGGCGGTAACATGAACCATTAAGCCTAATCGGGCTAATGATGACCTGCCATCTAACCAACCGACAATATCGGCCGGTAAGGTAACAGTTTCAAGGGTAACAGCTAAAGCTAATTCGCCAGGATGAAGAAAAAACGCTTCACCGTCAGCAATATTAATTTTATCGCCCATCACCTTATCCAAGGCAACTTGCATTTCAGCGGCAGGACCACTTAAGTCAATATAGGGTGCAGTATGATCTTGAAATACCCTAAACTGGCTGCCAAGGCGGACGTCAACACTGACACCTGAAATAGCTTCAACTGGAGGTCTTGGGTCAATAATAATCAACCCATCATCTAAGCTTTGTTCTATTTCGATATCGGTTAAACGCATTAGCACAACCTTAATTAAGTAATCGAGCCTTTAATAGTGAGTGATGTTACTTAGCCAGCAAGTGTTGAATACGTGCCTTTAATATATCGGTTGCGATACGATTTTTGCCACCACGGGGCACAATGATATCGGCATATTGCTTTGACGGTTCAATAAACTGTAAAAACATCGGACGTACTGTTTTCTTGTATTGTGAGATAACCGATTCCATTGTTCTACCACGTTCTGCAACATCTCGTGTTAATCGCCTTAAAAAACAGATGTCTAGTGGTGTGTCCATGAACACACTGGCATCCATGAGTTCACGTAACTTAGGATCGGTTAGTAACAAAATCCCTTCTAGAATAATGACTTTTTTAGGCTGCATTTCGAGCGTTTCAGATATACGAGTATGTTCGGTGTAACTATAACGTGGAATGTTAACAGCCTCACCACGTTTTAATGTTTCTAAATGGCTAGCAAGCAGTTGATGGTCAAGTGCTTTAGGGTGGTCATAGTTGGTTTGAATCCGCTCATCCATGGTCAAATGAGATTGATCACGATAATACGCATCTTCATTGATAACCCCTATTTGGTTGGTGCCCAGATCACGGCAAAGCTCTTGAAAAATAGTATTCGCAATTAAGCTTTTACCTGATGCCGATGCACCGGCGATACCAATAATGACACACTGTGGAGAATTCATGCTTTGACCTTACTCGTCGTCCGATATACTAATAGAAACAGTTGATTTAACTTGTTGTAATGCTAATTGCGCGCCTAACTTGCGCGCAATTTCACGATAAATACCAGACACTTCAGAATCAGGCTCAGTGACCACGCTAGGCGCACCATTGTCCATCGATTCACGAATATTAATATTTAACGGCAACGCCCCTAATAATGGCACATTATAGCGTTCAGCAATTTTACTTCCGCCATGGGTTCCAAATGGGTGTTCTTTGTGACCGCACTCTGGGCATAAATGAAAGCTCATGTTCTCAACAATACCGAGTACTGGAATTTGTACTTTATTGAACATGCTAATGCCTTTTTGCGCATCGGCTAAGGCAATATCCTGTGGCGTAGTTACAATTACCGCGCCACTTACGGGAAATTTTTGCGATAGGGTTAATTGAATATCACCTGTACCTGGCGGCATATCTATAATCAGATAATCTAATTCTGGCCACTGGGTTTCATTCATTAATTGTACTAATGCGCCTGCTGCCATTGGCCCACGCCATACAGCAGCCTCACCATCACCTAGCATAAAACCAATTGATTGTGCTGCAATGCCGTGAGCCGAAGCGGCTGTCATCATTTTGCCGTCGGGGCTTTGTGGACGAAAATTTGGAATACCTAGCATAAGCGGAATCGATGGACCATATATGTCGGCATCTAAAATGCCCACTTCTGCCCCTTCAGCTTTTAATGCTAAGGCTAAATTAACTGCTGTAGTTGATTTACCAACGCCACCCTTGCCTGAGGCAATAGCAATGACTTGTTTGACATTTTTTATCGGTTCAACAGAGGTAATGGCTGAATAAACCCGCGGCTGAAAATCTATTTCACATTCAACTTCGTCAATGGCATCTAGCACTGCAAGTTTATTGGTTATAGCCATCACGGTGTCGCGATATTGAGTCATACAAGGGTAAGGATATACCAAACCTAATTGTAATCTTTTACCTTCAATGGCTAATTTTACAACACAACCGGCAGAGACTAAGCCTTGTTTTAAATAGGGATCTTGATGTGCATCTAAAATGGCAAGCACTGAGGCTAATAATTGTGCATCAAGTTGATAATCAGGATAGGAAATAGACAAAAGCATGACTCCCGTTGACAAATTTGTGCAAGTGTATCAGAACTTCATTATTTTTTAGTTATAAATACACCTTTTTAGTGCATGTTTTGGTGAAAATATTGCATTTTTCAGTTAGTATCTTGGCAATATTTTTAGCGAAATTCGATGTTGAGAAAAAATGACCCAATCACAACGTAAAATTCTGGTTACCAGCGCCCTTCCTTATGCCAATGGCCCAATTCACTTAGGCCACATGCTTGAATACATTCAAACTGATATCTGGTCTCGCTATCAAAAGTTGCGCGGACATGAATGTCACTTTATTTGTGCAGACGATGCCCACGGCACGCCTATCATGCTTAAAGCTCAGCAACTTGGTATTGCACCAGAAGAAATGATTGCGCAAGTTCAAGAAGAACATCAACAGGATTTTGCTGATTTCAATATTCAGTTCGATAATTTCCACAGCACCCATAGTCCTGAAAATCGTGAGCTGGCCAGCAGCATTTATTTGAAACTTCGCGACGGCGGCTACATCAAAACCAAGACTATTTCACAGCTATTTGATCCTGAAAAGTCGATGTTTTTACCAGACAGATTTGTAAAGGGAACCTGCCCTAAATGTAAGTCTGAAGATCAGTACGGTGATAACTGTGACAATTGTGGCGCAACCTACAGCCCTACAGATCTTATTAATCCTAAGTCTGCGGTTTCTGGTGCAACACCAATAATGAAAGACAGCGAGCATTTCTTCTTTGACCTACCGGCATTTGAAGGCATGTTGCATACCTGGCTTAATTCAGGTTCATTGCAACCTGAAGTGTCTAACAAGCTAAAAGAGTGGTTTGAGCAAGGCTTGCAACAATGGGATATTTCTCGTGATGCGCCCTATTTTGGTTTTGAAATACCTGATGCCCCTGGTAAATACTTCTATGTATGGTTAGATGCACCAATCGGTTACATGGGCTCTTTCAAAAACTTCTGTGATAAAAACCCTAGCGTTAACTTTGATGAGTTTTGGGCCAAAGATTCAACCGCAGAGGTTTATCACTTCATCGGTAAAGATATTGTCAATTTCCATGGTTTATTCTGGCCAGCAATGCTTCATGGCGCTAACTATCGCCAACCGACCAGCGTTTTTGCCCATGGGTATGTGACTGTGAATGGCGCGAAAATGTCTAAATCAAAGGGCACCTTTATTAAGGCGCGTACTTATTTAGACAATTTAGACCCTGAGTTTTTGCGTTACTACTACGCGGCAAAACTGAGCAGCCGTATTGATGACTTAGATTTAAACCTTGAAGACTTTGCGCAGCGTGTTAACTCTGATCTTGTCGGCAAATTAGTCAACCTAGCATCACGGACAGCTGGCTTTATCAGCAAACGTTTTGATGGCAAGTTAGCGACCATTGAAGATAACAGCCTAGCTGAATTATTCTTGGCCAAACAAAATCAAATTGCAGAGTTTTACGAAACCCGTGAATATGGTAAGGCAATGCGTGAAATCATGGCATTGGCTGACATAGCCAATGCTTTTGTGGCTGAGCAAGCCCCTTGGCAGTTAATTAAGCATGAAGACCAGCAGCAACAAGCGCATCAAGTGTGCTCTATTTCATTAAACTTGTTCCGTATCTTAGTGACTTACTTAAAGCCGGTA
This sequence comes from Shewanella sp. HL-SH8, assembly GCF_051165765.1. Taxonomy (NCBI): domain Bacteria; kingdom Pseudomonadati; phylum Pseudomonadota; class Gammaproteobacteria; order Alteromonadales; family Shewanellaceae; genus Shewanella; species Shewanella sp. HL-SH8. Next base: position 2,220,156 of record NZ_CP195039.1, on the reverse strand, counting down.
TTACCGCGTTTAAGCCAAGATGTTGAAGCATTTTTACAAGTTGAATTAACCTGGGAAAACCTAGGTAGAGATATGGCTAATCATGAAATAGTGCCTTTTAAAGCGATGATGCAACGTGTGGACCTAGACAAAGTTGCTGCTATGGTTGATGCCTCTAAAGACAACTTACAAGTTACCCAAGCTCCTGAAGAAGTAAAACCTAAAAAGGCTGCTAAAGCTGATAAAGCACCTGTAAAAGTCAGTACAGGTAATCCGCTACAGGATGACCCAATCAGTGACACGATTGAATTTGATGATTTTGCGAAATTGGATTTGCGCATTGCCCGCATAGCCAAAGCTGAACATGTGCCTGACGCAGACAAATTGCTTAGGCTTGAACTTGATTTAGGCGGCGAGACTAAACAAGTGTTTGCCGGTATTAAATCAGCCTATGCGCCAGAAGACCTAGTGGGTAAGTTGACTGTCATGGTCGCCAACCTTGCACCTCGAAAAATGCGTTTTGGTATGTCAGAAGGCATGGTATTAGCTGCAGGTCCTGGTGGTAATGAGTTATGGATTCTTGAGCCCCACGAAGGTGCTCAACCAGGAATGCGAGTCAAGTAATCACTGCAAACAGTTTCTATGATGTTGGTGAAATACAATTAATGGCTATGCCATTTAAAAGCCAGAAATATTTACTTCTGGCTTTTTTGTTTGTTTTTTCTACAAAAATAGCCGTTAATTTAAATTATTCTAAGTTATTACCATAAAATGTGTAAATAAATTACCATTTCCCTTTATTCGCTATTGCAAACAACATCAATAGCGGTTAAGTTTTATGGCATAGAAGTTTACGGCCGTATGAACGGTAACTTCATCAGAATTTATCAAGATAACCACTTGGGTATCTTCATTAACATTATTAAGAGACAAACAATGATATTCATCCTAGCTACTATAATCCATCATCACCACCATATGCGGTAGCCTTCGGATGCTTACTGCCGAGGGTCTATTTCCCTTCCGGCGGTGAAACTATCACAAACCCCTGGAAGCAATTTCAGGGGTTTTTTGTTTTCTTAAGTTTGCTTTTTATTTTTAACTAATTGTTTTTATATTTAAAATCTTACTATTTATTTTCAACTTTATTATACAGGTATATATCAATGACTGAATCAAACCGTTTACGCATCGCTATTCAAAAATCAGGTCGCTTATCTAAAGAGTCACAACAACTGCTGAAAAGCTGTGGTGTGAAGTTTAATGTAAATGAGCAGCGCCTTATCGCCCACGCCGACAATATGCCTATCGACTTACTTCGAGTACGTGATGATGATATTCCAGGATTGGTGATGGACGGCGTCGTTGACCTAGGTATTATCGGCGAGAACGTTCTAGAAGAAGAACAGTTAGAACGTCAACTGGTCAACAAGCCAGCTGACTTCACCAAATTACGTGAACTTGACTTTGGTGCCTGTCGCCTATCTCTCGCAGTGCCTAATGAATTCAGCTACAAGGATGCCAGCTCATTAGAGGGTCTGCGTATTGCCACTTCATACCCCAATATCCTTCGCCGTTTTATGCAAGAAAAAGGTATTAGTTACAGCGACTGTATGCTCAAAGGTTCAGTTGAAGTCGCACCACGTGCAGGTCTATCCGATGGTATTTGTGACTTAGTGTCAACGGGTGCGACCCTTGAAGCCAATGGATTATATGAAACTGAAGTCATTTACCGCTCAATGGCCTGCATCATTCAATCTAATCAAACTCAAACACCGGCTAAGCAAGCGTTAATCGACAAAATACTGTCACGAGTTAATGGCGTTATCCGCGCACGTGAAAGCAAGTACATCCTGTTACACGCGCCAACAGCCACTTTAGATCAAATTGTGGCTTTATTACCAGGTGCAGAAAATCCAACTGTATTACCGCTTAATGATGATTCTAATCGTGTTGCTGTGCATGCAGTCAGCTCTGAAGATTTATTCTGGGACACAATGGAGCAGTTAACGGCCTTAGGTGCCACCTCTATTTTAGTAATGCCAATTGAAAAAATGATGGGGTAATACTGATGACCATGACACAATCACCATTACAGTCTTCATCACCAATGCAAATCCTTAATTGGAATAGTTTATCTGCTAACCAGCAAGTTGCGGCATTAAAACGCTCACCTTTGGTGGGTGATAACAGTGTTGAGCAGCTAGTTCGCAGCATTATCGAACAAGTGGTATTAGATGGTGATGCGGCTATTTCTAAATTTAATCAGCAGTTTGATGGCGCTATCATTGATGATCTTGCCCTAACAACTGCAGAGATAGATTCTGCCAGTGCTAGAGTGTCAGACAAGGTAAAACAAAGCATTGCCCAGGCAGTTGCTAATATTGAAGCGTTTCATCAGGCACAAATATTTAAGCCGATTGATATTGAAACTCAAGTAGGCGTGCGATGTGAGCTTAGATCTGAAGCGATTGAAAAAGTCGGCTTGTATATTCCAGGTGGCACTGCCCCACTTATATCAACAGTAATGATGCTGGCCCTGCCCGCTAGAATTGCCGGTTGTGAGCAACGTGTATTAGTTAGCCCACCGCCAATCAATGATGCGATTATTTATGCGGCTAAGGTGTGTGGTATTACCGAGATTTATCAAGTCGGTGGTGCTCAAGCCATCGCCGCTTTGGCATTTGGTACAGAGACTATACCTAAAGTCGATAAAATATTTGGCCCAGGTAATCGTTATGTTACCGAAGCTAAACGCTTAGTGTCACAAGATAACCGCGTCAGTGTCACCATTGATATGCCTGCTGGACCGTCTGAAGTGTTGGTGATTGCCGATGACCAAGCCAATCCTGCTTTTATTGCAGCGGATTTGCTGTCACAAGCTGAGCACGGCGTGGACTCGCAAGTGATGTTGGTGACCAACAGCGTAGGGCAAGCTGATGCTGTGAATGCTCAGCTCACTATTCAACTAGCACTGTTACCACGACAAGATATTGCCGCCAAAGCACTTGAATGTAGCCGAAGCTTAGTGGTTAATGATCTCGCTCAAGCGGTACAAGTATCCAACCAATATGGCCCGGAGCACTTAATCGTTCAAACTGAAAACCCACGGGCTTTGCTCAGCACTATCCGTGCTGCAGGTTCGGTTTTTCTAGGTGCATACACACCAGAATCCGTTGGCGATTATGCCAGTGGCACTAACCATGTGTTACCCACTTACGGTTATAGCCGAGCGGTATCGAGTTTATCACTAGCGGATTTTAGTCGGCGCTTTACAGTGCAAGAACTCAGCGCAGAAGGCCTGAAAAACATTGGCCAAACCGTGATGACCTTAGCCGAAAATGAACTGTTAGATGCGCACAAGAATGCCGTTGCAATTAGGTTAGCAAGCTTAGAACAATAACAGTAATCTTGGCGCTGTGATGATAAATCCATCGTTGACAGCAATAATAGAATTGATTTATGAGCACACGTTGATGAACACATTTGATGCAAAAAAATTAGCCAGACCCGAGTTACTCGACCTTACCCCTTATCAAAGTGCTAGGCGCATTGGTGGCCGAGGCGACATTTGGATTAATGCTAATGAATCACCTTTTAACAATAGTGATTTAGATAAATTAAATCGCTACCCAGAGTGCCAACCACCTGCACTAATCAATGCATATGCTGATTATTCAGGGGTTAAGCCAAGTCAGATTATTGCAAGTCGCGGCGCAGATGAAGCTATTGAATTACTTATCCGCACTTTTTGTACGCCGGGTAAAGATACCATTGCCTCATTTGGTCCAACTTATGGCATGTATGCCATCAGTGCAGCCACCTTTAATGTCGGTGTAACAGCACTGAGTTTAACCAATGATTATCAGTTACCCGACAACTGGCCAGCTGAAATTGGCGATGCCAAACTGGTATTTATTTGTAATCCCAACAACCCGACTGGCACTATCATCAGCAAACAAGATATTGAAAAGGCGATTGCAAGTGCGCCTCAAGCGATAGTAGTGGTTGATGAAGCTTATATTGAATTTAGCCCTGAGTATTCGGTTGCAGATTTACTGTCGACATACCCAAATCTTGTGGTGTTACGGACTTTATCTAAAGCGTTTGCTTTAGCCGGTGCCCGTTGCGGATTTATGCTAGCAAATGAAGCCATTATTGATTTAGTCATGTTAGTGATTGCGCCTTACCCTGTACCACTGCCAGTGTCTGAATTAGCCACCAAAGCGTTAAGTTCTGATGGTATTAAGCTGATGCGTGAGCAAGTGGCTAGCTTAAACCAACAAGGTGAGCGACTTACTCAGGTACTACAACAAATTGGTGCCCAGGTGCTGACAGCAAAAGGTAACTTTGCCCTAGCTCGCTTTAAAAATGTGACCGAAATAGCACAATTACTGACAGACAATGGCATTGTCGCTAGGGCCTATAAAGATCCTCGTTTAGCCGGCGCTATTCGCTTCAGTTTTGCCTCTAGCGCGCAAACAGATAAATTAATTGACGTGCTATCAAGCAGCAAAAATACATAAATTATAACAATATTCCTACAAAGTTAAGGTCGGCAACATGAAACAGAAAATACTTTTTATTGATCGTGACGGCACATTAGTCGAAGAGCCTGCAATTGATAAGCAATTAGACAGCCTAGCTAAATTAGTGTTCGAGCCACAGGTGATCCCTGCGCTACTAAAATTACAAAAAGCCGGTTTTAGATTAGTGATGGTCAGTAATCAGGACGGTTTAGGGACACCTTCTTTCCCTAAAGAAGATTTTGATGCGCCGCACAACATGATGATGCAAATCTTTCAAAGCCAAGGGGTGATGTTTGACGATGTGGTTATTTGCCCGCACTTTAATGATGAAAACTGCAGTTGTCGCAAACCAAAACTTGGGCTTGTAAAAAGCTACTTAACTGAAGGCAGAGTAGACTTTACTGAATCCGCTGTTATTGGTGATCGCACTACAGATGTGGAACTCGCCAATGCTATGGGGATTAAAAGCTTCCTATACAATCGTCAAACCTTAGATTGGGACGCTATTTGTCAAGCGCTATTAAGTAAAGGCCGTCAAGCCACGGTTGTGCGCACCACCAAAGAAACTGACATTAAAGTGACCATTGATTTAGATAATCAATCAAAAGGTAAAATTGAAACCGGCATTGGCTTTTTTGATCACATGCTTGACCAAATTCAAACCCACGGCAATTTCAAAATGGATGTACACGTCGATGGCGATTTAGAAATTGATGATCATCACAGCGTTGAAGACACTGCACTAGCGATTGGTGATGCGATTCGCCAGGCCTTAGGCGACAAGCGTGGTATTGCTCGTTTTGGTTTCAGCTTACCGATGGATGAAGCCAGTGGCGAATGCTTAATGGACATATCTGGTCGTCCGTTCATCAAGTTCAATGCTGACTTTGACCGTGAAATGGTAGGTGAAATGGCCATCGAAATGGTGCCACACTTCTTCCGTTCATTCGCTGATGGCCTCCGTTGTACCTTACACATTGGCTCGAAAGGCGATAACGATCATCACAAAGTAGAAGCGCTGTTTAAAGTGTTAGGCCGTACGCTTCGCCAAGCGGTGAAAGTGGAAGGTGACATACTGCCATCAAGCAAAGGTGTGCTGTAAGGAGTTAACGTGACAGACTTATCCATAAAAGAGCAGTCAGCTGTTCCTAATCGCGCTAAAGGCAATGACTTAGATGATCTTACTGTGATTATCGATACTGGTTGTGCCAATTTAAGCTCGGTGCGCTTTGCGTTTGAACGCCTTAATGCCAATATCGTCGTCAGCGCTGACTTTGATGTTATTCGCAGTGCTTCTAGAGTTGTTTTACCGGGCGTGGGTACTGCTGGTGCGGCTATGGCTGCATTAAAGTCAAAAGACTTAATCGAGTTAATTAAAAGCCTGACGCAACCCGTTATGGGCGTTTGCTTAGGGATGCAAATGCTTGCTTCCCTGTCAAATGAGTATGGCGGACGTGGCACACAGGCCATTGAATGTTTAGGCCTTATCCCGACAGAGATAGGTGATTTAGACAGCAAAGGCTTACCTTTGCCACACATGGGCTGGAATCAAATCACAGTATCTGATCATCCACTTTTTGCCGGCATAGAAAACGGCTGTTATGTGTACTTTGTGCATGGCTATCGTGCGCCAATCAGTGAATATACCTTAGCAAGCAGTAATTACGGTGAAGATTTCAGCGCCGCTATTGGCAAAGATAACTTTTTTGGAGTGCAATTTCACCCAGAAAAAAGTGCTACCGTTGGCGCTAAGATTTTACAAAACTTTTTAAACATGGGGAAAGCACAATGATCATTCCAGCAATTGATTTAATTGATGGTCAAGTGGTGCGTTTATATCAAGGCGATTACCAGCAAAAAACCACTTTTGACCTAAGCCCCCTCGCCCAACTGCAATCCTATGAAGCACAGGGTGCGAAATTACTCCATATTGTCGATTTGACTGGCGCTAAAGACCCGTCAAAACGCCAAATAGCCTTAATTGGCGAATTAGTGGCTGGGTTAACAACCGATATTCAAGTTGGTGGCGGTATTCGCAGCGAGCAGCAAGTTGAAGAGTTATTAGCACTAGGTGTTAAGCGTGTGGTAATAGGCTCACTGGCGGTGAAAGAGCCAGAATTAGTTAAAAGCTGGTTTGTTAAATATGGCAGCCAAGCTATTTGTTTAGCGCTTGATGTTAACATTAATGATGCTGGTGAAAAAATAGTTGCCGTATCTGGCTGGCAAACGGGTGGTGGCAAGTCTTTAGAGTCACTGGTAGCCGAATATCAAAGCGTTGGCTTACAACATGCCTTAGTAACTGATATCAGCCGTGATGGCACCCTACAAGGGGCTAATACTGATTTATACCGCGAACTGGCAGCGAAGTATCCTGACATTAATTGGCAAGCTTCTGGCGGTATCGCCACATTAGATGATGTTGCTGCAGTGCGTGATAGCAAAGCCAATGGCATTATCATCGGCAAAGCACTACTGATTAAAAACTTCACCGTTGAGGAGGCGATCACATGCTGGCCAAACGCATAGTTCCTTGCCTAGATGTTCGTGAAGGTAAAGTCGTTAAAGGGGTACAATTTCGCGACCATGAAATTGTTGGCGACATAGTACCGCTCGCAGCTCGATATGCTCTTGAAGGAGCTGATGAGCTGGTGTTTTATGATATTACCGCTAGCGCCCACGATAGAGTGATTGATAAGTCATGGGTCAGTCGCGTGGCTGAACAAATTGATATCCCCTTCTGCGTGGCCGGTGGAATTAAAACCATTGAACAAGCCCGTGAGAAGTTAGCCTTTGGAGCTGATAAAATATCAATTAACTCTCCTGCATTAACCGACCCAAGTTTAATTTCTCGTCTACAGGATGAATTTGGCCGCCAGTGTATTGTGATTGGTATCGATTCGTTCTATGACGCAGCATCAGACAGCTATAAAGTAAAGCAATTTACCGGTGATGAAGCTTCGACTAAAGACACTCAGTGGTACACTCAGGACTGGGTTGAAGAAGTTCAAAAGCGTGGCTGTGGTGAAATTGTACTCAATGTGATGAACCAAGATGGTGTACGTGGCGGCTATGATATTAAGCAGCTCAGTATGGTTCGCGCTATTTGTGATGTACCGTTAATCGCATCAGGCGGCGCCGGCACCATGGAACATTTTAAAGAAGTGTTTGAGCTGGCCAAAGTTGATGCAGCATTAGCTGCCAGTGTATTCCATAAAGGCATAATCGATATTGGTGATTTAAAACAATACCTACACGGCCAAAAAATCGCGATTCGACTATAAAACGCATCAAATAAAGAGATAAATTATGACACAAGTAACATTGGATAGTGCAAGCCTAGCTTGGGATAAACAGGATGGATTGATTCCTGCCGTGGTTCAAAACCACTTAACGGGTAAAGTCTTAATGCTGGGCTACATGAATGAAGCTGCCCTTGAGAAAACCCTATCGACCAATCAAGTTACTTTTTTTAGTCGTTCAAAACAGCGCTTATGGACCAAGGGCGAAAGCTCAGGCAATACCCTACAACTTATCGCCATTGATAAAGATTGCGATAACGACAGCCTGTTAGTGCAAGTTATTCCTAATGGACCAACCTGCCATACTGGGGCGGAAAGCTGCTGGCCAGATGGCAATGCTCATCCTTTTATTGATAATCTAACAAACGTCATTATTTCACGTAAGGGTCAAAGTGCAGACTCAAGCTATACCGCCTCGTTATTTGAACGGGGCACTAAACGAATTGCACAAAAGGTTGGTGAAGAAGGATTAGAAACGGCGCTAGCTGCGGTCACCAATGATAAAGAAGAGCTAATCAATGAAGCGTCTGACTTGATGTATCACTTAATTGTGTTACTCGAAGATCAAGGCTTGTCGATGGCAGATATTAATCAAAACTTGCTTGCTCGTCATACTAAAGCGACAAAGTAACGCCAAGTGATTTACGCTAAAATAAAAAAGACGCCTAAGCGTCTTTTTTATTTTAGTAATCATTATGTTATACGCACAACCCCAAAATAATTTATGTTTATTGGGATCTGTCACTATTAGTAATCGTTAGATTGCCATCGACATGAATGTCACGTTGCGGAAAGGCGATAGCAATATCGTTTTTACCAAATAAGTCATAAATTCTAAAACGAATTTCACTGCGACGGCGGCGAATGTCGGTTTCAGACACTGCGTTAACCCAAAAAACCATATCAAATATTAATGCACTATCACCAAAATCTTCAAATAGTACCGTCGGTTTAGGGTGCGGTAAAATATCATCACGCTCTTCGATAACATCAAACAATAACTTTTGCACTAACATAACATCAGAACCGTAAGCGAGCGCCAACTCGCACAAAAGTGCGGGCATTTTTATCAATCAATGTCCAATTGGTTACCGTATTTTCAAGCAGTTGGCTGTTCGGAACTAACATATGAACACCATCATTTCGACGAATTAACGTCGAGCGGGTGTTTATCGACTCAACTACACCTCTAGCGTCACCCACTTCTAAAAAGTCACCAATACGAATGGGACGTTCCCACATTAAAATCCAACCTGAAATAAAGTTGTTAATAATGTTTTGCGCACCAAAACCCACACCAATCGCAATTGCGCCTGAAACAAACGCAAATGCAGTTAGGGGGATATTGAGAATATCCATACTGGTAATAGCTAAAATAGCGATAGACAATACTAAATACATACGAGAAAACAAATGTACAGCATCAGCACTCACGTTACGTTTTCTTAAGGCGCTAGTAATTAACTTACCCACTCTGCTCACAATAAACCAAGCTAAAAAGATATACAGGGGTACCTGAATAATTTGCAGTAGAGTGATCGGGCGGTTATCGTAGGTGTAGACCACAAACGATAGCACCGAAAGTAACTCATTAAAGTCCATTAGATTGCTCTCTTGGTTATATTTATTGTTTAAGTTTAGTAAAGCTCTGCTTCACCCGGCGGACGAGTTTTCAATATTTTTAAAAACCACATGTATTGCTCAGGGTAAGCTTTTATCACTTGCTCAACAATTTGATTAAGCACTAAAGATTCATCTTCTTTAGTGACCATACTATCGGGATCTAATGCCGGCAATATCGTGGTATGAAATACCATGGCTTTTTTATCATAGCCGATTTTAACGGGAAACACTTTTGCATTACCCGCTTTGGCTAAACGTCCTACTACGGGCAATGTGGCTTTAGTGGTACCAAAAAATGGCGCAAACACGCTTTGTTCTGGTCCCAAGTCTTCATCGGGCAAATAAAAGAAGCTATTATCTTTTTTCAGTTCTGACAATAGTGCTCGAATACCTGCTTCACGCATATACACTCGGCCACCCTGGCTACTGCGTAAACGGTTACTAAACCAGTTAAATAACCCATTACGGTGGGCTTTTGCCATTGTCACCATAGGTATTTCGATATTAACTCGTAACCCTGCATATTCCATAGGCCAAACATGCGGCATAATAAAAATAATCGGGTGCCCTGCAGCTCTTGCTTGAGTCACATTTTCAAAACCCTGTAATTGAACGCGACGTTTAATGTGTTCGTTGGAACGAAACAGCATTTCTGCTTGCGATAATAAAATAAGGATAAAGGCTTCGACATTGTCACGGATCAGGCTATCGACTTCATCAGGGGTCAATTCAGGTAAACATTGACTAATATTGATCCGGGCTATGCCAATTGGCTTAGTGGCAATACGCATCACTAATTTAGCTAAAACACGGCTAATGGGATCGCGAATAAAGGCCGGTAAAATACCAAATAAAGATAATATTAGGATAGCCAGCCAGGTAACCCAGTATCGTGGATGTAATAACCCTGCATTAAAGCGAGTATCAAAATGCTTTTGTTGTCGAGCCAATGGATTAACCTCATCGAAAAAATCTGCGGCAGAATAATATCATGACTATTTTATTCGGCAAATTCAAAAAAAAAGCCACTCTACCAGAGTGGCTCTTTTAATTTTTACTGTGTAAAGCAGATAAGCTAATTTAACTAGTGAACTTATTTCTTACCGGCGTTAGCCGCTTCCACACGTGCTTTTAACTTTTGTCCAGGACGGAAAGTCACCACACGGCGTGCAGAAATTGGAATGTCTTCACCAGTTTTCGGGTTCCGTCCCGGTCTTTGATTCTTGTCCCTAAGGTCAAAGTTGCCGAAGCCAGATAACTTGACCTGCTCACCATGTTCGAGTGCTTCACGAATTTCTTCAAAGAAAGACTCCACCATCTCTTTAGCCACACGCTTATTGATGCCAAGTGTTTCAAATAGATGTTCTGCCATTTCGGCTTTGGTAAGTGCCATACTTTAATCCCTCAACGATGCGTTGAACTCGGTCTTTAGCGCCGATACCACTAATTCCATAGTCTCAGTGATATCTTTATCTTCAAGCGTACGAGTAATGTCTTGTAACGTAAGTGCGATTGCCAGGCTCTTTTTGCCAGGTTCAACACCTTTACCTAGGTATACATCGAACAAGTTTAAGCCAACCAACTGATTTTCGCCAACTTTTCTTATCAAATTCATAACATCGGTTGCAGATATATGATCATCTACGACTACTGCGATATCACGTCGATTAGCAGGAAACTTAGATACAGCTTGGGCTAGCGGCAAACTGGCATGTAATAATGCGTCCAGTTCTAACTCAAAAACAATTGTTTTACCATTAAGTCCAAAAGGCTTTTCCAAGCTAGGATGGATAGCACCAATATGACCAATGACTCGATTATTTCTTAATATTTCAGCACATTGTCCTGGATGCAGCGCAGGATGAGTAGCTGCTTTAAAACTAAATTCAGAAGCGGCAACTGTCAAGCCGATTATTGCTTCTAAATCACCTTTTAAATCAAAGAAGTCTACAGACTTAGATTCCATTGACCAATGTTCATCATTTTGAGCACCGGAAATTACCGCACCAATCATAGCTTGTTGACGGACGCCAGCATCTGAGTTTGTGTCAGGCACAAAGCGTAAACCAGTCTCAAATAAACGTACACGGCTTTGCTGGCGATTTTGATTATAGCCCACCGCTGACAATAATCCGGTAAACATAGACAAACGCATTGACGACATTTCTGTCGAAATAGGATTTGGCAAAATCATGGTGTCTTGTTCTGGGTGAACAAGGGCTTGCATTTTGGGGTCAACAAAACTGTAAGTAATTGCTTCTTGGAACCCGCGAGCCACCAGCATGTTACGAACACGTTTGAGTGGAATGTTAGCTTCAGTATGATCAGACATACTTAATGCAGCTTGCGGCGCTGTATTAGGGATATTGTTATAACCATAAATGCGGGCAACTTCTTCAATTAAATCTTCTTCAATTGCCATATCAAAACGGTAAGTCGCTGTAGTGACAACCCAAGTATCATTAACAGCTTCAACACTGAATCCTAAACGCTGTAAAATATCAACTACATCGGCATCAGGAATTGAATGGCCTAAGGTTTTATCTAGTTTACCGCGACGTAATGTAATTTTAGCTGCTGCTGGTAAATGTTCAACGGCCACCGCTTCAATTACTTGCCCAGCTTCACCACCACAAATATCCAATACAAGGCGTGTAGCACGATCCATTACCTTATGTTGCAGCTGTGGGTCAACACCACGCTCGAAACGATGTGAGGCATCTGTGTGTAAGCCTAAACGACGTGATTTACCCATAATCGCTAGAGGTGCAAAAAAAGCACATTCTAATAAGATATCTTGAGTACTATCAGTCACACCCGTTGCTTCACCACCAAATACTCCGGCTAATGCTACGGCTTGCTTATCATCAGCAATCACTAAGGTGTCATTAGGCACAGTAATTTCATTACCATCTAATAACGTCAGCTTTTCCACACCATCGCCTAAACGCACGTTGATTGCACCATTTAAGGTATTCAAGTCAAATGCATGCATTGGCTGACCAAACTCAATTAATACATAGTTGGTAATATCAACAATGGGATCAATTGAGCGAATACCACTACGACGTAACTTTTCTTGCATCCATAGAGGCGTTGCCGCTTTTACGTTGATATTTTTTACTATACGACCTAAATAACGTGGACAGGCTTCTTTTGCCTGCACGTTAATAGCTATCGGCGCGTCAATGGCTGCTTCAACCGCTTTCCAGGTAGGCTCAGTCACTACTTGACGGTTTAATACACCCACTTCACGTGCAAGACCTGCCATACCTAAACAATCGGCACGGTTAGCGGTTAAATCAACATCAATAATTGCATCATCTAAATCTAAGTACTGACGAACGTCTTGACCAATTGGTGCATCTTGCGGTAATTCAATAATGCCATCACTTTCAATATTGATACCTAACTCGCTGTAAGAGCACAACATACCCATTGACGGCTGGCCCCGCAGCTTGGCTTTCTTAATTTTAAAATCACCAGGCAATACTGCGCCAACCATGGCAACAGCCACTTTTAATCCTAAACGACAATTTGGTGCGCCACAAACAATATCAATTAACTCATCGCTACCGACATTAATTTTGGTCACGCGTAATTTATCAGCATCGGGATGCTGGCCACACTCAACAACTTCACCCACAATAACACCGCTAAATGCAGCAGCTACTGGGTCTATGCCATCCACTTCAAGGCCGGCCATGGTAATTTGGTGTGATAATTCGTCACGACTTACTGATGGATTAACCCACTCACGAAGCCAAGATTCACTGAATTTCATCGCTTTGTTGCTCCGTTATTTGAATTGCTTAAGGAAACGTAAATCGTTTTCAAAGAAGGCACGTAAATCGTTTACGCCGTAACGCAACATAGTCAAACGCTCAACGCCCATACCAAAAGCAAAACCAGAGTATTTCTCAGGATCTATGCCGACACTGCGAAGTACATTTGGGTGCACCATGCCGCAACCTAATACTTCTAACCACTTGCCGTTTTTACCCATTACATCTACTTCAGCAGAAGGCTCTGTGAAAGGAAAGTATGACGGACGGAAACGCACTTGTAAGTCTTCTTCAAAAAAGTTGCGTAAGAAATCATGCAATATGCCTTTCAATTCGGCAAAGTTAACATTTTCAGCAACCATCAAACCTTCAACCTGATGAAACATCGGTGTATGAGTTTGATCATAGTCGTTACGGTATACACGACCTGGTGAAATAATACGTAATGGCGGCTTTTCATGCTCCATAGTACGAATTTGAACCCCAGATGTTTGCGTACGCAACATCACTTTAGGGTTAAAATAAAACGTATCGTGATCCGCACGAGCTGGATGATGTTCTGAGATATTTAATGCATCGAAGTTATGAAAATCATCTTCGATTTCAGGGCCATCTTTAACCGTAAACCCAAGCTCACCAAAAAAGGTTTCGATACGATCAATAGTGCGGGTCACTGGATGTAATCCGCCGTTATCAATGGTACGACCTGGTAAAGTGACATCAATTTGTTCAGCGGCCAATTTAGTGGCTAACTCTGATGCTTTTAAGCCATCAATACGTTCAGATAATTTCTGCTGGACTGCTTGTTTTGCTAGATTGACGGCTTGACCAAATGCAGGTTTCTCTTCTGCACTTAATTTCCCCATCATTTTCATCATGTCAGTGATTTGACCTTTTTTACCAAGGTAGTCGACACGGATATCATCCAATGCCTTTAGATCACTGGCCTGCTCTATCACCGCCAAGGCTTGTTCTACGATCTCTGTTAACTGCTGCATTTATTCATCCACTGCATCTGGGCATTACTAATGCGATTTTTACCATTAAACATAACGGCAAGATGTTGATAACACCTTTTAGATTATTCTAAAGGCACTACCCATCAATTAAAATAAAAGAGATAAATTTTACGTTAGCAGCCAGCATATTACTAGGCTTTTTAAGGGTAATTATAAGCTTTTACTCAGGTTTATTAGCTTAAAGCAACTCAGCCTGACGGCGTTAAGGATTAATCGTCAATTTATCGTGAATATTATCAATAGAGCTTTACTATAATAAAAGGTGCAATTAGCATTATATCATTGATGCAACTCAACCAGTCTGATTGAAAAGTAGATAAATTAATCAGGTAACACTGAAAAAAGCTTTATGTATTAAAGTTTACCTTTTTCCCCCCGATAAACTATGTACTTACCTAAGTACTTATTTAATTTAGGTACTTATTTACCTGAGATGGTTTTTACCTGAGTTCATAGCCAAAAAATAAAAAGAGGCACTGATGAAAGAAGTTAAATTTAGATGGATAGATCAATATCTTATCCATATGACCTTAAAAACAAAGTTTACTATTTTAGCGGTTGTACCCATGTTGATGATTATTGGTTTAACGCTTTTCTTAAATAACCTTCATGCCGATAACTTACAAAAAACAAATAATAACAATCAATTGCAGTTCATTAAGCAAGCCAATGATTACATGGGAAGCGCCTATGACTTAATTGACGAAAGCAAGCGTAATGAGTTAAAAACTCAGTTATCGAATACTAGTCAAATAGTCAGTATTGATGATCTAGACAACCGATTGAAGGTGCTTGCACAGCAAGGTGGTGGAATTAGTGAACAAGATACTATCACCCGCATCGTGAGTGGTATTAATAACCATAACATGGTTATAGTGAGTGAGATATCATCACAGCAGCTGGCTCATAACAATACCAATGCTAACTTAGCTTATATAATGATGGTGGTATTATTGGCTGTTCTTGCTGCCTTTGCTTACTACATTTCAACCTTTGTTGGTGGAGCATTATATACCACGGTAATGGCTTTAAGACGTGCAGCTAGCGGTGATTTAACCGGCAGACTTAATTTCTTTGAAGTAAAAGATGAATTCAGTCTACTTGCTATCAGTATTGATGCCTTAGTCGATCGTCAGCACACTTTGGTTAAGCAAATAACCCAAGCCACTGAACAAATTCGCACCGTTGTGTCAGGTTTTAGAACCACAGCCCAAGATGGCCAAGCGATGGCTGTGGATCAGCGAGAACATTTAGACTCATTGGCAACAGCCATGGAACAAATGACGGCTGCAGTAAAAGAAGTTGCCCGCAATGCAGAGCAATCTTCAAGTGAAACTGAAGAGACCAATAATCAAGTGGCCGCAGGCTCAAAAGATATTGCAACCACAGTGCATGCAATTGATATTTTATCGGAAGAAATTGGTCAAGCGTCCAATGCTGTCGGAATATTGAATGACAATGCCAGTAAAATTGACGCTGTGGTTACCACTATTAACGCTATTTCCGAACAAACTAACTTACTCGCACTTAACGCCGCCATTGAAGCTGCGCGTGCTGGTGAGCAAGGACGAGGATTTGCTGTGGTTGCAGATGAAGTACGTACTCTAGCAGGTAGAACACAAGCTGCCACAGTGGAAATTAAAACTATGATTGAAGCGCTTCAATCAGGTACTCGTAATTTAACTCAAGTAATGTCTCGTACCGTTGAGCAGGCCAGTGAAGGTAAGAAGCATGTTCTTCAAACCGGCGAAGATTTGAATAATATTGCTCACCATAGTCATCGTGTACTTGAAATGAGTGTGTTAATTGCAACCTCAGCGGATGAACAATCTGCTGTTGCCAACGAAATAGCAACCAATTTAATGGAAATACGTAATCAGTCACATAATGTAGAGCAGTCAGCTAATCAGTCAGTATCTGGTTGTGATGAATTACACGCTACTGCTGAACAACTAGATCAATTATTGGTAGGTTTGAAATTATAGTATTTGAGCTTGTGTTAGCTGAACCTAAAAACACAGCTATAGCATTGTAAAGTAGAAGTTTAATCTAGGCGCTGCGGCGCCTTTTTTATTTGTCAGATCATAAAACACTAATAAAATAAACGAGTTAAACACTTATTTAAATTCAAATACGCTCTGTGACCGTTATGCGGTGCAATCAGTAAGACCTACTACATTATGTTAGCAATTTAACCTCAACAGGGCTGTTAAAAATTGCATCAAATAATGCTGATTCAATAGGTTAAACCTATTTTTTAGTAAACTGAGCGTTTGCTTGGAATACAAAGCACGTTAATGTAACGTCGTTAGCAAGACAACGAACTGTTTGATAAGTATTTAATCGGCAGAGGTTATTACGATGAAGTGCTGATTAAACATCTGATAAGCTGTTTGAAGGAGTTGGTCCAAGGTTTATCTACCCGTACAAAAAAGCCTTAGCGCTTACGCTAAGGCTTTTATATTAAATCTGAGAAAGACTCTCTTTAGAAACATCTACCATATAGGTGTCCTGTAACCAATTACGGCCAATTAATAATTTATGACCCATTTCACTACGATCAGTTAAATTGACGTCAACTAAATATTCCTGCCCTAGTTCACCAACACTTAAACGAACCCTATAACGAATTTCAGACCCTTGTGCATTACGGATAAGCGTTTTACCATAAATTTTAGTGCGAATATCAACGGCATTACCTTTCTCATTCTCGGTAGTAAATGTCACCATCTTACCGATGTTGTTTTTCATATCACTTTTATCTTCTTCTTCAATACGAATATTGATTGCGTGGAGTGAGTTTTGACCTGCTCCAGTATCAATACGTGTTTTGAACATTAGACTAGCTTGTTTTATGTTTAACTTGGCAATTGGGCCAATAATATTATCAATCTTCTTTCCTGATATATCGACTATATAGTCATCTTTGAGAAAGTTACGTCCTATTAACAATTTGTAATTCATGTGGCTACGGTCACGCAAATTGACATGGACCGTTTTTAACGCATCAGGAAAACCAATTTCAAGTTTGACCATGTAACGTGTTTCAATACCTTGAGAGTTTCTCACCGTTGAGGTTTTAAGAATTTCAGCTTGTAAACGCTTTTGCTCACCTTGTTCATTTTCAGTGGTAAATTCGATCATTTTACCAATGTTATGTTTCATTTTTTTCGCCGCACCACCGATAATCTCTAAATCGACAGCATGTAAAGACGAATTGACTGCACCAGTATCCATTCGCGCTTTATACATTAAACCCGACTGCGCAACAGTCATCACTTCCTTTTGTTTTAAAATTTGTTTTTCTGTCGCATTGGCAAAAGACAAACTCAAACAAAATACAACAAGCAAGGTTATGCTTTTAAACATGTTTATTCCCAAAAATAAATATTAAACTATAAAAAATTAATGCAGTATTTTATCAATTTCTTGGTCGAACAAATTCTTAATTAAACCGGAAAATTCGGTTATAAAAATGCTTTGTTCAGGAGTGGCATTCTGATCAGCAACTTTAGCTAATATCTCTTCTAAATCATAAACAATCGCATCAATTTCTCGAATAACCATATTGCGTTGAGCAAATGATAATTGCGGATTTTGACCACAAACCATAATGATTTGAGCTGATAACTGTTCCTCAAATAACTCTAAAACGGTTTCAGACGCCAAGACATTATTTTCAAAGGTTTCAAATAACCCTAAATGTTCAGTTAAATACTGAATTAAATGCGTATAACCGTCTTTATCTGTAACCATCTGAACTCCGATAAACTGGATGAGTATGTGTTGGTAAAGCTAGGTTATCCAAAAAATTGATAACCTATTTAATGATATTACTTCAGCATTAACGATATCATTAGGCCTGATCTACTGTGATAAGGTTAGCACAAAAGACACTGGAACCGCTAAACTGATACTGGTTAGCCCGGCGATATCACGTAACTTTTCAACCCCTGATACTAAATTAAAATCTCCAGCGTGAACAACTACTGGCATTAAACTTGTCACTAACATTTTAGTAGCTGACAATTTAGCGACCACCACATTGAAAGGTAAAACTTGCTGCTCACCATGGAGCGCAACTTTAGCATCTACTTGGGTGGTTAACGTTTCGCCTACTTTTAAATCACTTATGAGCTTTGGGTTAATATTGGCTGTCAGTTGTAATTTTGGAAACTGAGCAACTTCAAATAACAAACCTTGCATTCTGTCATCGCGAACACTAATTCCGCTATCTACGCTGCTTAAATCTATTGTTAAACTAAATCCACCAGAATCACTCAGAACACCTTCTATTTGTTTAAATCGATGAACCTCTCCCACGTCAGCTTTTTTAATTGATATAAAGCTGACTGTAGACTGACTATTATTCACCTTCCAATCACTTGCTAAAGCCTGATTAGACAGTAATCCTAGCACCATTAACGATATCCATAGTTTCATCTTAAAATCCTTTTGCGAGTTTATAACACAATAAGTATAGATCAGCGTTGTTTAACTAACCATTTATCCAACGATTGAGCAAATGCATGCTTATCTGTTTGTGAAAAAGTATTAGGGCCTTGGGTATGCACACCACTGCTGCGCATTTCCTCCATAAAATCACGCATAGTGACTGTTTGCTTGATATTTTCAGTTGTATAGACATTGCCTCTAGGGTTAATAGCTAAAGCACCTTTTTCAATTGCATCTGAAGCAAGCGGGATGTCGGCTGTGATCACTAAATCACCTTGTTTAAGTTGCTCGACAATATAATTATCTGCTTCATCAAAGCCAGAGCTGACTCGGATCATCTTAATGAAAGGAGATATTGGTATTTTAATCATCTGATTCGCTACCAAGACAATGTTAATCGATTTACGCTCGGCGGCTCTAAACAGCATCTCTTTTACTGGATTAGGACATGCATCGGCGTCCACCCAAATCTTAGCTTGCATAGCTCGTCCTCATTAAGGTGCTAAACGATCAATTTGCCATATTGACTCAGGCAATTGACTGTAAATAAACCTATCATGCAATCTATGCTCTCCACCTTGCCAAAACTCGATACTTTGTGGACGCACTAAGTATCCTCCCCAAAACTTAGGTAACGGGACTTCGCCTTGAGCGAATTTAGCCTTCATTTCAGTAAACTTACCTTCTAAAACTTGGCGAGCAGAAATTTTACTCGACTGTTTAGATACCCAAGCAGCGATTTGGCTGTCCTTAGGTCGGCTCATAAAGTATTTAGCGACTTCAATCATGGATAATGGCTCAGCTTGACCAATAACCGCAACTTGTCGCTCTAAAGGATGCCAAGGAAATAATAAGCTTATCTTATTATTGGTTGATAATTGCTCTGCTTTGCGACTGGCCAGATTAGTAAAAAATATAAATCCATTATCATCAAATTTTTTAAGCAATACGATGCGCTGAAAAGGCTGGCCATTTTCATCAACGGTAGCAACACACATAGCGGTAGGATCGGTTAAATTGGCATTTTTGGCCTGTGAGAGCCACTTTTCAAATAAATCCATCGGATTTATCGGTAAATCAGCGCGGCGTAATCCACCTTGAGTATACTCCCGACGAATATCACTTAAATCGCTCATACCTTCCCCTTATAGGATAAAACCTACTTCATGCAGGCTTGTATCAAAAAAATTGGTTAACTAAACTTATGGCTTAAGCCCAAACATGTGGTATTTAAAGACTAAGCGTAGCAGTTGCCAAGTAATAGATATCCAATGATTCTTAACATGGTGCAACTGCAGCCGAATCTAGACTAACTATATTCATTCGATGTAGACCGTAAATGACTTTCATCGCTTTATCGCTGGTTATTCAACTGGACACTGAAGGTACTGGCACTGTCAAAACATTCAATATCAAACGAGGTATACAGCGGTACACTGGCGCACTTAAATCAGCATTTAGACATATGGAATAATAAGGCTTGCTACGAAAATGGCAATACACTCTCCAAATTGCTAACTTACAAAAACTCAGGGCTCAATAATTCAGCACAAGTCTGCTGATAGTGGCTGAAAATCACATTATAACCTTGCTTAATTGGATATGAGCAATGCCCTACACATATATTTTTAGGTTCTATTGCCGCGGCTATCTCGGTATTGAATCCTATAGTATCCCAACTTCTTGGCTTCAATATTGCTAACAGGGTTGACGCTATATAAGATTGATGTTGTTCAAGGTCTACATTAGTTTCTAAACTGACGTACGAGCTTTGCTCTTGTGGCGTAATATGTACTGTGTAATAAAAATTATCTTTAATGCCGTTGATTGAAAAACCAAGCGGAGTAAACACATGTGCATCGTACTCAAAGTCTGCAAAAAGCTCATCTAGCAATAACAGTTTATATATCTCAGCTACTGTTTGCTGCTCAGTACATAAATAGTCTGCCACTGGTCCACTAATGTGGTACATCAATAATTCGCAGGTTTTATCCTGTGACATAATTTGGCAACTTTTATCACTGCTAAATAAAAAGTGATGATGATTATCTAAATGACCGACTCGAAAAGCGGTGCCAGGAACCCGAAGCCTTAAGGTATCAATGTCATCTATAAACGTGCTGGTCTGTAAATGAGCTAAATATTCATTTTTACGTTGATAGCTAATGAATGTCAGCTTATCTTCAGTCACTTTATCAATTAACGCACTCACTGAATCGATTAATGTCGATAAACCACACGTTAGCATTACCACCCGATGGTCCCACACGAACAAACTGGACTCACTGAGCAAGTAGGCATCACATTGATCATTGTTAATATGTGACAGGATATCTGCCTTGGCTAAACTGACAATATGTTCCCAGAAAGATAACGGCAAGGCACGAAGTGAACCGAAACTCGGATCAACGCATAACGCTACTTTTTTTCTGAACCTTCAAAAAACATATTAATCACACATAACTCAATTGATTGAAAATAAATAAAGGCTTAGTCATTATTCATAACTAAGCCTTTTCTTCAATGATTTACTGATTAAGATTTACATAAATTAATCTTAAAAATCTTCAAGATAAGTGTAACCGTCTAGACCAGCTTGAAGCTCTTCAAGAGTACTTACACGCTCATCAGGTGCAATATGCTGTTCTACTAACTCTTCAAATGTACGCATAAATGCATTGGCATCTAGGTTTACATAACGTAATACATCAGCAACTGTGTCACCTTGTAGTACTGATTCGATGTTAGTCAATCCGTTTTCATCTAAACGAATAACTGCAGAGTTAGTATCACCAAATAAGTTGTGCATATCACCAAGAATTTCTTGGTATGCACCCACCATAAAGAAGCCGATTAAGTACGGACTTTCCGCACTCCATGCTGGCACAGGCAATGTAGTTTCAATCCCTTGACCATCAACGTATTGATCAACAATGCCATCTGAGTCACAGGTAATATCCAGCATAACCGCACGGCGCTCTGGTGCTTTATCAAGGCCAGATAAAGGCAGCACAGGGAATACTTGATCGATACCCCAAGCATCCGGTAATGATTGGAATAAAGAGAAATTAACAAAGAACTTGTCAGCTAATTTTTCATTCAATTCATCAATCACTGGGCGATGATAGCGGTTATTATTACTTAATAAGCCCTTTACTTCGTGACAGACGCGTAAATGAGCTTGTTCAGCCCAAGCACGATGCGCCAAAGTAAACTGACCAGCAGCGAATAACGAATGTGCTTCAGCAATGTCGCTTTGGGTATCATGATAAATCTCAATGATGGCGCGTTGATCTTGACCACCACTGATTTCTTCCCATGATTGCCACATATTGTGTAACAACTGAGGGTCATCTTCGTTAGGCGCAACAATCACTTCTGGCATGTAAGCTTCTGTGCCAATAACATCTGTGATCAATACTGCATGATGCGCGGTTAAATGGCGGCCAGACTCTGAAATAATACGCGGCATTGGCTGCTCGTATTCATTACACAAATCAGTTAATACGTTAACAATGTTGTTAGCATATTCATTTAAACCATAATTCATTGAGTTGTTGCTTTGGCTTCTTGTGCCATCATAATCGACAGCTAAGCCACCGCCGACGTCAAAACAATCAATTTTGGCGCCTAATTCGCGCAGTTCACAATAAAAACGACCCGCTTCACCCACACCTTGGCGAATATCACGAATATTGGCAATTTGCGATCCTAAATGGAAATGCAACAGCTGTAATGAATCAAGCATATCAGCGGTTTTTAATTGCTCGAGTACTTTAAGAACTTGCGCAGCAGACAAACCAAACTTTGACTTTTCGCCGCCGCTAGCTTGCCATTTGCCTTTGCCCTGGAATGCTAAGCGCACTCGTAGACCTAAACGAGGTGTCACACCTAATAACTTGGCTTGCTCTAGTACCATAAGCAGTTCAGACATCTTTTCTAGCACGATGTAAACTTTATGGCCCAACTTTTCACCAATAAGTGCTAAACGCACATATTCTTTATCTTTATAGCCATTACAAACGATCACAGAACTGGCTTTTTGAGCCATTGCCAATACAGCCATTAACTCAGGCTTACTACCGGCTTCTAAACCTAGCTGTGGAACTTCTTTTGATTTTTGGCTCGCTAAAATTTCTTCAACAACTGTTTGCTGTTGATTAACTTTAATCGGGTAAACTAATAAATAATCATTTTGATATTCGTATTTTTGAATAGCATCATTGAATGCCTCACATAAGCTCTCTACACGATGGTGTAGAATTTGAGGGAAACGAACCAGCACAGGCAATGACACACCCTCTTTAACCAAATCTTTGGCTAAAGTACTTAATGCAACTTTATGATCGGGTTGACTTGGGTTAGGTGATACAGTCACTTCCCCATCTTCACGAATACCATAGAAGCCGTGACTCCAATGAGTGACATTATAGCCCGCACGAGCATCTTCAATTGACCAATCAGACATAATTATTTTCCGTATTTCCCCTACCACATCAAAATCACATTCTGACGTAATATGGCTTGTGAATAAAATCATCATAACGTTAGCACATTATGAGATGTATAGTAGATGATAAGCTTTCTCTTTGTCGGCTAAATTATAGTTATTTAGTGACACTGTTAGCATCTATACGTACTTTATTTGCCGCTTTACTGCCTAGCGCATATCAATTCTAGGGCGACAATACAAACGCTTGTCTAAGTTTACTAAACGCATAAATGAATACTTATGATCCATAACCGCATAAATACTTAAGTCTATTTTTACAAGGCCATAAAGACTTATCAGTCAGTGTGTTAAACCTTAAAACTTGAGCCTTTAAAAGCGGCGCAATTAAACCGCGCATTGTGCTTCAATGCAAGTAGAATAAGCTTTGGTATTAATAAAAAGCCTAGATTCCTTTTGTCTTTACAGATGAATTTCGACCCAATACGGTGTAATACTATTATCGGCTCACTCTTAATCTAAAATCACTCATAATTTTAAAAAACGTGTATACTAATGGCCTTTGAATATTTGCAATATTCACCTATTATTTTGCCCCAACAGATAGAGATTCACATGATACAAATCGGAAAAAGCTATTCACTCGAAGTCGTTAAAGAAGTCAGTTTTGGTATATATGTTAATGCCCTCGAACTTGGCCAAGTGTTAGTTCCGAAAAAGTTTGTTCCTAAAACATATGAAATAGGTCAAAACATTGATGTTTTTTTATACCTAGACTCTGAAGATAAAGTGATTGCAACCACACAAAAACCTTTCGCACAGATAGGTGAGTTTGCCTATTTAAAGGTTGCTGCTCTTAGCGAGTATGGCGCATTTTTAGATTGGGGTCTGGATAAAGATCTTTTCTTACCCTTTGGCGAACAGCACAAAACCATCGAAGAAGGCCGTTCATATTTAGTGTACGTCCATGCCAATAAGGCCGACGAACGCATAGTTGCATCATCTAAAGTTGATAAGTTTTTAGATAAAACTCCAGCAGATTATGAAGTTGGCGAGCAAGTAAACTTGATTATCGGTGGTTCAACCGACTTAGGCTTTAAAGCGATTATCAATAATAAGCATTGGGGCGTTATTTATGAAAATGAAGTTTTTCAAAAATTACGTTTTGGCCAAACACTCACTGGCTTTATTAAAACATTACGCAGTGATGGCAAAATTGACCTAGTGCTTCAGAAAGGTTCTCAACAGGAACTGGATAAACAAGCGATTCAAATTATGAATAAACTTGCTAAAGCAGATGGTTTTTTACCTTTACATGACAAAACAGATGCCGACGTTATTTATGCACAATTGGCTATGAGTAAGAAAGCCTTTAAAAGATCCATTGGTGGATTATTCAAAGGTGGACAAATTACTATCGAGAAAGACGGTATCCGTCTGGTTTAATAGATAAATTGATTTTATTGTACACTAGATAAACGATTACATTGATATCGTTGTTAAAACAAGCATGAGGATGCTATAACATCTTCATGCTTTTTTATTTAAGGAACACCATCAATGGAATTAAATACACTAGAAGCCAGAGTGATTGGCTGTTTGATGGAAAAAGAAATAACCACTCCCGATCAGTATCCCTTATCTCTTAACTCAATCACTTTAGCGTGTAACCAAAAAAGTAGCCGTGAACCTGTGATGTCTTTAACTGAATCTGAAGTACAGATTATCATTGATGGTTTGACTAAAAAGCGATTGCTCAGTGAACAATCGGGGGTTGGCAGTAGAGTCATTAAATATAAACACCGTTTTTGTAATACAGAATTTAGCGATTTAAAGCTCAACTCAGCCGAATACGCCTTAGTGTGTGTTTTACTGTTAAGAGGGGCTCAGACACCTGGTGAATTAAAAACACGCACTAATCGTTTACATGAATTCTCAGATGTTACCCAAGTAGAATCTATTTTGCTCGAGCGAGCAAAACAAGATAAACCTTTTATTGCACAACTGGCTAGAGAAGCGGGTAAACGAGATTGCCGTTACATTGAATTATTCAGTACCTCGGTAGATGATTACCAAGCCAATAGTATTGCGAATTTAGAGGTCTCAGCACAAGCGCAGCAAAACTCTCTACAAGATAATAAAATAGCTGAATTAGAACAACGAATTGAGGTATTAGAGACAGCATTCGCAAAATTATTATCACAGTCTTAGCAAGCTCACTTGCTTAATCGTATTTTAATTTCGGGCGTTAATCACTAAAGGATCTTTATGAATAACCCAGCAATATCATCTCCATCAGCCCTTTCCCATATCTGGCTGCTTGCTTGTTTCGAACTGACAAAGCGTTTCAGTAGCCGCAGTGGCATAATTGCATTAATCGCCTTTATCATGGTGTGGAGTATTATTTTAATTTACCCTGTTAAAGAAGCCGCTAGCATTATTATGCAACCCAGCTTTAAGGAATTTATGGCGGCGGTATTTGGCCCTACTACACTTGACAAATTGTTTAATTGGAAGGTTGCAGAGTTTGCTGTCTTTTGGGTTGCAGCGCTATATTTGTTCCCATTATTTAGTATTTTTATCTCGGCAGACCAATTTAGCTCAGATAAACAGCGGGGGACTTTACGCTTTATCAGTTTAAGAGTTAGCCGTAACAGCTTATTTTTAGGGCGATTTATAGGTCAAGTATTGATTCAATCATTACTTATTGTACTGACGTTAATCGTCGCTATTGCGTTAATTATGAGCAGAGACAGTAGCTTACTTTTTCCTGCAATCAACACAGCTTTGATTATTTTTGCCAGTGTATTGATTGTTGTATTACCTTACATTGCCATGATGGCGCTATTGTCTATTATTGCCAATAGTGCACGTCAGGCAAGTATCTTCGCTGTTATTTTATGGATTATTGTCTCACTGGTAATTACCTTAATTAATGTTCAATTGCCAGGTTTTGACGTTGTCAGTTATTTACTGCCGGGTTCGCAATTATCTGACATGGTCAATACCAAAGGTTTAGCTGCATTTGCCTACACTCCCATTCCATTGTTACAAACTGTGGCCATATTAATCATAGGCCGCATTGTTATGCAAAGGAGCGCATTATGAATCTAATACACTGCAAGCAGCTCAGTAAAAGCTATAACGGTAAGCCAGCCTTAGATAAGGTTGATATATCATTGGTTGCCGGTGCCCCCATTGCCCTCGTAGGCCCTAATGGGGCAGGGAAAACAACTCTTTTTAGTATTTTGTGTGGTTATATTAAACCCAGTGCAGGGGAAGTCACTATTTTGGGCGAGCCCGTTGGTAGCCCTAAATTACAAGGCCTGCTTTCTGCATTACCACAAGATGCGCAACTAGACCCGGACAGTTCTATTTTTAGTCAACTAAAATTATTTGCTGAACTTCAGGGGATGAAAGGTAAAGCAGCAAAGCAAGAAGCTATGCGCGTCTTAGAGTTGGTAGATTTAGTTAATGTGGCTAAAGCAAAACCGAAAAGCTTAAGTCATGGTATGAGTAAACGGGTTTCGATTGCCCAGGCTTTAATCGGCTCGCCTAAATTGGTGTTACTAGATGAACCAACTGCCGGCCTTGATCCAGCTAATGCTAAGAAAATTCGTGAAATTGTTAGAGACCAATCTGAACGTACCACGTTTGTGATTAGCTCACACAATTTGGATGAATTAGAGAAATTGTGTGATCAGGTAATTTATTTAGAAAGAGGCCAGCTTAAACAGTCATTATCGATACATACGGCGCAAGATGTTGATTACCTAACATTAATTATGAAAAAGGCTGATATGGCGGCGGTGCATCATGCTCTACTTGGGTTAACTGCTATCACTAAAGTCAGTCAAAGTGCTAATAATCAATTTATTATTGAATACCCCACTCAATCTAATTTCACCTTAGAACAACAACTGTTCAGTTTATTAGCTCAACATCAATGGCAATATAAGTCGATTATGAAGGGACGTACATTAGAAGACACCTTGTTCTCTTCTGAGTTTCAACACGCAACCTAGAAGCTGTTTTTGTGGACATAGTTTGATTCTGTCTAGTACGAACAAAAAAGCCGGATAACTGTTCAGTTAACCGGCTTTTTATATATCTGAATTTATAAGTTATCATTTCAATTGATGCAAAAAATTTATCATATTGGGATAAATTATACTTACGATGATATTTATTTTTTCCTAAAAAAAAGCAAAAAAAACTGCGGCAAATGCCACAGCTTTAAGTCCATTTCACCTAAGTGAAATATTATAGCTTAAACTAAAGAAACGTTTTCAGCTTGAGGACCTTTCTGACCTTGGGTCACAGTGAAAGAAACTTTTTGACCTTCGTCTAAAGTTTTGAAACCGTCTGAGTTGATTGCACGGAAGTGAACGAATACGTCTGGACCAGACTCTTGCTCGATAAATCCGAAACCTTTGTCAGAGTTGAACCACTTAACAACACCAGTAACTTGAGACATGATATAAATCCTGTAAATATAAAATAAAGCCTAAACGGCGGTAACGCTGGAAAATGCCGGTATTACTTATGTTAACAGGACGAAACTGGTCGTATTGAAACACAAAAAATAAGTCCAACCTTCAAGCTATGTAAACTATAAACCATTTTAAGAATAAGTCAACAGGCATGATAACCATGGCTTAATTAATTACTACATAACTTAATTCTGTTTATCTAAATTCATCAATAAGTTATTGGTGTATTTACTCTGTTTACACTGCTACACTATGACGCTTATGTACTTCGATTTTAAAATCTAATTCACAGTTAAGCCCTTCCTCTGCCATCTGTTGCTTTTGACTTAAGGATAACTTCCAGGCATAAGGTGTCATATTGAGTAAATGTTCAATATCACTTTCATCTGTTAATGACAGCATGTACTCAAGACTATGCTGACCAAGATAGTCAAAACCTTGCAATACTAATGACTCTTGTGGATGGAGTCTGGGTTTTTCATAAATTTTTTGTTTGATAGCAAAGTGATGTTTTGGCCCAGGAGAGACAGTAATTAGTATCCCTTCAGGTTTGATGACTCGTTGTAGCTCTTCTACTTTAGATGGCGCATAAATGCGAATAGCTAAATCAAAACTATTTTCAATAAATGGCATTTCAAATACACTCGCCACACAAAAGTGCATGTCTGGATATTTTTTGGCGGCATATTTAATTGCAATTTTAGAAATATCTAATCCCCATAATTGGCAATCACTTTGTGTCTGATAAAGTTGATTAATTAAACGATGGCTGTAATACCCCTCCCCGCAGCCAATATCTAAAATGGTTTTTGCCAGTGGCTGGTACTCACTCGCTAACTGATTCACTTTATCACTGAGCGCTTGATAATGTCCTTTATTCAAAAACTCACGTCTAGCCAACATCATTTCTTTATTGTCGCCAGGATCTTTCGATTTCTTTTTTTGTACTGGTAACAAATTCACATAGCCTTCTTTAGCCGTGTCAAATTGATGATTGTTTGTACAATACCAGGTTTTCGTTTGATTTTGAGCTAAAGGAAGCTGACAAATAGGACAGATATACGACATCAATAATTCTTAATAAGTTGTTAGTTTTCATCATCTGATAGTTGATTAACTAATTCAGTGACATCAAAAGGAGCCAGTATGTTATAGCATTCTAGTTTTTGCTGTAGCTTTTCGATATCTAATGAAGCTTCATTTGCAGCCCTAGATAAACTAGGACGCTCTAAAGACTGATGATAAGTACGTAAAAGCCATTGACGTTTATTTTGCAATAAATGATCTAGTTTTAACAGTTCAGTCGACACACCTGGGTGAATTTTTCCGGATTCACCACGCATATAACCTGCAATATCACGCCTAACCTGCTCCAATTCACTAATGTGTAGAGCAAGTGCTGCCGTAGATTCACTGTGCTTAGGTTTTTGCCCTAAAATAGTTTTAGCAACAACCAACACTTGTGGCTCGCATAATAATCGTAAGTCATGCTCTAGTGGGATTAATTCAAACTTACCCTGCTCAACAGTACTAAAAAACATCTTACCGTCAGCTTGAATGATGATC
Source organism: Shewanella sp. HL-SH8 (assembly GCF_051165765.1). Taxonomy (NCBI): domain Bacteria; kingdom Pseudomonadati; phylum Pseudomonadota; class Gammaproteobacteria; order Alteromonadales; family Shewanellaceae; genus Shewanella; species Shewanella sp. HL-SH8. The sequence goes on along the minus strand of NZ_CP195039.1, from coordinate 2,190,958 downwards.
TCAATACCTGCTTTCAACTGTTCAATACATACCCTAGGGGCTACGGCCATTCTAGAGTAGAGCCTAACACCTTGGCCAATCAGGCGATTGACATCATATTGTTCAGCAATACAATGCGTTGGTTGATAGTCAATATTCACAAATGCTTGCTGGCGAACAATTAACGTAGCCTCAACACCTGCTACTTGGCTCACTATCATTTCGAATAATGGGTTAGTTAAAGAAGCCAAAACCAGTAAATCATCAATATTGTCCAATAAACGAACCGTAATCAGAGTTGGATGGTCTATTTGAATCACATTGGGATGACTAAAAATATGCTGGTGCATTCAAAAAATCCTTTTTACATTATGATTTGCGAATGTTATCGGCTGACATCGTATTATCTGCATATTAAACTAGCAATCATTCAATTGATAAATCAACAAGCACTTAACCTAACCAGAATTAATGCTAAGATAATAAAATCACTTAGCAAGAAACTTCATTATGGCTGATGCAATACAACCCACTTTATTTTGGCACGATTATGAAACATTCGGGGCAAATCCAGCCAAAGACCGCCCTTGTCAGTTTGCCGGGATCCGCACGGATCTTGAATTAAATATTATCGGCGAGCCAGAAACCTTTTATTGCCAGCTTGCGCCCGATTATTTACCTTCGCCAGAAGCGATATTAATCACCGGAATAACGCCACAACTGGCTAATGGTAAGGGTATGCCTGAAGCTGAGTTCATGAAGCGTATTAATGAATTATTCAGCCAACCTAATACCTGTGTTGTCGGCTACAATTCCTTACGCTTTGATGACGAAGTCAGCCGTTATGGTTTTTATCGTAACTTTATCGACCCATACGCACGGGAATGGCAACAGGGGAATTCACGCTGGGACTTAATTGATCTCGTTCGAGCCTGTTATGCGTTTCGTCCTGATGGCATTAGTTGGCCAACAAAGGAAGATGGCTCTCCTAGCTTCAAATTAGAGCAATTAACTGTTGCCAATGGCTTAAGCCATGAAAAAGCCCATGATGCCATGTCTGATGTATACGCAACTATCGCTATGGCTAAGCTAATAAAACAACAGCAGCCTAAATTATATGACTATTATTTTAAATTACGCCGAAAACAAGCTGTAAGTGATCAAATTGATGTTTTAAAAATGCAGCCTTTGGTGCATGTGAGTTCTAAAATTAGCGCACTCAATGGCTGCACCACATTAATTGCCCCAGTGACTTTTCATCCGACCAATAAAAATGCGGTTATTTGTATCAATTTATCCATGGATATTTCACCTTTATTGACATTAACGGCTGAAGAAATTCAAGCTAGAATGTATACTTCACGCGAAGATTTAGCACCAGGTGAACTGCCTATCCCTATTAAGCAAATTCACATTAATAAATGTCCGTTTATTGGCTCAGCTAAGTTATTAGATGATGATGTAGCACTGCGGTTAAATGTGGATAAAGCCTTCGCCCGAGAGCAATATAAACGCCTAAAACAATCAAGCGATATTCGTGAGAAATTAAATGCTGTATTTGAAATAGAATCAGATAGGCCAGCGATAACCAATCCTGACTTAATGCTCTACAGTGGCGGCTTTTTCAGTCATGCTGATAAAACCAAAATAGACATAGTAAGCCATACTCAACCGCAGAATTTAGCCGCATTGGAATTACAGTTTGATGACCCTCGTATTAATACCATGCTATTTCGTTATCGAGCTCGTAATTACCCACATACATTAAGCCACCTAGAAAGCCTTAAGTGGCGTGAATACTGCCAAGAGCAGTTAATGAATGCCGATTATGTGATGCGTCTCGAAAACTTAGTTGAAGAAACCAGCGACAATGAACACAAACAAAAGCTATTAAAAGCCCTGTATCAATACTTACAATCACTTTAGTTTATTCATTTTAGTCATAAGCTTAAGCCCAAATATGACGTTTTTTATTTTAAGGATAAGGGAAAATGCAAAATCGATTTATAGATGGTATCAATCAACTGCCAAAGCCACTTGCAACAGCTTTAGTGCCATTATTAAGTGATGATTTCGGTGGTCATATTAATGCCATTCAATTATCAAATTTAATGACCACAAGCCAATTAAATGAACAAGATCTTTTAATGGCTTTGTTACCCATAGCAGCAGCACTAGCAAGTCCAAGCCTTAGCCAGTTTTATGTTGGCGCAATTGTAAAAGGCAGTAGTGGTGATATTTATATGGGAGCCAACCTTGAGTTACCTGGAGAAGCACTGTTTCACACTGTTCATGCTGAGCAAAGTGCTATAAGCCATGCATGGCTGTGTGGCGAAACACATATAATGGACATAGTTGTTAATTTCAGCCCTTGTGGTCATTGCCGTCAATTCATCAACGAACTTGTTGATGGCAGTAAAATCAATATTCACTTACCGGGTCAAGCAACTGCGCCATTGAGCCATTACTTACCGTATGCATTTGGGCCTAAAGACTTAAATGTGACCCGCCCATTACTGTCAAAAAGCCATATTGAGTTTGCTTTAGAGTCAAATGACCCTGTCATTATCGAAGCGTTAGATCAAGTAGGGTTAAGTTATGCCCCTTATACTCATTGTCATGCTGCAGTTGTGTTAGAAACCCATGACGGCGCTACTTTTTGTGGACGATATGCTGAAAATGCGGCGTTTAATCCCTCTATGCAGCCAATGCAGATGGCACTATCAAACTTGATAAGACACAATCGAGACTATAGCGAGATTAAACGTGCGATATTAATTGAGTCATCTAAAGGCATGATAAGCCTTGTTGGCGCGGCTATGGATGCCTTACATACTGTCGCGGCAGTGGAATTAGAACATATTGTAGTAGAGCCAACTGATATCTAGTAGACACCTATATTTTAAAAAAGGACTGCATCATAGCAGTCCTTTTTATTTGTATATGAAATAGATGCTTAACGATTCTTCTCTAGACGTGCTAACAAGCTTGAAGTGTCCCAGCGATTACCCTTCATTGCTTGAACGTCAGCGTAGAATTGATCAACCAGTGCAGTTACAGGCAAAGTCGATCCATTACGTCGAGCTTCATCAAGTGCTATACCTAAATCTTTACGCATCCAGTCAATAGCAAACCCGAAGTTATACTCGCCTTGCCACATGGTTTTATAGCGATTCTCCATTTGCCAGCTTTGTGCGGCTCCCTGGCTAATAACTTCAATCACCTTCAAACCATCAAGACCAGCACTTTTGGCAAAGTGTAATCCTTCTGCCAAACCTTGAACCACACCTGCGATACAAATTTGATTGACCATTTTAGTTAGTTGTCCTGAACCAACCGGCCCTAATAACTCAGCACAGCGACTATAAGCAGCAATAACAGGTTTAACGGCATCAAAAGTAGCCTGTTCGCCACCCATCATGACAGTAAGCATGCCTTTTTCGGCCCCTGCTTGACCGCCTGAAATAGGTGCATCTAAGAAGGCAATGTCTTTGGCAGCTAACACTGCAAAAATTTCACGGGCAACGTCAGCGGATGCTGTCGTGTGGTCAACTAAAATAGTGCCAGCATGCATACCATGAATAGCACCCTGCTCACCTAAAACAACCTGACGTAAATCATCGTCATTACCCACACAGGTAAAGACAATATCCTGACCCATTGAAGCAGCTTTAGGTGTCGGAGCTGATTTACCTTGGTAAGTTTGGGTCCATAAATCTGATTTAGCCTGTGTACGATTGTACACAGTCACCTCATGCCCCTGGCTCACTAAATGACCTGCCATGGGAAACCCCATCACACCTAAACCTAAAAATGCAACCTTAGCCATAACTTCTCCGATATGTAATTAATATTTACTCAACGATTGGTTTTACGTGGGCTTCCATCTCAGCACCAATGCGTTTACGCATGTCCATTAACCGTAATGCTGAATCGCGTAAACGAATGTCATCCTCGGTCTTGGGGATCCACTCAGGTACATCTGTCGGTTTACCAGCATCATCAACCGCAACCATAATCACAATGCAATGGGTTGTTAAATGACGTTCTGAATATTTTGGGTCACCCGCTTTAACATCAATCGCCACATGCATAGATGTTGTTCCAGTGTAGATAATTTTACCAGTCACTTCGACTATGTTACCCACATGAATAGGTTTAACAAAACGAATACCACCGGCGTATACAGTAATACAATACTTTCCGCTCCAACCTGCAGCAGATGCGTAAGCGGCTAAATCGATCCACTTCATTACCGCACCGCCATGAACTTTGCCGCCAAAATTCACATCTGCAGGCTCAGCTAAAAAACGTAATGTCAGCTGTCTGTCTATACCGGCCATATATTTAATCCTCTAAAATGTATTTTGTCAGTTTACGCTAAATAAACTAGGCAAAGGAATGGTTAATTAGCCATATTAAGATTTATCATACAAAAAAGGGAAGACATCATCTTCCCTTTATATAAATACCATTCGCAAGTGAATTAGATTTTCTTGAATAACAGTGACGCGTTGGTGCCACCAAATCCAAATGAGTTACATAAAGCGTAATCAAATTGATGTTTACGTGAGGTATGGGCAACAAAATCTAAATCACAACCCTCATCAGGATTATCAAGATTGATTGTTGGTGGGATATGTTGATCTTGTAAAGCCAGCAAGGTAATAATCGCTTCAACTGACCCCGCAGCCCCTAATAAATGACCCGTCATTGATTTAGTGGAGCTGACGAGCAAATCATAGGCATGTGCACCAAATACCGACTTAACCGCCGCAGCTTCAGCTTTATCGCCGGCTGGTGTCGAAGTGCCGTGAGCATTAATATAACCAATCGACTCTTTAGTAATGCCAGCATCATTAATCGCATTAACCATTGCCGCAGCGGCACCCGCACCATCTGCTGGAGGAGATGTCATGTGAAACGCATCTCCGCTCATGCCAAAGCCGACTAATTCGCCGTAAATTTTTGCACCACGAGCCTTGGCGTGTTCATACTCTTCCATCACTAACACACCGGCACCATCACCAATAACAAAACCATCACGGTCTTTATCCCATGGGCGACTGGCGGCTTGATAGTCATCGTTACGAGTGGATAGCGCTTTAGCAGAACCAAAACCGGCAACAGCTAACGGGCTAGTAACATCTTCAGCTCCGCCTGCAACCATCACATCAGCATCACCATAAGCAATAGTACGCGCTGCAAAACCAATATTATGAACACCTGTTGTACAAGCAGTGGTGACGGCAAAATTAGGACCTGTCATGCCATACATAATTGATAAATGGCCTGAAATCATATTAATAATAGTACTAGGCACATAAAATGGTGAAACTTTACGGGGACCACCTTTAAGTAAAGCGCTATGATTTTGCTCTATTAAATGCATTCCGCCCATACCAGAACCTATTGCGGTGCCTACACGCTCTGGTCGCTCTAGGCTCATGTCTAAGCCAGAGTCCTTCATGGCTTGAATTCCTGCCGCCATGCCGTATTGGATAAATAGATCCATTTTACGGGCATCTTTTTTAGTTAAATATTGTTCAACATCAAAGTTTTTAACTGAGCCACTAAAGCGAGTACTGAATTCTGTAGCATCAAATTTAGTAATAGGCTCAATACCACTTTGACCAGCAAGTAACGCTTTCCAGGATGATTCGACATCATTACCCACTGGAGTCACTAATCCTAGACCTGTAATAACAACACGACGTTTAGACATGATTTTCACCTTTTATTCTGAATGTACAATGCCAATGAGTCTAGCAACGGCGATTAACCGGAAGGAGAAATATAAAGAGAGGTTAACCTACTAGAACAGGCGTTTTATATGAATAGCTATGACTGCTTACTTTTTCTTAGAGTGCCAGAAACAAAAAAAGACGACAATAAATGCCGCCTTTCTCTGTGAATTTTGGATTACTGATTCTTAGAAACGTAATCGATCGCTGCTTGAACAGTAGTGATCTTTTCAGCTTCTTCATCAGGGATCTCGGTATCAAACTCTTCTTCTAGAGCCATAACCAATTCAACTGTGTCCAGAGAATCGGCACCTAAATCGTCCACGAAAGAAGCAGCAGATTTAACGTCTTCTTCTTTAACACCTAGTTGCTCAATAATGATTTTCTTTACACGTTCTTCGATGTTGCTCATTAGTTCTCTTTCCTATTCAAATTACGCACTTGCGTAAGATTGCGAGTAGTTTATTCGATTTAGATAACATTGCAAGCTTAGATTTTGTGGTCTAACCACAAAAAATAAATATACCCTGCTTCTAACTCTGACTCAAATGAAGGTAGTTTCCTACCAATCGTCCTTAAACCATGTACATTCCGCCATTCACATGCAGTGTTTCACCTGTGATGTAAGCGGCTGAATCTGAGGCCAAAAACAATACTGCATTGGCAATTTCTTGCGCTTGCCCTAAACGTTCCATCGGAACTTGCGACATAATAGCCTGTTGCTGCTCTGGTGTCAGCTCATCTGTCATATCAGTCTGAATAAATCCAGGTGAAACAGCATTAACTGTTATTTGACGAGATGCAACCTCCCTTGCAAGAGATTTAGTAAATCCTATTAAACCGGCTTTAGCGGCAGAGTAATTGACTTGGCCAGCATTACCCATAGTACCAACAACAGATCCGATACTGATGATACGCCCAAAACGCTTTTTCATCATAGATCGCATCACAGGCTTAGACAATTTAAATAATGAAGTTAAATTAGTGTCAATGATATCTTGCCACTCATCGTCTTTCATTCTCATTAATAAATTATCACGTGTAATACCTGCATTATTCACGAGAATATCAACATCGCCAGCTTTTTCTTTAATTTGGCTATATAATTGTGCAACAGATTCGCTATCTGTGACATTAAGCACAAGACCTAAACCTTTGTCGCCAAGATACTCTTGAATCGCTGCAGCGCCTTTCTCACTGGTTGCTGTACCAATGACAACCGCGCCAGCTTGTACCAATGTTTCTGCAATTGCACGTCCAATACCACGACTAGCACCAGTGACAAGTGCCACTTTACCTTCTAAATTAAAGCTAATACTCATTATTATTCCTTACTCAGTTAATGCAGCAAATGATGCAACATCATTGACTGCTTGGGCTGAAACAGATTTATTAATTCTTTTTGTCAAACCAGTTAATACTTTACCCGGTCCCATTTCAACTAATTCAGTGACACCTTTTTCAGCAATATAATTCACGGTATCGCTCCAACGAACCGGGCAATATAACTGGCGTACTAAAGCATCTTTTATTTCTTCGCTGAGTGTAGGCATAGCCACATCAACGTTATTAATGACATTAATTATCGGGGTTGAAAATGAAATATCAGCTAAGGCCTGAGCTAGTTTATCAGCAGCAGGCTTCATCAGGGCACAATGAGATGGCACGCTTACTGGCAATGCTACAGCCATTTTAGCGCCAGCCGCTTTACACGCAGCAGCGGCACGTTCAACAGCGTTTTTCTCTCCGGCTATAACGACCTGTCCTGGGCTGTTGTAGTTAACAGGACTAACAACATCGCCTTGTGCAGAGGCTTCACATGCGGTTGCAATTGCAGCATCGTCTAAACCAATAATGGCGAACATAGCACCGGTTCCTGCGGGAACGGCTTGTTGCATTAATTGACCACGAAGTTCAACTAACTTAACCGCGTCTGTAAATTGCATTACACCTGCACACACAAGAGCTGAATATTCACCTAAACTGTGACCGGCAAGATAAGCTGGCATGGCTTTACCGCTAGCTTGATAAGCACGCCAAATAGCCACGCTTGCTGTAAGTAATGCTGGCTGGGTTTTATCGGTTTCATTTAATGATTCTACTGGTCCGTCTTTTACAAGTGCCCATAAATCATAGCCAAGTACCTGTGAAGCCTCGGCAAATGTTTGTGCAACCACATCATGCTCTTGGGCTAAGTCAGCTAACATACCGACAGCTTGTGAGCCTTGACCCGGAAATACAAAAGCCACATTTTCCATTGTTAATTACCTGTATTAAATTAAAGAAATTAGAAGCGAACTAACGCACTGCCCCAAGCAAATCCTGCCCCGAAGGCTTCTAAAAGTAATAATTGACCACGTTGAATTCGACCATCTCGTACCGCTTCATCTAGTGCAATCGGTACAGATGCAGCTGAAGTGTTACCATGCCTTGCTAAAGTTAAGACAACTTTATCTAAACTCATATTCAATTTTTTAGCGGTCGCATTAATAATTCTAAAATTAGCTTGATGTGGGACTAACCAATCAATTTCGGATTTGTCGATATTATTAATCCGCAAGGTTTCTGTGACAACATTTGACAGTTGAGTGACGGCTACTTTAAATACATCGTTGCCCTTCATGGTCATATAACCGACCGCTTCTGAGGATTCATTCGCGCGTGGAGGGAATGAGCATTTTAATAAATCCCCCTGGCTGCCATCTGCATATATATGGGTATTAATAATACCTGGAGTATCACTGGCACCAATCACGACAGCACCGGCACCATCACCGAATAAAATGACCGTTGAACGATCATCAGGTCCACACATGCGCGATAATACATCTGCGCCAATAACTAACACCTTTTTAGCCGCGCCGGTTTTGACAAATTGGTCTGCTACAGATAATGCGTAAACAAAGCCTGAACACGCGGCAGCAATATCAAAAGCAGGGATTTGTTTAACACCTAACATGGCTTGTATTTCACAAGCTGCCGCAGGAAAAGCATTAGGGGCACTCGTGGTACCACACACAATCATGTCAAGATCAGTTGCTTCGATACCCGCCATCTCAAGCGCTTTAAGTGCAGCTTGATACCCCATAGTCGACACTGATTCATCAGTGGCTGCTATGCGACGTTCTGAAATACCTGTTCGATCCATAATCCATTGATCACTGGTGTCGACCATTTTTTCTAAATCTTGATTACTGCGCACTTGCACAGGCAGATAACTGCCTGTTCCGAGAATTTTTGTATGCATATGATGTGATCAGCTATTGATGTCTAAAAGAATCGACTCCAAACGATCATTGATCATTTCAGGAAGACGACGTTTCGCTTCAGTTGCTGCTAAATTAATGGCTTGTAGATAGGCAGCTTCATCAGCGTTTCCATGACTCTTTACTACTATTCCGCGCAATCCTATCAGACTTGCACCGTTATAGTGGTCGGGGTTCATCTTACTGAGTACAGCTTGTATGCGTGGCGCGATGAGTTTGGACAATAAACGAACAAATATGCCGCTATTTAAACCACGTTTTAACTGGTGAACTAAAAGCTTGGCAATACCTTCTGAGGTTTTTAAAGTAATATTGCCGACAAAACCGCCGCACACTATTACATCTAAATTACCAGTGTAGATTTCATCACCTTCGAGCGAAACCAACATAATTGAGTTGATCTGTGTGTTGCAGAAGACGTCCAGCTTGTTGTACTTGATCGTTACCTTTAATCTCTTCAATGCCGACATTTAATAAAGCGACTTTAGGCCGAGATTTTTTATGTACCGCTTCGCACAAGACTGACCCCATAACAGCAAACTGAAATAAGGTTTCTGAATCACATGCGACATTAGCACCTAAGTCTAACAAATAAACAGGCTTGCCCGTCACTGTCGGTAAACATGAAACTAAAGCTGGTCGGTCGATACCTGGTAGCGTTTTCAATAGCACTTTTGCCATTGCCATTAACGCGCCAGTATTGCCGGCACTAATACAAGCTTCAGCTTTTCCATCCCTGACTTGTTCTAGGGCAACGCGCATTGAGCTATTTTTACGAGTACGTAAAGCATGTACAGGCCGATCATCCATAGCCACTACTTCTGTAGTATGAATTCGTTCAATTCGAGATAAAATAGTGGGGTCAACTGATGAAAGAAATGGTTCGATTTCAGCTTGGTTGCCGATAAGGATAATATGAATAGAGGAATTAGATTTCAGTGCCTGCAAGGCTGCAGGCACTGTGACGTGGGGACCATGATCGCCGCCCATCGCATCTAACGCGAGCGTCAGATTCGTCATTAAGTCGTCAACAAATTACTTGTTGATAACCTTTACACCGCGGTAAAAACCATCGGCAGTCACATTGTGACGTAGATGTAATTCACCGCTAGTTGCGTCTACAGATAATTGAGCAGTGCTCAATGAATCATGTGAACGGCGCATTCCGCGCTTTGAACGAGATTTTTTATTCTGTTGTACAGCCATTTGACTTGTCTCCTACGATTACTTGCTCTTCAGTTTTTGTAACACTGCAAACGGATTTGGACGCTCCTCATGAGCGGGGTCGATCTCGCCTACAACTATATCTTTCGATCCCAAACTGCAATCAGTATCTTCATGCACTGGGATAATCGGCATAGCGACTATCAATTCATCTTCAATCAATTGATGCAGACGTACTTCACCAATATCATTACACTCAATTGGGTCATACGCATCCGGGAGCTCATCGATTTCTGTTTCATTCTTACAAGGACTGAAACAAAACTCGACCGTAACCTCAGTAGTATATTGTGTCATGCAACGTTGACATAGCAGAGTGAGCTCCGTCACAGCCTTCCCGCGAAGGTAGACTATCCCCTGTAAGTCGACACCACATTCCAACGACACAACTACGTCGGAACAGTCGCCGGCACATAACTCATTTAATCGCTTATTCTGCTTACTAGGAACTATGCCATCATAACGAAGACTGCTACTAGCGGCGCGAAAAGGATCAATTGAAACCGGTATCTTTACTGTTTGCATAAGGCGCGCATATTATAGTTTGAAAACGTTAGAGTCAAAGAAAATTTCTGCAAAATGCACTAAAATATACCCTAAGGTATATTCAAGCTCTCTATCACTACCAACATTAAATTTGAATGATGGCAAATTTTACCGAACAGTCCCTGCATACACAAGCATTTGCAGCGATATTTACCGCATATTAACGATTAATGGTAAACTTTGTGCTATCAAAGACTGATTAGATAAAAAATCATGCCTATAAAGTTAATTTTAGCCTCGACATCCGTTTACCGTCAGCAACTATTATCTAAATTAAATTATCCATTTACTACTATTAACCCCAATATTGATGAATCACCACTAATAGATGAAACAGCAATACAGTTGGTTGAGCGTCTAGCACAGCAAAAAGCATTGGCGGGTAGTGCATTAATCGCTGCGGACACATCATCACAACACAATAACCATAACAATATCGTTATTGGCTCTGATCAAGTGGCACTTATAAATGGTGACATAGTGGGTAAACCCTACACGGTTGAAAATGCGATTAAACAGCTCACAAAAGCTTCAGGCCAAGCCATTACCTTTTATACTGGTCTAGCAGTTTATAGCACTGAGACCAAAGTAATGCACAGTTGTATAGAAAAATTTACAGTTCACTTCAGACAGCTAACAGAGGCACAAATTGGTTTTTACGTTAAGACTGAACAGCCGCTGTATTGTGCGGGTAGCTTTAAAAGTGAGGGATTAGGCATTGCACTGTTTGACAAGCTTGAAGGCGATGATCCCAATACACTTATCGGCTTACCACTCATAAAGCTTATTGATTTATTAGCATTGCAAGGTATTGATGTATTGGCATAGCAACCTCACCCACTAGAGCAGATTTATTTACCTTTAATTTAATGCCTAACACATTAGATTAAAGGTAATAGACTAATTCAGCGACATTATCGACAATGGCTAACGGGTTAGCGGCTTGCAGTTGTTCAACCAAATTAGCACCGTAACTCACCCCAATAGCTGCAACGCCAGCATTATTGGCCATATGCAAATCATGAACCGAATCCCCAATCATCACAGCTCGATGGGCGGGCACATTAAAATGTGCAAGCAGAGAATCAATCATCATAGGATCAGGTTTACTTTTCATTTCGTCAGCACAACGACTAGCAGCAAAATAATGCCCCATACCACTGAGCGCTAATACCCTGTCCAAGCCCGGGCGGCCTTTACCTGTAGCAATAGCTAATGTGTAACCATGGGTAAAAAGCTGGTTTAATAAAAGTTCACTACCCTCGAATAATGGGCTAACTGTATTAGCTGATAAGAAATGGTGTCTATAACGACTAACAATATCTTCATGCAGATGAACTAAATCAGTGAATAAAATATTGAGTATTTTGGGTAATGAAAGGCCTATCAAGTCACGAATAGCACGTTCACTTGGTACCTCTATACTAAGATCATGAGCCGCGGCTTGCATGCAGCTCACAATGGCCCCGATGGAATCCATTAAGGTGCCATCCCAATCAAAAATCACTAAGTCAAATTTATTCTGCAATGTCATATCATTCACTTTTTCAGTCATTACAACTAATATTAAATCTTTTTGAGTTTTTCTAATGTTTGTAACAACACATCATCCAACGGCGCACTGACTTGCATTGTGGTATCGGTTTCAGGATGGGTAAACTTCAGTTCTGCAGCATGTAAGAACAAACGATTTAAGCCAATTGCACGCATACTGTCGTCAAACTTTTGCTCGCTATACTTATCATCGCAAGCAATAGCATGACCAGCAAATTGACAGTGAACTCGGATCTGATGAGTTCGCCCTGTCACTGGGCTTGCTTTTACTAACGTTGCGCCTTCAAAGCGTTGCATAATCCGGTAACGCGTTTCGCATTCTTTTCCTTCCGGATTCACCCTAACTATACGCTCACCCGATTTTAAGGTAATTTTTAGTAAAGGAGCTTTTATGACCTTGTCTTTAGCCTGCCAATCGCCACGTACTAATGCCAAATAATCTTTTTGCATTGTTTTGCTGCGTAGCTGCTCATGTAGGTGTTTTAACGCGCTGCGTTTTTTAGCCACCAATAAGACGCCTGAGGTATCTTTATCTAAACGATGCACCAGTTCTAAAAACTTTTGTTGAGGTCGTAGCGAGCGCAAACCTTCAATCACGCCATAATCTACCCCACTGCCTCCATGTACAGCAATCCCAGCGGGTTTATTCAATACGATAAGAAACTTATCTTCATGAATAATTCGCTCTTCTAATTGAGAGACTCTAGATAGATTAGGTGACGGTGCTGTACGATTATCTTTTTCTGCCACCCTAACCGGCGGAATACGAACAACATCATCTATTTGAAGTTTATACTCAGGTTTAATTCGCTTCTTATTAACTCTCACCTCACCTTTTCGCACGATTCGATAAATCATGCTTTTAGGAACGCCTTTAAGCTTAGTTAATAAAAAATTATCAATTCGTTGTTCAACATTATCTTCGTCTATGGTGACGAAGTGAACTTGGGGGGTAGTTTCAGTATTCATGATGCGCCAATTTGTGAGAACGTCGCTATTGTAGCTTATTTCAATAAAACTTGGCTATCACAAGCACAGGACAATCATACTCTCTTATATAAATGCTGTTTTACAAACCACTAACGTACGCATGAATGACGTTTAAATGAATAACAAGTGGCTGCCTTCAAAGAAAAGGGAAATAAGAAATTGCATCAGTAACACAGCAATCCATTGCACAACACCCCATAATAGGTAACTGAAACAATCATCACTTAAAAGATTATAGGCTTTTGATTGCCGAACTTAGCTAATATTGCTATATTTGCGCATTGAATGAGGACAAACCGTGGATAAACTGTTCACAACCTATTCAATTAATGAAATTCAGTGCAATTTACACATGAGCTTTATCGGTAGCAAATCATTGATTTGCAAATTATAAGTTTTTAAAACACGTCATTATTATGTGTTTATAATTAAACCGTAAGTTTAGTTTAAAAAAATGTAAAAACTGCCTGATTTCAACCGCCAAATTCGAACAATATTTTAGCTTGTTATCAAACAACCGATTCGATTAGGCATTACTGGAAGAAACTGATATTTATGGGGTTGGTTGTTAATGCAACGGATTCCTTGTTTTTGTAAACACTAGAAAATAAGCCATAAATTAGGCCGCGACACGCAGAGAATGCGTTTAACAGTCGTACTGCGCGCCTATATAGCCTGTAACAAGCCGTGAGGCTGCTAAACTATTCGCAGGCCCGTAATGCAAATAATTGTTGTTTGATGACCTTTATAGAAGAATCACGTCATCATGAAACGTATGTTAATTAATGCAACTCAATCTGAAGAGTTGCGTGTCGCCCTAGTAGATGGGCAACAATTGTATGATCTGGACATTGAAAGCCCAGGACATGAACAAAAAAAATCAAATATTTACAAAGGTAAAATCACCCGCGTAGAACCCTCTTTAGAAGCTGCATTTGTTGACTATGGCGCTGATCGTCATGGTTTTCTTCCGTTAAAAGAAATTGCCCGCGAATACTTCCCTAAAGGTTACTCTTTTCAAGGTCGTCCTAACATCAAAGAAGTGGTGCAGGAAGGTCAAGAAGTTATCGTTCAAATCGATAAAGAAGAACGTGGCAACAAAGGCGCTGCCTTAACCACCTTTATCAGTCTTGCGGGGTCTTATTTAGTATTAATGCCAAACAATCCGCGCGCGGGTGGCATATCTCGTCGCATTGAAGGTGATGAGCGTACTGAATTAAAAGAAGCGATGTCTGAACTTGAAGTGCCACATGGCATGGGTTTAATTGTTCGTACTGCGGGTGTAGGCAAAGAATCAACTGAATTAAAATGGGACTTAAAAGTCTTACAGCATCACTGGGATGCTATTCAAGAAGCGTCTAAAACAAAAGGTGCTCCTTTCTTAATTCATCAAGAAAGTAATGTTATTGTTCGCGCAATTCGTGACTATTTACGTCGTGATGTTGGTGAAATTCTCATCGATCATCCACGTATTTATGAAGAAGCTAAATTACATATTGGCTTAGTTCGTCCAGACTTCCTTGAACGCGTCAAAATGTACGATTCTGAAGTACCTTTATTTACCCATTTCCAAATCGAATCTCAAATTGAGTCAGCTTTCCAGCGTGAAGTTCGTTTACCCTCTGGCGGTTCAATTGTTATTGACCCAACAGAAGCATTAACCTCTATCGATATTAACTCTGCCCGCGCCACTAAAGGCGGTGATATCGAAGAAACGGCATTAAATACTAACCTTGAAGCGGCAGACGAAATTGCCCGTCAATTACGTTTACGTGATTTGGGTGGATTAGTGGTTATCGACTTTATTGATATGACGCCTGTTCGTCATCAACGTGAAGTGGAAAATCGCATGCGTGATGCAGTGCATCATGACCGCGCACGAGTGCAATTAGGTCGTATTTCACGTTTTGGTCTGATGGAAATGTCGCGTCAGCGCTTGCGCCCTTCTTTAGAAGAGTCTGCTGCACATTTATGTCCTCGCTGTCATGGCCAAGGTACTATCCGTAGTACAGAATCTTTAGCATTATCGATTTTACGCTTAATGGAAGAAGAAGCCATTAAAGAGCATACCACTCAAATCGAAGCCATTGTTCCGGTTGATGTTGCAGCGTTTTTACTTAACGAAAAACGTAAAGCCATTCGGATTACCGAAGAACGTCATGGTGTAGAAGTGTATGTTATTCCTGATGCGCACATGCAAACACCTGAATATCGAGTGATCCGCCGTAAAAATGATGATGAAATCACCGAATCAAGCTTTAAGCGCGTTGAAGCACCTAAATCAGAATTGTACGAGCCACGTAAATTAGAGCGTACCTTAGCACCAGAGCCAGCTTTAAAAGGTTTTGCTGCACCGCAAAAAACCGTTGAAGAACCTAAAGCTGCTCCAGTTAAGCCTGTAGTTGCTGCTACACCTGGTTTATTCAGCCGCATTACATCTGCAATTAGTGCTTTCTTTAGCAGTGATGAAACTGAAACAAAAGAAAAGCCTGTAGTTAAGCCTGCGGTAACACAAGATAAAACTAACCCTCGTCGCAGCCGCCGTAATGATAGCGGTGATAATCGTAATGAAAGTCGCAACGACAGCCGTAACGATACTCGTCCGCAAACGTAACGATAAAGATTCGACAACAACTGATAACAAGAATACTCGTGGCCGTAATAAGCCTAGTCGTGACAAAGATGACACTAAAACAGCTAACAAACCCGAACCTGTTAGCAAACCGGTAGTCAGTGACGATAAACCGACCAAAACTGTTGCGGCTGAAAAAACACCTAAACAGGAAGCTGCACGTGAACGCCGTCAGCGCCGTAATATGCGCAGAAAAGTACGCATTGAGAATGAGCAAACTAATGACCAAACACTGTTAACCACTACGCCTAATGAATCCGCACCAACGGATTTAGCTAAAGATGTGCGAAGTGATGTTAATAATGTTGAGACAAATGAGTTGGTAGCTAACGTTAATGCTGAAGCTAATTCTGAAGTTAACAATTCAGCTAAAGATAGTAAGCCTGTGCGTAAGCGTCAGCCTCGTAAAGAAAAACCTGCTGATAACCAATCAGCCGATAAATCAGCGACAGTTGAACAAACTACAACCGCAGCGACGGAAGAAACAGCTGAGTTAAAAGTAGACACTAGTGTTGCAGCAACTGTAGAAGCTGTTGCTCCAACGGTACCAACTACAACTGCAGCAACAACTGCAACTATACCAGCAGATGAAACGGTTAACGTAACCGAAACAGTGTCTGAAACTGATGAGTCTGATGATGATAAACGTGAAGGTCAGCGTCGCAGCCGCCGCAGTCCACGTCATCTTCGTGCAGCAGGTCAACGCCGCCGCCGTGATGATGACGAAGGTGCTTCTTCTGATACCACGCCAGTGTTCACCCCTGTTGATGAACTTGATAGACAGTTAACCGAAGAGCTCGCACAAACTCAAGCTGTTACCGCAGCCGACGTTAATCAACCTACTGCAAAGGCTGAACCAGTGTTAGAGAGTAAAGCTGCTAACACATCAGTTGCTGAGGTTACTGAGGTGAAAGTAGAAGCATTTGCTGAATCAACAAGGGTTGAAGCAGTACAAACAGCTCCTATCGTTGAAAGTAAAGTTGACGTTGAAGCTAAAGTCGAAGCTGAAACTAAAGTTGTTCCTGTTGCTGCTGAAAAATCAGTATCTGTAACAACTGAGGCGTTACCAGTTTCTGAACCTGCGGTAAAAGCTGAAGTCACTAAAGAAGCTGAAGTTATTACACCCGTAAAAGACGTGCAGTCAAAATCAACGGAAGCAAAGCCAACCAAAGCCGCAGTTAACGCGCCTATGGCAAAGCCGGCCCCAATAGTGCGTAAAGTGGTTGAGAAAGCTGTAGAGCCGAAAGCTGAGCAAACCAAAGCTGAAGTTGTTGTGGCACCAAAACCTGCCAGCAATAGTCGTTTTGGTTCAATGGTAAGTTCAACTACAACTAAGCCTACGGTTGAAGTTCGTGAGCAGCAAGCTGTACCTCAAGGTAAAAGCTACGCTGAAACAGACAAGCCAGCTGCAGCAAAATCAAATTTTGCTAATAGCGCAACTGCTGAGATGACTAAACCACAGCCATAACAAAGTCGTTTAATAAGTTAAAGCCATGCTAAAGCATGGCTTTTTTTTTTAAATTAATTTTGATGTAAGCTTAATTCCTCGCTGTTCAAATCATATCAACTTCATTAATTGTTCTTCATGTCAGATTATTGGTTTAGAAGTGGTACGATTTTTGTTAAGATTACGACCTTAATCATCATTAAAATAAACTTAATAGAGGCTAAATGTTCGATATCATTCGTCATAAAACTGCCAGCAGTAAGGCAGATATTCTATCAGGCTTAACCGTTGCGCTTGCGCTGATCCCTGAAGCTGTAGCGTTTGCATTTGTTGCACATGTTGAGCCAATGGTCGGGTTATATGCGGCATTCATCATGGGCTTAATAACAGCTGTTATCGGTGGCCGTCCAGGAATGATCTCTGGTGCAACGGGAGCTATGGCTGTTGTGATGGTGTCATTAGTTGTGGAACACGGGGTACAGTATTTATTTGCAGCTGTGGTACTTGCGGGTATTATCCAAATTTCAGCGGGTGTCTTTAAACTGGGAAAGTTCATCCGCATAGTACCCTATCCTGTCATGATAGGGTTTGTAAATGGGCTAGCTATTGTTATCTTCCTCGCGCAACTTGGACAATTTAAAGTTAAAGATGCGGCAGGTAACATGGTTTGGATGGCACAAGAACCTATGATGATTATGGTTGGCTTAATTTTACTCACCATGGCCATTATCCACTTTTTACCCAAATTAACCACAGCAATACCGTCTTCATTAGTGGCCATCTTAACCGTAACAGCAATTGTTGTTGGTTTAGAGATGGATACTCGTAATGTGTTAGACTTCTTGAAAACCATGAGTGGCAACGATGCTGCCACTATTGCAGGCTCTTTACCTAGTTTCGCAATTCCTAGCGTGCCATTCAATTTTGATACCTTTTACATTATTTTACCCTATGCCTGTATTTTGGCTGCGGTGGGATTAATTGAATCATTACTGACATTAACCGTTATCGATGAAATGACTAATACCCGTGGTCGTGGTAATAAAGAATGTGTTGGTCAAGGTGTGGGTAACATTACCAGTGGTTTCTTCGGTGCTATGGGTGGCTGTGCCATGATTGGTCAGTCAATGATCAACATTAACTCAGGCGGTCGTGGGCGTTTATCTGGTATTACAGCAGCGCTTGCTCTGTTGGCATTTATTCTATTTGGTTCGGCATTCATTGAAATTATCCCATTAGCAGCTTTAGTTGGGGTGATGTTCATTGTTGTACTGGGCACATTTGAATGGGCAAGCTTTAAGGTAATGCGTAAAGTACCTAAACATGATGCTTTCGTTATCGTACTCGTGACAACGGTTACCGTGTTTACTGATTTAGCTTTTGCAGTATTTGTCGGTGTTATTGTATCGGCGTTAGTGTTTGCTTGGGAACATGCCAAACACATCAATGTTGATGTCAGTGAAGATGAAAATGGCTGGAAAGTTTATCGTTTAAACGGCCCATTATTTTTCGGTTCAGTGGCGCATTTTCTTGAACTGTTTGATGCGCAAAATGATACGCAGGATGTAATTGTTGATTTCCAAAACTCACGGGTTGCTGACCACTCCGCGTTGGATGCAATAGATACCTTAGCGGAACGTTATGTTAATGCAGGCAAACGTTTACATCTTCGTCATTTAAGCCAAGACTGTGTGGCTTTATTGCATAAAGCTGGTGATTTAGTTGAAGTTAATTTAATTGAAGATCCGCATTATAAAGTCGCTGATGACAAGTTAGATTCATAAATTCAAACTGAAATCTTTTGTGGTATACCCATAAAAGATCGCTAAAAAGGGCGACAATAATTAATATTGTCGCCCTTTTTATATACAAAATACGAACTAAATATATAAAGATAGCTAACAGTGGCTTAGATTGCTGATTTCAATTTATCCGCAAACAGCGACTTAAACTTATCAAATTTAGGTTTTACCACCATTTGACAATAAGGTTGTTCACCATGTTTAGCAAAATAATCATTGTGATAGTTTTCTGCTGGATAAAATACATCAAAAGCAGCTACTTCCGTCACAATAGGATCAGGCCAAATTTGCGCTTGCTGTAAAGCATCAATCATCTTATTAGCACTGTCTACTTGAGCGGCTGTGTGCGCAAAAATAACCGAACGATATTGCGGACCTTTATCATTGCCCTGCTGATTTAATGTTGTCGGATTATGGCTTTTAAATAATATTTCTAATAACTCTTCAAAACTGATAATTGTAGGATTAAAGCTGATATGCACCACTTCAGCATGACCGGTTTTACCAGAACAAACCGCATCATAATTTGCGTGTCTCTCCTCTCCACCAGCATAACCAGATTGCACACTCTCAACCCCCTTAAGCGCCAAAAATATCGCTTCGATACACCAAAAACAACCCGCACCAAAAGTAGCTTGCTCTAACACAGGCACTGAAGCATTGCTCGACTCATCATCTAAAGTTGAGGTTGATTTAAACACCATGGAAACAGAGTTAACACAATGACGAGTATTTTTATCGGTTAATAGCTCCCCCTCAAAAACATGGCCTAAGTGCCCGCCACATTGATGACAGGTTATCTCTACTCTTTGCCCATCTGCATCCATTATGCGATCGACTGCACCAGCAATTTCATCGTCAAAAGCTGGCCAACCACAATGTGCATTAAACTTATGTTCACTTCTATATAATGGCGCTAAACATTTTTTACAACAATATAGACCTTCGGCATCGTGATTAACATATTCACCTGAAAAAGGCCTTTCAGTGCCTTTTTGCTCAATGACAAACTTTTCAAATTCAGTTAATACTTGCATTCATTATCTCCACTTTAATCATTGGTCCAACCAACTGAATCATTCTACGTTAGTTAACCGCTAATCGTTCAACATAAAAGACCGTGAACAACCGCAAAAAATTGCAGCATTCTATGACAAGCGTTACCATTACCACGGGTCAAAACAAATAAGAAACTAATATGAAACTAGAAACGATTGATTATCGTGCACCTGACAGTGCCGAGCGCTTTGTAAAATCATTGCATGAAACTGGATTTGGGGTGTTATCAAACCACCCAATCAAACAATCTTTAGTCGAAAAAATTTATCAAGAGTGGTACGCATTTTTCAATAGCGAAGAGAAACAAGCGTATTTATTTAAACCTGAAACCCAAGATGGCTTTTTTCCTGCTTCAGTATCTGAAACTGCAAAAGGAAATAGCGTAAAAGATATCAAAGAATATTTTCACGTCTATCCTTGGGGCCGTATACCCGATTCATTGCGCGATAATATTTTAGAATATTACCAACAAGCTAATCATTTTGCAGCCGAGTTACTTGGATGGATAGAACAATATTCACCAGCAGATGTTGCTGAAAAATATTCGATACAGCTATCAGAAATGATCAGCAATAGCCAAAAAACACTACTACGTATTCTACATTACCCGCCAATGCAAGGTGATGAAGAATTAGGTGCCATTCGCGCTGCAGCACATGAGGATATCAACCTTATTACCGTTTTACCGGCTGCAAATGAACCCGGTTTACAGGTTAAGAATAAGCAAGGCGAATGGGTGGATGTACCCAGCGACTTTGGTAATATCATCATCAATATTGGCGATATGTTACAAGAGGCCTCAGGGGGATATTTTCCATCCACATCACACCGAGTAATAAACCCACAAGGAGCTGACAAAACTAAGTCACGTATTTCACTGCCTTTGTTTCTTCATCCTAATCCGGAAGTGGTGCTGTCTGAGCGGCACACCGCTGACAGTTATTTAATGGAAAGGTTGCGTGAATTAGGCGTAATTTAAACAATTAAGCTTCCACAAAGCGCCTTAAGGCGCTTTTTTTATGCTTTTCATTTGGGTTCAAGGTACAATATTGGCATTGTTACTCAGTAGTAAAAGGCAACATCATGGCAATTCAGTGGTATCCAGGACACATGCACAAAGCACGCAAAGAGATTGAAGAGGTTATGCCTCAAGTCGATTTGGTGATTGAAGTGCTAGATGCCCGCATTCCTTATAGTAGTGAAAACCCCATGGTGACTCAGTTACGTGGTGGGAAGCCCTGTATTAAACTGCTGAACAAATCAGATTTAGCCGACCCCAAAGTGACCGAACAATGGATTGAATACTTGGAACGCGAGCAAGGCGTAAAGGCATCTGCCATTACGACATTGCAACCCGCTATGGTCAGAATGATCCCCGATTTATGCCGTAAATTAGTCCCACATCGGGATATTATTGAAAAAGATATTCGTACCATGATTATGGGTATTCCTAACGTGGGTAAGTCTACTATTATTAATACGTTAGCTGGACGGGTTATTGCAAAAACAGGTAATGAACCCGCGGTGACTAAAAAACAACAACGCATTAACTTACGCAACGGTATTGTATTATCTGATACTCCAGGGATTTTATGGCCGAAAGTGGACAATGAAGCAAGTAGTTATCGATTAGCGGTAACAGGTGCGATTAAAGATACCGCTATGGAATACGAAGATGTGGCAATGTTTGCAGCAGAGTATTTATTAAAAGCCTATCCAGAACTAATTTGCGAGCGTTATAAAATTGATAATCTACCAAACTCTGATTTTGAGTTATTGGAAGAGATTGGCCGTAAACGCGGTGCATTACGTCCTGGTGGACGTATCGACTTACATAAAGCATCAGAACTGTTATTACACGAATTCCGTTCAGGGAAAATTGGCTTACTGAGTTTAGAAACGCCAGCAATGATCGAAATAGAAAAAGTGGAAGTTGAACGTATTATTGCTCAAAAAGAAGCTGACAGATTGAAAAAACTAGAACTGAGTAAACTTAAACAATCTGGTAAACGTCACCAAGGGTAATTATTATTCACCACCCTATTAAAGTTAGTTAAATAAAAAAGCATGAATTTCATGCTTTTTTTATTAGCTAATCCAATAATTATCGATTGTATTAGCTAATAAAAACGTATGACCGACTGTGTTGTTTATTTTTTTGCAATAAGCTTAGCCAAAGCGCTCAAGCTATTTTCAAGTAAATCTATCACCAGCTCAAATCCATTGTCACCGCCATAATATGGATCAGGTACATCTTTGATATTTTTAAGGTCTTTGACACCTGTGTCACCAAACGCAAGTATCATCGATAATTTATGTTGATATTGCTTTGGACAGCGTGTCACAAGATCTTTCATATTAGCGGCATCAGCAGCAAGAATAAGGTCAAAATCAGCAAAGTCTTGCTCAGTAACCTGCCGTGCGCGAATACCACTAAAATCTATCCCACGAGCCTTACCGGCTTTCACACTGCGGGGATCAGGTGAGTTACCTTGGTGATAGGCTATCGTACCTGCTGAATCTATTTTTATATCTAGTTGACATTGCTTAGCTTTCTGTCTAAAAACAGCCTCTGCGGTTGGCGAGCGACATATAT
This sequence comes from Shewanella sp. HL-SH8, assembly GCF_051165765.1. Classification (NCBI taxonomy): domain Bacteria; kingdom Pseudomonadati; phylum Pseudomonadota; class Gammaproteobacteria; order Alteromonadales; family Shewanellaceae; genus Shewanella; species Shewanella sp. HL-SH8. The sequence goes on along the minus strand of NZ_CP195039.1, from coordinate 2,168,119 downwards.
TACCCATGCAGACAAATAACACTGACTTTACTTCTGTGATCACCATTAGGTTACCTTTCCAATACTGATACTAATAATAATTAAAACCACAGAAACTTACGGTTCTTTAGGTTCATCATCTCTTACCCGCCAAAAGCTTGCAAATCTTGGCACCCCATTTTTAGTAAAGCCAATATGATGATAACTTATCAATGTGCCTATGGAAGGTGGTTTTTGACGTTGAAGGTCACTAAAACCAGTACCAATATCAAACACAATTCCATTTGGCATTTTCACCGTTAATGCGCCCATCACGCCGGTATACTTGCCTTTGCCATCAGTATGCCCAATGACTATAGCGTCAGCATCACTTTTAAGTTTTAATTTTAATATGTTATCTGTACGACCTGTAACGTAAGTAGCTTGTTTTCGATGTAACATTAAACCTTCAGCCCCTTGAGCAACAACACGCTTTAAACGCTGATATAATTCATGTTCGGAAGATATAGTTTCCTGTTCTATTGCTTCTAAATATTCAGATTTAGCGGCAATGACTTGTAATTGCTGATATCGATGCTCAAAAGTTAATTCTGACAAAGGCAAATCAAATAACATCAACTTTACTTTATGCCAGGCAGCATCTGATTCAGCCTGCCTAACCAGACCAGATATAGCTTCAAATTGTCCACGACCGATCCATAACTCGCCCTCCAATACGGTATTAGGAAAATCCTTAATAAACCAAGCAGGAGGATTAATTAACCTGCCACTTTTAGTCAGTAGCTGTTTCCCATCCCAATACCCTCTTACACCATCTAATTTTTCACTAACAAGGTAATCCTCAATGTGGATATTCCCCGTTAATGACTTAGCTAATTGTATTTGCGGTTTAGGTATTACTTCCTCAGCTTGAGCATCACTAGAAACAAAATGCATGATTAACACACTAATCATAATCAGATAATAACCGAGTAAATTGTAGTTTGTGGCAGTGTGTTTTAAATTTACTTGCTGGTTATTGATGGCGGTTATACAAATCAAAAATTTATTCATGAGCAGTCCTTTGCATGACCAAACTGGTTACAAAAGTTAACCAACATTGAATACTTGATTAACAAATATAAAGAAGAATGGCATAATCAGTAAAGAATTTAGTGTAGTACATAAAACGTAGGCTTGAATGAAACCTAAAAATAATCACGGATTTAAACGCGTTATTAGAGCAACAGGCTTTTCCATACAGGGATTTAAAGCAGCATTTAGGGATGAGGCAGCATTTAGGCAAGAGCTCGCATTAGCAGCAATTCTGCTCCCTGTAGCATTGCTCATAGACGTCAGCACATTAGAACGCTTAATGCTAATATTAGGCGTTTTTTTAGTGCTAATTGTAGAGTTACTCAACTCAGCTATTGAAGCCGTAGTTGACCGTTTTGGCGGTGAAATGCATCCTTTAAGCGGTCAAGCCAAAGATATCGCTTCAGCAGCTGTTTTTCTCAGTTTACTATTTTGTGGGATATGCTGGGCCGTTATTATTGGCCCATTAATTTGGTAATCATTCCAGTCTTAAAAAAGGCAGGAAGCACAAGTTACATTGAATTTAACTTGCTTATTTCTGCCTTGGTTAAGTTGGCGCTACAGGCCCTTTAGCTTGTAACAGCTTTAGCGCCTTTTCAATTTGCTCTCTTCGTTCATTGCCAGTCCAAAAAGCACCATATACGCTGCGTTCAATCGTAGCGGCTTGCTCAACTAAAAATACTTGCTTTGATGCTAAATACGGCTCAATAAATGAGTACGGTAAAAATGCACTGCCGCCATTGTTAAGCAAAAAGTCGAGCGCCATTCTTGCCGAGCTGGTATGAAGAGCCGGAACCGGTAGCATTGTAAAAGTCTGTGCATGGGCAATATTAAACGCTGTCCCCCAATCTACTTTAATATAATTTATCGTGTCTATATTACTTAATGTCATCCCCGCTTGATGGCAAACTAAACACAAACTCACATCCATTAACTTAACTATGTCTACCTCTTCTAATTTTGGGGTATCAAAACTAATCGCGATGTCGATACTTCGCTCAATCAGTTGTCGAGTCATAGCTTGAGGAGTAATCACCTCCGTGCGAAGTGATACTCCGGGTAATCCTTGATGTAAAGGCTGGAAGAAGTATTGTAAATAAGTATCCCAAATATTATGCCCTGTACCCAAGGTTAGTTGTAACAAGTTATCTTGGTGCAAACTAACATCTTGTTTCGCCCTTTCCCACGCTATTAGCACGGCTTCAGCATGGCCCAGCATTCTTTCTCCTGCTGGGGTTGGGTGAATATTATTGCGAACACGGTCGAATAACTCCACACCAAGCAAGGTTTCTAATTGCTTAACCCTAAAACTGACCGCACTTCGAGTTAAAAAAAGATTTTCAGCCGCTTTACCGAAATGCCGTGTCTTTGAAACCTCAAGAAAGGTCTTTAATAAATCCGTGTCCATAAAAATTCTTCACCGAAATGGATAAAATATTTTGATTTAAAAAAATTTCAAGCTGGCCAATACTCCAATTGAAATCTTTATTCACTTAATCTTATAGGTAAATGCCATGTCACAGCAATCATATACACATGTAGCTGCCAGTATTGACACTATAGCCAATGGCACAGCTAGCTTTGTAAGCAACAAACGTTTCTACGATGATGTTAATTTCCCAAAAGGGTTTAAACGTTGTGGAGACTTTACCAACAAGGAAGCTGAATTACTTGAGCAACATGGTCAAGCACTGAAAAATTTATCTGAAGGAACACAACTGCCTTGTTCACCAGATGAAGACCAATTTGTTAAAGCGACCCAAGGGTTAATGCCACCGACGACACCAATCGAATTACTCTGGTCTAAATACACTAGATTAGCCAAAGGTAAGCCATTTTATGCTGTTGTTGGCACCATTCATAACCCAGGCCAATCTGCCAAAGTTGAAATTGAAATCGACTTCGATGAGGTAAGCGATGATGAAGAAGAAACATCAACTGCCGAAGACTAAATAGCGCCTAAAGGCTGAATATTTAAACTTATTAAAAATAAAGGAGCTTTAAGCTCCTTTATTTTTTGTCAAGCCAGCCAATTTTTAAATAATCAGTTTTTTAAATACCTACAAATCATCCTAATATTGATATTTAACTCTCGACTTGCAGTCGATAAAAACAGCATAAAACAGGCCGTAGTTTACATTTTTCATCCTCTACACAAGAAAACTTTGATTTAACGCAACTTTAATGAAACAAAGTTTTTACATTTGCTTACATGATGCTAATATCATGAGTGTGTTCTAGTGACAGCATTTCTGCCACACACACTTAGTCATGCTACTCGTGAATCTTTAGTTACTACATTTTCTTCTGTCGACGCGTATTTAGAAGAAACATCTAACGAGTAATCAATGCATATTGCCACCAATGAGCAATAACTATAAAAAGAATAAATGCGGAGTTTTTATTTATGTTCAAAACTTTGATGTCGTGTGCGGTGCTGTTTATAGCAAACCCAGTATTTGCCGATGATAATAACGTCATCACTCCAGAACAAGTTAATGTTTTGCCAGATTCATTCACTATAAATATTGGTGGATTATATGCAAATTCTGACTCGTACATGGTAGTAACTAACCCTCGTACAGGGGGCACATTTCCATTAGATTTTGAAAATGACTTAAACCTTAAAGAAAAACAGTTTTTACCTTTTATTGAATTAGCCTACACATTCAATCAAAGACATAATATTTATTTAGACTATAAATCTTTACACCGCACAGCCCAATCTCCTGAAATTGCAAAAGACTTTCAGTTCACATTGCCCGATTCAGATATTACCTATGATGTTGAAGCTGGTATCAGCTTAAAATCAACTTTAGACATTGATATTTTACGTCTAGGTTATGGTTATGATATTTGGCAGGGTGAGAACTATACAATAGGTGCTTCTGTCGGTTTACACACCATGTTTATTAAAACGGCTTTTGAAGGTGAAATAGGAATATGTGTTCCCAACACTCAGCTTGAGCAATATTGCGGTGAAACAATAACCACCCCTAGAGTTGTAGATAAAAGCTTAACAGCACCATTACCAAACTTTGGTGTTTATGGTGACTATGAATTTTCACCTAGTTGGGTATTTAAAGCTTATGCACAGTACTTCTCGCTAAAATATAACGATATAGCAGGTTCATTGGTAGATGTTCGAGCGGTAGTAGAAGCTGAATTAAATGAAGATTGGTCATTAATTGCAGGCTTTAATTATTATGAAATTGATGTAGATTATAAGCAAACATTAACCGCCTTGGACCAAGACTTTTATATTGCCGACTACAAAATTAACTACAGCTTTACTGGACCAATGATTTCAGTACAGTACACCTTCTAAATCAAGAATTAAAAAATCAAAAGCATCATTAGATGCTTTTTTTTTGCGTTACACACCGCAATATTACTGCTATATTTTTATTATCATTATTATAGATAATTAGAGGGTTAAGATGTCGACCACGCTTTTACAGCTTGCTGCAGCTAACTTAAAAAAAGCCGTGCCTTTAATGCTTAAGTATCAAATTCCCACCACGCCAATTAATTATGCGTTATGGTATGCCTATGTTGGAGAGAAAAATCCACAGTTGAATGCCGAACTTGATAATGCAATTAAGCAAAATCAAACCTGCTCCCCTGTTACCAGTGAATTACTATTTCGTAAGCACGTAGCAGATCCCGTAGAGCTTGATGTACGTGATATGCGTAAAAACCTCGATGCCATGGTATGTGACTTATCGCAATCTTTAAAAGACACCAATTCAGATACTGAATCATTTCAAGCACAGATTAATAAAGACTTTACGCGTTTAGCCGATCTTGAAAACCAAGGTTTTTCATTAGAGCAAGTTATCGGTGTTGTGCGTAATATAGTCAAAGAATCTGAAAACATTCGCTCCAGTACGGTCAGTTTTACCCAGCAATTACAAAAAGCCCAATCGGAAATTGATACACTTAAAACACGTTTGGCTGAGTCAGAGAAAGATGTGCTTTATGATGCGTTAACTAATGTACTCAATCGTCGTGCTTTTAATGAAGATATCAATGCCCAAATTGAGTTGGCACCAGAAGGCTGTTGTCTTATTTTAATTGATATTGATCACTTCAAAAAATTTAACGACTCTTTTGGCCACCAACTAGGTGATCTTGTTTTGAAAACAGTGGCAAAGCGTGTACAAGAAGCTTGTCGTGACGGTATTAAGCTGTATCGATTTGGCGGTGAAGAGTTTGCTATTATCGTGCCTAAAAGCCAGCTAAGAGTTGCTCGTCATCTTGCTGAGGCTATTCGCCGTGCGATAGAAAAACTCAGTGTAAAAGATAGACGCAGTGAGAAAGTAATTGATTCTATCACCGCATCTTTTGGTGTATCAGAATGGAAACCCAAGCAAGATGTCGGTCAACTAATAGAAGCGACTGACAAATTGCTTTATGAAGCCAAGCGACTAGGTCGCAACCGTGTTATGCCAATATCTAACTAATAGTTAGCTAAATTAAATCAAGCTTGACGGACTTATTGATACAGCCTTTGCCTCTACAATGTAACGAAGGTCTGCATCACCGCTCAATTTATCAAATGGGTAGCAGGTTATTAAGGTTAACCGGCGGTCATCTGTCATGGCCATTTCATCAACTTGGGTTTCGTGTACCACTCGTAAATCGGTCACCTGATAACGAGTGTACTGACCCTGGGCATCTTGTAACTCGATAGTATCTCCCAATACTAAATGCTTTAGCTTCAGAAAATGGCTGTCTCGATGCCCTGCAATAATGGTATTCCCCTGCTCACCTACATTAGCCCCACCTAAATATAAACCAGGGCCAAATGCCAATGTTCTGCCTGATATTCCCGCCAAAACATAGATATCTTGTTTATCTAGTTTGTGCTGCCGGTCAATGAAACGTATTTTTGCTACCGGATGAGTATCAGCCCAAGACCAAGGTTTATGCGGCTTGTTATCAAACAAGGTTTGTACGAATGCACGCTCAATCAAATACTGAGCAAAATGAGCTTTAGCTTGCATGTAGCCTCCCTTTATAATCATTGCTGACGCTATAATTAGCAGAGTAAAAAAAATTATCCATCGCAAGTTAATTGTTCTTGTTAATCTAACTAACATAATGTTATTCCACACTATTTAGGATGAGCCTTTGCGCAGGCAGTAAGCCTTTTAGCCATAGACCATAAAGTAAGGTTAATGCTAGTAAGCTCATTCCGATAAGCAACCATAAACGACTCGCTGTCGCAGTTTGTGGTAACACACCTTGCTGACTCGCACTTGCTTGCCACCCAGCAGGTAATAACGTCGATAATTGATGCTCAGACTTGTCAGAGTGATATGGATTAACCGGAGTAACATCAACCGCCAATAAACTGGTTTGGCTACTGACTAAATGATATTGCATGGCCAACGCTTCAACTTGCTTGGCCACTTTTTGACGATTCGCATGACTTTGGCTTAGCTCTAATGCGGTTATTTGTGTATTAGCCCACAGTAAATCAATTCCCACGGCTGCACGGCTCTGATTGAAATCCAGTTGTTGTTGCCAATATTGGCCATTAATATGGCCTGAAATAATCACTGGCTGTAATTGATCAGCAGGCATTTTAAAACTGACTGTAACGGGATCGCTATGATAAACATCATCAATCTGTGCAGGCCAATAATCCGGTACGCTACCATCAAGGTTATATAATTCAACATCGGTTAACATCGGCTGATTTATTTTGGTCAAAAGCTGGGATATTTTCTGCTCTACCTCCTCTAACTTACCTATATAAGTAAAAGTCCCTCGTCCGACTCTGGCTGCCCTTGTCATAAAGTGTGAATTAGGCGCCGAGCCAATCCCGACCGTAAACAGTCTTGAATCTTGTAACTGATAGCTAATTTGTTCAAATAACTGTGCCTCATTTGATACCGCACCATCCGTCATAAATATGACCTGCCTTAGGCTTCCTGCTTTAGCGTTAATGCTGGAGATCAATGCCCTATCTAATGCTGGTGCCATTTCGGTGCCACCATCTGCATTTAAAGAACCAATGAATCGCTTTGCTTGTTCTAAATACAAACTATTCGCTGGTTTTGCATCACTGAATAATGCACTGACATCAGAATTAAATTCGATAATATTGAAACTGTCGGTTGGTTTAAGTCCTGTTAAGGCAATATTCAACGCCTGCTTGGCTTGAATGATTGACTCCCCAGCCATTGAACCAGAGGTATCTATAACAAGGATTAATTCTCGACTAATTTGCTGCTGAGCTTTTAAAGTCAATGTGGGCGGAAATAACATAGCCATCGCATAAATATCTTTTGGCTGGTCAAGATTGACGTCAGCATTAGCTTTATCTTGATAGGTTTTACCCGTTTGAAAAAAAACCGTGGCAGCCACTTCATCACCAACACTTGTTTGCCATTGTAGGACAAAGTCACGGTCTAACGGCACTTTGCCCTGCAAGCTTACATTGGTTTTTCGTCCATTTTGATGTTGTTGTATATCGTGATAAGGACTATTTAATTCGGTAATATCAAAACCACCATCTATATCGATATCTATCGATACCTTATGGCTTGCTGATGCATTTTGTCCCTCAGTATTACGCTGCACATTTAGAGGTTCAAGCATGGGCGATATTAGCTCTTTAGTTTCAGAAAATGTACTGCGTTGAAAATCCGGTCGATAACGCGGCGCAACCACTAACGGAAAGCGCAGACTAAACAAACCATCCTGATAACTGATTGTTTGCAGATAAGTAATTTCAACGGTTACTTGCTGTAACGGACCAATATTAGCCAATTGAGTGGTAAACACATTGGTGCGTTGCTGACTGACTAAACTCGCCTGCTTGCCTTGTTTTTTAGCCTGCTCAAATTGTTGTTTAGCCTGTTGCTTTGGTTTAATAACACCTTCAATTATCCGGTCGCCAATCAGTAAACTCATCCCATCAACCGCTGAATTTTCAGGTAAAGGAAATACATACTTAGCATGAATCCAGCTGTCTTCAACATTATTAAATATCTGCTTCACCGTCACCCTATTCACTAATCCTGACACTGTCATTTCAACTTGAGTATCTAGGGCAAATATCTGTTTATGCTGACTATTAATCTGGTAGCTAATCAGACCTTGAGTGATTTCATCAGCCTCATTTGTGATAGTTCGATTCGAGTATGTATCTTGTGATGCTAGGCTCAAATAGGGAAAGCTGAAATAACATACACTGACTAAATACAACCAAAAGGGCAATTTTACAAACATAACATCTCCTTCGCGGCATGGTATTCATGCCGCTAACTAAGTCCATAAAGTGGAACAAACGGTTAAATTAATTGGCGGCTAATTGCGCACTTTCTGGAATAAGCGTTAATGTTACTCGGCGATCGAAAAAATCATTTTCAAAATTCTGATCTGGATGCATTGGCGCGCTGGCACCATAGGCCTGACCTTGTAAACGTGACTTATCAATTCCTTGCGCCACAATGTAGTTGGTCACTTCAATTAAGCGCTGCTCTGATAACGCCTGATTAAAATCATCATTCCCACGGCGATCGGCAAAGCCCATTAAATCAACATTCAGCTCAGGCATTGATGCCATCATGTAAGCCACATTATCTAACTGTTGCTTAAACAAAGGTTCAATGAGGCTTGAACCGGTTTTAAATTGCACATTCATTCCCACACCTAATTCAGCTAAGGTTTGCTTTTGATGCGCTTGAAGTCGAGCAAGCTCTGATTTCACCTCTTCTAAGGACTGTTGTTGTTGGTTCATTTGTGCAATTTTTTGGCTAGTCTCATTAATTTCATATTGCTGCTGCGATAATAAAGATTGTTGTGCTTCAATCTCAGAATCATCACCGACAGACTTACCAATTAATGAGCCTGTTAATGCGCCAATAAAAGCACCAATGGGTCCACCAACCACGGCACCCAATATAATGCCTGAGCTTAAGCCAACAAGTTCTTCAGTATTTTCACGTTCTGGTATTGTGTTGCTTTGAGCGCCATAGCTTATGTTACTAAACAGTACTGATGAGATAACGGCGATAGCGACTAGTTGCTTTTTCATAATGACATTCCTGTTTTTAATATTGATAAATGAGTTGTTCGACATGAGTCCTCGACTCGATGAAACTATTAAACAACACAGAAATGGCTATTTATGGGTTTAAAAATGGCAATCTTATGTTCAATTGTGGCAACAAAATGGCAATTGATTTGGAAGCCTTTAACCCGTTATAAATTGCTGTATAGTCACAACAATAAACAGATTATGGAATTAGCTGATTAATGAAACGCATCGCGATTGTTGAAGATGAAGCCGCTATCCGCGACAACTACAAAGAAGTGCTACAGCAACAAGGCTACAGTGTACAAGCCTACCCTAACCGTCCAACGGCTATGTTAGCCTTCAATGCTCGCCTGCCCGATTTAGCCATCATTGATATTGGCCTTGGAGGTGAAATTGATGGCGGCTTTACTCTATGCCAATCCTTACGCGCCATGTCGAGTAGCTTGCCGATTATCTTTCTTACCGCACGAAGTGGCGATTTTGATACTGTTTGTGGTCTAAGGTTAGGCGCTGATGACTATCTAACCAAGGATGTCAGTTTCCCGCATTTATTGGCGCGTATTGCCGCATTATTTCGCCGTTCAGAATTAATCGGTTCAAGCCCGATTGAAGATAATCTAATGACACGCAATCACTTGCAAATTGACGGCAATCGCATACAGGTCACTTGGAAGTTACAGCCGATTGAATTGACCGTTACCGAGTTTTGGATGGTACACGCCATGGCTAAACACCCAGGACATGTCCGCAGCCGTCAGGATTTAATGCAAGAAGCGAAAATTTATGTCGATGACAGCACCATTACGTCCCATGTAAAGCGGATCAGAAAGAAGTTTTTAGCCATAGACAGTGAATTTGACTGTATCGATACTGTATATGGTATGGGTTATCGCTGGGACAGCTTGTAAGGAAGATGTTCAATATGTATTTGCCATTAGGCCTAAGGGCTAAAGTGATTATACTGTCACTATTTTTACTCTGCCTACCTTGGCTTGGGTATGAATATGTATGGGAAATGGAAAAGTACTTGCGCCATGGACAAGAGAAAACCTTAGAAGGTACCACTCAAGCGTTGGCAACAGCACTTCATGAACGCCCTAAACTGTTTGATAATCAAGCCAGCTTTTTAACCCAAGTCCAAAAGGGCCGCGACTTGTATGCTTATCCATTATCGGGCCCAATTCAACTTGACGGAAAGTTAGAAGACTGGCAATTGTACAGTCACCGTAAGTTATATTATGGAAAAGAACACATTGTTTATCAAAAAAATGCACAACAAGACATAGACCTTAACTTTACCCATATGGTGGGTAAATATGCTGGTTATCTTTATGGCTTTTTTGAGGTTAATGACTCCCAAGTTATTTATCGCAGTAAAAATAGCTTAAGGGTCGACAGGAACGATCACTTAGTGATTGCTACGCTTGCGCCCGATAATTTATTTAGGCGCTATGTCATTGCCAATACCAAGGATGGCTGGTTAAGCGCTTATCAGTTACCTCAAGATCCAACACAATCAATGCCGGTCATCCCTGAGAATCGTATTCAAGGCCAATGGCAGAAAACCCCTAATGGATACAATATTGAGTTTCGTATTCCGTTAGACATGATTGGCAGTAAACTCGGATTCGCTATTCATAATGTGGATGACAATGAGACGCGCAATTTAATTAATATTGTCGGCACTTCAGCCACCAACTCGGTAGCAGAATTAGGCACAGTTCTGGTGCCTTCGCCTGAAATAGAAAGTATTGTTAAAGGTATGGGCCACAACAGCTCACGCATTTGGGTGGTCGATAATCATGGCAGAGTGTTAGCGCGTTCAGGTGATATTCGCACATCAAGTAATACCTGGGATGCTGATTTAGATGACGCCCAGACTGAAAGCTCTTGGGCACACTTCCATAAACAATACTTATTACCCTTATATTATAAAATTCTCACTAGACCGCCACAGGACTTTATCGATTCATTACAGGACTCAACTGAATTAAGTGGTAGCCATATTGAAAATGCCCTAGTAGGTAAACAGGCTTCAACCTGGCGATTAACCCCAGACAGTAAAGCGGTCGTATTAGCGGCTGCGAGCCCTATTTGGATTGATGACAAGGTGATGGGGGCTGTTATAGCCGAAGAAACTACTCACGGTATCCGTAGCTTGCGTAATCGGGCACTGGAAAAGCTATTTAACGTTATTCTTACGATTATGAGCATGGGTACATTAGCATTATTCATTTTTGCATCGAGCATCTCTAGTCGTATTCGCCGCTTACGAGATCAGGCGGAATTAGCTATAGACAGCCAGGGACGTGTCAGAAATCAAATCACTCCGTCAAGAAATCGAGATGAAATAGGTGATTTATCACGAAGCTTTGCCAATATTGTCGGCAGACTCGGTCAATATACTCACTATTTAGAAAACATGTCATCGCGGCTATCACATGAACTTCGTACCCCTGTTGCAGTTGTTCGAAGCTCTTTAGAGCACCTCAGCAATCAAAACCTAGATCAAGCAAGTCAAAAATATGTCAATAGGGCGCAGGATGGTGTCAATCGATTACATCTGATTTTAAATAACTTAACTGAGGCAACTAATCTCGAAGCCAGCTTATCACATGCTGAACGCAGCACATTTCCCTTAAAAAAGGTTATCGGTGGCTGTATGCAAGGTTATCAGATGACCTACCCAGAGCAGCGTTTTAACGTATTTATTGAAGATAAACTTATGTTGTGTAATGGCGTTCCAGAATACATTGCCCAATTAATGGATAAACTCATTAGTAATGCCATTGAATTTAGCCAGCCAGATAGTGCTATTAGTGTCAGCTTAAATCAATATCATAAACAGGCGATTCTAAAAATAACTAATATCGGACCAAAATTACCTGAAAACATGAGCGAGCAGATTTTTGAATCTATGGTGTCAATAAGGCCACAAATTCCCACCAACAAACCCCATCTTGGTTTAGGCTTGTATATTGCAAGATTAGTAACTGATTTTCACCATGGCACCATTAAAGCGAGCAATGTCAGCTGTGTAATAGAAGATGACATTAACAAAACGACACTTCAAGCGGATGAGATACATCAAAGTGGCGTTGAGTTTTGTTTAACATTACCCATAGTGGAAACGACATAAGCCATTTTGCCTATGTAGCCGATATTATCTATCTCTCGCCTCTTTCATTTAGCCGTATAGATGTTAGGATGGCTAAATAGGTTTTTAGTGGATGAATTAATAATGAATAAACACGGTAAACAAGCAACCCAAATAGTCAGTTTAGGTCGAGATAAAAAATACACTAAAGGCATTATTAATCCGCCGGTATTTAGAGCATCTACAGTGGTGTTTGACACCATGGATGACATGCGTTTTGCCATTAAAAATAAGACCAATGGCGAGTTATTCTATGGTCGTCGTGGTACGCCAACCCATTTTGCCTTTCAAGAAGCCATTGCAGAACTTGAAGGCGGCTTTGGCACGGCGTTATATCCATCCGGTGCAGGAGCGATTAGTGCGGCACTATTATCATTTTTAAAAAGTGGCGATCACTTATTAATGGTCGACACCGCCTATGAACCCACACGTGATTTATGCGACAAAATGCTCGCCGGATTTGGCATCGAAACGAGCTATTATGATCCTATGATTGGTGCAGGCATACGTGATCTCATTCGCCCAAATACTAAGGTACTCTTCCTTGAGTCGCCAGGGTCGATCACCATGGAAGTACAAGATGTGCCGACGCTGAGTCGCATCGCCCATGAACATAATATCGTTGTGATGCTGGATAATACTTGGGCTTCACCGATTAATTCTAGACCATTCGAAATGGGTGTGGATATCTCTATTCAAGCGGCGACTAAATACATTGTCGGTCATTCAGATGTGATGATGGGTACCGCAACGGCAAACGAGGTTCACTGGCCACAATTACGTGAAAACAGCTATTTAATGGGACAAACAACTTCGCCAGATGATGTATTTTTAGCGGCCAGAGGGTTACGTACCCTAGGAGTCCGTATGGCCCAGCACCATAAAAATGGACTTGAAGTCGCCAATTGGTTAGCAAAGCGTCCCGAGGTTGACCATGTCAGACATCCTGCTTTTGAAACATGCCCAGGTCATGAATTCTTTAAGCGTGACTTTACCAGCGCGAATGGCTTATTTTCATTTGTTTTAAAAGATGGCGATCTTAGAAGCATTACCGCTTTTGTCGAAAACATGCAGCATTTTAAAATGGGCTTTTCGTGGGGCGGCTTTGAAAGCTTAATTTTGGGTGTTTTCGGTATTGATAAAATAAGATCTGCAACCCAATGGGATAGCAGTAAGCCACTTATTCGTTTACATATCGGCTTGGAGGACTCAGAGGATTTAATTGCCGATCTTGAACGTGCTTTTGAACGTTACAATCAGGCTATCGCTAAGTAACCACTGCTCGAGATAATAAACGCTTATAAAATAGGCCGCACAAATATTGATATTGGTGCGGCCTATTTTGTCATTCTACATAAGTGTGGACACTAATTTTGACTATCAACCTTCAATGCATTCCATGCCTGCGTTCCATAAAGCGGCACAGTTGATAAAGCATGCTTATGGCTGCCGTTAGTTTCTTTAGTGGAATAAGATAAATACAATAAAGTTTGATTTTCTTTATCCAAAATACGTCTCACTTTTAAGCTTTTAAATAAAATACTTAACGACTCTTTAAAGACCACTTCACCGCCTTTACTGGTATCTATGTCTGCTAAATCATTTGCTGAAATAGGTCCAGTTTGACGACAACTAATGCTCATATCTGAAGGGTCGGCAAAATCTAAATCTGCTTTAATGCGACTAATATGACAAGTCACTCCTGGTATTTTAGGGTCATGTTTTGCATCAATAATCACATCTTTAGTGGTAAATAATCCTAAACTGACCTTACCGACATCGTCACTGCAGCTCATCATTAATCCACTGAGTGCGACTAAAGCGACTAATTTCACGTTAATATTCATTAAGCTTCCTTAAAATATTGTTGCGCCATACGAGTTAACCCTGCGGTAACAGAACCAAAGTGATCCCCCACCACCACTTGTGCTTGAGGATACACTTTAGCAATTTGTTTGTATATTGCAGGGCTTCTTGCCGTACCGCCAGTAATATAAACAATATCAGGGCTTTCTAACGCCTTACCCTGATCATCAAGACTATTCATAGCCTGGCGCATTAATTGACTGACTTTATCCAGTGACGGCGCAATGGCTTGCTCAAATAGCTCGACACTGACGTCGATAGTTAACTGTTTTTCCACAAATGACAATTCAGCTTTATGAACGGGTGAATCGGTTAACGCCACTTTAGCGATCTCCGCTTGGCGCACAACCTGAAAACTCATCTGATTTTTTTGAATGGTCAATAAACGCTGCAGTAATTCAGGTTGCTCGGCACCATTGATCAAGGTTTCGATTAATCTCTTGCTGGATAAATGATAGAAATCACGCTGGGCGCTAATATCATTCACGGCAACGGCATTCCAAAATAAATTTGAAGGTATAGGCTTACCATCTAACATAGCACTGCCACTGCCAAAACTTGGCATAAAGCCTTGCATAGCAAGCGCAATATCAAGGTCATTACCGCCGATACGCTGTCCGCTGTGCCCCAAACAGTCTTGATCTCGCTGTATGTTACTCATTAATTCAGGGCCCATTTTTACTAACGAGCAATCTGTAGTACCACCACCAACGCCGACAACTAATACATTGGCAGGTTTGTTAAGGGTTGATTCAAAATCCATTCCAGCGGCAAGCGGCTCAAATAGAAAACCCACCGAGGTAAAACCGGCTCTTTTAGCCGCTAAGGTTAAAATGGCCTCAGCTTGTTGATTACTTTGTTCGCCGCCAATACCTTGAAAGTTAACTGGGCGGCCAATCATGGCATGGGTAGCCGTATTTAAGCCTTTAGCAGTTAACTGTTGATCTATACGTTGTTTAACGTGTTGCATCATCAAGGTAACAATATCTTCAAACAAAGCCACTTGTTCAGCTCTCAGTCCTGTAGCCCCCAGAAAAGACTTGGGTGAACGGACATAAAAACCTTCCTCAGGCATTTCAAGATAAGCATCAATAGCGGCCTGACCGACAAACACTGTAGGTTCATCAATCAATAAATCGAGTTCATGTCGAATTATTTTCGCCCGCATTAATTGTGAACTGCGTAAATGAGAAAATTCAGCTTTCAAGGCTTCAGGCAAACCATTATAAACAGCCTCAGCTATCAGCTCACGATCCATGGCATAGAGCGTAGAGGGTAAATAATTAGAATTTTCACTAAGGGGTATTAACTCTATTTTCTCATTGATCCAAGCACCAATTGAACAATTAGCACTGCCATAATCGAAACCCACTATCATGAATAAACTCGCTTAAAAAAATCAAACGAACAAACTACCACATTCACACCGAAAATGGATATTTTTTAGTTTGAAGATAGATTGAGTGGTGGATTTTAAAACATTAACAGGATCTAAATATAACGAGGAAGGAAGACTGGCGTAAGTCGATAACATTGTATCTATCTAGGTAGGCAAATATCGCTCTTGGCATTTGTGCTGATAACCAAGGTGAGTTAAGCGCCAACTAAATAGCCATAAACAAAATATTCCACTGCAAACAATAATAATACTGTTTACTAGAAAGTTAAGTTGCGGGATAACATGACTTAACCGCTGAACAATCAATTGATGATAATTAGTTTGGCTGAGGAAGCAGTAATTGATATTGCTCTTTACATGCTTGATTAATATAGACGCCAACTTGAGCCTCTAAAATGGGCGTGTTGGAGAATTGAAAGTCTTGGCTATTTATTTCAGGGTGATTAAATAAGTAATCAGGGAATTGGTTAGAAAAAACTAAGTCCACTCGCTTATGTTTAAGCATTTTAAACCCCTGTTCAACCGATTCAATAGGCACCATATTAAGGCCGGCATTAATAAATTGCCGATGAAAATCCCCTTCTCGTTTGTAGCGCATAATGGCTAAACTTTTTCCTTTCAGCTCAGATAAGTCATCCCAAGAAAATGGCGTATTCTCCTTCAGACGAAATAAACCTAACACAACTTTCTGTTGGCTCAACGGCACAAAATAAGCTTGTTGAGACTCAGGAGGCGGAAAAAAGCTCAAACACCAACGGCCAGATTGAACTTGCAGCTGCGCTCTGGCCGGAGGTAAAAATAATGGTTTGACCTTAAAATCATAATGGCCGGAAATAAGTTGGCTTAATAATGAAAAGTTAATGCCATGGTCGTCGACATCCATGGTGGTGAAAGGTGGATAATCAACCGCAATGACCTCATGTTCACCGATACTTTGAGCAATGTTAACTTCATCATTAACAACCGTGTTTTGCGCCATTACTTGTAGGCTGACAGACAACACCAAAGAACCTAGTATACTTTGTAACATCACTTAAACCTTACTGATAAACGCCGAACAACCAGCATAGCTTAGTTGAATATAGCCATTTTTCATAGCTAGCGCATAAATTCATAAATACTTAACAAACAAAAACGCCATCATAATGATGGCGTTTGTAAACTAAACAATATTAAACAACTACTTTTTAGCTTTTTTCTTAGGTGACTTTGTCGACTCACTCACCCACTTGCCGCCAATAAACTTAGCAGACCAACCAGTTGCTTTACCGTCAACGTCGGTAGCAACATATTGCTCTTTCGTTTTACGGCTAAATCTGACAGAGGCTTTGTTGCCGTCATCATCTTCAACTGGGGCATCGGCTAAAAAGGCGTACTTGTCCCATAATAACTCACGATATTGCACCAGCTCTTCAACAAGCGGCGCACGGGTTTCACGGGATTTAGGGAAGGTACTTGCCGCTAAAAATATTCCAGCAGCGCCATCACGTAACACAAAGTGCGCATCAGACTTAGTACATTTAAGTTCCGGTAAGAAGATAGGATCTTCTTTTGGAGGCGCAGCTTCACCACTTCTTAACAGTTTACGGGTATTTTTACATTCGGTATTGGTACAACCAAAATATTTACCAAAACGGCCATTTTTAAGTTCCATATCATGACTGCAACGATCACATTCAATCAAAGGACCTTCATAGCCTTTTATTTTAAACTGACCTTTTTCAATCTCGTAACCATCACAGCTTGGGTTATTACCACAAACATGCAGTTTACGTGATTCGTCAATTAAATAGCTGTCCATTGCGGTGCCACACTTACCACAACGGTGCTTGGCACGAAGCGCATCGGTTTCAGCATCTTCATTATCACTAATGGCTTCATCGCCAGGTGTTAAGTTGACCGTTGTCTTACAGCGCTCTTTGGGCGGTAAAGCATAGCCACTACAACCTAAGAATACGCCTGTAGACCCAGTGCGAATACCCATTTTACGTTGGCAGGTTGGACACTCAATATCAGTCAAAACCGGATCATTTAGGCGCATACCGCCTTCATCCGGATCCATTTCTGCCATCAATAATTGCTTAGTAAAATCACCATAGAAACCATCAAGCACTTTTTTCCAATCTAGCTTGCCCTGAGCAACATCATCAAGGGTTTGTTCCATACTGGCGGTAAAGTCATAGCTCATTAAATCTTTAAAGCTTTCAACTAAACGTTCACTGACAATTTCGCCCATTTTTTCTGCGAAGAAACGGCGATTATCTACTCGCACATAACCACGGTCTTGAATAGTTGAAATAATAGTCGCGTAAGTTGAAGGTCGACCAATACCACGCTTCTCTAACTCTTTGACTAATGATGCTTCACCGTAACGAGCAGGTGGTTTAGTAAAGTGTTGTTTGGGTAAAAGTTGATCAAGCGTCAGTACATCACCCACTTCCACTATGGGCAATGTGCTAGTGTCTTCGTTTTTCTTACTCATTGGTGGTTGCACACGAGTCCAGCCGTCAAAGCGTAATGTACGACCACTGGCTTTTAATTCGTAATCACCGGCAACCACAGTCAAACGTGTTGCATCATATTGAGCAGGAGTCATTTGACACGCCACAAATTGACGCCAAATTAATTCATAAAGACGTTGAGCATCACGCTCCATATCCGTCATCGACGCAGATTGGACATCCACATTTGAAGGACGAATAGCTTCATGCGCCTCTTGGGCACCTTCTTTGCTACCATAACGTATAGGATCTGCAGGTAAATACTTGGCACCAAACTCTTTACCAATCATCTCGCGTACATTTTCTACCGCTTCTTGGCTCAGGTTGGTTGAATCGGTACGCATATAAGTAATATGCCCCGCTTCATACAAACGCTGCGCCATCATCATGGTTTTTTTCACGCCATAACCCAAACGCGTGCTTGCCGCTTGTTGCAATGTAGACGTGATATAAGGTGCTGAAGGTTTGCTTGATGTAGCTTTGTCTTCGCGATTAGAAACCTTGTAAGAAGCTCCTTTTAACGCATCAACGGCAACTTTGGCTTGAGCTTCACTAATGGGTTCAAATGCTGCGGATTGAAATTTCAACACCTGCATTTTCAATTGTTCAGCTTTGCTGGTATTTAAGTCAGCATGGATGTCCCAAAACTCTTCAGGTACAAACGCTTTAATCTCACTTTCTCGCTCAACCACTAATCTCACGGCAACAGATTGCACTCGACCAGCAGATAATCCACGTGCGACTTTTTTCCACAACAGCGGCGATACCATAAAACCCACAACACGGTCGAGGAAACGACGTGCTTGTTGGGCATTAACCATATTAGTGTCTAATGTAGATGGCTTACTAAAAGCATCTTGAATTGCAGACTGAGTGATTTCATTAAATACCACTCGTTGATACCGTGAAGCATCACCACCGATAATTTCCTGTAAATGCCAGGCGATAGCTTCCCCTTCACGGTCCAAATCGGTTGCGAGATAGATTTGGTCAGCGGACTCTGCAAGTGCTTTTAATTCTTTTACTACCTTTTCTTTACCCGGTAATACGGCATATTTCGCTGCCCAGCCTTTTTCAGGGTTAATTCCCATACGGCCAACAAGTGCTTGTTTATCTCTAGCCTGCTTATATATAGCTTTGGCTTCAGGTGACATCTTACGGACTTCTGCAGCAGTTTTAGCTGGAGGAGTGCCATCAGACGTGGACGAAGTCGGTAAATCACGTATGTGACCTACACTCGACTTAACGATGAAATCTTTACCAAGATACTTATTAATTGTCTTGGCTTTAGCCGGCGATTCGACAATAACTAACGATTTACCCATAGTTTGATTTGCGCCAAATAGTCTCAGAAAATAACAAAATTGATTCCATATATAGAGTGTTGCGACAAGACTTTCAAGTAAATCTGCTTTTTATGTGCGTTTATGAGCAATTTTCCAGCCAAAAATAAAAAAAATGAAAAATAATATGCGTTTTTTAAAACTAATTTCTCAATAAAACACTTTTGAGAGCAACTTGAGTGCATTTTTAGTCAAAAAAGCCTAATTGAACAAAAACCAAACAGCTTGTTAACCCGCTTAGCTTGCGTATACTTGCGGTAATTTAGTTATTTCTTACATGCAAATTTAATGTTATTTCCATGTCGAAATCTTAATAACAATAATCAATGAAGGATTAGCCATGAAGCAATTTGAAGCAAATTTTGATGGATTAGTGGGACCAACTCATAACTACGCCGGTTTATCATTTGGTAATGTGGCATCATATTCTAATGCCGCACAAGCCTCTAATCCCAAAGCTGCAGCCAAACAAGGGCTATTAAAAGCTAAAGCTCTTGCAGATTTAGGCATGGTGCAAGGTGTGTTAGCTCCTCAAGAGCGCCCAGACCTTTATACACTGCGTAGAATTGGTTTTAGCGGAACTGATTCAGAAGTAATACAAAAAGCTGCTGAGCAAGCTCCTGCTTTGCTGAACGCTTGTTGCAGCGCCTCAAGTATGTGGACGGCCAATGCGGCAACGGTCTCACCTTCCGCCGATACCCGTGATGGTAAAGTGCACTTTACCCCGGCTAACCTGGTGGATAAATTACACCGAAGTATTGAACCACTAACCACAGGAAGCATATTAAAGGCGACATTTAATAACGATCGTCACTTCAAACATCATCTGCACTTGCCAGAACATGCTAACTTTGGTGATGAAGGTGCGGCTAATCACACTCGTTTATGCAGTGATTACGGTAAAGCGGGTGTGGAGCTATTCGTCTATGGCCAAAGTGCAACCAATCCCAATGCACCAAAACCAAATAAGTATCCTGCACGTCAAACATTAGAAGCATCACAAGCTGTTGCGCGTTTGCACCAACTTGAAGATGAAAGTTGTGTTTTCATCCAACAAAATCCAGATGTGATTGATCAAGGTGTATTTCACAACGATGTGATTTCAGTCGGCAACCAGAATGTGCTGTTTTACCATGAACAGGCATTTTTAAATACTGAGGCAAAATTTGCTGAAATTCGTCAAAAAATGAATTCAGAAGTACACTTTATTAAAGTGTCTACCGATCAAGTCTCTATTGATGATGCGGTTAAAAGCTACTTATTTAACACTCAAATTATCACCTTACCTAATGGTGAAATGGCGATTATTGCGCCGACTAACTGCCAAGAAAACCCTGCTGTATTCGCGTATTTAAATCAACTTGTTACCTTGGGCACTCCAATTACACAGGTCAAATACTTTGATGTAAAACAAAGTATGCAAAACGGCGGTGGACCGGCATGTCTTCGTCTTCGCGTGGCGATGAATGAGCTAGAGATTGAAGCGGTTAATCAACACACAATCATGAATGACAGCTTGTTTACACGTTTAAACTCTTGGGTTGATAAACATTACCGCGATAGCCTAACCGTTGCAGATTTAGCAGACCCACAATTGATCATTGAATCTCGCACTTCATTAGATGAATTAACCCAAATATTGAAACTGGGTAGTGTGTATCAGTTCCAGAAGTAATTTTTCTACTCGCCTTATCAAAATGGCCATCGTAATTAGCGATGGCCATTTTTTATTGCAAGGTAATTTTGAACATACACAAATGTAGATCGATTTATGCAAAATATCTTTTTCTCGAATAAATAAAAAAGGCGCTGTAAGCGCCCTTTTTATTTATAGTTAATCCATATTACAGAATGCTCACTCCGATTGAAACGACTTCAGTCACTAGGCCATTAGGTGTTTCAACCTCAACCAGGAATACACCAGAGTTAGGCTCATCTTCACCTTTAATCGTTACACCAAAGTCACGACCACCATTATAATTGCTGCTTGGCCACACATACTCACTTGCACTAACCACTGAACCCGCAGACGTTTTAAATCTTACAATAGAGCCTGCTGGCATTTGTTGGTTATGTAAGTCAGAGATAGTAAAGAATACCGAAGCTGACCCCTTACCAACGATAGTAATATTGCCACCAAGGTGTTGACCATCACGATCATCGATTAAAATTTGACTACGTTCCGTAGCGTATGCAGTACTGCCTGACATTACCATCACTAGGCTACGACGCACATAAAGTGATTTTGAGTTGTTCACACCATCAGCACAGCCTGCATGCGCAGAAGATGAACATAATACGCCGTTATACAATCCATCTTTAACATCAAACGTACCATTAGCATTAAAATCAACTAACTCTTCTAATGCTCCACCACTTTGTCCGCCAGCTTGTTGAGGATTGAATAGGGTATCTTCGTTGTAGTCATTAAACGCATCATTCAGATCAAACGGTTGCCCTGTTACATCAACACCATTTCTAAACTCAGTAAGTTCACTAGCATCGAATCGACCATTACCATTTAAATCAGGGAAAGACTCTTCACCAATAGCCGTGGCGGTAATGGTTGCACGCCCACCGTATTTTTGGCCGTAAATATTACCGTATACATTTAATGCAGCATCATAAGCTAAAGCTGAATTAGGGTTACGGAACATAGCGCCAGTACCATTAATTAACACTTCACCTTCTGGTCGCGGTAATTGACTGGTCCATTTTACAGAACATGCCCCTTTTACCGTTTGGCATGCATCTTCAATAGAGCCGCCTTCAGTGGTGAATGACACTGTTGTTCCATCAGGAACCGGGTTATTAAATGCATCGGCCATGCGTGCAGTTACAGTTACTTCCGTGCCGTCAATATCCCAACCTTCAGCATTAACAAACTCAGCAGAAAGTGAAAAACTGTCTTGATCTGGAATACCTGTAGACACAATTAACTGCTTTGATTGACTTGATATAGCTGGCACAGCACCATTTTCAACTTTTGCAGTCACACGTAATGATGTCGCCACAGTACCAGTATTCACAACCGTTTGAACAATGCCTAAATTGTTTGTTGTTGCTATAACAGGTGTAATAGCAACACCACCAACCGCAGTATTCAATGAAAATGATACCGATTGGTTGCTAACAGGATTACTATTTTTATCTAACACTCTAAATTTAACGGTTGAAGACTCAATACCACCGGTACCTAAAATGCTAATATTTTCAGGCACTGCTGATACAAATGAAATACTGCCGACATCTGCTTGTAATACATTAATAGTACCTACCGCAGATAAGCTTATGCCACCCGCATTAGCTGTGACGTTTATTTGATCTTCACCAACACAACCTTGTGCCAAATAAGTTGAAGTAGCAACACCATTACTTGAAGAAACAGGTGAGCTTAATTCTGCTTGAGCAGGATTTTTGGTCGCACAAGTCGATGAAAAATTCACATCAACAGGTTGATTAAAAGGTTGACCTAAGTCGTCTTGAATTCTTACCGTAATGGTTGCTGTACCGCCAGCAGACAAATTAGTAGTACTCACTTCCGCTTGGCCAGCAACAAATGTTGTACCAGAGCCGCTGCCCATAACAACATTAGTTGCACCAACAACCACAATAGTTTTGCCTACTTCGTTAGTGGGCAAGGTAGCACGCACTTCACCAGCACCTAATGAGCTGCCAGCATATATATCAACAGTCGCTTTACCTTCAGCATTTGTGACCGCTGTTTTTATTGGAAGATCTCCAATATCTGTATCAAAAGTCACAATAGTCGGCTTAGAAATACCAGTAACCGTAGCCGTTAATTTTCCTGGAGAAAGTGTACTAATGGTTTGAACTGTTGCACCAGCTGAGTTGGTCAATACAAGTGAAACTTGCGAACCACCACCAGCTTCACCGCCGTCACCGACCATAGTGATATTTACAGAAGCAGTTTCACCAGAAGTAATAGTTGCGGTAACAGTTGCACCTGTATTTACAGAAGCGGTATCAAGTTTGATTTTTGCAACACCATCGGCATTGGTAGACACTTGTCCCGTTGCCGGAGAAAAAGTACCGTAGCTGTCATCGTTTAATTCAAAACTGACTAAAGTACTAATGGGCTGACCTTTAGAGTCAGTAACCGTAGCGGTAATGTTTGCTGGTTCAGCGACAGACACTTGAGTATTATCAATAGATAATGCTACTGAAATAGTGACAGGGGATGTGCCACCGTCGCCACCACCACTACCGTCATCAGTAATGCCGCCACCGCCACCACAGGCGAAGAGTAAAAACGAACAAATTAACGTTATATAGACTTTAATTGCTGACCGCATTGTCAGGCTCCCTGTTACATTAAAATAATACTTATGATTTATAATAGTTACCTATTGGGTAATAATACACAAATATCTGATAACTATGCCACAACATGGTCGTTTTAATCGGTACATTTTGGTATAAACTTTAACTTTCATACCATTTCATAACTAAAGCTTTCCTGCTACGCTTTAGTCCATCAGCCAAACAATACTTAAAAAAATAATTGGAAGGAAAGATTGTGAGCAATAAAAAACAGCTCGGACTAACAAGTAAAATTTTAATCGGCATGGGTACAGGTATTATATTAGGCCTACTTTTAAGAAACCTCTTCCCCGACAGCTTATTTATTAAAGACTACATTACTGAAGGTTTATTGCACGTTTTAGGTGCTATTTTTATCTCCAGCTTAAAAATGCTTGTTGTTCCATTGGTGTTTGTGTCATTGGTGTGCGGTACTTGCTCATTAAGTGATCCCTCCAAACTTGGCCGATTAGGCGGAAAAACCATTTCGTTCTACCTATTCACGACCGCTATTGCGCTGACTATTTCTATCGTGGCTGCCATTTTAGTTCATCCCGGTAATGCCAGCTTAGTCAGTTCTACTATGGAATATACCGTAAAAGAAGCCCCAAGCTTGTCAGAAGTCATTATCAATATTGTGCCAGATAACCCTATTCAGGCGATGACTCAAGGTAACATGCTGCAAATCATCTTGTTTGCGGTCATCTTTGGTTTTGCGATATCGCATATTGGTGAGCGTGGTGAACGTGTTGCTCGCTTCTTTAACGACATCAACGAAGTGATCATGCGCGTTGTTACCTTGGTGATGCAGTTAGCACCCTATGGTGTTTTCGCTTTAATGGCAAAATTAAGCTTAACACTGGGAATGGAGACATTTGGCAGTGTGGTCAAATATTTCCTACTTGTTGTTGTGGTCCTACTCATTCAAGGATTAGTTGTATATCCCATTCTACTAAAAGTATTCTCTGGCTTAAGTCCACTGATGTTTTTACGTAAAATGAGAGATGTGCAGTTGTTTGCTTTTAGCACCGCAAGTTCAAACGCTACCTTACCAGTAACCATTGAAGCCTGTGAACATCGCATGGGAGTAGATAATAAAATTGCTTCATTTACATTGCCGTTAGGCGCCACCATTAATATGGATGGTACTGCGATAATGCAAGGTGTCGCGACAGTATTTATCGCCCAGGTCTTTGGCATAGAATTAAGCTTAACTGATTATGCCATGGTCGTTGTAACCGCAACGTTAGCGTCAATTGGTACAGCTGGAGTTCCTGGTGTTGGACTTATCATGCTTGCAATGGTGCTAAATCAAGTAGGCTTGCCAGTAGAAGGTATTGCATTAATCATTGGTGTAGACCGCTTGCTTGATATGATAAGAACTGCTGTTAATGTCACCGGTGATACGGTTGCCACTGTGATAATTGCAAAGTCTGAGGATGCATTCAATGAAGATATCTTTAATGACTCTCAAGCAGGTAAAGCAGCTACCAGTTTTGAAGAACAAGTATTGAATACCAAGGCAGCATCAAAAACCTCAGTATAATTGCATTATTAGCTCAATTTATTTTTCAACTATTTAAAGGCGCATTGATTGCGCCTTTTTTATTTTTCCTTTATAAATAACCTCAGATCGGGATAATAAACAAAATTTTATTTATCAGGAATTTAAATGGATTTCACCTTACTTGCTAGCTTGGCTGCTATTCATATTATCGCCTTAATCAGTCCAGGCCCTGACTTTGCCATTATCGTTAAAATGGCCAGTCAACAAAGTAGACAAGCAGCTGTCGCTTGTGCGCTCGGCATTGCCATCGCCATTTTAATTCATACATTATTATCATTATTGGGCATTAGTTTAATGATCCGCCAGTCACCTCTGGCCTATACCTTAGTGCAATGTATTGGGGTAAGTTATTTAGCCTGGATGGGATTTCAAGCGCTAAAGTCAGCGTTAAGTCGCTTTAAATCAATAGCAGGGTCAACCGAACAACCAACGCAAGCATCTGCTGCAGATAAACACAACACTGTCAGTTTCGGAATATTTAAAGGCTTTAAAATAGGATTGCTGACTAATTTACTCAATCCCAAAGCATTGATTTTCTTTATTACCTTATTCACAGTCTTGATCACACCAGAGGTAAATTTAATAACCAAAATTGCAGCAACCACGCTATTATTCTCTTTGTCACTTATCTGGTTTAGCTTATTAGCGTTGGTGTTATCTAAGCCACTCATTCAAGCCAAATTATTAAGTGTGAGTCACATTATTGATTTGCTAGTTGGTATTATTTTTATCGGTGTTTCGGCGACTATTGCTGTGAGTTTAATTAACGATTTTTAAAGTCTGCACTAAGCAATAAATAGTCAGAAAGTGAAGTACTTACACATTAGCATTTAGCATCAGGAGCTAACTATGCGAATTTTAGTGATTGAAGACGACCCTATTTTATCTCATCACTTAAATGTTCAATTGAGCGAACTGGGTAATCAGATCCAAATTGCCGCGACGGCTCAAGAAGGCTTTTATCAAGCGACTAATTACCCGATTGACATCGCTATTGTTGATTTAGGTTTGCCCGATCAGGACGGCATCAGTTTAATAAAGTCGATGAGAGACGCCAAAGTTACCGCTCCTATTCTGATCCTCACAGCCAGAATAAATTGGCAAGATAAAGTCGAAGGCCTCAATGCCGGTGCTGATGATTATTTAGTAAAACCCTTTCAAAAAGAAGAGTTAATTGCTCGGCTTGATGCATTGGTACGTCGCAGTGCAGGATTTGTAAAGTCGGTAATTAGCTGTGGCACACTGTCGGTGGATTTAGCCAGTAAACAAGTGTCTCTTAATGATTGTCATTTAGACATTACTGCGTTTGAATACCACATATTAGAATACCTGATGCGCCACAACCATGAAGTAGTTGGCAAACAGCGCTTATTAGATGTGGTTTATGCCGATAAAGAAGGCGACCCTAACACAATTGAAGTGATGGTAAGCCGTTTAAGAAAAAAGTTAGCTCACGGCGGTATCGAAGATGCCATCATGACAATACGTGGCCAAGGATATAAATTCAATTTACCATGCAACTAATGTTAAAACCGCAGAAACGTTTACTCACCAGGATGTTTGTGACCTCCTTAAGCATTATTGCCTTAGTGGGGTTTGGATTTGCCTGGCTAGTAACATTATTGAATGCCCAAAATCGTTATACTCAGATCACCGCCGACTATATTGCAGAGCTGCCAGTCATTGCCGCAGAATTTCGCGAAAACAATTTAGTCCCCATTACCGAAGCACAAGATAACGACAACATTGAAACCAGCTACATAATGGCCACCTGTAACGAGCAATATACCGGCTTATGGCGTTCTGAACTGGCTAAAGATTTATCCTTGACTAACATTTGTGAAAAATACAACCTCATCAAAGACGACTCGCAAGCCTACTTTCTTGAATTTGAAGGCTTGCACACATACCTAGTCTTTAAACTCAGCACCTTAATTGAGGGCAAGCAGTTCCATCTGTTAATACTTCAAGATGCTGAAGCCATGAAAAAAGAACTGCAAAAGTTTAATCGTCTCACTTATTTCAGGCTTGCTATTGTATTAGGTGCAGCATTTTTCTTACTGATTAGCGCCGCTTATTGGGGTATGTTGCCACTAAAGCAACTAAAACAAGAGTTACTCAAACTTAAGCAGGGCAAACAGCAAAATCTGTCGAATGACTATCCTGTCGAGTTACAAGAAATTACCCAATCATTAAACCAACTGCTGGATCAAAATCAGCAACGCCAAACTCGCTATCAAAATGCCATGAATGACTTAGCCCACAGTTTGAAAACTCGGCTAGCAGCCAGTATCGCGCTAATTGACGACACCTCTTTAAATTCGCAGGAAAAAGAGCGGCAAATCTTAACCCAAATAGAAGACATGGATCATTTGGTTAAGTACCAGTTAAAACGCGCCATGATGGGCAGACAAGGTTTGTTAAAAGAACACTCTGATATCAAGCCGATACTTGATCAGCTTGTATTAATGTTGTCAAAATTATATCAAAGGAAAAACATTAACTTCATTGTCCACTGCCCTAATGACTTAGCCTTTCCAGTCAGTAAAGGTGATTTAATGGAGCTGTGCGGCAATTTGATTGAGAACGCCGCTAAATTCTGCATTAGTACTATCGAAATTACAGCCCAGCAGCACGACGGCTTGCTGAGGTTACAAGTCGATGACGATGGCCCAGGTGTTGAAGAGGGCTACAAACAAAAAATCTTTCAACGGGGAGTTCGCGCCGATACACAACATAACGGCCAAGGCATCGGCTTAGCCGTTTGTTTTGAGCTTGTTAGCAGTTACGCTGGTACCTTTGAAATACAAACCAGTTATTTAGAGGGCGCTTCATTTATTATCGAATTACCGGTTACTAACCAATAAACCAAGTACCTGTTGATGACCGTTATGTTTTAGCTGAACTTGGCGCAACTGCGCCATACAAGTTTTCTGCACGATTAAACATAATCCATGATGTTGCGATAAATTTATCGCTACTCAAGGGGATATTACCGCGATGACTATGGGTAAAGCTTGCAGGTGCTATAACCATGGTTCCTTTTTGGGGTTTTATTTTTTGTTGTTGGTAATAAAACTCAGTTTCTCCGCCCTCTTCTACATCATTTAAATAGAACATATAAAGGACAACTCGATGTAAGGCTTCGTTGTGACCTTCCTGGGGGAATTGTTCTGAATGCCAATGGGGATAACCACCTTTCCCTTGCTGGTAGTGCTGGATATTAATCGTGCCACTACGGAATAAATAGCGCACAATTGCGTTAACTTTATCAGCACCTAATTTTTCAAAATTTTCCGGTTGCAGTGCCACCGGCTGGCCATTTTCATCATTTACGGAGACTGACACAGCTCCCATCAATGCTAATGCGTACTTTTTGAAGTAATCAACACTATTGGCCAGTGTTAACTGCAGTAATTCATTGCGTAACTCGGCTAAATCAGCGTGTTGATCTAACATAAGATCACGACTAAACTTTTTACTGAGATCAACGCCATTACCAGTAACGCCTTGGATCACACTAGGATGATGTTTTACCGCATCGATCAACTTATCACATAATTCATCACTAATCGCATTGGGGTATACTTCAATAAAGTCCATAATTCACTGCTTAATTTTTAAAGTTAATGTTAATATGCTGCATGTAACTTACCTATTTGTAAAGTCTGAGTAAGTTTTATTCTATCTAACGTTTAACCATATTTATCTATGAATTTGACCTGAGCCTAATCACCCACTTTTATGAAAAAAAATGTCAAAATAGCAGTTTCAGAACTTAAAGTTGGTGTTTACGTTAGCTTGCCTATCTCGTGGAAAGATCATCCTTTTTTATTCAGTAAATTCAAAGTTACCTCACAAACTCAAATTGAGTTGATAAAATCATTAGGCGTAAAAGATGTCTTTTACGATCCTGAACGAAGCGATATTCAACCTGTTACAACGGATAACC
Organism: Shewanella sp. HL-SH8; assembly: GCF_051165765.1. NCBI lineage: Bacteria > Pseudomonadati > Pseudomonadota > Gammaproteobacteria > Alteromonadales > Shewanellaceae > Shewanella > Shewanella sp. HL-SH8. Next base: position 2,138,902 of record NZ_CP195039.1, on the reverse strand, counting down.
CTTCGGATTTAGAAGCGGTCGATGAGGCCTCACTTGATACCATTAAACAAGATATGCTCGATTACAAATCAGAACGTATCGATAAGCAGCAAAAACTAAAGCGCAATATCAAAAAAACTGAAAAGCAATTTGAGCGTTCAGTGTCAATGATGCACTCAATGGTCGGTAAAATTGCTAGTCGTCCACTTAATGCTGTCAGTGAGGCTAAAGATCTCATCAGTAACCTTACTAATCTGTTACTGGATGAAGATAACCTTGCGTTACACTTAATGGAAAATGCCAACCCTAAAGATATTATCCACCACCATTCGTTAAATGTGTCTATGGTGTGTATGTTAATGGCGAAAGAACTTGGCTGGAGCCGAGAAGAAATTGAGTTGTTGGGTATTGGCTGTTTATTTCATGATATTGGGAAATTAAAAATCCCCTCAAATATCTTAAATAAAGTAGTGCCATTATCAACACCAGAAGAAAACCTAGTCAAACAGCACCCATTAATGAGTATTAACTTTTTAAAATTAGCTGACACTTTTCCGGAAGAAGCTAAACCGATGATAACCCATCATCATGAGTATTTAGATGGCAGTGGCAGCCCGCAAGGGCTAAAAGCGGATCAGCTGGATAAGTTTGCTCAACTGATTGCGGTGGTCAATACATACGATAATTTATGTAACGGCAGTCATTTAGTTAAAGCTAAAACCCCCAGCGTCGCCCTAGGCTTATTGTATAAAAACTATAAAAATAAGTTGAATGCAGAATACGTACAAAAATTAATAAAAATGCTAGGAATTTATCCACCAGGTAGCATTGTAGAACTGTCAAATGGCCATTTTGGCTTAGTTATGTCGGTAAATTTAAATAACATTTTATTTCCGTCAATCGTTGCATATGACCCCATAGTTCCTATAGCGCAATCGCCAATCATTGAGTTAGAAAAAGAAGGCATGAGTATTGTAAGAAGTCTTCCAGCCGCAGCTTTACCCGAAAAAATTCATAAGTATTTAAATCCAAGAGAAACCATTAGCTACGCATTTGGTCAAGGCTAATAAACGCAGTATAAAAACCAATAAATACAAAAATGGGCAGTGTTAAACTGCCCATTTTGTCAAACTTGCGCAAATGCTATAGCCAGCCTTTTTGTTTAAAAAAGAAGTACGTACCTGCTGCACTGGCAAACATTAACCCCACCGCCATCGGATAACCTAAACGCCAATCTAACTCTGGCATCAAAGCAAAGTTCATTCCATAGCTACTAGCAATCAAGGTTGGGGGTAAAAACACCACCGCCGATACCGAGAAAATTTTAATAATTTTATTCTGTTGCAGACCACTGAAACCCATAGCAGCATCAAGCAAAAATTTTAATTTATCGAAAATAAACTGGCTGTGTGGCATTAAAGATTCAATATCCGATAACATTTCACGAATGTCTTTCAGGTTCTCATCGGACAAATTCTGTCGGTAATAACGTTGTAAATAGCGCAATGAACGCTGGGTATCAAGTAAACTTAAGCGAATTTTGCCATTGGAGTCTTCTTGTAAAGTGATTTGTTTAAATACGGCATCCAGTTCTTCGTCATTAAAAACCTGCTCACTCAAATTGTCCAGTACGCTATACACGTCTTCAATCAAATCAGATAGATAATCAACTTTAAGGGTGAATAACTCTAATAATAAGCCTTCAGGGGTTTCGGTATCTAGGCGGCCTAAACGCATATAATTACGCAGTAAACGGATTAAGCCGATATCTTCTTCACGTATGGTTAATAGAAAATGCTGACGTAAATTAAATGAAACGTTGACCGCTCTGACATCAGAGCCAACCCGTTGTGGAAATAGCGAGTTAATATGCAAACCATCTTGGTTTTGGAAAAATCGAGCGGATGCCTCAATTTCTTTGATATCTTCCTGGTCGGACACTTCCTCAGCAGAAAATCGACTCAACCAATCACGTTGTTCACTATCTGGTTTATATAAATCCAGCCAGAGAATATTATCCGGCAAAGAGTCTTCAATAGAAAGTTCAGTAATTGTGAGCTGATGATTTTTGTAGGCGTAAGCGGTAATCATAGAAGTCCCCCATTTACACACGGTTAACACCATTGTGTTACCCTGCAGGATGTTGGTAAAAACTGGCGCTAGTTTACTAATTTAAAAGCTAATGAAAAGTAAAAAGTACAATTAATACCCATTTATATTGCTATATGGTCTCAAAGTGGTGTTTTTAGCCTTTAATACCTAAAAAAAGCGCCTGTGGTAGGCGCTTAATTTTAAAATGCTGCTTTTATACTCAAATCTGCCAATATGCTTGACACATCAGTCTTAAGTACAATATCAGACTATTCACCCTTTAATCGACGATCTAACTGATCTTTTAAATTAGCCGGAACACCTTTTATTAAAAGGGTGTCTGATATTGGGTCATAAATAACTCTCTCACCTAAATGGCCACCATCAAAACTTAAAGTCACGCCACCACCAGTACCAGAAAACTTTTTCAAACTGCGCAAACTGGCTTTATCTGCGGGAAATTCATCATCTAATTCATAATTGCCACCACAGGCAAAATCATAAAATGATTCCATGCCTTGATCAGCCAGTTCATCACCCAAATCTTTCACTTCAATGTCGGCACCAACATCGGCACGTTCAGCGCAGTATTCAAACACCTTGTCGCGACATTGTTGACGTTCATCTTTGGTTAATTCACTGCCAGCGACAAAGTCTTCAACCGCATGAATCAAGGTTTTGTTCTGTGCTTTTGTATTTACGCCTTCAACACAACCCATAAAATCTAAAAAGAAATCAGCCACTTTACGGCCTGCTCTGCCGCGAATAAATGAGATATATTTCTTTGAGGCTTTATCGGCCTGCAATTCGGTTAAATCAATGCGCGCAGCTAATTGAATATTGTTTAAATCTAAATGATTATTCTGTGACAGCTCCATATCATCTAACACTGTCATTGATGACTTAGCACTAAGCAGCGCAACAAACAGATAATCACTGGCCATGGCGGAATAACATGACATCAATAAAAAACCGCCCTGGGAGAAGTCATACTTGGTTAATTCTTGCTGAAGTAACTTACTGGCACTCACGGTAAAATCAACAAAGCCTGACTGACCTTCACGGTATGATTGAAGTGCATTAGCAAACGCATCATTAGCATCGCCATCTTCATTTGGCACACCAAAATAGCCAAAACCTTTACCTGCTTTACTTGAATAGGTTTGATGTAATTCTTCCAGCATAGCCTCAACAGCTTTACTATTTAATAAAGGTTGCGGACGTAATCGGCAGGCCATTTGCCCCTGACTGTCGAGTGAGATTTCATGAATAATGGCTTGTTCGATATTAATCGTCATAAATGCGATAACCTTTGGTGAGTCAAATATTGCTAAGAAGACTGAGCATGATATAACGATTTTAATCATGAAGGTATAGAAAACATGAGGCGAGCTTGATTGAAATCCGTTATCATATACAACAATTGAGAACTTATTTAGACAAGAAAAACATGGCCATTAAATCAAAATACAGCAACACCCAAGTAGAAGCCTTAATCAGTGAGATGTTAGCGCTATTAAACAAACATCAAGCCCCTACCGATTTAAGCTTAATGGTATTAGGCAACTGCGTCTCTCATTTATTAGAAAAGAAAGTCCCAACAGAATCACGTCAAATGGTTGCGGAGCAGTTTGCTAAGGCACTTACTCAGTCCATTAAATAATGCATTGAAAGTGAGTTAACAGACCTTGTTAGCTATCGATAATCTATCTAAGAAGGGATCCATTAAGGCATGATCGAGCGCAGAAAGCAGATGACACGAGATAAAGTCTCGCGCCTGGTAAATTGGGGGCATTGGTTTGCCTTTTTCAATGGCTTGCTCGCCATGATTATTGGTTCCCGTTATATTGGCAGTGTCGGCCAACCAGACTCCATTATAAGTTGGGGCTATCTTGCGTTAAGTACCATAGGGCATTACACATTTTTAGCCTTTATTGTGTACGTAATTTTTATCTTCCCAGTCAGTATCATCTTACCCTACTCCAAAATTCTACGAGGATATGCCGCCTTTGTAGCCTCAATGGCTTTGTATATTCTGCTCTACGACACGATTATTTATGATGACTACGGTATTCATCTCAGCCCGTTTGCATTTGATTTAGCCTGGCAAGATTTAAATGCCTTACTGCATAGCACCTCTTATATCGTCACCCCCATTGTCATTATCGTTATTGAACTCACCGCGGCCAACTTTATCTGGAAGCGAATCGATAAAATTCAAAAGAAACAATGGGGCAATAAAGTGGTGCTATTTGTTGGCGCCTGTTTTATTAGTAGCCACTTAATTCATATTTGGGCTGATGCCGCCAATATTACCGACATCACTCGTTTTGATGACGCCTATCCGGTTTCATATCCAGCAACAGCCAGAACCTTTATGGAATCACACGGGGTTGATGGCAACAAAGTGACCAGTGAGATTGCTCCGCAAACGCCGAATTTGCATTACCCCATTGAACCACTGCAGTGTCAGGCTGACACGCCAACCAATGTGCTAGTCATTGCTATTGATAGCTTACAAGCCGCAATGATTGATGATGTCACCATGCCTTTTTTAAGCCAGTACACCCGCGAGTCACTTAACTTTACCCAGCATTATACCGGCGGCACTCAATTTAAAAGCAGTATGTTTACCTTAATGTATGGTTTACAAGGCAATTATAGCGACAAGCAAGATTTTGGGGTTATGTCACCCGTCATGAACCAGGAATTAATTCGCCAGGGTTATCAGCTAGGACTATTTACCGCCCGCTCACAGGCTGAATTAGCATCAACCGGCGCTATGTTTAAAGGGTTTCAACCCCATATCAGTGTCAGTGAAGATGGCAGTGCCACAACCGATATTCAAAATATTACAGCCCTTAATCAATGGCAACACAATCAAACCCAACCCTGGTTTGCAGTACTTAACCTATCTGCACCACAAGATTACGATACACCCGTTGGCTTTTTGGGCATTGAAACCATAAAAGCGCCAACGTCATTAAAATCGGCACAAAAGGTGCTGTTTAACCAATATCGCCAGTCTTTAAAGTTTATTGATAATCAGCTTAGTCAGTTGTTGCCTCAAATAGATGACAATACCATAGTGTTTATTACTGGCACCCACGGCCAAGTTTTCACCAGCAGTATTGAAGATGCAAGGCGCGATTTGTCTCCTGACAATGTTAAAGTGCCATTAATCATCCACTGGCCTAACATTACCCCCAGTGAGATTCATTATCGCACCAGCCACTACGGTATTGCGCCAACGATTTTAAGCAAAGTATTGGGCTGTACAACAGCCAGTGAGAAATACAGTTCTGGCAGAAGTTTATTAGAGCCTAACCAAGAATCTTGGGTATATATTGGTAATAGCCGTGAATTTGCGATTTATCAAAAGAATGAGATAACCGTTCTAGGCCGATATGGAAAGTACCGTATATACGATGCTAAATTTGAACGACGTCTTAACAAGAAAATGAGTGCGCCAGAGTTGATTCAAGTGATGCGTGAAGGTCGCCGATTATATCAAAACTAGCTAATGGCATTTAACGCGAAGCCGTCCTTCTAATAGCGTCAAATGAGTTAACTTGAATAGAATATAATCAGTCAATAAATGCTGATTAACTAAGTGCTTGCGCCGAGCCCGTTCAATTGATACAGTGCTTGCTCACTAAGTTTACCCCACTAATTTGAAGCTTAGTAATGCAACAACATTCGGTATGTAGCGCAGCTCGGTAGCGCACTTCGCTGGGGGTGAAGGGGTCGGAGGTTCGAATCCTCTCATACCGACCAAATTAAAAAAGCCAGCTTAATCGCTGGCTTTTTGCTTTTCTGACATACAAGTTAAGGCGAGTTACTGTTATGAACTTTACGTCAAAGGTATAAATAATCGTGGGTGGCCATGTTTCGTGTTTTTAGCAAGATTGGCAGAGAAACAAGCCCGTTTACGCTAAAAACCACCGCTAAACGCCCATAAAAATGGCTGCATCAAGTAGCCAATCAGAGTTGGGGCAATTTTTTTGGTACCAACGCCGCATTAAGCGGACTAAAATAGTGGGTTAAAATGTGTAGGGAAGCGAAACCTAACACACTGTTTTAGTATCGTTTAAATGCCTTGCTATGTTCGTTTTAATAAAGATGGATGGGCTTCATTTACTCTGGCCAAATAAAGGCTTTTATCCTGATAGCCTAGTTTATTAGCTTTATCCAAAATTACCATCCCACGATAACAGACCTCTCCAATCAAATTAATAATAGTTGGCCAATTATCAAATAGTTTAACTTCTGACACATTTATCAGATGATCAATTTTTGCCAAGTAATGTCTCAAGTGAACAATTGAATTGATCTCGTGCATTGGAAGAATATTTGAATAAATAAGAATCTTATCTATTGCAAATTCTATATCTATTTGAGTTAGCTTTAATTCACCAACAACAATACCTTTTGAAATATGCTTTCTTAATGGGCCAACATAGTCGGGATTTGAAAGGTGAATCATATTTCCATATTTAAAGGAAAGCTCTGTAGCTCCCGAACGAGGAGATTTCTGTATAAAATAGTTCTCAATTTCAAATTCAGCTTCAAACTTGATAATAAGATCATTTACGCATTTAGCTAGGCTGTGATAATCACAGTATAAAGTCTCATATGCAAACCTCTCTCTAGATTTTTTAGGAATATACACATCTAAATACCAAACTGAAAAACCAATTAGATAACCACTAGACAAGGTAAAAAGGATTTCCCCATACCCTTTATTTTTTTCAAATATAGGAGAGAGATAATTTAGCATTTCAGGTAACGGGACTGTTGATTCCTTAATAAGAAAGTAAATGCAAACAAAAAACAAAAAAATTATAAATTTATCTCTATTCTCGATATACGCTTTATGCTTCTTAAAAAATTTATTTTTTCTAAAAATTCGAGAAATTTTCAATTTGGAATACTTCCTTATAAGTCGGCATAACTGATTAAGAACATAACATTTTAGTATTTGTCCGTTGCACTGTTTGCATGGCACAAACCGCTTGTTAGATTTGGCCTATGCCGAGTCAAGGTTAATGGATACACGTTATGCTATAGGAATTTGCTTTTTTTGATGCAGGCTAGGGGCTGCAGAGCAGTTTTGAAATAATTATGAGGCTTGGTTTGTACGTATTTCATTGCAACTCCCTTGTCATAATTGTGTTCCATCACATCTTTTTAAAGTCTAACTGATTCAATGAGGTTAATACACTCGATTGAGTCAACATTTGGCTCCGCGCAGAGGCTTGGCATCAAGCGGACAAAAATATTGGGGTGAAATGTGTAGAGAAGCGGAACCTAACCAACTGTTTTAGTTCCGTTTGAAATTCTTGATATGTGCTAAAACTGGTAACCAACTTGAAAGAATCCGCCGAAGCTATGTTCGAATTCAGCATTAGTAGCATGAACAGAGACACCAAAAGTTGTGCCTGATTTATTTATACCATTCATAAAGTAGGTATAACTTACACCAGCACCATAAATATCACTTTCATGATTATAATACTCTACACCTTCTGTAGTTGTTGTATAACTAGAGTAAGACTCTTGACCGACTAAGCTTATATAAACACCAAAACCGTGCTTATTCGAGTTAGCACCAAATAGATTCGTTTTAATCCAGCCAGCACCAAAGCCACAAGTCGAGCCACTAATAGTGCTGTACTCAACACAACCTGCTGATATGTACTTTAAATCATTTTCAGATACAAATGAAAAATTTGTTCCAATACCACTATACATAGCGCCCAAGCCTAGACCGATAGAGTAATCCGTATCTTGACTATTCTCTTCAGCGAAACAATTAAGGGAGATAAGAGGCAGCAGTAAAGCTAATTTTTTCAAGGTATTTCCTTATATTTTGAGAATAAAAAATGCCGGCCTAGCATTTGCACATAACCTGTAAGTGATAATTCCGATAAGCATTCTGAAAAGCCAACCAAAACCAAACATCTATATCACTTTAGTTATCAATAATTTCAGCAAATTATCAGATTTCACATTTCGAATCAATCACTCTTTAGTCTAGCTGAAACCGAGAGTGATATGGCTCATTGAGTAAATAATTTTTTAAACAAAAGCGCTTTAATTCAATGTACTAGAGTTTTTATTAAGATAAAAACCAAGAGTTTTGTGTCAAAGAAATCTAACCTCAGAATATATACGGCAGTAACATTTTTATCTTGGAAAATAAAAAGATCGAGGGTGATAAAAAGTTGGTGTTTGAGGGGGGCAAAGCTATGCGAACTTTAAAGAAACTCTGAAAGGGATATAACTAGACATATTCAATTACTTAAATACGGCCTTACTACCTTGATACTGATTGGTTTTGATAGTTTAAATAGGGTTAATAAAACAACACAAGCCGCTAAATTTTTCATATGCTGTGAAGCTCTGCGCTTTCCTCCGCAGTGAGTCGAGCTAGAAGGACCTTTGATTTAAGCCCCTGCAAACCGAGTTTCATCGCCCTCAACACCTGTTTCTTTAATGCTATAACGCAATACATGCCTTTAATAAGGGTTAAATCATCTTGTCTGATACAACGGCTATGATTTGTCATCTGGATCTGTTTGCTAGTTAATCTTCGCGCGATATTTTGTGGTCGCTATGGTGGCGTGAATCTATTAAATGTGAACAGGCAAACATAATGCCGTTTTGATAGGGCGTAGAATGAGGCAAAATTGATGTTGGAGGTTATTTATGTGGTGGAGAGTGTTGATTATTTCAATCGCTTATTGGTTAATTGGCGCGCATTTTCTTCGGTTTAACCATATTGAACTGGCCATTATTGCTGCAACTTTACCCTGTTTAATGTTTGTAAAACATGCCGTTGTCTCACGACTGTTACAGTTAGGTTTAGTGCTGGGCTGTATTTTTGTTTGGGGAGTATCAACGGTTGATTTTGTGCAAATGCGTCTAACGATGGATGCCCCCTGGCTTAGGCTGGCTAGCATTATGGCTGGTGTGGTGGCTTTTACGTTATTCGCCGCCTATTGCTGTAATGGCTTAACCAGAAAAAACAAAGGACTACACTTATATTATTAATCACCCCACATAAAATGCGAGGCGATGTATTTCACAAAAGTTACTGCTGCGACGGCAAGTATTTCGCTAGCTTTTGCTTGCGTAAGTAAACTAACGCCAAACAAATCACAATATAAATACTGGGTTCAATAATTTCAGATTTAACCGACCAGTAAAAATGCACTGGTGCTAGTAAAGCGACTAGATAAACCCAGTTATGCAGTTGTTGCCAGCGCTTGCCCATTTTCTTCTTAACCGCCATAAACGAGGTCACGCTCAGTAGTAGCAAAATACTATAGGCTAACGCGCCAACCAAAATGTAAGGTCGTTTGATCACTTCTTCGAGTAAAAAGCCCCAGGCGAACAATAAATCTAAGCTGATAAATGCGCTGATATGTAATGTTACATAGGCAAATACATATAAGCCAATTAAGCGCCGAGTTTGTAATAACAGCCCTTGTTTGAGGTATTTTGCCAAAGGTGAAACCACCAAGGCTGCCAGCAGACTATTTAAAGCCCCCATGCCGGTAAAATGAATAATGTATTGCACAGGGTCGCCGCCAGCATTGTCACTTAATACCAAATATACCAAGTACAACATCGGCAAGATGAAGGCGATGTGTAAACCGCCTTTTAACCACCACAAACCCCGTGAAGTGATCCGCATTAATAATATTTCCTTAAATCGAGGTTTTTATATAAATCGGCAACCGTGTCAGCATAACCATTAAACATTTGCGTAGGAATGCGTTTAGCTGAAAATAAGCCACCCTCACCTATGCTTCGCTCCGATGCCTGTGACCATCTTGGGTGATCAACTTGTGGGTTAACATTGGCATAAAAACCATACTCATTAGACGCGAGCTGATTCCAACTGGTGGGTGGTTGCTTGTCCATAACCCGAATTTTCACAATCGATTTAATGCTTTTAAAGCCGTATTTCCACGGTACAACTAAACGAACAGGCGCACCATTTTGCGGTGGCAGCGTTTTGCCATATAAACCGACCGCTAGAAATGCCAATGGGTTCATTGCTTCAGCCATAGTTAGCCCTTCAACATAAGGGTAATGAATACCCCCGCCCATTAAGCGACTTTTCTGCCCGGGCATTTGATCTGGGTCAAACAAGGTTTCAAATGCAACATGGGTTGCGGATGATTTCACGCCTGCTTCTTTTAATAAACTGGCGAGTGAAAAACCGACCCAGGGCACCACCATAGACCATGCTTCAACACAGCGTAATCGATAGGTTCGCTCTTCTAATGCAAAGCGTTTAGTTAAATCATCTAAATCTAAGGTAATTGGCTTGTCTACTAACCCTTCAATTTGCAGTGACCAGGGGTTGACCTTAAATTGTTGTGCGTTTTCAAAAGGGTCTTGTTTACTGGTGCCAAACTCATAAAAATTATTATGGCGGGTGATTTTATCTTCTGGGGTTAAGGTGTCTGGTATAACAAATGCTTTAGGTTGGGCAAATTGCAATGGTGAGGTGGTAAATGGAGGCGTTGATTTACTGCTGCCAAAATCAAATAAACCGGCTTGTACATATCCTGGAATACTGGCACCTAATGCACCCAGCCCTAGGGCTTTAACAATATTGCGTCTGTTTTTAAAAACAGACTCAGGTGTCACTTGATTATCCGGTAAATCCCATGCCGATTGGCGTTTTATTCCCCTGGTAAAGCGTGTTTTATTCACCATGTTATTCCCTCAATACTGTATTACAACTACCCATTAGACAGGTTAATACGCGATAAAATTTCATTTCGATTCAAAAATAAACGAATCACTGAAAAAACATTAAATTGTTCACCATAATACTTGCAGGCCAAACTTTTGCATGCGAATCTTATCGCGTTTCTATTTCAAAGGGTTAGGTTATGCCATTCGTTGTTGATTTCACACCGCCACAAATAGCCGCCATGGTTGCTATAGGGTTATTAAGTTTTTTAATAGGTGCATTACTTAACCAAAGGTTGACCCGTCAACGTTGGGAACAATTAAAACAAAAATACGAAGCTGAAGCGACTTTGGCTTTGATAGAGCAGCAACGTCAGGTTGTTCAAATCCAAGATATCCTCGATGATAAAATTGATAACTTAAATCATCTCCAGTCTAAGCTGGAATCTTATATTAGCCAACTTGCTAGAGCGCAGGCGCAAGTTGAGCGTATTCCTCACTTAGAGCAACAATTAGAAGACAGCCATCGAAAAATATTAGAGTCACAACTTAATCTGTCAAAATCTAATGCCATGCAGCAAACCATCATGGCTAAAAGCGAAGCCGAAAATAAAGCATTAGAAGATAAAATCAATTTACTGGAAGTGGCTGAAGAAAGATTAAAAGTTCAGTTTGAAAACCTTGCCAATCGTATTTTTGAGCAAAAAAGTGAAAGTTTCAAACAACAAAATGTCACTCAAATTGACGGCGTTCTAGGCCCGCTTAAACAGCAGTTAGATGGATTTAGGCAACAAATTCAACAGTCGTATAATCATGAACAATCTGAGCGCAGTGCATTAAAACATCAATTAAACCATTTACGTGAGCTCAATTTAAAAATGAGCCAAGATGCCATCAATCTGACCAAAGCACTTAAAGGTGACAATAAACAGCAAGGTAATTGGGGCGAAGTCATTCTTGAAAGAGTATTACAAGAAAGTGGCCTACGTGAAGGACATGAATACGACACCCAGCAAGATTTAAAGAATGATGATGGTAAACGATTTAAACCCGATGTGATTGTTCATTTACCCGATAACAAAGATGTGGTGATTGATGCCAAGATGTCGTTGGTTGCGTATGAGCGCTACTTTAACAATGATGATGAAGATATTCGCCAGCAAGCGTTAAAAGATCATGCCCTATCCATTCGGATGCATATCAAGGGACTCAGTCAAAAGGATTACCATAAACTACATGGACTAAAAAGCTTAGATTATGTGCTAATGTTTATCCCTGTTGAACCGGCATTTTTACTGGCAATAGAGTACGACCCTAGCCTAATTAATTTTGCCCTAGAGCAAAATATTATGCTGGTTAGTCCAACCAATTTATTAGTCGCTTTGCGGACCATTAATAACATATGGCGCTACGAGCATCAGAATCAACATGCACAAACCATTGCTAAGCAAGCGGCTAAAATATATGACAAATTGTGCAGTTATATTGATGACATGGACAAACTAGGACGTGCGCTTGAGACTGCTGATAAAAGTTATCAGCAAGCAATGGCTAAATTATCTTCGGGTAAAGGCAACTTAATACGCCAGGCGCATACCTTACAATGCCTGGGGGTCGACTCTAGCAAGCAGATTGGTAAGCAAATACTTAACCGCGCACTCGATGAGTCATTAGACAAAACTGAAGGATAAAATGGCAAAATTAATCATCAGTTAATTATTTACTTTAATACTGTTGATGTTTTAGCAATTTAACGAAAAACTTATTTTAAAAACTTTATCGCAAACGATGTACTGAGGCGGAGATTCTCATTTAAATGCGTACTACATGGATTAATACATGTTCACCTAAACGACTAACAACCTTACTCGTTGTCACAGCGCTGACTATTTTATCTAGCACCCCTGCTAATGCCTACACGGCTAAACAGCAGCAATATCTTGATGCGAAAAAAGCCTTAGACAGCGGACAAACCAGCCGTTATCAACAACTCAGAAAACAGCTAGGTGATTATCCATTAGCCATTTATCTTGATTATCACACCAGTATTGATGACATTGTGCGTATGCCGGGCAATAAAGCCTTTAGTGCCATCGAGCAGTTCAATACTATGCCTTTGTATAATTCAGCTCGATATCGTTATTTGATGAACGCTGGTAATACCCAGCGCTGGCAAGACTTTTTAGCTATCTCACCGACAACGCCTAATGACATGCGTTTACAGTGCTATTTTTTACGTGCGCAATTAGCAACGGGTGATAAAACTGCTGCATACAAAGGCGCGGATCGACTATGGCTGCATGGTCAGTCTAGACCTAAAGAATGTGATCCTTTATTTACTCAGTGGGCCAAAGATGGCTACCGTACCCAGGAATTAGTCTGGGGAAGAATGCTGCTCAGTTTTGATGCAGGACAAACAGGTTTATTAAGTTATTTAAGCCAAAAAGTCAGTAAACATCGTAACGATGCTGAACTGCTATTAAAGGTATACAAAGACCCTAATATATTAAGAAATACCAAACTTTTTAGCAGCTCCAAACCTATTGTGAGTGATATTGTCGATGCAGGCTTAAGAAAACTTGCCAGAAAAAATCTTAAACAAGCCACCAAACTTTACGTTAAATATCAAAAAGCGGGTCGATTCAGTGAGGCCAAAGATCGTCAATTAAATCATTATCTTGTCAGGCGTGGATTGATTTACCAAGAAGAAGCATTAATCGATCATATTGATACTATGTTACCGCTATTGGCATCTGATGACTTATATGAAATGCGCCTTCGCTGGGCTATCCGCCAGCAGGATTTTAATACCGTAAACATTTACCTAGCGCAATTAAGTCAGCAAGGTAAAGAGCATTCTCGCTGGCAATATTGGCAAGCCCGCATGAATGACCAACAGGATACTAAAAAAGCACAGGATAACTATTTAGTGTTGTCTCAACAACGGGATTTTTACGGTTTTAATGCCGCCAAAGTGATCAATAAACCTTTGTCATTTAATGATGACAACTTAACATCAAACAAAGTATTACGCGCAAAGTTATTAGATGACCCCGGAATGTCTAGAGTTATAGAGCTAAGGGCCATTGATAAGTATTTAGATTCGCGTACTGAGTGGATATATCTAATGCGTCGCCATGATAAAGCCATGACAGCTGAATATGGACTTTATGCGCTTGAGCAAGGCTGGTATGACTTAAGTGTTGAGTCAAGTATTCAAGGGCAACAATGGAACGCATTAAATCTGCGTTTTCCTAATGCCGCCAATGAAGAATTTGTTAATGCCAGCAAAAAGTATAAAGTCGATATTAATGAAATTAGGGCTATTTCACGCCGTGAAAGTGCGTTTAATTACTATGCAACCTCAGGTGTGGGTGCCAGGGGGTTAATGCAATTAATGCCTGCCACAGCAAAACAAACAGCACAAAAGAACAAAATTCCCTTTAACGACGTAAAAGACTTATATAAGCCAAGCGTTAACGTCATGTTAGGCAGTGCCTACTATGCCGAGTTATTAAAGCAATTCAATAATAATCGAGTATTGGCAACAGCTGCATATAACGCAGGGCCTGGTAGTGTAAAACGTTGGTTAAAAGCGTCTAATGGATCATTAGATGCGATGAGCTTTATTGAAACCATCCCATACACTGAAACCCGTGAATATGTTCAAGCGGTATTAAGTTATCGAATGATTTATTTACAACAAGATAACCCTAAAGCCGATATGTTTACCAAACAAGAACTGAATTACGCTTATTAAGTCTCCGTTTGAGTTGACGACCAACCTGCCGTCAACTCAAACGCTAAAAAGGGCGATTAAATCAATATTAAAATAAAGAGGATTAACTGTGTCCCATACCACAATCAAACAGCTAATAAGCCAACTTGAACAAGTTTTGCTTGGCAAGCCGATGCAGATAAAATTAGCGGTTGCGTGTATTTTAGCCAAGGGACATCTGCTTATTGAAGATTTACCTGGTATGGGCAAAACCAGTTTGTCACACGGTGTTGCCACGAGTTTAGGCATGAGTTACCAACGAATACAATTTACCAGTGACATGTTACCCGCTGATATTTTAGGGGTATCTATTTTTGATCAAAACCTGCAAAAGTTTGAGTTTCATAAAGGACCGATATTTAATCAAATGTTGCTTGCCGATGAAATAAATCGCGCCAGTCCGAAAACCCAAAGTGCGCTGCTAGAAGCCATGGCAGAACAACAGATTACTCAAGATGGCCATACCTACCCTCTGCCTAATCCCTTTTTTGTTATTGCCACCCAAAACCCACAGGATCAGTCTGGTACGTTTCCTCTGCCCGAGTCCCAACTAGACCGCTTTATGATGCGGATATCGATTGGTTACCCAAGCGCAGAAGCTGAAATGGCCATGCTAAAAAATCAACATCACGGTCATAAGCGTCCACCATTAAAGCAATGTTTAACCTCTGCCGAGTTAATGGATCTACAAGCAGAAGTTAATCAGGTTTCAGCGTCCGATGCGGTACTTAAATATTTATTAGCACTTATTGATATGTCCCGTCAGCAAAACCAAGCAAGTGGATTATCACCTCGCGCAAGCTTAGCCCTACTGCAAGCAGCAAAAGCTTGGGCTGTCATTGAACAGCGAAACTATCTGGTGCCCGAAGATATTCAAGCGGTATTTCATGCAGTGGCAGAGCACCGAATAAGCGCACATGGCCAATTTCAAGCTAAGGCCTTGTCTGATACGCTGCTTGCCAGCGTTAATCCCATTCTTTAATGGTTTTTAAAATGTTTAGCCGCAAAAGTCGTCAAGATAACACTCACCTCCCTGAGCGGCAAAGCTGGGTAATGCGGCTTGTGCCCAATTCTGCTAAAAAAAAGTGGTCCAGATGGATAAGCCGTAGATTACCGCCACAACAAAGAGTCACATTGAGCCACAAAGGTATTTTCATCCTGCCCAGCGCATTTGGTTTAGCTTGGTTAGCACTTATCGTCCTACTGTACTTATTTGGCACCAACTACCAAAACAACTTAGTGATCGGACTTAGCTTATTACTGGCAAGCGTTTTTCATACCTGTATTCTTTACAGCTACAAAAATTTAGCGGGATTAACTTTTAACGCTATCACTCCAGCAGATGCTTACGCCGAACAAACGCATGCTTTCCCGATAATGCTGACCGGACATACCAAACAAAAACACCCTGATACGACTCATCAACAAATTTGCCTGCAATTTAGTGGCCAGCGCCATGTGCGCTTGGCACAAACTGAAGAACAATCGATTGCAACAGTGCAATATGCACACCCAAAGCGTGGCTTATTAACCCCTGGACGTATTAAGGTATGGTCACATTTTCCGTTAGGGCTATTTAAAGCATGGTCGTATGTTGATCTCGATTTGCACCAAGTTATTTTTGCAAAACCACTCGAATGCGACATTCATTTAACCAGTCAAAGCCGTGATGATAATAATGACATCAGTCATGGCAGAATTCGCCCTGGGGTTGATGACTACACAGGATTACGCGGCTATGTAATGGGCGAGTCTTTAAAACAAGTAGCATGGAAACAATGGGCCCAGGGCAAAGGCATGCTAACTAAAGAATTTAATGAACCTGAAGGCTCACCGGTATGGTTGTCACTTGATGATACCCAAGGGCATGATTTAGAACAAAAGCTAGGTAAACTATGCTGGCAAGTGAATTATCTCACTCAAAAAAATCAAGTGTTTGGCTTACTACTCAACCACAACACCTTAGGTCAAAGTAGTGGTGAAAGCCATCGAATAGCGTGCCAAAAAGCCATTGCCATGTACCGCCCAAGTTTCAATATTAATATTGATAAAAAACCAGGAGGCGATGATGCAGGATAACTTTGACAGCATCATTAGCCGCAATACATTGTTTTGGTTATTAATAACCAACGTAGCGGTTTTAACGCCGCAGTTTTCACACGCAACACCTTGGACTATGGCCATTTGCGCCATTTGCTTTGTTTGGCGCATGGGAATTTATTACGGCAAAGTGGCAGCTCCGCCTAAATTATTGGTCAATACCCTCGCAATAGCTGCTGCGGTAACCTTAGGTTTGGTGTCATCGCAAATTGGATTGTTAAATGCGCTAATTAACCTGTTAATTTTGGGTTACGCTTTGAAATACATCGAAATGCGCCAACAAAGAGATGTTAAAGTGGTGGTATTAGTGGGCTACTTCATCATTGCGCTGACCTTGCTAGATCAACAAGCCATTATTAATACCTTACACTTAACCCTTGTCGCCATTATCAATACCAGCGTACTGGTAAGCGTTTATCAAGATAACAGAAAACCTTTAACTAACTTACGTTTTAGCTTAAAAATTATCCTTCAAAGTATCCCACTCGCGATATTACTGTTCGTGGTATTTCCTCGTTTAGGCCCGCTGTGGTTGATGCCCAATATGAAAGCGGCCAAAACTGGCTTATCGGATGAAATGTCATTTGGTGATATCAGTAAATTGACTCGCTCTGATGAACTTGCTTTTAGAGTCGGCTTTGATAATTCTGACGGCAGCACATTAGGCCCAAAAAATGCGGATCTCTATTGGCGCACATTAGTGATGGAAAGCTATGATGGTAAAACCTGGCGACAGGACTCGAATATAAAAGATCTACAGGGTCAATCACGTTACCAAAAATTCAATCGCGCTTTACCACAAGACGACAGTCAAAAGATTAATAAATTGGAGTATGTGGTCATCAGCGAACCAAGCCACCAGCGCTGGTTATACGGGCTTGACCAAGCCTTTAGTCAAGACAGTAATATTGTAGAATTGTCCGACTACAGTCTTTACGCCATGCGGCCAGTAGCCCAACGCCAAAGTTATCGTGTGGTGTCTTACCCTAATAGTGTGATGGATGAAAATTTAACGCCGAACATCCGCAGTATTAATTTAGCCTTACCCGAAAATGCCAACCCGCAAACCTGGCGTTTAGCACAACAATTTAGCCAGCAATACCCGCAGCCTAAAGCCCGTATTAACGCCATGATGAATTACTTTGCTGAGCAAGCGTATTACTACACGCTTAGCCCGCCCGTACTTGGTGATCAGCAAATTGATGACTTTTTATTTGAGAATCGTGCGGGGTTCTGTGCCCATTATGCATCTGCCTTGGTTTATTTAGCCCGTGCCAGTGGAATTCCCGCCCGTATGGTTACCGGATATCAAGGCGGCGAATACAACCCCAAAGCTGGCTATTACAGTATTTATCAATATATGGCCCACGCCTGGACCGAAGTGTGGTTTGAAGGTGAAGGCTGGCAGCGTTTTGACCCCACCGCCATGATTGCCCCACAACGTATTTTAGATGGCTTTGACGCCACATTTGACAGTCAATCTAGCTATTTGTTAGACAGCCCTTTTAGTAGCCTACGGATGAAGCAATACCCATGGTTAAACGATATACGTAATCAAATTGCCAGCATGGACTATTATTGGAGCGTGTGGGTGTTAGGCTTTGACGAGCAACGTAAACAGCAGGTATTGAAAAAGTTACTCGGTGATATCAGTACCAGTAAAATAGCCATCGCTATGTTGGTATCCATCCTTATCATCTTGTTATTTATTGCCTACTTTGCCGGGTTATTTGAATTTAAACCCAAACAAGATTTAATCATTCGCCGCTATAAAACCATTACCCAACTGTTGAGTGTAAAAGGCGCTTCTAGCCCACAACAACAGCCACCTTTAGCTTATGCGCAACAATTAGCACTTGAGCTAACTGAAATACAGCCGCAACTACTGCAGCAATTTAATCTATTTACCGATTGTTTTGTCGCATTAAAATACCAGCCACTTTCAGCGCCGCAATATAAACAAAACCTACGCCAATATACGCGCCTATATTGGTCATTAAGGCTTAAACTGCTAATGATTAAGCAATTGAAATAACATTGTAATATTAGTCGTTGATGCGAGCGAGCTAACCCCATAGAATGGCATAAGATGTTATATTGCGAGTGCCCTATGCTGTCATTAATTCAATCCAATCAAATGGAAGTTCTGTCTGAGCAACTAGCTAAAATGCTGGCAACCCCTTTGCCTAACACTAGCCTGCTGACAACCGAACAAGTGTTAGTACAAAGCCCTGGCATGTCGACATGGCTGCGTTTAGAAGTGGCTAAACATAACCACATAGCCGCAGCACTCACCTTCCCTTTGCCGTCGAGCTTTATTTGGCAACTTTGTCATCAATTACTGCCCAATGTACCAAAGGAAAACGCCTTTACCAAAGCGGCAATGACCTGGAAGTTGATGGATTTAATCCCAAGCTTGCTTGATGACGCAGATTACAGCCCTTTGCAGCACTATTTAAACAATGGCAACCTTGAGGGCGGGAATAACACCTCATCCAACTCACAAGATGCGATTAAGTTGTATCAACTTTCAAATCGTATTGCCGATATTTTTGACCAATATTTGGTTTATCGCCCAGATTGGATCCAGGCATGGGAAAACAACCAACCACTGACTGAAATTAATTCACGTTTTAACTTAGATGAAAACCAGTTATGGCAACCTAAGCTTTGGCGCGCATTAGTGCATTACAATCATACTGAACTAGAGGCGAGCCAATATCACCGCGCTAATTTACACCAGTCCTTACTGAATGCTTTAGCAGACACAACAACCAACATCAGTATGCTGCCTAGTCGGTTATTTGTATTTGGCATTTCGTCCATGCCACCACAAACATTAGAAGTTATTCATGCATTAGCGCAACGTATTGAAGTGGTTATGCTGGCACTCAGCCCTTGCCAGCACTATTGGGGCGATATTATCGACCCTAAAGTCAGGGCCAGAATGGCGTTAAAATACACCCACAAAAAACAACTCGCCGAAGATTGGGAAGACAAACTTGAGGTGGGTAATCCATTACTGGCTAATAATGGCAAAATGGGACGCGAGTTATTAGATTTGCTGTTGAGTTTACCCCCAGAAAACACTAATTTCAGTTATGACTGCTATGTCGAACCAACACCGAATAACCTATTGCACGGTGTTCAATACGATATTTTACAAATGGAAACCCTAGGGCAAGCTTTAGGGCCAGACGCCAGGTTATATCAGCAAATTGATAAACGCCGTTTACTTAAAAACAGTGACACCTCAATTACCCTGCGCAGCTGTCATAGTCCACTGCGGGAAGTAGAAACATTACACGATCATATCGCTAATTTATTAGACGCTAACCCGACTTTAGAGCCAAAAGACATTGTGGTCATGATGCCAGATGTTGCCGCCTACGCGCCTTATATTGATGCGGTATTTGGCACAGTTAACAGTCAATTTTACTCAAGCTTTCAACGCGCCAGTAAAGGGCCACAGCAATTAGCTGTTCCCTATGCCATTGCCGACCGTGGTGCCGCCCAGGAGTCGCCGTTAATTAATAGTTTTTTAACCTTACTGAACATCAATCAAAGCCGTTTTGGGTTAACAGAGGTGCTGTCTATTTTAGAAGTGCCGGCCATTTTAAGGCGCTTTGAATTAGATGAAGATGACTTTGATATTATTAAGCGTTGGCTTGACCATGCCAATGTGCGATGGGGACGAGATGCCAACAGTCGCACCCAATTAGGCTTACCCGCCTTTGGCCAAAACTCCTGGTCATTTGGCATCAAACGCTTAATTTTAGGTTATGCCCTTAATGACCAATCACCTATGTATCAAGGCATACTGCCAGTCAGTGGTGTTGAAGGCCAATCGGCACAAGCCTTGGGAAAATTGATGAACTTTTTGGAAGCGATTGACAATCATACCCATGCATTCTTTAAGCCCAGTTCAACCGCTGATAGATTAAGCCAAATAAACCAATTAATTGAAGACTTCTATCAAACTATCGACGATGAGCAGAGTCAAATACTCACCATCAGAAATGCGCTTGCCAGCTTATCAGATGAGCTTATCGAAGCAGGTCATCAAGCTCAGATTAATATTGAAGTACTCAAGCAATGGTTTAATCAAACCTTAAATGACTCACGCGTGGGCCAGCGCTACCTTGCTGGCAGTGTGAAC
Organism: Shewanella sp. HL-SH8; assembly: GCF_051165765.1. NCBI lineage: Bacteria > Pseudomonadati > Pseudomonadota > Gammaproteobacteria > Alteromonadales > Shewanellaceae > Shewanella > Shewanella sp. HL-SH8. The sequence continues at coordinate 2,118,080 of NZ_CP195039.1, read as the reverse complement.
TTTTGTACCTTAATGCCTATGCGCTCAATTCCGTTTAAAGTGGTCTGTTTACTGGGCATGAACGATGGCATTTACCCGCGAGTACAACATCCGGTCGGGTTTGATTTAATGGCTCACTTTGGCGCCCAAAAAGGCGACCGTTCGCGCAGATTAGATGACAGATACCTGTTTTTAGAAGCGCTACTTTCGGCGCGTGAGCAACTTTATGTCAGTTACATTGGTCACAGCGAGCGTGACAATGCTGAACGCATCCCCTCGATGCTGATTTCAGAGTTAATTGAGTTCTGCCAAATGAGTTATCTGCCAGAGCACTTATCAAGCAACACATTAACCGAGGATGATATTGAACTCATTGAGCAGGCCGTCAGCCAGCAACTTATTCAAGCTCAACCATTACAACCCTTTGATCATAAATTATTCACCCCAGATAGCCCGTTACAAAGCTATCATCAGCGTTGGTGTCCTCCGCCATTAGACCAACAATATGAACAACGGTTTTTCAATCCACAAAAACCGATTATTGCCGAAAAAGATGATCAACTCAGCCGCAGTAATCATAGCCATCAAAATCACGATAAAAGTGATGAACTGGAGCTGTCGGCATTAATTCGTTTCTTTCGCAATCCGGCGCAGTTTTTCTTCAACCGTAGCCTAAAAGTTGATTTAAACTTGAATTTACAAGCCGATGATAATGACGAACCGTTCAGTTTAGATGGTTTAGGCCGCTATAAATTGCAATCTAATCTTATCGATTCAGCCTTATGTCAAGTTAACAGCGATGTCGATATTGAACTACTTAACCAACTCAAAGCCAGTGGTAGTCTACCTATGGCGCCATTTGATGATATTTTATTATCGCAATATCAACGCGATATAGCCCCTTTAATTAATCGAATACATTTTTTACAAAATGAGCAAGCCAGCGAATCGATTAATATCGACTTAACTATGTCAGTCGACTCGGCGAACAATCAGCACTTAAGTCACATAAATTTGGTTGGACGCATCGATGATGTTAGCCCTAAAGGCTTAATCAATTATCGACCAGGCACAGCCCACGGCAGAGATTTAGTCCAGTGTTATATCCGCCATTTATGCCTTAATGCGCAAGGTATAATCAAGTACAGTTACTTGTTAGACATGGGCCATTTTCATTGCTTTGCCCCTATCGATGCCAAACAAGCGCAGATGCAGCTAGAGCATTTTGTGCAGACTTATCTTGATGGGCAACGTCAGCCATTATGCTTCCCGCCTCGTACCGCCTGGCTTTATGCACAAAACGATGGCACACATACTGAAAAACTGTTTGCCGCACAAAAACAATGGCGAGACGATCAGACTCAGCTCGGTGAAGGGTTAGAGCCCCATCATCAACGCTTATTCCGATTTCCTGATGATTTTAGTCAAACTACATTTGGCCAACTAGTGGATACCTTATTACAGCCGATGGTGAGCTTATATCATAAGGGTAAACTCGGTGAGCTAGATGACTTTATCAGTGGTGATGCGGTGACAAAACAAGTGGCTGAAATAGCCAACGCAGCTAATATTAGCCATTAACAATTAAATCATACAAAGTCGGTTTCAGCCGTTAATAAGATAAAAATGAACAGCGAGCACACAGGATTGGAGCAAAATATACCGCTTATGAATAACGCTAAATCAGCTAATATTACCGTGTCAGCGCTGGATGCACTCAATTTGCCTTTTGCAGGCTCTAGCCTGATTGAAGCCAGCGCGGGAACAGGCAAAACCTATACTATTTCAGGGTTATATTTGCGTTTATTGCTGGGTCATGGCGGACAAGCCCCTTTATTATGTGAACAAATTTTAGTGGTAACCTTTACCAATGCTGCCACAGAAGAGCTACGCGACCGAATACGTAAACGGATCCAAATTGCCTATAAACGCTTTTTAGGCGTCGCGACTGATGATCACTTTGTTGAGCAGCTTTATCAGCAGATCCCTGAAGATGAACGCGCCATTGCCCTAAAACGATTCGATTTGGCGCTTAAGTCACTCGACGAAGGCGCTATTTTCACTATTCATGGTTTTTGTCAGCGCATTTTGGCCGACATGGCATTTGAATCGTCATTGCTATTTGAATCAGAATTCACCTTAGACGACAGCGAATACTTACACCATGCCGTGCGCGACTTTTGGCGTGAAGCCTGTTATCCGCTGCCATTGTTTTTAGCCCAACAGATCAGTAATACTTTTGGCGAGCCGGAAAAACTCGCTCAAAAAGTACGTGCCTTACTAGGTGCAAGCCAAGCGATAGCATCCGATACACCGCCAGATTTCATCAAACTTTCAGAGTCATTAGTGCAAAGTCTACAGCGCTTTAAACTGCGCTGGCCTGCTGAACACCCGGCTATGCTAACACTGTTAATGGACTTGCCTTTAAACGGTCAACGCTTTGGTAAAAAAGCCGATGGTTATCCCAAGTTACTGCAACTGTTTGACGATTTAACCCACTGGGTGGCTTATGGCCAGGGTTTACCGCCGTTAAAGCCAATGGAGCAATTAGCGTTATCAGAACTGAGATTAAATAAAGGCGGTGAAATCCCCTCAGCGCAAGATGCGCCGCTACTGGATCATATCGAGCGCTTAATGGCGTTAATTACTGCCATTATTCCTGCATTTTTAGTCCGCGCCCAAGCCGACATTAAACAACGATTTGTGCAACAAAAGCATCAGCGTAATTTGATGACGCCCGATGACTTGTTAACTAGCCTGGCGCAAGCTCTGGAGCATAATCCTGACACCTTGCCTAACGCGATAGCAAAGCGCTTTCCAATTGCGCTAATCGATGAGTTTCAAGATACCGACCCATTACAATTTCAAATATTTAATACCGTATATCAAGCGCCACAAATTGATCCGCACAGCGCACAAGCAGACGGTTCACAAACGGGCGGCTCGGGCATTACCAAACCACAATCAGCCACGCCTAATAACGCCATAGGCATCTTGATGATTGGCGATCCCAAACAAGCCATTTATGCCTTTCGCGGTGCGGACATTTTTACTTATATTAACGCCCGTAATCAGACCGAAGCGCACTATAGTTTGGATACCAATTACCGCTCTTCAGCGCAATTAGTTAACGGTGTTAATCATTTTTTCAATCAGCATGACGATCCATTTATCAGCGATGCTATTCCCTATGATCCCGTCAAAACCCCTGTATCAGCACAAAAAAAGATATTGATTGAAGCGACTGAACAAACAGCGGCACTGCGGATAAAACTGCTTCAAGAAAACGAGCAAACTGGGCTAAACAAAACCACCGCTCGTCAATTGCTTGCCAATGATGCGGCCGCAGAAATAACCCGCTTACTGACAGAAGCACAGGCGGGCGAATGTGTTATCAATGGCGATGCATTAATTGCCAAAAATATTGCCGTATTGGTCAGGGACAGAAACGAAGCCGCTGTGATAAAAGCGGCCTTAAGTGCCCGCAACATTGGCGCGGTATTTTTAAGTCGCGATAGTGTGTTTGATACCAATGAAGCCAAAGAAACTGCCCTTATTCTGCGAGCATTAGCTAACCCCAAAGATGAGCGCGCCATTCGTGCCGCGCTGGCCACGGAATTAATAGGCTATAACGCCAATAAAATTCATCAATTTAATCAGGACGAGTCACTGCGTCAAAAGGTGTTGGACTTATTTGCTCACTGGCACCAGTTGTGGCTATCAAGCGGCATCATGCCTGCGCTACTTAGTCTGGCCAATGACACTAAACTAGTGCATCGACTATTAGCTAAGCCTGCCAACGCTATATCGTCCGAACCTGATATTGACAAAGATGCTAGCGTAAACTCAACAACAGATGACGATGAATTTATCAGTATTAGTGCAAGTGGCGAGCGCCGCTTAACCGACTTTCGTCACCTAGGTGAGTTACTGCAACAAAAGGCCACTGAGTTAGACGGTAGCAGTGCATTAATCAATTGGTTTGAACAACAGCTGCTCGGTACCCAAGGTCAAGATGAGCAACAGCTGCGTTTAGAAAGTGAGCAAAATCTGGTGCAAATTGTCACCATTCATAAATCAAAGGGTCTTGAGTATCCCATCTGTTTTGTGCCTTTTATCAGTCTCGCCAGAGGCGGTAATCGTCGTCCTGAGCCGATGCTATATCATAACCAGGGTAAATTAATTTGGGATATTTATGGCAGTGATGAAGGTTGGGAGCAATATAAACGTGAAACCCTAGCCGAAGACTTACGCCTATTATATGTGGCGTTAACCCGTCCAATTTATGCCTGTTATCTGTATATCGCCAATCAATCACGGCAATTAAAAGCCGGCATAAGCTCACAGCTGCATGAAACAGGCATAGGTTATTTATTAGGCATTACAGATAAGGATTGTGATGGCGAACAAATGGCAGCAAAAGTGGCTCAATTAGCCACAATTGATGCCATCAGTGTTAGCCAAGTGACTGACATTATCGACAATACGGTATTAGTCGACAATGTTGATACAAAACAAATCTATGCTGCCAAGCAAACCACTCGAAAACTTGGCTTACCTTGGCGAGTAGGCAGTTATTCTGGGTTAGTAAAACATCTTGCCCATGAAAAAACCGTTCCCGGCGCCGATGATGAAGACTTTAGTGAAGAAACACTTATTGAGGTTGAACTGCCTGCTGCACATATTTTAGACCGATTTAGCTTTGAGCGCGGTGCCAATGCCGGTAGCTTTATGCATTTAGTATTAGAGCTATTTGATTTCACCCAGGCAGACACTGAGCTGCAACCCGCCTTAATCAAAGCCATGCAGCAATACGGTTTTGATCAACAAGTTTGGTTGGTGCCTTTAACCTTGTGGTATCAACAAATCCTGGCCACACCCTTAGTGAAAACCTTTCTAAATACATCAAACCAAGCGGGCCAACATCCTATTTTTTTACAGGAATTAACCCCACAACAAACCATGGTAGAAATGGAGTTCTATATACCGATCACTGAACTGCATGCTGAAAAGCTTAATCGCTTATTAGGGCAATTTGGTTATGAGAATAACTTCAGCTTTGACACCTTAAAGGGCATGTTAAAAGGGTTTATTGATTTAACTTTCGAACATAAAGGTCAGTTCTATATTACAGATTATAAGTCCAACCACTTAGGCCACCAGCTGCAAGATTACAGCCAAACATCGATGGCTAAAGCCATCAATAGTCACAGATATAACTTACAGTACATACTTTATACGCTAGCCCTGCATCGATATTTACGCCTGCGGATGCCAAACTATGACTATCATCAGCATATTGGTGGCTGTTTTTACTTATTTCTCAGGGGTATGAGTCCTGATGCTGTTGGCTCAGGGGTCTTTTTTGATAAACCTGACGCCGCCCTTATCGACCAGTTGGATAAGTTATTTTCTCATCCTGAACTAGACACTCCAGCAAGCCAACACATCAGTCATAATAACGCGGAGAAGCGATAATATGTTAACCACCACGCTCCCCATGGCTCAATTGCTTAAACAGTGGCAACAAGCAAAATTGATCACCGCGTTAGACAGACACTTTGCCCTTGAGCTCGCCAATATTGAAAACATGGCTGCCTCTAGCGTTATGCCCACAAGCGATATCAATAGTGTTAATAATACCGATCCAGTTGACCAAGTAGACAGTGATTTATTGCTATTAATCTGCACCCTACTGAGTCAGCAATTGTCGAATCAGCACAGTTGTTTAGTGTTGCATAATATTGTGCTGACTAATCCAATGGCAGAAGACATAGGTAGCCACCCTTTTGCGGTGAGTGCTGAAGCGTCATGTCAAATCACAGTCGATCACAATCAATTAATTGAACAACTTAGCCAGCTTAATGCTATCGGTCAGCCCGGTGATAACACGCCAATGATCATCGAATTTAACCGACTGTATCTGAATAAATACTATGTGTTCGAAACTCTGGTTGCCCTTAAATTACGCCAACTTGCCAGTATTAATATACTTGCCGACAACCCATTACTGCCTGGCTATTTAGATGATTTATTCCCACCACAAATCCATAATAGCCATCAATTCGATTGGCAAAAAATAGCCACAGCAACCGCGCTAACCAAAGCGCTTGCCGTCATTACTGGCGGCCCGGGTACCGGTAAAACCACCACAGTCACCAAGTTACTCTTGCTATTACTGACTCAGCAGAATATGACCATTCGATTAGTGGCCCCAACAGGTAAAGCGGCAGCTAGACTGAGTGAATCAATCAAAGCCTCGAAAAATCGTTTAAGACAAAGCTTAACCGCAAATCAGCAACCTCAAGCACTATTGACCGCATTAGAGGCGATACCCGAAGAAGCCGCTACGTTGCACCGTTTACTCGGTGTCATACCGCATTCCCATCAATTTAGGCATAACAAAGACAATCCATTGCGACTTGATTTGCTGGTCATTGATGAAGCATCAATGGTCGACTTACCTATGATGAACAAAATATTAAGCGCACTGCCGGACAACGCCAGGTTAATTTTATTAGGCGATCAAGATCAATTAGCCTCGGTTGAGGCCGGAGCCGTGTTAGCTGATATTTGCCAGGGGCTAAAACAAACTGCACAAACTGCAAAAGCTGACATTAACGTTGGCATCAAAGCAGATCAAACCAATCTGGCGCCTTGGCGTATGCATTATAGTCAGCAGCAAGCTGACAACATTAAACGGCTCACTGGGCAAGATGTAAGTCAGTTTATTGATACCCTTGACGATAACAATACTCAAAATAATTCTGACTCGCATAATACTAACAGTCAGTTTGGCGACAGCTTATGTATGTTGATGCATAGCCATAGATTTAAGGGTGATGCGGGTATTGGTCAGCTGGCAAACGCGGTTAATGACGCGAATGTCAGCCATATCCGTCAAGTGTGGCAGCACGGTTATGCTGAACTGAACTGGTTTGAGCATCAAACCCATTCCAATAAAATTAGCGCCAATCAAATCAGTGCTAATCAAGACAACACTGGCAAACAACAGTTATTAGCCTTGTCCGTCAGCGCTTATCAGCCCTATTTACAGATGATTCAATTCAACCAGAATGTGTTTAATAACAATGTTGCTAATACGCCTGTTTATGGCGCTGAACAAATTATTGAGCAATATAATCAGTATCGTATGCTGTGCGCCATGCGCGCATCTGAGTACGGTGTCGATGGGATGAATATCGCGATTACTGACAGTTTGCGCCAGGCTAAACTTATTCAACCAAAGCAAGAGTTTTACCTTGGGCGACCAATCATAATTCAAAACAATGATTACAATTTAGGCCTGTTTAACGGTGATATTGGCCTGATTTTACAGGACCAGCAAAACCCGGCTCGGTTAATGGCACACTTTATCCAAGCTGATGGCAATTTATTAAAAGTGTTACCCGCAAGACTCCCTAAACATGATACCTGCTTTGCCATGACGGTACATAAATCCCAGGGCAGTGAGTTTGATCAAGTCAGCTTTGTGCTGCCGCCAAGGCCAAGTGTAGCGCAGTGGCAACTGCTGACCAAAGAGTTGGTATATACCGCAATTACTCGGGCAAAAAATCATTTCTATTGTTTAGGCAGTACCGCAGTATTTGAGCGAGCAGCAAAACAAGTCACCACCCGAGCATCAGGGTTAGCGCTGCGTTTATGGAATATCGACTAATGTTGAAATACCATTAATAAAGCCGGTTTAACTAGGGTCTATTTAGCTAAAGTGCCTCTTGTTTAAGTTGAGTATGCTTTACCTTAAATAACCTCTAAAAAAATTAACATTGATGTTATTTAAAACTGAAATATTGTTAACCTCCACTTGCCATGACCCAGTGTGGATCTTTATCATAAGCAGGTCATTTCAGGGCGCATTCATCTAGCCCAATTTTATTCATTTTTAGGAGCAAGCATGCCAAAAATTAATCTGCTACTGTTATGTGGCGGTGGCGGCGCAGAACACGATATTTCATTAATGTCGGTTAAGTTTTTTGAGTCATCACTGGCTAAGTCAGATAAATTCTCGGTACTACGTTTAGAGCTAGATAAGCACGGACATTACAAAAACCAAACCGGTGATGTATGTGAGCTAACTAACCGCCGTGAAGTGCGTTTCGAAGATGATGCTATTGCAGCATGGCCTGTGGATTATGTTATTCCTTGTATTCATGGTTACCCTGCTGAAACCGGCGATATTCAATCTTATTTTAACTTAATTCAGTTACCCTACTTTGGCTGCGAATCAGAAGCATCGAGTAATTGTTTTAACAAAATCACCGCAAAAATGTGGTTTAGTGCTTTAGGTGTACCTAATACGCCGTATATTTTCCTGCATCAATATGATGATGACGCGATAGCCCAAACTACTGCAGCGTTTGATAAATGGGGATCGTTATTTATTAAAGCAGCATCTCAAGGGTCATCTGTCGGCTGTTATAAAGTCGATGATAAAACTGACATTGCCAACATATTAAAAGAGGCGTTTAGCTATTCACCCTATGTGATTGTCGAGCAAACGATAGTTGCCAGAGAGCTGGAAGTGGCCGTCTATGAATACCAAGGTGAAATCGTGGCGACAAAACCGGGCGAAATTGTCTGCGACAGTAATAACTTTTATACTTTCGATGAAAAGTATGCCACTAACAGCAAGGCTAAAACCTTTATCGAAGCTATTAATGTCCCCGATGAGATTAGCGAACAAATTCGCGCTTATGCCATAAAAGCCTTTAAAGGGATGAAACTACGTCATTTATCGCGTATTGACTTCTTCTTAACCGCTGACAATCAAATTCTATTGAATGAAATTAATACCTTTCCGGGTTTAACGCCTATTTCAATGTTCCCTAAGATGCTTGAGCATCATGGCCATGATTTTAGTATCTATTTGACTGACATCATTGATTCACAGCTGAAAAGTTAATTGTACGCATTCTTAAAAGGCAATCTGCTTAGGTTGCCTTTTATAACTCCAAACCGTACTTTCTATTCAATTGCGCCATATAACCACTTCTATACAAAAATAGTAGTGCATCATTTAACAATTTCTGGGTTGATTCTAGTAAATCGTAATGGCAAGCCATGGCTCTAATTGAAGTATAAAAAATCAATTCAGGTTCAATGAATGCTAGGCCTTCATTTTTCATTAATGCTTTAGCACTGACGATATCCGCAGCCCAAAAATTAATACGCCCACGTTCAAGCTTCTTAATATTTAATCTATCATTATTAGTTAATTCAACTTCATAGCCTGAATTGATCAGATACTCGCCTATGCCGCTGCCCAGAAAGCTGCCAATACTTGAGGATTTAGCATCACTGAGGGTAATAAGTGGATCGAGCAGAGGTTTACGGCTAAACAAACCATATCGAGACAGCATCACTGGACCTATCCAACTAAAATGCGTTTCACGTTGCTGATTTCTTTCAATCGGGAGTACACAGGTATTTTTATCCGATGCAGCCATCGCCATACCCCGTTTGAGTGGATAAAATAATACTTCATATTCCATACCTGCTTGGTTAAATAAAGCCTCAATAAGCTCGATTACCAAACCTTGTTTTTTGTCCTCATTTTGCGATGCAAAGGGAACTTCTGAATAGGTAATAATGGTCAGCTTTTCCGCTTTCAAATAATTTGAAAACAGCACAACCAATAAGACTACTTGTAATATTAAGCCTTTAATGCCAAACAAGAATAGCCTCCTCATAGGGTAAGGTACGCCCTTGTTCTTCCGTTAGTATTTCACTTTTGGGTGAACCCGGCTGAGATAGCCAATATTCTGCGGGTTGGCTTGCATTCATTTTGGGAGCACATTGGATATTAACCATCGATAACTCAAGCTGGGACAAATGCTTATCCATACGTTCAGCTAATGCATCTAGACCTTGTTTTGAAGTGTATGTGCCATTGACAATTTGACTAATATATTGCCACCAGAACCCTGCCATATTAGCGTAATCGGGAACATTTGTTCCTGTAGGAGTCCAAACATTTCGGGCTTTACTGCGATAAAATTCAACCAACCCACCAAGATAAGGTGCTTTTTGGGTCATGACTTTTGATTCAATATCCGACAATCTAATTGGCGTTAAGCCTTTAAGCGTCTTTTTCAGTGATACTGATTTTGACACCACAAACTGGGCATACAGCCAAGCGGCTAATTGCTGTTGCTTGGGGGTATTTTTCAAAAATGTCCAGGAGCCTGTATCTTGATAGCCTGACTTCATGCCTTTTTGCCAATATTTACCCACAGGAGAGGGAGCCACTTTCCATTTAGGTATACCATCTTGATCAACTATATCTAAACCAGGATCTGTTAAGTCTCCGACAAAAGCGGTATACCAAAATATTTGTTGAGCAACCTGCCCCGTTGCAAGCCATCTACCCGCCTCTGAAAAGGTTAAGCGCTTAGCTTCTTCAGGGGCATATTCCAGCCATGATACAAATTTATCAATAGCATATATAGCCGCTGGGCTATTAAGCGCGCCACCACGTTCAACACTTGCCCCGACAGGCTGGCATCCTTCAACTCTAATCCCCCATTCATCCACTGGCATACCATTTGGCAAGCCAATATCCCCAACGCCCGCCATTGACAGCCAGGCGTCGGATATTCGCCAACCTAATGACGGATCTGTCGCGGCATAATCCATGTGACCATAGACTTTTGTGCCATTGATTGAGCGAATGTCTTCACTAAAAAAACGGGCGATATCTTCATAAGCTTGCCAATTTTGAGGCACTCCTAATTGATAACCATAATTTTTTTTGAATAAAGCTTTGTAGGTTGGATTTTCGAACCAATCACTACGATACCAATACAAATTAGCAAATTGTTGATCCGGCAACTGATAGATCACACCATCAGGGCCTGTAGTGAACTGTAAACCAATAAAATCGTTAAGGTCCAAAGTAGGTAAGGCATATTTCCCAGAATCTGATAATAACAATTCATTAATGGGCGTAACTTGACCACTGCGAAAGTGGCTACCAATAAGGTCACTATCATTAATATAGGCATCATATAAATTTAACCCTGTCATCAGTTGAGCCGACAGTTTTTTAATCACATCATCTTCGCCCGTTAACTCATGGATAACATGGATACCGGTTAATTGATAGAATGCTTTGGCCAGTACTTCAGATTCATATATATGGGTATTTATACGCTCAGATACGACTCGAATAGTCATACCTTTAAAGGGTATGGATTGAGTGGCAAACCAGGCTAACTCTTGCCGCTGTTGCTGCGGGCTTAGGGTTGTAGGTTGTAATTCATCGATAATCCAATCCGGGATTACGATGGGAATAGATTCGATAGATAAATGTGTCGCGGTTACAACTGAATTTGAGTCTAATTCAGTTTGAGCAAATGACTCAGCTGTGAACGTAGTCCACAACAAGCCAATTAAAATAGCCGCATTCAACACTGATATTTTCACACCGATAATATCTCCTTCGAGAATACAAAAAATATCCCTATCAATATGATGATTGACAATTTCTCTTGGTAAATTGGTATTAATTTATCATAGCTTATTAAAAATATAATGGGTTGCTATCTAACTAGTTTTTACTGATTAAAGTAAAAAAAGACCAGCAAGCTGGTCTTTTATGATGATGTATTAGCCTTAACGGTTAGAAACCTTCTACACCCGCCATATCAGGTAATTGGTGTGCAATCCCCTTATGACAATCGATACAGGTTTTCTCACCGCTTGCCAATGACGTTGAATGCATTTGTGACGCACGCTTTGATTGACGAGTAAAGTCCATATAATCAAAGTTATGACAGTTACGACATTCAAGTGAGTCATTTGCCTTCAGACGAGCCCACTCATTTTCAGCTAGGTGACGGCGTTTCGCCTCAAACTTTTCACGGGTGTTAATTGTACCAAACACCTTGCCCCACACTTCTTTTGAAGCTTGCATTTTACGGGCAATTTTATCGGTCCAGTTATGCGGAACATGACAATCAGGACAAGTTGCACGCACACCACTTCGGTTCGTGAAGTGAATCGTGCTTTGTAATTCCTGATAGACGTTATTCTCCATCTCATGACAACCGATACAGAATTTCTCTGTGTTGGTCACCTCAAGCGCAGTGTTAAAACCACCCCAGAAAATTACCCCTGCTACAAATCCACCTAATGTCAGAAACCCAAGGCTGTAATGAACGCTCGGACGGTTTAGTACCTTCCAAACAACTTTTAGCTTTTCAAACAAATTAGCCAACATAGTCACTCCTAATGCTTAGCAGGTGCTGTAGCATCCATTAGATGATCGAGGTCGACAAAGTCATTTTCGACCAATAGTTTGGCATCTAATTGAATCACATGACACTGGGTACAGTTATAACGTCTTGGAGAAAGCTCAGCCAAGAAGTTGTTATCTCTGTCCATGTAGTGAGTCACGCTAACCATAGGTGCTTGAGAGTGGCCAGTGCTATTGCGAGCATGGCACTGCATACACTTATTGACCTTTAAATCTAATTGGTAACCATCAATCTTGTGAGGGATCAAAGGTGGCTGCATTGGATAATTACGCATTTGCTTTAAATCAGTATTAAGCACTTGCTGCATTGCTGGCGGTATTGGTTCGATATTAATTGGCGCCAAACGTAAGGTATCAATCTGGTCTTCAGGCACACTGGTCGCCAGTACGCTGAATGATAAACCTAAAATCGCAACCATTGACGCAACTTTGATAATGTTCATGTGTCTTCCCCTTATGCCTTCATAATCTTAATGGCACACTTTTTAAAGTCTGTTTGCTTAGATATTGGATCGGTAGCATCTAAGGTCACTTTATTAATCAGTTGACTTGCATCAAACCAAGGTACAAACACTAAGCCAACAGGTGGCTTATTACGACCACGAGTTTCTACACGTGTCTTAATTTCGCCTCGACGCGAGATGACTTTAATTTCATCACCACGGCGCAAACCACGTTTTTTAGCATCTTCAGGATGCATAAAACACACTGCATCAGGGAAAGCTTTATAAAGCTCTGGTACACGCTGAGTCATTGAACCTGAATGCCAATGTTCAAGCACTCGACCCGTTGATAGCCAAAGGTCGAACTCTTCATCTGGGGCTTCCGCTGCGGGTTCATAAGGTAATGCGAAAATAACCGCTTTACCGTCTGGTTTACCATAGAATTCAAAGCCTTTGCCAGCTTTGACATACGGATCTGAACCTTCACGGAAACGCCATTTGGTTTCTTTACCATCAACCACAGGCCAACGAAGACCGTGCTCTTTATGATATGTGTCAAAATCAGCTAAATCATGACCATGGCCACGACCAAAGGTAGCATATTCTTCAAACAGCCCTTTTTGAACATAGAAACCAAACGCTTCATTTTCATCATTGAGGAATTTAGGATCTGCATCAGCAAGTGGGAATTTTTCGACATTGCCATTTTGATACAAGACTTCATATAAAGTCTTACCTTTAAACTGCGGATTTGCTGCCAATACCGCTTCAGGCCACACTTCGTCAGTGGTGAAGTATTTAGAAAACTCCATTAACTGCCATAAATCGGACTTAGATTCACCCGGTGCTTTGACCATTTGATGCCAGAACTGGGTACGGCGCTCTGCATTTCCGTAAGCGCCTTCTTTCTCAACCCACATAGCTGTAGGTAAAATCATGTCTGCAGCTTGGGTGGTCACTGTTGGATAGGCATCTGACACCACGATAAAGTTATCTGGGTTACGGTAACCCGGTAAGCCTTCTTCGTTTATATTAGGGCCAGCCTGCATGTTATTGTTAACTTGGACCCAGTAACAATTTAGATCGCCATCTTTAAGGCGGCGGCTTTGCTCAACGGCATGAAACCCAGGTTTTTCTGGAATAATACCACTTGGGATTTTCCAAATGTTTTCAGCAATTTTTCTGTGCTCTGGGTTAGTCACAACCATATCAGCAGGTAAGCGGTGCGAGAAAGTGCCCACTTCACGTGCAGTACCACAAGCTGAAGGCTGGCCAGTAAGAGAGAATGGACTGTTACCAGGAGTAGAAATTTTACCCACAAGTAAGTGAATGTTGTACATCAAGTTATTACACCAAACACCACGAGTGTGTTGGTTAAAGCCCATGGTCCAAAATGAGGTCACTTTAATTTTAGGATCAGCATACAGCTCGGCAAGCTCAAGCAGTTTGTGCTCAGGTACACCCGATAATTTACTGACCGATGTCACATCGTAGTCAGCAACAAACTTTTTAAACTGTTCAAAATCGATTGGGGTTGAATCGTTTGCGGTATCTGCGTTTTTAGACTTCATCTGGGTAGGATGAGTCGCACGTAGGCCATAACCAATGTCAGTGGTGCCTTTACGGAAATTGACATGCTTATTAACGAAATCCCAGTTGACCTTGTCATTTTGGATAATGTAATTAGCAATGAAGTTAAGAATAGCCAAATCTGTCTGCGGGTTAAACACCATTGGCAAATCAGCTAAATCAAATGATCTGTGCTCAAAGGTCGATAATACCGCGACTTTTACATGGGGCGCGCTTAAACGACGATCTGTCACTCGAGTCCAAAGGATCGGGTGCATTTCTGCCATGTTAGAGCCCCATAATACGAACGCGTCAGCCGCTTCCATATCATCGTAACAACCCATTGGTTCATCAATACCAAAGGTACGCATAAAACCAGCAACAGCAGAAGCCATGCAGTGACGTGCGTTAGGGTCGATGTTGTTGGTACCAAAGCCAGCTTTCATTAGCTTAACGGCGGCATAACCTTCCCAAACAGTCCATTGACCAGAACCAAACATGCCAACAGCAGTAGGTCCTTTTGCCTTAATGGTTGCTTTCCACTTTTGTGCCATTGTTTCAAAAGCCGTACTCCAGCTAACGGGAGTAAACTCACCGTGCTTGTCATACTTGCCATCGGTCATACGTAACATAGGCGAAGTTAAGCGGTCACGGCCGTACATAATTTTGGATAGAAAATAACCTTTAACACAGCTTAAACCACGGTTAACTTCACTATTCGCATCACCATGTGTCGCAACGACTTTACCATCACGGGTTGCAACCATCACAGAGCAACCTGTACCACAGAAACGGCAAGGGGCTTTATTCCACTCAAGTTTGGTTTGTTCTGAACTGGTAATGAGGTTACTTGCAGCTGCAGGTAATGCTAATCCAGCGACACTCGCTGCTGCCATTGCGGCATTAGCTTTCATAAAATCACGTCTATTCATTTTCATATCTCACCCTCTTCAAGCTCTTCACTTTGGTGGTAAACCATGGTCGCTGTTAACACGCCGGGTAATGCATTAATTGTCGAAATATCATCCATTAATGATTTTTGGCTTGTACCTTCAATCACCACAACAAGCTTGACGTCATTGTTTGCTGAAAGCTCTGCGTTTTTGATTGCCATAATTTTTTGTCTAACGTCAGCCATTTTGTCTGGATGTACTTGGACAATTAGACTGGTTACGTGAAGTTCATTGCTCATTAATCACACTCACATGTTTATTTTTAATTTTTATATTAACCAACGCCTGGTGGGCCCGTTAAAATTTGGCTAAACCAGATGCTAAAGCCTAGTGCACTGACAAGCAGGACCGATAAAATAGGTGCAAGGAAGACCGTCAAGAAGATAAAAATTTTCAATTCGAGACTTTTTTCACTTTTAGTGTCTTTACTCATGGAGCCTCCAAGAGTGGTTGGAATGGGGACTTAATCAATAAGTCATTGTCATCATTTTGCTTTACGTAAATGTTACCGCTAAACCGTTTACAATCTATATACTCACAAATTGGTAAACATGTGTTTACTTGATCTAGATCATTAAAATAGACAAACTATTAGCAACTCTCAGTTTCTAAACACAAACATCGACTAAATAGACAGAATTCCAATGACAGAACCACGTGTTTAAGCGTAGCTTAATTTAGCTTTATCGCTACCACCGAAGGGTGATTTAGCTCTGATAGATAGTAAAAATGTGAGCTGTATTTGAAAACAGCGTTGGGGGAATCGCTTACTAATGTGAATAAGCCCTCGATTGAATGTCAATTATCAATTGAATCTTAAAGGGGATCAAAATTGTCATCAGCAAGGTCGTTAACACTCTCAACGACAAGGTGTTAAGAGTGTACGTGGAAGTTATTATGGAAGTCGTTGTAGAAATGGTAGTAAGGATTAGGCCATTGAGTAACGCAGCACTTTTAACGATTTTTGCTCGTCAATATCAGCAAAAATATCAGGATTAGCAATACGCTCCACATAGTGTAATTGTGGTGCAGTCTCACTCACTTGCTGCATTAAAAAATCACAGCCTAATTCCGGTGCATTTAAACACAATAACACCTCACCATCTGCTGCGAGTAAGCTTGGTAAGCGTTTCAATAAGCGCTCATAATCCTTGGTCGCCACAAAACTGCCCTTTTGGTTACTTGGAGGGTCAGCAACAATCAAGTCATAGGGACCCAATTTAGTCAGCTTACCCCAGGATTTGAAAATATCATGACCAAGATACCGTACACCTTGTGGTAAATTATTCAGTACATGATTTTGTTTACCTATACTGAGGGCACCTTTGCTCATATCCATATTAACCACTTCATCCGCGCCACCAAGTAATGCCGCGACCGAAAAACCACAGGTATAAGCGAATAGATTTAATACTTTTTTGCCTTTCGCATGCTGCTGTACCCAGCGTCGGCCATTTGCCATATCTAAGAATAACCCATGATTTTGTCCACGCATGATATGGACATTAAACAAGGCGCCCTGCTCTGTTACCACATGATTATCTGGCACACTGCCACAAACCAGCTCTGTCACAGTTTGTCCGCCACTTCGGTGTTGAAATACCAAATTCAACTCTTTACTGTCAGCTTGCTGATGATACTGTTCGGTGATGGCCGTAAACAAGGCTTGCTGTTCTGGCTCATCCAATGATTTAAAGCTGGTCAGCAGTAGCACGGGAGGATACCAATCGAGACACAGGTGTTCTTCACCTTGGAATAAACCACCACGGCCATGAAACACCCGCTGAACTTCATTATCAAAAGTAAATTGACTCAAGGCTGTTATTAATCCAGACATAAATATACTGTATTCTCTTATCTTTTTATTTTAAATTGGATTCATTTTGGCTATTAACATTTTAATATTAAAAGTATATTAGCTTATTGATATCGTTTTAGTAGGGCTATTTGGCCGTACTTATATAGTGGTAAATATGAGTGACTCAGTTAGAAACATTAGCTCTTTTGACTTGGTTCATCATCTGTATCATCCAGCTTATTCACCGCAGCGATTGATTCACCCTCCACATTGTCAACTTCTACTTCTTCGCTACTGGCTTGTGCCTCAGAGTCTAATTCGGTCATTTTATCTTCTGCATCGTCGACATTGTCTGCTAATAAAATAGCTAACCACATACCCGACTGACTCGATTCCATGCCAATTTTAACCACCATGGTCAGTGGGACTGATAATAACATCCCAACAGAGCCCAATAACCATCCCCAAAAGATTAATGACAGGAAAACCACTAAGGTTGATAAGCCTAAACCTTTCCCCATAAACTTAGGCTCAATCACATTACCCATCACCATATTGGTGCCAAAGTAAAGTAATCCTGTTGCCCCTGCCGCGCCGGGACCAAACTGAATAAAAGCCAATAGCACAGCAGGGATAGCGGCAATAATAGACCCTATGTTAGGAATGTAATTAAACAAAAAAGCGATAACGGCCCATAACAATGCATAATCAACACCTATAATCGATAAGCCAATGCCGACAATCACACCTGTTGCTAAACTGACTAACGTCTTAATCATCATGTATTGATTAACTGAATTTAAAAATTTATCGATTTGCTTTAAACGCATATCAGGATCATCTAGCGCCAGATGGAATTTTTTAGGCATGTCTTGTGCTTCGAACAACATAAATACAATGGTCAAAATGATTAAGAATAAATTAGCCATCACATTACCCACACCAGAAAGCATATTAGTGGTCATGCTTAGGGCCATACCGGGATCAAAATACTCTAATACTTTATCTCGGGAGATATTAATATTAAACGACTGGAGTTTATCGAGCACCCATGCAAACTGCTCTATTAATTGGGCACGATAAACTGGCATTTGCTTTGAAAATTCATTCACTGAACTGCCGACTAGACTTGCTAGCCATAAACCAATTAGCACAATGAATAACATCAGCAGCATCACAGCTAGCGCTTTAGGAATTTTGAACCGACACATTAACGTAATAGCAGGATTACAAATCATTGCTAAAAATGCCGATAACACAAAAGGCACTACAATAGGACTGGCCGTTTTAATGCCCGCAAGAATAATCACTACGCATGCCATTACAATGAAACTGCGAACCGCCATAGACGATTGATGTATACCCTTCATAGAAGAAAAATCCTTGTTGCTACCGAAGTGCTAAATTAGTTATGTTAAGCTTACTCATTGAAAAATCTTTATTACTAGAAAAATATTATGAAACCAGAAACCGCTATTATACGCATTAAAAATCTTCGTTTACGTACCTATATCGGCATTAAAGAAGATGAAATTCAAAACCAACAAGATGTCATCATTAATGTCATCATTCATTACTGTGCAGACAAAGCTCGCAATAGTGATAACCTAGCAGACGCTCTCAATTATCGCACTATAACAAAAAAAATCATTGCCTTAATTGAAAACAATCGTTTCTTATTACTGGAAAACTTGACCAACCAGACCCTAGAAATAGCCAGTGAGCATCATTGGGTTGAGTTTGCTAGTGTTGAAATTGACAAGCCACATGCGCTTAGATTTGCCGACTCAGTATCAATGGAGCTTTGTTATCAAAAGCCTACTTAACAGTATTGAGCACGTTTGGTATTGATCAACTCAAGATTATAATGCGTATGTTACTGTATACTGCATTTAAAATTATTGGCTAGAGTGGCATATGAATATACTAATCACTGGTGCAACCGGCTTTGTTGGCAAACATTTGGTTGCCAAACTGGCTGAACATAAATTAACTGTCCTCTCCCGCGACATTAATCAAGCCGCAAAAGTATTAGGCACCCATCATACTTTTATTGAAGACATTAGCCAGCGGAGCCATTTAGATAACTTCGATGCGGTAATCAATTTAGCTGGCGAACCGATTGTGGCAAAACGCTGGACTAAAAACCAGAAGATCCGCATTTGCCATAGCCGTTGGGATATTACTCAAAAGCTAAGTCAATTAATCGCTTCAAGCCAACGCCCCCCAACAACATTCATTAGTGCTTCAGCTATCGGTTATTACGGCAGACAAGGCCAGGAACCAGTTGACGAACATAGCCAATTTCATGATGAGTTTAGTCATCAAATATGTCAAAAATGGGAACAACTGGCCCTTGAAGCAGACTCATCAACCACTCGAGTATGCATACCTCGCATTGGTATAGTGCTGGGTAAAAATGGCGGTGCATTAAGCAAGATGTTACCCCCATTCAAATTAGGCCTAGGTGGCCCAATTGGGAAAGGCAAACAAGGAATGAGCTGGATACACCAGGATGATTTAGTGGCATTAATTATGTGGATGTTGACGACCCCAACAACACGGGGAATTTACAACGCCACAGCCCCAAATCCTGTTAGTAACGCCGAATTTTCATCTGCCTTGGGCAAAGCATTAAATCGCCCAGCAAAAATTATCGCCCCACCTCTAGCGTTAAGATTAGCCATGGGAGAAATGTCAGAATTACTCACAGAAGGTCAATATGTACTGCCAACCCGTGCGTTGTCAGAAGGATTTACATTCAAGTTCACCGATGTAAATTCAGCATTAGCGGCCATAGCCTAATACCTGTGGCACCCGCTAACTAACATTGTTGCCAAGCTTATCTGTTTAATGCAGGTAAGCGAACAATTTATCCTAAAGCTTACATTAGCGATTTAATTAAACGAATAATGTTTTGATAACGTGTTGCCAGTACACGATGTTGCTTATTCACTAAATATAATGGCTCAAAAACGATTAATGCTTGTCCATCCTTATTTTTTGCTATTTGAATATCTCCCTGTTGCACAAAACTTCTTACCGCAAACTCAGGTAATACAGTAAAGCCAAGTCCGTTAGCGGCGGGTAATAATATTTGATTAAGCTGATTAACATAACCTTTTGTTTTTATTGTCATAGTCGATTCGGCTTGAAAAAAAGCAGCCTTTAATTGATGCCAATAATAATGGGCATCAGGATGCTCTATCATCCCAAGCAGGGTTAATGACTCAAAGTTGATATTAGGTTGATACGGTTTTCCTGCCACCATTTTAGGTAATACCAAACACAAAGACTGAAGACCTATCTCTGTACTCATTAGCTCAGGTTGCACCACATTTTGAGTAACAATACCTAAATCTAATTGATTGGCTAAAACACTTTCAATAATTCGTTTGTTAGGACCCGCTTCCAAATACATGCGTAAATCAGGGTGATTTTGTTGCTCTTTGAGCAAGTAAGGGTATAGCAAAGACGCCATTGAGCCAGAGCAGCCTATTTTACACTCGCCTGAAAAGGGCGTATCGACAGCTAAATTGTCAAGTAATGCCTGCTGCTGGCTTTGCATTAAGCACGCATAATGATAAACGGCTAGACCGGCCTCAGTCAGTTCAAATCGTTTACCTATCCGATTAATCAATGCACTACCCACCTGCTGTTCAAGCTTTTTAATATGTTGGCTCACTCCGGGTTGAGTCATAAAAAGCTTTTCCGCCGTTTGGGTAAAATGCCCAAGCTCAACTAAAGAGATAAACGTGGTTAACCACTGTTGATTTAACATTCCATCACCTCCTATTCATAACACCAGATAACTCACATATAGCGCTGTTTAAACATCCAACAAAAAATAATAACAAAACATTATCATAATTAGTATTTATGATAATTTTTAAATGAAGTTATTTTTAAATACACTAACCTCATTGAAACAAAACATCCGTAACAGTAGAGGTTTTTATGACAAACAATTATCCACGAAGTTTTTCACACATTGGTATCTCAGTGCCCGACATCAAGGCGGCGGTAAAATTCTATACTGAGGTGTTAGGTTGGTATTTAATTATGGAACCCACAGAAATTATTGAAGATGACAGTGCTATTGGTGAAATGTGTACCGATGTGTTTGGTGCTGGCTGGAAATCATTTAAGATTGCCCATATGTCTACCGGTGACCGAATTGGCGTAGAACTGTTTCAATTCAATAATCAGGAAAACCCAGAAAATAACTTTGAGTACTGGAAAACAGGAATATTTCACTTCTGTGTTCAAGACCCTGATGTTGAAGGTTTAGCAGAGAAAATTGTTGCCGCTGGCGGTAAAAAACGTATGAAAGCGCCCCGTTACTATTACCCTGGTGAAAAACCATACCGGATGATTTATATGGAAGACCCATTTGGTAATATCTTAGAAATTTACAGCCACAGCTATGAGTTACATTATGCCAGTGGTGCTTATAATAAGTAGGTTTATCTAGAAATTGAGATCAAAAAAGCTCAAGCCATCACGGCTTGAGCTTTTTATTATTACCACCATTTCGTGATTGAAATTGTGGTAATGGACTCGTATTAGAACGGCATTTTCATGCCTGGTGGTAATTGCATACCGCCAGTCACTTCAGCCATTTTAGTTTTCTGATTTTCTTCAACACGACGAACGGCATCATTACATGCTGCTGCAATTAAATCTTCCAGCATTTCTTTATCGTCTTCCATCAAACTTGGATCAATTTCAACACGACGCACATTGTGTGCACCTGTCATGGTGATTTTAACTAAACCCGCGCCAGACTCGCCAACAACTTCCATACGGGCAATTTCTTCCTGCACTTTAGCCATTTTGTCTTGCATCATTTGGGCTTGCTTCATTAAGTTGCCCATGCCGCCTTTTCCAAACATAATCTTTTCTCTTTCTCTATTAAATAATCTGAGTTATAGCAAGTCGCCAAAATTAACCTGATTTTACTGAAATTAATCAGATTAGCAAACGGGTTAATATAAATTTGCGAACTTGCTAACCTATTAAAAGCTAGGTTTAACACTTAATGGTTATTGTCAAATGTCACTATATCTAAGCTATGAATTGTATAACAAGTGAATTTTTGCCCATGAAAGGACTTACCCAAGTAATGCGGGAATTTGTTCCGCCACGGTATTAAGCTGCTCTGGTGGATACACCACTGAATCATCGTCTAATTGAGCTGCAAGCTGATCTATCATCCACTTTACACTGTCATCTGTCAGTATCGATTGCTTAGCTTGTAATACTAATTCATGGTGAAAACGTTTACGTAACTCTAGCGGTGTTTCCCGCTGTGCATCTTGGCCAATATCAATATTCACTTGAATATCTTGTTGTAAAAACGCCGATAACCCAGCTTGTAATTGGCCAATAGCAATATCTGCACACAGATGTTTTTGATCCGGTTTTAGGGTCAGTTGTATCGGGTTTGATACCTCTTTACACAAAGAGTTCACCCCAAGCTGTCTAACGCGCCCACCAACTTTAACTTGTACCATGACTTGATACCAATGTAAATCGACAGTATGTCCAGTAATTTTATGGCCGATAACTGTAGGGTAACCAATAGCAGGTGTCGTTTCAGCCACAGGTTCAACTTGTACATGCTGCTGAGTATCTACATCCGCCATTTCGACATGATTAGTTATCGTATCATTGGAATCAATACCAACAGGTGTCTTATGCTGCTCAAGTGATGGTTCAGTTGGCACAGACGATATAGCTGGCTCTGAAGGTAAACTTAAAGGCTCACTTTGCGATAATCTTGACTGGACTTTTTCTGCCAGCTCTTCATCTGTTGGTGCTTCCCAAGGTGGCCTGTCATAAACGGTATCAGCTTGATGGGCGTGAGTGTTTTGAGTTGGTATAGTTGTTGTCGCTGGAGAAGTAGACTCTGCTATGACAGTTTGCGGCTCTTCATCTTGGGCCAATGATTGCTGCGGTGCTATTTTATCATTACTTTTAAGCTCAAGGGTGCTAACACTGCCCAGCTTAGATTGCTTAGCTTGCTGTTTATCTGCGGCTTTTTTATGTGAAGCATCGACTTCATCCTGCGCTTTATGGGCAATAACTTCAGCCAATAAAGTGTCTCTACTGGCTAATACGAGATCGAGAATGTCATCTAATGGGTCATCATCCAACTCAACCAATCCATCGGTATTGTTTATTATGCCATCATGTTGCTGAACTGATGAACTGACGGATGGATCTAATTGTTCACTATCAGCTATAAGCCCTTTTGTTGGCTGAAGCGGAGTAAGTGATGCATCTCCAGCAGAGTGCTGATTATAAGCAAGATAATCTTCATAGTCGCTATTATCTTGACCGTCATCGTCACCGTATTGAATATCACTATAGTCACCATAGTCGGTGGTAGAATATTGATCATTTGATTGATCGCTTGACTGGTTATTATCAATAAATTCAGGCTCAGCTGCAGCCGTAATAGTGAGTTCCGTTTCAGATTGAAGGCTTATGTCAGTCTGACTATCACTTTCACTGTCAATTATCTTGGTAGCAGTGCTATTGCTAGCAAAGCCCATACTTTCAGCCTGATTAAGCACCATGGCCTGCTGGGCAATTAATTCTGCCGCCGCATCATCTTCATTATCAACGACAGCCTTATCGTCAAGGTCATCTTGAGGTTGAGGTTGAGGTTGAGGTTGAGAGTGCGAATGAACAGCTAACGGCGTGCCTTGCTCAGCCACTTTTTTAGTATCACTGGCTTGAGCACTAATATTTTCAATACTGGCGTGTTCTAAACTAGTGATCTCAATACCCGTCGCTTCTTCAGTATCAGCGACTAAAGGTTGTTGAATAACATTTTCAGTTGCGAACTTTGGGCGAGTCTCTATGACCTCTTGCGATGTTAACGCGGCCTCAGTCAAATCGACTTTAGCAGCTGTGTCAGTCACCCAGCGTTTAGTCTGTTTTTCTGGCACAAATGCAACTGCGCGCAATAAAGCCATCTCTAAACCTGATTTTGGATCTGGGGCAAAAGGTAAGTCTTTGCGTCCAGCCAGTAACATTTGATAGTAGAGCTGAATTTGCTCAGCGGATATTTGCTGGGCAAAAGCCAAGATCTGTTCGCTGTATAAAGATGACTGCGCCGCTGCTGGAGCAAATTGAGTCAAGGTGATTTGATGCAGTAATTCCAATAAGCTGCGCAGTAC
Source organism: Shewanella sp. HL-SH8 (assembly GCF_051165765.1). Taxonomy (NCBI): domain Bacteria; kingdom Pseudomonadati; phylum Pseudomonadota; class Gammaproteobacteria; order Alteromonadales; family Shewanellaceae; genus Shewanella; species Shewanella sp. HL-SH8. The sequence goes on along the minus strand of NZ_CP195039.1, from coordinate 2,093,871 downwards.
TTCTTGCGCATCAGCACCAAATGCTAACACCTTTGAAACGGTTTGCATTAAAGGTTCAATATCGGCATCACACAGGGCTTTTAACAGTGCAATAACTTGCTGCTGGTCAATACTGCCCAACATGGTTTGTACCTGTTGATGCATCACTTGGCCAGAACCAAAGGCAATGGCCTGATCGGTCAAACTTAATGCATCACGCATACTGCCATTGGCTGCTTTAGCTAATAACGTCAGCGCCTGGTTTTCAAAGGGTAATTGCTCTTGGGTTAAAACAAAATCTAACTGTTTGGCAATTTCTTCTTGGGATAAGCTTTTTAAATTGAACTGCAAACAACGTGACAGCACGGTAACAGGTAACTTTTGCGGGTCAGTTGTCGCTAATAGGAATTTTACGTGTTCGGGAGGCTCTTCTAAGGTTTTAAGCAAGGCATTAAAACTGCTACGAGAAAGCATATGAACTTCATCGATTAAGTAGACTTTATAGCGGCCACGTGAAGGACGATATTGGACGTTATCTAATAATTCTCGGGTGTCATCTACTTTGGTTCGTGAAGCAGCATCCACCTCAATTAAATCGACAAATCGACCTTGAGCGATTTCTTCACAACTTGAACATACGCCACAAGGATTTGCCGTCACGCCTTGCTCACAGTTTAAGCCTTTGGCAAACAGGCGCGCTAAACTGGTTTTGCCGACCCCACGGGTGCCGGTAAATAAATAGGCATGATGTAAACGTTGCTGACTTAATGCGTTAGTCAGCGCTAATAACACATGCGCTTGACCGACCATTTGTTCAAATTTGGCAGGGCGCCATTTACGGGCTAACACCTGATAAGACATGCAATTCCCCAAGCTAAAAAGTTCGGGAATTGATCCCGCTAATTATGCCAAACAATAACATGCAAAACAGCCACAGGCTATTGTTTGGCGGCTATTAGCTGGCTTTATCAACAATTCAATCCTTGTTAATAAAGCTGCTTACTCACCTTCAAACTCACATAAGCTTAATACTTCTATGCCCATGCCTTTTAAGCGTGCTTCGCCACCAATTTCAGGTAATGAAATAACAAAGGCTGCATGTTTAACTTCACCACCTAATTGGCGGATTAGCTTAACCGTTGCTTCAATTGTGCCACCTGTGGCTAATAAATCATCAATCACTAACACTTTGTCATCGGCATTTATCGCATCAATATGAATTTCTAAAGTGTCTTTGCCGTATTCTAGTTGATAACTTTGGCTGATGGTCTCGCGCGGTAATTTACCAGGCTTACGCACCGGCACAAAACCGATACCGAGCTCAAGCGCTAAAGGTGCGCCAAATAAGAAACCGCGTGCTTCAGTGCCTACCACCTTGGTAAAACCTTTAGATTGATAATGTGCAACTAATAAAGCAATAGTGGCTTTGTAAGCTTCAGCATTTTCTAAAAGGCTGGTGACATCGCGAAACATGATGCCCGCTTTAGGGTAATCAGGAATGGTTTTAATGCTTTGCTTAATCAGCGCTAAACTGTCTTTATTCATCATAATGAGAACTCTTTAAATGTGATTGCAATAAAAAAGCCCCACTGGGGACTATTTTAATTATAGAAGCGATCTTAAGCCTGTTGTCTATGGCTTGCAACTGTTGTGCAATTATTCTGTTAACTCTGGGATCTGCCACAAATAAAGCAACAAACCACACAACATACAAAACAGCATCGCTTTCACCCAAATAATGGGCACTATAGTGATACTTAACGCAAAACTTAATGTGGTCATTATCATCGCGCGGCGCTTTAAAGATTTATCCATTGCCCGCTTAGTTTGCCAATTATGTAATGCTTCAGAAAACCAAGGGTGTGTCATTAACCATAGGTGCAGTTTGTCACTTGAACGCGCAAAAAAAAATGCAGCCAATAGGATAAAAGGCACTGTTGGCAATACAGGCAGGATAATACCGATGATGCCAAGTATTAAACTAAGTAGTCCTACGCAAAGATATAAGCCGCGCTTTAGTATCATACTTAGTCACCCTAAAATAAAAAACCACTCTACATGAGTGGCTCTGGTCTTGCTGGTTATTATAACCTAATGTCTGGTCTAAATTAAGCCAGATATTTTTAACCAAGTTAATGTGGCTGGCAGTGTCGGAATAAGTAAAACAGCAATAAAACCAATTAAATAAAAAATGTTGAATGGATCTTTAAACGGCTCGCTCATGATATTTCCTTCGGCAAAAGAACTTGGTTATGTTTGACCTGTGTTCCAGTTAACATATCGCGTTATATATTACGCAAAAAACGTGAACAGGATCACAACGGCGGCATTTTACTGGGAATCATTGACAATAAAAACCTTAAATATTTTATGGCCTTTATTGTCAATATTATCGACTGGTAACGACAATGCCTTTTTCAACCATTTGCGACAACAATTGCACACATCCATTGGTCAATACCTCGGTTTGCATCTGTGGGTATTGCTCTGTTAACCAAGTGACTATTTCAGCTAATGTGAAGTTCTGCTGTTGCTGATTTTTCCCTGTTAAATCGGTACGCTGTGCAACTAATGCTAATACCTGTGCGGTTAATGGGTTCAACTGTAAGAATGCCACCTCATCGTCAAGGTCACGGTAAACACAAAAATATTGCGGTTGCTCAGGCGGTTCAACTGGCTGATAATCTACACTAATATGTTGCACATCAAATTGGTATTGCGCCACTTTTGCACAGGCTGATATTTGCAACGGGCAAGTCGCTAACTGTTCAATGGTTAATGCTTGCTGTGTTAGGCTAGCTTGAGTGGTGGCAACCACTAATTCTAACCATTCATAATGCGCCAACTCTAATAGAAAAATCGGGTCAGTCGGTTTTAATTGATACTGCTGTAAAAACGCTAAAAACTCGCCTGCTATTTCAATAAATATCGGCGTGTGACAATCATGCTCAACAAAAAACTGTTGTACTAACGCAAGCCAGTTTGATTCATGGTACAGAGTTTTTACAACCGGAAATGCGCTAGAAATAAAGCCATTAATATTATTAAAGAATAACTCACGGTAAATCGTCATACGTCTTGGCTCAATACCTTCAGGTAATGGCTGGCTAGGATCACGTATATAGTTCATAAAGCCCTGTTGAATGGCAGTAAATTCCATTAGGCTTTCCTCACTGTTAGTGCAGCTGTTGCTTGCTGTTGAAATGTATGTATTTGGTTGATTTCTTGCAATAATATTTCTGTCGGCGGTATATTAAAATCACGTTCTAACAAGGTGGGTTTGACTCCATGAATGCGATAACACTCCTGCAATAATGCCCATACAGGATCGATAATATCTGCCCCATGAGTATCAACCATTAAGTCAATATCTTCTTGATAATGTCCCGCAATATGCAAGTAGGCGATACGTTCTGTAGGCATAGCTGCTAAAAATGCATTAGCGTCATATTGATGATTAACGGAATTAACATAAATGTTATTCACATCGAGCAACAGTTTACAATCAGCCTCAGCCAGCACAGCATTAACAAACGCTAGCTCGGTCATCTGCGCGCCCGGAGCGGCATAAAAAGACACGTTTTCAACAATAAAAGGTCGCTCTAAAATATCTTCAACTTGCTTTATACGTTTGGCAGTGTGGATAACCGCCTCTTCGGTAAACGGTATTGGCATTAAATCGTACATATGCCCAGCCCCAGAACAATAACTTAAATGTTCTGAGTAAATTTCAATCTTATGTGAGTCCAAAAAGGTTTTAATATTTCTGACAAACTCAGTATCAAGCTGTGCTGGGCTGCCAATCGACAACGAGAGCCCATGACAAAAGAAGGGATGACGTTCGGTAAGCTGTTTGAATTGGCGCGCATATTTGCCGCCTAAGGTCATCCAGTTTTCTGGTGCCACTTCAAAAAACTCTATCGCTTTAGGAGTAAGCTGACAGAACTCGTCCAACATTTCCCGCCTAAGACCTAAACCTACCATTGCATTAGGCATTATTTGATGGGCAGCAGACATAGACAAATCCTTACAACAAAGTACTTATTTACAATAAACATAAGGCCTGAAAACAGGCCTTATTTGGAGAATAATTGTTTAGATAAATTTGTGGTTATTTGTTACCACCACACTTACCTTCACCACATTTACCTTCTTTGGCTTTTTCAGCAGTTTTTTTCATGTCGCCGCCACACTTGCCTTCGCCACATTTACCTTCAACTGCTTTTTCAGCACTTTTTTTCATGTCGCCGCCGCACTTGCCTTCGCCACATTTACCTTCGGCTGCTTTTTCAGCGCTTTTTTTCATGTCGCCGCCGCACTTGCCTTCACCACATTTACCTTCAGCCGCTTTTTCAGCTGTTTTTTTCATGTCAGCGCCGCATTTACCTTCACCACATTTACCTTCGCCACCATCTAATTGGTAACCTTGGGTCAGTTGCTCGAATCCAAATGGGTTTGCTTGTGCTTCTGTTGCCATGCCAGCACTCATTACTACTGCGCCTAAAGCCACTGCTAAGGTAGTTTGCTTAATTGAGTTCATGTTTTGATTCCTTGTAAATAAATTTTGAATGATGACCAACATCATTGCTGGCTTGCATATAAAGACCTAGCGACTAAATAATAAATTTCAAAAAATTTAAAATAATTTTAACTTGATCAACATTTGCCATTCCTAAAGCTGTTAGGAATTAACAAAGCTGCTTAATCATAGAGCATATCCTGATGGTTTCAATACGTTTTTAAAATTTAAGCTTAAGCCAGTAAAACTAACACTGGCATCATCCGAGTTTCAGGTTAAAATGACGCCCTTTATTTTTAACCTGTGAGAATGCTGTGCGACTTGTATTAGCGCCGATGGAAGGCGTAGTTGATGATTTGATGCGCGATATTTTATCCACTATTAACCCTTTTGATTTAGTGGTTACCGAATTTGTGCGTGTGGTGGATCAACTATTACCTGAAAAAGTCTACTATAAGCTATGCCCTGAACTGCACAATAATGGTTTAACACCTAACGGTACACCGGTAAGAGTGCAATTACTCGGTCAACATCCTGAGTGGATGGCTGAGAATGCTGTTCGTGCGGTTGAACTTGGCTCCCGTGGTGTAGATGTTAACTTTGGCTGCCCAGCAAAAATTGTTAACAAAAATAAAGGTGGCGCTGTCTTACTTCAATACCCTGATAGTCTTCATAATATTGTAAAAGCCATGCGCAAAGCCGTACCAGCTGAACAGCCGGTTACCGCTAAAATTCGTTTAGGTTACGAAGATAAGTCACTGTTTATGGAAAATGCTCTAGCCATATATGAAGCAGGTGCGAGTGAAATAGCCATCCATGCCCGCAGTAAAGTTGATGGATACAAGCCACCTGCTTATTGGGAATACATCACTGAAGTTAAAAAACGCTTGCCTATACCTGTTATTGCCAATGGCGAGATATGGAATGAAGCCGATGCAAAACGCTGTATGGAAGTGACTGGCTGTAGCGACATTATGATTGGCCGCGGCGCAATTTCATTGCCTAATTTAGGGGCGTGTATCAAAAATGGTAGCCAACCTTATACTTGGGCTGAAACCTTAGATTTACTGCTCGGTTATACCGATAAACAATTGAGTGGTAAAAAAGCAGATTACTTGCCTGCACGGATTAAACAATGGTTTTGTTATTTGAATAGACAATACCCACAAGCAGATGATTTATTTCGTGAATTAAGAGTATTTAAAACCGCCGATGAAATTGTATCTGTGTTAAACAAAGCACAACACGAACTCAATTAGATATTGGTTACTTTTCTCCTACCAACCTTTTGGGTAATTGTCTTTGTCGCATGTGTAGATTAACAAAATTTAATCCACACATGCTGTTTGATGGCTAAAATCTGACTCAGAATTGATCTTCATCATAACTCAGGATTTTCTAGCCCGTAAAATGGCATGCTATATTGATTATCTCTAATAAAGGTTATGTGGTGAAAAATCAGGACATTCGAGCGCAATTATCAAAAATTGAGATAGCGCTTAGATCAGAAATTGGTCTTGGGCTTATTCAGCAGCATCTTGCAGATCTGCAGCTCAATATTATTCAGCAAATGGATTTATCTAACCTTATTGATTATCTTAGCGAATTAAAGCTTACCGATTGTGGCTCATTTGAGCGCCTAATGCGCTTAGACGCCGCATTATGCCAACTTGATTTAGGCTTATATGGTTTATGTTCAGATTGTGAATCAGAAATAGAAGCATCACGCTTACAAAGCGATCCCACTGAACAACGCTGTAGTATCTGCGCCTCCCGTTATAATCAGGAACATCGACATGAATTGCGTTTAAATCATTAATACTAAGGTTATGCCCCAAATTTAATCACTTAACAATATCCCTGATTTAACTAACAACAGTCTGATTAAGTGCCCGAAAGGTTGATTAATACCGCTTAACTTCCAACAATTAATAACAAAAAACCTCCATTAACGGAGGTTTAATTAATATTAATCACAGTGTCATTCACTGTAAATGAACTGACTATTTAATAAGGCGACTCACTTCATGTTAGGCACTGAATTTAGCATTATTCTGGCTAAATTATCAAAACGCGCTTCTCTTTGTGCAAGGTCGTTATTCGGTTCACTAAACCCTTGAGCTAACACTCGCCAAAAAGGTTGCTCAACAATAGGATTAAACAGGGCAATCAGCACAGAACCTTTTTCATACTCGCTATCCACGCCTTGAGTCGCAAGACCGGGAACTAAACCCGCTTTAGCGAGAATTTCTGCATCGCTCATTTCTGACTCTAGCGCGATACCAAAACCAATCGTCATTTGTGGAGAGTCAGTAGTATTTACCACTAGATATCCTTTTTCAGCCATTATCTTATCTACTGAGTCACGTAACTGAGTCTTTAAGGTTTGTTCATCTATTTTATTGGCTGTATGGACTGAAAACATGCTTGCATGCCAGGCATAGGTTTTGGCAACAGAAGATAAATCACCGCTAGTAACCATAGTAACGCGGCTTGTTGGAATCGACTCGATATTGGAGGCGGAACACGCTGTTAGCATAACCATGCAAACAGAGAGAATAAACTGACTAAAGTGTTTTAACATAAATAATGGCCCTATTTTCGCCACCTTTGACTCAGATGACATTGTGCAGTGTTAGTGCAGTGTTTGATACAAAATCGCGAAAAATATTCGAGTCAATTAACCCGATAAACTTAAGATAACAATAATTTATTAACGAGTATCTATTCTTGTAAACTTTTTATTAGATTGTCATTACGTTACTGGTTAGAATGCCAGCCATTAATGTATTGATCCGGATAAATTGACTCAAAATGGAACTGGTCTTCGCCATTGCATTGTTTGCATTCTCTTCAGGTATCACCCCTGGCCCTAATAACATCATGTTAATGACATCAGGTGTTAACTTTGGTATTAAACAAAGTGTACCTCACCTTCTTGGCATTAGCCTTGGATTTCCGCTAATGATCCTTGCTGTAGGCTTAGGCATGGCAGCGGTATTTCAAACCTACCCCATCTTACATACCATCATCAAAGTGCTAGGGATAAGCTATTTGTTATACCTCTCATGGCTTATTGCCAATAGCAGTAGCAAGATGGAAGGTAAAAAAATCAGCAAGCCTTTTAGCTTTCTACAGGCAGCGGCTTTTCAATGGGTAAATCCCAAAGGCTGGATTATGGCTGTGGGCGCAATAGCCACATTCACCACTGTACACCAGGATCTCACACCTCAAGTTATCACTATTGCCGGTGTGTTTTTGTGTGTCGCATTTCCCTGCGCCATCGTTTGGCTTGGCTTTGGTGTCGCCTTAAAGCGCATTCTTAAAAATGAACGCCAACAACGAATATTTAATATCAGTATGGCAATATTACTCGTGGCATCCATCATTCCGATGGTCATTCCAAACCATTAAAAAGATAGGCTAATTTATGTCAGATTTACATCCATGCATTGCTGAATCAGAAAATTGGGTTAAGCGGGTAATTGTAAAATATAATATTTGCCCATTTGCACGACGTGAAGTGGAGCGCGGCACCATTAGATACTACGCCTGTGAAGAAGCTAAAGTAAAAAAGGTGCTTGAAGCCTTTGTGATGGAATGTATTTTACTTGAACAGCAACCAGACATTGAAACTACGCTGTTTATTTTGCCCCGAGGATTTGAAGGCTTTTATCCCTATCTTGACCTAGTTGATTTAGCCAACGACCTTTTAGTTGAGCAAGGATTTGAAGGAGTGTTCCAAATAGCCAGTTTTCACCCTGACTATTGTTTTGATGGTGAACCTCAAGATAGCCCAGCCAATTATACTAATCGCTCCCCTTACCCAACATTGCATCTTATCAGAGAGGCCAGTATGGAAAAGGCCTTAGCGGATTATGATGATCCTGAGTCAATACCAGAGCGAAATATCGAATTTGCTCAGCGTAAAGGGGGCGAGTTTTTTATTAAGTTGCTTAAAGAGTGCCAGCAGTAAGTTCTCTTATCGCGACATAGTCACGATAGCGTCAAGCCCAAGCCTTAAGGAGTTACCTTGAGGCTTTTTTATTAAAAAAATACACCTAATGCATTGTCTTAATCCATGCTAGTAAATAAGCTGGATAACAACTAATAAGCAGTAAATCTTTACAGCTTTATAACAATAAAAATGCATCACGCTTGTTTGATTTATATCGTGATTCGGTTAGCTTAGTCAGCGATTACCGATCTAATAACCGTAGCAGAAGGGATAAGGACATGAATAAGGCACTCGTTTCATTGTGCGTCTTAAGTAGCATAACCGCCACAGCGGCCTTTGCGGAACAAGCAGTAGTACAACAAACAACAGTAAAGGCAGCATTAATGGCAGAGCAAACAGACAGCTTTCAATGGCTTGAAGAGGTCGAAGGTAAAAAGCCTTTGGCTTGGGTAACTGAAAAAAATGCCCACAGCGCAGCAGCCATAAAGTCTTATAAAGGTTTTGAAACCTTAGTAGATAATTCACTGGCTATTTTAAACAGTAAAGACAGGATCCCCTATGCCGAACGCAAGGGTGAGTACCTGTATAATTTTTGGAAAGACGAAACCCATGTTCGTGGCATATATCGCCGTACTAGCTTAGCCGAATACGTAAAAGATGACCCTAAATGGGAAACGGTTTTAGACATAGATGCCATTGCCAAAGCCGATGATGTCAGCTGGGTCTTTAAAGGCATTAATTGTCACACCCCTGACAATACGCTGTGTTTAGTATCACTTTCCCGTGGCGGCGCAGATGCGGTTGAAGTGCGGGAATTTAATCTAAAAACTAAAAGCTTTATTAAAAATGGTTTCTTATTACCCGAAGCAAAATCTGATCTCACCTGGTTAAACCAGGATCAAGTCTTTGTCGCGACAGATTTTGGCGGCACCGAAGGCATGACAGATTCAGGCTATGCTAGCGTAGTCAAACTTTGGCAACGCGGCACTGCCTTAGATAAAGCCAGCTTTATTTATCAGTCAGATAAAAGCTCAGTCGCCGCAGGCGCTCAGGTACTGGATGATGGTGAATCGAAAATAGTGTTAATTGGCGATTATCATACTTTCTACACTGCCAGTCACTTTGTCTATGATCAAGGCAAACTCACTGAATTGAATATTCCCAAAGACGCTGAAATTAAAGGCTACTTCAAGGGTAATATCTATCTTGAACTTAAAAGTGAGCTAACCAGTCAAAAACTGGCTCAAGGGGCTGTCGTTTATGCGCCTGTCGCCTCTCTTATTAGCGCCAAACCAGAATACCAGTTATTAACCGCCCCTGATGCCCATTCAGCTATCGCGCAGGTCGCTTTTAGCAAAAGCGCGGTATACGTTAACTACCTGGAAGATGTAAAAAGCAAACTGGTACGTTTTGAGCCCAAAGCAGACAGCAGCTGGGTACAAACTCCGGTGGCATTCGATGCTAACGGCAGCCTGACTATTTTTGACATAGAGCAAGACAGAGATGATTTCTATGTCGATTACAACAGCTTTCTCGAGCCTTCTAGCTTGTATGAAGTGCAAGGTAATACATTAGCGATTAATAAACTAAAGTCGCTGCCACAACAGTTTGATGCTGAAAGATTTGTTACTGAACAATACTTTGCCACCTCAAAAGATGGCACTAAAGTACCCTACTTTGTGGTGATGGATAAAAACCTGAAGTTCAATGGTAAGAATCCAACCCTACTTTACGGTTACGGCGGATTTGAGATTTCACTTCGCCCTAAATATTCAGCAACCATAGGTAAAAACTGGCTAGAACAAGGCGGTGTGTACGTATTATCAAACATACGCGGTGGTGGCGAATATGGCCCAGCTTGGCACCAGGCGGCGTTAAAGCAAAATCGTCATAAAGCCTATGAAGATTTTGAAGCCATAGCAGAAGATCTTATTAGCCGAAACATCACCTCAAGCCAGCATTTGGGCATTCAAGGAGGCAGTAACGGCGGCCTATTAATGGGCGCAGCGCTGACTCGCCGCCCTGACTTATACAATGCTGTGGTATGCCAAGTACCGTTATTGGATATGAAACGCTTCAGTCAATTGTTAGCGGGAGCTAGCTGGATGGGCGAGTATGGTAATCCAGATATCGCTGAAGAATGGGCTTATATTAAAACTTATTCGCCGTACCATAATTTAGATAAAAGCAAAAAGTATCCTAAGGCCTTCTTCACCACCTCAACCCGTGATGACCGTGTCCACCCTGGGCACGCCCGTAAAATGGTCGCTAAAATGGAGTCTATGGGAATTGATGTGCTGTATTACGAAAATATGGAAGGTGGTCATGCTGGTGCAGCAGACAACAAACAAGCTGCCGAGCTTTCAAGCTTAGTGTATGCCTATTTGCTACAGCAGCTGAAATAACGGCTAAAGTCACAGCTAAGATAGTTGCAACGCTAATCACGCTATTTTTGTCGTGATTAGCAAGCTGTATTAACAGTCTGTACTCGCAATCCATAATAACCAGCAAAACACAAAACCAGTCAACTGACTGGTTTTTTGAGCCAATTATTTAAACAGAACAATATAGCAAAGGGGATTACATTTGTTTCGGTTAACTAAAATACTTATATTTATCATAAACTAAACATGTTTATCTCTGTGATTAAAAATGACCTTTTAATAAATGGCCATCTCATTTCCTCCATAAGATAACAACCAACCGCAGAAAAGATTAATACTTTTAACTTAAAAATCAAACCACAACCCCCACCTTAAGGCTGACAAAAAAGTATTAAAATTAGAATAAGAAACACCTAAACTATTGATAGATCTTAAAATTAATGAATTTCGCTAAAAGCAACCAACTTTCCACCCCCTACTTTATTACTAATACTGTAATTTATTCCAGGATCTGCAAGTCGGCTTTTACGCTCAATATGTAAACAAATTGTTACTTAATCAACCTAAACCCTAACTACCGCACTACAACAAAAAGACAAATATGTCACTTTTTAATCTATTTTGGATAAGTCTCGACATTCATGGAGGCAACAACAATATGGAGAATCAAATGATACAAAAACATAAAATAGCCCTTGCGGTATTGGCAGCTCTGAGCACACTTCCAATTCAATCCCAGGCAGCAGAATTACTTTTAGTCGACAGTTCAAAAGCGATTAAAGATAATTATATCGTGGTATTTAATACCCCTAGCGTGTTGAATCTTCAAGACGTATCAGCCTTAGCTGACTTTTCAACTCAGCAAGCGAATATACTGGCCACTAACTACGATATTAGCGTAGTAAAAAACTTTGGTAGCGCATTAAATGGTGTATTAATTAATGCCAATGCCAAACAAATTGCTGAACTTCAAAATGACCCCAAAATTAAATACATAGAACAAGATCAAATGATGTCTATTTCGCCAGTAATAGAAGCCAATAGTAATCAGGGTAATCCTACCTGGGGGTTAGACAGAATAGATCAGCGAGATTTACCCTTAGATAATAACTATCACTATGATTTCGATGGTTCTGGTGTCACAGCTTATGTGGTTGATACTGGAGTACTGACTAGCCATAATGAATTTGGTGGCCGCGCAAGTAGTGGTTATGATTTTATTGATAATGACTTTGATGCCACTGACTGTAATGGTCACGGTACACATGTAGCGGGTACGATAGGTGGTTCAAGTTACGGGGTTGCCAAAAACGTTAACATCGTCGGTGTTCGCGTACTAAATTGTAGTGGGTCTGGCAGTAACTCAGGCGTCATTGCTGGTATTAACTGGGTCAAAAATAATGCCTCAGGCCCTTCTGTAGCGAATATGAGTTTAGGTGGCGGCGCATCACAAGCAACCGATGATGCGGTGAATGCTGCTGTTGCAGCAGGTATCAGCTTTGTTGTCGCTGCGGGTAATGACAATAGCAATGCTTGTAATTACTCTCCTGCTCGTGCAGCCAATGCTGTCACAGTAGGCTCAACAACAAGCTCTGACTCCCGTTCAAGCTTTTCAAACTATGGTACTTGTCTTGATATTTATGCCCCAGGTTCAAGCATTACTTCAGCTTGGTATACTTCAAATAGTGCAACAAATACCATCAGCGGGACCTCAATGGCTGCTCCCCATGTAGCCGGTGTTGCTGCGGTTTATCTTAATCAAACTCCAACTATGACGCCAGCCCAAGTGACAAGCTTACTGACCACGCGTGGCAGTGGCGGTAAAGTATCTGATGCAAAAACGGGCTCACCCAACACACTGCTATTCTCGTTAGACGAAGTGGGTGGTTGTGGTACTAATTGCCCACCGCCAACAGATACTGAGCTTTTAGATGGACAAGCTATTAGTACTTCTGGGGCTCAGGGTTCAGCGAACTACTATTTCATCGATGTGCCTGCAAATGCTTCAAGTCTTGCCATTGCATTAGCTGGAGGATCTGGTGATGCGGACATTTATGTCAGTCAAGGTGTCAAACCGACAGTGAATAGTTATCAATGTCGCCCCTATAAAACGGGCAATAATGAAAGTTGTGATTTTACCAATCCAGCTGCGGGTAAGTGGTATGTCATGGTACAGGGTTATGCTGCCTACTCAAATACTAACCTAATGGCTGACTATAGCATAGGAGGCGGCACCAGTTGCTCAGGCAGTGATTGTCTAGTCAATGGCGTAGCAAGAACAGGCCTAACTGGCACTAGCAGTTCGCAGACTTTCTATAAAGTCGTTGTACCCGCAAACAAAACATTGACTGTAGCGATGAGTGGTGGCAACGGCGATGCGGATTTATATGTTAAAGCCGGTAGCAAACCTAGCACGAGCAGTTTTGATTGCCGTCCATACAAAAATGGCAATAATGAAACCTGTTCACTAGCCCCTACAGTGGAAACCACCTACCATGTAATGATGTTAGGATACACTAGCTATTCGGGTGTAAGTTTAGTAGCAAGTTATTAATATTTGATAAATATTAATAACTAAAAATGAAACTGCCGCTTATTTCTGACTAGCAGTAAGCGGCAGTTTTAATCTTATATTTTTGATTCATGGCTGAGTTAAAACAACACGTGTATCACTCTAGCTTGATGAAAAGTGCACTTCAGTAATTAACCTTGTGCACTGATACTAAAGTTTCACAAAAAAGCAGCCTTAATCATGCTGCACAAATCAAGGTACAGTAAAGCCTTACATATCACCTGCAACGGGTAATCGAATATAAAACCGAGAACCACAGCCTGGTTCAGAGTTATAGCCAATGCTGCCATTCATTGCTTCAATAAGCTCCTTACACAGTGCTAAGCCTAAACCAGTACCGCCTTTAGCTTTAGAACTACTGGCGTCGGCTTGGGAAAACTTTTCGAAAATTTTACTTTTAAAGTCTTCTGATATACCGGCTCCTTGGTCTTGTACGGCAATCTCAACCTCACCAGCTATTATCGTCGCGGACAAAGTAACACTTCCAGTGGGTGGTGAAAATTTGACTGCGTTAGAGAGTAAATTGGTTAAAATTTGTAACAAACGATGCTCATCAACAAATAGCCAAATCTCATCCATTGACTCATCCAGTTGTAATGCCAAAGTGATTTTATGCAGGTCTGCGTATGGCTGATGATCATCAATCGCTCTTTGCAAAAGCGGCACTATATTTAATCGCTGCATTTCAAATAACATTTTACCTGCCGCAAGTTTTTCAATGTCTAATAAGTCATTGATCAAGCGACTAAGTTGCTTACAGTTACTGCTTGCTATATCTATCAGCTTCTCCGCTTTAGCAGGTAAAGTGACAATTTTTCCAGACTGTAATAAGTTTAACGCGCCATAAATAGACGTTAAGGGGGTACGAAGCTCATGACTTACCGTTGAGATGAATTCATCTTTCATTTGCTGTAATTTCATTCTGTCGGTAACGTCTTGCACAGATCCTATCATGAGAAGATCTGGATTTTTATCTTCAGTAACCAATTGCCCTAATTCATGTACCCAACGCACTTCACCGTTAGGCTTAATGATGCGGTGAACCACGTTGTGAATACCTGTCAAGCGTGCCTGCTGCTCACTTTTTTCCACTTTATCAATATCGTCAGGATGAACAGCGCTTTTAAACAGTGTCACACTCGGCACGATATCCTGTGCGTCAAAACCAAAAATCTGATAAATAATCGGCGACCACCATAAGGTTCCATGTTTAAGCGATGCATGCCAATAACCAATTTGAGCTTGCTCACTGGCTAAGTCAAGACTTTGCTGGGCAACATTAAGCTGTAAATTGAGTTCCTCAAGTTTGAGGTAATATTCTTTAGTCTGGGTAATATCATGAATATAACCATGCCATAAAGTACTGCCGTCGGGCATCATTTCTGGTGTAGCTTTGCCAGATAGCCACATCAGTGAATTGTCATCCCGGTAAACACGATATTCCTGTTCCCAGATAGCCTGTTGTTGACTAGATTGCTCAATACTGTGACCAACAGCAGCTAAATCTTCAGGATAAATTTTGGCAAATGCATTTGATGCATCGCTAAGAACCTCTTCCGGTGTTACACCATAAATATCTTTAATTGCATCACTAGCATAAGGAAACGCACTGCGTCCGTCAGGCCATAACTGGAACTGATAAACTACACCAGGAAGCTGCTGGGTCAATTTTATCAATTGGTCCTGCAGCTTATTTTCTTTAGTAACATCCATGATAAAACCATCGAGAAACTGCACAACGCCGTGACTATCATATTCGGCAGCGCCATGCTCTTCCACCCACATAACTGAACCATTATGATGCAACACACGGTAAGTGATTACCCAGCTAGATAGATTCAGTATCGCTTTTTCAACAAGATTAACTATCAGTACCCTGTCTTCTGGATGAATAACACTTGCATAACTGCGCACCGCATTATCGATAAAATCACTAGCAGAATAGCCTATAAGCGAGTAGATATGCTCGCTCATAAATAGCATAGTCCAGTGCTCATCGGCTTTACATCGGTAGGTCACCCCAGGGATATTGGCGACCAAAGTCTTAAACTGGTCTCGGCTGTGCATTAATGCTAACTGGTTATGCTTTTGTGTGGTGATATCTGCATGGGTGCCGTACATCATAAGAGGCTTGCCATCAGCAGTGTATGAAACCACTTTACCCCTGTCATGTACCCATACAAAGTGGCCGTCTTTATGTTTCATTCGACATTCAATATCATAAAACTCGGTTAAACCATTAAAATGCTCTTGGAGTGAGATATTAGAATTAGCTAAATCATCTGGATGTGTCATAGCTATCCAGGTTTCTATCGAAATGGGTTCAAGCTCCTCAAGCTGATAACCAATAATCTCAGCCCAGCGCTCGTTATAAACCGTTTCACCGGTTTCAATATTCCATTGCCAAGTCCCTATCCTCGTTCCTTCTAGAACTGAGCGATAAAGTAACTCACTTGCCGCTAATTGATTATGGGCCTGCTCTTGTAATCTATCGTAAATTTCCTGTTCAACACTCTTAGCAAACCCGAATGCAATCTGGCGCTCTTTTTCAGTAAATTGGCGAGGTTTGCTATCAATAAAGCAAAGTGTGCCAATATTTTGCCCTTTAACCACTAAAGTCACACCAGCATAAAAGCGAATAAATGGCGCGTCTAGTACTAAGGGATTATCTGCAAATCGGCTATCAAGTAAGGTATCTGGAACTTCAAAAATGCCCTTTGATAAAATGGCATGGCCACAGAATGAGATATCTCGGCCGGTCTCGCAGGCATCAAGACCTTGTTTAGATTTAAACCACTGCCGGTCGGTATCAACCAATGATACAAGCACGATTTCTGTATCTAGGCACAGTTTTGCTAACTGGGTTAAGCGATCAAAACGTTGCTCTGGTAGCGTATCTAGCAACCCGGTATTTTGTAATACGATAAGTCTTTCTTTCTCGCAGGTTGGCAACTGAGGAGTTTGCATCAGTTACTCCTGATTATTTGTGTCTTGTGATGCAAAGTAAGCCTGATAAATAGATTCCAATTTATCGCCAAGGCTCATTGCATCGAAGGGTTTTTCAATAACAGCAACTGCGCCAGCATTCAAATATTCTTGCTTTTCCGACTGCTGAATACGCGCTGTCATAAAAACAACCGGGATTGTTTGGCAATGGGGTTTTTTACGAATTTCAGCCAGCGTTTGTAAACCATCTATACCCGGCATCATGGCATCTAACAATATTAAGTCTGGCGTAAAGTGCTCCACCTGTTTGATGGCCTCATAACCACCATCGCAAGATACTAAAGTAAACCCAGATATATCAACCAGAGCCATTTCGACGATAACTCGAATTGTCTCAGCATCTTCTACGTGTAAAATTTTCTCTAGTGGCATGCAGGCTCCAGTATGATGGGGATCCCCAAAAAATTGAGTTAAACTGATTTACTAATTATTGTATGATAATTTCTTTATAGCAAACTAAGTTGTTGAATAAAATCATTGATTCACAATAGCTCAGGATTATCTATATAGATAGATATAAGTGCTGGATTCAGCAACAAGATATCGATTAAGCTGCTATTATCTTTACATATAGTAAACTTAAAAAGTCATCATAAGCCGAGAACCATAGTTATGAAAACGAATAAAGAGCCTGTTAATCAGCATTCGGTCAATGACATTGATGAAAATATCACAGATAAGTGTAGCTCAGAATCGACAACTAAGACGCTCGAAAATTTACTACAACCTTTTGGGGGGAATGAGAAATTCTATCGGCGCTTAATCAGCGTTTTTGAAGACAATTTGGAGCAACAACTGCAAAATTTGGCATTGATGATCGCGCAAAAAAATGCCAAAGAAATACTGGGAATTGTCCATACTCTTAAAGGCAGTGCAGGATCAACGGGCTTATCATCATTGTATCGCGACTTGTGTGAGTGTGAAACTAAGCTAAAGCAAGCTTATGACTCTAATGCTTCAGCCTTTGACATGCTTTGCGTCGACCTAGCTGAACAATTACGTTTTGTAGCAAAAACGGAACTATCGAGTATTCATGAACTTTTACTCAATCAATCACAAATAAAACCCTCAGAGACAGCACCGCAGCAAGCTGAATATACCGTCACTGAACTGAAGTTAATCCTAGCTGAACTTAAACAACACCTGGACGATTTTAATCTCAAAGCTGTCGATATCGCTGAGCTACTTCAAAGTAACCGAGCCCAGAAGTTATCCCTTGAGCACAACTTCACTGCGTTATCTGATGCTGTAGAGGTACTTGATTTCGAAAAAGCACTTATTGAATTATCTTCCCTATCTGAAAGATTGTAGAACTCGCTTTACCTCACAGGTACTATCCCCAAAAACAATGCAGTATAGGCAAAGTTTTATAATTTTATTGCACTCAACGAGTAGACCAAAGGCATCGCTTGGTTATTTTTAATCATCTGATAACGTGGGACTTCACTACTTTCATCCAAGCTTAGCCCTGCAAAACAATTATAAGGGCTATAGTCAAATTCATTAAAATGCTTAAGCTGTAAACCCGCAGCTGATAATGCATTAATCACATCGCTTATCGGATGTGCCCAAGTAACCACAGTATGTTCAGTACCATCACAATTTTCAGTATAAGTACCTTCTTGTTCTATATCCGGTTGAGCGCGATTAAAATAACCATAACCTTCCACTACGTCATTAAATGGATGAAACTCGACCATATAAAATAATCCACCCGGCTTTAAACTATTGACTATGGTTTGCGCCCAAAGGGTTAAATCAGGTAACCAGCAAATTACCCCAAATGAAGTAAATACAATATCAAACTCAGGTTTAACTAATTCACCAAATTGATAAACATCATGGCAAATAAACCGAGCATCAACATTAATTGCAGATGCAAGCTCATTAGCCTTTTCAATCGCACTATCCGATAAATCGACACCGGTAACAATCGCACCTTTTCTGGCCCACGATAGGCTGTCCAAACCAAAGTGACATTGTAAGTGAAGCAAGGTTTTGCCGTTAACGTCCGGGTAACTCATGCGTCTCAATTTCAGTTAATGATGATGCGCCATTTAAAAAACCGCTTACGTCGTAAAATTTCGAGGCTACGTGTACCTGAGTTCGAGCATTCCAGGTAGCTTTATTACTGGAGAGGTAATCTTTACATAAATCCATTGAACGTTCCCAAAATAAAACCGAGCATATGCTCGGCTTGTATTTTACTAATATTAATAGTAATAGTGATAGTGGTAGAGGTAGTGGTAGTAAACCTATTTTGATAAGGTAAATTTACTGACGGTTCCCGACATAACACTGGCATCATTTAGCAGTTGATCATTCAACTCAGAAATTTGGTGAGCTATATCTTGAGTATGTTGATAAATTTCACTAATTTTTAATGCGTTACGATTAACTTCTTCCGCAACAGCAGATTGCTCATGTGTAGAAGTCGCTATTTGCTCATTCATTCTATCTATCACACCTACATGCTCTACGATAAGGCTAAGCTCTTTACCTGCATGCACTGCTTCATCCACACTTTTATCAGCTTGTTCTTTACCACGTTCCATCGCTTTAACCGCCAGTGCAGCGCCCGCTTTAAGCTTATCAGTCATCGTTTTAATATCTTCAGTCGATTTTTGAGAACGTTGTGCCAATGTACGTACTTCATCTGCAACAACAGCAAAACCTCGTCCTTGATCTCCCGCCCTTGCGGCTTCAATAGCAGCATTAAGTGCCAATAAATTTGTCTGCTCAGCAATAGAGCTGATCACATCCAAAATAGTGACAATATCATGCACATCTTGATCTAAATTTTGAATTGCTGTGGCGGCATCACTAATCTCATTCGCTAACGCTTTAATCGCATAGCTAGTTTTACTCACATCACTATTACCCAGTTTAGCCTCTGAATTAGCTTGAGCTGATGCTTCTGATGCTTGCACGGCATTAGCCGCAATTTGGGTAACGGTAGCACTCATCTCGGTCATCGCTGACGCGACTTGCTCAGCTTCAGCAGAACCTTCTGATACATCTGTTTGCATTGCACTGGTAAAGCCATTCATCTTTTCTACAGCATTGACCAAACTGAGCGCATTTTTCCTCACTTGCATGATAATATTTTCAAATTCCACCATCATGCTGTTAAAGGACAATGCCAGCTGGCCAAACTCGTCAGAGGTTTGATGGTCAATGCGAGTGGTTAAATCAAAATTAGCCCCTACATGAGTAATGGTTTGTTGTACTTTTCGTAAGCTAACATGTAAATATTTAGCAATACTTAGAGTCACAAGCACAACAAATGACAGCGCTATAATTAACGCCAGTAATGAAGTAAACATTTGCTGGGAGGCATAATCTAGCTTAGATTGCGCCAATTGCTGTAGCCTTTGTGCCAATTTTTGTTCGATATCGGCAAGAATATTTATTCTAACAGTTGATGTTTTAAACCAATCTTCTGGGTTTTGTTGTGCTATTGCATCGGTATTTTGCGAAAAACCGATATTGCGCATATTATCAACATCTGTAAACGCCGCTGATTGTAATGCGTCTTTATATAATTGCCCATCTTCGCTTAATGCCGACGCGATAAAACGCTCAGCATAGGTATTTTGCTCCGCAACTAGCGTGACAAATTTTCGGAACATTTCAGGCTTAAAACCTTGCTGGCCAAAGGTCGTACTTAATACCGCACGTTCAATACCTGCGCGCTCTTTAGCTTGTAAAAATGCAGCAAAAGATTTTAATCGTAGCGCCAACTCACTAATACTGGTTTCATCAGCTGCATTGTCGACCATAGATAATAGTAACGTATTCATGTGGGTGTAATATTTAACTTCATCTGCAACCGAAATGGTTAATGAATCAACAGAGACCCGCATCTTCTGCAGTTGTTGTAATGATTGAGTCACTTGAGATAATTTATCGCTAAATACTGGTGGTAAATCAGAGCTTTCTACAACATCATGGAATATACGAATTTGTTGATCAGTCAGCTGCCGCTGTTTTGGCAGAGCATCTTTGAAAGATTGACCATTAGAGCCAATAAAACCCGCGCTCATTCCGCGTTCTTTTTGCAGTTCATGCACAAAAGCACTATTGGTTACCGCTAACTCAGTTAATACTAGAATAAGATTGAGTTGTTGCTTTGTTTGATATTGATTATAGACAAACATACCGCCATAAATAATGGAAATAAGTAAAGGGGGAAGTGCCAAAAATGCTAGCTTTTGGGAAATTTTAAGATTACCAATCCATTGCCAATTCATAAAAATCCTTATTTATTCGTAATTAACACATATATTTATAATAGACTATATCGACTAACACCCTGAAAAACTAAAGCAAAAACATGTTATAAGTAAAATAATTGCTTAAAATGTGATATGTATCGTGTAATTACTCTAGTTGCTGACAAAAGGTGATGATCAGTTCAGGCCAATCATCAACATCTGCCATGCTTTGGGCAATATGCAATGTTGCATTAGGCAGGATCTCAGCTAAGGTTTTCGCACAGGACAAAGGGTGCGTTTCATCACCGTCCCACGCAAGGATTAAACAAGGAATATTAAGCTTAGCTAATTGCTCATGTGTTGGAAAATCATTCTCAGCTGCGGCTAAAAACAGCTGTTCAAGGCTACCTCGCTTCATACTTTTTAAGCCATCAAGCATGCCCAAAACGCTGTGTTTATGAGCGTCAATCAGCCACGAAGGCAGCATTCTATCAATATGTTTGGCATTAATTTTAGCCAACCCTTTACCACCAAGCATTTTGGCGGCTTTAGCAATTTTGTGATAATACTCTTTTTGCTTAACCCTTAATTCCCAGGCGGTAGGCGGGTTCATCAAAATCAGCCCTTTAACCCATTCAGGATGAAGAATGGCGCTAAATAAACTGCTCGCACAGCCCATTGACTGACCGCCTAACACGACTGCCGTATCACCAAGCACCTTAGTGCCGAGTTGATAGGTATCTTCAGCAAGGCTTGTCCAAAGATAGTCTGATTTGTTATTTGTTGTGGCAGATAAACCATGACCAATAGCATCAAATCGCAATAGGGTGAGTTTTTTAGGGAATCGATGCCAAGCATAAATCCCTAACGCATCTTCACTTTGCATGCAGCCAAGCAAACCATGAGACCATATTAACGCGGAGCCCTTACCCGTTGAGCGATAATTAAATTGATTAATATCAAAAGGGTGTGTCATGGCAAGCCTCCTTATATAGGGTTCACAATGTGTTCAGATTTTTTAGCCAGTTACGATTTCAATTAATCGATTAATAAAGGCTTCAACCGCTTTTTCATTATCAAACTTAAAGGCTAAACCGTAGTGAATTTCTGATAGACCTTTATTGCGTCGAGTAGGAAAACGGGTCATTTGCGCATTATGATGATAATCATATTTTGCATGTACACCTTCAATAGTAGCTAATTCGCTGGAAAATACCTCAAAGGCGGGTCGAATAATCAACAAAGGGGTTTTGGCATCAAGGTGTAAATACACCGCCTCTTTTAACTCTGGCAGCATATATTCGGTAACGTTTTTGATATTAAAGTTACTGCGGCAATTTACATTTGTTAGTGCTTGAATAGCTTGTTCGTGGGATAGGCTCATAAGATCCTCTGCATCATTAGTAATAACTCAAGTCTACCGCCCTGAAAACAAAAAGCCCCGAACTTTCGTTCAGGGCTTGAATATTTTGGCGCGAAAGCAATTATTTAGCTTTCAATGCCTCGGCTACCAAGGAACTCATCATAAGTACCTTTGAAGTCATTAATACCATCTTTGGTTAATTCAATAATACGTGTTGCTAAAGACGATACAAATGCACGGTCATGGGACACAAAAATTAATGTGCCTTCATATAGCTCTAAGGCATTGTTTAATGACTCAATCGATTCCATGTCCATGTGGTTAGTCGGTTCATCAAGTAATAATATATTTGGTTTTTGCATAATTAGCTTACCAAAATACATACGGCCTTTTTCGCCACCAGATAACACAGTCACTGACTTTTTGATATCGTCAGAACCGAACAACATACGGCCTAAAATACCACGAACAGATTGGTCGTCGTCATTCTCTTTGCGCCACTGGCTCATCCACTCAAACAAGGTCATGTCATTAGCAAAATCAGCTTCGTGATCTTGAGCATAATAACCAATGTTATGGTTTTCAGACCACTGAATCGTACCTTCATCCTGTGGAATATCATGGACTAGTGTGCGCAACAGTGTTGTTTTACCAATACCGTTTTCGCCCAAAATAGCGATGCGCTCGCCCACTTCAACCATCAAATCAAGTTTACTGAATAATGGTGTGTCGTACCCTTTGGCTAGGTTTTCAACCACTAGCGCATTACGGAACAATTTCTTTTCTTGTTCGAAACGAATAAACGGGTTAACACGACTTGAGGCTTTAATTTCATCAAGTTTAATTTTATCTATTTGTTTAGCACGTGATGTTGCTTGCTTGGCTTTAGATGCGTTAGCAGAGAAACGTGCCACGAAGCCTTGAAGCTCAGCAATTTGAGCTTTTTTCTTCGCATTATCAGATTGTAAACGCTCACGAGACTGCTGCGCTGCAGTCATGTATTCATCATAGTTACCAGGATAAACTCGCAGTGCACCGTAATCTAAGTCAGCCATGTGAGTACACACTGAGTTTAAGAAATAACGGTCATGCGAAATAATAACCATAGTGCTGTTACGTTGATTCAACATATCTTGTAACCAACGAATAGTATCGATGTCCAAGTTGTTGGTGGGCTCGTCAAGTAACAATAAGTCTGGATCTGAAAACAACGCCTGAGCCAACAAGACTCGAAGTTTAAAGCCTGGCGCAATTTCACTCATTAAGCCAAAATGCTGATCAGTGCCAATACCGACACCCAATAATAAGTCACCCGCGCGAGATTCAGCGGTATAACCGTCCATTTCAGCAAATTCCATTTCAAGCTCAGACACCTTGATGCCGTCTTCTTCACTCATTTCAGCTAAAGAGTATATACGGTCACGTTCAAGCTTAACTTCCCATAATTCTTTGTGGCCCATGATCACAGTATCAATGACACTAAATTCATCAAATGCGAATTGGTCTTGACTCAATTTACCCATACGCTCATGTGGATCTAACGACACATTACCGCTTGATGGTTCTAAATCGCCGCCAAGAATTTTCATAAAGGTTGATTTACCACAACCGTTTGCACCAATTAAACCGTAGCGGTTACCGCCACCAAATTTAACTGATAGATTTTCAAACAGTGGCTTAGCACCAAACTGCATCGTAATGTTAGCTGTAGTAATCAAAATGAAATTCCAAATCGAGTATGAGTGTTAGCGCAATAAACCTAAGCTTGGTAACTATAAGCTAAATGGCTAACAGGATAATTAAAGTAACCGTTTTGCCTGACGCTATAAGAATAAGCAATATAGGACAAAGACAGGCAGAATCAAGCGCGACATTTTAGAGATTTTTGCACTATTTATCAACCTAAGCGAAATGATAGCTTAGCGAATCATAAAATGACGTCCTGTCTACTGAACGTCATCAATATCTAAACGTTATTTTAGCCTATTTTTAAATATTCAATTATATAATCAAGTCCACCAGTTATTGCCGCAACTTGGGCATCATTACATTCTTTAGCCGTTACATTAGGGCTATCCGGGTAAACTTCTGTTGTAGTATTAAAATGATTATGGGTAATACCAGCGCATAAACTGAGTTTTTTAACCGGATAATTAATTACCCCAAATTGCTCAATAGGCACCTCAATTAATTGGCCGTCATCATCTGGCGCGATATGGGTTACTTTAGCCACAGCATCAATAATTGCTTTTTGAAACTCAGGCGTTGGATTTTCAGAGTCGCCGACTAAATAAAAGCCATCAGGAATAATACCCGCCTCATACTCTTTACCATCTCTTGCTGACAGTAGTGGTCTAAATTCACATTCGTCTGTGTCGGTAGTTTCATGCAAATCAATATGTGCGTACACCTCACCTAATGAGGCAACAAAAGCCATTAAGGCTGCAGACTCTTCGGCAGGGCTATCAGCATAAAATGAGCGATTCGGGTCAATTGCTTTAGGGTTCCAACGATTGACCGTTTCATATCCCCATGGGCTAATACAAGGCGCCACGGCAATATTAAAATATTGGCTATAGTGCGCGGCTTTAGTGTCTAAAAATTGAATGGCACCATGAACACCACTGGTTTCATAACCGTGTACCCCACCGGTAACCAGTATGGTCTTTTTAGTGGCAGTCCAATTTTTAGTTTTAAAGGCAAACAAAGGATATTTAGCCGCATCAAATGTTAGTGCGCCATAATTAACCTGTTCAAACTCTGCTGATAAAGCGGCAAACTTGCTGATCACTTCACCTTGATAACTGCGCTTAATGGTAACTTGGGCTAACCATTGTGCTTTCTCTGACTCATCCCAAGGTTGCCCCGGCGTGCCAATTGGAAAAACTGCTTCTTGTGTCATAAACCCTCTATCATGCGACTAAACTAAATGGAGACTTAACTAAAGGTTACTTAGATAATCTTTCAGGTCAGCATATTAACCGATTGAGTTAGGCAAATCGATCAATCGCCTAAGTAAGTCTCCCCATCGCTGTAAACCATCGAAAAGAGTAAAGCTGTAATTAATATATTGCCTAGCAACTGCTAGAGCCAATCTAGCTATTATTGGAATGGATTCACTTGATCTCAAACTTGCCCAATGTTTTAAAATCAAATAGATAAACAATATAAATAAAAGTGGTTACTATAAAGGCCACACAAAAAAAGGAAGGCGAACAAAGCCACTGAAGCAGAAAATGTATAAATAAACCAAAGTCCCGACAAAACATCATGACAAGATCGTCAAAAACTCAACATAAAATAGTGACTTTAATTATATCAACACCCCGTTATTGTTGAGGTAAAACTTGGTGGAACATTATTACGAGCTGAAGAATATCGAATCTTACAGGTATTAGGATCAGGTGCCAGTTTGACTTTAACTTCTATCGCACCCAATTGCCCGCTACAATTACCACCCACCCAAGTAAAACTAGCGTCAGTTTCAACGGCTTTAGCGATTCCATTCGGATGAGGACAGGGATACCCACAACGCAAAGTAATAGACTCACTTCCTACTTTAACCACAGGGTCTATAGCGCAATCTGTCTTATTTTCTATTCTCGCTTTCACATTGACTAACTCAGATGCTGATCGCATAGCCCCTTCTAAAGATTCAAGCGAGGCAATACGCGCATCGCCACTGATATTGATAAACTTAGGTGCAGCTGCAACGGCTAAAATACCTAAAATAATAATAACGACAACTAACTCGATTAAAGTAAAACCTTGTTGTTTTTTAGGATGATACATATGTATTAATCTCTATCTACTTTATTTAGGGCGTTTTAATAAACCAAAAGAAGCCAAGCTGCCCATTGCATTAAACCCTACTGTTTATAACAAATCAGCCAAGTTAACAATATTACCCTACTAGCAAATAAGGCATAGGTAAAATTAGCGCGATATCAATTATCAACAATTTACATCAGCTAAGCTATACCAATAGCAAATAATCCAGCTCATTATTAGGTGTCGCTTGCGGGGTTTTGCACATTATCAATGTAAATACCCTAACCATTTAAGTTACTTATTACGCGCGATTAACACCAGTGAGATACCACTTAAAATGATTGCCCCGCTTGCGATTAAATGCAGGCTTAATGTTTCATGATTAAACACAACACCTCCAACGGCGGCAATAAAAGGCACACTTAATTGCAGTGCAGCGGCTTTTGATGGAGTAAGCCCTGTTAACGCCTTATACCAAATAGCGTAACCAATACCTGAGGTCAGCGTACCGGACACTATGGCTAATATGACTCCATCATAATGCGCACTTTGCAGTGTATTGCTTAATGTTAATTGCACTGAATTAACATTCATTGCCAAACTTAATATGGCCAACACGGCCAGCATTAAAATCATACTTCGGCTAAAGTAATCGGCAGAATCTAGTACCGGAGAGTGACTTTGTCGCCCAAGTAAAGAATACATTCCCCACGCCACACCACTTAATGCCATGAGTATCATCGACCAATATTGAGGCGTGCCGATATTAGGCCACAACAAATATCCAAGCCCGATAAACGCAATAACACTGCCGATAACTTCAAATGCCGTGGGCCTTTGCCCTTGAATAACCGCAACCACATTCATTGATAATTGTACCGCACCAAATAAAACCAGCGCTCCCGTTGCGGTATCTAACGACAAATAAGCGATAGAAAATAACCAAGCATAGGCCAGTAAACTTAACGCCCCTAACCACTTACGCCAGTTGTAAAATGGATGATGTTGATAAGAATGCTGCTTAAGGGAGGTCAACGAGTCTGATAACTTGGCTGGTTTTTGTTGATATAAATGCATGCAACCAACAATAAACCACAGGGTTAATGCACCTGATAATAATCGAATTAAGGTGAATGAATCGGCATCAATTAAGCGGGCTTCACCCCCGCCTAGTGCCATACGGCTTAATACAGAATTAGCAGCAAACGCCACCAATGCTATCAAGGTTAAAGCTGCCGTGATAAGCGATGATGGCGTTGAGATTTTATCGGACAAGTTAACTTACCTTTTAAGGATTTTTATTTTTAGTGAAGGTGAATTTATTAACAAACCAACCAATTGTGGCTAATTGGCGAGTTTGTGATAAGCCAAAGTAAATACAGATCCACGGCGATATAAGCAAAAACCAGGGTAAACCCGCAGTCGAGCGACCACTAAAAAACAGATACAAAAAACCAGCGTAGATCACAATCACACCCAATATACCCACAAGCAGCATGACCTTTTTAATCCACACTTCTATCATTGTAATGTTCACTTTAGTCCCTTTATAAAAATGTTATCAATAGCAATATTATGCTTATACCTATGCCAATAAATAAGTTTGGCACACACAAAAGCCGAGCTAGGCTCGGCTTTGGGTAAGCATAATAACATGCTTAAGTTTACAAGCGAATGCCGCCGTCAATTTCAACTACACGGCCATTTACATAATCGTTTTCAATGATAAAACCCACGGTAGAAGCAATTTCAGGTGCTTTATCTAAACGTCCTACAGGGCCGTTAAATTAAACAAACAGTTTACATTGAAATGTTTAAAACTTTAGCTGAAACAGAATGTTGGTTAGTCCATACTATGGCTGAAAGTTAATCAGTTAAGACTTAAGCATTTATTGCCCAAAGAATTGACTCCTAAATACGCTTTAATGCCTGGCTATGAACACCTTTTGAGTGAACGATAACAATAATGACAATGTGTAGTTAACACTCTGCATCGGCCAAAAATACATCATCCATTATCACAAGTCGTTTAATCAATTCCCGCTGACTTATCGGAGTAAACACTATGAGCCAATACTTGGCTAACCTATTAAAAATAACGATCCTATTTTTAGGCGTAACAATATCATTTTCAATTTTTGCCCACGGGGTTGATGAAACAACTCAGCAGTTTTTAACCGAAAACCAAGGGGTTTCAATTGTGCCTTTCATTTATATTGGCGCAAAACATATGCTCACAGGTTATGACCATTTACTGTTTCTTGTTGGGGTTATTTTCTTCCTCTTTAGGAAAATAAAAGATGCCACCCATGATTTTGAAGTCATAACATAACTCCTTTCGTTTTAAGTTACTAACACTGGCTATAATTCTCTAAATCAATAGGTTTAGCCGAGCGATTAAAATAATGTGGTCTCAATTGCCGCAAAGTTGCTAATAAGCTAAATTCAACACAGCAGAAAAGCGTGATATCAATCAAGTATGAGATAAATGGTTATCGGGAGGATAAGATTAGAAAGTTAATGCTTATGCACACAACCATCGCTGACAGTTGGCTGCACCTTGTCGTCGCTTTCGGTCTAAATGTTCACAATAGTCAGTTAATGCAGGTAAAGCCCCTACTGCACCTTTAAATAATGCGCCAAATTCGGTAGTTATTTTTAACCAGTTCTCAGCAGGTATATTTAGTCTATTGAGAATATTCTGGCTACTTGAGCTAATGGCACCACGCTTATCTTGTCGAATTATCCTGCCGGTATCTTCAACCAGTACGATGTAGTCTTTTACGCTGAACATTAACCCATTAGGCATGTTCAAACGCTCATTACCCACAAAAGGCAATAATTCTGTGGGTTGCTCACCTTTTATCGCTGAATTTATTCGACGCTGAATACTGGTATAGTCTGAGGTTTCAGGGGTAGCAGCCATTTTGGCGCGAATAGGATTCAAATCGACATAGGCCATACAAGCTAATACTGCGGCTTCATCTAATAATGCTTGGGACCTGAACCGACCTTCCCAGAAGCGACCTGTGCATTTATCTTCTTTATTAGCCATTCTGGCTATTGGCTCACTAAGCGAGCGCATAAACCAGCTGATATCGATTAAGCGTTGGCGATATTGGGTGATACTGTCATTAACCGTCTTTAATTCAAATTCATTCAGGTCTTCACCTTTTACAAACTTATGTGTCAGTAAGGTACCTTTAAAGCCTTTGTGCCACTGCATCAGTACGTCTTTATCTGACCAGTTTTCTGCTTTGGCTTCATCGACTTTAACCACTACATGCAAGTGATTACTCATGACGACATACGCACAAATATCAATGGCGAAAATTGTCGCTAATTCAAGAATACGAGCATCAACCCATTCGCGTCGATGTTCAAAGTTTTCGCCTGTTGAGTTATCAAAACCACACAAAAAAGCTTTACGCACGACCCGCGAGCAGCAGTGATAATAAGGCGTGTCATCTAAGCTAACGATAGTTTGTCTTGGTCTGGCCATCTTCAAATACCATTTAGGAAGGGTAAATAAAGCGTAGTTGAGTGTTTAATATTTAGCCAATAATTTTGGGTGGCCATGTTATTAATAAAAATAAAAGATGCCACCCATGATTTAATAAAAATAAAAGATGCCACCCATGATTTTGAAGTCATAACATAACTCCTTTCGTTTTGAGTTACTAACACTGACTATCATTATCTGAATCAATAGGTTTAGCCGAGCGATTAAAATAATGTGGTCTCAATTGCCGCAAAGTTGCTAATAAGCTAAATTCAACACAGCAGAAAAGCGTGATATCAATCAAGTATGAGATAAATGGTTATCGGTAGGATAAGATTAGAAAGTTAATGCTTATGCGCACAACCAGCGCTGACAGTTGGCTGCGCCTTGTCGCTGCTTTCGGTCTAAATGCTCACAATAGTCAGTTAATGTAGGTAAAGCCCCTGCTGCACCTTTGAATAATCCGCCAAATTCGGTAGTGATTTTTAACCAGTTTTCAGCAGGTATATTTAATCGATTGAGAATATTCTGGCTACTTGAGCTAATGGCACCACGCTTATCTTGTCGAATTATCCTGCCGGTATCTTCAACCAGTACGATGTAGTCTTTTACGCTGAACATTAACCCATTAGGCATGTTCAAACGCTCATTACCCACAAAAGGCAATAATTCTGTTGGTTGCTCACCTTTTATCGCTGAATTTATTCGACGCTGAATACTGGTATAGTCTGAGGTTTCAGGGGTAGCAGCCATTTTGGCGCGAATAGGATTCAAATCGACATAGGCCATACAAGCTAATACTGCGGCTTCATCTAATAATGCTTGGGACCTGAACCGACCTTCCCAGAAGCGACCTGTGCATTTATCTTCTTTATTAGCCATTCTGGCTATTGGCTCACTTAAGGAGCGCATAAACCAACTGATATCGATTAAGCGTTGGCGATATTGGGTGATACTGTCATTAACCGTCTTTAATTCAAATTCATTCAGCTCTTCACCTTTTACGAACTTATGTGTCAGTAAAGTACCTTTAAAGCCTTTGTGCCATTGAATTAGCACTTCTTTATCTGACCATTGTTTTGCTTTGTCAGCATCCACTTTAACCACTACATGTAAATGATTGCTCATAACGGCATAGGCACAAATATCAATGGCGAAAATTGTCGCTAATTCAAGAATACGGGCATCAATCCATTCGCGTCGATGCTCAAAGTTTTCGCCTGTTGAGTTATCAAAACCGCACAAAAAAGCTTTACGCACCACACGCGAACAGCAGTGGTAATAATGTGTATCTTCTAAGCTAACGATAGTTTGTCTTGGTCTGGCCATCTTCAAATACCATTTAGGAAGGGTACATAAAGCGTAGTTGAGTGGTTAATGTTTAGCCAATAATTTTGGGTGGCCATGTTATTCGTTTGTGTTTGCTGTAAACGATGATTTGACAGTTAAATGACAGACGAAGTAGATGAATTTGTTGATTGATTTTAATTTGACTGCAAAAGCAGTCAAATAAGTTAGGCTCGCCTATTGACTGGCGGAAGGCTCATATGTGTTATACGTAATATACACCAAACTAAAATATACTGTTCTTACCTTTGATCGTGAACATTTCACCGATAATTAACTCTGTTTTAGTTAACTCGTAAGGTACGACAACGATAACTGAATAACCACTAACGTGATCTAAATCTACAGCAATTGAATCAGAGCCATTAACCATAACGTCATAAACCAAAGCTGATGCAATAATTTCTTTGGCTTTAGCTGAATCGATGTAGTGATTTTTAAGTAAGTCGATTAATTCTGATGATTTAGGTCTTTCTTCACCATTTGAAGCAGATAGGTTAACTTGTTCGCCATTTGGTTTCATTATTTCACCAAATGGAAAGAACTCTTCATTTTCCAACAAAAGTTGTTTAGCTATTGGAAATACAGCATCAAATAACTTTTGAGTTTCAACTTTTCCTTGTTCCATATTACTTCCAAAACAATTAAAACTTAGGATTAAAAATATTGCAGCGAGCTTAGTATTCATAATTACGTATAACGCCCCAAGCAGCGGAAAACGCGAACGCTTTGGCGCAGCCAGTGAGTGGTTTTCCGATGACTTGGTTTGTTATATGTCATTATGCTTATCAGCCAGATTATAGTAAGAAGAGTCTATTTTTCTCATCTCCAAATAACCAAATAAAATGCTTAATGGGCATATAGTAAGGATTATCACGACTGACAATGTACTCATCGCGTCTTCTGAAAAAATGGACTCAATTACAAGCACCATAATTAAAACAATAACTCCGCCATAGATGAAAAAATCTTGCCGCTTTGAGATCTTCAAAAGAGACAGATTGTTTAATTCTACTGAACAACTAGGGCATTTAAATACGGTACAATTCTTTGTTTCAACTCTGTCATTTAGATGTAAATAACCAAACTCTTCCCTGCATTCTGGGCATTTCATTGAGTCGACCTCTTTGACATATAACGCTCAAAGCAGGCGTGCGTTTACGCATCGCCCTGCCTTTGCTTGTTAAGTTTTGTGCCCGAACGAAGCCCAAAACCTAACCATGTTGTTAAAATATGCAGGGCAAGAAAAACCCCGACACCAAAATTAAGACTAAACAGAAAACTAGCTAATATGCTAGCCAAGCCAAACACGACAAGATTTTGTATCCAACCAATTTTTATATCTTTTTCGTTTAACTCACACCAATCCCACCAAAGGATATTCCACCACAAACTAGCTGCGGCGATGTACTCCAATAACCATCGATAAAGCCCTGTAACGCCTCTTCGCTTTAGCTCGGATTCTAAACCTTGAATGTACTCGTCATCGTGTTGCGTATCTAAGTAACGCTCACCAATGATTGAAAAAGTGCTTCTGTTCATAATGAAAACTTAACAGCTTACTGAACGACTCGACCGATAAAGCCGAGCGTTTAAGTTATTGATTAATATCATCCTACATTTGCTAGGTCTTTGAAGTAAAGCAATTTAATGACTGTTACACTCAAATATAAAACGTAAACTGCGCGTTAAAAGTACCTGCGGCCAATGTAAAAAATAAATCAAATAAGATCAATATATTAGAATAGTCCGGTTCTTATCAATACCGTCCTTTAGACTGCTTTTTGTTCACATAAGGGGTGGGGACTTGCTTGCGGCGTGCCTTAGACGAATTGGTATTAAGCAGCAGACTAAATGAAGGTAAATACTCACCAGCAAAAAGCCGAGCTAGGCTCGGCTTTGTTTAACGATAATACCAAGCTTAAGATTACAGGCGAATGCCGCCGTCAATTTCAAATACACGACCATTTACATAATCGTTTTCAATGATAAAACGTACGGTAGAAGCAATTTCATGGGCTTCACCTAAACGTCCTACAGGAACCATTTTCGTCATGCGCTCTAACGCTTCAGGCTTCATCGCTGCGGTCATTTCAGTGGCTATAACACCCGGCGCCACTGCGGCTGAACGGATATTATAACGGGCTAGTTCTTTGGCCCAACCGACAGACATTGCTGCAACACCTGCTTTTGATGCTGAATAGTTAGATTGCCCCATGTTACCCGCTTTAGCTAGGCTTGAAATGTTGATAATCACGCCCTGCTGGCCAGTTTCAATCATGGCTACAGCAGCTTCACGGCCGCACAAAAATGTGCCGGTTAGATTGACATTAATGACTGACTGAAATTTTTCATAGGACATACGGTCAGTTACTTTACCGTCTTTTGCTTTAACCATTAAACCATCGCGCAAAATGCCCGCGTTATTGATTAACACATTAATATGCCCAAAATCTTCGCGAATAAAATTGAACCCCGCAACTACATCTTCTTCGTCGGTAATGTCGAACGCATAACCTTGCACTTCAGTTATTGCACCTAAGTCTGCACACGCTTGCTCAAGTTTTGCTTGGTCTACATCGATAAGCGCCAATTTTGCACCTTGGGAGGCTAAATCATGCGCCATAGCAAGACCTAAACCACCCGCGCCACCTGTGATGACGACAACCTTATCTTTTAATTCCATTACCGAGTCCTTTTACTTTTTATTTTGATTGGCAAATTGTTCAAAAATGCTAGAAAAATCAAGACGACCATGACCTTGACGAGCATGGTTAACATATAAACTACGCGCTAATGCGCCCATTGGGGTACTTGAGTTTGAACCTAAGGCAGCTTGTTGTGACAAGCCTAAATCTTTCACCATTAGATCAACCATAAAACCACCTTGATAGCCTTTTGATGATGGCACATTTTCCATCACGTCAGGACAAGGGTTATATTTTTCAAGCGTCCAGTTTCCGCCGCTGCTGACTTTCATGATATCAGACAATACTTTAGGATCTAAACCGTTATCTATGCCTAATTGCAAAGACTCGCTAGTGCCAACCATTAATACTGATAACAGCATGTTATTACAAATTTTAGCAATTTGACCTGCGCCGACCTGGCCTGCATGGAAAATATTTGCCCCCATTACCGTTAATACCGTTTGTGCCTGGGTAAAAGCCGCTTCTGTGCCACCGCAAATAAAGGTCAATGTCCCTGCTGCTGCGCCTGCTGTGCCACCAGAAACAGGAGCATCCATAAAGGCGAGGCCTTTTTCAGCGGCTTTAGCGCCGACTAATTGCGCTGTGGCGGCATCAATGGTTGAGCAGTCAATTAATAAGGTGTCTTTACCGACAACATCTAATAAACCTTTATTGTTGTCATCACCCATATAGATACTTTGAACGTGTTTGCCCGCTGGTAACATACTAATGACATAGTCGGCTGACGCCGCTGCGCCACAAGCTGTTTTGGCGCTTAATGCGCCTTGATCGGTTAATGTTGCTACGGCCTGTGGATTAAGGTCAAATACCGTTACCGTCATGCCCGCTTTAATTAAATTGGCCGCCATAGGGCCGCCCATGTTACCTAATCCAATAAATGCTACTGTTGCCATGATCAATTCCTTTTAAAAGTCTTTTAATGGGTGGTTATTCGCTTGCCAAGGTGAAGTCAATAAGGCCGATAGGGCGTCATCTGTGACGTCTGCCACATCAGTAAAACGCCATTGTGGATTACGGTCTTTATCAATAAGCAGCGCCCTTACTCCTTCACAAAAATCGCCATGAGAGCAACAGTTAACGCTGACACCTAGCTCCCATTTAAAGCAATCTGCTAAGTCTAATTCTGTACCCAGTGCTGCTTGAGCAAACACTAAATGCCAGCTTAATGGGCTGCCTGCTAATGCGGTTTTTTGTGCCCGTTTAAGCCAGTCTAGTTCGGTTTGTAAGCTAGACAATTGATGGTGAACATCTTCAATACCACCTGACATGAGCAAATTAATCTGTTGCTGGAATTGTTCTAGCGGACTGTCGCCAAGTGCCACAGAGACTTTATTTTGCATCGAGGATAATAACTGCGTCAGCGCTTGATGATTCACTTGTGCGTTATCATTCCAGTGAATATCGGCTAGGGCATCAAATAGCGGCTCTTTATCGTCACTGGCTAAAAAGTGATTACCAACATTGACATACATGGCATCTGCCGCGTTCATGTTGTACGCCGTTAGCCCTAAAAATAGCCCCGTTTTACCTGGCATGCGATTTAAAAAGTAGCTGCCACCCACATCAGGGTATAAACCAATGGTCACTTCAGGCATAGCTATACGGCTGCGCTCAGTTAATACGCGATGACTGCCGCCGGCCATTAAGCCTAATCCGCCGCCCATCACAATGCCATCGCCCCACACTAGTACTGGCTTACCAAACTGATGCAGTAAATAATCTAACTGATATTCTTGGGTGAAAAACTCACAGGCTTCGTCAGTCATTTTATTGGGTGTGGCGACGGATGCATGGTAAATAGCCCGCACATCTCCACCGGCGCAAAATGCTTTATCACCGCTACCATCTAATACCACCATGGCGATATCATCATTGGTTTGCCAGTGCTTCAGCTGTTTAGTCATCGCTTGCACCATATCGATATTCAGTGCATTAAGCGCTTTTTCGATATTAAGCGTGACAACGCCAATAGACTTACCCGATAGTGTGCCGAGAGTTTGAAATATGACATCTTGAGTCATTAGCAGTTTCTCCAGTTTGGTTTACGCTTTTCGAGGAAAGCATTAACACCTTCGGCTTGATCTTCTGTGTCAAATAGACCGATAAAAAGCTCACGTTCTAAAGGCAAAGCCTGTGTGCGTGGCATTGTGCGGCCAGCTTGAATTAAGGTTTTACATACCGACACACTGCTAGGTGATTGACGCGCCACTTTTGCCGCCAGCGCAATAGCCGCTTCTAAGGCTTGACCTTGCTCGACCACTTCTTCTACCAAACCAATTTTTTCAGCTTTAGCAGCATCAATGCGTTCGCCACACAAAATCATCCGTTTTGCCCAACCCTCACCCACCAATGCGGTTAAGTTTTGTGTACCACCAGCGCAAGGTAATAAACCCACACTGGCTTCAGGTAATGCCATTTGAGCCTGCACTTCAGCAATGCGAATGTCGCAAGCTAAAGCCACTTCTAAACCACCGCCCATGGCATAACCGTTAATCGCCGCAATTGACACGCCACGAAAGGCACTTAATGCCTCAAATGCGGCACCAAAATGCTTGGCCATCGTCGCTGCGTTGCCTTTGTCGCCATCGGCAAATAAATTTAAGTCAGCACCGGCAGAGAAAAACTTCTCACCTTGACCAGTAATAACCAAAGCATAAATCTCTTTATTATCATTTAACTCAAGCACTTTAGCGGTTAGCGCTTGTAAGCTTTGTGCCGTCCAAGTGTTAGCTGGCGGGTTATTCATTTTAATAATGGCGGTGTTACCGTCAATACGTACCCAAATAGCATCTGTTGTCATTGTGATAGCCTTATCGTCCGTTGAAATTGTCTGGTTTGAATAATTCGCGACCCGGTTAACGAATGGGGTGAGCATTTTCATCCAGTAATCGACGGGCAATAATCAACCGCATAATTTCGTTGGTACCCTCAAGAATTTGATGCACGCGCACATCTCGGAAATGACGCTCTAACGGATATTCACGAATATAGCCATAACCACCATGAATTTGCAGTGCCGCGTCACAAACCTGAAAACCAACATCAGTTGCAAAGCGTTTTGCCATGGCACAATAAGCGCTTGATTCAGGGTCTTGCATGTCTAATTTAAACGCCGCTAATCGCACCATTTGGCGGGCAGCAACTAATTCTGTCGCCATATCAGCTAACTTAAATTGTAATGCTTGAAATGCCGCTAACGGTTTGCCAAATTGCTTACGCTCATTCATATATTGAGTGGCGCGATCAAGTGCAGATTGCGCCGTACCAATAGAACAAGTGGCAATATTGATGCGCCCGCCATCTAAGCCTTTCATCGCAAAGGTAAACCCTTGGCCTTCTTCACCTAAAAGATTAGTCACCGGGATGCGGACATTTTCAAAACTGATTTGTCTTGTTGGCTGTGCATTCCAGCCCATTTTATCTTCCGCTTTGCCGTAAGATACACCCGCTGCATCGGCCGGAATAACAACCGCTGAAATGCCTTTAGGGCCTGCTTCGCCAGTGCGGCACATCACCACTAACAGCTCGGTTTCACCGGCGCCAGAGATAAACACTTTTGAACCATTAATAATGTAATCATCACCGTCCGCGCACCGCTTTAGTTTGCAGTGATGCGGCATCACTGCCTGAACCCGGTTCAGTTAAACAATATGAGGCTAATAGCTGACCTGTGGTGAGCGCTTCTGACCATTGACTGCGCACTGTCTCAGAACCCCAGGTTGTCACCATCCAGGTGGCCATATTGTGAATAGTCAACATGGCAGTGGTTGCGGTGCAACCGTAAGATAACTCTTCAAAGATAATTGAGGCATCTAAACGTGATAAGCCCATGCCGCCTTCAGACTCTGGTGAATATAATGAGCAAAAGCCCAGTTCACCAGCTTTTTGAATCACGTCTTTAGGGAAGTGGTGCTCTTCATCCCACTTAGCCGCAAAAGGAGTTAATTCATCGGCGGCAAATTGACGGGCAAGATCAGCAAATTGGCGTTGATCTTCATTTAAATTAAAATCCATTGAGGGACTCCTAATTTGT
The DNA here is from genome assembly GCF_051165765.1 of Shewanella sp. HL-SH8. Classification (NCBI taxonomy): domain Bacteria; kingdom Pseudomonadati; phylum Pseudomonadota; class Gammaproteobacteria; order Alteromonadales; family Shewanellaceae; genus Shewanella; species Shewanella sp. HL-SH8. The sequence continues at coordinate 2,056,509 of NZ_CP195039.1, read as the reverse complement.
TATGTTTGATGACTCTTGGGTCATTTGTTGGCAGGCCAAAGGGAATTTAACCTGCCATTAGGTCTTGTTATTATCTTAAATCTAATCGAAATATAAGCTTATTTAAGATTAATGCTCATATTTGGACCGCTAACTGCGTCCGTTTCAAACCAACGTGAAGTAATGGTTTTAGTTTCAGTATAGAAACGTACCGCTTGCTTACCGTATGCGTGTTGATCGCCGTAAAAACTGCCTTTCCAACCTGTGAATGAAAAGAAAGGTAAAGGCACAGGAATTGGCACGTTAATACCCACTTGGCCGACTTCTATTTCGTGTTGATATTTGCGTGCAGCGCCACCCGATGCGGTAAAGATTGAGGTGCCATTGCCGTATGGACTGTTATTCACCAATTCAATCGCATCATCTAAATTGTCAGCTTCCATACAACATAAAACAGGGCCAAAGATTTCTTCTTTGTAGATGCTCATGTCTGTAGTGACTTTAGAAAACATGGTTGGGCCAACCCAGTTACCTGACTCATAGCCTTCAACGGTAAAGTCACTGCCATCTAGCAAGCATTCAGCCCCTTCTTGTTTGCCTTGTTCGATTAAGCTTAATACCCGTGTTTTAGCCGCAGGGCTAATCACTGGGCCATAGGCCGCATCAGCATCATTCCATAAGCCTGGACGTACTTTGGCTAAAGCTTCTTTTAATTCTGGGATCCACTCTTTGGCTTTACCGACAAATATCGCCACTGAAATGGCCATACAGCGTTGACCCGCCGCGCCAACAGAAGCGCCAACTAAATTATTAATCACATGTTGTTTGCTTGCATCAGGCATGATCACGCAGTGATTCTTTGCCCCAGCAAACGCTTGCACACGTTTAAGGTTATCTGTACCTGTTTTGTAGATGTATTGACCTACCGCCACAGAGCCGACAAACGAAATAGCCTTGATGGCTGGGTCACGCAGTAAAATATCAACCGCCACTTTGTCACCATGAATAAGCTGTAATACGCCTTTTGGCGCACCTGCTTCAACAAATAACTCCACTAAACGTTGTGGTGTCATCGGGTCTTGTTCAGACGGTTTTAAAATAAAGGTGTTACCGCAGGCAATGGCTAATGGAAACATCCATAAGGGGATCATCGCAGGGAAGTTAAATGGCGTAATACCAGCACAGACGCCAAGCGGTTGGGTGTAGCTGTAGGTATCAATATTGCGGGCAACGTTTTCAACGGTTTCGCCCATCATTAATGAGGCAACATTACACGCGTGTTCAGCCACTTCAATACCGCGCCATACATCGCCTTTAGCATCTTCAAAGGTTTTACCGGTTTCTTGGGCTAGAATAGTGGCGATTTCATCGTGATGTTCTTTTAGAAGATGCTGGTAACGCAACATCACACGGGCACGTTCTGATACTGGCACTTCTTTCCAGGTTTTAAACGCTTCCTTGGCACTGTGAATGGCTTGTTCAACTTCGGCGGGTGTCGCCGCGTTGATTTTAGCAATCACACTATTATTGATAGGGTTAGTCACATCGATATTTTGCGTACCAGTACCTACTGTGAACTCGCCATCAATATAATGTTTTACTTGTATGGTCATAATATTTCCCTTTGAACCAGATTAAATCGGGGTAAGCATTAATGGCGATGATGTTGTATTTATCCCAATCACTTGGTATCGGGTTATTGCTCATTAATGCTTGTCTTGTTGAATGTTATGTTTTCTAAATCGTACTCAGCGTCAAGCGCTTTATACTTATACTTTATACTTCAATCGCCATGGCAACCGCTTCACCGCCGCCAATACATAATGACGCGACACCACGATGTAATCCGCGGGCTTTTAATGCGTGAATTAGAGTCACTAGCAAACGCGCACCAGAACAACCAATTGGATGGCCTAACGCACATGCGCCGCCATTAACATTGACTTTATTGGCGTCTAAACCAAGTTCAGAAATCGCTAACATAGTCACCATGGCAAACGCTTCGTTGATTTCGAATAAATCAACATCATCTTTGGTCCAATCTACTTTACCAAGCAATTTGTTCATCGCGCCTACTGGTGCTGTGGTAAACATGGCTGGCTCTTGTGAGTGTGTGGTGTGACCTTTGATAGTGGCTAAAACCGCTAAGCCTAAATTGGCGGCTTTTTCACGGGTCATCAGCAATAACACCGCGGCACCGTCAGAAATTGAGCTAGAGTTTGCCGCCGTTATCGTACCGTCTTTGGTAAACGCTGGACGTAAACTGGGAATTTTTTCAGGACGGGCATTACCCGGTTGTTCATCGGTGTCGATTACAATATCGCCACGACGGTCACTGACCGTTACAGGAGTGATTTCAGCTTTAAAGGCACCTGAGTTAATCGCATTGTTGGCTTTTTCAAGTGACGCTAAAGCAAAGGCGTCCATTTGCTCGCGGGTTAAGCCAAAGTCATCTGCGGTTTTTTGGGCAAATGTGCCCATAGCGCCACCAGTGTAGGCATCTTCTAGGCCATCTAAAAACATATGGTCCATCACTTTGCCATGTCCCATACGCATGCCGCTTCGTGCCTTATCAAGAAGGTACGGTGCCTGACTCATGCTTTCCATACCACCAGCAATAACCACTTCACTGCTACCCGCTTTAATTAAATCATGGGCTAACATGACGGTTTTCATTCCTGAGCCACAGACTTTGTTAATCGTAGTCGCACCAACTGAAAGCGGTAAACCTGCGCCTAATGTTGCTTGACGAGCTGGCGCCTGACCTAAACCTGCAGGTAATACACAACCCATTAGCACTTCATCAACACTGGCAGAAGCGATACCAGATTCGGCAATTAAACCTTGAATAGCGGCGGCCGCCAAGGCTGGGGATTTCACTGATGACAATGCACCTTGAAAGCCCCCCATTGGGGTGCGCTTTGCTGCAACAATGACGATATCTTGAGCCTGATTGGCCATTCCAGCTTGCTGTGAACTCATAACTACTCCAATAAAAACTAATTATCACAAAAAAACATGATATCACTTTGACGTTTACGCGAACGTAAAGCAAGTAATAATTAGTCTAAGAAGTGGATGAATTTCGGTCCATGTGTCAGTGAAGATTTACACCAATAAATAGACGCTTAATCAAGAATAATTGAACCTAGCGTTATCACGGGGAGTTGAGAGAAAAATTAAACACTTTCAAGGTAAAGTTGAACTTGATTTCGACCTTGATTTTTAGCTTGATACATCGCCAAATCAGCTTTTTTAACCAAATCGGCAAAATGCTGCTCACTTGAATCATGGTCCCAATTTGAATAGGTGCTATTTGAGGCAACAGCAACACCCAAACTAATAGTAAACCCAACGGTAACGCCACTAAACTTGAAAGGCTGTTCAGCTATCACGTTCCTTAAACGCTCAGCAATTTGCATGGCTTCATTGGTATCAACATTGGGCAGAATGCATAAAAACTCTTCACCGCCTATCCTGCCAATAATATCGGTTTGCTTAATATAACTTTGACTACGACCTACTGCGGCAGCTATCGCTTTATCACCAATGTCATGACCAAATTGATCATTTATTTTTTTAAAGTGGTCAATATCAAACATTATTAATGCTAAAGATTGATGGTGTTCTTGGCATTGTTGTAAACGTTTTTGTCCTTCTTGGAAGGTAAACCTGCGATTCGCGATACCGGTTAAAAAATCTGTTTGTGCACGTCGAATAAATTGTCTTCTCGAATAAATTAAGAAAATCACCAACACAGCTAAACTTGCGGCAATGACGATAAAAATAAACATAGATAACTTGGTTATTCTTTGCTTATCTATTTGACTGTTTAAGTTTAATTGATTTATCGACAACTCTTTTTCAAGCAATTGATTCTCATATTGAGTCATTTTAACATTATGATTGAGTGAAGCTAACACCACATCATTGGAAACGGCCTGTTCGATATGATTTTTTTCAACAGCTATTGCAGAAAACAAATACTCTAACGCAGTAAAATAATCGCCTTCAGAAGAGTAGTATATCGCTCTAACTTGCTCAATTAAGGTTGCTGATTGGCCATTAAGACCATCTGAATTAAGAAACCGCTCTGCTGTTTGCCCTGCCGATGCAATATCTTGATAATGAAATAAGCTTAGTGCTAATAAGCCTAAGTTTTCAGTGACAAATAAAGCTTCCTCGGCTTCTGTTGAAGCATCATTGGCCATTTCAAATGATTGAATTGCAGATGAATATTCTTGTCGCCCAAGGTGGTAACGACCTTGATTGAAGTAATAGAAAAATGGCAGGTCTTTATTATTTTTCATTTGCACCATTAACGCTGACATTTGCTTGAGGTAATCGTCGGCACGTTTCCATTTAGTCAGCATAATCGCTTCGCCAACTAGATTGTGTAACATGTTAAACATACTCTTTTTATCATCCGCTTGCTGCCAATGATTGAATGCCTGTTGAAAGTATTCTTCCGCTTGCCTGTGCAGGTGATTATCACGATAAACCGCGGCAGTCGCATTAAAAATCATTGCCAATTTATCGGGCGCTAATTGATATTTTTTGGCAATATCTAAGGCTTCGGATAAGTGCAAAAGGCCGATATCAAAATTATCCGCTTGGTTAAAGCAATAGGCTGTTTGCGCTAATGCATGGACTAATAGGTCTTGATCTGATTGTTTCCGGGCTAATTTGACTGCGTTAATTCGATCAGGACAATACTGTTTATAATCGTTGGTCTGCAAGGACACTATAAGAGAACGAGCCAGATAGGCTTTAACCAACAGAGAGGGTTTAGGGGTGGCTAACAGTAAATCTATGGCTTGCGAGTAACTGTCAAAAGCCTTATCAAGTTGCTTATTTTGCTGTTGCGCTGCGGCAAGGTGAAATAATAACTGGGCTTTTTCTTCAGCTGAGCCATGGCTAATAAGCGAGAGTTGTTGAATAATATAGTCAATTTTCTTGGCTGGTACATCAATGCGAGTTAAATCTTGTTCAATTAAGCTTAAATCAGGTGAATTTGCCGCAATACTTATTGACCCATATAGGTAAGCCAATAACGCTATGCCTTTAAAGACAGCACAGTAACGTACAAACTGGCGAGTTATAATTGCCGCTAAATTGAACATAACCTTAAATTCATCTCAAAAGATCAACCGTATCTCTAACATAGCGCTAATTTAAATCAATTGGAAACACCTATTTAGACATTATCAGCAATTAATTTTTAGCCCTACTCAATAGCGATTACCCTTTAGCTTGCTTACTTTCCCACGGTGTCATCTTGCTCATGTCCGATAGGTCATACGGCGTTAACTGGTAAACATAATAGTTAAGCCAATTACTGACCAGCAAACTGCCATGGCTGTGCCAACGTGCTATTTGATCCTGGCTTGGGTCATCGTTACGATAATAGTTTAAGGGAACATTTGGATTCAAACCTTGGGCTAAATCACGTTGATATTCATCGTTCAAAGTGCCTTTTTGGTATTCAGGGTGTCCCATAACGAATAGATTTCGGCTATCACGGCTTAAAACGATATAGGCACCAGCTTCAGCTGACTCAGCTAAAATTTCAACGTCATTATTGCGGCGAATGTCTTCAATGTTAATTTCGGCAAAACGCGAATGTGGTGCATAAAATTCATCATCAAAACCACGTAGTAAAGGATGTGGTTCAGTTGCCCTAACATGATTAAACACACCCGAGCGTTTTTGGTCTAATAAGCCACGGTTTATGCCATATAAGTGAAATAATCCCGCATGTGCCGCCCAACACAAAAACAATACCGAGGTCACATGCTTTTGGGACCAATCGATAATTTCTTTAATGTGGTCCCAGTAGACAACATCTTCAAAGTCAATTTGCCCTAAAGGTGCACCAGTAATGATAAGCCCATCATAATTATTGTGTCTAACGTCTTCAAAATCACGATAAAAGGTATTCATGTGGTCAACCGAGGTATGTTTAGACTCTTTATCATGAATACGTAGTAAATCGACGCCAACTTGTAATGGTGTATTACCCAGCAAACGAAGCAGTTGGGTTTCTGTCTCAATTTTATTGGGCATCAAATTCAAGATAAGCACCCGCATAGGACGAATGTCCTGATTTGCTGCGCGAGTTTCTGACATCACAAAGATATTCTCTGACTCTAAAATACCTGCTGCGGGTAAATCATCTGGAATTCGAACCGGCATACTACATCCCTTACCTAATTATTAATCGACAAATACCGCTAAAATTATCGCTTTACCAGATCAACAACCACTGTTAATGGTTGTGGATTATTGATATCTACGGGATAAGATTGCGTATTAATAAACCACAATTCATCGGCAACAGTGATCCGTGCACTGATGGCATAACGATGACCTGTTTTAAAAGCATCCACTGGTACTAAAAACTCGAAAGGCGTGACACCTGTTACCGGGCTAATTTCGTATTCCGCTAAAATTTCAGCCTTAACATCTTGCAATGACACGTCCTGTAATTGGATTTGGATCACAGAATCAGCAGGTAGTGCAATGCGTTGTTTATATAACACTTCACCTACTATTTGGCTATTTTGAGGCGAGGTTTGGCACCCTGATATAGCCGCAATCATCGCTATAACGCACATTATCTGTTTAATCATGACTCACCTGCTTTTATTAAGTGACGTCGCATTATAATACATCAAGACGTCTAGAAGTCTACACTTCCGATATTGAAAAATTTTCGTGCTTGTTATCCACGGAGGTTATTTCTATCATAAACCTATCTTTAGGAAATTGAGCACCAATTACCCCATGACCACCATCGCAACCGCTATGATTATTGGTGCTAGCTCGCAGCTAAGTAAAGAATTAGCCAGCCAGCTTGCTACTCAAAAGGTAAAATTGTTGTTATTTATGCAACAACCAGAGCTGTTAACCGAATTTGCTAAAACACTGCCAGTATCAGTAGAGGTCTTACCGCTTTCGATTGCCGAGCCAGCAAAGCTAATAGAGCAAATAACCACAGCATGGCAACAGGAAAATGGCGCCCATTTGGTGATAGTCAATACCGGCATGAATGGTTACGATGCCACCCTTCCCTGGCAATTAGAACAAGATATTATTGACGTTAATGTAAAAGGCTTTGCCGCTATTTGTCACTGTGTATTCAAATTGATGATCGAACAAGGTTACGGTCAGTTGGCAGCGATTAACTCAATAGCAGGGCAGCGAGGCGGGCCAAGCATGGCTTATCATGCGTCTAAAGCCTTTGCCGCTAATTATTTTGAAGGCTTAAGCATGCATGCGCAGCGTTTAAAGCTACCTATTACCATTAGTGACATTCAATTAGGCTTGTTGGATAAAGCAGCATTGCAACAAAATCAGTTTTTATTAGCCCCTTTAGATAAAGTCGCTAAACAAATTTTGATTGCTTTGCAAAAGGGAAAACGCCGGGTATATGTGACCAAACGTTGGCGTTTTGTTGCTTGGTTAAATCGCTTATTACCCGAGTATATTTATAATACTCGTCATTGGAAGCCGAAAAAAAACCAGCGTAAATAACACCATTACGCTAAACGAAAATAGGAGCCATTTGGCTCCTATTTTTATACAGCTTGATTACGTGTTATTAGAACTTGTAACCAACGCTAACCATATAAACCCATGGGTTGATGTCGGTATCAACTGAAAGCGCTGTGCCACCAGCAGTGAAGTTTACATCGGTTGATATATCTGCATACCAGATAGAAGCATTAACTAACCATGCTTTATTGATATTGTAGTCTAAACCTACTTGTGCTGCTAAGCCCCAAGAATTGGTTAAGCTCAGGTTATCTAGGCCTAAATCTTTTGCCTCTTGAGTAAAGTCATTATCAAAGAAATTAGTGAAGTTAACACCTACGCCAACATAAGGACGTAATTTAGATTGAGCATCACCAAAATAGTACTGTGCTACTAAGGTTGGTGGTAAATGCTTAGTTTCAGCAATCTTACCTAAAGCCCCTAATGATACTTCATGACTAAATGGTGTTGCCGCTAGTAATTCAACGCCCCAGTTGTCAGTTAGCATATAACCAAAGTTCAAACCGATTTGCATGTTGTTATCAACACCAAACTCAGCCACATCAGCAACAACTGGGCTAGACTCATTTGGAGCTACCACAACCGCACCCGCTCTGAAAATAAAATCCCCTGCTTGATGAGCAACTGCTACAGAAGAAACACCGGCAGATAATAAACCTGCTGCAACTAAACCTAGGGCCATTTTTTTATTCATCTTCATACTCCATTAGGGTAACAACTAGATGCTTTACAATACATCCTTAACATTTGCCGTCACTCTGCCAGAATTATTTATTAACATCATTGATTTAGATCAATGATTCTAGCTACACATTTAGGGGTATAACTAAATGATAAATTTCCTTGATTTAGATCACAGTTAATTAGCTACACACACCTTTAATTCCTATGTAAATAAACATGTCGCTGCGTCAATAAATAAGCTTGATGTCCGAGTTAAAATCATCCTTGTAATAAATATTCTTCGGCTTTTTCAATACTGCGAGGTTTACCCACAAGCATTAAAATATCATTACGGCGAAATACCCAGTCATCTGGTGCGGGCTCAATTTCAGAGCCTTTCCTGCGCACGGCTCGAAGCTCAACTTCCAATTGATGCCATGGAATGTCAGCGACTTTTTTACCAACACTGCTGGCGCTGGTACTTAACGACACTGCATGCAATAAGTCCAAAGTAAAATCGGTTTCGGTGCCGGAGAAAAAACCATGTAAGTATTGATAATGGTTACGCCTTTCAGATTCAAGCCGCTTAATAATACGCGGTAAAGGTACTCCGCACTTATAGAGCACTTGCGACACTAACATCAGGCTGCCTTCAAGCGACTCAGGTATAACCTGTGTTGCCCCTGCCTCTTTAAGCTCTTTAAGGTTAGAGTCATCTCGGGTGCGGATAAGAATTTTAGCATCAGGGGCTAATTTTCGACTTACCGCTAACGCCTCCTCTGCTTGACGCTCTTCGGTGAATGTCACCACAACCATGCTGGCCTGGCGGATCCCAATTCGCTTTAAAATGCCCATTTTACAGGCATCGCCAAAATACACCGGCTCACCTGCTGCTCGAGACTCTGTAACACGAATAGGATCAAGGTCTAACACAATGTAATTAATCGCTTCGGTTTTTAAGAAGCGTGCAATAGTTTGCCCTACACGGCCGTAGCCTAAAATCACCACAAAGTCTTCATCATCGCCGCCAGGTAAAGTAATGGTTTGCGACTCCATGCTTTTAGATGGTTTTCCGCCCTTAAACTTCTTGGCAATATCGACACTGTGACGGATTAACCAGGGGGCAAATGACATTGAAATAACGGCTACTGCAACTAATACAGTGCTAACTTCATTGTCTAATAACTGATAGTTAACTGCCAAGGCCAACAACACAAAACTAAACTCACCGACTTGCCCCAAACTGATGGCTGTGCTTAATGCCACTTTGGCGTGTTCACCCGCCAGCTTTAACAAGCCATACACGATTATTATTTTAAGTGCGACAACGGCAATCAAGATGGTCAATATTTGCCACCAATATTGCATCACCAAATTAAAGTCCAGCATCATCCCTATCGAGATAAAAAATAGCCCCATCAGCAAATCTCTAAATGGGCGAATATCGGCTTCTAACTGGCGACGATACTGGCTTTCTCCAAGTAGCATACCGGCAATAAATGCCCCTAATGCCATCGATAACCCTACCCACTGGGTAAATGCCCCCGTCAATAAGGCAACAACTAAGGTCGACAACACAAATAACTCATTTGAACGTGAGCGAGCGACTTCATCAAAAATACGCGGCAAGACCCACTTACCAAATGACATTAATCCCAAGAAGGCCAAAATACCGGTCAGCAGAGCATACGCAATGCTATTTAAACTCATCTGGCTGCCATCATTTGCCAGTAAGGGTAATAAAATTAACATGGGTACTACGGCTAAATCTTGAAATAGCAAAACACTGACCGACAACTCGCCGTGGCGTCGTCTTAGCCAGCCTTGCTCGTTCATTAGTTTCAGTACAATGGCGGTAGAAGATAATGCGATAGCCGAGCCAATAACCACAGCAGCAACCAAATTCTGACCTAATAGATAAGCCACACCACCGGCTATAAAAGCGGTGACAATAACTTGCGCACTGCCTAAGCCAAATACAGTACGGCGCATTGACCATAAACGCGGAACAGAAAACTCAAGGCCTAAGGTAAACATCAGCAGCACCACGCCAAGCTCGGCAACATAATGCATTTCATGTTGAGTAAACCAGTGAAAACCACTAGGTCCGCTGATCACACCCGTCAAAAGATAAGCAAGAATAGCAGGCAGTCCTACACGCCCTAAAATAGCAATCGTCGCAATGGCGATGACTAGCATGAACAAAATATGAATAAACATATTGTTTTCCATAGGCAAAAAACTCCTTGTCAAGAAACTGTCGAAAAGCGTTACATCTTGTTTATCAGAATGACAACTAAATTACAAACACTTAAAAAACATAGGAAAATCACTTTAGGCATACAACTTGCTTAATACCTGTATCACAGTGTAACGTTTTGGAGTAACCCTATGGACTTTGCTATTGCAACCGAACTTTTCCCAGAAGAATATGGGTATAGGTCAAACACCTATCTACGAATGGAGCCTGAACTTGATCTAGTCCAAGTCATCCAGCAATTACATGCAAGTTTAGATCCTCGGACAGTATTTGCCTGTTATGGCAAAATTGTCGGTCAACATTTGCCGATAAAAGCCCTGCAACTGTTCACTGCAGATCAGAAGTTTACCTGGGGACGTCACAATGGTATTGAGTTAGTGCGTCATATCAAAACTGAATCTGACACGCTAAAGATACATTACTATCTTTCTGTGCCGCTCAGCCCAATACAGATGAAACTACTTAACCATATTGAAGCATTAACTCTGCAGCCATTTAGTAATGCACTTAAGTATCAACAGGTATCTAACCAGGCTATGTTTGATGCATTAACAGGACTTGGTAATCGTTATTACTTTAGAAAATCGATGCATAAAAGCATTGCCAGAGCGCAGCGTAAACAAGGCCATGTGTCGTTAATCGTATTAGATTTAGATAAATTTAAACAACTTAATGACCAATTTGGTCATACTGTTGGCGATAAGGTACTCACAGGCTTTGCCGCACTAATTAATGATGCCATACGAGATACCGATCAGGCATTTCGCATTGGTGGCGATGAATTTGTCGTTATCACCGAAGGTGGATCACCCGCTGCAAGCTTAGTATGCCAACGCATTATTGATAACTTACCTCTACACCCAGAGTTAATGGAATATAATGTTAAGTGTAGCTTAGGTATTGCTCAGTCGCGTGCTAAAGAAGATTTGACAACACTTTATGAGCGCGCCGATAAAGCCATGTACAGTGCAAAAGCTGCTGGCAGAAACTGTTTTAGAATTTGTGCTGACACGCAATAGCTAGCATAAAAATCATCACAATGACCACAGCCTTACTCCTCTGTGGTCATTGTTGAGATTATCAGTCACATATTGATTTGGTATCGGTATTACAAGCCTCTAAGCTGAATACGCCTTAAAAATTCTGTCATTACTCTATCGTAAACTAAATCCCCCAAAAACAAATCCTCTACCCCATGATCAATGCTCGGATTATCGTTAACTTCAATCACAAATGCTTTACCGTCAATTTCTTTTAAATCGACACCGTATAAACCTGCACCAATTAAATTAGCCGCCTTACTGGCCGCATCAATCACCTGCTGCGGCACCATCTTTAAGTCTACACAATCAAAGTCACCACTGCTCACACGGCCGCTTTGATGATGTTGATAAATTTGCCAATGGCCACGACTCATGAAATAGCGACAAGCATAAATAGGCTGACGATTTAACATACCAATACGCCAGTCATAATCTGTTGGCATAAAGGCTTGGGCTAAAATAAGCGCACTGTGTTCAAAAATTTTATTCGCTTTTTCAATCAAGGTTTCTCTGTCTTTAACTTTTAGTACTCCAAGCGAAAAAGCCCCATCAGGCACTTTAAGCACCGCGGGCAAACCTATGGTTTCAATAACATTATCGACCCAGTTTTCATCAGACTTTTTAAAGATTAAACTTTTAGGAACCGGCACTTTATGTCGATTCAATAGCTCAGTTAAAAACACCTTATTAGTACATTTCATAATGGATTCAGGGTCGTCCATTACCACTAACCCTAACTGCTCTGCCGCTTTGGCAAATCGGTAAGTGAAGTTACTAATATTAGTGGTTGAGCGAATAAACAAGCCATCAAACTCACTTAAGCGGGCTAAATCGCGGGAGCCAATTTGTACTAAATCCATACCGATACGGTTAGCTGATTTAGTAAATAATTTAAGCGCGGCCTTATCTGATGGTGGCATTTTTTCATCTTCATCCACCAACATCGCAATTTCATAGCGATATCGCTTAGCCGCTTTAGGTAACTTCCATACCTTTTGCGAAAACACTTCTAAGTACTTAGCAAACAAATCCTGCTCAACGTCCGTTAAGTTTTGAAAGGCCGCAGGTTCAATAGTATCCACTTGCCATTTATCTGACTGTTTAGATAAGCGCACTTCTAAAATAGGTACAGTGAATCGTTCAAAAATTTTACGGGCGATTTTTTCTAATGCTGGGTTGTCACAATAACCGAAAAAGATTTTCATCGAGATATCATTAACGGTAGCGGCTAATTTATCTAATCCGGACTGAGGCAGGCTAAAAAATCGGTCTTGGGACAAATCATTAATGGTCATAACCCGAGGTATAACTCTGTGCCCACGCGCTTCAGCCATTAACGAACAATAATATCCGGTGCTTAAATAATCATAACTACGGCACAAGTTAATCACTTGCATAGCACCTTTATCTGAGTAGGCGCCCATATTTAAATAATCGTGAACAGTGACCATGTTGTCACATGGAAGATAAGGACGCCAATCACTTGCGTCATCGGTAACAATTAAAAACTGAGCCATAAATATCTATTGCCTCTTGTGTGGTTTAGCGCGTAAATTAAGTCACTATCGTGTTTACCAATCCGAGCCTACTCATGCTGCTGCGTCAAGCTATTCTAAGCGACCTCCCCCAACTCAATACCCTTGAAACGAATGCGTTTAGTGGCGACAAAATCAGTTCTCGACAAATGAAACGCTTTATTAATTCACCATTAGACTGCTTATTAGTCGCCGAAATCGACGGTATCATCGCCGCTTATGCATTGGTGCTTTTTCATCGTGGTACTCGCCTAGCAAGGCTGTATTCAATTGCCGTAGCGGCTGAATTTAGAGGCCGTAACATTGCCTTTGAACTTGTTACCCGCTGCGAGCAAACGGTGGTCGAACGTGGCTTCATTACATTACGCCTAGAAGTAAGAAACGACAATATCGCCGCCAAAAATCTTTATTTAAAAATGGGTTATAAGGTACTAAAAACCTTAGTGCATTATTACGATGATTTGGCCGGCGGCGTGCGCATGCACAAACGCTTAGACCCACCAGGGCCAAGTAAAGTCATCAAGATGCCTTTGTTCGTGCAAACCACTCCTTTTACCTGTGGTGCCGCCTGCCTAATGATGGCCATGAGCGCCGTAAATCAGCGTTACCAACCTAGCCGCATTGATGAGTTAAGCATTTGGCGTGAAGCCACCACTATTTTTATGACCAGCGGCCATGGGGGTTGCAGTGTGCATGGTTTGGCTTTAGCAGGGGTAAAACGCGGGTTACAGCTTGAGGTTTACAGCCAATCCACTTCTGTGCCTTTTATTGACAGCGTACGTGACAGCAATAAAAAAGAAGTAATAACCCTAGTGCACAATGAATTTTGCCAGCAACTGACCAGCCAGAGCATTCAAATGCACAATGCATCGCCAAGTTTGGCTCAGCTTCGAGACTGGATAGATAACGGCTATGCGGTCTTACTGATGATCAGCACTTACCGCTTTAATGGCGAAAAAGGCCCGCACTGGGTCATTCTAAGCGGTTATAACGAGCAGTTTATGTTTATTCACGACCCATATGTTGTCGCTCAAAAAGATGCAATTAATGCCGCTTATGTGCCAATAAGCCAATCTGAGCTGGCGCAGGTAATGCAATATGGCAAACAGAAATTAGTGTCTTGTCTAGTGGTTAAATCGGCGTTGGCTTAATCGTTAAGTTTTTTATGGCCTACCGCCATAGCTGGCTTTTTCAAATTTCGTTTGAATTGTGAACGCAAGGTTCCAGCTTCATCAGACTAAATTTACTGCCATTCAGGTAGTGTTGTTGACTTGGGATCCAGCTTTATTTCACGTCATTCCGGTAATGCTGTTGAGCCGGGATCCAGCTGTTTCTTTTGTTGTTTGTGCTTATGACCTGCGGCCACTAACGTCGTGGCGCTGGACCCACACCAGACCAAGAGGCCATCACAACTCCAACGAAAGCTAGCGAGGCATCCATGCCAGGCTCACGGGTTCTCGGAATAAAGAGTCTCGATAATCTCAATTCAAACGTTAAACCCCAGCTTTTTCTTACTGTATTGTTACGAATGAAGTTAAATCGAAGATGTGAAAATTTCGGGTGCAGATGAGCCAGCGAGTATCCAAAACAGGGCGAAGTTTCACTAAGTGAAACATTTTTAAGCGAGAGGCATGAATCCCGAGCTGGCTGTTTAACATGGATGTTATTAGTTTGGTTATGCCACACGGGTGCTGATTTGAAAATCAAGAGCCAGCGGCTCGCTGGATAATCTGCAAATAGGGTAGCTCTTTCACATCCATGTGATCACGACATTCAGTTCATCCTGAACATCCCTGCAGCAGGGCAATGGATTAGATTGAAGTCACAGACTGACTTAACCTACTCAATATAACTTGTATTAAAACATTGAATTAAAGCTATAAAGTAGATTAAAGTAGATTAAAGTAGATTAAAGTATCAAAAGTTAAGGATAAAGTTGGGAAACCTCGAGCACAATCATCGAGCTCACCATTTAGGGAAGATAAAGCCATTCAATAACATGCGTCTATTGACTACCCTAAAATGTTTACCCTGCCCTCCACTAATTTCGTCGTTATTAATTCGTCGTTATTAGCAATTAACTAGAAATAGCTTGTGAACACAACTCTGATTTTTGGATCCAAATAATTATTTTTAATTAATATTTCCATCATTTGGTTTACCCTAGAAAGCCTATACTTCAGACTATTATTAGAAACATCAATATCTTTGCATTCACCAGCAAGAAAAACCAAATACTCAATCTGCTTTGCAAGCGTTTCTACACGAGCTACAAAATCTGAATCCAAAATGCCTTTATTAAGAAATAAGTCAACGTTATATTCATTTTTCATTGCTTCAGCAAAAATAATCCAATGGCCAAACTTTGCTAGGTTAGCAATAGTAATTATTTTATCTTGAGAAAGCTGAATACCTATATCACCTGTTTCCTTGGAAAGATTGCATTGAAAACTAATACCTTGATCATGGAGGCGTTTGGTGACATTTTCTGCAATATGATGAGCATATATTGGCTCAATGATAAGACTAATTATAAAATCAGAGCAAGCTCTAAATTCTGCTAACGCCTCAGACTTTAATGTAGTTTTCTTTTGTAATCCTAATGAATCTGTATGTTGGTGGTATAAAAACCAAATTGTTGTAACAGCAACTAGAGGAGATACTAATGCTCCTATACCAGCCAACATAGAAAAAAACTGACTCCACCGTTCATGATCTTCACTTAAAACGTTTCCAAAATAGCTTGAGTAAACAAACAGAAAGATACAAACAACAGCTGCATATAACAGTAACGAC
The DNA here is from genome assembly GCF_051165765.1 of Shewanella sp. HL-SH8. Lineage (NCBI taxonomy): Bacteria > Pseudomonadati > Pseudomonadota > Gammaproteobacteria > Alteromonadales > Shewanellaceae > Shewanella > Shewanella sp. HL-SH8. Next base: position 2,040,676 of record NZ_CP195039.1, on the reverse strand, counting down.
CCTTGTATTATTTTCTTCACTAAAGTTTATTCCTTGTTACATTGCTCAATTATCACATAGACGCATTACGCCTGTATTTGCGGTTGGTTTGGAGCACAGCGGAAAATCAGTCCGACAACATGCACTTGTATACGCCCAGCATGGGCATAAACTAACGAGGTGAAAGTCCTCTGTAGGAAGACTACCGATCAATAACATGCTGTTATTAAACGTTAACTACTAGCGAATGGCAAGGGCTTATCTGCGAGAATCGGTCTATAGGAAGCCGCTAGCAAATTCCCGAGCTGATGAACAAGAACATCAAAATTTGTCGGATCAGGGTAAACTTTTATAAAATGAACCTTCCAACCCGCTTTTGTCCAAATGCAAGGTTAAATATGCCAATACGGTCTCGACTGTTAATTTTGCCAAATCCGGCAGGCTACTCAAATACTGTAAAGGCTAACCATGAGTATTTGCGAGACGACCGTCCGTCCCATGGATGGGTCGGCCGAGCTATAGGGATATACTTGCGCGTGTCGGTGAGCAAATGTCATGGTAAGCCTGAAGATAGAGTTTCAGCCAGCTCATTGTTGTCCAAAAATGAGGTTAAATCGAAGAGGCAATAATTCAGGTGCAGATGAGCCAGCGAGTATCCAAAACACTGTTTTGGTTAAGCCCACATGGAAGCTGATTTAAAAATCAAGAATTGGCATCTCGCTGGATCATTTGCAATAAAGGTCGCTCTTTCACATTTATGTGATCACGACATTCCGTTCATCCTGAACATAGGCATGCAGCAGGAAATAAGTCCCCATGAACTGTTGGGCTAGCCAAACTCACAATTAAAACAAACAGATCCCTTGCTGCCCAGCTTGGGCTAAATAGCGCTTTTGGCAGGAAGCCAAGCCACTCATAATTTGAAATAACGACATCACTCTTTATTATTCTAATTTCGATTAGCACATCTGACATTTCAAACAGAAAATTAACTGGGATAGCTCATTCTATTGACTGCTAATAACAGTAAATAGTCTTTTTGAGCTTGATCAATACAGCAGGAAATTATCTTTTTTACAAAAAACAAGTGTTAGATTAACTTAAGTATCTGTTATTTAGCATGTTCGTGTGTCACATTAGCGATAAGGGAAATACTAACGATTTAAAAATTAAAGGAGTAACTTAATGTTGAGATTCTTTTTACTCAGTTTATTTATATTCATCTCTGACTTCGCTAATGCGGACCAAGACATACATAAATTAAATGAGAAAGTTAAACACAAAACCCAGGTGATGATTTTTGGCAGCATTCATCTCAATAGTATTGAAAACAAACTCAATAGAGATACGCTGTTGCCTATTCTCGATTTACTCGAAACTTATCAGCCAACCGCCATAGCAGTAGAGTCATTAAGAGGTGAGGATGTTATCACCATGCAAAATGGCTCGACAGAATATAAAGAGATTTTGACAAGTTATGTCGGTGAGACGTTACTGTCGTTAGCAAAAAAAGAGCAGCAAATCCTAGCCGTTTCGTCAACTGAAGCAATCATTAAAATGAATGTTCTTTTAGAAAATTCCGAACTGAATGTAGAGCAAACCGTTGAAGTGATTAAAGTCGCTATTGCTGGATATTATCCGGATACAGCTGCACTACACTGGCAGTATTTAAATAAAACTTCAGCAGCTCATTCAATATCACCTGAGTTACAGCTTTATCTCAATCAGCGCATATCAAGCAATAATGAAAGAATCACCATTGCCACCGCTTTAGCCTCTAAGATAAACCTAAATCGTCTTTATCCAATAGATGATCACCTAGATAAAGATATGTACCCAAATATGGTTGAAAAGTTAATGCCTTCATATGAAAAATCCAAATATGCAAAGCAACTTCTTGAAAGTGAGTATATCAATAAACCGCAGATACTGAGAGACCAAGCCCTGAAATCAGGTAATTGGCTACCCTTATTTTTATGGATAAATAGTAAAGAATATAATGCCGATGTTATTAATAAAGATTGGATTCTGTTTGCTGACAAAGATTTAGATCCGAAAGCTGGTTTAGCAAGGATTGCGCTATGGGAAATAAGAAACCTTAATATGGTGTCGAATATTATGCGGGTTGTCGCAAGTCATACTGGAGAAAGAGTCATTATCGTTGTTGGTTCTACACATAAAGTCTTTTTAGAACAGTACTTGTCTAACATGATAGGAGTCGATGTTATTCAATTCACTGAACTAGTCTCTAAATAGCACCAGTATTAATACCTGTTTCCACTATCACCTGGCCGCACCAATTTGAGCCTGCTAGCTCTGATCATGTGATTTTAGTGCTCCGAGACCTTGGTAGGCAAAGTTAAACACACCAATCATTAATAGTTGAATTAGGTACATACGGTTACTAAAATGCAATGTAGTTTTCGATCTCAAGCTATTGCAAAGTAAGCTATTTATTTACAATGGAAAGAGTCTACATAACCTCAACTCGGGTTAAGAGATGGGCTCAATAAGCTGAATTCAACAGATTTAGCTTATTTTCTAGCAAACTTGTCGTTTGTTTTGAAAACAAGGCGTATTAACACGTCAATAACTGGCCTATTGCACGTGCTCTTGTGTAAAAAATAACGCAGTTAGCAAGACAAAGGGCTGTTTGGTAAGCGTTCATTATCCCGAGCTGAGGTTACATCTGCATATGGACATTGATAGCTCTGACTATGTAGTATATTTCGTCACGACAATACGATATAAACAAACCGTCAGAGCGATATCATTCCATTACTCTAGCTAAAAGTTCCATCAGCTTAAGATTGCCACAAATCAACATAACAAAACCATTAACGCGTTGGTTAGTTGAATCATTCCTTCGAACTCATTTTTGACCAAACATGGATTAACACAAAATTTTTATCTTGTACTTGTATAGATCTTTTTCTCACCGTAATAGATTCCGCTAAATTGAAAATTGCTGATGTTTATAAGCAAGCGAGTATCCAATCACATTCACAATTAAAACAAACTGATCCCGTTTTGCCCTGATTGGGCTAGATAGCGTTTATCTACCCATAATCCGATAGCGCCAACTAAGACTTCGTCATAAAACACTAATGGAATATGCTGGCGACGCCAGGAGGGGATATTGCACTCTTGCCACAGCTTCTTTAGCTCACGTGGTTTAACGCGATGTGAACTGGCAAATTGGGGATGGCATTTAATTGAACCTGTAGCACCAAAACGAATGGTCACTTTACTGCTGGTTAATGGTAAAGCGAGTAAAGGCTTATCAGCAAATGTTTCTATTTTTACAAGACATTGATGTTGACCAACATCCATCTTTAACACTGTCACATCGCCGTTTATAAGGCTGATAACGTCAGCACTTAGTTGGGCTGATTCTGGCGTATCAAGCTCACCGGTGTTAAGCACATAAGCAACTCCAGCAAAGCGTTTAACTTGATAACTGCCCCATTGAATTGACACATTAGCATCGTCTTTGGCAGCTAACAGTTGTGACAACATCTGCTGTAATTGTGCTTGTGACGGTAAGCTAGCCCCACAGTGAAGTAAATATCCGCGGAACAGTAATGCTTGCCAGGCTTTTGTTAATTGTTCAAAACCTGCGAGCTTAAAGCCACTTGATTCAGTAAGTAATGCATCATCATCGCTTGCTAACACTAGCCATTGGGGTAAGCGATGACTGACTTCATCATCAATAACTTGCTGTTGCTCGGCGCACAAGGCTGCACTTCTGGCTGCGGTTGTGGCGATACTTGGCCAGCGTTGTTTTAAGCGTGGGATAATGTCTAGACGCAGAAAATTACGATCATAACTGTCGTCTTGATTACTTTCATCTTCAATATGGGTCAACTGCTGTTGAAGGGCAAATTGCTCTATTTGATCTCGGCTGATGTCTAATAATGGTCTCACTAACCAAGCTTGCTTATAAGCTTGTATGGCGCCCATTGCACCAAGTCCTTTAGGGCCTTGGCCGCGCTTTAATGCTAGCAATAGCGTTTCGAGTTGATCATCTTGATGATGGGCGGTAAGTAAAATATCACCTGGATTAAGATAACGGTCAAATGCTTGATAACGGGCGTCTCGCGCTTGCGCTTCTAAACTTTGCCTTGGGCCTTTATCAACGCTAACGCGCTCAATTTGTACTGGCAATTGGTAATGCCCTGCGCGGGTTATGCAGTGTTGCACCCAGGTATTGGCATTGGCGCTGAGCCCATGATGTATATGAATAAGTAAACAGGCAATGTGTGGATGTTTGTGTGCAAAGGCACTCAGTCCATAGGCTAAGACTTCTGAATCAACCCCGCCACTGTAAGCCAGTACTAACTTAGCCGCAGGGTCACCCTGCACTGTCGTCAATTGATAAAGAGGCATTACCGCTTGTTCTAGCAAGCTCAGTAATTGCTCTTTGGTCATGTGCGCTGAAGCTAAACTATTTGAAGCAGGGTTACTCGAAGCTAAGTTATTCGCTGTCATGGTGCACGCCTAGTTAAAGACAATTTTAACATTAGTGGAACCCAGTTGTGTTTCTAGGGCCAGCATCAAATCATCTGATGGATTAACGCGCCATTCATCACCTAGCACTAACCTTCCTGCAGCTGCATTTTTGGTATAATTTATCACTACTGGCACAGCGCCTGATTTCCACGGCATTAGTATTTGCTGAAAATTCGTTAACCATTCGGGCGATAATATATCTGCATGGATATTGAGTTCAACCGCTTTAGCAAAATGGCTTCTTGCTTCACCAATTTCAATGATATTACGGCCATTCATGCGATTGCCACCGGCAAAATCATCATAGCTAACATCACCTTCACAGATTAAAATACGATCTTTTTCAAGTAAATGGCCGAATTTTTCAAATGGTTCAGTGAATAACATCACCTCTAAGCGAGCACTTTTATCATCTAATGTCACCAAGCCCATCTTTGAGCCGCGCTTGGTGATCATCACGCGGGTGGCAACCACTAAACCCGCCACTTTGACCGTTTTACCGCGCTCAGTCGGGTGAATGTCTTTTAAGCGAGCTGAAGTATATTGTTTCAACTCAGCTAAATACTGATTAATCGGATGGCCGGTCAAGTACAACCCTAGGGTATCGCGCTCCCCTTCTAACCATATTTTGTCTGGCCAAGGAGTACATTCAACAAAATTTTGCTTATTATCGTCTGGCTCGTCATTAAGCAAACCAAACATATCATGTTGACCGATTTCTTGCGCTTTCGCGTGTTGCGCTGCTGCGCGAATGGCTTCAGGTAATGTGGCCATCATTGAGGCACGATGCGGGCCAAGATCATCTAATGCGCCGGCACAAATCAGTTTTTCGATAACCCGTTTATTGAGTTTTTTTAGATCGATACGGGCACAAAAATCAAATAAATCGATAAAAGGTCCATCTTTGCGCGCTTCAAGAATAGAATCGACAGGGCCTTCACCCACGCCTTTAATCGCACCTATGCCATACACAATATTCAAGTCATCATCAACGGTGAACTTGAATTGACCTTTGTTCACATCGGGCGGAATAAGCGGTAATCCCATACGCTCGCATTCATCAACCAAGGTAACAATTTTATCTGTGTTATCCATATCAGCCGACATTACCGCGGCCATAAATTGCGCTGGATAATGGGTTTTAAGCCACAATGTTTGGTAAGAAACTAATGCGTAAGCAGCAGAATGCGATTTGTTAAAACCATAACCGGCGAACTTTTCAACCAAGTCGAAAATCTTCATCGACAAGTCGCCGTCAACGCCGTTATTAATCGCACCTTCTTTGAACGTGCCACGCTGCTTAGCCATTTCTTCGGGCTTTTTCTTACCCATAGCTCGGCGAAGCATGTCCGCGCCGCCTAGGGTATAACCCGACAGCACCTGGGCAATCTGCATTACCTGCTCTTGATACAAGATAATGCCGTAGGTCGGTGACAGTAATTCTCTTAACGATTCATGCTGATATTCAGCATCGGGATAAGATACGGCTTCACGACCATGTTTACGTTCGATAAAGTTATCTACCATGCCTGATTGCAAAGGCCCTGGGCGGAAAAGGGCTACCAGTGCAATCATGTCTTCAAAACAATCGGGCTGTAGACGTTTAATCAGATCTTTCATGCCGCGAGATTCTAACTGGAATACTGCGGTGGTTTCATAACGTTGTAGTAATTTAAAGCAAGCGGGATCGGCCAGCGGAATCGCTTCGATGCGAACCGGTTCTTTACCTTGTTTGGCTAGGCGCGGATTGATCATCTGCAATGCCCAGTCAATAATGGTTAAAGTACGTAAACCCAAGAAGTCGAACTTAACTAAACCGGCGGTTTCTACGTCATTTTTATCAAACTGAGTGACCGGGTTTAACCCTTCGGCATCACAATATAGTGGCGCAAAGTCCGTTATGCGAGTCGGTGCTATCACCACACCACCGGCATGCTTACCCGCGTTACGCGTCACACCTTCTAAGCGGCGACACATGTCGATAAGCTCTTTGACATCTTCATCAGCGGCGTAGGCTTCAGGCAGCGCAGGTTCAACTTCAAACGCTTTAGCCAGTGTCATGCCGGGTTCTGCGGGGATCATCTTTGTCAGACGTTCAACAAACCCATATGGATGACCTAATACACGGCCAACATCGCGTACAACCGCTTTAGCCGCCATAGTACCAAAAGTAATAATTTGCGATACCGCTTCACGGCCATACAGCTCGGCTACATGGTCGATAACCTCATCGCGGCGATCCATACAAAAATCGACGTCGAAATCGGGCATGGATACACGTTCAGGGTTTAAGAAACGCTCGAACAGTAAATCATATTCAAGGGGATCTAAATCAGTAATTTTAAGCGCATAAGCGACTAACGATCCCGCACCTGAACCACGACCAGGGCCAACGGGAATACCTTGATCTTTACCCCATTGAATAAACTCCATCACAATTAAGAAGTAACCCGGGAATCCCATTTGGTTGATGACTTTTAGCTCAATCTCTAGGCGTTCATCGTACTCAGGCCTTCTTTGGGCTCTCACGGTTGGATCTGGAAATAAAAACTCAAGGCGCTCTTCTAACCCTTTAACTGACGCGGCAACCAAGAAGTCTTCTATTGATAGGTCGCCCGTTGGAAAGTTCGGCAGAAAGTATTCATATAATCTAATGGTAACGTTACAGCGTTTGGCTATTTCGACACTATTGCTAATCGCTGAAGGAATATCTTTAAAAAGCTCACACATTTCATCTTCGCTGCGAAGATACTGGGCGTTACTGTAGGTTTTAGGGCGTCTAGGGTCTACTAGGGTATAGCCATCGTGAATAGCGACGCGAATTTCATGCGCTTCAAAATCATCGGCTTTTAAAAACACCACCTGGTTGGTAGCAACTACAGGAATGCCTGTCTTGGCGGCAAGTTCAACCGCCATGTGTAGATAGCGCTCTTCATCTGCACGGTCGGTGCGAATGAGTTCAAGAAAATAGCGATCACTAAAATGCGTTTGATAGAAGTTGACGAGGTCGTCAACTTGGCCTTGGTTGCCTTTTAATAAAGCTTTACCTATATCGCCCTCTTTAGCACCCGATAAAAGCAAAATCCCTTTGTTATAGGTCACAAGCCAGTCTTGATCGATAACGACTCGACCATCAACTTGACCGCGAAGATAGGCTTCACTGATTAACTGAGTGAGGTTTTGGTAACCGTCGTTATCCATTGCAATAATGGTAAGTGCACATAATTCTTTTTCAAAACCAGGCACTCGCATCCAAAAGTCAGCACCGACAATAGGTTTAATACCCACTGCATGTGCGCCACCATAAAACTTCACTAAACCACAAAAGTTGTTTTGATCTGTCAATGCGATCGCGGCCATCCCCTGCGCTTCTGCTGCTGCTAAGATAGGTTTCACCTTAGCGACACCATCTGTCATGGAATAGTCACTGTGGACACGCAAATGCACAAAACGAGGATCGGACATAAATAAAATTCTTATTTTTCGAAGGAAAAAAGATACAAACAATGCAGTTGAAATTATTAATCACACTAGCAAACATTCACATTACAGCCAATGCTTATTCAAACGTGAAACTATCGAGATTAACACCTAGAAATAAAGACGGCTAAGATTTAAATGGCTTCATAGCGGTATGATTTAAAATCATTAGGATCTAGGTAATTACTTTGCCGTGTTAGCTAAACATTCTGCAACCGGTTTAAAGCTTTTTCGATGTTCATCTATGGCACCGAACTTTGCAAGTGCTTCAAAATGTGCTTTTGTAGGATAGCCCTTATGCTTAGCAAACCCATATTGAGGATACTTGGCATCAAGCTCATCCATCTCTTTATCTCGGGTCACTTTAGCAATAATGGATGCAGCACTGATTGCAGCAACTAAGCCATCGCCTTTAATAATTGCATGGGCAGCAATGCCAAAATCAGGTACGCGATTACCATCGACTAATACGCGTTCAGGTACAATATCCAAGCCAGCAACAGCACGTTGCATGGCTAACATGGTCGCTTGTAAAATATTAATTTGATCAATTTCGGTCGGAGTTGCCCGGCCAACACTGACCGCAAGCGCATTGGCTATAATATCTTGATACAGTGAGTTGCGCCGTTTTTCAGTCAATTTTTTAGAATCGTTTAAACCAATTATGGGTTTAGTGGGGTCTAAAATAACCGCGGCGGTAACCACATCTCCCACTAAAGGACCACGGCCAACCTCATCAACACCGGCGACAATACCCTCTGAAATTATCGCCACTTGCTCTGGGGTGATCTGTTTTATCACTTGCGGTAATGTCGACATATTTGGTTATCCTACTCATTAGCCTCAACAGATTACTGCGTTGGCAATAAGGCCACTACAGCATCGGCAGCACGTTCGCTGGCGTTACATTTAAGTAATTGATGTAACTGCTCAAATTTTTCATTCAGTGGCGAAAAATCTTGATTAAGTTGTTTAATCACCGCATCTGCAATTAACTGCGGCTGGCAATTGGCTTGCATCAATTCAGGCACTATTGTTTCGTTAGCCAGTAAGTTTGGCAGCGAATAGTTTTTGATTTTCATCATGCGAATAGCAATGGCATACGTAATAGGGCTAACGCGGTAAGACACCACCATAGGGCGCTTGACCAACATAGCTTCTAATGTCGCGGTGCCTGATGCTAATAAAATGCAATCTGCAGCAGCCATCACTTCCCTTGATTGCCCCTCAATAAGTTCAACCTCTAAATCTGGCGCATGTTCAGCCAATGCGGCTAAAAACTGTTGCCGACGCGCTTCATTAACTAATGGGGTAACAAACTTTATATCGGGAAACTGTTGTTTAACTAACATTGCTGCTTTAACAAATGGCTCAGCGAGTTGCTTTAACTCCCCTCCACGAGACCCAGGTAAAACTGCCAAATATTCTGCATCAGGATCTAAATTAAGCAACTTACGTGCTACAGCTTTATCACTTTTAAACGGAATATCATCAGCTAAAGTATGGCCTACAAACGTACAGGGTACGTTATGTTCGTCATAAAAGGCTTTTTCAAATGGCAGTAAAGACAGCACCATATTAGTGGCTTTGGCAATTTTAAAAACCCGTTTAGGACGCCATGCCCATACTGAAGGGCTAACATAATGAACAGTTTTGATGCCTTTATTTTTAAGTTTAAACTCAAGGCCAATATTAAAGTCAGGCGCGTCGATACCAATAAAGCAATCAGGCTTGATAGCAGTAATCTTATCTATCAAAGTAGCACGCACTTTCAATAGCCGTGGCAAGCGCGATAGCACTTCAACAATGCCCATCACCGCTAATTCCTCTATCGAAAACCAAGACTGAAAGCCTAACTTTTCCATGCGAGGGCCACCAATGCCAACAAACTGTGCATCTGGATAGCGTTGCTGTAAGGATTTGATTAAACCTGCACCTAAAATATCGCCGGAGATTTCTCCGGCGACCATGGCAAATATACGGGGTTTTGAATCGTTCATTAGATCACTTAACGAATAATGCCACGGGAAGAGTTAGTAATAAAATCAACCATGGCTTGAACATGGGGGTCATTATCAGCATCAGGTTTTATTTCGGCTAATGCTTCTTCAAGGGTTAAATTTTTACGGTATAACGCTTTATATGTACGGCGTATAGCATGTTGGGTTTCTTTACTAAAACCACGACGCTTTAAGCCTTCAACATTTAATCCGCGTGGAATTGCTGGACTACCAGCGGCCATCACAAAAGGCGGCACATCTTGGAAAATAGTTGATGAGCCTGCGGTAAATGCATGGGCTCCAATATGCACAAATTGATGCACGCCGGTCATGCCACCTAAAATAACATGATCATGTACATGGACATGTCCTGCTATAGAGGCGTTATTTGCCATAATGACATGGTTACCGACTACACAGTCATGTGCGACATGCACATAAGCCATTAACAAGTTGTTTGACCCTATACGAGTCTCGCTATTGTCTTGCACTGTACCACGGTGGATGGTGACAGATTCACGGATAATATTGTTATCACCCATAATTAGACGAGTCGGTTCGCCTGCATACTTTTTATCTTGGCACTCTTCACCTACTGAGGCGAACTGAAAGATACGGTTACCTTTACCGATAACCGAAGGTCCTTTGATAACTACGTGCGAGCTAATCCAAGTATCATCGCCTATTTCTACATCAGCACCGATATAACTCCAAGGTCCAATGGTGACATTGTTACCAATTTTGGCATCTGGATGAACGAAAGCTAATTTATCTATCACGTTTGAATCTCTCTTCGGGCACACATAATTTCAGCAGAACACACAACAACGCCATCAACGCGAGCTTCGCCTTCAAAAACACCAATTCCACGACGCTCTTTAATCATTTTCACATGGAAATGGATTTGATCGCCTGGCTCAACAACGCGTTTAAAACGCGCTTTGTCGATACCCGCAAAGTAGTACAACACATTAGGCAGCGGCTCTGTACTCATAGTTTTAAATGCTAATAAGCCTGTAGCCTGAGCCATTGCTTCTAAAATCAATACACCCGGCATAACAGGCGCAACAGGAAAATGACCTTGAAAAAATGGTTCATTAATTGTCACGTTTTTTAACGCGTGTAAATGGTCACCCACGGCGTAATCTAACACTCGGTCAATCAATAAAAATGGATATCTATGGGGAAGATACTTAAGGATTTCTTTAATATCCATTGTGTTTAATTCGTTCGACACTCTTGTTTCCTTAACAGGTTCAATGAGAGGTTTAATATGACAGTTAATCTTGTTTTTGCGTATTCTCAAGCTGTTTAACTCGAGCAAACAATTCATCCAATTGACGGAAGCGCACGGTATTGCGTCGCCATAACTTATTCTCCATTGCTATGGTAGCAGAAGAATATACACCTTTATCACGAATAACACTGGTCACATTAGTGCCACCCGAGATATGCACGCCATCAGCAATACTGATATGGCCTGAAATACCGCAACCACCACCTATAATACAATATTTACCAATCGTTGAACTGCCGGCAACAATGGTTCCGCCAGCGATAGCAGTGTTTTGACCAATCACCACGTTATGGGCAATTTGAACTTGGTTATCAATAATAACACCGTCATGAATTTCGGTATGGGATAACGCGCCTCGGTCAATACTGGTAGAAGCACCAATTTCAACACGGTTTCCAATTCTAACACCCCCTGTTTGAGGGATTTTTATCCAATTACCATGCTCGTTGGCATAACCAAAGCCATCAGAGCCAATAACCGATGCGGAATGAATAGTACAGTCGGTACCAATATGGACATTATGGTATAGAGTCACATTAGCCCATAGGCAGCTATTTTGACCAATAATGCTAGACTCGCCAACCACAGAGCCAGGACCTATTTGCACATTATCACTTAAAATAACATTGGCACCAATCACAGCATTTGCGCCAATTGACACATTTTCACCGAGTTTAGCACTAGCATCTATTTGTGCACTTGGATGAATACCAACAGCCGCTTTAGGCGAGGTATCAAGTAATTGTGCCACACGCGCAAAACCGACATAAGGGTCAGCAACAATAATTGCTGTCCCTTTATAATCTGCTGCATCTTTTTCAGTAAGCAATACCGCACTCGCTTGAGTTGCCTCAAGTTGAGCACGGTACTTACTGTTGGCTAAAAAAGATAATTGGCCTTCTATTGCATCTTCTAAAGTGGCTACACTCATCACAATTTGGGTATCATCACCGCGAACTGTGGCATTTAGCAGTTGGCCAATTTCTTTTAAAGTCACTTGTTGCATAGTGTTTCTCGCCTTAAATTCGGGCTTATTTACCTTTACTTAACGCTTCAACCACTTTACCGCTAATATCAGCGTCTGGCTTAACAAAAATAACTGCACCGCGTTGTAATACCATGTCATATTTTTCTTTCTCAGCAATGGCATTAATCGCTTTTTGAACTTGTACTAACAGTTTATTTTGCTCTTCACCTTGACGACGACGCATGTCTTCGTCAAGCGCTTTACCTTTTAATTGAAACTCTGACTTTAGCGATTCCATTTTACGAACCATTTCAGTCTTTTGAGTCTCACTCATTAACGCACCATCACGTTGCTGCTTTTCAACCAATGAACGCATTTCTTCCTGCATTTTTTGGACTTGAGCAACACGATCACCAAATTCAGCTTTTAATGATTTTGAGATTTGTTCACGTTGTGGCAATTGTTCAAATACTTCGCCCATATCCACTACAGCAATGTTTTCAGCGTGCGCCATGATTGGTGCAGCTAAAAAAGCCAATGTCACTAATGCGCGATTTACCATCTTTTTCAAAGTAGACTCCTTGTTAATAAATACTTGTTCAGCAAAGCCTGCTGAGTTTATTTGTTTTAGAACGTTTTGCCAATATTGAACGAGAAAATCTCTGTTTCATCATCTTCGTATTCTTTCAGCGGCCATGCCAAACTAAAGACCATTGGGCCCATAGGAGACAACCATTGCACACTCATCCCCCATGAAGCACGAAGACGAGCAGGATCACTGTAATCTTCAAGCTTATTAAATTCTTCCGATGGAAGATTTCGATAAGATTCATAGTCAAACTCGGTATCCCACACGTTACCGGCATCAACAAAGAAACTGGTACGAACTGAATTGGTATAAGCTTCATCAAGGAATGGAGTAGGAACGATTAACTCCATACTTGCTGTTGCGATGGCATTACCACCGATAGAGCGGCCCTGGCTAACCTGAATTTGATTAGGCTCTCCAGGTAAGCTACAGCCATCACCTGAAGCATCTGGAGCACATGACTCACTGCCACGCACTAAATAGAAAGATCTAGGACCAACAGAGTTGGATTTAAAACCACGCAATGAGCTACTGCCACCTGAGTAATAGTTTTCCCAAAATGGTAAAATTTGATCGTTATCATTAAACTGACCAAAGCCGTTGGCATAACCTAAACGTGCGCGAGTCAAAAAAACAAAACTGTGGGTACGCGTTAATGGAAAGTAGAAGTTAGTATCAAAGTCAGTTTTAAAATATTGTAGATCAGACCCAGGTACCGTCATTTTACCATTCAAACGCTGTGACGAACCATCCGTTGGGAAGGTACCACGGTTTAAGGTACTTCTAAACCAACCACCATTTAGTTCAAAATTATCAAACGATAAGTCAGAATTTGGATCTTCACTGTCACGATAAACATTATAAAAACGCAATGCCTGCTCGTAAGCAGATATTTCAGAAATGGCATTATGACGATACCCAACACCACCGTTTAAGCGATTATATTCATTTATAGGAAAACCTGAATTTAATGACACACCATAAGAGTTGTTCTTGTAGCGCTCTAAGTTTGCTTCGTTTGCATCAAACTCGCTCCAGTAAACACTGCCCCCTAAACTCACACCATCTTTAGTAAAATAAGGGTCAGTAAAGGAAAGATTAGCGCTTTTTGAATACTTGTTTGTGTTAACACTTACACCAGCTTGATTACCTGTACCAAGAAAGTTGTTTTGCTCAACACCAAACTGCAAGCTTATACCAGATTCAGTACCATAGCCTACACCAGCATTAAACGAGCCTGATGGCTGCTCTTTGACCGACACAGCCACATCAACCAAATCATCACTGCCTGGTACTTGTATTGTCTCAGTATCAACTGTCTCGAAATAACCTAAACGGTTCAAACGAGCTTTGGACTGCTCAATTTGAGCGGAATTCAACCAAGCACCTTCCATTTGACGTAACTCGCGGCGCATGACTTCATCTTTTGTGACTGTGTTACCGGTGAAGTTAATTGAGCGAACATAAACACGTTTACCTGGCTGAACATTGACATTTAAGACAACTTCTTTATTTTCATCGTCAATTTCTGGGTATATTTTCACTTCTGGATAAGCATAACCAAAACGGCCAAGGTACTTACTGTACATTTCTTCGGTGTATGTCACATCCGCACCGTTATACATACTGCCAGCTTTAAGCGGCAATATTGCATTCATTAGCTCTTCTCGGCCCATTAAATCGCCGGTGAGATTGACTTCTTTAATTTTATATTTTTCGCCTTCATCGACGTTGATCGTAATGTAGAGTCCTTTACGGTCAGGGGTCATAGCAACTTGCGTTGAAGTCACATCAAAACGAATATAACCTTGATTGTGGTAATAAGTTTTAATGGTTTCTAAGTCAGCTTGTAACTTTTGTTTTTGATAGCGACGTTCACCAAATAAATCCCACCATGCAACAAAGTCTTTCAACTCAAGCATGCTAATCAATTCAGAGTCAGTGAAAACCGTGTTACCAACCACGTTAATTTGACGAATTTCAGCCGCTAGACCTTCGGTAAAATTAAACTGCAACTCCACTCGATTCCGCGGTAAGTTAACAATTTGAGCTTCAACTTTTGCGCCGTACTTACCGACACCATAGTAGAAATCTTGTAAGCCCTTTTCGATGCCTGATAACATTGTGCGGTCTAAAGACTCACCAATTTTGACACCAGAACCATCAAGACTCTCTTGAAGCTGCTCATCTTTAATATCTTTGTTACCTTCAAACGTCACCGCACTAATCGTCGGGCGCTCTTTAACGGTAACGTACAACACGCCATTTTCATGACTGACATTAATGGTTTCGAAATTAGTCGAACCATATAAGCTTTTTATCGCCTGTTGTATTTTAACTTGATCAACTGTGTCACCGACTTTAACCGGTAAATTTAACAATGCAGCTCCTAATGCTACACGCTGTAGACCTTCAACTTGAATGTCTGTGACTTCAAATGGTTGGAATGTATTTGCCCAACCGCTTCCCGCATAAGACGCACCGACGAATAACATCGAGGCAAAAATTTTATTCAATCTCATAGAGCACTTCTAATTATTTGTCTGTCCTGCTCAGAGTCGGGCAAAATCGTTGAAAAGCGCTACGCTCATCAACATTAGCAGCAAAGCTGCGCCGAACCTGAATCCAATTTCCTGTACCTTTTCAGGCACAGGCCTACCCGTAATCACTTCAATAAAGTAATACAGCAAGTGTCCACCATCTAGCACAGGTAAAGGCATTAAGTTAATAATGCCTAAGTTAACGCTAATTAGTGCGATAAACCCAAGAAAGTACACCAATCCGTAATTTGCACTGGCTCCTGCACCTTGCGCAATCGAAATGGGACCACTTAAGTTTTTCACCGACACATCGCCGGTAAATAATTTGCCGATCATTTTGAAACTAACCACCACTAGCTGCCACGTTTTATCAGCTGCGGCGGAGACGGAATCTATCATGCCATATTGTAACTCAAAGCGCATATTTTCAGGCCACTGCGCCGCGGTAGGACTAACGCCTATAATACCAATGACGTCGCCGCTATCATTTTTTTGAGCTTGAGGAACAACTTCAACTAAACGCTGCTCACCTGCCCGCTCAATTAACATAGCTATTGGTTTATTGGCTGACGTTTGTATCACATCAACAAACGCATTCCAATCTTTGTAATCTTGTTGATTAATACTTAAAATTCGATCGCCAAGCATTAAACCAGAAATTTGTGCTGCGCTGCCATCACTTATGGCGGCTATAACGGGCTCAATACCAGGTCTAAATATACCTAAGCCTATAGCGGTAATGGGTGACTCTTTCTCTGGATCAAACTGCCATTGACTAATATCTAATTCGTAAGTAGTTCCAGCGACCTCGCCCCCTTCCAATCGAGATAATGGTGCAAGCGTAATATCGACTTGCTCATTACCTATGTGGCCCACCAAGGCTAAGTTGACTTCTTCCCAATTGCGTACCTTCTGCCCAGAAACGGCAATTATTTGTTGCGGTTCTGACAGTTGAATAATCGCAGCAGGAGAATTTGCTTTAGTGGTATCAATGACGGGTTTAACTGACGGCACACCGATTAAGTACATGCCATAAAGTGCAATTATTGCAAAAATAAAATTAGCCATAGGACCGGCTGCCACAATCGCAATGCGTTGCCATACATTTTTACGGTTAAATGCTTGGTCAAGCATTTCCTCTGGCACAGTATCAACCCGTTCATCGAGCATTTTGACATATCCACCTAATGGGATCATTGCCACCACATACTCGGTGCCATCTTTACCGACTTTACGCCAAATAGCTTTACCAAAACCAATAGAGAATTTTTCGACTTTCACGCCACACTTACGTGCAACCCAAAAGTGGCCATATTCATGAACGGTAATTAAAATGCCTAAAGCGACAATAAACGAACCTAAATTCCAAAAAAAATCGAACATCTTGCTCCTGATTACGCCAAGGTTTTTATCGCTAACATCGCTTGTGTTCTTGCTTCGCCGTCGAGGCGAATAATATCTTCAATTGAATTCAATGCCGCGGGACTGACTGAAACAAGGCACTGTTCATTTATTATTGCGATATCTGTAAATTTAATTCTACCTTGTAAAAAAGCTTCTACCGCAATTTCATTAGCGGCGTTTAACACTGTTGTCGACTCTTGGCCTTGTTTACATGCATCAATCGCTAACTTTAAACAAGGGAAACGATTAAAATCAGCTTCAAAGAAACTTAACTGTCCGACTTTGAAAAAATCTAAAGGTTCAACTCCAGCCGAAATTCTTTGCGGATAGCTCATACAATGAGCAATCGGCGTACGCATATCAGGATTACCCATCTGCGCGATAACGGAGCCATCTTTATATTGCACCATTGAGTGAATAACGCTTTGGGGATGGATAACTACTTTTAACTGTTCTGGACGAGTATTAAACAGCCAGCGCGCTTCGATATACTCTAACCCTTTGTTCATCATTGAAGCTGAATCAACGGAGATTTTTCGTCCCATTGACCAATTGGGGTGGTTACAAGCTTGCTCTGGACTCATGTGAGGAAATGACGCTAAATCTGCAGTTAAGAACGGACCGCCTGAGCCTGTTAATAAAATATGTGAAATCCCTTCTCCAGCAATATCGCAATAACCTAAATTAGCTTGCACAGCTTCAGGCATACACTGAAAAATAGCATTATGTTCGCTGTCTACGGGTAATATTGTCGCCCCTGATGTCTTTGCGGTGTGCATAAAGAGTTCACCAGACATGACCAGCGCTTCTTTATTGGCTAGTAGCACCCGTTTGCCCGCTTTTACTGCTGCAAAGGTTGATACAAGCCCAGCTGCGCCGACAATTGCAGCCATAACAGTATGCACTTCTTGGCTGGTCACCAATCCAATCAAATCTTGCTCTGATGTGGTGACAATGGTTTTGCACCAAGCAGGTAAAGATGCTTTGAGTTTTACAGCGGCCTGCTGATTAACCATGTGAGCATAAACAGGTTGATGAGTCACACATAAAGCATGCATTTTCTCAACACTAGAATTGGCAACTAAGGCGTAAACACAAAACTTGTCAGCATTTGTTGCTATTACACTTAAGGTACTTGCGCCAATAGAGCCCGTTGCGCCAAGGATAACCATATTTTGCATCAAAATTACATCCACATCGCAATGTAAATGAGCGTGAATACAGGCAATGCAGCAGTTAGGCTATCAATTCTATCCAAAATACCACCGTGACCAGGCAAGATACTGCCTGAATCTTTAATTTCTGCCACACGTTTAAACATACTTTCTGATAAATCACCAAATGCAGAGGCTAATGCGGTAATAAGGGTCACCACAACTAACAGTCCGACCTCTTGCTCAGGAGAAACATACATCACAGCAGCAACGATTAACATAGTGGTTAACAATCCACCGGCTAAACCCTCTAAGGTTTTTGCTGGACTGACGCTTGGCATCAACTTATGTTTACCTAAAGTGCGCCCAGCAAAATAAGCGCCGGTATCGGTTGCCCAAACCACTAGCATGACAATAAACACTAACCAACCACCAAAATAAGGCTCAGCATGACTGCTTAATGACTTGAGAGCGATTAAGGACACAAAGCAAGGGATCAACGTCAATTGGCCAAACATGGATTTAAACATGTGGCTATCGCGCCAGAATTTAGCACTTTTAGGAAAACTAACCACCAAGATAGTGCTGAATACCCACCAGACAACACCAATACTGATAATCGCTAAAAACATTGGATTAATATGACCTTTAAACCAAAGACTGTCGGCAGGAAACATTACATTAATGACGACCAGTAAAATGGTAACAGTGACGGTAAATGACCACTGGGTAACATTACACTCCTTATCAATAAATCGGCCCCATTCTTTTGCTGCAATCGCAAAGATGGGAACTAAACACCACGCAAAATAAACCGTAGGTACCCAGAAAATACCGGCTAATACTAGTGGGATTAAACAAAGTGCTGTTATTATTCGTTGTTTTAGCAAAAAAATAATCCTTTTAAAAATTATAGCGTACGTATTTCTTCGATTTGACTTCCGGTCAGACCAAAACGACGCTGGCGGCTGGCAAACATTGCCAGTGCATGATGAAAAGCTTTCTCATCAAAATCAGGCCACAGTGTTTCAGTGAACACGAGTTCAGCATAAGCGGCCTGCCATAAAATAAAATTACTGATGCGGTAATCACCGCCTGTTCTTATCATTAAATCAACTTCGCTTTGATTTTGCATGCACAAATGTTGATTTAATGCCTCTTCGGTCATCTGACTGCTGCTGATTTCGCCACTTTCGACTTTTTCGGCTAACTTTTGAGCTGCTTGCATGATATCCCAGCGCCCGCCATAGTTTGCAGCAACATTTAAAACAAGACCTTTGTTGTGTTTAGTTTTGTCTTGAGCTTGTCCAATTTGAGTTTGTAATCTAGCAGAGAATCGACTGATGTCACCAATAATATTAAGTCGAACTTGGTTTTTATCCAGACGTTTAATTTCACGTTGTAATACGCTAAAAAAAAGTTCCATCAACAAACTGACTTCTTTATCGGGTCTACGCCAATTTTCACTCGAAAAGGCAAATAAAGTGAGTGATTCTATGCCTAATTGACTCGCTGCACTGACAATACGTCTTACCGCTTTAACGCCGGCTTTATGGCCCACCACTCTTGGCATGCCTTTGTTTTGTGCCCAGCGGCCATTACCATCCATGATAATAGCAACGTGTTTAGGCAAAGACTGCCTAACGATGTCAGATAATTGTCCAGGTAAACACTCTGATGAAGCTAAGTCAGAAGGTAAAGCAATACCTGATCCGTAATCATTTGTAGATGACATTAACAACAACCCTATAAAAAACAAACGCCGTGTAGTATACACTTACACGGCGTATTAACTCTAGCGTTGAACGCTGAAGTTTAAACTTCCATTAGCTCTTTTTCTTTCGCGGCTAAAAGTTGGTCAACCTGCTTAATAGCAGTATCGGTGAACTTTTGCACACTGTCTTCACTGCGACGCACATCGTCTTCAGTGCAGTCTTTGGCTTTTTCAAGTTTTTTCACTTCAGTAATTGCATCACGACGAACGTTACGAATAGCAATACGACCATTTTCAGCTTCGTTGCGTACCACTTTGATAAAGTCTTTACGACGCTCTTCAGTTAGCGCAGGAAGCGGTATACGCATTGATGTGCCTGCTGTCATAGGGTTTAAACCCAGATCAGAAGACATGATGGCTTTCTCTACTGCTTGAACTAATGTCTGGTCAAACACTGTCACGTTAAGCGTACGAGAGTCTTCAATACCAATGTTCGCCACTTGCTTAAGAGGGGTCATCGAACCGTAGTAAGAAACTTGAATAGAATCTAAAAGGCTAGGATGTGCACGACCAGTTCGCACTTTAGCCATTTGATTTTTACTTGCATCAACACATTTTCCCATGCGCTCTTGCGCATCTAACATAATTGTTTCAATCACAATAATTTCCTTTTTTCACAAATATTTTTTGAGCTGATAGATAAAGAATGACACAGACATTAGATCAGCTCAAATAAGGATTGCACTCTATTTAATGCAATAATGAAGTTATTTTGGGCTACTATTTTTTTGACTACTAATAATAGTGCCTTCACCTTCGCCCATAATCACGCGTCGAAGTGCGCCTGGCTTGTTCATGTTAAACACTAAAATAGGTATATCGTGATCACGCGCCATTGTAAATGCTGCAAGGTCCATTATCTTAAATTCGGACTCTAACACTTCAGCATAAGTGAGCGAATCATACTTAACCGCTTCAGGGTTTTTCATTGGGTCCGCAGAGTAAACACCGTCAACTTTGGTCCCTTTTAAGACCACTTCTGCTTCAATTTCAATACCGCGTAAGCAGGCAGCAGAATCGGTAGTACAAAATGGGTTACCTGTACCCGCGGCGAAAATCACTACTCGGCCAGACTTAAGTAAACTAATCGCCTCAGCCCAGTTGTAATCATCACAAACACCCTTTAACGGAATGGCTGACATGAGACGCGCGTTGACATAAGCACGGTGAAGCGCATCACGCATCGCTAAACCATTCATGACTGTTGCTAACATTCCCATGTGATCACCCACTACACGGTTCATGCCTGCTTGCGCAAGACCTTCACCCCGGAATAGATTACCACCACCAATAACCACACCAACTTGAATACCTAACTCAACCAGCTCTTTTACTTCTTGAGCCATACGATCAAGTACTTTAGGGTCGATGCCGAAGCCTTCTTCGCCCATTAATGCTTCACCGCTTAATTTAAGCAGAATACGTCTAAATGCAGGTTTTGGATTGGTGCTCATAATTTTGATCCTGATCATAACAAGACCGCAGCGATTGCTGCGGTCTTAGGGTCTTTTAAAGAAAAAGCGATTACGCCTTTTTAGTGGCAGCGATTTGTGCAGCTACTTCAGCAGCAAAATCTTCTTGTTTCTTTTCAATACCTTCGCCAACTTCTAAACGAATGAAGTTAGTTACTGTCGCTTTTTTCTCTTTAAGAACTTCGCCAACAGTTTTCTTTGGTTCCATGATGTAAGCTTGACCAGTAAGAGAGATCTCACCAGTAAACTTCTTCATACGACCAACAACCATCTTCTCAGCGATTTCTTGTGGCTTGCCTTCGTTCATGGCGATTTCTACTTGTAGAGCTTGCTCTCTTTCAACAAGTTCTGCAGGTACATCTTCAGGATTAACGAATTCAGGCTTAGAAGCAGCAACGTGCATTGCGATATGCTTTAATGTTTCTTCATCAGCTTCACCAGTAACCACAACACCGATACGGTCGCCGTGACGGTAAGAAGCTAAGTTAGCACCATCGATGTACTCAACGCGACGAATGTTGATGTTTTCACCAATTTTAGTCACTAGTGCAACACGTGTTTCTTCAAACTGTGCTTTTAAGTCTTCGATGGTCACTTTTGATGCAGCAGCAACATCTAGTACTGCGTTAGCAAATCCTAGGAAGTTTGAGTCTTTTGCAACGAAGTCAGTTTGACAGTTAACTTCTAATAGCGCAGCGAAACCTTCGCCATTCTTAATTAGAATTGCACCGTCAGCAGCGATGTTACCCGCTTTTTTAGCAGCTTTAGCAGCGCCACTTTTACGCATGTTATCAATCGCTAGCTCGATGTCACCGTCAGTTTCAGTCAGTGCATTCTTACAGTCCATCATGCCAGCGCCAGTGCGGTCACGAAGTTCTTTAACTTGGGCAGCAGTAATCGCCATTGTTAAATCCTCTAATTTAGTTGGTCTAATTTTACATTATAAAACAGGGGCCATTAGGCCCCTGCTCACCAATTTTTTATTGGCAAATAAGGGGGATGGTTAACCATCTCGCCTTATTAAACAGCTTCTACGAAACCGTCTTGTTCAGCTTGAACAGCGATATCTTGACCACGGCCTGAGTTAGCGGCTGCAGCAACAGATGAAGTGTACAAACGAATTGCACGCATCGCATCATCGTTACCAGGAACGATATAGTTAACGCCATCTGGAGCAGAGTTAGTATCAACAACTGCAACAACTGGGATACCTAGGTTGTTTGCTTCTTTAATAGCGATATGCTCATGGTCAGCACCGATAACGAATAATACGTCAGGTAAGCCGCCCATGTTTTTGATTCCGCCTAAAGATTTTTCTAACTTGTCTAACTCGCGTGAGCGCATTAACGCTTCTTTCTTAGTTAGCTTGTCGAAAGTACCGTCTACAGACTGGCTTTCTAGCTCTTTAAGACGCTTGATTGACTGACGAACAGTTTTCCAGTTTGTTAACATGCCGCCTAACCAGCGGTGATCAACATAATACTGGTCACAAGAAATTGCAGATTCTTTGATAGCTTCGCCAGCAGCGCGCTTAGTACCTACGAATAAAACTTTACCTTTTTTAGAAGCAACATTGCTAATGAAAGCTAAAGCTTCATTGAACATTGGTACAGTGTGCTCAAGGTTGATGATGTGTACACCGTTGCGAGCACCGAAGATGAAAGGCTTCATCTTTGGGTTCCAGTAACGTGTTTGGTGACCGAAGTGAACACCAGCCTGAAGCATTTCGCGCATTGTAACTGTAGTCATTTTATTTACCTTAATGTAATAAAGGGGTTAGACCTCCACGCATCCCATTTCTCGACCCTTAGCAACCTATTATGGCTTTAAGAGCACCCCGAAAAATGTGCCGATACGTGTGTGATTTAGTATTTAAGTTAATTGCCATGTATAATAGCCGCAAATTTTGACAGTTTGTTGAAAATAGAAAATTTCAGCTACTCAAAAGTAGAGACTTTTTCTATAAAGTTCCACAAACAGCAAACAAGAACTTACACATAACGGCGCGCTTTATACCATAAACAGCTATCAAATACAAATTTTTGCGTGTAATTGATGACTAAAAACGTGCCTTTTTTGAACGTTAAAAACCAAGAGAAGATTCATGAGTATTGTGATTAAGAATGCCGACGAAATTGAAAAAATGCGCGCAGCGGGTAAACTCGCAGCCCAAGTTCTGGAAATGATCGTGCCACACGTTGTTGTGGGCGCGACAACTGATCAGTTAAATGCAATTTGTGCTCAATATACTGAAGAGCAAGGTGCTATTTCAGCGCCGCTTAATTATCATGGTTTTCCTAAGTCGATTTGCACTTCAGTCAATAATACTATTTGTCACGGCATCCCTTCTGATTACGTATTAAAAAACGGTGATATATTAAACATTGATATTACAGTGATAAAAGACGGTTATCATGGCGATACCTCAAAAATGTTTTTAATTGGCGAAGTGAGCCCTAAAGACAAACGCTTGTGCCGTATTGCACAAGAAAGTCTCTACCTTGCAATCCGTCAAGTGCGTCCAGGTGCAAAATTAGGTGAAATTGGTACAACCATCGAAAAATTCATCAAGGCAAGCAAATCAGGACTTGATAAGTATTCTATCGTGCAAGATTATTGTGGTCATGGTATTGGTTCAGGCTTCCACGAAGAGCCGCAAGTTGTCCATTATAAAAATAATGACAAAACCGTGATTAAACCCGGTATGTGTTTCACTATTGAACCTATGATTAACGCTGGTCGTCACACATCGATATTAGATAAAAATGACAACTGGACTGTGACTACCTCAGATGGTAAAAATTCGGCTCAATGGGAGCATACGCTACTCGTCACCGAAACCGGTGTTGAAGTGCTTACCTTACGCGACGAAGAAGATTTTCCGAGAATCATTAACTTTTAACTCTTAATCAGTCAAGGATATCAATGAATACCGCGCTGGCAGCTAAAAATACTTTACTTGAACTTAACCAGCGCTTAGTTGAGCAATATAAAGCGAAACATCCTATCGCAGACATTGTTAGCCAACGCAGCGCATTTATAGATAACTTGCTCCAAAATGCTTGGGTTGATTGTCAATTAGACCAATATTCGATGACATTAATTGCAGTAGGTGGGTATGGACGGGGCGAGCTACTGCCCTATTCTGATGTCGATTTATTGTTTTTAGTTGAACAGGATGAAATATGTCAAAACACCCAGGCTAAACTCAGCGAACTCATCACCTACCTTTGGGATGCAGGGCTTGAAATTGGTCACAGTGTCAGAACTGTTGCGCACACCATTGAGCAAGGCAAAGCTGACATTACCATCGCCACCAACTTAATTGAAGCGCGCTTTTTGTGCGGTAACACGCAATTATTAGATGTGTTATATCAACGCATTCGCCAGGATGACTTTTGGCCTTCAGCTGATTTTTATAATGCAAAAAAAGAAGAGCAAACTCTTCGTCATTCAAGAGCGAGTGCCTTTGACCTCGAACCTAATATTAAGACTTGCCCAGGCGGGCTTCGAGATATTCAAACCATCGCCTGGGTGGCTATGCGACATTTTGATGCGGCCAACTTAACCGAGTTAGTTGAGCACGATTTTCTTGAGCCATCAGAGCTGGAAGAGCTTATAGAGTGCCAAAATTATTTATGGGAAATTCGCTTTGCTTTGCACATTAGTGCTAATCGTAATGAAAACCGCTTATTATTCGACTTGCAACGACAAGTCGCCAGCCTGTTGGGTTATCAAGATGCGACTCAGCTAGCTGTAGAACAAATGATGAAACGCTATTATCGCACAGTAAGGCGAATAATGGAGTTGAATCAAATGCTGTTGCAACTATTCAAACGAGCAACGCTGGGGCATATTAAAGCGCTTGAAATTCAAAAAGTTAATGATAATTACCAACGCCGAGGTCATTACATTGAAGTATTGAACGATGAATTATTTAACCAATATCCAGAAGAAATTTTGCGTTTATTTTTGCATTCAATTAGAAACTCTAATATTGAAAACATTTATGCCCCAACCTTACGCTTATTGAGAAAAGCTCGCCGCAGCTTAACGGGTCCACTGCAAGATAATGCCGCTTGTCGTAAAGTGTTTATGGAAATATTAAAACACCCTCGCGGTATTATTGCGTTTTCGATGATGCATAAACACGGTATTTTATCATCATATCTTCCCGCTTGGAGAAGCATTGAAGGACAAATGCAGTTTGACCTATTCCATGCCTACACTGTAGATGAACATACCCATAGATTATTACTGAACATTGAGCGCTTCTCACAAGCCGAGCAAAAAGATGAGTTTCCACTTGGCGCGGTACTGATTAACCAGTTGCCCAAAAAAGGCTTACTCGTATTAGGTGCTATTTTTCATGACATAGCGAAAGGCCGCGGCGGCGATCACAGTAAACTCGGAGCCCAAGATGCGCTCGATTTTTGTAAACTGCACGGCTTAAATGATCATGACGGCCGTTTAGTTGCCTGGCTTGTGGAAAATCATTTAGTGATGTCTATAACCGCTCAAAGACGGGATATTTCAGACCCCGATGTAGTGGCAGCCTTTGCCGATAAAGTGCACGATGCCGCGCACTTAAGTTATTTGTATTGTTTAACTGTCGCTGACATTTGCGCGACCAATGAAAAAACCTGGAATAATTGGAAAGGCTCTTTGCTGCGAGATTTATACTTCTCGACCCAACGGGTGCTGGCAAGAGGTAAAGAAAAGCCAGTAGATGAACAAGCTAGAGTTGACGAAGTTCAGGCTAAAGCGCAAAAAGAACTGTTTCGTCGTGGCCTAAAAGATAAAGATATGCAGGCATTATGGAGTCGATTTAAGCCTGAGTATTTTTTACGTCACCAACCTAATCAAGTCGCATGGCATACCGAAGCGATTATTAAACATAACCAAGATGAACCCTTGGTATTAATGTCAAAACACACCACCCGTGGTGGCACTGAATTATTTGTTTACAGCAAAGATAGGCCCAAACTATTCGCCACCGTAATGACTGTTTTGGACAATAAAAACATCAACGTACATGATGCAAATATCATGACGTCATTTGATAATTTTGCACTAGACACTTTCGTTATTTTAGAACAAGATGGCGAGCCTATTTTACAGCTGTCACGCATACAGAGTATCAGAAAGGCGCTTGAAAAAGCCCTTGCAAATGAAAACCCTAAATTACCTAAATTTAGAAAACTTGCGCGAATAATGAAGCCCTTTAATGTGCCTACGCAGGTCAGTTTCTTACCGAGTATTCGTCAAGATACCAGTATGATGGAACTAATAGCGCTTGATTCGCCAGGGTTATTAGCAAAAGTGGGTGATATTCTTTACCGCTGTGAAGTGACTTTATTAGCAGCCAAGATCACCACCATTGGCGAACGGGCTGAAGATTTTTTCATCTTACAAACACAAGATGGCCAGGCGCTAAATGAAGCGCAACAACAACATTTATCTTATGCGCTACATGTAGCGTTGAATCAATCTAGTTAACTAATATGATATTGGGAGAGTTCCATGGAGGCATTACGCCAACGAATAGAGGCGGCATTTGAAGCACGTCAAACTATCACCCCTAGCACGGTAGAGCCAAGTGTACGTGCTGACGTAGAGACAGTGATAAACATGCTTGATAAAGGTCAAGCACGTGTGGCTGAAAAAATCGATGGCGAATGGCATGTTCATCAGTGGTTAAAAAAAGCAGTATTATTATCATTCCGTATTTTTGATAACGGTGTTATCGAAGGTGGTGACACTAAATATTTTGATAAAGTGCCACAAAAGTTTGCTGACTATGATGAAGCACGTTTTAAAGCTGAAGCTATCCGCGTTGTCCCGCCAGCAACGGTCCGTAAAGGCTCATTTATCGGTAAAAATACCGTATTAATGCCATCATACGTTAACTTGGGTGCCTATGTTGATGAAGGTACTATGGTTGACACCTGGGCAACAGTTGGCTCATGTGCACAAATTGGTAAAAATGTTCATTTATCAGGTGGTGTTGGCATTGGTGGTGTATTAGAGCCATTACAAGCAGGACCAACTATTATTGAAGATAACTGCTTTATTGGTGCCCGCAGTGAAATCGTTGAAGGTGTTATTGTTGAAGAAGGCAGTGTAATTTCAATGGGTGTTTATATTGGTCAAAGCACACGTATTTTTGATCGCGAGACCGGTGAAGTGCATTATGGTCGAGTGCCTGCAGGCTCTGTAGTCGTTTCTGGTACCCTACCGTCAAAGTGCGGAACTTACAGCCTATACGCCGCAATTATTGTCAAAAAAGTAGATGCTAAAACCCGTGGAAAAGTCGGTATTAACGAGTTATTACGTATTGTTGATTAATTTAGAACATCAACTAGCATGTTCTATTCTAGTTGACAACAAAGGCTCTTAGGAGCCTTTTTTAATTCCTTAAAATCAAATTCATCTGTTTCTGAACATTTAACTTTGCATAGAACGCTCTTCATCCAGCTCATTCATCAATGCATTGGCTAAAATTTTCCATGTCACAATGCCGATAACCTGATTATCAATATTTTGTACCACTAGATAATCAGTATTGTTTTTTTCCATTAAAATTTTGGCGTCTTTTAAAATCGTGTTAGCAGCAATAATATTAATTTTATGCTCCATTACCTGGTGAGCACGTTTATTGAGCAAACTACGGTCAACCAATCGTTCTGCTGCAGTATCTAAAAAGGGGCTATGCCAAAAAGCTAACGTCTTTTTATCGATAACACCTATGGGTGAACGACTTTTTTCTGACAAAACCACAGCGACATTCATTTTCGCCTTATTTAACATGTTTTGTGTATGCTCAAGTGTATGATACTCCTCAATGATAACCGCTGGATCCAATGATAAACTGCCAACATAATCGGCTGTTTTAAGATCGTGAATAGCCAGAATATCTAAACAAGCATCAACCACATGGGCATCAAATATCTTGCCTCGGCCTTCCATTAATACATCATTTAACGCTGCCATTCCCATAGACGGTCGATAAGGTCGATGGCTTAAAATAGAGTCAGCAACATCCGCAACAGCGATAATTTTGGCTTCAAGAATAATATCTTTCTCTTTTAAGCCATAAGGATAACCTGAACCATCTAGGCGCTCATGGTGTTGTAAAATCATCTGTTTAATGGGCCAGGGGAATTCGACTTCATCAACAATTAACGCTCCTTGCACAGGATGCTGCTTAACTAGCTCATACTCAATTGCCGTCAATCTGGAAGGTTTAGCGAGAATTTGACTTGGTATGGCAAGCTTTCCAATATCATGAATTAATGCCCCTAACTTTAATCCCTCTAGTTGATCAGCAGGTAAGCCCATTTTTTCACCCATTAAATAACTTAGCTGCGCGACTGATTTTTGATGGCCTGCGGTATAAGCATCTTTTAGCTCTAAGGCTTCTGAAATCGCACCAACAAGCTGCACTAGAATGTGAGTCATTTTTTCTTTTTGGTCTTTGATAATGACTGACTGCTTAGACATTGCATTAATAGTGCGAGGCAACTCGACACAGTGCCAAAGAATAGTGGCGTAAATACTGAGCGACTTAGCATCTACATGAGTATAAGATTTGTCCCTATTACCCACACCAATAATACCAACCACTTTTTTACGATATCGAATAGGCACACAGAGGTGATTCTTGAATGCAAAATAGCCATCTTTTTGCATTCTGACTGAATTATCTTGGGGCTCATTATCAATTGTCGCTTGCTTGGTTTTAATCGTTTCAGCCCAAAGTCCTGAATCTGCGAGATAATGCTGATTATTTGGAATGGCAAAAAACTGCTTCACTTTATCGGTCCACGCTGTGCGAACAATTTTATTATGTTTTTCATCATAAATGTGTAAATAGCCCACTTGACTATGGGTAAGTGCAAGACCTTGTTGCAGTGCCGTTTTGAATACCACATCGGATTTGGCTGTAATAACAGCCTCAATTTGTTGTAACCAATCATCGCTCGACTGAATGGCTAAATTGTAATCAGGGTGGAGTTCCATTAGCCATTTTTCATCTAAATCTAATTGGGTTAACACCATGCACCAGTGGTCAGCACTGTCGTCAATTGGCAATATAATAGCCTGTTGTGCATGGCCTCGTTCATCAATAAAGTGCAACAGCTGTTTTGTGGTTCGATTAGTTAAATCAATCAAGGTTAATTCTAGGGTTGGAAACGCGGCTGACATGGGCTGTTTTAAGATAGAGGCGATGGGTTTCTTAACTTGTGAATATAAAGCTTCACTTAATTTTACTATCTCTAAGCGATGATTGAACATAGCCCATGACAATTCGAGCCCTTTGGGTAGCTCAGCGTGTTTCAAAAAAAAGTCGTTCTTTTGACGCATTCTGTACAATCCTTGTCTATTTATACCCTCTACTTATCTTAGCCTATAAATTATTTTTGGCTAATAATTTATAACAAAACAGTTATTTAGCCCTATAAAAAAGCCTACATTTTATTGTAGGCTTGATGTTTGAGTAAAATATTAACTGTTAAAATACGACTGTCTTATTACCATAAACGACCACTTGTTCGTTCAGGACTAATTGCAGAGCTTTACTGAGTACACTTTTCTCCACATCTCTACCTTGATGAGCGAGCTCTTCTGCACTGTAGCTGTGATCAACAGAAATAACATCTTGCTTAATAATAGGCCCTTCATCTAAACAGTTATTAACAAAATGGGCTGTCGCACCAATAATTTTCACCCCTCGGTCCCAAGCTTGTTTATAAGGTGAAGCACCTATAAATGCGGGTAAAAATGAATGGTGAATATTAATAATTCTGTCTGGAAATTGTGTCACAAATTCAGGTGTTAATACCCGCATATATTTAGCTAAGACAAGATAATCCGCTTCGTAGGGCTTAATTTTCTCCAGCATCGCCTGCTCATGTTCTTCGCGATTTAACCCTTCATGACTTACATAATGAAAAGGAATATCAAATTTTTCAGTTAAATTTTGCAACACATCATAATTCCCTACTACGGCTGCAATTTCTACATCTAAACCACCGTAGTATGACTTCATTAATAAATCACCTAAACAATGTGCCTCTTTTGTTACCATTACCACGATTCGTTTTTTACCCGCATCGACTAGTTTTAAATGGTTTTTAGCGGGTAATACGGCTTTTAATGCACTGATAAATTCAGCATCATTAATCTTGCCATCTAATACTGTGCGCATAAAAAATCGCCCTTGAGCATGATCAACAAACTCAGTATTTTTAATCACATTCAGATGATGGGCAAAACACACGCCGGTTATTTTTGCAATTAGCCCTTGAGCGTCTGCACAGTCAATAATGAGGATTTTTCTGGTTACTGTCGATTGCGCGATGTGGTCGCTCGCAGTCGTTTCTGATAATGCCATAGCTAAGTCTCTACTAAAAATTCTTTACTCGAGTCTGCCATTAAACTGCCATGATTTGGTAACTTTTATACTGAAATTGAATAAATTTTCACTAAAAAAAGTCTAAACTAAACATTAAGCATAAAAAGTGATGCATTATTATCAAAAATGAAGCTTATCGACGGGAGTCTATGTATTTTTGTAAAAGCTTTCTCAGGGTTTCTGCTTTTGTGCCATAGACCACTTGCACGCCTTTACCAACCACCACGACCCCTTTTGCTCCCAAGCGAACTAAACGTGCTTTATCAATTAAAGCTGAATCAATTACGCTAACTCTTAATCGCGTTAGACATGCTGACAGCTCAATAATATTATCTCGCCCGCCTAAACCTGCCACCATCCCCCTTAAACTTTCTTTTTGTTGGGGTAAAGCGCTTGTAGGAGTCAGCCTTCCTGGGGTTTTCAAGTTAAAGCCAATAATACTAATACGAAACAAACTGTAATAAACAACGGCCGTTAATGGACCTAATATCATAAACCAGAAACTATTACTCGATTGGGGAAACAATAAACTAAAGTCCACTAATCCATGGGAAAATACAATGCTGTGGTGAACATCGAGCAGTATACAAATACTGTAGGCCATACCCGTTAACACCGCATGTACCAAAAAAAGCAAAGGGGCGACAAACATAAAAGCAAACTCAATGGGCTCGGTAACACCGGTCAGCCAACTTGCCATACCTGAAGATAACATAATACCCGCCACTCGATTTCGTTCAGTTTTGTCCGCACAACGCCATATGGCGAATGCCGCAGCAGGTAAGCCCCACATTTTAATTAAATAGCCTCCAGCAAGATTACCCGCCATGGGATCACCAGCTAAATATCGACCGACCTCACCACGTACCAGTTGTCCATCATGCCAAAAATGACCAAACTCTAAGTAAAATGGCGCATTCCATATGTGGTGTAGTCCTAATGGGATCAGTAAACGCTCAACAAAACCATATAATCCAAATGCAACCGAAGGGTCTTGATAAACTGCCCAATTAGATAGCAGTTCTATATTTGACGATAAGGGAGGCCAAATAAAAGCAAGCACGCTTGCCAGTATCATAGCTAAAGGCAAAATAATTAAGGGTGCGCTTCGCCGACCTTCAAAAAATGAGAAGATAGCTGGTAAGGTTAACTTTTCACTCATCTTAACCGCGATATAGGTTATAGCACCGACCAACATGCCACCCGCTATACCAGTATCTATGGTTTCGATACCCCACATTGGCCTTGAGGGTAATTGATAAAGTGAACTCAGTGCGCCCATGGTTGAGATAAACACACCAAACCCAAAAACGGCAGAAAAAGCTGCAAGCCCCTGATCTTTACAAAATCCAATTGCAATCGCGACAGCAAAAAGCAGTGGCATCATAGTAAAGATTAGGTGACCGACGGAAGAAAAGATTAAATTAACGGCTTCAGGAATAAAGGGTAAGGGATTAGCCGTTATACCTAGCATAACCCCAGCGGCTGGTAGTATAGCAATCGGGATCAATAAAGCCTGGCTTAATCGCTGTGCGAACTTAAACCATTGCTGGGTAATGACGTGTTTAGAAAATTTACCTATAACATGTCTGCATTAGCTGCGGCTTGCCAAGTTGTTAGCCATTCAACTGCATCTAACTCAGGTTCCATGGTTTCGGTGGCATCGATTTCCAATCTGGGGGTTAATGCCTGTGCGCCAAGCTCATTTAATAGCTCATCAAACTGTTTTGCTGCGCCGCAAAAGGTGTCGTAACTTGAATCACCTAGACCAACAATGCTGTATTTCAATTTAGGTAAATAGGGCGCGGCAGATTTCATTTGTGTAAACCAAGGTTGAATATCTTCCGGTAAATCACCTTGGCCTGTGGTTGAGCAAACAACAATAAGATAATCAGATTCGGCAGGAATAAATCCTGCTAGCTCATCAGGTTGCTTTAAGGTGGTTGTAAAACCCATCCCAGTAATTTTTTTTGCTAATGTTTCAGCGGTAAATTGCGCACTGCCATAAACAGTACCAAAAACAAGATTAACATTTGCCACTACTTTATCCTTCCTGTGCCATGATTTAAAAAATCAATTATATTATAACTAACATACTGTATAAATTTGCTTTGTAGCAAGTGGGTTTTATTGATGAATTTAAATAAGCATACTGGCTTCAGTATCTAAATCGTTCCACCCCAGTAAACAGAAAAGATCTAACCACTCTTGTTCTAGCTCAGTCTCTATGTGCATTGGCTCACCCGTTATTGGGTGGGTAAATTGCAAGCTTTTAGCAATAAGCCATAAACGGTTGACGCCAAAATGCTCACGCCCGAATTTATTTTGTTTACCATCGCCATGGGTGGTATCACCAATAATAGGATGACGTAAATGGGCCATATGGCGACGCAATTGATGCTTTCGGCCTGTTTTAGGTGTGAGCTTGACTAATCCGAAACGACTGGTTGGATAACGACCTGAACTAAACGGGATTTCACTATTAAGTAGCGGCTGATAAAAGGTCACAGCATCTTGAGCGGGTTTATCCGCAGCGGCAAATTTGTCAGCAACATCATCAAGTTCAACTCTTAAAGCATAGTCGAGCTCACCGCCATCATGCATATTACCGCGCACTAAAGCCAAATAGCGTTTAGTCACGGTATGATTTTCAAATTGCTCACATAAATTACGTGCACATTCACTGCTTTTGGCAAATAACAACACGCCAGATGTGGGTCGGTCTAAACGATGTACCGGAAAAACATGGCAGCCAACGAGATCCCGGGTAAGTTGCATAGCAAAAAAACGTTCTTTACGCGCCAAGTAGCTACGATGTACTAACAAGCCTGCGGGTTTGTGAATAGCGACAATGTGTTCATCTTCAAATAAAACGGCTAATTCTGGGGGGCTTTGTTGCTCTTCATCAGCATTTAACGTCTGTTCACCCTCTTGTTCTGGCTCAATATCAGCCATTAAAAGGTCATATAAATTGGAGTCGCTCATAGTCATTAGGTCGCTTATTGTCACCAGCCTGCGCTAATATTGATTAGTTAACAGTTGGTCAAATTGATCCAATAGTGCAATTATCTCTTGTCTGTCAGGTCGCGCTTGCCACACTTGTTGCGCCATTGGCGCAATCGCCATTTGGCTAGGTAACGAGCTTTGCGTGTCGATTAATTGCTGCATTTTAGGAATAAAAATAAATTGTAACCATTGCTCAAATGCTAAGGTATCGCATGCAAATGGAGCCGTACTTGCCAGCGCTATAGGGGAAGGAGGCGTTAATGACCATAGACCTAACAACTTGAGTTGCTGCTCTAATTTTACTAAAAAAGTCAGACTCGCTTCATAAAGCATATATAATGGCTCAAATACAATGGCAAAGGTTGAATATGATAACATTAGCCACCATTAATACCCACATATTGCCACGTTTTGTATAGCGAGTCCCCATGACAGAAATCACCACCCTTAGCCAATTTCTTGCCACAGCTAACACTCAATTCCAGGTTTATGATTTAGGCAGAAGAGTACAAAATATCGATATGATGGCATTTCATCAAATTGAGTCATTGGTTGCCCCCTACCCTTATCCCATTCAAGGCCATGCGCAGTTTGCGATAGTTTTTTGGCAGCAAAGCCAACAACCATACATTTGGTTTATCAAACTGGCCCTTGATGAACAGGGATTACTCTCCCCCGCGCCAAGACAACAATTTATAAAGATGATTTTAGAGGCGTTAGGCCGAGATCCGACGCAAGACCTGACGGATGAACAGCAACAACAATTGGCTAATCACCCATTCAGCTTTAAACCCAATCAACATAAATTGGCTATTTTTAATGCCTTAGTCAAAAAACAACTGGGCGAGCAAGCCTCAAATCAATATGAAATTGCAGCGCAGTATCTTGCAGGGCAAATGCCGCCACAACAATGGCAGCAAATTGGTATGCAAGGTTTAGCAGATGTGTGCGTGAGAATGTCATCATTTGACCACCAACAGGATATTATTAACATTTTGCCGCTGGCCCCTGTAGAAGTACAAGCGGCATTATGTAGTTGCTTTGAACACCTGCCGATTGAACAGCCCTTAGCTGACGTATTGGTAACATTATTTGATCAGTCTCCAGTAGAATATAAGGGGCTATTTTTAAAAGCGTTGGCATCAAATACAAAACTCAGTCAACAGGCAATACATAGATTAAATGCTCAAGATCAACTTGATGAAACTATGCTAATCACAATAGCAGCGCGTAATTGGTTAGCATTGAAAGATGACACCACCCGCAAATTCTTTTTAGAAGCGCTGGCAAAACAGCCACAAAGCTTTTTTAATCAAGTTTTTGCTGATATTGTTGCCATACCAAGCCTGCGTAATGCTTTACTAACAGATTTGCGTAATCCAGATCGCAGCGAACAACTCTCCCTCGCCATTGGCGGTTTATTTAAGGCAACAAGCCTATGATGTCTGATTTTTTAATAATGGCGGCACTGATTGTCACCGCAGCTTTCTTCTGGCAGTTACGCAATATGGCTGAACTGAGCCGCGTTTTCGCTGAGCAGGCTTGTGGCAAACAAAAAGTGCAGCTACTTGCAATCGCTATGGAATCTGCTCGCCCAAGTTTAGGCGGGCAAACTGGCTTATGTTGGCGAGCTAAGTTTATGTTTGAATTTAGCACTGATGGGATGAATCAATATCAGGCGCATATTAATATGCATGGAAAAAGAGTCACTAAAATAGACTGGCCGATTTTCCCTGAACCTGAATGGTTTGATGCACCAATGTCACAGGGAAAATTTGGCGGCTGCGGCACTAAAACAAGTTGTGATTCAGGTAAGTGTCATTAGCTATCAAACTGATGTTAACAGACTGAGTTAGACCCATCATGATTCACTCACAAAATGCTATCTTAACGGGTAGCATTTTTGTTTGTGATAATGGCTGGCTAATAGTTGTGGATTCATTCTAGTGCGGTAACGAATTGAAAACTCATTTAAAAACATGCAGACATAAAAAAGCCCCGACGCAGTGTCGAGGCTTTCTTATCCATCACTCAATCTCGATATAAATATCAAAGTGAGTCTAATAATGGTACCCGAGGCCAGACTTGAACTGGCACGCTTATTCAGCGAGGGATTTTAAATCCCTTGTGTCTACCGATTCCACCACTCGGGCAAACTGTGACGAATTGAATTTCAATTCGTAGAATCTATTGTCAACTTAACAACTTAGGTTGTGCCGCTGAACTTGCTGCACACTTTACTGTTTTTTTGAAATCACGCAACTATTAATTTTAATCAAACGATTCAAGTGACTTAAAAAACAACAAACTGAAGTGTTTTTATTCATTAACCGCTAAAAATTAAACAGCAAGTCTAATACCCATGCTTTATTAGGGCGTTGGTGTTATCGGTCACTCGAACTAAGCATGACAACGCAATGATGATAAAATAAAACCTACCACTATAAAAAAAGGCCGCTAATGCGACCTTCTTTTGATACCAACTAAATTAACTAATTAGCTACGTTGACGAGTCGGCTTAGTTTTACCGCCGACCACTTTAGTCTTACGTACAGCACGACGAATTTTGGCACTTTTCACTTTCGAGCGTGAAACACTGTGTTTATCGTGTCCGATTAGTGAACGGGTTTCAACGTCTAAGCTAGCCAGCTGACGCAAATAGTTCACTTGGTCTAATGAAAGTTCTAACCACCCGCCACGCGGCAGTGATTTAGGTAATTCAATCATGCCATAGCGAATACGGATCAGGCGGCTTACTTGTATTTCTTGTGATTCCCATAAACGACGCACCTCACGGTTACGACCTTCACGTAATGTCACATGCCACCACTGGTTTATGCCTTCACCACCGGCAGGTTTAACGCTATCGAACATGGCTGGGCCATCTTCTAGTGTCACACCGGTACGTAAACGCTGCACAGCAGCCTCTGGTACTTCACCAAAGGTACGCACGGCATATTCACGCTCAACTTCGTTCGATGGATGCATTAAGCGGTTAGCTAACTCGCCATCTGAAGTAAATAACAATAAACCTGAGGTGTTAATATCTAAACGTCCAACGGCAACCCAGCGTGAGTCACGCATGTTAGGTAAACGTTCAAAAACCGTTGGGCGGCCTTCAGGGTCTTTGCGCGAACAAATTTCACCTTCAGGTTTGTGGTACGCCAACACACGACAAATAACTTCGTCTACTGACTTTAATGCAATCGCGCGTCCATCGATACGTATTTTGGCACTAGCCTCAACACGGTCACCAAGATTTGCAATTTCACCATCAATACTAACTCGGCCTGCAGCAATCCATGCCTCCATCTCACGACGGGAGCCATGGCCTGCACGGGCCAAGACTTTCTGCAACTTTTCGCTCATTAGTATTACTCTTTAGTTTGCTCTTACGAGACTTGTTCTTGCGAGGTTTGTTCCACATTTTGTGGTGCCTGTTGGGCTTTTTCAAACATCGCTTGAAGTGACTCAATATCATTTAGCTCAGGTAAATCAGCTAACTTTTTTAAGCCAAAATAAGATAAAAAATTGATGGTGGTTGCATACAGTGCAGGTCTACCCGGCACCTCTTTATGTCCGACCACTTTTATCCAATGTCTATCAGCTAAACTTTTAATGATGTGACTGCTGATCGCCACACCTCTTATTTGTTCAATATCGCCCCGGGTAACGGGTTGTCGATAGGCAATCACGGCTAAGGTTTCCATGGTTGCACGAGAATACTTTGGCGCTTTTTCTTGCCAGAGTGGCTGTAAAAAAGGGCTGAGTATTTCTTGAGTTTGAAAACGATATCCACCAGCAACTTGCACTAATTGAACACCGCGTTCTTGGTATTCTTGCTGTAATTCATCTACAGCGGCTTTAATTTTCACCCGTGACACGTTGAAATCAGCCAGTACGGTTTCTTTCAACGCTTTAATGGTCATCGGCTTGGCTAATACAAATAAACTGGCTTCGATTAATTGCTTCAATTGAGTCGGGTTTATTTGCATCATGGTTTACACTTATTTAACGTCACTTGGCTTTAATATAAATGGTGGCAAAAGGCTCGTTCTGCACCACATCCACTAATAACTCTTTAATCAATTCCATTAACGCTAAAAAACTTACCACCACACCGGCACGGCCTTCTTCAAAATCAAATAACTGCTCAAAATGCAGGTATTCGTTACTGGATAGCTTAGCTAAAATTTGGCTCATTCGCTCTCGGGTGGAAAGTTGCTCGCGCTTTACATGGTGATCTTCGCTCGCGTCAATGCGTTTTAGTACCTCACCAAATGCACGTGCTAATTCTAACAAGGTCACATCGGGTGGTACAATAATAGGCTTGATGTTGGGTGCTTTGGCAGCACTAACTTGAAATACATCCCGCTCTAGTCGAGGTAATTCATCTAAATCGTATGCAGCCTGCTTAATCACTTCATAGGCTTTCAACTGACGAATAAGTACAACTCTAGGGTCTTCTTCCTCATCATTTTCTGTCACCATTTTAGGCAACAACAAACGTGATTTAATTTCAGCTAAGGTTGCTGCCATCACTAAATAATCGGCTGCTAGCTCAATTCTCGCCTCAGTTAACACTTCAATATAAAGTAAATATTGCTGAGAAATTTGCTGAATGGGTAAATCAACCACATCCAACTTTTGCTTGCGAATTAGGTATAAAAGCAAATCTAGCGGCCCTTCAAATGACTCTAGAAATACCTCTAATGCTTCTGGGGGAATAAACAAATCACTGGGCATAACGTCTAACGCTTTGCCGCGAACTATGGCTAATGGAAGGCTTTGTTGATGACCCTGCATAGCGCTCCGTTTGTTATGATTATTAGTGCGTAATGACTGTTTCTTCGCCCAATAAAACAGGCCCTAAAAGCGAACGCGCGATTATACGCATTAATGGATAAGGATTAAACAATTATCTACTCTATCGCTAATTGCTATTCAAATGCCGCCGTATCGCCAGCACCATAACGTAGAATGTTAATCTCACCTTCTGACATGTCAATTACGGTTGTTTGCTTTTCAGGCAAGTAACCACCCAATACGATGCCTTCAACTTGATGCTCAAGAATATCGCGAATATGTTCTGGATCAGACTCAGCATGCTCTTCATTAGGCATCACTAAACTGGTCGACATTAAAGGTTCACCCAAGGCTTCTAATAATGCTTGTAAAATCAAGTTATCCGGTACACGAATACCAATAGTGCGTTTTTTCTCACACTGTAAACGGCGAGGCACTTCTTTACTGGCTTTAAAAATGAAGGTGTATGGCCCAGGGGTGCAGCTTTTTAGCAAGCGATAAGCCTGGTTATCAACTTTTGCAAAATTGGCTAACTCAGACAGATCACGACACATTAATGAAAAATTTTGGTCATTATCAATCTGGCGAATACGAGCCATACGGGTCATTGCATTTTTATCGCCAATCATACAACCCAGTGCATAACCTGAGTCGGTTGGGTAAACGATAACCCCACCCTGCTTTAAAATTTCCACAACTTGATTGATTAATCTAGCTTGTGGGTTTTCTTCATGTATATAAAAAAATTGGCTCATTACCGTTCCATCCAAGATGCTGATTGCCAAACCCAAGTCACTCCTTGGGGTTGATATAAATTTTTACCTAATTCTATCCAGTTGCTTATAAAATGAAAATCACTGCCCAACGAGCCCATTAACTGGTGTTGGTGGCATAAGGCAAGCAAGTTATTTCTGTCATCAATCGTTTGCTGGCCAAGCACGACTTCCATGGCGCCGCCGCCTGCTTCAGCAAAGTCTTTAACAAGTTTTTTAAGCCACTTTGCCGAGAGTTTATAACCGCTCGGATGCGCTAATACAGCAACACCACCCGCTTGATGAATCACGTTGATCGCATTTGCCATATCACCCCAGTTATTAGGGACATAACCTGTTTTACCACGGGCTAAGTAGCGTTTAAAAACACTGGGCATATCACTAGCATAGCCGTTTTCAGCCAACCATCTTGCATAATGGCCTCGACTTAACGCCGCATCACCGGCAATGGCTTTGGCGCCTTCGTAGGCACCTTCTATGCCGGCTTTGGCTAAGCGTAAACCAATCTCTTGGGCGCGAACTTCACGCAGTTCACGTTGTGATGATAAGAATTCAAGTAACGCAGGCTGGGTTTTATCAATATTTAAACCCACAATGTGGATGTCAAAATTATTCCAACGGGTGGATATTTCGGTACCATCAATCAAATTTAATGGCTGTGCCTGTTGACTGTTAAATGAATGTGCTTCCGCTAGACCATCAATAGTGTCATGATCAGTAATTGACAACATTTGCACGCCTTTTTCAAGCGCGCGGGCAACAAGTTCTGAGGGTGATAACATGCCGTCAGATGCAGTTGTGTGGCTGTGTAAATCGGCCAAGATAGATTCTGTATTCATGCCGATATTGTACTTGATACTCCAAATAAAAGCTTTGTGTATGTGTAAATAAATCGCTAAATAAGAGCAAGATACCGCAATAAAACCATCTATAAGCGAATTTATTAGTCATTTATTAAAATAATGAATAATATTCAATTGACATTAAGCGCCAGCTAAGGTTTCCTATAGGCACTAAAACACACTTACTTAGATGACTTGCATGACACACTTTATCGCTTCTCAAAACATTACATGGTGGTGGCACTTCCCAAATTATCGGGTTGTGTGAAGCGTTGCGCTCATTTTAAGAGACAAAATTTTACAAGAAAGCCCGCAGAGATGTGGGCTTTCTTGTTATTTGGCCCACGCTCAGAGGCTGAATAATGATAATAATTTAGCGATGTATTTATTTAAGCGGTCATTCATTTCCCCTTAGATAACTCAATCGACTCAGAATCAAACGAAGGCAGTACTATGAAACATGATCAAATAGCCCAGGTTAACACGGTAAAGCAGCCATTGACCTATCATGCAGACCCTTTAAGTCTTTATGAGCATGTCACCCAAAATGCGCCACATACTATGTTGTTGGAATCAGCTGAAATTGAGAGTAAAGACCATCTTAAAAGTATCGTATTAACCCACGCAGCATTAATGATCCGGTGCGATAGTTATCAGCTAACGTTTACAGCCTTGAGTACAAACGGCCAAAGTTTACTCTGCCCTATAGATGAATACTTTGCAGCGCAATTTAGTAGTCACAATAAGTTAGCCGATAATAGTTTAGTTATTCAATTAACCAAGGCCACCAGTCTGCAAGATGAAGATGCCCGGTTAAAATCAACGTCTCCGCTTGATGGTTTACGGGCACTGGTTAACCATATTCATACCGACACATCGCCTCAATTTGAAGATTTATTCTTAGGCGGCGTGCTTGCTTATGATTTAATTGATACCGTTGAACCATTGCCTGCTGTGACAAATGCCAGTAACGAATGCCCTGACTATTTATTTTACCTCGCTGAAACCCTTATTTTAATTGATCACAAGCTACAAAAAGCCGATATCATCAGTCAGCAATTTAACCTGGATGCTGTAATCACATCACAGCTTACCGCCCAGCGTCAGCAGTTGATAACCCAATGCAAAACCATTGCCGCAGCAAAGCCGTTAGTGACTATCAACACTACAGAGACGGTTAACATTAGCGATGAAGAATACAAAAAGACCGTTATCGATTTAAAAGAACACATCGTTGCCGGTGATATTTTCCAAGTGGTGCCATCACGTAGCTTTAGTTTGCCTTGCCCCAATACACTGGGCGCTTATCGTGCATTACGTAAAACCAATCCTAGCCCTTATATGTTTTATTTTCGCGGCGCAGATTTTACCTTATTTGGTGCTTCACCTGAGTCAGCATTGAAGTATGAGGCGGCCAATAATCAAGTCGAAGTGTACCCTATTGCTGGCACGCGAAAACGCGGCAAAACGCCTGAAGGTGAAATTGATTTTGATCTAGACAGTCGTATTGAATTGGAACTGCGTTTAGATAAAAAAGAGTTATCAGAACATCTAATGTTAGTTGACTTAGCCCGCAACGATATTGCCCGCATCAGCCTAAGTGGTAGCCGCAAAGTCCCTGAGCTTTTGAAAGTTGACCGTTACTCCCATGTGATGCACTTGGTCAGCCGCGTAACTGGTCAACTGAGGGGAGATTTAGACGCGCTACACGCCTATCAAGCTTGCATGAACATGGGCACCTTAGTCGGCGCGCCAAAAGTACGCGCATCGCAATTGGTACGCCAAGCCGAGCAAGCACGCAGAGGCAGTTATGGTGGTGCAGTGGGTTACTTAAATGGCCTAGGCGATATGGACACTTGTATTGTGATCCGTTCCGCTTTTGTCAAAAATGATGTTGCCCATATTCAAGCCGGCGCCGGGGTAGTATTTGATTCAGACCCACAAGCCGAAGCCGATGAAACCCGCCAAAAAGCACAAGCCGTGATCACAGCCATTAAATTAGGAGGCGGACTATGAAAACCTCAAGCGGCTCAGAAAATAACAATACCAAAAACACGACTCAGAAAATGAAATTGTACTTACTCGATAATTTTGATTCATTTACCTATAACCTGGTTGATCAATTTAGAAGCCTAGGTTTCGAAGTGGTTATTTACCGTAACGACGTTAGCGCCGAATATTTGGCAGAAAAGCTATTGAATGAAACCCAGCAAGCCGCATTGGTGTTATCACCCGGCCCTGGTGCCCCGCACGAAGCAGGCTGTATGATGGCATTGATTGGTAAAGTAGCGGGCAAAGTGCCTATGCTAGGCATTTGTTTAGGCCACCAAGCCATGGTGGAATATTACGGCGGAAAAGTAAAGCGCGCACCTTTTGTGGTGCACGGTAAAGCCAGCCCGACAGTGCATAACGGTCAAGGTGTATTTGCCAACCTTCCCTCGCCTTTACCCGTTGCGCGTTATCACAGTTTAGTGGCCACAAGAGTGCCTGATTGCCTTGATATTATTGCTACCACAGATGATATGCCAATGGCGATTTTACATGATGCCCACAAGGCAGTGGGATTCCAATTTCATCCAGAATCAATTTTAACCACTCTTGGCAGTCAATTACTGACCCAAACACTGACGTATTTAACCACGACCTCGATGTCTCAAGGAGGCCAATAATGTCTATACCAACTGAATCAATGCAAACGCTGCTTGATAGCTTGTATCAAGGAAATGCGTTAACCCGTCAGCAAAGTGCCAGTTTATTTGCCAGCATAGTGGCTGGTGAAATGGACCCAGTCGCTATGGCGGGAATGTTAATCGCATTAAAAATGCGCGGCGAAACCATAGATGAAATCACCGGCGCTGCAGATGCATTACGCCAAGCAGCTAAAGCTTTTCCTCGCAGCAATCAATCTATTATTTCTGGAGTGGTTGATATTGTCGGCACCGGTGGTGATGGATTTAACACCATCAATATATCAACCACAGCGGCTTTTGTTGCAGCTGCAGCTGGCGCTAAAGTGGCCAAACACGGTAATCGCGGCGTATCAAGTAAGTCGGGCTCATCGGATCTACTTGCCCATTGCGGTATTGGCTTGACCATGACACCTGAGGCCTCAAGTCACTGTATCGACACGCTCGGATTATGTTTCTTATTCGCGCCGCATTACCATGCGGGAGTACGTCATGCAGTGCCAGTTCGCCAGGCGCTAAAAACTCGCACCATATTTAACATTCTGGGGCCATTAATTAATCCGGCAAAGCCTGAATTTATGCTGCTTGGGGTGTATTCTCCTAAATTGTTAGCCCCTATCGTTAATGTGCTCAATGCATTGGGCGTAAAACGCGCCATGGTTGTTCATGGTAGCGGCCTAGATGAAGTGGCTTTACACGGCGATACTCAGGTGGCAGAGCTAAACAATGGTAATATTCGCTTTTACACCCTAACGCCGGAAGAATTAGGCGTAACCAGGGCGGATATCAATTTATTAACCGGCGGTGAACCAAGTGAAAACGCCCAAATAACCGAAGCTATTTTACAGGGTAAAGGCGAGGCTGCACAACGTGATGCTGTGGCGATTAATGCCGGTTGTGCCCTTTACATCAGTGGTGTTGTTGACTCAGTTAAAGCGGGAACTCAGCTGGCGCTAACTACCTTAGCTAGCGGTAAAGCACACCAGGTACTAACACAATTAGCCACTATAAGCCAAGCGACAGAGCCAACTCAAGTGCACGCGCAAACTCAAGGGTAACGCCAAATGAATCAAGCTAATCAACACCCAAAAGAAAGTAATGTATTAACTAAAATAGTGGATACCAAAGTCGCCCATATTGCCGCCCTAAAGCTGCGTTTTCCAGAAGCGACATTGCAACCCAAAATATCTGACCGCAGTTTATTTGAAGCGCTAAAACAGCCTAATGCGCAATATATATTTGAGTGTAAAAAAGCCAGTCCATCAAAAGGGGTTATTCGTCCTGTTTTTGATGTGGAAGCCATTGCAGATACTTATACCAAGTATGCCGCTGGCATTTCAGTCCTCACAGATGAAGAGTTTTTTCAAGGTGATATGGATTATATTCCTCAAGTACGCGCCCGTGTTACTCAGCCTATTTTATGTAAAGACTTTTTTGTTGATGTATACCAGGTCAAATTAGCTGCCCATCAGAGCGCTGACG
Organism: Shewanella sp. HL-SH8; assembly: GCF_051165765.1. Taxonomy (NCBI): domain Bacteria; kingdom Pseudomonadati; phylum Pseudomonadota; class Gammaproteobacteria; order Alteromonadales; family Shewanellaceae; genus Shewanella; species Shewanella sp. HL-SH8. The sequence goes on along the minus strand of NZ_CP195039.1, from coordinate 1,996,494 downwards.
CAATATTGTTAATGCTTTCGGTGCTCGATGATGAACAATACCGACTACTGGCAGAAGAAGCTGCAAAGTATCAACTAGATACATTGACTGAAGTCAGTAATGAAGACGAATTACACCGAGCGATTGATCTTAATGCGCCTATTATTGGTATCAACAACCGTAACTTACGTGATTTATCGACAGATTTGGCTACTACAGAACAATTAGCGCCGCATATTCCGGCGGATCGGGTAGTGATAAGTGAATCAGGCATTTACTCGCATGACCAGATAAAACGTCTCAACCCTTTAGTTGACGGTTACTTGGTTGGCAGCTCAATTATGGCGCAAGAAGATATTGATTTAGCGTGTCGTCAGTTATTATTTGGCAACAACAAGGTCTGTGGCTTAACTCGTATTGAAGATATTAAAGCCGCTGCCGATTTAGGCGGTGTTTATGGCGGCTTAATTTTTTATCCTAAATCACCACGCGCAGTCGATTTACCCCAAGCTAAAGCCTTAGTGGATCAAATGGGTGTTCAGGGAATTAGTCTTAATATGGTAGGTGTATTTGTTAATGCCGACGCAAAAGAAATAGTCGAATCCGCTAAAATGCTCTCTTTACATGCGGTGCAATTACACGGCAGTGAAACAGAACTCGAAATAGCCGCATTAGCTGAGCAGTTTAGAGGTTTAAATATTAATTGTGCTATTTGGAAAGCCATTGCCGTTGACAGTAACAGTGGCGACATTGGTGTTACGCCAAAAGGCGCAAACCGTTACTTGTATGATAGTAAAAATGATAATCAATTTGGCGGCACGGGGCAGGCTTTTAACTGGCAATTATCTATCGAAAATAAAGATCAAGCTATGTTAGCGGGTGGCTTAAATGCCAGTAATGCCTACGAAGCCAGCCAGCAAGGGTTCTACGGATTAGACTTTAACTCAGGTGTAGAATCACACCCTGGTCAAAAGGAATATTCATTATTGGCACAGGTATTTAGCGCCCTTAGACGCAACTAACATTGCTAGCAGTGACTAGTTGTATGCAGTCATCAATGACTCACAGTAAAGATTAATTGAACCCATTTAGGATATCGCTGTTTGACTAGCGATATTCACAAATATCCGATTTTAACTTCGAATCGACAACTGACTCAAAAACAGAATCGATTTAGCAACAGGACAAGATTATGGACGAGCTCAAGCTTAACCCTTATTTCGGCGAATATGGCGGTATGTATGTACCTCAAATTCTAGTACCAGCTTTAAAGCAATTAGAAACTGCCTTTGTAGAAGCTCAACAAGACCCTGAATTTCAAGCAGAGTTTACTGACCTGCTAAAAAACTATGCGGGTCGACCAACCGCGCTGACACTTACCCGTAATTTAAGCCCTAACCCATTAGTAAAAATCTATCTTAAAAGAGAAGATTTACTCCACGGCGGTGCCCATAAAACCAACCAGGTATTGGGGCAAGCATTATTGGCTAAGCGTATGGGTAAGAAAGAAATTATTGCTGAAACCGGTGCCGGCCAACACGGCGTAGCAACCGCCCTAGCCTGTGCATTATTGGACCTTAAATGTAAAGTTTACATGGGTGCAAAAGACATTGAACGTCAATCACCAAACGTATTTAGAATGAAATTAATGGGGGCTGAGGTGGTACCTGTGACGTCTGGTTCATCAACCCTCAAAGATGCTTGTAACGAAGCAATGCGTGATTGGTCTGGCAGCTACGATAAAGCACATTACCTGTTAGGTACTGCAGCAGGCCCTCATCCATTCCCGACCATAGTGCGTGAATTCCAACGTATTATTGGTGAAGAAACCAAAAGGCAAATTCTTGAAAAAGAAGGTCGCCTACCGGATGCGGTTATTGCCTGTGTTGGCGGTGGTTCAAACGCTATTGGGATGTTTGCCGACTTTATCGATGAACCGTCAGTTGAACTTATTGGTGTCGAGCCAGCAGGTAAAGGCATTGATACGCCTATGCACGGCGCCCCGCTTAAACACGGTAAAACCGGTATTTTCTTTGGTATGAAAGCCCCACTAATGCAAGACAGTCATGGTCAAATAGAAGAGTCTTACTCAGTTTCTGCCGGACTTGATTTCCCCTCTGTTGGTCCACAACATGCTCACCTTAATGCTATTGGCCGTGCTAGATATGAATCAGCCACCGACGATGAAGCATTAGAAATGTTCCAATTATTGGCTCGCAAAGAAGGTATTATTCCTGCGCTTGAATCAGCTCATGCACTTGCCTATGCCGTGCGTCTAGCAAAAGAAGCCACCAAAGAAACCATTTTAGTGGTTAACTTATCAGGTCGTGGTGATAAGGATATTTTCACCGTAGCAGACATTTTAGCAGCCAAAGCACAGGAGAGCGGCAATGAGTAATCGATATCAGGCAGCCTTTGCTGCGTTAAAAGCAAAAAAACAAGGTGCCTTTGTCCCGTTTGTGACCATTGGTGACCCTGGTTTAGATATTTCTCTTAATATCATTAAAACCCTAGTTGAAAGTGGTGCTGATGCACTGGAGTTAGGTTTTCCTTTTTCAGACCCACTTGCTGATGGCCCGGTCATTCAAGGCGCTAATTTGCGCTCGCTAGCAGCAGGCACCACACCTGACGACTGCTTTGAATTAATCGCTAAGGTTCGTGTGCTTTATCCAGAGTTACCCATTGGCTTATTACTTTATGCTAACTTAGTATTTTCAAATGGTATTGACAATTTTTATGCCAAAGCACAGGCGGCTGGCGTCGACTCAGTACTAATTGCCGACGTACCTGTGGAAGAATCTGCGCCCTTTATTGCCGCAGCTAAACAGCATAATATTGCACCAATATTTATAGCGCCGCCAAATGCAAACAGCGACACATTAAAGCAGGTGAGTGAGTCTGGTGAAGGTTATACCTACTTATTATCCCGTGCTGGCGTAACAGGCACTGAGTCTAAAGCAGGCGCACCGGTTGAACTTATTCTGGCAAAATTAGCTGAATTTAATGCGCCGCCGCCACTATTGGGTTTTGGTATTGCTGAGCCCGCACAGGTCAAAGAAGCGATCAAAGCTGGTGCTGCGGGTGCTATATCAGGCTCAGCTGTGGTTAAAATCATTGAAACTCATCAACATGATGAAGTTAAATTACTGACAACACTTGCAGAGTTTACCAAAAAAATGAAAGCTGCCACGGCTTATTAAGTAAACCTAATTAGCTAATTATAATTGGAATAGATAGAATAATGGAGCCGCTAAAGGCTCCATTATTTTTACACTGCTATACTGATTTAAATGACTAAAATTGAAAAGGACACCATGGCTAAAACTGTATTGCATTTAATGATATCGATAGGCTTACTGCTCTTTGTTTACGGAGACGCTGAGGCCATCGACATTGAAGAAATCACTGAAGTGAAATATAACTTATCGGTGCAGTTTGTCGACCCTAAACAAGCCTATTATATTGCTTTACTTGAACTGGCTTTACAAAGAAGTGAATCAAAGTACGGCGCTTACAAAATGACACCTGTGGTTATCGAAATGCCACAAGCCCGTACCATCAAATTAGTTGAATCAAACCAGCATATAGACATTGTATGGACCATGACCTCTATTGAACGAGAAAACCAGCTGCAAGCAGTTTATATTCCGTTACTTAAAGGCTTAATGGGTTATCGTATTGGTATCATACGCAAAGGCGAACAAAGTCGTTTTAGTGGGATAAATTCCCTAACGGAATTTAAACGTATTCTTATTGGCCAAGGCTCAGACTGGCCTGATACAGATATTTTACAGCAAAATGGTTTTAGCGTAATTTCCGGTTCTGCCAGTAAATTATTAGCCATGTTAGCCAAAAATCGCTTTGACTATTTCCCCCGCGCAATACATGAACCTTGGGATGAATTGTCTCGCAGGGATGACATCGAATTAGAGCAACATTTGTTATTGCACTACGCCGCCCCCATTTACTTCTTTGTTAATAAGCAAAATAAACCATTGGCTGAACGATTAGAGTTTGGGTTACGCCAAACAATTGATGATGGCAGCTTTGATGAACTACTTTTAAATCATCCTATTACAGCAGGTATAATAGAGAAGGCTCAGTTACACAAGCGCAGACAATTTGAAATAGCCAATCCCCTTTTATCGGCCAAAAGCGCGGCATTATTAAATGATGCCAAATTATGGTTAACAACACTAGAAAGCGCTCAATAACATTAAATATCAATGCGATTAATCTCGACAACCTTACAATCAACTTAATGACCACAGCTAAATTTATTGATTAGTTTACCTGTCTACTGCAGTTATTTTATCCATCATAATTGATGAAAAAATGTTAATTATCAAACACCATTTTAGCCGTGGTAAAGGTTCTCGATTAACCTTATTGCATGTTACACTCTCAGCTTATTTTTTCATGCAATCGACTTTGCAGCCAACAGTGAATTTTATCTAACATGAAACAATTGCTCGATTTCTTACCCTTAGTTATTTTTTTCGCCGTGTATAAATTTGCCGATATTTATACCGCGACAGGCGTACTTATCGCCGCCACAGCAGTACAACTTATGGTAACGTACCTACTGTATAAACAAGTAGAAAAAATGCATCTCATTACCTTCGCTATGGTGACGGTATTTGGCTCATTAACTTTGTTTTTTCATGACGATGCCTTCATAAAATGGAAAGTCACTATCGTCTATGGACTGTTTGCCGTGGGGCTAGGTGTTAGCCAATTAATGGGCAAGTCAGCACTGAAAAGTATGCTAGGTAAAGAGATGGTTGTCCAAGATAAGATCTGGGCTCAGGTAACCTGGTATTGGGTCAGTTTTTTCATTATTTGCGGTATCGTTAATATTTATGTCGCCTTTAGTTTACCGCTAGAAATCTGGGTTAATTTTAAGGTGTTTGGCTTAACCGCATTAACCCTAATTAATACCGTAGTCACTGTGGTTTACTTGTTTAAACACATGGAAAATCCACCGGAAGATCAAAAAAATTAGTATCACTGTAATCGTTATTGAGGACGATTACAGTGCGTTTTATTCAACAAAGTTACACAGCAAATTTACGAACAAATGGAGCCTTGACTATGTGGTATATGATCTCTTCTCAAGATGTTGAAAACAGTTTAGAAAAACGTTTATCAGTCCGTGCCGACCACCTTGCACGTTTACAAGCTTTAGCTGACGAAGGTCGCTTGTTAACCGCAGGGCCACATCCAGCCACTGATAATGAAAATCCAGGCGATGCAGGCTTTACCGGTTCATTAGTGATTGCTGATTTTGCCTCACTAGAAGAAGCGCAAGCCTGGGCTGATGTTGACCCATATATTGCTGCAGGTGTTTATAAAAGCGTGATTGTTAAACCGTTTAAACGAGTCCTTCCATAATGAAAATTGTCTCATTTAACATCAATGGTATTCGGGCGCGGTTACATCAATTACAGGCATTGATTGATAGCCACCAGCCAGACATTATTGGCTTACAGGAAACCAAAGTGCATGATGAAGCATTTCCACTGGCCGATGTTGAAGCCATGGGTTACAAGGTGCATTATCATGGTGGCAAAGCCCACTATGGCGTAGCTATGTTGTCTAAAGTCGAGCCTATCAAGGTTATTAAAGGCTTTGAAAGTGACAGCGACGATGCACAGCGCCGTTTAATCATTGGCCAATTTAGTCAACCAAATGGCCGAGTATTAACTGTAATCAACGGTTACTTTCCCCAGGGGGAAAGTATTCACCATGAAACTAAGTACCCTGCTAAGCGCAAATTTTACCAAGATTTAATGACCTACTTAACCACTCACCACACCCCAGATGAAGACATTGCTGTGATTGGTGATATCAATATTTCACCACTTGATTTAGATATCGGTATTGGTGAACCTAACGCCAAGCGTTGGTTAAAATCAGGTAAGTGTAGTTTTCAACCTGAAGAGCGTGAATGGTTAAAGACCTTATTAGACTGGGGCTTTGTTGACAGTTTCCGTCAATTACATCCAACACGTACTGAGCGTTATTCATGGTTTGATTATCGCAGCAAAGGCTTTGATGACAACCGTGGGCTGCGTATTGACGTTGTGTTAGCAACACAATCGTTAGTGGCTAATGTGGTAGAGTCTGATGTCGATTATGAGTTACGCGGCATCGACAAACCCTCTGATCACGCACCGATCTGGAGCACGTTTAAAGCATAAACAACGGCTCTAATGTTTGTGTTTTACCCCATTAAAAAAGGCCTAATCGATGAGATTAGGCCTTTTTTGCTAATGCTATCTACAGAAATAACACTCAGCTTTCTATATGAAAACTGAAACTATAGCAACAAAGACTATAATATCTGCGCTATATCAAGGTGTTTTGCGGCTAATTCAGCACTTACTTGTGGAAGGTAAGGTACGTAACCTAAATAAGGTGCTGTCATCATTTGTTGTAAGCTTGCCAAATTAGCGGCTATCTCACTCATGTTTGCATCTACCTGATTAGCCACCCAACCAACAACCTTTAAGCCATCGGTTTCAATCGCTTGTAAGGTCAATAAAGCATGATTCAAACACCCTAGCTTCATACCGACCACTAAAATAACCCCGACTCGTTCGGCATTATGGGTTTGTACATAAGCATCCAGTTGCTTAGCACTGTCCGACAAATACTGGTTATTGCCTAAAGGTAATCGCCAGCCACCCGCCCCTTCAATTAAGGCGAAATCTGCCGCTAAAATTGGTGTTGCCAGTAAAGCTTCTACTACCTTAGACGCCGATAATGTTACATCTATTTGAGCAGCAGCAATATGCGGTGCAATGGCTGGTTCAAATGCAATAGGATTAACCTGTTGGTAGCTTAAGCCCATGTTTGATTGTGCCATTAACGCTTGCGCATCTGGGTTTCTTAATCCATCAGGCGTTAATACGCAGCCCGATGCGATGGGTTTAAAACCACACTTGTTACCTTGGGCCAAAGAAAGCAACGCTGAAGAAATTAAGGTTTTACCGCTATCGGTATCGGTACCCGTCACAAAATAAATCATGTTCCGCCTACTTTATGTAAATGCAAAATTAACGCTTTTTCGCGTGGATATAAGCTATGTGGTAGGTCAAAGGAATGCCTTTTTCGGTGGCGAGACCTTGTGCTAACACCACCCGCTCTTGCCAGGCGGATTTTGATAACATCGCCCGCGATTGACTGCCAGCTTGCCCAGCTGATGCCCCAACGCCTTTAATTGAATACAATAAACTGCGTAAACTATCAAAATATACGGTTACTTTTTCGACCTTAGCCTGTAAAACCATCCAATTGCTGTTGCAAGATTGCATCGATGCATCTTTAACACCAAACGCGCTTAACAGGCTGGGCATACTGGCAAATTGATTGGTTCTAAAACCTAATGTTTGTAGTTCAGGTAAACTGCCATCGGCTACTATGGCGAGACTACAAACACCGTTATCCACTAACACGCGCTCAATTTCATTAACTGCTTTGGGGAAATCATCACACCATTGCAAGGCAAGATTTGAGTAAACGCTGTCAACACTATTAGCGCTAAGCGTCAAAGATTGCGCATCACAGTTAAGGGTTGAGTATTGAGGGTAATTCAATCTGACCTGCTCTAACATGCCAGCGGCAATATCTATTGCAGTGACGTTCGATACCGATGAAAAATCACTAAAGCAGGTACCAGGGCCACAGCCAATATCTGCCAGATGACCTGTTAATATGGCATTACCCTGTAATGTTTTGGCGGTGATCCGCTGTAACACATCATGTTGTTTATAAAGACTGGCCGCATGGGAAAAGGTATCGGCAACCGATTTATCTAACATCTATTGATTCTCAATTGGCTGATCTATTAACAACAAAGCAAGCTCGGTTACAAGTTGGCGAATTTCTGCAGACGTATGCTTAGCATTTAGGGTAATGCGTAATCTGGCAGAACCTTGAGGTACTGTGGGCGAACGTATTGCCCCTACCTTAAAGCCTTTTTGAGCCAGCGATTCTGCCACCGTCATGGTCGATGTATTATCGCCAATAATAATAGGTTGAATTGCTGTGTTTGACTCAGTTAACCCAATACCCGCTTGCTCTGCTAAACGTCTAAATAAGGTAATATTGTCATTGAGTTGCATAAGGCGTTCAGGCTGCTGTTCAATCAATTTAAGCGCAGAAAAAGCCAAATATGCATTAGCCGGTGACAAAGCTGTTGAATAAATATAATGGCGGGCATTGGCCACTAAAAAATCAATCACTTGCTGGCTCGCTAAAATGGCTGCGCCTTGACAACCTAATGCTTTACCAAAGGTAACCACTTGAATATCTGCATCAGCTGCTGTTAATCCCTTGGCGCTTAACACCCCAAAGCCGTGGGCATCATCGACGATTATCCAGCTATTATGTTGCCGACACAGCGCGCTTAAATCACTAATGGGCGCGCAATCGCCGTCCATACTAAAGACGCTTTCGGTGACTAATACACTATTGGGATGTTTGGCTAACAGGCGGGCGGCACTGTCTATATCGTTATGCAAATAACGCAGCAACTTTGCGCCGCTGTCTTGAATGCCGTCAATAATAGAGGCATGTACCAGCTTATCGGCAATCACAGTGTCAGTGGTTGAAAATAAGGTTTTCATTAATGCATTATTTGCACTAAAACCAGAGCAAAAAAGCATTCCTGCTTGATGCCCGGTTATATCGCACAACTTTTCTTCAAGCATTGTATGTGCCTGACTATAGCCGCTGACTAATGGTGATGCTTTGCTGCCAACACCATAGGTTAATGCGCCTTGATAAAGCGCATCGGCAAGTTCGCTGGCGTTAGCTAAACCTAGGTAATCATTGTGACTAAAATCGATAACCGATTCTGCTTGATGGGCTGTGGCATTTAGCTCATGACGTTGTCGCAGCAAGCCATTTGCTTGCTGCTGCGCCATTTGCTGAGTCATTTTATCCGTGAGAGGATGCGCCATCAATTTGCCGTATTGTTGTCAATAATAAGCTTACAGTGCCGCGGCATCGTAAAACTGTTGAGTTGCTTTAGCGGTTTGCGCGCTGGCTTTGGCCACCATTTGACTGTCTTGGTCAATATTAGCCACAGGTCCTTGTTCAGGGTGTAGTCCTAAACGTTTAAACAAGTTCATGTCATCATTTTCTTCAGGATTAGCTGTGGTTAATAGCTTACATCCGTAGAAAATTGAGTTTGCGCCTGCAAAGAAACACATTGATTGCAATTCATCGCTCATACTTTCACGCCCTGCTGATAAACGCACTCGAGACTTAGGCATAATGATGCGGGCAACCGCAATGGTGCGCACAAATTCAAGTGGGTCTAGATCATCAATTTTCTCAAACGGCGTACCTGCGACTTTCACTAGCATGTTAATTGGCACTGAATCTGGGTGTTGGGCTAAGTTGGCTAATTGTTGTAACAAACCTGCGCGGTCAGTGGCTTTTTCGCCCATGCCGACAATCCCGCCTGAGCAAACCTTCATGCCAGAAGAACGCACGTTCGTCAGTGTATCTAAGCGGCTTTGATAAGTACGAGTGGTGATCACATCGCCATAATATTCAGGCGAGGTATCTAAGTTATGATTGTAGTAATCAAGCCCTGCGCCAGCCAATTGTTCAGACTGCTCTTTTGATAACATGCCAAGTGTCATGCAAGTTTCCATGCCTAAAGCACGGACATCTTTTACCATTTGAGTTAAATATGGCATGTCTTTATCACGCGGGTTACGCCATGCGGCGCCCATACAAAAACGTGATGCCCCTGCGGCTTTAGCGCTTTTGGCTTCCGTTAATACTTTTTCAATTTCAAGTAAACGCTCTTTTTCAAGGCCGGTATCATAACGCGCACTTTGTGGGCAATATTTACAGTCTTCAGGGCAAGCACCGGTTTTTATCGATAATAAACGGCTGATCTGTACTTCGTTAGGATCAAAACTTTCACGATGAATACTGTGGGCTTTAAACAGCAAATCATTCATTGGCAATGCAAATAACGCTTCAATTTCAGTTTTTTGCCAATCATTGCGAACTTCAGCTAACGACATGGATCATTCCTTTATTTTGATTTTATGTTGGCTAGGATACCTGTAGCCCGTAAACTGTCAACGCAGCGCCTACCACCAACTTTACTAATGGTTACTTTATGAGCAACTCGAGCGTGTCACAACAACCAAAAACCGAATCAAGCATTGATTACGCATTTGACCGCCAGCATATTTGGCATCCTTACACGTCAATGACTCAAGCTATGCCTGTTCATGGTGTGGTGTCTGCGCAAGATTGCGAACTCGTGCTGGATAATGGCCGTAAGTTAATTGATGGCACAAGCTCGTGGTGGGCATGTGTCCACGGTTATGGTCACCCGCATATTTTGGCGGCGATGCAACAGCAGCTTCATCAATTAAGTCATGTGATGTTTGGCGGTATAACCCATCAACCCGCTATTGACACCAGTAAGTTGTTAGTCGAAATGACTTGCTCGAGATTAACCAAGGTATTTCTGGCTGATTCAGGCTCTATTGCGGTTGAAGTGGCATTAAAAATGGCACTGCAATACTGGCAAGGACGAAATCAGCCTAACAAGCAAAAAATAATGACCGTAAAACGTGGCTATCATGGTGACACCTTTGCCGCCATGAGCGTATGTGACCCTGAAGGCGGTATGCATACTATGTTTGGTGACAATGTCACACAACAAATCTTTATTACCGCCCCGCAAACCCCGTTTGGCTTCAGTGCAGCATTAGACCCTCAATTACCATTAAATGTTCAAGACTTAGCCATTGAAGATGAAACCGCATTAATAACGGCTTTTGAAACCCACCATCAAGATGTGGCCGCGATTATTATCGAACCCATTATGCAGGGCGCTGGCGGAATGCGCTTTTATTCTCCGGCATATTTAACCCGATTACGTCAGCTATGTGATCAGTTTAATGTCTTACTGATATTAGATGAAATCGCCACAGGCTTTGGTCGCACAGGTAAATTATTTGCCTATGAGCATAGCAATATTGAGCCCGACCTACTGTGCTTAGGTAAAGCGCTCACTGGCGGTTATATCAGCCTTGCTGCGACTATGTGCAGTGATGAAGTAGCCAAAGGGATTAGTGACTCGCCCGCGGGGGTATTTATGCATGGGCCGACGTTTATGGCCAATCCCCTCGCCTGCGCCGCAGCAACAGCTAGCTTACAATTAATTAATCAACAGCAATGGCCAGCACAAATCAATATGATTGAACAACAAATGATCACTGAGCTTGGAGAGGCAATTGAATTTGAACAGGTAAAAGATGTTCGCGTATTAGGTGGCGTAGGGGTGGTTGAAATGCGCCACACAGTCAATACCGCACAATTACAGCAGGCTTTTATCGAGCAAGGGGTTTGGGTAAGGCCATTTAGCAATTTAATTTATATTATGCCGCCCTACACCATTAGCTCAGCGCAATTAAGCAAATTGACCAAAGCAATGAAAGTAGTCGCCGCGAGTATCTCAGAACCGCAAAGGGTCGCACCGAAAAAAGTGACTAAAAAGGAATTTATTAGCCATGGGTAAATGTCGATTGTTAGTTGTTTTTGTTTTATTGATCTCTCCATTGGCTCAAGCTCAATGGCAGCAAAAAAGTTTTCATGTTATGGGCACCCAAGCCCATGTTGAGTTCTGGTTGGCCGACAGTCAAACCCAAGCCACTGCCGACATGTTGATCAGTCAAGTTGAACAAGAAATGCAACGCATTGATGAAACAATGAGTCCCTATAAGGACACCAGTGAGCTCAGCCTAGTTAATCGTCACGGGGCGCTCGAAGCGGTGATTATTAGCAAAGAGTTATTTGAGTTACTGCAAGACGCTTACAAGATTGCAGAGTTAACCAAAGGCACATTTGATATCACCTACGCCTCGGTCGGTTACCAATATGATTACCGCCAACACAAAAAACCCAGCCAAGCTTTTATCGATAAAAACCTCAGCGCCATTAATTATCATTCGGTACAACTCGATGCGGATAACTCATCAGTCCATTTTAATCACCCAGCGGTTAAAATAGATTTAGGCGGAATAGCCAAAGGCCATGCGGTTAAGAACTGCCTCGCAATACTAAAGCAAGCAGGTATTAAACATGCATTAGTGAGCGCTGGCGGTGATACTGGCTTACTGGGTGATAGGCGTGGCAGACCCTGGTATGTTGGCATAAAACATCCAAGGGCAGACGATAAAACCGCAGTTCAGTTACCCCTTAGTGACGAAGCTATTTCAACCTCAGGTGATTACGAGCGCTACTTTATTGAAGATGGCGTACGCTACCATCACATTATCAACCCTAAAACTGGTGATTCAGCCCGCAATGTGGTTAGCGTATCAATTATCGGCAAAAATCCCACCTACGTAGACGCACTTTCAACTGCAATTTTTGTCAAAGGTTTACAACAAGGCATGGCACTGATCAATCAACTCCCGGAGTACGAAGCCATCATTATCGATAATAAGCAAACTTTGCACTTTTCAGAAGGATTACAGCAAGATTAAAGAATTGAATAAACTGTAATGTGCTTATTTTTATCACTTATCACTTATCACTTATCGGGACTGGAGCAATATAATAGGGCTGATAATGCCACCTAGCCTTTAAATGATGAGCGGTATCTAGAAAAATGAGCTAGCTAAAAGCTAACTCATTCATTACATCAACAACCTATAATACCCTGTCTATTATGGAAGTTTTCCCTACACAATAGGCTGAAACGCGGTCAACGAATCCAACATAGTGGCATTACCTAAACCTTGCCTTGGAGCGACACTATTAAACTGGCTTTGTTCACCGTGTAACGCCATATAGTTAAGTAATACTGTTTCAACTAGTAAGTTAACGTTATTTGCTGACGGTGCAGATGCTGTGTCTACCGAAGCATCTGAGCGCATAAAACCAATTTGTTGCTTTCTAGCCATTTGGTCGGCATTGGCTCCCATTAATTGCGGCTTGCCTGCAGGATTAAACACTAAGAAGAAAGCGGCTCCAGTTGATGAATTATCACCGGTCCACTCACCTTTACCTCGCCCTTCCTGTGAATCATCAATACGGCCATTACTTGCCACTGAACCATCACTAAACACGTATAGCATTAACGGCATATTGCGACGGGCAGCGTATTCTAAACAGGCTCCCATGCAACGTCCGGCGCGTAAGTCTCTTAGTTCTCCAGTAGCACGTTCACCGGTGTGATAGTCAAAACCGCCCATAGTGACTGTGCCCGCACCGGAAAATCCATTCACGACCAGTTTCATAATTGAAGCGGTTTTTTGAAACTCAGATTCCGAATCAAACTCATTGATATTAAAAATACCACTTGGGCCGACAATATCAGGGTCAAGTACTGGGTTTAACGTTGACGGATCACCAAAGCGATCCGCTAAGTCAGCGCTTTTAACATAACCGCAGTTAACCAAATCTTTAATCACATCATCACGGGTCACCTGGGTATTAACCGACGCCATTTTCTGCGCACTAACTCGTTGAATACTTTCCATTACAGTAACAGCATCTCGTTGAGATAACAGGCTAAATAAATCACCTACATCCACTAAGCCAGTAACATCTGAAGGTCGATCTATTTTCGTTGGACGTTTACCCAAATCGATAAAATTTGTCGCTGACATTGAATTGCCACCGGAGTCAGTATTGCGAGACCCGATTAGCGGCATTAACGAGCCATTTGCCCCTGCAGCCGCAATCGCATACATAGGATTATGTGGATTATTGCCGGTGTCGTTGTCAGATCTACTTGGAATAACCGCGCCATTAATCCGCGATGCGGTATCCGTGGATACTTTTTCTAGAATGCCACGTAAAAAGGCTGAATCAGAATGAAATGCTAAGCCTAAATCAGTATTGATAAAGTCAGACATGGCTGCATTAGGGTTAGCAATAGACGGTGCCATATCGCCGGGCAAGCCTAATTTGTTATAACCTGCTGTCGACAAAAAGTCTTGTTGTCCCCCGGCTCCGCCAACTAACACATTAGAGCCTGCTATGTTGGCTCCACCAGCTAGGTCGAAACTAATAAATGGAATTTTACCTACGCCCTGAACACTAATACCGCAGGACTCTCTTAGGGCTTCTAAATCTGGCGATAATGTGGCGTTAGCGTTATTGGGGTTGGCAAATAAGCTGAATAAAGATAACCCGGCAACCGCTGCGCCACCTTTACACAAGCCGGTAGAAATAAATTCACGTCGAGTTAACGGTTTGCGATGATCAGCAAACAACAAAGGACTGTCTAGGTGAAGATGCTTAGGTTTTCTCATGGTCAGTTCCTTGTGCTTGCGCTTCTGGTGTTTGATTAAAAACGGTGACAGTTAAAAATGGTTTGAATTGGCTCATCATCATTCTCCTACTGCACCAGCATAACGGCACTTGCTAATACTGCGGCACAACTGGCTTTTGCAATAGTGCGAGTGCGCACTGCATCACAATTGGTTGTACACACAGACAAGTTGCTCACTAGACTATCAAGTTCGTTAAACACCCCCAAACTGCTTGGCTGATTAGCCAAGTTAAGTGGCATTAATTGCGCTATTAAAGGATTAAGTAACTTGCTTCGCTCAGCAGGGCTTAATGCCACACTAGGCGCTGAAGTAAAGTCCACATCAGGGAACCAGGCACTACGTATGACGCTATCTTCAATTGCAGTATCACAATAGGCGATGGCCATTTGAGTTATTCCCATTTGCTGTGCTGAAATAAAGGTTTCAATGTTTTCAATACTCGGCAATTGGCGTTTTACCAACTGATAGGTATTGAACACTTTGGTTGACTGTTGCTCTACCCCTGTCAGCACGCTCATGGTGTGATTAATTTCTGCGAAGTTACGTATCCCCATTTGAGCAGACTTTGTGGTTGCAGGAACTTCTTCGGGGAACACTATTACTCCTGGAATGACCACGTTTTCGTGCTCACCCAGTTTCTCAAAAGTGAGAAAAAACTCATCTTGACTAGCACCTTTTTCAAGTGCGACAAGGGTGCCTAAAGGAGATATTAAAAACGGTTCGGCAATTTCCTGGCCAGCTTCAATCGCCAAATCAAGATTCATATAAGCCTGACCATGGGAGCTTTCTTTACCATTTATACCAAGGCGAAGTCCCTTAAGCGGAAATCCATTTCCTACTTGCGTACCATCAATATTAACAATCGATGCACCGCTAAATAGGTAACTGTAATTATCAAATTGGCTGACCTCAAACATCACATAGGTATTAGGTAAATCAATTAAATGACTAATAGAAAACAGTAAAAAGAATTTCTCACCCACACCAACATCATAATTCTGTAGCACTTGTGCAGGCTCTAGTACGCGGTTATACAGTGCTAGTAAGCGAATATCCCCTTGCCATACATGCTGATTTGACGCTTCACGGCCTAAAATTAATGCAAAGCTGTCATCCCAATTTGCCAGCGGGGCAATATCTTCATCCGCAACATTGATTAAGCGACCATTGACGTAAATTTTACGTCCTTCATTAGCCTTATAAGTCATCACTACGTGTTGCAATGTAGCTTGTAAAACTTCAGCGGCATCAGGAGTGCTTAATGCAGGCTCACCATTGGCACTTGAACTTTCGGTGCGCAGCATAAAATCATAATTATATTGAGTTTGCCCTAAAGTAAAGTTGCGAGCATTATCACCAGCCGAATAGGTCACAATGCGCGCAGGACCTTCTTGAACCACATTACTAGGAGTCACCCAGGCTTCAATCGAAAACTCACCGGTTGCTGTCATTAAGTCATGTAATTTTTTACTATTCGCGGTGCTGGCCTGTGCCTTACCATTTTTAAACGATAACCCCCAGCTTCCTAACCAATCAATATCGCCACTTAAACTGAGGTTGGCCGCAGGCGAAATACCTGAAGTGTCATAGGCAATATTGCCCTCTCCCGTTTTAAACTGGTATAAAGCAATGACGCCAGTTTCAAATCGGCCACCACTTGATGCGGTAATACCGTCAGTTAAACGCAGCGATTTAGACACCACCATATCCGCTGAAATGACGTCAAGTGGAATCGCATCACTTAATGCCGTAATGGCGTCACGCATTTCAATACTGTTCGCCTGACAATTGTCCCAACAGTTATGAAACTCACTGCCTAAACGCACCACTAAACGCGACTGAGCGGGCTCATCTAAGTTCATGACACGTTTGGCTGCTTCATACGCTTGTCCAACGTCATTACTAGCAAAGAATGGCGATTGTGCTAATTGAGCACTTTGATTATGACATTGCGAACAATACTGGTTAACAATAGGGTAAACATGTTGGCTAAATAAGCTGCTGTCATCGGGAAAGCTTTTGCTTGATCCAGGTTCACGGATAACTGGTGCGGTAAGTTCAATGGTATTTGCGGTACTCACACGATCGTCCGCCCATAACTTGATCCACTGAGTCATGGTTTCACCACATGCAGCATCACTGGCTAGCCAACAGTTATGACCACCAGCCACTTTATCCACTAAACGTGATTTTTGAGGCTCAGCTAAATCAACCAAAGGGTTGGTTGCCGCATAGGCATCATTAACATCATTACGACTAGCAAAGTAAGGTGCTTGATTACCTTCGGTATGACATGCGCCACATCGGTCTTGGGTTGAAATATTATCCCAAAGCGAAACTTTGTATTTTTGAATATCTTCCGTGGCAGCTGCGGGACCGCTGTACACATCAGATTGAGGGTCTTGCTTTTTAGGTGGATTGGTTTCTACATCGCCGCCCCCGCAAGCTGTGAGCATAAATATAAGCGAGAAAATAACTGAGGTTTGGATTAATAGGTGCTTCACCGTTACTCTCCCATACAGTAATTGCCAACTTCAGCAAATACGCGCTTCAGTTGGTAAGAGTTCTGTTTAAAGGAGGCGGTAGTTGCATTGATTTGTGATAAATCAGCTTGGCTTTCCGCATCACGTAAACAAACTGTTTTAAATACTTTTTTCACCTGGCACTGAGCAAATGCCTGGCTGTTAGCTAACTCTTGACCCAATGATTTTGCACCTGCACCTTGACCCGCTAAGCTGTTATCCCAACCTAGCTTTTGATTTATGCCCTCGCGCCAATAGTTTTTCCATTGATCATTTGCAGTAACAAAACCGAAAGGGAAGCTGGTTGCATTGAAATGATATTTAGCTTGCACACGACTGCCAGTGCTTGGGTCGACTTGACCACTGCTGTTATATGCTACCTTCCCTGCGTTGCCATCAGGGTCTGTGTCAAGGTTAAACTCATAGTTATAATAAGCAAATGCCTGCGCTAATGGATCCATGCCGGTATGACAGCCTGAACAATTGTTTATAAATAAGCGGCTATCACCACCTGGGCTTCGGCTAACGTCTTGGCGAATTCTATCGGTTGATAAAGTGTTGTCTTTTAATGGTTCTAAGTCAGTACATAAATGATTCATTAAGGTAAATCGCAACATAGCGCGATTGGTCCCTAAGTAAAAGAAGGCTTTTGCTGCTGCACGACTGGTCAACACTCCTGCGGTCGCGTCACTGGGCAAACCATTAAGACTTGATTGGGTAGTGCGCTCCAAATTCTCTTTTAAATCGACAAATTGATCATCAAGCGCTTGATAATGTGAATTGTTATTAGTGTTGTAAGCAGGTAAACCTAGACTACTTTTACCCACATAAACCATATCAGATTGTAGGATGTCTCTAAAATCTACATCATCTCTAACTGCGCCAATCACTGTGGCAGAGTAGTCATTTAGAGGCTCAAAAGTATCTTGATCTATATTGGTCCAAGGGGTAGCAAACAGCTTTAATGTGGTCGAATAAAATGCAGGAGTTTCCATGGCTAAGTAAGCTGCTTCGAGAGTTTTACCTTCATCAAGTAAACTGGCCATATTCTGCAATGTTTGCTGTGAAGCGGCAACACCGGCAAGGCGATCGTGCAGTAGTTTAGCTTGTTCAAGTGATCCTGCAGCTACATTAGCGGAACTAAAAATCATTAAAACTACTGTAAAAGTGTGGATTAATACTTTATTGCCTAAATGTTTAAGGCCAAATTTTGCAGCATAAACCAGACTGTTTAGTGTATAAAGTCGAGCCTTCATACTGTCTCCTTGTCATTTGTTCAAATTAACAATCGCCTGAAGAAACAGCATTTCACATTAAGCTGATTTTTGACGGGTCATTTAAAATCAGTAAAGCAGATTGTTTTTTATTTATTATTCAAGCCAATAATCTAAAATGAATAATTATTCAAATATTCAGCATAAAACCAACACCTTGTTGTTTGACTTTAAATATAGCCAAATTGTTACGGTTCTGATAATACTTCTCAACAAGGTAAATAAAAAGGATTAATTTTATTTTAACAAAAGTATTGAAACAAACACACATGACGGCAATAATACACTAAAGGCAAACAAGCCTACTCAATGACGCTAACAATAATAATACATCGTTAAGGGATTCTAATGAGGCCGACTGTAGGCTATAAATTTGTGATTTTTTCAGTATTTAGCTTACTTTTAGGCTGCGATACTGACACAGCCATAAAAGATGAACAGCCTGATCCCGTATTGATAGAGCACCCTGTTGTCTACATTCAGCGCGATCAATTAAGCGCTGAAAATCAGCCCCCACAATTTGATACTTTCGATCCTGCCCACTTTAATCCTGGTGCCAATTTATTGACAAAACGCAATGCGTTTGCCGATTCTCCGCCATTCAGTTTAACTGCATCTTTATTTGAATCAGACCAACTTGTTGATATAAGAGATTTATCAGTTTCAGATGATGGTCAACAATTATTGATGTCTATTAAAGTACAAAAGATTGACGCCAATGAAGATGAGCAAACTTCGTGGAATATTTGGCGCTATGACATTGCCACAAAAACGTTAAGCAGAGTCATGGCTAGTGACACCTTAGCCGAGCAAGGTAATGATTTAATGCCGTCATTTTTACCTGATGGCCGCATCGTATTTGCGTCGACCAGGCAACGTTTATCACGGGCAATTTTGCTTGACGAAGGTAAACCTCAATACACAGCATTAGATGAAAATAGAGATAATGAAACCTTTAATATTCATGTAATGGATCCTGATGGTTCGGCAATAAAGCAACTCAGCTTTAATTTGAGTCACGATTTCTACCCCTTAGTGATGCAAAACGGCCAAATTTTATATAGCCGATGGGACCTGATGGGGGCAAATCATGGCATAAATTTGTATCGCATGAACCCTGACGGCACCAATAATGAACTGGTTTTTGGTTGGCACTCGCATCAAATTGCACTCGATTCACAACCTGAAGTGATTGAATATATTAAGCCACAGCAGCTTCCGAGTGGAGATATTCTGATGATGCTAACCTCGCAAGCAGATCCAACAGCCGTTCATAAGCGTCCTGTTAGCATCAATATCGACGACTATATTGATGCTAATCAAGCCACAGGGTCGTCTGGAGCTCTAGGTAATGCGATAAATGATGTCGGATTAGCTGATTTTGATTTTAACTTCTCACCCAGTTTGTCAGCTACAGGTCGAATTAATCATCTATTTCCAATCCCAGATAACAGTAATCGGTATTTAATGAGCTGGGATTTGTGCCGAGTTATAATTGATGGGCAAATTAGATCTTGCGGTCAGTTAACAGAACAGCAACTTGCTGATGAAGCCTTGGTACTCGCCCCTGCATTTTACGAATTATGGTTATTAGACAATGCCAATAAAACTCAGCAGCTTGTGGCAACAACAGAGCAAGGCAAAATATTAACAGAAGCCGTGGTCATGCAACCCTCAGCTCAGCCTAAAACCTTTATTGCAGACAAAGTGGTTGGCAATGAATTAGATGCTCAACTATCACAAGAACTTGCAGGCAGTATTCATATTCGCAGCGTTTATGACTTTGATGGCACTGATAGCACAGCAAGCGCTGGCGGTATTGCTCGCCTAAGTGACCCGTCACAAACCCCTGCAGCAAACTTACCTGCCCGATTTTTACGCATTGTGCGTGGCGTACCTATGCCACCCGATGAAGTACGTGATATTCCCAATACTGATTTTGGCCGCAGTAATAATCAATTAATGCGAGAAATCATTGGCTATACGCCAATCCAACCTGACGGTTCAGTTAAAATTAAAGTGCCCGCTAATGTGCCACTTGCTATCAGCATATTAGATATTAATGGCAAACGAATTGGCGGGCGTCATCGTCAATGGATAAGCCTAAAGCCCGGTGAAACACTTGAGTGTGCAGGTTGTCATACTGCCAATAGCCAATTACCCCATGGGCGAATTGATGCCCAAGCCACCAGTATCAATGCAGGCGCAGTGGCAGGAGGTAGTCCTTACCCAAATGCCAGCGCAAACATCATTCCATCACAGGGCCAAACGATGGCTGAAGCAGATGAAATGGTTAATGGACTGGCGCAGTTAACCGCAGATATTCTCTACCAAGACATTTGGACTAATCCAGCAATTTCCGCTGTTAACCCAGCGTTGGAATATGCCTATAGTAATATGCAAACCTCGGCGCCAAATGGCGCAGAATGTTTTTCCAATTGGACCACTTATTGCCGTATTCAAATTAATTACGTTGAACATATACAACCACTTTGGGATTTGCCTCGCCCTGTTATTGATGAACTCACTCAAGTTGTTATTGCTGACAATACCTGTACAGCTTGTCACAATATGGCTAACCAAGAGGGAGTAGCCCAAGTACCGGCAGGGCAATTAGCCTTATTGAATACACCTTCAACTGACCAAGTGGCGCATTTAACCAGTTACCGCGAATTATTTTTCAACGACGTAGAACAAGAAGAAATAGATGGCATTATTGTCGATAGATTAGTAGAAGTACTGGATGCTGACGGTAACCCTGTCTATCAAGTCGACAGTGATGGTGAATTAATTTTAGATGCCGATGGTAACCCTATTCCAGTATTAACCACGGTCAATGTACCCGCTATTTTGTCGACTAATGGCGCGAGGGCGAGCAGAAACTTCTTTGATGCGATGAACAGCCCAACTCATCAAAGCATGTTATCGCCTGATGAACTTAAGCTGTTAAACGAATGGTTAGACATTGGCGCACAATATTACAACACGCCTTTTTATCCACTACCGTAATGATCGTAAACCAGCAAAAATGCTGGAAGCATAAAACAGTCACTACAAGTATTCGTACTGGAGCATATGGAATGATAATAACAATAGGAATCTATGTTTAAGCTCATGTTTAAGTTTATTACTAATGTTAGGCACTTTAAAAACACACTTTGTTTATTGGCACTAATTTGCCTAAGCCCTACGGTATTAGCTGAAACAGCTGCTGAACCCACGCTGCGTATTGAGGTGCCTTTTATTGAGCTACATTCAGGTCCCAGCGCAGGCTATCCTGTGGTGTCGGTGATCGAAAAAAATGAACTGGTCACTTTACTAATAAAACGCACCACCTGGATAAAAGTCAAAAATAAACGCGGTATTGAAGGCTGGTTCCATGAAGATGCCTTGCTCGGCCTATCTAAAGATGGCCAAGCTATTACCCAAAACCAAATCAGCCAGCAAGATGTGATAAACCGTGATTTTGAAGCGGGCGTTATGTACGGTGATTTAGAAGGTGCTAACTTTTATAATATCTATGGCGGCTATGCCTTTACTCCCGTATTCAGTGTTGAGTTATCGGCAGGTAAAGCATTGGGGAGCATTTCAGACAGTGACGTTTTTGAAATAATGCTGATGAGTCAGCCGTTACCCGACCTTATTGTTATTCCTTACATTGGTGTAGGCGCAGGCCTGATTAGCACTAAACCCCACAGCGTTATTGCCGATTCAGAAGCACGCGAAAGCACACTGATGAGTGGCGCTGTCGGCATTAAGTATCACATAGCACGTAACTTTTTAGTTCGGGCTGAATATAAACTCTCGTTAGCGTTAACAGACCGAGATGAAAATGAAGAGATCCAAACATGGAAAATAGGATTCAGCGTGTTTTTTTAATGCCGTTATTAACCGTCAGCGCGCTGACCTTAGGCCTAATAACGGCAAGCACACCGACTTTTGCTGCAGAAGCAGAGGTGAGCTCGACCGTTGCGGTTAAAGCCGGCGTGGAACGTCGCGACGTAGTAGAAGATTTACTTGATACTGAAAATTTTGAAGTCGGTATTCAAGGTGGGATCATGTCGATTGAAGACTTTGAATCTAGCCCTTGGATAAATGCACATGTGGGTTATCACATCAGTGAGCATTTTTATGTCAAAGCCAACTATGCACAAGCCAAAGCCGGTGAAACCAGTTTTGAAAAGCTAGCTAACGCTGCACCATTATTAACCGATGCAGAGCGCGAGTTAACCTATTATGGTTTAAATATTGGCTATACCCTCCTTCCTGGGGAGATATTTTTTAGCAAGGACATGGTATTTAACAGTGCTTTCTCATTCGAATTAGGTGGCGGTAGCACTGAATTTGCCGGTGATGAACAGTTCACGGTTAATTTAACCGCAAATTATCGGGTGTTTCTAACAGACTGGTTAGCATGGGACTTAAGCATGAGTGATTACCTGTTTAATACCGAAGTGACCGGAGCGTCTAAAACAACCCATAATTTAACCTTCGCTACCGGTGTTGCATTTTATTTTTAACCCGTAAATCGTCAGTTCAATTTATAAAGAACAGCTAATAAAAATAAAAAAGGATTATCGAATGTTGTTGAACAAACTGGGATGTAAAAGCCTGCTGACCGCGTTGGCACTATTAATGTCCATTAACGCCCAAGCCTTAACAGTAGGCGACGCAGCACCTGATTTCACCTTGAAGAATATGCAAGGCAACAACCTCAATTTGGCCGAGCAACGCGGTGAAATCATTTTAATTAACTTTTGGGCATCCTGGTGTGGACCGTGCCGAAAAGAAATGCCGGTGCTGCAAAAACTACAAGACAAGTATCAAGATTTAGGTGTACAAGTCTGGGGCATTAACGTTGAGCAAGAAAACCAAGCAGGCAAAGACTTCTTAGCCGATTTGGATTTAAGCTTTTCAATCTTTTTTGATGAAACCAATGCCTTGTCAAAAAGCTACCAAGTAGAAGCGATGCCGACCACAGTGATGATTGATCGCGACGGTAAAGTGCGTCATATCTTTCGCGGCTATAAAGACGGTTATGAAAAAAAATATGCCGATGCGATTAAAAAGCTGATCAGAGAATAAATCGATGAACATTAAACGCATAACTGACCGACTCTCTGCGAGTAAGCGTCTAAACACAGTGATATCAGCCGCAGCTGTTCTTGGGTTACTCAGTTTAAGTGGCTGTTCAAGCTTAAACATTGAGCCCTGGGTTAAACCCTATGAAAGGCAAAACCTAGCGGATCCCATTATGCGTTTAAACCGCCATCCTAGTGCAAGTATGCACATGGCGCACGTGTTAGAGGGCCGCGAATCGGCCCGCGGCGCAGAAGGCACGGGAGGAGGAGGTTGTGGTTGTAACTAATCGATTAAATCCGTTATTACGCAAAAGCTTAGTTCTATTACTGAGCCTAGTTGGCTTTGTATCACATGCCGCCATTATTGACCCTGATAGAGTCGATGTGCTCTACCACAGTTATGAAGGGGGTGGGATGAAAATTGACGGTCCCTCTATTTTACTGCGAAAAAAAGCCTCTGAATCTGTTGCGGTTACCGCCTATTACTACCTTGACAGTATTTCATCAGCCTCTGTGGATGTGATCAGTACCGCCAGCCCTTATACAGAAGAGCGTAATGAAGGCCAATTAGGCATTGAGTATCTTCGCGATAAAACCATGATGTCGTTTAACATACGTCAAAGTGATGAAGATGATTATTTAGCTCAATCCTTTAGTGTCAATGTGTCGCAAGATACCTTTGGTGACTTAACTAATCTTAATATGGGCTTATCATTTGGCGATAACGAAATTCGACGCAACGGCGATGAATTATTTGAAGAGCAAAGCCAGCAATATCGTATTCGCGCAGGCATTAGCCAAATTATTACCCGCAATCTAACCACCAGTTTAAATGTCGAAGCCATTGCCGACAGCGGTTACCTTAACAACCCATACCGAACAGTGCGATATGTGGACAGCAGCATTCCATCAGGTGTGGGCTATCAAGCCGAGGTTTACCCCGAAACTCGCAACTCCTTTGCCGCAAAGTTAACGGCCAGTTACTTTTTACCCTATCGCGCAGCGTTATTTGCTCATTATCGCCACTTTACTGACAGTTGGGAAATTCAAGCCAGTGATGTTGAGTTAGGTTATCGCCATCCCATTGGTGATGATCTCGAGCTGGAATTTAAAGTGCGCTACTACCAACAAACCCAAGCTGAATTTTATAGCGACTTATTTCCCTATCGTGATGCGCAAAACTATATGGCACGCGACAAAGAACTGAGCGACTTTAGCGATATCACTTATGGATTAGGGGTAACCTACTTTTTACCCGCCTCATTATCCTTTGGTGAAACTCGTTCGGAAGCGACATTACAATGGGATTATATTGATTTTAATTATCAAAACTTTAGAGATCCAACCGCAGATGGCGGCGTAGGAAATGAGCCGTTTTACGGTTTTTCAGCCAATGTTATACGCGCTTTTGTCAGTGTCTATTTTTAGCGCTTGCGGTATTCGCAAAGTCGACCAGACATACACTATTGTAATTAACAATTTCGCTCAGTAAGCATATTGCATGTTAAGCGTCCCTATTAATCAAACGTAATAGCCAAGGCTTTTTGATATGACTCAATCTCACTTTTATCGTGTCGCGTTAACTCGCTTTTTTAGCGTATGTTTACTGGTTATAGGAATGGCAACACTGGCCACACAAGCCAATGCTGAAGAGTCGACCATAGCCACAGAACTTGAAAATATAAAAAGCCAAGTGCTTAAGCTCAACCGTGATTTATTTATTTTAGAAGAAGATTTACTGTTTCCTGCCAGCACTCAAATAGCGGTATTTGTGTCTGTCGATGTTGGCCGTTTTATGACCCTCGACAGTGTGGAACTGAAAATTAATGATGATAACGTCTCCGGCACCTTATATACCGAGCGCCAACGCAAAGCCTTAGAACAAGGTGGTATTCAACGGGTATATTTAGGCAACCTTAAAATGGGCAAACATCAGTTAACGGCTATTTTCACTGGTATCGATACTGAAGGCCGAACGGTGCAACGTGCTGTTAACCATAACTTTGAAAAGACCGACGAAACCATAATGATTGAACTAACACTAGAAGATAACCAGTCTAACTATCGCGCGGATGTCAAAGTAGAGCAATGGGTGTTGTAGTTGAAGTTTTTAGTAGGAATTTTATAACATGGTTTTTGTAAAAGAGGTTTCGCTATATGGACTTTACAACCAACAATGACTTTTAAACTAATGTTTTCAAAAAAAAATCTTAATTTGTCGGTCCATTTTTTTAGCTTGTCTGCGATAAAGTGTGCATGTGTCATGAGCTTTCTGTTGTTAACGCAGGTTTGCATGGCACAAAGTTATCTAGCCTCGCCATTGTCTGTCCAGTCAACTAAAGACAAATTAGAAGATAAACTATACCGCCAAGCACTGTATTTTTACTTTGCCGGTGATTACGCTGCTGCGCTAAGACAAATTAGTTTAAATGAGCAACGCCATCAGCTCATATCATTAAGAAGTGATTTATTCGAAGCCGGTTTGCAAATCAATATAGGCCTTCACAGTCAAGCTGCTGCAACCCTATTGTCTTTTGAACAGAACCAGAATAATAGCCATCAGCGCAAATCAAGTGATGAAAACGCACAACAAAAAACTAAATCATCAACCTCTCCTTCGGAGCTATTACTGATTGCCTTGTTACAGCTTAGTGAACAACAAGTGGAGCAAGGCGATAATCAAGCAGCACAGCAAACTCTTGCCAAAATACAGCTTGTACAAGCTGAATATGTCAACCAATACCAAGTATTAAATCAGCTGGCATATTGGCCTAATACACCGTTAATGTTGGCAAAACTGGCCGCCCCAGTCAAAGATGAATCAGTCTCGCAAAGCTTATCGGGTGCTTATATCGCCCTCAATAATGCGCTGCAATATATGCAGCAAAATGAGTTCCAATTAGCTGAGCCCATTTTAAGTCAATTAAAAAATCAGACCTGGTTGTCCGCGCAGCAAACTTTTTGGCAACTGCTGTTCAATCCATTTTCAAGTGATCAATATGACAGCCTTGATAGCCAGGGCAATGTTATAAATGATAAACGGCGCCAACAGCAGGCGGTTAACGATTACGCTAAATTATTACTGGCACAAATGTATGTTATGCAGCAGCAATATGATGCCGCATTTAAAGAATTAGCTGACTTTCCTCAGAACAGCCCTTACTCAGAGTCAGCACTGTATTTATTTGCTTTTGCAGCACAAAATGTCGGCGAATATGACACCGCATTTAATTTACTCGATTTAGTTCAGCAACAATATCCATACTCTCATCTGGGTTGGCAAGCTGCGCTATTAAGTGCCGCACAAGTCACCCAGCAACAAACGCTTGAACAAGGTATGGCACGTTATCAACAAGCCGAGCAATTGTATTTAGATCAAATCGCCGACTTAGCCACCTTTAAACAGACATTCTTAGCTGCAAGTGATGTCGCCAATTTTAGTTTAAGCCATAAAAAAACCAATTTAATTGGTAGCCCACAGGTCAACTCAGATGACAATTCACTTGAATTATTAACCCCGCCCTCGTTTACTACTCAATCAATGTGGTTAAAGAAAGCCCTACTAGACGCGCTTTTAGCGACAGATTATCAAACCGTATTAACCCTCGATTTATTAAATGCCAATTTAAGAAGTCAGCGCAGCAAAAGTGATTGGTTAAAACAGACATTAGCGTTAAATAAGCAACGTCAACGCAGCGTGATTGAAAGACAACAGCAAACGCCTTATGCCGCATTAATTACACAGTTGAAGCAGCAAAAGCAAAGTGTAGCTAACATTATAACCGCTGCAAAAAATCAGCAAAATGGCCGAGCATTTGCTACCCAACTCGAGCAACAATGGTTACAGCGTATTGAGCAAAGCCAACTCAGCATTAATAAGTTGTCTGGCCAACGCGATATGAGCGATTATCAGCAGCGACTCACTAAAGTATCTGGGGTATTACACTGGCAATTACAGCGGAACTTTGCCGACAGACTATGGCAACACCAAAAAAGCCTGCAACAACTCGATCAGCAACTCAATGCGCTTGAGGCACAATCACAGCGATTTAATGCATTGTCTGCTTCGCAACGGGTTTACTCTGATTTTGATAGTCGTCAACAAATGAATGAAGCAGAAATTAACAAGTTAACCCTAGCTATTAAGCAGCTGCGTCTTAAAACCAGTGATGACATTCGTCAAAAAGTGACTGTATTTGTGGATCAACAACAGCAACAGTTAAAAAGGTTATTACTCACCACTCGTCATGAAATGGCGGCAATATTAGAACAAATGGCACAAGCTGACACCTTGCCGATGCAGAGAGCTCAATAATGT
The DNA here is from genome assembly GCF_051165765.1 of Shewanella sp. HL-SH8. Lineage (NCBI taxonomy): Bacteria > Pseudomonadati > Pseudomonadota > Gammaproteobacteria > Alteromonadales > Shewanellaceae > Shewanella > Shewanella sp. HL-SH8. The sequence continues at coordinate 1,968,990 of NZ_CP195039.1, read as the reverse complement.
CGATTCATCACGTCAGTTCTAAAACAACCTACAGCACTAATGTCAGCGTCGCGATGTTGTTTATCGCTGGTGTTATGCTTGCTGGTTGTAGCAATACATCAGATGAACAACCGAGCAATATTAACCGCCCGACCCTGACTGATCTCGCTAAAAAACGCACCGCATCGTCAGTTGAGCCAATAACGATGAGCAAAGCGGAGCGCAGCAGAAAACTGGCACAAATATATCAACAGCTATTATCAATTGAACCGGATCCTGAAATTAGAACTCACGTTGAATATCGCCTAGTACAAATTAATACCGAGTCATTTGAAACACAGTCTTATGGCGGTGATGATGACGGTTTAATTGAACCAAATCAAAATGTGCAAGCTGAAGATGCTGCGGTATTGGCACAGTTAAAACAAGACGATATTGCCCTGCAGAAACTGATCACAGATTACCAGGATTTATTGCAGCGCTACCCAAATCGACCTGAAAATGAACATCTACAATACCAGCTAGCCAAAGCACTCGACTTGCAAGGCCAACTGAAACCTAGCTTAGTTGAAATGGAGTCATTGCTGCGCAGTTACCCACAAACTCAATACCTTGCTGAGCTAAACTTTAGACGCGGTGAGATTTACTATAATCTGCAAAATTACCCAGCGGCGATTCAAGCTTATTACCAGGTGTTACAAGCTGACAATAACCAAAAATACAAAATAAATAGCCTGTATATGTCCGGGTGGTCACAATTCAAACTCAATAGACTGCCTGAAGCAGACAAGGCTTTTTTAAAAGTGTTTGAAGCCATTGTGGCAGCAGATGAAAACCAACATAAACTCGTTCCAGACAACTTCTCTTTTGATAAGCTTGGCCAGCGGGCACAAAATTTAGCTATCGATACCCAAAGGGTACTCAGCATTTCATTAAGTCAGCAAGGGCAGTCTGAGTCACTGGTTCAACTGGTTAAAAGCAATGGTTCTTTACCTAACCTGGCCCTCTATCAACATGTGTTATTTGATAATTTAGCGCAGTTTTTGCTGAAAAAAGAACTGACCTATGATGCAGAGCTAACCTATAAAGCCTACATTGATTTAGCCAAAGACAACATTTGGTCAACCCGCTTCTCTTTGTCTTTACTGGACTTATATCAAAGCCAGGGCAAGTTTGCTTCAATGCATGAACTCAAAGAACAGTTTGTTAATCAATATGGCTTAAACAGTGGTTTTTGGGCTGCGGCTTCACCCGCGCAGCAAACTGAACTGCTGCCTAACTTATTATCATTTAGTGATGAGCACAGTCGCCGCACTTATGCCTACGCGCAATCTTTGCAAGGCAATGCGCGCGTGGGGGCATTTTCACAAGCCGCTATCGCGTTAAAAGTGTATTTAAATCATGCATCATTGCCGCAAGCGTCGGCACTATTGACCAAAGATATCGTTACTGACCAATACCTTTTTGCCGATGCCAATTTTGAAGCAAAGCAATATCAGCAAGCATTAAATAGTTATCAACAAATTGCATATCCTGCTGATACGCTAAAGAATACTGCGAAACCACCACAGACTGCCGAACTAGCCAAAATTCAATTACAATCGGCATATGCAACCACCATTACCATTCGTGAAATACTCAAGGCCTATCCACATGATACCCAGGCAGACAACACTGAGTATCAGGCATTAATGCAAAAACGTAATCAATTAGATAAAGACTTTATTCGCCACTACCCGCAGGATGAACGCGCCCTGCAAATTGCTACTAATGCCGCTCAGTATTCATTTGAGGCTCAGGATTATGTGGCTTTAACACAATTCACCAATTTTGTATTACTGACTCACGGGGTGATTAACCAAAACAGTCAACAACAAGCTGTTTATCTAAACGTTAACAATGCGAACCAGCTATCGCCAAGTGCATTAAAGCAAGTGCAATTTGTTAGCCAGCTCTACGCTAATAGCTTATATCAACAAGGGCTTTATGCCCCTGCGGAACAAGGTTACTTACTGGCATTAGAATACGCTGACAGGAAAGCTACCACCTGGCTGGAAATGCGCAACCTCTTAGCCTCTTGTATTTATTTTCAAGCTCAAGCACTAAAGCTAACCCAACCAGATTTAGCTGTTGCGCAACTGCTGCGAGTTGGCCTGGTTGTGCCTGAATCAACTTATGCGGTGAATGCGGAATTTGATGCTGCTAATTTATTGCTTGAGCAACAACGCTGGCAAGAAGCCGTGGTGGTGTTAAAACCCTTTAAACTCCGTTATCCTAATCATCAATTTAGCGCTGCCATACCGGCTAAATTGGCTCAGTCCTTTGAGGCGTTAGGCCAATGGGAATTAGCCGCTGAACAACTACTCATTATTGTTGATAATGAAGACTCTCTATCGTTAAAGCGTGAAGCGCAGTACACAGCAGCCGAGTATTACCTTAAAGCAGATAATACGGCCAAAGCACTGACTACCTTTAGACGTTACGCCAAAACTTACCCAGAGCCCTTTGATGTGGCGCAGGAAGCTCGCTTCAAAATGAGTGAGTTTTATCGGGCTAACGGCGAGCAAACTAAACAGTTTTATTGGTTTAAACAAATATTAAGTTTTCATCAAAAACAAGCACAGTCATCGCCACAAGACATTCAAATGCGTCAATTTGAACTAGCTTCTTTATCTGCTTTGGGTTTAGGTGAGGCGGAGCAACAAACTTTTATGACTATTAAGCTTAATGTGCCATTGCAGAAAAGCTTAAAGCGTAAGCAAGACGCGATGAAAAAAGCCATTGGTTATTATCAACAGGTATTAGATTTCCAATTGGCTAAGTATGTTCCCCATACCACTTTTAACTTGGCTGAAATGTACCGTCAATTGGCCCAAGATATGATGCAGTCACAACGCCCAGCAGATTTAGATGAGCTGGCATTAGAAGAATACGATATTTTACTGGAAGAGTTAGCCTATCCATTTGAAGAAAAAGCCATTGAGATACATGTCAGTAATACTGAGCGGGCTTGGCAAAATATTTATGACCAATGGGTCGGTAAAAGCTTCAATAAACTTGCAGAAATCGCCCCGGCGCTTTATCAAAAACAAGAATTAACCCACGAGGTGATCGATGCAGTTCATTAATCAAACTAGGGCATCCACATCAAATATACCTAAGAAATTAGTGGTTATAGTCGTCATGATTATTGGGCTGCAAAGCTGCGCATCAGCGCCAGATTCTGTTAGCAGTAACACTGACAAGGGCTCATTAGGCAGTTTAGGTAAAGACATTGTTGCCATGGTAGACATGCAGTCATCGAGGGGAAATGATAGCAACAGTAATAGCATTTCCAATAGCACACAAAATCGCTACCTTGAGCAAGCCGACATAAAGTTAGCCAATGTGCCTAAAAGTGTCATCAGCCAATATCAGCAGGCGATTGAATTGATGCGCCGCCAACAGTGGCAAGCCGCTGATAATCTATTTGATAACGTCATTGCTGCACAGCCACAATTATCAGGCGCTTATGTCAATAAAGCGCTCAGTGCATTGCAGCAAGACAATATTGCTGCAGCAAATTCATTATTGGATAAAGCCATACGGGTTAACACAGATAACCCTTACGCCCATCAAATTAAGGCTGGCTTACTGCGTAACCAGGGCCAGTATGAACAAGCTGAACAGCATTACCGTAACGCACTGGCTATTTGGCCTCGATACCCTGAAGCACAAGTCAATTTAGCCATTTTACTTGAGTTATATCGTGGCCAGTATGCAGAGGCTAGACAATACTATTTAGCTTATTTGGCCAATCAACCTGATAACCAACAAGCCAAACGTTGGTTAGCCGGTGTTGAGATTAAAATGCAGCGCGCAGGACTGACAATACCTGCAGAAACACCAAAAGATACAGAACAATATGTTCCACAGTCAAAGGAAGCAGAATAATGAAACATGTACTTTTATTGCTGCTTTTACTATGGATAATGACTTTCTCTGCTAGCGCGATGGCGATTGACGAAATCGGTACCAATGCTCAAACCAGGGCAACAAAACCAGAGATTGCCAAAGCCGCGGAATCAAAGCGCACTGAGCCAACACAAAAAACAACCGCTGCCAGAGCCAACAAGTCAGTATTAATTGAAAGTAGGGTCACTGGCTCGCAAGAACAACCCAAGGTGCTTTACATCATGCCGTGGCAAGGAATAACCAATCCAATTAGTGTAGATAATAACGACATGAAATTTGCACTACCCCAGTTTAAACCGATACATCCTAAAGTTTTTCAGCAGCAAATAAGAGATTTTTCTGCGCCAATAGGAACCGTTGAACAATAGCACTTCGGATAGCCAAAATGCGTTTTAGTGACGGAGTAATAAATCAGCAAATTAAAAAATAAATTTGAATAACAAACCACAAACAACCGAGTATCAAGCATAAACCAGCCAAAGTAAGTCCTACTTATTTGGTCATAATAAATAAAAAACCGAACAAATGCCGCCACAAATGCACGAGTTCACTTTACAATAACAAGGAATATCACATGAATTTCATGGACCATATAATCGCTTTTTTACAAAATGGCGGCCCGTTTATTTACCCGATTGCATTAGTATTAGTGGTAGGGTTAGCGATCACTATCGAACGCTGGTTATATTTAAGCTCGGCTCATCGCACTAATCAAAAAGCGTTTTCTTTGATTAAAAATGCATTAAAAACCGGTGATATCGCCTCAATTAGTCAACATGCTCAAAACCATAAAGCGCCAGTATTTGACGTATTGCAGTCAGGCATCGCCCGTATTTCAAGTGCCAGTCGCCGTGAAGATGTTGAATATGCCATGGAAGAAACTGTGATGGAATACATGTTGCGCCTTGAAAAACGCACTCCATTTATCGCCACCTTAGCGAACATTGCTACCCTGCTAGGTCTACTGGGTACCATTATGGGTTTAATTGCTGCATTCTCGGCCGTAGCCAGCGCAGACCCAGCAGAAAAAGCTAACTTACTCTCACAAAGTATTTCGGTTGCGATGAACACTACCGCATTTGGGTTGATAACGGCTATTCCATTAATTCTATTCCACTCTAGTCTGCAAACTAAAACAGCGACTATCGTTGATTCTATCGAAATGGCGGGGATCAAATTATTGAACTCACTGTCATTTAATAAGCAAACGGATAACAACCGAGGCTAATGATATGAGACGCCGTCGTCGCCACAATGCCCAAGATGCAGAACTAGACATCACATCATTTATGAATTTAATGATTGTATTAGTGCCTGTGCTACTGCTGAGTTTGGTGTTTTCTCAAGTGCGTATTTTGAATTTGCAGCTACCTATATTATCTGAAGCAGAGCAAGCACAAGATGACCAAGAACCCAAAATATTAGAACTGGTAATAACACCAAAACGCTTCGAACTTAACTACCCTGCCGGCATGCTGCTTAAACGCTTCGACATTGACGAACAAGGATATGACTTTGCTGCGTTATCGATTTATTTGCAGGACTTAAAACTGACCTTTCAGCAACAAGAAATTGATAAGAATGACATTGTACTATTGCTAGACCCTGCGGTGGATTATCAAACCATCGTATCGGCAATGGATACTGTGCGTTCATATAAAGCCGTTGTTGTGGCAAATTTAGTTGATGCGGAATTGTTCCCGATGATCTCATTAGGTGATGCACCTGAAGAAACCGACTCTGCCGAGCCTGTGACTGCGCAGCCTCAAGGAGAGCAGCTATGATGAAACAATCACCCAGAGCGAAACGTATTGCCAAGCATCACAAACGCTTTAATTCCGGCGGTAAGCTAAACCTTGTCGCGCTAATGGATATTTTCACCATTTTGGTTTTTTTCTTAATTGTGAATCAATCTGAAGTACGTGTGCTGCAAAGCGTAGATAAAATTAAGCTGCCGGTGTCTATCGCAGAAGAATTACCAGTAGAAAATCTGGTCATTACAGTGCTTGAAGATACCGTGCTAGTGCAGGAACGGGCAATTTGGCAGAAAGCTGCTGATGGCATTGGCTTAACTGAACAAGAAAATCCGTTGTTTATCGAAGCACTGACCAAAGAGCTTAATTACCAAGCCAGCAAACGGCTAGAGCTAACCGAAACAGAGCAAGAAAAAGGTCGTGCAGTCACTATTATTGGAGATGCTTCAACCCCTTATGTGGTGCTGAAGCAAATTATGTCGGCCTGTGCAGATACAGGTTATCGTAATATGTCTTTGGCAGTAGAGCAGCAAGCCAAAAAAGCAAATGGTGAGGGCTAATATGACAGCAAGCTCATCGAATGCAAGCCTCGCAGATAAAGGCAATCTGAATAGCCACATGAATGATGATTTCAATAATTTAGGTGACTTATTTAAACCCAGTCGCCAGGATAAACTATTTAAACTGATTTTATCGCTACTGTTGGTGGTCTACCTGATTTTCGGGATCATTGTGCCTTTGCTTGATCAGGTAGAAATCCCCCGTGAAATAAAAGAGCAAGTGCCGCCACAATTGGCGAAAATAATGCTCAAAGAAAAACAGCTTCCACCACCGGAACAACCAAAAGAATTACCTCCGGAACCTGAACCGCCTAAAGAGGAAATTAAAGACCAACCCATTCAAACGGTGCCTGATGAGCCTATTTTAAAACCAGTAGTACAACCAACAGTAATCACACCGAAAACCAGCCGTGAAGTGGCCAAAGAAAAAGCCAAAATCTCAGGGTTAGCGGCCATGAAAGATGAGTTATTCTCAATGCGAGAAGCGTTTGATATCAAACCAACCGCGCAGAGTACGCTTGAGAAAACCACCGCACAAGAGGTAAAAGTTAAACGTGAAATGCTAGCAGGCGCCGCCAATAAGCAAAGTGATAACTTATCCACCTCAACCATCAGTAAACCTGTTGCGTCCGGTGCATTAAGTGCTAATAGCACTCAGCAAATTCGTTTAGCTGAAGAAGAGGTTTTAGCATCTCAAGGCGCTATTGCAGAAAAAGCCAGCCAAGCGTCCACAGGAGGGCAACGTTCAGAAGCCGCACTTCGCCGCACCTTAGAAGCGAATAAAGCCCGACTTTATGCGCTATATAATCGTGCTTTAAGAAAGGATCCATTTTTAAAAGGCAAAGTGATGTTTGAGATTGTTATTCAGCCTAACGGCAGTATTAGTCGAGTAGAGATTAAATCAAGCGAGTTGAATAACGCTAAGTTAGAACGCCAATTAACCTTGGTATTGCGCTCAATATCCTTCCCTGCGGAAGATGTTGCGGTTATGACCACCATTTGGGCAATTGATTTTTTACCGAGTTAGCGGGTTTTAAACAAGTAACAAAGTAAAAAAGCAGTTAATGAGTCCACCTCACTAGCTGCTTTTTTATTTGTCGTTGAATTCAAATATGGGTCATTAATCATAGGCTTTTAATGACTCAACGTAACAGCAAGATGCTGGAGTAAGGGTGCTGACAGGGGCGTATCCCTATAATGCCAAAATAACAGGCTTAAAATTGTTTGTTAAAATTTTGAGATACTAAAAAGAAAAAACTGCTTTAAGTCCTAGTTTATTTGCTTAGTTGGACGCGGCTTCGCGCGGCCTATCCTTAGGTATTTAGCTAATACTCAACTGTTCAAATTTTACATTTTGCTCTAGCTGAGATGTACTAAAATAATCACCCAAGTTATTGGTAAGACGATTAAGCCAGTTTTTACCATAATCAAGTTTATTAATTTCACATGCTTGAGCACTTAACTTAATATAATTTTGTAGAGAGTTTCGGTATTGATTAGCTACAATCTAAAGGTGTTTTGTATTACTCTCAATTGCCTGTTTGATAGATAATAATTCAAGTTCAGCCTATACAATTTTTGATGATGGCATAGCCTTAATAAACAAACGTGACCAGTTTTAAAAATTCTGTATCGCACTCAACTTTCTCCAGAGAGTGCCTCAACGCCTAATTAGACATACTGACGAGTTAAAACTAAGCATACCGCTATGATTGATATGTTTATTAATACTCGAACAAGCCAATGATGCTCACTGTATGAAACACCAAATGTCTTTGTCACTAAAACCATAAAACTCATTAAGATAAACCAGGGTGTAAAATAGAACGTAAACTCCCACTTTACCAAAGATACCGCCAAATCGTGTAATGCACCACTAACAGCGAAAGTCAAAATAATTGCTAACCACATAGGAAGTAAATCGCTCAATGGTTTCATTATTTTGCGAGAAAGATAGTAACCCCATATTGGATTCCAATACTGCCAAAATAAATAGAATGAACTTGCACCTAACGAACGTTTGAGCATATTAGTCATTGACCCAGGTGCACCAAGTGCTACGCCATTACGCTTTTTTACATACTCTGATAATGTAATAGATCTATGCATGCTGACCCTGTATGCCTAACAAGCCTGTGGAATTACTCGTTTTACATTTATTTTATTAATTAACAAACGATATCTGAGTTTCTATTTTGATTCAATTATTTAGTCTGGCGGTTTTTTATATTTTAAATAGCGGTCTTGTGAAGGGTTTTCGCGGTATAGGTGAAGCTTTAGGTTAAAAGGGCTCTAGCCTACCCAGAGAAAGCGTAGAAATGCCACCCATGATGTTGAAGTCATAACATAACGTCTTTCGTTTTAGTGACTAACACTGTCTCTCAATTCCGCAAAATGGCTCAGAAACTAAATTCAACACAGCAGAAAAGCGTGATATCAATCAAATATAAAAAGGATGGTTATTGGGGATAAGATTAAAAAGAATACATAAGCACAAGTATCGATGGCAAAGATGGTAGCCAATTCAAGAATACGGGCATAGACCCACTCTCGTCGATGCTCAAAGTTTTCACCTGTTGAGTTATCAAACCGCACCCGAACAATAGTGACAACTTTCTATCATCGATATTTTTGTTGCTTACTGCCACTGGGATAGATAATCTCTTTGATTCAAGCTGTTAAGTTTAAACTCTTTTATATCGACTCATACTTAAAATAAACGCAAAGGATGCAAAATGTTAAATAATGAAGTAAAGCTTTCCTCAGTACTTACCGCCGCTAAAGTGATCCCCCTTGTTGTGCTAATTACTGTGTTAACAGCCTTATTTGGTAGTTGGTATACGGTCGACCAAGGTGAGCGTGGTGTGATATTACGGAACGGTAAAATTATTGGTACCGCAGAGCCTGGCTTAGGTTTTAAGATGCCGATGATTGACAGTGTGGTAAAAATATCAACTCAAACTCACACCACAAGTTATCAAGCTTTGCAGGCTTATAGTCGTGATCAGCAGCCAGCAACTCTGCGCGCTTCAGTGACTTTTAGTATTCCGCCAGATCAGGTTGAAGCTGTTTACGCCAACTTTAAAGGCATCGATTCTTTAGTCGCTCGTTTGTTAGATCGCCAAGTGCCGACACAAGTTGAAAACATTTTTGGTAAATACACTGCAATTTCAGTGGTGCAAGAGCGTATTAAATTCGGTATTGATGTCACTGAAGCTATTAAAAAGTCGATTAAAGGGCCGGTAGAAATAACTTCAGTTCAAATTGAAAATATCGACTTCTCTAATGCTTACGAAAAATCTGTTGAAGACAGAATGCGCGCTGAAGTCGAAGTACAAACTCAGCTACAAAATTTAGAAAAAGAGCGTGTAAGTGCTCAAATTGCAGTAACACAGGCGCAAGCAGAGGCTGACTCACAATTGGCTCGCGCAAAAGCAGAAGCGGAAAGTATTCGAATTAAAGGTATCGCAGAAGCGACAGCGATTAAGAGCCGCGCTGAAGCATTAGCTCAAAACCAAAACTTGGTTGAACTGACCAAAGCGGAACGTTGGGATGGCAAGCTACCAACAACCATGTTGCCAATGGGCACATTACCGTTTATTGACGCTGTAAAAACCAAATAATAAAGTGGAGGAGCAGGAGCACAATGCCTAATTTTTTGCCACTCCAGCGCGTTAACAAAACCCTTCAATAATTTAATCAATGTGGTCAATCATGGTTGGCCACATTGATGCTCAATACACTCGCTCAAAAAACAACATAGCCATATATGGCTACGTTGTTTTGATGTTGTTTTTCCAAGAACGTCGCCAATTTTTATTTGGGTTGAGTGTATGCCACTTTTTAACGGTTGATGCTATCAGGTTAAAACCTATTGCTGGCCCTCATAAACAAGAGTTATTTCTTCCATAACCCTGCCATTGTCATCGGTAAACACTGCGAGTTTACTAGGCCAGGCATGCATTAGGTTCCATTCAGTAGTAACCCGACCGGTTATCGGCTCAATCATGCGCAGGCTTACATTGCTTCTGGCAGCATCCACGTCCCCGTTTACTACCTGTGCATTCCAGGCATCCAAATCAATGTTATTGACCAGCTCTCGACGCAGCACAAGGTTGTTAAATTTCAGTCTTCCCGGGGTTTTGCTAACAGTCTCAACTCCATTAACATCAAAAAGTCTAGTTTCCACTATTTCGGTTTCATTGGATAAAGCAGGTGCGCCGATAAAGCTAGCCATTAGTTCATTGTTTCTCCACAGTTGCATGGTTGCGCCTTCTGTTGATACAGCCCTCTCGCTGCGAGTAGCAATTCTGCTGACTGATTCTGTTACTATGGTAATTTCTTCGATTGGCGTGCCATTTTGTGAGGGATACAAGTTAATGCTTGAAGGCCAGGTATTTGTTAATTCCCAAGTTGCAATGAGCGAAAAACTTTCGTCTAACAGATCAATGGTGACGGCTAGAGGTGTTTCATTGCCGTTGGCAATCTGATTACGCCAGGCTTGGATAGATAGGTCACGGCCTGCATCACGCCTAAGAACCAGATCATGCAATCTTACCTGGCCAGGAAGCTTCAATACAATTTCATTGCCGTTGCCATCGACAACCTTGTGATCAATAGTAACTGTTTCTGTAACTAACTCACTGATTGGATCAAAAAAGAAATCACCGATACCTTCGATGCTAGCTCGAAAATGCCTTTTCGCCGCCACTGGCGACCTTATTGCCGAAGTGCCATTACACACATAGTGGGTGCCTGACGCAGAGGTCAGTTCAACCCCTCCCTGAGGGCAATTGGTACTGGAGATGGCTAAAGGGGTAATTGCGACGGATTCACCATTAGTGCCTGCTAAACCATCTGCTCCTTTCACACCGACCGAACCTTGAGGACCTTGTGGGCCTATTGCCCCAGTTGTTCCAGAAATACCTTGCTCACCTTTAATACCGGTCGGGCCCTGTGGACCTGATGGACCTGTTAATCCTATCGCGCCAGGAATTCCCTGCTCACCTTGAATCCCGACTAGTCCTTGTGGACCCTCTGCACCAACCGCTCCAGGAATACCCTGTTCGCCATTCACGCCAGCTGGACCTTGTGGGCCTATTACACCAGTTGTTCCGGCAATACCTTGCTCGCCTTTAATACCGGTAGGTCCCTGTGGACCTAATGGACCCGTTAATCCTATCGCACCAGGAATTCCCTGCTCACCTTGAATCCCGACTAGTCCTTGTGGACCCTCTGCACCAACCGCTCCAGGAATACCCTGTTCGCCATTCACGCCAGCTGGACCTTGTGGGCCTATTGCACCAGTTGTTCCAGCAATACCTTGCTCGCCATTAGCGCCAGTTATACCCTGTGGGCCGAGTGGGCCTGTTGCTCCAGTTAATCCTGGAATACCTTGTAAACCTGGAAGCCCCTGGAGACCTGGTAATCCCTGTGAACCTGGTAATCCCTGAAAACCTTGAGGGCCTGCCGGTCCTGGTATACCAACCCAGGAGTCGACCTGCTCTGACAGGTCGTCCACCGCAGTTTTTACATCGTTAAAATTTTGATTCATGTCTGCAGCTTTAGCTGGCTCACCAGCAACAAAAGTATGAGTAACTTTAAGTGGTGTATCAGCCATCGCCAAGCTGGTGTTTAATACTGACAATACACTTAATAAAAACGTTATACGGCTTATTTTATTGCCCATAATTAATACCCTGTTTACTTACTATTGTGGTTCAATCTCGTTCAATGTTATTCGCTCTAGAACAGTGTAATTCTGTTCTGGCGTTCTGGCAGTTTATTGCCAAACGTTGTTTTCATTCCAGTTGAAGCGATCCCACACCGCATTATTCACGGCGGTGGTGTTGGCGGGTGTTATCACAAAAGTAATATCACCGCTGCTCAATTCTGAAATAGAAGCCGTAGAACCTGTTGTTAATGTCTCAGCTATCAGAATATCAATCACTTGTGCTACAGTCTCGCCGTTAGCCGCATTGGGGATCATCAGTGTGGCCGGATTCTGGGTAAAAAGATTCAGGATGGTACTGTCATAAACCTGAGAAAAGGTGTCGTTAACATTGCCATCTACCAAGCCATCGCTTAAATCTTTGGCTAACTCCTCGAGTATGGCGTCAGAGTCAAAACCCGTATTTGTCGCTTGCTGCATCTGAAAAACAACAGCGGTTAACGCTTCGATGGCTGTTCGATAGGCTAGCATCTCATAACGCTTAGATGAGGTATTGACTGTGTCATTCAATAATGGCGGGGTGGTAAATATGTCGATATTTAATGGCATGCCAAAACCAACAGTCGTGATAACCTGAGTCGCTGCTGAGGTTATTTTTAAAAGAAAATCTGCAGCCTTTATGTTACTACTGGCGTTATTTTTTGCTATTTCTACTGCAAGCGTTGTTAAGGGGGTGGCATACAAGGGATTGCCGCCATCAAGCATAGCCTGGGTAATAACAGTGCTGAGATGACTCATTACTGGAAATACGCCCGTAGTCATGTCTATAGTCGTGCCGGGAGTGCTGGTAAATTCCATAATATAAGGAGGTGTCAGTGGCAACGGCAATGCCAAATCAACTATAACGGCTCTACTATCGGTGGTACCAGAGTCAATAAGCTCACCTTTAAAGCCAGGTTGAGAGCTATCAAATTTATAAACAGTAACTAACGCGTTAATCAATGGACCTTTAGTAGCACCGCCATTAATAGTATAGGTTGGAGGGGTATTATTGTCGCGACTACAAGCGTTAAGTAGCAACAGAAGTAGCGCAACATAAATCAGTTGAGGCCGGTTAAACATTCAATAATCTCATTAAAATGGTTATACGCTGCTTGTTATTCACAAAAATTCAGTTTCAACGCGGAAAGTTTAAATCAAGTAAATAAAGAGGGTCACAAATCAAGGGTTTAGATTCGCTGATATCATGACAAGGCTGGCAGCACGATAAGCTCGGATGTCAACAATTATGCAACAATTAACTTCAACCTACACCATAACCTCTTTCATTTAACTTGCCTATACTTAAGTTCATTTACTGATGAGATGATTCCATCTAAATTTCTAATTTAACTCTGACACCCACCATTATTTCCGAGCTAAAATACCAAATTAGCGCACAAATTTAAGAATATGGCCTTTAAAGGGGTTAACAAGGTATTCGGTGTGTAGCGGTTTTAAATGAACCGACGTAAAGCCAAATTCAATCATTTTATTGGTAAGCTTATTTTTATTTCCCCGACCAGGGTCAACCAAAATCATTTCACAATGTGGCTTAGCGTGCTCGTTAATAAAGTTAGCTAATAACTCGACGTGTTCATCCTCGTACAATAAATCACTGCCAATAATCATGTCGAACAAACCTAAACTGTCGTCATGGCTTGCCCAATCAGTTTGTTGATATGCAATGGGTTTATCTTGATTTAACACAGTGTTTCGAAGTAAAAACTTACCGACTTCGGGGTGATAATCTGTGGCGGTGATATCAGCATGTTTTTTATTAAGCATTAAACTGGTTAAAGCCATACCACAGCCGATTTCAAGTATCCGTTTAATTCCCGTATCGTAATCGGAGATGTAATGCGCTAACACTAAACTTGAAGGCCAAATAATGCCAAATATTGGCCATGTGGCGGATGAAATACCGAGTTTTTCAGCAATGCCTGCAGGATCATTAAATTCTTGATTATCGCGAAGCGTACACAGATGAATATCGGTCTTACCAAACTCAACGGTTTGGTAACGTAAGCGTAGATTTGTCATTTGGCGGCCTAATAATTGGCGCTCAGCCAGGTATCTTTGATAAATGACAAAACGGGATGAACGTTCAAAATATAGTAAATCAGCAGAAAGGCAATGTATTTAAATTCTAACGCTGAGCAAAAAATAATTTTATTCTCAATACTTTAGTCACAATTATCATCTTGATATTTTTTGGCAAATAACGCGCAAAAGTATTTTATCGTTTTTAATACTTTGCTCACAAAAAGGAGTTAACAAACTAGCAAAAAAATGACATTTAACGGTGACTTACTTATACTCTGCTCAGAAGCTGTTCGATTTTATAATGGATAATTCGCGCTTCAAGGGAATATGCATACAGGAAGTAAGATTTAAATGGATAATTTAACCCTAACGGTAAGTGCTGCTTTAATCAGTATATTTATGTTCCTTACGTCGTTTTTGCTTTACCTTAGCAGTAAATCTGATAAATACCTTATAGATTGGTCATTTGCAGGGCTGGCATTTTTCTTCAACAGCGTGGTTGTTTTGGTCGGTTCACGCCAAGACTTTTCTTACTTTTTAATCCCTTCTTTAGTGAATGCTTTTTACGTTATGGGCCATGCGGCGCTGCTTTCTGGTACGCTAAAATTAACCACAGGAAAATCACAGCCTTTTATGGTGTTAGGATTGGGTATCGCGGTAATTACCCTTCATTATTTTGATTTCACTCAGTCCTCAGTCACCGCAAGATTTCTAATTTTTTACCCTATTATCATTTTATTGTGTCTCAGTAATATATATGTCGCGATCAGGCATATAAAATCTTCCACAGCTAATTACTTAAAACTGTTAGTTATAATTCAAGTTACCTTCGTTTTACTCATGATGTTAAGAATAGGTTATGTGCTGCTAGGCAATGACAAACTGCACTTATTTGGCAATGAAATCCTGCAGACTTCTGGGACACTTTTACTGCTGTCTTTCTTATTTCTTATGACGCTAAACTTTGTTTTTATCAGTAACTGGAAAAAAGAATATCAGCTCAATCAGAATTCCAGAACAGACTATTTAACCGGCTGGTTGAATCGTAGAGCATTGAATGAAACGGCTTCAACTATTTTTGCTAAATGCCAACGTGAAGGAAAGAAGTTCGGTTTTATCATTATCGATATTGATCATTTTAAAGTGATTAATGATACCTATGGCCATGCCATTGGAGATAAAGCAATAAAACACATTTGTTCAACAGCTGAGAAAAGCAACCGAGCATATGACTTTCACTTCAGATTAGGAGGTGAAGAATTTGCAGTATTATTTGATGATACTGAAGATAACCATCTGAAGCGATTTGCTGATCGAATGAGAGAAAATATTGAAAAATCTCCTTTAATGCAGGGTCATACAGAGATAAAACTTACCGTAAGCATTGGAGTGACAATTTCGCAAGCGACCGACGAGCATTGGGAACAAGTATTAGACCGTGCAGATAAAGCCTTATATCAAGCCAAGAGTAATGGCCGTAACAAGGTAGAAGTCGTAAGTGAATTACAATTAGACTTTAACAGCGCAATAGCAAATATAGGCTGATTTTATGGGTGTTTTTCAATTGAGAACCGTCTATGTGACAGATACTTATAAATCATGACGAATACAATTTAACAATGACACCCTATTCCCTATTCCCTATGCCAACAATACTGCAAACACACGCCAACAATCACACTACAACGAGCTTATTCACTTTGAACTGAATAAATACCCGCTCATAAAAAATTTTTATGAAGTTTGAAACTCATCACTTTTATGATTTATCCATCTGATATTCTGTTGTTGTGTTTAGGATATTTTCTTTGGATTAAAGACCATTATAGAAAAAACCGCCAGAATTGAGCGTTTAAAAATGGAATTAAGACCCGAATAAGGATTCAGTTTTGACGACTTTTTAACCGTACTAGGCAGTGGACTGGTTATTGTTGGAGCGATATTGCTGGCGGCTGACTTCTGATTGTAAAGACTATTTGTGCCTGATTAAAAATGCTGACAGATCACTTTATCAAGCTAAACAAAATGGTCGCAACCAAGTGATAGTCGGATAAAAAGCCTTTACTAGCTCGGTATACAGACTGCTGTTGGTATTAATCACGACATAATCTCCCTCTAGCTCTCTTAATACGTTATTTTTTAGCGATATCTCAATATCTCATGTTTACGGGTGTAGTAAATTCAACCAGAACCTGCCGACCAAGCCACACCTCATTTATAATCAATTAATTGTCAGGTTTTTAGCGTTCAAATACGCTATGATCTCCGCTACGACTTTGCGACTTAACTGGCTTTATAGTAAGCCCTTAACTGACGGTGTTATTGAATGATATTCTGCCGTAATGATCGCAATGTGAACCATTGACTCTTTTACATTTATATTAGGCAATACCATGGCTATCAGAATTAAACTTAAACCCGGCCGCGAGCGTTCATTAGAGCGACGCCATCCTTGGATATTTTCTAACGGTATTCACAACGTTAATGGCGGCAAGCCACAGGCGGGAGATACGGTTGATGTGGTCGGCCATGATGGTCGTTGGCTAGCACGCGGTGCCTGGTCACCTGAATCACAAATTCAAGTGCGCATATGGACCTTTGATAAAGAAGAAACCATTGATAGCGATTTTTTTGCTAGACGCATTAAAAGAGCCCAAGCTGGACGTGATGAACTGATACGTGAGCAAGGTTTAACCGGTTATCGTTTAATTGCTGCAGAATCTGACGGTTTACCCGGGATTACCATTGACCGTTATGCCAATGTGCTTGTCTGCCAATTACTCAGCACAGGTGCTGAAAAATGGCGCGACACTATCGTCGAGCAGTTAGCGATTCAATATCCAGATTGTGCCATTTATGAACGCTCTGATGTCGACTCAAGAAAAAAAGAAGGCCTATTGCCAGTCACTGGATTACTGCACGGTGAACTGCCACCTATGCCGGTTATCATTGAAGAAAACGGGATTAAAATTGCTGTCGATGTCGTTAAAGGCCACAAAACAGGATTTTATCTGGATCAGCGAGACAACCGCGCCATGGCTGCGCGCTTTGTTAAAGGCAAATCAGTGCTTAACTGTTTTTGCTATACGGGCACTTTCGGCTTATACGCCGCTAAAGCGGGTGCAGCGAGTATTGAAAACGTTGATGTATCATCGCTGGCACTGCAAACTGCCCGCGACAATATGGCCATCAATGCGCTAAATGATGACCATGTCATTTATAATGAAGCTGATGTGTTTAAGTTACTGCGCCAGTACCGCGATGAAGGTAAAACCTTTGATGTCATCGTGCTTGACCCACCTAAGTTTGCCGATAATAAATCGCAACTCGATGGTGCATGTCGCGGTTATAAAGACATTAATATGATTGCGATGCAGCTGTTAAACCCTGGTGGCATGTTACTGACGTTCTCTTGTTCAGGTTTGATGCAGTCTGACTTATTCCAAAAAGTGGTTGCTGATGCGGCACTTGATGCCAAACGTGAAGTGCAATTTGTTGAACGTATGCACCAAGCTAGCGACCACCCAATAAGCAGCGCTTTTCCTGAAGGCTACTACCTTAAGGGTTTAGTTGCGCGCGTTTGGTAAATAACCAAATTAATGAGTAACAACTCACCCAAAGGGAGCATGAATTGCTCCCCTTTTTTATTGGTTATCTGCTCTGGGCACTCACTACTAATCATGCTGATTAATCCACTTACTCAGGTTGACCCATTCTAATGAGTCCTAACTACTCAATCTCTGTTAAATAAAATCAATACTTCCTGATACTCATTTTGTAAATATAGCTTTTCGTTAACCAACACACGTTTTTAGTCTCGGGTGATTGTATCGGAGTGAAACCTCAGGTAATCTGCGTCTTCTTATTATATATAAGTGGATTTAGGCACAGTCAGCGCACGAACGACACGCCAGTCCCAACAGATTATTCGGATATGCTGTCTCGATGACAAAAAAGATAAGTACGCCTACAGAAGTGAGTCAGGCCGACGGGACTGCCAGCAAAAAAACGGTTAATCACCGCAATGCCACCACCACACCCGAGATGCGTCAGTTCATTCAAGAATCTGACTTAAGCGTGAGTCAACTATCCAAAATTCTCAATATCAGCGAAGCCACTGTACGTAAATGGCGTAAGCGTGACTCGGTAGATAACACCCCAAATACCCCACACAAACTCAATACGACCCTGTCCCCCATGGAAGAGTACGTGATGCTGGGGTTGCGTTATCAATTGAAAATGCCCTTAGACAGGTTATTAAAAGTCACCCAGGAATTCATCAACCCCAATGTGTCTCGCTCCGGCCTTGCCCGCTGCTTAAAGCGCTTTGGGGTATCTAAGCTAGATGAGTTCGACAGCCCCTTTGTGCCAGAAAAATTCTTTAACCAGCTCCCTGTTACTCAGGGGGCTGACATTCAAACCTACACCGTAAACCCACAAACCTTAGCCGATACCTTGTCGCTACCGAGTCCTGATCCTGACAACGTAGTACAAGTGGTGTCGTTAAGTATTCCGCCCCAACTAACAAAGCAGCAGGCTTATTCAGTGTTGCTTGGGGTCGATTTTAAATCTGACTGGGTTTACTTAGATATTTATCAAGACAGCCATACTCAAGCGAGTAATCGCTATATCACCCATGTCTTAAAGCACGGCCCGTTTCATTTACGAAAGTTGCTCGTCCGCAACTATCACAGTTTTCTTGCTCGATTTCCTGGAGCAAGTCTATCAGCTGCCAAGCCTAATAATGGCCAATCTAGCGCAACTGAATCCCTACATCAGATGGCTCATTCCCAGCCATCAAACGGAGACTCACAATGAGCCAATCCAAGAAAAACACCGACAAACGTCTTAATAAACGTTTAAAAGACATGCCAGTAGCCATTGTTGGCATGGCGAGTATTTTTGCCAATTCGCGTTATTTAAATAAGTTTTGGGATTTAATTAGCGAAAAAATCGATGCCATTACCGAAGTGCCTGACACTCATTGGCGTATCGAAGACTATTACGATGCTAATAAATCTGCGCCGGATAAAAGCTACTGTAAGCGCGGTGGTTTTTTACCAGAAGTTGACTTTAACCCAATGGAATTCGGCCTGCCGCCTAATATCCTTGAGCTAACTGACTCATCACAATTATTGTCGCTAATCGTGGCAAAAGAAGTATTGGCCGATGCAGGCGTAGGTGCCGATTACGACACCGACCGCATTGGTATTACGCTAGGTGTGGGTGGCGGCCAAAAGCTGAATCACAGTTTAAGTGGCCGTTTGCAATATCCTGTACTTAAAAAGGTATTCAAAAGCAGCGGATTAAGTGATGAAGACACTGAAATGCTGATCAAAAAATTCCAAGATCAGTATGTTCATTGGGAAGAAAACTCGTTCCCTGGATCGTTGGGCAACGTGATCGCTGGTCGTATTGCTAACCGTTTCGATTTTGGCGGCATGAACTGTGTGGTCGATGCTGCATGTGCTGGTTCATTAGCTGCGCTGCGTATGGCGTTAACTGAGTTAACCGAACATCGCAGCGACATGATGATAACCGGCGGAGTGTGTACCGATAACTCGCCTTCCATGTACATGAGTTTTTCTAAAACCCCAGCGTTCACCACTAACGAAACCATTCAACCCTTTGATATCGATTCAAAAGGCATGATGATTGGTGAAGGTATTGGCATGGTGGCATTGAAGCGCCTTGATGATGCAGAGCGTGATGGCGACCGTATTTATGCGGTTATTAAAGGTGTTGGCGCTTCATCAGACGGTAAGTTTAAAAGTATTTATGCGCCCCGCCCTGAAGGCCAAGCAAAAGCATTAAAACGCGCCTATGATGACGCAGGATTTGAGCCACACACTATTGGCTTAATTGAAGCCCATGGTACAGGTACTGCAGCGGGTGATGTGGCCGAGTTTAATGGCTTAAAGTCGGTGTTTTCTGAAGGCAACGACACTAAGCAACACATCGCATTAGGCTCGGTTAAATCTCAAGTCGGTCACACTAAATCTACCGCAGGTACTGCTGGTGTGATTAAAGCAGCGCTTGCACTGCACCACAAGGTATTGCCGCCAACCATTAACGTCAGCAAACCTAACCCTAAGTTAGGCGTTGAGGATTCTCCGTTTTATTTGAACACTGAAACACGCCCTTGGATGCCACGCAGCGATGATACCCCGCGCCGCGCCGGTATTAGCTCGTTTGGTTTTGGTGGCACTAACTTCCACGTGGTGTTAGAAGAATACAAGCAAGATCACGCCCGTGATGCCAAGTATCGTCATCGCGCAGTAGCACAAAGCTTACTGATCAGCGCAAGCAATAAAGCGGCACTGCAAGCTGAATTAACCCAGTTATTAAATACCGTAAAAGCCATTGATACCGCTTCACCTAACAGCAGTGAAATTGAATTAGCCAAGTTAGCTAAACGTTTTGCGGTCACCACACTTGATAGCCAAGCTGCACGTATTGGTATGGTGGTAAGTTCATTAACGGAACTTGTGACCCAACTGACCCAAGCGATTGCACAGCTTAGCGCGAACACCAATGATGCATGGCAGTTGCCGTCAGGTACAAGCTATCGCACTAGCGCGTTAGTGGCTAAAGACAGCAAGGTTAAAGTTGCCGCACTGTTTGCCGGTCAAGGTTCACAATACGTCAATATGGGCGTTGATTTAGCCTGTCACTACCCTGAAATGCGTCAACAATTAATGTTGGCCGATAAGGTATTTGCTAAAAACAAGCAAACACCATTGTCACAAATTCTATTCCCTATTCCAGCGTTTGAAGCTGATGATATTGCAGCCCAACAAGCGGCATTAACTAATACCGCGAATGCGCAAAGTGCTATTGGTGCCGTGAGCATGGGACAATATCAACTGCTGACCCATGCAGGTTTTAAAGCCGATATGGTCGCCGGACACAGTTTTGGCGAACTATCGGCATTATGTGCTGCTGGGGTTATCTCTTCTGAGGATTACTACCAATTAGCCTTTGCCCGTGGTCAAGCCATGGCGGCAACACCTAAAGATCAAGATGCTGGCGCCATGTACGCGGTTATTTTGCCCGCCACAGCGGATACGGCCAATATTGATAAATTAGAACACTGCATCAAAGATTTTGATGGCGTGAAAGTGGCTAATTACAATTCACCGACTCAGTTAGTGATTGCAGGCCCAACGACAACCACCAGTGATGCGGCAAAAGCGATTCAAACCTTAGGCTTTAAAGCCATTGCTTTGCCGGTTTCTGGCGCCTTCCATACGCCACTTGTGGCCCATGCCCAAGTGCCGTTTGCTAACGCAATCAACAAGGTCAAGTTCGCCAAGCCCAAGCTGAATTTATATGCCAATGGCACAGGTAAACTGCATCCTAAAGATCCTAAAGCGATTCAAGCCGCCTTTAGCGAGCACATGTTGCAATCGGTACGTTTTAGCGATCAATTACAGTCTATGTACGATGCCGGTGCCCGTGTCTTTGTTGAGTTTGGCCCGAAAAATATTCTACAAAAATTAGTTGAAGGCACCTTAGGTAATCAAAGCGATGCCGTTAGCGTTGTAAGCTTAAACCCTAACCCTAAAGGTAATAGCGATATTCAATTACGCCAGGCTGCAACTCAGCTTGCGGTATTAGGGTTAAGCCTTACAGAGGTTGACCCATATCAAGCACCGATTGCTGAATTAGCTAAGTCATCGCCGATGAATGTGAAGCTAACGGCAACCAACTTCATCAGCCCTGCGACCAAAGCCAAAATGCAAAAGTCACTGGAAACAGGTCAAGTTGCGCTTAAAGAAGTGAAAGTTGAAGTGCCGGTTGAGAAGATTGTTGAAAAAATTGTGGAAAAAATTGTGGAAAAAGAAGTGATCAAAACAGAATATATTGAAGTGCCACAAGCTGGCAGTGCTAATGCGAGTAACAGTGCGAGCGCTCAAACAAGTGCTCCAGTCAACGCCGCGCCTGTAAACACGGCACAAGTCAGCCATGACAGCATAGGCGCATTTTTTGCGGCCCAGCAACAAACGGCTGAATTACATCAACAGTTTTTAGCCATTCCACAGCAATACGGTGATACGTTTGCCACCTTAATGGCAGCGCAAACGCAAATGGCAGCCTCAGGCGTTGCTATTCCTGATAGCCTGCAGCAATCAATGGCATTTTTCCACCAGCATCAAGCACAAACGCTGCAAAGCCATACCTTGTTCCTTGAGCAACAAGCGCTTTCAAGCCAAAACGCATTAGCTATGTTAAGCGGTCAAGCGCCTGTTGCATTTGCTCCGGCTCAAGCTCAAGTTCAAGCTCGCGTTCAACAGCCAGTTCAACATATTGCGACTCAAACTGCTGCGCCTCAAGCTACAGCTCAAGCTGCAGTGACTCAAACACCTTTCGCTCAAGCTGCGGTGCAAAATCGCGCAGCTACGGCTCCACAAGCGGCCGTTGCTATGTCAGCCCCAGCGCCTCAAGTGACGCCAGTTAAAGCACCTCTACCAACTCCAGTTGCTGCAGCGGCGCCAGTTACTCCAGTGGTAGAAAGTTCAGGCTTAAGCGCGCAAACAGCCCTGAGCGCGCAGAAAGTACTGCAAACCATGCTAGAAGTGGTGGCAGACAAAACCGGTTACCCAACTGAAATGCTTGAACTTGGCATGGATATGGAAGCCGATTTAGGTATCGACTCTATCAAGCGTGTTGAGATTTTAGGTACGGTTCAAGACGAATTACCAGGCTTGCCAGAATTAAGCCCAGAAGATTTAGCCGAGTGTCGTACCCTTGGTGAAATCGTTGACTACATGAACTCTCGTCTACCAGCTGAGGGCTCTAAGCTGCCAGCAGCAGGTTCAAGCCCAGTTGCAGCATCGGTAGCATCAGCACCGACTTCATCAGAGAGCAACGGATTAAGTGCAGCAAAAGTTCAAAGCACCATGATGGCTGTGGTTGCCGACAAAACCGGTTACCCTACTGAAATGCTAGAACTTGGCATGGACATGGAAGCCGATTTAGGTATCGATTCAATCAAGCGTGTTGAGATTTTAGGTACGGTACAAGATGAGCTTCCAGGCTTACCAGAATTAAGCCCTGAAGATTTAGCCGAGTGTCGTACATTAGGTGAAATCGTTGATTACATGAACAGCAAATTGCCAGCTGCGGGCGCTGCGCCAGCTCAATCAGCTGTCGCGCCTGTTGCATCTGCAAACAATGGCTTGTCTGCAACAACAGCCTTGAGCGCGCAACAGGTACAAAGCACCATGATGGCTGTGGTTGCCGACAAAACCGGTTACCCAACTGAAATGCTAGAGCTTGGCATGGACATGGAAGCCGATTTAGGTATCGATTCTATAAAGCGTGTTGAGATTCTAGGTACGGTTCAAGACGAATTACCAGGCTTACCAGAATTAAGCCCTGAAGATTTAGCCGAGTGTCGTACCTTAGGTGAAATCGTTGCTTATATGGGCAGCAAGCTGCCAGCCGCAGGCGCCATGAACTCTCCACTGCCAGCACAAGCAGTTCCAGCAACAGCCATGAGCGCTGAAACAGCCTTGAGCGCGCAAAAGGTTCAAAGCACCATGATGGCTGTGGTTGCCGACAAAACAGGTTACCCAACTGAAATGCTAGAACTTGGCATGGATATGGAAGCCGATTTAGGTATCGACTCTATCAAGCGTGTTGAAATTCTAGGTACGGTTCAAGATGAGCTTCCAGGCTTACCAGAACTGAACCCAGAAGATTTAGCCGAGTGTCGTACCTTAGGTGAAATCGTTGCTTACATGAACTCTAAGCTCCCCGCACAAGGCGCGGCTTCAGTACAACATACTGTGTCTGCACAAGCCGCTCCTGCATCAGGTTTAAGCGCAGAAACAGCCTTAAGCGCAGAAAAAGTACAAAGCACCATGATGGCTGTGGTTGCCGACAAAACCGGTTACCCAACAGAAATGCTTGAATTAAGCATGGATATGGAGGCCGATTTAGGTATCGATTCTATCAAGCGTGTTGAGATTTTAGGCACAGTACAAGATGAGCTTCCAGGCTTACCAGAACTGAACCCTGAAGATTTAGCTGAGTGTCGTACCTTAGGTGAAATCGCCGCCTACATGAACTCTAAGCTAACTGCTGGTGGCGCATCAACAACTAGCCCTGCTGCACAAACTGTTATTCACCAAGCTACCGCTGAACTTGCTACAGAATTACCTCCTCATCAGGAAGTCGCGCTAAAAAAGCTACCAGCGGCGGATAAGTTAGTTGGCTGTTTTTCGAAAGACGCATGCATCGTTATCAATGATGACGGCCACAATGCCGGCGTATTAGCAGAAAAATTAGCATCAACAGGCCTAACCGTCGCAGTGATCCATAGCCCTAAGGCCATTACCAATAAACAGTCGCCACTAAGTAGTGCTGTTGCTAGCTTTGAGTTAACGCAAGTCAGTGATGATGCGATTGCTGCTGTGATTAAACAGATTAGTGCTAAACACAAGATTGCAGGTTTTGTGCATCTACAACCTCAGTTTGAACAGATAAACAATGCATTACCACTGAGTGATGCGGCTTTTGCTGCGGTTGAGCAAGCCTTCTTAATGGCGAAGCATTTACAAAAAGGTTTTGAAACCCTATCAAAAACTGAGCGTGTTAGCTTTATGACGGTAAGTCGGATTGATGGTGGTTTTGGTTATTTAGATACCCAAGCCCTAGCGACAACTGAGCTAAACCAGGCGGCACTGTCAGGATTAAGCAAAACACTCGGCCATGAATGGCCAAACGTGTTCTGCCGCGCCTTAGATATTGCACCAAGCTTTGAAGCGGCAGAACTAGCCAAGGCAATTGTTGCAGAGCTGTTTGATATTGACACGTCAATCACTGAAATCGGCATCAGCAAGCAAGGTCGCCACACGCTTAGTGCAACGGCTTGTGCTAAAACACGTTACCAAACCACCACGTTAAACAGCGATGATACTGTGTTAGTTACGGGTGGCGCAAAAGGAGTCACATTTGAATGTGCCCTCACCTTAGCTAAACAAACTAAATCACACTTTGTTTTAGCGGGACGTAGCGAGCATTTAGCGGCTAATTTACCAACCTGGGCGCAAGGTAAAAAAGTTAATGAGCTTAAAGCGGCAGCGATTGGGTTTATTCAATCCCAAGGTGACAAGCCAACACCTAAGCAAATTGATGCTTTAGTTTGGCCTATTACCAGCAGCTTAGAAATTGACCGCGCGCTTAGTGCATTTAAAGACGTGGGCGCCAGCGCTGAATATATCAGCATGGATGTCAGCTCAGATGCGGCAATTAAGCAAACCCTTAAAGGGCTTAACACCATTACAGGCATCATCCATGGTGCTGGTGTGTTAGCGGATAAACATATTCAAGACAAAACCTTAGCTGAATTAGGTCGAGTATATGGCACTAAAGTGTCTGGCTTTGCCGGTATTATCAATGCGATTGATGCCAGCAAACTTAAGCTAGTGGCGATGTTCTCATCTGCGGCGGGTTTTTACGGCAACACAGGCCAAAGTGACTATTCAATGTCTAATGAGATCCTCAACAAAACAGCACTGCAACTTGCGGCTAACTACCCACAAGCCAAAGTGATGAGCTTTAACTGGGGCCCTTGGGATGGCGGTATGGTCAGTTCAGCATTGAAGAAGATGTTTGTTGAGCGCGGCGTGTACGTTATTCCATTAGATAAGGGCGCAAACTTGTTTGCCCACAGCCTGCTGTCTGAAACGGGCGTGCAGATGCTGATTGGATCGAGTATGCAAGGTTCTGACACTTCAGCCCAAGCGAGTGCTGCTGTAAAAAAGCTTAATGCGGACTCTTTGCATCACGCCAAGGGTTCGCTGACACTGTCTTTTAATGGCATGAACAACACTTATATTGTTGAACGTGTACTTAACCCGCTTTTAATGCCCTTCATTGAAGATCATTGCATTGCGGGTAATCCAGTACTACCGACCGTATGTGCCATTCAATGGATGCGTGAAACTGCGCAGCTATTATGTGGCCAGGCGGTTTGCGTTCAAGATTATAAGTTACTCAAAGGCATTATTTTTGACACCAATACGCCGCAGGTATTAACCCTGACATTGACGCAAACTGAGGCCGGCTTAAATGCAATTATTGCTAGCCGTCTGCAAAGCGACTCTGTAGACAGTGTGTTAAGACCGCAATATCAAGCGAGCCTGACTGCTAATAAAAAAGTTATTTATAATCAGCAAGATAACTCTTTACCAACGCTACCAGCGGCCGCTATTGATGCACAGCAATTAGCTAACGCAGGCAAAGTGATAAGCACTGGCAGCGAGCTTTATTCAAACGGCAGCTTATTCCACGGCCCTCGCCTACAAGGGATTAAGCAAGTGTTAATTGCTGACGATCAGCAGTTGGTGTGCAAAGTTGAACTACCGCAGATTAACGACAATGATTGTGCCGGTTTTGCACCTCAGTTAACCCTTGGTGGCAGTCAGGCATTTGCTGAGGATTTGTTATTACAGGCCATGCTTGTGTGGGCGCGTATTAAGCATGATGCCGCCAGCTTGCCGTCTACCATTGGTGAACTGACAACTTATGTGCCTTTTGCATCGGGTGATACAGGTTATTTAGTGCTAACCGTACTGAAAAGCAGCGGCCGCTCACTCACTGCCGATATTGCGCTTTACCATGAAGATGGTCGCTTAAGTTGCACTATGTCAGCGGCTAAAACCACTATTAGCAAAAGCTTGAACGATGCCTTTATCGCACCGCGTAATAAGCTTATAGAGGGTGCAATTTGAGTACTGACTTAACAGATAACTCATTAACTGGCCGCGCATTAACTAGCGCGGAACTCGCCCAAGCCGTGAAGCAACGCCACACTATGCCACTGCGCATAGCGGTGTTGCTTAACGCACCTAAGATTATGGCTCAAACTGAGATCCAGTTTGTTAGCCTTGATGAAACTAATCAGCTTGGGTTTGAGCAAGCTCTTGCTGATACAGCAGAGCGTCTAACCAGTGTCCAACCGGCAAATGTGATCATTAATTTAGCAGACAAGTTATGGTTAATGCCTGCGCTGATGGCGGCAAAGAATGGTATTCACCCACATGCTTTAATTAACGGTGTCGGCATTGCTGAAAATAGCCTTGAAGCCATTAATCAAGCTTTAGCCCATGCTAAACGGGATCACGTTCAGCCTGTGGTGCAAACCGTTAAAGCAGGATCGGCCAGACATAAGCTTAATCAACTTCATGGCTTAGTAACTTCTATGGCGACAAGGCAGCTTCCCCTTGCTAGCAGCAATGGAGCTACCAGTGCTAGCGAACAAGGATATTGGTTTTGCGAGTTTCATCAAAGCCGAGTGGCTGCTTTTACTAGCTCTATGTGCGCTAACTCGCATCAAGCAGTCATTTTAACCCAGGGCACAGGGCTGATTACGGCCAAGCCTTTACTCAATACTTCACGATTATGGCTGCCTATTGGCGCAATATCGATTGATGATTTACAAGCCCAGTTAGCGTCACTAGCACTATTGCTGAGTCGTTTAGCCAGTGACTCAAGTAATGATATTGCTTTATTGGAACTGATTAAACAGCAGCTTATTGGTTATCAAGCTAAGTCAGCAATAAACAGCTTAAGCGCTGTGGTGATGGCAAGCAGTTATGAGGCACTTTGTGTTGAAGTCAACGCCATGCTTAACGCAGTAAGCCAAACTGACAGTACTGATATTCACTCACCAATTAATTATAAAACGCCTGCTGGCAGTGCTTTTACTCATCAGCCCTTAGGTGAAAATGGCTTAAGTTTTGTCTATCCCGGTGTCGGCACCGTGTATCCCAATATGTTTAAACACTTGGGGCATACTTTTCCTACACTATATAGCGAGCTTGAGAAACAAGGCGATTTGCAAGCCATGTTGCAAAGTCAGCTAATCTATTCGAAAGAAGATACGACAACGGCACAGAGCATGAGTTTATCTGAACTGGCTATTTCAGGTGTTGGCGCCAGTTATATGCTGACCAAGTTGTTAGAAAAAGAATTTAACATCAAGCCTAAATTGGCCTTGGGTTATTCGATGGGTGAAGCCTCAATGTGGGCTAGCCTTAATGTGTGGCAACAGCCACACAGTTTAATCGATGCCACCCAAACTAGTTCATTATTCACCCAAGATATTTCAGGGCCATTACTGTGTGTTAGACAAGATTGGCAGCTTGATGTGTCAGACGCCACCAAAGGCGAAGACATTGTCTGGAACAGCTTTATTACTCGGGCAACACCAGAAGAGTTAGCGCCACACCTTAACGATTACCCTAGGGCATACATTGCCATTATTCAGGGCGATACCTGTGTGGTTGCGGGGTGTGAAGCTAGCTGTAAAGCCATGCTCAAACAAGCGGGTAAACGCGGTATTGCATCCAATAAAGTCACTGCAATGCACACGCCCCCGGCGATGCAAATTATTGAGCAGGTAAAGCAGTTTTATCACCAGCCTCTGATGGCGGACTTACCTAATGACATCCGCTTTATCACAGCAACAGAAGCTAAGCCAATAGTGTTAAGCCCGGATGCAATAGCCCAATCGATTGCCGATACTTTTTGCCATCAATTGGATTTTACCCAGTTAATTGCCAAGGCTTGTCAGCATGGCAGCAGGCTATTTGTTGAAATTGGCGCGGACAGACAAACTAGCACGCTAATCGATAAAATTTTAACCAGCCAGCTTGCTGACAAACAGGTTAATCAAGACAGCTTTTCAGCCCAAGCTATTGCCGTTAATGCCAAAGGTGCGGATGAAAGTATCAGTTTATTGAAATGCCTAGGCCAATTGTTAACTCATCAAGTCCCTATGTCATTTACCCCTTTTATCGACAGCATTGATTGTGCCATCTCACAAGAGCTAGCACGAAAAGTCGAAAAGCTAGCGGCTCGTGTTGATCCGACTTTATCGGCTCAAGCACCTCACCCTATTTCAGAAGGAGAACCTCATTGAGTTCTCATAATGCCCCAAAAATTGCCATAGTCGGCCTTGCTAATCAGTATCCTGATGCGGACACGCCGGCTAAGTTTTGGCAAAACTTATTAGATAAAAAAGACTCACGTAGTCAAATCAGCGATCAAAAACTGAATGCCAGCCCAAGTGACTACACAGGCGTGCAAGGTCAGTCTGACCGCTTTTATTGCGACAAAGGCGGCTACATTGAAAACTTCAGTTTCAATGCCAATGGTTACCATGTGCCAGCCAGTGCATTTGACAGTTTAGATGACAGTTTTTTATGGGCCACAGACACTGCGCGTAATGCCTTAAATGATGCGGGCATATCGTTAAACGATAGCCGCTTATCACGCACCGGTATTGTGATGGGCACGCTGTCATTCCCCACGGCTAAGTCCAATGAGCTGTTTGTGCCGCTTTATCACGGCGCAGTTGAAAAAGCCTTACAGGTAAAACTTGCCCAGCCTAATTTTGTGCTGCAAGGTTTTGGCAATGAGCAGAGTGCTGGTAATAAACCGGCTGAGCCAATCAATTATCGAAATGGTGCTATTGCCCACAATGCTTCAAAATTGGTTGCCGATGCACTGGGTTTAGGCGCAGCGCAATTAAGCTTAGATGCCGCCTGTGCAAGTTCTGTTTATGCCTTAAAACTGGCGTGTGATTACTTGCACACTGGCAAAGCAGATATCATGCTAGCGGGTGCAGTATCAGGCGCCGATCCTTTCTTTATCAACATGGGTTTCTCGATTTTTCACGCCTACCCAGACCACGGCATTTCAGCGCCGTTTGATAGTAACAGCAAAGGTTTATTTGCCGGTGAAGGTGCGGGTGTATTAGTACTCAAACGGCTTGACGATGCTCAGCGTGATGGCGACCATATTTATGCCCTCGTTAGCGGTATTGGCTTGTCAAACGATGGAAAAGGTCAGTTTGTACTAAGCCCAAATAGCAAAGGTCAGGTGTTGTCATTTGAGCGCGCTTATCGTGAAGCTGACATAGCGCCTGCCAGCATTGAAGTGATTGAATGCCACGCAACGGGTACGCCTTTGGGTGACAAGGTCGAGCTGACCTCCATGGAGCGCTTTTTTGAAGATAAGCTTAATGGCAGCGCAACCCCATTAATTGGTTCAGCTAAATCTAATCTAGGCCACTTGCTTACCGCAGCAGGTATGCCAGGGATCATGAAAATGATTTTCGCCATGCGCCAAGGTGTGTTGCCGCCAAGTATCAATATCAGCAGCCCTATCGCCTCGCCGAATCAATTGTTTGGTCAGCAAACCTTGCCTAATGAAGTGTTACCTTGGCCAGACAAAGCAGGCAATACAGCGCGTCATGCTGGGGTGTCGGTATTTGGCTTTGGTGGTTGTAACGCGCATTTATTGATTGAATCTTATGATAACAATGCGATTAATCATGATTTAACACATACACCGGCTACCAAACAAGACACGTTAAACGCTGCTAACACGCCGCTTAACATTACCGGTATGGCTGCCCATTTTGGCCAAGCCAGCAACATTAATGCACTGGCAGACAAGATAGCTCAGCAACAACCTTTGATGACAGACTTACCTGCTAAACGCTGGAAAGGGTTAAATAATCATCCCGAGTTATTAGCAAAACACGGCCTGCACTCTGTTCCCCAAGGCGCTTATATTGAACAGTTTGACTTTGATTTTTTGCGCTTTAAAGTGCCGCCAAATGAAGATGACAGATTAATATCACAGCAACTGTTATTAATGAAAGTGGCCGATGAAGCCATTATTGACGCCAAACTAAAACCGGGCAGTAAAGTCGCGGTATTGGTGGCGATGGAAACAGAGCTTGAATTGCATCAGTTCCGTGGCCGCGTTAATTTGCACAGCCAAATTAGCCAGAGCCTTAAAGCCCAAGGTGTTGTGCTAACAGTTGATGAATATCAAGCCCTTGAAACTATCGCCATGGACAGTGTTTTAGATGCCGCTAAGCTAAATCAATATACCAGTTTTATTGGCAATATTATGGCGTCGCGAATTTCATCATTGTGGGACTTTAATGGTCCTGCTTTCACCATTTCAGCAGGCGAGCAATCGGTGAGTCGCTGTATTGATGTGGCACAAAATCTGTTTGCCTTAGGCTCAATTCAAGAGCCACTAGACGCTGTGATCATCGCTGCAGTAGATTTGTCGGGCAGTATTGAAAATATGCTACTTAAAAATGGCTGCTTATCCGCATCAGGTATCCAGAAGGGTGATATGAATGCGCGCCCTTGGGCTATCGGCGAAGGTGCCGGTGCGATTGTCTTGCAGACAAAAACGGCCAATACCAGCTTAACAGACAACAGTTACGCCAGTATCGACAGTTTGCAATTTAGTAGCCACTATTGCGCCAATAATATCAGTGCTAACGTGTTTGCTAAGCCGACTAATTTGATTGAACTTAATCAATCTCCTGAAAGCCGTTTCGATGTTGCTGGCCAAGCATTGTTTAGCCAATTAGCATCAGGCACAACAATGCTAACCCAAGCGCAAGATTTAATGGGACACAGCTTTGCGGCATCCGGCATGGCCAGTATGCTGCACGCTTTGATTAAGATGAGTCAATTTAATGTCAGTGATGGCGTTAATGCGGCTAATACAAGTGCACACCATGCTAGTGCTAAAATCGTCACGGTAAGTGAAAACCAGTGTTCAAACATTGATTTATCTGTATCTCAGACACAGCAACAAGCGCTAACACATCGTTTGACTTCGCCCCTTGCACAGCAGCTATCGCACACAATCGCGACTGGCAGTAAATTAAGTTTAATTAAGCAAGTCAGCCTTGGCGGACGAGATATTTACCAACACATTATCGATACACCAATAGCATCAATTGACAGCATTAAAGCTAAATGTGCCCATATTGCTCCGCAAGCAAAGGCAGCGACATCCGTCACAGTAGTTCCTATGACAAACACGCTATCGACAACAAAAAATGCGCCCTCAACAGAGACGACACACACTATTATGCCTAATCTAAAACCGGCTTCTCCAGCACTAAATTCAGCAAACTCTGCAGACTCTTCAAACGCTGCGCTTACCCAGAGTGTGCCACCAGCCCATTTAAATGCTTTTCAACAAAATCAGTGGCTAGCGCAACAAGCACATTTGGCGTTTTTAAAAAGCCGTGATGCGGGCCTTAAAGTGGCCGATACCTTACTAAAGCAGCAGTTAGCTCAGGCTAATGGCCAGCAAAATGTTTACCCATCAAACCCTGTACTTACTCAACCTTTACAACAGCAAGCTCAAGCGGTTAACGTATTAGCCCAACCTGTGCCACAAACGGCATTAACACCCAATCATGCTAAGGTTCCCGCCTACACAGCCCCAATTCCAGCGGATAAACCGTGCATTTGGAATTACGCAGATTTAGTGGAATATGCCGAAGGGGATATCGCCAAGGTATTTGGTCAAGATTACGCCATTATTGACGGCTATAAACGTCGCGTACGTCTGCCTACCACGGACTATTTATTGGTATCACGCGTCACCAAGCTTAATGCGACCATGAACCAATATAAGCCCTGTTCAATGACCACTGAATATGACATCCCAGTGGATGCCCCTTATTTAGTTGATGGTCAAATCCCTTGGGCGGTTGCGGTGGAATCTGGTCAATGTGACTTGATGCTGATCAGCTATTTAGGCATCGACTTTGAAAATAAAGGCGAGCGTGTTTATCGCTTATTAGATTGCACTCTGACCTTCTTGGCTGATTTACCTCGCGGCGGCGACACTCTGCGTTACGATATTAAAATCAATAACTTTGCTAGCAATGGCGACACGCTACTGTTCTTCTTCTCTTACGAATGTTTCGTTGGCGATAAGATGATCCTCAAAATGGATGGCGGCTGTGCTGGCTTCTTTACTGATAAAGAACTCGCAGACGGAAAAGGCGTAATTCACACTGAAGATGAAATCAAAAACCGTCTTAGCGTGATGAACAATCCTAATAAGCCGCGTTTTGAACCACTGCTACATTGTGCTCAAACAGCGTTTAACTATGGTCAAATTCATCATTTACTCAATGGCGATATCGGTAGCTGTTTTGGCGGCGCCCATGTTAGCCACCAGCTAGAAAATGGATTACAGCCATCGTTATGTTTCGCCTCTGAAAAATTCTTAATGATTGAGCAAGTGAGCAAGTTAGATGTCCGTGGCGGCGCTTGGGGCTTAGGCTTAATTGAAGGCCATAAACAACTGGCACCGGACCACTGGTATTTCCCATGCCACTTCCAAGGCGATCAGGTCATGGCTGGATCATTAATGGCCGAAGGCTGTGGTCAGTTATTACAGTTCTTTATGTTGCATATCGGCATGCACACACAAGTGAGTAATGGTCGTTTCCAACCACTTGAAAATGCTTCACAAAAAGTACGTTGTCGCGGACAAGTATTACCGCAACATGGCGAATTAACTTATCGCATGGAAGTCACTGAAATTGGCACAAGCCCTCGCCCATATGCAAAGGCGAACATTGATATTTTGCTTAATGGCAAAGTAGTGGTCGATTTCCAAAACTTAGGCGTAATGATTAAAGAAGAAAGCGAATGTACTCTTTACCCTCTTTTATCTTCAGCGGCCACGAGTGCGAATATCCTCGTAAATAAAGCGCCATTGATGGCACAAGTGCCGGATTTAAGTGCGCCAACCAATAAAGGGGTTATTCCGCTTAAGCACGTTGAAGCACCTACAGTGGCAGCTGATTCTAAATATGCCAACCGCGTACCTGATACAGTGCCATTTACGCCTTATCATATGTTTGAATTTGCCACCGGTAACATTGAAAAATGTTTCGGCCCAGATTTCAGCATTTACCGCGGCTTAATTCCACCACGTACTCCCTGTGGTGATTTACAGCTAACCACTCGCGTCGTTGAAATTAACGGTAAACGCGGTGAGCTGAAAAAACCTTCTTCTTGTATTGCTGAATATGAAGTGCCTGCAGATGCTTGGTATTTTGCCAAAAACAGTCATCAAGCAGTTATGCCGTATTCGGTACTTATGGAAATTTCATTACAACCAAACGGCTTTATTTCCGGTTATATGGGCACCACCCTTGGATTCCCAGGGCAAGAGCTGTTTTTCCGTAACCTAGATGGCGGCGGCAAATTACTGCGCCATGTGGATTTACGCGGTAAAACTATCGTCAACGATTCAAAGTTGTTATCAACGGTTATTGCTGGTAGCAATATTATTCAAAGCTTTACCTTTGAACTCAGCGTTGATAAAGAGCCGTTTTATACTGGTAGCGCGGTTTTTGGTTACTTTAAAGGTGATGCGCTTAAAAACCAGCTTGGTATCGATAACGGTAGAATTACTCAGCCTTGGCATATCGACAATAATGTTGCTGCTGACATTAGCGTCAATTTACTCGATAAAACTTCACGGGTATTTAATGCGCCAGCCAGTCAGCCGCATTATCGACTAGCGGGCGGCCAACTTAACTTTATCGACAAAGCGGAAATCGTCGAGACGGGCGGCAAGTACGGTAACGGTTATCTTGCAGCGTCACGCACTATTGACCCAAGTGATTGGTTCTTCCAATTCCACTTCCATCAAGATCCGGTAATGCCGGGTTCATTAGGTGTTGAAGCCGTGATTGAGTTAATGCAAACTTACGCCATCAGCACAGACTTAGGTAAAGGTTTCACTAACCCGAAATTTGGCCAAATTCTGTCGGACATTAAATGGAAATATCGTGGTCAAATTAACCCATTAAACAAACAAATGTCACTCGATGTGCATATCAGCGCAGTAAAAGATGAAGACGGCAAACGCATCATCATAGGCGATGCAAATCTTAGCAAAGATGGTCTGCGCATTTATGAAGTCAAAGACATCGCAATCTGTATTGAAGAAGCTTAGGCCAAAAAGGAATAATAATAATGACAACACAAGTGCATAACGAAAAGCTTTCACCATGGCCTTGGATAGTAGATTCAAACGATGCCAATTTTGACCTTGCTACTATTGGCAAAAAACTAAAAGATTTGTCACAGGCATGCTATTTAATTAATCACCCTGAGAAAGGGTTGGGCGTGGCCCAACATGCTCAGGTGATTACTGAGCAAAATGATGCGTTAACGGCAAACAACCAAAACTTACCGGTGAGTGCGTTTGCCCCAGCCCTTGGCACTCAAAGTTTAGGTGACAGTAATTTCCGCCGAGTTCATGGGGTTAAATACGCCTATTATGCTGGTGCTATGGCCAATGGTATTGCCTCTGAAGAGTTAGTCATCGCCTTAGGCCAGGCAGGTATTTTATGCTCATTTGGCGCAGCGGGTCTTATTCCGTCACGGGTAGAGCAAGCTATTAGCCGCATTCAAGCGGCGCTGCCAAACGGCCCGTATATGTTTAACTTAATCCACAGCCCAAGCGAGCCCGCATTAGAGCGCGGCAGTGTGGAGTTATTTTTAAAGCACAAGGTGCGTACCGTTGAGGCATCAGCCTTTTTAGGCTTAACGCCACAAATTGTGTATTACCGCGCCGCCGGATTAAGCCGTGATGCAAATGGTGAGATTAATATCGCCAATAAAGTGATAGCCAAAATTAGCCGCACCGAAGTGGCGATTAAATTTATGCAGCCAGCACCTGAAAAAATACTCCAAAAGCTGGTTGATGAAGGCTTAATTACCCCAGAACAAATGGCACTCGCGCTGCTTGTGCCGATGGCTGATGACATTACTGCAGAAGCCGATTCTGGCGGCCATACCGACAATCGTCCTTTAGTGACCTTATTGCCGACTATTTTGGCACTTAAAGACAAGGTCCAAGCGCAATATCAATATAAAACACCAATTCGTGTCGGTTGTGGTGGCGGTGTGGGTACACCCGATGCTGCGCTTGCTACATTTAACATGGGTGCAGCCTTTATTGTGACCGGTTCAATCAACCAGGCTTGTGTTGAAGCTGGCGCGAGTGAATATACCCGTAAACTTTTAGCTACCACCGAAATGGCCGATGTGACCATGGCGCCAGCGGCAGATATGTTTGAGATGGGCGTTAAGCTGCAAGTGGTAAAACGCGGGACTTTGTTTCCGATGCGTGCCAACAAATTATATGAACTTTATACGCGTTATGATTCTATCGAAGCGATCCCTGTTGATGAGCGTGAAAAGCTTGAAAAACAAGTGTTCCGCTCAAGTTTAGAAGATATTTGGGCCGGTACAGTCGCACATTTTAATGAACGTGACCCTAAGCAAATTGAGCGCGCTAAAGATAATCCAAAACGAAAAATGGCATTGATTTTCCGCTGGTATTTAGGGCTATCTAGCCGCTGGTCTAACACTGGTGAAGTGGGCCGTGAAATGGACTACCAAATTTGGGCAGGTCCTTCACTAGGCGCGTTCAATGAATGGGCGAAAGGCAGTTATTTAGATGATTATACTAAGCGAAATGCGGTAGACTTAGCTAAACACATGATGCATGGCGCCGCATACCAAGCCCGAGTTAACTTACTTACCGCCCAAGGTGTGGCAGTTCCCGTTGAATTACAACGCTGGCGCCCACAGGATCAGGTGAAATAGTTAACCACTTGGATAGCAAGCTGGTATCAATAAAAGTATCAGTAATGTCAGTCTCTTTTAAAAGGAAGCGACTGACAATTAAATTAGGTAATGGCTATGAGTGAAACGCAAAAACTAGATTTCTCAGCGGTAAATGGCACAACATTAGCGTCTTTTAATCAGCATAAAAATTTGATTAAGCGTATGTTAAAGGGCAATAGTGCAACTTGCAGTGAGTGTAATAAACCACTGACATTATTGTTACCGCCAAACACTCATAAAGCTAAGCCCAGCGAAAAAGC
The DNA here is from genome assembly GCF_051165765.1 of Shewanella sp. HL-SH8. Classification (NCBI taxonomy): domain Bacteria; kingdom Pseudomonadati; phylum Pseudomonadota; class Gammaproteobacteria; order Alteromonadales; family Shewanellaceae; genus Shewanella; species Shewanella sp. HL-SH8. The sequence continues at coordinate 1,932,219 of NZ_CP195039.1, read as the reverse complement.
ACCAGGTATTTATTGCGCGAAAGGTTGCACAGATATCGAACTTGATATGGAAGCGGTATCCTTGATGTAATATGAGTAAAGTGCATTTTTTTAATGATTAAAGGCGCCTTTAGCGCCTTTTTTATTGCCTGAATTGGCACAAGCTTGAGTTACCGTGTTTTAGAATAAATAACATTCATTAAACAATGGTTGAAATAAAATATATCTACCCTCGGTCTACATTTTTAATAACAAACACTATAATATTAAAAGTACATAAACGTTTTGCATATTAATATGCCTTACATAATAAAAACAGAAACTCAAGGTTATCAATGAAGTATCGTTTTATGTTAGCCCTTGCTGCGATAGTTTTTTGCGGCGTAAGTTTTGCTCAAACTGAAGATTATCAGTTTGCCTCTATAGACTCCTTATTTGAACAACAGGTCGGCGCAAAAGTATTGCCGGTCATTTATTCAAAACTGGGATTAACCATTAGCATAGTGCCGATGCCGGGGAAGCGCGCCCAACGTGAAGCAGCGTCAGGCCATAAAGACGGCGAAATAATGCGAATATGGAGTTATGGTAAAGAAAATCCCAACTTGATCCGTATACCCACTCCTTACTATCAATTAGAGACTATGGCATTTGTGCACAAAGATAATCACATTGTATTAACATCTCAGGCTGATTTATCTAAGTATAGTTTACTAAAAGTAAGGGGCGTTAAGCACACTAATATCATTACCGCTGATTTAAGAAACGTATTTGATTACAATAATACTCAAACTATGATGCTTGCTCTGCATGATAGCCCTTCTAGCATTGCACTCACCAATACATCTGACGGTTTATACGCGATTAAGAAATTAAACATCGATTACGTCAAGGCATTACCACCAGCTTTAGCCACACTGGACTTATATCATTACGTTAATCAAAAGCATGCTGCATTAGTGCCCAGGCTCGATGCCGTAATCAAAACCATGAAACAGAGTGGTGAACTTGATAAGTTACTTCGTAATGCAGAAGCTGAGGTGTTAGCAAGTTTAGGTGATTAGAAATATAGTTATTGAGTTAACTTAGACTGTTTTACCTTAAACCATAACTTACGCTGCTATTTAAAATTTACCCTTAGGGTTTAATTTCATCACAATCGCCCAATATCTTAGTTATAACACTTGCGCTATTTCATATACCGAATTGACACTATTTAAGGATTTATCATGACAAATGAATATACCCCTCCAAAAGTATGGACAATGGACAGTGAGAATGGAGGCCAATGGGCTAGTATCAATCGCCCTGATTCCGGTGCCCGTCATGAGCAAGCTTTATCGGTTGGTGAACATGCGTTACAACTTTATTCATTAGCAACGCCTAACGGCCAGAAAGTCACTATTATGCTTGAAGAGTTGCTTGCTGCAGGGATAAATGCGGCTGAGTATGATGCACATATTATTAATATAGGTGAAGGTAATCAGTTTTCTTCTGGATTTGTTAATGTTAACCCCAACTCAAAAATTCCAGCGTTAGTTGATAACTCAGGCACTGAAGCCATAAACGTATTTGAATCAGGTGGAATTTTATTATATTTGGCCGACAAATTTAGTTATCTTATTCCGACCGACATAGCAGCACGCACTAAAGTCATGAACTGGCTATTTTGGTTACAAGGAGCAGCGCCTTATCTTGGCGGTGGTTTTGGACATTTTTATGCTTACGCCCCAGAAAAGTTTGAGTATCCTATTAATCGTTTTTCAATGGAAGTAAAACGCCAATTAGACCTATTAGATAAACAACTTGCCAAGGGTTCATTTATTGCTGGCGAGGAATACTCTATTGCTGACATAGCGATTTGGCCATGGTACGGTAATTTAGTACTAGGGAATATTTATAATGCGGCAGAGTTTTTAGACGTAAACAGCTATAAAAATGTGATGCGTTGGGCAAAAGCTGTTGAGCAACGTCCGGCCGTTCAACGTGGAAGAATAGTTAACCGCAGTTGGGGAGAAGCGTGGGAACAACTTCCTAATCGCCACAGTGCCGCAGATATTGATAAGGTTTTAGCCCTAAAACCATAAAAGATGAACCTTTATAGGCTGAAAGCCTTATAATATTTACCTTGTACATGAGTAATTTTCCAATAATAAATCAGTTAATCAATAATAAATGATATTGTGGTTTAACTGACTTCTTAGTCTATCACATGGGGGCCACAATGGATTTTGACACGTTAAGAGCATACTTGCTTGCCAAACCCGAAGCGGTTGAAACATTTCCCTTTGGGCCAGGCACACATGTATTTAAAGTCAAAAATAAAATGTTTGCCTTAATTGGCTGGAACAACGATGCTTTAATGATAAACCTTAAGTGTGATCCTGATGAAGCCATTGCATTATGTGATATTTTCTCGTCTATCACCCCCGGTTATCATATGGATAAAAAGCATTGGGTGTCGGTTTATTTTAATCAATCAACTGAACAACATATTCCAAATGGTGAAATAAAACGACTGATGGATAACTCATTCATGCTTGTTGTTGATAAGCTACTCAAACACGAACAAACATCCATTTTATTGCACATGTAAATATTCGATACATTTTGAAATTATAAGCATTTACTGATACTTATTTTACATTCAAACTTCATGCTAGCTCATGCTGCATTATGAATTTCAGTTGCATCTCACCTAATCCTTGATATTGAAATTTAACCAAGGTGTCCATAGGGACTTTGATCACGCCACAGTACGACCCTGTAATAATGGCTTGGCCTTTTTTAAGGCTAATGCCCTTAGATGTTAAATAATTAACTAACCAATAAACTGGATTTTGCGGCAGTTCACACGGATGAATCCCGTTAAACGACCGTACTTCATCTTGATGGCTAACGGTGATGTTAACCTTACTAGCTTGATAGGCTAATGCTTTGTCAATTTCAGGCCCTAAATACAGCCCTTGATTACTTAAGCCATCAGCCAGCTTTTCGAAGTAACTTGCTGAGTAGTCGGCACTAAACCGTCCTTGAATTAATTCCAATGCCATATGAGTCGCACGTATGCCACTATCAATTTTTTCAATGCTGTATTCTTGATTGGCATCGAAGTCTTGACCTAAAACAAATGCGATTTCCGGTTCAATTAACCCAACGGCTTCATCACCTTTTTGGCTAGCAATGATTGCACAACAAGCTTGTTGATTAACTGCTGTTGCAATAATAGGGGCAAATATAAGTTGTCCGTTATCTAACGGTACTAAACACTTCCACCCAGTTACAGTATTGCCGGACAATTCAATCATCTGCTGCTGGACAGCAAAAGCGTCATCGATACTTTCTGGTTTAAAAAGCTCAAACTCAGAGGCGGGATCCCTTATCGTACGTTGCGCGAAAAGGTGCTGTGTTAATTGATAGATTTGCTCAAACTTTGACATTGTTGTCCTTAATCACTAATCACTAAATAGCCAGCCACTGCTGGGTTATAAGTGGTACGGAATGACTAATATCATATAATAACTGCTGATCTGAGTGGTACTCAATTCCCTGCCACAGCGTTAACTTAAACACGGTTCCAGCAATTACCTGCCCCACGCCTTTTGGCGTACCTGTCATGACAACATCCCCATCTTCTAAGGTAATAAATGAAGCCAGCTCATTAAAGATTTGTGCGGGTGAATACATCATTAACTGACTATGCCCCAACTGGGCGAGTTGATCATTTATCGTCAAACTAAAACACCATTCTTGGTTACTCGCACTTATCGGCATAAAGTCACTCAATATCGCCGATCCATTAAATGCTTTAGCGCGCTCCCATGGCAACCCTTTGGACTTTAACTGGCTCTGTAATTGACGTTTGGTTAAATCCAGCCCAATGCCTACCGCGCTAAAACGTCCATTTTCGACTAAAAAGCATAACTCAGCTTCATAGTGAATAGTTTCTTGATGAAAACTAATTAACTCAGCACTTATTGCGCTATTGGGTTTTAAAAACACCACCATATCATCGGGGATATCATTGCCTAACTCATAAATATGTTCGACATAATTTCGCCCAATACAGACGATTTTTGAGGGAGTGACAGCGCCTTGCTGCCTAATCAGTATTTGCTGCATATTAATTTGCTAAATAGTGGAAAACATGAAGAATTATCCCGTATACAAAATAAAAGCACTACACTTAATTTAACCTTTGCCGATATAAGTTATCTTCACCGTTCAATATGACCTAAAAGGCTGCTATTAAATCACTTATTTATTTGCCATAAAATGTATTAACCATTGATTATATTGACTACACTGAAACGGATTAATCTTATTTAAAAGCATATAATTATAATGAAAAATTGCTATTGCCATTATTCAGAAAGGGATTCAAATGAACCTGCTTGATCTAACAATCAAACAAAAAATTGCCTTAGGCTTTGCGACAATTGGTGTGTTGCTTCTTGCAGGAAGTAGCTTCTTTTATCGTTCGCTAACACAAATCCAAACAGCTAACACTAACATCGAAATCTTAGCGGTTCCGGTTCAAACCCAAAGTAATGCACTTCAATTAAGCTTACTCAAAATGGCCAAAACAGGTAGTTTAGCCTTTTCACAGACGGGAAATGACAATATTAGTAGCAGCTTTGCTCGATTTAAGCTGTTACAAAATGAATACTCAATAACCTTTAAGGACTTATCAAATAAAGTCACTGATCAACCCAAAATGAAACAGGCTCTAGATAATGTGACGCAACAATACTCACAATACATCAAGCAAAGTGAAACTATGTTCAATGCAAAATTAACCATTGAACAGGCGCGTGCAGATTATAAAAAACAGTATCAAAGGTTTCAAAAAATAAAAGATACCGCCAGTAATAGTATGATCGATTTAGAGATAATAGATGCAGGCGATCAAGACAGTTTATTGGCAGAGGTTATAGGGACAGGCACTCGATTAGACGATACCATTTATAATATGGGCAATATCTTAGGTGAAGTTGCTCGATTTACAGATTTACAGAATGTGAATAATCACCAGCAAGATATCTTAATGATGGTTAATAGTATTGAGACTAATTTTCAATTTTTAAAACAGCAAACTGCAACCCTGCCAGCAGATGATTTGTTAGCTATTTTTGCTGAACAATTCGAGCAAATGAAAGCCTTACTCGATACACCGGGCACGCTATATGAAAGTCAGCGTAAAGTGGTTGAAGTAATCCAACAGGCTGATATGGCATATAGTCAATCAAATCAATATTTCGACTCAAGCTTTGCCGAGCTAAGCAAGTTAATGATTTTAGCAGATCAGCGTTTTAACGACTTTAAAAACGCCGCATCCGATGAAATAAACACGGCGCAAACCTTAGCGATTGCATTAGCGTTAATATTCATCGTACTTGCTATTATCATTTACTATTTTACCTCTAAAGCCATGCTAGGCCCACTTAGAGCGGTTAATCATGCTTTGTCTCGTATTGCTAGTGGAGATTTATCTAAACGTCTCACAAAGCGTAACGATGATGAGTTTGGCGAGTTGATGGACAATATCAACAAGCTATCAGATGATTTAACGTCACTATTACAAGATATTAGCCGCGATGCACATCTATTAGATGAATCGGCAATTAACTCACAAAATCAGGGTCAGAAAATTGCTGATGCAGCCAATAGTCAAATTCATCAAATCAATCAAGCGAAACAACTCGCAGAACACATTCATCAAAGTTCGAATTTAGTGAATAAACAGACTAATGAGTCGGCTAGCCAGATAAGCCTAGCGTCGGAACAAGGCAAGCATGTCAAAGGTATTGCTGATGATAACCGTGATCGAATTGAACGATTATCAACTGGGTTAATTGACTCGGTTAACATCATGAATAGCCTAAGTAAAAACAGCGATAACATTGGTGGAATATTAGTTACTATCAGCGCTATTGCAGACCAAACTAATCTATTGGCCTTAAATGCGGCAATTGAAGCGGCACGAGCGGGAGAACACGGCAGAGGCTTTGCCGTAGTCGCCGATGAAGTAAGATCCCTTGCCTCAAGAACGCAATCATCTACCGCTGAAATTCAAACCATGATAGATGCTCTGCAGCATGAAACCACAAATGCGGTGAAAGCGATTACCCAAGGACAAACCCAAGCTAACCAATGTGTTGAACAAAGCCAGGCACTTCATGATGCCATCGAACATATTGAGTCGGCGCTGTTAACCATAGATAAAATGAGTCAAAGTATTAATCATGCGGCACATGAACAGGTCAGTTTTAGTGAGCAAATTGAGCATACTATGGCTGAAACAGCAGAGTCTGCGGAACATAATGCAGAAGAGTCCTCAGCAATGGCGAAGCGAAGCCAGGAATTAAATCAATTAGCCCATTCATTAACCGCATCTGTTGAACGATTTAAGTTATAGTTTTTTGAAAATTAAAACATTTGAGTGTTATTAAGTGCGCTGGGTTTTTATGCTTAGAGATAGAAGTGAATGCTCAAAGAGATAAGTGAAATGATATTGTGGTAATAATTAGTAGAGACTGTAACTAATTTTGTGTAACTGCTAATCAAAATGTCACTTTAATATTAGATTTTTAAAGTGACATTTTTATTATACTAGCTTAGCTGGGTTAATCCCATAAAAACTCTCTAAAGTGCCTACGGCAAACCGATTCATAGGTTTCATTGCCGCCTATCGCCACTTGCTCACCTTCTTTCATTGGTTTGCCATCACCGTCTAAACGTACCACCATATTAGCTTTGCGACCACAATGGCAAATCGTCTTTAGCTCAACTAATTTGTCAGCCCAAGCTAATAAATATTGGCTACCAGTAAATAGCTCGCCTTGGAAGTCACTTCGCAGCCCATAACACAATACAGGGATATTTAAATTATCCACCACATGAGTCAGCTGCTTAACCTGTGCTTTTGACAAAAATTGGCTCTCATCGACAAGAACACAATGGATATGTTTTTGTTGATGTGATTGACCAATAATATCACTTAAATCATCGCCACTGGCGAACACTTGCGCATCAGTTTGTATACCAATTCGTGATGCAACAATACCAACGCCATAGCGATCGTCAATTGATGCTGTCATAACTAACGTGTGCATGCCGCGCTCGCGATAATTATAAGAAGATTGTAATAATGAGGTCGATTTACCCGCGTTCATCGACGAATAATAAAAATACAGTTGCGCCAAAATAATGTCCAATATTGTTGCTTTACTAAATTCTACTTTGATATGGCCATTAACCACAAATAATAATGCCGCTTAATCTTCATTGAGCGGCATTATTATTCATTTATGAGTAACGGCTAGCGACGTGCATAAAAAGCTAACGCTAACACGCTGATCACAAACACAAGACTACAAGCTAATAATCCACTGATTAATGAGCCAGTAAAGCCAAGCACTGTATAGCCAATAATACTGATAAACGCCACAATTAAGGCATAAGGTAACTGAGTAATCACATGGTCTATATGATGACAACTGGCCCCTGTCGATGACAAAATAGTGGTGTCGGATATAGGTGAACAATGATCACCAAAAACAGCACCTGCAAGCACAGCTGACAGCATAGGTAACATCATATTTGAGTCGCTTCCCATTGCCATATCGGCAGCAATTGGCAACATAATGCCGAAAGTGCCCCAGCTTGTGCCGGTTGAAAAAGCGGTAATACCTGCAAGAATAAATAACACCACAGGTAATAGCTCAAAAGGAATTGAACCTGTGACTAAACTTGCCATATATTTACCGGTTTCTAGCTGACCAATAACTCCAGCAATAGACCAAGCAAACATTAAAATATAGATAGCGGGTAACATTGAACGCGCACCAGCAACCACGCCTTTGACAATTAAATCTATTTCTAACTTTTGAATAAAAACTAAAATTAACGTAATACTAAAACCAATGATTGAGCCATAAAATAATGATTGGCTCACTTGAGTATTTTCAAAAGCGCCTAAAATAGTAAAGGCTTTGCCATCGGCTGCAAGCACATCTGCACCGCTAGTTATCATAAAGTAAACTGTGGCAACGATTAATGTCAAAATGGGTAAAAATAAACCTATTACTTTCCCCGTATCAGCTTCAGGCAGGTCAGCGTTTGCACCAGGGGGAAGGCCTTTAGATTCATCATAAAGCTCACCTTTTTTGGCATTTAATTCATGTTGGCGCATAGGGCCGACATCAAGACCGAACAAGGCAACACATAATAATAATAGTAACGCGAATATGGCATAAAAATTCATCGGGATCATTTGGACAAACACACTCAAATGACCTGACTCAGCAAAACCATGCGCGGTTAAGATGCCCCCTATTAAGGCGATAATATAGGCTCCCCAACTTGAAATAGGTGAAATAACACAAATAGGTGCGGCTGTAGAATCTAATAAATAAGCTAATTTTGCACGCGAGATATGGTATCTGTCGGTAATGGGTTTTGAAATTGAGCCTACCACTAAACTGTTAAAATAATCATCAATAAACACCACACAGCCTAAAAAGATGGTCATTAACTTGGCATCACGTTTACTGCGAATATGCCCTTTAGCCCAATCAGCAAACGCCCTTGCTGCACCACTAACGGTTATTAAAGCGGTTATCATGCCTAGCATGACTAAGAAACCTAAGATTTGTAAATTCCAGCTATTTAGCGCGCCATCACTCCAAACCAACCCTTGAACTGTGTTGAGCAAAAATAGACTACTGTCCCCTAAAGAGAACTGGGTAAGTAATAATGCGCCGACCACAATACCCACGCCAAGGGACAGTAATACTTTACGGGTGATAATAGCCAGAACAATGGCAACAAGAGGTGGAAGTAAAGATAGTGCCGAATCGGCATGACTAAGTACGTTCATTATTTATTCATCGAGTATGTATGAATGGAGGCGACTGAACCGGTGTAAGGCAATGTTATACCTTAGAGACACCTGTCCTATCAGTAGCGCTCCATAGTAATTTATCTTTGTCATCCCGACAAAAAATACTATGGCAGTGCAGCACCTATTTGGCGACAACACCAGCTGTATTGACCGATATCAATAGCAACTTCGGCACTAAATCCTTTCAAGATAAATCACAGGCATCACCCTACTTACCTCTACTATTATTTAATGCACCTCTACTTAAAGGGTAAAAATGCGAGCACATAAAAACATAGCGGCCGTAAGGTTACCACCCTACGGCCGCATATTGTGACACAAATCACATTTACAGCAAATTATTCAATGCTGGAATAGCCACAAATAAGTCAGCTTCTAATCCATAATCCGCTACTTGAAAAATTGGCGCTTCCGGATCTTTGTTGATAGCAACGATCACTTTAGAATCTTTCATGCCCGCAAGGTGTTGAATTGCACCAGAAATACCGACGGCAATATACAGATCAGGCGCAACAATTTTACCTGTTTGGCCAACCTGTAAATCGTTAGGTACAAAACCCGCATCAACTGCGGCGCGTGAAGCCCCAACAGCAGCACCTAACTTGTCTGCAAGTTGCTCAAGAATAGCGAAGTTTTCTCCGCTACCCATTCCACGACCACCGGACACAATAATACCGGCATTACCTAATTCAGGACGAGCTGACTCAGTTAAGCTTTGTGATACAAACTCGGTACGGGCATCAATAGCATCGCCAATACTAGCTAATTCAGCGCTACCAGTTGAAGCAACCGCATCAAATGCACTTGAACGAACCGTCATAACTTTTTTATCATCTAAGCTTTTCACTGTCGCTAATGCATTACCAGCATATATTGGACGAATGAATGTATCTGCACTTTCAACGCCGATCACTTCAGAGATTTGCGCAACATCTAATAACGCGGCAACACGCGGTAAGGTGTCTTTTCCGACGCTAGAAGCTGCAGCAAGAATGTGCGAATAATCTGCAGATAAGCTTAAAACTAACTTAGCTAGGTTTTCAGCTAATTGGTTAGCATATACCACGGAGTCAGCCACAATGACTTTAGTCACTCCAGCCAATGTTTGCGCTACTTTGGCCGCTTCACTACATTGAGATCCAGCGACCAAAATGTGAACATCACCACCAATTGCAGAAGCCGCTGCAACCACTTTGGCTGTGTCGGCTTTTAAATGCACATTATCGTGTTCAGCTAAAACTAAAATGGTCATATTAGATCACCTTCGCTTCGTTTTTTAATTTTTCGACAAGTTCTTCAACAGAAGACACCATGATGCCAGCTTTACGTTCTGCTGGAGGCGTAACTTTCAATACGGTTTGATGTGCTTTCAACGTTACACCTAAGTCGGAAATAGATAATATTTCCAGAGGCTTACGCTTGGCTTTCATAATATTTGGTAATGAAGCATAACGAGGTTCATTTAAACGCAAATCAACTGTCACAACCGCTGGCAATGGCATTTTCAACGTTTGTAAACCGCCATCGACTTCACGGGTTACCACAATAGTCTCGCCATCAATTTTAACTTCTGATGCAAAAGTGGCTTGTGGCATGTCAGCAAGTGCTGCCAACATTTGGCCAGTTTGATTGTTGTCACCATCAATAGATTGCTTACCAAATATCACCAGTTGAGCCTGTTCTTTTAGCTGAACGGCATGCAGTAACTTAGCAATTGAGAGTGATACTAACTCTTCTTCGGTTTCAACATGGACGGCACGATCTGCACCTAAAGCCATTGCCGTTCTTAATTGTTCTTGCACCGTTTTCGGACCAACGCTAACAACAACAACTTCAGTCGCAATTCCAGCTTCTTTGAGGCGAACCGCTTCTTCAACTGCAATTTCACAAAATGGGTTTAATGCCATTTTTAGATTGGCGGTATCAACATTTGAATTATCAGCTTTTACTCTGACCTTTACATTGGCATCAACGACGCGCTTTACAGGCACCAATATTTTCATAGGGTTTCCTTCCTACACCTTGTCTATAGACAACACATTGGCCAATGCCAATGCAAGATAGCTCAACTTTACGACCTGTTAACGTTAACGTCAACCTAAGTTAAACGCTTGTTTGAAAAAATATAGCATACAAATTGGCAAGCTAAAGTAACATTTTTCACTTATATGTACCCTTCATGTCGTTTTTAACAGCCTTTTTAGGCTAATTAATAAAATAAGCTTATTTTTGATAAATTAAATTGATCAAGACTCAATATCTTTCTATTATTACGGTTATTGATAAATACTATTTTATTAATTTGTTATTAACTTATTTGAATGTATTGCTCAAAAATAAAGCTTGATGTTAAAAGTTAACCTCGAAGGAATTTATTTCTAAGGAATGAGATATTTTTGATTATGCTTTTAGTACTGACATGTATCAATCAAGATTAATGGGCATAATATGCGGCATTTATTCATTCAACGTCAGAACTAACAAATAAAAACTATGTAAATTCCAATTCATTAGGACGTTTAATATTATGAGTGATTTTTTAAATATTTTAACCCATGGTCGTCGTTTTAAAGCTGCTGTAAAAGAACTCAGTATTGAAGATCTTACCGATCTTGCTGCTAAACTTGATAAAATTATCGTTGAACGTGAAGAAGAAGCCAAAGCAGATGAAGCGGCAAATGCTGAAAGAAATGCTCTTATTGCTGGTATTTTAGCTCAAATCGAAAACAGTGGTTTATCGATTGAAGATCTTGGCGAAGTCACAGCAAGCAAATCAGCACCTAAAAAACGCGCTCCTCGTCCAGCAAAATATCAAATCACCTTAGACGGTGAGTTAATTCAATGGACTGGCCAAGGCCGTATGCCAACGGTATTTAAAAAAGAAGTTGATGCTGGTAAATCCATGAGTGCCTTTTTAATTCCTGGCATGGAATAATAGTTCAAGCATTAATAATAAACGCTTACTTCGGTAGGCGTTTTTTTTAAACAAATTAAAGTTTGCCTTTACCTCTAATAAAGAGAGAGTAAACTATAATTAAATTGAATTAAGTGAGCACATCTATGTTTTCGCCTATCCTTAAAGTGTTAACCCTTTCATCTTTATCTTTATTATTAACAGCTTGTGCAGGTGACTATGCCTTTAACAGTAATCTTGATCCCAAAGCGATTAATGAATACTTTAAAGTGGGTGATGTCACTGTTTATGAAGAAAACAACCTACCAAAAGGCAATTATGCCATTATTGGTTTAGCTGAGGGTGAGGTTTGTCAGGAGCAATCAAATGATGCACCTGCATCGATTCAAGATGCAAGAACTGAAGCCCGTAAAAAAGCTGCAGATATGGGTGCCAATGGCATTATTATCAAACAATGCTTGATCATTGAAGAACAGGATAAAGCCTGTGTTAGTCGCAGTTTGTGTATTGGACAAGCCATTAAACACGAGCAAGAAAAATAATATTTTATTTTAGTCATTTTATCGCTGCAATATCAGACTTTATTATATTGCAGCTCCTTTTTATACCTAGTTGATAAGCCATCATGTTTACATCTCAAATTAGTGCAGTCGCAATTTGCCGAACCCCTTATAAACAAAAATTTGGTATTCCTCGCCAGCCAGGATTAGTCGATGTAAAAGGTTATATTGAACTTGCTCCAGCGTTAAATACTGTTGATGCAATTAGAGGAATTGAACAATATTCTCATCTATGGCTGTTATTTTGTTTTCATGAAAATTTAGCTCAAGGCTGGAAAACAACCGTTCGTCCACCTCGTTTAGGTGGCAACGAAAAACTGGGTGTATTTGCGACACGTTCAACTTTTAGGCCAAACGGTATTGGACAGTCTGTGGTTAAATTGCACGGCATTGTGAAACGAAAAGGCAAAGTGTGTCTTGAAATATCCGGCATGGATTTATTAGATGGCACGCCTATTATCGATATAAAACCTTATATTCCCTTTTCAGATGCCATTACAGACGCCAAGGGCGGTATAGCACAGGAGGCGCCTGAGTTAATAAAGGTTGTTTTTTCTGATAATGCGAGTATTCAGTTGTCAACACTTGCAGAAATTGAAAAATATGCTCAATTACAGCCGCTAATTAGTGCAGTATTAGCCCAAGACCCCAGGCCTGCTTACAAAAAAGCAAAAGAGGATCCCAAAGTCTATCAAGTCGCCCTATATGACCTTGATGTTTTGTGGCAGGTGATTGATAACCAAATTATCGTATTAATGTTAAAACCCACGTCTGTGGTTTTGCTTGATGAGTAAATGAGGACAGAACGTTGGCATTACTCGATTACCAAGAGCAGCAGAAAAAAAGACTGTCCTGGATGCCCTGGCTTTACTTCACTCTAAAACCCAAATTATTAGAGTGGGTAACGCCCTGGCAGCTGGATATTCAAACTAAATTAACTCAGCTTGAAACCATTAGCATTGGTCAGCAATGTTTTATTGCGCCTGAAGCAGAGTTATTTGCAGAGCCTGGTCGAAATATTACTATCGGCGATAAATGCATGATCGCGGCGGATGTCTTTATGCACGGGCCTATAACGTTAGGCGATGAAGTGGCTATTAATCATAGTTGCAGTTTAGATGGTGGTCAGGCAGGTATTCATATTGGCTCACAAACTCGCATTGCAAATAATGTCACTGTGTATGCTTTTAACCATGGTATGTCACCAGACTCGCCTATTTATCAACAACCAACCTCATCAAAAGGTATCATAATTGGTCAAGATGTGTGGATAGGCGCTCAAGCGGGTTTGGTCGATGGCATCACCATTGGTGACAAAGCCGTTATCGGCATGGGCTGCATTGTGACTAAAGACGCCGCAGCATACGCTATTGTGGCTGGCAATCCGGCTAAAGTAATTGGTGATAGACGTGATAAATAACCCTTATCTACCGCAAAACAATAATTCAATGTCTATATCCCAAGTTGTTAAAGTAACTTTACTCAATGACTAATAATCAGGTGACATAAACGCTTCAAGTGCTAAAATGACCTCCATTGATTTTTACTCATAATGGATACTGGAATGCGAGTTAGTAAGTACCTGCTTTCAACACAAAAAGAAACCCCTGCAAATGCAGAAGTCATTAGCCATCAGTTAATGCTACGTGCGGGTATGATCCGTCGTAATGCGTCAGGTTTATACAGCTGGTTGCCGTCAGGTTTACGAGTTCTTCGTAAAGTCGAAGGTATCGTGCGTGAAGAAATGAACAATGCAGGTGCTATAGAAATTCTTATGCCGTTAGTCCAACCTGCTGACTTATGGATGGAAACTGGACGTTGGGAAAAATTTGGCCCGGAACTACTTCGCTTCCAAGACCGTCATAACCGTGATTTCGTATTAGGCCCAACTCACGAAGAAGTGATTACTGACTTAGTACGTAAAGAATTAAGTTCGTACAAACAGTTACCGATAAACCTTTATCAAATTCAAACCAAATTCCGTGATGAAGTTCGTCCACGCTTTGGTGTTATGCGTGCTCGTGAATTTTTAATGAAAGACGCTTACTCATTCCATTTAGATCAGCAAACCATGGATGAAACTTATCAGTCCATGTATACCGCTTATAGCAATATTTTAAGCCGTATGGGATTAGAGTTCCGCCCTGTTCTTGCTGATACAGGCTCAATTGGTGGCAGTGTTTCGCATGAGTTTCATGTATTAGCGAACAGTGGCGAAGACTTAATCGCTTATTCTACTGGCAGTGATTATGCAGCGAACATAGAGAAAGCTGAATCGCCAATGCCGACGCTAACCCGTCAAGATCCGACTCAAGAGCTAAAGCCAGTCGATACACCTAATGCAAAAACTATTGCTGAGTTAGTTGAACAGTTTACCCTTGATATCACTAAAACGATTAAAACATTAATCGTTAAAGGCGCATCAGAAGACGCACCTTTAGTGGCATTAATTGTTCGAGGCGATCACGAACTCAATGAAATCAAAGCCGATAAACTTGAAGCTGTTGCATCACCTTTAGAGTTTGCCACTGAAGCTGAAATTCGAGCGGCTGTAGGTGCAGGACCAGGTTCTCTTGGCCCTGTAGGATTGAACATGCCAATTATTATCGATCACAGTGTGGCGGTATTAAGCGACTTTGCTGCTGGTGCAAACCAAGATGATAAGCATCTCTTTGGTATCAACTGGGAGCGTGACTTACCTTTAGCGGTAGCTGCCGATATTCGTAATGTGGTCGAAGGTGAAGCAACACCAGATGGTCTGGGCACCTATGCAATGGCACGTGGTATTGAAGTGGGTCATATTTTCCAATTAGGCACTAACTATTCAAAATCAATGAACGCGACTGTACTTGATGAAAACGGTAAAGCCCAAGTATTATTAATGGGATGTTATGGTGTAGGAGTTAGCCGTATAGTGGCTGCCGCTATTGAACAAAACCATGATGACCGCGGGATTATTTGGCCTGAATCAATTGCTCCATTCCAGGTAGGTATTCTACCGATGAATATGCATAAGTCTCATCGTGTTGCAGACATGGCTGAGAAGCTTTACGCTGACTTACAAGCTGCTGGCATAGAAGTTCTGATGGATGACCGTAAAGAGCGCCCTGGGGTTATGTTTGCCGACATGGAGCTTATTGGGTTACCTCATGTTATCGTTATTGGTGATCGTAATATCGATGAAGGGGTATTTGAATATAAAAATCGCCGCACAGGTGAGAAACAAAACATTCCATTCGATCAAATTATGACTTTTTTATCCGCTGTGAAATAGTATTGAACCAACTGATTTAAATAACTTAATATATAAAAACGCACTTTAGAGTGCGTTTTTTATTTTGCCTTGATAAATATTTCAATTTCGAGGCCTTTATTTAACTCTGACACAATATTTATTCGCCCACCTAATTTTTGAGTCACTAAATTATACACAATAGACATGCCTAATCCGGTTCCCCCCAAATGCCTAGCAGTCGTAAAAAAAGGCTCAAACATTCTATCCTTAACTTCTTGACTTAATCCTTTTCCATTATCTTTATAAAACATTTTAATTTCGTCACCGTAAACCTCTGCCCCTAAAATAATGGTTTTGTCACCGATAAAATCATCTGGGTAAGCATGGCGAAAACAATTCGATACTAGATTTGTAAATATTTGAGCAATTGCACCAGGATAAGACTCAACCATGATTTCCTCCGCTAATTGAATATCCAAATTAATATTCTGCTTGCGGGTTAGTGGTCTTAATGGCGTAGAAATTTGCCCTAAATATTCGGTTAAATTAAAGTATTCTTTCTCTAAAGTCAGTTGATCCGCTGCTGTTCGCTTAAAATTATGGACCAATTCTGCTGCACGGGATAAATTACGTTCGATAAGCAATAAACCATCACTCATAGTACTGATAAAATATTCAAACTCTTTCTCATCTAACTCACCAGCAGAAAATAATTTTTTAAGCTTATTCAGCTCATCAATACAATGACTGGTTGAAGTGACTGAAATCCCTAAAGGTGTATTGACCTCATGCGCCACACCGGCAACCAAATTACCAAGTGCTGCCAGTTTTTCACTTTCTATCAAACTGGCTTGAGTCGCTTTTAAGTGTGTTAAGGTTTGCTGCAATTCTTGGGTACGAGACGCGACTATAGTTTCTAATTTTGCGTTAAGTTCTTCTAGCTGCATTTGCTGGCTACGTACTGCATTTGCATTTACTGCCCGACCATATAAATCAGCTAATGCCGCAACAAAAACCTCTTCATCACGGCTCCATGACCTCATTTGGCCACGATGCTCACAGCATATAATCCCAATCATTTTACCTGCGTGGCGAATTGGACAATCTAACATTGACACAATCCCCTGAGGAATTAGATAAATATCGGTAAATTCAGATGTAGCAGAATGCTGAAAAGCATCATCAGCAGCAATCGTTCTTTCAGAATCTAACGCATGGAAGTAGCGAGGCAGTTGAGCGCGAGTTAACGTAATATTCTGTTGCTGTGATTCATTGTCTAATAACAAAAAACACGCGATGGATTGCTTATCTTCCGATAGTAACCAAATACCCGCTCTTTCGACTTTAAGTCCTTGACAAACTGACGAAATAATAAGCTGAGAAGCACTGTTTAAGTCGCCTTTATCAATCAACTCTGATTGGCTTACAGTAAATAACACCTTCTCAAGGGACGCATTCATGTCTTAATCTACTGCTTTTGCGCAATCAGGCATGTCACGCTGAATTGCAATAAACCTATCCATCAACTCAAGGCTTGCATCACACATTTTAGGATCAAACTGCTTACCTGATTGCTCATTTAAATACCCGATAACCTTTTCAACTGGCCAAGCATCCTTATAGCTTCGTTTTGATAACAGTGCATCAATAACATCTACTATAGCCATGATACGTCCCTCTATCGGTGTTTGCTCGCCAACTAACCCTCTTGGATAACCTTGACCATCCCAACGCTCATGGTGAGTGTAAGCAATTCTAGCGCCCATTTTGGCAATAATGCGATTAGAAGCCGCTAATAAGTCATAACCCTTTTCTGCATGGGTTTTCATTATTTGCCATTCTTCGTCAGTTAATTTACCCGGTTTATGTAGAATGCTTTCCGGTATGCCGATTTTACCTACATCGTGCAAAGGTGCTGCGTAGCGAATTGTCTCGATAAAATCATTACTAAGTTTTAAGTGCTCGGCAAGTATTTCACTCATCAATGCGACTCTTCGAACGTGTGCCCCGGTCTCTTTACTGCGCTGTTCGATCGCATCACCAATAATTAAAATAAGCTCTTTTTGAGTTTGTTGTACGTTTTCTTTACCAGCAAGGTTCTCAAAGGTGAGACTAACGTTGGCGGCAAATAACTCTAAAATTCTTACCTGCAAAGGTGACAATGCAGCATTATGCTCTAGATATAATATACTGGTTACATCATTACCAAACTCGTAAAAACCAACATAAATATTATCGTGCACAACCGACGTTTTTAATGCGATAGCCTCAATGATATATTCTTTAACATCACCAGGTAATGACTCAACACTGTCTATTTCACTGTAACTCACCAAACCACCGGTAGCTGCAAGTAAGTTCATTTGAGTGTCTTGATATAAGTCTTGATGATAACTGGTTAAATATAGTGCTGAACTGTCTAAACTAAGTAACTGTAAGGTTTGTTCTAATACCGCGCTACCAAAGTGATGCAGTGTACTACTACGGAGCACTGAGGAGGATGCTGAGATGACTTTCTCCATTCCACGCTGACTTTGCTCAATGGTTTTAATATCACGATATGAACGTAATGAGGTATAAACACACGATTTTAATTTTGCAGCTGTTAACTCGGTTTTCGCTTTATAATCATTAATATCAAAATCTCGAATCACTCTTTCTTCTGGAGCACTTCCTGGTTGGCCGGTTCTTAAAATAATACGGGTTGAATGATTATTTAGTTCACCGCGAATACGCTGAATTAGATCAAGCCCTGCATGGTCGTTTTCCATCACCACATCGACAAACGCTAATGCGATATCATGTTCATCACGAAATAAATTAAACCCTTCTTCACCGCTAAAACAGGAATAAAAAGCCAAGCCACGCCCATCAAGATTAAACTGACTTAACGCAAACTTTGTCACATCGTGTATACCGGGTTCGTCATCAATGATAACGACTTTCCATGGCGGCAATTGGACTTTCGGCTTTAAAGTCGTATCCTCGCCTTTTGGCATATCTGCAGATTTTTTAAACAAAGCCAATGGTGTCTCCTTTAACTTTTTTCTAACTGTGTGTCACAAACACCAGAAAAATGCGTTTTTATTTTTATTATCTATTAAGTTACCTACTAAGGTAATAGCCGATATAACGCCCTCTTGTCAAAGAAAAGTTACTAAAAGGTTAAGTTTTGTTTTGCCAAGGTGAATTTGAAATCAGCCAAAAAAACTTATCCGACTAGTGCAAGAAGTTAAAACAAGACATACTCTTAGTTAATCTTTTCTAACCTAGGTGTAGTGATAAATTGTCAATTGGACTTGTACTTGGTGGTGGCGGTGCCCGCGCGGCATATCAAATTGGTGTATTAAAGGCTTTGGTGCAATTTTATCCTAGAAATAGTCATATCCCCTTTGATGTCATTTGTGGCACGTCTGCAGGTGCTATTAATGCAACATCTTTAGCGACTCACGCCGCGTGCTTTCATTTAGGGGTAAAGAAATTAGATTGGGTATGGCGTCACTTTAAAACACAACAAGTTTATGAGTCTTCAGTAGGTGGCGTTGCTAAGCACTTATTAAAGATGGCAATTAAAGGTTTACAGCACGAAAAAGTGAATACCGATGCAGCAAGCTTGTTAAACAATCAACCATTGCGTGAGTTATTGAATAAACTAATAGACTTTGATCGTATTGAGAGAAATATACATTTAGGTGCATTGAAAGCGATCAGTGTCGATGCTTCTTGCTATAACAATTCGCTGTCATATAGTTTTTACCATGGCCATCATTCAATAGAGAACTGGAAGCGTGCCCGAAGGCAAGGGAAACGGAGCCAGTTAAACACTGATCATCTGCTTGCTAGCTCAGCCATTCCAATGGTGTTTCCTTCTATAAAATTAAACAGAGCTTTTTTCGGTGACGGTTCTGTTCATCAACTTTCGCCCTTGTCGAGCCCCATCCATTTAGGGGCACAGAAATTATTCGTGATTAATTTGGATAGTCCTCATAAACACAAAGATGTCCTACCAAGTCATCACCCAAAAACAGCGACAATTGCAGGACATTTATTAGATACTATATTTTCAGATACGTTAAATAGCGATCTTGAACGTCTACAAAGGGTAAATCACACTCTAGCTCTTATTTCTGATGAAGATAAAAATAAGCTAAATTTACGAAAAATAGACACATTAGTGATTAAACCAAGTGAAGACCTAGGTATGATAGCTGCAAAGTATTACCTAGAAATACCTATCGCAATCCGTTATTTACTCAAACTGTTTGGCATACATCAGCAATCAGATTCAAGTATTGTTTCTTACCTATTATTTGAAAAAGCTTATACAAGCGCACTTATTGATTTAGGTTACCAAGATGCTATGACTCAAATAGATGACATAAAAGCCTTTTTTGACATACCGGGATAATAAATAATACCAAAGGTAAACTTTCACATTGATATGTCTAATTTGATATACCTGGTGTTGTCATATTTTATTCATCTTAATCTGATAATATTTTTTTAGGTTAGATTTATAACCTTAATATAGTCATACAAAATATTTCACCGGGTTGAACTAAAGATTTCGCTTTAGCTTTTAACAGACTTTAGGTAAAAGGGAGACTGTACTAATAGTAGTATAGTTTTATTGGATAGTTGAAAATGGCACACACATTTGAATTTGATGAAGATGATGCACCATGGGGTGACAACATCAAGGGAAAACAGAAATCTAAAAAGGTAAAGCAACGACGAAGAGATAATAAGCGTAGCTACTTTGATGATACTGCAATGGAGTTTGCACCTGCTAAATTAAAGTAATTTAATAAAAATTTAACAGTAATTAACCATCAAGTTTAAAAAGCAAGTTGCTATCAACTTGCTTTTTTATTTACTAGATAGCGTGATATAGATATGCATCAGTAAATCCACCATCTTAGAAATCTGAATGCTTTGTATTTTACCTCTAAATTCAATTTAGAAACCTTGGGGTTTAATCTAACAGGCATAAAAAAGGAGCCGGCGGCTCCTTTAAGTAACTTTTTGTAGACAAATATTAACAGATACTTTACAGATACAAGATTGTCGCTAAACCTAAAAAAGTAAAAAAACCTACAACGTCTGTCACTGTGGTTAAAATGACTGAGCCTGACAATGCCGCATCCTGGTTAAATCGTTGTAAAATCATTGGAACCATAACTCCGGCGATTGCAGCCATAGCCATATTGATTAAAATAGCACAACCTATAATAACGCCCATCATGGGGTCATCAAACCACCACCCAGCAATCAAGCCAATAACAATGGCCCATAAAATACCATTCAAAGCACCAATACCTAGCTCATTCTTGAGCAGTGACACTACGTTACCTGCAGATATTTGCCCCATTGCCATACCACGGATCATTAACGTTAATGACTGGCTACCTGCTATGCCGCCCATAGACGCAACAATAGGCATTAACACAGCTAAAGCAACCACTTGTGATAGTACATTCTCAAACAGGCCAATTGTTGCAGAGGCTAAAAACGCCGTTAATAAATTAATGCCAAGCCATACAGCACGGCGTCTAGCCCCTACAGTAATAGGTGCAAACAAATCGTCATCATCGTCCATACCTGCTGTAGCCATTAACTGTGACTCGTAATGTTCACGTACTAAGGCTGTTGCCGTTCTCAATGTCATACGACCAATTAAAATACCTTCATCATCAACCACAGGCAATTCTAACTCTCGGCTATGCTCAATGGTCTCAGCGGCTTCTAGTAAGGAAGAATCTGCTGATATCACCCGACTATCTTGCCAAATCAAACTAGAAAGTAAAACATCTACATCAGTTTTAAACACGTCATAGCGTCGAACTGTGCCAAGGTACTTATCATTTATATCAACTAGAAATAGATGATCATTACAATCTAAATCAATACGACGGAAAAATCGCTGGCCTTGCGCCACTGTTGAATCAAGATTTAGTACCAACATTTGGTGATCAGCATAACGGCCAATCTCATTTTCATCATACTGGTCATAAAGTTCAAAGTGCTTTCGCTGACGCTCACCCATTTGCGCTAATGCGCGATCTGTAATGCTGTCAGGTAATGAGTCACTCCAATCAATCAGATCTTCTGGGCTTAGCTGCGAAAATATCAAATCCAGCTCTTCGTCTGGCATTTTCTTTAAAATGCCCAGACGAGGATCTGCACGCATTAAGTTTAAAACATCAACACGTTCTTCTGGCTCGACCTGTTGCCAACGGTCATAACGTTCATCTAACGGTAAAGATTCAAGTAAAATAGCGATAGTACCTGCTTCAGCACCATTGAGTATTTCACTAAAAACTTCAGCTTGTTCTTCACCTTCAGCTTCTGTCAGTTGCTGCACAGCTTGACTGACTTCTATTTGTGACTGTGTTGTAATCTCTTGCTCTGCTTCAGATATAAGTTCGTTCTTTACTTCATCCATAAGTCCGCCCCTTATCTTGTTCAGCGAATAATGCGCCGACTATATTCATATTTTTAGTGATAAGCAAATAGATAAATTGAATTGCGCGCAACTAAATTGACCGCTTCAAAATAAATCATTATAGTACAAATTAAACGACAAGGTTTTGAGGTCACTTATTTCAGTTTAACACGTATAACAACCTCATTATTCTCGTTATATTTGGAAAATTATTAACTGGAGCACGATATGAGTAAGGCAATTTATCAGTTTAATATCAAAGATATTCAAGGAACTGACATCAGTATGGACACTTTTAAAAATAAAGTGCTATTGATTGTTAATACAGCGAGTAAATGTGGTTTTACCCCTCAATATAAAGCGTTAGAGCAACTATACCAACAATATAAAGATCAGGGTTTGGTGGTGATGGGGTTTCCGTGTAATCAATTTGGTAAGCAAGAGCAAGGAACTGAGACTGAAATAAGCCAATTTTGTGAGCTTAATTTTGGTGTGACATTTCCATTATTTAGTAAAATAGACGTAAATGGTGATGATGCTGCTCCGCTATACCAACACTTGAAGCAAGCTGCGAAAGGGCTTTTGGGGAGTCAGTCTATTAAATGGAATTTTACCAAGTTTTTAGTTGATACACAGGGTAATGTCATTGAGCGTTATGCACCAACAACAAAACCGGAAGATTTGTCACCAGTAATAGAAAAACTTTTAAAATAACTTTTCAATAACACTATAAATTTCAAATAAATAAATAAATAGTTTGTGATAAAAACTTATATTTTTTAAAAAAATTATACGTATTTTTGAACTTTTACATAAATGATGACTCATACTTAATAACAGTGATATTTACTTTATTGTTCATCATCTCCCTGGGACTTCTAGCGCGGTCCCCTTGATCTCTAAGTAGATCGATAGGCAATCATTTGATTGCCTTTTTTTATGGCTCAAATTTAAATCCAACACAAAATATAAACATAAAAAAACCACCTTGCGGTGGTTTAGTGTGGTATCCCATAGGGGATTCGAACCCCTGTTACCGCCGTGAAAGGGCGGTGTCCTAAACCTCTAGACGAATGGGACGCCGAGATTTACTTATACTCAGTAAATAGAGTGAATACTCATTAATGCCTGTAGGCAAAACATTAATGCTATTTGTTGTTTCCAACAAAACTTGGTGGAGCTACACGGGATCGAACCGTGGACCTCTTCACTGCCAGCGAAGCGCTCTCCCAGCTGAGCTATAGCCCCAAATTTTAGTAAATAGACACCAAAATTTGAAAAATATGGTATCCCATAGGGGATTCGAACCCCTGTTACCGCCGTGAAAGGGCGGTGTCCTAGGCCTCTAGACGAATGGGACACTGTTGATACGTTATACTCTGTATCGAGTGAATACTCATCAATGTCTGTAGGCTAAACATCAATGCTATTTAGATTTCTAAACCTTTCCGAAACAACCGCCTCGAATTATGTTCAACCATCTGAAATATGGTATCCCATAGGGGATTCGAACCCCTGTTACCGCCGTGAAAGGGCGGTGTCCTAGGCCTCTAGACGAATGGGACACTGTTGATACGTTATACTCTGTATCGAGTGAATACTCATCAATGACTGTAGGCTAATCATCAATGCTATTTAGATTTCTAAACCTTTCCGAAACAACCGCTTCGAATTATGTTCAACCATCTGAATATGGTATCCCATAGGGGATTCGAACCCCTGTTACCGCCGTGAAAGGGCGGTGTCCTAGGCCTCTAGACGAATGGGACACTGTTGATACATTAGACTCTGTATCGAGTGAATACTCATCAATGACTGTAGGCTAATCATCAATGCTATTTAGATTTCTAAACTTTTCCGAAACAACCGCTTCGAATTATGTTCAACCATCTGAATATGGTATCCCATAGGGGATTCGAACCCCTGTTACCGCCGTGAAAGGGCGGTGTCCTAAGCCTCTAGACGAATGGGACACTGTTGATACGTTATACTCTGTATCGAGTGAATACTCATCAATGACTGTAGGCTAATCATCAATGCTATTTAGATCATTAAACTTTTCTTTCGAATTATGTTCAACCATCTGAAATATGGTATCCCATAGGGGATTCGAACCCCTGTTACCGCCGTGAAAGGGCGGTGTCCTAAACCTCTAGACGAATGGGACACTGTTAATACGTTAGACTCTGTATCGAGTGAATACTCATCAATGACTGTAGGCTAATCATCAATGCTATTTACCTATATCAAGTGCTAAAACCCTAAGGATTCGAACCTCTGTTACCGCCGACTCTTTATAAACCAAAGTTGACGATGTCCTAAGCTCTATCTCTAGACGAATGGGACACTGTTGATACGTTATACTCTGTATCGAGTGAATACTCATCGATGCCTGTAGGCTAAACACCGGTGCTAACTTCTCATCGAGAATAATTCAAGTAAGTGGTGGAGCTACACGGGATCGAACCGTGGACCTCTTCACTGCCAGCGAAGCGCTCTCCCAGCTGAGCTATAACCCCTCTTACTTAAAAAACAATTAGGTACACTGCCAGAAATTACTGAGCTGTGTCTCAACTGCGAGGCGCATTCTATGCAGCATACCTTAATGTGTCAACTCGTTTTTTAGGAATTTATTCTATCTGCTACAAAATCAATCGCTTTGGATATTCTTTCAACAGATCTGTCTTTTCCAATCAAAAACAAGGTTAAGTCTAAAGCTGGTGACTGCCCTGCCCCAGTTACAGCAACGCGAAGCGGCATACCGACTTTACCCATACCAACATCTAATTCTACCGCTGTCGCCTCAATCACTGCATGTAATGATTCCACAGACCAATCAGTTAAAGCTTCTAACTTTGCTTTAACAAGCGTTAATGGCTCAAGTGCCACCCCACGAAGATGCTTCTTCGCTTGTGTTTCATCAAACTCAGCAAAATCTTCATAAAAATAACGGCTAGATGCTGCAAGTTCTTTTAGAGTTTTAGCACGTTCAGAAAGCGCTATAACTAATTCAGCTAATGCTGGCCCATTACTGGTATCAATTTTTTGATCATCCATATGCCACTCTAAATGAGATGCAACATATTCAGGCGCTAATGATTTAATATAATGTTGATTTAACCAATTCAACTTATCAGTATTAAAGGCTGAAGCCGCTTTATTAATATCATCTAATTTGAAGAAGCTAATCATCTCTTCCATAGAGAACACTTCTTGATCACCGTGCGACCAACCTAAACGAACTAAATAGTTAAGTAGCGCTTCAGGCAAATATCCATCATCACGATATTGCATAACGCCAACGGCACCATGACGTTTAGAGAGTTTGGCACCATCATCACCTAGAATCATCGATACATGGGCATATTCTGGAATAGGCGCGCCAAGCGCTTTTAGGATATTAATTTGGCGTGGGGTATTATTAATATGATCTTCACCGCGCACCACGCAAGTGATCCCCATATCCCAATCATCAACTACTACACAGAAATTATAAGTTGGTACGCCGTCTGTACGCTTAATAATTAAATCATCAAGCATGCTATTTGATATTTCAATGCGACCGCGAACATGGTCATCAAAAACGACACTGCCTTCTACTGGGTTTTTAAAACGAACAACAAATGGCTCGTCAGTGTCACGCGGCGCTAGATCACGACAACAACCATCATATTTTTGTTGTTCGCCATTTGCAGCTTGTTCTTCACGCAATGACTCAATTCTTTCTCTAGAACAGTAACACTTATAAGCGGTGCCACTTTCTAACATTTGCCCGATAATTTCGTTGTAACGGTCAAAACGTTTAGTTTGATAATATGGGCCTTCATTCCAATTTAATCCCAACCAGTTCATACCATCTAAGATTGCATCGCATGCTTCTTGGGTAGAACGTTCAATATCAGTGTCTTCTATACGTAAAACAAATTCACCGTTATTCGCTTTAGCATGTAACCATGAATAAAGTGCAGTACGTGCACCACCAACGTGTAAGAAACCTGTAGGGCTTGGAGCAAAGCGAGTCTTAGTTGTCATAATCGGACACTAACCTATATAAAGAAGTCTGTATAAACTATACCCTGCACCAAGCAGAGTATAAAAATGTGGCCAACATTCTAACAGCCTACGCGTTAGGTTGAAATGCCCGTGCATCGAATCAAGATGCTATTTTACTTAAAAGCCAAAACCAGCTTGCTTAACAAAACGCCAAACGGCACAAAAATAGCACTATCGTGATATTTTTATCGAAAAATCGTTGACAGCTAATCCTTGCTCCCTATAATACCGACCCACACAGCATGAGGTCGCTTAGCTCAGCTGGGAGAGCACCTCCCTTACAAGGAGGGGGTCACTGGTTCGAGCCCAGTAGCGACCACCATAATTTCATTGAAGAAATTATTATCTGTTGTTGATTATATTCCCAGGTCGCTTAGCTCAGCTGGGAGAGCACCTCCCTTACAAGGAGGGGGTCACTGGTTCGAGCCCAGTAGCGACCACCATATAATTAACAAGTGTAGAGTCCCCAGGTCGCTTAGCTCAGCTGGGAGAGCACCTCCCTTACAAGGAGGGGGTCACTGGTTCGAGCCCAGTAGCGACCACCATTTATTTGGACTCACAGTTTTATAATTAGCTACATTATCCCAGGTCGCTTAGCTCAGCTGGGAGAGCACCTCCCTTACAAGGAGGGGGTCACTGGTTCGAGCCCAGTAGCGACCACCATAATGTACTGATGTTGCAAGATATCCCAGGTCGCTTAGCTCAGCTGGGAGAGCACCTCCCTTACAAGGAGGGGGTCACTGGTTCGAGCCCAGTAGCGACCACCATTATCTTCAAAATGTTTTAATTTATCCCAGGTCGCTTAGCTCAGCTGGGAGAGCACCTCCCTTACAAGGAGGGGGTCACTGGTTCGAGCCCAGTAGCGACCACCATAAATCTGCTTTAAAAAACAAACTCATCAATTTCAAACTAGAACTGTTTTAATAAACTCCCTTACCATAAAATAACGTTAAAAATTATAACTTCCTCTTAATAATATTCTTTTTATAGAATCATGTTAATCTCATTCAATTTACTCCAAACCTAAATCATCTTTTTAAAAAATCCCATCTGCTTTTTTGAATATTTATTTCAGTATTTTCATCATCAACGGCTTAATTGTTAACTTTATGATCAAATGCTATCAATGTGTGAAATCCCACCCATTGATACTATTAAGATGTCCCTCATATCACCCCCGTTAAATATTAAAAACATTAAAAAACAAATTTAACCATAAAAAACAATAATATAATCACAACCCCCAAACTGGCACTTCTTTTGCTTACTACCTTATACACCTCTGGGACGCTGGCTATATCCCAACTGCTTTATCTATTGCAGTAAAGAGACAAAACGATAATAAACAAGTAAAGGAAGCCATAACATGTCTAAATCAACTACTAGTAACCCTGTATGGAAGTCAATAAAGTCTGCAGCAAAACTCACTGCAATTGCATCTGTTTTAGCCTCTAGCTTTAATGTATTTGCTGAGCCTATAGAAATTAAGTTTTCTCATGTGGTCGCAGAAAATACTCCTAAGGGCCAAATGGCACTTAAATTTAAAGAGTTAGTTGAGCAACGTTTACCCGGAGAATATACCGTCAGCGTATTTCCAAGTTCGCAGTTATTTGGGGACAACAATGAACTCGCGGCATTATTATTAAACGATGTGCAAATTGTTGCACCATCACTTTCGAAGTTTGAGCGCTACACAAAAAAACTTCAGGTGTTTGATCTTCCATTCTTATTCGAAGATATGGCTGCGGTCGACCGTTTTCAACAATCTGAAGAGGGCCAGAAACTACTTAATTCAATGAACCGCAAAGGTCTTGTCGGTTTAGGGTATTTGCATAATGGTATGAAGCAATTTTCAGCCCATGCGCCACTTTCAACACCGAGTGAAGCCAATGGCAAAAAATTCCGCATTATGGCCTCTGACGTTATTGCGGCACAATTTGATGCCGTAAAAGCAATTCCAGTTAAAAAGCCATTCTCAGAAGTGTTTACCCTTTTACAAACCCGCGCTATTGATGGGCAGGAAAACACTTGGTCAAATATTTACTCAATGAAGTTTTATGAGGTGCAAAGCCACATCACAGAAAGTAATCACGGTGTATTAGATTACATGTTAGTGACATCAAACACCTTTTGGAAAAATTTACCTAAAGACAAACGCGACATTATCAAAAAATCACTCGACGAAGCCATTGTATTAGGCAATCAAATTGCCGCAGCTAAAGAAGGCGAAGATAAACAGGCTATTTTGGATTCAAAACGTTCTGAACTGGTGTCATTAACTGCTGTACAACGCCAACAATGGGTTGATGCCATGAAGCCTGTATGGACTAAGTTTGAGTCTCAAATCGGTAAAGACGTCATTGAAGCTGCTCAGGCCGCAAACAAGCAATAAGGTTCTCTTGGGTTGTTATCTAAAGTTATCACAGGATAACAACCCTCTTTTCATTAACATTTAGGAGAACAAAGTGATTTCAAATTTACTCAATAAATTCGAAGAAGGGTTTTTAAACCTATTGATCTCACTGATGACCTTATTGGTATTTGGCGAAGTTATCGCACGTTTTTTCTTTAATACCGGTTTTCTGTGGATACAAGAACTGACCCTAACCCTGTGTGGATGGTTTGTATTATTTGGCATGTCTTATGGCGTAAAAGTAGGGGCACATATTGGTGTTGATGCTTTTGTCACAACACTTTCGCCAGCACCCAAAAAGCTAGTTGCATTATTAGCCTGTTCATTGTGCGTTATCTATTGTGGTTTATTTCTTAAAGGTAGCTGGGATTATTTGAGCCAAATGTACCAAATTGGACTCCCGATGGAAGATATCGACTTTCCAGCATTCCTGGTTCATCAACTCGATCCTGATTTTGCCTGGGATGTATTAAAAATCGATCTTGAAGATGAGGGTGCGGTACCCGTTTGGATGTCTCAAAGCATTTTAATTATCGGTTTTTTAATGCTGACCTGGCGGTTTGTACAATTATTTATCGCCATGTTAACCGGTAAAGCAGATGGATTTAAATTAGCAGATGAAGCGAAAGACAGCATGCATTTAATTGATGAAGCTGCACTAGCAAGTGCGATTAATTCAACAACATCAACAGAAAAAAATAAGGACGTAAAATAATGACTATCGCGACCTTATTTATCACACTCCTTGTGTGCATGTTAATTGGTATGCCTATCGCTATTGCGTTAGGGTTTTCAAGCGTATTGACTATTTTATTGTTTTCAAATGACTCTTTGGCCTCAATTGCATTGAAGCTTTATGAATCAACCTCTGAGCATTACACCTTACTGGCTATTCCCTTCTTCATATTGTCATCAGCTTTTTTGTCTACTGGCGGGGTGGCACGCAGAATTATTGATTTTGCCATGGACAGTGTCGGCCATATTCGCGGTGGTTTAGCAATGGCCTCAGTAATGGCCTGCATGCTATTTGCAGCAGTATCAGGCTCGTCACCTGCCACCGTTGCAGCAATCGGCTCAATTGTCATTATAGGTATGGTTCGCGCTGGTTATCCCGAAAAATTTGCCGCTGGGGTGATTACGACTTCAGGGACATTAGGCATTTTAATTCCACCCTCGATTGTAATGCTAGTTTATGCCGCAGCAACGGAAGTGTCAGCTGCTAGAATGTTTATGGCGGGTTTAATACCTGGTTTGATGATGGGGTGTATTTTAATGCTGGCAATTTATATTGTCGCCAGAATTAAAAATCTCCCATCTCGCCCTTTTCCAGGCGTTAAAGCCTTATCTATATCAAGCGCAAAAGCCATGGGCGGTTTAGCACTGATTATTATCGTGCTGGGTTCGATTTATGGTGGAGTTGCCAGCCCAACTGAAGCTGCGGCTGTCGCTTGTGTTTATGCCTATTTTATTGCGGTATTTGGATATCGTGATATTGGTCCATTGAAAAATGTGGCCTGGCGTAATCAGCAGGAATCTATTGTCGGCGCTGGCGTACGTAATATTCTGCAAATGTTGCTAGCGGTGATTAAAACCCCAACCGATAAAGATATTCGACATGTGGTTCGCGATGGCGCAAAAGTCAGTATTATGTTGTTGTTTATTATTGCCAATGCCATGTTATTTGCCCATGTACTCACCACTGAGCGTATTCCGCATATTATTGCTGAAACAATTGTCGGGTTTGGGTTACCAGCCTGGGGCTTCTTAATCATAGTTAATTTGTTGTTGCTAGCAGCCGGTAACTTTATGGAGCCTTCAGCAATTTTATTAATTATGGCACCCATTTTGTTCCCAATTGCAACGCAGCTAGGTATCGACCCTATTCACTTAGGGATCATCATGGTAGTCAACATGGAGATTGGTATGCTAACGCCGCCGGTGGGGCTCAATCTATTTGTTACCGCAGGGATTACGGGTAAAAGTATGGGCTGGGTGATCCAATCATGCTTGCCTTGGTTATTGTTGTTGTTAGGGTTTTTAATGCTAATAACCTATGTGCCGCAAATATCACTGTTTCTACCTGAGTATATTGATAAATTGAATGGCTATTAACTTGATTAATTAGCCCAAATAGACCAGCCTTAAGACTCAATATCCGTTGTTAATAACCAGCAACGGATATTTTCTCGTTTATGGTTTTATCGTATTCGTCGTCAGATTAGCCATCTAATTAAGCATTCCTATAAGAGTATTTATGGTTATCACCCGCACACAAATCAAACATAAAATAGGGTTAAGTATCGCCCTTATTATAGGGCTTATTCTGACTCTATATATCAGTCAATGGTATTGGCTAGACAAGGGTGTCAATAATATTGCCCAGCAATCAGAAAAACAAATTAATGAGCTCGTGCTATTTATCGATCAACAATTAGCTCAGTTTGAAATTATTCCAGAAGTGATTGCGACAAACCCAATACTGCAAGAAGGTTTATTAGCCCCAAAAAATCCCAAAAAAATGGCTGAGTTAAATGCTTATCTATCAGAATTACAGAAAGTCACAGAATCATCCGATATTTATCTCACAGATTCTTTGGGTATAGCTATTGCCGCCAGTAATTGGGATCAACCTAGACCATTTATCAATCAAGATTATTCATACCGACCCTATTTTATCACAGCACGCTCTGGACGCGCTGGGCGCTACTATGCTGTAGGGGTATCATCAGACAAACGCGGATTTTATTTCTCTAACCCCGTTTACCACAATGGCCAAGTCCTGGGCGTAATAGTGGTTAAAGTTGATATTGGTGTTATTGAGCAGCAAAGTACTGGCATAGCTATTGCTGGCCAATATGAGTTTATGATTAGTGACCCTGATGACATTGTCTTTTTATCCAGTATTAATCATTGGCGATTTAACTCATTAACCCCTTTATCGCAATCTAAACGATTTGCCCTTAACAATGCCAAACGTTATGCAAACCGTCCAATCAGTGAATTATCTATTTATCCCGACTATAAAGTAAATTCTGCAACTGATTTAAATACCTACAAGATAACTTCCAGTAAGGGGAGTGAAACATTTTTAGAAAAAAAACAGTTAATGCCAAACGCAAATTGGACATTGCACATATTAGCCCCTATGTCCCCTTTATATAAATCACTACCCGCTATTATGTTGCTGGCGGCCAGCCTGTATTTATTAATCGTACTATTTATTTTGTACACCATTGAGAGACGCAAAAACCTACTGCGTATGCACCATGCTCAGAATCAGCTTGAACAAAGGGTCAAAGCACGTACTCTAGAATTAGAAAAAGCCAATACCCAGCTTAAGGACACTCAAGATGAATTAATTCAAGCAGCCAAACTAACGGTTATAGGCAGTTTATCTGCCAGTATTAACCATGAGCTCAATCAACCATTAGCCGCTTTAAGAAGTTATGCTCAAAACACCCAAACCTTCCTAGGTCGAGAGATGTACGATGATGCTAAAAACAATCTAAAAATTATGATTGAGCTCACAGATCGTTTAGCCGATATCATCGCACAATTTAAAAGTTTCACCCGTAAATCCCAAGGCAAAGATAACGCCATCGAAATTCAACAGGCCATTGAACAAGCACTGACTATTGTACAACCTGAAATTGATAAGCAAGGCGTACAATTATCTAAATCATTACCTACTGGGAAATGCCAAATTTGGGGTGATACGATCAGATTACAACAGGTATTAGTTAACATTATCAGCAATGCAATTGTTGCCATGCACCAAAGCAGCCAAAAAAATTTAGCTATTAGTGTTAGCAAGAAAAGTGACAGTAATACACTCATCATTAGTATTCAAGACACGGGACCAGGCGTGAGAGAAAGCCAGATGAGTAAAATATTTGAGCCCTACTTCACCACTAATGAACGCCAAGGATTAGGGTTAGGCCTATCCATTTCTCAGCGAATTATTGAGTCGATGCAAGGTCAAATTACAGTAGAAAATTGCGCTAAGGGCGGTGCTATTTTTAAACTTTCACTACCGATTTATTTACACGAAGGTAACTAAACTTGAGCTCACTAGGTGATATAAACCAACTACAAGTCATTATTGTTGATGATGAGCCTCACATTGGCAGCGTGCTGAGTCAATTATTCAAATTAGAGGGTATCAGTGCCGCATCAACAACGCAGCCAACACAGGTCGCTGAACTCATTCATAATGATTGGCCTGGTGTGGTGTTTTCTGACGTTAATATGCCGCAACTGAACGGATTAAGCCTATTACAGCAATTAATCCACAAAGACCCAGACCTCCCCGTGATACTCATTACAGGTTTCGGCGATATTGCCATGGCAGTTGATGCGGTAAAAAAAGGCGCCTATGACTTTCTTGAAAAACCTTTTAATAATGAACATGTGGTTGATGTTGCCAAGCGCGCGTTAGAAAAACGCCAATTAACCCTTGAAAACCGCAAACTTAAACAAGAGTTAGAGTCACACATAGCGCCTGGGCCGCGGATTTTAGGCCACAGCCCTGGCATTATAAAAATGCGCAACATACTCAACCAAGTGATAAATGTACCTGCTGACATCATGATTGAAGGTGAAACCGGCGCAGGAAAAGAGCTAGTAGCACGTTATCTTCACGACCATAGTCTGCGTAGTAAACACAACTTTGTGGCTATTAACTGTGGTGCAATTCCTGAAAGTCTTATTGAAAGTGAGTTATTTGGCGCTCAAGCAGGTGCTTATACAGGTAACGATAAAACTCGTATCGGCAAGTTTGAATATGCTAATGGTGGCACACTATTTTTAGATGAAATTGAAAGTACCCCACTCAGTTTACAAGTCAAATTACTCAGAGTGCTTGAAGATCGTAAGGTTGAACGTTTAGGCTCTAACCAGTCAATTGAACTGGATATTAGAGTCATTGCTGCCACAAAAGTAAACTTGCAGCAACTCTGTGAAACCGGTGAGTTCCGTCAAGACTTACTTTATCGTTTAAACTTAGTCACAGTGCCAATTCCTGCCTTAAGAGAGCGCAGAGAAGATATCCCTATTCTGTTCCTACAT
This sequence comes from Shewanella sp. HL-SH8, assembly GCF_051165765.1. Taxonomy (NCBI): domain Bacteria; kingdom Pseudomonadati; phylum Pseudomonadota; class Gammaproteobacteria; order Alteromonadales; family Shewanellaceae; genus Shewanella; species Shewanella sp. HL-SH8. The sequence goes on along the minus strand of NZ_CP195039.1, from coordinate 1,898,651 downwards.
TTTGCTCGAATCGCTTCTACTCGCTACCACAAAGCGCTTATTGCATTGAATCCTGAGCAGCAAGCAATGCTAACCTCGCATGATTGGCCAGGTAACGTGCGAGAGTTACGTAATTTAGCCGAGCGCTACGTGTTATTAGGCGCAGAAGCCGCTTTTGCCGCAGGTAATATAGACAATCACCCCACTATGCATTCGAATATGTCTTTGCAACAGCGAGTCGACTTTTTTGAACGTTTATTAATAGAAGAATCTTTGAGTTATAACAAAGGCAGTATTAAGCTAACAATGGAGCAACTCGAGCTCCCCCGAAAAACGCTTTACGATAAAATGAAAAAATTTGAAATAGACCGTAAGCAATTCACCGATCACTAATAATCTAAACTCTCTGACCTGATAGTCAATTATCTAAGGCCGGCTTATCGAGCGGCCCTCTACTCAGGAATAATATGGCCAGCGCCAACATAGCTAATAAGGTTAACGAACCTACCACAACCCCTGGCCATTCATAATGCTGCCAAAATACCATCAAATAAGGCCCACCTAGTGCTGCACCTAAGTAATAGCAGCATAAATACAAAGAAGTCGCTTTTGCCCTGTGATTGGTAGCTCGGATAGCCACAAACGAATTACAACAACTGTGAGTTAAAAAGAATCCGCTAGCGGTAATTAAAAAACCCATAACAATCGCCCATAGGGTATCGACTAAGGTTAATAGGGTGCCTAGTACCATGAGCAAAAAGGCAGCTTTAAATAATATGATCGATCCAAAGCGTACAATCCACTTAGCCGATAAATATGAAGCAAAGGTGCCACTGAGATAACATAAAAAGATTAACGTAGCATTGAAGCGACTCAGCTCATAAGGTAACGCCATTAAATGCAACTGAATAAAACTAAATTGATTCACCATCATCATGAAAGCAAGACCACCGATGATGAATACCAAACTCATTTTACGGTCGGTGATGTGCCCCCAAAAACCTTGTAAATCCTGGTGTAACTTTGCCAGTTTCGCTTGCTTGGCCGATAAATGAGTTACCTGTGGTTTAATTTCACGCCGGGGCAATAGAAAAGTGACTATTGCAACCCCAATTAAGGTCACAATAAACACCAACCCCATAGATTGCTGCCAAGATAAATGTTGTGACATTAAGCCACCAAATAAGCGGCCAAAGATCCCCCTAAACTGTTAGCAGTAATATAGATTGCCGCTGCTTTTAACATAAATTCAGGTGCGAGTTGCTCTTTAAAATACGCCATCGCAATCGCGGGCACGGCTGCCAGAAGCGCTCCCTGTAATAGCCTTATCCAAACCAATGAGTCAAAGTCTGTTGCAAAAATGAGTAATAAATTTGAGCAGGCTAATAACCATAAACTGATCACAATCGGCATTAACCGCCCGACGCGATCTGAAATCATAGCATAAAACAATAATGAAAAAGCCAGGGTAAAACTGGTCACAGATAGCACTAATGTGGAATGCGCACCGGTAACATTAAAGTGTTCTGCTATCAGCGGCAACATGCCCTGAACAGTATAAAGATTGATATAAATAACCACAGACGCAAGACAAAGCGCCCAAATGAGTCGGCTTTGTTTAGCTGGCTCAGGTGCTAAGGAGTGATTTGAAATTCTTGGCGATTCAGATTGATAAGTCACACTTGCCACGGATTAACTACGACGGAATAACATTATCGTTCGCCACTGTAATTAATCAATGACGAACACGGTAAAATGTGAGCTTTATAGCTTTAACAACAGTAGTTTTCAACTTTACTTAACTTGTTTCATCAACACTTCTGTGGTGAATTTATTATTATTAATTACTTTAAATTTCTCATAGGTTTGAAAAATCACTTTACCCTGATAAGTGATCATCGCTACCACGCCATAATCAATATTCTTATCTATTGTTTCAACAGGAAAAATAAATTTAAACGGCACTGGCGCCCGTGCTATATCAAAGGTTTTTTGCGAAATAATCGAGCCTGGTGTATTAAAATCAATCACCGCGATATTAATTTTACAGCCTTGAGGTAACTTTACTTTCTCTAGATAACCGGCATAGCCATTCACCACAACCGGCTCTTCAGGGGTAACCGTCACACAACCGGTCAACATCAATAATACGCCAACAAGACCCGCTAAAACATATTTACACTTACTCATACCACTCAACCTATTCATCTATTATTGTTGACATTAATACGCCAAACACCCATTACGACTTAGTCATTCTCAACAAACCTTCCTGGGTTGCCGAAGCCACTAGGCGACCTTGCTGATCAAAAAACTGCCCTTTTACAAAGCCACGACCGCCACCAGCATTAGGACTTTCAATACTGTATAAAATCCATTCTCCCATATTAAATGGACGATGGAACCACATAGAATGATCAATCGTTGCCATACGAATACCCGGGGTTAAAAATGACACGCCATGGGGCTGGGCTGCTGTCACTAAAAAGTTAAAGTCAGAGGCATAGGCTAATAGATACTCTTGAATACTATGATCATTGGGGATAATGCCGTTGGCTCTAAGCCACACATAGCGCACAGGCTCACTGGTTGAGGGAGCGAGTGGATTACCGGGATTCACTAAGCGCATTTCAATAGGTGAATCGGCCATAAATTTTTCAAGCATCTTTGCTGGCACTTTATCGCGCATCGTCATGGCAAGTTCTTGCTGATTCATCAATCCTTCTGGTCCCGGTACATCAGGCATAGTCGCTTGATGTTCATATCCTTGCTCGATCGTTTGGAATGAACAGGTCATATAAAAAATCGGACGGCCTTTTTGAATCGCTTTCACCCTACGGGCACTAAAGCTACCGCCATCACGCATGATTTCAACATCATAGACAATCGGTTGTTTTTCATCACCTGCGCGTAAAAAATAAGAATGCAAAGAATGCGCATATCGATCTGCACTCACGGTCTGTTTTGCTGCACTCAATGCTTGCCCCATCACCTGACCGCCAAAGACATGGCCAAAACCTAAATCCTGGCTTTGACCACGAAATAACCCCAGCTCAATTTGTTCAAGGGACAATAATGATAATAAATCGTTTAAAACCTGACTCATTTAACTCTCTCACAAACCACATAATTATAGATAAGCCTACCTTAAACTCTTCAGTAAGAGCTAGTGACTTTTGATTACCATTTTAAATCAGCACTACTTTATATTTTCAAATTCGAAATTAGTGATTTGTCGCAAACAATATCAACAGCAGTCGTTAACAAAATTTGTTAAGCTATTAGGCATTACTAATCTAGTTATTTGATGTTTATGCAACCTTGGATTTTGGCTATTCGCCCAAGAACATTGCCAGCGGCAATCGGACCTTTACTTATCGGTAATATGTTAGCGCTTCAGCTAACACAATTTAGCTGGCTCATTGCCGCTATTTCAATGTTATGTGCCGTATTACTGCAAATATCAGTCAATTTAGCCAACGACTATTTCGACTTTAAAAACGGCATAGATACCGCAGAAAGACTTGGGCCAGTGAGAGTAAGCCAAAGCGGCATGATCGCCCCAGATACGGTACGTAACGCCATGATACTGTGTTTGTTAGCGGCGTTATTAGTGGGCTCGTACCTTATTTGGCACGGTGGCTGGCCAATTGCCATATTGGCGGCGGCATCTATTTTAGCGGCACTTTGCTACAGTGGCGGCCCTTACCCTCTGGCTTCCCATGGATTAGGTGAAGTTGCAGCATTTATCTTTTTTGGCTTAGTTGCTGTTGTAGGTAGCTACTACCTGCAAGCTGGCGAGACCACATTAACGGCTTGGCTTTTAGGCTGTGCACTCGGATTTTTTAACGCCGCCATTATGTTAGTCAATAATACCCGTGATATCACAACCGATACCAAAGCGGGCAAAAACACCCTTGCGGTTCGCATTGGTGAAGCGCAAGCAAAAGTCTTATACCAAAGCTTGTTATATTTGCCTTTTGGAATAATCATTGCCGGATTTTTATTGGGTGCACTTGAGGGCTGGCCGGTATTATTAGCAGGCGTATCATTAGTCTTAGCCAGAAACTTAAGTAAAGATTTTAGAGATAACTCAGGAGAAGCGTTAAATCCTATTCTGGGTAAAACAGCTAAACTGACGATGATTTTCAGCGCACTTTTTAGCGCAGGCTTAGTTATCAATTTCAGCCAAATCTAAGCACTTAAGTTAAGCATAGGTATTTAACTTTCAGCTCCTCAATCTAAAAGCTCAGTGTAAAAATCAAAAAAGGCTTCATTAAGAAGCCTTTTTTATTGGATAACACAAACTAAACTTTACACTTTAGTTAAAGTGCGCTCTTTTGCGCTCCAGTCTAAATGGTATTTTTCGCCAGCCGGTTTATCTGTACGTTCAAAAGTATGGGCGCCAAAAAAGTCGCGTTGACCTTGCAATAAGTTAGCAGGCAATGTCTCGCAGCGATAGCTATCATAATAAGCCACAGCGGAACTAATACACGGTGCAGGAATACCTTGCATCACTGATGCCGCGACTGTTTTACGCCAGTTTAATTGCTTGGTTGCTAAAGTGCTGCTAAAGCTTTCGGCCATTAACAGATTTGGCAACGCAGGATCTTGCTCATAAGCTTGAGTAATGGACTGTAAAAAAGTCGCTCTAATGATACAACCAGCACGCCAGATTTTGGCTATTTCAGCAAAGTTAAGTGGCCAATTTTGCTCTTTAGCTTCCATCGCCATTAGCTGAAAACCTTGCGCATAACAGCATACTTTGGCGCAATATAACGCATCTTCTAATGCATCGATAAAGGCTGTTTTCTCAACATCTGACAAGGTTGTTTTTGCTGGACCAATTAGGGTTTTGCTTAACGACACTCGTAATGTTTTTTGAGTACTTACCGCACGGGCATACACAGCTTCAGCGATTGTTGGCGCTGGACAGCCAATTTGCAAACTACTGACTGCAGTCCACAAACCCGTGCCTTTTTGGCCGGCTTTATCCAAAATCATCTCAACCAGCGGTTTACCCGTTAGCGGATCATCTTGTTGCAATACTTCGGCACTGATTTCCATTAAATAGCTATTTAAACTACCTTGGTTCCAACGCTTGAAGATATCACCAATCTCGTGGGTTGATAAATCTAAACCATCGTGAAGCAATTGATAGGCTTCGCAAATTAACTGCATATCAGCATATTCAATACCATTGTGTACCATTTTAACGTAATGGCCTGAACCTGCGGGGCCAATATAAGTGGTACAAGGTTCGCCTTCAGTAACCGGGTTGCCGGGCTCAAAACGCTCAATAGGCAAACCGGTTTTACTGTCAACTTTAGCAGCGATAGCGTTCCAAATTGGCGCGACATATTGCCATGCAGATTCATCGCCACTGGGCATTAATGACGGACCAAAACGTGCACCCACTTCACCACCAGAAACCGCTGAACTAAAAAACTTAAACTTACCTTTATAATGCGCTTCGCGCTCAACCGTATCAGTCCACAGACTGTTACCGGTATCAATGACAATATCATCACTGGAAATGCCACTTTCAATCAAAGTATTACAAATACCATCAACAATTTTGCCCGCAGGTACGGATAAAACAATTACTTTAGGGGAAATTAATTTTTCGAGCATTTCTGAAAGATTCTTACAAGCTTGCATTCGAGGTGCTAAGCCTTCTTTCCGCTCTTGGTGCTCTTGTTCAAGCGCGCCATTGATTTTAGCCTCATCTAGATCAAAAACAGTCACGTGGTAGCCATTATCAGCTATATTTAACGCAAGATTTTTGCCCATAACACCAAGGCCTATTACGCCGATGTTTGACAATTGAGTGTGGTGAGTCATTAGATTTATATTCCACAAGGTCACAGAGATTTATCGCGATTCGCGAACCCATATGGACAAATATTATAGCGATTTTTGTAACTAAATTACCAGTTAAAACCTAGATTCTATGGGTTACAGTAATCGAAATGTGTTTTTCAATATTTTCGTAAAGCAGTCTTTTTAAGGTTTATTTAATAAAAACGTCAATATTATCAAGTATAAAAATCATTATCTTAGCTAACATTGACGTCTGTATTCATTAAAAAATTTACTTACCTAAGGCTTTAGTTAGTGCATTAGCATAGCCCATTCGCGTTAACGTATTGCGAGCAATGTCTAAAGTTTGTGGATCTTCTATGGTAGCGGGCACAGTATATTCTTGGTTATCGGCAATTTTACGCATAGTGGCGCGTAAAATTTTGCCTGAACGAGTCTTAGGCAATTTAGGCACTGCGCTGACTAATCTAAACGATGCCACTGGGCCTATTTCATGCCTTACTAAGGCTAATAGTTGGCGATGAAGTTCATCATCGGTTAGGTTAACGCCATTTTTAAGCACCACCATACCCAGTGGAACTTGGCCCTTTAATTTATCTTGTACACCAATAACCGCCGCTTCTGCCACCGCAGGATGTTGACACAACACTTCTTCAAAGCGTCCTGTCGATAAACGATGACCGGCCACATTAATAATGTCGTCGATGCGGCTCATAATATACAGATAACCATCTTCATCAATGTAACCAGCATCACCGGTTAAATAGTATCCGGGATACATAGATAAATAACTGTCCACATAGCGATCATCATTTTGCCATAAGGTAGTTAATGTCCCTGGCGGTAACGGTTGCTTAATGACCACGTTACCACTTTCATTGGCGGGCACTTGCTCACCCATAGCGTCAAGCACTTCCACTTGATAACCCGGTACCGGTCTTGCGGGAGATCCGGGTTTAATCGCTATAGGCTCTATTCCCATTAAGTTTGACGCTACTGGCCAACCCGTTTCAGTTTGCCACCAATGATCAATCACAGGTTTACCCAGCATGGCTTGACTCCAGTTTAACGTTTCTGGATCACAACGCTCCCCCGCTAAAAACATTTGTTTTAAACAACTCAGATCAAATGGCTTAATGAGCTCACCTTCGGGATCTTCGCGTTTAATGGCTCGAATAGCCGTTGGGGCGGTAAAAAAACTTTTGACGTTATTGGCAGCAATAATTCGCCAGAATGCCGCGGCATCCGGTGTACCAATGGGTTTTCCTTCATACATAATTGTGGTTGCACCGACTAATAACGGCCCATAAACAATATATGAATGACCAACCACCCAGCCCACATCAGATGCAGCCCAAAACACCTCATCTTGCTCAATATCGTAGATATTCTTCATCGACCAACATAAAGCCACCGCATGACCACCATTATCACGTACAACACCTTTAGGTTTGCCGGTTGTGCCTGAGGTATAAAGCACATATAAAGGATCGGTGGCATTGAGGGATACACAATCTGCATTTGAGGCATTTTGCAGTGCATGCTGCCAGTCAGCATCTCTTGGCTCGGTTAACTCTGCTTGATATTGATGTCTGGCTAAAATAAGGCAATGGTCAACTTTATGACTGGCTTGGTTTAGTGCATCGTCTAATAATGGCTTATAAGGTACAACGCCTGAGGGCTCTATGCCGCAAGATGCTGACAGCACGAGTTTAGGTTTCGCATCATTAATACGAGTCGCCAACTCATTGGCGGCAAAACCACCAAACACCACTGAATGAATTGCACCTATACGAGCACACGCTAACATTGCAAAAGCGGTTTCGGGCACCATTGGCATATAAATCACCACCCTGTCACCCTTTTCAATACCGATAGACTGCATGTAGCCCGCTAAACGGCTCACTTGTGCTAATAATTCGTTATAGGTGATGGTGTATTGATTTTGTGTGACTGGGCTAATGTAATTAATGGCGATACGCTCGCCTTTTCCCGCAGCAACATGACGGTCAACGGCGTTGTAACACGTGTTCATTTTGCCATCGGCAAACCATTGATAAAAAGGTTTATTTGAATCGTCTAAAATGCTCTTAGGCTCTTTGTCCCAAGTAATCATCTTTGCAGCATCAGCCCAAAAGGTCGTTGGATCTTCAATTGATTGCTCATGTAATGACTTTCCTACATCAGTCATGTTAGTTCTCCGTTAGCTCTCCCAAGGTTGATTATGAGCAGAATTAAGCCAATATCCCTATTAGACCAAGGGATTAGTATTGATATTTATGAGCGCTGCGACAATTACACCAACAGGATACAGAAACATAAATAAGAATTAATAAAAACATATTAATTAATAGCTTAAATAAAAAATCCAATCGAAATGGCAAGATGAATTAACAGTTGTAAAATAGATTTTTTACCGCAAACTTTACCTTTACGTAAACTTCATATATCGTGCATCAAAAGAAACCTATTTGGTGAGATGATGAACGCTACAGTCAGCACCCAATCTACATACTCTATCAGTGATTTATCAAAAGAATTTGATATCACCACCCGCAGCATTCGTTTTTACGAAGACCAAGGCTTAATCAAGCCTAAGCGTCGTGGCCAAACACGCATATACACCCTAAAAGATCGCGTCAGACTGAAACTGATTTTACGCGGTAAACGTTTAGGCTTTTCATTGGCTGAAACCCGCCGCCTATTCGAACTTTACGATGCAGATAAATCAAGCACATCACAGCTCAATACCATGCTGGACTTAGTCAATGATAAAAAGGCCGCACTTCAGCAGCAAATGGATGACATTAAAGTGGTGCTGATGGAACTCAATTCTGCCGAGCAGCAATGTAAATCAGCCTTAGAAACCAATAAGGCATCAAAAACATAAAGCGATTTATTTGACTATTATTACAAATATTGTCATTAAAAAATCGAGTGATATTTTAGTAAAAGTGCCAGTAAAAATAGAACCGAATAATCGGTCATTAGCATCATCAATACCATTTAGCTGTTTAACGCAGCCTTTAAAAGACAAGCAAATGACGCCAAAACGCAACATAGCGTGGCGTCTCAAATAATAATTCAACAGGACATAAGCCATGAGCGATTTATACAGCAGCCTTAATTTCGGTTTGGGCGAAGATATTGATATGTTGCGCGACGCAGTTCGCAGTTTTGCCAGCAACGAAATTGCCCCCATTGCCGCACAAGTAGACCATGACAATGAGTTCCCTAATCACGTGTGGACTCAGCTGGGTGATATGGGCTTGCTCGGCGTCACTGTGCCAGAGGAATTTGGTGGTGCAAACATGGGTTACTTAGCCCATGTTGTGGCAATGGAAGAAGTGTCACGGGCATCAGCCTCTATTGGTTTAAGCTATGGCGCGCATTCAAACTTATGTGTAAATCAAATCAACCGTAATGGAAATGCGGTTCAACGCGCTAAATACCTGCCAAAACTCGTTAGCGGCGAACACATAGGTGCGCTAGCAATGAGTGAGCCTAATGCCGGTTCTGACGTAGTTTCAATGAAGCTCAGTGCCCGTAAAGAAGGCGACCGTTATATTCTTAATGGCAATAAAATGTGGATCACCAACGGTCCAGATGCACACACTTATGTGATTTATGCCAAAACTGATTTAGAAAAAGGCGCCCATGGTATAACCGCCTTCATCGTAGAACGTGGCTCTAAAGGTTTCAGCCAAGCGCAGAAATTAGATAAATTAGGCATGCGTGGTTCAAATACCTGTGAGTTAGTGTTTGAAGACTGTGAAGTGCCAGAAGAAAATATTTTAGGCGGACTGAACAATGGCGTAAAAGTACTCATGAGCGGCCTGGATTATGAACGCGTTGTACTGTCTGGCGGCCCACTTGGCATTATGGCAGCGTGTATGGACATCGTGGTGCCTTATATTCACGAGCGCGTCCAGTTTGGTCAATCTATCGGTGAATTCCAGCTTGTGCAGGGCAAAATTGCTGACATGTACACGGGGATGAACGCTGCAAGATCCTATGTTTATAACGTTGCTAAGTCTTGCGACCGTGGCGAAACTACCCGTAAAGATGCTGCTGGCGCGATTCTGTACAGTGCCGAATTAGCCACTAAAATGGCATTAGATGCCATTCAACTGCTTGGTGGCAATGGCTATGTTAACGAATATGCCACAGGCCGTTTATTACGTGATGCCAAACTATATGAAATAGGCGCCGGTACCTCAGAAATTCGCCGTATGCTTATCGGCCGTGAACTGTTTAACGAATCTAAATAATGGTCAATGCGTTAGCCTTATCAACACTTGTTCAAAGTGAATAGGTATGGCTAACACTTTTCCACTTGAGGGGTAAGTTAATCGGCGTAAACGCCCTCCCCCTCAATACCCTATTTGTGCTCAATAAAGGATATTGACATGACGCACCTGAGCAGCAAGATAAATCCTCGTAGTGATGAATTTAAAGCTAAATATGATGATATGGCTTTGTTAGTCGAAGACCTGCAGCAAAAACTGGCAAAAATTGAACAAGGTGGTGGCCCTGTGGCGTGTGAACGTCATCTGTCACGTGGAAAATTATTACCCCGTCACCGAGTTGAAAAACTGCTCGATCCTGGTTCGCCTTTTCTAGAAATAGCCCAATTTGCCGCTTATGAAGTCTATGATGAAGATGTCCCTGCCGCAGGTGTTATTGCCGGTATAGGCCGTGTAAGCGGCGTTGAGTGTATGATCATTGCTAACGACGCCACAGTAAAAGGCGGCACTTACTACCCTATTACAGTGAAAAAGCATTTACGAGCACAGGACATCGCCAAACGCTGTCATTTACCGTGTATTTATCTGGTTGATTCAGGCGGGGCAAACTTGCCACGCCAGGACGAAGTATTTCCAGACCGCGATCATTTCGGGCGTATTTTTTACAATCAAGCACAAATGTCGGCCCTTGGCATTCCGCAAATTGCCGTGGTAATGGGTTTATGTACCGCAGGTGGTGCTTATGTACCTGCAATGGCAGATGAATCGATTATTGTTAAAGATCAAGGCACCATCTTTTTAGCCGGGCCTCCTCTAGTTAAAGCTGCAACTGGCGAAGAAGTATCAGCGGAAGAATTAGGTGGCGCAGAAGTGCATACCAAAATATCCGGTGTTGCCGATCATTTAGCTCAAAACGATGATCATGCATTAGAGCTTGCACGTCGGGCAGTACTGCGCCTAAATCATCAAAAAACGATTTCCAGCATGCTTAGCCCAGTAAAACCGCCTAAGTATGATATTCATGAACTTTACGGCATTGTCGGAACCGATCTTAAAAAGCCATTTGATGTTAAAGAAGTCATTGGTCGTATCGTCGATGATTCAGACTTTGACGAGTTTAAGGCCAATTACGGCGCAACATTGGTCTGTGGCTTTGCCCGCATTCATGGTTACCCTGTTGGTATTGTTGCCAACAATGGCATTTTGTTCTCCGAGTCGGCTCAAAAAGGCGCTCACTTTATTGAGCTATGTTGCCAACGTAAAATTCCATTACTGTTCTTACAGAACATTACCGGTTTTATGGTGGGTAAAAAGTACGAACATGAAGGCATTGCCAAACACGGTGCCAAAATGGTTACCGCAGTATCTTGTGCCAACGTGCCTAAATTTACCGTGATTATTGGCGGCAGTTATGGCGCAGGTAACTACGGCATGTGTGGTCGAGCATTTGAACCCACCATGATGTGGATGTGGCCAAATGCGCGTATTTCCGTTATGGGCGGTGAACAAGCTGCTGGCGTACTTGCCACCGTTCGTCGTGATGGTTTAGCCCGTAAAGGGGTTGAATGGACCAGCGAAGAAGAACAAGCATTCAGAAAGCCTATTGTTGAGCAATATGACAAAGAAGGTCATCCATACCATGCCAGTGCCCGCCTGTGGGACGATGGTATTATCGACCCAGCACAAACCCGTGATGTGGTAGGTTTAGCGTTATCAGCGGCATTAAATGCGCCTATTGAAGACACCAAGTTTGGTGTGTTCCGCATGTAATTGCGTTCAATCAATAGGAGCATTAAAAAATGATTAAAAATGATTTTCAACACATCCAATGTCATCTTAACCAAGGCGTGGGTGAGTTAATATTAAATCGCGCAGAAAAGCATAATGCGTTTGATGAAGTGATGATTAATGAAATGATTATCGCCATCGAACAGTTTGCCGATTCATCTGAATGCCAAATTTTGGTACTGCGTGCCAATGGAAAAAACTTCAGTGCTGGGGCGGATCTTAATTGGATGCGCAAGCAAGCCAAAATGGATTTTGAGCAAAATCTCACTGATGCCCATGAACTTGCCAAACTTATGCATGTGTTGGATAAATTTCCTAAACCGAGTATCGCACTGGTTAATGGCGCAGCCTTTGGTGGCGCATTAGGATTAATTTGTTGCTGCGATATCGCTATTGCCAATCAAGGTGCCAGCTTTTGTTTAAGCGAAGTAAAACTAGGCTTAATTCCTGCGGTTATTAGTCCTTATGTTGTGCGCGCTATGGGTATTCGCCAAGCCAGACGCTATATGTTAACTGCAGAGCGTTTTAGTGCCGACGAAGCCCTTAAACAACAGGTTATTCACGTCATTGATGATGATTTAGATATAGCGGCAGCGCCTTTTATTGCCGCCTTTAAAGCGAACAGTCCACAAGGTATGGCATGGGTTAAAACCTTAGTGGCTCGACTAGAAGACGGCGTAATTAATGATGCAACACTGAGCTACACCAGTGAACAGATTGCCCGTATTCGAGTCTCTGATGAAGGCCAAGAAGGCCTAAATGCCTTTTTCGAAAAACGCTCTCCGGCTTGGCAACATGCCGCCGTCCCTCAAGGAGCCAAATAATGATTACTAAATTACTGATTGCCAACCGTGGTGAAATTGCTTGCCGTATTATTAAAACGGCTAAGGCCATGGGTGTACGTACCATAGCCTTATATTCCGATGCCGATAAAGATGCCCTTCATGTCGCTATGGCGGATGAGTCTTATCATTTGGGTGGCAGTGCCCCTGCGGATTCATACTTAAAAGCCGATTTGATTATTGATATTGCCAAACGTTCTGGTGCAGAGGCCATTCACCCAGGTTATGGCTTTTTGTCTGAAAATGCTGAGTTTGCCCGTAAGTGCGAGCAGAACGGTATTGCTTTTGTCGGCCCAGGCAGTGATGCCATTGATGCCATGGGCAGTAAAAGTGCGGCAAAACAGATTATGGGTAAGGCGAATGTGCCATTAGTGCCAGGTTACCATGGTGACGACCAAACCGATGAAAATTTGGTTTATCAAGCCAAACAAGTCGGTTTTCCGTTACTGATAAAAGCGGCATATGGCGGCGGTGGTAAAGGCATGCGCATCGTTGAAAATGACGGTGAGACCTTGGAAGCTATTCGCTCTGCTCGTCGTGAAGCCACCTCATCATTTGGTAATGATAAATTATTAATGGAGCGTTACTTACGTCAGCCACGCCATGTAGAAGTTCAAGTTTTTGCCGACAGCAAAGGCAACGCAATCTATCTATCAGATCGTGATTGCTCTATTCAACGTCGTCACCAAAAAGTGGTTGAAGAAGCGCCAGCGCCAGGTTTGTCAGACGAGCTACGCATTCAAATGGGTGAAGCCGCGGTTGCCGCTGCCAAAGCCATTGATTATGTTGGCGCAGGTACGGTTGAGTTTCTACTTGATACCGACAACAGCTTCTACTTCATGGAAATGAATACTCGTCTGCAAGTAGAACATCCAGTGACTGAAATGGTTACCGGCCAGGACTTAGTTAAATGGCAGCTTTTAGTCGCCAGTGGTGGAGAGCTACCATTAAAACAAGATGAAGTGCGCATTCATGGTCACTCATTTGAAGTGCGTATTTACGCAGAAGATCCACAAAATGAATTTTTGCCTGCTAGCGGTAAACTAAACTTTTTACGTGAACCAGAGCAAAATCGCCATGTGCGTATTGACTCGGGCATACGTGAAAACGATGTGATCAGTAACTTTTATGATCCAATGATCGCTAAATTGATTGTCTGGGACGAAACTCGTCCACGTGCCTTACATCGCTTAGTCAATGCTCTAGAGTCTTATCAAATCAGTGGGTTAAAACATAATATTGAGTTTTTAGCCAATATAGCTGAACACCCTGCGTTTGCCAAAGCTGATTTTTGCACTGACTTTATCGAACGCTATGGCAATACTTTAATTGGCGATGCGAGCAGTGAATCTGATACTGCGATTGCACTCGCCGGTTTATATCAAGTGTTGTTACGCCAGCAACAAGCAAAAGTGAATGCCGTTAATAGCAACGACCCCTATTCACCCTGGGGGCAAGTAAGCGGCTTTAGATTAAACAGTGCTAGCATTCATCATGTTGCCCTACTTGATGAAAAACATGAACTGCAAAACTTACTGATGACAGACTTAGGCTGCGCATTGCACTTAGGCCTAAATGGCCAGGCGCTAAAACTAGCCGGTCAAATTAAAGATGATGTGTTGTTTGCCGAAATTAATGGTCATAAAAGTAAAGTGCCTGTCAGTTGTGATGGCGACAACTTTACCTTATTCCTCCCTAGCGGCAGTTACCACTTTACCGCAGTGCTTGCACAAGTTGCCGATGAAACCATTAACAGCGCAGATAAGTTAAAAGCGCCAATGAACGGCACAGTGGTGACTCATCTTGTTGAAGTGGGTGCAACCGTTAAAGCGGGACAAGGCTTATTAGTGATGGAAGCCATGAAAATGGAGTACACCATAGAAGCCCCATTTGATGGCGTAGTCACCGAGTTTTACTTCCAAAGCGGTGAGCTAGTAAGCGATGGAGTACAGCTGTTACATGTCGAAGAATCTGTCAAACAAGCGACTACGGAAACCGAAAAGGAAGCTAAAACATGATGCCATCTAAAGTGAGCATTTTTGAAGTTGGCGCCCGTGACGGTTTACAAAATGAAGTACCCGTGCCCACTGCCGCTAAATTGCAACTTATTGCAGACTTAGCCGCAGCGGGCCTAACTCGCATTGAAGCGGGCAGCTTTGTGTCACCTAAATGGGTGCCACAAATGGCTGACTCTGGTGACATATTTAGCCAAATGCCAAGGGTAAAAGGTGTCACTTATAGCGCCTTAACCCCAAATCTGAAAGGTTTTGAGCTAGCGTTAGCCTCTGGCGTCGATGAGGTGGCAATATTTGGCGCCGCTTCAGAGAGCTTCAGCCAGAAAAATATTAACTGCTCAATTGATGAGTCAATTGAGCGCTTTATGCCATTGATGCAACAAGCAAAACAGCACAATATTGCGGTGCGTGGTTATGTCTCTTGCGTACTTGGTTGCCCCTATGAAGGTCACATCGATGTCAATGAAGTCGCCCGAGTGTCTGAAATTCTTTACAAAATGGGCTGTTACGAGATATCACTGGGTGACACCATAGGTATTGGCACGCCATCAAATGCCCGTAAAATGGTAGAAGCGGTAGCGAGTGTCGTACCTGTAAACAAGCTTGCACTACACTTTCACGACACCTACGGACAAGCACTCGCCAATATTTTAGCCTGCTTAGACATGGGGGTAACCAGTTTTGATGCATCTGTCGCGGGGTTGGGCGGATGTCCTTATGCTAAAGGCGCCTCAGGAAACTTAGCGACTGAAGACTTAGTTTACATGCTACACGGCATGGGAATTGAGACAGGTATCGACCTAAACAAGCTTGTTATAGCGGGTAATAATATTAGCCAAGTTATCGGCCGAAAAAGTGCCTCAAAAGTCGCTAATGCATTAGCCTAATGTAGATGGGCTACAACCTGATTTTAAGCTGCTGACTCAAATAATAATCAGCATCTATCAAACATAATAACGAGAAAAGGACAGCACAATGGCAGGTTTTAATAAAGTCGTTCACAGCTATGATGAAGCGCTCGCTGGTCTGACAGATAACATGACCTTAATGGTCGGCGGGTTTGGTTTATGTGGTATTCCTGAAGGTTTAATCAACCATATGGTTAAATTAGGCGTAACCGGACTAACCGCTATTTCAAACAATGCTGGTGTAGATGATTTCGGTTTAGGCTTGTTACTTAAGCAACGTCAAATTGCCACTATGATCGCCTCTTACGTCGGTGAAAATGCCACTTTTGAACAGCAAATGCTGTCGGGTGAATTAAACGTTATTTTAACGCCGCAGGGTACTTTAGCGGAAAAAATTCGCGCCGGTGGCGCTGGTATTCCCGCTTTTTTCACCGCAACAGGTTACGGCACACCTATTGCTGATGGCAAAGAAACCCGCGAAATCAAAGGACGTCATTATGTGTTAGAAGAATCTCTTACCGCAGATTTCGCTTTAGTTCGGGCGTGGAAAGCTGACACTATGGGTAACTTAGTGTTCCGTAAAACTGCGGCTAACTTTAACCCTATGATGGCAACCGCCGGTAAAATTACCGTTGTAGAAGCTGAAGAAATTGTTCAACCAGGCGAGTTAGACCCTAACCACATTCATACCCCAGGAATTTATGTGGATCGCGTCATCAAAGCCAGCTTTGAAAAACGCATTGAACAACGTACAGTCACCCAAACTACGGCTAAATAAAGGAGCAAGCACATGGCTTTATCAAGAGAACAACTTGCTCAACGCGTAGCAAAAGAAATGCAAGACGGCTTTTACGTCAACCTAGGTATTGGTATTCCTACCCTAGTGGCTAACTATATTCCACAGGGTATGCAGGTAATGCTGCAATCTGAAAATGGTTTATTAGGCATGGGACCATTTCCAACCGAAGATGCTATCGACGCTGATTTAATCAACGCCGGTAAACAAACAGTAACCGCTGTTGATGGTGCATCATTTTTCTCATCAGCAGAGAGCTTTGCCATGATCCGCGGTGGGCATGTCGATTTAACGGTACTGGGTGCATTTGAAGTTGATGTTAATGGCTCCATCGCCTCTTGGATGATCCCAGGTAAGCTCATTAAAGGCATGGGCGGTGCAATGGATTTAGTGGCTGGTGCAGATAACATTATCGTCACCATGATGCATGCCGACAAACACGGTAACTCTAAGTTACTGCCGTTATGTGAACTACCGTTAACGGGCTATGGTTGCATTAAACGTGTAATGACCGACCTGGCCTTTATCGAAATCAAAGATGGGGCATTCCACTTACTTGAGCGTGCTCCAGGTGTGTCGGTAGAAGAAATTATCGCTAAAACGGCTGGTAAATTAGTTGTGCCTGAACATGTGCCAGAAATGGTGTTTTAGTCTGTAAGATAAAAATGCAACACACTTAAAAGCGCACTTACAGAGAAGTGCGCTTTTTTATTAGCAACACTAATGAAATCAATTTTTAGAGCATCAGATCAATATGGATTTAGTTTTACCAAGCCTCGAATATCAGCAAAGTTATCATAGTTATATCAAAGAATTAGGTAATGAAGAGCGCTATCCTTTCATTTTAGATTTTGAATATCAGGATTTCACCGCCTATTTGACTAAAATCAAACATTTCTCAGAAGGCATAAACCTGCCCTGCGGCTATGTTGCTAGTAGTACATTCTGGCTAATTCATCACAATGAAATAGTGGGCGTGACTAATTTGCGTCATCACCTAAACCCTCAAATTAAGCATTGTGGTGGCCATATTGGTTTAAGTATTCGGCCATCTAAAAGAGGCGCAGGTTTAGGTATTCTGTTAATGAAACTCTCTATTGAGAAGCTCCATTCAATGGGTAACAGTGAACTACACATTCATTGTTATGAATCCAATTTAGCCTCCGAACGGGCAATTATCTGCAATGGTGGGGTTTTCGACTCTGCTATAAAAAGTGATTCACACATAGTTAAAAGATATATTATTAACCTTGCTTAAAGTCAGAACAATATCAACCCCCTACTTTGACGAGCTTAATTTAATACCATTACATAACCCTATCAGCAGTATTATAGAATGGTTTTAATGGCTTACAAACCGGCTACAATGGCTGTTCTCCTCTATTTATCCAGTCGCGACACAACTCGATTTCGTCCTGATTTTTTAGCAGCATAAAGTGCAATATCACTTTGCTTTAACCATTCCTCTAACGAATCATTAATACGTAATTCAGCCACCCCTATACTGCAGGACACATTCACAGGTACGCCGTCAAAGTCGGTTTGGTTAACCGCTTGCTTTAGCCTTTGAGCCATCTCCAATGCTTTTTGCAAATCACAATGCTCATATTGAACTAAAAACTCTTCTCCACCAAAACGAAACAGCTTAGCCTCGGCGGGAAGCAACTGCTTTATCACCTCACTGAACTGCGTCAGTAGCTTATCGCCCACTAAATGGCCGTAGGTGTCATTAACCGTTTTAAAATGATCGATATCGATTAACAACAGACTCGTATCCGTTCCTGTATGCTTAAACGATTCAATACTGCTACTTAAACTGGTGGCTAAATTTTTTCGATTTAATGCGCCGGTTAACTCGTCTGTGGTAGCCAAATAGATAAGCGCCGCCTTTTGTTTTGCAATGATATAAGCAAATATCGCCGCAAAAATAATACAATCGAAGATTGCCACCCCAAAACGCCATACAAGGGAGTAAGTTTCAATATTAAGCGCGGCGATCAAACAGATTAATACGTAAAAACTACTGATTGAAGAGGCGTTTTTGAAATTAAAGATAAAGAAAAAAATAAAGATTGTTGGAAAAACATAGATTAACGATTTATAGCCTAAAGAATAACAAGATATCGCTATTGTGATACACACTAATATTAAGGTAATTTGTTTGTGTAATATATTCCCACGGTGCTTGATTTCAAGTCCCAAGGAAATCGAAATCGGTACCAAGGCTAACGAAAAAAGGGTAAATAAAAACAAATCATCATGGGTCAAACGATACAAAGCATAGATAAAAAATGTCAACAAAGCGGCCAAATGAAAGGCTATTGAAGCGTTCCTTGGTAACCTTTTCGAATCTTGAAGTGCAGTCATATACTTCATAAAGCATCCTTTATAATTTTTATTGGAGGATTTATGCAACGCAATCTAGAGAACGCTAAAGTAACTAGTGTACAAAGCGAATTAATTTTTAGAGTATAGACTAAAATACTTGCTTCACGGCAACTGAAAAGCAACCATAGAAAATCAACAGAGCATGCAAATATCAGAGTAAAAAATTAGAAGTGGTTTTGAATTCGGTAATCTGTAGCAGTAATTGGAATTAGACTAAATCGATTTTTAAGGTAAGTTGTAATGGTCAAGTAATCTAAATTGAAAATATGATTGCTATCACAAAGGTAAATGCAGCCAACATTTCCTATTTTGACTGCATTTATTGTATGAACCATGACTACAGCTCTTTTGCTGCATTGTCGCTAACACTGGTCACCTGTGGCGTTAAACCTTGTCTATTTTGTGTAAAGGTAATTAACCGCTCCGTCAGCAAGCTCATGCTATATCCCAGTACAGCACCAATAACTAATGGGGGCACTATTGCAGCGATATCAGCGTTCATCGCAAAAGTAATACAGCACCCAATAAATGCACCGGGGATGAAGGCAAGACGTTTATGACTGGCTTGTAAACACATCAGGCTGGTGACAATTCCCGTTAGTGCGTAACTGATAATGGGTGAGACAAAAGAAGTGCTGCCGACGATAATCAGCCACCCCCAGAAAACACCTGACAAGTTAGTACTCATTGCCATTAACATGCCTTTAAAGCCGCTTTCAGTTTGAGCAAAGAAGGTGCTGCAACCTAAAAAACCAATCCAAGTCACTAGCTGGAATACATCTGCAACTCCTGCCCATAAAGCGGCTAATAAGCCCGCAGAAAGTGCAATTTGCCAACGATACTGCATAGTTCACTCCAACTAAATTGTTTTAATAACAGAAATAACTATTCCTAAAAATACCATAATAACAATCGATTTCAATATTTAATTGTGATGTGAAAAAGAAGATACAAAATCTATGAACAACATCAAATATATCGCTTATTTGTGAACATAAAATCCCTTATGACAGGCAACCTCTAAATTTTCTAGTAAGAATTAAGTGACCAAAGATTATCGCCAAAATAAATTTACTAAAAAAAACTATTCAAGCAACCATTGTAAAACGTGATGTACCTCAAGGTTTACCGATAAAAAAAGCTTAATCAATAAATGCAGCTCTTTTCATGCGTGGGGCGATAGTTTCTCTTTATCAGTTAATTTAATCTAACGGTATGAACAGGGTTGATTGTTTTCAGGAATGGGGATTAGCACTATTTTATTACATCTAAAGATTAAGGGCTCACCATGAAAAATTCTTTCTCATCCTTAAGATTGAATCTAGCAACAACCAGCCTTGATTGGGTTATGGAACACACGATAAAGCATTCATTAAGTCTTAAAAATGCTGTCACTCTTGATGAGTTACAGCCACGTAATGTGCCTCAATCCCCAATTGAAACCCTGTACATCCATATTCCTTTTTGCCATACCCTTTGTCGTTTTTGTTCGTTCCATAAAGTCAAATTTAACGAACATATTGCCAGGGAGTATTTTCAAGCCCTAAGGCAAGAAATACGTGTTGTACTCGCCCAAGGTTATCGCTTTAACCGGGTTTATATTGGCGGTGGCACGACAACTATTTTAGAAGATGAACTGATTAACACTATCGAGATGATAAAATCATTAACCTCGGTACGTGAAGTATCGTGTGAGAGCGACCCAATCTATTTTAAAGAGGGCAATCCACACCTATTAAAAGGGCTAGTCGACCGTATGTCGATTGGCATACAAAGCTTTGATGATAAGATTTTAAAAGCCAGCGGACGATTTGAAAAATTTGGCAGTGGTTTGCAGCAAGCTGAGTATGTCAGTCGAGCCATTGAGATTATTCCAACGGTTAATGTAGACATGATGTATGGCTTTAACATACAAACACCTGAAACCATTGCCAACGATTTAGCGCAAACCATTCGCTTACGTCCAGATCAAATTACCACTTATCCACTAACAATCGGTATTGGTAAAAATAGTAAAAAGGCGGCTTGCCTAGCGGGTCAAGCCAAGGAATTATGGCCACAGTTTTTAGCTGTCAAAAAAGCAATGTCTGAGCACTATGTTATGGAGTTTCCTTGGACTTTTAGTCGTAACTTTGGTGAACCGGTAGAAAATAAATATGTATTAGATGGTGAGGACTGTTTTGGCGTAGGTTCGGGTCCTTTGGTCGTTTTGGTGAACAGTTTCGTATTTCAAGCTTTGATATTCCAGATTATATCAGTCGTATCAATGCGCGTCATACTGGCACTTGCTATACCAAACCATTAGAGAAAAAAGCACTATTACAACATCATTTAATGATGATGATGGGACATGGCGTTTTAGATGATAAGCTATTAAAACAACATACTGGCTATAGTTTATGGCAAGCTTTCCCTGTAGAAATGACTTACCTGCTATCTGCCGGTGCGCTTATTAAACAAGGAGACCAATATCATACAAACACACACGGCCAATTCATTGCTTTGAAAATGTTCTCAGGTTTTTTAGCTGGGATGGATTACCTGCGCGAACAAGCAAGGGAATTACCCTTATCAATGCAGAATTCACCAAGCTCATATCTCGATTAGTTATAATCAGTTATGCCATTAGGTGTCGAATTATAAATGGCATTTGCATCTGCCTTAGCATTATTGTGAGTCATCAACCTCCAATAAATACCCAAGGGCTTTTGATAACTGCGGCGAATCAGGATCGGAAATCCGGGTAGTCCACACCACATTGCCGTTTCTATCGATAAATATTGTTGTCGGAGTACCCGTAACGCCGTATTGTTTTGCTACCGCATCACCCTGAATAAGTGTCGTCATACCTATGCCACGGTCAGTTAACGACTGCGCAGGTGTTGCCCCTTCATCCTCATTAAAGCTTATCGCCATCATAACCAAATCAGTCTGTTTATTTTCCAGCCTTAAGCGCTCAAGACCTGGTTGTAACTTTTTACAATAGGGACACCAAGTCGCCCAAAAGTGCAGCACTATAGGTTTTCCTTTATGCTCGCTTAAAGTAAATAGCTGCCCTTTAGCATCTTGTAAGCTGAAATCACTGGCAGGGACAGCTCCAGCACTTGCAAGGGTCGACATCAATATCAGCGGTAGCAAAATGAGTAATTTACCGCGCGTTAACCAATGCGAAATCGCATAAAATGACGAAAACGATGTCACAAATTTATCCATGGTAATGACCTTTTTAAAAAATTGATTTATACAACATATGGCAAGATTTAAATACTAGACCGACAATATGACGTTTTGTATTCAATTAATATTAGTCAGTAAAGAATTTAACAGGGTTTACCACTATAGTAGTTTAGATTAACTTGTGTTCTATGTTAGATGAACGCGGGTACTTTTTGCCTTATGTGATCAAGACCAACCAGCAATAAAGGAAGTCATGCCCAATAACAACATAAACGGATCAAACACTCATAATCAGTGGCCTACAAAATGGCATCAAACAGGTTTTTTCTATCCATTTATCGATGAAAAAGGCATTCAGCGACAGATTTATATCAACCAGTCTAAAAGTGATAAACCTTGTTTATTATTGATCCATGGGTTTCCGACTAGTAGTTACGACTGGCATCAGCTTTGGTTTCACCTAAGTAAACATTTTAATCTGCTCACGTTAGACTTATTAGGTTATGGTTTATCAGATAAACCCTGTGATATTGATTACTCTTTTGCTTTGCAAGCAGACATTATTGAAGCTGTATTGGTTCATCTTGGTATTCAACATTTTCACATTGTTGCCCATGATTACGGCGACACTGTAGCGCAAGAGTTATTAGCCCGTCATGGTGAAGCCGGCATTGATAGCGGTTTTGCCATCGACAGTACAATATTGTTAAATGGAGGATTATTTCCTGAAACAACTCAACCCATCTTAATCCAACGTTTACTTTTGAGTCCATTAGGGTTTGTTATCGCTAAGATGTTTTCATTTAAAAAATTTAAGAAAAATTTTGATTTCATTTGTTACCAACCGCTAGCCGTTGCAGAACTGGCGATACATTGGCAGTTAATAACACAAAACCAGGGGATTAAAGTGATCCATAAGATTATTCAATATATTCGCGAACGCAAACTACACCGAGAGCGCTGGGTGGGTGCATTGCAGCAATATAAAATGCCGCTGCGGTTTATCAATGGGATCTGTGACCCTGTGTCTGGCCAAGATACCCTTATTCGTTTTGAACAGCTTATTGAACAAGCTGACACAGTTGCTTTAGTGGAAACAGGTCATTACCCTCAACTAGAAAAACCAAAAGCCGTTTTGCAGCACTGTATTAGTTTTTGGCTACAGCATAAAATTATTATTGAAAACAATGACAAGCTTGTTACTTAACAGCTGTTTCCAAAGCATTAAACTAAGTTTAAGTTGTGATAGTTTGTTACAAATTATACTGTCAAATACTTACTGAGTTTTTACTCAAATTGGGTTAATGTAGAAAAGATAACCATAATAAATCACTTAGCATTAGCGACTGATGCTGTATTGTTGAAATACGCCAAGCACTAATTAAGTAATAATAAGCACTGACAAGGAACGACCTCATGCCAATTTATCAAGCCCCTATTCGTGACTACCAATTCATTCTTTCTGAGTTACTGAATATTTATCAATATCAAGAATTAGCCGGATTTGACCAGGTCGATCCGGAACTAGTAGATGCCATTTTACAAGGCGTAGCTGATTTCACCACCGATATTATGCTGCCCTTAAATGCAGTGGGCGATCATCAAGGTTGTAAATTAGTTGACGGCAAGGTCATTACCCCTGATGGCTTTAAAGATGCTTATAAGCAGTATGTTGAAAATGGCTGGGCAACATTAACCTGTGACCCCGAATATGGCGGACAAGGCTTACCTGAAGTGGTCGGCACATTTGCTACCGAAATGAAAACAGCTACCAATATGGCATTTGCTATGTATCCAGGCCTCACCCATGGCGCCTATTCAGCAATTCATGTGCATGGTAGTGATGCATTAAAACAAAAATATTTAGCTAAGCTAGTCAGTGGTGAATGGACAGGTACCATGAACCTGACTGAATCCCATGCGGGTACCGATTTAGCCCTATTACGCACAAAAGCCAAGCCTTTAGGCGACGATACATTTGCCATTAGCGGTGAAAAAATCTTTATTTCATCTGGCGATCATGATCTAGCTGAAAACATCATCCACCTTGTATTAGCGCGATTACCTGATGCCCCTGAGGGTGTAAAAGGTATTTCACTTTTTGCAGTGCCTAAATTTTTAGTCAATGCTGATGGTAGCCTAGGCGCAGCGAATACGCTGGCGGCAACGGGTCTTGAGCATAAAATGGGGATTCACGGCAATTCAACTTGCGTGATGCTTTTTGACAACGCAGTAGGTGAGCTTGTGGGCGCTGCTCATCAAGGTTTACGTGCGATGTTCACCATGATGAACCAGGCTCGTTTAGGTGTCGGAATTCAAGGTTTAGGTGTATCAGATATCGCCTATCAAAATGCGTTAGTTTACGCTAAAGATCGTATTCAAGGCCGTGCACTTAGTGGCGTGAAAGAGGCCGATAAAGCTGCAGATTCAATTTTGGTACACGGTGATGTTCGCCGTATGCTGCTGTCGCAAAAATCATTTAATGAAGGAACCCGTGCATTAATGGGTCAACAAGCTTTGTGGCTAGATCAGGCAGAGCGCGAATCAGACCCAGTTAAAGCGAAGCAGGCTTCAGCATTAGCCGCCTTATTTACCCCTATTGTGAAAGGTTTTGTCACTGACCAAGGTTTTAAAGCCTGTGTTGATGCACAGCAAGTCTACGGTGGACATGGTTATATTAACGAATGGGGCATGGAGCAATTTGTTCGAGACATTCGTATTGCAATGATTTATGAAGGAACCAATGGTGTGCAAGCACTGGATTTAGTTGGCCGTAAATTGTTAGCCGATAAAGGCGCAACCTTAAATCTATGGTCTGATATGGTTAAGCAGTTTATTGGTCAACATAATGACAACGAACAAATGAAACCTTTTATTGCCGGTCTAATGGATGCCGCTGGTGATCTTGAGCGTGCAACGGGCTACATTGCTAAAAGTGCAGCAACTAACCCAGATCTTATTGGTGCTGCCTCTATGGCATATATGCAATTATTTGGTATTAGTGCTTTAGCTTGGATGTGGGCTCGAATAGCCGCAACCTCTTTAGCCGCATTAGACAAAGGAACAGATGAGGCTAGTTTTTATCACGCTAAGCTTAAAACCGGTGCATTCTATATGGGGTATTGGGTAAGCCAAACCCGCAGTCTGCGTAAGCAGATTGAAGCTAGCAGTCAACAAATTGTCGATTTTAATGATGCCGACTTTTAATTTATAATAGCTTGATAAAAATCACTTAATATAAATTTTTAGAGACTAAAATGCCGCTGAATTCAGCGGCATTTTTGATTTTAACCAGCAAACTTGTTAAGCATATTCAGCCATAAAATCATCTAAACTATCATTGACGATTTCAATCTCATCACCCTCAAATTGGGCAATATGGAATAAAGCTTCACCTTCATTTGTCACGGGAATATTACTGTTACCAATAATGATGCCATCAGTAGGGGCACGCAGCGCATAAGGCTCACCACCGTGTGGGTTAACAATATAAGCTAAGATATTGCCTTTATTAACCCTTTCACCCAGCTTAAGCTTAATGTTAATCAAACCATCAGCTTCACTTCTTACCCAATAACTGCGACTGGCGTTAACACTATTGCCTTTGATGCGAATACGGCCTTTAACCATTTCTAGGTGGCGCATGACATTTAATACACCATTAAGACCCGACTTAATCGACATTTCACTAAAACGTAAAGCTTCACCTGCCTCGTATAAAATACAAGGTATGCCTTTACCGTTAGCATAGCCCCGCATAGAGCCTGTAACATTTTTAGACGTCATGATCACAGGTGCACCAAAGGCATTTGCCATGCCAAACATCACTTCATCATCGGTATCACAACGGATTTGAGGTAAGTTGTCACGGTGAACGGCACCGGTATGTAAATCTATAATGTGCGTCGCCCGATCAACTAATGTATGTGACACCAAATGGGCTAAACGGCTAGCCAAAGCCCCTTTTGATGAACCAGGAAAACATCGGTTCAAATCGCGGCGATCCGGTAAGTATCTTGATTGCTGAATAAAACCAAACACGTTAACAATAGGCACGACAAGTATGGTGCCGGTTAACGATTTAGCATTTATTTTACTGAGCAAACGTCGGCAAATTTCAATTCCATTTAGTTCATCACCATGAATAGCAGCACACACTAATAAAGTCGGCCCGGCTTTTAGTCCATGGAAAACTTCAACATGTAACTCCATAGGTGTGTCGTTATAAAGCCTTGCAGCAGGAAGCTTAACGCTTTGCTGCGTGCCAGCTTTAACGCTCACTTCACCTAGAGTGAAAGCTTCGCGTTTTTTGACCATTTAGCCAGTTCCTTTGGTTTTAGTGCTGGTTGCTTTTACATTTTTCTCGATAAACTGAATAATCTTGTCAGCAACATCGATACCAGTGGCTTTTTCAATGCCCTCTAAACCAGGTGAAGAGTTTACTTCCATCACTAGTGGACCGTGTTTTGAGCGCAAAATATCCACACCAGCAACGTTAAGACCCATGGTCTTAGCTGCGCGAAGCGCGGTTGAGCGCTCTTCAGGTGTTAACTTAACTATGGTGGCAGAACCGCCGCGGTGTAAGTTAGAACGGAATTCACCTGGCAATGCTTGACGCTTCATCGCCGCGATCACTTTATCGCCAATCACGAAACAGCGAATATCTGCGCCGCCCGCTTCAGCGATATATTCTTGTACCATGATGTTGGCTTTAAGACCCATGAAGGCTTCAATAACTGACTCTGCTGCTTTACGCGTCTCGGCAAGTACTACACCAATACCTTGAGTACCTTCAAGTAACTTAATCACACACGGTGCGCCACCAACCATGTCTAATAAGTCTGGTACATCCGCAGGTTTGTTTGCAAAACCAGTCACAGGTAAGCCAATATTTTTACGAGAAAGTAACTGTAATGAACGCAACTTGTCACGTGAACGGGTAATCGCTACCGACTCATTTAATGGGTGAACTCCCATCATTTCGAATTGACGTAATACTGCTGTTCCGTAAAAGGTTACTGATGCACCAATACGTGGAATGACGGCATCAAACTTAGGCAGCTCTTGGCCTTTCATGTGGATGCTTGGAGAGGTCATGTTGATGTTCATGTAACAACTGATGTGATCGACTATTTTAACGTCATGACCACGGGCAACGGCCGCTTCCTTAAGCCTACGCGTCGAATATAAATTTTTATTCCGTGACATAATTGCAATGTGCATTTTACTCTCCTGTTATATAAGATGCTGCTGAATCCACCAAAAATCGTCCTTCCAGTGCTCTGCGACCTAACAACATACGAAATTTCATGTTATCTCTATTGGTTAAAGTCAGTTCGATATCGAACTGCTTTCCACCCATAATGATAGGGGTTTTGATTACATATCGTTTGGTAACATGTCCACCAGAATCGCTAACATTACGACGATCAAAAATGGGGAACTCACACACAACTTCACGATCAGATTCTTGTTCAGGGTGCAACCATACACGCACCCATTTTTCTTTTTCTTTTTGAAACGGTTTAATTTTAAAAGCATGTAAACAAGAGGTTTTTGCCCCTGTATCTACCTTGATTTTGACTTTTTCATTGCCAATTTCAGGAAATGTGCCCCACTCTCGCCAGCCCACAATATCGAGGGTTTGTTTAGTCATGGTCAGTCCTTACGTTTAAAGGAAATAAGTCTTTCTCGAATAACTTGTTCGATGCTACTCACCAAATGTTTTATCGTCTACTGCAGAGTTGAACAGTGAGAAAGTCATTTAAGCATAGCTAATATCAATCAATTTTGGCGCAATATACACTGCATATTGAATAAAACAACTTTATTTATCTAGAATTTTTACGTTAAAGTTATTTACCATAATCCTTCATAAATACACACCGAAAAGAATACTACTAACCTATTAATAATAATAGAATTAATTATTGAGGCATAATAATGTTTACTCGCTGTAGTTTCCAGTTTTTAACCGAACTAAATCAACATAATGACCGTGATTGGTTTAAAGCTAATCAACCCCGCTATGAAGCCCAAGTGCGCACGCCTGCATTACAATTTATTGAGGCGATGCAAGGGCCTATTTTATCCTTGTCACCACGTTTTAATGCAGTACCCAAAAAAGTCGGCGGTAGCTTAATGCGCCCCCAAAGAGATAGTCGTTTTAGTAAAAATAAAACACCTTATAAAACTAATGTTGGCATTCAATTTAAACATTTTCAGGCTAAAGATGTCCATTCCCCTGGATTTTATGTGCATTTAGCCAATAATGAATGCTTTATCGCTGCGGGTATTTGGCATCCAGAGTCAACAGCCTTAAATGCCATAAGACACTGTATCGATGAAAACCCTAATGGCTATAAAAAAGCGTTACAAGCGATAGAGAGAGCAGGTTTTGTTATGACAGGTCACAGTTTAGTGAGGCCACCAAGGGGATTTGATAAAGATCATCCGCTACTTACTGAACTAAAACGGAAAGACTTTATCGCGCTAAAGACGATAACTGAAGCACAAGTTTGCCAGGCTGATTTTGTCGAGTTCTGTCAAAAGGAATTTCAAAAAACGACTCAATTAATGGCCTATCTGTGTTTTGCGCTTGAGTTAGATTACTAAACTGTTGCCGATAAACCTAATGGCAACTATATATAATCTTTGTACATCCTTAATAATACCAACAGTAATATAGGCATACATTCAATCTAGAAAGAGATGCGTCAGTAGCTTAAAAAGCTACTCTAGAAAAAGAGTTAAAGCAAAGTAATAATGATAAAACAGCTAAGCCGCATTTGCTCGCATGCCATGGGGTACAGGTACCCCATTAGCATTTATGTTAACAAAGACTATTTTATCGACACTGGCTATAGGTGCCTGGGTGACTTTGTTGCGTACTTTACAACGAATAGTCACTGAGCTTTGACCTAAACTTACACTTTCAAAACCAAATTCAAGTATATCGCCAACCAATCCTGGAGTCATAAAGTTGATCTCGGCAATCAGCTTCGCAACATGGCATTGGCTGTTCATTTGGCAACTGGCAAATATCGTTGCTTGTTCATTTATCCAACTCAATAGCTGACCACAGCATAGAGTGTGGCTACTATTTAAATGGACCGGAAGTATTAAGTGGCGGCTGTAGTATTTCATAAAAAACCCTTTAGTTATTAACAAGAAACTCTTGTATCACTAAAGAGGTAGCAATGTTCAAGCCAGTTTTAGTTACATTGATAATCAATTACTTATATGGCTGATTAATAAAACCTGCCCTATAACGGAATTATATTTGCACTATTTAACGCCATTTAAGGCATCACTCATATCACGAATGACGTTTACTCTCAGCGGATAAAAATACGGCCCTAGTTAAGTAGATAACACCTGCTTTAAAGATGTAATAAAAGTAGAAATATCTTTCGCTGTAATATCAGCATGGGTTACTAGGCGCAGTTGCTGACTAGGGCTAACCTTAATGCCTTTTTGCAATAACGCATGTGATAATTGATTGGGATCTATATGACTGGCCAAACGTGCAAATACCATATTGGTTTGTACTGATTTCACATCAATCTCAAATTCGTCAAATTGATATAATGCCTCAGCGAGCAGTTTTGCGTGGTGATGATCTTCAACTAATCGTTCAACTTGATCGGTTAAAGCCAATTTAGCCGCTGCGGCAATAATACCAGCTTGACGCATTCCGCCGCCCAACATTTTACGCCAACGAGTCGCTTTACCAATAAGCCGCTCATCGCCTAACAAAATAGAGCCAATTGGGGCGCATAACCCTTTTGATAGACAAATAGAAACCGAGTCAAAATATTGGGTAATATCGGCAATCGCAAGGTTTTGGGCAACCGCTGCATTGGCTATTCTTGCGCCGTCTAAATGAATTTTTAAACCCCGATTAAAGGCCAAAGTTTGTGCTTGTGCTAAATACTCTTGCGATAAGACCTTACCGCCAATGGTATTTTCTAAGCTCAATAAACGGGTTCTGGCAAAATGAACGTCATCAGGTTTAATTGCAGCATCGATATCTGACAATAAAATACTACCATCTTGCTGATTATTTAACGGCTGTGGCTGAATGCTGCCAAGCACCGCAGCACCACCACCTTCAAATTTATAATTGTGCGCTTGTTGACCACATAAATACTCGTCTCCACGCTCACAATGTGACATCAATGCTAATAAATTAGCTTGAGTACCAGAGCTAACAAATAATGCCGCATCAAAGCCATACATTTCAGCGGCCATATCTTGTAGGTTGTTGACTGTCGGGTCATCGCCATAAACATCATCACCCACAACGGCATTGGCCATTGCTTTGCGCATTGCGGCTGTAGGTTGAGTAACAGTATCGCTTCTAAAATCAATCATAATAAATCGTCATTTATCCAAACCATGGCCGACAGTGTAACGGATTAAGATTTAGCTGCAGCAATTTTTGTTAATGCTGCGATTGCCGCATTATAATCAGGGTGGCTGCCAACTTCTTTAACAAGCTCTTGATACTGTAGCTGGCCATTAGCATCAATAATAAATATTGCGCGAGCCAGTAAACCACGGCTTTCAATCAATAATCCATATTGGTCAGCAAAGTTACGCCACACAGAATCAGACAATACTTTAATTTTATCAACGCTTTCAGTTTGGCAAAAACGCTTTTGAGCAAAAGGTAAATCTGTACTAATAGTCAACATAACAACGTCGGCATCAAAATTAGCAAATTCACTGTTAAATCGTTTTGTTTGCAACGCACACACACCGGTATCTAAGCTCGGTACGGCACTGATTAATACTGTTTTACCTTTAAAATCACTTAAATTAACCGGATTAAACTTATCATCAACCACTTTAAATTCAGGGGCTGGCATATTATTAGCGGGTAAATCACCTTTAAGCACCACCGGATCCCCACCCATGGTAACTTCAGCAGCTTGCGTAAAGTGAATAAATACTGGACTGGCAATTAATACTAAGGATAAACCTATGTTCAATAAAGATTGTTGAAATGTCATTATATTCTCCTGATTAATAATAAAAAACCAGCCTTGTGGCTGGTTGTTGTTATACGCAGTTAATCAAATAACTGATTAACTTGCTGCTAATTCTTTAACATGTAAATCCATTTGTGGAAATGGTATTTCAATCTCAGCTGCATCTAATGCATTTTTGATTTGCTCTAAAATTTGAAAACGCGCTGGCCAGTAATCACCCGTGCTCACCCATGGGCGAACAACGAAGTTAATTGATGAATCAGCTAATTCAGCTAAACCAATAGTGTAAGCAGGATCTTTTAATACGAATGCATTGTTATCTAATACTTCAGCCAATACTTTTTTAGTTTTCGCGATATCAGAGGTATAGCCCACACCGATAACTAAGTCGATACGGCGCTTTTCAAGCGCTGAATAATTGGTAATAGTACCATTCATAATAGCGGAGTTTGGCGCAGTGATAAGTTTATTATCACCCGTACGCAGTTTTGTAGAGAAAATAGTAATCTCATCTACCACACCAGCAACGCCTGCCGCTTCAATAAAATCACCGACACGACATGGACGGAATAACACCATTAACACACCTGAAGCAAAGTTTGATAATGAACCTTGTAATGCTAAACCAACCGCAAGACCTGCCGCACCAATTACAGCGGCGAGTGAAGCGGTTTGCACACCTATTTGACCTAATGTAGCCACAATGGTGAATACAAATACAACTGACCAAGCAAGGTTTGACACAAACGACACAACTGTTTGAT
This sequence comes from Shewanella sp. HL-SH8, assembly GCF_051165765.1. Classification (NCBI taxonomy): domain Bacteria; kingdom Pseudomonadati; phylum Pseudomonadota; class Gammaproteobacteria; order Alteromonadales; family Shewanellaceae; genus Shewanella; species Shewanella sp. HL-SH8. The sequence goes on along the minus strand of NZ_CP195039.1, from coordinate 1,866,928 downwards.
CAACTTTGCGACTGGTTAATACTTTATCAGTGAGGCGTTTTGCTACACCAGCAAAGTACTTACCAATAAAAAACATCGCCAAAGCAGCTAATGTTTTAAGCCCATAAGCCATAATAAATTCTGGTGCTTGCTTTATTAACGCTTCTAAACCGTCAAGGTTTTCCATTGTTTTACTCCCTAAAGTGACAGATTATTCTGCCGAAATGATAAATTCTACCCGTCTATTACGTTGTCGCCCTTCAGATGTGGCGTTATCCGCAGCGGGTTGGGTGTTACTCATCCCTTTTACAGAAATGTTGTCAGGATTAAAATTAAAATCGGTGACTAATATTGCTTTTACGCTGTTTGCCCGGGCTAATGAAAGCGCTTGATTTAACTCATCACTTCCCAATAAATCGGCATGTCCAACTAGCTCTAAAGTTACATTATTATCTTGGGCTATGATTTTATTGATACTGTCAAACACAGGTCTTTGCGATAACATTACTTCTGCTTTAGCAAATTCAAAATAAATAGGTTGTACCACTTGCTGTAAACAATTAACTACGCCATCAGCACCCAGTTGCTCGCAGCGATTAACATATTCTATAGTGCTGGTTGGTTGTTCAGCAACCGCTGTTACAGCTTCTTCATCAAAAATAGGAGCTTCATCAATTTTGGATTCAGTTAAAGCAAAAGCTGGATCGTTACAGCCATTAGCCATAACCACCTCACCTTGAGGAGTATCAGCACAGGCATCTTTTTTATCTGGTACGCCATCCATATCTGAATCAATCCATGCCAAAGTTGGGGTGCTGATCAAAAAAAGCCATAGTACTAATACAGGTACGAATATAGTCAGTAATGAACGCATGCAGTCTCCAATCATGTGATTTTAATATAGTAAGACAACATCTTTTGAGGTTTTAACTTTTTTCAACAAGTTTAAATTATACATATTTTAACTTTTAGCGACACATTTGCAATTAAGCAAACATAAATTGCTGCAAACAAGTTAATGCTTTATGTATTTCAGCTCAAAATAGCACCATCTAACACTTATAAAGTGAATTTTTAATTATCGGCAACAAACTCACAAACTTGATAACAGTCGCTTTAACCAGCATCGCAATATTGAAAATAACTCGCACTGTATAATAAGCATACAAGCCAACTAAAAAATGACATATGTTTACAAAAATGTAACCCGCAAAATGCGCCTGACACCCGCACAAACATTGACTTAAGCGTCCTGAAAAGGGTATATAAGGTAGGATTTTTGATGTTTTAAACAAAATAAACATTAAATGAATAATATTTATTATAAGAAATGAACAATAAATCGGCCAAGATTGCCCAGATAAAAAGCACAACATCTTCTTGATGCAATGCTTAATCGCAATACTTTGCCTAAATTTGCAAACAATTATTCTGTGGTGCAACTTGTGCCGCAGCCAATCACAAGCTTTAAGGTGGAAAACTTAATGAGTGAAGTAAAAGCACCAGGAACGATGCTTGGGCATCCAAAAGGATTGTTCCTTCTCTTTACAACTGAATTGTGGGAACGATTCAGTTATTACGCAATGCGTGCCATATTGGTCCTTTATTTGGTTGATAAAGTTCAAACAGATGGTGGTAGTGGTTTAGGTTGGACGCCACAGGATGCATTATCTCTTTACGGAACCTTCACCGGTTTAGTCTATTTAACGCCGCTTATTGGGGGTTGGTTAGCAGATAATTACCTTGGCCAACGTAAATCTATTTATATTGGTGGTGCGTTAATGGCAATAGGGCAATTTACCCTTGCTGCGCCGCACAGCTGGTTTTCTGGTTTAGAAACCACTCTTTTCTATATTGGTTTAGGTACGTTGATATTAGGTAACGGACTGTTTAAACCTAACATTTCTACTATGGTTGGCGACTTGTATGAAGAAGGTGATCACCGTCGAGATGGTGCATTCACTATTTTTTACATGGGCATCAACGTTGGCGCCGCGCTATCGGGTATTATTGTAGCTTGGGCTTACACCACTTTTGGTCATACTGAAGTGGTTGCAGGACAAGAGGTATTTGTTAACAACTGGCAGGCTGGTTTCTTCTGTGCAGGTGTTGGTATGGTTGCATCGTTAATTATTCAATTCTTTTTTGCTCAAAGATTACTTGGCGATATAGGTACTGTTCCAGCGGCAAAACTCGAACGAGACAGGAATGCACTTAAGGGCCAAGTCCGCAGTGAGCCACTGACTAAAATTGAACGTGATCGCATAAAAGTGATCATGATTATGGGTCTATTTACCATTATCTTCTGGGCTGGTTTTGAACAAGCCGGTGGATTAATGAACCTATTCACCAATAACTTTACTGACCGTATGATTGGTAGCTGGGAAGTGCCTACCACTTACTTCCAATCACTGAATGCTATTTTTATCGTCATTTTTGCTCCAGTTATAGCCTCAATTTGGATACGTTTAGGTAAGAACGAACCCAATTCGCCCGTTAAGTTTGCCCTTGGTCTAGTGTTACTTGGCATTGGTTTCTTATTCATGATTGGTGCTGTTTTACAAATGGGCGGCGACGCTTCAATCAAATCAAGCATGTGGTGGTTAGTCGGCGCATATTTCTTCCATACTATGGGTGAACTATGTTTATCACCAATTGGTTTATCTATGGTCACTAAACTGGCTCCACTGCGTATAGCATCACTTATGATGGGCGCATGGTTCCTATTTATTGCTATTGCAAACAAAGTTGGCGGATTAGTTGGTTCACTCATTGGCCACGGTGGCAGCGTTGAAGATCAACTTGCCAATGCAATGTCAATCTTCGCGGGCATCGCAATTACAGCGGCGGTTTCAGGTATAATTTTATACTTCATGGCTGACAAGTTAGTGGATTGGATGCACGGTGCTGAAGGCCATAATGATTCTGAAGAAGAAGCATTAGCGGAAGAAATTGCCGTTACTGCTGAACACGAAGCGATTCAGCGTTAATCACTTGCTAGTGAAGTTACTAAGGTAGCTTAATAGATAAGTAAATCATCATATTAATGATTTAGAAATGGGCCTTAGATGAAAATCTAAGGCCCATTTTATTTGTACAGTCTTGATTGAATAATGATTACGATATAATGGTTAACTAGAATTTATTAACCTTCTCTCACCAACTCAATAGCTTATCTAATTGCACTTGCAGTGATGGGTGATATCCTGCCCTAGCCTTAGCGTATATTTGCTCAACTTCCTGTTTATACCCAGCAACCAATAACTCGCTATAAAGTGGTTTAACAAACTTAGCCCGCCCGACTGAGATGAGAAACGCCGATAAGGGTTCAAGCACGGGATCATAATGATTTCGAATAGCGACCCTAAACCAATCACAAACAATTTCTGCATTTTTACTTTGACTAAATAAAAAGGTGTCATCTAAATCAAGTAACTGTTCTTGGCTGATAACCTGTGGCAACTGATTTAAAAAATATTGCCAATGATGAACCCGCCAATCACTCACATTCAGCATTTTTGCTGGTTTTTTATGTTCAATTTCCATAAGCGCCAAATGTACTTTGTCTAAACTACTCGAAGAAGGAGGTACAAACCAATGAGGCAGTCCTTCACCATATACCCATTCATTTAATTCAACTTCAGATAACTTATCTGGAAAATTGGGTAATACATGTTGCAGCATATAAGCCATAAAAACTTCAGTGGTAATGGCTTTGAAAGCAAAGTGAGTGACATATTGAAACAAAAAAGCATCAAAGGATTCACGGCCAAAACGCTGCTCTAGTTCATGGACAAACATTGATGCTTTATCATAGGTAAAACGATTAAATGCCTGATTTGGATCTCGCGTTTGAACATTTGCAGGCAAGGTTTGATCTATCAAATCAACAGACTGCATTTCAGCTTCTAAACGAGTGTATTCATTCACCCATTCTAAATCAGCTTGCTCTTTGCCATATACAGCTTCAACGATACGATTAGTAAAGTAGGTGGTAAATCCTTCGTTAAGCCACAGATCACGCCATGTTGCATTACTAACCAAGTTTCCAGTCCAAGAATGTGCCAGCTCATGGGCTACCGTAGACACTAAACTTTTATCACCCGCTATCAAGGTAGGGGTCATAAATGCCAGCATAGGATTTTCCATACCGCCAAAGGGGAAACTAGGTGGTAATACAATCATGTCGTACCTTTGCCACGCATAGGGGCCAAGTAATGACTCCGCTACCTTGATCATCGCTTCTGTATCTTCAAACTCTTTAACCGCACTTGCTAGCATTGCTGGTTCGGTATAAATACCACTTCTGGGTCCTGTCGCTTCAAACGCTAAATCCCCTACCGCTAAAGCCAGTAAATGAGTCGGTATGGGCTTATCCATCACAAAATGGAAAATGTCATCTTTAGGCATCTGGGGATTATTAAGTGCACTCATTACCGCACGTAAACCATTATTAACTTTAATGGTGGCGTCGAACGTTACCCGCGCTTTAGGCGTATCTTGCAAGGGGATCCAGCTTCTGGCGTTAATCGGTTGTGATTGACTGAATAAATAGGGCTGTTGCTTACCTAAGGTTTGTTCAGGGGTTAACCACTGTAAGCCTTGGGCGTGTGGGGACGTGGCGTAATGAACGGTGACAGCTCTAATTGATTGATTAATCTGTATCACCAACTTTTGCCCTAAGATATCCCCTACATCTACCAGCGAAAAGTCAAGTTGTTGCCCTTGTAAGTCACTCACACTTATCAAGGTTAAATCACGGCAATCTAAAATAAGTTGTCCATGTTGACTAGATGACTCTTTAGTTAAATCAAAGTATAAGGTGACCTGCCCGATAAGTTGCTTAGCACTAAAATCAACTTCTAGATTAAGTTCTAAATGAGAAACACAAACCGTGTCAGTATTGGCACTTGAATGGTAATCATACTGATGGTCCCATGATGAAGTTAGACTAGTGGCCACTTTAATATCCTTAATTGCAGTTTTAGTTTTGACTGTTAAGTTAAGTCAAATTAATCGCACCAAACATAACATTTAAAAGGCTTCTTTAGTATCGCCCCTCTGAGCTTCGACAGGTTTATAGCCTTAAATTATGAGGGTAATAAAAATAATTAACTTTATTTGGAACTTTTATAAATAACGCCAGTCTGAATATATGAACCGAATTTTGTACACCCCAGTTTATTGAAAGTTTGAGTCTGTAAATGATTTTGTTCATCATCATCTCCCCACTCGATAGTGAGTTATCCTATCAACAGAATTGCACATTGCAGTTACAGCAACCTTAATAGGTTGCTTTTTTTTAACTATTTTTTGAGGTCGAAGCCGTCACCCAGTTTATGGATAATCTTTTTCTTGCACATTGATAAAGCGGATTTTATAACGCTGCGCTCATCAAACGATAGAAAAACATTTCTAACACTAACCTTGAGTCCTTTTCATCAGAACAGAGCTGTCAGATAATACTCGGCACATTTTTGTTACTTTTTTATCTTTATTTGGAACTTTTATAAATAACGCCAGTCTGAATATATGAACCGAATTTTGTACACCCCAATTTATTGAAAGTTTGAGTCTGTAAATGATTTTGTTCATCATCATCTCCCCACTCGATAGTGAGTTATCCTATCAACAGAATTGCACATTGCAGTTACAGCAACCTTAATAGGTTGCTTTTTTTTTGGCTGTTTTTTACCGATTGTCTTTAAAAACACCGTAACGGCTAAGCTGCCACTATGTTTTAGTGCCATCATTTTTAACAGGCGTTTTATAGTAAAGTGCTTTCTAATAAGAAAGCGGCGAGCAATGTTAGTGGGAACAGTACTTAAGATAGTTAATTCAATTTTTTTATCTTTATTTGGAACTTTTATAAATAACGCTAGTCTGAATATATGAACCGAATTTTATATACCTACTTTTACTGAACGTTTGAGCCTGTAAATGATTTTGTTCATCATCATCTCCCCTCTCGATAGTGAGTTATCCTATCAACAGAATTGCACATTGCAGTTACAGCAACCTTAGTAGGTTGCTTTTTTTTGCTTCCAAAATACCGCTAAGCTCGAAGCAAAAAAAAGACCTCACTATGGAGGTCTTTAATCGTGCAACTTAATTTAGTTTAAAGACGGATGCCGGCTTTCTCTAAATCTTTTGCTATTACTGTGCGAGGTAATGGTACATAACCATCTTTTTCAACAACTTGCTGACCTTGCTTAGATAATATGAAGCGAATGAACTCACGATCCATTGGCGATAAATCTTTGTTTGGGTGCTTGTTGATATAAACGTACAAGTAACGAGAAAGTGGGTAAGTCCCATTAGCAGCATTGGCAGCTGATGCGTCGATAAACTTATCACCTTTCTTAGATACAGCTACAGCTTTTACACCCGCTGTTTTATAACCAATACCAGAGTAACCAATTGCGTTAAGACCTTGAGATACAGACTGTACGACAGATGCAGAACCTGGTTGCTCATTCACATTTGGACGGAAATCGCCTTTACATAATGCTTTTTCTTTAAAGTAGCCATAAGTACCAGATACTGAGTTACGGCCGTATAATTGGACATCTTTTGCTGTCCAGTTACCGTCTAGGCCTAAGTCACCCCAACGTTCAACTTGCTTACCACCACACTTGTTTGTTGAAGAGAAAATGCTATCGATTTGCTCGATGCTTAATCCTTTAATTGGGTTATCTTTATGCACAAACACAGCTAAAGCATCAATTGCAACACGAATAGCCGTTGGTTGGTAACCGAAATGCTTTTCAAATGACTCAACTTCATTAGGCTTCATTTTACGGCTCATTGGACCGAACTGTGAAGTTCCTTCAGTTAATGCTGGAGGCGCTGTAGAAGAGCCAGCTGCTTGAATTTGGATATTAACATTAGGATATATATGCTTAAACTCTTCTGCCCATAACGTCATCATATTCGCTAACGTATCAGAACCAACAGAAGACAAGTTACCAGAAACACCACTTGTTTTTTCATACATAGGTAACGTTTCATCAATTGCAGCCATAGATGCTGCCGAGAACACACCAGCGGCTGTTAGGGTAATTGCGCCGACAAGTTTTTTCAGTTTCATTGTATTGCTCCAAATTAAGCGTGCTAAGTTTTTATAACGCAGTCAGTATCAACTCCAATGATGACAAGTCTATGACTATAATGTGACAGTTAGGTGACAGGTGAAATATATTTGCTGATTTAACATCATTATTGAAATAGTTAAGTCACAAAAATGAAAATGCCGTCATTATGACTAACACCATTCAGTTAAGAGTTTCTTCTCTTAACTGGATAGCGGGTTTTGTTAATTCGAACGGTCCTACTTTTGGGCCGTTTTCGTTTTTTGGGCAAGATAAATTGCTTAACGTTTTCCCTCATTGCTTTGAGCTTTTTAGGGATTGTTCCTGGCGAAGCAATTGCACACCACATCAACTCATCCTGTATATAGCGCATCGCCATTACAAAGCTAATCCGTAATGGTGACACTTCTGCCTCTTTAGCGATTTGGCTTATTTCAACTCGGATCAAGTTGTACGCTATCAGTAATCCCCAAATCTCCTGATAAATGCCTTCAACTGTCTGACTTCTTAATAAAATACTCTCATCAAGTTGATATTACTTGATTTCTCCATAGCCATTTTCTATCTCCCAGCGTTCGAAATAGACATCTAATATATCTTGAGAGGAGTATTTGCTTCTATTGGTTAATGAACTCAGCACACCTGTAATATGATTGCCCTGGGATTTTTCTTGATAGGTCACTAGTCTCGCATGCCACTTTTCAGGTAGCTCTGGGTTCTTTTTTCTCGCTTGTGGTGATACTGGCATCTCAACTAGATAATCGTTGTCAGCGTATTGCTCGATGACTTCAAAGCGTGTATTACTTTTGAGTGGTGTAAGCCAATGACTATTCTGGTTGGCTCCCCACCAACTTGTCATAAGATCTGCACTAAAGTAACCACTATCAAAAATAGTGAGAGAATTAGCTGGAACTGATCCAATTAGCTCTCGAGCATAACTAATTTCTCCTTTACTACACGGACCAAATTTTACATTTCTTATCATACGACTTCGTAATGACATGAGTGCGCATAAGCGGGCTACTGGGTATACGGACTGCTTTCTATGCTGATTACTGATATAGCCAAAATGCTCTGAATTCTCGGTATTTTCTGCACATCGAAATGTCGTTCCATCAACAGAAAATAACTGAAGACCATGCCATGTATCTTGGCTGTCTTCCCTATGACACCAGTGTTTAGAAGTGATATCAAAAAGGGCTTTAAGGGGAGCGGCTGTCAGTCGCTGTCTGGCTTGCGGGATAGCACTTGGCGCAACGGTTTCTCCCAACTTATCAACTAACGTTAAGTCGAGCTTGGAGACGACTTCAGCGATGGAACGATTTCGGTAGAGGCCAATTCCAACGATGAGCCAAACGACTAATTCTGCTGGAAGTTTTCTGCGCCTAATACTTGCTTTGTTGGTTAGCTCCAAAGCTTGTTCAATCCATTCCAACGGCAATTCTTTTTGAAAGATAGATAGTTCTTCGGGGGCGACAAGTAATTCAGTATCAATAAGCCAGTTAGACAACATAAAAAATGACTCCGTTCAAAAGAAGGAGCCATTTTCGTAGGATCATTTTTGCTGTCAACCGATCAGTTTCTTAACTGATCGGTGTTAGTCATTATGACGGCATTCTGAATATCAAAAAATTAGTTTTTCCTATCAATTAAATGGGTAGGAACGATAAAGCTAAAAGTACTGCCTTTACCAAGCTCACTCAATACTGTCAATTCACTGTGATGATGACTTAATGCATGCTTCACAATTGCCAAACCTAAGCCACTGCCGCCCGTCTTACTCGAGCGGGCGTTATCTACCCGGTAAAAACGCTCAGTTAAACGATTGATATGTTGAGGAGCGATACCCACTCCGGTATCTGTTACCGAAAACTTTGCACCACTGGCAACACTTTGCCATGTTATAGAGACTTTTCCTCCTGGTGAGGTATAGCGAATCGCATTTGATATTAAATTAGAGCATGCACTTCTAAGCTGCTGTTCTTGGCCATGAATATTTAATCCCGGTTCACAGAAAAACACCAATTCATATTGTTCTGCTGCTAATGCTTGAGCTTCAGTTTTAAGCTGACTAAACATGCTATCCATATTGACAGTGTGAGACAGATCAATGCTGGCTCCCGCTTCAATACGCGACAATGCCAGTAGCTGCTCTACCATAGATTGCATTCGGCTCGTTTGTTGCTGCATCATATTAAGCGGTTTTTGATTTGGTGAGTTATCGTCTTCCATGGTTTGCATTATCTCTAAATACCCCTGTAATACTGTCAGCGGGGTTTTTAGCTCATGGGATACGTTAGCCACAAAGTCTTTACGCATGCTTTCTAATTGATGAATGCGGGTAATATCGCGCGCCATTAATAATAACTGACGATCACCATAGGGCATTAGCCGAATTTCTAGCAGACGTCTTTCTGATACAGGCGATGGGATCTCTAAAGGTTCACTGAAATTATGTTTACGCAAGTAGGCTGAAAAATCAGGGTGACGAATGAGGTTATCAATTCGCTGGCCATTATCTTGTGGCCACACAAAACCTAATATTAATTGAGCCAGTTTGTTACACCATAAAATATTGTGCTCTGAATCTAGCACCACAGCAGCATCGGGCAGTGCTTCAGCACCTTGTCTGAAGCGTCCAAGTAATGATGCTAGCTGACCCACTCGACGGCGGTTTTTTCCTTGAAGCCGATAAATACCATTAAAAATACCCTCCCAGCTCCCCCGCCCCTGCGGTGGCGTAAGCTTTTTATCTTTCCATAACCAATGGCTTAACCTAGACAACTGACGGTAATGCCAGAACAGTAGTGCTGCGGAACCAAGAAGTATTGTTAACATTATATAGTCAACAATCCAGCCCACCAGCACTAATAGCAGTACCATCACCCCAAGGCGAAAAAGCAAGCGAAAGCCAGAATAAGAGTTCAATATACGTTACCTAAATCGCAGTATGGCAGTTAAATTAATCAATAATGATAATTTAACTGCCATACAGTGTGACTTCACATTTGAGTGGCTAGACTAGCACTTTTAGCTACTGCAAACATAGTGATATGAATATTCAAACAGTGAATATCCGCTACATCCTTGTTGAAAATCGGTAACCGGCTCCACGAACCGTTTGGATTAACTTATCGTGTCCGCCTTGCTCTATCGCTTTACGTAAACGTCGAATATGCACATCAACGGTACGATCTTCAACATAAACGTTTGTTCCCCAAACGTTATCAAGCAATTGTTCGCGGCTATAAACACGTTCTGGGTGTGTCATAAAAAAATGTAACAACCTAAATTCAGTAGGTCCCATATCGAGTACCCCATCACCTGCTGAAACACGATGACTAACTGGGTCTAATTGTAAACCTTGTACGTCTATTGTTTCCTCAAGCCTTGTTGGCGCACTGCGTCTTAATACAGCCTTAATACGTGCAACAAGTTCTTTGGGGGAAAAGGGTTTAGTGATGTAATCATCTGCCCCTACTTCTAAGCCTTTAACCTTATCTTCCTCTTCGCCACGGGCGGTAAGCATGATAATAGGGATTTGACGGGTAAACTCATCTTGCTTTAACCGTTTGGCTAATTGAATACCACTGCCTCCAGGGAACATCCAATCCAATAAAATTAAGTCTGGATAAGGTTCCGCTAATAACGCAATGGCGGAATCAAAATCTTCAGCTGCAGCGGTTGTAAACCCGTGTTGGTCCATCACAAATGTCAGCATCTCACGGATGGCTGATTCATCTTCTACAATTAAAATCCTTGCTGTCATATTCGCTTCTATCAGTAATTTGCCACGATGACCATTATTGGTCAGTTTTGTTACAGAATTATGATCTTGAAGATATTTAACCATATTCCTTGATAAACAGCTTCAAAATGCTTGGCTTAATTACATTTCAAAACTGATCCAATAACATTTTATACCACAAAGCAAAAAGGAGCCGCAGCTCCTTTTTTCATCTAAATATTAAGCTTAAAATTTATGCTCTAAACCTAAACCAAAATATGAGTCATCAACATCGCCAGAGTCATACATTGCATTAGTTGTGTAGTAAGCAAATAATTTAGTTGGCTTAGCCAATGTGTAATCTGCACCCACTGACATTGAGTCGCCTTTATTATCCATGTCTTGATACTGTGCTTTTAAGGTCACTGCATCTATGTCGTATGCAGCACTTAATAGATAACCATTATCTGTTACACCAGAGTTAAGCTTTTCTTGTTGCTGATACATACCGCCTAACACTAAACCAGCGACTTTACCTTGTACTGTAGCACGCGCAGTATCATAGCCTTTTACTTCAGAATCATAAGCTATTGCAGCATAAAATGGCGTTGCCTTTAAGCCTGAATCACCATAAGAAGCGGCCATACTCACGCCTGTGTTTTCGCTTTGCTCAGCATCGCCGTCAGCTACATACGTTAAGCCGAACTGGAAATCACTAAACATTGGCGTCATGTATGTCGCGGTTTGTGCCATACGGTTTTCACCTTTAAACACATTTTTGACATCACCAACTAAGTCGTTAAACTGATCAACTTTACCTTGTGATATTTTTAAAACGGTATCATTACGACCCACAGACACAAGACCAAAACCACCTTGTAAACCAACAAATTGGTTACGCGCTTTAAAGTTTTCTTTTACATCATCACCCGTGTCAACTTCATACTCAATAGTATAGAAAGCCTCAAGGTCATTACCTAAGTCAAAATTACCTTTCACGCCAAAACGTGAAGCATTACTCTGAATCGTTGTTTCTGTCTCACCGGCTACATCGTTAGATTGTGCTGATACATTTAACTTACCATAAACTTGTAATGGGTCTGCGGCGTATGCTGTTGATGCTGTTGCAGCTGTTACAGCGCAAGCCAGTAGAGTTTTAGCAAATAAGTTCATCATTTCATCCTTTCAACGTTTCTAATCATATGTGTTTACAGCTTGGGAACGAGCCGAAGTTTGCCTTGCTAATGTTTCAGAAATATTTCAGTCATTCAGAAAAAACTTAAAAACAAGCATAATTCACAAAACAAAAGTAACTTAATCATTGAATTTAAATAATAAAAATTTAATTAATTACTTTGTGACATTTTTATGAATTCAGTCATATGAATCAATAGACTGATTTAAAAGGCCTGTTTACCCAACCAATCAGATGCCGTAAACTGCTTGGCCAACTATTTATTAAATAATGAGTGTCTCTTTATGTGGTTTAAAAATCTCACCTTGTACCGTTTCAATAAACCGTTTTCCACCGACACCGAAGCGTTAGAAAAAGCCTTAGCAGATTTCACCTTTTCACCTTGTGGTAGCCAAGACATCAGTAAATTCGGTTTTTCAAATGCGCTGGGTAAAAAAGGTCAAGCTTTAGTCCATAGCGCAGAAAATCGTCACCTTATTTGCGTCACTAAAGAAGATAAAATATTACCTGGTCAGGTCATTAAAGAAGCACTTGATGAAAAAGTGGCTTTAATTGAAGATGCAGAAAACCGCACTGTGACTAAAAAAGAAAAAGATGCGATGAAGGATGACATCACAACCACATTACTGCCAAGAGCCTTCACTCGTCGTAGCCAAACCCGTGCGCTTATTTTGCCAGAACTGGAAATGATTTTAGTTGATAGCTCAAGTGCAACCAAAGCTGAAGAAATGTTAGCTTTATTGCGTAAAGCTTTAGGCAGTTTACCTATTATTCCACTCAGTTATGTCAAGCCGATTGAGCAAACCTTGACTGAATGGTTACAAGCGGGTGAAGCACCACAACCTTTTGAAATGCAAGATGAAGCTGAGTTAAAATCTGAATCAGACGAAGGTGGCATTGTGCGCTTTAAACAGCAGGTTCTACAAGAAGACGAAGTATTGGCACATTTAGCAACCGGTAAACAAGTGCACAAACTCGCGCTACATTTTGCTCAGTCTGTCGCATTTGTTATGCAGTCTGATACGAGCGTGAAACGGATTAAATTTTCTGAAGAGTTTAGAGCCGGTAACGGCGAAGTCGGTAATGAGGATCCTATGGCGCGTTTGGATGCAGATTTTGCCTTAATGGGCAGTGAACTTATCGCCTTTGTTCAAGCATTACATGGTGCATTTGGCCCAATGGAACAAAGTATTTAAGCTGTCACAATATCAATAAATATCTTACTTTTTTTAATAAGCGAAAGGAGTAGTAATGAAGCTATATGGAAGTTATACCTCACCGTTTGTCCGCCACTGCAGAATTGCATTGATGGAGTCTGGTCAGGATTTCGAATTTATCGAAACGGACCAAGCCAGTAGTGCGTTACTCTCGCCGACTCAACGGGTACCATTCCTACAACATGGTGATACTTTTTTAACCGATTCAAGTGCGATTTTATTTTATATCAGGCAGCAAGCTGGACAGCCATACTTAGGCACTCCAGCTGAACTCGATCTGTTTTGTATGGTCAATACCGCTTTAGACAGCACAGTTAATTTGTTCTTTTTAGAGAAAGATGGCGTTGATATCAACTCAGTCGCATATACCCAACGTCAAGCGGCTAGAATTGACTCAAGTCTTGCACAGTTTGAGCAACTAACATTAAGCGATAGCGCCCCCTATACCGACCCAGAGCTGCGTTTAGCGTGTTACTTAGACTGGGGGTTATTCCGTAATCGTATCAATATAGACAAGTGCTCTAATCTAAAAGGCTTTCTCAGTGGTATAGCAAAACATGCACCTTTTGCTAACACCAAACCACCGCAATAAAGATTAATAAAATGCCCATCAACTTGTTGATGGGCATTTTATTGTCTGGTTAAGCTACTTATCAGCCTTTATAAATTCACCTTTAGTATCAAATGGCCAATCTACGCCTAACCATGCTTTAAAAAAGGCTTTATGCTCGGCAGTCACTTTTTCAACAGGGGATATTGTTAGCTCACCTTTTGGTTGTTCGGCTAAAGTAAGACTGCGTTTTACCAGTTGATCATTATTAAATATCGTCAACTCAATAATGTCGCCAGGGTTAAAATCCGCTAAACGTTTATCCCAACTTGATGCACTCACTTTAAGTCCATTTACCGCAACAATTTGATCCCCTGCATTAATGCCAGCTTGCCATGCAGGGCCCTCTCGGGTCACAAATAAAATCGTTAAATCATCATATAAACCAGTTAGGGTTAAACCTGCATTCACTTCGGTTTTAGCCTCTTTACCGTATCCAAGTTGAAGACCAGCTTGTAATAACATGGCGTCAAAGTCCAAGGTGACGGGTGAGGTAACATTTTTACTCCACCACGCTTGATAATCTTTTCCTGATAAACCTTTGAGAATATTTTTAATGTCGCTGACGTTATAGCCCATCGGCACTTTAAAATCTTGATAAAGCTTTCTGTGCACATCACGAAATGAATGCTTCAACTTAGTTTGTGCAAGTAAATCAAAATCTAATGATAATGATGTCATGTAACCTTCAGCGTATATATTCACACTGTGATTAACGGCATAGTCACCCCAGGTACTGCTCCATTGACCTAAACTGGCTTCAGCAATCGATTGAATTTCACGGCCTGGATTATGTTGATTATTGACAATGCGTTTACTGAGATCATCAAAAAACTCTTCGGCGGTAATAATACCAGCACGCAATAATAACTGATGTTGGAAATAACTGGTTGAACCTTCTGCAATCCACAACAGTTCAGTCATATTTTCCGACTGATAATCGTAAGGCACTAATCCCTGAGGACGATAAGCTTTAACGTTCCAGCTATGAATAAACTCATGTGAAGCGGTACTGATAAAACGTAAGTAATCACTACGTTCTCGAAAACTAAAACGCGGTAATTGAATAACAGTTGAGTTTAAATGCTCAGTTGCCCCACTTACTCCACTGGTGGCGTGTACCATATAAACGTAACGTTCAAACGGATAATCATCCCAAATAACACTCGCCTGATGACTTATTTTTTCTAAATCGGTAATAATTTGTTTAGTGTCATAATTACCCTCGCCCCAAAACACAACCTCATATTCCCGTCCATCGGCTGTAAAACTAAAATGCTGATTAATACCCGTTTCTATTGGAGAATCTACCAACACATCGTAGTTATCAGCGACAAAGGAGTGGGCTTTTTTACCACTTTCCATGCCTGAATAACTGCGCCACTCTTTCGGCACAGACAAATTAACTTTTACCGCCTCGTCACGAAATGCAGGGCTATACATAAAAATACCACTGGCATCTAAATAAGCATGGCTGCGATCAATATGACGTAATCGATCGCCAAGTTCATTAGCATAAATTTGATATTGAACCGTTACACTTGAGGGTTTATGTAACTTTACCTGCCATTCGCCACTGGCAGTTCGATGCCAATCTAATGCTTTCCCTTCACTATCTGTGGCTTTAAATAATCTCACCCCATCGGCAACGGGTAATACTTGATATCGACCGGTACGCCACACTGGCAAATTAATAGTCAGAGAGCTTGTATCTGTTTGCGGAAAAGTCACCGCCACTTTGGCTAAATGATGCTGTGGCTGCGTTAAATCTATTTGATATTCAACATCGGCTAACGCTGGCGTCGTCCAACTGGCGACAAAAATAGCACTACTTAACATTATTGCTAAAGAGGTAGGTTTCACTGTGACATCCTTCTGGTATGATTCTATTATTGTTTTTATATTGATTTAGTTTTGCATTATCTTAAAAATTATAACAACCTATTGCTAGAGTCTCAGCAATAAACAACATCTGTTTACATATTATTACTCATTGTGAGTTTCCGGCGGTTGTCGGCTTATCAAGGAAGGTTTAGATTTTATGCGGCATATCATCATTTGGTGTTCACTGGTATTCATTATTTTGTCTGCATCAGCTAATGCCACTGATCTTGAATTACAGGAAATTACTTTTCGCGAAACACCACAAGAACTTTACCTTGAACTCAGATCCAGTACTCAGTTTCCATTAGAGTTTAGCAATAAGAGTCAATTTGATCTGATTGCCAAAAAGCTTGATATGTCACCCGATGATTTGATCCAACAATTAATATTGCTGGCTAGGCTTAACCTTGAATCAAATGTGAACTCAGATACAAAAAATGAGGATGCTCTCACTCTCATAAAGCAATTAAGAATAGTGGCAACCACACCGTTAGATAAAGCAGTAATTATTATGTTAAACGGGCGGTTAAGCGCGCGAGAAACCCAAGATTACACTTATGCAATAACCCAATATAACGATGCATTGAATAAGGTAAGCTCTGACTTATCACTGCAAGCCACCTTATTTAGATTTTCAATTCATGAGCACTTAAGTGGCTTATATAGAATGGTTTTACAACCATCACCTAACCTAACTCACTTAAACCGTTATCGAGAAATAGCTTATCAACTGCGTAATGACTATTTCATTGCACTAGCAGAATTAGAGCTAGGGCGTTATTACAATAGAAGAAGTGAACCGGCAAAGTCATTACAATATTATACAGAGGCTTTTCGTGTGGGTAACCGCATTAACTACCCAGGGATTAAAGCGCACGCTCAACTTAATTTAGCCCGTACTTATCGCGATTTAGAACAGTGGGATGAAGCGCTCAAACACGCCCATGATGCAACTACAAGTTTCCAGACTTTTGACCAAGGTTCATATACGGCAGAAGCCTTGACCGTGATTGCGATGATTTACGCAGGCAAGAAAGAATGGAGCAAAGCAATTGACTATTATCTTAATGCACAACAAGTTAACGAACGACTTGGTAATGAAATAGGTCAAGGTTTAAACAGCCACAATATTGCTGAGGCCTATTTAAACCTTAACAATGGGCCAGCAGCATTGGCTGCGATAGCCAAAGCTAATAGCATTTTCATCGCTAAAAATGTTACTCATTACTTAGTTTATAATGAAGCCTTGTACACAGAAATTCTGATTAAACTAGCAATGTGGCCAGAAGCCATTGAACATGCAAAGAAGTCACTCGTCTTAGCGACAGAAAAAAACTTAACAGATCAAAAGTTAGAAGCATTAAAATACCTATCAATGTCTTACCGAAAAGTGGGTGACTTAAATGCTGCCATAGACATTGTTGATGAAATTATTGAATTATCCAACGGAATAAACGCAGTAGAAGAAGATAATTCTGAGAGTTCGGGGCTCACTGAGCAAAAATTAAAATTCGATTTAAGCCTATTGCAAACAAAAGTTAACGAACAAAAGACTGCCCTTAATGACAGTCAGTTGATGACTATTTTATTACTCTGCAGCGCTATTGTCATTGTCATTGTATTGTTAGTGACCATAAGCCGTTCTCAGAAAATTATTAGAGCGCAACGAGAATATAAACAACAATACCTATTAGAGCCCATAAGCCAACTAAATGGATTCAGAGCCTGTATTCTACGTTTACAAAATGACAAACAATCTGAGATATCCACTTTTGCTTTACTTAAAATAGAAGCACTGACTCATAGCGATACCCAAATGGGTTTAACTGAATCAGCTAAAATTATTCAGTCGTTTATTAATGAATTAAGCCAGTTATTAACCGCAGATATCTACGTTATCAAGCCGGGACAATTTGCTTGTTGCTTTAATCATGCAATTAACGCGCAGGATTTATTGTCAACGATTGAAGGTTATGTCGCTAAAACCACACTTTTTAACCCCATAATACCCAGCTTTAACAGAGAAAAAAAATTATCGCGAATTTATATCGGTCATATTAATATGCCATTACTGGCCAACCCTGATATATCAGTATCTGCAGAACTGCATTTTGAGACCGCGCAATATGCTATTGCAGCAGCAATGACTCAAAACGAAAATACCTATGTATCAATCAAGACCCTTAACTTCGCTCCAGCTACTATTTTTAGTGTGCCACTCTATCTTAACCTCACACAAGCATTGAAAAGAGGGATAATCAAAGCTGACAGTAATCAGATCATTACTGAAGAATCTTGGCCAAGTTAAATATTGCACAATTATTCAGCGAACATTAGTAATCATCATCTTTTGTGCTGATTTTAGATACCCGTCTACAACGCTTTGTTATAACATTGCTACACTATAGATATAGTCGAGCGTCGTTATGTCAGATATTACCCAATTAATCTAAATTTTAGTTATCTGTGTTTAGTTATCGGTGTAATTGACGATATATAGTCATTATCTTTTTTATTAGTTGAATTTAGCGGAAGCAACAAGGCATTTTATGAAAGATTCTGAGATAGCGGTATCACAAATAGCGCTAATGAAACAAAAACTTCATGCTGCCCGAACAGCTTTAGAGGATATTAATAAAGATCGTAATGATAAGCTTAAAACCTTGATCCAGTTTATTGGCCATTTAAGCTTGGCCTGTAAAGGACAGAATCTGGAACTTGATAATAAATTAGCCAAATTACGTCATCAATTACATGATTACGATCAAATTGACGAGGCACTACCTGAATTAGTTGATATTGAAAGAATTTTGAAAGGTCAATATCACCATACTATGACTCAGCTTGAAGAAAGCAGATTAGGTCTTGCTAGAGTGATAAGGCAGATTCAACGAGTCAATTCAGCACCCGATAAAGTCAAAAAAGAAATCAATTATTTCAAGCAAGATCTCGCGAAACCTTTTCACACCGTATGGGAATACATCCCCAAAGTTGAAAAGCTTATTGGCTTTTACGAAGAAATTTTACAGCAACAATTTACCGGTGCAGACAATTACGACATATTACCGCAGCACATTCAGCTTGCGCGAGAGCTGGCAGTAAAGATATCTGAAATAGAGTTTCGTAAAGATCAACGCGACCAAATCCTGGTAATGAAAGAAGTATTATTGGGCGATATTAGTTTAAATACTCTACTTGAATCGTATCAAACTATCCTAAGCTTATTATTAGATAATATTGCTAGAGAGAAATCAGCTTCCCAGGACTTTCTATACGCATTAAATGATGCTTTAACCGTTGTTCGTGATGTCGTCAATAATTCGCAAAACAACAATGAGCGAAGCCATCAACTTAAGCAGCAGTTAAATAAAGAGATTAATTTAAGGGTTAATAATGCCGACGGTATTATCACTGAAGTCGATGACTTAAGTGATTTAAAGACGCAGCTAACAGTGCAGTTATCATCCCTTCGTGATGTGTTATCACGCAAAGAAGCGCTTGAGCAACGTGAACAAACAATATTACGTAAGTCTATTGAAGCCATGCGTAAAGAGCTTAATAGTATTACCCAAGAAGCAAATTGTTATAAAGAAAAACTATTTGAACACCAAAAACTTAATCTTCTTGACCCACTGACTCAACTGGCAAATAGAACCGCCCTTGAGGACAGAATGGATCAAGAATATCGAAATCATGTTCGATTTAAGACACCTTTGTGGATTGCGGTAACTGATATTGACCATTTTAAATCGGTAAATGATAACTTTGGCCACAGTACGGGTGATAAAACACTGCAAGTAATTGCTATGGCCCTTAAAAACTCATTACGCGACAGTGAATTTGTGGCAAGGTACGGTGGTGAAGAGTTTGTGCTGTTACTGCCTGACGTTACCGAAGAGCATATTTCAGCATTACTTAACCGCGTAAGAGAAAAAGTAAAAAATATTCCATTTAAATTTAAAAATCAGAGAATTACAGTTACATTATCTATCGGTGCTGCGCAAGTGATGGACAATGAAACCATCGAAGAAGCTTTTGAAAGAGCAGATACGGCACTCTATAAAGCGAAAAATAATGGCAGAGACAGAGTCGTAATAGACATATAAGCAGCACCGCAGCTTAAGTGTCTTTACACTTAGGTCTAAAGGAGTTGCTTATGATTATACGGATTAGCCCTCGAGGCAGTTTGGATCAACTTTCACAGTTGGAAGTTGATCGACTAAAACAAGGCGCCAAAAGCGACCTTTATCAATTGTACCGCAGCTGCTCATTAGCGGTGTTATCTTCAGGCCTTGTCAGTGATGACGCTGAAGCGCTTTTCGATAGATTCGACACCTTTAATATCAATGTACTTCAACGTGAACGTGGTATTAAGCTTGAATTGATCAACCCTCCCGAGCAAGCTTTTGTCGACGGCGAAATAATTACCGGTATTCAAGAACACTTATTTGCTGTACTGCGTGACATCATTTACATCACCAATAAATACGATAACCTCAAACACATCAACTTAACCAATGCGAGTCACATTACCAATGTTGTTTTCGATATATTGAGAAATGCGCGCGCGATCTCGCCAATGAAGGACCCCAATGTTGTCGTATGTTGGGGCGGGCACAGTATTAATGCCGTCGAATATCAATATACTCGCGACGTAGGATACCAGTTAGGGCTTAGGCAACTTGATATTTGTACTGGCTGTGGCCCTGGTGCAATGGAAGGTCCGATGAAAGGCGCGGCAATTGGTCATGCAAAACAAAGGGTTAAAAATGCTCGTTATATTGGTTTAACCGAACCCAGTATTATTGCCGCAGAGCCTCCTAATCAAATCGTCAATGAACTGGTCATTTTGCCCGACATAGAAAAACGCCTTGAGGCCTTTGTGCGCATTGGTCATGGTATTATTATATTCCCAGGTGGTGCGGGCACTGCTGAAGAGCTACTGTACTTTTTAGGTATTTTATTGAATATAGAAAACGCTGACACTCCTTTTCCATTAGTGCTTACTGGCCCTAAGCAAAGTGCACAATATTTTGAAGAAATTGATAAATTTATTGGTGCCACCCTTGGCGAAGAAGCCCAGAATAAGTATCAAATTATTATTGATGACCCTATCAAGGTTGCTCAAATAATGAAACAAGGTATGGCGGAAGTGAAAACCTATCGCAAAACAAAAGGCGATGCTTATCAGTATCAGTGGTCTTTAAAAATTGAACCAGAATTTCAATTACCCTTTGATCCCAGCCATGAAGTTATGGCAAATTTAAATCTATACTTTCAAAATAATAAAGCTGAGCTTGCCGCTAATTTACGTAAGGCATTTTCAGGCATTGTGGCTGGCAATGTGAAAGGCGAAACCATCAAGCGCATTAAGGAGCACGGCAAGTTCCATATTAAAGGCGACCCTAAGTTAATGGAGATGATGGACAAGCTACTTAATGCATTTGTAGAACAACAGCGAATGAAACTTCCTGGCAGCGCTTATGAGCCTTGCTATAAAATCATCACATAAAATAATAATATGAATAAATTACTCATTATTGATGGTCTTAACCTGGTTCGGCGTATACATGCGGTGTTACCAGACGAGACTGATATTGACAGTGTTAAGGCGCGCTCTTTGGCAGCTTGTCATAAAATGTTACAACACCATCAACCTTCCCATGTCGTTGCCGTCTGGGATGGCGAACAAGAGTCTTGGCGTAAAAAGCTTTATGCTGATTACAAAAAAGGTCGAAAGCCGATGCCTGAAGCCTTACATAAAGGGTTAAAGGAAATTAAATCGGCACTGGCCGCAGAGCATATCTATTCATTAGATGCAGCATCAGAAGCTGATGATGTTATCGCCACATTAGCCCTTAAAATTACCAATAATCAGGGCCAGGCAATTATTGCCTCTACCGATAAAGGCTTTAGCCAGTTACCGCAAAATCAACTGACATTGTGGGATCACTTTAATCAAAAAGCATTTGATTTAATTGAACATGAACGCAAACTTGGTGTAGTACACAGTCAATTTTTGGACTTTATTGCCCTTGCAGGCGACAGCGGCAATAAAATCCCCGGCATTGCAGGTATCGGTCCTAAATCAGCGGCAGACTTACTGAATAAATTTCGCACTTTAGCTAATATCTATCGTTCACTGGAAAATCTTGGCCCCAAACAGGCACAAAAACTTGCAGAAGGAAAAGACATTGCACGTATTAGTTACAAATTGGCCCAGCTGCAATGTGATATTCCACTCAATATCAACTTAAAACAATTTAGATATCAAGCTGGGATATCGACACCATAAGTTACAAAATTAGCCGTTACAAAAACATTAGAATCCATTAAGTTAAATAATATTATAACTCAACACTAAAATATATTCGGGCCTATAAATGAAAGCTAAAGCTACTTACGTTATCGGTGGGGTTTTTATCGCATACCTCTTTTTTGTCGCTGTTGTGATGTTTGTTTACGAACCACAGCCAGAAGATAGGGAGTGGGATGACAGGCAAGCTTATAATAACCAGAAAATGAGTGAACTCAGCTTTGGACAACCACGGGAAGACATTATAAAGATATTTGGCAGCGCGGATTTTGTTGAGGCTAAAACGGCTATAGATGGTCAATATCAACTGTTATTTTATCGCACCCACCATGTGCAATCAGATGGCATTACCACTCGCGATGAGTGCACACCGCTGTTGTTTAAAAATAATATCTTAATCGCTTGGGGAACCGAAACACTCCAACAATATTTAGCTAGCACTATTTTTGCTGATAACAGTATTCAGGCTCACTAGTTTAATCCTGCACTTATGCCGCGGCTCATCAATATTGAGCGGTGAGCCGCAATCAGTTAAATAATCGATATGTTTCCCGCAAAACTAGGTCTTTAGCGCGATTCTATTTATGAGATTGACTCACTTTTTTGTATCCTTAATATTCAAATCTTATATTAAGTCAAATAAAGGATTACTTACTCAGGATGATAACTGTTGAAGACAGAATGGTTGGTAAGACCAGATGATGTAGTAGTTCCTCTTAAATGTATTATCATTTTTCAATAAGTCACTTTTATCGCCGACCTCAACAGCATTATCGCAGCCAATCAGAGATTCTAGTGTTATGCACTGAGATGAAAATGTTTTCCAATAAAAATGCAGGCCGCTAGTGCCTGCATATTCTAGTCAACTTAGCATCTTATTAGTCTGCCGAATACTCTTGATAAGCTTCACCTTTTTCAAGCCATAATGGCGCTGGCTTACCGAGTAAGTAATGATCAAAGTATTGACGCATTTTTATGGTGTAATCCAGCTTGTTAGGGTACTTCTTCAAATGATGTGGTTCGCCTTCATACTGAAGAAATACCACATCCTTACCTGCACGGCGCATGGCTAAATACATTTCAATACCTTGCTCCCAAGGCACAGCATCGTCAATATCACCAAACATAATCATCATAGGTGTTTGAATGCGTTCAACATAAAATACAGGTGAGTTTTCAATGTATTTCTGTGGCGCTTTATATAAGCTTTCAGCCATTCTACTTTGGCCGGCCTCATACTGAAATTGACGTGCAAGTCCGCTACCATGTCGAATTCCACTGTAGGCGCTGGTCATATTCGATACCGGCGCCCCTGCTACCGCTGCGGCAAACATATTAGTTTGAGTAACAGCATAAGCCGTTTGATAACCGCTCCATGAATGTCCATGCAGGCCGATTTTTTTAGGATCCGCGACACCCATTTCAACTATTTTTTGTACTCCAGAGGTTAATGCTTTTACCGCCGATATACCTGGATAGCCAATTTCAAAACGAATATCTGGTAAAAAAATCGCATAACCATTATCGGTATACCAGGCAAAATTAGGTCTATGGTTTATTTTCATATCAGGAAAAGCATGTAAACGATCGCTCATAAAGCGGTAATAATAGACCATAACAGGATAGGTTTTTCCTTCCTGGTAATTACTTGGTTTAATCAACACGCCATCAATAGACTCACCATCTGCGCCAGTCCATTGCACTAGCTCTGCATGGCCCCAAGAAAACCCTTGGCGCTGCTTGTCTAATTGAGTAAGCGCTTTAGCACTGCTTAGGGAGTCTAGCGTTGCAGTATAAATATCTGGATATAAATCAAAACGCTGGGTTGAAAATAATACCTGTTCGCTCTGCTTAGCTCTGGCTAGCACGGTTAATTTACTTTTACTATTAGTGAGTTTTTTTACCCCTGCTGTACCTATTTTTGCTTGGTAAAACTCATCCTCTTTATTGCGATGACTGTAACCTTGTAATAGCACCACTTGATCTTGCTTAAGCGTAGCAGGCTGTTTATCTTCAACTAACCCTTTAACGCGAAATTCAATACCTTGCTTTCGCCCTTCTCCATTAGATAACATAAAACCATTATGAGACTTGGTATTGAACTGCCATGCATCATATTTATCATAGGCAATAAAGCCTGAACTATCGGCTAACCATGGACCAAAACCATAACCTGGAGCTTGGCTCGGATAATCATGGTCTTCCTCGGAAAATGGCACATCATATTGACCACTCAAGTTATAACTTACCGCTTGAGCAATATCGTAAATATAAATATTTCCCTGCTGATAATAGCGAAGGAATTGAGCATTAGGTGATAATGTCGGAATCGCGTCACTAGGTTGCTGTGCCAACACCAAAATCTTTCGACCCGTGTTCACATCCACCAAATACACATCTTGATAAAAACCGGCCCAGGTAATCATTTTCTGGTAAGGCACATCTGATGTTGCCACTAAATAACGCTGTTGCTCACCATAATTTATCGTTGGCACAGTTTTATCAGCCAATTGAACCATATGATCTGCTTCAATATGATAAACCGCTAAATAAGTACGCTTTAGCTCATCTTGATATTCTTTCACTTCATGGGGCTTAATTTTGGGGTCATCGCCATGCCAAACCCGTAGATTTTTATTGTCAGTAATGACATCTTGATCAAATAATGATTGCCCGTCGGTATATTTTACCCGCGCTGTAGGGGCAATAATTTGCGGTACTCTACCAACAAATAACCGCTCGTTATCACGGGAAAACATCACGCTAGCATGTTGATTCAACGTCCACCCATCACTACTAGGTTGACGTTTTTTACCTGACTTTATATCAATAAGATGTAATTTATATTCACGACTATCACGCTTACTGGCCAGTTTTCCCGCCGTAAATCCAACAAAGCGACCATCGTTGCTTAAAGCGAGCTCGCCCACTTGCTCATCTATCGCGCTATATATATTACGTTGAGTGTGATCTTTTAAGCTCACTAACGTGACATGATGTTGATTATTATCATGATCATTAACCGCCGCGACAAAATGAATTCCTGACTCATCAAATGCGTATTGAGTCACATTAGTGAGTTGAATTTCTTTTTGAGTCGTTAAATGGATTAAGGTTAACGAGGTGCCTTTATCCGCATCATCAAGTTTGGGCTTTTTCTTCGAATCTGATTGCTCTGTATTATCTTCTGCTGGCTTACTGTCTGGGGCAGGTTTTTCTTCTTTGAACCAAATAGCTAAATACTGGCCATTATCATTAAAATGCGCCGACTTAACATTTTCAAATGTCTGTTGTGTGTTTGTCTTAGTGTTAAGTAGCACTATATTCTGGGTTAATTCGGCTTTCTTTTTAGTTTCTTTATCTAGCAAACTTGCTGGAATAGTCGCGATAACAAATTGACCATTAGGTGTCACTTCAGGCTGAGTTCCATTAGTAATTTCAAAACTCTTGCTACCATCAGTCGATTTAATAATAACATCACTCTCACCTCTGTCAGGCTGAGCCTCAACTGCCATTATGCTACCATCATCAGCTAATACTGGTTGCTGTAAGGTTTTAAAATGCATAATGTCGGTCAGAGTTAATGGTTCTGCTGATATCAGGCTCGATGAGAGCGACAAAGCCACCACCGCGTAAATGGACAAATAAGATAATTTCACAATCTTCCTCTTTTATAATTATGGGGTATTAATAACAACTAACACCCAATTCGAAGTATTTACTGTTCAGTGCTCATTTGTAATTAGTCACCAGCTGCCACATAAGTATGGCTACTTTCATTATTCGACTATGGTCGTCTAGTAAATAACCGCAATAAATGAACAATATATCCTGCTTTAATAGTGTTAACTCTTGCTGAAAAAGGCAGGCTGACTTATCGATTTGTTAAGATTTAGTTGAATCGGTCACTTATTGAATTATTTTAATCCAAAATGACTTTAAATGACCTTTAAAATGTCATTTCACTCTCAGTTTTGTGTAAATAAAGATGTTAAATCGTTAAAATAGCTCACCGAAACATTGCGTTTCGATCTTAGTGCCACCGCTTAGTGTAAGCCGTATTTAAATCACCTTGCTTAGGCGGTCAATATTAATGCGCTGTATTCATTGCAGTCACATCTCAGGTGTAAGGACTTCTTATGTCAAAACGTACAATAACTGTAATTCCAGGTGATGGGATTGGCCCAAGCATTATCGATTCTGCATTAAAAATTCTTGATAAGGCTGGTTGTAATTTTGAATATGAATTTGCCGATGCTGGTCTAGCTGCGTTAGAAAAACACGGAGAGCTAATACCGCAACGTACCTTAGACTTAATTGAAAAAAACCGCATTACTTTAAAGGGCCCGTTAACCACTCCTGTTGGTGAAGGTTTTACTTCAATTAATGTTAGTTTACGTAAAAAGTTCAGCTTGTATGCAAATGTTCGCCCAGTAAATTCATTTAAGGGCACTCAAGCACGTTATGAAAATATTGATATTATTACGGTGCGAGAAAATACCGAAGGCATGTACTCAGGTTTTGGCCAAAAAGTATCAGACGACGGTGAAACGGCTGAAGCAACCAGTATTATTACCCGCAAAGGTGCTGAGCAAATCGTGACATTTGCCTATGAATTAGCCCGTAAAGAAAATCGTAAAAAAGTCACTATTGTGCATAAAGCCAATATCATGAAATCAACCTCAGGTTTGTTTTTGAAAGTGGCTAGGGAAGTCAGCTTACGTTATCCTGATTTGATTACTGAAGAAATGATTGTTGATGCCACTTGCATGAAGCTGGTAATGAACCCAGAAAACTTTGATGTAATAGTCACAACCAACTTATTCGGCGATATCTTATCTGATTTGTGTGCAGGCCTTGTCGGTGGTTTAGGCATGGCTCCGGGGGCAAATATTGGTCGCGACGCCGCAATCTTTGAAGCGGTACATGGTAGTGCACCAGATATTGCGGGTAAAAACTTAGCTAATCCAACATCCGTTATTTTAGCCTCAATTCAAATGCTGGAATATTTAGGTATGTCAGATAAAGCGGTAATGATCCGTAATGCGGTAGCAGCAGTGATTGAAGAAGGCGACCGTACTACCCGTGACTTAGGGGGCACTTATGGCACTACTGATTTCACTCAAGCAGTATTAGAACGATTAGATTAGCTTTTGCTGTTGAGCACAAAAACCTACAAAAAGCCCTAATTTCGATTAGGGCTTTTTGTTTTATATAAATCTAACACTGAAAAATGAATAACTTATCTTTCACCCAATACGGCATAATTAACGCCTTTTTCTGGGAATAACCATAAGTGTACCGTCACTTCATCACGGTCATGATAAAGGTGTTTGCATTGCATGCGGTATTCAATGTTATTTTCTTTAAAAATCTCCGCCATAGTGTCTAAAATAACTCGCACTTCTTTGTATCGACTTTTCATTGGTAATTTCAGATTAAAAATAGCTTCTTTAAACCATGCATTAATGGCCCAAGCTTCTATCAACTCTGCCACGCGTGAAGGTTTTTCAACCATGTCACATACTAACCAATAAATATTTTTTCTTGGGGGTTCAAATCGAAAGCCATCGGCACGGTAATGCTTAACTTGGCCTGTTTCCATTAACTTTTCATTCATAGGGCCATTATCAACAGCAGCAACCATCATCCCTCGACGGACTAATTGATAAGTCCAACCACCAGGACATGCGCCCAAATCAACGGCATTTAAGCCACTACGACAGCGCAAATCTTGCTCTTCTCTAGTTAAAAAGGCACTAAAAGCTTCGTCTAGTTTTAAACTAGAGCGACTCGGTGCATCTGCAACCATTTTCAAGCGCGGAATACCCATGAAATGTGGTGAGCTGTTATTGCTAAGAGAATAGCCTACATACGCCTTTCCCGGACCAATAAAACACACATGTACAATTGGACGACTTTGGCTTTCTTTGGCCAATAAAATACCAGCTTTTTTCAACCCCTGGCGTAATGGTACAGTGAACTTACGGCAAAATGCCGACAATTCTTTTGCTTCGTTAGTGTCAGGAGTTTCTACCCGTAATTCGCCACAACGAGATATCTCACCTAAGGCTGCAACAATCGGACTCATTCTGTCTTGCTCTGGCAAGTCAATTAGTAACTCGCCAGCGGCAAACATTTGTCGCGTAAAAATTAACGACTGCAATGCTAGTTGCTCGGCTAACTTATCGGCACCATTGTCTTCAAAACATTGATAAATAACATAAGCGTCATTGTTATTAGTTTTAACGAAGCCGCCTATGTTGAGCTCTGCCGCACGTTGTTGAATTTCTGCTGCGCACTCTTTTTCATATCCAGCGCGGCAAAATAAGAATAGGTTTTTCATGTAAAGCCTTAGCAATAGTCGATCTTGGAGCCAAATTTTGTCGGATTATAGCAAGAATATGACGCTATAGCAGATTTAGATTTGATCAGTATTAATGGGTCTACGCCATGCAGCAATCGCAAATAACGCCCAAGCTATGAGTAAACAAAGCCCTCCCATAGGAGTGATAGGACCAATCCATTTAGCCTGGGTTAAAGCATATAAATACAGTGAACCAGAAAACAAGAGTATGCCTACGATAAAGAAGCCCGCAGACCAATTAAGCCACTTAGCTGACAACCATTGGGCCGCAAAAGCTAAACTCACTAGTGCAAAGGTGTGATAAAACTGATACTCAACCGCTAATTTGAAAATACTAACCATTTCCGCTGAGGCAATATTCTTTAACCCATGGGCGCCAAAGCCCCTAAAGCAACAGCAATAAAACCACTAATAGCAGCAATAAATAACAAACGATGGTTCATAACGCACCTTGAATTGAGTTAGCGGATTTATCATCCTAAAATGAATTAAGTGACAGACTGAGAGAATTTAACGATTTCTGCCACAGCAAGTTTTAGGTTAGCGTCAAACGTGGTACCTGACGACTTTCTTGGTGTAAAACTATGATCGCCATCAGGAATAGTGACAAACTCAATGCTGTCCCTGAACGTCCATGCCGCTATTTGTTCAGGCAAACCAAATTTATCACGCTCTCCCTGTAGCACTAAGGTTGGCATGTTCGAATCATTAAGGGGTGGTAATCTGGGCTCTCCGCCTTTAATAGGAACAAAGGGATAACCCAGACATATTTGACCAACAACCTGGCCTAATATAGTTTGCGCCTCGACATTATCACAGGTGTGTAAATTTGAGGTTAATGTCGCCATCATTCTTGAGCCCATCGACTTACCGATAAACACGACTCGTTTAGCGGTAATAACTCCCTGCTGCTGTTTGTGATAAATATCGTTCAGCACAGATTCAAGATGCGACAGTAGCTTAGGGGCGCGATCCGGTGGGCGCTTCTTGCCATCAAGCATATTGGCCTGCATGTATAAGAAATTAAATCGATATACAGCAAAACCTTGTAATACCAAGAGCTCAGCCAATTGTTGCATGAAAGCATGGTGCATATTAGCGCCTGCGCCATGGGTAAGCACAATTAAAGTATCACTTTGATTGTCGCCTTCAAGTAAGTAATCGCTTGCTAACAAGCTTGCTGGGCGATCAATATTTAAAGGACTGGCAGCTAAGCTATCCTGTGAGTAATTCACTGCGTGACTCCTCTGCAAACATATCCACCATCCATTCACGAAATGCGCTGACTTTGCCTAATTCAGAATGGTTTTGCTGACACACTAAATAGTAAGCATCTTTACTGACTAAGACTTCAGGAAACGGACATACCAGGCGGCCCGCTTTAATATCCGGCCTGGCTAATACGCTGTAGCCTAATGCAACCCCCTGCCCGTGGGCAGCGGCTTGTAACACTAAAGATGAATGACTAAAAATGGGGCCTTGATTAACATTAATATCACTTACCCCGCATTGTCTAAACCAGGCCTGCCAGTCGTGGCGGCTTGAGTCATGTAATAGGGTATGATATTTCAAATCACTTGGGGTACTTAGTGGCTTAGGTCCATTTAATAACAATGGTGAACAAACGGGGATCAATACTTCATTGCGCAGTTTATCCGCTCTAAGCCCTGCCCAATTACCTTGACCATAATAAATTGCCACATCAACATCATCTGTTAACGACCCTGTATCACTGTCTACCGCTTTAATACGCACATCAATATCAGGATTCTTTTCACTAAATTTGGCTAACCGCGGCACCAACCATTGAATAGCAAAACTCGGTGACATACTTACCGTTAACGAGCCCACAGCGCTGCGGGCAAGCAAGCGGTCGGTCGCCTCACCCAACTGAATGAAAATATCCTTGATGTCAAGAAAGTAGCTCTGACCTTCTTCGGTTAACAGTAATGATCGATTTTTACGTCTAAAAAGCTTTAACCCTAGAAAATCTTCTAATGCTTTAATCTGATGGCTAACCGCAGCCTGAGTAACAAACAACTCCTCTGCAGCCCTAGTAAAACTGAGGTTTCTTGCTGCCGCTTCAAATGCTTTAACTGCATTTAAGGGCGGTAATCGTCTGGCCATGATGATTAATCTCTTATTATTTTAATTAGTTTTTCTAATGATTATCTCTATTTTTTACGGTTTGTAAAGAACAGGTTTTTGATTAGATTAACATATTGAAATAACGTTAGCGGGGAGGATTTTCGAGGTGTATCTCAGCTGAATAATGGAGGGGGAAATTCGCGCTCACGAAACGGTATTGATTAGATTTTTACATATCGAAGATTATCACTTAATTGCTATAAACAGTTGCTATAAACAAATGCTATAAACAAATGCTATAAACAAATGCTATAAAAAAGGCTTGCACCGTTGAAGATACAAGCCTTTATTACAATCAGCTTAACGTTTTATGGACGATAAACTTTTACATTCTGATAGCCTTGTTCAATTAAATACAAGGCTTGTAATTTACTCATCACACCGCGGTCACAATATAATAGGTAGGTTTTGCTCTTATCTAAGTCAGCAAATTTTGTTGCCAACTTAAAGAATGGGATTGCTGTAATCTCTACGCCTTCTATTGATAATGGCTTACGCTCTTCTTCTTCAGGTGCACGTACATCAATCACTATTTCGCCAGATGCAATATCTGTTACCGTTTCTGTTTCAGTGATTTGTTGATTCATTTCTGTTTCAATATCTCTAATATCCATCACTTTAGCTGAATAAACGATACGTTCGATAAGATCTTCATCAAACTTTAATTCTTCAGCTTCAATTTTAGATAACACTGCTTTTACCGTCGGTTTTTGAGAGATAACACCGCAGTATTCAGGCATTGTCTTAGCAAAATCCTCTGTGCCAATTAAGCGACTTTGATTGATGATATCCTGTTTGTCCATGGCTATCAGTGGACGCATAATTAACATGTCAGTACAGCGGTCTATCACATTCAAATTGGTCAAGGTTTGGCTAGACACTTGACCTAAACTTTCACCTGTCACCAAACCCTGAATTTTAAATTTCTCGGCAATACGCGCAGCTACACGCATCATCACACGCTTTAAAATAACGCCCATTTGACCACTATCAATTCGTTCTAAAATTTGTTCTACAACTGGCTCAAACGGCACGGTAATAAAACGCACTTTATGTGACTCACCATAGGTTTTCCATAAATGATAGGCTACTTGTTTAACGCCTATTTCATGCTGTGCGCCACCCAAGTTGAAGAAGCAATAATGGGTACGCGAACCCTTTTTAATAAATTGAAAACTTGATACACCAGAGTCAAACCCACCTGAGATAAGTGATAACACATCCTCTTGGGTTGCCATTGGAAAACCACCTAAGCCTTCAATACGACGCTCAACCAAATAAACTTTATTCCCATCAATTTCAAGATTAACGGTAACATCGGGATTGTTCAGTTTTACGCCCAAGGCATCAGCATGTTGATTTAAGCCACCACCGACATAACGCTCAACATCAATAGAATTAAAATCATGGTTTCCGGTACGTTTTACCCGTACACAAAATGTTTTACCGGCAATTTCATCACGGTACCGGGGTAAGGCTAACTGGTAAATGCTGTCAATAGTATCAAACGGATACTCGCTGACTTGCACCACATGGGCAATACCAGGAATACACGCTAAGCGTTGCCCAAATATGTCCTGCAATTCTGGTTTATCTTCAGGTACCTTGACGATGATCCGATCAAATAAACGTAGCACCTTAGCCTCTTCGTCGACTTTTTTAAGTACATTTCGAATATTCGTTTCTAGCATTTTAGTAAACCGTAATCTTACCGATTTACTTTTCATCATGATTTCAGGGTATAACTTTACAATAAACTTCATAGCGGTTCCGGCAACATTAATTACTGGCTAAACACGGCAATGTACTTAGCCAACGTCATAGTTAATGGTTTGAATTAAGAAAATAAGGACTTATTTTTCACGGCAAAAAAATATCGACCCAGCTTACACTGAGTCGAATACATTAATTACCGTACGTAAAAAAGCAGTAATTCTGAGGATTATATCAAATTTTTAGTCGCTTGTAATAACATTATCCGCTTGGGCAAGCATCACGATATATTTATATCACGCTAGATATGGTCCAAAAAAAGCACAATCATTTGATTGCGCTTTAAAGTCAGCCATTTGCGTTTATTAAGGATTTTGGGGCGTCTGCGGATCCTGAGTCACTTTAATCTCATCAGACTCTTTAGGTTTGCCCTGCTCTATGGCTATTTCGACTCGACGATTTCGAGCTCGATTAGTGTTACTGTCATTAGGCACCAGTGGATTATTGGACGCCTCTCCCATCACTTTCATTCGTGTCTCATCAAAGCCAGGTACTTTCATCAACTCATGGGCTACCGCAACAGCCCGCTGACTGGATAAATCCCAATTTGAACTATAAAGCTCATTGCTGATATGGGCGCCATCTGTATGTCCTGACACAGTGATAATGCCTGGGACATCTTTGAGTAACTCACCGATGGATCGCACAATAGGCCTAAACTGGGGCTGAAGAAAGCCTGAACCGGAAGAAAATGAACCCTTTTCTCGAATTCGAATAATAATTTGCTGACCTAAGGATTCTAATTCAATGGCACCATCAACAATTTGTTCATTCAATTGTTCAGCCATTTTTTTAAGCTGTTCATTGATATTATCTTGTGAAGATGCGGCATCTTTTTTAACCGCCTCAGCTTCTTTTTGTGCAGTTGCGCTAGCATTACCCCCACGTTGGGCGCCATTCTGTTTTTGTACTCCGCCAGCACTGTCTTCTTCACCTGCTTGATACTCAATGGTTGGTTGAGTCATTTCATTAGTTTGCTGGTTAATAATTTCAATCGGAGTGGGATCGGGTCGACCAGGACGAAACTCCAGTGCAATAACAGATGTTCCTTTAGGGATGTCTTTGACTTCAACTTTATTTTGTACACCAAAGGCATACTTCATTGAACCTGCAATTTGCTTGAACTTCATTACGTCCATTTCAGAGAACGCTAATAATAATACGAAAAAGCACATCAGCAACGACATGAGATCAGCAAAGGTTGCTAACCACATGGGCGCGCCGGCAGGTGGACATTCACACTTGGCCTTAGCCATGGGTTACTCCCCGTCCGTTGTATCTATTTTACGTTGTTTTTCAGCGATATAGTTTTTCAAAAAGCCTTCAATTACCCGTGGATTTTGTCCATCTTGAATCGCCAATACCGCATCCATAATCAAATTACGATTCAATAGCTCTTCATTCATCCGCAGCGCCAATTTATCCGCCATTGGTATGGCTATCATATTGGCGATTACCGCACCATAAAGTGTGGTTAATAACGCCACCGCCATTGATGGGCCAATTGATTTAGGGTCATCCATATTTGATAACATGGCAACCAAACCAACAAGCGTACCAATCATCCCCATCGCAGGTGCAACATCGCCCATGGCTTTAAAAATATTCACCCCAGACTTATGGCGCTCTTCAGTTAAGGCAATATCCTTCTCTAATGCATTACGTACGACCTCGCCATCATGACCATCAACTAACATATCGACAGCTTTTTGCATAAATGTGTTACTAATTTGCGCTTCTTCTAACGCTAAAAAGCCCCCTTTACGGGCAGCATCGGCCATATTAACTGATTGCTCAATGAGGTCTTCTGGTTTATCAATTTTAAACATAAAGGCTTTTAAGCCAATCTTAATCGCACCTAAAAATTGTTTTAGGTTAAACTTCATCATCACCACAAATAAAGAGCCGGCAACAACAATCAAAATTGACGGTACGTCGATAAATAGGCCAATACCACCACTGGTCACCATAGCGCCAATGATAAATGCAAAAGCACCAATAATTCCTATCAGGGTTGCTAAATCCACAACATCTCCTCAAATGCAGTTAAGTCTGCTTGAACATGCTAATGCTAAAATCGTTAAACTTAAACATCATCTTACTATGTTATCGGTCAAAATCATTTCTAGTTTAGCTCGAATTTCAACTTTCTAAACAAATTTCAGTAACAAAGCGTGCTATTGAGCAAATATCCAGCGTCTGTATTTGACCCAAAAGCTCGGCTGATATACCTTGTCACACGCTGAACAAGAGGAAATATCAACGTGGCAAAAAAACCTGAAAATCTCAGTTTTGAGCAATCTTTAAATGAACTTGAAACTATTGTAGCCAGTTTAGAGCAAGGTGAAGTCTCCCTTGATGATGCATTAAAGCAGTTTGAACGAGGCATCAACCTCGTACGCCAAAGCCAGGCAAAACTTGAACAGGCACAACAGAAAGTATCCATTTTATTAGATGACAAAGACACCTTAACCCCATTAGAAATTGAACAATAAACAGCTTTGACAGCATGTTGAGGTATTACAGTGCTAACTGATGCAATAAAGACTTATCAACAAAGAGTTGATCAAGTATTAAGCCAAAAATTAACTGACCTTGATAACGCTGCACCAAAATTAAAAGCGGCCATGACCCATGGTGCGTTATTAGGTGGTAAGCGTATCAGACCTTTTTTGGTTTACAGTATAGGACAAATGTTAAATGTCCCGCTAAAGGTATTAGATAATTTAGCCGCTGCCATTGAATGTATTCATGCATATTCGCTTATCCATGATGACTTACCAGCAATGGATAATGATAGTCTTCGCCGTGGCCAACCTACTGTTCATATTGCTTTTGATGAAGCCAGCGCAATATTAGCAGGTGACGCATTACAAACTCTGGCATTTGATATTATCAGTGAGCCTATTGAGGGTTTAATGCCCGCTCAGCAACTAGCCATTGTTAAATCATTGGCAAAAGCCTCTGGTTATCAGGGGATGTGTGGTGGTCAGGCAATTGATCTTAGCGCCACAAATCAGCGTATTGAAATGGCGAGATTAACTGAGCTTCATAACAAAAAAACGGGTGCATTAATCTGCTGCGCAGTAGAAATGGCGTTGATTGCAGCCAATGCCACCGATAATGAACATCAAGCCTTAATGGTTTACGCTGGTAAAATAGGTTTAGCCTTTCAAGTGCAAGACGATATATTAGATATCGTTGCTAGCACCGAAGAGTTAGGTAAACCACAAGGCAGTGACGAGCAATCAAATAAAAGTACCTTTCCTAAATTACTCGGTTTAGAAGGTGCCAAGCAGACATCACAGCAACTTGTTGATGATGCTCTATCAGAACTGACTAAATTGCCATACAATAGTCAGTTAATTGCAGACTTTGCCCGGTATATTATCGTGCGAAGAATATAATAAGACAGATATCTCACTATGAGTTTCGATAATTCTCAATATCCTGTGTTAGCAAAAGCTAACACCCCAGAAGAACTTAGACAGCTACCTCAGAGTTTATTGCCGCAGGTATCAGATGAGCTGCGCCAGTTTCTGTTGCAGTCGGTAGGCATGTCTAGCGGTCATTTTGCTTCTGGCTTAGGCACGGTTGAATTAACCGTAGCGCTTCATTATGTGTACGACACGCCTTTTGACCAATTGGTTTGGGATGTTGGCCATCAAGCTTATCCTCACAAAATTTTAACTGACCGCCGTAACCGCATGCACACTATTCGCCAAAAAAACGGTTTGCATCCTTTTCCATGGCGTGAAGAAAGTCATTACGATACCTTTAGTGTCGGTCATTCTGGCACCTCTGTCAGTGCAGCTTTAGGCATGGCAATTGCCGCCGAAAAAGAAAATAAAGGCCGTAAAGTTGTTGCTGTTATTGGTGATGGCGCAATGACAGGTGGTATGGTATTTGAAGCTTTAAATCATGCCGGTGACTTACGCAACGATATGTTAGTCGTGCTGAATGATAATGAAATGTCGATTTCAGAAAATGTTGGCGCACTTAATAATCACCTTGCTCAACTTATGTCTGGCCGCTTTTACACGACTATCCGTGAAAGCAGTAAAAAAGTGCTTAAAGGCATGCCTGCTATTAAGGAAATAGCTAAGAGAACAGAAGAGCACCTAAAAGGCATGGTGGTTCCCGGGACTTTGTTTGAAGAACTAGGCTTTAATTACATCGGCCCTATTGATGGCCATGATGTTGATGCCTTAGTTGAAACCATGCGCAATATGCGTAGCCTAAAAGGGCCACAGATCCTGCACATCATGACTAAAAAAGGTCGTGGATATGAGCCAGCAGAAAAAGATCCTATTGGCTGGCACGCAGTGCCTAAGTTTGATCCTAGCCAGTTCAAAAAACCTGCGACTAAACCAGGTTTGCCGACATTTTCACAGGTGTTTGGTAAATGGCTATGTGATGTTGCTGAGCTTGACGATAAAGTGATGGGAATTACCCCTGCTATGCGTGAAGGTTCAGGCATGGTTGAGTTTTCACAACGTTTCCCTAAACAGTATTTTGATGCTGCTATTGCTGAGCAGCACGCAGTAACCTTAAGTGCTGGTATGGCAACCCAAGGCTTAAAGCCCGTTGTAGCCATATACTCTACCTTCTTACAACGCGGCTATGATCAACTCATTCACGATGTAGCATTACAACGCTTACCTGTGTTATTTGCCATTGACCGTGGTGGTATTGTCGGCGCAGATGGTCCGACCCATCAAGGCGCGTTTGATTTAAGCTTTATGCGTTGTATTCCCAACATGATAATCATGACCCCTTCTGATGAAAATGAATGTCGTCAGATGCTGTACACCGGCTATTGCTATCAGGACGGTCCTACTGCGGTGCGTTACCCAAGAGGTTGTGCAACAGGTGCTGAACAAGTTGAAGAAATGACCCAATTGCCTATCGGCAAAGGCGTAATGAAGCGCCACGGCAAAAAAATTGCTATCGTTAATTTTGGTACAACATTAGAAGCCGCCTTAATTGCTGCTGAAGCATTAGATGCTTCAGTTGCCGATATGCGCTTTGTGAAACCGTTAGATATTGAGCTACTGACAGAACTGGCAAACAACCATGATGTGATTGTCACAGTTGAAGAGAACGCGATAATGGGCGGCGCAGGTAGTGGCGTGATGGAAGCGTTACAACAACTTAAAATCATTATGCCTGTGCTTCAAATAGGTCTACCGGATGAGTTTATTAAACACGGCGCTCCAGATGAAATTATCAGTGAACTGAAATTAGATACCAAAGGTATTGAGCAGCAGATTAGAGACTATTTAGCTTAGTTGATATCACGTAGCTAAAATAACTTCTTAATCTAAACCAACTAAAAAAACGCATAAAAAAAGGGCTGAATTATCAGCCCTTTTTAATCGATTACTTTTGGAAAGGTAGAAGGCTACCGTTCTAAGTGATTATGCTTGAGTATCTACACCTGGACCGCCTTGCGATACCATCACCATAGCTGGACGTAATAAACGGTCATTTAAAATATAACCTTTTTGCATCACTAACATCACGGTGTTCTCTGGATACTCAGCACTTGGCTGCATACCAATAGCTTGGTGATGTGCAGGATTAAACGTCTCGCCTAATGGGCTAAGCTGTACCACGCCAAATTTCTCAACTGTACTTAAGAAACCTTTCATGGTTAATTCAACACCTTCATAAATAGCTTTAGTGGCCTCATCAGCTGGCGAGGTACCTTGTAACGCTCTATCCATGTTGTCGATAACCGGTAAAAGCTCATTAGCAAATTTTTCTAAGGCAAACTTACGCGCTTGTTCTACATCTTTTGCAGTACGTGTACGAATATTTTGTATCTCAGCTGCCGCACGCACTTCAACTTCTTTGCGATCAGCGAGTGCTGCTTCAGACTCTGCTAATAGCTGCTCTAATTCTTCAATGCGGAAGTTAGCCTGGGTTAACTCATCCATTAAGCTTGCTTCACCAGCTTCAATGACGGTACCTTCTTCCACTTGATCTTGGGTATCGATATCTTGTGGATCGTAGTTTGACTCGTTGCTCATTTTCACTCCAGCTAAAAAATGCGATATTTTCGAAAATCTGACAGAAACATGTCAGAAGAAGATTAATTATCATGCTTCTGACACTTTTAATTAGTTTGGGTATATTATGGGGATCAATTTCAGCGTTTCAAGGCTTTTAAGCCCAACAAATATCAATATGAGCAAAAAGTTTAATACTATCGGCCTTATCGGTAAGCCGCATCATCATGGCACAAACTTAACCTTGAAGCGTTTGCATCATTGGTTATCAGTGCAAGGCTACCAAGTTATTGTTGAGTCCCGTGTCTCAGCAGAACTGGGTAATGATATTTCATCCATGGACTTACTCGAGATGGGGGCACATTGTGATCTCGCCATTGTGGTCGGTGGTGATGGAAATATGCTAGGTGCAGCAAGGGTGTTAGCCCGTTTTGATGTTGCTGTCATTGGCGTTAACCGGGGTAATTTAGGGTTTTTAACCGATTTGCCTCCAGATAATTTTGAAGATACCTTGTCTGATGTACTTGATGGTGAATTTGAAACTGAATACCGCTTTTTATTAGAAGCTGAAGTACATCGCCATGGCAAAATAACCTCAAGTAATACTGCGGTTAATGAAGCGGTATTACACCCTGGTAAAATTGCTCACATGATCCAATTCGAAGTCTACATAGACGAGCAGTTTATGTACAGCCAACGCGCGGATGGCATGATTGTATCAACACCAACAGGGTCTACTGCTTATTCATTGTCAGCAGGCGGTGCTATTTTAACGCCTAATTTACAAGCACTCATTCTAGTGCCTATGTTTCCCCACACCCTTTCTTGTCGCCCTATTGTGGTTGATGCTTGTAGCACGATCAAATTAGTCGTGTCACCTGAGAATGGTGAAAATCTTGAAGTCAGTTGTGACGGCCACGTTCACTTAGCCGTGTTGCCTGGTGATGAAATTATTATTCGCCGCTCAAGTGAACAATTAAGACTAATCCATCCTAAAGGCCATAATTACTTCCACGTATTGCGCAATAAACTGGGCTGGGGCAGCAAGCTGTTTTAATCACTTAATGCTCACGCTCGATCTCTTCAACTTCCTATCAAGGTGATATATAGCGTTTTTTATCACCTTGAATGCTCATCTCGTGAGTGAGTTCACATTCATAATCGCTAATATTAAGTAAAATCATCCTTCATTCGCTGAACACTTAAACGGTGATATTAATCACATACTTAAATGAGTGAAATCGATCTATGTCCCAATGTTTGGATGGTTTGTAATAGTTAAGTTTTAAAATGATCTTGATCAAGTATTGAAGTCACAAAATACAGTCTATTACATCTACCTTTTGTTACATCGAAGTAATAGAAATATAACAAACAAAAATAAGACCTAAACTAACAACCTTACAAATAAAGAGGTGTGCATGACTACGTTACAGCTAATCGCGAGCTTAACGCCCATTATCAGCGTTATGGTGTTCCTTGTTTTACTTAAGCTCCCTGCGTCTAAAGCCATGCCCATTTCAATGGTCGCGACAGGATTAGCGGCTATCTTCATTTGGCACATGGACACTAGAATACTCGCAGCTTCGATTGTAGAAGGATTATTATCAGCCCTCACTCCTCTCACCATTATTTTTGGCGCAGTGTTTTTACTCAATACGCTTAAATATTCTGGCGCCATGGACACTATTCGAGCCGGCTTTACCAGTATCAGTGCAGATGCGCGAGTACAGGTTATTATTATCTGTTGGCTATTTGGCTCGTTCATTGAAGGTTCGGCTGGTTTTGGTACACCCGCAGCCATTGGCGCACCATTACTAGTTTTATTAGGTGTGCCGCCTATTGCGGCCGCTGTAGTGGCATTAATTGCCGACTCGACCTCGGTATCATTTGGCGCAATTGGTTTGCCTGTATTATTTGGTATGGAACAAGGTCTAATACAAAATGGCGTGTCCATGGCAACCGAACAAATTACAGCCCATGGCGGTAACTTTGCTAATTATGCTCAGTTTATTGCCATGCACATTATCACTATTGATTTAATCACGGGCTCATTAATTCCCTTAGTGGTTGTCTGTGTGTTAACTGGCTTTTTTGGTAAGAACAAATCATTTAAAGAAGGGTTACAAATCTGGAAATTTGCACTGCTAGCAGGTTTCGCTTTCACCATTCCGGCATGGTTAATTAATTACCTTGCCGGTCCTGAGTTCCCCTCGGTTATTGGTGCGTTAATTGGCATGGCAGTGGTTATTCCGGTCGCTCAAAAAGGCTGGTTACTTCCAATAACGCCCTGGAATGACTTTGCAGACAATGAACAACTATCACAGGATATCACCACTGAAGATAAGCCTGTAGAAACTAGGTTTTCGCAAATTGCAGCCTGGTCGCCATATATTATTATGGCCGCATTGTTAGTGCTTTCCAGAGTTGTTACCCCATTTAAAACTTGGTTAACAGGATTCAATATCAGCTGGACGGGGTTGTTAGGTACCGAGCTAAAAGCCAGCTTTGCCACATTTTATGCGCCGGGGATTTTCTTTATTCTAGTGTGTGTTTTAGGTTTTATATTATTCAGAATGAAACCAAAAGCCATTAAACAATCTATCACGGTATCTTGCGGTTCAATGTTACCCACCATCATCTCACTCGGCGCATCTGTGCCTATGGTCAAAATATTCGTAAACTCAGGTGCAAACTCTGCAGGCCTGCAATCTATGCCGGTAGCATTAGCAGATTTACTTGCCAATACTATGGGCTCAGTTTGGGCTTGGGTATCGCCCATTGTTGGTATATTTGGTGCATTTCTTTCCGGTTCAGCCACTTTCTCCAACATGATGTTTTCAGGCTTACAGTACTCTGTTGCCGATAATATTGGAATGAGCCATGCGCTGGCCTTAGCACTGCAAGGCATTGGTGCTAATGCTGGTAACATGATGTGTGTGATGAACGTTGTTGCAGCGGCAACCGTGGTGGGAATGGCAGGACGTGAGTCTGAAATTATTCGTAAAACAATGCCTATAGCATTAGGTTATGCGCTTGTTGCTGGCACCATTGCTGTCATTTGGGGTGGTTTCTAAGCTTAATGACCTGTTCTCAATGTCGCAAGTCACTGAAGTTTACTGTTGATGGTTTATTACTGTGATTTGCTGCTGAATTAATAAGAGAAATATTATGACGATTGATTATCAAACCATCATGCAAGAGTTAACGCTACAACTAGGCGAAAAAGCGGTCAGCAATGACCCGACTCGTCGCTTTGCGTGGTCTACAGATGCTAGTTATTTTCGTATCGTACCTGAAATCGTTGTTCATGCTAATGAACTTGAGCAAGTTAAAATAACCCTTAAAATTGCACGCAAACATAATGCACCAGTTACCTACAGGGCAGCAGGCACCAGCTTATCAGGCCAAGCAATTGGTGAAGGTATTTTATTAATACTCGGCCATGACGGCTTTCGCACCATTAATATCAGTGCAGATAGAAGTCAAATAACCTTAGGTTGCGCGGTTATAGGTGCAGATGCGAATGCGGTATTAAAACCATTTAACAAAAAAATTGGTCCTGACCCTGCCACTCTTGCGGCGGCTAAAATTGGTGGTATTGTATCCAATAACGCTTCTGGGATGTGTTGTGGAACCGCTCAAAATAGTTATCAAACGATTTCGTCAGTGAAATTATTGTTTGCAGATGGAACCGAATTAGACACGGGTTGTGAACAATCTAAATCTGCATTCGCACTAAGTCATCCAGGTATATTAGAAGCTTTATCATCTTTAGCTAAAATGACCCAAAATAATTCGGCTTTGGCTGCGCGAATTCGTAAAAAGTTCTCGATTAAAAATACCACTGGATACAGCATCAATGCGCTAGTCGACTTTAATGACCCTTTTGATTTAATCAACCACCTCATTGTGGGTGCAGAAGGAACATTAGCCTTTGTCAACGAAGTGACTTATCACACAGTAGACGAAGCCCTTTTTAAAGCTTCTGCTATGGCCGTGTTTTTCAGCATGGAAGATGCTGCAAGTGCCGTTCCACCGATGAAGGGGGACAGCGTAGCTGCGGTTGAATTACTCGACTGGGCATCGATTAAATCTGTTATGGGCAAGCCTGGTATGCCTACCTGGTTAAATCAATTACCTCAAGGCGCGGCGATATTATTAATTGAGTGCCGAGCAAACAATAAAACAACATTAGCCCAATATACCCAAGATGTGATTAACAAAATTGCCCATATTGAAACAGAACGCCCAATTGAATTCAGCAACGATCCTGCTGTATTTGCTCAATACTGGGCTATGCGTTCAGGTTTGTTCCCTATTATTGGTGGCGCACGCCCTAAAGGAACCTCAGTTATTATTGAAGATGTAGCCTTTGAACTTGAGCATCTTGCTGCCGCCGCGGCCGATCTAACCGCTTTATTTCATAAACACGGTTACCCTGAAGGCGTTATTTATGGCCATGCATTAGCGGGCAACTTCCATTTTATTATCACCCCCACCTTTTCATCTGAAACCGACACGCGCAACTTCCATGCATTTATGCAGGATGTCGCGGATATGGTGATCAATAAGTATGATGGTTCAATGAAGGCGGAACATGGTACTGGCCGTGCCGTCGCCCCTTTTGTTGAAATGGAATGGGGCGCTGATGCTTACACCATAATGAAGCAGATTAAACACATTTTTGATCCTCAAGGATTACTCAATCCTGGGGTGATTTTAAATGATGACGCTGAAATCCATGTCAAAAATATCAAACCTTGCCCTGTGGTTGATGATTTTATTGATAAATGTATTGAATGTGGATTTTGTGAAAAAACCTGCCCAACATCAGCGCTTAATTTTTCACCCCGCCAACGTATCGCCGTACTGCGTGAAATAGAAAGATTAACCGAATCCGGTGACAAACAAGCGGCTGATAAAATGCGCGCTAGCGCTAAGTACGATGTAATTGATACCTGTGCTGCTTGTCAGTTATGTACTATTGCCTGCCCTGTTGACAGCAGTATGGGGCAACTGGTGCGTAAACTGCGTACTCCTTATATCAGTACCACTGAACAAAAAGTATTAGATTTTCAAGCCAAACACTATGGCGCTGTGAATACCGTTATCAGCACAGGCTTTAATCTATTAGGCACTATTCATAAACTGACGGGTGATAGTGTTACCAACTCATTGATGAATGTCGGCCGCATGATCAGCAAAGAAGTGCCCTACTGGAATCCTGACTTCCCTAAAGGCGGCAATGTTGCTAAACCGTCAGCCCACATAATTGGTCAGCCAACTGTGGTTTACTTCCCAGCTTGTGGTGGGCGTACATTTGGCCCTACGCCAAAAGATCCTGACAGCCGCACCTTATCGGAAGTGGTTATGACTTTACTTGAACGAGCAGGCTATAACGTTGTTACGCCAAATAACACGCGTGAATTGTGTTGCGGCCAAATGTGGGAATCAAAGGGTGATTTCAAAAATGCTGACACTAAACGAGATGAGTTAATTGACTCCCTCAGCAAGCTTAGTGATAACGGTAAAGTTCCTGTAGTGGTTGATGCATTATCTTGTACATATCGCACGCTCACGGGTAACCCCAAAGTCGATATTTTAGATCTTGTGCAGTTTATGCATGACAATATTTTACCTAAAGTGACTATCACTAAAAAAGCCAGTATTACGCTACACCAGGGCTGTAGTGCGCGTAAAATGAAACTTGAACCTGCCCTTCAGGCAATTGCTGATGCCTGTGCTCAGGATGTGATATTACCGGCTGGCATTGCCTGTTGTGGCTATGCGGGTGAAAAAGGGTTATATAAGCCTGAAATTAACGCCAGTGCATTACGTAATATCAAAAATCTTATTCCTACTGAAGTTAAACAAGGTTACTACGCCAACAGAATGTGTGAAGTGGGGTTAACTCAACACAGCGGTATTTCGTATCGTCATCTAGCGTATTTACTGGAAGAGTGTAGCCGTTAGTTTCTTTAACAGTTGCAATAAACTTTGTACATTCATATAAAATAGGCC
Source organism: Shewanella sp. HL-SH8 (assembly GCF_051165765.1). Classification (NCBI taxonomy): domain Bacteria; kingdom Pseudomonadati; phylum Pseudomonadota; class Gammaproteobacteria; order Alteromonadales; family Shewanellaceae; genus Shewanella; species Shewanella sp. HL-SH8. The sequence goes on along the minus strand of NZ_CP195039.1, from coordinate 1,822,583 downwards.
TGTCTGGTGACAGGCCTATTTTTAGTAATATGATTGTAAAGTCGAATAATGAAATAGGTACGTTAAATAATTCTGCGCGCCGTAAAAAATAAATAAAGCGACTCAAAATCGTTAACCGCAACAGGCTAATAAACCTAGCTCTAATGCTTGGGCATCTAATGAAGTTGTGGCAATAATCTCTAATCGTGAATCGTTCGCATCATCCAGTTCAGATAAATTCAACTGCGCATCGACCATATTGACCCCAAGAATACCTTCTTCGGTAATCATTACCGCTTTAAGGCGAAGTATTTCAGGTCGTTTAAATGTGTCAATCCAGGCCATTAATAAATCAAAATCAAATATTACGCTTGGGCTAATTAACCAACCCACACTGAAGCACCCTTCACCTTGGTTGATTTTACACACCACTTCACCCTCATTTAAAGCAGGTAAAGCAGTCTCTTCAACTTGATTAAACCATAAAGTTGATTTTGCAGATAAGCCACTGTTTAACAAAGCATGTTGTGGCTTAATCTGTTTAATCGGCTTAATGGTTTTTTTATGGGGCTTATGCAAACTTTTTAGCAAAGTGTCAATAAGTTGAGGTGAGCTAAAATGATCGGCTGCGGTAACAACATTAGGATTAATTTTCAGCTCGTCAAAATAGGCTGTTAACGCTTTAATATCAGATGATTGGTACAGTTCACTTTTACTGGCAACGATGACATCTGCTATTAACAATTGCTGAATATATATTTCATGCTGACGATAACGGTTATCGACAATTTTGCGAGCGTCAACCAAACATAAACAAGCCTGCAGATGAATAACTTGTTGGTAATGTGGCTCACTCAAAGTGTTAATAATTTGCTGCGGGTGACCAATGCCGGTAGGTTCAATTAGCAACCTATCGGGTTTTGCCCGCTGAATAATTTGATTTATTGCCACTTGTATTGGTATGCCAGCGGCGCAACATAAACAGCCACCAGCAACCTCTTTAATCACCACACCATCTGTTGGCGAGCGATTAATTAACCCCGCATCAATACCAATTTCACCGAACTCATTGACCAGTACAGCCCAAACCTCATTAGCTGGTTTATGCTTAAGTAACTGTTTAATTAGGCTGGTTTTACCTACGCCTAGAAAGCCGGTAATCACATTGGTATTGACGGGTTTTATGATCATATTTTGCTTATACTTCAGTTGTTTTTATTAACTCAGTTATTTCTTCTTACTGTATTTTCCATAGCGTTGTGGCTTAGCTGAGTCTTTATCAAATTGGCCTGAACGGTTATTACGATTTGGACGAGCATGCTTTTTAACTTGCTTTGTTTTGGTCGGATCTGACGCTAATTCACGATACCGAGCAGGAAGCGGCGCACCTTGCTCGTAGCCAGCAATGCTTGTTAATAGTAAAGGTTGTTGAATAACCGCCTCAATAGCCTCAAGGCATTCCTGCTCTTGCGGGCTCACTAGCGAAATGGCCTCGCCAGCTAAACCGGCACGACCAGTACGGCCTATTCGGTGAACATAATCTTCAGGCTCTTCAGGTAGTTCAAAGTTAATCACCCGCGGTAAGGCTTGTATGTCTAACCCTCGGGCGGCTAAATCGGTTGCCACTAATACACGTAACTTGCCAGACTTAAACTCTTCAAGGGCTTTATTACGTGCGCCTTGGGATTTGTCACCATGAAACACAGCACTTTTAATGCCGTCTAATGACAATTCTTTTTGAAGATGATCAGCGGTTTCTTTACGGCTGGTAAACACCATCACTTGCTGCCAATTATGCTTGCCGATAAGTTCCGATAATAATTCAGCCTTTCGGCGTTGATCGACTTGATAGGCCAGCTGAGTGACTGTGGCTGCAGTAGTTGTGGTTGCCACATTAATATGCTCAGGTGAAATAAGCATATCATCGGCTAACAATTTAATTTCATCAGAAAAAGTCGCTGAAAACATCATCGTCTGGTGATCGCGATTAATAAGCCGCTTCACTTTTTCAATGTCTTTAACAAAACCTAAGTCAAGCATACGGTCAGCTTCATCAATGACTAAATATTTTACCGATGCAAGCGATAAGTCATGCTGACCGACAATATCAAAAAGACGGCCTGGGGTAGCCACTAAAATATTTACCCCTTGGCTTATTGCTGTGAGCTGCGGGCGAATACTGGCACCACCATAAACAGCGACACTTTTAATTGGCAAAAACTGACTAAATTGTACAATATTCTGTTCAATTTGAATCGCGAGTTCACGCGTTGGCGTCATGATTAATACCGTAAGCGGATTAGCATCTAAGCCATCTTCATTGTCAAAGCTATCATCTGCTGAGGTGATCATTTCAATTAACGGTAATGCAAATGCCGCTGTCTTACCTGTACCTGTTTCAGCATTCGCCAGAATATCTTTACCTGCCTGGATTTTGGGGATCACCGCCAGTTGAATTGGCGTTGGGGTCACATAACCAATAGCGGTCAGTGCTCGTTGAATTTCAGGCTTTAATCCTAGCGATAAAAATGACATAACAGGCTCTATAGAGTAAAAGAATTAGCAATCGCGCATTATATACTGGATTGATCCGAAAACTTATAAAAAAACGGCAATAGCACTAAGGTTTGCCGATCATAATTCAAACACACCGAGTAACATTTTGTATCAACCAGACAATTTTTGGTTGAATCAATGGCCTAAAACAGCAACTATGTCGCAAAACTTATAACAACTTTATAAAGGAATATATGAAAGCTTATTTATTAGCAGCAGCTTTAATCAGTTTAACTGCCTGTGGTGGTTCAGACTCATCACCACAAACGCCAACGCCCCCACCCACTCCGACGCCAGCTCCTTCGCCTGAGTTAGCGATTAATGTGTGTTATTTGGTAGATACCACCATGGGCGAATTCACCTTAGGAATTGATAACACTAACATGCCTATTACTGCTGCTAACTTTAGTCGTTATGTTGACGAAAAATTTTATGATGGCACTCTATTTCATCGTATTGCCAATAACTTTGTAAACCAAGGTGGTGGTTTTACCCCCGGCATGAATGTAAAGTCGACTTATGACCCAATAAAAAATGAATCAAGTGTTGGCCTTAAAAATGATCGCGGCACTATAGCGATGGCACGCACCCAAGTATTAGATTCAGCTACCAGTCAGTTCTTTATTAACATTCATGATAACGATAACTTAAACTACCCTAGCCAGGGCGGTTATGCGGTATTTGGTATGGTAGTTGCTGGCATGGAAGTGGTTGATATTATGAATGCGGTTAATACTCAATCAGTACAAAAAGATGGTGTCACCTTTACCAATGTCCCTGTAGAGGAAATTATCGTTAATTCAATCAGTGAAACAAACTGTCCAGGGTAATACTCAATTCACCTGGCTACTTACTTACTTTCGGTTAATCGTAAAAGTAGCCTCTCCCCTTGGTAATATCGCTATTCAAACTTCAATGAATAGCGATATATTTTGCCTTTTAATCAGTAAACACGGTTAATAAAATAACGAATGTAAATAACAGCCAAGAACACTAAAAAAGGTGTAAGCGCACCTTTTTTAGCATTTCATGATAGAAGTCATATCACATTTTATTCAATACTTTCGTCCTAGTAACAAAACTACTCCTTTTTAAGTATGATTCCGTGAAATATTTGATATCTCTCACAAATATTATCCACTGAGGTTGGTATGTTAACTACAGATAAAATAATCCGTAGAGGTAACACCATGGCGACAAAATTCTTTATTCCTAGTGTCAATATCCTAGGTAAAAACGGCGTTGAAGAAGCAGTAAAAGACATTAAAAGTTTCGGCTTTAAACACGCACTTATCGTTACAGATAAACCATTGGTAGCTATTGGTTTAGTCGCCAAGGTAGCCGATAAATTGCAAACCGAAAAGATTCAAGTGTCAGTTTTTGATGGCGTTCAGCCTAACCCCACTACAGGCAACGTAGAAGCTGGATTGGCTTTGTTAACTAAAAACCAATGTGACTTTATTATCTCGCTTGGTGGTGGTTCACCACATGATTGCGCCAAGGGAATAGCATTAGTTGCCACCAATGGCGGCAGCATTAAAGATTATGAAGGCGTTGATATGTCATCTAAGCCTCAATTTCCTTTAGTCGCTATTAACACTACAGCAGGCACAGCAAGTGAAATGACACGTTTTTGTATTATCACCGATGAAGCACGTCATATCAAAATGGCTATTGTTGACAAAAATACCACTCCTATTTTATCGGTAAATGACCCCGAATTAATGCTCGAAAAACCTGCGGCATTAACCGCAGCAACAGGTATGGATGCATTAACACATGCTATTGAAGCCTATGTCTCTATTGCCGCTAATCCGATTACTGATGCGTGTGCAATTAAAGCAATCGAATTAATTCGAGCAAATTTAATTAATGCAGTAAAAGAGGGTCACAATATTGATGCCCGTGAGCAAATGGCTTACGCCCAGTTTTTAGCCGGTATGGCATTCAACAATGCAAGCTTAGGGTATGTACATGCTATGGCGCACCAATTAGGGGGGTTCTATGACTTACCTCACGGAGTTTGTAATGCCATTTTATTACCCTATGTGCAAATTTATAACGCCAAAGTGGTACCGCAACGCTTAGCCGGCGTGGCCAAAGCGATGGGAGAAGAGATCAGTGGTTTATCAGCTGAAGCAGCCGCCATGCTAGCCATTAGTGCAATTAAGCGCTTATCTGAAGCTGTCAACATTCCAGCGACACTTAGCGAGCTTGGCGTAAAAGCTGAAGATATTCCAACACTAGCAGAAAATGCATTAAAAGATGCCTGTGGTTTTACTAACCCACAACAGGCAAGCTTTGAAGAAATATGTCAAATTTATCAAGCTGCGTTGTAAAAGTTAACCGGTAAAACGATTAGTACCGTTTTCCAAAAATATCATTTCAATAAATAAAAAGCTCGCATATTTTGCGAGCTTTTTATTAGAAAAATTTTGTTTATCAACAGATGGTTAGTCAGTACATTAGTAAAAGCGAACCTAGATCTCAGTTCTGATAATAACGATTGACCACCATAGAATTTACGGTCTATGATAAATTATCTTATAAAGAAAAGGTGCACCTAAAATGACAGCGATAACTCATGTCCACAATTACACCGTTCGTTGCCCTCACTACCAACAAAATGACAAGCAAGCCTCTTGGCAGAATCATATCGAAGTTAACCATTCTTGCGAAATAGCCTTAGACAGAATCACTAAATGGCATAACAATGCTGGCAGTAAATTATTTGAAATAGACGGCATTACTATTCGTAAAGCTGATAAGGAAGAAGCTTACTTTGCGATGCAAAGTAGTCGCTTAAAAAATGATGGTCACGGTTTGGTAACCTTTAAAGTTTATTTAGATAATTGTTGCCAAGATGCTTCGGTAAACGACATTATGACTCATCTGATTAATGACTATATGCAACGCTGTGAAAAAATAAGCTAGTCAAATAACAGCCCACAATACAGTCAACAATAAAGGTTTAGTATCACTACTAAACCTTTTTTATTACTTCAAAACCACAATAAATTTAGGTAATAACTATCCGCAGTTTAGCTGCATAAAGCCGCCTGCATGAGTGCTTTTATCAAAGGTTAAGCCTTTAAAATGATTATTAAGCAACGCTTGCTGATGTTCTTGAAAATGCGTACTAATACACAAATACTCACCAGTCGAAAGGTGACGGTGTTGCACGCTGGGGTTATCCCATAAAACAGAGCCTATTGGCTGACAATCTGGCAATGCTAAAGGCAATAAACCGGTGCTATTTCGCAAATAACATCTTAATCCTGCTCCTGCTCGCGCAATAACAGCATCATAACGCTTCAAGTCGATACTGATATAAACCATATTAGTAAAAATATGTAGCCCGGAACTCATTATCCGTGTGTTGAGGTAATTAAGCATCTCAACGGGGTTAAGTAGCTCGTTACTTGTTCCAGTTCTAAAGCTTTTCAGTTTTTGATTAATAAAACTACGCAATAATACACATCCAAATGCAGCACTGTTATCTTCAGGTTGAAAATGAGCCATATACATCACAAGGTGATCATCACCCACCATAGTCGAATCAATGAAATAAGCACTGACATCGCTGTTTTTAAATAAACTGTAATCTATCGCAGCTTGTGGATATTGAATATGAGAAGCGGGGAAAAGTTGTTGCTGCACATTTTTAGCGGCATGTGAGCTTTGCTCAAGTAACAATAAATTTTCATTTAATTCAAGATACGATAGCTCAGCTAATTGATGCTCAAATACATCTGTGGGATCATATGTATTCTTTGCGGTTTGATTAACGGAGTGGTTTAATGCCTGTTGGATAGCCGCTTCAATAATAAATAAATCCGCCAAGGGTTTAACAAGATAATCGCACGCCCCTATCCGTAATGCTTCGACAACATCTGGCATTTCATCGTTACCAGAAATCACAATTACAGGCACATTTGGATTAATCACCATCATCTGCCTTATCATGGGTAAACCACCCAACTTAGGCATATTTAAATCAGCGATGACAATATCAAATGTTAACTCACTGAACAGCACTAAACCTTGATGCCCATTAGCAGCATATTTAACAACAGCCCCTTTGCTTTGCAAAAAGTCTGTCATTAACTGACTAAAAATAGGATCATCTTCAACAATTAAAACCGATATATCTGTCAGTGCCATGCTACAACTCCACAGATGAAAACCTGCCAGAGTCGTTATCTCTCTGGCTACTTACTCTAACTCATCCATATATTCATCTAACAGTTCATCATCCTGTTGATCTTGAGGCACATTACCATCATAAACTTTATAATCCATGTGCTGAAAATATGCTTCTTTTACAAATGTATAAGGGTCAAGAGCATTGTCTAGCAGTCTTTCTTGATCGATAGCGGATGCACGTGTGTGCAACCCTTTAAATGCCCACTTTAAAGCTGATTGCCATAAAGTAAACTCTGATAAAGGGAAGTATAGACCATCAACCCAGTCTGTCGCGAGTTCACGTGTCACATAAGGGCCTAAAAAGGGCGCCATAAAATACGGACCATTGGGTACACCGTAATATCCGAGCACTTCATTGAAGTCATCATCTTTACGCGCCATGCCCATCATTTCTGCAACATCAACAATGCCCAAAAGTCCTAAGGTGCTATTAATAGTGAATCGCCCACCAGCATTGGCTGACCAACCCCATTTACCTTGCAAGGCGTTGTTGACCATTGAGCTAGGCTCTTCAAAATTACGAACAAAATTATCTAAACCTGACTTTACCGGGTGAGGAACATAATCATTGTAACCATGTGCTACTGGGCGAAATAAATACTTATCGAAGTATAAGTAATTTAAATCCCACATCACGCGGTTAAATCCTTCAAATGGATCTCGGGGATCATTATGGATTACGGTAACTGAAGATACATTGTCGCCGACTTGCATTAAATCGGTATCAGGCTCACTAGCGGCAGCATTACTGACATTCAATAACAGGAAAGGAAGTAATATTCCCTTAGACTTATTCATAATACTCTCTTAAAAACACAGCGGATAAAGCTATAAACAAACTGCTATTTTGTCGTTTTTATTAAAGCAATGATTGTTCAAGTCGATAAATGCTGAGATAGTCAATCCCAGCGAACTACACAGGCTAACGAGTCATTAAAAATTGACTATGTACTCTAAAAAGCCATTAGGCCGCTAAGGATACTTCAGCAGACATTAATCGCAAACTCAAAATTGTAAAAATAAATGAAAATTGCATCTTTAGTTTTATAACAGAAACACCTAAGGCCATAACATGAAGGCGCCACACACAAGATTACAGCCAGCAGTAAGTTCTAGCTCTGATGGTAAAACTGAGCAAATAAATAAAGTCACTGGCTCTGCTAATCAGCATGCACAGGCGCCTGTAAATAAGTCTCAATCTTTGTTAGATGTCCCCTTACGTGCAAGTGTCAATAACTCTGCATATGTTGTTGCAACTACATCAGCCTCAGCAACGACCAATACAGTGCCAACTCAATCGGCTTCGACACAAGGTGTAAGCACTCAACAGACGAGTTCAAGCGGAACCAACAGCCCTATACTTGTCAGTGCAGACAAATCATTTATCTCGACCAATAATATCCAACCGGTGGTGATATCAACAACACAAAATAATAGTACGCCATCTCAAAATATAAACATCACCATTGCAAATCAGCAGTATCAATTTAACTTGACCGCAGAACTGCAAAAAATATTTCAAAACAGTGCTCAAATTGTTATTACTGCTGATGCGGCTAAAGAGGTCAACCAGCAACGAGTAGCGGTCATTAATACATTAATGCAAACAGCCTCGCTAGATGGTGCACCTAAGTTGGCATCTTCATCTACATCTATGCTTGGACCAAATCACCAAGTTCAAACTCAGTTGATATTATTAGCACAAGCCATTCAAATAAAATTACCGACAACTCTGATTGCACTGGCGGTTAAAAATGGCGTATCAACTGAACAACTGTCACAATTAGCATCTCGGCCCCAAGGTTATCCATTACCCAATGCGATAATTAATCAACAACAACTCAGCTTTGTTGATGGGCCAACAATAAAATTAGATCATGCTCATTTGGCAAAGGGGCAATACCTAGTCAATATTATGAACGTTAATCAGCGATTGGTGCTGGCTCTTACCCCTGTGCAAGCCGAAGTAAAGGTGAGTTTAACGCCAATAACTCAAACGCAAGATAGCACAATAACAACCAAGCAAGACTCTATTGTGTTAAGTAAACCCGAACCTTCACAGCTGCTCAATCTACTATTTAAAAAGCTCGAAACCTCATTGTTAACAGAAACGACACTCAGAAATAATCAGCCAACTAACGGACAAGCATCTCCATCTGAAACGGCCATTAAACAAGCTCTATCGCCCGATAGTTTAAGTATACAGAGCAAATCAGCGGCTGTTACAGAGACTATTCCTAGTTCAAAAATAGACATATTATCTGCGCAAAAAATGGCTAAAGACATTGCTGGAGCTTTCAGTCAAAACGCTTTAAACCAGAACACTTTAAACTCAGGTTCAACTAAAACTCAATCACCATTAGAGATAAATAATCCAGCTTCTTCAAATACAGAAAAACCGACTTTAGGTCCCATTGAAGTGTTGCAAAAAGCACTGTCTAAAGCAGGTGCCATGCCAGTAATGACTAAAACCGCCAACCAATCACCTCAAAATTTAGCATTAGAGTTACTAAAGTTACTGCCACAATTAGCGCCTCAACCTATGACAACATTGACAGAACCAAATCAATTACTGGGTGAATTACACAGTATAACCGGATTAAATTTAGCGCAAACAGCACCTCCTTCTTCACAGTCTCAACTTTTTTCAGGTGGTGCTGTGTCAACATTATTTCAGTTATTGCTGGGCGTTAAAGCCCAAAATAGTGGCAAGCAAATCAGCGAAAAGCTACAAAACCACTTGCAGTTACTACAACGTTTAACCTCAGGAAAATCTTCAGCAAGTAGTGGGTTATTGGGCTTACTTGAAAAAGCAGGAACCTTAGATAGCATGAGTCAGCTAGCCAATAGTTTTCAACTTTATCAGCAAGCCAGCAGCAGTGATCAAACCATAAATTGGTATTTTGCTTTACCCTATTCCCTCAATCAACGAAACGAACAATTTGAAGGGCACTTTCAAAAGGAACCTGATAAAGACACTGAAGATAAGGCGGGTTGGCGTTTACAGTTAAAATTTAATTTATCTCAAGGTGCTATTTTAATTATCGCGCACAAAAAAGCTGATGTTCTCAATTTACAATTTAAGGGTAATAACCAACAGCTATTAGATAAAATCTCCAATTTTGATAGCGCATTATCACAAAAGATGTGTCAAATTGGATTTACACTCGGCGAGTTTTCAACTCAAATAGCCAATATTCCAGCAACCCTGTTACCGGGTGATCATTTTTTGGTAAAAACACGCGCTTAATCGATTGGAGTTTGGAGTTTGGAGATAAAACATGCAAGAAAATGATCATAAAAACAAAGTAAAGCATGCTGTGGCCTTAAGTTTTGATGGTAAAAATGCTCCTAAAATAACTGCGTCAGGGAAAGATTTAGTTGCTGAGGAAATTATCTCACTGGCGAAAGAAGCAGGTGTTCATATTCATCAAGACCCTCATTTAAGCGAGTTTCTACAACTACTTGAAATAGGTGAAGAGGTTCCTAAAGAGCTTTATCTTTTAATTGCAGAGCTTATTGCCTTTGTCTATATGTTAGAGGGGAAATTCCCAGAGCAATGGAATAATTTGCATCAGCGTATCCTTACTGAAGTTTAATGACTGCCAGGCACAGAGAGCAGGGATTTTGAAACTTTGTTCGCATGGTCAAATAGCTAAGTGACGTGGTAAACTTTATATTCATTCCCTATTCCAGCAATTGACACAAAAACTCATGACTGACTCTCCATTTACTATCAGCAAAGTGGCCACTTCTAGTGCTGAAAAACGCGCTATAAGTTATGCCAGTACTATTTTCAATTTATTTGACTCTGTACTGACAATTAAGCAACCAGCAGATCGCATCATAGCCAACTATTTTAGAGAACATAAAAAGCATGGTTCAAAAGATCGGCGTGTGATCAGAGAGAGTTTGTTTAGTTTATTTCGTTGGTGGGGCTGGATCCAACAACTTGGCGAATACCAACAACAAGAAACTTTTTTTAGCATGTTAGCGAGTGCGGCACAATTAGAAAACCACTCATGGATTGATATTCGTGACGCTTGGTTAACATTTGGCAAGCATAGTCATTTAGCCTACCCACTACCATCATCAGCATCAGATAATGTTATCGATAAACTTAGCCTATTTAAGCAATTCTCCCAACTAAATGACTGTACACTTGAACAGCTTTTACCCGCTTGGTTTTGGCAGCACTGTATTATAAACTCTGAGATAGAAAAGCAGGCTTTAATCCAAGCCATGAGTTCACGCCCGCCTATCTGGGCAAGAGCACAACAGGCTTCGACTCAAAATGTATTAAACCGGTTGTCCCTGGACAATATTCAAGCTGTAGGTTCTGAGTATTTTAGTGACACAATCAATTTAGGCCATAACAGCGTTAATTTAAATCAAGTAGCCGCATACACCGAAGGCTTGCTTGAGATCCAAGACATTGCTTCACAGGTGATTGGTCAAACTTGCGATCCTAAGCCGGACAGTCAATGGTGGGACGCTTGCTCCGGTGCTGGCGGCAAGAGCCTTCAATTATTATCATTAATGCAACAGGCTGGTATTGAGGGGCATGTAACAGCTTCTGACATCAGATTAAATCCGCTTAATGAGCTACTAAAACGTGCTAAAAGAGCCAACTTTAAGCAAATAAGTATTTCCCCATGGAAAACCGAGCAGCTGCCGGTTAAGTCAGACTTTTTTGATGGTGTGTTAGTCGATGCACCTTGCAGCTGTACAGGGACTTGGCGTAGAAACCCAGACATGCGCTGGATAGATGATGTTAGTAGTATAGAAATGAAGCCTCAGCTGCAATTTGATATTCTTAAGCGCAGTGCTGATGCTGTAAAAGTAGGCGGGGAATTAGTCTACGCAACCTGCTCGCTTGCACAGGCAGAAAATCAACAGGTGGTGAAAGCATTCTTACAAAATAATGTTAACTTTGAACTGGTAATATTGACTCATCCTTTTGATGGCACACAAAGTAATATGATAACGGTTTGGCCACAACAGGCCGATAGTGATGGTATGTTTGTCGCAAAAATGCGTCGAATAAAATAGTCGTTCTTGCTATTAAAACGAAAACACCATTACAGTTGTAATGGTGTTTTTTATTAAAAAAACTATTTTTTATGCAACCGCAGCAGTAATTCAACCTCAGCTTTAGGCAATTCACATTCCTGCATAAGCTCTTCTATCCCAGCGCCAAGTGCAATCATCTTCACTGCGCGCGAGTAAAGTTTAGCCTGCGGATCTTGTTGGCTTGCTTCATCAATAAGATCTGACTGTTTAGTCAATTTCTTCTCAATTTCAGCCACTTTACGCCCCATGCCTATCGTACCACTGCGAAGCTCATTGAGTTCACGCTTGACAGCTTCTCTTTGACGATCGCTTTCTTTTACTAATAAAGTTAATGCTTCCACTTTGCTTTTTAACTTACTTGATTGTTGTTGCAAATAAAGCACTACACCTAAACAGGCAATGACATAGACCAAGGCTGCGATTAAAAATTCATCACCCATGTTTTACTCTCAAAAAACGCTTAAAACAAAAAGCCAGCATACTGAATGAGCTGGCCCTTTGTCACTGAAAAGTTTATTTAAATATCTGTTAACTCTTCCCACTCTTCGTCAGATAACAATTTATCGAGGTCTACTAAAATCAATAGTTCATTGTCGCGATTACTCACACCCTGGATAAACTTAGCACTTTCTTCGGTGCCCACGTTAGGTGCATTATCGATCTCAGAGCGGCGTAGATAAACAACCTCAGCAACACTGTCGACTAAAATACCAATAACTTGTTTTTCCGCTTCGATAATAACAATGCGTGTAGAATCATCTACATCAGCAGGCTGCAAACCAAAACGTGAACGGGTATCAATAACCGTCACTACATTGCCTCGCAGGTTAATAATTCCCAATACGTAATGCGGTGCACCTGGTACTGGAGCAATTTCAGTGTATCGTAATACTTCCTGAACTTGCATTACATTAATGCCATAGGTTTCATTATCTAATTTAAATGTAACCCACTGTAATACTGCATCGTCTGAACCTGCAGCTACAGCTGCTACACTTCTAGAATCACTCATAGTTAACCTCGGTCAATCGAATCCTGACAACCTAAACCTGCATCAAGCATGTCAATCAAAGCTTGTACATGCAATATGCCACACATTTGTTGTTTTACAACTCCGGCAAGCCACGGACGCTTACCCGGTTTCTCACGCCAATTGACGTGTGATTTATTAATCTTGACGGCATTGACTAGCGATTCACAAGCCAGTCCCCATCGACTATCGTCCAGCATCACCAGATACTGATAATCTATCGACTCAGCCATTTCAGGAGAATATTTCTCTGGCATCACCCAGGCACAAGTATCCACCACATTAATTTTTTGTTCTCGATAGGGCTGAACCCCTAAAAACCATTTAGGACGGCCTATTAAATGGTTTATTCGTTCCACTTTTACAATACCACCTAAATTAACTAGGGGTACTGCTAATGTTAAGCCAGCAACATTAAAAAACAGTACTTGAAACTCATCATCAAGCACTTGCTGTAAATCGTGAGTGATACTCGGTGGTATTGCACCTAATTGTGTCTCAGGTACTACATCAAGTTTCTCTTCACTATTTATAATAGCTTCATTTACAGAACTTGGAGTTGTTTCTGTTAAATTTATATCGACTAAAGGCTTGATTTCTTTATTGGCATTTAGTGTTTTTTGTAATGAAAGTGGATCAACTGCAGTTTTTTTAATCGATTCCTCTATTGGCAGTCCTAAATTTTGTCTTACCTTATCTGCACTGGCCTTAATTTCCTGAGCTGTTATTGTCATTTTAGAAGAATCTGGCATAGCTTCAGTTTTGACGTCAGGTTTTACTTCAGGCTTTGAGACTGCCGACAATAACTTTTCAAGTGCTTGCTTATTAATATTCTCACTTGGTTCTGCAAAACTTCTTTCTAGAATCGAATTTAATGGCTGCTGATATTTAACTGCAGCATTTGGTTTATTTAACGCCTCAAAGGAAGTTTTAGAGTATTTATCATCGATTTGATCAACACCTATCGCATCCGCCGTATCCACTCTTTTTGAAATAAACCTCGTCTCAGATAGTTTTTCTGGTTCAGAAAGGCCTTTTGCAAAATGAGAGTCTGGTAAGGTTTTTATCTCTGCTGTGGACTTTTTAGTGATTAAATTTGAAACTAACTTGTCAGAACTTGTTCGACTTATTTTACCTTTTGATATCAGCCCTGTAGAGTCAGAATTCTCAGATGCAACAAATCCCTGCTTTGCATCATTCGATTGCGCAGTTTGTGTATCCTCAGTAGTGTCCGAAGTCGGCTCAGTGAGGAGCATTGTAAAATAATCAAAAACAGTTTCATCAACCGATTTTGACATGTGCTAACTCCCGCGAATCAAGGTAATTTAACAGAAAATTGTAGGCTTTTACTCCACGGCTAGATGGAGAATAATGCGATGCAGGTAAGTGCGCTAAACTGGCATCCCTAAACTTAGTATCTACGGGGATCACATTATCTGGCCATAGGTTTTTATTATATTTCTCTTGCATGTACGACAATGCTATCGGAGAAGCTTTTGTGCGTTTGTCATACATTGTCGGCACGACAGTATAGCTATACCGAGTCTTTTTAGAACGCCCCATTAGCTCCATCGTTTTAATCATTCTGTCTAAACCTTTAATCGCCAAAAATTCAGTTTGAACAGGAATAACAATATGTTGGCTCGCCGCTAATGCATTAACCATCAATACACCTAAAACGGGTGGACAATCAATAATGGCAATATCATATTTATCTTCTAGTAACACGAGTAGATTACGTAACACCAGGCCCATACCTTCTTGATGCCCTAATGCTCGGTCTAATGTTGCTAATGCCATTGTTGCTGGCAGTAAATCAAGCCCCTCAAGTTGAGTTGGCATAATATATTGTTGGATAAATTCTGCGGTAAGCGACTTATGATTTACAAATACATCATAAAGCGAGCCTGGAACCTCTTCAGAATCAATGCCTAAGTAATAACCTAGTGAAGCATGAGGATCTGTATCTATCATTAAAACACGCTGCCCACGCTTAACTATAGCGCCAGCCAAACTTGCCACAGTTGTGGTTTTACCTACCCCACCCTTTTGATTTGCTACGGTCCAGACTTTCAAGTATTCATTCCTCGGCCTGTTATTATGAGTGAGATTCTATCATGCTAGCGTTTTGATTCAGTTTCTTTAGGTAATTCACGTGTAGTTACTCTTATACCACCATGAGGTAAGCGAATAACTTTTACACCATCAGCATTTTCAGACACTAACACATCTGTCGGTAGATTATCGTGAACCATTTGAGTAGCTGAAGGCTCAGTTTTAGAGAACTCTGTTGCTATTTGTGGCCCTAATAACACACTTTGCTGGGGTAAGTTTTCACCGACATTCCCATAAGTGCTGCTCTTATCACGACCTGCAAACTCAATAATTGTTTCAGTTTGATCTGGATGTTGCGCTAACCAATTTGCAATATCAGCAGCTTGCTCATCAGGTACCATCAGTAACACTTGTGAAGCTGCCAACCGTTCTACATCTGCCTTTAAAAGATCATTTTTTTTAAGGGCGTCAAAATATAAACTCGATAGCGCGATTACCGCTAACATTAATAAAAAAAGCATTAAATTGATACCGACGCTGCCACGGTAATATTTAAAACCTTGACTAGCCACGGGAAGTCTCTTTTAAAATTGACTCAGCCATGTTGTCCAAGCTAATAGAGTGACTAGCAATGCCTGCTGAGGCAACAGCTTGTGGCATACCATATACAACACAACTTGCTTCATCTTGCGCCCAAATATTGGCACCAGCAGCTTTCAGCATTCTAGCCCCTTCACGTCCATCTGCGCCCATGCCTGTTAATACTACGGCTAAAATGTCTCCCCCATAGGCTTTAGATGCCGATGCGAAGGTAATATCTACGCAGGGTTTATAGTTCATGTCACTGTTTCCAGGGATAACTTTTAACCGACCTGATATACCCGCTTTTTCTACTAACATTTGCATACCACCCGGCGCTAAATATGCACAGCCAGGCTTAAGCACATCGCCACTTGCCGCTTCTTTTACACTAATCTGGCAAAGGCTATCTAAACGAGTAGCAAAAGCAGGTGTAAACGCCGCTGGCATATGTTGAATAAGTAAAATGGGATGCGGGTAATTTGCAGGGAATTGAGTTAACACCTTTTGCAAGGCTACTGGACCGCCTGTAGAAGTACCAATTAGCAATAATTTATATGATTTACCACTGGCACGAATAGAAGAAGGTAAGTTCGGGACTGTTGATGCATTACCTAATGTTGAGCCTAACGTCGTTCGTGTTGAAGTGTCAGCTGAAGAAGACGATAAGCTCCTACGAGAGGTTAACGAACTTGCCGCATTGGCACTATTTAAATTTGTGTTGGATGAACTTAAGCTGCCAGTAAGTGAACTAGAAGACCTATAAGCTGTAGGAGCAGATGGTGATATACGGCTAACAGGTCTAAACACCCTTCTACGCCCTAACGCTTTTATACGTTGTTGTAGCAGAAGTATCGCATCATCTTTATTTGTAGCAATATCTTCAAAACGTTTAGGTAAAAAATCAAGTGCCCCAGCTTCAAGTGCATCTAAAGTCGATTTAGCACCATCATGAGTTAATGATGAAAACATAAGAATAGGAACAGGGGTACTTGCCATAATCGCGCGAACAGCACTTATACCGTCCATCACTGGCATTTCAATATCCATAGTGATGACATTCGGACTAAGTTCTGCCGCCATTTTAACAGCTTCTTCGCCATTGACAGCCACGCCCACAACTTCGAGTTCAGGATCTTGATTAACAATCTCACTGACTCGACGTCGAAAAAAGCTTGAGTCGTCAACAACTAATACTTTTATAGCCATTTCATTCCTTAAATAATGGAACTTTTATTTTTTATTTTTGGCGTACTGTTTTAATAAACCTGGTACATCTAAAATCAGCGCAATACCACCGTCTGAGGTAATTGTTGCCCCCGCCATACCCGGCGTACCTTGTAGCATACTTCCTAACGGCTTAATAACCACTTCTTCCTGTCCAATTAAACCATCAACCACAAAGCCAATCTGTTTTGTACCTAATTGAACAATAACGACATGGCCGTGCTTTTTATCACCATGTTTAAACTTAGTTTTATGGCTGTGCAACCAATGCTCTAAATAAAATAATGGTACGGCTTTATTACGTACAATAACGGTTAGCTGACCATCTACAACATTGGTTTTGGTTAAATCAAGATGGAAGATCTCATTGACACTTGATAGCGGTAACGCAAACACTTGCTTAGATACATCTACCATTAAGGTCGGCATAATAGCTAACGTTAACGGTACTTTAATTTCTAAAACAGTGCCTTTGCCCTTCAATGAGTCGATATGAACAGTACCGTTTAGCTGAGTAATACGGGTTTTCACCACGTCCATACCCACGCCCCGACCAGAAATATCTGATACTTCCACTTTAGTTGAAAAGCCTGGCGCAAAAATTAAATTATATGCTTCGGAATCTGTCATTCTAGATGCAGTATCCTCATCAAGCACACCACGGGTAATAGCTATCTCTTTCAGCTTTTGTGGGTCCATTCCTGCACCATCATCTTCAATTTTCAGTAAGATGTGATCGCCTTCTTGGCTTGCTGATAATGTAATAGTACCTGTTCTTGACTTGCCATTCGCCTCACGGGTAATAGGCATTTCAATCCCGTGATCAACCGAGTTACGCACTAAATGCACTAACGGGTCGGCTAAAGCTTCGGCGAGGTTTTTGTCTAGATCGGTTTCTTCACCAATCATAACTAAATCAATTTCTTTATTAAGTGTACGCGCTAAGTCACGCACAACCCGCGGAAAGCGACCAAAAACCTTCTTAATTGGCTGCATACGAGTTTTCATTACTGCGCCTTGCAAATCAGCAGTAACTAAATCTAAATTTGCCAGTGCTTTTGACATTTCCTCGTCTTCACGAGTAACGCCTAAACTAACTAACCTATTTCGGACTAATACCAACTCACCGACCATATTCATAATTTGATCAAGTCTAGCGGTATCAACACGAACAGTTGTTTCTCCCTGAGGAACAGATGCAGCCGCTTTTGTTGGCGCCTTATCTTTAATAACCACGTCAACATTTGCTACAGGAGCAGGTGCTTTAGGTTGAGGAACTGGAGCTGCAGCGGCCTTTACTGGCTCAACGTTTTTGGGTGCGGCAGTTTTGAGTGTTGCAGCAGAGCTTGACGAGGAAGTATCTACTTTAGCAGGCGAAGAACCTTTCCCGTGAAGCTCATCAAGTAATTTCTCAAACTCGTCGTCGGTTATATCATCTGAGTCTACCATTTGAACTGGAGGCTCTACAGATTTAGCTGGTGCAGGTTTACTCTCAGCTGCATTTAATTTATTTGAACCATGAAGTTCATCTAACAATGCTTCAAATTCGTCATCAGAAATTTCATCTGAGCCAACAGGAGCTGGAGCTGATTGCTGAGGTGTTTTAGCCGTTGATGAAGTAGTTGCTACAGGGCTATTACCTTGACCATGAAGCGCATCTAATAATGCTTCAAATTCGGACTCATTTATTTCGTCAATATTAGTGTCAGCGCTAACATTGTCTTCAATGAATTCTGGTTGATTGACAGGCGCGATTTCCTCTACGAGTTCTTCTACTGACTCTTGAATCAGCTCTTCACTCTGCCCGCCCATTTCTGATGGCAAAGGTGCACCCGAACTGAGTAGCTTCAATTTATTAAGTAGTTCGACTTCAACAGGATCTTGTTCTTCGCCTTGCTGAGTTTGGGCAAACATAATGTTAATAGCATCAACTGCCTGCAAAATGATATCCATCAATTCTGCATTAACACTCCGTTTGCCGGTTCTCAATAGATCGAAGGTATTTTCCGCTTCATGGCAGACGTCTACCATAGGTTTCAAACTTAAAAAACCAGCTCCACCTTTTACAGTATGGAAACCGCGAAAAATAGCATTCAACAAATTACTGTCATCAGGATTATTTTCAAGCGCAACTAACTGCTCTTGAAGAAGCTCTAAAATCTCACCAGCCTCTACCAAAAAGTCCTGGAGTATCTCTTCATCAACATCAAATGACATTCAACTGACTCCTAATTAGAAACCCAGACTGGATAGCAAATCATCAACTTCATCTTGACCTGCGACCACGTCATCACGCAATTCTGCGTGCATAATTGGGCCCTCTGCCTCTATTTTATTCTCTTTTTTAACAGTTTCCGGTTGCGGCGTATAATCACCAAATACTGTCAACATAGAGACTAGATTATTTTCGACTTCGCGAACTAAGTCGATAACTCGACGGATCATTTGCCCTGTTAAGTCTTGAAAATCCTGCGCCATCAGTATTTCATTTAGTAATTGTCGTAAACGGGTTGTATCGTGTTCACTATGTGACATAAGCTGCTGAACATCATGACAAAGTTTTTTGAACTCACTCAACTCTATGTCTCGACGCATTAACTTATCCCACATAGGGGTAACAGATTTTATATTGGTAATTATTGTATCGGCCAAAGGTAAACATTCTTCAACTGCATCCATGGTTTTATTTGCAGCTTGTTCTGTCATATCAATAACGTAATTTAATCTCTCTTTAGCATCCGGTATTTCAACCTTGGCTAATTCTGATAAACGGTTATCTACCTGAAAATCTTGAAGTGCACTATGAAGTTGACGTGTTAATTTCCCGACTTCTTCAAATAATTCACGCTGTATTGGTGTAGCGAGTTCTCTAACAACGTCGTCAGCTTGATCTTGCTCCCCCGCAGTAAGCAGTTCGACAAGTTGCTGGGCCTGCTCGAGAGTAATTAACCCCGATATTATTGGCTGCATAACTTATCCTTGCTTAAGCGAGACGTTCAAAAATTTTATCTAATTTCTCTTTAAGGGTAGCCGCTGTGAAAGGTTTAACAACATATCCATTCACACCTGCTTGGGCGGCTGCAATAATTTGCTCACGCTTAGCTTCTGCCGTAACCATCAAAACAGGTAAATGTTTTAATGAATCATCGGCACGAATAGCCTTCAGCAAATCAATACCTTGCATACCAGGCATATTCCAATCTGTTACAACAAAGTCAAAATCACCTTTTTGCAACATAGGTAAGGCTGTTGATCCATCATCTGCTTCTTGGGTATTATTGAATCCCAAGTCTCGCAACAAGTTCTTTATGATACGTCGCATTGTTGAAAAGTCGTCAACAATAAGAATCTTCATATTCTTGTCCAAGGTTTCCTCCGGTGAGCTGACACTCTAGTGCTCTAATTAATAATTATTGTTGTGTCCAATGCTTGAGTTTGCCTTTTAATCTAAGCATAGCCTGACTTAATATCTGACTAACCCTAGATTCGCTTACTTCAAGAATTGCACCGATTTCTTTTAAGTTTAACGCTTCGTCATAGTACAGTGAAAGTACTAATGCATCTCTTTCTGGTAAGGTTTTAATTGCTTCCACCAGCGCTGATTTAAATTGCGTTTCAGCTAATGCTTCAAAATTATCATCTGGTATTCCATCATCTGTGACTAACACATCTTGCGAAATACCTAAATCTTCTATGCCTATGATTTTCCCAACAGAAACATCATTTAAAATATGATGGTACTCATTGAGCGACATATCAAGTTTTTCTGCAATTTCTGTGTCACGAGCATCACGTCCCAATCCTTGCTCTAGTTCGTCAATAACCTGCGCAACCCGGCGATTATTGCGATGAACTGAACGAGGAACCCAATCACCACGGCGGATTTCATCAATCATAGCACCGCGTATCCGAATGCCTGCAAAGGTTTCAAACTTAGCCCCTTTGGTGTCATCAAATTTTGATGACGCTTCAAGTAACCCTATCATGCCAGACTGTAGCAAGTCGTCGAGTTGCACTGAAGCAGGTAATCGCGCCAACATATGATGTGCAATTCTTTTTACCAGCGGTGCATACTGTTCAACAACGGATGTTTTATTATCGAACTGAGTATACGCGGCGGCTTTATTCACTCACTCTATCCTCTTGTGTTTCTTTGCGTTGGACTAAACGTTCAACAAAAAACTCTAAGTGTCCACCCGGCTGTTGTGGAACTGGCCAGCTCATAATTTTATTTGCCAGGCCGTGATAAGCAATGGCTGATGGCGACTTTGGATACGCCTCAACAACTAACTTTTGCTTTCGCACAGACTTACGCAAATTCTCATCAAATGGCACGGTTGCAACTAGCTCTAAAGCAACATCTAAAAACCGATCCGTTACTTTACTTAGTTTAGCAAACAATTCCATTCCTTCACGTAAACTGCGTACCATATTAGCCACAATTTTGAAATGAAATACACCGTGTTCACGGCTTAATATTTTTATCAGTGCATAGGCATCTGTAATAGATGTCGGTTCATCGCATACCACAATTAATACATCTTGTGATGCCCTTGAGAAACTCAGTACCATATCTGAAATACCTGCCGCGGTATCGACAATTAATATGTCAAACTGTGTACGCATCTCACTGAAAGCACGAATTAATCCTGCATGTTGAGCCTGGGTTAATTCAACCATAGCTCTGCTTCCAGACGTTGCAGGAACAATACCAATACCTTTAGGGCCTCGAACAATGATATCGTCTAATTCGGCATCGCCAGATAAAACATGAGATAAATTTTTCTCGGCACGAATTCCTAACATCACATCAACGTTAGCTAAACCAAGATCCGCATCTAATACTAAAACACGTTTACCTTTTTCCGCTAGGGCAACGGCAGTGTTTATAGAAACACTGGTTTTTCCTACCCCACCTTTTCCACCGGATACGGCAATTACTTTAACTTTTTCGTTATTTGGTTGATTCATCATACGTAAACCACTTGCTTGATCACGGGTCATATTCTTACTCGAATGCATAAGTCATTTCATTCGACCATGCGCTTGTGTCTTGAGAAATTACTTGTTCTGTTTCATTTAACGCGGCTAAAGCTTGCTTAGCCAGAGCTAAAGTATCTGCTACTTTTATGTCTTCAGGAACACGTTGGCCATCAGTCACATAGCTTAATGGTAACTCATTTTGTATCAGAACGCTCAATGCACCTGCAATTGATACAGATTCATCTAATTTGGTTAAAATTACACCCGCTAATGGAATGCGTTTAAAATGATTAACCGCGTCTTGTAATACCCTGCGTTGCCCTGTTGCCGACATCACTAAATAGCTGCGAATTGGGATCCTACTGTTTGCTGTCAAATTATCAAGTTGTTGATAAAGACGCATATCACGTTGCCCCATACCCGCTGTATCTATAAGTACTAACTTGCGACTTCTAAATTGGTACAAAATCTGTTCTAGCTCGGTGACATCATGTGCTTGCTTTACTGGACAACCCATTATTTTGCCATAAGTTGCTAATTGCTCATAGGCGCCAATACGATAATGATCCGTTGTAATAAGTGCAACTTGATCTGCACCATGTTGTGCTGCAAAACGTGCAGCAATTTTTGCCAGAGATGTCGTTTTACCAACACCAGTTGGTCCAACAAAAGCCACAACGCCTCCGCGCTTTACAATATCATCACCTTGGTTATCAAGTAAGTTAGCCAAACTTTGTGGTAATGAACGCACTAATTCCGCTGGATTATAGTGTTGACTCAAAGATGAAAGTTTAGCTGAAACGGGTGCTGAAAACTCTGCAGCAAGTAGTTTACTTTCAAGCATAGCACCCACAGGATCTTTCCGCTTTTTTTGTTCAGTCATCAATGAAGATACTTGATGAGTCAGTAAGTTACGTAATGAAGCCATTTCTTCACGAAGCGCATCCATTTCGGTCGAACTGACCTTATTATTTTTTGACTGCTTATCAAATCCAGCTTGTTGCTGATATTGGGGTTTAGCTGGCTTCGCCTCAGCTGTCACGCCTTGTAATTGGCGCGCCCATTCAGGTAAATCAGAGTCATCTTTTTTAGGAGGCATTTGCTGACTTAAGCGGCTTTGTTGTTTCTCTAACAACGCTTGTAATGAATCTGCCGCTGGCGGTGGATTAATTTTTGTCTTTGCCTTGATTACAGAGTTAGATGCAAGTGATACGCGATCCTCACTTAGATCCATAAAGCCTGGAGTCGGTGCCGCCATAGCGGCACTCGCCTTAGGCTCATCGTAATCAACGGCGGCGACAATCTCGATCCCGCCTGCCACTTTTTTATTCGACATAATGACAGCGTCAGAGCCAAGGGTCTCTTTTACTTGCGCTAATGCTGCGCGCATATCTTTGGCAAAAAATCGTTTAATTTTCACTTACGCACCTCTTTTATCTGACGTTATCACTATTGGCCAACAGATGAAACAATCCGTATCTGTTTCTCATCTGGAATTTCTTGATACGAAATTACCCTTAAATTTGGAATAGTGTACTTAACAAATCGTGACAGAGTTGAACGTAGCATGCCTGATGTCAATAAAATGGCTGGCTGACCGACCATTTCTTGTTTCTGTGAAGCATCAAGTAATGACTGCTGCATGCGTTCTGCAAGGCCTGGTTCAATATTTGGCCCCTCTCCCCCTGTCGCCTGCATAGACTTATGCAACATTTGTTCCAACTCTGGAGCCAAAGTAATGACGGGGATTTCTAGCTCAGGTCCGGATATTTCTTGCACAATCATACGTTTTAGCGCGATTCGAACTGCAGCGGTAAGTACTTCAGTATCATTACTTTTGGTGCCGTATTCCAGCAAAGTTTGCACTATAGTACGTAAGTCACGCACAGACACGCCTTCATTCAATAGATTTTGCATTACTTTAACCACATTACCTAGCGACATTACATCCGGTATAAAGCCATCAACAAGTTTTGGTGACTGTTTAGAAAGCATGTCCATTAATTGTTGTACTTCTTCATAGCCTAATAACTTAGCAGCATTATTACTGAGTAATTGGCTGATATGAGTTGCTACCACAGTTGCAGTATCTACCACTGTATAGCCTAGTGTTTGCGCATGCTCACGTTGCTCTGGTGCAATCCAAACGGCTTCTAGCCCAAATGCAGGATCGGTAGTTTCTATGCCATCAAGCTTGCCATAAACCTGCCCAGGGTTAATGGCTAACTCACAATCATGCCTCACCTCAGCCTCACCAACCACCACGCCCATTAAATGAATACGATATGAATTTGGCGATAAATCGAGATTGTCACGAATATGCACTGCTGGCACTAGAAAACCTAACTCTTGTGATAGCTTTTTACGCACCCCTTTAATTCTACTTAATAACTCTCCACCTTGACCTTTATCAACTAAGGGGATGAGTCTATATCCGACTTCTAAACCGATAGTGTCAACGTGACGAACATCGTCCCAACTTAAATCTTTTGGTTCTTTATCTTTAATATCTGGCGGGCCTTTTTTGACAAGCTCTAATGCTGCGGATTTTCTATCATTAATACGTTTGTTAACAAAATAAGCCGCACCGGCTGTCAAAAATGCAAAACTGATAAAGGCAACATGTGGCATACCAGGTACAATACCCATAACAAATAACAAACCTGCTGCAATAGCTAACGACTTAGGCTTGTCAAACATCTGACTCATCATCATCTGGCCCATGTCACCAGATTCATTTTGACGAGTAACCATTAGAGCAGCTGCAATTGAAAGTAGTAAACCAGGTATTTGAGCGACTAGACCATCACCAATAGTCAGTAGAGTGTAAACTTCTACTGCACTAGAAAAATCCATTCCATGCTGAACCATACCAATGACGAAGCCGCCCAACATGTTAATCACCAAAATCATAATACCGGCTATGGCATCGCCTTTTACAAATTTTGAGGCACCGTCCATCGCACCATAAAAGTCTGCCTCGCGAGTGACTTCTTCGCGACGAATACGCGCTTGATCTTGATTTAAAATGCCAGCGTTCAAGTCAGCATCAATGGCCATTTGTTTACCGGGCATAGCATCCAAGGTAAACCGCGCACTGACCTCTGAGATACGACCTGCACCTTTAGTAACAACAGCAAAGTTGATAATAATCAAGATTAAAAATACAACTAAGCCAACAGCATAGTTACCACCAATAACCACTGAACCGAAGGCTTCAATGACTTTACCCGCCGCGTCGCCACCATTATGACCTTCTAGTAATACCACTCGAGTTGAAGCCACATTTAAGGCAAGTCTTAGTAAAGTAGCCACTAAAAGTACTGTGGGGAAAGCGGCGAAATCGAGTGGCCTGTCGGTATAAATAGCGACAAGCAGCACGACTAAAGCCAGTGCAATGTTGAATGAAAACAAGATATCTAATAAGAATGGCGGGATCGGTAAAACAATCATCCCTAATGCCGCCAACACTAACAGAGGCGTACCAATTCCTTTAAAGGTTGATGGTCGGATTTGTTTAAATTGCCCGAAAACTGCTTTTACATCCATTCGCGAAAGCCTTTTACTGATGAATTTTTGACGCGTACAGTCAAATAGCAAGAATTAAGCCAACAAAAAAATTCAATCATAATTTGATAATAGAATCTATTTACTAGGATTAAAAAACAATCTAAGAGTGTTATTAATGCTTTAGTTCATCCGGAATGGGTTGTTTTAACGGGACTGGTATAGGACGACGCCCCTTACCTTTTTGGTATTGTTTTAACTGAAATACATATGCAAGCACCTGAGCAACAGCGGTAAATAAGCCTTCTGGCACTTGTTGACCTACTTTTGTTGTATGATAAATAGCCCTTGCTAATGGTGGTGCAGACACAATCGCAACGTTATGCTCACGAGCGATTTCACGAATTTTAAATGCAACATCATCAACTCCTTTAGCAATTAAAAATGGTGCGGAGGAGCGGGCAACATCATATTTAACCGCTACAGCATAGTGTTCAGGGTTGACCACAATAACATCAGCATTGGGCACTTCGGCCATCATCCTTGTTTGCGCCATTTCTCGTTGCAGTTGTCTGACACGGCCTTTAACTTCAGGTTGGCCTTCAGAATCTTTGTACTCGTCTTTAATTTCTTGTTTGGTCATTTTAAGTTGTTTATTGTGATTCCAAATTTGAAACGGTACATCAATAATCACAATGATTAGCATCGAGGAACATAACAGAATAAACATCCATACTAATAAATCTAAAGCATGGTAAACGTTGCCAGGTAAATGGTCGCTAGACAACATTAAAATATCGTAAAAATAGAACTTTAGTAAGAAATACGCAGCAATGGCTACTACCGAAAATTTGGCTATACCCTTAGTTAACTCCACTAACGCCTGCGTTCCAAACATTCGCTTAAATCCACTAACGGGACTCATTTTACTGCCCTTGGGCATAAAAGCTTTTACAGAAAAAGACAAGCCACCTAAAACGATATTGCCCAAAAAAGATACCAAAGCGAGCAAAGCAATAAAACTTACCAAAGGCCAAGCAAGCTCATTGCCCACCACGCCCCAAATTCGATACATCGAATTAGTATCAAAGATTTGATCTCGCTCCATGGTAAAAATTTGTTTCATTATGGTATATAAACTTTTGGCGATAGCAGGCCCAGTCATAGCAAAGCCAACCGATGCAGCAAGTAATACCGCAGCAGTGCCTAACTCTTTAGAGCGAGCAACCTGACCTTTTTCACGCGCCTGTTCAAGACGCTTACTGGTGGGCTCTTCTGTGCGTTCTTGACCACTGTCAGCTTCTGACATTTACTGTGTCCTTAAAAAGCAACATCACCATCAATTTGGCATTGCAGTTGTAAAATATCACACATCAATAATTGGGCTGCTAACCATACTTCATCAAAATGTGCCATGATAGGACCTAATGTTAGCCACAATATCACTAATCCGCTAACCATGGTGACTGGAAAACCTATTGAAAAGATGTTCAACTGTGGTGATGCACGGGTCATTACACCAAAAGATAAATTGATCAATAATAACGCAACAATGGCTGAGATAGACATAGTTAGTGCCGCGCCGAACATATAAGATCCCCATTCAGCAAGATTTTTATAGGTGGTAATATTAATACCTTCTGCCGATACTGGAATAGTTTCAAAACTGGCGACAATCATTCTAAACATTAGTAAGTGACCATCAACAGCTAAAAATATTAACGTAGCAAGAAGCAAGAATATATTACCCACCACAGGGGTTTGCTCACCAGAGCCCGGATCAACCATTGATGCAAAACCTAAACTGGTTTGCATACCAATAATATGTCCTGTCAGCACGAATGTTTGCATCATCATCACACTCACAAAGCCCATTGCAGTACCAATTAAAAGCTGTTGTAAAGTAATAAACACTGAGCTAAGTGCAAATAGCTCTACATTTTCAACAGGGGGAGTACAGGCACAATGGCAAACGTAAATGCCATTGAGAAAAGTAATCTGACGCGAGAGGGCGTTGTATTGGCGCCAAAGACAGTCATGGTCATCAACATGGCTGATATGCGAAAGAGCGGCCATAGATACATGGCAATTGTCTGACTGATTTCATCAAACAATATTTCCATCGGCCTACCCAATCACTACAGGGATAAGGTTAATCATCTCGAAGAAAAAATCCATCATAGTCTGTATAAGCCAGTGTCCTAGAAACATCAATGCAAATAAAGTCACCAATAATCTAGGTAGAAAACTCAATGTTTGCTCATTAATCGATGTTGCTGCTTGAAACACAGCAACCACTAGACCAATTCCTAAACCGGGTAAAATAATCGCTGAGACTATCAATACAATTATTGATAGTGCTTCACGAAAAACATCAATTAAGGACTCGGGAGACATGTCTTCTCCTAAATGCCAAAGCTATTAGCTAGGGTACCCATCACGAGACTCCAGCCATCAACCAGCACAAATAACATAATCTTAAAGGGTAGCGACACAATCATGGGTGACAACATCATCATACCCATTGCCATCAAGATACTGGCGACCACTAAATCTAATACTAAAAATGGCACAAATAACATAAAGCCAATTTGAAAAGCCGTCTTTAACTCACTGGTGATAAAGGCTGGCACAATGACAACCATTGGGGCTTGTTCAGGAGATTGAATGTCTTTGTAACCTGATATTTCAATGAAAGTTTTCAAATCTGTGGTTCTTACCTGTGACAGCATAAAACTTTTAATTGGTTCTTTGCCAACATCATATGCTTGGGAAAGTGTCATCGATTCATTCATATAGGGTTCTACCGCTTCGGCATAAATTTTATCAAAAACGGGTGCCATGATAAAAAATGTCATAAACAAACTGAGGCCAATTAACACCTGGTTTGATGGAGTTTGTTGCAAGCCTAATGCTTGTCGAAGAATAGATAACACAACAATAATGCGGGTAAATGAAGTTAGCATTATCACCATAGCAGGAATAAAGCTCATGGCGGTCATCAGCAATAATATTTGCATGGTAACCGAATATTCTGTCGCGCCATCGGCACCTGTGGTTACGGTTAGCGCTGGCAATACCCCATCTTGTGCGATTGTACCTGAAGACCAAACTGTCGCAGCCAACACCGAGACCCAGAGTATTGCTTGAAACACTTTACTCATGATGTCTTTCCTTAGCTTGTTGTAGGTTTTGGGCAAATGAATGAGTAGAGGCTTCAACGGGGCTTGCAAGTTTATCGATTAAATTAATTTGCTGGGATGTCACGCCGAGTAAGTATTGCTGTTGATTAATTTCAACCACCATCAACTTCTCTTTTTGACCTACAGGTGTCATCGCAATCGTCTTTATAATCCCATTTTGACTCGGAACAAGATTGAGCTTTTTAACGATATAGGCGAGTAATATAATAAGCGCAACTACAACAATAAGACCACCAAGCATATTTGCTAAGGTAGAGACTGTAGAGGTGTTATTTACCGATGTCGCTACATCAGCCACGGGTAACACTTGTGCTGTTGTAATGGCATTGGATAAAGCAACAGTTAGGTATGACACGGTTAATCCTTGAGCCATATGTCACTTAAGTGATTACTAAAAATATCAGCACTTAAGTGACCATTGATGATTAAAGAGCAATATAAAAAGGACTATAAAAAATAAACTAAATACACATAATTAATACTATTTTAGTTTTTTAATACGCTCAGTTTGGCTAATAACATCTGTCAGTCGGATACCAAACTTATCATTGACCACAACCACTTCACCATGGGCAATTAAGGTACCGTTGACCATCACATCTAATGGTTCACCTGCCACCCTATCTAACTCGACAACTGAACCTTGGTTTAGTTGAAGTAAATTACGAATGCTGATAAAACTGCGCCCAACTTCCATTGAAATAGTTACCGGAATATCTAAAATAGAATCCAACTTAGCGGCATCTTCTTTAGAAATCGGCTTTGAATCATCAACTAATTCATCAAGCTCAATTTGTTCAGCTTCTTCAATTGCTTGCTCAGCCATTGCTGCTGCCCAATCATCGCCGGTATCTTCTGTGCTCATTTACATCACCTTATAATTCTGAAATATCACGCGACTTACCTTTGCGTGTTACCAATTGCAACTCAGACTTTACTGTTTCAGGTCGCGGAATTTTTTCACTAATTTTTAACGCTAAGTTATCGCGTGAACGCCCCAATTTACATCGGTAAGTGGGTAAATCTTCGATACGCATCATAATATGTTCAGGTAAATCTATCGGGATAATATCACCCGCTTTAAACCCCATAACATCACGAAGCGTCACTTCGTGTTCAATAATATTGGCGTCAAAACCAACCTTCACGTCCATAATTTCATCACGTAATGCCTGAGACCAACGCATGTCGGTATCTTGTTTATCACTTTGCACACCTGCATCAAGTAATTCGCGTATAGGCTCTATCATCGAATAAGGCAGCGTGATGTGGAAATCACCACCACCGCCGTCCACTTCAATATGGAAAGAGTTAATCACTACCACTTCTGTCGGACTAACAATGTTAGCCATTGCGGGGTTAACTTCAGAGTCCAAATATTCGAACTCGACATCCATCACGGGTGCCCAAGCGTCTTTATAATCTTCAAAAATGATTTTTAATAATAACTGAATAATTCTTCGCTCTGTCGGCGTAAATTCACGGCCCTCAATTTTTGCATGAAAGCGACCATCACCACCAAAAAAGTTATCTACCAGTATAAAGACTAAGCGCGCTTCCATAGTAATTAGCGCAGTTCCCTTTAAAGGGCTGAAACGCACCATATTTAGGCTAGTTGGCACAAATAACGTATGCACGTATTCGCCAAACTTTAACATTTGCACACCGTTGATAGACACTTCTGCCGCTCTGCGCATCATATTAAACATGCTGATCCGTAGATGACGAGCAAATCGTTCATTGACAATTTCCAGTGTCGGCATTCGGCCACGAACGATACGATCTTGAGACGAGAAGTCATAAGATCGCGCATCTTCGCCACCTATATCACCATCATCCTCATCAACATCATCAACACCATGTAATAGTGCGTCAATCTCGTCTTGACTTAATAAATCACTCACATGTTCACCTTAACTCTATCCATCTGGATTATTGCATCACAAAACCAGTAAATAGCACTTTCTCAACAAGAGGCTTTCCAGTAACAGGTTGCAAGGTATTTTGTACACTTAATAACGCCAATTGACGTACTTCATCTTTACCCGCTTGTGTACTTAACTTTTGAACATCTGCACCGCTAAAAGTGGTTAGTAAAGCATCTTCAATTAAGGGAATGTGCTTTCTAACTGCAGTTTCATCATCAGCGCCACGCACCATTAATTGCACTTTAATTTCAACTAAACGAGATCTATCGACCCCAGGCAAATTGAACAAAAATGGTCTTGGCATACCGACATAATTTGCTTCATTAGTTGGTGCTTGAGAAGAGGATTCGGTAACCGCACCAACATCATCACTTTGAGCAGCTGCAGCAGGCTCGTCAGAGCCTAGAAAAAACCATGCTCCCCCCCAATTAATAGTGCTGCAACTAACCCAATTCCACCGAAAAGGATTAATTTTTTTGATTTTTTTGGTTCACTGCTTGCTTCATTAAGCTCTAACTCTTCAGCCATGGAGATCCCTAAACAAATTATGCGTATCAACTATGCGAATATCTAATAAGGGTAACATAAACCGCTTAGTTAGCTTATGAACCTTTAAGATAATAATTATGCTATAGATTACCGACTTAAGCGTAATAATCTATACCTGATTGTAAACTCTCTGGATGATTTTGAAACATTGAATGCTCTACCGCGGAATTTTCATCCATATCTTGCTGTTCAGCATAGCGTTCCGATGAGTCTTGCGGCTGTCCATCCCGTCCTCCGCCACCTTGAGAAACCTGGCTGTCGGTAAGTTGTAATCCTTCTTGCGCTAACATGTCTCTTAATCTAGGGATTGCTTGCTCAATCAATTCACGAGTTTGTGACTGCGTAACATGAAACTGTACTTGAGTTTGATCGCCATTTATCTGAATTTTAACCGTCAAGTGACCTAACTCAGGTGGATCAAGGCGAATTTCCGCCTGTTGAATGCCATTACTCACCATAGTGATCAATTGCTGCTTCATTACAGGTGAAAAACGTTGAATCATCTCCTGCATTTGAACTTGAGATTCACCCTGCTGCTTTAAAGATAATTGAAACTGCGGTACTTCACTTTTATGAATAGGGGTAAAACTACTTTGATTTTGCATCGCCTTTACATCAATCGCTTCATCCGGAGCACCAAAAACGTCAATACGAGCTGATTTGGCTAATTCGCTATCTATATTGGTTAACGCTGCAACAGAAGCTGTTTTAAGCGACTCAGCAGAAGCTGGCGTTTTTGAGTCAACCTGCGCCACAGCCATTGGCTCAACGACGTTAGCTGGACTAGGAGCTTTATCGCCCAAAATATTATCACTATCTTGAGTGCCCACCGAGCTAAATAAAGCATTATTTTTTTGACCCAAAGAGTCATTCGTTAATTTAGTCGCATCACTGTCTTGAATGATATTTTTAGCCATATTGGCACTAGCCATAGCAGACATTGGAGCTTGAAGGGGCACACCTGTAATCGCTGGAGAGACATCATTGAGTGAATTAGCAGCAATAGGATCCAATTTAACCTCTAAATTTTTAGCTGCTAAGTCTAAAATAGATTCATCAAGCACCGGAGCTTGTAAATTAAAGTCAGCTACAAGGTTAACTAAATCATCATGGCTCAGCGCAATTAACTGTTCTGCTGATAAAGTTGAAAAATCACTCAACAATTCTTTTTCTGAATCAGACAATGATGCCAAAAATTCGTCATTAGACTCACCTTCAAGCGGTAATTGAATCATATTACTAAACAGGCTATTTTCTAATAGATCTATGTTAGTAATGTCACTATCAGTGTCATTACTAGCGACTTGATTATCCAAAATGTCAAAATCACTTTCAATGCCATCAATGTTAGATAAAGCCTGCGTTATAGCATCAAGACTGCCATCATCTGTAACATTACTTTCACCCTTAACCTCAAATATCGGCAATATTTGTCCGTCACCCTTTGACTTGTCAAATGACTGCGCCATGTCTAATTGAGCGAAAATAAGCTCAATATCAGTTCCCTCTAGAGGCTCTGATAAGTCAACATCAATAGTGGTGATTGCAGATTGCTCAGACTGTTTACTCGTATTAACAAGTTTAGCCGATTGAAAAGAAGACATTTGGCTTGCTTGATTAAATTCATCTATAAATGATTTACTTTCAGATACTTGAATAGCATCTTTAGCCTGTGAGCCTGTAGACTTACTCGTACCAGTTAAGAGAATATTACTCATCTGTTGCATTATATATGCTCCACAAACTCAATCTAAAAGAAGATAATCAATCATCTTTTGTGTATTTAATCTACCGCCCAATAACACGCTAAATAAAATGTCACAACGCCACTTCAATGACGATTAATTATTACGTAGTAGATACTAAGCAATAAAAGTGCCAACATAATAGTTGCAATTTGATTATCGTCTTATCAAGAAAGCTACTTATTTAAGCGCTGGCGAATATATTGTTGCATTGCAAACTCATCAGACATTTTTTGCTCGCGCTTAGTTTCTGCAACTTGTGCTTTTTCTGCTTTGTTGGCTAACAACATTTCAATGGCTTTACGTTTTTGTTGTTTTTCAAGCCAATGAGTTTGACGATAACTTATCTGGTATTCAGCATCTTGAACAGCTGTTACTTGCTGAGTAATAGCACTATCGACCTGTTTAATAAATTGATGAAATTGATGATATTGATTGGCGCTAATACTTTGCCCTTGTTGGCTTTTCATTTGCTTCATGTAATCGAGACGGTAGTTATTTAGCGCATCTAACTGACCTTGCCGTTTCTGTTTTTCAAATTGCGCCGACTTAAGCTGCATGGCGGCTTGACTTTCAGCTTCAGTCGCTAATTTGAGAACGGTAAATAACGGATCACTTGCCATAGGTTACCTCTTATCAACACACCGAATAAATCAACACACCTGATAAATCAACAGTAGAATAAATATTGCTTTGAATTAATTCTGACATTGACCCGCTATTTGCGTCATCATAATAGCGCTACTGTCAAAACTAATCGCTTCTTTATAACCCTGACGTAAAAAGGCATTCATTGCAGGTTGTAACCTAATCGCATTATCAATCCGCGGATCACTCCCTTGAGAATATGCCCCAATAGAAATCAAATCTCGATTCTGTTGATAAAGAGAGTACATTTGTTTAACGCGGCGCATTGCCTCTAAGTGTTCATCACTGATCACCATAGGCGCTACGCGACTAATGGATTGCTCTATATCAATAGCCGGATAATGGCCTGAATCAGCAAGCCGACGCGATAACACCACGTGGCCATCTAAGATAGCCCGCGATGCATCAGCAATAGGGTCTTGCAAATCATCCCCCTCGGTTAAGACAGTATAAAAAGCCGTGATAGACCCCTGACCTGGGCCACCATTACCCGCACGTTCAACTAATCTAGGCAACTTAGCAAACACGGAAGGTGGATAGCCTTTTGTTGCGGGCGGCTCACCAATCGCTAAAGCCACCTCACGTTGAGCTTGAGCATAACGGGTTAAACTATCCATTAATAACAATACGTTATAACCTAAGTCTCGAAAATATTCTGCTATACGAGTCGATGTTTCGCATGCCCTCAAGCGCATTAATGGAGAGGTATCGGCAGGTGCTGCTACAACAACTGAACGGGCACGTCCTTCATCACCTAATATCTCTTCTATAAACTCTTTAACTTCTCGGCCACGCTCGCCAACGAGCCCAACGACAATAACATCGGCATTTGAACCACGGGTCATCATGCCTAATAAAACACTCTTACCCACACCAGAACCAGCAAATAAGCCCATTCGCTGACCCTTACCCACTGTTAACATGGCATTAATAGCACGAACCCCAACATCTAAAGGCTCGGTAATTGCACGTCGAGATAAGGGATTGATATAAGGAGGATGACGAGAAGCCTGTTCACTTGTGGTTAATGGGCCCAGCCCATCAAGGGGCTGACCGCTGCCATCTAATACGCGGCCCAACAAACTTAAGCCTACTTTTAAGCCTTCTTGCTCACCTAAAGGCTGCACTTTTGCGCCAGGTAATACCCCCCGAAGCTCTTCAACAGGCATTAAATATAATAATTTATCATCAAATCCAACAACTTCAGCCGTCAGCTCACCAGCCATAGTTTCAATTGAACACAAACTGCCCACAGGTGCACGACACCCAGTCGCTTCTAGCGTTAACCCTACAACACGCACTAACTGGCCGCTAGCAATAGGGCGTACAGGAGCAACCTTAAGATGATGGGTTTTAAGTTTATTCAGTAACTGATGTTGGCGGTCTTTCATCAACTTCACCTTGCTCAGTAATTTGCGTATCAGCGTGTTTAGATGAAGCTATGTCAATTGCTTCTACTTCGAGAGATTGTGATTGTGAGTCTGATTGCTCTTTATCTATAGCCGCTTGCGCAGAACCGACTGTATTAGTTGGTGTTTCAGAAATTGACTCTGGCACATTGTCGATTAATGACGCTGTGGCGTCAGGCTCAGATACAGTCGAATGTTCATCGCTTGAATCATCATTGTGATTTTTATCATGATTGTTGTCGTGGGTAGAACTAACATCAACAGATGATAGGTCGGTATCAACTTGTTTTGTGGTATAAACGCTATCTTCATGTTTTGCCAGCTGAACTTGACGAGCTAACTGAGCTGATTGTTCATCAAGGCTGCCAAATACCTGTAAAATACGTTGTGATAAACGTAAGTCAACATTTGAACGTGTACTATCAATAAATACATCACCTACCGATAAACTTGGGTCACTTTCTAGATGCCAATCATTTTGGGTTAATTGTGATTCACCGTATAAAGATATCACTAAAGCAACATCATCAGGATGCAATCTTAATTTTACGCGTTGCTCTTTTATTGGCAGAGCATCTACGCCTTGACGAATAGTGGCTGCAATATGCTCTGGATGCATTTTCAGTTCTTGTTGTACAACGGCTTTGGCTAACGCCAATGTCATTGCTAACACTTCTGACTCAACTTCAGCATCCAAAATAGCTAAAGGCTGTTGAAACTGATTGATTAATGAGGATAATTGCTCTGCCAGTTGATTGGCTTTAACCATTCCAGCTTCATAACCCTGCTCTTGCCCCTGAGTAAAACCTTCTTCATGGCCTTGGGCTAATCCATCTAGTCGACCTTGTTCAAGCCCCTGTTTAAGCCCCTCTTGTTTGCCTTGCTCAAACCCTTCGTTTTCTGCATCTGCTCGAATCTCCTCGATTTGAGCCATAGTCGGCATAGACACGACTTTATCAACCACGGCAACAGAAGACTGATATACACCTTCTTTTTTACCGTATAGGTTTGAGGGTTTAGCTGAAATATCTTCGGTGACATCCGGCAGCTGCCAATGGCTGAACTCATGTTCATCCTCAACATTTAACACTTTCTTGGATATTTTTGAGTCAGTCATAGTTTAGCCAATGTTATATACATTCCTGCTGTGACATGTTGATTTTCGAGATAGATGTCGCTTCGAAAGTTCAATTGCCATTCGTCATGGGCTGAAGTGCTCCTTACAAGAACTCTTCACCGCCGCCACCGCCAAGCATAATCTCGCCACTATCAGATAAACGTCTGGCAATCGATAAAATTTCTTTTTGCGCCACTTCAACTTCACTGATACGAATTGGTCCCATAGCCTCAAGATCATCGCGCAGTAACTCTGCCGCACGCTTGGACATGTTACCTAATATTTTCTCTTTCAATGCATCATCAGCACCTTTGAGCGCTTTCATTAGTACATCTTGTTGTACGTCACGCAGTAATGCTTGAATACCACGGTCATCAACATCAATAAGATTTTCAAACACAAACATCATATCTTGAATTTGTTGTGCCATTTCTTCATCAGATTCACGCATGGTTTCCATAATCTGACTTTCGACACCCGTATCTAAGTAGTTCATGATATTGGCCGCAGCTTTTAAACCGCCCATTTTCGCTGCTTGCGCACCGCCTTGGCCAGCAAACTGTTTCTCCATAATATCGTTTAACTCTTGTAATGCAGCCGGCTGTACTTCTTCAAGGTTAGCAATACGCATCATTAAATCAAGGCGAGTATTTTCGGGGAACTGGCTAAAAATTTCAGCCGCTTGATCCGGTTCTAAATAAGATAAAACAATGGTTTGGATCTGCGGATGCTCATTTTGAATAATGGTCGCCACTTGACGTGCATCCATCCATTTAAGCGAATCTAGGCCTTTAGCACCGCTGCCCATGATAATTTGTTCAATCAAATTACCGGCTTTATCTTCACCTAACGCAGCTGTTAGTGCCTTACGCACGAATTCAGCACTGTTAAAACCAATTGAAGAGAACTTCTGAATTTCATCTAAAAAAAGCTTATGCACACCAATGACTTTTTCTTGACCAAAATCATCCATCGCGGCCATTGCCATACCCACTTTCTGGACCTGTTTAGGCTCAAGGTGCTTTAAAATTGACGCTGCATCGGCTTCGCTTAAACTCAGCAATAGAATCGCCGTTTTTTCAATTCCACTTAAAGAATCAGAATCAAAACCGACTTTCTCAGCTTTTTCTTTTTTATCTGTTTTATTATCAGCCATTGTCTTGTAACCAATTTTTAATTACTTGAGTGGATAATTCCGGCTCATTTGCAACCAGTGCCCTAATCGCCTTAATCATATCATCATCTTTATGTAAATTCGGAATAAGAATTGAACCATCATCAGCATAGCTGTATTCAGCATCTTTGGTATTTAGCATACCTAGCGTATCTGCAGCATATTGATCTTCAATTTCAGCAAGTTCATGCCCCAAACGAACATCATCGGGCATATTAACACCATCAGGGTTAACAAGGCGCTTAAGCATAGGGCGCACTACCGTAAGAATAAGAACTAAGACCACTAATGCACCTAGCACCAGTTTAATTGCACGCCAAAACCAAGGTTCTTCCCACATATCTGGCGCGGGGAGTTCTTCTAATAGCTGATCCATAAACGGCACAGTTACCACTTCAAGCGCATCACCACGTTGGCTACTAAAGCCTACTGCACCTTCCAGCAACCGACGAATGTTAGTTAACTCTTGTTCCGTACGCGCAACCCGGCTAACTTGGCCATCTTCACCCGCCTCTCCTGGTTTAAAGTCGATTGCCACAGACACGCTCACCCGACGAACTTGCCCTACTTGCTGGCGGGTATGACTAATTGTCGTGTCATAGTCAAAGTTACGGGTAGCTTCTCGATGAGTATCCGATGATTTTGATGATGCTGACCCACCGCCCCCAGCTTCAGTAGGAATATCAGACTCCATGGGAGGTTGATTGGTTAATGCACCAGGTATTCCGCCTACACTTCCACCAGATGATTTACTTTCAATAGTCATCTCACTGCTCAATGCAGGTAAATCAGGATCATAGCGTTTTGAGGTTTGCTCTATCGCAGTAAAATCCATACTGACATCAACCTGAGAGGTGTAGTTTTCAGGACCAAGGATAGGCATAAGAATTGAATCTATCTTTTTACGGTATTCTGCTTCTTTTTGTTGCACTAACTCAAGTTCACGACGGGCACGTGCTGATACTCCATCTTGACTGCCCGAATTTAATAAGCGTCCATTAGAATCTGTTACTGTCACGCGCGAAGGTTCAAGACCTTGTACCGCGGAGCCTACGATATCAACAATAGCGTCGACTTCTTCTTGGCCTAGGCCGCCTCGACGCACATTGACTACAACTGTAGCACTTGGCTTAGATGCGTTACGGGCAAAAACATTCTCTTTAGGCAGTGCAAGAATAACTTTGGCACGGCTAATACTTTTTAATTCTTCAATAGCACGGGCAAGATTTAACTCTTGGCTATGCTTTAATCGCGCTTGCTCCATACGTTGACTCACCCCAAAGCCACTATCCTGGCTTAAGTAGTCATCATTTTTGGCACTACTCTCGACTCCAGCACGACTTAACAGCAGTTTAACGTCTTGGTATTGATCTTCAGGAACCTTAACAACATCAACACTGATTTGGTATTTAATATTATTTTTATCAAGTACATCCAGTACCTGGATCATTTCAGCTGTTTCCATTTTACCCAATGGACGATACTCAGGCTCCTGTGCCCACATCATAATAAAAACAGCTAGGGCTAAACACACTGCTAACGCCAAAATCATAGTGATTTGACGCATCATGTCTGCCCCGCCCACATTGCTCAACAAGCCAGACTTATTCTCTTGCTGAATACCGGCATCAACTGCCGCATCTGAACCTACCATTATGTCTGTGCTCACAATATGCCCCTACTTTTATACTGCTTTAATAACGTCTTTGTGATGCAAGTTATACCGGCATACTCATGATTTCTTTATAAGCTTCTACCAGTTTATTTCTGACTTGCACAGTCGCTTCAAATGCTACACCTGATTTTTCGCGCGCAATGACGGTGTCAGATAAGGTCACAGTTGAATCCCCCATATCAAGACGAGTCGCTAAACTTGAAGATGATTTCTGTAAACCACTCACATGACCGACAGCTTGGGATAACAACTGGCCAAAGTCTGAACCTGAGGTGTTATTCACTTGCTGGATTAGGTTAGGGCTAATACCCGACCCCATATTCGAACGGCTGGAAGGTGCAATTTCACCACGAAGTGACTGCATTTCTTGAAGTAATGGATTGGCGTTGATCTGCATGCTGAAACTCCCATTCGTCCGAATATTTGACGATATTTAACTGTCTTAGTAGGGATAAAGCAATTTGAGTGCCAAGATTAACAGTAAAGCAAAAAGCTACGCGTTAATGCGTAGCTTTGGTAAAGAAAGCTATAAAACAAGTACGGAATGCTCGTAAGACAGACAAAAACCAGCTATGCGGGCAATTGAATTCCCGCATCACGCATTTTAGCCATTTTATAACGCAGCGTGCGTGCACTTATACCTAATTTTTCAGCGACAAGTTTTCGACTACCATGACATTGATTTAGGGTCTCAAGAATAATCACATGCTCTTGCGCTTGCAACTCACCGCCAAGACCTTCAACTTCAGCAGGCTTTTCGATACTGTCAATATCTGTGTGTAAAGCCACATCTGCCGAATCAATAATAATATCTTGCCCGCTTATTTCGCCACCATTACTTAAAATAAGCGCCCTTTGAATCACATTATCCAGCTCACGAACATTACCAGGCCAACGATGGGCTAATAACCGTCTGGTGGCTACCTCTCCTAGAGTAGGAACGGGTGTAATATTAAATGCTTTAGCATGTTTAACCAGCAAATGTCTGGCTAACGGTAAAATATCGGCAGGACGCTGATAAAGTGCTGGCCAAGTTAATGGAAATACATTGATCCGATAATATAGATCTTCTCTAAATTCGCCTGAACTGATAATGGCTTTTAAATCACGATTTGATGTAGCTAGTACACGCACATCAAGTTTAATCGTTTTACGACCACCTAATCGCTCCACTTCGCGCTCTTGTAAAACACGCAACAGCTTTGCTTGCAACCCCAGCTCCATTTCAGAGATTTCATCGAGCAGCAAAGTGCCACCTTGGGCCTGCTCAAATTTTCCTGGACATGCTTGGTATGCACCTGTAAATGCCCCCTTCTCATATCCAAATAAGGTCGCTTCAAGCATATTTTCAGGGATAGCAGCACAATTGATGGCAATAAAAGGCGCATCTTTACGACTGCTATGATGATGAATATAGCGCGCTAGCACTTCTTTACCAGAACCGCTGGGACCTAAAATCATCACTGAAGCATCTGATATGGCAACACGTTGGGCTAACCCTAACAACGCGAGACTTTTTTCATCGGCAACAATAGGTTGGTTAGTATTTTGCTTCTGCGGCAAATATCTTGATACCTGATTAAGCAAAACTTCAGGCGCAAAAGGTTTAGCTAGATAGTCTACAGCTCCCAACTTAATGGCACTAACCGCACTATCAATAGTGGCATAAGCTGTCATCAACAATAGTGGTAGTTTAGGCTGAGCTTGCTGCAAATAGGTCAGCAGACCTAAACCACCAATACCTTCCATTTGGACATCGCTGATGACTAAGTCAAAATGTTGTGCTTTTAACGCTATAATGGCATCTTCTGCACAGCTAACATCAACACATTCATAATGCGCCAACAATAATGTATCAAGTAATGCTTCAC
Organism: Shewanella sp. HL-SH8; assembly: GCF_051165765.1. Lineage (NCBI taxonomy): Bacteria > Pseudomonadati > Pseudomonadota > Gammaproteobacteria > Alteromonadales > Shewanellaceae > Shewanella > Shewanella sp. HL-SH8. The sequence goes on along the minus strand of NZ_CP195039.1, from coordinate 1,782,069 downwards.
GTAAATCAGCATCATCTTCAACGAGTAATAGTTTTGCTTCAGACATGATTACCCTCCTGCGACTGACTGTTCAATACCGAATCTTTAGACATCGGAAAACTTAATCGCACCTGACAACCCATTTGCGATTTACATGATAATTGAATGTTACCACCATGGTTACGCACCACAGATTGCACAACAGCTAACCCTAACCCAGTCCCCTGTGCTTTAGTGGTAAAAAAAGGCTCGAGCACTTGTTGCTGCATTTGAGGGTCTAGTCCTTTGCCATTATCAATCACATCAATAATGACACTACCTTCAGCTTCCGTGGCGCAAATTTTAATTTTGGTTGCACCGGCCTCGATACTATTCATCACTAAATTATTCACCGCAGAACTTAACGCATCCCGATTAGCATATAAACTGGCATCGGTTGAGCATTGCTGGAATATCTCGCAGGATTTTTTGTTGGCAATCACTTCACAATTAGCCATAACAATATTAATAATATCAGATACTGCTACGTTATCCGCTTTCGCATCTTGACGCCCTTTGGCCATCAAAAGCATATCGTTTACTTGACGCTCTAACTCATTTAAACGATCAACCAGTTTTGATTGAAAGCGAGTTCTAGAAGGCTCTGCTAGTTTAGTGTTACCTAAATTTGAGGCGTAAAGAAGTGCGGCTGATAGTGGCGTACGAATTTGATGAGCTAACGTTGCTACCATTTTGCCAAGCGCCGATAAACGCTGTAAATGGGATAAGTTTTTTTGTAGTAAACGCGTTTCAGTTAGATCGGTTAATACAATCAACTGACCGGGTTCTGGGGTTAATGGCGTAATAGCCAACTTAACTCGACGTCCATTTTTCAATGACACTTCGTGGCCATCATCATCTTGGGGTGAAAAAGCGCGATTAATAATATCAAACCAACGTAACCCCTGAAGCGGTCGGCCAAGCAGCTCAGCCGCCATAGGGTTAGCGAGTGTCACCACACCATCACCATTAATAATCACCACACCAGACGGAAGTGCCTGAAGAATATGCGCCATTTGATTTGACATATTGGCAGCCTCTTTCACATGGGAAAACTGACTTCGGGTCAATTTACTGTCATGAAGGTATTCTGCTGAGGTGTCCACTCGCAAAGAAGCTACAGCAGATTGTTGCAGCGAATATTGAGTTTGCTGAAAATCTGTTGATTTTTGCTGGGTTACAGCGTGTGCAATTAGCATAGTGACTCCGTCAAAAGAACGACATTTAACGGGTTATTGCATTTAGTATGCCAAAATATAAACAAAAAAATAAAGCATACCTTTGGAGGGTATGCTTTATCAGTTAATATACACAGTGTATAAAGGTTACTATTCTTTACCCATACCGTATTTTCGCATTTTTTCTACCAAGGTAGTGCGACGAATGCCCAACATTTCAGCGGCTCTAGCAACCACATTATCCTGTAATTCTAACGCCTGACGGATCATATCTATTTCAAGCTCTGCCAATAAATCTTTAAGGTTGACGCCTTCAGGCGGTAACTCTGTAGGAAAGCGTGTGTCAGGGAGTTCAATGGGCTCATCATCATTAAAAATAGACGCTAACGCATCACGCTCTAATTGCTCCTCACTTATCTCAACACAGTATTCTGGTACATCAATATAGCGATATTTATTAGGTAAATCGTTTACATCAACTAATCCACCAGGAAATAAAATAGTCAATCGCTCGACTAAATTAGACAATTCGCGAACGTTTCCAGACCAAGTATGTTCTTTTAATGACTCAATAGCACGCTGGGTAAACCTCACTTTACCTCGGCCTTCATTAAAGACTCGACTAACCAATTCTTGCAATAACAATGGCACATCATCACGGCGTTCAGACAATGCAGGCATTTCAATTGGAAAAACGTTCAGGCGATAATATAAATCTTCACGGAATTCATTCTCAGAAATCATCGTCTCTAAATCACGATGCGTTGCCGCGACGACACGCACATCCGTTTTAATTGTTTTGCTGCCGCCAACACGCTCAAAGACTCGCTCTTGCAGGACACGTAATAGTTTCACTTGCATTTGCAGTGGCATGTCACCAATTTCATCAAGAAATAGCGTGCCACCTTCGGCTAACTCAAAACGACCTTTACGGGATGATATTGCCCCGGTAAACGAGCCTTTCTCATGGCCAAATAATTCACTTTCTAATAACTCTGGCGGTATCGCACCGCAGTTAACCGGTATAAACGGTCCGTCACGACGTTCTGATATGTAATGAATATTACGGGCAACCACTTCTTTGCCTGTACCAGATTGGCCAAGCACTAAAACCGTGGCATCAGACCCTGCAACTTGGCTAATTAAGTGTCGCACATTGGCTATACCCTGACTGCGGCCAACAAGACTGCGAAATAATTTAGTTTGATTACCACTGGTAGGAGCTTGCTCTTTTTTAGCTTGACCGAACACCTGACAAAAATGCAGTAATTCAGTTAATTGCGGATAATTAATCGGTTCTTCTATTACACCCAGAATACTGGACGCTTCAATAGCGGTATTGCCCAATAGTAATAGGGGCTGCCAGGGCGCTATTGCTGCAATATTTTTAACACTGTCGAGCCCTACCGCATCGGAGTCTATAACAATGGCGCGGTATCTTGATTCTTCTATCAAAGGCAACAAAGCGTCAATGGCTAAAATGTCACATTGCTCACCTAAGAATTCAAAAATGCAGCACAGGCGAGTTACACGCTCGGAGAGGGTACCGACAATTAAAATTCGTTGTTCAATTTGCATCATTCAGAGGGCCAAAGCTTATTATAAGTATAAAAAATCCTGAGTCATTATTACGCGTTTAATAATAAAACCAAAGGACAAAATGGTCACAGTAAGTGACAAATGTTAAACAAAACATTAATTATAACCATAAAATGTCTATCCGAAGATGATTTTCTCGTTTAGAGGACTAATTGTTTCGCTTATGGGGTTAATTTTTCATTTACAGTACTAAATATGAATTAACCCCGAACCAGAAGCAAGTGCTTCAACGGCTAAATCATTATCTAAACTCATATTAGTGCACAATTGCTGATAATTCATGCAATACAATGTATTTTTTAAAAAAATATAAAAAAACGCCATTGAGATTTGCTCAATGGCGTTGAAATCTGTCACAGCATACCTGAATAAAACTAGCTTGCTTCAGAAGTTAGATGATGATCGCTTTGTGGAATAGCATCCCAACCTTCTTTCAGTGTCCTTAAAACACTGACAGCATCATCGATAGACTGAGTATCGTTTTTCAAATTCGCTTCGGTGACTTTTATTAAAATAAAGTCATATAATTGACTAAGATTGCCAGCAATTTCACCACCAGCTTCCATATTTAAACTATTATTTAAACCGTTAACGATACCAATAGCTTTGCCGATAAACAGACCTTTATTTTCCATATCACCATTTTCAATGGCATAGCGACTTTGAGCAAGTCTTTCCAAGCCACCGGCAAACATCATCTGAATAATACGATGTGGCGAAGCAACTGATATTTCACTGTCAATCGAAACCTTACGGTATGACTGTAAAGAACTTCTCATAATAACCTACCTATTTGCATCAATGTTTTGATAAACTTTAATTTGTCGTTGATGAGTGCTTTTTAAATTTAATAAGTTTTGTCGATGGGACATTATTTTAGAAGCCCTGTTCACAAAGTCATTAGTGACTAGTAGCTGTTCTGTTAAATAAGCAGCAAATGTGTCATCGACAGCATCATTAATCATTGAGTCAATATATAATTGACGCTCTCCTATACACTCAAGCAATAATGATACCAACTTATCAGACTGTTCATCTTCAGCAGGAATATTATCAATTTGATTTAACGTATCTTCAATAGTGTCGTTAATCAGTTTAAGTTTAGAGTGCAATCAATCATTCCTTTTATGTTCGAATGACGCCAGGTAGCGAATTAAGCCTATCTGACAAACCAGAACTTTGTTGATTTAATTGTGCAACAATCAAATCCATGGCATTAAATTGTTTAAGCAGTCGAGCTTGTAATTGTTCCATTTTCAAGCTAAACGTAGCTCTTTGATCTGTTAACCGACTTGATTGCTCTGTATAGGAGTTCTTTCGACCATCAATCACACCGCCGGCTTTAGTATATGTCTGAACCAAATTATCAAATTTATGTGCTAAACCTGTATCTTCAGTAGAAAAAACCCCCTCAACTAACGACATATTGTTATTAATAGCGTCGGTTAAACGGGTATTATCAATACTGAGTTTACCTTTATTATCTGTCGATATTCCTAACTCGTATAAAGCAGATTCTATACCATCAACACTGACTCTTTCACTCACCGTCTTTCTAAGCTGGGACTCTAATGAACGGATCATAGAATCACCTTGTAAAGCTGATGCAGTCTTTGTTTCAGCATTATATGAAGACAACTTATCAATAGATGATATAAGAGTATTATAAGCACTAACAAACTCTTCAATATTCTTCTTTACTGAATCGGTATCTTGTTTAATCGAAAGTGTTGAGGTAGAGGCGATGTCTGCCTTAGTTAGGTCAAGTGTGACACCAGTAATAGCATTATCAATAGTATTACTTTGGGAGGTTAATTTTTGACCGTCGATGTAAATAATAGAATTGGCTGCGGTTTGAAGTTCTTCAAGGTTGGCGCCATTAAACATATCGCTTAACCCTGTGCCACTGGTATCTGTTGCAGACATGGTAATTTGATTATCGGTGCCAGAGTCATTGGCGGTAAAAACAAGGCGGCTACCAGCATCACTTTTAACCACGGTCGCGGTAATACCTGCATTATCTGAAGCATTATTAATTTTTGATGCTATAGCGGAAAGCGTATCCGCTGGATCGACAGTAACCGAGAAATTTGCACCATTTACAGATAAATCTAAACTTCCTTGACCAACAGCCTGACTTGGATCGGCTATATTGGCACCAGCAACTTTATGAGAAGCGGCAAGCTGCTCAACTTTGATAGAATACTTACCGGGTTGGGCATATTGATCAGCCTTGGCGGTAAAAAATGCACTGTCTCCAGTCGATACTGTACGCAAATTTAACAGTGCACCACTTTGTAGTTTTTTAGCTGCATCTTGAAAATTTGACAAGCCACTTTTCAACGTTCCTATGGCAGAAACTTTTGCATTAATTTGGGTTTCTTGTCGGGTAAAGAGCGCTTCTTTAGGGCCTTTTTCAGCACCTACTAGTACGCTGACAATATTTGAAATATCTAACCCAGAACCAATACCCGTCGCAGTTAATGCCATAACAGCCTCCGTTGAGCCGATTAATTACCTAAAATGCTTATTGCCAAAAAATACCTACACAATTTAGTATACAAATTTTTGGAAAAAATTAAACTTCAATTGGCATCAATACCCCTGATACCTCACTGAGTTTTTGTGCTAACTGTAATGCTTCTTCACTTGGGATCTGTCTGATAATATCACCAGACTCAATATCTTGTACTTTAATAACTTGCTTACCTGAATCAACATCAACAGAAAACTTTAACCCTTTTTGCATCATTGCGACCATATCAGTCAATTCTTTTGCAACAAGTTCTAAAGACTCATCTGATTTTTTGCTATCAGTTGATGTTTCTTCTTGCTGTTTTACTGCTTGAATAGATGACTCCCGATCGAGCTCTACCTGGCTAACATCAATTTTTTTAGCGCTCAAAGGTACACTATTTAAATCAGATTTTGTCGATTCTGCCCTGGCAATAAAACTCGCACTGCTATTTGTTTGAATTTCCATGTTCCACCTCAACTAAGACTCTTTTACCAGTTAATTAAACGCTTTAAATAGATATCTTTGAAACAACAAAGGGAGATCCGCCAGCGAATCTCCCTATCAATGCTTACCGTACTAACTTACATTATAGTAAAGATAATGCGATTTGCGGTAACTGGTTCGCCTGAGCTAACATTGCTGAACCCGTTTGTTGAAGTACTTGGTTCTTAGTCATCGTTGAGGTTTCTTTAGCGAAATCCACATCTACAATACGAGACTTAGCATCTGCAACGTTTGCTTGAGTGTTAGCACTGTTACTGATGTTATGGCTTAGACGGTTTTGAATCGCACCTAAGTCTGCACGTTGGGTGTCAATACTCTTAATTGCAGCATCAATTTTACCTAATGCAGATGCACGGCCCGCTGATGTAGTTACATTTATACTATTAACAGATAAAGAACCGGCATTGGTTGTTTTAACTTGAATCTTAACATCTTCACCTTCTTGATGACCTACCTGGAAAGTCTTACCACCAGCAGAGAAGGTACCTGTCATTAGTTTTGTATTACCGAACGCGGTAGTATTACCAATCGCGGTAATTTCTAATGCAAGTTGATCCATCTCTGCATCCAATGCTGTTAAATCCGCTGAACTGTTTGCACCGTTTTCAGACTGAATTGCCAAGTCACGCATACGTTGAAGCATGTTAGTCTGTTCTTGCATGGCGCCTTCTGCAATTTGTGCAATTGAAATTGCATCATTCGCATTACGCATACCAACATCAAGACCACGAACCTGTGAATTTAGACGGTTCGAAATTGCTAGACCTGCGGCATCATCTTTTGCGCTGTTAATACGCATACCACTAGACAAACGTTCCATAGAAGTCGCAAGTCCACTAGAAGATGAATTCAAATTTTTCTGTGCTTTTAATGATGTAACATTAGTGTTTACTGTGATAGCCATGATTGCTTCCTCATATTATTTCTGACTTGAGATACGCCTGTTTGCTTTAGCTCAAGTCAGACAGGTCTTGCTCGTTACAATATATGTAACGGCAATTACTTTTTTTCTTTAGATTTTTTTTGATTTATTTTTGTTCTTAATCAGTTTAAAAAATAAATTTCAGAAAAAACAATATTTAACAGAAAAATAAAGTTCTAGAAGTTAGAAAGCAATTGGGTCATAGATACCCTATAAACAAAATCAGCCTCTATATATAGAAGCTGATAGAGGCTGACTTAATTGACGCTTCAGATTATCCCAATAGAGATAGTGCAACTTGAGGTAACTGATTTGCTTGCGCAAGCATTGCAGAGCCTGTTTGTTGAAGTACCTGGTTTTTAGTCATAACGGATGTCTCTTTAGCAAAATCGGCGTCAACGATACGGCTCTTAGCATCTGCAACGTTTGCTTGAGTGTTAGCACTGTTAGCAATGTTATGACTTAAACGGTTTTGAACAGCACCTAAGTCAGCACGTTGAGTATCAATTTTATTAATCGCAGCATCAATTCTACCTAATGCAGAGTTACGCCCTGCTGAGGTGGCTACTGTTATAGCATTAACAGATAATGACGCAGCATTATTAGTCTTGACGGTAACTTTAACATCTTCGCCTTCTTGGTGACCTACCTGGAAAATTTTCCCACCGGAAAAACCACCCGTCATTAATTTAGTATTACCAAATGCGGTACTATTACCAATAGCGGTAATTTCTGTAGCAAGCTGATCCATCTCTGCTTTTAGTGCCGTTAAATCCGCTGTGCTGTTTGCACCGTTTTCAGATTGTATTGCCAAGTCACGCATACGTTGCAGCATGTTAGTTTGTTCTTGCATCGCGCCTTCAGCAATTTGAGCAATCGAAATCGCATCATTCGCATTACGCATGCCAACATCTAACCCACGTACTTGTGAGTTCAAGCGGTTAGAAATAGCCAAACCAGCAGCATCATCCTTAGCACTGTTAATTCTTAATCCACTTGAAAGACGTTCCATTGACGTATTTAACTGTCCAGTGGAGATGGTTAAGTTCTTCTGCGCTTTCATAGAAGTAACGTTGGTATTAACTGTAATAGCCATAAATAATTCCTCATTCCTAGTTTTGTTGCCAAGACTGTGGAGCTTGGCTAAATTTTACAATTTAACGTGATTGCTTTTTTGTTATATATAATCAAACAATGAAAGCGAACCCACTTTACTAAACACACTCGATACAGCATTAAGTGCAAGTTGTTGTTTTTCAAACTCTGTTATCGCTTCTGCATAATCTAAATCTTCCAGAATTGATAACGCACTACTATTAATAATTTTCTCGTCTGAATGATTTGTTGAAATGCTCTCCAAACCCTTCAAATTATTACCAGCTATACCTCGTGCTGTACTGACTTGATTTTGACCACTATCTATACCATTCAATAGTTGTGCCAACTGTGACAACCCTTGCGCACTATTTGTTGAGTTTGGGCTTTCTAATAACGCTAATGCCTTATTAAATGTATCAAATACGCTTACTGTCTCTACCGGTTCAATGGTAAAAGAGTCCCCTGCAACTGGCGTTCCATCCAATTTAACGTCAATGCCATTAAAAGATACTGGGGTTGTTGAGTTGAAATTGGTTACAGTTGCAACGGTTACACCGCCGGAATCTAATACCTGAAGATCGACATTGGAACCATTCGGTGTAAAATTAAAAGTATAAGTATCAGCTACATGAGATGCTTGATTGGTTATTTTTGCACTTGAAACAGTAAAGTCACCTTGTTGTGATGACAAATAATTGGCGCCGTAGTCGCCAAGTGGATTAACAGCATTCATAAATGCCGTATCTCCTGGTATATTTGTCGCCATAACGATTCCAGATGCCACCACACTTCTTCTGACACCAGAGTCACCGCTGTAAACAATTTCACCATTAGCGTCAAAAGAAAAAGGTTTAGAGTTTGTTTTATTGCCCGCAAACAAGTAATTACCTGATTCATCCTTACTATTAGCAATAGAAAGTAACTCATCTAAACTTGATCTCATTTCATCGGCAACCATTTGCCGCTCGACTGAACTAAGACTGCCGTTAGCGCCTCGTAGTACTTGTTCGCGCATAGATGAAATTAATGTTTCTGCACTGCCAATTTTGCTTTCGCTAATGGATAAGTGATTTGTCGCATAGTCAATATTTTTGGCGTATTGATCGACTAAGGCATTTTTTTGCTTTAGGTTATCAATCACTATTGCTGCAACAGGATCTTCTCCCGCGGTATTCACTTTTTTTCCGCTAGAAAGTTGTTCCATAATTTTGTTTGTCGCAGTTTGCTTTTGTAAAATACTGCTGGTGTTTTGATTAAACATTTGTCCGGTAGAAATTCTCATGATTTATCCCCTAACGAACCGAGCTTAATAAAGTATCGAAAATGGTTTGTGCTGTTGTCATAATTCTGGCGGATGCTTGATAGGCTTGTTGAAAACGCATTAAATTTGCAGCTTCTTCGTCAAGGTTGACACCTGATTCACTTTGCACTCGGTTATAAGCTTGCTGAAAAATAGCATCAGCTGAACCCGCTCTCACTTCAGCAGCTTTGGTTTTACTGCCAATATCTAATTTAGTGTTTTCAAACACACCGACGAGCGTGGTTGTTCCACCGTTCATTAATTTGGCGTCAGCCATTTCTGCCATGGCAACCGCGTTGCTGTTATCACCTTCTGCAAACGATAAATCGAAAGTAAAACTGTCAGTGACGCCTGCTGTAGAGGTGTCATCAATTTCGATGCTAAAACCAAAACCTGTATTTATTTGTGGAGGTGTAAAAGCGCTTGGCCCGGCTAAAGAAGTGCCTGATGCATCAAACACTTCAAAAGTATTAGGATTAATGGTGCTATCAACAATGACAGTAAGCTCACTGCCGGTAAGCGGAAACCCTGCTGTAGTACGGCTAACAGCACTAACCTTCACTTCCATTTCACCTGAGTTTGTTGTACTAGCTATAATCTTAGGTGCCGCGGCGGCAATACCTTTAGGGTCAGTCATTATCATGGTTAACCCAGCAGCTGCACCCGAGGTTGGACGAATTTCAAACTTGTCGCCATCATTCATTGCACCAGTGCTGATATTGATGGTAAAGCCGTCACCACCGACTAACTCTCCAGGTGGATTTAATGTCAATGGGCTAACTTTACCTGTTTGGGTATCAGTTAATTTATAAGTCGCCGGCGCGGTGAAAGATAAGTCATAGCCACCACCACTTAACTTGCCAACATCATCAACATTGACGCTAATTTTTGCATTACCTGTATTAGTAGAGAACTCACCAACCCTTCCAGATGACATTAATGGATCATTAATGTCGCGAAATAGGTTTTTGCCAACATTGCCATTTAAGTCGAACCCTTTTGACTGCATTTCATTAAATGCATCAGCAATACCTAAAGCCAGCTGGCCTAGCTCTTGGCTGGCAGGCACTAAGGTTTCTGAACGAAAATCAAATAAAGCACCTAACTGTCCACCTAACTTAGAGGGATTAATAATCAGTGACTGATTGCCTGTGCTTGCGGTGATACGAGGCTCATTTGGATAAGGGTCGCCAGTCGTTACGCCAACTGACATCGACACTTCGCCCGATACCAACATCACAGACCCGCCTAACATAATAGACTTAGCACCGGTGTCTAATGGAATGACGTTCACCTGAGCATACTGGCTAAGCTCTTGAATTAGTGCATCTTGTTTATCTAACAATTGACTGTCATCACCACTAGACTTCATTAGTTCTAAGTTGAGGTTGCCCAACTCTTTACTAATTTCGTTAATGCGCACCGTCATTGACTCAATCTGGCTATTGGTTTGTTTAGTTTGATTATCTAAATGCGATTGCATTTGATTCATCGTTTTGGCCAATTGTTCGGCTGAACTTAATGCACTGCTGCGGATCCCTATGTCTGTAGGTAAATCAGCTACGCTATTAATACTGCCAAAAAAATTATTGAGTCCTGCAGGTACCATATTGCCGATTTGTGAATAAAGTTGATCCAATTCACTCATCTTTGAATAAGTCGCCTCAGCACCACTTAAGCTAGTTTGACCAATGCGTAACTCACGGGCAGCGAATTCGTTGTACACTCTTTTAACATCAGTGACATAAGTGCCTGTACCATAAAAGCTATTGCCTAATCGTTGAGACTCTGTACTTGCTTGGTTCGCCACCTGACGGTGATAGCCTTGGGTATTAGCGTTGGCAATATTATTACTGGTAACCGCCAATTGTGATTGCGATGCCTGTACACCTGTACGAGCAATATTCAGTAGATCGATAGCCATTATTTAGTCTCCACAGGTATTACGGACTTAAGTCCTTCAGTTACAGACTGCATTACGCTGATCACTTTTTTGGCATAGTGTGGATCGGTGGCATAACCCGCTTTTTGCAAAGCATGAATAAATTGACGCGGCTCACTGGCCACTTTGCGCGCATCTTGATAGCGATCGTTTTGAGAAATAAACGACACAAAATCATTGAAACTTTGCTCTAAGCTTTCATACATTCGAAAATCAGCACGTTGTTGAACAGGAATACCTTTTTCAAACTCAAGTGTATTCACTGTGGTTTTATCACCTTGCCAACGTTTATCGGCTTTAATATTGAATAGGTTGTTGCTCATACTGCCATCTTGTTTACGAATAACTTTTTGACCCCAACCCGTTTCAAGTGCCGATTGAGCGATTAACACTTCTGGTGTTGTGCCTAATTGCTTAGCCGCTTTTTCGGCATGGGGATACAACACTGATATGAAGTGTTGTGGATCATTAAATTTATTGATTACCTCAGTTATTGAAGGTGTAGATGCTGTGTTAAGGATTGGTTTACTTATACGCTTTGAACTTACTACAGACTTTTCTTCCGCAGTAGATGCGACCGCTGTAGGCAATACTTTGCCGTTAAGATGATCTGTGCCACTTGGCGATACCTTTCCGGCTAAGATTGAATCCATGGTTTGTTTATCTGAAATTGACGACACAGGTGTTGCCATTAAAATGTCGCTTTTACCTGCTAAAGTCTGCGAACTGCCTAGATTATTGTTCGCAGTCCAAGACGGAGATAAAGAAGAGGTGTTGAGCTCATTTGCGCCATTCACAACCATAGCTGGAATGATATTCCCATCAATATTGCCACGCAATACTGATGCAGGTGTCATCGGGCTATCCTCAGGAGAAAGCTGCTGGACCATTAGCTCTGCTAGGCCCAGCATGCCTTTGTTTGATAAATCCATCGACATTTGTTGGTCACGCATTTGCTCATAAAAAGCTGTGGCGTCACTATTAAAAGGGCTATCTGACTTAAATGCTTCGTTGGCATCTCGCATGCTTTTCATCAGCATTTGAATAAAAATACCTTCGAACTGTTTAGCCACTTCTTTAAGCGCGCCCTTCTCGTCTTTCTGGGCTTGAGCACGAAGTGAATCCAGTCCCCCTAGATCCAGAAAGTGCGAAGAATTTGACAGCTTTTCCATAGTAGTCCCGTAACAGAAGTCGGTCTTATTTAAATAATCACTTTAAAAAAGTGCCAATATTTAAATGATGATAAGTTCACCATGCAAAGCGCCTGCCACCTTTAATGCTTCAAGAATAGCCAGAACGTCTGAAGGAGCTGCGCCGACTAAATTCACTGCGCGCACTAATTCATCTAAGGTGGTTCCGGGGTTAAACATAAACATACGTCTATCATCTTGTTGTACGTCAATAGTCGTGTTGGTGGTAACAACGGTTTCTCCCCCAGCCAAAGCATTAGGTTGAGACACTTGTGTTGCTTCAGCTATAGTGACTGTGAGTCCACCATGGGTAACCGCTGCGGGTAGCAATTGCACATTTTGGCCCACAACTATGGTGCCGGTTCTAGAATTCACTATCACTTTGGCTGACTCGTCAGCTGGTTCAACCTCTACATTTTCTAAGGTCGCTAAAAATGACACCCGTTGTGAGGCATCTCTTGGGGCACTGACTTGAATTGAACTGGCATCTAAAGCTCTCGCCATGCCTGGCCCTAATAAATCATTGATGGCATCTGCGGTTCTCTTAGCGGTAGAAAAATCAGCCCGGCGTAGGTTAAAGGTTAAGTGATCACCACTTGCAAACGGTGATAACACACTGCGTTCAACAATTGCACCGCTCGGAATACGTCCAACCGTTGGGGTATTTTGAATAACCTGTGAACCATCGAGACCATCGGCACTAAAGCCACTTACCACTAAACTACCCTGTGCAATGGCATACACATTGCCATCAACTCCTTTCATAAAGGTTTGAATCAAGGTTCCGCCACGTAAACTTTTGGCTTCACCTATACTTGATACGGTGACATCCAATGTTTGACCCGGTTTAATAAAGGCGGGCATGTCAGCATGAACCGCCACAACAGCAATATTTTTCACTTTAGGTCTAACTGAAGCAGGTAAATTAATACCAAAATTTTTTAACATAGTTTTAAAGGTTTGTTCGGTGTACTGGGTTTTCTCGCCAGTACCAGGCAGACCAACAACAAGTCCGTAGCCGATGAGTTGGTTGCTCCGAACACCTTGCACATTGGCAATATCTTTAAGACGCTGTGCTTCCGTGGGTGTGGTAATGACCATACATGCAGTGAAAAGCATGGCTACAATAGGTTTAATGTTCATGTTATACCCCTTAAAAAGGCCACCACTCACCCATAAAAAACGAGCTTAACCAGCCTACTTTTTGGGTGTCGGCAAAGGTGCCGGTTCCGCTATATTGGATACGAGCATTAGCTACTCGTGTTGATTCGACTGTGTTATCTGGTGTGATATCTTGGCTGCGCACAATACCCGTCACGCGAATAAATTCATCGCCATTATTGATAGAGATCCATTTCTCGCCTCGAATAACCAGGTTACCGTTACTCAGTACTTGCATTACATTGGCAGAAATACTGCCATCTAAACTGTTCGATTGATCAGCATCAGCTTCACGTTTGGTATTCATGCTGTCTGAATAGCGTAAATCTAACGGCACCCCTTTAATAGAGACATTACCGCCACCCGCATAAAGTGGTTCAACACTCAGGCCGGTATTCTTCTTCATTTCATTGTTGGCACTTTTGGTCGCCTGGGTAGACTCTTTCAATACAACGGTAATGATGTCACCTACTTTGTGGGCACGAAGATCCGAGTACAAACTTGAAGCTTGTGAATCTAAAAATATAGATCCCGTCGCCACCACTTGAGTCGAAGGTTCTTCTGGATAAACAGGCGCATAAAATGGATCATCAGGGATCGGCTTTTTCTGAGTAGAACTGCAACCGACTAACAGCATGGCTGTTGTAGCTATAACAAGAAGTTTACTCATCACTGCCCCCTAAAGATTCTGATTAACATAAGACAGCATTTGATCTACCGCTGAAATAACCTTCGAGTTCATTTCATAGATCCGCTGACTTTGAATTAAGTTAACCAATTCTTCTGTCACATTAACATTCGATGTTTCTAACGCACCTTGACGAATTGCCCCTAAACCATTTTGTGAAGCAGTACCTTGAATAGGTGTGCCACTGGCACCGGTTTCGGTATAAAGGTTCTGACCCAGTGGATCAAGTCCAGACGGGTTGATAAAGTCTGTCATGGTAAGCTGACCGATTGTCTGATTATCTGTTGCACCAGCCAATTTAACTGACACTTCACCCTCAGCAGAGACAGTAATACTCATAGCATCTTCAGGAATAGTAATTGGAGGTTGTAATACGTAGCCTGAACCTGGGGTAACAATTTGCCCGGTATCATCTAAGCTAAATTGACCATTACGGGTATAGGCTGCTGTGCCATCAGGCATTTGGACTTCAAAGAAACCTGGACCTTCAATCATTAAATCTAGTGAATTGTCGGTTGTGAGCATGTTGCCCTGGGTAAACACTTTTTGCGTAGCAACAACTTTGGTACCCGCACCTAGATTTAAACCATTAGGTAACTTGGTATTGTCGGCACTGATCCCACCGGCTTGGTTAATTGTTTGATAGAGCAAATCTTCAAATACCGCACGGCCTTTTTTGTAACCTATGGTGCTAGCATTCGCTACATTATTTGAAATAACCGCAATATCTGTTTGTTGGGCGTCTAAACCCGTTTTACTAATCCACAGAGCTGGATGCATAATAAATACTCCTAACCAATTCTTAGTAACGATGAAGATGAGCGATCTGCTTCTTCTGCATTTTTCATCATCTTCACTTGCATTTCGTACTGACGCTGAATATCTATCATCGCCACCATTTCATGTACAGGGTTAACATTACTGCCTTCAACAGCACCACTTTCAACTTGCACCATGGGATCTTTGGGTGCAGGCAAACCAGACATTAAGCGAAATAAGCCATCTTCACCGCGCATCATTTGATCATTGCCCGGATTAACAAATTTAATTCTGGCTACTTCCTCAATCACTTCAGCTGTCGCTCCCTGAGGGCGAATTGAAATGATGCCATCTTGTGAAATATGAACTTTATCGATTGGCAGTGGCAAAACAATAGGGCCTGCATCGCCCATAATTGGCGTATTACGACTATTAACCAGCAGTCCAGTACTATCGAACTTCAAATGTCCTGCACGGGTATAAGCTTCTGACCCATCAGCCGCTTGCACTGCAATCCAGCCATCACCTTTAATGGCAATGTCTAAGTCATTACCCGTCTCTTTGATAGGACCTGGAGAAAAATTAGACCCGGGGCTTTCAATCATTGAAAATACTCGCGTAGGCAAACCTTCGCCAAACGCCTGCATTGACCTTGCTTGGGTCATATCCGATTTGAAGCCATCGGTGTTGGCATTGGCTAAGTTGTTCGCACGAACGGCAAGAGCATTCATGCCTTGCTTTGCACCGCTCATTGCAACATACAAAAATTTGTCCATTTGCCGCTCCGTCAATAATGCTTTAAATAAAGATACTAACTAGACAAAGCAAAGGGCATGCCAACAATCACGGTCAATATAAGTAACTGATTTAATTAGGTGGGGATACGATTTAAAACATAGTATTGTGAATGAAGTGTCAAAAAAACACCGATAAGAGAAAGTGAAAAAAAATAATGGAAATAAAAGGCAAGGTGTTGCCGCTATGGGCAACACCTTATTAAAACTAATATTATAAAAACCAATGAAACGAGAGCTGTCAGGAAGCGTATTATCTGATCTGCAATATCGTTTGGTTCAAGGTATTGTTAACTTCAAGCGTACGGGAATTGGCTTGGAAGTTACGTTGGGCAGAGATTAAATCAACTAATTCTGTAGTTAAGTCGACATTCGATTGTTCAAGTGATGAGGAACGAATACTGCCGAAAGTACCGCTATTTGCTTCGCCCGCTAACGCAGGGCCAGAATCTAAACTCGCCTTCCAGGCAGTATTCCCTACCTGAGTTAAACCTTGCTCATTTGCAAAGCGAACTAAAGCGACTCGCGATAAAGGCACAGTAGAACCATTACTATAGCTTGCTGTGACTAAACCATCAGCACCTATACCTACGTTAGTTAATCGACCTACTGTTGTACCATCTTGAGTTAACTCAGTGACTTCAAATGGTGAGGCATATTGTGTCGGATTATTAAAATCAATCGTAACAGTCTGTGAGCCATCAGCTCCTGGCCCTAATACATTGGCACCAGTAACACCCAGTGGCAGAGTTTTTAGCACTGTAGGATTGCTACCAGTATAAGTACCAGAGTCATTAAACTTTATGACAGATCCTCTCCAACCACCTGCAGTTTGTGCATCACGAGGTGCACCATCAACTAAACCATCACCCGTAGTATCAACACTATATTGGCCAGCTGCACCGTCTAAACTTACTGGTTTACCATCAATGGCATAAAATGCAACCCAGTTACTTTCACCTGTGTAGGAACCGTTTTCAGGCTTAATAAAGTAGCTGGTCATGATATGCGATTCACCCAGAGAGTCATAGATAGTCACTGAAGTAGAATTATTAAATGTATCTGCATTGTCAGGATCAAATGCAGCAGGGTCTAAAGGTGACTCACCGACATTTAGATTCATCTGTAGGCCGACTTTACTAGACATAATAGGACTTCCTGCTGTATCTGGTACTTTAATTGCCTGAGTAGTGGTTAAACTCACAGAAGTCGAGTTACCGTCCTTGTCCACAGGGAAGCCCTGTAAAAAGTTGCCTGCTGAGTCAACCATATAATTATTTGAATCAACCTTAAAAGCGCCTGCTCGGGTAAATGATTGGTCACGTGTGCCAATCCCTGATGAGGTCACAAAAAAACCCCCACCACTTATCGCCATATCCAAAGAGTTACTGGTAAGTTGCAAACTACCTTGGTGAAACTGTTGTGCTACTTGAGTTGTAGCAACACCGCCACCGACTGCAGTTTTGCTGTTAGAAAAAATTGAGTTAGCATACACATCGGCAAACTCCGCACGAGACTCCTTAAAGCCTATGGTATTTACGTTTGCAATGTTATTGGCTGTGGTATTTAGATCTTTCTGAGCGGCTGCAATACCACTTAATGCGATGTTAAAAGACATATTTCACCTCGAGTAATCAGGTTTTCTTTAATGACAATTTCTTGTCACAAGCGTTATTAAATTTATGATTCGGACACCGCAAGTACATCGGTCAATTTAATGCCACCAATGCCACGAAGATTAAGAATCGCCCCAGTTGCTGCAGTACCTAGTGAAACGCTCGTCACATGTGCATAAGTAGAAACGGCTAAGTCTTGAGATTGTCCATCGACTTTACCGCTAGCTTTAATGACGTAAGCACCTTCAACCACAGGTTTACCATTTTTATCTAGACCGTCCCATGTCACATCGACGTTTCCGCCTGCACTGCCATCAATATCAAAGGTCTTAATTAACTGACCTGATTCATCTTCAATACGAATGCTTATTTTATCTATAGCTGCAGGTGTGCTTACCACACCTTTAAGTTCAGGGCTTGCCGGCGAAATAGATCCAGTGTCTGATGGGATCAACACTTTGCGCCCAACTAAACTAGAAGCTTGTAATGCCTGGCTTGAACTCATGACACCATTCAAATTGAGAATTTCTTTATTTAAATTTGAAATACCATCAACTGTTGAGAATGAAGCCATTTGAGCAATCATTTGATCATTATCAACTGGCTTAAACGGATCTTGCATCGAAAGTTGCTGACTAAGCAGTGCAAAAAAATCTTCCTGCTTAAGCATTTGATCTTTCGCTGCAGGAGTTTCAGGCGCATCAGGTAAACGAATACCATCTAGAAATGGATTACCTGTTGTCGTACTCGCCGTGTTCGATTGGACGGTATTTTTACTGACCGTACCGGTATTAGACAATGCAGATGCCTGTTGTGGCAAAGATTGGCTACTATATGGATTAACGAGGCTCATCATTTACCTCCTACAATAATCATGTTATTTACCCATTCTAAGTGTTTGTTGCAGCATTGTTTTAGCTGCATCTGCGACTTGAACATTCATTTGATAAGAGCGAGAAGCTGAAATCATATCAGCCATTTCTTCCATTACATTTACATTAGGCTTATAAATGAAACCGTCACCATCGGCCATAGGGTGATCTGGTGAATATTCTTTAACCAATGGCTTATCACTTTCAACAATGCCACTGACATTAACGCGATGAGAACCTGATTGCTGATGACTAGCTTTAGACATTTCAGCTTCAAATACAGGATGCCTAGCACGATAAGTTTGATCAATACTACTGGAAACAGAGTCAGCATTAGCAATGTTACTTGCGGTGGTATTTAAGCGGACAGACTGTGCTGTCATACCTGAACCGGCGACATTGAATATATTAAATAAGCTCATGATTAATCACCTCGTAATGCTTTACGCATACCTGAAAACTTACTTTCTAGGAATCCCAATGACATTTGGTATTCAATAGAGTTTTGCATAAAGGCTGATTGTTCTTGTTGCATATCAACCGTATTACCATCGCCAGTATCAGGTTGGTTAGGGACTCGGAATTTGACATGTTGCTGACTGAGAGCAGTTAAATCAAAATGCTTTTCATTAGTGGCACTCATCGTTAAACCTTTCTGACGAGAACTAGCAGCTTGCATTGCTGAGGCAAAATCGACATCGCGTGCCTTATACCCTGGGGTATTCGCATTCGCTATGTTACTTGATAGCACTTCAGCGCGCTGTGCCCTGACACCAAGGGAGTATTGATGTACCCCAAGTGCATTATCAAAATTAATCGCCATAAAATTGCCTCCATCAGCTAACTGATAGATATGAAGCAAAGGTTATGCCAATTATTTAATCAATGGGAGGATATATAGAAAGGAAAGCATGTGAAAAAAGTAACACATGCTTTTCAATAGGTTAAACTAGGTTTTCTTTTGGTAATATATACCAGGGTTACAGCGGACCATGTCAAATTCTTCTGTTAATCCGGAAATAGATTCTGATGCCCCAAGAAATAAAATACCTTTTGGGTTTAAAGCGGCAGCAAATTGCCGCAAAATTTTAGCCTTTGCCTCAGGCGCAAAATAAATCAATACATTACGACAAAAAATAATGTCGTATTTTCCTAAAAGCGTATAACTTTCAAGTAAATTATGCGCTCTAAAATTCACTAACCGCTTAACATTATCTTTGACTTTCATATTGCCATTAGGCAAAGCATCAAAAAACTGACGTTTACGTTCTTCTGATAATCCACGCGCCAATGCCAAGCCATCATATTCAGCATTTTTACAACGTTCAAGCATCGAAGGTGACAAATCAGTCGCTTGAATAGTCACACCACCAGGCAGTGCACCCGGCTTGCGTTGTTGATACTCTAAAGCGGTCATTGCTAATGAGTAAGGCTCTTGCCCTGAAGAACAAGCCGCAGACCAAATACGCAATGAACGACCTAACTTAGAATATTCAGGTAATAAAGTATTATGTAATAAATCAAATGGATAGCGGTCACGAAACCACAATGTTTCATTGGTTGTCATCGCGTCAATCACTTCCGCACGTAATTGACGTTCGGTGGGCTTCATTGAATGCTTAACCACTTCAGAGAGCGAGGGTAAACTGTATTTTCCCATCAATGGTGCTAAACGGCTTCGTACTAGGTATTGTTTATTTTCACCTAAAACGATGCCGCTGTGTTGTTCTAAAAACAATCTAAATTGATTATATTCTGCTTCTGCGAGTGATTTATCTGTCACATTCACATCCTAATATAATGAGTAATATTTGCCCTATCATTAGAGCTTTTACGCATAACTAACATTCATGAATTTTCATGCTGCCTACTGCGTTCAATAGACAGAAAAGATTACAAACTTAAATGTTTGTTTACCGCTGCGGCTAATTCATCAGGATTAAACTTAGCAATAAAGTCATTTGCGCCAACTTTTTGTACCATTGCCTGATTAAATACGCCACTTAAAGAAGTGTGTAACACAACCTTAATATTTTTTAACTTAGGGTCATCTCTAATTTCAGCTGTAAGGGTATATCCATCCATTTCAGGCATTTCAATATCGGAAATAATCAACGGGATCTCTAACGATACATCATCCATCTCTTTAGCTATAGCCTTGAGTTTGTTCAGTGCTTCTCTACCATCTTTGGCGGTATCAATTTGTAAATTTAAAGACTCAAGAGAACGAATAATTTGCTTACGTGCTACAGCAGAATCATCTATCACCATGACATGATAATGTTGTTCTCTGTCTATGGTTAATGTCTTATCAACTTCTTCACTGATTGCCGTTTTAACAGGAGAAATTTCATCAAGAATTTTTTCCACGTCTAAAATTTCAACCAACTCACCTTCAATTTCAGTAACAGCAGTCAAGTAAGAATAACGCCCAGCACCTTTTGGCGGAGGCATAATGGCAGCCCAATTCATGTTGATAATACGTTCGACAGAACTGACTAAGAAACCTTGAACACTGCGATTGTATTCAGAAATGATAATGAAGCAATTCTCAGTAGAAGTGAGTGGACGTCCACCTGTTGCAGCGCTTAAGTCAATGACTGAAATAGTGGCACCACGAATGTGTGCAACCCCTTTAACAAAAGGGCTCAGTTTAGGTAACTTAGTTAACGGAGGACATTGAAGCACTTCTTTCACTTTAAACACGTTAATGCCAAAGCGTTGACGGCCATTAAGCTTAAACAACAGTAACTCTAATCGGTTTTGGCCAACTAATTGAGTACGTTTGTTGACTGATTCCATGATACTCGACATAACACTGCCTTTTTTTATTAAAATATCCGAATAAATAGATACTAGCTTGTTTTACTTAAAAACATAAATCGAATCATGATTTGTCTTGCTTAGGAGGATTAAATTTGTCCTTCCTGCTGCTCATGATTCGACTATGCACTGGGTCAAGCCAATAACTTACTACCGGCATGATTATTGCTTTTAAATTATATTAATTGCATTAGCAGAATAAATAACGAGATAAGTCAATATATTGTCGCTACAGCTTAGCAAACTATGCCGTATTTGATATCAAATAAGCACATACACAAGCGGCATCAATATTTTCAAAAGACTCTAGATCAATTTATTCTTTTTATCTTTATAGAATTTAAGTATAGGTGCATTCTGGCTAAACAAGCTAGTATCTTCATTATGAAAATATATTTTTTGTTATTTTTTTATTTATTGTTCAATTCATTAGCTGCTTTTGCTGATGAAGAAGCTAGCATACCCTCTGTATCGACCATAAGTGAGATGGCTGAAGAGGCTGTTAGAAAAAAAATCCAATTAACACCTGATGCTAAGTTGATAATTACCCCTCAAAATTTAGAAGGTCGCTTAACGCCTCCGCGCTGTTATAAGCCATTAACAATCGAACTTGCAAGTGATCGGGACATAGCTAGGAATAATACGGTTAAAATAAGTTGCAACAGTCCTGACTATGATTATCCTTGGCAAATATTTTTATCGGTGAGAGTCGAAATCATGTATCCCGTTGTGGTCGCAAGTGAAATTATCTCGCCGGGCATATCACTATCAACACAACAACTGCACATAGAATATATTGATCAGTTCAGCCTTAGAGGTCAATTTTATTCTGACATCAAAGCCGTTTTAGGCAGTAAAACTAAAAGACGTATTAGTAAAGACGCGCCGATTTTAAATAGTCATTTATGCTTTGTGTGCAAAGGTGATGCTGTATCAATATACGCCAGGAGCGAAAACCTCCAAATTAAAACATTAGGTGAAGCGATGCATGACGGTAGTATCGGTGAATCGATTAGAGTTAGGAATGCAAATTCAAGCAGAGAAATAGAAGCTAGGGTAATTGGTGTTGGTGAAGTAGAAGTAAGAATGTAAAATAGATTAAAGTTTTTTTCTGCTAGGTCGATAGCCTATTTGGAAAACCAAAATTAACGCTGGAGCCACTCATGGCAATTGACATTAATAAACTTAAAGCTGCAACTTCGACACCAATGCAAACGGCACGAGATGCTAAAACGACAGGTAATACCGCTCAAGCAGCTCCCAAAGCTGCCACTGTTACAGTAAAGACCGACTCTGTTAGCATTACGCCTCAGGCGCAAGAGTTGCAAAGTGTGCAGTCAAAAATGGCTAGCCTACCTGAAATCGATCAAAAGAAAGTAGCCGAAATTAAACAGGCTATTTCGGAAGGCCGTTATAAAATTGACCCTGAAAAACTTGCTGCAAATATTGCAAGCTTTGAATCAGAGCTAAGCGGGCTTAAGTTCCAAGAAGAGTAGTAAAGCACTCAATATTGCTGTGTGCATGAATGTTTGCTGTAGTCTATTCTTCTGAGCTGAAATAAATCAGAATACCGGTGCCTAATGGCATCATAGACAAGTGTTTTTCAAGCAAAACAATTCGAGTAATAGCATGGCTGAACTATCTACACTGCTCTCCCACCAGCACGGCATATTGACGTCGCTGAAGTCACTTATATCTGCAGAAAAGCAAGCGCTGCAAGACCAAAATGCCGACAAGCTGTTGAAACTTGCCCAAGAAAAGCAGCAATGTTTAATAGCACTGCAAACTAATGACCAGTCGATGGCTAATCACCCTGAGCATGCAAGACTGACATCAGACCCCGAGCTTATTGAAAAAGTCACTTTATCGAAAAGTCTTCTTGCTGAATGCAAAGATATTAATCAGCAAAACTCTAGCTTAATAGAACTGAATATCGCTAGTTTAAATAGATTTTCTCAGGCACTGCAAGCCAGTCGAAATGCATCAAGTTTAACCTATAATGATAAGGGTAAAACCTCGACGATTTCGACTCTGGGTAATGATTTCAAAGCATAAACGTAAACTAGGTTTATGTGTAAAGCGTCACAGAACCAGCGTTTAATGAATTATCTATTGCCCTAACATATCTTGTTTTAAGCTTTTTTGAGCAGGCTTATCCCCTAACCAAATTTTAATAAGCGCTTGACGAAATAACTCACCAGGGATTTCCCCCTGTGGCTGATCATTTTTAAAACTTGCAACCCCTTTATCCCTTGTTAATACAAAAGTAAATTGGTCACCATCGTTAATTTCAGCGCTAAATAATGCCATAAACTGGTCTATTTCAGTTTGTAAGTGCACACTATTTCCATCAGTAGCTTCATCAAACCCATCTTTAATGGCATCGGTCATCTTATCTGATGTGATCATCCCTGAAGTGATACGTAAACGGATAACTGCAACTGGCTGTTCAATTACTTTTCCCAGCTCAGATTGAACAGATGTAAGGTATAAACTACCAATATACAAATCCATAAAAAACTTACTGCGAACCCCTGCACCATTAAGAACAAGAGGCTGCTGATTAACGACGATGGAATCGGGCACGTTTATGCCAGATATCATTTTAGCTTGCAGAATTGGACTAACGAATAAAGCGACGGCTAAACCTAAATAGGATAATAATTTCATACTAAATATTCTTGTAGGATAAATATTTGAATTAAACTGAGCACAACTTAGCTAAGCTAAAATTACGGAAATAAAGGGTAGTTAGCCGCGTGTGCCTAATTTATATTGTCCGTTTTGCTCAAACATAAGCGCTTGTTTTTGGGTAGGAGAAACCAATAAAGGGCCATCATCAAAAAACAGAAAACATTTCCAATTACGGACAAACACATCCCAGCGAGTTTCGATAACCTGGTACTTTTCATAACAAAAATAAACAGTTGTATCATCACTCCATTGAATATGCTCAATGATAGCTTCAGGTAGCACATTATCACTAGCATCCCAGGCCGCTTGCCAGTGTTCAGTCGCGCTCCATGCGTCCTGTTTCACTGGCCAATCACCTTTAGTGAATTGTTCTGCTCTGCTACTTTTATTACTTATCCATTTGTTCCAGACTTCCATTGCGCTTTTATCAGATAAAGGCTTAATCATCACTTTATCCGTTTCGCTAACTGGTAAATCTTTATGGTTAAAAATCCATTTACGTTTATAGTTCTCAAATGAAATATAAGTATGTCCCACACGACCCCACTATTGAAATGTATAATTTATTCGCCTGCCATTATACGGTTTGACTGACAACAAAGGAAATTATGGTTATCGATAACTAACTGTACAGCCTTGATTGTGTTTATTAACCACCAATCTGCTGCAGATAACGCATTGCAGCTTGATTTTTGACATCTAAGTTCAATACATTTTGAAAACATGATTTAGCGCTATCAATTTGGTTCATTTCAGCGAGAAAAATACCGAGTTTTAGCAATACAAGAATATCCTCAGGGTACTTATTTAAATAGTCGAGATAAATATTTAACGCTTCCTGCGGTTTATCACTCAATCTTAAAGCATGAGCATATTGTGGTAAGTATTCATCGCTATAGTGGATTATTTTTGCAAGGTATTCGGTTGCCAGCTCTAGCAGATTTAGTTTTAGAGAAAGCTTAATAATCTGTTTAAACTCAGCTTCATGACAAAGGTTTCTCGGTATTTTTAATATTATGTCTAACGCTACCTCAGTATTTTCCTCCAACATTAACTGATAACTTAGCGCTAAATGGTAAAGTCGAGAAACCTCTGAGTCTGTTGCTATAAAGGGGAAAGTGTATTCGACAATCTTAGAGATACCGAGCAGATGCTTATTATGCAATAGTATTTGCAGTTTTTTAAAAGCATTATCTATAAATGGTACGATAGACTCACCTGTATCATCTATAAACTCTTTGACGATAAATTGGTCATAAAACTTTTTTTGAGTCTTTTTAATCTGTTCCAGTTCGATTGTTGCTAAGTTTGCGTATTGCTGAGGCTGCTTGGCCTGCCAGAGAACAGATCTTCCCCATTGTTTATCGTTATTCCACTGTTTGCATAAAGCGGTGACATCACTTATTGATTGATATTCATTAATCCGAGAATCAACACGTTGTACAGCAGAGGCTATTAACGCTGATATTTCAGCAGAGATGGCTTTAAATGCTTGGTAGTAAATGCGAGTGTGGTTAACAACATCTTGCTGTGACCACTCTTCCTTTTTCTTTGTCGACAAAAAGTGCGAGAACTCATAATAACCATAAAATTTAATAAGATGGGCAAGTGAAATAAATTTTTTATTAATACTCTGCTCTATCTTATCGATTTTATCTGCCAACGCTGGAATAGCTTGAGGCTTTTTCTGACTTTTTTCTATTTTGTTATTAAGTACTAATGCTTCTGACACTAAGACGTTAAGTTGTAACAGTTTATTTTGAGTTGTAGTGAGAGCATCTAAGGTATCAATTAGGCACTTAAGTTTTTCTTGTGTAGATATCTGATAAGTTTCAGGCTTTAACATTTGCCGCTGTTTATCCGTTATTGGCTTAAGCTTAATATCGTGACAAGCTTGATATCGCACACCTTTTACTTTAGCAGCATCTTGAGATAAGTTAATGTAAGTGGTATTTTTTTGACATGCCACAGAAGCCTGTAATGACTCTATTGCATGCATTAACTGAATTGGGGTTTCGGCCATCTCACCAGAATAGGTTTCCACCCATTCAAGCATCACACCAATGTTAGGGCCTAAACTTGCACCATAGGTCCCCTGAGTGTGTGTTACGCCTTTTTGAGAATGACAAAAATCGACACCACACAGCAAAACTTGCTTAAAACCCATTTCAGTTGCAATTTCAATGGCACTGTTGGTTACGGTCGGACCAACTGATTTGATATTGTCTTCGCTGCTATCGTTGTTCCAGGGTAAACGCTGACCGGTATAGAGTGCTGCCCCCCTCCATTGACCCATTATTTGAGGTGCAACATGATAGGAATTAATCAGTAAAGCATCATGTTCTAGCTGCATAAACTCTTTATTGACATCAAAACTGTGAGATTGCGGATCTACTGATACCACAATATCAGCTTTGATATTAACTTTAGTTAGCTTGCCAACAACTCTAGAAGCAGCTATGACGACTAAATTGTCTGCGTTGTCTCTAATCCAATTAATAGAATTATCTAAAGATGGCCCTCCGCCCAGTACAATACAGCTTTTACCGACAAACTTTTTCTTTAAAATTTTAGCTGGGATAAGATTTTCGGCTAAGTTATCCAGCTGAGCCCTTACAAAGACTTTCTGATTAAACCCAATGCTTTGTTCGAAATACTCATGATCAAGTGCGGTTTCAACCTGAGCGTTAAGTTCGCAGTACGACTCCAGATAATTCCCAGCTACGGCTATTGCACGATGGATTTTAAATTTTTGCTTCACAATATAAATATTGTTTTCACGCTCTTTGATGAGGGCAGAAAAACGCACTGATGAAGTAACACACAAGTCGTCCTGCAGAGCTTGGGGGATATCTATTGTCAGCAGAGCCAAAACTTCAGGCAATTCAACGAAAATATATTTACTCCCCTTAGCGAGTGGCCGTTCCATGATGTAATTAGCTAATAGGCCAGAGTCTAAACCTATGATGACATGTAATGTGTCAACTGCGCTAAAGGCGTCCTTAAACTTTTCGTCATACAAAGAAACTGAGTCAATTTTTTCGAAGGTATGTCGATTAACGCTGGGTAAATAACCTTCGTTAAATTGACTTATGGCAAATGTTTTGGCTATTTCTGATGGTGTATTAAGCATGGTGCCCTCAGCGATTAATTATCCACAGTTTCTGTCAATTAATTGTCATGTTAATCGACTAATCAATCCAATTTAAACAGTTTATCTAAAATTCCCTTTTTAAGTGCGATATTTATGCCACAAGGAGAGACAAAACTGAATTTATAGTCATTTTTTTAGAAATTGAACCAAATAACTAATTTTCATACCCCATAAGAAAAATAAGGTTAGACAATTAGAATTAAGTTACTAAGATTACAAATGTTTATATAAGTTTAATTGCTAAAATTGCACTATAGATATGAATAGATTAATGAGTAACTGTTTTAATTAAACCCATTATGGTGCAGAAATTGCTTCAACGGTATGTTGGGTTAACAAGAAAAAGTTGTCTTTTGCCAGCTTAATATCGACATAAAAAGAAAGCTGGGCAACGAAGACAACAATTTGGAGAGTACATGTTTGATAATAAATCGATTCTAATAACAGGTGGTACGGGCTCATTTGGTCAGAAATATACTAAGACAATTTTAGAGCGATACAAGCCTAAGAGGTTGATTATTTTATCGCGCGATGAACTCAAACAGTATGAGATGCAGCAGGTCTATAATGCCCCCTGTATGCGATACTTTCTTGGCGACGTCCGTGATGGCGATCGCATGATGCAGGCCTTTAAGGATGTGGATTATGTCATTCATGCCGCGGCGATCAAGCATGTACCTGCAGCTGAATATAACCCGATGGAATGCATTAAAACCAATATTCATGGCGCCGAAAATGTCATTAAAGCGGCTATTGCTAACAAGGTGAAGCGAGTCATTGCGCTTTCTACCGATAAAGCTGCTAATCCGATAAACCTTTACGGTGCGACCAAGTTAGTTTCCGATAAATTGTTTGTCGCCGGTAATAATATTGTTGGTGAAGGCGAAACACGATTTTCAGCGGTTAGATACGGTAATGTGGTTGGCTCGCGCGGTTCGGTTGTGCCCTTTTTTCAGCAATTAATCCGAAATGGCGCAACATCACTACCGATAACTCACCCAGATATGACACGTTTTTGGATCACCCTACAAGATGGGGTTGATTTTGTACTAAAGAATTTCCAGCGTATGCAAGGCGGAGAAATCTTCGTACCTAAAATACCATCGGTGCATATTACTGATTTAGCTGAAGCTTACGGCCCAGGTCTTAAGCATGATATTGTTGGTATTCGCCCAGGTGAGAAAATGCATGAAATTATGTGCCCTGCTGATGATTCACATCACACCATCGAATTTGATGATCACTTCGTGATAACGCCAAGTATTTCCTTCTTCGACCGTGAGCATGATTACTCAATTAATCAACTCGGCGAAAATGGCTCCCTGGTTAAACCGGGGTTTGAATATCACTCTGGTAATAACCACCATTTTTTATCTACCGCTGAAATAAAAAACTTGGATGAGGAGAGTGTTTAATGATCCCCTACGGACGACAAGATATAAATGCAGCAGATATCGAAGCTGTCATTAGCGTCTTAAATAGTGATTATTTAACCCAAGGCCCTCAAGCACCTCTATTTGAAGCTAATATTTGTCGCGAAACTCAGGCCAATTTTGCCGTGGCCGGAAATAGCGCAACATCGATGCTGCACGCAGCCTGTCTAGCATTAGGGGTTGGTAAGGGAGATATTGTTTGGACGAGCCCTATCACTTTTGTCGCCTCGGCCAATTGTGCGCTCTATTGCGGCGCGGACGTCGATTTTGTTGATGTGGATCCCTCAACAGCCAATATGTGCCCCGTTGCATTAGAGAAAAAACTTCTTGAGGCCGCTAGGTTAGGAATATTACCCAAGGTTATTATTCCTGTGCACATGGCTGGCCATAGTTGTGATATGCAGGCCGTATCTAAGCTAGTAAAGCCTTATGGTATAAAAATCATTGAAGATGCCGCGCATGCTATTGGTGGACACTATGCTGATATGCCTATTGGTAGTTGTCAATTTAGTGATATTACCGTTTTCAGTTTTCATCCCGTTAAAATCATCACCACAGCCGAAGGAGGCGTTGCGACCACAAATTGTCTGCAACTTTCTCAAGCAATGCAATCGTACCGCAGTCATGGCATAACTAAATCCGCAGATGAGATGCTAAGACCTGATGAAGGTGATTGGTACTATGAGCAACATAATCTTGGGTTTAATTATCGGATGACAGATTTACAAGCAGGATTAGGTAATAGTCAAATTACACGCTTGAGTGAGTTTGTTGATAAACGTAATCAATTGGCTAAACGTTATGAGTTACTACTTAACAAGTTAGATATTAAATTTATTCAACCTCTTAATCACTGTCACAGCGCCTATCATCTGTTTATTGTGCGCTTGCCTGCAAATATCGACCGTAAGTCTGTCTTCAACCTAATGCGCTTAGCTGGGATTTGCGTTCACGTACATTATTTCCCTGTTTATCTTCAACCTTTTTATCTACAAAAAGGCTTCTTGCCTGGTCATTGCCCTGGAGCGGAAGCTTATTATAGTCACTGTTTAACGTTGCCTCTTTACACAGAGTTAACAGAAAGTGAACAGGATTTTATTGTCAGTAATCTTACTGACATTTTAAGCCTTATCAAATAGCCATTATTTCACTTACCCAGAAGTAACGGCAAGTGAGCAGAATTTTATTGTTGCCACGTTCATTCAAAATCTGAATAAGGATCGATGATTTGAGCGTGCCAATTTTGAGACAGTTTTGTCATTCTTTCTCTAGTCGGCGCATAAATTGGCACAATATAGACAGTATTAGCCACCAGTTCTAATCCAGTGCTAGATAAAATCTCTTGTCCCGCAAAGGTGTGACCTGCAAGCTCATAATCATAAAGCATTATTTGTTGATTCTCTATTGCCTTGAGTATTGAAGGATACGATTGTATTAATAAATAAAAATCTCCACCGATACCCCATAACCCGACTTTTTCTTGCTGCGTTAGCTCCTGCTGGATCCGATTAAATAGAGCACTCAAGTAACTATTATATTGAGAAAAACGCTGTTCAACAGCAAGTTTAGCCGAGTGTTTTATAGCGCTATGGTGACTTATTTGTGCCGTGGTCACTTTTTTTAATAGCAACAATAATCTGGGAATATTACCTGTGGTTAGCTGCTGTTGATTGATAATTTTCAGACCCGCTTTTTCAGCAATCAACTTGAGAGAGTCTTTAGTGTAATAATGAATATGTTGGCCATGAACTATATTGGTCACTCCCAATTTATCTGTAAAAGCATCTGGACTGCAATCTGGCACTTCGATAAAAATAATACCGTCCTCAACTAAACATTCGCTCATTTGCGTTAAATAACGCACAGGTTCGACTATGTGCTCAAGAACATGTGTGCTGATTGCGATGTTGATTGGATATTTAGCAAAATGAGGCAGGATTGTATCCAGTTGATTTAAGTTAGCAGTAATATGTTCGACTGTATTCGATTGTATGTGGTCGTGAAAATCTACACTAGAAAGCTTGATTGAAAACTCTTTAAATTGACTATCAATATGCTTCAGCGTCGCACCACCACCCGCGCCAAAGTCAACAATATGCGCGCCCATTTTTATATAGGATGCGAAAAACGCTGACATCTCCTCATAGGGAGACTTCTCTCCTTCAGGAGTATCACACCACATATCAGGCTCTAACGTATTGGAAAAATAAAGTGCACCAAATATTGCGTCAGTATAAGGGATGGTTACTTGAACATGGCTGCAATGCTGGCACTGTCCAATGGGGAAACGGAGCACTTGTCTTTTGAGTGCTTTAGCCAGCTTATCCCAAATACCGGAAGTCAGTGTATCTATATTTTGCCATGCGGTGTGACCGCATACTTTACATGATGTTTGCGTCGCAACTATCGTGCTCATCTTAATCATTCCCGGTATAAAAAGGGTCTACAACATTATGCCAATCTTGGCTAAGTGATTTCATCTTTATCCTTGTTTCTGCAAGTTGAGGGCTCATAAAAACGGTATACTTGGCCGAAGGAATTTGACTACTGCATAAGATGGGTTGCTGCTGGAGTATTCTGTCTTTTAGTGCGAAATCAAACAGCACAATATTGCCTTGCTTAATCAAGTCATTTATATCTACGTGCTCAGTCATCAAATTATAAAAATCAGCCCCTACTCCCCAAATACCAACCTTACCATCTCGGCTTATACTCTCACGCAATGCATCGGCTAGATTAGCCCGTAGTTGACGACATTGTGCTTGATAATGTTTGATCACATTCGCGGCATCAAATAAAGAAGATGATGGATGAGATTGGACTATTTCATCTGGGGTTAGTAATACCTGTAATCTGGGTATATAGCCTGTTGTTATGCGACTAATTTTGACCACTTTAAATCCAGCACGTTTAGCTGCAAAAGTTATAGAGTCTGCCGTATAGTAATGAATATGTTGTAAATTAACTAAATTACTCATACCAATGGATTGAAGGGTATGGTGTTGTGAAAAGTCAGGGACTTCAATAAACACTGCCCCATTTGGGCTCAGTTGTTGTTTGATATGCTGTAAGAAGTTAACTGGATTAATTACATGCTCTAATACATGCGAAGCCATCGCTAAATCAATACCCTCTGGCCAATGTTGGTTTGGCAACTGAGCGAGATTATTTAAATCGAACGAGAGATAGTGAATATTATCTTCAGAAAAACGGTCATTAAAATCGATACCGACTAGTGTACTATCTGGCAGTCGTTTATTGGCAGCAGCTAATAGTTTTCCTTCGCCACAACCAAAATCGACGACAGTCTTAGGTGTCGAATCATTTAATGCAAAGTCTATCATCTCTTCGTATGGACTATTATCACCCACTAGAGTTTCATGCCACATGACGGCTTCTTGGGTAGAGTGAAAATACAACTTTTCAAATAAAGCTGGTGTATATTCATGACTAATCTGCACGTGTCCACAATGTTTACATTTTGATAGAGGATAAACTGAGTTTTGACGGAAAAGTATTGTGCTACTTTCCTCCCATATCCCAAATGAAATATCTGAAAATGTTTGCCATTGCTGGCGGTTACAAAGCTGACATGAAGCTATAGCCATAGGTGAAGTCCTAGTTGGTAATACCGCCGTCAATCGTCAGCGTCTGCCCAGTAATAAATGCCGCGTCATCGGATAACAAGAAACTGATTGCAGGGGTTATATCTGCAACAGTGCCTAAACGATGCATAGGTGTACGGCGGATAATTTGGTCGCGTTTTTTATCTGAAAGTGTCGACGACATCTCAGTGTCGAGATAACCAGGAGCAATCGAATTAACGGTAATATTTCGGCGGCCATTCTCTCTAGCAAGTGCACGGGTTAAACCATCTAACCCCGCCTTTGATGCAGAATAGGCAGCAAGACCAGTATAACCTCGACTACCAATGATTGAGCTTATATTGATAATTCGCCCCGCACTATTCTGCCTTAAGAATACCCTAAGCACTTCACGGGCAAAGTATAAAGCACCGTTTAAATTCACTTGCAATAACGCATCAGATTCTACATTAGGAAAGGTGGCTAACACCCCCTCTTTTGCAATACCGGCATTATTGATGAGCCCCCAAAGTGGTACTTCTGCCCATTCACAGGCAGATTTTACAAATGTAGCGGTTTGTTCTGCATTACCGACTTCACATTGAAACCACTTAACATGCTCGTTGTTATTTACTAGGTCGTCGATCGCCGCCGTTTTATTGCGACTACAGGTAGAGACCTTATAACCTTGATTAAGTAAGTGAATAACTGTGCCTAAACCCAGTCCACGACTACCGCCTGTGACCATAATGTGTTTCATTGAATCAACCTCTGTTTTTTACCCGTCGCAGAAAGACTAATTTGCTCACTAAAGGTGATAATTCTGGGGCGTGCCCCTGGTTCTAATTGTTCAGCAAGTTCTTTAAGTGCTTCTTTAGCAATCTGTTGATCATCAGCACATAACTCAACACAGATAAGTGCCCCTGTAATAGGGTTAGCTTTGGCGTAGACTCTTGCGTCAGTTATTCCAACCAATGCAATAATTTTTTGTTCTAAGGTTTCAAGATTAACCTTAACACCACCTACATTCACTAAACTATCTTCTCGACCGGTAAATAATACTCTGTCATCAGTGAGTGCAATACAGTCGCCGGTGTCGATAGACTCGTTAAGCCTGTTTAATTGTAATGCATGCGTAGCGGTTAATTGCCAGCCATTAAACTTTTGTTTTAGCCAAGTTCGAGGAAAGCCCGCTAATCCATCTTTAACTGAAAATATGACACCAGCTTCAGTGGTTGCGTAGATATGACGCACCTTAGCCCTAGGACATTGTAACTTGATAGCATCTAAGGTGTCCTGGTCTGCTATTTCTCCGCCCAGAGTAATAACGGCCAATGGTGGTGATTTTGTATGCCAGCTCATTAATAACGCCCGCATCATTGAAGGAGTCGCACTAATGGCATTAACACTATGCTTTATCGCAAGCTCGGCTTTGTGTTGAAGATTGGCATCAACATCGGCAATCAACGTATCTTTACTAACAATAGCCTGCAAAATGACTTGTAAACCAGCAAAGCTCATTGGGTGATAACAAAGTAGCCATCTGCTAGCCACTTTCTCGGTATTGTTAGCGTTTTTAGGCATCAATTTGTTTAGCCGATGAAAAACCAACTTAGGTTGCCCGGTCGTACCCGATGTTAATAGTCCAATAGCGAAACCTGTTGGAAGATTGCTGTCATCAATATCTTGATTAGTTCGATTAAAAATAACTGGAATATCAGCTTGTTGTGCATCAACCATCGCCTGGATCATTTTCGACACCAGCGGGCTAGTTGCGTTGTCAGCAGCGCCATTAAGCTCGATGAACGATTTGCTTTTACAGTCAGCACTGGGAGTAAAATCAATTCCACAGCACTGTAAGCCCGGCTCAATTAATAAGAATTGCTCATCGATAACAAACATTAAACTGCTGCACCTTCATAAAGCGCTATCAGTTCGGCAATGCTGTGAAACGTCTTAAATCCATCACGAAAGGGATCAATTCCGGTTGTTAATTCTAAAGTCACAATCAATGTTGCTAAGTCCAAAGAGTCCATTGGTAAGTCGACTAAAAACTCTGACTCGACAGTTATTTCAGGACAAACCTCGGCCTTATTTTCAATAATTTGACGGGTCTCATTGAGGATGATATCGGCTAAGTTACTCATATATTATTCCAATCATTAAAAGCGGCTGATATTTTATCTAAGCTAAAATGTTGCTTTTGGGTTAGCCAATCTTCTTTTAGCTGCTCAAAAATGTGCACATCCAGTAGCTGGCCATTTTTACAAATATGTTGCTTTAGGTGACCGACTAAACGCGTTTTATGCAATGTCTGTAGCTTGACCACTTTTTCATTTGCATCAAGTACATAGTTTACAATTTTGTTGAGCTTTAGCTGGTAAAAAACATAGTTACAAATATAAGTATGCATTGTTACACCATATTTGAGTCTCGCTTGACGCTCATAAATATAAGAACCTGTACTGCAGCGTTGGTGTTGTCTATCTATATCGGTAAAACACAAAAAGCCAATTGAAACACCATCATCTTGGATCATATAACCACGATAGTTGTCATTTTTTTCAAGTGACCGTATCCAGTTTTTTTGTTTGTCTAATGATGGATCTTCAAGATCACTGAACATGTGTTTAGTGATCTCTGGATCGGTACGCCACTTGAGCAATAACTCTGCATCACTGACATCTACACGTTTAAAATTTAACGCCATTATCTACTTCTTAATTTGCTAAATAGCCGCCTTCAACTGGCAGTGTGACAGCGTTTATCCACTTAGCAGCGTCGCTAAGTAAAAAGGCTACCGCATTGGCCACATCTTCTGGCTGCCCAAATCCCATAGGGTGTTGGTTAAGCATATGCTGATATTGTGCTTCGGTCATACTGTCTTGGGTGCGTTGTGCCATCTCTGTTTCAACGAGTGCAGGAGCAACACAATTAACCCTAATATTATCCCGCAGCAACTCCATCGATAACCCTCGAGTTAGCGACATTAAACCAGCTTTGCTTGCGCCATAAACAGTATTACCTGTTTGGCCTATAAGCCCCGCAATTGAGGACACAAAAACAATCGCACCTTGCTTAGAGCGATCACGCTTGAGCCTGAAACCTTTAGCGATAGCCATAGCGCTAGCTAAATTGACATGCATAGTTTCATTAAAAAATGCTTGGTCAAATACCCGTATAGGTTTGGTTATTTGAATGCCCGCACAATGAACAAACCCATCAATATAACCGTATTCTTTAACTAATGACTTTACCCAGTCAGAGAGTTTATCTGTATCAGCCATATCAAATGGCGCACAAACATGACCACTACCTTCAAGGCTTGATGCTGTCTTTTCAAGAGCGACTTGGTCGCGACCATTGAGTATCAAGGTTGCGCCCAATTTAGCGAGTAACACGGCGCATGCGCGGCCAATGCCTGCCGATGCGCCAGTAATCAATACTCGTTTACCGCTGAAATCCATAGGATTAAAGATCATCTCGGTACCGACTAGTTAATTATGCAGTTAAATGTTCTTCAACCAGTGCAATAAGATCCGCTACTGTGTTGATCTCTTCTAATTTGTCACCTTGAATGATGATGTCAAAATTCTCATCAGCCATCGCAATCACGCTCAGAAAAGCTAATGAATCCCACTGCTCAAGCTCCATCAATACTTCATCACCTTTTAAGGTGTTGTCATCAAGTTCTAATATCTCTTCTAAGTTGTTTAAAAATTCTTGTCTGTTCATCTTATTCACCTCTAATTTATCGTGTTTTTTATTTACAGTGCCGCTAATAGTGTATCGGCAAAAATAGGTATTTGTTTATGTTAATGTGCTGTGCGTTGTGCCACATGGGCATTTATCTTTGCAAGCTGCGGATTATTAAGCAGCAAAGTGCAAATTTTGTCAGGACTCGCCTCAAGCCAGTCATTGCCTAAATGCTCAATTAGTTGTTCAACAAGATGAAGGTCATCTTGTTCATCAACGCAAAGCCTAAACTGCCCCCAGGCTAATTGTCCGGTTTCTATCGGTACAATATGTGCATCCGGTTTGCTGTAAAGGTAAAGGGTCACATGTTCTCGTTGTGGCTGAGTCGTCTGCCTCTTTATAGGCGTTTGACAGGCTTGCCATGCTAAATACTTCCACATCAAACCCCCTGGGGAAATACGCGAGGCTAATGTGTGTGTACTGTGATATGTCCCCTTGACGATGTTGTTTCACTGCCTCATCAATAAGGCTGGGGCAAATAAGCGGGCAATCCCCCGTGAGACGGATAATAATATCCTCATCGGTTGCCTCTGCCATTAATGCTGCGTGATAGAAGCGATCGAGTACATCATGTTCGTCACCACAAAAATATGGCTGCTGATTGGCTTCACAATAGTCAACAATGGGTTGATCTGTCGACTCAGTAGTGGTGGCGATAATATGAATATCAACCAGTGTTGACTGCTTAACTCTGCCAATGTGATATTCCAACATAGGGCGGCCATTTATTGGCGCTAACACTTTGCCAGGCAATCGACTCGATCCCATGCGAGCTTGCGTAATGCAAATGACGCGCATTTATTTCTCCTTTTTAAGTAAAGGAAAAGACAGATAAGCTTCTTTCATCGGCTCGCCAAAGGCGATATCTTGGGTAGCGATTTGGCCAATTATTTGAGGTAAATAGCGCGTGTGTAGCCCATGAGCGGGTCTCACTGATCGCACATTTTCAGCGGTAAACTTCTGGCCTTTTTTAATCGCCTGCGCAATATACAAGGAACGCCTGAAATCTCTTCCACCTGCTTCACTGGGTTTTACTTCATAGCCAGCAACGCCCAGTGCACTGTGCACTTTATCCGCTTGTTGTTTTAGTTGAACAAATTCATCAGGTTCTAATGAAAATGCCGCATCTACTGAACCATCACTTTTATCGAGTGTAAAATGCTTCTCAATAACACTTGCACCAAGCGCTACCGCGGTAATAGATGCGGTATTTTCAATGGTGTGATCACTCAATCCGATAGGAAAATCAAACCGCTGGCACAGATCGGTAATAGTGCGTAAATTACAATCTTCAATCGGCGTTGGGTAACCGCTAATACAATGCAGTAATGCCAACTGCGTGCCACCAGCGAAGGCAACAGCTTCAACAGCCTCTTGAATCTCTTCCAGTGTAGCAAGACCGGTTGACATAATGATTGGCTTGCCGGTTTTTGCTGCAGCGCTAATCAATCCGATATCGTTAATTTCAAAAGAAGCAATTTTATAAGCTGGGCAACCAAGGGATTCAAGCAGTTCAATTGCGCTAAGGTCAAAGGGAGATGAAAATAACGTAATATTATTTTGTTTTGCTCGTTCAAATAGCGCTTTATGCCACGCCCATGGGGTGTGAGCCTCTTGATAAAGATCATATAGCGTACGACCAGCCCAAAGGCCACCTTCAATACTAAACTCTGGGCCATTATGGTTAAGCGTTATGGTATCAGCGCTATAGGTTTGAATTTTGATAGCTTCAACGCCTGTTGCCGCTGCGGCATCAATCATCGCCAAGGCTTGATCCAAATTACCTTTATGATTACCTGATAATTCTGCAATAACATACGGTTTATGCAGTGGGCCTATTTCTCGGCCATCGATATTAATTGTGGAAGCAAACATACTTATTCTCCCGAACTTAACTGCGGTTTAATATCGCTACGCCAAGCGTCATGAAAATGTCGGATCCTGTCTTCACATTTACCCAATATGCCTGGTGTATTAACAGCAGGCATATTCGCTTGGCAAGATTCAGCCACTAATCGGTCCTCTTCCAAAATGGTATGGTTAAACTCAGTAAAGTTAGCTTTAATGACCGCTTTTACAGCATCACTTGTGGCACTGCCATCCAGTCTTTTTATCATTCGTAGCTGAAAGTTCAGTTGCGATTGGGTGGATGTTAACGGATCATAGGTTTGTAGCGACATTAATGAGCCATTGGTTAATCCAATTGCCAAATTAGGGTAAATAAAGAAGTGATTATATTCAGTAAACTCGCTGCTTTGCTCAAGTTTTAGGTGCTTTCTCGCCCCTGCCCACCATTTTTTGGGAGTATCTTGTAGCGGAGTGTTACCTGTTGTGTGCCCATTAAAAAACTCAATATCACATTCTGCTTTGGCAAATTTTGCAAACGTTTCCGGGTGGACACCGGCGACATGATAAACTTCTAGTACCGTTTCACAGGCGATTTTCCAATTGGTATTCCACTGATAATGACCTTGTTGAACAGGATCGGTAAACTCAGCTGAAATACGGCTTAAAATGGCATAATACGGCCCAAGATAATCTTCAAGTGACGGGCCTGCTTTCGCGACGCGAACAAAGAGCAACTCTCCGCAACTTTCTAAAGCAAACTCTTTCAGTGATAACGCCTTTTTAGCAGCCTCATCTAAACCAAAATCAGTACGATTTTGTGGAACGCCAGCCAATGCGCCATCGCTTTTATAACTCCAACAATGATAAGGACATACTAGTGGCCTATTGCCCTGGGTTTGCGTTTGAAGCTGTGCTCTTCTGTGACTACAAATATTAAGCAATGCACTAACTTGACCATTAAAATTTTGCACCACAACTGGGGTATTACCCACTTTAAGGGTAATAAAATCATGATTTTTAGCCACTTGATCTTTAAAGCCAACAAATATCCAGTTTTTCTCAAACACTTCTACGCGCTCAAGTTCAAAGGTGGCTTGGTCATAATAATGGGTCGGGTGAATGGCTTGTATCGCTATCATTAAAGTTCCGATTTTTGTTGTATGCTGACAATCAACTGTTTAATTATTCGTTGACAGCCTTGGCTGTCAATCAGTTGACGAGCAATGTCACTCATGTCTTGTCTCAAGCATTTATCATGCCAGAGGTTTACAGCATCGACTTTGATTTTACTCAATAAATCGTTATTAATCTGAGTATCAGCTTGGTTACAGTCAAAAGCACGCGTATCGATAGCATAATACCAGCTGTTATTCAGCGGTGAGCCAAGTGCGGGCAATTGATTATCAACCGTCACTAACGCTAACGTAGGGACACCTTGGCTTGCTAACTCCCCCAATGTGCCACCCGCAGCAGATATGGCTAACCCTGATTGCATCATTATTTGAGCAACTGATGGTGGGTTACAAATAATCGAGAAGTTTGAATGCTGTTTAGCCAGCAGCTCTAAAGTGCGCTGTTGCTGATGAACTTGACCAATCAACAAGCAGACATGCGCTTCAGGTAGTGCATCAATAATGGCTCTTGAAAGCGGCAGTGCCAAAGATTTTGGGTCTGTACCCCCTAAGGCGATGAGCAAATCTGGGCGCTCAGCTATTGGGATATAATCTTGAGCAGCAAACTCTTTACGTAAATAGGTGTATTGAGGCCCTAAGCAAAAAGTCGCATTAGGCGCTCGTTGTCGGTACTCTTCAAGGCTGACATTGGGGGCCGGATTAATGACAAAGTCCGCCAAAATAGGCTGATGGTCTAAGGCATCATCTAGCTTAACGATAAAAATAGTAAGTTGATTGAGTTGTAACCACTCATCTGTTGTCAGATCATAATCATCAACAATAATGGCGGTAAACGCATGCGGTAAAAGTTCATCTGTCGATAATGGGGCTGCTATTTGTTGCGTGTCGAAATTAGCCTGATGCAGTTTATTGAGTAAAGGCAAACTACAGGTTTTATAAATAAAAGTGATATCAAAAAAAACCTGCGCTGCCTGTGCAAGCGCATATAGACGCATAATATGTCCAGCGCCTATACCATGGGAGTTGTTTCCGTAAAATGCGACCCGTGGTTTAACCGGCAAGAAAACCACCATCAACGGCTAAGGTAATACCTGTTGTATTAGCACTTAAGCCACTCAGCAGAAAATAAACACTATTAGCCACATCCTGTGGCGAACTTAACCCTAATGGATGGGCATCGATTAATAGTTGGCTTTGCTGTTCGCCTAAAGTCGAAAATTGAAGTTCAGCTTTTGCACCACTTACCACAGCTGGCGCAACACAATTAACTCTAATTTTTTTACTGGCTAGCTCCAAGGCGGCGGATTGCACCATAGATGATAGTGCCGCCTTCGATGCTGCATATAGTGTTCTAGCCTTTAGGCCTCTTTGACCTGCTGCTGAACCTATAAATACAAAGCTGGCTCCAGAGTTAAAATGTTTTGCCTTAGAAAAAGCCGCTGTTAACATCACTGCAGCAGAAAAATTAACATCAAAATATTGGCTAATCTGTTTAGGTGAAATAGTTCTTAGTGGGCTATAGCCTTGATAGCTGGCACTATGCACTAAACCGTCTATTGCACCATATTGGTTGATAAGCGATTTAACCCAAGATTGAATATCTTCAAGGTGACTCAAATCAAAAGGGGCTATTTGATGATGTTGTTGAGTTAATTGACGTTTTGTGTCAATAAGCGCCACTTCTCGCCGGCCCACTAAAATGAGCTTTGCGCCACATTCATCCAGCTTTTTGCAAATAGCGAGTCCAATGTCTGAATCCGCCGCCGCACCTGTAACAACATATAACTTATTGGTTAAATTCATTATAGTTATTGCACCAAGGTTAATGGCTCAAAATCATCACTTATTTCTATAATTTGTGGCGCCAGTATTGGGCCCATATCGGTAATAATGGCTCCCCAGGACCAACCAACACCAAAACCACCTAGCATCACTTTTTTTGTATCAGTTTCGAAAAAATCACCTAATTTATGGCAAATGGCTAGCGGCACAGAGGCGCTGGATGTGTTGCCAAAGTCGGCCATGTCGATGAGATATTTATCTTGTGGAATTTTGGCTTTTTTACGCAAATGTTCAAGAATAAACTGATTAGCCTGATGCATAACGACCATATCTAAACTGTCTGCTTCAATATTAGCTAAAGCCAACGACTCTCTGATTAACTTGGGCACCACTTTCAACGTAAAGGAGAATACCGCAGCGCCATTTAAATAAAGTCGAGACTCTTTATATAGCTTTTGTTCTTCTTCACTGCTTCTGGCTTCAAGTTCTGGCATGGTGGGGTTTCGTCGCCCACCCGCTTTTACTGCAATATGCTGCCCGCCAGTGCCGTCGGTGCCAAAAACAGCGTAAGAGTCAGTCCAATTCTCATCAAATTGTAATGCTGTTGCTACGCCCGCATCGCCAAAAAGAGGAAGAGTACCGCGATCATCAGGCAAAAGATGACGACTAGAAGTGTCGCCACATAGCACTAACGCCCGTTGACCATCAGAGCCATTAAGCATTTGACTCGCCAACCAGGTACCATAGACAAAACCCGAACAGCCTAAACTCACATCAAGACATGCAGCATCCTGAGACAAACCAAGTCTGTGTTGCATTAAACATGCTGTGGCTGGGAGTGCATAATCAGAATCCTGTGAGACATAAATCAATACATCAACAGACTCTGGTGCCCAATTAAGGCGCTTTAATAAGGTTTCAGCAGCGGCAATACACATGTCCGATGCACATAGATGTTTTGGCAGGATTCGGCGACTATGTATGCCTGTGCTGGCATAAATTTTATCCGCCTCCTCCTGAGTGAAAATATCTGGTGTTTCAACATATGAATGTCTATGGGGAGGAACAGCGGCTTGCATACCTGCAATTTTGACTGACTTTATCACAGCTTTCATAGATAACCCTGTTGAAATAAACGAATAATGTTGGTTTTAACTATAACATTGAATAATATAGCTTGAAAGTGTCATGCTTGCGTCAAATTTGCACTAACCTTTTCTATATAGTGAAAAAATCAGGGATAAGAAATGACCATTACTACTGTTAACAAGATTTCAATTGCTGGCATTGTCTGTGTCTTACCTGAATTCGTGTGTGAAAATATTGATAAGTCTTCTGAGGTTGCTAGCCAAGAAATGGCACGAATTGTTGCCTCTACAGGCATTCAATCAAGACGGGTAACACCACCAGAACAGACGGTATTAGATCTAGGGCTAATCGCATGCGAATCGTTATTAAGCGAGTTAGCTTGGGATCGCGATGAAATATCGCTGATTATTTTTGTGACTCAAACTCCCGACTACCCATTACCTGGCAATGCGATACAGCTACAACATCAACTGGGGTTAAATAAAGGCACTATCGCTTTTGATGTTAATTTAGGTTGCTCAGGTTTTATCTATGGATTGTGGCAAACATCGCAATTACTCAGCGGCCTACCAACAGGTAAAGCGTTATTAATTGTAGGTGATACTACCAGTCATCAGTACAGCGAAAGTAACCGTGCCGTATCATCATTATTTGGTGACGCAGTCAGTGCTATCGCTATTGAGAAGCGTGACAACTGCGATGAGATGGTCTTTTCACTAGGCTCAGACGGTGCAGGCGCACCTTATCTTATTCAACCAAATGGGGGGGCTAGAACGCCAAATCGCACACCAGAATTATTTATGGATGGTATGCAGGTATTTGTATTCACCCTAAGAGAAATCCCCGCCTCAGTTAATGCTTGTTTAACCCATAAAGGCTGGCAAGTAGACGATATAGACTACTGTGTAATGCACCAAGCAAATGAAATGATGCTAAAACGCTTAGGTGACAAATTAGGCATAACTCAGCAGCAATTGATTATCTCAATGGGGGACATAGGCAACACTAGCTCGGCATCAATACCCTTAGCGTTGTGCTTAAGTCTGCAAGATGAATTGCTGCGACAACCGACTAAATTACTCTTGTCGGGGTTTGGAGTAGGTTGGTCTTGGGGAACAGTTGCCTTTACATTACAACCGCTCAAAGTATGTAAAGTGATTGATTTAAAAACATCAAGTTAACGATTTTCTATCACATCTACACTGTAAGCAATGCTGGAAGTTCGTGTTCTAAGTAATCGGCTAAACCTAGCCAGTCATGACGTTCTTGAGCAGCCAACATACTTGGAATAAGCGCGAGTATTTGGTTTGCGCATGGCAGTGAAGTAAGCATAGGTTCTAAGTGATTTAAACATTCCCGCAGGCGCTGCGCCCCTTCTGCCTCATGACCGAGTCTTAAAGCATGTGCCGTGGCAATAAGTTTCTCTGCCAAGGTATTTGGACTACATAATGTCATAATGATAAATCCTTATACTGAGCACCATGTATACGTGCTCCATCTAGGCTAGATTGATAAAATCTCACATGCTGCTTAGCGCTGATATAGTGCTCAAAACTGCGTAAATATCCCCTAAAATTCAGATCCGTTGCCACGCGTTCGCCATGTCCATTAATGACCCAATGGTGATTTTGATTATTTATGGAAGGCCCTAGGGCACCATCATGCCAAAATGCATGTGTTTTATTGCCAGGGTAGCTAAAATCACAGCCAAAAAGTGTTATCTCCTTAATTTTAAGATATACCGCTAGATCAATCGCAGGATGAATAACACTGCCATTGGTAAATAGTCTTAGCTTCGGATACTGCTTATCTAGCTTGTCATAAATAGGATTTTTGGAATAAGCAATAAACTTTGGCCCTGGCCATTGCCCGTGTATTGATGATGACAAGGTGGGGAAATAAACCAGCGTAATCGACGACGGAATTGTGTCAGGAAAATGCGCAGGGGTAATTTTATTGTCTATTGACACCACAATATCAGGAATAATATTTTCATGAATGAGTGCCTTCAGT
This sequence comes from Shewanella sp. HL-SH8, assembly GCF_051165765.1. Classification (NCBI taxonomy): domain Bacteria; kingdom Pseudomonadati; phylum Pseudomonadota; class Gammaproteobacteria; order Alteromonadales; family Shewanellaceae; genus Shewanella; species Shewanella sp. HL-SH8. Next base: position 1,738,601 of record NZ_CP195039.1, on the reverse strand, counting down.
GCAGTATCCACTGCAATCATTAGTGATCGCTGGCCAATTGGCAGCTTACGCTGTGCGCGTAAATAATCGTAATGATTCTCTAAAGTGGGGCCTGAACCAATCAAATGCGCTTTGTATTGCCCGTGGGGAAGAATTAATGTCGATGCGTCAGGGTCATTTGCTATCGCCTGTGCATTTTCATTTAGACGCTTCTGTACTTCAGGGTTAGCGGGTTGATGCTGACGATTCACATAAGCACGATTATTTTCCAGCACTAAGTGATCGCGTAAGATGGCATTTTCATTATTAGCGAGTAACAAATCAGCCGTGATAGCTATATTTGGCAGGTTTATTTTATGCTGATGAGCTTGATAAGCAACCTTAACTCGAGGGTCGCTTAACCACTCACTTTGGTCAGTAAAGCTCAACAGCAATGCTAGCAGTGACAAATTGAGTGGTACCACTTCGATTGATTGTAATTGTTTGTTATCAATCAACAAACTCATCACATCTCCCATCCCAACACCGTAAACAGTCACATTGTCGCAAACTAAAGGCAATGGGTTAATCAATAACTTAGCTTCAGCTATTCGGTTATGGCGGCTACTAAGCTGAATACCGTCAACACTAATAGTTTGATTATTCCCCTCCACAAGCTGAGCATCAAAATGATCGATAGATTCAAATTTAAGTGCCGACGCAAGGATCGGCCAACGCTGGCTGATGATATCAACATTCTTAGCAAAAAGATCAGTCATTGACACTGCCCTCGATGTATTACTTTAAAGTGAAAGTCACTAACAAATCAGATACTTGAAGTTAGCCTATTACAAGATTAATCAAAGTTAGCTAGATACTATTTCTCAAAACAGTAACTCGCAAGTCTTGTTTATAAAATTATCAGACGGGTGTCAAAATAGTCCGGCGATAACAATACAACCACAGCATAATTTTAACGCTAAGTAATTATGACATAACAAATTACTTTAACCAAACAAGGGTGTGAGCCACGAACATAGACGCTAATATAAGCTATAAATTTAGAGGTTATACTGCTCGATAAAATAGATTGTCAATTTTAACTTAATTTTATCTACAGTGAAGAGTATGGTCTGGCAGAGCAATTTAATGAATTGATAATAAGTCGCAGCGTTAAAAGGCAGCTTGATCGCGGCAGATATTGCTGTAAATGTTAATCTTAATACAAGCCGAAGAAGCATCCATATTTAATGGTAAAACCTTAATCGTGACGGTAAGGTTTATAACTGTACTCAAACACTAACATACAATTCGGTTCTATTTCTGCCAAGTGTTTTAGCTTGATACATAGCATTATCAGCCTGAGTAAATAAACCTGTAAATGATATATCTTTTGCGCTAATACTCACCCCTATACTGACGGTTAATGCATTGTCACCCACTTTAATTTGAGCAATTAACTTATGCAGCCGCTGGCAAAATAATTCAGTATCACTTTTATTGGTATCCGGTAACATGATCAAAAACTCTTCTCCGCCAAATCGAGAGACGAAATCTGTTTGACGACAAAACCCCTTCAATAATCCGCCTAGCTCCTTCAACACTCGGTCGCCTTCTAAATGGCCAAAGGTATCATTAATTTTTTTAAAATGGTCAATATCGAGTACTAACAAAGCTACCGATTGCTTAGACCTTGCAGCTTGTTCAAGGGCTAAAGTGCTTCGATATTTCATTTCTCTTCGATTGAGTAAACCGGTTAACTCGTCTGTAGACGCCAGCAACTTCAACTTTTCAGCCTGTTCTTCTAATGTTTCTCTCGTTTTGATTAACTCTTCATAGAGCTGATCTCGTTTAGATGCATTGAAAAAACTCCAATATATACAGCCATCCTCACTTAAACGTGCGTTCACCGTTATCGGAATACGTACTCCAGAGGCATTGAATATAATCAGCTGCATTTCTTCGCAAATCTTTTCATGTAATAGTGTTGGAATTAAATAACTCTGAAAAAATATTCGAGAAGATTGAGTAAATATAACATCAGCACTTTTACCTATAAGATCACCGGGCGGCCACATTAGCTCACTGGTAAAATATGAATTTACATAGGTAATCATTCTTGAGGGGTCAGTCACTAGCACCCCACAAGGGAAACTATCCGGAGAGAAACCCATCGAGGTATCCCCCTCCAACTTAAGTGTTTTCAAGGTAGTTAATTCGCATATTCTATTATCGATTTAATAATAGCATCAGGATGCGTCATGTGCAGGCAGTGGCCATCGGCTGCAATAACTTTAAGCTGGCTATGGGTTATTTCACTGGCAATAAACTCACCAATTGAGGTTGATGCCAGCGCGTCGTTCTCACTTTGTAAAATTAATGACGGCTGCTTAATCTCTTTCAAAAGATAACGATAATCAGATAAAAAAGTCGCTTCAGCAAAGTTTTTGGCAATAACAGGATCAGTAGAACAAAAACTGCCAGATAACTCGCCAATCAGATCATCAGAGTTATTGGTTCCCATGACTAATGGTGCTAAATAGTTAGCCCAACCAATATAGTTTTTATCCATTAGGTTCAATAATTCTTCAAGATCTTCTTTTTCAAAGCCACCGAGGTATTCTGGAGGAAAATTTAAAAAACACGGTGAAGGGCAAACCATGATCAAGTTCGAAAACAACGACGGTTTCTCAATTGCAGCTATTGCACCAATAATACTACTGACCGAATGACCAACAAAAATAGCATCAGTGAGCTTTAACGCTTCACAAATTTCAATAATATCTTCAGCATATCCTTCAAGTTGGCTATAGCGTTTTTTGCTGTATTGAGAAATATCAGAAGCACCCGAACCAACATAATCAAATAATACAATTTTGAAATGCTTTGCCAGTTCAGGGATTAAAAAGCGCCACATGTTTTGGTCACATCCAAAACCATGAGCAAGAAACAGCGTTTTACTGCCCTTACCGATTAACTTAACATTATTTCTAATCAATACATCATCTGCATTTAGCATACTTTGTCGTCCTTTTTATCAGGTCACCAATAATGAGCGCCTGCTGACTTTGCCATGGTCAATCTAATTTAGCCATAGCTAAGTTAAGCAGAGCATTCAAAATTATCCATTTCATGTTCTGCATAGCCGATATTTTCCGCTGATGTAAGTCAGTCAGATCACGTTATCAGCAATGTAAATAGCACTTTAAAATACAATAAAGACCAGTCGCTATACACCTTGAAGTATTAAAGGTTTTGGGCTGAGAGGTATTACGACAACACATTTACCTAGTAAATTATCACATAATTTTAAATAGGCAGGTTTGGCAGAAAATAGCAGAGATTATGACAGAAAAGGACAGCTTGAATTTTTATATGGTCTCCCCACAGGGACTCGAACCCCGATCGGCCGCTTAGGAGGCGGCTGCTCTATCCTGTTGAGCTATAGGAAGACGAAACTGATTATACTGGTTTTCAGCCTGATGAAAAGAGCTTATAGGCGATTAAAATCGTTAGGATTTAATTGCTTAATTATTAAACTGATTTAAATAAGACAAAAGTTGCTCACCTTTTGTCTTATTTACCCTAAACACTTAGAGTTTAATGGCTATATCGTGAACCTGAATGTTATCGGCGGCATCAACGTTTTCAATCATCGCGGTGGCTGTGCCTTCACTCACTTGATCTATCACTATTTCAGTGCGGTTTTTAGTCACAACTGCGCGCATGATATTAAGACGGTCGGGAATATTTTTTTGCAAAACCAACTGAAATTTGTCACCCAGTTTAACGCCATTTTTACGGCCTAAATTGATAATAACTCGATCCCCTTGCCTAGCGATAATTTGCCCTAGCAACGGGCGACACTTGAGTGCGTTATCAAGTGACATAACACTTAATTGCAGCTGGCTTGTGATTGCTTGACCATAGGATGAAGACCAAAAACGCTGGCTGTTTGGCATTACGGTTTCTTGACGTTCAAACTCCCAGGGGGCTGTGGTAGCAAATGTTTGTGACCACACCTCTTCACCGCTGATGCCATGATATAGGGTTAGTTCATAGCTAAATTGACGTGAGGGGACTTCATCAACAAAGCCCATAAAACTGCTGGTGTAAGGCTCTGTCGACATGTCAGTAATGTAAGATTTCAATATATATTGGCTATCGGTGATTTCACCAAGCCAACTAGGGATGCTATAGCCTTTGAAATTAACCAGTTCATTGGCGGTATCTAAGCGTTCATCAGCATGTACCTTAGCGAAACTAGCGCTTGATTGTTGATTAATGGCTTTACCAAATTGAAGCGTAAAAGCTTTATTAAAATCGGATAAATGACCATAACTTAGCTGAGTTCTGTCCGCTATATCTGCCTGCGGTAACATAATAGCCGCTTTTAAGGACTGTGCCTGACACTGCTCTGTTTCACTTTCATCATCAATATTAAGCGACAAAATAACCGTCATAATATCATTGCTGACTAACTCGCTGAGCAATTCAATATTATTGGCCGCGCCCATTCGTTGCATTGAAAAGGTATCCTGGGTGAGCGAGCCTTGAGTAATTTGCTGCTGGCTAGAGAAATTAACCCCGCCCCTCAGACTGGCGTAATTCAATGCTTGGTTAATGGCGTCTTCGCGCGCTTTATCTATATTGCCATTCACAATCTTGGCAGTACCTGTCACTTCAATTTGCTCTGCAATTGAATAAGGACTCAATAAAACAGGCAATAGCATCAAGGCCCGACACCATTTAGGCCACGAGTATTGTGTAAACTTATTATTCAATGCATGTACCATATTTCACCCTGCGTCAGATATCTGTCACTTGTAGCACAAAACAACACGTTACATCGCTGAGATAGCGCTGTCGTGAGTTACTAACAACTTATCAAGCAAAAACTGTGCCCAATCTATCTTTACTTTCGCTAACGACACTATGAATAACGACACTATGATTAGCGCTACTATGAATAACGCCGTTACAATTAATGAAACTCTATCTAGTTTAAGTCTACCTAAAATAGTCTGAGGTTTATTGACTTCAGTTTTATAAGTAAACAGCGCTTTATAAAGATAAAGAATATTTATCTGATGCCGATATATCAGTATCAATTGAATAATATTGTTTTTTAGACAGACGCGAAGGACTCAATCATGCAGCACAAGCTTTCTATTCTCGCTCTGATGCTAGTCACCATAGGGCTTGCTGGGTGCGGTAATACACTTAACCCCGCAGCAAACTTGGACTATGCACAAAATGGCCAACTAGTGGGTTATCAAGACGCTGATGACGTGCACCAGGAAAAACTGGTTTATGATATTAATGCGTCGGGTTTAGCGCCCAAGGGACAAATTAATATTTGGGCTGAAAAATTAGTCAATGAGTTGGTGTTACAAAATGATGCCCTGCGTCCTGATCAACCCTTATTAATTGTTACCCCAGTAATGAGTAGCGACTTTAATCAAACTAATGAGTTAGCACTTCAGCTGCAACAGAGTTTACTGAGCGCATTTCACGCCCATGAATTCAATTTAGTTGACCTTAATGTGTCAACGTCACTGCGCGCGACAGAAAAAGGCGAATTAATATTAAGCCGAAACTGGGAACAACTTCCCGCTGACATGCCTGTATCTCATGTATTAGTGTCAACATTAAATCTCACCAATGAAGGGGTGAATTTTAATGGCCGTGTGGTGGATATAACCAATAATCGCGTAGTGTCGGCGGTGCAGTCTTTTGTCGCAGGTCAAAGTTTATCCGGCTATGTTTTGCCAGCCAATAAAATACAAACCCGTGACGGATTAATTTATCGAACCGAAAATGTTAAACAGAGTCGCTACACTGTGATAGGAGACAAGCAATGAAAAATCTAATACTAATTACAGTGCTAAGCTTTTTAATGCTGGGTTGCACAAGTAATGATAAGTATGTGCAATGGGAAACCGAGGCTCCAAGCCACTTTCCGAAAATTTCAGCCATTGGTTATGCCCCACTCGCTACCCAACCAAGTAATATTGAGGCACATAAAGTATTGATGGCAATGCAAGCATCAAAAGTGGCCGCTTATCGTGAATTAGCAGAACAAGTATATGGGCAGAAGATTGATGCGGTTAGCAATGTCAGTGAGTGGCTACTGACTAACGATAGCGTTAAATCCTCTGTTAGCGGTATTATTCGTGGTGCAAAAGTGGTTAAAACCTACCCTTCTGGAGACTTTTATGTCACGGAACTTGAATTAGATTTTGAACAGGTTTGGCATTTATACGAGCAACAAAACCGCGCAAAACGAATAAAAGAAGTGACTTACTTTTAACCCGAACGCACTTAAGTTATTTTAACAAAACAAAACGCCGCGTATTATCGCGGCGTTTTGTTTTGAGTAACTGCATTTATAACAACTAAATGATTATCGTCAAAAATTAAAATTTCACTTTAAATGCCAACGCCGCTGCGACTTGATTACTGAGCTCTTCAGTTGTTTGTGGCTCACTTAACTCCATCTCGCCACCAAAATAGTAACCAGTATAAGCATTCAAGCTAACGCTTTGGCTAATTTTCCAACCTGCGCGTAAAAAGCCAACCCACTCTTCAATTTCAATGGTGGTATCATCATTTTCAATTAAAAAGCGTTCTGTACGACGAGAGCTACCGACACCAAAATCCCAGTCTTTTGAAAGCTGATACGTTAACTCTAAACCCGCGGGACCACTGAATCCGGCTTGAAACGGGTTAGCAAGTACCCACTTATCATTAATTTGCCAACGTACAGCAAGATAGGGAACGGTTCGCACCTCAGATATATCATTAAGATAAGCCACACCAAGACCTAGCATATTGCCAGATTCAAAACGGTACATACCTGAAGCAACTACGCCATAACTTTGAGCATTTGAAGATGATGCGGTATTGGCATAGGCATATTGCACTTTAGGTGCAAACATGAACATCCACTGATTATCAGGGCGATAAATCAAAGATAGCCCAGCGCTGTACTGATCAATAGAAGACCAGGGCACAGTGTTAGTTCTTAAGGGAGTTTGCTGGTTAATACGCCAGCCATAGTCAAGATTATCATAACCAATGTTAGCGCCTATCATCCATTGTTTGTTTAATGGCATGGCCGCGGATAATTTGGCATTCCATACATCACGCTTTAATTCATTACCATTATTACCCACAGTGGCGGCTTGCGAGCTAGTCCTGGCAACATTGAGCTCAAAAGGCGCACGATCTGGTGCTGATGTCGATGCTAAAGCACTCATACTTGTTAAGCTTAAACCTGCAACAACGCCTGTCACTAATAAAGGTAGCAAGCTCATTTTGGATAAATAATCTGGGTTAGATTTATTTGGCTTAAATTGATTTAGCTGTAAGTTAATGTGAAGTGCAGTTGTCATTAAAAGCATCCTTTCTAGGGTAACAAGTCGATTGATACTGCCTCAGGACAGTGTGGTATTTAAACTAGTACGAATTGTGCTACAAAGTGGTTCAATATCATCCTATTTTTATAAAATACGATGATATTATTTTATCCTTCACAACATTTTTTACAGGCTCTTATTTATAGGCTCAACTGATTATAGCTTGTGCGCTTTTAAAAACATCATCGCTGTTTCAGTTAAGTACGCTTGCCTTTTAGACAATAAATCCGCTGTTGGCAGGCCTAATTCTAAACGCATTCTTAACTCACCAAATAACATTAAACTTAATCGTACTGCACTGTCATGGGGGTTATTAAAATGATATTGGCCATGTTGATTAACCTTTTTAAGGTAACCACTGACTAAATTTAAAATATGTTTTGGGCCAGCATCATAAAAAAGTGCTGCCACTTCAGGATGAGTATCAACTTGTGCAACACAGGTAGTAAAGACGGTTATGGCTTCTTCTGACGCTATCATGGCACCAAAATGTTGAGCAAATGAAGTTAATACACCCTCAGGATCGGTAGCATCCACTAACAAATTTTCAGTCAATTGATGCACTACGCACTTAGATTCTATTGAGGCAACAAAAAGATCATCCTTCGAACCAAAATGAGCATATACAGTCTGCTTTGACACGCCTGCGTGTTTAGCCACTTCATCCATGCTCGTATTCGGAAAGCCCTGATGGCAAAATAAATCAATAGCCGATTGCAAAATTTGCACCCGCTTCTGTTCACTTTTAGATAATGTCATTTGATTATTCTGGGTCAATGTTTGTTCTTCTGTCATCTTTTCCCCGTATGTTGTCACATCAGCTAAACAGTTAACACTATTTAATCACAAAATGGACTGGACAGTCTAGTTCCTTAAAACTAGACTAGGCAGTCTAGTTAACACTAACATTACATCATCAACCTAAACATAGACTTGTTTTATTAACGTGTAATACACGCTCGATAGCATTGGAGAATACAATCATGGAACATAAATCGACCCGCTCAATGCATCGATATATGGTAGGCCTATTAAGCATATTGCTCGTCAGTAGCTGTGGCTCAGAGGTTAAGCAACATTCAGAGTCTGTTAATTATCAAACGGTAGCAGTCTCAAACATTGTCGCATCCAATTATTATCCACATGAACAAACCTATACCGGTACTATTCGCTCTGCAAACACCACAGGTATTGGTTTTGAGCTAGCGGGAAAACTCAATGGCATAAATGTCGATAGTGGTAATAGCGTTATTAAGGGGCAAACACTTGCCACACTTGATACAAATTTACTTCAGGCTGAAAAACAACAACTTGAAGCAAGCCTGCAACAAACAAAAGCTGACCTAGACCTTGCCCAAAGCACCCTAAAACGCACCTTGGCCTTAAAAGATAAAAATTACGTCTCTGAACAACAATTAGATGAGACCAAGCAACAAGTTACCGGCTTGCAGGCTAACCGCCAAAGATTAAACGCCAGCTTATATGCCACTAATCTTAAAATTGAAAAATCCACCTTAACCGCCCCTTTTAACGGCAAAATCAGTAAAAGACATCATAATGTGGGTGAGGTTATTGGCTTAGGCAGTCCGGTTTTCACCTTAATTGGTAACGATCAACAACAGGCATATATTGGTGTCCCCATTACTGTGGCACAAGGGTTAGCTAATCAACAACAAGTGCTTGTGCGTGTTGGTGATCAAAGCCTCAGTGGCAACATTGCGGGGATCAGTGCTGAAGTTGATAGCATTACGCGTACAGTGCAGTTACGGATAAGTTTACCCAATGATGCCACTGTGCTTAATGGTGAAATAGCCTACCTTGAATACAATCAAAATATCCAAGTTACTGGCTATTGGGTGCCTATTTCGGCATTAACTGATGGCGTTAGGGGGTTGTGGAATATATTTGTATTAAGTAAAACCTCTGATGCTAGCGGCAGTAATCACTATGCGATTGAACGCCGTGACGTTGAAATTATCTATACCAATCAAGATCAAGCCTACATTCAGGGGGCAATAAGCGCTGACGACACCATTATTGTGGAAGGTTTACATAAGTTAGTGGTAGGTCAGGTTGTGACACCTGTTAAAACCGTGATGGCGGAGGCATTATGATTAAAGCCTTTTTAGAAAACGGTCGACTTACCAGTTTATTTATCGCCCTGCTTCTTGTGGCAGGTCTTGGTGCTATTTCTAGTCTACCGCGAACAGAAGATCCGCATATCACCAATCGCTTTGCATCCGTTATAACCCACTACCCGGGCGCTTCAGCTGAACGCGTAGAAGCTCTGGTCACGGAAGAGTTAGAAACTCAGTTACGTCGCTTAGAAGAGTTAAAGCTGGTTCAGTCTACTTCTCGCCCAGGGATTTCGGTGATTCAACTGGAACTTAAAGACACCATTACAGAAACCGATCCTGTATGGTCAAGGGCGCGAGACTTAGTTGCAGACGCCAAACGTTACTTACCCTCACAAGCACAAAACAGCACATTAGATGATCAATTTGGTTATGCCAGTACGGCTATTTTAGGTGTTGTGTGGGATGACGACTCACCAGTAAGAAGTGATATTTTAAATCGCTATGCCAAAGAGTTAGAAAGCCGAATTAGATTATTATCAGGTACTGATTTTGCCAGACTTTATGGCGCACCAGAAGAAGAGATATTGGTGGAGTTAGATGGCAATAAAATCAGCCAACTTAAACTAACGCCCGGCACGATTGCACAAATTCTGACTAATGCCGACAGCAAAATTTCAGCGGGCGAAATCAATAACGATCAATTTCGTGCTTTGGTTGAAGTGTCTGGAGAGCTCGATTCACAAAGCCGCATTCGCCAAGTACCATTAAAAGTCGACGATGATGGCCAAATCATTCGCTTGGGTGATGTGGCAACCATTAGCAGGCAGTCTAAAACCCCAGCCAGCAGCATTGCATTAATAGATAGTCAGCAAGGCGTACTGATTGGCGCAACCATGTTAAATAGTCACCGAGTGGATGTGTGGCAACAGCATGTTGCTGACACTATTGAGACTTTTTCAAAAAATTTACCAGCAAACATAAAAGTACAATGGTTATTTGACCAGCAAGGTTACACCAGCGTCCGTTTAGGTGATTTGGTGATTAATCTGCTGCAAGGTTTTGTCATTATTGTCGCAGTGCTAATGCTCACGCTCGGTCTGCGTAATGCACTTATTGTCGCGTTATCTCTGCCATTAACCGCGCTATTTACCTTAGCCTGTATGAAATACACTGGCTTACCTATTCACCAAATGTCAGTTACAGGCTTAGTGGTTGCATTGGGGATCATGGTTGATAACGCCATTGTGATTGTTGATGCCATAGCACAACGACGCCAACAGGGGATGAGTAAACTAGAAGCCGTATCGAAAACTCTGCATCATTTATGGCTACCGTTAGCAGGGTCAACCATTACCACCATGCTTGCCTTCGCTCCTATTATGCTAATGCCAGGTGCTGCGGGTGAATTTGTTGGCGGCATTGCTATTTCAGTGATGTTCGCACTTTTAGGCTCATACATTATTTCTCATACGCTTATTGCTGGCCTTGCTGGACGCTTTAGTCGAAGTGAGCCTGCTACGGCATGGTATCAACAAGGGATGGCCTTTCCACGGTTGGGGTATGCTTTTAAAGCCAGTTTAGAATTTGCGCTAAAGCGACCACTGTTAACCGCATTGGTGGTAGGTATTTTACCGATAAGTGGTTTTATGGCTGTAGGACAAATGACTGAGCAGTTTTTTCCGCCGTCTGACAGGGATATGTTTCAAATTGAAGTCCATCTTGCCCCGCAGGTGAGTATTGAAAACACCCGTCAGCAAGTGGATTTAATTGATAAAAAGCTACAACAGATAACTGATATTAGTGAAGTAACCTGGGTTGTGGGCGGCAATACGCCTTCTTTTTACTACAACCTCACTCAACGTCAACAAGGGGCGACTAATTATGCTCAGGCAATGGTTAAAGCTGCAGACTTTGAAACCGCTAATCAATTGATACCACGGCTGCAAAATGAGCTAGATATTGCCTTTCCCCAGGCACAAATTTTGGTGCGCAAGCTAGAACAAGGTCCACCTTTTAACGCGCCCGTGGAACTATTAGTCTTTGGACCTAATCTTGACACATTAAAAGAAATTGGCGATCAGGTCCGCGCCCTGCTTATTGCTACGCCAGATGTTATTCATACCCGTGGCACCCTATCACCCGGAGCGCCAAAGTTATGGTTACAGGTCAACGAAGACGCCAGCTTGATGAGCGGCCTTAGCTTGACCGATATTGCCAATCAAGTGCAAATGGCCACAACGGGCATTATTGGTGGCAGTATTTTAGAACAAACTGAATCTTTACCTATTAGAGTCAGACTTGGCGATAACAGCCGCGAGCAAGCAACCCGCCTAGCCGAGCTTAATCTGGTATCACCTACAGGCACAGGCATTCCACTGTCTGCATTATCTTATAACGAGATCAGTGTCAGTCGTGGTGCAATACCCCGCCGAAACGGTGAGCGGGTCAATACCATTGAAGCCTATATCACCAGTGGTGTATTACCTGCTCAGGTGTTAAATGACGTGAAGCAAAAGTTAGCTGAGATTAATTTACCTTCGGGCTACCGCATTGAAGTAGGCGGCGAAAGCGCCAAACGAAATGAAGCTGTGGGGAACTTATTATCAAATGTGGTTGTAGTGGTCACCTTACTGCTCACTACTGTGGTGCTATCGTTTAACTCATTTAGACTGACCGGTATTATTTTACTCAGCGCCATCCAATCGGCCGGACTGGGCTTATTAGTGGTGTTTGTGTTTGGCTACCCATTTGGTTTTACTGTGATTATTGGTTTATTGGGTTTAATGGGATTAGCCATTAATGCCGCCATTGTGATTCTGGCTGAACTTGAGGACTTACCCGAGGCAAGACAAGGCAATATGGCATTAATTGTTGATACCGTTAGCAGTTGTGGCCGCCATATTGGATCGACAACCATCACCACTATCGGCGGTTTTTTACCGTTAATTATTGCGGGCGGTGGATTTTGGCCTCCCTTTGCTATTGCTATAGCGGGCGGAACCTTGCTAACGACCATGCTGTCTTTGGTTTGGGTACCGGTAATGTATCGACTATTGATGAAACCGAAAAGATCGTCATTACAGTCAATAGCGATACACACATAATAAAGAACATACTTTTGTTTTCAAAAGAGTGGCATTGACACATGCCACGCTTATTTTTGTTTAATAATGCAATCTATTCGCATGACCTATTAATACTAATAACAGTCGACAATGGCCCATAAAAAAACCCGCTATATTTAGCGGGTTTTTAACGTAATACCAATTAACCGTTAGCTTTCATCGTTTTCTTTACGGTCCATATTTTCAGTGTTTTCAAGCCAAAGAGCATTAATAATGCCAAAAGAACAAGCCAGTAATACCCCTAAAATCCACGCAAAATACCACATAGATGATTGCTCCTATTAATAAAGTGATGACTTGTTGTCTTCAATAAAGTTGCGATTTAAGCGGCCATACATCTTGTAGTAAGTCCAAATGGTATAACTTAATACGGTTGGAACAAAAATAATCGCTGCAAAAGTCATGACTTTTAAAGTCATTTGACTTGCCGTTGCATCCCACATCGTTAAGCTGACATTAGGTTCAAGTGACGATGGCATAACAAATGGGAACATTGCTGCACCACAGGTTAAAATGACACTCGCTATTGCTAACGCACTAAAAAAGAACGCAAATCCACTGCGGTTAAATCTGCTAGCCAAAATAGCTAACAACGGCATTAATAACCCTAAAGCAGGGAATAACATGGTAACTGGATACTTGTCATAATTAGCTAACCAGGCACCCGCTTCAATCGCAACCGTTTTAGTGGTTGGGTTTGAAGGCCCAGCTAAGTCAAGTGTTGAGGTAATCACGTAGCCATCAATGCCATTGGCTAGCCACAGACCGGCAGCAGCAAATAATACAACCAACAAACCACCAAAAATTTGGGTCATGTTAGCCGCACGAACACGTAACTCGCCTTCTGTTTTCATTTGTAACCAGGCAGAGCCATGCATAATGATCATGCTGACACACACAAGGCCTGTTAATAGTCCAAATGGATTTAATAACCCAAAAAATCCACCGTGGTATTTAGCCCGTAAAAACTCATCAAAGTTAAATGGTACGCCTTGTAACAAGTTACCAAAGGCAACGCCAATAATCAGTGGAGGTACAAAACCGCCAATAAACAATGCCCAATCCCATGACTTACGCCATTTTGGATCTTCGATTTTTGAACGATAATCAAACCCAACAGGACGCAAGAATAAGGCAAACAATACCAACATCATCGCGACATAAAAGCCTGAAAATGAGACGGCGTAAACCATTGGCCAAGCAGCGAATAACGCACCACCAGCGGTAATTAACCACACCTGGTTACCGTCCCAATGGGGCGCGATGGTGTTAATCATAATACGGCGTTCAGTGTCATCTTTACCAATAATGGGTAACAAGGCACCGACTCCCATATCAAATCCGTCTGTTACAGCAAAGCCAATAAACAGCACACCAATTAATGCCCACCAAATAAATCTTAATACTTCATACTCAAACATAATTAGGTCCTCTGATTAAGCATCTTGGTTTTCAAAATGATAGCGGCCGGTCTTCATGCTACTAGGGCCAAGACGGGCATACTTAAACATTAAGAACATTTCTATTACCAGTAATATTGCGTAGAACAAGGTAATTGAAATAATACTGAACCACAGGTCTGCCGTCGTTAGACTTGAGGCTGACATAAAGGTCGGTAACACTTCAGAAATGGTCCAAGGTTGACGGCCATACTCAGCCACAAACCAACCACATTCAATGGCAATCCAAGGTAATGGTAAACCGTATAATGCTGCTTTAAGTACCCATTTTTTCTCTGCGATTTGATGACGCGTACTTTGCCAGAATGCAGCAGCAAAGATAAACAGCATTAATACTCCAGAACCAACCATGATACGGAATGACCAAAATATCGGTGCTACGTTAGGAATAGAATCTTTGGCAGCAGCTTTAATTTGCTCTTCTGTTGCATCAACCACATTTTCGGTATAGCGCTTTAACAAAAAGCCATAACCTAAATCATGTTTGGTGGCTTCAAAATTATCACGCAGCTCTTGGCTTTGATCACCAGCACGTAATTGGGTTAAGAAGGAATAAGCAATCATGCCATTACGAATACGTATTTCGTGCTCATCGATTAAATCAATAATCCCAGTAACTTGCTCATCTAATGAACGGGTCGCAATGATACCCATCGCGTAAGGAATTTTTATCGCGTAGTCTGTATTCATTGTTTCCTGGTTAGGAAAACCGACAACAGTAAAGGCAGCAGGAGCAGGCTCAGTGTGCCACTCAGCCTCAATTGCAGCTAACTTTACACGCTGTGCTTCACCAACTTTATAGCCAGACTCATCACCTAACACGATAACAGATAAAATAGAGGCCATACCAAAGCTTGCTGCAATCGCAAATGAGCGACGCGCAAAAGGTAAGTCACGGCCTTTTAGAATGTAGTATGAGCTGATTGCCAGAACGAACATGGCACCAGCGGCGTAGCCCGATGCAACTGTGTGAACAAACTTAACCTGTGCAACTGGGTTGAAAATAACCTCAGCAAAGCTGGTCATTTCCATACGCATGGTTTCGTAGTTAAACACTGACCCTACAGGGTTTTGCATCCAACCATTGGCAACCAAAATCCACAACGCAGACATGTTAGAGCCAAGCGCAACCAACCAAGTAACAGCTAAATGCTGACGCTTACTGAATCTGTCCCAGCCAAAAAAGAACATTCCCACTAGGGTTGATTCCAGGAAGAATGCCATTAAGCCTTCAATAGCTAATGGCGCCCCAAAAATGTCACCTACATAATGTGAGAAATAGGACCAGTTAGTACCAAACTGGAATTCCATTGCCAAACCGGTAGTGACACCTAAGGCAAAGTTAATTCCGAATAATTTACCCCAAAATTTAGTCATGTCTTTATATATCTGTTTATCAGTCATCACATAAAGTGACTCCATGATCGCCAGAATAAAAGCTAAACCTAATGTGAGGGGAACAAACAGAAAGTGATACATGGCTGTCAGCGCAAATTGTAAACGCGATAGCTCAACAACCTCTTCGATAATCATTGGCGACTCCTTACTTCAGTACAACCAAATACTGCATAGCAACATAATTGCTATAATGACGTTATACCTGAAAACAGTCATATTGACGCAATGAACAACTCACCAATGTATATAAAATGATAAATTAATCTGTTTGCCTGCGTTTTCAAGTCCAATTCTAAACGGTATATATATTAAGGTATAATTAAGCAAAAGGTCATGTTTTTTAATCAAAAATGTGATAAACATTAGATTTTTTGAATGAATCTAATTTTAATATAAATAATCATCTACTTAGCTCAAAACCGACTCTTACTAACTTTGAATTTAATGTCAGACAGCTCACAATTTAATCATAAAAAATCATCCACCCGACTATCACATATATCACCCCCAACTTTTAGGTATTGACAAAAACATGCCACTTGCTAGGAAACAAAAAACGCATCGACCTTAATCAACAATAAAAGTCACAACTTACGCCAATTGTTAATAGAAAGTATAAAATGGTAAGGGTAACCAATAAAGGATTAATTATATAAATATTATAAAATTAAAAATTATATATAAAAACCTTAAAAATCAATTGCAAAATAAAAAACACAACAAATTAAAACAATAATAACACAAGTCAACCATTAGATTATCTAATGTCTAATAATCATTTTTACTCGTTTGAACCCAAACTTCAATCTCAGTATGATATACGTATTAAGAAAACGAGCAGCATATATGCCAGGGAGTCGTTATCTTAAGCCCAAGGTGTTTTTTATCGTTCAATTACTGAACTTATTGATCTAAGAGATGTTGCTATGACTAAATTATTTGAAAACGTTGTCAGCTTATACAAGCGTGCTTTTGTTGAGATGTACAACGCAAAAGAAATGAAATAATTCGTTTTATCCTATTTGATATTTTGTTAGCGCAAAATAGCCAATCATTGTCTTTTTAAACAATACGATGATTGAGACAAAAAAGCCCATTCATCACTGAATGGGCTTTTTTACGCCTAACAATTCTATCGCTAGTCGTAAAGGAATGTTTTAGCGATAAAAATAAAAAAGGCGACTATAAATAGTCACCTTTTTATTAGTTCAATTTACAGCGCTAAGCTTAAGACTAACTAGCCAATCTTAACTCGAGCATTGCGGAACATACGCATCCATGGGCTATCTTCGCCCCACTCTTCTGGGTGCCAAGAGTTGGCTACGGTTCTAAATACACGCTCAGGGTGCGGCATCATAATCGTTACACGACCATCAGTCGTACACACACCCGTTAAACCATTTGGTGAACCATTTGGATTTAAAGGGTATTGAGTAGCAACTTGGCCATGGCCATCAACATAACGCAATGCAATAGTGCCTGACGCCTCAGCTTTTGCTAATGCTTGTGCATTGGCAAATTCCGCTAAACCTTCGCCATGTGAAACAGCGATAGGCATACGCGAACCTACCATGCCTTCAAAAAAGACCGATGGCGTTTGTTGCACTTCAACTAGACTGAAACGTGCTTCAAAACGTTCTGAACGGTTACGGACAAAGTGTGGCCAATGTTCACTACCTGGAATGATTTCTTTCAAGTTAGATAACATCTGACAACCATTACATACACCTAAAGCAATGCTAGCGTCACGCTCAAAAAATCGGCTAAATTCATCACGGGCACGACTGTTGAACAGAATTGACTTAGCCCAACCTTCACCAGCACCTAATACATCACCGTAAGAGAAACCACCACACGCCACTAAGCCTTGGAATTCTTCCAAGCTAATACGTCCTGATAGAATATCTGACATATGAACATCGCGGCTTTCAAAGCCAGCACGGTCAAATGCCGCAGCCATTTCAATGTGAGAGTTAACCCCTTGCTCACGTAAAATAGCCATCTTAGGCGCTAAACCTTTTAAGATATAAGGCGCTGCAACGTCAGTGCTTGGATCAAAAGCTAACTTAACGGTTAAGCCCGGTGCATCAGCTTGTTGCTTAAGCGCGAACTCTTCTTTAGCACACTCAGGGTTATCACGTAGCGCTTGAATGCGATAAGTGGTTTCAGACCATAACGTCCGTAATGCGGTGCGAGTATCGGCAAAAATAATGCGCTGACCATCAGTGATGCTAATCATATCAGCGGCTTGTAGGCCACCAATGTTATGACAAGTTACCCCTTTAGCTTCAAACAGAGCAACTATATTAACAACGTCAGCTTGGCTAACTTGAATAACAGCACCTAATTCTTCGTTAAATAAACGCTCTAAATCAGTACCGTTCAAGCTGGCTAAATCGATGTTTAAGCCAGTATTACCGGCAAAAGCCATTTCCACTAATGTGGTAAATAAGCCACCGTCACTGCGATCGTGATAAGCGATAACAGCTTGGTCAGCTACTAATTTTTGCATCACTTCAAAGAAGCCTGCTAGGTTAGCAGTTTTATCCAATGTTGGCGCAACATCGCCTAATTCACTGTAAACCTGCGCTAAACAAGAGCCACCTAAACGGTTTTGACCATTGCTTAAATCGAGCATTAATAAAGCGGTATCGCCTTTATCGGTGCGAAGTTCTGGCGTGACTGTTTTACGAATGTCTTGTACTACACCAAATGCGGTGATCACTAACGACATAGGTGAAGTTACGGTTTTTTGCACGCCGTTATCTTCCCAGGCCGTCTTCATTGACATTGAGTCCTTACCGACAGGAATGGTAATACCAAGTTCAGGACAAAGGTCCTCACCAATGGCTTTCACAGCTTGATACAAACCGGCATCTTCACCAGGGTGACCTGCTGGAGACATCCAGTTTGCTGACAACTTAATGCGTTTAAATGTGCCAATATCTGTGCCCGCAATGTTCATGATTGATTCAGCCACCGCCATACGGGCAGATGCATCAAAATCAAGCAAAGCTAACGGAGTACGTTCGCCCATAGACATAGCTTCACCGCAGTAGCTGTCATAGCTTGATGCCGTTACCGCACAGTCGGCAACTGGCACCTGCCAAGGGCCAACCATTTGGTCACGGTTAACTAAACCGGTAACTGAACGGTCACCAATGGTGATCAAGAAACTTTTATCAGCCACTGTAGGCAAGGTTAAAATACGCTTAACCGCTTCTTTAACATCAATTTTAGCTTGGTCTAACGCGGGTGAAACCGCTTTAGCAGATACCACATCACGGCTCATTTTAGGCGCTTTGCCTAATAAGACTTCAAGCGGTAAGTCGATTGGCTTGTTGTTAAAGTGACTGTCTGCAAGCGTTAGATGCATTTCTTCAGTCGCTTCACCAACAACGGCAAAAGGTGCACGTTCACGGGCACAAATATCTGCAAATTGCTGTAGATTCTCAGGCGCAACAGACAATACATAACGTTCTTGTGACTCGTTACACCAAATTTCAAGCGGACTCATGCCTGGCTCATCTGACGGCACGTTACGTAAATTAAACACCCCGCCACGATCTGCATCGTTTACTAACTCAGGGAAGGCATTTGATAATCCACCCGCACCCACATCGTGAATAAACTGAATTGGGTTCGCATCACCCAACTGCCAGCAACGGTCGATTACTTCCTGACAACGACGTTCCATTTCTGGGTTTTCACGTTGCACTGAAGCAAAATCTAAATCTTCACTTGATTGGCCTGATGCCATAGAAGATGCTGCACCGCCGCCAAGTCCGATGTTCATTGCTGGGCCACCTAATACAATTAGCTTAGCGCCAACGGTAATCTCGCCTTTTTGCACATGCTCATCACGAATATTACCTAAACCACCCGCTATCATGATTGGCTTATGGTATCCACGCACTTCCACACCGTTATGGCTAGACACTTGCTGCTCATAGGTACGGAAATAACCTGTAATAGCAGGACGGCCAAACTCGTTGTTAAATGCCGCGCCACCTAATGGGCCTTCAAGCATAATTTCAAGTGGTGTGACGATACGGTCAGGCTTGCCATAATTATCTTCCCATGGGTGAACAAAACCCGGAATTTTCAAGTTCGAAACCGTAAAACCGGTTAAACCTGCTTTAGGCTTAGAACCGCGCCCCGTTGCACCTTCATCACGAATTTCACCGCCAGAACCTGTAGCAGCTCCTGGATATGGGCTAATTGCGGTTGGATGATTGTGGGTTTCCACTTTCATCAAGATATGCATAGGTTCTGTGTGGTAGTTATAAACGCCATCAGGATCAGGGAAGAAGCGACCCGCAACAGGCCCAGTCATTACCGCTGCATTGTCTTTATACGCTGACAGCACGAAATCTGGAGTCACTTCAAAAGTGTTTTTGATCATTTTGAACAATGATTTTGGCTGAACTTCACCATCAATTGTCCAATCAGCATTAAAGATTTTATGGCGACAATGCTCAGAGTTTGCTTGAGCAAACATCATGAGCTCGATGTCGTTTGGATTACGCTTCAAACGCACAAAGTTCTCGACTAGGTAGTCAATCTCATCTTCAGCCAGGGCCAGACCTAATTTTACGTTAGCCACTTCTAATGCACGGCGGCCTTCGGCAAGAATATTAATACTTTTGAATTTTGCAGGCTCAGTGCGGGCAAACAACACATCTGCAGCGGAGAAATCGTTAAGTACAACTTCCATCATGCGATCGTGTAACAAGCTCACTAACTGGGCATATTGCTCAGTCGTTAACGCTTGTGATTCAACATAGTAGGCAATACCACGTTCTAAACGCTTTACTTTACTTAAGCCACAGTTACGGGCTATGTCAGTAGCTTTAGAAGACCAAGGCGAAATAGTACCAGGACGAGGCGCGATAAAAATTAACTGCCCTTGTGGGGCGTGGGACTCAATGGCTGGACCGTAGGTAAGAATTCGTTCAAGCTGAACACGCTCATTATCATCTAATTGTTCAGTTAAATCAGCTAAATGCGTATATTCAGCGTAGATACTTTTCACAGGAAGATCTGCGCTGTCGCAGGCCTCGATGAGTTTTTGAACTCTAAATGCAGAAAGTGCTGGGGCTCCGCGAATGATTTCCATCACGTCTATTCACCTTATAAATTATATAGGAGGGTCAGAATTGGCGCTATTATAGGGAATTGCACAGTACAAATCACCTACCATGCTGTTTGAAAACAGTGTTTCCTAATAGACAAAATATCGAACCAACAAAGCAAAGCAAAACCCAAAAAGTCAATCTAACATCTATACTAAAGGTTATCGACAATTAGCCTTGTTAAGCACCTTAATCGTAACATTGGCATAACATTGACAATGCAATTTCATCATTTAGCTCAGCATAACCGCTGCTATTTTAACCAACACTATGCGATTTTAATAACTCCTGCTAAAGTGGGCGGCATAAAATACCCAACAGCTTAGCGATACACTTTTTCTGCATGAGCTTACAATAGCCATTTATTTTGATTCCCAACAACTATTTTATTAAATAATCTATTGAAAAATATGATAAAAAAAATAACCACTATTTTGTTTGTTATTTTCATTTCGGCCTGTCAACCAGCCGAAAAACAACAAATAGAAGACATTATATCTTCAGCACCAAAGCAAACTGAACTTCGTGTCGGCACGCTTTATGGTCCACAAATTTATCTTAACTCGGAAGAGTTGGGAGAGTCAGGCTTTGATTTTGAAATGGCAAGCAAGTTTGCTGATTATTTAGGTGTGCCATTACAGATGGTACCTTTTACTGATCGTAAACAATTATTTAGTGCACTTAAGCAAGGTAAAATTGACATTATTGCTGCCGGTATCGCGAAAACCCCCAACCGCATAAAGCAATTTAAACTTGGCCCAACCATGTACAAGGTTAATCAAGTACTGGTTTATAAAGAAGGCACCCCAGAACCTAAGGATATTGCCAATCTTGCGGGTGAAATCACGGTTGCGTCTAATTCATCTTCTATACACACGTTAACCCAGTTGCAAAAAAATCATCCCGATTTAATGTGGAATCAGGTAAATGATAAAGACTACGAAGATTTATTCGCTTTAGTGGCCAATGGCGACATCAACTACACAATTGCAGATTCAAACAGCTTGTTAATCAACCAACGTTTCTTACCCGAGTTACGTGAAGGTATGATTTTAGAAGAGAAGCTTGAAGTCGTGTGGCTTTTACCACCTGATGAAAGTGATCGCTTAATGAGTAAATTACTGGCTTTTTGGCATAATGAAAAGCGCGCAGGCACCTTAGAGCATTTAAACGAAAAGTATTTTGGTCACGTTAAACGGTTTGATTATGTCGATACCCGCGCTTTTATCCGGGCTATCGATAATGTGTTACCTGAATACCGTAGTATGTTTGAACAATATTCTGGCGACTTTGATTGGCGTAAATTAGCCGCTGCCAGTTATCAAGAATCCCATTGGAATCCTTCAGCTCGCTCACCAACTGGTGTTAGGGGCATGATGATGTTAACGCTTCCAACAGCGGCTTATGTGGGAGTCGATAACCGGCTTGATCCAGAGCAAAGTATTCGAGGCGGTGCATTTTATTTAAAAGATATGATGGAGCGCTTACCTGAAACTATTCCTGAGAATCAACGCATTTGGTTTGCTCTAGCCTCATATAATATTGGTTTAGGACATGTGGAAGACGCCCGTAGACTAACAGAATCGATGGGAATGGACCCCGATGCTTGGCGAGATGTTAAAAAGGTATTGCCTTTATTACAGCAATCTAAATATTATAAACAAACGCGCTATGGTTATGCTCGTGGAAGTGAAGCTGTCCATTACGTTGATAGTATTCGTCGTTATTATGACACGCTAGTCTGGATTGATGATCAAACTAAGCAAATAGACATTATCGACTCAGAGCCAACGCCTGAAGCCATTGCCGACAATATAGAACCACTAGCAGACTCAACAACAGTCCCTAAGGGCTAGTATTGATGTTACAATATCAGTCGAAAATGTATATGGAGTCATTATGAAAAGACCACTAGCAAGTAATTTTATGTCTCGCAGGCGGGTGATGTTAAAACTGCAAAAAAGACGTATCAAGAATAGACAGCATATTTTCTTCTCTTTCCAAACTCCGGATGCCTAGGCATCCGTTTTTTTATTCCTTTTGAGCGTTTTTAAAACAAATCCGATTAAATATGTGATCTTTAGCGGGAGTTTAAAGTGTAATTAATGAGTGGCCCCAAAATACAATCCCTGCCACTCTGGTACAAGCATCTCTTATAAATACAATTTTGTCATTTTAGTCACCCTCTATAAAGTCACACTTTGTTCCAATCGCCGTACTGAATATTTCAACGATGAGAATCAACTCCTGTCGCTATCAATACCAAGCTAAAATCAAACAATTGCCTGTAGTAAATAGCTTGCTAGTAACCCACTAGAAAGGACAATTTTGTAAGCTAGGGAAAAATCGGCAATAGCGGCTAGCATGCCACTCTCATGTGGCAGTAATTTTTTAATGGGTTGAATCTCTATTTATCAGTATTTAAAATTTTGTTCTTCATATTCTGAGTTCACACCTTACAAATGACAAGCTGAAGGCTTAGTAATAGTAGGATAAATAAGTAAAACCGTGAATGCTCTAGAACAAGTAAATTGAACTGATTTGATGAGGAGTCTGAGTAATTATTAGATGCCTAAGGACATTTGGTCTAAGCAATTGTAGAGGCGATAAACAGAATAGATGTTATATGCCTCTTCAATCTCTTGGTTAATGATGGCTATAATCCAAAATAAAACCTGTTATATAACAATCTTAGCCATTATTTGCCGTCAACAATAATCTCTTTAAACAGGGTTCTAGAAATATCTTCTTGTTTCGGACTTGTCATGGTAATTTTTAAATATCGTGCATCGGGACCATAAAGAGCATTATCTCTATCAAATGTACATTTCATGCTGCCAGAAGAAGGACCCATCTTAAATTGAGAACACTGGATTACTCCCGGTTGATTCATCATGGTCCAGGTCTTAGTCCAGTTAATTTTATCTGTTGATACTTCAATAGTATAAAAATTCGATTCCCAAATAAGCGGCTCAGCAAAAAGCTCAATTGAAGAGACATGGCTTATCTGCCCAAAATCTATTACGAAGAAGTCTCCACTGACATTAGGAGACCAATATGCACTTGAAAGAATATCATTATCAATTAATAGCTTAGCATTTTGAGCATCATAAGATGCTTCTATTGTTGCGCCATTGTCTTTTGATGCTAAGTTTCTTTGGAGTGTAGGTTGTTCTGCTTCAGGTATAGAAGATTCTTCACTGCCGCCACACCCAGCTAAAACCATCAAAAATAATCCTAGTGTTGTTTTTTTCAATTCCATATAAAATTTGCTTCATTTCCGATTTATTAAAGAAGCGGCATTATATGTTAACACATTGAAATTAAGTAGACTATTTAGAATGAATTGTAAAAACTGTGATATTTAACAAATGATTTTTTGCTAAAACAATATGCTTAACGGCCTTTGATGCCATCGGGCTCGATAGCTAACTGCCGTGCTTGTTTTAGGGCTTTTTTCTCAGCTCGGCGGCGGGAGAAAAAAGCGCTTAACTGATTACCACATTCTGGCGCTAGTACACCAGAAGTCACTTCGAGCTGATGATTAAATGCCGGATGTTGCAGTATATTCATCACACTCCCCGCGGCACCTGTTTTTAAATCATCTGCACCATAAACCACCCGCTTAATACGGCTGTGGATCATGGCTCCCGCGCACATAGTGCAAGGCTCTAAGGTGACATATAAGGTGGTATCTAACATACGATAGTTAGCTAATATTTTACCCGCCTGGCGAATACATTCCATTTCGGCATGTGCGGTAGGGTCGTGATTTAAAATACTTAAATTAAAGCCACTGGCAATCATCACATCATCTTTGACTAATACAGCACCCACAGGTACTTCGCCCTTTTGCTCTGCTAGCTCAGCAAGTTGCATGGCAACACGCATCCACTTAATGTCGATAGCTTCTTGAGTGTCTTTTTCTGGGGTGTTTATCACTTTATTAACCTAGGCAATGATTGTACGGCGCTATTCTAGCAAATAAAAAAGACGCCGAAGCGTCTTTTTTATGAATAAGCAGGCTTAATGCTGACGCATTATTCCCATTCAATCGTTGCTGGAGGCTTACCTGATATATCGTAAACTACTCGTGAAATACCATCTACTTCATTGATAATCCGGTTAGATACACGCCCTAAGAAATCATAAGGTAAGTGTGCCCAATGCGCAGTCATAAAGTCGATTGTTTCCACTGCACGCAATGATACAACCCAATCATATTTACGGCCATCACCCATCACGCCAACAGAACGTACAGGTAAAAACACGGTAAACGCTTGGCTGACTTTGTTGTATAAATCTGCTTTGTGTAATTCTTCAATGAAGATAGCATCAGCGCGGCGCAGTAAGTCACAATACTCTTTCTTCACTTCGCCTAATACGCGTACCCCAAGACCAGGCCCAGGGAATGGGTGACGGTAAAGCATATTGTATGGTAAGCCTAATTCAAGACCAATTTTACGCACTTCATCTTTAAATAACTCACGTAATGGCTCAACTAAGCCCATTTTCATATCGGCAGGTAATCCGCCAACATTGTGGTGTGATTTAATTACATGCGCTTTACCTGTAGCACTACCTGCTGATTCAATCACATCAGGATAGATAGTACCTTGGGCTAACCATTTAGCATTGGCGCATTTTTTTGATTCTTCATCAAAAATTTCAACAAATACGCGGCCAATAATTTTACGTTTAGCTTCTGGTTCTGCTTCTGATGCTAATGCATCTAAAAAGCGATTCTCAGCATCGACATGGACAATTTTGAGTCCAAAGTGATCGCCAAACATCTCTAATACTTGATCAGCTTCGTTTAAGCGTAATAAGCCATTATCAACGAACACACAGGTTAATTTGTCACCAATAGCACGATGCAGCAGCATGGCCACAACCGATGAATCTACTCCGCCAGATAACCCTAAAATAACTTCATCATCACCGATTTGTTGCTTTAAACGCTCAACCGCGTCTTCAATAATCGATGACGGTTTCCAGTTGGCTGGACAACCACAAATTTCAAGGGCGAAATGCTCAAGCATACGCTGACCTTGACGAGTGTGGGTTACTTCTGGATGAAATTGTACGCCGTAGAATCTTTTGTCTTCATTGGCCATTGCCGCAAAAGGACAGGTATCGGTTTTAGCGACAGCAACAAAACCTTCTGGAATGGCTGACACTTTATCACCGTGGCTCATCCACACATCAAGAAGAGGCTTACCTTCGGCGCTAACAGCATCTTCAATGCTTTTGAATAATGCAGAAGTAGTTTGTAACTCTATTTGAGCATAGCCAAACTCACCTTCACCTATGCCTTGAATGACTTTACCACCAAGCTGCTCAGACATAGTTTGCATGCCGTAACAAATACCTAAAACAGGTACGCCAGCGTTGAACACGTATTCTGGAGCGCGTGGAGAATTAGCAGCAGTCACACTTTCTGGACCACCCGCTAAAATAATACCATTTGGGGCAAAACCGCGGATTTGCTCTTCGCTTACATCCCAAGCCCAAAGTTCACAATAAACGCCAATTTCACGAATACGGCGGGCGATAAGTTGGGTGTACTGAGAACCAAAATCAAGGATCAGTATCTTATGCTCATGGATATTACTCATGGATTACCTTCAAATATTGATTAATGCATAACCTAAACACAGTGTTTAAGCCATTTGAAATAGTGTCAAACAGAGCGACTTTGTGTCACTCTGTTATCGGAAACTAATCGATTAAGAGCCTGAACGGTAGTTCGGTGCTTCTTTAGTAATGGTCACATCATGAACATGTGATTCACCCATACCAGCTGAAGTCACTCTAACAAACTGCGCTTTTTCATTTAAATCTTTAATGGTCGCACAACCAGTTAGGCCCATACATGAACGTAAGCCACCCATATGTTGATGGATAATTTCTTTCAGCTTACCTTTATAAGGTACGCGGCCTTCAACACCTTCAGGAACTAGCTTGTCTGCAGCGTTGTCGCTTTGAAAATAACGATCTGATGAGCCTTGAGTCTGACCCATTGCGCCAAGTGAGCCCATACCACGATATGACTTATAAGCACGGCCTTGGTAAAGCTCGGTTTCACCCGGAGCTTCATCAGTACCAGCAAACATAGAACCCGCCATGATACATGATGCACCAGCAGCTAATGCTTTGGCTAAGTCACCAGAGAAACGAATACCACCATCAGCGATAACCGGAATACCCAGTGCAAGCACAGCTTCGGCCGCATCAGATACCGCAGTAATTTGTGGCACGCCGGCGCCAGTTACAATACGCGTAGTGCAAATTGAGCCAGGGCCAATACCGACTTTAACCGCGTTTACGCCAGCTTCCACTAACGCTAATGCGCCAGAAGCCGTTGCCACGTTGCCGCCAACAATTTGTAAATCAGGGTATTTAGCGCGGGTGTCACGAATGCGCTGTAATACGCCTTCTGAATGTCCGTGTGATGAGTCAATCAATAACACGTCAACACCGGCTTTTACGAGGGCATCAACACGTTCTTCATTGCCAGGGCCTGCACCAACCGCAGCACCGACACGTAAACGACCTAATTCGTCTTTACATGCGTTCGGCTTACGCTCAGCTTTTTCGAAATCTTTAACTGTGATTAGGCCTTTAAGTTTAAAGTTACCATCAACCACAAGGACTTTTTCAATACGATGAGAGTGCATTAATTTTTGCACTTCATCTAACTTAGTGCCTTCAGCGACAGTCACCAAGCGATCTTTTGGCGTCATCATGTCAGCAACAGTTTTGCTCCAGTCAGTCACAAAACGTACGTCACGGCCGGTAATAATACCCACAAGTTCATGGGCATCATTCACCACAGGGTAACCGGCAAAACCATTGCGCTCTGTTAACTCACGTAGGTCAGTCAAGGTTGTTGCTGGGGTTACGGTAACCGGGTCTTGAACGATACCAGCCTCATAACTTTTAACTTTACGAACTTCTTCGGCTTGTTGCTCAATACTCATATTTTTATGAATAAAACCTAAACCGCCCTCTTGCGCCATCGCGATAGCAAGGCGAGATTCAGTCACAGTGTCCATAGCAGCAGACACAAGTGGAATGTTTAGTTCGATTTTATTGGTTAAACGAGTTTTAAGCACAGCGGTATTAGGGAGTACGGTCGAGTGGGCAGGAACCAACAACACATCATCAAAGGTTAGTGCATCTTTCAGTAAACGTAGCATGGCAACATCTCCCTAGTAAGTAGGATTTGAGGTGAAATATTGCGGCGAGATTATACCTTGCATATTGCAGTTGGTAAATGGAAAATAGCTTTTTATTACCCTTAGAATAAGAACAGTCATGAGTGCCACAAAAAACAATGTTTATACCGTCTCCAAATTAAACGGCGAAGTCAGGCAAATTCTTGAAGGTCAATTGGGTAAAATTTGGCTTAATGGCGAAATTTCAAACTTTTCATCGCCCTCCTCTGGCCATTGGTATCTGACGCTTAAAGATAATTTCTCTCAAATCCGCTGTGCCATGTTTAAGGGCCGTAACCAAGCAGTGCGTTTTCGCCCTGTTAATGGCCAGCAAGTATTAGTCAAAGGCGCGATAAGCGTTTATGAGCCCCGTGGAGATTATCAATTATTAATTGAATCTATGTTGCCTGCAGGTGATGGTTTATTAGCGCAAGAATATGAAGCGCTAAAAATGAAATTGGCAGCAGAAGGATTATTTGCCGCAGATACTAAACGCCCACTGCCTGATAATATCCAGCGTATTGGGGTAATAACCTCTGCAACGGGTGCAGCCCTTCGCGATGTACTGCATGTACTCGCAAGGCGAGACCCCTCTATTGAAGTTATTGTTTATCCAACACAAGTACAAGGTGGTCCGGCAAGTCAGTTGATTTGTAATGCGATTCAAATAGCCAATCGGCGCCTTGAAGTGGATGTATTACTATTAACCCGTGGTGGTGGCTCACTAGAGGACTTGTGGTGCTTTAATAGTGAATTACTCGCCCATGCTATTTATAACAGCTCAATTCCCGTTGTCAGCGCTGTGGGGCATGAGATAGACACTACCATCAGCGACTATGTAGCCGATGTGCGTGCGCCAACACCTTCTGCTGGGGCTGAACTCTTATCAAAAGACAAAGGCAATAAAGCCGAAAAGCTGGCATTGATGTTGTCGCGTTTACAACAAAGTATTCGTCATTACCAATTACATCAATCAAGTCGGTTAAATCAACTACAACATCAACTACAACGTCATGATCCCGCCAGACGCTTACAGCAATTTGAACAACGTTTTGATGAAATGCAAATGCGTTTACAACATGCCTTACAACATCGTTTAAACCGTTTGGCTATGCAACAGCAACAATTACACAGCAGACTACAACAATGCTCACCTGTGAATAGTTTAAAAGTTGAAGCTAATCGCTTGCAGTTTTTAGAGACGCGCTTTAATGACGCAGCCAAAAAGTATTTTAACCATGCGGAATTACGCCTTAAACAAGCGGTGCACCACTTAGAGACTGTGAGCCCATTATCAACATTAACCAGGGGATACTCGATAACTAAACACAATGATAATGTGTTAATTGATGCCACCAAGGTGAACTCAGGAGACCTACTTAAAACCCAGTTGAAAAACGGGGAAGTGACATCTAAAGTAATTTAAGTGTCATTATTGCTAAACTAATAGAAAAATATTATTTACAGGTGTTAACTGCAATAAAAAACCACCGCTAGGTGGTTTTTTATTAGCTGTATTTGTATAAAAATTTGCTAACGATAAGCTAAGTCTTTATTACTTACCCATCGGAGTAAGCACAATTTCAACACGACGGTTTTGCGCACGACCTTGCTCAGAATCATTGCTGGCTATAGGGCTTGATTCGCCCATACCAGTAGAAGATACACGTGAACCACTCACTTTTTGGCTAGTAATATATTGAGCAACTTCGCTGGCTCGCACTTGCGATAAACGTAAGTTATAAGAATCAGAACCTGAACTGTCGGTATAGCCAATGACATTTAAGCGGGTGTCATCATATTCTTTGGCAACTAATACCACACTGTTTAATACTGATTTAGCGCGTGTACTCAGTACAGTTTGATCAACCGCAAAGGTCACATCATTAGGCATATTAAGGATAATATTATCACCATTACGGGTGACACTTACGCCAGTCGATTTTAACTGCTTGCGTAATTCAGCTTCTTGCACGTCCATGTAATAGCCAATACCACCACCTAACGCAGCACCCGATGCGGCGCCAATGGCTGCACCTTTAGCACGATCTTTTTTACTTGATGATGCCACGCCAATAACGGCTCCACCTATTGCACCAATAATGGCACCGTTAGTTGCTTTGCTGTTTTCAGCTTCACCTGTATAGGGATTAGGGAGTTGGCAACCCGATAATAAAAGCGCACCTGATGCGAATACAACTTTAACAACATTGCTCATTACTTTATGACTCATTATTTACTCTCTTTTTAAAACATTTAGCGGCTATTAACACCACTTTTTAACATCACCTGTAAACTTAGTACGTGGCAATGTTCGAAATGAAGGTGATTGTAACGATTACTCGCTTCTTTACTATCTTTATTACTTATGATTTTTTAGAGACATCACCTGTCTGCTGAATAAGCCTGCAAATAGTAGTAATAATACGCCCCATGACAGACTTCCCCCCTCAACTATCACCACTTCTTCAACGATGACTTCTTGATAAATTACATCACGATCACTGCTTTCTAATGCCAAGGCATATAACCCATCAGATTGATCTGCACTTAAGGTTGCAACCACATCGGTATAACCGTACTCATATAAATCGATTAGCACATCGTAATAATCAGTTTTATACCCTTGGCTCAATGTGGTCAGCACTTCAAAATCATCATCTTCTGATTCACCATAAATGGTAAATACATCGGTAGTATAATAATACTCCCAAGGCCCTCCGTTACGGCTTAAATACATTTCCGCATACACATTGGCCGGTTCATTAAGGGTATAACCATACACGTCAGCATCGAATGTCACGCTAAAGGTTTGGTAGAATCCGTCTTGATCAATATCGTCAAACAAGCGGCTATGGGCTTGATAGACAGAGAAATCGCGATAACCAACATAGGTTTGCTGTTGCTGCTGAACCTGTAATTGAGTTACCTGATTCAGTTTAGTTGCATTCTTAGTTAGGGCGGGCTTTTGCTCAGATAACTTCAGCTCAGGTAGCGCGATTGTTCCTTGTTGATATGCTGCAATACGTGCATCACGGTCTATCAATAATGGTTTACTTACACTTTGGTTGTTATTGAGTCGCTTTGCGCTTTGCTTAAGCTTTTCAATTTGATTTTTTCTGTCTTCATTAACAAAAGTCGCAGCTTGATTGTTAACCACTCGACCTTCACTTACGGCATGCGGCGTAGATATATTATTATCGGCGATAACCGATGACGATGCGCATAAACTGCCCATAATCATGCTACCAATAAGAACACCCTTTACTTGTGTCGCTAATCTTGAGTAATTCGACTGCATAATAATTCCTTAATGACTTCTCGCTTAAGTGCATTAAAGACTATTCAAAATGAATCGAAGCTGAACAAATAGAAAAATTTTATATTCAGTCTGTATTCATTTTCATTATTCGATAATCAATCTTATAGTTTGTTAACTGTTTCTAAACTGAAGAGGATCTTTTACACTGATGATTGATTTTGCAGAAAATGACTCACCATTATTGTGATCGCAGTGAATACTTCAACCGCGTACTAATTTGGCTAAATGGAATAACACATGAATCTGGCTCCCTTAAAATGCGTAATGATATTGGTATCCCTGCTGTGTAGCTTGCTATGCATTAGCTTGCCAAGTTCCGCTCAAATATCGTCAGTTGTGCTTAACCTTGCCGTGTTGCAGCAACCCGGACCACAAAATAATAAGCAGCAAAATTTAGTGATAAGAAGCCCTCAACAAGCCTCAAGTCGTGCTCAAAGCCAATTTGGTGGCAAAGTGTTGCGGGTACAGTCAAGCCAAGTGAATGGCAACCCAGGGTATAGTGTTAAATTACTCAGCAATGATGGCGTAGTGTTTTATGCTAGCGTAAATGCCGTTACCGGCGCAGTGTCGAGGAATTAACAATGCGCATATTATTAGTTGAAGATGACTTAAGCTTACAAGCCAATCTAGTCCAGCATTTACAACAGGCTAATTACAGTGTTGATGTAGCATCTGATGGTGAGGACGGCTTATTTCAAGCCCAAGAAACTCTATTTGATGCGGCGATTATCGATGTCGGTTTACCAAAAATTGACGGCATTAGCTTAATTGAACAATTACGTCAGCAAGGGATCAGCTACCCTATTTTAATTTTAACGGCTAGAGATGGTTGGCAAGACAAAGTAAAAGGTTTAGATGCTGGCGCTGATGACTACTTAACCAAGCCTTTTCAAGTAGAAGAATTATCCGCTCGTTTAAATGCACTGATTCGTCGCTCTGCAGGGCAAGCCAGCCCTGTTATCAATAACGGCCCTTTGCAATTAAATACCCGAACATTAGCGTTAAGCCTTCTGCAACAGCCAATCACCCTAAGCAGTTCTGAATTTAAACTGTTTGAATATTTGATGTTGCATCAAGGTGAAGTCATTTCAAAATCGACCTTAATTGAACATATTTACGACCAAGACTTTGATTTAGATTCTAATGTTATTGAAGTGTTTATTCGCAGGCTTAGAAAAAAACTCGACCCCGACAATCAATATCAATTGATTGAAACCTTGCGTGGCCAAGGTTATCGCCTGCGTTCTTTGCAAGATTAATCACCATGACAGCAACTAGGCATTGGCGACATTCACTCAAAGCCCGCTTTGTATTAAGTGGCTTGTTACTGATAGTGGTTTTATTGCCAGCTATTGGTTTTACGGTCAATAAAGCCTTCGAGAGACAAATCGCCTTATCGATAGAAAACCAGCTAAATGCCTATATGTATAGCATATTGGCGGTCACAGAAGTCGACAATGGCGACGTCAACATGCCTCCTCATTTGGTCGAAAATCAATTCAATGTTATTGGCTCAGGTTTATATGCATTGGTCAGTAATGTACAACATAAAGTGGTGTGGTCTTCAGGGTCTTTTTTCGGCCTTAAAACCCCAACGCTACAACAACCACCGGTCGGTGAAAGCCAGTTTTACCGAATTAAAATAGATAAAACTAAACATGTTGTGTTTAGTTTTACCGTTAGCTTTGCCCTTAACAAGCAACTTATTCCCATAACAATCCACATCATTAAAGATGAATCAGATTATCAATTACAGGCCCGTGAGTTTAATCGTACTCTGTGGAGTTGGATTGGTATATTGATGCTAGTTTTAGTGGCAATTCAAGCTATTTGGCTGGCATGGACACTTAAGCCTTTACGCCAGTTCAGCGATGAAATAACCCTGGTTGAACAAGGTAAACTGACTGAACTTAATCAACAATATCCCAATGAATTAAGCATTTTAGCAAAGCAGCTCAATGTGTTGCTGCATACTGAACAACAACAACGTAAACGCTATCGTAATGCCTTATCAGATTTAGCCCACAGCTTAAAAACCCCATTAGCAGTAATTAAATCTCAACCAGAACTAAATCAAGATAGCCATGAGCAGCTTGATCATATCAATCATATTATTGGTTACCAGCTGAAAAAAGCCCAAAGCGTCGCCGCAAATGCCTGGCACTTAGGGGTTAATGTCGGCGACACCGCAACAAAGTTAGTCCGTACCTTAAGTAAAATTTACCATGACAGTCACAAGGATATTGATTATCAGCTCTCGCAACATAATGACCAAGCTGCGATTTTCAAAGGCGACAGTACCGACTTAAGTGAAATGATAGGCAACTTACTTGATAACGCCTGTAAAGCAGCAAAATATCAAGTATTACTAACTGTAGAAACCACCATAGATTCCTTACATATCATTGTAGAGGATGATGGACCAGGGCTAACTGAAGTACAGCAAACCTTAATATTTGAACGCGGAGCGCGTGCTGATACTTATCAGCAAGGTCACGGTATTGGGCTGGCGATAGTGAGTGACTTAGTCAATAGCTATCAAGGAAAACTGAATGTCGGTAAATCAAACGATTTAGGCGGCGCAAAATTTAGCCTAACATTTACATTATAAAATTCTGCTTTCAGCTTATGTTCATTTTCAGTTTTGTATTATCACCCTAACTTAGCCAGAGTGTTGGAGATAATATGAAATGGACTAACTCACTACCGTCACTATTTATACGCATATTTGCGATAATGTCAGTTGTCATTATTGCCATGCCATTGTTTAGTGCCCACGCTGCTCAATCAACATCTGAGCAAAGACAACAAGGTATCGCTGAAGAGACTATTTCAGAAGCTGAACTTGCGCAAATACTCGCCCCTATCGCGTTATACCCTGATAGTCTATTAACTCACATTCTGATTGCCACTACCTATCCATTAGAGCTAGTCCAGGCTAATCGCTGGGTGAAAAAACAAAAAGATGTCGATGTCAGCACCAGAATGCAGTTAGCTGAAGGTCAGTCATGGGACCCTAGTGTTATCGCATTAACCGCTTTTCCTAGCGTATTAGAAAAGCTAAATGACGACCTTGATTGGGTTCAAAACCTAGGCGATGCCTTCTTGCAAGATGAAGAAGCCGTACTAGCCATGGTGCAAACCTTGCGCCGCCAGGCGGATGACGCTAATAGCTTTGATAACATGGACAATATGCGAGTCACCAAAGTAGAGAAACAGATCATTATTGAGCCTGCTCAGCCAGAAGTGATTTATGTGCCTTACTACGACACTCGAGTGGTTTATGGTAACTGGTATTGGCACGCTTATCCGCCAGTATATTGGTATACCCGTCCAGTCTATGCATACCACAGACCCATTTATTGGGGACCAAGCGTCTATGTTAATTTTAACTACTTCTTTGGCTCTGTACATTGGTCTCAACGTCGTGTGGTTGTGATTAATCACCGTCATAGCAATTACTATCAACCTTCACGTAAAATTGCCTACAGCAGTGGTGCGAAGCGCTGGAAGCATCAACCTACTCATCGCCATGGGGTAGCCTATCGAAGCAGCTCGGTGAGTAAACGTTATGATTCACCACAGCGTTATCAGCAACACCAACAGGCGAGAAGCATGCGTAATAACACGCAGCAAGCACAAAGCAGAACACTGAACAAAGAGCCACGTTCACATAACAGTCAAGCGGCTTATAAAGTGGATAATTCACCTCAGCATAGAGTGAATCAATCATTACAGCTAGCGGGCAAAGAACGCCAAAATTATTCAAATAATAAAATGACTCGAGACGATGCATTCACCGGTAATCGCTCGGGCAGTATCGATGAGCGCCAATTAAAGAATAGAGAGTTAAATAATAAACAGTTGAACGATAAACAGCTGAATACTAAACCCAATACTACTCCTGGCCAACACGACCGAGTCAGTCGCGAACTGCAGCGCCAAAAGGAACCTGCACAATATAAAAACAATGATAGAAACACCAGAACGTATACACAAGTTACGCGTACACAAACCAATAACGCTGACCAACAGCCAGCTAAAGCGTCGAGGGAACTGAATAATACCAGAGAGCTGTCGCGTCAAAAACCGAGTAATCAGAGCTTTAATAACCAAATATCAAGTAAGCCGAGCCATCAGGTAGCACAGCCGCCAGCAAGACAAGAGATTAACAGGCAGGCCAGTAGTAATAGGCAAGCAGATAGCAGTAGGCAGTCATCGGCGAGAACTGCGCCACAGAGACAACCTAGCCATAATACCAGTGGTTCAAAATCGCGTGGAATCGAGCGTTGATAATAATAGTTAAGTGCAAAAAAGCTAACACGATTGTGTTAGCTTTTTTTGATCATTAATTTGGCCCATAATTAGCAGACTTTACTAACCCGTTATAGTTCAGCTTCAGCGCTAGGCTAATATTAACATCATAGCGCCATCGTCGTGGTGACAATAAAAAAGCGAATTAAAACGGATGATCAACCATTATCCACACATTAGTGCCTTCATCCGATTTTGCTAAGTCAGTGCGGATAACTAATCCAGCCATCAAGGCTCGAATTGATACCCCATAATCATATTTTATATCACTTAATAATTCACTCGTCTTATACGACTCTGCCACTCGCCCTGCTTCAACAAAACCCACTAACTGAAACCAATCTAAGTGCAAAAAACGTAACCAACGGATATCTTCGATTGGGTTGCCCTTCAAGGTATAACGATACTCAGCAGTGCCATAAATAACCGCTTTATCATGAAAACGATTTTGATCGTAGCCGCGCATACGATAAAAACCACCTAAAGTAGCCCCTTCATTATAGGGGGCGCTATTTGTGACTCGGCGATCATTATTGTCATTATATTCTAACTCCCAGGACGGCGAGTAACCGGTCCAGAAATTCAAAGCAATGACCCTTTGGCTAGCATATTCAGAAGGACCTATAGAGAAGTACTTACTAACATCTAAATTGATAAAAGACCACTGGCTATCTGACTCTAACCATCCTGCATCATGGGAAATGGATAAGTATTGACTGCTACCGTATGACGGGTTAATCGGAAAATCAGTATTGTCGTATAAAATGCCTAACTCGATAGCATGGACTGCCCCATCGAGTTTGTCATTTTCAAATTCAAAACTCTGGTAGCGGTTAAATTGCCTAAGCACTAATACCGAAGCGCCAGTGGTTAATGGGTTCCATTCACTGCCACCGCTTGGCGCTGAAACTAATAAACCATTTTTAATCTCATAATTGACCAAGCCACCTGCTTCCGTTGCTCCCCAAGGTAAAGCGTATTCTAATTTAATATCAAACCAATTTGACGAGCCATTAGCTTCTAAATATTGCTCCGCAGAAGAATGATTACTACCTGAAAGTGGCATATGTTGATCAATAAAACTTTCTCTAGGATCAGCATAAGCGCGCTGCTGTGGATAATAGCCGATCATGCCGTAGACACTTAAAAAAAAACGATCGGTTTTAGGTAACATAAAGTTCCATACCCCACCACCAATCCCGCTACTGACATCACCGGTAAAACCCGTTAACCCCAGCGTCATTTGATCTTGATAGTAACCACTTGACATGGCACCCACACCTAAATTAACTCCCATGGTATCGGTGCTAAAAGCATAAGGTAAAATGAGTTGTTCTCTCACTTTTGCGCTATTGTCTATCCGATTCACTGAAGATTTAACATTCGCTGCAGGTGCGGCATGAATCATCCCAGGATAGAGAAAAGCCAAAACGATTAATACTCGGTATTGTCTGTTCATTAAACTCCCTAATGGCTAAATCTATAGAGACTTAAAAAATCACATAAAATATTGAAACTCTGAAAAATATATTAGCTATCATCGAATCATTATACCGCTTCAGTAGCCCATACTAGAAAGCTTGATTTAATATGAACATCATTAAGCTTTATCTAATAAGCAGACTAATAGGCAGGCATGTTAAAAACAAAAAAGCCTGAACAAGTCAGGCTTTTTATGAATCACAATCTTATTTACGATCACGAATATGGCTAGTAGCACGTTTACGACGACGCTCTTGGCTTAAAGTTAACTTCTCGCCACGGCCTTCAAACGGGTTAGCACCTTCATGGAAACGTAATTGAATTGGCGTACCAACCACCTTCAATGAACGGCGGAAATAATTCATCATATAACGCTTATACGAATCGGGTAACTTAGTTACCTGGTTACCGTGTATCACGACGATTGGCGGATTATAACCACCAGCATGGGCATACTTAAGCTTAACTCGGCGACCATTCACCAATGGTGGCTGGTGATCATCTTGAGACATTTGCATAACACGAGTCAACATTGAAGTACTCACACGGCGTGTCGCACTATCATAAGCTTCTTCAATAGATTCATACAAATGGCCTACACCCGTACCATGAAGTGCAGAAATAAAGTGAATACGCGCAAAATCGATAAAACCTAAACGGCGGTCTAATTCGCTTTTTACGCGGTCTTTAATATTTTGATCAATACCGTCCCATTTGTTTACCGCGATCACTAATGCCCGGCCAGCATTTAGGGTAAAACCTAACAAACCTAAATCTTGCTCGGCAATACCTTCATGGGCGTCAATAACAAGTAACACAACGTTACAGTCTTCAACGGCTTTAAGGGTCTTAATAACAGAGAATTTTTCAATGACCTCATGTACTTTACTGCGGCAGCGAACACCTGCGGTATCGATAAGGACATACTCACGACCTTCACGTTCCATCGGAATATAAATACTGTCACGGGTGGTACCAGGCTCATCATAAACAACAACCCTTTCTTCACCTAAAATACGGTTAATAAGCGTTGATTTACCGACATTGGGTTTACCAATAATCGCTAACTTTATCGGCAAGCTTTGTAAGCGAGCTTGTTCAGCCTCAGCTTCTTCTTCAGTATATTCACGCTCTACAACATCACCAGTATCTTCTTCGATACGAACAATGCCCATAGCTTCAGCATAAGGTGTTAAGGCGTAATCAATCATATTGGTAACGCCACGGCCTTGAGCCGCGGCCATTTGATACACTTGACCTAAACCAAGCGACCAAAACTCAGCACACTCAGAGTCACCGTCAATACCATCGACTTTATTAGCCACAACAAAGGTGACTTTATCGCGACTACGTAGATGTTGAGCGATAGCTAAATCAGCAGCCGTTAAGCCTGCTCTTGCATCGGTCATAAACAAAACAACATCAGCTTCTTCAATAGCAGCTAATGACTGCTCTGCCATTTTAGTTTCGATCCCCTCTTCTGAGCCATCGATACCGCCGGTATCAACCACAATGAATTCATAGCCAGCTAAAAACGCTCGGCCGTATTTACGGTCACGAGTTAAGCCAGGAAAGTCGGCGACTAATGCATCACGGGTACGTGTTAGACGATTAAATAACGTCGATTTTCCGACATTGGGTCGCCCAACAAGGGCCACTACAGGGATCATGATTTTGCCTCTAAAATACTTCTCAATAAAAAAGCCCCCGGAAAGCTTCCAGGGGCTCTAATAGAGTACATTATACTCTATTGTCTAAAAATTGCTGCTGCGAAATTATTCGTCAGCAGCAACTTCTTCGTTTGTTGCAACACTGCCGTCACCGTTTAGGGTTACAACAGCTAATGTACCATTGCGAGTTTGTAGATAAATTTTATCATCTACAACCAAAGGTTGGCCATATAAGCCATCGCTATCAACTTCAACTCGGCCAACAACGGCACCGTCTTCACGATTTAATACATGAAGATAACCTTCAAAATCGCCTACAATTAAGTACTGACCAATAATGGCTGGTGAAGTAAGTTCACGATTTTTAAGGGTCGAATTGCTCCAAAGTTCCAGTCCATTGCGGCGATCAACCGAATAAATTCGACTACGATCATCCACTAAATATAAACTTAAACCGGCTTCTGCAAGTTCGTTGAAACTTGAATACTTACGTGACCAAATCACTCGACCAGTGCGTAACTCCATGGAAACTAAATTACCGTTATAGCTAATGGCGTATAAATTGTCCCCTAAAATCAATGGCGTCATATCCACATCAGCCATGCGGGTAAATTCATTACCGCCAGTTGGGGTAAAAATAGCTTGCTCCCAAGCAATTTGGCCACTGTTTTTAACTACAACAGCAATTTTACCATCAGCAGTACCAATAAAAAATCCACCAGCTTCATATGCCGCCGACCCTGTACCGCGTAGGGTTAGATTCGGAAGCTGCATGTCATGGCTCCATAACTTTTCGCCACTGTCGATATTAAATGCTTCAAAAGCACCTTTACTACTGTGAACAGTCACGACATCTTCTGCAACTGTGGGCGCAGATAATAATTCACCGTTAGCTTGTACTGACCAAACAACATCACCTGTTGCTTCATCCAATGCCACTAACAGACCGGTTTCACCGCCCACAAACACTTTGTCACGTGCAGCGGTAATACCGGCGGCTAAACGTATACCTTTGGTTTTAATGTTCAGTTTTTCTTCAAACTCGCTAGAAAAGTCCTTTTCCCATACTAACTCTAGGGTTTGCTGATCATAAGCACTCACATTGCCGTTGCGATCTGCTACAAAAATTTTGCCATAACGTATTGCTGGACGAAGTTGTGAGTAATAATCACCTACGCCATTACCAATACTGGTACTCCAACTCACTTGAGGGAATACACTTGCTTGAATTTCGACTAGCTCACTAACCGGCTCTTCTTCAACATCGTTTGAAGAACACCCAGAAATAAGGGCCATACCTAACCCAACGGCAAGGAAATTTTTACACCATAACTTCATTGGGTAATTCCTTATGCTTTGTTTAGGTTATCTAACTTCATTGTCAATGCTGGATTAGTTAATGCACCGCCATTATCAATTGCTGTTTGATATGCCTGTTTTGCACTGTCTACATCGCCTTGACGAATCAAAAAATCACCTTTTAATTCTTCGCGTTGCGATTTGAACGCATCATCAGTGACAGCCTCCAAAGTTTTTAATGCAGTGCCAACATTGTCTTGCTCAGCTTGTAAGCGTGCTAAACGGATCGTTGCCACCATATCTATACCTGAGCCAGGCTTAGCAACAATAACGCGCTTATAAGCATCTTCAGCCTTAACAAAATCACCAGACTCAACAGCCGCTTTCGCTGTCATTAATTCCAGTAATGCTTGGTAACCTTTTTGATCATGAGCTTTAACGAAGCTTTCAGCACCTTCAATAAATAATGCTGGATTGGCTGCATTAACAACCAATTTATCAAAAGATTCAGAGGCTTCTTCTGATGCGGTCACTTTCATATCAGAATAAGTATTCCAGCCATATAAACCGCCTAAACCTACTACAGCGCCGACTATAATAGATGCGCCATAATCTTTACCGAACTGCTTGATAGCATCTACTTGTTGTTCTTCTGTGCTATAAATTTCCACGCGCACTTCCCCTTTCTAAATCAGTTCTGCAATTTTAGCTACCAGCTCACTGCGGGTAACTAATTGTTGTTCGTTATTGTTTCTTAACGGCTTAATAGCCACTTGATTATTGGTAATTTCATTCTCACCAATAATTAACGCAAATTGTGCACCGCTTTTATCAGCACGCTTCATCTGCTTTTTAAAATTACCACCGCCACAATGACTCATGACTTTAAGGCTTGGTAGCCCCTGACGCAACTCTTGCGCGACTTTAATCGCTTCAACAAGACAATTATCGCCCATTGCCGTGACATAAATATCAACTTCTGGAGCAATATCATCATTAAGCTCTAAGGTTTCAAGCAGCAATACAATGCGCTCTAATCCCATAGCAAAACCCACTGCGGGAGTATCTTTTCCACCTAATTGACCAACTAAGCCGTCGTAACGGCCACCGGCTAATACAGTACCTTGCGAGCCTAAACTGCTTGTTACCCATTCAAATACTGTGCGATTGTAATAGTCTAATCCACGCACTAAACGCGGATTAATGGTGTATTGGATACCCACAGCGTCTAAGAGTTCACATAATGTTGAAAAATGTGTTTTCGAGTCTTCACCTAAGTAATCCATTAACGCTGGCGCATCGGACAATAAAGCCTGCACTTGCTGATCTTTAGAATCGAGAACACGAAGTGGATTAGTATACATACGACGCTTGCTGTCTTCATCAAGCACATCTTTGTGTTGTTCTAAAAACGCAATTAATGCATCACGATACGCGGCGCGCTCTGCTGGATCACCTAAGGTATTTAATTCTAATGATACGTGATCTTCAATGCCTAACTGCTGCCATAATCGGGCTGAAAGCATCAAGACTTCTGCATCAATATCGGCACTGCCAATACCGTATATTTCAACGCCAAACTGGTGAAATTGACGATAACGCCCTTTTTGAGGACGTTCATGGCGGAACATAGGCCCCATATACCACAAGCGCTGCTCTTGGTTATAGAGTAAACCGTGTTCATTACCTGCACGCACTGTTGATGCAGTACCTTCAGGTCGAAGCGTTAAACTGTCGCCATTACGGTCTTCAAAGGTGTACATCTCTTTTTCAACAATATCGGTCACTTCACCAATAGAACGTTTGAAAAGCTCAGTACTTTCTACAATTGGAGTTCGAATTTCGCTATAACCAAAAGCACTGACTGAAGAGCGAATAATCGACTCAACTTTTTGCCAAACTGGACTTTGGGTGGGTAGAAGATCATTCATACCACGAATTGCTTGGATTTGTTTTGCCACAGGTAACTCGTCCATTCTGTTGCTAAGCTAACTGCATCTCAGTTAGCTGATAAAAAATCACCAATGCTTGAACCCTAAAATAATTTAAGGTTTAGCATTGGCACAAAATTATTCGGTTTTATCGCTAATAGCAATTCTGTTAGCCATTAAACGGGCTTTTGCACGAATTTTAGCTTCTAGCCCATCAACAATATTATTATTGTCAAAACGCTCTTTTTGACGTTCACCATCATCATAGTAGCCACTTTTGTTACTGCCACCCGTTAGGCCTATGTGGGAAACCAAGGCTTCACCTGGTCCATTAACGACGCAACCAATAATGGATACATCCATAGCTGTTGTGACATCTTCTAGGCGGCGTTCTAATTCATTTACTGTTGCTATCACATCAAACTCTTGACGAGAACAAGATGGACAAGCAATAAAGTTAATACCACGACTGCGAATACGCAGTGACTTTAAAATATCGAATCCGACTTTGATTTCTTCAATTGGATCTGCGGCTAACGAAATACGTATTGTATCGCCAATACCTTCGGCGAGTAACATGCCTAATCCAACTGCTGACTTAACGGAACCAGAACGTAAACCACCCGCTTCAGTAATGCCTAAATGCAATGGTTGTCTAATTTGCTTAGCCAATAAACGGTAAGATTCGACCGCAAGAAATACATCGGAGGCTTTTACGCTGACTTTAAATTGATCAAAGTTAAGACGGTCTAGAATATCTACATGACGCATAGCCGATTCAACTAGCGCTTGAGGTGTGGGTTCACGGTACTTATCCATGAGATCTTTTTCTAATGAACCACCGTTAACCCCAATACGTATTGGAATGTTTTTATCGCGTGCGCATTCTACCACACTGCGGATACGGGCTTCATTACCTATATTGCCGGGGTTTATGCGTAAACAATCTGCGCCGTATTCAGCCACTTTTAATGCAATACGATAATCAAAATGAATATCGGCCACTAAGGGTACATTCACTTGCTGCTTAATGAGTTTAAATGCTTCGGCTGAATCCATAGTCGGTACTGAAACACGTACAATGTCAGCGCCCACTTTTTCAAGGGCAAGAATTTGCGCAACTGTAGCGGCTACATCATCGGTTTTTGTATTGGTCATCGACTGCACAGCAATGGGTGCGCCGTCACCAATCGGGACGTTTCCAACATAAATGCGTGTTGAAGGTCTGCGGATAATTGGAGATTCGTTATACATGCAATATTGCTCTACTAATTTTTGTCAATTTGGTTTTATCAATTTGGCTATTCAATCAGCGCAAAAAATTGATTCATCAGAATGCATAAGCAATTGAGTTAGCAAAATAACAGCAAACCCAAACTAGGACTATGGCTTAGTTAACGTTAATCGCGCCACACGGCCATTAGTATACTCAGATAAATCAATATTATTGCCATCAACGGCTAACGTTACCGACTGTGGCGCACCTAAAATCAACTTGAAAGGCGCTTCACCTGTAACTTTAACGTTATGCCCTGATTTTTTAACACCATCGATCAAGACTTTACCAGTAACATCGACAAGGTTAATCCAACAATCAGCTGTCACATCCATAGTTACAACTGAGGTACTAGCACTAGAAACAGTATTATTGTCTGCCGTAGCAGATGGTATTGAAGCTATAGGCGCTGGCACAATGACACTAGGCTGTTGAGTCGCGCTTAGGTTATCGCGATTAGCAGAACCATTGTTACTAGAGGCATTACTATTGCTAACAAGGTTATCAGTTTGATTGACTTCACTTGCACCTAGATTAGTTTCTGCAGCATTTTGAATTAATTCATTCTCTGTGATACCTAATTGCTCAGATTGCGGATTAGTAGGTTCAATTACCTCGATGGAACCAGTCGCGACATCTCTTTGAGTCGGCACTAACACCCCAGATTGAGTATTGGCAGTTTCAGCTTGTATTTCTTCAACTGTTGGTAAAGCGAAGTTAGACTCAGTTAATACATCTGATTTCTGTACCCACCATAACACCAACATAGCGAGCAAAATAATCACAATCGCATAGGTGACCAAGTTTACTCGGCTATCCCTAGCTTGACGGGTTGTTTTACGCGAGAAACTTTGCATCGTTGGGGGGACATATTCAGGTATTTGCTGATCTAGGCATTGCTTTATTAAAACAATATCGGCATCAACAAAACGCGCGTAGTTCTTGATATAACCACGTGCATAGGTATTAGATGAAATATTAGTAAAATTATCAGCTTCAATATCGTTCAGAATTCTGGGACGTAAATGCAGCTGCAATGCTGCCGCCTCAACAGTAACACCTTTTTTCTCACGCGCTGCTTTTAGTATTGCCCCGACGGTGGCAATGTCATTTAATACTGCTGCTACTTCAGTAGTTTCGTCTAATTGTTCTTTTATCATTTAAGCAAGTTTGCTCTATATTCTTTGGCTTGAGAAGATGTTGGAAATTTGGCTATCAAGGTAATACCAAATCGTTTCATGGCGTTAATGTCGCCAATTTCCTGTTCTATTTTTATCCCTAACGCTAAGCTTTCTGCAGTTTCATTCGCAACCTGATGATATCTTGATAAAATATTGCGAGCGTCTGCATA
Source organism: Shewanella sp. HL-SH8 (assembly GCF_051165765.1). Taxonomy (NCBI): domain Bacteria; kingdom Pseudomonadati; phylum Pseudomonadota; class Gammaproteobacteria; order Alteromonadales; family Shewanellaceae; genus Shewanella; species Shewanella sp. HL-SH8. Next base: position 1,694,161 of record NZ_CP195039.1, on the reverse strand, counting down.
GTCGGCATCATCCATGGCCAACTCTGTCAATCCAATTAATGTGTTGCCTCGACGCGGATCGTATTTTAACGCCATCTTAAAATACTGTCGCGCTTTTTCTGGTTCACCGTTATTACGGCTACACACACCTAAATTTTCATAACTTGATGCGACTCGGGTATATTTAGGTGTTTCTATCGCCTCTAGTAGCATGGTTTCAGCGCGGGCATATTTTTTCTGCTGGCATAAAAACACACCAAAATTATTTTTAGCATCACCAGATGCATCACTGGCTTTAATTGCATCACCATAGGCGTCTTCTGTGCGTGTTAAATCACCCACAGTTTGATAATAATAAGCCATAGCAACATGAACTTCACTTATGTGTGGTGCAAATTCAATCGCTTTATCTAAATTATATTTAGCTTGCTCGCCATTACCAAGACGTAAATACGTGAGCCCTAATTGCATACGTTCACGCGCTGCAGCAACTTTATCAATATCTCGCTCTGCAACAGGTATGTCTGTACCGGTGTAAGTTCGTTCGGTAACACAGCCACTTAAAGATGCACCTAATAAACCCACTATTGCAATGTACTGTATTCCTTGTTTCATTTTATGGCCTATTTATTGTGCAAAACAAAGAGTTAATCCATTGTGACTGAAATCTGGTTTTGTTGCATTTGTTTTTTTGCTAAACGTTTGGTGCGGTCGCGGATATCACCAGCAAGTTGACCACATGCAGCATCAATGTCATCACCACGGGTTTTACGTACAATCACAGTCAAACCGTACTCCACAAGGACTTTAGAGAAACGATCTATACGTGAATTAGAAGAGCGACCATAAGGTGACCCAGGGTAAGGATTAAATGGAATTAAATTTATCTTACAAGGGGTGTCTTTTATTAGTTTGGCTAATTCGTGTGCTTGATCAGTACTGTCGTTAATATGATCGAGCATGACATATTCAACAGTGACTCGACCACGATTAGCATTAGACTTAGCTAAATAACGACGAATGCCGGCTAAGAACTCTTGTAAAGGATATTTTTTATTAACTGGAACAAGCACATCACGTAGCTCGTCATTAGGCGCATGAATGCTAACGGCTAACGCCACATCGATTAAATCACCTAGTTTATCCAGTGCAGGCACAACACCCGATGTTGATAGAGTTACTCTACGCTTAGAAAGACTAAACCCAAAATCATCTAACATAATGTCCATTGCAGGGATAACGTTAGCAAGGTTTAATAACGGCTCGCCCATTCCCATCATTACTACGTTAGAAATAGGACGGTCGCCGGTATCCTTATGAAAACCTAAAAATTGCGATACACGCCAAACTTGACCGACAATTTCAGACACTGTTAAGTTACGGTTAAATCCTTGCTGCCCAGTAGAACAGAAAGTACATTCAAGTGCACAACCTACTTGAGAAGACACGCATAAGGTTGCACGTCCTTCTTCAGGTATATAAACGGTTTCAACTTCTTGACCTTGACCGACGTCAATAGCGAATTTAATTGTGCCATCATTTGATTTTTGAAAACTGGCAATTTCAGGTGCAACAATTTCACATCTAGCAGCAAGTTTAGCTCGCAATGCTTTGTTTATATTGTTCATTTCTTCGAAGTCGCTAACACCAAAGTGATAAATCCACTTCATTAATTGATCGGCACGGAACGGTTTTTCACCCATTTCGCTGAACAATGCTCGTAGTCCTTTACGATCAAGATTTAATAAATTGATTTTCTTTTCACTCATTAGCCTAACCTCAAACACCTAAAACCTGTAACAGGGCGGCGAATTATACAGGCAGCGTCACGTTTTAGCCAGTATATCTGGATTTAACAATATGAATATATGATAATAGCCCTTGGCAATATTGCCTGCTATTAGGAAGTTTTCACCACATATATGTTAACTCTGTTTTTTATTGTATTTATCGCTATTGCGATTTCGTTTTTTTGCAGTGTTTTTGAAGCGGTTCTTTTATCTGTAACCCCCAGCTACATTGCCAATTTAAGAGAATCCAATCCTAAAATTGCCGCTTTGCTTGATAAGCAAAAAAAGAATGTCGAATCTCCTCTCGTATCAATTTTAACCTTAAATACCATCTCTCATACTGCCGGCGCAGCGGTTGCAGGTGCTCAAGCCTCTGTGGTGTTTGGCAGTGAAATGCTTGGGGTATTTTCTGCAGTATTAACATTTTTAATTTTATTCTTATCAGAAATTATTCCTAAAACATTAGGCGCCAATCATTGGCGTAAACTTGCGCCAACAGTGTCAGTCTGTTTATTTTGGATGGAAAAATTAACCCTTCCACTTATTTGGATGTCACAAAAAGTAACCAGTCTTTTAGGCAAAGGCGAACAAGGCCAATATATTCGTCAAGAACTCAGCGCTATGACTAAAATGGGTAAAGACAGTGGCGAGTTGGGTGAGCAAGAGTCACAAATTTTAATGCAAATGCTGTCAGTCAAAGACATGAGTGTTGCTAATATAATGACGCCTAGAACGGTAATTTTTAAACTGCCCACTCACATTAGTCATTCAAAGTTTATTGACCAACACCTAACCAGTCCTTTCACTCGTATTCCTTTATATGAGGGTGACCGTGACAATGTGATTGGTTATGTTAATCGTAATGATATTTTGCTCTCAGCCCGCCAGACACCAGAAACGCCAATTGGCGATCTGCTAAAAAGCTTACTGGTTATTCCTGCATCCGCAAAAGTACTGCCACTGTTTCAAATGATGATAAAACGTAATGCAAAAATGGCATTAGTGGTTGATGAGTATGGTTCAAGTGAAGGCATTGTCACTATTGAAGATATTATCGAAACGTTAATTGGTTTAGAAATTGTCGACTCCAAGGATTTAGCGCCAGACATGCAAGCATTAGCGCGAAAGCTATGGTTACGTCGAATTGAAAGTAAAGGCATAGTGCTATCAAATGATGGCGAAACCCATTAATTCATAATCAAATAAGATTCAGATAGCGTATAGGCTAAACTGAATCATAAAGCTAAGTTTATCCTTGCTTAACGGTATCACAGCTAAAGTATCCCTAAGATGATACCGTTGAGTGAGGTAAATTAGTACCTGCTGATCTAAAAATGCTAGCATAAGGGCAATCAGCTGAGGAAAAAAATGCCAAAATCTTACCGTTTATCCATTGCCCACATTAATGATACCCACTCTAACTTTGAGCCAAGCCAGGTCAAGTTTACCCTGCAACATCAACATCAACAGCAAGCTTACAGCCTAAAAGTCGATACAGGCGGATATGCTCGGCTGGGATATCGCATTGAACAAGCGCGCCAGCAAGCACATGCTAAACAACAGCCGTTCTTATTTCTTCACGGTGGCGACAGCTTCCAAGGCACACTGTATTTTCGTGAATTTCAAGGTTCAGCAAACGCCCATTTACTCAATTTACTTAAACCCGATGCTATGGTACTTGGTAACCATGAAATCGATGCTGGTAACAGTCCAGTAAAAGCCTTTTTAAATCGCATCGAATTTCCGTTAATGGCCGGTAATATGGACTTAAGCCAAGAAGAAACCGAAAAAGAAGGCGTACTGCGTGATCACCCTCAATTATTAGATTACAACGTTGAGCAAGGCATTGCTAAAACCTTAATCAAGCCTTTTTATGATACGCAAATGGCCATTATTGGTATTACGTTAGATCAAATGCCGCTGATTGCCAGACCTGATCCTGACACCTTGTTTGTCAACGCTATTGAAACGACTAAACGTACCGTAGATGCATTACATCAACAAGGGATAAAACATATCCTAGTGTTAAGCCACTTAGGGTTAGATCAAGACCGAGAACTTGCCAGTAAAGTCGATGGTATCAGTCTAATTATTGGCGGTCATTCACATACCTTACAAGGTGATTTTAGTGCCGTTGGCATGTCTCACCTTCCCTACGGCGAAACCGTTAATAACACTCCTATTTTTCACGCGGGAAAGTATGCCGAAACCATAGGTCTACTTGAGCTATCTTTGGATAAAGAAGGCAAAGTGTGTCAATTTACTGGTGATAATTACTTTATGCTCGGTAACAAGGTGGAAGTGAGTCAAGCATCTGATGAGGTGGTAGCGGACACACTACAACACACACTCATCAATACTCTTCGCCAGCATCCGAATATGCTTAACGCTGCGCAAGATAATGCCATTGATGAGGTGATTCAATCACAGTATCGTCCTGCTTTAGTGGCATTAGAAAGTCAAATATTGGCCCATATTCCAAAAGACTTTATTCATACTCGCCTGCCCAGTAAACATTTTCCCCACGGCAGTGAAATTGCGCCTTGGGTCAGTAGAAGCATGTTTAAAGCGACTCAATTAGTTGAGCCTAAATTGGATTTTGCACTGCACAATGCCGGTGGCGTAAGGCAATCACTCAGTAAAGGTCAGCTTTCCGTAGCCGATGTATTTGGCCGTATATTACCTTTTGAATTGCCCTTAGTGACCTATCAAATCAAAGGCGAATACATAATTGAGGTGCTAGAGTCGACCATTAACGCCGCCACCAATAATGGTGTAATAGGCACAGGTGCAGGCAGTTTTCCATACCCATATGGGATCCGTTATAGCTATGATGGGACCCAACCTTTAGGCGCCAGAATTACCCTTATTGAAGTGTATCGAAACGAGCAATGGGTGCTATTACAGCCTAATGAGCTTTATATCGGGGTATCCAGTTCTTACACTGCGACTGGACGTGAGGGATATGGTGCACTTTTAAAAGCCCTGTGGCAGCAACCGGTAGAAAGTAAAAACCTACCTGAAGCATTTATTGACTTTGTTTGCCAGTATGGTTACAAAATAGGTCAGCAACAAATTGTGAATATTAATTACATTAGCCATAGATAATTTTTGGCTTGGATCACAGACGGTAGCTACCTCGCGTGTTTTAATGACGCCAATACTAAAAACAATTAAGGAACATTAATGAAAACAAAATTGATTAAAGCACTCGCCGCTACAATGCTTGTTTTAGGTGTGTCATCGGCTTGGGCTGAAGGTGTTGTCCATCAAGGTGAAGTTATTGATACTATGAATGGCGGTGGTTATACCTATGTTCAAGTTAAAGAAGCCGATAAAACTTATTGGGCTGCGGGTCCTCAAGTTGAAATAGTGAAAGGCGACAATGTTGAAATGTCTGAACAAATGTGGATGAGCGACTTTAAAAGCGCAAGCCTGGACCGTACCTTTGATGAAATTATGTTTGTCGGTCATATTATTAAAAAGTAACCATCAATTTACGGCTGATACTGCAAAAAATTTATACTTTAATGATCGGTTAATCCTAGCTAAGTTAACTTAAACTGAGTTGACCGATTTTTTATAACCCTCCTGATAAAATACCATGACCCAACTAAACATCGTTAGTTTCCTACCTAGCTACGCTGCTGATATCAGCCATATTTATCATCAGTCAGTGCAAGCCATTAACCATCCTAGGTATAATGATGCCAAAAAAAATGCTTGGTCTGCAGCGCCTCGCTCAACCAAGTATTGGCTGCAGCAATATAAACTTAGCAAAGCTTGGGTCATTGAAGATGAATTCAAAAACGTATTAGGATTTATTGGTCTTGAAACAACATACCAAAGCCGAGGATATATCGATTGTCTTTATGTCCACCCAGGCTACCAACACCAGGGTTTAGCAACTCAGTTGCTTCAACACGCGCAGCAATGGGCGACTGCGCAACACTATAACCAACTCAGCGTTGATGCATCATATCTATCTAAACCCCTATTTGAGAAAAATGGCTTTGTATTAGTTAAATCAAATTTACGGGTAAAGAAAAATCAAACTTTAGCAACGTTTAACTTAATCAAATCGTTGTGAGTTTTTATTTAAAAGTGGTTGTAGCATGCCTTCAAGCCCATTCAACTTCACCTCGTACATTAATGCTAACTGCTGACCTAACTTACCTTCAGGAAACCCTTTGGCGTGAAACCAGACTAAATAGGGTTCGGGTAATTCTAATAACTTTCGCCCGGCATATTTACCAAAAGGCATAGTCTGGTTAATCGCTTCAAGTAGCTGCTGCTCATTCATGTGTCTGCTTTGCCTCGATATAAAACAATTATTTATATTTTTTTGAAATAATAAAATAGAAAATAGTTACATTTGATTATATTAAAACAATCATTCTATTCAAGCACCTTAATTTAATAAAATCGTTTTTTAAAATATCCGCTTCAAGCAACTCATTTCATTAACCTTTTGGCAACATTGACACTGTCTTCCCATCAGGGTCAATTTTTTGTCTAACAATAGAATAGCGTCAACAAAAAATCATCTAGACAGTTTATAAAAAGTGTCAAAAATCAGCTAATTGACGTGCTATACCACACAAGATTAAAGTAAGGTATATCACTCAATGATGAGGGGCAGGTAAAATGATTATTCTAGTTGGTGGCGAAAAAGGCGGTAGTGGTAAAAGCTGTCTAGCCCAAAATATCGCTGTATTTCTTACCAAAGAAACAAAAGCCAGTGTCATTATGGTCGATTGTGACCCACAACGAACAACATCAGATTGGATCCAAGCGCGTAACAATAATCCACAACTACCGCCGATTAACTGTGTGCAACTTTACGGAAAAATCCGTAATGATTTATTAAGTCTAGAGCAGCATTATGACTATGTTCTGGTTGATTGCGGTGGTCAAGACAACCTTGCCCTTAGAGCAACAATGTCAGTGGCATCACATGTACTCATGCCACTTAGGCCAAAACGACGTGATCTTAAAACCGTCAGCCACATGGATGATATTGTGTCTACTTGTATGATGATCAATCCTAAAATGCGCGCCGCCTTTGTGATCACTCAATGCCCTAATTTACCTAATCAAGCTGGGCGAATTCTAGAAGCGAAAGATGTCTGTCGTACCTATGACATTGACGTATTAGAGGCAATTAATTACTGCCGTAACATTTATGATGACAGCGAAGAGTCGGGTTTATCGGTTATTGAAATAGAACCTAATGGTAAAGCGGCTGAAGAAATGCGCGCAATAGCATGTGAGTTACTGCAAGCTGAAAATGCTAAGCAAATAATGGAACAGCGGTTATCGCCGCGAAATGTCACTTCACTGAGGGGGAATTATGGCACTGGCCGATCTCAAGAAAAACGCCTCGTCATGTAAATCGAGTTTTAAGAGGCAGATGTCTGTTGAAGAGTTTATCGACACTGCCAGCTTATATGCACTAGGGCAAACCCATGAGTTTGCTCGGCCCAGCAACGTTGTCGACTTTTTACAATGTCGTGATAACAAACGCGCAATAGCGTCTATTAATGTAAAAGCTGAATCAGTAACTCAGGTCAGTAAACAGCCTTTTAGACGTGCCACATTTACCTTAAGTGAACAGGCAATTAATCAATTGGCGCAGTTTAGCCAGGCGAGTCAATTAGCTAAATCAAAATTAATCAGGCATTTGATCGCAGAGCACAACCTGTTATCTGATGAAGATAAACAAAAGCTTTATCAAAAGTTTGAATTAGAAACTCAACTTAAATCTATTCCTACATAGTCATAAAAGTAGTATTGCTCTATCCCCACCCTTTTTACTGGCAGCATTAATTGTATGCCAGTTTTTTTATCTGCTTGAAAATTGATTAACATTACCCCATCTCTTGTTTATCACCTAAATTTGAGCGTGCTCATGATTGCCATTATAATTGTCTCCATTATTGCTACTGCAGCAATAGGTTGGATAACCAGCGCCTCATTTAGACGAGAGCGTCATCGCCAAAATGTTTGCCTGCAAGCTTTCCCTAAATCATGGCGCATTATATTGCGTCATCGATTTCCGTATTTTAAAAGCATGCCAACTGATTTACAGCTACAGCTTAAGAAACATATTCAAATTTTTATAGATGAAAAACAATTTATTGGCTGTGACGGACTGATGATTACCGATGAGATGAAAGTCACGGTTGCAGCACAAGCTTGTTTACTGCTGCTTAATCGTAAAACGGACTACTACCCTAACCTCAAGCAGATTTTAATTTACCCACACGCATTTATCGTAGAACAACAAAAAGTCGATTTTGCTGGCGTAACATCACAGCATAGAAGTGTCTTATTAGGTGAGTCGTGGGGAAATGGTAAAGTTATTCTGTCATGGCAAAACACGTTAAATGGCGCAGCAGACCCTTATGACGGTGAAAATGTGGTGATCCATGAATTTGCTCATCAACTCGATCAAGAAAATGGTCCCGCAAATGGCGCGCCGGCATTAAGACAAATTAAAGATTATGCCCATTGGTCATCCACGCTAGGTAAAGAATTTAATCAGTTACAGTATTGCGCGTCACAGCAAATACCGTCATTATTCAATTACTATGGTGCGACTAATCCAGCAGAGTTTTTTGCGGTGATAAGCGAAACCTTTTTTGAAAAACCAAAACAGTTCTTTCAACAACATCCTAAACTGTATAACGAGTTAAGTCAGTTTTATCAATTAGACCCAATACATTGGCACTAAAAGTATCATTTACTCAAGGCTAATATATCGCCATATACTTATCAAAAATACTGAACGTCTGTTTTTTTACAAACAATAACAATGATAACAACACAACATTAGTTTTATTTAGCAGGGATAACCATGCAATCAATTATTCATAAACTTGGCTTTATCGCAGTATTACTCACAACGGTTAGTGCATTTGATATTAATGCTAATTCGCTACAACATCTCGATAGTGAAACCACTGCAGAGCAAGCGAGTAAAGCGGTAACAAATAAAAGTAATCAACAAACACTTGCAAGTGAGCTAAGCAGTGATGAAACGCCAGCTGTTATCACAAACCTAAACCAAGTTGACCAAGCATTAGATAGCCAAGGCTTAACAGAAGAAGATAGTCACAATGTTAATGGCTTACTGAACCAGCTACATGAAAGTGCCATGTCGGCTGACTGGGAAAGCTATTTTAGCTTATATCACCCAGATGCGATTTTTATTGGCACTGACGCCAATGAGCGTTGGAATATGGAGCAATTTAAACAATATGCAACACCCACTAATGGCTGGCGCTATGATCTTCAAGCTCGTCATTTACTTCAAATTGGCGATGTTATTGTATTTGATGAACAGCTTTATAGCCCCTCGTACGGCATTAGCCGTGGTACTGGTGCGCTAATTAATACTGAACAAGGCTGGAAGATAGCGCAATATCATTTAAGCTTTCCCATTCCAAATGATAAAGCCAAACGTATCACATCGTTAATTAAACAATAACACGGCTATTAGTAATCGAAAAAAACTCAAATTAGTTATATTAAAAAGCCCTTAGTGACTTATCATTAAGGGCTTTTTTTAAGTCGATAAATAATGTAAAACTTATTTCATTGCCACGCTAAAGCACACATTAGCAAGTTGTGAAAAATGGGTAAAAGCATCAAAATCAGCTTGTTCAAATCGTCTAAATGAAGCATGCCTATCAGCATAAAAAACACCTAACACCTTAGTGCCAACCATTAGCGGTGCAATTAAAAAGCCTTCTCGCGACAAGTCTTCAGTCAGATCACTAGCCAAACTTTGTGGCTCAGACCCACTGACTTGAGATACCCAATAGGGTTTCTTTTGTTCAATACACTGGGCAAAAATAGATTTGTGATCCGTTAACTCAATAACAAAATTAGTTTTCATGGTTTGCGCATCATCACCCATGGCGACTCTTGGCAGCAGCGTTTTTCGATTAGGTGACAATAACAACACCCCGCAACGGTCTACCCCTACACCGGTAAATATCCCTTCTAACGCAGTTTGCATTACCTGATTAAAGTCGGTTTTAGTAATAGCAAAACCCGTTAACTCACGTAGTTTAGTCAACTGAATCGATAAATTGGCCTCACGCAGTATGCTTTCAGGTTGAGGAGCATCAAGTGATTCAAACACTTTTTCAGTATCGGGAATAAATTCAACTAATATTTTAGCACCATAATCGACCGCTAATTTATGGGTAACTTGATTACAACGCACTAAGCGTAAGTTAAACTCTTCAATGCTAATATCAAGCATATCAGCCGCTTGCTTTAACCGTTTTTGAAAACCTTGCGGATCTAACTGAGGCTGGGCAATAGACTCAGCCAGTTTATCGGCAATAAAAATACACCGAATTTCAGGCATACGTTCATCGGGGTTATTCAATGCTTTAAGTAGCATGCCACCTAAGCCCCAGTTTCTGGCAATGCCTTGGGTTAATTGATTAAATGATGTCCCAAGCTCACCACGGATAATACTTAACTGCTCAATACTATCAGGATTGGATAGCAATTTTGCATCCAATTCATCCACCAATGTGCCACCCGTACTCCAGAAAGCACTTTCACCAATGCGATAGAGTAATGTAGCAATAAACACTTCTTCTCTTAAGGCTTCATCACGATCGCTCACCATCATACGGGCGATCATTGCCCCATGAAACGATTGGGCCATCAGCTTTAATAAGCGTTTAAATACACTGTCTGAAAGGTTATGACTTTCAAGTAAACTGGATAATAATCTAGCAGTTAGGCAGATATTTCTAATGGTATCAAACCCTAGTACCACAGCCGCTCGGCTAACGGTAGACACTTGATTAATACCTTTATTGTAAATTGCGCTGTTAGCAACCCGTAAAATGCGTGAAGTTAATGCATTATCGTGCATCACACTGCGACCGAGTAACGATAAAGAGGAGACGTCATCCTTGGCAAGCTGCTCTAAATCTCTAACGGTTGAACATAGGGCTGGCATCTCTTGATCACTAATGCGCTTGGTCCAATATTCAACACCTTTATGAGATTGATTGGCTGTCATAGTTGTCTTTTTTGATTAAATAATTGTGGATATATTGTGACAAGTATACTCAAGATCACCCAGTGATGGAGATCTTATTAATACCCAAGTTGATATTATGTCATTTAGCATAAAAAAGCGGCCCATAAAGGGCCGTAACACAAACGAATTGGTTAAAAACTTACGGGTAGGAAGTACACCAACAATAAGAATCAACGACAAAGCTTATGGGCTTATGATCCAAAAGGTCGGATAAAAGTCCCGTGCGGCCTGTAGGAGAACCGCACGGGGTTACAACAGTCGCAAAGCGACTAAACTGTAAAACGGTACATTTAAAACTTAAAACGGCTCTTTTTCAGTTGAACCAGTTAGTGCTGTTACTGAAGGCTTACCACCTTGAATACAGGTTGTGGCTTGGTCGCAATAACCTGAACCCACTTACTGCTGGTGAAACACTAACGTATTACTTTTTCTCTGCGACTGCGAGTCAGTTATCACGGCAGCACCTGAGATTCTATAATTAAACATTTGTTATATTAAGCGGTTAGTAGCTCATATCCTGGTAACGTTAAAAAATCCACCAATTCATCTGATGTAGTAATTTGCTCAAGTAATTCAGCGGCTTTTGCAAACTGGCCAGCTTGATAACGTTTATCACCTAATTCTTGTTGAACATTCACTAGCTCTTCTACCAGCATGCTTCTAAACAAATCTTTAGTGACTAATTTATCGTTAGATAATGTTTTGCCATGCTGGATCCACTGCCAAATTGAGGTGCGTGAAATTTCAGCGGTTGCAGCATCCTCCATCAAACCGTAAATTGGCACACAGCCATTACCTTGGATCCAGGCTTCTATGTATTGCACAGCTATACGAATATTAAGACGCATGCCTGATTCAGTGCGTTCACCGTTGCATGGTTCAAGTAATTCAGAGGCAAGAATTGGCGCGTCAACATCACGGGTAATGTGCAATTGGTTAGTTCTATCGCCGCCAATATAATCATTGAATATTTTCATTGCGGTATCAGCTAATCCTGGGTGTGCCACCCATGTACCATCATGACCGTTACGGGCTTCTAGCTCTTTGTCACTACGCACTTTTTTCAGTACAAGTTCGTTAGTTGCTTCATCTTTTGCTGGAATAAATGCCGCCATACCGCCCATGGCTAGTGCACCACGTTTGTGACAGATTTTAATCAACAAGCGTGAGTAAGCGCTTAAAAATTTGGTGTCCATGGTCACCGCCTGGCGATCAGGTAAGACTCTGTCAGCATGGCGTTTTAAGGTTTTAATATAACTAAAAATGTAATCCCAACGGCCACAGTTAAGTGCAACTATGTTTGAACGCAGTTCATAGAGAATTTCGTCCATTTCAAACACAGCAGGCAAAGTCTCAATTAAACAGGTACATTTAATCGTGCCAGGTTTTAAGCAAAAACGTTCTTCAACAAAGGCAAACACTTTTGCCCACCAGCGCGCTTCAACATGACTTTCAAGTTTAGGAAGATAAAAATAAGGACCTGAATTATTAGCCAATAGCTGGTGATAGTTATGGTAAAAATATAAGGCGAAATCCATCAAACCGCCTGGAATAGCTTGGCCTTTGTATTCAACATGTTTCTCTTTTAAATGAAGACCACGAACACGGGCAATGAGTACCGCAGGATCGGGGGTTAGCTTATATTGTTTACCATCTGGCGAGGTAAACTCAATATCACCACGAACCGCATCACGCAAATTGATTTGCCCTTCAACCACTTTCTGCCAGCTTGGCGCTAATGAGTCTTCAAAGTCCGCCATAAACACTTTAACGTTAGCGTTTAAAGCATTAATAATCATTTTACGGTCCACAGGACCGGTTATTTCGACACGACGATCGGTTAAGTCGTGTGGAATACCACGAATAGACCAATTACCATCACGTATTGCACGGGTCTCAGGTAAAAAGTCAGGTAATTCACCGTTATCAATACGCGCTTGTTTTTGTTTACGCTTTTCAAGCAGCTGTGGCACTTCTGCGGCAAAACGACTACATAAGCTATTAAGTAATGCTAATGCACCTTCGTTAAACACATTTTCTTGTCCTGCTATTGCTGGACCAGTAATCACTAGATCTGACGAGCCGCGGGGCTGTTCAGATGTTGTCTTACTGTACTGTGCTATTAATTGCTCTGCCGTCATAACCAGGCTCCCTTGACGCGACTGTCATTGTTTTTCAAACTGGTTGAACATTTCTGTTTGGATTACCGCTTTGAATGAAAAGTGACTAATAAACTCAATAATTCAGAGTAACTAAAGTTGTTTGCTTAACATGCTGCAAATTAATCTGAGCGACTTACGTTTACCGGTAAAACTTTAATTCAAATAAAACCATCAAATGTTCGTTTCGAAGTAAAAAATACGCAAAAACAGTTGTATTTGCAACAGTTACCCCTTTACCAATTCGGTAAAAAACCATCAACGCCTTCAGTTTTAAAATGGTCATACCAAAAGAGAACTTTCTCAACAAACTATTGAAAATAAACAATTTAAATTAATTTCAAACTGTATAATCAACCCTGTAAAATTAAATGGTCTTACCTAATTACCAATAAAAAAGATAGGTAATAACACACGTAATAAAAAAACATGTCGTAAATCAATAATTACAAAACTTTAGTAGAACAAACCTTTACAGCAATAGCCTCTGCGTTTTGTACTCACCTTAAGGTAACCTAATTTTTATCAATATAATCATATACTAATACCCTAACCAACAACTATCAAATTAAAACACTCGTTTTAATCTTACGTTAACGTAAAGTGGAGGTTTTGCGAGAACTTAATCACAGCAATAAAGATGAACGTTATCCGATCATCAACTCTATTCTTTGTGGTTTTATTGAAAAATAAGTTAATTTATTTTCATTTTTTTCGACTTTTTAGTCATTTAGCTTAGTATTTAAGCAAAAAGCAGACTTAACACGATTTTCAGCGGGCGTATTTGTTACTATTTCGCAACATCAACTCAGTAGAAATACCCCGTCGCACGTAGCATTAATATACCTGCAAATATCATTCAATGGCTGATAGATCATCAAACAGATATAGGTGCTTCCTGCAAGCCACACACTGAGGACCATGCTATTTGATATAACAGCCAATTCAACACACTAAAAGGATCAAATAACTCTCTGAAAATGTTAGCTGTGGTGACTGGCTATAAACACCAAAAACATATCAATTTGAATAGTCGAAAGCTGTATGATTGGATGATTGAGTTATCGAGCTACTCGACGAATGGGCTAGTAAATAAATTAATCAGCCGATAAAGCTGCTAACGATTAACCTTGCCTATTAGATATTAGCAATGATGGGAGAATGACAAACATAAACAGTGATTAGCAAGTGAAGGGTTATTTGATAAAAGTCGGCTTTCTGAGGTCTTTTTAGGCTTTTTCTAGGCACTAGTCAAAAGCATGCACCCACTATATATTCTTAATGCTAGTAACTTGCAGAATTGTAAAGAGAGTTAAATAAAGCAGGTTTTAGGCGAAGCTAGGATGATATACCAGCACTTTATTACGTCCTTGATGCTTACATTTATACAAGGCAATGTCAGCACGACTTAATAATGGGTCAATACTTAAATCATCACGCGTTAACGAGCTGACGCCTACACTCAAGGTTATCGAAAAGTTATGACCAGAATACTTAGTATTAATGTGTTCAACTTCTTTACGTATCGATTCAGCTAGTTTAAAGGCTGTCTTCTCGTCGGTATTAGGTAAATAAAGTACAAACTCTTCACCGCCAAGCCGACAAAAAATATCGCTAGGACGAATAACATCTTCAATAACTTGAGTCACTTTTTTTAATGTCCAATCGCCAGTTGCATGGCCAAAACGATCATTAATTGACTTAAACAAATCCAAATCTAATACCAGTACAGAAAAGTGGCGATGATTAGATAACGCTTGTACCAATTCATTTTCAGCTAAATCTTGACCTGTTTGGCGGTTAAAAATTCCGGTTAATCCATCCCGCTGGGCCTGGCGCATAAATTGATTCCGCTGCAGCCATGCCGTTAACAGTAAAAGTAATAAGCCAATACACACCCCGAACAACAGAGTCGAAAACATAATAGATGAGCTTTTCTCTTTTAAAAACAGATCTTTTTGCTGCACCATTAATTCATGTTCTTGCAACAAATTCTTATTTTCACGATTTTTCTCAGCACTATCAAAACGGGCCATTTGATAAGCATTTTGTTTATGATTATTTTCATCTAAATCTTGTAAATCTAACGCATGGGCTACTACCTGATACTGATAGGCTTTAGCATATTCCCCATCTCGGCTGGCTAACATGGCCAATACTTCATTGGCTTGCTTTTTAACATGATTATTAGACTTATCTTCTTTTAATTCGTTAAGTTCATTAGCATATAGCGCCGCTTTTTGATAATCGCCCTGGTAGAAATAAATTTTACTCAAAAAGGCTTTCACGCTGTGTATTTCAACTTGAAATTGAAATGAAAAATACCCTTCAAGAGCAGCTTCAAACAGCGGCTTAGCCAGGTCTAGTTGGCCTGATTCAAAATAACTCTCCGCCTGTCCCTTAATAGACATAATTTCTATTAACGGCTGCTCATTACTGGCGCAATACATTTCAGACTGCTTAAATAAATCATTCGCCTCGCTATAGCGCCCTAACCTTAAGGTGGCTACCGCTAAATAGACTTTGGTATAGCACTCATGTTTAGTGTCTTTACCTTGATTAAGGTTTAACACTAACTGTGCGGTACTGAGCATTTCTTCATAGGCATTTAAATCAAGCAAGATATTTAACAGACGAACATAAGAAGCGACTTTAAGGCTGGTGTCTTCAACACCTTCAATGCGGGCTAGATTTATTTCCAACATAGCAAACGCTGCTTCATAATTTTTAAGCATCAAAAACACAGTTGTTTTATAAAGATAAATTCGAGTAAGCGACTCTTCCGGCGGGGAGTAAGTTAACGCTAAGTCAAGTGCTTGGTTGGCTTGTTCCAATTCTGATAAATAAACGTATTTTGAACTCAGCAGCGTATAAAACTCAGCCAACTGAGGATGGGACAACTTATCAAGCGAACTCTCTATATCTAAAATCGCGGACTCTGCTTGAGTAAAATCTGTTTGCAGTAATTTTTCAATTCGACTTAAAGACTCATCGTAATTTTCAGATGCAAAAGCACAATTGGTCAATACCAATTGTGCTAATAAACAGAAAACTAAGCCTTTATATTTCATTTGTTATTCAGTTGGCGTTGCAACCATCACATAAGACTGCATTAAACTATCGCCAAGTAGTGCTTTTAAAGCATCTAAATCACCTAACATCACTAAATCGGCCTCTTGAGCTGTTAAGCCATGTGCCAACATAACGCCTCGAGGATCCGCTTTATAAGCTTCTAGTAACCCAGCATCGACCGATAGCGCTTCGGCAAATTTTTGTAACTTTGACATGACATTCCTTTATCGTTTTTGTAATTATTTTAAAACTAGCCGATAGTATCAGCTGTTATACCTAATTTATCTAAAATCTGTTGATTTAATGTTAACTTCTTTGATGGAGGTATCATTAAGGTACTAATTGACCTAAGTTCTGCAAAAGGTAAATCACTCAAAGCAATGGTGTCAATTCTGGGTTGTTGAAATGGTAAGGTAGCCGCTTCATAAATCACCACGGGATGATCTAATGGATACCACTGGCTTAAATGGTCAACCAAAATTTCAAGTTTTGCAGTAGTGGTCGAAAACTGGGTCAAAGTATGTTCACCCGCCAATGCAATTTGCCATAACAATAAGTGAGTGCAATTATTGGGGATATGGTTATAAAGTAAAAACTGCGTCGCCTCAAAACTTTGATGACCGACATTACCGGGGTCTATACCTAAATCGGCCCATAAACAGGCTTCAGCAGAAATACCTGGTAGCATATTCGACTCAAAACCCTCTGCCCGAGCTTGTTTTATGGCCATATGTGCCACACAGGCAAAAATACCTGGATGACCGTAAAATGCACACACCACCAACTTGCCTTTACGTACTTCAGTTAATATAGCGTTTACCATTTCACTATAGGTATCACGCCGATTTTTAACTTCATCAGGTTTGGCATAAAAAGACTGCAGCGATCGCACATCAGCGTTTATAGCATCTAGCCACCGCGCGGCAAAGCCATCGGTTACCAACGAAAAAACCACATCGGCTATTTCAATATAACTTTTACTTAAGGTGCTAATTTGACCCGCCAAGTGCATGCCTGTACCCACGCACACCAATCGGCCGACATTTTTTGACGGTTCAGATTTAGATGTTATTTCAGTATTTTGGTCTTGCAACATGACACTATTCATTGTTTATTCATTTTGTTTATTAAAATACCGTAAGGCAGTGCTAAATAACATTTAATTTATTGCTAAAACTAAACAATTTGAGTAAAGATTCCAATATTTTTTTACTTAAAAACATCATGTTCTATTGAACTTATGCCAATTGAACCAATCAAATTAGCCGCAAGTCACATCCACCCCTTGTCATGATAGGGTTTGCTTGGGTATGATGACCAACAGAATTTAGGAAGTAGCACAGACAATGATTAACAAAAAACAAAGTCTTACTCTGTTAAGCGCAGTAGCATTATCTATCTCATTAAGCGGTTGTGGTGTATTTGATTGGCTAATTTACAAGCCAGATGTCCCGCAAGGGAACTACATGGAAAGCCAGCAGGTCGATAAATTACGTATCGACATGACAAAAGAACAAGCTGAATATATTTTAGGTCGCCCAGTTTTACGTGACAGTTTTGCCGACGATACCTGGTATTACGTGTATCACTTTAAAAGTGGTCGTGATGCAAGCATTATCCATAAAGAGTTAATTATTCACTTTATTGATGACAAGGTTAACCGTGTTGAAGGTGATTATGATTTAAGTGCAGATTTTAATACTCCACTAGATCAAAGCAAACTCCCTTCAAGCAATGAGCCAGAAGATGATCCGCTTATTCCGGAAGCTCGCCCAGACGCTAAACCTTTAGTTGAAGAACAACGTGGTTTAAACGGCACGATTAACAATAAAAAATAAACCTTAACTTAACGTTACAGGACATAAAAAAGCAGGGAGTCCATCCCTGCTTTTTTATATCTGAAATTCAACAGCCTTTAACTCAGCTTTGCGCCGGTAATTTTATTAATTCGCCCTTCATCTTTAGCTTTTTCAGCGCGCTTACGACGT
Source organism: Shewanella sp. HL-SH8 (assembly GCF_051165765.1). Classification (NCBI taxonomy): domain Bacteria; kingdom Pseudomonadati; phylum Pseudomonadota; class Gammaproteobacteria; order Alteromonadales; family Shewanellaceae; genus Shewanella; species Shewanella sp. HL-SH8. The sequence continues at coordinate 1,676,097 of NZ_CP195039.1, read as the reverse complement.
ACATCTTTTGGATCGGCAATAAGCGGCCTATAAATTTCAACACGCTGACCAGGCACTAAAACCTCATCATGTTTCACCTGGCGACTAAATACCCCAAGCTTTACCTTATCTAAATCAATTTCAGGGAAAAAAGCGCAAATATCACTTTGCCTAACCGCCTCAATAAAACTGCAACCCGGTGCAACCATCACAGTAATAATTTTTTGTTGGGTTGGCAGCGCATAAACCACATCAACAGCAAACGGTTGTTGTTCAATTGTCACGATAAATTACCTTAGCTCGGTCAGTAAATGCGGTCACCATAGACAACATTAATTGTTTAAATACCCGCCCGAAAGCTAAATCAGACAGCGGATTAGCGAATTCAAAATCCAAATCAAACTCAACTTTGCACGCATCATCGGTTAGCTCAGTAAACACCCACAAACCTTGCAAGCGTTTAAATGGGCCATTTTCGAGTGTTAAAGTAATCCGTTTACCTGCTTCCACATGATTACGTGTCGTAAAAGTCTTTTTGATGCCAGCTTTACTCACATCAACCGATGCCACCATGGTTGTGCCATCAAACTCCAACACTTTACCGCCGACGCAACCGGGTAAAAAAGCATGGTAAGACTCAACATCATTAACCAACTCATACATCTGCATGGCACTAAAGCGCACCAACACACTCTTGGAAATCTTAGGCATCCGCACTCACTTTTACGAAATAATAACGCGATTTTATCACGATAAATGAAAAAGGCATCTGTTGCAGTACAACATAGACGTACACAAACCAATAATTTAGGTATAATCGTTGAATTATTAATACTCTCCCCCCATATCTGTTGTAGAACTGAATGAAAAAGTTAACACAACAGCGCTTTTAAAATGGGCAAATTGCAGGCGATATACGCCTAGATGGTAAAAAAAGCATGGTAAAGAAATCGGCAAAAAATCCCTCAGCAACTATCGCACGTAATAAACGCGCGACATTTGAATACCGCATAGAAGACAAAGTCGAAGCGGGATTACAACTTATGGGCTGGGAAGTAAAATCTATCCGCATGGGTAAAGTTAACTTATCTGATTGTTATGTATACATAAAAGAGGGTGAAGCCTTTATGCATGGTTGTACTATACAACCCCTTAATACCGCTTCAACCCATGTAATATGCGATCCAATAAGAACCAAAAAACTGCTATTAAAGCGCAGTGAAATCGACAAACTTGCTGGGTTAATTGAACGTCAAGGTTACACCCTTGTGCCCTTGTCCATGTATTGGCGTAAAGGTGCGTGGGTTAAAGTTGAAATTGGCTTAGGTAAAGGTAAGAAAGATCACGATAAACGTGAAGACACTAAAGAACGTGAATGGAAAGTAGAACAGTCTCGCGTAATGAAAAAGAGCAGACTGGACGGATAATAACCAAACGATGATATTTTGTTAATCGTCGCTAGGTATTAACCAAACAACACGTTATGATATTACTAATTGGGGGCGATTCTGGATTCGACAGGATTCACGAAACCCAAGGAGCATGTCGAGGGGCGGTTGGCCTCGTAAAAAGCCGCACCGTTATAGTTGCAAACGACTCTAACTACTCTCTAGCAGCTTAGGCTAGCTAGCCATCACCCACACGTTTCGCACGTGGACAGTGGATCATGATGGTCATATTACAGTGTGCTAGCGAGGGAACTCCGTCCGGGGGTGAACCGCGAAACAGTACCGGACTCACCAAGTAGCATCCTGTCTTTCGGAGACTCCTTGGTTAAATAAAAGAGAGACTAAACATGTAGTGCCGAGGATGTAGGCTTTCTGGACGCGGGTTCAAGTCCCGCCGCCTCCACCAATTTATAGAAGGGCTTAGCAGCAATGCTAAGCCCTTTTTGTTTCTGTTTTTTACTTATATTGTTACAGCGAAAATCACTTTCTATTTTGATCCGATTCAGATGTGGCGGCGGGACTTGAACCCGCGTCCTATTTGTATCGCTAAACCTCAATAACTCCTTTAAACCTTGCAAAGGTATTCATTGAGGTTGTTGATAGCATGTCTTGATAATCTGGATTATTGGCACTTAAAGTGTACTGACCTTGCCCCAGTTTTTTCACTTTACGTAATAAATATTGGGGATCACCGGTTTCATCTAATAATTCAATCGCAAGAGTATGATTGGATATTGAGCCCGCACTGGTTGAAGTAATCCACTCAAACAGTAAATAATCGCCATCACAAATAGGCTGTTTACCTCCATTCATTGAGTCGCCCTTTGCGCGCGCGATGAAGTGTTTCTGAGGATTTAAGTTGCCATAGTGTGCTGGGACTTTAATGGTACGAACTTGTTCGGCTGAACTGGTTTTAAAATGTCCGCACGCAATTTTTAAATCTTCATAGAATGGAAGGTATATAACATTATCTTGGGGTGCATCATTTAGCATAGACAACGCACTGGTTGATAAATGCAGCGAGGTTAAATCTGATGGTTTTAATATAATATCGAGTTTGGCGTAGTAATCTTTTAAGTCAGCTAGCATTTGTTTATTAATCTGCTTTAGATCGCTCTCTTCAAGCTTTTCCCATAGCACAGTGTCAAAGGACATTAAACTGAGTTCATTACACTGATAAAAGAACCGTTTCCGCTCAAATTTTTCAAATGGATTACTGCCTATACTGCGTTTAATATAAGCATTATCAAATAAATTTTCATGGCGGTTAAGCGGATTATGCTCTTTTTCACTTCGACCATATTGATCTAACATAGTCTGGTAAAAGCCGCTGTAATGTTGAACCATTTTATCAATGTCGACTTCACCTTGCGGATTATGATGGTTAATCATGATCAGCATAAAGATGATTTTATATGAATAGGTATAATCTCGTTTTTCAATAAACTCTATAAAATCAGCTTTACGGGTATCTTGGGTACGAATAGGGATATTTTTATCTTGTCTAAGATCATCAAGCTTTTGCTGGCTGAAATAATTTAAGGTTTTACTGCCAAAGGGAATCGTTTTACTTGCAATAAGTTCACCTTTTCTCATCCACGCTTTAACAGTACCCGTTGATATAAAGAGCTCTCGTGCAAGTTGCTCTTCATTGAGTAAATCACTAAATTCTTTTTCAAAGTTAAAGATATTAATTGGCTCAATTCTTCGCTCAGACTCCCACAAGCCATCTAGGATAATCAGATCATGCTGTAGGGTGCCATGGACATCTTTTACCACATCACCAAAGGGTTGATAAAATCCTAAATTAAACAATCCATGAATTGACCAAGGCTTAATCACAGCGCCATAACTATCAACAACGTCAATCACATATAATGCTTCTTTTCCTGGATGATTTCTTGTTCCCCGGCCTAACTGCTGGGTATACAGCACCTTTGACATAGTTGGCCTTGCCATGACCAATATACTGGTTTGTGGGGCATCCCAACCTTCATTCAGTAACTCGCATGCACAAATTATTTGTACTTTCTCTTGCTGGTATAAAGCAAGGCCTGAGCGATCTTTACCGCTAACTGCCACTGCTGTTATGCCTGACTGATTCAACAATGCAGCCATTCGTTGAGTATGTTTAATATCCACACAAAAGATAACGCCCTGCTGGGCACTAATTTTGTATTCGCTATGATGAGTAAAGAAATATTTCTTCAACATATCAACAATGAGTTGATCCCTTGAAGGTAAGATGACTGTTTTTTGTAAGTCACTTTTAACAAATTCTTTGCCATTAAAACGCACTTTTGAAAAGTCGATATTTGACTCTAGTCGAAAAGCCCTTATCTGAGGAACTAGCTTTTGCTGAATAGCTTCCTCCAGTGTCATTTCAACTTCATACTGACCAAAAATATCAGCCAATTGACGCTGATCATATCGCTGATCCGTTGCCGTTAAGCCTAATAAGGTTTCTGGAGAGAAATAACTTAACACTTGCCTTAACCCGTCTGCACCTGCTCGATGAGCTTCATCAACTACAATATAGTCAAAATAATCTTTAGCTAATTTACGATAATGCCGCAATACATAGGCGCTTGTTTGCACCACAATATCCAATTGAGTATTTGATAACTCAAGACCAACGTTGATATTTGGTAGACGCTTTTGTATTCGCTCTATTAATTGCTGACGTAAATCTCGGGTAGGTACTATGGCAAGTACCTGTTTAGCTTTGGATTGCTGAAACTGTAATCTAAAGTCTTCGATAAAGACTTCGGTTTTCCCCGTTCCAGTTGGCAACACGACTAAAAAGCTGTTTTGACCGTTTTCACGTTTAAAAATGAGATTATCTACTGCATCTTGTTGATATTGATATATCTCGAAATTGTATGCTCGTTGTGCCCTATAAAGCGGCGACTTTTTAAAGCTATTTGCATCACCAAAATAATCTTTTATTTGGTCTTCAAATTTAAACTCGTCACTCATCCCCCTATCAGACCATCGATAAACCAAGTAACCATCTTTAACTAATGAGTTCTGCTTAAACAGTTGTGAGCGGTATTTATTTTCAGTCACTAAAGCAGATAAAGGGTGATGATAAGTTTCACCATTGAGTTCAATAGCAATGGGATTAGTGGTGCGTTGGAGAATGTAGTCGGCGTAACGTTTATGACCTAACCTATCAATATAGGGTGCTTCTGCTTGCAAGGCATGGATAGATGCCGCACCATAAACTTGTTCAAATAACTCGGCAAACTTATATTCTGGTGGCGTTGGGTCAATATGATCCTCAGATCTATTCGCACCAAACTTTCTTAGTTCAATATCTTCAATTTCATCAAGTAGAAAGTCTTGCCAATCATTGAGTAATTGCAGCTTGTCAGATGCACAAAAACGATAAAGCCCCTGATATCGATGCATGAGTTTGTTTTGATAACTTGTATAGCTTACATAATGAAATGACGTTGGTGATAAATCGTATAATGTGTGATCAACCAATACAGCAGGTTTATCTAAAGCAGAATATTGACTTCCTCCACCTGTATAAACATACAAACGACCAACATCAACCACATCTTTAAGTTGATACTGAAAACCAGCAGCTATGTTATCTATGTCATTTCCAGTGATAGCCATGGTGTTACCGTTTTATCAAAATGGCATTAAGCCACTTATCATCTTGCCTATCGGGTCTGACATCCTGAGTTATCCATGTTTTGTTTATTGATAAATTAGAGTTAACAATAAACGAAGCTAATCTTTGTTCATTAGCATTGGTAAAGAAGCGACCGCCTCGATTTATATCATCATCACCATACTTAAATGAGCAATAGAAAATCCCCCCAACGGCTAAATGTGAGGCTAAACGCTTAAAAGTATTGGCGATTAAAGGGCTAGGCACATGTAATAATGATGCACATGCCCAAATGGCATCAAATTTCAGTTTAGTGTCAAAGCTATCAAAAGTGGCGAGTGAGACTTCAAGGCCTGTATATAATGTCGCTTTCTTAACTAGGGCTTCGCTAGCGTCAAATGCGGTGACCTTAAAACCCTGTTGAATGAAGTAAGCACTGTCACGACCGCTACCACAACCTGCATCAAGGATATGTCCAGTTAACGGAATGAGCGGAATAAACTCATTATAAAGGGCTGTCATATTCACATTAACAGTATCAGAATAAAAAGCATCAGAATGCTGGTTGTAGAAATCTATGGTCATACTGAGTTTAGTTATTTTAGGCGCTAGACATAATTCCAAGATTAACATAACCAATTGAAAGGTATAGTAACTAATTCATATTACCGCAACAAAAAAATACCTGCACTTGGCAGGTATTTTCGTAAGCTTAAAAAGAAGCAAGGGTAAAGTATTAACCCATACCTTATTTCACTAGCTCTGCTTTTTAACAAATTTCGATTTCAACATCATTTGGCCGTTGCCATCTACTTTACAATCGATGTCGTGGTCACCTGCGACAAAACGGTTGATTACCGCTTTAGTGCCGACTTTTAATACCAAAGAAGACCCTTTTACTTTTAGATCTTTGATTAAGGTGACTTTGTCACCTTCAGCAAGCAAGTTACCTACCGCATCGCTAAGAATGATAACGTCTGGGTCTACTACCACTTCATTTGGGTTCCACTCATTAGCGCATTCTGGGCAAATTAATAACGTGCCGTCTGAATAGGCGTATGGTGACTCACATTTAGGGCATGGTGGGATTGTATCGCTCATCACTAATTCTCTTTAATTAACATACTGTAACAGCCAGAACTTTATATGCGATGCTGACTCAATAACGAGTCTATTGGGCTTTAAGCTGCATTCTGACCAAAATGATAATGGTATTATAATGAAATTATCATTTACACTCAATCCAGCATCATCTTTTAAGTCTGAAAATGATGGTTAGCTCTTCACTTTTGGGTTATTAGTCGGCTGTTGATCGCCATAGCTCACATCATGTTGTTCAAGATAACCGCGAATTAGCTGACGTACAACTTGCGATGGCGTTAGGTCTTGCGATGCGCACAGTTGCTCAAATGCCTGCTTTTTACTTGGATCGAGTAGCACAGTAAAGCGTGCCGTTTTATTTTCCATTAGGGTCACTCCCATTAAAACATTATCATTTGATGATAATACCCTATATGCAATTATGCAGATACTCATTTACATAAAAGCACTTTTTTTTCAGTTCAACTACACTGATTTTTATCTTCCGCAGGCCCATCATTCTAGCTGCCAATTGCAACTTGTATTACCACTCTTATGGCAGTAATTGGCAAACTAAAATATCAGGTTAGGATGTTGTTTTTAGTTAATACTAGGCTTGACCGAATCAGTTTTGCACCGCATATTACAAGTAACAAAATACTTACATTTGATTTTCTGGTTAGTCTATCCGTCAGATGTTCTATTACTCGTATTAAGGATGGCATGTGTCGCGGTTTCATTCGATAATTTTTGACTAAGTGATGACACTAAATGATTGCCATAGGCGTTGCCAGTAAATGAGTTTAATTGCCCATTATTTACATAAGTGGAAATTCAGAGTAGCCATATTAATTGGCTTATGTTTACTGTGGCCGATACAAAGCATTATCATTAGCGCCTTACAGTCTGGGGCGCTTGAACCCTATCGTATTCAGTTGCCGGTCAATGTTGATAACGCCACTCGTGATAAGTGGGGCATAAAGCATGATGCAATTATTGAAAAGGTCTTTGTGAGTGGCAGCTTCAGCGACTGGCATATTGACGACACTTTCTATCAACTAACACAACAAAACCAGCAGTGGTACTTTGACTTACCGGTCTACCCTGGGGATCTTGAATATAAATTAGTGCTTTTTATTCAAAATAAAGTCGAACCGGTGTGGATTTTAGACCCTAATAACCCTCAAACCAGTGTTAACCCCTGGGGTGGCGAAAATTCGCTTATACGGATAGCTGATTGGCCAAAAATCACTTTAATTAGCCAAATTCTTACCGCAGCGTTATTAGGTACATTTTTACTCTTTTGTATTCTCGAACCCTTTCTTTACTGGTTACTGCACCAAAAAATACCGTTTCATCGTAAATTAGTACTCAGTAATATTCTGATATTGGCCTGCGCGCAACTATTATTTTTCAGTTATCAACTGCATCTAAATAGACAATTAATTAAACAAGGTTTAATCGATAGCGTGCACGCTATGCATCTGATTTTACATGGTGAGGGAGTTGATTTTGAACAACTGGACACACAAGCAAACAATATCAATAGGGGGTTAAGTCAGTTTTTTGTCCCTGCTACCACGCGCATTGATAAAACCCAAAGTAGTTTATTTCAAATTACCCTTTCCGATTTTGCTGTGTTGGATAAAAATGGCCAGTTAATTACCCTGCGCCACCGTGGGCAAAATGCACAAATCCAACAGTCTCGGGCTGAACAACTGGGTTTTAATAATAGCCGCGACTACTTCGTTGACGGTATGTGGCGTGACTTGCTGCCCAAAGCAATAGCTGAAGCGCAAAAAGGCCAGATAGTAATAATGTCACGACCGCAGAATATGAATGGGGTTGAAACATCGCGCACACGGACTGCTGAGTTGATACTTGGGTTTAGTCAGTTTGTGCAGCCGATTGTATATCGCGGCCAGTTAAAAGGCTTCTATGCGGGGTCTATTCAAGTAAAGCTTTACGGTGACGAACTGCTAAGAATGTTTCTATTTCAGTTACTCTTGCTTGGCGGGGTAATTGTATTATCGAGTTGGTTATTCACCCGTGTGGGTAAAATGGTCACTGAAGATATTTTAAAGTTAACCAAGTGGACTCAAAATATTGTTAAGGGCGATTTGTCACAGGTGTTAACCATCAATAGCCAGGATGAAATTCAGCAACTGTCTGAAAACTTCAATAACATGCGCCAGTCTTTACAGGACAGTTTTACCCAAATAGCAGAGCAAAATAGTAAGTTATATCAAGAAGCATATTTTAATGGTTTAACGGCGCTACCTAATCGAAAAAAATTATATAGTGATCTTGCAGAGCAATCTATTGGCGCTTTGCTGGTGATTAACATTAACGATTTTGGTGAGTTTAATGACTTTTATGGTGTCGATACCGGTGATGAGATTTTACTTGAGGTTGCCAATCGATTAGCCGCTAAAAATAGGCCGATTACCTTATATAAAACTGGCCCTGATGAATTTGTCGTAACATTAACAACTCAAATATTAACCTCAGACACAGTATCAAATTTAGTATCAACCGAAAGTTCAAATAATCATCTACAATTGGCAAAACTTGGACAGCTTTTATTTGACGATGTTTGTCAAAAACCTCTGCTTATCAAAGATAGTGAATATTATATCTCCGTCAGTATTGGCGGAGCACTGTTATCGGTTAATCAGCAAGTATTAGCTAAAAATATACCTGGTTCAACCATAGCTAATTCAAGTTCAACAACTTCAGCAAACCAACTACATCGGCATGCTGATTTAGCAAGGCGCTTTGCTAAAAAACAACAGCTGACTTATTGCTGTTTTAGCAGCGAAATGGCTAATTCAGCAGCATTTGAAGAAAACATGCGCCAAAGCAGAATGCTAGCTAAAGCAGCACAAGAGCAATGGGTAGTGCCCTATGTTCAACTTATTCAGCCTTTAATTGATGCGCCAATAAAGTTTGAGTGTTTGATGCGGCTCCAACTACCCGATGGGCAAATATTAGCGCCACACCAGTTTATGGCAGCAGCCAGACAATCACGCATTTATCCGCAGTTAATGCGCTGTATGCTGCAAAAGTCAATTGCACTGTTTAAAAATCAGCCCTATGAGTTTTCTGTTAACATCACGTTAGATGATATTGCCATTGCACAAAATTTGGAGGCTATTGTCAGTTTACTTAAAAGTGAACCGGACACCACGCAGCGGATAACCTTTGAATTATTAGAAAGTGAAGAAATAACTAACTACGAGGCGGTGGAGCATTTTATTAAGTTAGTCAAACCGTTAGGCTGCAAAATTGCGATTGATGATTTTGGCGCAGGTTATTCGAACTTTGTGCATTTGCTCAGTTTAGATATTGATATTATCAAAATAGATGGATCATTAATCCGCCATTTAGATAGCGATCCTAAAGCGCAGTTGTTGGTTGAAACCATAGCTATTTTCGCCCATAAAATGGGTAAAAAAACCGTCGCTGAGTTTGTCGAAAACGATGCTATTCTCAGCTTACTTAACCAGTATGAAATTGATTATGCCCAGGGATACTTACTGGGCGAACCTGCAGCATCCATAGCTCAAGCATTAGCGATTTATTCAGCTGAGTAGCTGTTTCAAAATCAGCTCAAAATCAGGCCGTTGTAATACATCCCCTTGCATGCAAGTCTTTGCTAATATTGCTAATTCAGCATACTTGGAAGTTGACTGTTGTGGATGTTCTGGCTTAATTAAGCGTAACAAATCATCAATCAAACAACCTAATGCACGCACTTCAATTTTGTGCATTTTCAGGCGCTGTTGCGGCGGTAAGTGAGCTAAATTAGACGCTGCGCCAAAATCACCAAATAACACCTTAAACTCATCATCCACCATAATATTATGTGCATAGATATCGCCATGACTAACCTGCTGCTGATGCATATGGTCCATGGTGTGACTCATTTGTTTTGCAATATGCGCTATCGCCTCTACAGAATACTGCGTATCAGCGTTAAAAGTGTCTCGGGTACAGGTACTTAATGAGGGTGGCAGGCCTAAATTTTGATAACCCTCTGGAATAAGCGCCATTACTAACCCCAGTTGTTCACCATGATGAATTTGGCCTATGGCGGGAATTAAATTGTTATGTTCACCCGTTGTTAAACAACAATCCAGCTCATCTGCTGGGTAACCGTCGCTGGTGATAGCGCCTTTAAACATTTTCACTGCTACATTGTCGGGCAAATGTGCTTGGGACACGGGTTTATCAAGCCAATGCGCTCTATATATAATGCCCGATGCACCCTGGCCAATTTGGGCGCTAAAATGCAAGTGTTCTGGGTGGATCATTGGCACGCTGTTATTCAAACATTCATCAACATGGCTAAAAGGGTTACCCGCAAACGCTAACCAACTGAGTTTGGGTAAGTCGAATAACCAATCAGGTAAATGGCTCAGTTTGTTGGCTGATAACCGCACTAATTCCAACTCACGACAGTTAGCCATACTGCCCGGTAATTCAGTTAGTTGATTACCGGCTAGCGCCAGTTTTTTAAGCTGGGTTAAGCGGCCGATTGAATCTGGTAAATGGGTTAACTGGTTATCAGTTAATATCAACCAACGTGTATGGTCGGGTAAAGCCTGTTCACTCACGTGGGTAAGTTGATTGGCTTTAAAACCAATCATTTCAAGCTTAGGGCATCGACCTAATACTTCAGGTAATTCAGTGAAGCAATTTTGTGACAAAAACACGATGCGCAGCTGGCTTAATTGATCAAAGTCATCGGGTAGGCTTGATAATTGATTATTCGATAAGTCTAAAATTTCTAAACTGTCAGCTAATGAGAATATCGCTCTTGGAAACTCGGTCAGTTCTGCCACTATTTGCACACGTGCAAGCCCTTTAAGTTCGCCTGATTCAAGCTGAGCTAACGTATGCATAATGATATTCCTGTCGATGTAGTAATGTGCTAAATGAAGGCGGGATTGTAAAGAAGCTGTTGCTTGATAGCAAATGTCATCAGATTCATATTGGAATGGCGGCTGAAATGACAGGCAAAAAAAACCACTGCATAGCAGTGGTAAAATGGATACTAAAATTGTCAATTGGGGTTGATTTTTAGTTTTATTTTCATCTGAATGAAAATAATATCCTAAGTGATCTCTAACAAAGCAGATCAAACAATGGTGTTAAATAAGTTCAGCCAACATAGCGTCGTTGTATTCAACAACCGCTTCACCTTGACGCACTTTGGCTACGTAATCTGGGTTAGCAATAAATGGACGGCCAATAGCCAGTAAATCAAATTTGTTGTCTGAAATAGCTTTTGCGCCTGAGTCCGCAGTGTAACTGCCCACACCCACTAAGGTTTTTGGATACACTTTACGTAAGTAGCTAGATACACGGCCATCTAAGTAGTCAAACTCCATTGAGTCATCAAATATCCCAGCATGAACAAAAGCAATATCACGTTTGGCAACCTGTGGTAATAAATAATCGAATACCTCACGGTCACGTTTGTCGCCTGCCATATTGAAATAGGCGCCCGGTGATAAACGAAGACCTGTACGATCTGCGCCAATACGTTCAACAATTGCGTCAAGCACTTCTAATGCAAAACGAGACATGTTTTCAGGGGTTTGGCCATATTCATCATCACGACGGTTACTGTCATGGTGTAAAAATTGATCAATCAAATATCCGTTAGCACCATGAATTTCAACACCATCAAAACCGGCATCAATTGCATTCGCTGCAGCCTGGGCATAATCTTTAACTAACTGCACTATATCTTCTTTAGTGGCAGCTTTAGGTGTTTGGTATGTCAGTTCTCGCATTCTTGGGACACTGCCCTCAACCGCAACGGCTGAAGCAGATAACACATCACCACCACCAAAAAAGTGTGGATGCGCTACACGACCGGTATGCCATAGTTGGGCAAATATTTTGCCACCATTTTTATGCACCGCATCTGTTACCACTTTCCACCCTTGAATTTGTTCAGGACTGAATAAGCCAGGTGTATTTGGGTAACCTTGACCGTCAGGTCGAATAATAGTGGCTTCACTAATGATCAATCCAGCTTCTGCACGACGTGCGTAATAGTCAGCAATTTGTTGGGTTGGTACTAAGTTGGCATCGGCCATACAACGCGTTAATGGCGCCATTAAGATTTTATTGGCTAAGGTTAATGAATTATTTAATGAGTAAGGCTGGAATAAATTGGCTGACATGACAGTCTCCGTTCTTGAATATGCGTTCAAGATAATCTTATTTGAATATTCATTCAAGTAATTTTTGAATGTTTATTCAAAATTGGTTAAACTCACCCAATAATTACTAATGCTAAAGAGAACGCCATGAGAAATGCAGAGTTTGATCGCCAAGTTGTACTGCGTGCGGCCATGCGAGCATTTATGATGAAAGGTTATGCGAAAACCAGCATGGCGGATTTAACCAAAGCGACTGGATTGCACCCAGGATCAATTTATTGTGCATTTGAAAACAAAAAGGGCTTACTGCTAGCGGCAATAGGCCAATACCATGCTGACCGCAGCGCGCAATTTCAACTATTGTTTACCAATAACAATAACCCGTTGCACAACTTAAAAACTTATTTAGCGGGCATTGTAGAAGAGTGTTTGAGTTGTGATGCCACCCAGGCTTGTTTGCTAACCAAAGCGTTAAATGAAGTGGGTGAGCAAGATGAAGATATTAGTCAGTTGATTAATACCAACCTTAACGCCTGGCAATTCGGCATTGAGCAGGTGTTTGAAGCGGCAAAATTACAGGGACTAATCGACAGCGACACTAATAGCCAATTACAGGCACAGTTTTTAATGATGGGCATTTATGGTTTGCGCACATTTGCCCATACACACCCAACAAAAGAAGTGTTGTTACCACTAGCTGACAAATTATTTAATAGCTTACTTTAAAAACAAAATGACGCCTTTAGCGTCATTTTTATTGAACTCCAATATGGGTTTAGTTTGCTATTAACCAATTACTTTTTGAGAAAATACTCGCTCGCCCAAAGCGTTCAAAATAGTACACTCGCCATCTAATACCGCAATAATCGATTTTCCGCGACGAAAAGCTATCAGGGATCATCACCCGACCAGACTCACTAATGGTTAAATCAGTTAATACTGTGTTATGCATTTCAAGCCCTGCGGGTGCTTCATAAAATAATATTGTCACAGTGGCTAATGACGGTTTATCGCTATTTGCATCTTGCTTTGATTCAGATTTCATTCTTTACTCTCGTACCAGTAGACACTAGTTAAGTGAAGGATTAATTAGCCAATATTCCGTATTCAGTCTATCAATCTTTTTCATTTATATACTGTGATGTGATTAAGTCATAACAAAAATCACATCACTTTTAAGTTTAATAATATGCTTTTTACCGCGTTAATCCTATACAAAAAGAAACAAAGGTAACCAAAATGTTGCCAAAATCATCTTTGTTGATTGAATATAACCTCGCTTAAACCGACATATGTTGATTTAAATATAGATTATCTACACGTTTTTTAAAGTCTGATCTAAACAGCTTGAATGATTCCTGCTAGAATCGACGACAATTTTTAGCATTAAACATTTAATAAAACGAGATTAAGATGGGCAGAGCATATCAAAATAAAAAAGAGTCCATGGCGAAAACCGCTGGCCAAAAGACTCGCATTTACTCACGTTACGGTAAAGAAATTTACATTTGCGCTAAAGGCGGTGTTGACCCTGATGGCAACTTAGCACTACGTAGCTTGATTGCCCGCGCGAAGAAAGATCAAGTTCCAGCACACGTTATTGAACGTGCTATTGAAAAAGCCCGTGGCGGCGGTGGTGAAGACTACGATACGGCTCGCTATGAAGGTTTTGGCCCTGGTGGTTGTATGGTGATTGTTGACTGCCTAACGGATAATGGTAACCGTACTTTTACTCAAGTTCGCCAGGCGTTTGTTAAAAATGATGCCAAGCTAGGCGGTCCAGGTACTGTTGGCCATATGTTCGAGCATCAAGCGGTATTTGTGTTTGATGGTGATGACGATGAAGCGATTTTAGAACTGCTTATGATGGCTGATGTTGATGTTGCCGATGTAGAACTTGAGGATGGCATTATCAGTGTATTTACACCGGTATCTGAATTTAACAATGCCCGCACAGTGTTAACTGAAGCCTTCCCAGAAATTGATTTCAAGGTAGAAAACTTAGCTTTTGTACCACAAACCATGACTGAGATCAGCGGCGAAGATATCGAAAGCTTTGATAAGTTTTTAGCGGCATTAGATGATTGTGATGACGTACAAAACGTGTATCACAATGCTGAGATTAGCGAATAACTCTTTTATGGCATCACACTGAATTCAGTTTGATGCCATAAACAAAAAACGCAGCTTAGGCTGCGTTTTTTATTAGTGTTGGATTTAAAAACTAATTAACGTAAATCCATCTCTTGTACTTTTTCATAAGCAATTTCTGGCGCGGTAACTTCAGGCTTAGCATGCAAATCTGCTTTTAAATGGCCTTTACGGTGCTTAAGTGCTGCGTCTAATTTTTTAGCTGCACTTGCAATAGCGGGGTACATCACTGAATCAAGGCCTTTAGCGGCAATTCGAGTACCTTCATAATTAGTGCTAACTTCTACATCATATTCGCCGTGTTCTTTCGCGATAATAATGTCTAATGCAATAAGGGTTGGAAAATGGTTAGCAAGCTTGGCGAACTTTTCTTCTACATGTTGTTTGACAGTGTCAGTAACATCTACATGGTGACCAGAAAGATTTATTTTCATAAAGTGTCCTTAGCGTTATAACGTTTCTTTAATGTCGTATTAATTGACTGTATAAAAGAGAACTTGGGGCATTTACTGTAGATTTCAAGAGATTAAATCAAAAAGTGTCAAAATAAGCATAAAGTCACATCTGTAATTTAATTCTATATTGCTTGCATCAGTAAAGTTAGCTCCAACTTTTTGAACAATCTTGTTCTCAATTTGAGTTAACATCACCATACACACTTAGTATAGACATAAACAAGTAACTTTGTTCACTACTTTTACTCGCTTTACAACACAGCTCACAAAGCCATCTAATAAGTGGCTTTTTAAGTTAAAATTTAACCAGTTAAGTTAGTTGTACCCTACTTTAATAAACTTAAATTAATCTATAGGTTAACCCAATGTCACTCAAAACCCTGCAAATAGATATTGTCTCAGATGTTATGTGTCCCTGGTGTATCGTTGGCTATAAGCGACTTCAGCAAGCCTTAATCTCCTTTACTGATCTTGAGGTGCAAATCACTTGGCACCCTTTTGAGTTAAATCCCAATATGGGCAAACAAGGTCAACACCTTGGTGAGCATTTAGCTGAAAAATACGGTTCGACACCGTTGCAAAGTCAGCAGAATCGGGCCAATTTAACGGCTATAGGTAAAACACTGGATATTGAGTTTAACTTCACCGACCAGTCGCGTATTTACAATACCTTTAATGCACACCAGCTGCTGCAATGGGCAAAATCATTTAATAAACAAACTGAGCTTAAGCTCGCCTTATTTGATGGCTATTTTACCCAGCAGCAAAACCCTGATGATATTGCAGTATTATTAAACCTTGCCGACAGTGTTGGATTAGACCGTGCCGAAGCTGAGCAAGTATTAGCATCACAGCAATTTGCCGAGTCGGTTAGACAAGAGCAGGCCTTATGGCAAAGCCGAGGCATAAGTGCTGTACCAGCGATTATATTGAATCAAAAGTATTTGATCTCAGGTGCACAAAGTGCGGATTACCTAATTGAAGCTATTAAACAGTCGGCAGCAGAGTAAATAAACTCAGCCTCAGCTTGCTCTACTTTAGTTTACTCAGCCTAGCCCCATAAAAAAACCAGCTTGCGCTGGTTTTTTGTTATTGATATTTAATCAACTTTGTTGCGTTATATCGGTTAATTCAATTTAGTCACATTCAAGGTAGGTGAGTCGCTACTTGGCCCGGTTACCGTAAAGCGATAGGTTGCATTACTGGCGACAGATAACTTCATGTTAGCGCCCTTCTTAGCTAAGGTTTTAATCGCACCTTCAACAACGGTTTCATCAGCGGCAATAGCACCAAAGTCGACGGTAGACCAATCACCTGTGGCGATTTTGAATTCATAATTACCGGCGGTAATGGCGATATCAACCGTGTAAACAGATGAGCCTTGATAAGCAAGCGCATCAACTTCCCCCCAACCATTCATGCCACCGCGAATATAAACGGTATTACCGGCAAACATATCGGTTTTATCTATGGTTAAGATAGGTTCGTTACGGTTACTCATGTCGAATGTGAAACTGTACATGGCATCGCTTTCAAAATTAAAGCCTAAATTAGCGCCTTTTACCGCTAACGCTTTAGGCTGTCCTAATTGAACCGTTCCGTCAGCATCTGCGCTACCATAATCTACGCTGCTCCAGTCACTTGAGGCAATTTTAAAGCCTTTAGTGCCTGCTGTGACCATAATTTCAGCGCGGTATAAACTGCCACCTAAATAAACCATTTCACTGTCAGTAGACCAACCATTCATGTCACCGCGTAAGTAAACCGATGTACCAACAAATGGCTCTTCATTGAACACAGTTAGTACTGGGTTATCTTTGTTTGCTGCATCTAATGAGAACACATAGGTGGCATCTGCAGCGGCGGTAAAGATCATGTTGGCCCCTTTAGCGCTCAGTTGCTCTGCGATATCTTCATCCACCGCTGCAACATCGGCCGACACTGCACCAAAGTCAACAGTACTCCAGTCAGCAGAAGCTATTTTGAACTCATAACTGCCTGCGGCTAATGTAATCGCAATGCGATATTCGCCTGCGCCTACATAGGTGAACTTATCCACTTCACCCCAGCCATTCATGCCTCCACGCACAAAGACATCTGTGCTGCCATAAGGCACAACATCGGGTGCACCTGCGGTCGCATTGGCACTTAAGCCTTCGCCTTGAGCATCACCTTGAGTTTTAACAAATACTGCTGTGGTGTAAGCCGGCACAGTAAAGGTGCCGTCAGCATCACCTTGGCTAAAACTTGCGTCTTGCACTGTGCTGTCAATCGACATCATTTGTTTAGCATGTAAGCTAAAGCCCGCTGCGGTTGCTATGGTATGCGATTGGGTTTGTGCGCTACCGTTTACCATCACCACTATGGCGTCAACTGCGGGGTCAATATCGGTTAGCCCTAAGCCGTCGTCGATGCTCATGACTATCACGCCCTGCTGCTGGTTTTTACCAATATTATGGAAACCCACTCGGTCGATAATGTCTTGCGCTGTGGTTAAGCGGAACAACTTGCTTGATTGACGAATCGATAGAAACTCATTAAACACACTTGATGCAAAATCAATTTCTGACATTGACGCGGCGGCATTAGGATTAGCTGAAATACCGCTAATCACCGACCATTTATCTTTATTGTCTTGCGCTAAAGGTAAGCCAACATTCCAGTTATTACTGTTTTTGCTAAAGTCGACCCAGTTAAACCAATCGCCGGCATCGTAGGTGTTACGGTCCATTGATTTTGAGCGCAGCATTTCACCGCCCATTTGGAAAAATGGAATACCTTGGCTCATTAACGGAATGGTGGCTGCAATATTCTGCACTCGAACACGGTGTTCTAACGATAAACCGACGTTATGCTTATATTGTAAAATGTCCCATAGGGTTTCGTTATCATGCTTTGACACATAGTTAATACTGTCTGCTGGGTCTAAGGTGTAACCTGTTGGTTGGCTGTTCCAGCTAAAACTACTGCCTTTGGCTGAATTGCCGTTAAAGTCTTTTAGGATGTAGTTTTGTAAGTTACCCGCCATAGATAAGCGCAGTGTATCTTGGTCGCGTAAGTAATCATCTTTTTGGTCTGTGGCAAATAACGCACCACCGCGCACGGCTTCACGGATACGATCGTTAAAAGTGCCCACTTCACTGCCAGCCATATTGGCTTGGGTTGCCTGTTCGAATAATCGATTATCAGCCACCTCACCAAAGTTCCAACCTTCACCGTAGAAGTAGTTATCGGCATCAACCGCTTGAACCGCTTCTCTAGCCGCTAGAATACTGCTTTTAGGCATATGGCCCATGACGTCAAAACGAAAACCATCATAGCCATATTCTTTGGCTAAAATCACCATTGAATCAGACACAAACTTGTCCATCATTCTATGTTCTGTGGCGGTATTGTCACAACAGGTTGATGATTCAATTTTGCCGCTGATTTCGTTATATCTGTGGTAATAACCCGGTACCACTTTATCGAGTACTGAGTTGTCCCATAATCCTGATGAACTGGTGTGGTTATACACGACATCAAGTACTACGCGTAAACCGAGCTCATGCAAGGCTTGGTTCATGGCACGTAACTCTTTTACTCGTGCAACCCCTTCAGGGCTTGAAGCATAACTGCCTTCTGGTGCAATAAAATGCTGTGGGTCATAACCCCAGTTAAAACCATCGTATCCACGCATGGCATTGACTAGATCTTGTGCATCCCCAGATCCAGGTAAAAAGTCCGCTAATATATCAACAATTTTGGCGGCTTTATCTTCTGTTTTACAGGCTTTAGCATTATCAGCAATTTTGCTGCATAACATGCCTAAGGTATCGGTAATTTCAATCCGCTTAGTCACATCTTCTTCTATGGTGGCAATATCGGTTACTGGCAATACATGAAAATGGGTAACACCGCTTTCAGCAAGTTGACGTAAATGCTCAACCGGCGCGCTGCCTTGCTCAGTAAAGGCTAAATACTTGCCACGATTAGCGGCAGATGTTGTTTCATCTCTGATACTAAAATCACGTACATGACCTTCATAAATAACGATATCTTCTGGATTTTCTACCGTTGCAACACTGTGCCCGTCCCAACCATCGGGTTTGGTGTCATCGTCAGATAAATTAATAAACTGACTATAACGGCCATTGGTTGATACATTGAGTGAATAGGGATCTGTGGTTTCCAGTGTTTCAATTTTTTTCGATACTGGATGATAGACTTTTACTTCATAGCGATAATATTGACGGTCTAAGCTCATGTCGCCACTAAATGACCAAATACCGCTTAGGCTATCTAAGGTCATGGGCTCAGTTTTAGTTAGCTTTTTAGCACTGTCATAAACTTTCAAATTAACCGATTGCGCTGTTGGCGCCCACACTTTAGCGCTAATGCCGTTGTCATACATGATACCTAATGAAGCTTCATCGGCATCCATATCACCCCGGGTATAAAGTGCATCTAACACTTTAGCCACTTGAACATGAGTTGCGGCAGCGGGCTTGTTATCACTGTCGTACGCCACTAATACTAATTGTTCTTTGGCGATATTTTTCGCTTCATCAAGGCTAAAGTTAGCTTCATAAGCAGGCCATTGTGCTAAATGCGGCACGAAGGCTTTTTGCTCGTCAGTCAGTGTTGCTTCGGTTAATTCAACTTGAATACCGTTGATCTTACTGTCGTTATCAGCTTCAATACCTGCGGTGGCTGAATGGTGTAATACAAATTTAGCGATACCCTCTGGCGATTCATTCCACACAAAGGTGTTTTGATCTAACCAATGAGCGCTGGCGCCATCAATGGCAAAGCCGACATCTAAAATAGGATAGTCATACACATCACTTTCACCGTGAATGGTGAAGTTAGCACGGTTAAATTGTGCTTCAGGGGCAGAGTCATCGGCAAAAGACTTAAGGTTCATCACTGAATCGCCATCGCCTAATGCTTTGCCTGAACCTTCAGTGCCGATATGAATGATAAAGTTAGCGCACTCGCTGTAACCTTCTTTTAAATTGATTAACCAGTAAGCACCGTAGTTTGGGTCGATACCATCAAAAGAGTGGCCATTAGCCCAGTCAGTTGAATCAAAGGGTGGCGCATAGGCGTCACAGGTATCATTGTTCCATGAATGGAGCTTATAACCGGGATAATTAGTATTACCACTGCTGTTATCTTTATCTTTAATGCGGTTGTAATACAACACAGCCTGATTAGGCCCAGCAAGTACAGAAGGCATAGGCAAGTCGGGGTTGTAACCGACAATACAGCTTTCATTATTAGCATCGGGAAATTTAGGTGCAGGGCAACTTAATGGTGGTGGCGGCACACACTCTGTTCCCCCTGCATTAGGTACGTTTGGTACATTGCAAGTTAGTAATACTGTGCCTGGCTCGGTTGAGTCACTGCCACACCCCATTAGTGCTGTCATACTCAGTGCAAATACACTGAATGTCGTAATTGTTGACTTAGTCATCATGACTGACTTCTCCCCATCACTTTTTGCTGTAGAGCAACCGCTTGGTTGGTATTTGTTGTTATTGTTATATTGGTAACTTTGATAATTGCTAATTGATTACATCGCATAAGTGAACCCCATATAGAATTCGCGACCAAAGTACTGCAAGGTGCCGGTTTTGTTTTCGGTGCCGAAGTAACTTCTTGTCGGCTCGTCGGTTAAGTTATTCACCTGAAACAACACCCCTAGACCGTCAGTGACTTGGTATGACGCCTGGTAATCAATCACGGTTTCGCCGTCAAAGTTAACCACTTGCTCATTAATAGCGACCTGTTCCGAGACAAATTCATCACGGAAACGCGCACTTACGCGGGTTTCAAAACCTTCATAGGAATAAAACAAGGTGGCACTGACAACGTTATTAGACAGACCAGGTAAAGCTTGGGCTGTCGTATCGCCGCCA
Source organism: Shewanella sp. HL-SH8 (assembly GCF_051165765.1). NCBI lineage: Bacteria > Pseudomonadati > Pseudomonadota > Gammaproteobacteria > Alteromonadales > Shewanellaceae > Shewanella > Shewanella sp. HL-SH8. The sequence continues at coordinate 1,655,274 of NZ_CP195039.1, read as the reverse complement.
AGGTTAGTGATTGATTGCACTTCAGATTCGGTGTAGGAGTAACTTGCATTAAAGCCTAATCCAGACCAGGCATCGGGCAGCGAGGCAAACACTTGGGTGTAAGCCAGTTCCAAGCCTCGAATGTAACCGCCTTCAGCGTTGTTCACTGCTGTGGTGTAAGTACCATTGGTGGTGGCAATTTGCTCACCGCTGATTTCATCAGTGATATATTCAGGTACGTTGAATCCATTGCCTTTAAAGTCAAAGTTTTCAATCGCGACGGTATCAATGAATGAATCAATGTTTTTATAGAAAATGGCCGCAACAAATGCACCTTCATCAAAATACTGCTCAAAGGATAAGTCGTATTGATCTGCATAAAATGGCATTAAAAATGGGTTGTTGGTGCTTGAACCATTAATTTTGCCATCATCGGATACTGATGCACTGATATCACCGGCTAAACGATTGATCGGTGGGCGTGACATCACTTTGGCTGCCGCAACCCGTATTTGTGAGTCTTCAGCCACTTTGAAGTTCAAGTTAATCGATGGCAGATAATCGGTATAGCTAACCCCTTGCATCGTTGGCGCGTAGTTTTGGTTAATAATGCCAATGCTGTCAGCAATATTTTGCGCGCCGAGATTTACATCACCTTCAACGTTTTGCAGCATGGTGGCAGATTGATCGGTATCAACCATACGCACACCAAAGTTACCAGTAACAGGAATACCCGCTATTTCAGAATCGATGTTAGCCATCACATAAGCAGATAATACTTCTTCATACACTTCACCGCTTTGTAGCATGGTCCACGAGTAGTTAGTGGTGTAACCCTGAGGGTCGATAACGCCACCCGCATTGCCCCAGGTTTGTACCGGTTGTGGCACACCATTTGGGAACCAGGCATTTAACGCGGAATCTAAGTCAATGGCTAAATAAGATGGGAAGTAACTAAAGTCACCTTGCCAATCGACCACTGTGGTCATGTCGTCGGTAAGTTTTAAGGGTGGCTGAGATTTAGAAAACGCACCATCGTTACCGTATTCAAATACCGAGCGGTCATTTGAATAGTTACGGTCAGAATAACGCGCGCCAAACTCAACGCTGGTAATCACATCCATTTCTAAGTCGTATTTAAAATCAACACGATAGGCTTTAACTTCATCTTCATTCAGAAAAGGATAAATACCGTATTTACTGACCATTACGCGGTCTATATCAGAAAAAGCATCGGCTTGATTAAAACCCACATCGGGTAAATCTAGGCCATTGAGTAAATAACTGATTGACACATTTTCATCAAAAATAGGGGTTTCTGCATTAGCATCTTGGGCGACATTGGCCCATAACAAACCGTTGCGAAAATCACTTTTAGCCGATGATAACGACACGTCAACATTCACATTTAAACGGTCAGTCACTTGCCAGTCGGCATTAATGCCAAAGTTGTTTACTTCATCAAAATCTTGATTGTCATCGTTAACAATTTCTACTCGGGTATAGCTTTTTGAGGTGCGATTAAACGTACCACCAACGACGCTGTTACCGTCAAATACCGGATTAGCAACACTGGCATTACGGCCGCCTAATTTGGCGCGAAAACCGCGGGCAAACGATTCACTGTCAAAACGAGACATAAACGCATCGGCTTTAAGCACAAAGTTATCTACTGGTGCCCATTCAATGGCGCCCATATAACCATTGCGGGTTTCAACGCCGCCTAAATGCTGCATTTCAAAACCTTCACTAATATATTCATAGCTAGGGTTATCAACTGGGCCGTTGGTGTCGTTCGCTAGGCCATCTATTTCTTTAGAATCGTTATAAGCTAAACCAATAAACTGTGTTGCTACGCTAGGCTGTTCTAAACGAGCATAACCGACGGCAATACCTACCGTGTCTTCTAAAAACTTGCCTTGATATGAAAAACTTAAGCGACTACCGTACTCTTCTGCGCCAAACACTTCACTGGCGCGATCATTATGCATACCGCGGGCGTTGACGACAAAACTATGGTCTTTATCTATGCTTAAAGGGCTAATGGTTTGCAGCTCAACCGTACCGGCTACGCCGCCTTCAATAAGTGATGCTTTAGGGGATTTATAAACCGCAGCAGAGCTAATAAGCTCTGATGGATACTGATCAAATTCAATACTGCGTGAACCACTAGTAGACACTTGTTCGCGACCATTAAGTGTTGAAAACACAAACCCGCCAGACATACCGCGAATGTTAATTTCAGCGGCCTGGCCACCGGTTCGTACCGCGGAAATACCCGGTAAACGCGTTAATGCATCGGCCATTGAGACATCGGGCAAGGCGCCTAAATCATCGGCAGATAATTGCTCGGACACCGTGTCACTAAATCGTTTAGAGTTAAGTGAATCAATAAGGCTGCGGCTGTAGCCTTTGACGGCGATGCGCTCGATTTCTTGATCATTTTCTGCAAGCGTGTCATCTGCAATAACATCACTGTCAGCTTGATCACTGGTGGTTTTATTCACTTCAAGGCTAGCATCAGCTTTAACTGTTTTTTGTTGCACTATGGGCTTTATATCATCTGCTGCATTAGCGCCATAAGACATGAACATCACGCTCATACCTGCTGTTGCTAAAGCCAATGATAAAACACTGGGTTTACTTTTGAGCATTGGTTTTCCCCTTCACCTTTAAGGTTTTTATTGTTGTCCAATACTCGGATATACCACCCACATTATGCAGAATACCGGACACTTATTATTCCGATATACTAGGCTTCTCCCCCTTTTGATAACAATACAATGCATACGTATTCATAACATATTGGTAACAATTGAATTTTCAACATCACAGCTAAAAAGCTAACTTGTGTATTTTTAGTGTTATAAATTAATACTTTGTAATTAATTTGGGGTGCGTCATATTCTTTTGTGTTAGCTCTCATATGAAAATCATTTAAACCGAGCGCCTAAAAGCATAGATAAAACATGGACATTAGCGTCCAGTTAGTGTTGAATCAGCACCGAATAACGCATTGTGAATGCAATGTGGTCGCTCAAACTAGGAGTATCAGATGGGTTTTAAAGTCACTGTTGATTGGCACACTTCACCTGCACCAGAGGGTGAGTTTAATCGTGACCATCAAGTCAGTTATGGCAGTGGTCAAGCGGTTCAAGCTTCATCAGCGCCGGAATATAAAGGCAATGCCGATAAAGTTAATCCAGAGGAAAACTTATTAGCTGCGCTGTCTTCTTGTCATATGCTGACTTTTCTGGCCATTGCACACCTAAAACGTTTACCGGTTGATAGCTATACTGATAACGCCATTGCTGATTTAGGTAAAAATGATGCAGGTAAAATTGCAGTGGTTAAAATGACCCTTTATCCTCAGGTTGTGTTTGCCGATGGCCTTGAAGTAAGCGAAGAAACCATCGCTAAAATTCATGAAAAAGCCCACGCCAATTGCTTTATCGCTAATTCTTTAGCCTGTGAAGTTGAAATTAAACACTAAATTGTGTGTGCAAAAATTGAAAAAGCCGCTATTTAGCGGTTTTTTTATCAGTTTTGCACAGTAGATTACTCAGATTTTTGCATGAAATCGTGTCTAAAATCCGTTTTCCAATACTTGTAACCTTGAACTGTGGCCTGAGCAGCTGCAAACATTAAATTCACTTGGTAGGTTTTCACGCCATCAATATCAATCGACTGATTAGCAGAAGCTTGCGCCATTATCTTCATTTGAGCACCTTTTTACACTATGACAGACTAAGCCATACACTTTTGTATGGTCATTTTGATAACCTCTGTTTACTATGTAAAAACGGTTTATTAGAAGTAATATGTATGACACAATTATTTGAAAACTATCAGTGGAACAGTGCATTATTTAACTGCCAAAGTAACGACTTGCAACAATTTGAGAGGTATTTATCTGCTCAAGTTAAGCGTCTAAACATGCAGGCAATACGATTAGGCTTTGTTGATGATAGCCACCAGCAATATCCTCTTTTTCTATATCAATCTGCAAACCTCTGTTCAGAAAAACCATCTATTCTAGTCTGTGCGGGATTTCACGGTGAAGAGTCGGCTGGGCCATGGGGATTAATCAGCGCCTTAGCTCAACTTGGCTCTAGCGTGCTTAACAAAGTTAATTTGAGTATTTTACCTCTAGTTAACCCAAGCGGATTCAGTATAGGAAACCGATTAAATCTGTTTCAGCAAAACCCTAATCGCGGTTTTATATATCAATCAGGACAAGTCGTGTCGAATCCGCACACGTCGGTCGAAGGGCTTATTTTACAACAATCTATGGCCACATTATTGGCAGCCTCTAAGCATGGCATATTAACCTGTCACGAAGATGTGTTACTGCATGACACTTATTTGTATGCATTAGAATCTCATGCGTTGCCTAGTCCGCTAAGTTACCAGCTACGCGATAGTTTAGGACGATATTTTCCTATTGCAGCCGATGGTGAGATTGATGAATGCCCTGTTAAAGATGGCATTATTTTCAATCATTTTGATAGTTCATTTGAAAGTGCGTTATTTCAAAGTGGTAGCCAAATTGCGATTTGCACTGAAACCCCAGGGCAACAAGAGTTTGATCAACGTGTTCTGGCTAATAGAGATGTAATGGCTTTATTTATCAATCACTTTGTTAATGAAAATAGTCAATAACCTCATCTGTGCTAATAAATGCCTATCAAGGACTAACACATTTTTTCCCCAAGGTTTGTGTGGAAATATGCAGCTACACTCATAGTAAATAATATACGTGAAGTTTATCGATGTAGGTTCAGTATGGCATTTACTCACCGACACGCAGCATTCTTTCGAAATAAAAAAGTCCTTGTAGCTCAGCCGCCCCATCCCTGGGTCGGATGGTCGGCTCGCAAATCACCATAATGAACCTTTCGAGTATTTTCTTAACCTGCTAGTTTTAAAGATTGAGTAGAATAAGATTATTTTTAAAACACTGACTTGGTTTTGCCCCTTTTCTTGTTAGCTTATTTACTCATACATAAGCTGTTAATATGATTCTGCTTTAGATTTTCTTATGTCGGACTACTGTCCATTTCTATGCATTTGTTGGAAAGTACTGTCAGCTCAGATCGACGAAGCTACTAAAAGTTCCTTTAATCTCGATTTAGGCAACAATACTGTTCTAGTGTTTAAGTTTCACCACAGGTATTAAGACAAATAGCGTTTAACCGATTTCATCAGCTTTTGAAATGATAGACACTCTAAGTGAGATGACTGCGGGCAGGTCGCTACATGGTTAAGGCTATCTCGTACCGCTTTCAGCCGTTTAATCTGAATATCAATATCTAAGGCTTTTTGCGTAAGTAAAGTGCGGTCGATGGCTAATTCATCGGATTCATCAAACATCGTTGAGATTTCATTTAACGATAATCCCGCAATGCGTCCAAGTGAAATGATATTCAATTTATTTAAAACTTTTGGGGCATATTGACGTCTCAGCCCTTTTCTACCAATAGATCGAATAAGTCCGAGTTTTTCATAATATCTCAGTGTTGAAGGGGCTAACCCAGATTCACGAGAGACTTCTGCAATATCCATAAAATTCGCCATTGACTTAAAGTCGACTTCAAGTTGTACCATGTCTGCCAATATAACAAACTCAAGAAAAAACACAAAGTGGAGGACTGAATGGAAACTTTTATTTGGCTACAAGCAATTTTGGTTGGTATTGGTGCTACGTTAATCATGGATGCATGGGCTTGGTTGCAAAAAAACATATTTAGCACTCCATCACTTGACTATGCACTTGTGGCTCGTTGGGTAGCTTTAATTCCTAGAGGACAGTTGGTACACCGACCTATTATGGCTACACCAGCTGTCAGGGGAGAAAAGCTTTTAGGTTGGATATTACATTACTTGATAGGTATTGTTTTTGCGTTGATTCATGTATTTATCTTGGGAGAAGCGTGGCTAACTGATCCAAGTATGACTCCTGCTTTACTCACTGGTGTTGTGACTATGGTGTTTCCTTTTTGCATCATCCAACCTTGTCTTGGTTTTGGGGTTGCAGCAAGTAAAATGCCGTCACCGTGGAAAGCGCGGTGGTTAAGTTTATTGGCACACAGCGTCTACGGAGTTGGCCTGTTTGGGGCTGCTTTAGTCTTGAAGTACTTAATTTAGTCTCTGTTCTGCAATAAGAGCCTGTTTTTCAAGTCGAGTAATGTTAATGCTCAGGTTTCTTCATGCTTGTTCTATGAATAAATCTCACAGTGTCGTTATCGGATGGGCAACAAGGATGTTGCTCACTTCCTTTATGAAATTTGCAATACTAAACCTTATCTGATGCCTGACGAATAGAACAAAAAATCTAACAAGGTATTGTCCAGAAACGAGTTTACTCTTGTTATTGTGTGACTTTTCTCGATTCATCAATGAAGCTTAATCGAAGAAACAAAAATTCAGGTGCAGATGAGCCAACGAGTATCCAAAACAAGGATGTTTTGGTTAAGCCCACATGGACGTGCTTGCGGCGTCTCGCTGGATCATCTGCACTTGTAGTCAATCTCAAACCTATGAGGATTTAATTGGAACTGTCCAGAAATGAGCTAACTTTTTGTGTTCATCGTTTTCCACAGCCATCAATGAAGCTTAATCGAAGAAACAAAAATTCAGGTGCTGATAAGCCAGCGAGTATCCAAAACAGGGCGAATTTTCACTAAGTGAAATATTTTTGAGCAAGAGGCATGGATGTTATTGGTTTGGTTAAGCCCACATGGATGCTGATTTTAAAACCAAAATCCGCCGTCTCGCTGGATCATTTGCACTTGAAGTCTATCTAACACCAATAAAATTTAATTGAGTTTAGGTTAAATAAATCAGCCCCATCATTGATGGGGCTGTAATTAATTAAATCGACATTATCTGACCATGTGGGATCGGCTGATTAACTCGCTTTAATATCATCCGCCTTACCTGTTTTAGGTAATGGGAGCACTTTTAACGGCTGATAAGGACTTTGTATTAGCTGCTCTTTTAAATAGCTGATGGCTTTTTCTAATTGCGCATCTTCACCTTGATAGGTTGCATGGGGTAAGTTGTTCACCTCAATATCAGGTTCAACCCCATGGGCTTCAACTACCCAACGACCGTCCATTGCATATTGTGGATACTCAGCAACCCTTGCCATACCATTATCAGTAACGCTGTTACGACCGGATAACCACACTCCTGCACCTGCAGTTTGCTTACCAATTAATGGCGCGATACCTAGGGCTTTAATTCCCGCAGAGAAAGTTTCACCATCTGAGTAAGTCATTTGGTCAGCCAGTACCACCAGTTGTCCGCGGAAAGTTTGCTGCATATTGGTGCTAGCGCTACCGTGGGTTGGTTTCCAAAATGCCCACGCTTTACGCAGTAATTTCTCAATAATCCAACTGTCAATATTACCGCCTCTATTGCGGCGAACATCGATGATTAATCCTGGTTTGTCGTAGTTGGTGTAAAACTCACGCGCAAAACTTTCGATATCGCCCGCGCCCATAGCGTATAAATGCAAATAACCAAACTCACCCTTTGATGATTCGGTAACTTTAGCTTGATTATGTTGCACCCAATCTAAATAACGCAATGTGGCATCAGTGTTAGTGTCGGTAGGTAACACCACGGTTTTATGTTGATTTCTGCCACGCTCTAGGGTTAATAACACTTGTTTGTTGGCTTGGTTACGCAATAGCTGTGTTACATCACCTAAATTTGCCACTGGCTTACCATTAATGGCTTTAATGATGTCACCCACTTGGGCATCAACTTCAATACGGGCTAATGGTGAAGCCTGGCTCGGTAACTCAGGATCATTTTGATAAATATGGGCTATCTCAACGCCTTTGGAACTCAGATTTAACCGTGCACCGAGTGACGCCGATTTTGCCGCATCTGCATCTTGCGCTATATCGCCACCGCGAACTTGCGAGTGTAGCGAGTTCAGCTCGCCCATCATTTGTTCAAATATATCGTTTAGCTCGTTACGTTCGGTGACCCTTTGCAGTAAAGGTTGATACTTAGCCTTAGTCGCTTGCCAATCGAGTCCGCGCATTTGGGTATCAAAAAATTGATCTCGGTGCATTAACCACGCATCTTCAAATATTTGCTGCCATTCTTGCATAGGTGAAATGCGTAATTGCCATTGATTTGTTTTGACCTTCGCCTGACTCACATCTGCAGGTAACTTCTCACCCGCTGCAACAATCAATAACTCTTTCGGATTGGCTTGTTTGCGCAGTAAAATAGTGGATTGATCATCAGCTAGAGTAAAGTCAGCGACATCTTCAGCAAATACGTCCACTTTTGGCGCGACATTATCGAACTTAATCCACTTTAAAGCGCTTTTATCATTCACACTATCAATAACATACAGACCTGATTTTGATTGTTGTAAACGGCTGTAATTGCCTGACTCAACAGGCACTTGCCATAGTCGTTGCGCCAAGCCTTGCCATTCAAGTTTTATGTCGGCTGTTTCAACTTTATCCTCATCATCTTTGTCATTTTGTACTGATAACTCGGTTGTTTTAGCAAACGGAAATAGTGCTTTTTTATTTAACGCTAGGGCAAAAACCTGGGTGCGTTTATCAAACACCGGGCCCATGTTTCTGTCGCCCCAAGGTGAACTTGGCGTGGCATTGAAATCACGATTAGATAAAAAGTACAGCCAGTTGCCATCTAAACTGAAGCTTGGTGAGAATGATTCATATTTATCAGAGGTCAGTGTTTGCGCTTTAGATTCATTAACTGAATACAGCACGACTTGCGGGCGTTGTTTACCGATTTCGGCTTTAGTTAATGCGATATATTCGCTGTCTGGTGACCAGACAATATCTTGATATGGCCCTAGACCTTCGCCATTGACGGCGATTTTGCTATTTTTACTCGTGGTTAAATCAAGTAGCCACACATTGCCCATATAATCGTCATGGGCCAAATATCGACCACTCGGTGACAGCTTTAAACTAGTACGTAGCGTATTGCCATCTTTAGTCAGCTGCTTTGCACCCTCGCTGCCATCGGCTGGGAATTGCCATATTTCTTGTTCACCAGAAGCATCACTTATGCCGTATACCCATTTACCATTTTTACTCAGTAATGCATCACGTACTCGACTCTCTGGTGCCGACGCTATTTGAATTAAACGACGATCATCTTTATTGGCTATAGCAACATGGCTACGAGCCGTTATCACCACTTGATCGCCTTTAGGGCTTAAGCTGGTTGAGGTAGCGTAATCCATTGGATCATTAACCCAGTGCTCACGTCGATGGGGAAAGTCACTGCTTAATTCAACATCCACAACCGAGTCTTTATTACTGGCGAGATCAAATAATTTGATGTCTGCACCCTGCTGAAAAACCACTTTACCTTGATGTAATTTAGCATCTCTGACCTGCCAATCGGTATATTGGCTATGTTGCTTAATGTCGCCTCCGGTTAATGACATAGACCAAATATTATCATTACCCGATGCATCACTAATAAAATAAACTCTGTCCTGCCACAACATGGGTTGACGTACTGACCCTTCATGTTGGGTGGTTAACTGCTGTGCTTCTTTGTCTTGGCCTAAACCAAAACGCCAAATTTCACCTTTGGCGCCGCCACGATACACTTTGGCATTATCACCACTGGCCTGCAGACCAAATTGGGTAAAATAAACATATTCGCCTTTAGCATCAATCACCCCTTCTATCGCATCGGCAAGCGGTAAATTAGTTACCGTTAACGTATCAGGATTAATGGTTTTTAATACCCAGAAGTTTGCTGGACCAAAGGCATTGTCTGTGGAATACAGGATCTCACCTGTGGCTGTCCAGCCTTGTAGTCTTATCCGCGAGTTTTCAAAGCTGACCCGCTTGGCCACGCCACCGGCCATAGGCATAACATACACTTCTGTTGCACCTTCGTAGTTAGCGCTAAATGCAATCCATTGTCCATCTTGGGAAATACTGGCATCGGTTTCTTCCGCCGCTTGAGTGGTTAACCGACTGGCGACTTGGCTATTAAGCTGGGTTTTCCATAAATCCCCTTCAGCGGTAAACACTAAGGTATTGTCATGTAATGCGGGGGCGCGATAATAACCATTACTGGCTTGCACCACTGATGAGAACGCACTAACACAACCTAGGGCAATCATGCAGCTTAATACTGAGCGACGAAGTTTCATTAAGGGTTTATTCCATATTATTTTTGTTAGCAGACAAGTTACCAGAATGTGACTTTTTTAAAAGCCTAAAAATGTAACTAATGGCAACAGATTAATCGCCTTTATTGCGGTGTCTTCATAACGCTAGACTACTTATTTTGAAGAGAGGAAGCTCAATGGAAATGATATTAAGTGGCAAAGGTATCAGTTGACGTGAAGTGCTGTGATAAATATCACCGCTAAAATAGGCTCTAAGAGACATGTGTCCCATAGAGACTATTTAGTTTGATTTATAAAACATCACTTTACAGTTAATTGCTGCTTAATCTTGTTGTAATCTTCATGTAGTGGATGATTAAGATTATTCAACTCAGGAAACCGTTGCTCCATCGTTAACATGTAGCGCTCAGCTTGTGACAATTTTTTTAATTTAACCAACTCAGTTAACCTTAGCATCGCTTTATCAGCGGTATCTAAGGTGATCATACCTGAGTCTTTTAAATATTGATTATTAGCAACTTGGGTAAGTTCACTGTGTTCTGATGGTTTGAGTTCCGACATCATTTTTTGCTGACGACTTTGCTCAACTTGCTCAACCACTTTAGCGGTTTCATTCGCTTGTTCAGCTTGCTGCGATAAACTTGTTTGCGACGATCCTTTACTGCTAAATCTATCATCTGCGCTATGAGTGTCGACGATGTTTTGCTCTTGGGCGAATGACGACAATTGAGGTGCTGTAGACATAGGTGCTGCTGAGGTATTAGGTGCAGTCGAGTTAGGTGATGACATGGGCGCAGACTTAAGCGCGGCAGAGGCTGTTATGTCATTAGCTTGGTTATCAGCCACTGGCATATCCAATGATAACGCCTCAAAATCTGATGAGTTTAGACCGGATGGATTAAGCTCTAATGAATTATAGTGCTGCTTCATCGGCATCATCATAAACAAGCCTGCCACCAGCACCACTGATGCTGCGGAAGACAGTTGCCAACGATATTGTCGCCAACCTTTTATGCTTACAACATTCGTTTCGTCCTGGTTTTGAACCGCTAGCGCTAGTGCCGCAGACTGACTTAAGCTTAATTCGGTTTGTGCTTGGGCTAAAATCGCTTCATCTAGTTGCGCTGATGGCTGCGGTTTGGGGCCTTGATGGTATAGCTTAGCGATTTCATCTTGTAAGGCTAAAAATGTTTCATCATGTTGTTGAGTCATCTTTATACCGCCTGTAATTTTTGAGTGACACAAGATTTAATACTTTGATAAGCATAGCGAATACGACTTTTAGTTGCTTCCACTGTCACTTGCGCAATATCGCTAATAACAGATGCGGTCAGGCCTAATTCGACATTAAGTAAAAAGGCTTCTTTTTGTACTGCAGGTAACAAATCAATACAGGCTTGTAATAATCTAGCTTGCTGTTGTTGCTGCAATTGGATATCAGGTTCTACATTTGACGCAGCGTTAAAGCTGTCCATGGTTTGATCTTCTGCCAACTCTTGCGTGTCATCCAAGGGCTTTACCGCGCGAACGTGATCGATAATTAAGTTATGGGCAATTTTATATAGCCAGGTGGTGAATTTAGCACTGACCTGATAATTTACCGCCGCTTTTATTACCTTGCCCCACACCTCTTGATATAAATCTTCCGCCAAGACGTTATCGTAAAGCTGACGCACAAAGTAACGATATAGCGGTCCTTTATGTTTGGTATAAAGGGCCTCAAATGCTTTTATATCGCCCGACTGGTAAGCTAACATCAATTGCTCATCGCTTTGCGCATTAACAAGATTTACGTCTAACTCAAGGGTTTCACTATTATTTGCTGTCATGCACACTCTCTTAAAAATCCGTTTGTTTACCCATAGGCTAGAGGTTAAGTGCCACCAGCCTAGGGGTAATAGTGTTAATTGGTTTGCATCGTTTTCGGCACTGAGCGAGTTACTGCAGGAGAAAGCGCTGATGAATACTCAGTTGGCTGTACCTTGTCATAAAAGCCTCCTTGTTGCCCGACCCCCTGTTCAACGAGCAATTTAGCCGAACGCATTAATTGAACAAACTCATGCCGATAGCCAAATCTATCTTCGCCTAATCCCGTTTGAGCGAGTGTTATCAACTTATCATAATCAGTATTATGCACATAATGATTATGGTTGAGTAATTGCCCAAATCCCGCTACTGCGGCGGCAAACCTGAAATCATCACTGGTTTGTTGAATGCCTTTAACTTCGATGTCGGCATAAATAGGTTGGCTGATTAACAGGCTGTCATTTGCAGCGAGTTTGCCCCCTGAAAAAGGTTTGTAACGCAGTTTTAAAAATGCTATTTCGTTACGGGTAAATGGCTTACCCACCTCCCCTAAACTCGGCTCACGATTTTGCTTATAGCGTAATGGCTCATGCATCAAACTTTCACTGTCGTTATAGCGTAGCTCGTAAATAGCTGTCACATTATGGCCTGCGCCAATTTCGCCGGCATCGACTTTATCATTATTAAAATCTTGACGTTGTAACTGGCGGTTCTCATACCCGATTAAACGGTATTCCGACACGATGGCGGGATTAAACTCGACTTGAATTTTAACATCAGATGCGATGATATCTAACGTTTGCGATAATTTATCATGTAACACTTTACGCGCTTCATTGAGGTTATCAATATAGGCATACTGACCATTAGCTTGATTAGCCAGTTGCTCTAATAAAACATCGTTAAACTGGGCAGATTGTGAGCCTAAGCCAAACCCTAATGTGGTTAAACCAATACCCTTATTTCGTTGTTGGCTGACGTAGTTTATCAAATCTTCTTGGCTGGTCATGCCGAGATTAAAGTCACCATCGGTTGCCAGTAACACCTGATTAATACCTTGTTCAATAAAATGCTGCGCCGCTAAGTCATAAGCGAGTGCCAACCCTTTACCACCATTGGTGCCGCCACCAGCTTGAAGGTTATTTAACGCCTGTTTTATCTGCTGGGTATTATTGCCTTCTGCGCCACTAAGCACTTGGTGTACGCCATTGGCATATACCACAATAGAGACTTTATCTTGCGCGGTTAATGATTGGGTTAACAGCAATAAGGCTTGTTGTAATAACGGTAATTTATCCGCTGCAGACATTGAGCCTGAAACATCGATTAAAAAGACTAAATTTTTAGCTTTTATTTGATCCGCGGCTAGCTTAAATCCTTGAATGCCTATGCGCAGAAGCTTTGCATCTTGGTTATACGGCGAGGGAGCTAATTCGGTATTAATGCTAAAAGGCGCTTCATTTATAGTTGGTATGGGATAGTCATAATCAAAGTAGTTCAGTAATTCTTCGACACGAACACTGTTCTTTAGCGGTAATATTGCACGGTTTATTTGCTGTCTCATGGTGGTATAACTTGCAGTATCAACATCAATTGAAAAAGTCGATATGGGCGTTTCTGCGGTGACCATATTGCCATTTTGCACATAGGCGGCAAAATTTCCGATGGCACCGATGCGATTTTCATTCGACACTAGATGATATTTGTCATTCGCGTTTTGATGAGTAAGTACCGATGATTTAACCCAATCTGATTTAGCCTGACGTTCAGCAATATCTGTGCTGGTTTGCGCTAACGAATAAGTAATCCCTTTACTGTCGTTAGGCATTTTTTGTTGCACGTTTATTCGCTTATCAATCTGCCCTGCTTCAAGTGGCATAGATTCTGATGAAATACCTTCAGGCCCAACAGATTCGGATTCAAGTTTTTGCTGACAGCCCACTAATCCTAAAGCACCGATGAGCAATAAGCCCATTTGCCATTTTGCTTGGGAATAACAGTGCTGTTGCGAAAGTAGATGCTGTGACTGGTTATATCTTGAGAGTCGTAATGAAGTAAAAATAGTCATGGTAAAACCCTTATTTGAATACGCTTGTGTTTTATAACGTAATCAAAACTAAAAAGGGTTTTTCTAAATAACCTAAACACATTATGGCTGCAGTAATTTATCCAATTCAGGCTTGAGTAAAGCTTTCTCATCATCAAAATTTTGAAGATGTTCTTCAATAAAAGCCTGTTTAAAAGCCGGCGTCGCCATAATTAAATCTATATTTGCGATCAACTTTTCACCCGCAGCTGTTTTTGAACAAGCCATATAGCCAAAGTTTGGTCGCATCACACCTTTAATCGGAATAGCTTGAAAATCAAAGTTCAGCCCCTGTAAATCCTGAATTAAACTGGCCTCTTTTGAGTACTCAATAACACCAACTACCCGCTCTTTTGTGAGCATTTCTAAAAGTTTAAGCGTCGAGCCCATGCCACTACGAAAATAAAAAAGACTCAGGATGGGCCAATAATATTGGGTTAATCGCTTCACCATATGAGCGTGATGTCACTACACCTATTTGACCTTTTAAACTTGGGGGTAAATTGGCTAAATCGATTTGTTGTGGAAATTGTGCCGCATACTTTTTTAACACAATTAATCTTAGCGGTGGAAATATACTGATCGGTTTTTGGCTAAAATAAGCCACTTGCTCACGTTCAGTTGATTTAAACTTGTTATACATGCATGCATTGCCAAGCTTATTTAAATCACTCCAAGAGCGAGTATAACTCGCCTGCTGTTGATCGAAATGAAATAGATTTTGGTTATGTTGCAATAAAATAGCAAACATTCCCATCGGTTGCTCTTGGGCTAAATCGTTTTGATTACTGTCAATTTCAGCTAATAAAATTCCCTGTAACGGACTAGCTTGGATTGATTGTAGTAAGGAGGGAAATATCGGGATCAATAACACCAGCTTTAGGCTTAAGCATAGACGCTTAATCATTTTAGCCGTCAATAGAGACTCTTTTTTAAAGATTGAATAGCTCACATAATACTCCTGCAAAACAGTCGTTAACGTCTATCCATTTTTAAATTAATAATCCTTTACAGCGGTGTTTTTGCTTTAACTTTAATTATTCAGGTTGCCCAAAGATACTGATTAACTCAGAAGTTAACAGTGATTTGTCATCTATAGATGCAAAATCATTATGAATAGAGATTAGCTCATTTTGGAAAGGTTTTCTACTCATCGCCTGATCAATCGCATCAATGAGTTGTTTACCATATTCTGTTTTAGAACAGACAATATAACCTGGTGAGGGTTTATCTATTCCTTTTATAGCAATGCTTATAAAATCGAAGTTAATCTTATTCTCAGTAATATGAGTATTAACAGAATCAGCATACTCGATAAATCCATCAATTCTATTAAGCGCTAACATGTCCACGAGTTTGCCAACTGAATTAGCCCCATCACGAAAAAATAATAACTCTTTTTGAGCCGAAATCTGTATGTCGAGCATTTTGCCATAAGAGCGACTTTTAGCCACCGCATAACGCATATATTGCTGCGGCTCAATAGTCGATAAATCAAAGCCTGCTGAATATTTATCGGCATCAGCTGCACGCACAATTAGTCTTAATGGTGGGTATAGGGTAATAGGATATTGGCTATAATAAGCAATTTTTTGCCGTTTTTCGGTTTTGACTTTGTTATACATACAGGCATTGTCAATTTTAGTGATCTCTAACCAACCGCGGGGCATACTCATTTGTTGAAAAGAAAAGGCAATATTTTGTGAGCTGTTTTGTTTCAATAGGGCCAACACAGCCATAGGTTTCATTTGCGTCACATCAATAGCGTTTTCAGAAAACTCACCTAACATTGCAGCTTTCAGTTCAGCGTCATCAGCAAATGAGTTTGATAAAAGCAGTCCAAATACGACTCCACCAGCA
Organism: Shewanella sp. HL-SH8; assembly: GCF_051165765.1. NCBI lineage: Bacteria > Pseudomonadati > Pseudomonadota > Gammaproteobacteria > Alteromonadales > Shewanellaceae > Shewanella > Shewanella sp. HL-SH8. The sequence continues at coordinate 1,639,384 of NZ_CP195039.1, read as the reverse complement.
AACAAACTTGATGCCGTTTTTATGAATGAAGATTTAATTAATGAGTGTTTGATAGTCAAAGTTCAGCTCTAAATTAGTGATTATAGTCAGTCAATATAAAGTTAAACTACTGATAAATTTAACTCGTTTTTTAAATTATTCTATGATGATTATATTTCGGCATACACCATTCCATTATTGCCAAACGGAATCCTTGATCCACAAATAACAATATAACACCTTTTGGGTATCATTTTAGTAACAAAGCCGGATAACTCACACTTTTTTGATCTTTATCATTTTTATGAGCAAGCGGTTCAAACCTCACTCTATAGAGTTTTCTATTTTACAAACTAAGTGTTAGCCGCACGAAACACTAAACAGCAGCGAAACAAAAGTCATCATGCTATTATCTGTCCCCTTTTTTATCGCCTTAATATTAATGCTGTAATCACTTCGCCACTAACTGGGTAATGATGAGCTAAATATACCAATAAATAGTACATTAAGGAGTAAACATGCAAGCCCTTGTTGCTGTAGTTATGGGTTCTAAAAGTGATTGGCCAACGATGGAAGCTGCGGCTGAAATTATGGATAAACTCCAAGTGCCTTATCATGTTGAAGTGGTTTCAGCTCACCGTACTCCAGACAAGCTGATGGACTTTGCCAGTACAGCTGTCGACAAAGGTTACAAAGTCATTATTGGCGGCGCGGGTGGCGCGGCGCATTTACCTGGCATGATAGCTTCAAAAACACGTTTACCTGTTCTGGGTGTCCCGGTGCAAAGTAAAGCATTATCAGGCATGGACAGTTTATTATCTATCGTACAAATGCCAAAAGGTATTGCCGTAGGTACTTTGGCAATTGGTACAGCGGGCGCATTTAATGCAGGCTTATTAGCCAGCCAAATCCTTGCAATAACCGACAGTGAGCTTGCTGCTCGACTTGAGGCGTTTCGTGAAGAACAAACTCGCATGATTTTAGACAATCCTGATCCGAGAGAAGCGTAATGAGCCAACAACATACTGTTTGGGTGTTAGGTGATGGTCAATTGGGTGCAATGCTCAGTCATGCAGGTCAGCCTCTAGCGATAGATGTTCGCCCGGTTGACATCATGGCGCCAACAGGCGACACCTTACCCATTGATGCATCACACATCATTACCGCTGAACGTGAACAATGGCCAGAATCAAGCACTAGCTTACAACTCAGTACTCATGCGCACTTCATCAATGGCCCTGTATTTGGGCGCCTAGCCGATCGTTTCACTCAAAAAAGTCTGTTAGATGAACTCAAGGTAGCCACATCACCTTGGCAGCTAGTTGACGATAAAGTACAAGCCGACGACTTACATCAAGCCTATGGCGATCGTGTGTTACTAAAGCGTCGCACCGGTGGTTATGACGGTAAAGGTCAACATTGGTTAAAACAAGCTGAAGCGACCAGCATTCCGAATGACTGGCGCAATGAAGCCATTGCCGAGCAAGCGATTAATTTTGACGAAGAAGTGTCTTTAGTCGGCGTGCGAACTCAAGATGGCCGCTGTTTATTTTACCCTTTGACATTAAACTTGCATCAAGACGGTATTTTAATGGCGTCAATTGCGCCATTAGCTCGTCTTAGCCATTTGCAAGATGAAGCTGAAAGCATGCTTTCAACTATCATGAATGGCCTTGAGTATGTCGGTGTTATGGCCATGGAATGTTTCCGTATCGGCGAACATTTACTGGTAAATGAACTGGCTCCACGGGTGCATAATTCAGGGCATTGGACTCAAACGGGTTGTCATATCAATCAGTTTGAATTGCATTTACGTGCTCTATGTAACTTGCCCACTCATACCCCACAAGTAAACTTCCAGTGTGTAATGGTGAACTTAATTGGCATTGAAAAAGACGACCGCTGGTTAAGCCTGCCTAACGCTGAACTTTTTTGGTATAACAAAGAAGTTCGCCCAGGTCGTAAAGTGGGTCATTTGAATCTATCAATACATAATACTGCAGCGTTAAATGAAACCATAAACCAATTAAAATTATGGATGCCAACGCAATATCAAGCACCACTTGATTGGATATTGGCTGAGTTTGCTTAAGGTTTATTAAACCTCAGTGAAATACAAGAAGGAGCCTAGGCTCCTTTTTTTATGTTTGATCATTTGTGGTCTGGCGTCGCTGCAATTTAATCACACGGCGTCTAAGTGATATTTCAGTCTATTTTTATTTTTAATCTGATAAAGATATGGATCACATAAATGATACGTTGTAACATAACTCAAAATTACTTCGAGATCATTAACCGTGCTTCAACAACAAAAACTGCCTGTGACGGTACTTTCTGGTTTTCTGGGTGCAGGTAAAACCACCCTGCTTAGCCATATTCTGAATAATCGTGACGGTAAAAAAGTCGCCGTTATCGTCAATGATATGAGTGAAATTAATATTGATGCAGCCACAGTCAATAATGATATATCGCTTAATAGAAGCGATGAAAAGCTGATCGAAATGAGCAATGGCTGTATCTGTTGTACATTACGTGAAGATCTTCTGATCGAGATAAGTCAATTAGCTAAAGAAGGTCGATTTGATTACCTAGTCATTGAATCAACAGGCATATCTGAGCCATTACCTATTGCCGAAACCTTTACTTTTGCAGATGAAAATGGCGTATCGCTGTCAGATATTGCTACGTTAGACACTATGGTTACCGTTGTGGATGCGGTGAATTTTTTACGCGACTATGAGGAAGCGCAAGATATACAAGAAACAGGGCAATCACTTGGGGATGAAGATGAAAGAAGCGTTGCTGATTTACTTATAGATCAAGTCGAATTTGCTAATGTTATTTTGATCAGTAAAACAGATTTAGTTGAATCACCCGAACTAGAAAAACTTATCGCGATCCTCAAAGCCTTAAACACCACAGCTAAGATTATTCCCATGTCAGAGGGGAAAATTGATACTAGCCTGGTTCTTAACACCGGCTTATTTAACTTTGAACAAGCCCAATTAGCCCCAGGCTGGCTTAAAGAGATGCGTGGAGAACACATTCCTGAAACAGAAGAGTACGGCATAAGTAGTTGCAACTTTCAGGCGCGTCGTCCATTTCATCCCGACAGATTTCATCAGTTTATTCACAATACTGAACCGTTTGGAAAACTACTCAGATCCAAAGGCTACTTTTGGTTAGCGTCACAACCAGAATTTGTCGGTCAATGGAATCAAGCTGGAGGAATTGCACGATATGCTATTTCAGGAATGTTTTGGAAAGCAGTACCAAAAGAAGATTGGCCCACTGATGAGGAGTCTCTCATGGAAATACAAAAACAATGGCTTGAACCTTTTGGTGACATGCGTCAGGAACTAGTCTTTATTGGTCAAAAATTAGATAAAACTGCCATGATACAAGCATTAAATGACTGCCTGCTAACTGATGATGAATTGCTAAAAGGCCAAGATGATTGGGTGACACTCAATGATCCCTTCCCACAATGGGGAGATGATCAATGAGTCAGTTAGAAGCTGTACACCAAGAAAAAATTCATAGCACTCTCTCTCGGCGCTCAGTAAAAGGAGATGACTTAGCTATTTTTACAGATATTTACCAACCAGAAACGAATATCGTGATTTGGCAACGTAGCATATCTGAAGCCTTATCTTTAACCGTCAGAACATTTGTTAATGCCAGTACCACAAAGCAAACAATATTGGCCGTAACGCCACAAGATACCCAACAAAAACTCTACGATATATTTGGTCAAACCGATGCGGTTACTTTGATCAGTCATGACATTTCTCAGCTAGTAGATATGTTTTGTTGTTTATTTGATCAAAAGCGTGTCGGATTAAGGCTAACCATTTTAGACCATGCCATGTGTCCTCGATTTCATGTCGATCGTATCCCTTGCAGATTAGTCACCACGTACCAAGGCATAGCGACTCAGTGGCTTGAGCATAAAGATGTAGTAAGAGGCAAACTAGGTGCGGGTAACCAAGGTCATACTGATGAAAACTCAGGACTATTTGATCATCAAAACAAAATTCAACACTTAAACACCGGTGATGTGGCATTACTAAAAGGTGAGCTTTGGGATGAACATCAAGGGGCAGGATTAGTTCATCGCTCCCCACCATTAGCGGTTGGTGAATCTCGTTTACTGTTAACTATCGACTTCATTAATTAAGGTTTGCGGGTCTTTTAAAGCCAACTTCACAGCAATTTGCTGCAAGGCATTCGCTTAGAAGACTCGCCATCGTTTGCAAGAACATAGCAAGGGAATCATCGCCAAATGAAACACAGCAGTATTAGCATGATTAAGCGTTATTGGCGTAACACCATCATACTGATAATAGTGACTTGCTCACCCGCCAGTTACGCTAATCTTGATGCCCATGTCCATGGATTAGCACAAGTCACGATAGCGATAGAAGACCAGACGATTGAAATTGAAATAAGCGCTCCAGCGGCGGATTTAGTTGGTTTTGAACATGTGGCAAAAACGGAGAGTGACATAAAGTCCGTTGCGGATTTAGCAACAAAACTGGCTAAAGATGCCGATTTATTTGTGCTTAAAGCCGGAAATTGTAAACTTGTAAATAGCACTATCAATACCTCAAGCATGACAAACCAAAACCAAAACAGTGGCGTGACAGATAAGGTAAATAAGCCATCACATAATGACGGCCATAGTGAGGTTATTGCTCACTATCATTATCACTGTAAAAAAATAGAAAATTTATCCACTATTACTGTTACAGTATTTGAAAAATTCCCTAGTGTTGAAAAAATACAGGCTATGTGGGTTACCAGCACTCAACAAGGTGCTATCACCCTAAACATTAAAACAACATTATTAGTTTGAGATAAAAATGGTACATAACCTAGACGTCATTATAAAACATGCTGAACAAAACTGTAAAAGTCATGGTGCGCGATTAACTATCAAAAGAAAACAAGTATTGGCTTCATTAGTTCAATCCGAAAAAGCGCTGTCTGCATATGACTTAATCGAATTATACCTCACCAATTTTGGCGAAAAAATCCCCGCCATGTCCGTGTATCGCATACTGGATTTCTTAGAGAATGAGAACCTAGTCCATAAGCTCAATTTGGCCAATAAATATGTCGCGTGCTCGCACATTACCTGTAGCCATGATCATGGTGTTCCGCAGTTTTTGATTTGTAGTTCATGTAATCAGGTAAAAGAAATCACCATAAATAAATCAACTATCGCCGAACTTAAAAGTAATGTTGAGCAGGCCGGTTTTCACTTAGTTACCCCTCAATTAGAAATGAACTGTATATGTCATACCTGTTTATCAACAGCGGCTTAGCCCGATAGTGAGATAGCCCTCTTAACGAGTAAAGCAAAGTGTTTTACTCATATCTGCTGTATTTACAAACCGTTCACAGGATATAACAATGAAAGTCGTTCAAAAAATAACAGACCAGTTTTCAATTGGTTTGTCGCTATTATGCGCTGTACATTGTTTATTCTTACCATTATTACTGGTACTACTGCCAGGATTAGGGGCACTGCAACTCGACAATGAAGCCTTTCATTTATGGATACTCATCGCCGTTATTCCCATTAGCCTAATTGCATTGTCTTTAGGGTGTAAAAAACATAACAGTTTCAGATTGTTGATACTAGGCAGCACAGGGCTTATGTTACTTTTATTTGCTGCGATTTGGGGACATGAGTTAGTGGGAGATACTGGCGAAAAAGTACTGACATTAATTGGCTCCAGCCTTGTGGCTATTGCGCATTTTGTCAATTTAACCCGCTGTAAACGTAATCAATCACTGTGTAATAATGCCTAATGCCCGCTAAAGTCGCGTAATAAGGCTAATTTGCGTTAAGTCTGGATATTTTGTATCGGTGTACAAACATGATAAAGCTTGATCAACGTCTAATTCGATTTTGGACATTTTCGAGTTACGAAGTTCCGACAACGTTAAACTTTCAGATAGATTTTTCTATGTGAAAATTATTTGTTTACTAAAAATCTATGGCCAATTTTACTAAGCCAATACAACCTTTTACTCCATTAACTTGGTGAAAGTCTTATTAGGCGGGATATGACAACATGACAATTATCATATATTAAGTGTATAGCATTGCTGTTCCAACCAACGACCAAACGCTGTTATATCAGTCCTGTTAGAATTTAACTCACTATAGACAAAGTAAAAGTTATCACCAGTTTTCAATTCATGCATAGGAATTCTGACAAAATTCTGTTTATGAGATTGATCTACCGTCATATAGTTATTAATAAGCGTAATACCTAAATTGTAACGTGCCGCTTCTGCCGCGAATAGCACATGGCTAAATTGATTAACTTTTAGATCACTAGGTAGCTCAAACCCACCGGCTTTACACCATCGTAACCAATCATCGGCGATGTTTTGATTTGTGTCAGAATATCGCACAGACAATATCGGATGTTGCCACAATGCCTCAGGGAGTGGCTTATCTCTTATTTTTTCCCAAAGCTTTTGACCGCAAACAGGAAATAGCTTTTCAGTAAATAACAATTTACTTACAAAGTGACGTTTTGGTGGATTTACGGTAATAAAACAATCTGCGAATTGGTCATTAAAATCCGGCTGATCTGTGACCATATCTAAGGTTATTTCTATCTCTGGATACTGTTTACGGAAATCTTCTAATCGAGGGATTAACCAATTGACGGCTACTGAACTATAAAGTGCTAAACGAATATACCCAGGTTTACCGTGTCGAATAATCTGACTGGCATTAGACAGAATAGCTAGTGATTGACTGACTTCGGTGAAGTAACGCTCTCCAACTTCGGTTAATGAAACTGTCCGGCCTTGCCTGTAAAACATGGCTTCACCAAGATACTCCTCAAGCATTCGTACTTGATGACTCACCGCACTTTGAGTCACATTAAGACTTTCTGCTGCTTTTGAAAAACTATTAAGCCTAGCAACTGACTCAAAACATTGTACTGCGCGCAATGGTGGCAACTTCATTATTATCTCAGCTAATACTAAGTAATTTTATATCATTATACGTCATATCATTATATGAATATACTTCCTACTTAAGCACCTGATTTGCGTAATGGTATTTAATTTTTTACATTTTTAGAATAAATCGAGGGAAAAAATGCCGAAGATGAGTGTTGGGTTTGGAATGTTTTTATTGATTTTAGGAAATATTGTCGCCGTCATTTCGGATGCTTTAATAAAAAGCCTGCCGACTGGGGCTGCAGTGTATCAATTTGTTCTATTTAGACAATTAACAGCAGTATTGATGCTTTTGCCATTTTGCTTATTCAATACAAAAATCAAATTATTTAGTCATTTAAAATGGCACTTTGTACGTGGCCATGTTTGGTTATTTGGTGCCATATTCATGGTATTGTCTCTTCAAGCTCTACCTCTGGCAACTGTTAATGCAATTTTTTATACTGCCCCATTACTTATGTTACCGTTGGGTTTTTTATTTTATAGAGACACGTTAACCACCCCTACTATAACCGTATCGATAGCAGGGTTTATCGGCATTCTCGTCGTTGTACAACCGACACAAATTAGTTTGGCGGCTGTATTTGCACTTATAGTCGCGGTAACAATGGCTACAAATAATCTATTGGTTCGTAAACTTCCTCAGCACCACACTGTCGCTCAGACTTTATTCTTGACCAATCTAATGGGAATACCTTTTGCCTTTAGTTTAGCAATTTGGGAACACCAACCTTTGGATTGGTACCCGCTATTAACAGCGGCAAGCTCAAATTTATTCATTTTGATTTATGCAGGTATATGCGTCTTGGTATACCGAACAGTTGAAGCACATAAAATTTCTAGCGCTGAATATACTGGCTTATTAGGTGCCGTAATAGTGGGCATCATGTGGTTTGATGAAGTTCCTGATTTAAGTTTTGTGATAGGTTCAGCATTAATCATCTTACCTTTAGTTTGGTTAGCGACACTTGAATCTGTTAAGTATAAGAAGGAGGTTTGAATAAAGTAATCAAATTATTTCAAATTAAACGTCAAAACAGGCCTTAAAAACACATCAGATTGATGTGCAATGTTAACAATAAGTGAAGATAATTATGACTGATACTAAATTAGTGTTTAAAGATTACTGTGATTTATGTTTTGAAGAGTGCATTGCATTATTTGATAAAAATTGTCCCGAATTTTTCGCAAATAATGAAAGACAGGATTATGTTGAGTTCCTCGAAAAGCAGGGAAAAACTTATAAAGTTGGACAAATTGAAAGTGAAATCGTGGCCGTTTTTGGCTTGAATATCGACGAAAAAAATAACAGAGCAAATATTACATGGATCATGACTTGCCCATCAGTGCATGGGAAAGGTCTTGGTTCTCAAATGGTATCTTATGCAAAAAAAATCGCAGTTGATAATAATGTTACCCACATCGACATCGCAGCCAGTCATCTTTCGGCTGCCTTTTTTGAAAAATTTGGTGCAAAAAAGACGACTGAAATTAAAGATGGCTGGGGACCTAATATGCACAGAGTTGATATGGTGCTACCACTGCTCTAATGTCTAGTTATTAATTAGTTGGGTCAGAGTAATTAGTTGGGTGAATTAGTTGGGTCAGAGTAAACTTTAAAAAGGGACTGATGGGCACATGTTATTGAATGGCTTTTTCTTCCCTAAATGGCGTGCTCGATGATTATGTTCGAGGTTACCCAACTTTGTCCTTAAGTTTGATACTTTAATCTCCTTTATGCCTTTAATTCAATGTTTTACTTTGTTTTTATTGGTTTGGTTACTGAAGCCCACAACTTCAATCTAACCAATTGCCTGCCGCAGGCCTATGTGCAGATGATCCAGCGAGACGCCGGCTCTTGGTTTTAAAATCAGCATCCATGTGGGCTTAACCAAACCAATAACATCCATGTTAAACAGCCAGTTTGGCATCCATGCCTCTCGCTCAGAAATGTTTCACTTAGTGAAACTTCGCCCTGTTTTGGATACTCGCTGGCTCATCTGCACCCGAAATTTTCACATCTTCGATTTAACTTCATTTGTAACAATTCCATAAGAAAAGCTGGGATGTCCATTTTGAATTGAGGTCATCGAGACTCTTTATTCCGAGAACCCGTGAGCTTGGCATGGATGCCACGCTAGCTTTCGTTGGGCCATGGACGGCCAATCGGAAGCGTTAGGATATTTTTTATATTAGGTGACAATGGCCGACGCTGGATACAGATGAAGTTTAAAGCTGAATCGATCCCCATCGAAAATTATGCGCTTTTCAGCATTTTTCGTCTGGGGCGCTGAGGGTTTCCAAAGGGGCGCAAGCGTTTTGCCCCTTTGGTCTGGTGTGGGCGAAGCGCCACGACGTTGACTTTTTTCAAACTGGCAAACAAATTGAGCTTTTATCAACACAGTATTTAAGCGTCCGCTATTCGCTTTATGGCCTATCAATAAAAAAGATAGGCCATCAAATTATCAATAGATTACACGCAGACTCGCCCAAGTACTTGTTCTAGTTTATCTGAGGTTTTACTTTGAATTTGCGCACTTTCGACAACTACTTTTAACCCTTGGGACACTTCTTGGCTAAGGCGCGATATTTCATTGGCGCGCTGATTAATACTTTCAGTAGAGGACTGCTGGCCTTGAATACTGTAAGTCATATTACTGGCTACACTATCTAGCAAGCCATAAGCCTGTTCGATATCTTTAAATGCGCGGGTAACACGTTGACACTGTTCGACACTTCCATGGCTAATACGCTGACTTTCACTGATGCCATTCACGGCATTTTTAGCTTTGGTTTGTAACTGCTCAACAATAATTTGTATTTCGACCGTTGACTCTTGAGTACGGTGTGCAAGTGCTCTTACTTCATCAGCAACTACCGCAAAGCCTCGCCCTTGCTCACCAGCACGTGCTGCTTCAATGGCGGCATTTAATGCCAGTAAGTTAGTTTGCTCGGCAATACTTTTGATCACCTCAAGTACATTACCAATCTTTAAACTGTCTTGATTCAATAAACTGACATCATTGACCATACTCTCAATTCCGCTAGCTAAAGCGGTCATTGCCGTTTGATTTTCAATGGCATCTTTATTACCGATTTGCAGTAATTGGTGTACTTCTGCTGACGTTGACTTTAACTCGTTTGCATTAGAGGATAATTCAGTAGCGGTATGGGTAATTTCTTGCAGTGATAAGGTTATTTGTTGGTTTTCATGTACGCTTTTATCAACCGAACCTTCCGCTTGGTGCATTTGTTCGGTTAATACTTTAGCACCTTGTTTGAACGCTTTGGCATCGACTCGAATAACATCTAATATCACTTTCAAGCCTTCAACAAACTGGCTTAAGTCATTGGTGATCAATGCCAGTTCGTCAGCTTCATTATCTTTAAGCGGCCCTGCTGGCGCTTTTTCTGTATTAACCACCAGCTGTAAATATTGATGTAATTTAGCCAAACGTGCTTGTAAGTAATACTCCATTGACCATAATCCGATAGCCAGCTGACACACCAGCAATCCAATCAGTAAGCTTAATATCGTAGTCTTAGTTATTTCAGCGTCCAAAAAGCTAATAATGATTAAAAAAGGCACTATTGTTAATAAAATAGGCGCTAATAACTTACGGTGTATCGATTTTTGGAATGTCGTATTCATATTATTTTCCGATTATCTTGTTATTATTCTGCAATCTGGAGGGGCTGTGTTATCAATAATATTGGTGTTATTCATCATAAGGTAAATGCATTGTTAACAAGCTAGTTACATTGTATCGGCAAACAAGGGTGAAGTTAAACTAATAAACCCCAGCTCGGGATAATAAATCCATATCAAACAGATCTTTGCCCGCTAACTGCGTTGAATTCATTTGCAATAGCTCGCTATTGACGCATAAATTCGCCTTGTTAACAGCGCAATGCTCAAGTTTGAGGATAAACAGTTGAATTTTGGCTACTTCAATACCGTTTATTCATCTCTTAACCCGAGCTGAGGTTAATAAAATGTCATAAAAAAATACCACCTAATTGGTGATATTTTTTGATTGTTTTAACAACAAAAATCGGGTCAAGTTAGCCAAAGAAAAGTCGCCATAACCATGATGAATCAAGATCATCCTTACATGTTTGATATTGCTGAGCATAGCGCCTGGCGCGATCATCAACTTTTTGAGCAACGGGTGTTAACCATTTTTTGGCTTTATATGAACCACGTTTATAACCGCCCCAGCCTTCGTGATAATTGAGATACTGATTTTTCGCATCCCATTTAGACACGCCATTAATCTTATTGGTTTTATAAATAAACCAGCCCATGAAATCCATCGCATCATCAAAGTCGCTGCGGCTAGACCAGGAATTCCCAGTTTCTCGCACATAATCATCCCAGGTCATGGTTTTAGCCTGCGCATAACCGTAGGCATCGCTGGCACGCCCGGTAGGAATAAAGCCCAAAAAGTACTCCATGGGTGGAGCGGCGTTATGCTTGAATGAACTTTCTTGGTACATCATGGCTAAAGGAACATGCACAGGCACGCCCCACTTTTCACGGGTATCTACCGCAGCTTCATACCATGAACGATGTTGTTTAAAAATGGAGCAAAGGTTTTCAGGTTCAGCAGGAGGAGAGGTCGCACAACCGGATAATACAATTACACTACACAAACTGACCATGTATAAAAACGGTTTCATAGCACCTCAATTAGCTCACTTAATAAAAATTAAGTGTCACATCTATGGCTTGCTAATGCAATTTATGGTTTGAGATTTAGCTCACACTCAAAGAATTCTTGCTTAAATACCACGGGTTGCCAGAAGTCTTTATTACTACCAACGTAAATTTTGTCGGTATTCATTTGAGCGGCAATATGGTAACGCTGATCCGTTTCAACATTCACAGTTAAAGTTTTTGGACCTCGCGCGGACAGTGACACTTTTAGCTCAGGTGAGTTAATTAATTCCACTACCGTAAATTGATGCTCACCCGTTTGCAGCAAGTAATTAGGGCGAGAAATAACAGGCTCCCCATCTAAGTGGGTCACAATAGTGCGATAAAGGTACTGGGTTGCATCAGGTTTTATATAAGCAGACACAGTGCCACATTCAAGGCCATTGTCAGACGATGCACAACCAGACAGCAACATAATCGTTGCTGTTAGGCTGAGGAACACCCCTGATTGTAGGTTCAATCGTTTTACTGCACCCATCAGACTTTATCGCCCTTCATTATGCTTTACAGCCACTATACAACTCTGGCGAAGCAACTTCTTTAAAATATTCTTGCAGGAAAATATCAAAATTAGGCATAGATTCAGATTCTATCTGCAGCTGTTTGTCTAATGATGATTCTGCCTCATCTTTATATTGCTGCTCAATTTCATGACTTAATGGATAAGTGCATAAAAAATCATGGTAATTATTAGCGAGTTGTTTAACCCAGTCGCCATGATCCACATTTTTAGTGATAATTTCATTAAGGACACGGCCAGAAAGTGTTTGGCTAGGATCTTCAATCGCACCAGCCCAATGGCTTAATGCGTTTTGATAACTGTAGCCATGCTCACCGTCTAATAAAGTGGCGAGTCGAGACAAGTCAGCAAACAAATCGGTTAGCCACACTTTAATATCAATATCCTGGCCATTTTGCTTAAGCATTAGTCCAGGCTTACGTCCTTCTAACACTACAGCTTTTAGGTTTGCCGCAATTTCTTTCTCGCCTTGATCATCGGTCAGTGCTGACGGTGACAATAAGCAATACAGTAAGAATAAATCTAAAAAGCGTACTTGAGTGGCATCAATACCAACCGGGCTAAATGGATTAACATCCAGTGCTCGCACTTCAATATATTCAACCCCTGCACGCATCAGAGCCTGTGAAGGTTTTTCGCCCGATTTTGTCACGCGTTTAGCACGAATAGGCGAGTAAAATTCATTCTCAATTTGCAAAATATTATGGTTTAGCTGACGGTATTCTCCGTCCACATTAACGCCAATTTGTTCAAACTTTTTCGATGGCATTTTTATCGCAGCTTGTACGCCAGAAAGATACTCAGGTAATGTGTTATAACTGATATTTAGCGTGTCTTGCTCTTTATTGGTGTAGCCTAAATCACTCATGCGCAATGATGTTGCATAAGGTAAATAAAGCGTGCCTTTACCGGTTTTTTTAAAATCAAAATCAACGGTTTGATCTTTTACAAACGATGAACATAAGGCTGGAGTCGAGCCAAATAAATACGGTAATACCCACACTAAACGGCGATAGTTTCGAATTAAACCAAAATAAGATTCAGATATAAACTCACAGCGACTTAATGAATCTGAACGCATATGAGGATTATTAGACAATTTACTGTCAAATAAACGTTGCCATAATTCTGTTGATACCGAAAAGTTAAAATGCACCCCAGAAATTATTTGCATCAACGCACCATAACGATGAGTTAAGCCTTTTCTATACAGGGTTTTCATCAGGCCGTTGTTTGACACGCCATATTGCGCCACCGGAATATTTTTCACGCCGCCAACATAACAAGGCATGCTCACTGGCCATAATTTTTGACCATTTAAGTTCCGCACTGTGTAAGCATGGGTTTGCGTTAACTCTTCAAGCAACTCATCGATGTTATTGTGCACAGGGGTAATAAACTCAAGCAAAGCTTCACTGTAGTCAGTGGTTATTCTTGAATGTGTTAATGCAGAGCCCAAAGCTTGTGGGTGTAAATCTTGTGCCAACTGGCCGTTACCTTCGATACGTAAAGCTTCACGCTCAATACCACGGAGCATACCGAGTAAGGCTTCGCGCCCTTCGCTGTCGCCAAGTTGGTCGACAATTTCATTGAAAGATTTCAATATTCTATTCTCTATTGATTAATTCGCGTGATTAAATACGATTGATACCATTAGACCCGATGATACCCGAGATTATTACCAAATTGGCAAAAAAACTGTAAACAAAAACGGCAACAGAAATTCTGCCGCCGTTTTATCTGTTATTAATACTGATATTGGGGTAAATCAGATCAATTCAAGTCAGCTAGATTAAGCAATTAATTTACTATTTCAATTGGATAACCTAATGGCGCAAGTTGTGCCTCAATGACCTTTTTATCGCCAACCACTAATATCACCATAGTATTGATATCAAGTAGCGATTTAGCAAGTGAGTTTAATTCAGCGGTCGTCACGGAATTAATAATCTTAGTTTGCTGGGCGGTAAAATGATGGTCAAGCTGATAGCGCTGAATTTTACGAATAAACCCTGCCTTTTGATAAGGTGTTTCAAAGTCCAACGCTTGCCCTTGAGTAATAGAGTTGCGTAAAAATGCCAATTCAGCGTCATTCATACCTGATTGTTGATAGGTTTGAATTTCATTAATAAACTCGCTAATAGCGGCCCCTGTTACATCGCTTCGCACACTGGCGGTAGCAATAAACTCACCAGTGTCTTTCTGGCCATTAAAGCTGGTTCTGGCGCCATAGGTGTAACCTTTATCTTCGCGTAGATTTAAATTTATCCGGCTATTGAATGCGCCGCCTAACGGGTAATTCATCAAATTAGCTTTAAAGTAATCACCAGTCACATCATAGGTTAACGCACGCTTACCAATATTGATCACCGACTGCGCCGCATCTGGCTTATCGATAATATAAATGGTTGCAGGTTTCGCATGCACACGTTTATCAATAGGTGACAGCGCACTGGCATTACCCGCCCACTGACTAAATCCATTAAGCATAGGCATTACATCAGCTTTAGCTAAATCAGACACCAACACCATTTGCGCATTACCCGCGGTAAACTGCTGTTGATAAAAAGCTTTTACATCATCAAGCGTTAATGCAGATACCGTTGCGACTGTGCCTAAATCGCTACTGCCCATGGCATTATTATTGCCATACAGCAAAGCAGAAAAACCATTACTGGCCAGAAAACTCGGGTTAGTCATTGCTTGCTGTAGACTTTGTAATTGCTGTTGTTTAACCCGTTCAAAGTCTGCACTAACAAAACCGGGGTGGAATAAACGCTCTTCAACAATACTTAAGGTTGCAGCAAGATTTTTAGACAAACTAGACACTTGCACATAGGTTTGTGATTCACCTGCGCTAACACTGACACTTGAGCCTAACATTTCTAATGCTTGCGCTAATTCTTCAGTTGAACGCTTATTGCTTGATTCATTCATCATAGCCGCAGTTAGCTTGGCTAGTCCGGCTTTCTCAACAGACACAGTACGATGGCCGCCCTCAAGATAAATCACTAGCTCAACTGTTGGTGTTTCTTCATTTTCAGTACCCATCACCTCAATACCATTACTTAAAGACGCAGACCAAAGTGTCGGCACAGTAAGTTGTCGCGCATCACCCGTTGCAGGCATTAAGGTGCGATCGAAGCTTGATACTACTGGTTTAATATCAACCAGTCCCGTCACAGCATCCTCTGCAATGGCTAAGCTTTTGGGCGCAAAATTATCTGCTTTGGCAATTAATTGTGATTGGCCTTCAGGCACGACACTCATGACCACTTTGGGTTTATCTTTGATGTACTGATTAAATACCCGCATAACATCTGCTTTAGTCACACTGTTATAACGGGCTAAATCCTTAGCAACCCGATTAGGATCACCATAGAAGGTTTCATTTGAAGCTAAAGTCGACACCTTGCCAGCGACGCTTTGCAACCCAAAAATAGTACTGGCTTCAAACTGTACTTTAACCTTTTGTAAGTCTTCGTCAGTCACACCGCGTTGTTCAAACTCGGCAATAGACTCATTAATTTTAGCTTCTAATGTGTCTAATTTACCGCCATTGGCAGGGTTTGCTAGGGCATATAAGGTGAATTGACACATTAACTCCTGGCAGGGATGGCTAACCGAGGATTGTACTGCAAAGCCATCTTTTACCAGATTTTTATATAATAATGACGTTTGACCGCCGCCGATAATATTGGCCAGCAAATCTAATGCGGCTTCATCAGGATGACCTGCATACACTGTCGGCATACCCACATACAGCAAGGGCAGATGCACTTTATCTTCCATTGAAAGATAACGGGTTTTATCTAAGGTCACCGTAGTTTTAGCGGCAGCATCTACTTTAGGGCCAGAGGGAATCTCACCAAAATATTGACTAATCCAGGCTAAGGTTTGCGCTTCATCAAAATCACCACCAATGGTTAATGTGGCATTATTAGGCCCATACCAGCGCTGAAAAAAGTGCTTAACATCATCAACAGTGGCACGCTCAAGATCGTCTGGCCAGCCAATTACTGGCCATGAATAAGGATGTCCTTCAGGATAAAGGGCTTGTGCAAAGCGTTCACCTAGACGACCGTAGGGGCGGTTATCAATCCGCTGTGCCCGTTCATTTTTAACGGTCTCACGTTGTACTTCAAATTTTTCACTAGTTAAAGCAGGTAATAAGAATCCCATTCTGTCGGACTCTAACCAGAGCATTTTTTCTAACTGATTTTTGGGCACAGTTTCAAAATAATTAGTTCTATCGGAATTGGTTGTACCATTTAGTGTACCGCCCGCTTCGGTAACCACTTTAAAGTGTTGTTCATCCGCCACATTTTGTGAGCCCTGGAACATCATATGTTCAAATAAATGGGCAAAACCACTGCGTCCGGCTAATTCCCGTGCAGAGCCCACATGATAGGTTACGTCAACGTGTACAAGGGGATCTGATGTGTCTTGATGCAAAATCACCGTTAGCCCATTTGCGAGCTGATATTTTTTGTAAGGAATGCCAATGTTACTGTCAGCGATAGTAACCGCTTCAACTAGATTAACGCCTGCTGGTAAGCTTGTTTGCTGTGCGATTAGCTTAATGTCATCATTAACATTGTCTGCTGCACATCCGGTAATTGCCGCACTAATCGCGACCGCAAGTATCCACTTTTTCAAAAAACACACTCCTTGAGCTTACATAACTGCATTATCAAATTGCTGCCATAAATATAAAAACAATTAAACTATAGCGTACTGTTTTACCGATAAAAATCATTACTGTTGAGCTTACCACTGGTAATTTTAACCACCCAGCAATTAAGCATAAAATATCACCAATAAGCGGTAGCCAGGACAAGAGTAACGCCCATACGCCAAAACGTTCAAACCATCCCAGTGATCGCTGATAGTACTTATTATCAAAATCAGCTGGTGATTTTGCAAATCGTCCCGCTCGGCCTAAATAATAACTCGTGACGGCACCTAAGGTATTGCCCAAACTGGCAACAATCAATAAACCTAACCAAGGGTCACTGTTTTGCTGTAACAAACCAATAAGTAAAACTTCTGATCCCCCCGGTAACAAGGTGGCAGCTAAAAAAGCTCCAGAAAACATCAGCCATAACTCAGTCAAAATATACCCTTATGATTTTAAAATACTTTTTAATTTATAAACGCTTTATTTTAAAAGTTATTGCACAGTAAAAAACTTATAATTATATTAACATTGATATATATAATTATAAGTTATATCAAATTGACGTTGTTTGTCTTTATTTGCCTCTCTAGAATGCCATTAAATTTGATTCATCTGTCTAGAATGGGTAACTTACACCGCTGGTTCAAACCGCAATAGACGGATGAATTATGCATAACCGCCCATTCATCTTATCAATGCGCCTAACAATGACCATAAAATGAGAACCTCGATGATTTTAGACACCTTTAAACGTATTCCATTTTGGCAAAAAGTTCTCGCAGGCTTCATCTTGGGCACTCTTGCAGGTATCGCTTTGGGCGAATCAGCAATTGTGCTTAAGCCTCTTGGTGACCTATTTATTAGCGCGATCAAAATGTTGGTCGCCCCACTAGTCTTTTGCGCCATTGTGGTCAGCATTACCTCTTTAGGCAATCAAACCAACTTAAAGCGCTTAAGCTTGAAAACCTTAGGCCTATTTATGCTGACGGGCACGATAGCTTCATTTATTGGTTTAGCGGTTGGCAGCTTAATCGACATGGGTGGTTCACTTGAATTAGCCACTACCGAAGTGCGTGAACGTGACATTCCCGGATTTGCCCAAGTATTACTCAATATGATCCCGGTTAATCCATTTGCCTCTTTAGCGGAAGGCAAAGTGTTACAGATAATTGTGTTTGCAGCCTTAGTCGGTATTGCAATTAATGCCGTCGGTGAAAAAGCTGAACCATTGAAGAAGGTCATGGAAGCCAGTGCTGAAGTGATGTTTCAATTGACGCGCATGGTATTAAAACTGACCCCGATTGGTGTGTTTGGCTTAATGGCTTGGGTTGTAGGCGAATACGGTTTAAGTACTCTTTTACCGTTAGGTAAATTTATTATTGCCATTTATATTGCCGCATTAATTCACATTATTTTTGTTTATGGTGGGTTAATTAAATTTGCCGCCGGTTTAAGCCCGGTAAAGTTTTTCCGCAAAGCCATGCCGGCTCAACTAGTGGCATTTAGTACCGCATCTAGCTTTGGTACTCTACCTGCTAGTACACGTTGTACTGAAGCAATGGGCGTATCAAAACGTTACAGTGCCTTTGTACTGCCCTTAGGCGCGACCATGAACATGGACGGTTGTGGTGGTATTTACCCTGCTATTGCCGCTATCTTTATTGCTCAAATCTACGGTATCCCCTTAGATATGACTGATTACATGCTGATTGCCGTTACCGCCACCGTTGCCTCTGTAGGTACCGCTGGCGTACCCGGCAGTGCAATGGTGATGTTAACTGTTACCTTAGGCGTTATCGGCTTGCCCCTTGAAGGCATTGCATTTATTGCCGCCATTGATCGCATTATTGATATGATCCGCACCGCGACTAATGTCACCGGTGACATGATGACCGCGGTTGTTATAGGCAAAAGTGAAGGCCAATTAGACATTGAACAGTTCAACTCTGAAGACATACTTCATGAACAGAAAATAGCTTAACCAGCGTTGAAAGGACTTATGTTTGATTGAGTACCTTTAAGTCTGTTGATGCTAAAGCAATAAATGCCAATATCACGTTAATGATATTGGCATTTTTTATCGCCTATCCCGCAGTCTAATTCGGTTCATAATAGGGTTATTCTGCATGCGGTCTTTTTACATAACCTCATCTACAATAACGTCAAAATCTTATACTCAGGTAACAAAAAAACCAAAAATATCCTGCTAACATATTTATTTTTACAATAAGAGTCTTTGTTGCAAGGTGTTCGCTGAGTAAGAAAATGCGTATTTCATACTTACGCAGCATTCTTGTATAAAGCACAAAACAGTTTATCTAGAGCATATAAATGCAATATTAATATCATTAAACTGTCACGCAAGTTAACTAAATTGTCCGCTTTATATTACAGAATTCTATTAGGACGTTAGTTTATGAAGCGATTTACTCAAGGTAAAGCAACACTTTTAGTATCTGCAATTATGACCACAATGTTATTAACAGCATGCAATGGTGATGACGGGCAAACAGGTGCAGCGGGGACTAATGGCGCAAACGGAACTGATGGCAGTATAGGATTATCAGCATTAGTCGCGGTAACCCCCATTACGGCAGGTCATGCGCAATGCCCCTTTGGTGGACAACAAATTGAAACCGGATTAGACGCCAACAGTAATGGCGTACTGGAGTCTAGTGAAGTTGATAGCCTACAAACTCAAGTGATTTGTAATAACAACCTAAATACCCTGAGTGTTGATTTAGTCGGCCGTTATCAATCAGGTGTCTATGGACTTAGCGCCGCTGAAATCGTTGACTATCACTCGGCTAGCCAAAGCGCATTTGTGGTCAATGCCCAAAGTGGCAAGGTTGATGTGTTAGATTTATCACAATTGACTCAAACACCCGTTGAAGCTGAAGCTGGTTTCAGTTTAAATAATATCACCAAAAAAACTGAATTGAATATCAGCGGCGATACAGGGTTAACTCTATTAGGTGCAGTTAACAGTGTCAGTGTGTCGGGTAATTTATTAGCCACGGCCGTTGAACGTGCTGATTCATTAGGTAATGCGACTCAAGGCAATGGTATTGTTGCCTTTTATCAATTATCAGGCAGTGAATTACCTGTCTACTTATCGTTTGTTGAAGTGGGTGCGTTACCTGACAATGTCGCTTTCACGCCTGATGGTAGTGTGTTGTTAGTTGCTAATGAAGGTGAGCCGAACAGCGCTTATGATGTCGATCCTGAAGGGTCTATTGGGCTTATTGCCATCACCAATGGTGTACCGGCAACATCGGCTACCATGATTGATTTTAAAGATTTTAACCTAGGTGGTTTACGTCATGCTGAACTTAGCCCATTAATTAAAATCAATGGTCCAGGAGCTAGCGTAGCGCAAGACTTTGAACCTGAGTATATTTCAGTCTCTCCAGACAATCAATATGCTTATGTTAGTTTACAAGAAAACAATGCCATTGCGGTGATTGATATCAAGGCGACAAAGGTAAAAAATATTATCGCATTAGGCCTTAAGAATTTTGGCTTAGATACCAATAAAATAGACGCTAGTGATAAAGACGATGCGATAAACTTACAAGCTTACACTGGTGTTTATGGCATGTATCAGCCAGATACGATTGCCAGTTATCGCTGGAACAATGCTGACTTTATCGTGACAGCCAACGAAGGCGATGCTCGAGATTATGCAGGGTTTTCTGAAGAAGCTCGCGCTGCGGACCTAAGTTTAGACCCTAACCAGCCACAGTTTGCCACCGCACAAGATAAAACCCAACTGGGACGTTTAAAAGTAACCACCAGTATGGGCGATGACAATAATGACGGGTTAATTGATAAAATTGTTGCCTATGGTGGTCGTTCATTTTCAATTTGGACAGCTGATGGTCAACAAGTATTTGACAGTGCTGGTGACTTTGAGCGTATTACTGCAGTGTTATTAGGGATGAACTTTAATAATAACAACGATGAAAACAAAGGTGACAGCCGCAGTGACGATAAAGGACCAGAGCCAGAAGCTCTCGCTATAGGTCAGATTGGTTCAAATACTTATGCATTTATTGGTTTAGAACGCACTTCTGGATTTATGATTTACGACATCAGCAATCCTTTTGCTGTGTCATTCATAGATTACGTTCATAATCGTAACTTTGATGCTGATTTTGCCATTGATACCGACACTGGTGAAGTTGAAGGTGATGCATCAATGGCCGGTGATTTAGGTCCTGAAGGGATGAAATTTATTGCTAGCCAAAACAGCCCAACAGGAGTGCCACTACTACTTATTGGTAATGAAGTCAGCGGCACAACTGCAGTATATCAATTACGATTACAGTAAGGTCATTGCCTCACTCAAGTAGATCCTAAATATATAAGGTTTACTTATCGCTACATAATACAAAACGCCAAGCATAATTTGCTTGGCGTTTTGTATTTATCCCTATTTTATAGAGATCGGCTATTAAATTTAAATTTCAACAAAAATAGTTACTGGATTATTCGTCATCTAGTGACATAGCTTCTTTTATTTCATCACTACCAAAACCTTTACGGAATAAATACGCATACGCTTTCGACTTTTCTTTGTAATCCGATAAGTTATAACGTTTTTTAGCTAGCTGATCTTTACAGCTTTGATAGAAATCAACCTCTTCAGTTAAGGTTAACTGGTAAAGGGTTTCTTCAAAATCAGTCACGTCAATCAATCGCTGTTTAAGTTCCTGCAAGATAAGTGTTTTACCTTTGCCCTTGTTAAATAGCTTGATGATTTCTGTTGTTAAATCAACTTTGTCAGCTTTTATCGCCAGCTTACTGCGCAATGTGTCACTTTCAGGGTGGTGGGATAATGCATGATCAATTTCTGCGCGTGAAAATCCTTTTGTAGTCATCTGGGTATAGACTTTTTCTTTACTGGTGCCATTAAAGTTATCAAATCTATTAAGTAGTCTAGACGTGGCCATTTCAAAGGTATCGACCTGTTGCTCGTGCATTACTTGCTCTATTGCTGTTTCAATGTCTGTTGCTGATAGACCGCGCAGTTGTAGTTTGCGCCTTATTGCGCCTGCACCTAGCTCACTGCTAAAGGCCGACTGGCAATAACGTACAGCGAAGTCGAAGTCATTTTTTAAATAACCACTTTCTACTAGTCTAGCCAGTACGATATCAATCCATTGTTGATTATCAGTTTTACGCGCTAGCTTGGTGCGAATTTCATTAATAGTGAAGTCTTGCTGACCAAGATGCCAGTAAGCACTGTTAAAGACATTATCGATAGTTTTGGCTTGACGTAATGGGGCACGCTGCATAGAAATGGGTCTTTAAGTAACAAGTAATCTCAAACAGTGTAGCAGTTATGGCTAATGATGATTAAGCAAAAAATAAGGCCAGTACATGATGTACTGGCCTTATTTTAATAATATCGACACAGATTTCTAAACGCTACTTTAATGTGTAGATATATAACTTTAAAACGATATTAGCCTAATACCGCTAACAAGACCCCTGCAGCAACGGCACTGCCTAACACACCAGCCACATTCGGGCCCATAGCATGCATCAACAAGAAGTTTTGATGATTAGCTTCCAAGCCAACCTTGTTAACCACTCGGGCCGCCATAGGCACGGCTGACACACCTGCTGCGCCAATTAATGGGTTAACCTTACCGCCAGATAACTTACACATTAACTTAGCCATCAACACGCCTGTAGCGGTACCAATAGAAAATGCCACTGCACCTAGAAGTAAAATGCCTAAGGTTTCAATTCGTAGAAATTGATCAGCTGACAGTTTAGATCCCACAGCTAACCCTAAGAAGATAGTGACAATATTGATAAGTTCGTTTTGTGATGTTTTAGATAGACGGTCAACTACACCCGATTCACGCATCAAATTACCCAAACAGAACATACCTACAAGTGGCGTGGCGGCAGGTAAAAACAAAATGGTTAACCCAACTACCATTAACGGGAAAATAATTTTTTCACGCTTACTGACTTCGCGAAGCTGCTCCATTTTAATGCTACGTTCAGCAGGAGTAGTTAACAACCTCATAATAGGCGGTTGAATTAAAGGCACTAACGCCATGTACGAATATGCAGCTACCGCAATTGCGCCTAACAAATCTGGCGCGAGCTTGGAGGCCAAAAAGATAGCTGTGGGGCCATCTGCGCCACCAATAATGGCAATAGCAGCCGCATCTTGCATAGTAAACTCAAAACCTGGCACCCAATTTAATGCTATCGCACCCAACAATGTGGCAAAGATACCAAACTGTGCTGCGGCCCCTAAAAGTAACGTTTTAGGGTTAGCAATTAAGGCTCCAAAATCGGTCATAGCGCCAACGCCCATAAAGATCAATAACGGAAAAACTCCCGTTTCAATTCCAATATGGTAAGCGTACCAAAGTAAACCACCTTCGTCGGTAAAGCCTGCATTGGGAATGTTGGCTAAAATGGCGCCAAAGCCGATAGGCAATAATAACAAAGGCTCAAAGCCACGTGCGATGGCAAGATAAAGTAATAAACACCCTACGCCCATCATTAATACTTGCCCACCGGTGAAATGAGCAATACCTGTTTCGCCCCAAAAGGCCATTAATCCTTCCATAATGTCCTCTTACGCCAAATCTAATAATGCTGAGCCAACCGTGACACTGTCGCCTTGCTTAACCGCAAGATTAGTGACCACACCGTCTTCGTTCGCACGCACTTCAGTTTCCATTTTCATAGCTTCAAGAATGATAACCACTTCACCGGCTTTAATCGCTTGACCATTAGCCACAAGCACTTTAAATATATTACCCGATAGTGGCGCTGTCATACTGTATTTAACTGCACCAGTAGGCGCTGAGACGACTTGAGTAGGGGTAGCAGCATTAGAAGTAGCCACAGGCACTATTTGACTGATCTCACCCCCTGGCTTACCTGAACAACAAAACTTTGACCTTCTACATTAACGGTATAGGTTTCAGGGCCTTTTTCTTTATCCACTTTAACCACTAAATCATCTGCTGAGGGCACAGGTTCAAAGGCATCAGGGTTACCCCGATTTTGTAGAAACTTAAGACCAATTTGATTAAATAAAGCATAGGTCATTACATCGTCGTCAGACTCAGCTGCCAAAGTAAAACCTTCTTCTTGGGCTTTAGCAGCAAGCTCTGTTCGGAGCTTATCAAGTTCAGGGGCGATTAAATCAGCTGGACGACAAGTGATAGCTTTTGCTCCATTTAACACACGAGCTTGTAGCTCAGCATTAACCGGAGCAGGTGTCGCGCCATATTCACCTTTTAACACACCTTCGGTTTCTTTAGTCATCGATTTGTATCGTTCACCCATCAACACATTGATAACCGATTGAGAGCCAACAATTTGTGATGTTGGTGTCACTAAAGGTAAGAAACCTAAGTCTGCACGTACCCGTGGGATCTCAGCTAACACGGCATCCATCTTATCTGCAGCGCCTTGCTCTTTTAGCTGATTTTCCATGTTAGTTAACATGCCACCTGGCACTTGGGCGCGTAAAATACGTGAATCAATTCCCTTAAGTGCACCCTCAAAACGAACGTACTTTTTACGTACTTCACGGAAATAAGCGGCTATCTCTTCCAAGAGCACCATATCGTAACCAGTGGCCCTATCGGTATCTTCTACCATGGCCACTAACGTTTCGGTTGCGCTGTGGCCGTAGGTTTGGCTCATTGAAGAGATTGCAGTATCAAGCACATCAACACCCGCCTCGATGGCCTTTTGGTATGTCGCTGTGCTAAGACCTGTTGTCGCATGACAATGCATCGATACCATTAAGTCAGTTTGCGACTTTAAGCGGCTAATTAAGTCATAAGCTTGCATCGGCTTAAGTAAGCCAGCCATATCTTTAATACATAATGAATCCGCGCCCATGTCTTCTAAGCGCTTAGCCATATCAACCCAAGTATCCAGGGTATGTACTGGGCTAGTCGTAAATGAAATCGTTCCCTGCGCGTGGCCACCTACATTTTTAACCGCTTTAACGGCGGTTTCTAAGTTACGCACATCATTCATGGCATCAAAAATACGGAATACATCTACACCATTGGTATGAGCACGCTCAACAAAACGGGTAACAACATCATCAGCATAATGACGATACCCTAATAAATTTTGTCCACGTAACAACATTTGCTGTGGCGTGTTTGGCATGGCCTTTTTGAGTTCACGAATGCGATCCCACGGGTCTTCGCCTAAATAGCGAATACATGAATCGAAAGTAGCGCCACCCCATGATTCTAATGACCAATAACCCACTTTATCCAGCAAAGGAGCAATGGGTAACATGTCATCAATACGTAAGCGTGTTGCAAGTAGAGATTGGTGGGCGTCACGCAGGACGACATCGGTGAGTAATAACGGCTTGCTCATAAAAGCTCCCAAAATAAATCTTACGCGCGATATTGATGAATCGCAGAAGTAATAGCGGCGACTAACTTAGGATTTAATCCTGTCGTTGATCCTGTGTTGATCTTTGGCTCTGGTGTTGGCTCAATAGGAACTGGACTGTATTTAGCCACTATTCCAATGCCGACAATTAAAATACTCAAGAAAATGAACACTAAGCCCATTCCCATCACCATAATGCCAAGCGCATCAACTAATTGTTGGCTGATCGATGCCATAGTCCCTCACTGTAATAAATACGACAAATGTGTTCCATTGGGTAACATGCCAAGCTTTGACATGCGTATTAAGGCATGATGACTCGCGGCCTCGTTATTTCGCATTCTTTTATTCAAAACCATTTTCAGAATAAATATTCAATTAATACTTAACCAGCTAATCAAGCCAACTTTAACAGAAACTGAATTCATATCCATTTTAACGACTTCTTATGTTACAAAATATACACAAATCATAACAAAATCACTATCCAACTGTAAAATGGTCTTACCATAAATAATTACCAAAAATAGAAACAAATACGAATTTGATAATAAAAGCAGCTGTTAACTAAGAATTACATAATAAATCTCACTTCCCCTCTGGCACACAAGAGTGTTACATCATTGTTAATCAAACTAAACAGGCAACCACCAACGATTTACCGCCACTTATTTTCTCCAATCTTGATCGTTGAATAAAAATTTACTAAACATAAAAATAAAGTCACTACTTTGTGATGGCGTTCATTATTTCTAGTGATCAAAGATGATAAGTAGATTGAAAGATCACCAGAATGTCTATCGAAGATGAATATGGATGATTAGACGCAGCTAAATGGAATGATTAGAAATCGAAGGCAAAAAAAAACCTGCTAATTAATAGCAGGTTTTTTTAATGTGGTGCGCGTGGGAGGAGTCGAACCTCCGACCGCCTGGTTCGTAGCCAGGTACTCTATCCAGCTGAGCTACACGCGCAAAATCTTACTTAGTACTTAATGCCATCATTACATCAGATTAAAGTGCAGTGCACTATAACATCAATGAATGAATGGCGGAGAAGGAGGGATTCGAACCCTCGATGGGAGTTAAAGCCCATACTCCCTTAGCAGGGGAGCGCCTTCGGCCACTCGGCCACCTCTCCGTCAAATATGGTGCGCGTGGGAGGAGTCGAACCTCCGACCGCCTGGTTCGTAGCCAGGTACTCTATCCAGCTGAGCTACACGCGCAAATTTTTTCTATACAGTCTTTCTATTTTGAATGGTGCGGATGGAAGGAGTCGAACCTTCGACCGCCTGGTTCGTAGCCAGGTACTCTATCCAGCTGAGCTACATCCGCATTCAAAATCACAACAATAGAAATGGTGCGGATGGAAGGAGTCGAACCTTCGACCGCCTGGTTCGTAGCCAGGTACTCTATCCAGCTGAGCTACATCCGCATCGATTTAACTATTGTAAGAAATGGCGGAGAAGGAGGGATTCGAACCCTCGATGGGAGTTAAAGCCCATACTCCCTTAGCAGGGGAGCGCCTTCGGCCACTCGGCCACCTCTCCGTTTTCTTGGCGCACATATTACTGTTTGCCGAAAATAAGTCAAACCCTTTTTCCAAACCACTAACCATTTGAACTGTTTTTAAGCACATTGAGGGGTTTAACAGCAAATAAGACTCCAAATGCTCTACTTATTAAGTGAATAAATAATATTAGCTAAATAAAATACTTTCTCACCTATTACAATATTTGCAGTCAAGCTAAACAAAACTTTACCGCGTGTAAAAACAAAAAAGTCAGCAAATGCTGACTTAGTCGTTTCAATATCTAACAAAAACTGCTTAGAAGTTACCGCCATCAGATGAGTCTGACTTTTCAGATTGGATCCGTTGGTAAATCTCTTCACGGTGAACAGATACTTCTTTGGGTGCATTGACACCAATACGTACTTGGTTACCCTTAACACCTAATACTGTGACAGTGACTTCATCACCAATCATCAATGTTTCGCCTACACGACGAGTCAAAATTAGCATATTGGTTACTCCTTTAGTTCACACTGCATAACACGCTTTGTCCGTAATATGCGTTATTATAGGGTTTGCTCAGTAAAAGTCATAGTAACTTCAAATACAAAGTTTGACTATTAAGCATATATAATTCAAAAATTAACAAATGAGCTAATACCAACATAAAAGTGCATCGACATTAGATCATACAAAATGACAATTACGATAAATAGTTAACAAACCCGTTATGCACGACATATTAAACCATTTTCGAACCAACTTAAGCGTTAAGTTAACCGCGCTGTGATAGTGACCAGCAGCAAAACTGTGTTAACTATGCCAAAAGTGTCAATGACACTCAAGCCTTAAAGTGTAATAACCCTGCTTTAAGACTTGATTTAAGTATTATTTTTCGTTCACGGCTATTGTTTAGCCTAAGCGTTCAGTCAACCAAGGTAACACTAAAGCTAATGCGGCATCTAAGTTCTCAGGCTGAGTGCCACCCGCTTGTGCCATATCTGGGCGTCCACCGCCTTTACCGCCGACTTGCTGAGCAATCATAGCCACCAACTCACCGGCTTTAATTTGCTTGGTTAAATCATTACTGACACCCGCAATCAAATTAACTTTACCTTCTGTGGCAACACCTAATACGATAACGGCAGACTTTAACTTTTGCTTAAGCTCATCTTGCAAACCACGTAATGATCCAGCATCAACACCTTCAAGCTTTTTCACTAGGACTTTAATACCATTTATCTCAATAGCATCACCTGCTAAATCAGCACTTGCTGCAGCGGCAAGCTTATCTTTCATTTGCGATAAATCTTTTTCAAGCTGTTTCACTTTATCTAGCTGCGCTTTTAATTTAGTGATAACAGAAGCACTGTCTGACTTAAGTAACGCAGCGGCTTCTTCTAACTGGGCCTGTTGATCTGCCACATACGCCAATGCAGCAGCACCTGTAACAGCTTCAATACGACGCACACCTGCTGCAATGCCGCTCTCAGAGGTTAATTTAAATAAACCAATGTCACCCGTACGACCTACGTGCGTACCGCCACATAACTCAATAGAGAAGTCACCCATGGTAACAACACGCACTTGTGCATCATACTTCTCGCCAAATAACGCCATTGCACCTTTTTCTTTGGCTTCATCTATACACATTTCTTGGGTATTTAATTGATGATTTAGACGAATTTGAGTATTAACTAACTCCTCAATCTCTTTAATTTCAGCCGGCTTGACACCTTCAAAATGTGAGAAGTCAAAACGTAGACGCTCAGGATTAACTAAGGAGCCTTTTTGAGTCACATGACTGCCTAATACTTGACGAAGTGCAGCATGAAGTAAGTGAGTCACTGAATGGTTAAGTTCAGTGCTTTGACGCAGTTTTTTATCCACTAATGCCGTTAACTTAGCGCCTACTTTTATACTGCCCTGAGTCAGTTTTCCCTGATGGCCAGTTGCCTGGCCAAATTTCTGTGTATCATGGACCTCAAAGCTAACGCCTTGTGTACTTAGCACACCTTGGTCACCAACTTGTCCACCAGACTCTGCGTAGAAAGGTGTGTTATCGAGTACCAGCACAGCTTCCTGACCAGCTGTTACTTCGCTCACTTCATTACCATCAACGTACAAAGCAACTACGGTCGCATCACCGGTTAAGCCTTGATAACCACAAAATGCGGTTTGCTTATCAATAATCAATTGCTTGTTGTAATCAGTACCAAAGTTACCAGCAGCTTGCGCACGGCTTCGTTGCTCAGCCATTGCCGCTTCAAAACCAACTTCATCAACAGTAATATCACGTTCGCGGCATACGTCTGCGGTTAAATCCACAGGGAAGCCGTAGGTATCGTAAAGTTTAAATGCGGTGTCTCCATCAAGCACTTTGCCTGATAAGCTATTAAGCGCGTTATCAAGTAGCCCTAAACCACGCTCTAACGTGCGGGCAAATTGCTCTTCTTCAGCTTTTAGGGCTTTTTCAACAATTGCTTGCATTGCAGCTAAGCCTTTAGCTGCATCACCCATAACGTTGATTAAGGTAGGCACAAGCTTATAGAAAAACGCATCCGTAGCGCCAAGCTTATTACCATGACGTACTGCGCGGCGAATAATACGACGCAGTACATAACCACGGCCTTCATTAGAAGGTAAAACACCATCCGCAATCAGGAAAGAGCAAGAACGAATATGATCAGCTATTACGCGTAATGATTTATTTTCTAAATCAGTAACGTTAATTATTTCAGCTGTTTTAGCAATAAGTTGCTTAAAGATATCAATTTCATAATTTGAATGTACTCCCTGCATGATAGCTGCAATACGCTCAATTCCCATGCCGGTATCTACCGACGGCTTAGGCAAAGGTAACATCTCACCGTCTGCTTGACGGTTATATTGCATAAATACGATGTTCCAAATCTCGATAAAACGATCGCCATCTTCTTCAGGTGAACCAGGACGTCCGCCCCAAATATGATCGCCATGGTCATAGAAAATTTCAGAACATGGACCACAAGGACCGGTATCACCCATTTGCCAGAAATTATCCGACGCATAAGCCCCACCTTTGTTATCGCCGATGCGGATAATATTCTCAGCAGCTACGCCAATTTTGTTGTTCCACAGTTCAAACGCTTCATCATCGGTTTCATAAATGGTCACGCATAAACGATCTTTTGGTAGTTTCAATGTTTCAGTTAAAAAGGTCCACGCAAAACGGATCGCTTCTTCTTTGAAGTAATCACCAAAACTAAAATTACCTAGCATTTCAAAAAAAGTATGGTGACGTGCGGTATAACCCACGTTATCTAAATCATTATGCTTACCACCGGCTCGAACACAGCGCTGTGATGTCGTCGCACGAGTGTAGCTGCGTTTATCCATCCCCAAGAACACATCTTTAAATTGGTTCATGCCGGCATTGGTAAATAGCAGTGTTGGGTCGTTAGTTGGAACTAGCGAACTACTGTCTAAAACTTGATGTCCGTTATCTTCAAAGTACTTTAAAAAAGCACTTCTTAACTCTGCAGTGGTCTGAAACATGGATGCGTCCTGATATAGAGAATACAAAAGTGTCTAGCTTGCTATACAAGCCAGTAAATGAGGGCATTATATACTGAATTTACGCAAAAATGCGAGATGAGTAAGGCGATTATCATCTGAACAATATTCGATTAGCTTATCGCAAAATATGAGTGCTGTGGCATAAGATTAACAATCTTCTCAATTAGCTATCAATCTGAATATAGGTGCGTAAACACTCGCTTTAAGGTAATTTGTAGTTAAACAGTCCTTCATATATTACAGCTAGTATTACATCTAGGCTTTAACTTAGGGTTTGTTATGCAAACCAGAATGTTTTAAAAGGAAAAGTAATGAAGTTTAGCTTTAATGGCGAAGATGCCAGCCAAATTTTTGTCGGCGCATTTGCGCTTGCGGTACCGATTTCGTTTTCAGAGGAAGCGTGGCGATTAGGTGAAACACTCCCTTTTTTCAATTTATTAATGCTTTTTTTATTATCGGTTATTTTTCTAGGGCTATATACCTATCAAAGTGTCTTTCAAAATAATATTAGCTCAAGAAAATTAGTGTTTATTTTCCGTATTGTCATCGCTTACCTAATGACAGCATTAGTGGTTGCATTAGTGCTATTTTGTTTAGACAAATTACCCTTTTGGGTAGATCCATTAACATCGCTAAAACGGATAATAGTTATTACTATGCCTGCATCGATGGGCGCGATTGTAGTGGACAGTTTTGATAAAGAATAATCTTGTATAGGATGAACTGGAGACAATGTTATTTGGTTTGTTATTGTTCTGCGGTTAACATTTTAAGCTACTAAAATTTAATATATTCAATTAATTGAGTTGATAACAGGTGGAACTAGTCGGTATAGCAAGGATAACAACAGAGTGTTTTTAACTGAAGCATAAAAAAGTCGCGATACGTAAAATACGCACCACGACTTAAATAAATTAATTAGCAGCTAAAACAAAGCTAGCTTAAAAAACTTCACCAGTTTCTAAATCAATATTTTCATCTGTAGATGATGCTGCTGCGGTACCTGTTCCAGAACCAAGCAACATTTCACGTAATGTCTTATCAATCTCTTGTGCAATCGCTGGATTTTCGGTTAAGAATTTACCGGCATTAGCACGGCCTTGACCAATTTTTTCGCCTTTATAACTGTACCAAGCACCCGCTTTATCAACAAGCTTATGTGCAACACCTAAGTCCACGAGTTCACCAGTACGGTTAATACCTTGACCGTAAAGGATTTGGAATTCAGCTTGCTTAAATGGTGCTGCAATTTTGTTTTTAACCACTTTAACACGGGTTTCGTTACCGACGACTTCATCACCATCTTTAATCGCGCCAGTGCGGCGAATATCTAAACGAACTGAAGCATAAAACTTAAGTGCATTACCACCGGTTGTCGTTTCAGGGCTACCAAACATTACCCCAATTTTCATACGAATTTGGTTAATAAAAATAAGTAAAGTATTTGACTGCTTAAGGTTACCAGCCAGCTTACGCATAGCTTGGCTCATCATACGAGCCGCTAAGCCCATATGCGAATCACCAATTTCACCTTCAATTTCAGCTTTTGGTGTTAACGCAGCAACAGAATCGACAACAATAACATCTACCGCACCTGAGCGAGTTAAAGCATCACATATTTCTAATGCTTGTTCACCTGTATCTGGCTGTGAACATAATAAGTTATCAATATCTACGCCTAGTTTTTTTGCATAAATAGGATCAAGTGCATGCTCAGCATCAATAAAGGCACATGTTTTACCTTCACGTTGTGCTGCGGCAATAACTTCTAGGGTCAGTGTTGTTTTACCTGATGATTCTGGGCCGTATATTTCAACAATACGCCCCATTGGTAGTCCACCTGCGCCCAACGCGATGTCCAATGAAAGTGAGCCGGTAGAAATAGTTTCTACATCCATGGTGCGGTCTTCGCCCAACTTCATGATAGAGCCTTTACCGAATTGCTTTTCAATTTGGCTTAACACTGCGGCAAGTGCTTTCTCTTTATTTGGATCAACCTTCATTTTCAAACCCCTTCCAGGCAATAACTTTGTTCACAATTAATGGTAAAATTGCTGTGTATAATTTAGTTTGTAAGTGTCGTTAATATCGTCACTCATCTCAATATGTTGTTCAGTATACTGTATAGTCATACAGTATCAAGCCCTGAGGTTACTTTTTTTTATTTCTTAATAAAATCATAAATTTAGTAATTTCACGTCAATATAATGAATTTGTATTTCTCCAACAGGGGCAAATTTTGTTAAGATTAGCCGCAATAAAAATCCCATGCTAATTCCCCGAATGCTTAATGAATTACCACAGATGAACAAAAAGAGTATTACACTGCCCATGACTGAAATTGTTAGCTTAGATTTAGAAAAACATACTCCGATGATGCGTCAATATTTGACCATGAAAGCCGCTCATCCTGACATGTTGTTGTTCTATAGAATGGGGGATTTCTATGAACTATTTTATGATGATGCTAAAAAAGCCTCTGAAATGCTTGGTATTTCTTTAACTGCACGGGGTAAAAGCGGTGGTGACCCGATCCCAATGGCTGGCCTGCCTTACCATGCGGTAGAGGGCTATTTGGCTAAGTTAGTACAAATAGGTCAATCGGTCGCTATTTGTGAGCAAATTGGCGATCCCGCGACTTCAAAAGGCCCAGTTGATCGCCAAGTTGTCCGTATCGTCACCCCGGGAACATTGACAGATGAAGCCTTATTACAAGAGCGTCAGGATAATTTATTAGCCGCGCTTTACCAGGGTAAAGTCGGTTACGGCTTTGCCACATTAGATATCTCTTCTGGCCGTTTTGTTATTTCAGAATTAGATTCAAGAGAAGCACTAGAAGCAGAGATCCAACGTACACGACCAGCGGAATTACTTTATAGTGAAGACTTCACTGACATGATACTAATCAATCACTTAAAAGGAATTCGCCGTAGGCCTGAATGGGAGTTTGATTACGACACCTGTGTCAATTTATTATTAACTCAATTTGGCACGAAAGACTTGCATGGCTTTGGCATCAACGATGCTCGTTTAGCACTACAAGCGGCCGGCTGTTTAATGCAATATGTTAAAGACACTCAAAAAACAGCATTGCCACATATCAATTCAATTGTACGTTTTAATCAAGCTGACTCGATTATTTTAGATGCTGCCACCAGACGAAACCTAGAACTAACCCAGAATCTTTCAGGCGGACGTGAAAACACGCTTTCATGGGTATTAGATAATACGGCAACCCCCATGGGGAGTCGCATGCTACAACGTTGGATCCACCAACCACTGCGCGATCGTAAACTGATAACCCAACGCCATAATGCGGTGCAAGAATTAATCGAACAGGATTTGTACCCTGTTTTACATGAACAACTGAAATCGCTTGGCGATATAGAACGAATAATGGCACGTTTGGCATTAAGAAGTGCCCGCCCACGTGACTTTGCTCGACTTAAACAAGCATTAGGCTTATTGCCAGAAATTAAACAAACACTGCAAATCTGCCAACAGCCACAGATGACTAATTTGGCTACTCTATTAGGTGAGTTTCCAAATGAACATGATTTACTGACACGGGCAATTATTGATAACCCACCGGTATTAATCCGGGATGGCGGCGTAATCAAAGATGGTTATAACACTGAGTTAGACGAATGGCGTAGATTAAGTGAAGGAGCCACTGATTACCTGGCTGAAATGGAAGCACGCGAGAAACAGCAAACTGGTATAAATACTTTGAAGGTTGGTTATAACCGCGTTCATGGCTATTACATTGAAGTGAGTCGACTACAAGCAGATCGTGTTCCTATTCATTATCAACGCCGACAAACATTAAAAGGTACAGAGCGTTACATCACCCCCGAGCTTAAAGAACACGAAGAAAAAGTACTTTCAAGCCAAGGCAAAGCGCTCGCATTAGAAAAACGTCTTTGGGAAGAGCTGTTTGACCTACTGCTACCTAAACTTCATGAGCTACAACAATTTGCCAACGCGGCTGCCGAACTTGATGTAATCAGTAACTTTGCAGAACGAGCTGAAACCTTATCCTATCATTGCCCTACAATGACCAATGATATTGGAATTACTATTAAAGCAGGACGCCATCCTGTGGTCGAAAAGGTCAGTCAAAAACCCTTTATTGCCAACCCTGTAAATCTATCACCTGCGCGAAAAATGCTGATTGTGACCGGACCTAACATGGGCGGTAAATCAACCTATATGCGTCAAGTCGCGCTAATCACCTTGATGGCTCATATCGGTTGTTTTGTGCCTGCACAAAGTGCACAAATCGGTCATGTGGATCGTATTTTCACTCGTATCGGTGCCTCTGATGATCTTGCATCAGGGCGGTCAACTTTTATGGTTGAAATGACCGAAACGGCTAATATTCTTCATAATGCCAGCAAGCAAAGTTTAGTATTAATGGATGAAATTGGTCGGGGGACATCGACTTATGATGGTTTATCTCTAGCCTGGTCAGCTGCTGAATATCTTGCCCAAAAAGTGGGGGCTCTGACCTTATTTGCAACTCATTATTTTGAGCTAACACAATTGCCAGAATTAATCGATGGCGTGGTTAATGTCCATTTGGATGCCATTGAACATCAAGATACGATCGCCTTTATGCATGCTGTACAAGATGGTGCAGCGAGTAAAAGTTACGGTCTGCAGGTTGCAGCTTTAGCAGGTATTCCTCAGCAGGTGATCAGTGCTGCTAAACATAAACTGCATCAATTAGAAAGTCGCGATGATAAAACGGATATTAATCTTAATACATCGGCACAAATGAGCTTAGGTATGCCACAAATTGATTACTCCCCTCTGGCTGAGAAGTTAGCATTTATTAATCCAGACGAGTTAACCCCCAAACAAGCGCTAGATTATTTATATCAATTAAAGCAATTAGCTAAGTCTATATAAAACTAAAACGCCATATGAAATATCATATGGCGTTTTGAGATATTATCACTCTCTGCAAACAAATTAATCTTGAAAAAGCGCTTCAACTGACAGGCCTTGCTGACCTAATATATCCTTAAGACGTTTTAATGCTTCAACTTGAATTTGGCGCACTCTTTCCCGGGTTAAGCCAATTTCAGCACCGACATTTTCAAGCGTTGATGGCTCGTAGCCTAATAAACCAAATCGACGGGCAAGTACTTCACGCTGTTTGGTATTTAATTCGTTTAACCAACCCACTATAGAATTAGATAAATCTTCATCTTGAACGCGGTGATCAGGCCCTACGGAGTCATCATCGGCAATCACATCGAGTAAGGCACTATCATTGTCACCACCAATGGGCATATCTACTGAGGTGATACGCTCATTGAGCTTAAGCATTCTGCTTACATCACCGGTAGAGACATCTAATTTTTCAGCGATTTCTTCAGCGGTTGGCTCATGATCTAATTTTTGCGCAAGTTGTCTAGCGGTACGAAGGTAAACATTTAATTCTTTTACAACATGAATAGGTAAGCGAATAGTGCGCGTTTGATTCATGATGGCACGCTCGATGGTCTGACGGATCCACCAAGTCGCATAAGTTGAAAAACGGAAACCACGTTCAGGATCAAATTTTTCAACCGCTCGGATCAGTCCTAGGTTACCTTCTTCAATCAGGTCAAGTAAGGCTAAACCGCGATTATTATATCTTCGGGCGATTTTAACGACGAGACGAAGATTACTTTCGATCATTCGGTTACGAGATTTTGCGCAACCCTTGAGGGCTTTACGTGAAAAGAATACTTCTTCCTCTGCGGTAAGCAGTGGCGAAAAACCAATTTCACCTAAATATAATTGAGTGGCATCTAAATTTTTGTGTAAGTCATCTTGGACTTTTTCTTCAATGTCTAATTGTTGAACTAACGTATCAGTAGTTACAACGTCTTGTGGTTCTTTAGCTTGATCAACAGATTGTTCTGCTATGGCAGTACTTTTTTTCTGGCTCATAATTGCTCTCCCAAACCTTAATTGTGATGTTTAAAATCTACACTTGATCATCCTCCGTTATTTATGTGACTAAACAATTATTGCTTAGGTAGATATCGTAATGGGTTTACTGACTTACCATGATGGCGAATTTCAAAATGTAGCATCACTTGGTTTGCCCCGGTACTGCCCATTTTTGCAACTGTTTGGCCTGCGCTAACATATTGCTTTTCTTTAACCAGAATCCTGTCGGCGTGTGCATAGGCACTTAGATATTCATCGTTATGTTTGATAATCACTAAGTTTCCGTATCCACGTAACGCATCTCCTGCGTAAACGACTCTCCCATCTGCCGCAGCTTGTATAATATCGCCACGGTTTCCTGCAATCTTTATTCCTTGATTGCCTTGCTCGCTAGAAGAGAAATAACCTACTATTTTTCCTTTTACGGGCCAGTACCACTTCTGCACCTTACTGGGTAAATCTGCTATCAGTGAACTTTCAGTTTGGTTAATTTTATGTTGGGTAGTTGTTACAGAATACGCAGGCTTAGCTTTGTGATCAAGATCTTTTTTCACTGTTGTCACATTTACTGTTTGACCAGGTTCTATGCGGGTTTGCTGTCGATCAAAATTAGAATCTTTACTCAAATTCGGACCTGAGTAAGGTAATGTTGCAGCCTGAGATGTTACAACTGATGTATTATAGTTATTATTTTTTGCCATACTATTTACTGACAAATTCGTTAATTCAATCTTCTGGCCTGGGTAAATAGTATAAGGCATCTTAAGATTGTTCAGTCTTGCGACTTCGGTGAAATTACGCCCCGCACCCCAAGAGATAGAGTAAAGAGTGTCACCTTTTTTAACTATATAGGCAGAATTGCCCAATGAACCGCGATCATATTTGGGGTTATAAGTATTAGATGAAATATTTTCAACTGGCGCAGGCTGACTCGCCTGAAAGCTACATCCAGATACAATTATCGATAATACGAAAAGTCGAAGCAAAAGCGAACACATCAAATACAATCCTTTAAGCTGAATAGCACAAAGATAAACTTATGCTAGATCGCCATTAACTAATGGCACAAATTTGACCGCTTCAATCACTTGAGATGTAAATTCATCCCCAAGGCGGGTTATTTTCAGCAATTGTTGGGTATCGTCACCAACAGGAATAATTAATACTCCTCCTTCTGCAAGTTGCTCTAATAACGCTTGCGGCACACTCGCGGCGGCGGCAGTCACCATAATGCCATTAAATGGACCGCGATTACTCCATCCTTTCCAACCATCACCATACTTAAAAGAAACGTTATGAAGATCTAACTTTTTTAATCTTTGCCTTGCTTGAATTTGCAAAGACTTAATACGTTCTATGGTACAAAGCTCTGGCACTAACTGCGCTAACACCGCGGCTTGATAACCTGAGCCTGTGCCGATCTCTAACACTCGTTGTGGTTTGGTCTGCAATAATAGCTCGGTCATTCTTGCGACAATATAAGGCTGTGATATTGTTTGGCCTTGCCCGATAGGTAAAGCGGTATTCTCATAAGCTTTATGCGCAAGTGCGTTATCAAGAAATAATTCTCGTGGTGTATTGGCTACAGCATCAAGTATTGCTGGTGACTTAATCCCCGAATCAGCCAGTTTTTTAGCTAAATTTACTGCTCGCGCAGATGAAACTCCTGTCATATTTTCGTTACCCAGTCAGCTAACTTTGTTAATTGATTATAAGCCGTTAAATCAACAGTCAATGGTGTGATCGAAACGTATCCATCGGCAACAGCACCAAAATCGGTTCCCTCACCAGAATCTTGCTCAGCGCCGACTGGGCCAAGCCAATATATATCCTTGCCTGCAGGGTCTTGGGTTTTAACCATTCCTTCGGCTTTATGGCGGGCGCCAAGACGGGTGACTTTAATGCCCTTAATTTGCTCAAGCGGTAAATCAGGTACATTTACATTTAAAATTTGATTAGATTCAATAGGATGCGTGAGTAAATTTTTAACTATTCTGGCAGCATAATCAGCAGCGCTTTGATAATGCTGCAAATTTTTACCTACTAATGAAATGGCAATTGCGGGTAGTCCTAAAAAACGGCCTTCCATCGCCGCTGCAACGGTGCCTGAATATAAAGTATCATCTCCCATATTCGCACCGGCATTAATGCCCGATACGACAATATCAGGTTCAACTTTGCATAATTGCCTAATGGCTAAATGGACACAATCAGTTGGTGTACCATTAACTGAAACATACCCATTAACTAACTCATTTATTCTTAATGGGTTAGTTAAGGTTAACGAATTACTTGCACCGGAACAATTTCTGTCGGGAGCCACAGTTAACACCTTTGCGAACGCGTTAAGCGCATCACTTAATGCAATTATTCCAGGTGCATTAACACCATCGTCGTTACTGACAAGAATATTGATCATTTGAGTTGATTCATCCATTTAGTCATTAAGCATACGAGATGGCTTGCGCTTGCTGATCTGCAACCATGTTTTTCCACTGTTCATCTTTGATATCTTGGTAGTCGACTAACTCACGTAATACCGATGTAGCATAGCTTCCGGCAGGTAACATAAACTCAATAGTGCAAACATCACCATCAACCCGTAATTTCATTGCCTGCGGCTTTAATAATAACAAGCGCCGCTCTTGGCTCAGGCCAGCGTTTTCAAGCCCGTGTAAATCATCCGCGAAAGCTTCTATCGCTTCAGCTTCCATAACGGCGGCGTCAGTTAAAGCAAGCGGCTGCCCTCGGCCCCATAATGGGACTGAAAAACCAATATCCTCTTCCTCTAAACGTTTCAGTAGTAATTCATCCCACTGCTCGGCGACAAAATAACTCTTGCTGCCCGCTAACATGACGCAATCTCCAGCTAAAGGCTTGAGCAGATGATGCTGAAGACGGTAAGAGGCAACCTGATTAAATATGTATGATCGCACCGCAGATAAGTACATGCTTTTCTTCGATCTATCGTGCACTTTACGCGCACCCGACAGCATTTGCCTACCTTGATCTAAATTTTTACCATTATGACCAAAGCGTTGCTCGCCAAAATAATTAGGCACTCCAAGGGCTGCAATTTGATTAAACCTTTGTTGCAGGGCGTCGATGTTAGTCACATTACGCAGCGTTAGGGTAAAACGATTACCCAGTAGGGCACCAATACGCAGTTTTTTACCGTGACGCGCACTGGATAAAATAGTCAGTTGATCACTGTTAAGCTGTTGCCAATCGGGTGTTTCTTTTCCAGGAATACGAATACCAAACCACTGTTCAGTTTGGGCATTTTTGTCTTTTTGACCCGCATAAGTAACTTCTTTTGGATGAACTTTAGCAAATTTCGCCAGCACTTCAGCCACATGCCCAGTATTGAGGCCATCTTTGCGAATATGCAGCATATGGTGCTCACCCTCACCAGTAGGTGAAAAAGGGAGAATCTCCTCTACGATGAAATCACTATTATGAGTACGTAAGTCAGCGGTACTGGTTGGTATTCCATATAAATAATACAGCTCAGTTATCATTTTTATTATTCCTATTTCTGTATCATTAATACAACAGATTCAACAGCTATGCCTTCTTTACGTCCAGTAAAACCTAACTTTTCTGTGGTAGTTGCTTTGACGTTAATATCGTCGATGGGTGTTTGTAAATCGAGTGCTAAACACTGTCGAATAGCTTCGACATGAGGCGCCATTTTCGGGGCCTGTGCAATCACAGTCACGTCCAAGTTACCGATTTTGTAACCCTTTTTCAACGCTAACTCATAACAATGACGAAGCAATACACGGCTATCGGCACCTGCATACTCGGCATCGGTATCGGGAAAGTGTTTGCCTATATCACCCAATGCCATCGCCCCTAAAATAGCATCACTGACAGCATGTAAAATTACATCGCCATCTGAATGTGCAATAAGACCTGTTTCATATGGCACAATCACACCACCAAGAATAAGTGGCTTATCTGCACCAAATTTATGCACATCAAAACCATGACCAATACGCATTTTCATTTTGTTATCCTGTCTATTCTGATATTGATTGCTGCTGCAGAAAAAGTTGAGCCAGCTGTAAATCATCGGGATGAGTAATTTTGATATTATCAAATCGTCCCGGTACTAAACCCGGCCAAATACCAGCCCATTCCATGGCACTTGCTTCATCTGTAATTGTGGCTTTAGCCTGCAATGCGTGCTTAAGGTTTTGTTTTAAGGTTAATACTGGAAACAACTGCGGTGTTAATGCATGCCATAATTGAACCCTGTCGACAGTGTGTTGAATAGTACCATCAGCATTTGAGCGCTTCATCGTATCTCTTACCGGCGCGGCTAAAATTGCCCCTTGCGGGAACTCATCTATGGCATTAAT
Organism: Shewanella sp. HL-SH8; assembly: GCF_051165765.1. Classification (NCBI taxonomy): domain Bacteria; kingdom Pseudomonadati; phylum Pseudomonadota; class Gammaproteobacteria; order Alteromonadales; family Shewanellaceae; genus Shewanella; species Shewanella sp. HL-SH8. The sequence goes on along the minus strand of NZ_CP195039.1, from coordinate 1,598,693 downwards.
TAGCTTATCAATATCTTTGTGAGTGATACACGGCCTTGCAGCATCGTGGACTAATGCCCATGCATCAACATCCGCTTCCTCAAGTGCGGCTAATACCGAATCAGCACGCTCTCCGCCGCCAAGCACTTGCACCAACTTAGGATCTAATGCTTGAGGTAAACTTGCGAAAAAAGTGTCTTGAGGATGTAAAGCGACAATCACTTTATCAATGGCTGGATGAGATAATAAGCGCGTTAAAGTGTGCGCCAAAATGGTTTGATCACCTAAGGTTAAATATTGCTTAGGAATATCTGCCCCCATGCGGCTGCCGATACCAGCAGCAGGTACAATTGCTACAATATGAGTAATAGGAGTTGTCATGAAATTATTGACCCAAACTATTTCGATCGCGTAATTCAGCAGCAACTACGCGATAAAAAGTTTCACCTTCTTTTACAAGGCCTAATTCGTTACGAGCGCGTTCTTCAATCGCTTCAGTGCCACTTTTAAGATCGATAATTTCCGCTTTAAGAATTTGATTTCGAGCAATCAACTTGGCGTTGCTATCTTGTTGTGCTTGAATTTGTGTTTGAAGCAGAAAATATTCAGATAAGTTATTCTCGCCCATCCATAATCTTAATTGGAGTAGCGCTAACAAAGCCGTTAGTGCGAATAAAAGTTTCTTCATGGTAGCTAAGCAAATTATCCGAAATGATGAATAAGCTTATGATACAACAAAAAAGGCCACCGAGTGGTGGCCTTTTTAATCAACAAAGCAAAATATTAACCTTGGCCTTTAACTTCTTTAAGACCGTTATAAGGTGCTTTTGAACCTAGCGCTTCTTCGATGCGCAGTAATTGGTTATATTTGGCAACACGATCACTACGGCTTAGTGAACCTGTTTTGATTTGTCCAGCGGCTGTGCCCACAGCAAGATCGGCAATTGTTGAATCTTCTGTCTCGCCACTGCGGTGAGAGATAACAACAGTAAAACCAGCATCTTTAGCCATTTTGATTGCAGCTAACGTCTCAGTCAAAGAACCAATTTGGTTAAACTTGATCAAGATTGAGTTAGCAATACCATTGTCGATACCGCGCTTAAGGATCTTAGTATTGGTGACGAATAAATCGTCACCCACTAATTGGATTTTATCGCCCATTAATTTAGTTTGGTGAGCAAAGCCTTCCCAGTCAGACTCGTCTAAACCATCTTCAATAGATACGATTGGGTAACGTTCAGTAAGGCCTTGTAAGAAGAAGTTAAATTCTTCAGAAGTAAATTTCTTACCTTCACCTTTAAGATCGTAAATATTAGCTTCTTTGTCGTAGAATTCAGATGCCGCACAATCCATCGCTAAAGTGATATCTTTACCTAACTCATAACCTGCGTTGGCAACTGCTTCTTTGATTGCAACAAGGGCGGCTTCATTTGACTCAAGGTTTGGTGCAAAACCACCTTCATCACCTACCGCAGTTGAATGACCAGCCGCTTTTAATACTTTAGCTAGGCTGTGGAATACTTCTGCGCCCATACGTAAACCTTCACGGAAGGTCGCAGCGCCAACAGGCTGGATCATAAACTCTTGGATATCAACGCTGTTATCAGCATGTTCGCCACCATTGATGATGTTCATCATAGGCAGTGGCATAGAATAAACACCAGGAGTACCGTTTAAATCAGCAATGTGAGCATATAAAGGAACACCTTTAGCGGCTGCAGCCGCTTTTGCGACTGCTAAAGAAACAGCTAAAATAGCGTTTGCGCCAAATTTTGCTTTATTTTCAGTACCATCTAAGTCAATCATAATTTGGTCAAGCTGAGCTTGAGCCAATGCATCTTTGCCTTTAAGTGCTTGTGCAATTGGACCATTAACAGCAGCAACTGCTTTTAATACACCTTTGCCTAAGTAACGAGATTTGTCACCGTCACGCAGTTCTAATGCTTCACGGCTACCCGTAGAGGCACCAGATGGCGCAGCGGCCATACCAATAAAACCGCCTTCTAAATGCACTTCGGCTTCAACAGTTGGATTACCGCGTGAATCCATGATTTCGCGACCGATGACGTTAATAATGTTAGCCATAATACCCTCGTAAATAATGTCAGTAATACTGAAAGTTTTAAATAAAATAAAAAATTAACACCAATAAAAACCCGGTTAAGCTTCAATTAACAACTTATTATTGGTATTAACTTTCAATTTGGTAATTTAAATCCGTGAACACTAGGATAAATCTAATTCGGTTCAGCGGCAACTATCAATTTTGTCACAAGTCGATCTAGCGCATATTGTGTGCAAATAAATAGTATAAAAAAAGCCGCTGATGTTATGTCAGCGGCTTATAGATATTAGTTTAAATCTTTTTTCTGATAAGCAAAGGAAGCAGCAATAAAGCCTTCGAATAATGGATGCCCATCACGAGGTGTTGAGGTAAATTCAGGATGGAATTGACCAGCAACAAACCAAGGATGATCTGGTAATTCAATCATTTCAACTAACTTACGGTCAGAAGACAGTCCACTAAATACTAAACCTGCTTTCTCTAAACGCTCAACGTAATTGTTATTCACTTCATAACGATGACGATGACGTTCTACACAAGAAACACCTTTGTAGGCTTCGGCAGCTTTCGATCCTTCAAGTAAATGACAAAGTTGTGCACCTAAACGCATGGTGCCGCCTAAATCAGATTCTTCATGACGTTGCTCTACATCACCGTCTTCATTGATCCATTCGGTAATTAAACCAACAACAGGATAAGGTGTATTCTTGTTGAACTCAGTCGAATGTGCATCAGCAAGATTAGCCACATTGCGGGCAAATTCAATTAACGCAACTTGCATGCCTAAACAAATACCAAAATAAGGTAGATTATTTTCACGTGCATACTGCGCCGCTAAAATTTTACCTTCAATACCACGTTCACCAAATCCACCAGGAACAAGAATGCCATCTAAGCCTTGTAGTACTTCAGTGCCTTTAGCTTCAACGGTTTGTGAATCAATATACTTAATATTGACACAAACACGCGTTTTAAGACCGGCATGCTTAAGTGCTTCATTAACAGACTTATAAGCATCAGGTAATTCAGTGTACTTACCAACCATACCAATAGTTACTTCACCATTTGGATTAGCTTCTTGGTAAATAACGTTTTCCCACTCAGATAAATCAGCATCAGCACATTCAATATTGAAACGTTTTATCACAATATCATCTAAGCCTTGTGAACGTAACAGTGCTGGAATTTTGTAAATACTATCAACGTCTTTTAATGAAATAACCGCACGTTCTTCCACATTACAGAATAACGAAATTTTCGCTTTTTCGTTGGCAGGAACAGCACGATCGCCACGACAAATAAGTACGTCAGGGGCAATACCAATTGAGCGTAATTCTTTAACAGAATGCTGAGTTGGCTTAGTTTTAATTTCACCTGCAGCGCCTAAGAATGGCACTAAGGTTAAATGGATAAATAAGGTACGCTCACGTCCAAGTTCTGCACCTAATTGACGGATAGACTCAAGAAACGGTAATGATTCGATATCACCTACTGTGCCGCCAATTTCAACAATCGCAACATCATGACCTTCGCCACCAGCAATCACTTTTTCTTTAATCGCATTAGTAATATGAGGAATAACCTGAATGGTTGCCCCTAAATAATCACCGCGGCGCTCTTTGCGAAGTACTTCTTCGTAAATACTGCCAGTGGTGAAGTTATTACGACGATTCATTTTTGTACGAATGAAGCGTTCATAATGACCTAAGTCTAAGTCAGTTTCCGCACCATCTTCAGTCACGAACACTTCACCGTGCTGAGTCGGGCTCATTGTACCCGGATCAACGTTGATGTATGGGTCCAGTTTCATAATGGTTACACTGAGGCCGCGGGCCTCTAAAATTGCCGCTAATGATGCTGCTGCAATGCCTTTACCTAGTGATGAAACAACGCCACCAGTAACGAAGATATACCTTGTAGTCATGCTGAACCTGAGAAAATGTGTTGGAAAAAATACGTGCTTGTAAGAAAGCACTAGGACGGGGAGGTATTGTACCAAAGCAAGGACGATTCGACAAATCAAAACAGTGATCATTTAGACGATAAACACTCAGGCTGTTGATTCGCCTGAGTGAAAAATAAAGAATTAACGCTTTTCTTGCTGCTTTACTTGATTCCAGTACAAATCTAGCTGCTCAAGGCTATGGGCATCAAATTTTTTCCCGCTTTGTAGTACACAATCTTCAACTCCCCGAAAACGACGCTCAAATTTGCTATTGGCTTGTCTTAGCGCTTGTTCAGGATCAACATTTAAATGACGTGCTAAATTGACTACCGCAAATAATAAATCACCGACCTCATCCAGCACTCTGGGCTGATAGCGCTCAGGATCGGTATCAAGTAATTTAGCTTCAACTAACACTTCATCTATTTCTTCGTATATCTTTGCCACCACAGGGGGAAGTTCGGGCCAGTCAAAACCGACTTTAGCCACCCTTTGTTGAATTTTTGCTGCTCGTTTTAATGCAGGAAAAGCATGGGGAATATCATCTAATAACGACAATTGCTGTTTATCGGCGCGCTCTTGCGCTTTAATCGCTTCCCAGCTGTGTTTCACTTGAGTCGCTGTTTGCACTGCTGAGGTGTCTTTATTACTGAAAATATGTGGATGTCTGCGAACGAGTTTAGTGCAGATTCGGTCGATTACGGTCGCAAAGTCAAACCTACCTTGTTCAGTTGCTAGTTGGCAATAAAACACCACCTGAAACAATAAATCGCCCAACTCATCGGGTAATTCATCCCATGCGGTTCGCTCAATGGCATCTGCAACTTCATAGGCTTCTTCTAAGGTAAACGGCACTATAGTGTGAAAGTCTTGCGCTAAGTCCCAAGGGCAACCCGTTTTAGGATCGCGCAGTTTTTTCATTATATTAAGTAAGGGTTGAATATCCACTTGAGGTGTTACATCCATTCTGGTTTCACTCACTTATAAAAATTTTCATCGACTCTATTAAGGCAATCACGTTTTTATCAAATAGAAAGTCTACTTACAACCAAAGCGATCTACGCTTGAAACAAACAACGGATTCAAAATCCGTTGTTTCTATCAGTCAATGTTAATACTCAGGAGATAGCAAAAGACTAGCTTATAAGCGTCTTGATTCTATCACACCCTCGACTTGAGACAGTTTAGACTGCACCCGCGACAAGTCATCAACATTATAAAGCTCTAACTCCAGCTCAACTGTTGCGGTTTGCGTTTTCACATCAGAGGTTGAACTCATCGCCATTACGTTAGATTTTTCAGCGGCGAGCACTGCTGTTAAATCCCGTAACAATCCACTGCGATCATGGGCAACCACTTTAACCCGGATACGATAACCGCCTGAGTAGTTCTCGCCCCAAACCACATCAACACTGCGCTCAGGGTGAACACGCATTAATTCTTTCACTTGTTCGCAATCACTGCGGTGAACAGAAATACCGCGGCCCATGGTGATATAACCAAAAATTTCATCGCCAGGAACAGGCTGGCAACAACGGGCGATATGGCTAAGTAAATTGCCGACCCCATTCACCTCAACTTGTCCTTTACCCACTTTTTTAGGGCGATGAATTGCTTTCTTTAAAATGTCCTCAACAATCTCTTCTTCAGAATTAAGCTCTTTACGCAGCCTAGTGTCAATATAGTTAACCACCTGGTTTAGGCGTAGATCGCCTCCACCAATTGCCGCTAGCATGTCATCCATGCCATTGAGATTAAAGCGTTCAACGGCAATGTTTGCATCTTTTAGTTTATACCCTGCACGATGCAACTCGGTTTCCAGCATTTCCTTACCTGCGGCAATATTTTTGTCCCGGTCTTGCTGTTTAAACCAGTGCTGAATTTTCGAACGTGAACGTGAAGATTTGATATAACCTAAATTAAGGTTAAGCCAATCACGTTTAGGGTTAGCTATTTTAGAAGTAATAATTTCAATGCGTTCACCGGTTTCAACCTGGTAAGTAAAGGGTACAATTCTGCCATCTACTTTAGCACCAATGCATCGGTGGCCTACTTGAGAGTGAATATAATAGGCAAAATCTAAAACTGTTGAACCCAATGGAAGATCTACCACTTCACCACTTGGTGTAAACACATAAACGCGGTCTTCAAAGACTTGGCTTCGAACCTCATCAACTAAATTGCCGCTTTCAGCTACATCTTCCTGCCATTGCAGAATTTTACGCAGCCAATTAATTTTTTCTTCATAGCCAGTTTGTTTGGTATTGCCTGCACCTTCTTTATATTTCCAATGCGCCGCTACACCGAGCTCAGAGTCTTGGTGCATTGCTTCTGTACGAATTTGAATCTCAACCGTTTTACCCTCAGGCCCAACGACTACTGTGTGGATTGATTGGTAGCCATTAGGTTTTGGGTTGGCCACATAGTCATCAAATTCTCGCGGGATGTGGTGCCATAAATCATGCACTACGCCTAAGGCGCCATAGCAATCTTGCAATCGATCGGTGACAATACGAACCGCACGCACATCAAATAGCTCATCAAACTTAAGGTCTTTACCCTTCATTTTTCGCCAAATGCTGTAGATATGTTTGGGCCTGCCATAAACCTTGGCTCGAATGTGGTCATCATCTAGACGTTTTTGCAGTTGGGTAACAAAAATATCGATATAGACCTCACGGTCCATTCGTTTTCCGTCAAGTTGCTTAGCGATATCTTTATAGACCGTTGGGTGCAGATAGCGGAACGAAATATCTTCAAGCTCCCATTTTAGCTGGCCAATACCTAGACGGTTAGCCAATGGAGCGTAAATATCGGCAATTTCTCGGGCAAGTAATACGCGGGTTTCTTCATCTGCATTTTTTACCGCTCGCAGTAAACAGACGCGTTCAGCAAGCTTTATCACCACAGCGCGCACATCTTCGACCATAGCTAACAACATTTTACGAATGTTATCTATTTGAGGTTCAGCACTACGACCATTAGACACTTTTAATGCGCCAATGGCATTCATGGTCACAACACTGGCAACTAATTTAGCTAAAGGTGCGCCATAGGACTCAACAATTTGTTCTTCATTGATGCTGTTAGCGTCTAAAAGGACAAACAATAATGCCGCCTGAAGCGTTTCTAAGTCCATATTGAGTGGCGCTAGAATTTCAATCATTTCACGCGCGCGAGCAAGTAATTGTGTGTGTGCCAATTTATCTTTAATAGGCAGCGCTTCCATGTTCTTGAGCATGTCCAGGAGAGTTTGTGCGTCGTTAACATCTTCGATGTAGCGAGCAACCCAGTCTTCAAGATTGAAATCGTCTGTATTAAAATGCGCTTCGCGAACTGAAACCATGTTTTATCCTTACCCATTGGTGCTTATATTCGCAACAATGTTATGTACTTTTTTGTCAAACGTACTATAAAATGAACAAAGCGTAATGTGAAATTAGAAAAATATCAAACACCTCGCAAAATTCAACTCACCTTGGTAATAGTCCCAAATTTTATAAAGTCTATATTGAGCGTATCGCTGCTATTTATCAATTCAATAAAATGTAAATGACTATGTTTACTCATTATTTAGCGTTACTCAGCTTTATATCAATATAGATAACTGTCCTACTCCCTAGTAAAGTTGGCTTTACTCGACATTTAATTCAAATAGTGCCATAGCTTCAATATGATGAGTTTGCGGGAACATGTCGACCATCCCTAATTGTTGCAGTTGATACCCTTGTTCAATCAGCACTTTACTGTCACGGGCTAAACTTGCTGGATTACACGAAACATACACTACCTTTTTAGGGCGCATTTTTTTAAGCCATTGCAAGCTTTCAAACGCGCCAGCTCGAGCAGGGTCGAGTAATAGCTTGTCAATTTTACCCAACCACTTTTCATGGGTCAGATCTGCACTTAAATCTGCATGATGAAAAGAGAGATTATCTAGCTGATTCAATGCCGCATTATCTTTCGCTTGCTGTACCATTTCAGGCACACCCTCCACCCCAATCACTTTCGATGCGCTTAACGCCAAAGGAAGAGAAAAGTTACCCACACCGCAAAATAAATCTAATATGCGCTCATCTTTTTGTGGATCTAACCAAGTAATCGCTTGCTGTACCATGGCATGATTTATTTCACCATTAACTTGCACAAAATTGCCAGGGGTAAACTCACAGCGCAATGGCTGCTCTGTGTCTGCACTTCCAGCTAAAGGGTAGTAAGGCAAAGTCACTTGTGCGTTAGCCTCATCGACTTTGGGATGCAATTGAGTTAATTGGTTGTCATTATCTTGAGTCAATAAACAGATTTGATGCTTTGCAGCAAACTCAGTTAACCAACGAATATCGGATGCAGGTAACACCTTAGTGACGCGCAGCACCGCAAACAAGCCATTTTCAGCGATACTTAATTCTAAGTGACCTAGACTAGCTTTGGATTTTAATTGGTTTAAATTCACCGCAAACGGGGTGATCAAATCAGATAAGGGTTTAGCCAACACGTTACATTGGGTGATAGAAACAATGTTACTGGATGCTGATTGACGAAAACCTAGTTGCAAATGATTGGTTTTTTTGTCAAAAACAGCAGCCAAACGCGCTCTTCGTCGATAGTGCCACGCATCGCCTGTTATTGCTGGTGCAATAATGTCCGGCTCTAAGGTGTTATTACCCAATTTGGTCATTAGCTCAGTTAATGCCTGCTGTTTAAACTCACGCTGGGCATCTACATCTAAATGTTGTAAATCACAGCCACCACATTGCACATAATGGGGGCAAAGAGGTTCGCGCCTTGCGGCACTCGCTTTATCAATTTTTATCAATTTAGCTTTAGCATAACTTTTCTTTTGCTCTGTCAGCTGCACTGTGACTTTTTCATTAGGAAGTGCTCCCGCAACAAACACGACTTTGCCCTGATATTGTGCCATTCCGGCACCCAAATGATCCAATTGGGTAATATCAAGGCTAAGCTTTGCTGATAATTGCTTAGATTTGTTCGGTTTAGCTTTAAAAAATTGTGCCATTTCGGCCTCTAGAAGTGAATAAAACACTAGTCAAGAGTGCGCGCTTTCTGGCAGTCTAGACTGAATATCAATAAATTATTGCAGGAACCTCGACCAAGACCATGAAAAGTACCGAAAATATGACTAAATATAGCCTTCGTTCGTGGGTACTGGTACTGGCATTGGCTCCTACCATTGTGGTGGGTATTCTACTTGGAAGTTACTTCACCATAAACCGCTTTTATGAACTTGAAGACACACTCATGGCAAAAGGCAGTAATATTATCGAGCCATTAGCCATAGCCAGTGAGTTTGGTATTGTCACCGAAGACAGAGAATCAACAAAGAAACTGCTTTCAGCAACACAAATGAAAAATGCCTCATTAATACTTTCCATCGCGATTTTCGATAGCCAAAATCAACTATTTGTTACCTCTCATTATCATAAAGACTTCGAGGTCATGCGCACCCAGCAGCCATTGTCTGAGTTAGATGCGACTGAGTTTAATACCTTGGAAGATATTTTAGTCATTCGTAGCCCTATTGTTTCCAATACGCATTTTAATCCACTGACTTTTATTAATAAGCAATCAAATAAAGATCCGCTTGACTCCCTTAATCAACAAAATACGGTTCATAGCCAAAGTATGGCAAAACCTATATACAACAGTAAGCAAGAACAAGTTATTGGCTATATCGCGATATTAATCAATAAAGAAAATGCTCTATTAGAGCAACACAGGGCCGCCATTGCCGCGTTTATTATTGTGTTAATCGGGGTTCAGTTTAACCTATTCTTTACCTTTCGCTTAGTTAAACACGTCAATCATCCCATTACCGAAATGGTCAGGGTTGTGGCAAAAATTCGCGAAGGAAAACTTGATACTCGCTTAGATGGTAATTTGATTGGTGAATTAGACTTACTTAAACGAGGCATTAATGCCATGGCGGGCTCCTTGTCTGAATATCATGACGAGATGCAACAAAATATTGATCAAGCAACTTCAGATTTACGGGAAACCTTAGAGCAAATTGAAATTCAAAACGTTGAACTAGATTTAGCTAAAAAACGTGCACTAGAAGCCAGTCGAATTAAATCTGAGTTTTTAGCCAATATGTCACACGAGCTACGCACCCCGCTCAATGGCGTAATAGGATTTTCAAGACAGTTAATTAAAACTCCGCTTCATTCGAGCCAACTCGATTACATTAAAACAATTGAGCGAAGCGCCAGTAATTTATTAGGGATCATTAATGACATCCTTGATTTCTCTAAACTTGAAGCGGGTAAAATGGTGTTTGAAAAAATGCCTTTTGCATTACGTGAAACCTTAGCTGACACCTTAAGTCTTATCGCCGGTAGCGCAAGGGAAAAAGGCTTAGAACTTATTATTGATATTGATTCTAATGTACCGGAAAGTGTTAGCGGCGATGCAATGCGAGTGAATCAAATTATTACCAACCTAGTCGGCAATGCAATCAAATTTACTGATCAAGGTAGTGTAATACTAAAAATTACCCTTGTTGGTAATAATGAAGATACTGTGACGCTGCGATGTGAAGTCATCGATACAGGTATTGGCATTAATGAAGGCCAGCAGGAATATCTATTCCAAGCTTTTGGCCAAGCAGATTCATCGATATCTCGCCGCTTTGGCGGAACAGGATTAGGTCTAGTGATAACCAAACGCCTCATTAACCAAATGGGCGGTCAAATCGGATTCACCTCAAGCCCAGATAAAGGCTCAAATTTCTGGTTTATTTTACCCCTTAGCACAAGCCAATTTGACATAGGTGAAGTATTACCAATGGATGTACTGCAGGGTAAATCTATCCTGTTATTTGAACCAAGAGAGCTGACACGTGACACCTTGAATAGGCGCCTAGAATCGTGGCATTTAAAACTGACCAGCGTGGGACAATTAGATCATCTCAATACAACCCTTGAACAAAAAAATATCCATTTTGATTATATCTTAACAAGCTGTCATGGTTTTGATAGTCCTGAGCACATTAGCTCACAATTACAGGTCATGAAAAATCATACTCAATGTCTGATTTTACTGCATGATTGCATAGACCAAGACATCATTAATCAGCATTTAAAACCCAACAGCGACTTACTCCTGAACGTTCCAATCAATGATATGGAATTAGCAAGGCATTTAATTTACCCGCCGACCCCTAAAGCATTACAACAGTTATTGCCTATCGCACCTGGCACTAATATCGAACGTTTGAATGTATCGGTGTTAGCTGTAGATGATAATATTGCCAACTTGAAGCTTATTGATACTTTATTACAAGAATTAGTTGTTAACGTCACCACAGCTAAAAATGGTCAAGAAGCCATTAAACTGGCGAGGAGTAAAAGCTTTGAATTAATCTTTATGGATATTCAGATGCCGGGAATGGATGGCATTACCGCAACCAAACGCATACGTCATGAATCAATGAACCGCCACACGCCAATAATTGCAGTCACAGCCCATGCGATTGCAGAAGAAAGAGAAAATATTTTAGCTGCGGGTATGGATGCCTTTTTGCCCAAACCCATAGATGAATCATCGTTAAGAAAAGTGATTAATCGTTGGGTAGCCAAACCTAAATTTACCCATTTTGAGCTTCATACCCTTAATTGGGAGTTGTGCTTAAGCCAAGCAAGCCAAAAACCAGACTTAGCACTTGAAATGCTTCAGATGCTGGTAGACTCAATTCCCAGCACAATCGCAACAATTGAGTTGGCACTGCAACAGCAGGATCAAGCACAGATGCTACAGGCAGTCCATAAACTGCATGGGGCAAGCTGCTATTGTGGCGTACCGACAACCCAGAAGCTTTGCCAAGAAATAGAATCTGCTTTAAAGCACAAAACCTCGACCAGTGAGCTAGAACCGGAAATACTTGAGTTACTTGATGAGCTAACTAAGGTAGAATCGGCGGCAACTCAAGTATTAGAACAGTTATCGATGGACATCACGCATGACTCATAAACCTGGATTTTTTCAACGTTTAAAAGCGTTATCTTTACCTCAAAAACAATTATTTGCTATCGCTTTATGCCAGCGTATGCTACCTAATTACCAGCTATTTTCTGAGGTATGCGAGTTCGGCCAACCAGCTGTCTTATCAACAGCTCTAGACTTACTATGGCAAAGCCAGTACGACAAGAAAAACAAATACAATGTAGATGTTCACTTACAAAAATTAGAAGAAAACACCCCTGACCCAAGCGATTTTGAAGCTTATGGTGTTTATCCGGCTATGGATGCTGTGGTAGCAATCTCAACCTTAATGAGTGCTATTGCGGATAAAATTGAAGATGACATAATCAATATCAGCAAACTTTCTTCCAGCACTGTGGCTAACTATATTGAAGCCCTTAGTGATGAGAACTTAATGGATGAAGCATTAGATGATTATGTTTTTGCCCATCCTGTGATGCTAGAAGAAAAAGGGCTACAAAATATGCTGTTAGATATTATTGAAGCAAATCCAGATATTCATCCAGACTTAGTTAAAGGCTTACGTAAAGATATTATCGAAGCTGGTGCATCTAATATTGGCATTAGTCTGTAGTACTAACCTACTATCACTAAAAAATATTCAAAAGCCTGATATTATTCAGGCTTTTATCGCACTATCTTCAGTAAATTTAAGCTCTTCAGTAACATTAAACCTAAAACTGAATAAATAAACACGTGTTTAACTTTAGCCTAATTGCATCCTCTTATTAAAACAAAGTAAAGTAGACTTACTATTATTTTGTTAAGGAATTGCGAGGGATGTCCAGTATTCTTACCCCGCTGATCGCTGTGTTTATTATTATGTTACTCGGCGGTATTGTTCAAAAATTAAGATTTCTACCAGCAGATACCAATCTAATCCTCAATCAATTTGTTTACTACATTGCCTTTCCAGCAATTTTATTGATTGTGCTCGCTGAAACGCGCATTGAAGATATTATTCAGTGGGGATTTATAGGTGGATTTAGCCTGGCGATGATCATCACCTACGCACTCGTGATAGTCGTATCCTTATGGCGCAAACCTAAGCAGCAAGCTATTGCAGCTATGCGCGCATTAAATGCCACCTTTGGCAATACAGCATTCATTGGTATTCCATTACTAAGCCTGTTATTTCCTGGTAACAAAATCGCATTAGTCGCGGCAGCCATCGCCAGCCTGCTGTCGGTATTTATGTTTGCCTTTGCACTAGTCTCTATCGAACTTGCCAGCCGCGACAAACAGTCCGCAGATCATGCTATCGTCATTATGGCTAATGCATTATATAAAAATCCGATAGTGCTAGGCAGCATGATAGGTATAAGCTTATCGGCATTGCATATCACCTTACCCGAAAGCCTATCATTGGTGCTGCACCAAATAGGTAGTACCTCTAGCCCTTGCGCACTATTTGCCATCGGAATGGTACTTGCCAAAGCGTTTCAGCATCAATCTGTTGCAAAAATGTTCAGCCCCAGCATGATTGCAGAAATAAGTTTAATCAACTTACTCAAATTAATAATTCAACCTTTTATTGCCTTTGGATTACTGAAACTCTTTAGCGTAGAACATGAACTACTGACCATGGGAGTCCTGTTAGCCGCCTTGCCAACGGCAGCAAGCGTCTATTTATTGGCCGAACGATACCAAATTAATGCCAATAGCAGCGCACAAGGTATTCTATATGGCACATTAATGACCTTTGTTAGCTTACCTATAATAGAAACTCTATTAAAATCTTATGGTTAATTAACACACTCAGATAGTCTAACAAATAACCAAAGATAATTTTCTGGCTACTACTTTACTGTATAAAAAATCAGTATATACTGTTTATCAATACAGTGGTTTGATAGTTTCATTGACAGGAATTCATTATGCTTTGCCAACTCAGCATCAACAATTTTGCTATTGTACGTTTTTTAGAATTAGATTTTAAAGCCGGTATGACCACCATAACGGGTGAGACAGGTGCAGGTAAATCTATTGCTATTGATGCGCTTGGTTTATGTTTAGGTAACCGCAGTGATGCCAATACGGTGAGACCTGGAGCTAATAAAACCGAAGTCAGTGCCCGCTTCACATTGCATGATGTGCCGCAAGCTAAGCGCTGGTTAGAAGATAATGACCTAGATAATGAAGATGACTGCATTTTACGCCGCACCATTAACAGTGATGGTCGCTCACGAGCTTATATCAATGGCAACCCAGTACCTATTGCCCAACTTAAAAGCATAGGCCAATTACTCATTGGTATTCATGGTCAGCATGCTCACCACGCAATGCTAAAAAGTGAGCATCAACTTACCCTACTAGACAGCTACGCCAACCATAAGCTGTTAATTGACACTGTACATGCCAGCTATCAACGTAATAAGCAGATCGAAAATGAGCTTAAAATGCTCGAACATGCGCAACATGAGCGTATATCCCGCAAACAGTTACTCCAATATCAAGTTGAAGAACTAGATGAATTTAATTTAGCTGACGGTGAATTTGTTGAAATAGAACAAGAACATAAACGCCTTGCTAATGGTACTGAACTGATTGAAACCTGTCAGGCCAGTTTAGATCTACTGACCGAAGGTGAAGAATTCAACATAGAATCACTGCTAAATAAAGTGATCCATTTAGCAGATAATTTACAAAGCGTGGATGAAAAGTTAGCCCCTGTAGCCAGTATGCTTAATGAAGCATTAATTCAGATACAAGAAAGCACAGTTGAAATTGAAGACTATCTTAGCCGTTTAGAATTAGACCCTGAACACTTTACCTATTTAGAGAAGCGTTTAACCACTGCAATGCAACTTTCACGCAAGCATCATGTGAGTGCTGAAGACTTATCAACTCATCATGCACAGCTAAAAGCTGAGCTGGTTGGGTTGTCTGATGATGAAACTAAATTAGATGAGATTAAACAGGCGTTAGCTTTCAGCCGTGAGGCCTATTTAACCCATGCCCAAAAGCTCAGTCAAAGCCGGGCTCGCTATGCTAAAGAGTTAGATAAATTAGTCACTCGTTCAATCCATGAATTAAACATGCCAAAAGGCCAATTTAATATTGCGGTAAACTTTAACCCTGAAATGAGTAACAGTTTGGGTTGTGACCAAGTGGAGTTTTTAGTTAGCACCAATCCAGGACAGCCATTACAACCGATTGCTAAAGTGGCCTCTGGGGGCGAGCTATCGCGCATAGGCTTAGGTATACAAGTTATTACCGCTAAAAAAGTCTCTACCCCAACATTAATATTTGACGAGGTCGATGTGGGTATTTCAGGACCTACTGCAGCAGTGGTTGGCCGAATGTTAAGAAGTTTAGGGGATTCAACACAAGTCTTTTGTGTTACCCATTTACCGCAAGTGGCTGGTAATGGTCATCAACATATGTTTGTCAACAAGTTCAACAAAGGTGGGCAAACTGAAACGACAATGCAAAATTTAGATAAAGAGCAGCGCATAAACGAATTAGCCCGTTTATTAGGTGGCGATATTATCACTGAAAACACCCTAGCGAATGCCAGAGAACTGTTGCAATAAAGAGTTAAATACCACTAATATGGGCTTTCCCTAAATTCACTATAATGATCAACGAAATAGGGCCTGAATTAAAAGTATAATAAAATCAAGGGTAAGAATGCTTAAGTCAATACTTAAAATAGCCGTCTATAGTGTAGCTTCAATCATATTTTTGCTGGCTCTTATCTTTGCTGTTTTAGTTTATATTAATATTGAAGACCGCTACTTGTCGGTGAATACTCAACAATTGGAAAAGTGGGCTCTACTTGAAACGGTTAATGAAAGTCAGAACGCTTTTGTATTAGCGCAGCAGATAGTAGGTACACAGCAAGCCCCTTTAATCCTTCCTTTGTCAGATGTGCAGCACTTATTGCTGCAACAATATCAACAAACCTGCCATAAAGAATTAATTGAAAATTGTCATAATTTTATAGCGGGTAACTTAGTAGACATTAAGTTTATGCTGACAAGTCATGTTGATTTAATTAATCAATATCAACAGATTATTACGTTGCCTTTGTGGCATGAAAGTCTAGATAACTCAGCAGATAGACCACAAATTAATTTCACTCACTTATCTAATATTCAGATGCTTGCTGAGCTAAATGCATTATTGAGTTCACGCACTGGCAGCCCTAGTTTTATTAATGACTTTATTGATGCTGATTATCGATTTTGGAACACTATTTTTCATTCATCAAGCGACCTTGCAACCTTCTCTTTAGCGGGCAGTAAAATGCAAAAAAACCTAGCCTGGGGAGTGAAAATACTTGCTGCAGAAGCACCTCTTAATGGCACTTACCCTGCAGCATGGAAACTTAGCAGTAAACTGTCAGAGGAAAGTATTCAAAGAGTATTTGCAGCAGAATATCTATTTGTAAAAGCTGTGATGATTGAAATGCTGAGTAATACCTACCCTTTATCTGATATTAACTATTATCAACAATGGCTTATTAGCCTTTTTTTCAAGTTAAATGATAGCCTTAACATGAATGCCGAAAGGATCATGAATCAATACCAACAAGTCATCAAAAATCAATTAAGTGAAGCTATGGTGAGAGATTCAATGGCTGAATTAAAAGCAAAGGATGAGCAGAACGAGCAGAGTTTTGCGTATTGTGGCTATGACTCAACGATAGAAAAAATTTGGGCGATGAAATATAACCCAATAGGTAAAGTGATCAGCTGTTTAAACACGGATATGGTTAAATACTTTGAGCAATCGGAGAAAATAACACAATTACAAAAACAATCAATACAACTTAGAAAAGAGAGCAAAAAACGTTAAAGTTGTATTATCCGAAAAAATAAGCACATGCCTGCAAACACATAAATGCAAAAACACCTGCTAAAACATCATCAATCATAATGCCAAAGCCACCATGTACTTTGGCATCTAACCACCTGATTGGCCAGGGTTTGAGGATGTCAAAGAACCGGAAAAAACCAAAACCGACTAATAACCATATCCATCCTGCTGGAGCTGCAATTAACGTGATAAGTAAACCTGCCACTTCATCCCACACAATAGCTCCATGATCATGCACTTGCATATCACTTGCTGCCTTATCGCAAATATAAAAACCCACCAGCACGATTAATAGCGTCAAAGCTAAATATATTGGCAGACTTAAGTGACTCATTAATAGATATAAAGGTATGGCTGCAATAGTGCCGAAGGTGCCAGGGGCTTTAGCCGCTAAGCCGCTGCCAAAACCCAGAGCAAGGAAGTGAATAGGATTAGATAGACGTAAACGTTTCACCGCCGGGTCTTGAGAGAATAACTTCATTAAAAATGCTCGAAACCTTTAAACTCTGGCATGAAGGGCTGGCCGTCTAAAGTGAATTTGACTTTATCACCAGAACAAATCTGACCAACGTTAACAAACTTCACCCCCGAATGAATTAAGGCGGTATCTATTGCGCCACGCTGTGACTCGGGTACGGTGAATAATAGCTCATAATCTTCCCCCCCAGTTAGAGCATAGGCTAGAGCTTGTTCAGCTGTCACGCTGTTTTTTAGTGAGCTAGACAATGGAATTGCATTAGCATTAATAGTCGCACCTACATTAGATGCTTTAAGAATATGGGACAGATCTGAGACTAAACCGTCAGATAAATCAATCGCACTAGATGCAAGACCACGTAACGCTTGTCCTGCTAGCACCCTTGGGGTGGGATAATAATGTCGGTTCAGTAAATATTCTTTATACTCTGGCTTAACCGCTTGCACTCCCTGCAGCATATCGAGTCCAAGGGCTGAATCCCCTAAAGTTCCGGTCACATATATCCAGTCACCGACTTTTGCACCGCTGCGCTTTAACGATTTACCTTTAGGAATTTGCCCATTAATGGTCAGGTTTATACAGCGGGGTCCTCGAGTGGTATCGCCCCCCACTAAAGCGACACTATAGTAGTCTGCGATTTCAAATAATCCATTACTAAAATCAGCAAGCCATTGGGTATCGACCTCAGGTAAAGATAGCGCTAATGTCATCCAGGCAGGTTCAGCTCCCATGGCAGCTAAATCAGACAAATTCACTGCCAGTGATTTATAGCCAAGAGCATGTGCTGGCATATCAGCAAAAAAATGCACGCCTTCAACTAAGGTATCGCATGAAATAGCAATCACCTTACCTTCGGCGGGCTGTACCAAAGCACAATCATCGCCAATGCCTAAGATGACATCACGGCGCTTTTGTCCACGGTTTTTAAAAAATTGTTCAATAAGTTGGAATTCTTTCACGCTAGCACTGGTCGGAAAAACCCGCCCACCTTATTTTTAAGCATGTTAATACAAAAAAAACGGTATCCGAAGATACCGTTTCTAGGATTACTTATTTCTAACGATTTTATCTAACAAACCGTTGACGAACTTGTGACTATCATCAGCTCCAAAAGCTTTAGCAAGTTCGATACCTTCATTGATGGCAACCTTAAAAGGGACATCTTTTTTGAAGGTCAGCTCAAATGTTGCTAAACGTACTATGGCTTTTTCAACCGGTGATACTTCACTAAAATCACGGTCTAAGTGTGGTTTTAGTAATTCATCTATCTGAGCGACTTTAGCTGTAACGCCCGCTAAAAGCTCACGAAAATAAGCAACATCAACACCGTCTAAACTTTGTTCGGTTAAAAACTCATGTTCAACATCAGCAACATTGTTGTCTGTTAGCTGCCATGAATAAATAGCTTGAACGGCTAAACGGCGTGCCTTGCGGCGCTCTGAAGGCTTCATTAAATTTCCTACTATACCAACTGTTTTTCTAACTCTTGAAGCACGTTAACCATTTCAAGCAAGCTTAATGCAGCTTCGCCGCCTTTATTGCCCGCTTTTGTACCTGAGCGCTCAATGGCTTGCTCAATGGTATCAGTTGTTAACACACCAAAAGAAACGGGGATGTCGTACTCTAATGCTACTTGAGCAAGTCCCTTATTACATTCACCGGCAACCATATCAAAATGAGGTGTTCCACCGCGGATCACAGCACCAAGTGAGATAATGCCATCAAACTTTCCACTTGCAGCAACTCGACGAGCAGCTAGTGGTAATTCTACGGCGCCAGGTACGCGCACAACAGTAATGTTTTCATCTGGAACCTGGCCAAAACGTTTTAAAGTATCTAGTGCGCCACTAAGCAGACTTTCAACAACAAAGCTATTGAAACGCGATACTACGATCGCCACTTTTGCATTTTTCGCTTCGATATTACCTTGAACTATGTTCATTTTTATCTTACCTAATTTAGCTAAAGCACCCAGCCTGGGCGAAAGAGGCGGTATGATAACACAGCCGACCACTCTGAGCGCAATGCAATTATTGAAAATTTTAAATTGAATTTATTAACAATTTATTCCGAAATATATTCAGTTACTTCCAAGCCAAAACCCGACAAAGAATGATACTGCTTAGGCGAACTCAACAAGCGCATACTGGTGACACCAAGGCTTGATAAAATTTGTGACCCGACTCCAACGCGACGTGACGTACCTTGCCACGGAGCTGGGGCCATTGCTTGACCATTATCCTCAGCTTCAAATGACTTCACTTTAGCAAGCATGCTGCTGGTGTGTTCTTGATTTCCAAGTAACACTAATACACCACCTTGATGGGCGATTCGCGCCATCGCTTTTTCAAGCGGCCAGCTGCGTTTTTGATCGCGTTCTGAATGCAATAAATCATTGAAAGTATTTTGTAAATGGACGCGTACCAGTGTGTTATCACCCACATTCCCTTTGATCAAAGCATAATGGAGTTGGTTATCGATAGTGTCTCTAAATGTCACCATGTCGAACTCGCCAAAACGAGTGGGTAATTTACATTTTGCTTCACGTACAACGGTGGTTTCTTTGTTATTACGATACTCAATTAAATCGGCAATTGTGCCAATTTTAATACCGTGCTTCTCACTAAATACTTCTAAATCAGGACAGCGAGCCATAGTGCCGTCGTCATTCAAAATTTCAACAATAACACCTGACGGCTCAAAACCGGCAAGACGGGCTAAATCACAACCCGCTTCAGTATGACCTGCGCGGATCAATACGCCACCATCCTGTGCCATCAAAGGAAATATATGCCCTGGTTGAACTAAATCTGATGCTTTGGCGTTTTTGGCCACAGCAGCTTTTACAGTTACCGCTCTGTCGTGGGCAGAAATCCCTGTGGTAACACCTTCAGCCGCTTCAATAGATACGGTAAAATTAGTTGAGAATTGAGCGTTATTGTTGGTCACCATTAAAGGCAAATTTAGCTGCTGACAGCGTGCTTTTGTCATTGTTTGACAAATTAAGCCACGGCCGAAAGTGGCCATAAAATTGATGGCTTCAGGCGTGACACAATCGGCTGCCATGATCAGATCGCCTTCATTTTCACGGTCTTCGTCATCCATTAAGATAACCATTTTACCGAGACGAATGTCTTCGATGATTTCTTCTATACTGTGTAAAGCCATGTAGGGACCTTTATTTGTTATTTAGGGTGATTATTTATGCTCAGCTCAAAATATTCAAAGCAAAACATGAGTCAAAATACTGTTCTATAAAGCGTAGAATAGGTTCTTGTAAAGCTCAAAACACTTACCGATAAAATTCAACGGACTATTTCATATAGCCAGCATTGGCTAACATAGACAGAGTGACACCTGATTTAGGTTGCTGCTCATCCTGCGGCTGTATTAATCGTTCAAGATATCGGGCAATTAAGTCCACTTCAATATTTACGTTAGCGCCTGCTTTTAACTCGGTTAAGGTCGTTTCGCTTGCCGTGTGCGGCACAATAGTAAGTCTAAATTGATGACCTTTAACCTCATTTACGGTCAAGCTCACACCATCTATGGTAATTGAACCTTTGTGGGCAATGTATTTAGCTAAATCAGCAGGAGCTGACAACCAAAACTCAATCGCTTGTCCGCGATACTGACGCCCATCAACTTTAGCGATACCGTCAACATGGCCGCTGACCATATGACCACCTAAACGTGTTGTTGCTGTCACTGCCTTTTCTAAGTTAACTTTCTGGCCAACCTGGTAATGTGCAAATCCTGTTAAAGTAACCGTTTCAGCAGAGACATCGGCAACATAGCCATCAGCTAAACATTGTACTACGGTCAAACAGACGCCGTTTGTGGCAATGCTGTCGCCTAATTTTACATCGGATAAATCGAGTTTACCGCTAGCCACAGTTAACCGAATATCGTTACCTTTGCGCTCAATTTTGCGCAAGGTGCCTAGGGCTTCAATAATGCCTGTAAACATAGAGAGTCACTTTTCCTATTTCTGCCCAACAGAATTGAACATTAATGATGAGATATTTTAGCTTAAACCAAATACAAATCGTGTGTCTTGGCCGACATTTCGTTGATCTTTTAATACTATTTTAGGTATTTGATCCATTGATTGATAATCAGTTAAGGTCAGCATGTTGCGGCCTTCACTGCCTAATAACTTAGGCGCTTGGTATAAAACCAGTTCATCGACCAGATTATGCTCAATAAAACTGCCAGAAAGTGTCGCACCCGCCTCAACCATCACTGAGTTACAACTTTCGCCCAAATATTTCAACAAGATATTAAGACACACACGCCCTGCACTATTTGCTTTTACCTGCAGCAAACTAACATGGTTAGGAAAAAGTGCTTGTACAGCATCAGAGTAGCCACAGGTTGAAACTAATAGAATCGGTGTTTCAATACTGAATAGCATAAAATCTGCGGTTAATCGGGCTTGGGAATCTAACACGACTCTTAATGGCTGCTGTAGAGATGTGGGTGAAAGCGAACTTTTCAAGCTGCCAAGTTCTTCATAACGCACATTTAAGCTAGGATCATCTGCAATAATAGTTTCAACGCCCGTGATTAACGCGCAATGGCGGGCGCGCATTCGTTGCACATCTTGTCTTGCTGCGGGACCGGTAATCCATTTAGAAACACCATTAGACAAGGCTGTTTTGCCATCTAAACTGGCGGCAACTTTCACCGTAACCCAAGGCAAACCGGTTTTCATCCGCTTCATAAACCCTAGGTTTAACGTCAGAGCTTCAGCTGCTAATAAACCAATCTCAACTTGAATACCTGCATCTTGCAACATGGCAATACCGTTATCGGCTACTTGAGGGTTAGCGTCTTTCACTGCAATAACGACTCTAGCAACCTGGGCATTAATTAACCCTAAGGCGCAGGGCGGAGTACGTCCATAATGACTACAAGGCTCTAAAGTCACATAGGCTGTAGCGCCAACGGTAGAATGTCCTTGTTTAGCGGCATCAGCCAATGCATTGACCTCAGCATGTCCTTGACCCGCAACTTGATGATAACCTTCACCAATAATAATTGAGTCTTGGACAAGTACGCAGCCAACAGATGGATTGGGGCGCGTAGTATAAAGACCTTTTCGCGCCAGCTGGATCGCACGACCCATCATTTGGGTATCAAATACACTAAAGCTAGTCATAAAAAGTTACTCAAGTCCTAGGGGAAGTTTATTTTTGCAATTTAGCAATCGCTTCGCCAAATTGTGACACATCTTCAAAAGCGCGATAAACAGAGGCAAATCGAATATAAGCGACTTTATCTAGGCTCATTAATTGATCCATCATTAAATTACCTATCATCTCAGAATCAATTTCACGCTCACCTGTCGCGCGTAATGTGGACTTGATTTTAGTAATAGCTTGCTCGATTTCATCCATAGATACTGGACGTTTTTCAACCGCGCGTAACATACCACCACGGAGTTTTTCTTCATCAAAAGGTTGGCGGCTGCCATCACGTTTTATCACCCTAGGCATGACTAACTCAGCACCCTCAAAGGTGGTAAAACGCTCATGGCATTCAGTGCATTCGCGGCGACGGCGAACTTGGTGGCCATCAGCCACTAATCGAGAGTCGATAACTTTAGTGTCTGTCGCGCTACAAAAAGGACAATGCATTGAACCTCCACAAAATAAAATGGCCACTAAAATTAGTGGCCATTAAAGTTTATCCTATTTACTCATCAAGGTTAAGCTAACCTTTAAGGCTAGCATTACTGATGAAAGGATATTCCGTGCAGCAGGAATTATCCGTAAACAGGGAACTTAGCACATAAGGCCAACACTTGACCTTTTACGCTATCAATCACAGTTTGGTTTTGTGCGTCATCTAAAATGTCACAAATCCAACCCGTTAATTGCTTCGCTTCAGCTTCTTTAAAGCCACGGCGAGTAATAGCTGGGGTACCAATACGAACACCTGAAGTGACAAATGGTGAACGTGGATCATCAGGTACTGAGTTTTTATTAACAGTGATATTGGCACTACCTAACGCTGCATCAGCTTCTTTACCGGTTAAATCGCGACCGATTAAATCAACAAGCATTAAGTGGTTTTCAGTACCGCCAGAAACAATTTTGTATCCGCGCGCTAAAAATACTTCAACCATTGCTTTAGCATTTTTAACAACTTGTTGTTGGTAAACTTTAAACTCAGGCTCTAGTGCTTCTTTAAACGCAACCGCTTTACCAGCAATAACATGCATTAATGGGCCGCCTTGGCCACCAGGAAACACTGCAGAGTTTAATTTTTTGTATAAGTCTTCATCATTAGCTGCAGAAATAATGATACCGCCACGTGGGCCAGCTAATGTTTTATGCGTTGTAGAAGTAACAACATGTGCATGAGGTACTGGAGTTGGATAAACACCTGCAGCAATAAGGCCCGCAACGTGCGCCATATCCACAAAAAAGTATGCGCCAATTTTATCCGCTATTTCACGCATTCTGGCCCAGTCAACAATACCAGAATAAGCAGAGAAGCCACCAATCATCATCTTGGGTTTATGCTCTACCGCTAAACGTTCCATTTCGTCATAATCGATTTTGCCCGATTCATCAATACCATAAGGAATGATGTTATATAATTTACCGGAAAAGTTAACTGGTGAACCGTGGGTTAAATGACCGCCGTGAGCTAAATTCATACCAAGTACAGTGTCGCCAGGCTTCAACAACGCCATAAATACTGCACTGTTTGCTTGTGATCCTGAATGCGGTTGTACGTTGGCGTAAGTTGCACCAAATAACTCTTTAGCACGTTCAATGGCTAAGGTTTCAACAACATCAACATACTCGCAACCACCGTAGTAACGCTTACCTGGATAGCCTTCAGCATATTTATTGGTTAACTGTGAACCTTGAGCTTCCATAACACGTGGACTGGTATAGTTTTCAGATGCTATTAACTCTATGTGCTCTTCTTGGCGACAAGTTTCATCTTCAATGGCTTTAAATAGTTCTGGATCGTAATCCGCTATATTCATCGCTTTCTTAAGCATGGTAACTCCAACGGTAGGTTTTATATTAGTAGGGTTGCGCGGTATTCTACTCTGCAAATGCAAACAATCCCAGCCTTTACAGCATGAATTTAGTTACTAAACAACAATAGAAAATCTCATGCGAAATTGAAAATTACCTTAATTTACAATCGGTAACTTTTTCCACCTCGGCAATTTAAACATTTTTTTAAGCTGCAAAATGCGTAAAACAGTCACCAAAAACACTGTTCTATTTTTACGACTCTAAATGCTTATATTTAGCAGGTAAACATAACTGTAAGTTCAGCTTGCTGTTTAGACTAAATTCTAGCAAATCCGAGTTAGCACGTCACAAGATATAAAAATCGACTTATAACAATCAAAATCAGATTTAAGTTCGATTAAGATTCCATTAGAATCATCCTATTCTGTGTTAATCAATGTTGGAACCTCATGGCTCAATTTGTATATAGCATGCTAAGAGTGGGCAAAATTGTCCCACCTAAAAAGCAGATTTTAAAAGACATCTCTTTAAGTTTTTTCCCTGGCGCGAAAATCGGCGTATTAGGTTTAAACGGTTCAGGTAAATCAACACTGCTGCGCATTATGGCTGGTCTTGATACTGAGATTGAGGGCGAAGCTCGGCCTATGCCTGGCCTTAAAATTGGTTACTTACCACAGGAACCGAAATTAAACTTAAACCAAACCGTACGTGAAGCGGTTGAAGAAGCGGTAAGCGAAGCTAAAAACGCGCTGACTCGTTTAGATGAAGTTTATGCTTTATATGCTGAGCCTGATGCAGACTTTGATGCATTAGCAAAAGAGCAAGGCGAATTAGAAGCTATTATTCAAGCCCAGGATGCACATAATCTTGACAATGTATTAGAGCGCGCTGCCAATGCATTACGTCTGCCTGATTGGGATGAGAAAATTGAAGTATTATCGGGTGGTGAGCGTCGTCGAGTTGCTATTTGTCGTTTGTTACTTGAAAAACCTGAAATGCTGCTACTTGACGAACCAACCAACCATTTAGATGCTGAATCGGTTGCTTGGCTTGAACACTTTTTACAAGAATATACCGGCACCGTAGTGGCGATTACCCATGACCGTTACTTCCTAGATAACGCTGCGGGTTGGATTTTAGAGCTTGACCGCGGAGAAGGTATTCCATGGGAAGGTAACTATTCTTCTTGGTTGGAACAGAAAAATGATCGTCTTAAGCTAGAGTCAGCCACAGAAAGTGCGCGTCAAAAGACTATCGCCAAAGAGTTAGAATGGGTACGTCAAGGCGCTAAAGGCCGTCAATCCAAAGGCAAAGCACGTATGGCGCGCTTTGAAGAGTTAAACACTAACGATTACCAAAAACGTAATGAAACCAATGAACTATTCATTCCACCTGGACCACGCTTAGGCGATAAAGTCATTGAGATTACCAACTTAACTAAATCCTATGGCGATCGGGTATTAATTGATGATTTAACCTTCACTGTGCCTAAAGGCGCAATTGTCGGTATTATTGGTGCTAACGGCGCGGGTAAGTCAACATTGTTTAAAATGATATCTGGTACAGAACAACCTGATAGCGGCACTATCTCTGTGGGTGAATCGGTGCAAATAGCCTCAGTAGATCAGTTCCGTGATTCAATGAATGATAAAAATACCGTTTGGCAAGAGATCTCCGGCGGTCAGGATATTATGAAAGTCGGTAATATGGAGATACCAAGCCGAGCTTATGTTGGTCGTTTTAACTTCCGCGGTGGAGACCAGCAAAAAATTATCGGCACTTTATCAGGGGGTGAGCGCAACCGTGTGCACCTATCTAAATTGCTTCAAGCTGGTGGTAACGTATTACTACTCGATGAGCCTACCAATGACTTAGATGTGGAAACCTTGCGCGCATTAGAAGAAGCGTTATTAGAGTTTCCAGGTTGCGCCATGGTCATTTCACATGACCGTTGGTTCTTAGATCGCATAGCAACCCACATTCTAGATTACCGTGATGAAGGTAAAGTGAACTTCTATGAAGGTAACTATACTGAATATTCTACTTGGCTGAAAAGCACTTATGGTGCTGATATTGTTGAGCCGCATCGCTTAAAATACAAGCGAATGACAAAATAAAACAACGTTACTAACAACAGGGGCTGCGGCCCCTGTTTTATTATTGTTTAATAATTGTGAGATGAAACACAACGCATTACGTCAATTTTTTGTCATTTATACTCAATCCTCGCCATAATCTGTTTGTAAACCCCTAACAAGTTAAGTATTATCACTTATTAATGGATTATTTTGTGCGTTGCTGATTTTTGTTAACAATTTCATTTTGCAGCGATTGTATAAGCTAATAGTTATTCAACGGAGATATCAGTGAGATACGGTTCAATTAGCCTTGCGTTATTGTGCTTATTTGCGAGCAACTCTTTTGCTGCATTAGAAGTCATCAACCCAGAAGAAGAAAGACGTCTAACTCAAATTGAAGATCAATTCGATATTGATGCGCTATTAATTTCAGTTAATAACAAATTTACCCAACATAATAAGAAAGCCTTCGATATTGAAGAGTTAGTTGAAAAAATTGAAAGTGAAAAACTATCATATGATATGTTAATCACTGATTTACCTAAAAAAATTCTTGCTAAAGATAATTTACCTCAAGTCTATAAGCAAATTGAATCAACAGTAAATAAGATTGATGAGCTTGAAACTCGCTCAGTTCAAGAGTCGGCAGCGTTAGAAGCTGAAAACACTGAAATTTTGGCAGAATACAACGCGATTAATAGTAAGCGTACTGAACAAAGTAAACAGTTATTTAAGCTAAAAACCGATATCACTAATCGCTTGATTGGCGATTTATCAAAATCAAGTAGTAGTCTACCGGTTAATATTAACGGTTCGACTGAGTGTTCTAAGTACCAGTCTATTACTGAATGTTTGAAAGAGTCTAAAAGCTTTATTCTAACTAACACTCGTAATGAGTCACCTTTTTTGAACGATAAAAGTGTGCTGTTGTCGTACGAAGTAGTCGATGCCAACATGAACATGAATGGCAACTTAAACTACAAAGTGGCGATGAAATTTAAACCATCATATAACAACAAAATTGACCAGTTACTCAATGAACGATTAGGCTTAAGCTCAGCCATGATCACTCTGGTTAGTAATGTGCCTGCCGATTGGTTTGTTAATGGTGTAAAAATTGGTACTGGTAAAGAACTCTTCCATGAAATTCCATTAGGTAAACATGGCATTTTGGCTTCATACCAATCAAAAGATAAATCAAGTGTTGAGAATATTGAAGGCAACGGCGTATTTAATTACACCTTTGACTCATCAGGTTCAACCCTAAGAAAAACTAATAACACTGAATCTCCACGGGTTGCCGCTGAATCGCCTAAAGGTGAGATCAAGCAAAAACCAAAAGCTAAATACACTTTAATGGCAGATCAAACAAGCATTAAAGAAACCAAAGAACCAGAAGCGAAAAAGTCACTGTCTGATCGAGGTTATGAGTATTTTATGGGTGTCACACCGTCAAATAAAAAGCAAAATTTTGAATTTACCAATGAACCGGTAGAAAAATAATTTACTCGATATTAGCTTAACGCTTAATCAAGCCATGCCACAGTGCATGGCTTTTTTATTACGCTATTTTATCCACGTATCAAAATATCCCTTTCCTGGGCAATACACTGGAGACTTGCTGCACCAATCGTGATTATGGCTTGTCTTGGTGGCAGTTACTTACTGATACCATCACAATTAGCGCCGCAAGAAGATCGCGTTGTGCTGTATGCCTTTCTGAGGGGACAAGCTATAACCGCATGATAACCAATCTGGACATAGTTGAACAAAGATTAATGCCATTATTAGGTCAAGGCACGTTCAAGTCATTTAGTATTCAAGCACCGGCCTTTGGTGGTCGAGCGGGTGATCAAACTGGTTTTGTTGTTATGCAATCAGAAGACTGGGCAGACAGGAATGCTCATGTAAAACAAGCTTTAGCACTCATTTCATTAACCCTTAAAGATATTCCAGATGTCATGGTGCGGCCTATGATGCCAGGCTTTAGAGGTCAATCTAGCGAACCTGTAAAATTTGTATTAGGCGGGTCTGACTATCATGAATTACTAAAATGGCCCAAGTACTTCAACAAGAAGCCGATACTAGCCCTATTCTTGAAGGCGCTGATAAGCAAAAATCAATTCCCCTCAAAGCTAACTTAAGTGAAGGCTAAACCTTGGGAGAAAGATTAAGCTTTCTTGAACAGCGCGCTTTCGAATTAATCCCCGCAGACATCTCCATTACATATACTGGAGAATCCAAAGATTTTAAAGAAATTCAAAGTGGCGTTATCATTGTATTTGGCTTAGCGTTATTAATTGCCTACTTAGTTTTAACGGCGCAATTTGAAAGTTTTATTAATCCTTTAATTGTTATGCTGACTGTTCCTATGGTGAGATTCGGCGGGTTTATTGGGCTAGTGCTTACCAGCCAAGGTATTAATATTTAAATTCAAATTGCGGTTGGTACTGTGATATTTTTTGGGATGGCATTCGCTACTCTAGTAACCCTGTTTGTTATACCCACTATGTATCGGTTAATTTCAGCATCAACCAAATCACCTGGCTTTGTGGGCAAACAATTAGAAAAGGCGATTGAAAAACAACGTCAGGCAAAGCTTACATAATGCTTAAGTTTAATAGTGCTTGGCTTAATATGGTAGCATGCACTATTAATGCTTTATTAAACTCATGTATCAAAAGGTTGATTAATGTATAAAATTGCTGTGTTTGTTGATGTTCAAAATGTTTATTACACCTGTAAACAAGCTTTTGATCGCAGCTTTAACTACCGTGAGTTATACAAACAATTAGCTGACAGGGGCGAGATTACCCATGCAATTGCTTATGCAATTGCGCCAAATGATGATGGTCAGGTCAAGTTTCAAGATGCGCTAAAATACATCGGCTTTACGGTTAAAACAAAACCCTACATACAACGCAGTGATGGCTCAGCCAAAGGTGATTGGGATGTAGGGATTACCATTGATATGCTTGAACTGTCCGCTGACGTTAATGAAGTTATTTTACTGTCAGGGGACGGTGATTTTGACTTACTGATTAAAGCGATTAACCGTAAACATGACTGTTTAACCCATGTGATCAGTGTGCCACGGTTAACGGCAAAGTCGCTCACAGATCAATGTCAGCAGCATACCCCAATAGATTTTACACTGCTGCGATAATCGGCAAGTTATTCAAAGCACTTTATTTAGCACTATGGCTGACTAAAGTAGGGTTGAGTAAATTATCGTGTACCGGACAGCGATGACATACTTCATCAAGAAATGCCTGTTTTTGTTGTTCATCTAAATCTGCATCAATCGCCGCAATTAAATCAATCTGCTTAAAGCCAATTGGGTCATCCGTTGGCTGTCCTGATAATCCTGCAGTATTTACCACAGCTTTAACTTGCATATCAAACTGACGAATATGGACTTTTTTATCACGCGCAACCATTTTGGCAATGGCAGAAATACATCCTGCAAGTGAAAATAAAAACGTTTCTAATGGGTTTGCCCCTTCATTACCCGCTGTGGGTTGATCTATGATCAATGTGTGCTCACGAATTTGGGCAGTCACTTTCCAACCTTCACCCATAGTGGTGTTTACTTCAATAATTTTGTCCGCCATAGAGCACCATCCATTTCAACAATATTAAATTTACATTAGAAAAATCTTATGGATTTAATTATACCTTTGATTTTTGCATAATGGCAATGGTTACTAAAAATACCATTATTCTATGTTTAATATATTCACTGAAAAGTTGTTCAAAATCCTCTACACTGCCATCGTTTCATTTCGACTTACACGCTAATAATGCACCGCTTTATACAAACGATAAAACAGTTAGGAAAATTATGAACAAACCTGCTAATCACAACTCGCTCATTTGGAGTGATACCGCTCACTTTGCCGTACAAATTTATTATGAAGACACTGATTTTTCAGGCGTGGTTTATCATCCTAATTTTTTAAAGTACTTTGAACGTGCCCGTGAACACGTTATTGGGGCGAGTGTATTGCAACAACTTTGGAATGAACAAGGTTTGGGTTTTGCGGTATATAAAAGCGATATGATTTGTCATGACGGGGTGGAATTTGCAGATATTATTGATGTTAGAACCCAATTTTGCTTTGAAAGTAAATATCGCACTATATGGAAGCAAGAGATATGGCGCCCTAATGCCAATAAAGCAGCGGTGACCGCTAATATTGAAATGGTTTGTATGAATAAAAACCGACAACTCGCACCGATGACATCTGACTTAATTGCATTGCTTAATAAGACTATGCCTTAATACTATTAAGGCCCTGTTTAATCGGTAAGAGTTTTATTAAGGTTATCAGGGTAATGAGTCATATTAACGCTATATAACTTTAGCGAGTGACAATAAGTACCATCACTAATTATAAATAAGCCTGAAATTGGGATAGCTTTGGGTAAGCAAAGGCAAACTCAGTGGCATCACAAGGCTTAGAAAAGTAATCTCCTTGAATACGGTCAACACCAAACTCAGTTAACGTTTGTAAAATACTGAGCGTTTCAACGCCTTCAACTGTTACTTCAAATCCCAGTTCCTTAGCCAGCGCGATGGTCATTTTTACAATACTTTGCGCTTGTTTTTCATCTTGAAAACCTTCCAAAAACGCCTTATCTATTTTGACTTCATTGACCGGTAAATGGCGTAAATAAGCCAGCGAAGAATGACCGGTTCCAAAATCATCAATAGCCACTTTCATGCCTATTGCCTGTAAAGCCTCTACCGTACTGATTACGTGCTCAACAGATTCCATCAAAGTGCTTTCGGTTATTTCAATCATCAAGCATTCAGCCGGAACTAAATAACGTTGCAGTGTGGAGGTAATATTATTAACCAAGTGCTCATTGTGTAAATCTGCACTGGATAAATTAATCGCCACTTTGACATTAATCCCCTGCTCTCGCCACTTAGCCTGCTGAGATACGACTTGCTCTAATACCCAATCGCTGATCATTCCGATCATACCGGTTTTCTCAGCTAAAGGAATAAACTCATTGGGTGAAACATCGCCCAAACCTTCATGATGCCAACGAATAAGAGCCTCAACTTCAACACACTTACCGGCCTTAATATCTAACTTCGGCTGATAAACCATAAACAGTTTATTTTGCCGTAAATTTTTGGGCAAACTATTTATAATCAATAACTCACGATACTGTTTCTTATCGTCATCTTTATCGTAGTAAGCGATATGATTACGGTGCAGCTTAGATTTTTTTAACGCTAAATCTAATCGACGCAGCATAATGCTCACATCGCCATGATGTTCCGCTACAGCTAGTACCCCTAACTGAACTGTAACACTGATCGGTTGTTGTTCTATTTCGAATGGCTGTTGCAACAGCTGCTTTATTTCAATTAAATATTCATCGCTTACGCTATTGGGGAAAAATAACAAAAATTCGTTGCCATTCATCCGAGCAACAAACTGAGCTTTTTCCGGTAGACCCTCAACACGATGAGCAAAGGCCTTCAACAAAGAGTCACCAAAAACAAAACCGAATAAGTCGTTTACAAAGCGAAACTGTTTAATATCAATTAGCACAATCATGCCTTGTTTTATCGGCATACGACTAAGCATTTTGCGCTTAAAACCGACTCGATTTGATAAACCGGTGAGCTTGTCGCGTTCAACGTTAAAAGGAATGGATTTCTGTAAATTGGTTAACACAGTAATAAGCGGAGTGAACGCTTTGGGAGCAAGGCCAAAATCAACGGGAGAAATCATTTGTAGCTGGCGTTCTAACGTGTATGTCAGATGGCGTAAATAACGTTTTAGACGCCAACAATAAATGCCACCAACAGCCAGGATAATGCCGAGTAAGGTAGCAAACATGAGCACACTAAATAGAAATACTGTCTGAGTCATTAAATTGTTTTATTCACGTTATACCAGCACAAATAATTATTATCATCCGCAATTGTTAGTATTAATTATTCATAACTTTCTTTAATTGAATGATATAGATCAGTAAACACATCACTGCCTAAATCCTCTGGCGTTACAGGTAATCCTCGATCAGCGAAAACACTGAGACGCTGCTCTAACTCTTCACCCGCACGCAACTCTCCGGTATAAAAAGCGGCTGAGCGAATAAAGTCTAAATAGGTGACGCGCTCTGGCAGATAATGTAAATCAGCCCATCGTTCAACCACTTCAGTCACTTCAGGGGCAAAGTCCCAACTTTTCAATACAGCTCGACCTATAGGTCCTTGCATTTTACGTACTAAGCCGCGTAGCTGATCGATACTGGCAAATAACTCTGGGTGTAATTCTGCTTCAGACAATATTGGTAATGCACCAATATTATGTACCAATCCCGCTAAGGTAAGGGTTTCGCGGTCTAATTTTTTACTTGGATTACGCTTATTATAAACCTCTAACATTGCACAAGCCGCTGCTGTCACTTCAATAGATGTTTTCCATACTTCATCCATGACTTCCCAGACCATTTCATTAGTCGAGATAAATAGCTGCTCCATTGCAACAGAAGTCGTAATTGATTTGATTTGAATTAAGCCGATACGGTTTACCGCTGCAGTTATATTCTCGGCTTTGTTGCCTCTTGAATATAATGCGCTATTAGCCACTTTAATGATCCGGGCAGAAATAGCCGCATCTTGGCCAATAATATCACCCACTTGTTTCAAACTAGAGTCAGCACGGGAAACCACTTCTTGAACTCTCATGGCCACTTCAGGCAATGTTGGAAGTACTAATGAGTCGTCTTTTAGTTTTTTTAATAAGCTGACTAGTAGTTGATGTTCAGTAGACATATTGTCTCCATCAAAAAAAGGAAAATCGTTAAGAATAGAATTGTATACCGAATACAGGCTAATGTGCGAGTTAAGCTAATCAAAATCATTACAATGTTAAAACTTTACTAACAAAATTATATTACCACTTCAGCACAAGTTTAATATACATCTATATCACTGTTGGTAAGCTTAAAAGGAGAGTTACCTCACATAACAGAGGGCTATGTTTGCTCCACGGTTATATCTTAAGTACGATCCTGCCCCCGCGATTGGTGCGTTTTTAAAGCTAGATTGAGAGTAATTATGTTTAAACCAGAGCTATTGTCTCCTGCCGGTACCCTTAAAAATATGCGTTATGCCTTTGCTTATGGTGCAGACGCTGTATACGCTGGCCAGCCTCGCTATAGTTTACGGGTTAGAAATAATGACTTTAAGATGGAAAACCTAGCCTGTGGTATTCAAGAGGCACATTCTTTAGGTAAAAAACTTTATGTTGTGAGTAATATTGCGCCCCACAATGCCAAATTAAAAACCTATCTAAAAGATATGGAACCTGTGGTTGCGATGAAGCCCGATGCGCTGATCATGTCTGACCCCGGACTAATAATGATGGTACGTGAAGCATTTCCTGAACAAGTGGTTCACCTTTCAGTACAAGCTAATGCGATTAACTGGGCATCGGTTAAATTTTGGCAACAACAAGGCATTAAACGAGTCATTTTATCCCGAGAATTGTCACTTGATGAAATAGAAGAAATTCGTCAACGTTGCCCTGATATTGAGCTTGAAGTGTTTGTTCACGGTGCATTATGTATGGCTTATTCTGGTCGCTGTTTATTATCTGGTTATATTAATAAGCGCGATCCGAATCAAGGTACTTGCACTAATAGTTGCCGCTGGAAGTATGATGCCCATGAAGCCAAGCAGGATGACAATGGTGACATCATAGCACTGCAATCAAGCCCTTCAATTTATAATCCAAGGGATGCACAAATTACAGTACCTACCTTAGGTGCAGGTGCACCTACCGATAAAATGTTCTTACTCGAAGAGCCCGGTCGTCCAGGTGAACTCATGCCTGCCTTTGAAGATGAACACGGCACCTATATTATGAATTCAAAAGACTTGCGTGCGATTCAGCATGTCGACCGATTGACTAAAATGGGCATTAACTCATTAAAAATTGAAGGTCGAACTAAGTCTTTCTATTATGTGGCTCGCACTGCACAGTTATACCGTCAGGCAATTGAAGATGCCGCTGCGGGTAAGGACTTTAACCGAACACTTATGCATAATTTAGAAGGCTTAGCTCATCGAGGCTATACTGAAGGCTTCCTTCGCCGCCATGTGCATGACGAATACCAAAATTATGAACATGGTTATTCTGTTAGTGACACTCAACAATTTGTGGGCGAGTTTACCGGTAAACGTAATGCCGATGGCCTGGCCGAAATTGATGTTAAAAATAAGTTCTCCGTTGGTGATAGTGTAGAAATTATGACACCACAGGGTAATATGAACCTAACCATTAACCATCTTGTTAACCGTAAAGGTGAACAAGTTGAAGCTGGGTTAGGTTCTGGGCACTTTGTATTCCTAAAACTGCCACCAGAAGTCAGTACTGATAAAGCAATTTTAATGCGTAACTTGCCACAAGGTCAGGATACTCGTAATCCTCATCAACAAGGTTAAACTATTATAAGGTTAAACTATGGCTCTACTCATCGACGATAGCTGTATTAACTGCGACATGTGTGAACCTGAATGCCCAAATTCAGCTATTACTATGGGCGAAGAAGTCTATGAAATCGATCCTGAACTGTGCACCGAATGCGTAGGTCATTATGATAAACCGACTTGTATTTCTGTGTGTCCTATTGATTGTATCGCCATTGATCCAGACTATAAGGAGTCTCAAGATGAGCTCCTTATTAAATATGCCGAACTTACAGGGCCACAAGCAAATTAATCGCTACAAAAGCCTATTTAAGTCAATAGACTAGACTTCAACTAAACGCCTAAATACTCAATAGCTAAAGGTAGAGATTGGCTTAATTACTGAAACAAACAGAATTATCAGGCATTTTTTCGATCTCTTTTTGGCTACTTTGAATATTGCTATCAGCCGGTTGCAGTCTAAGTGCTTTTTCAATCATTTCCATTGCTCGCGGTTTACAGCCTGACAAAGACAAACTATAGGCATAGTTATTTAAATAGGCAGCCTGTTGCTCAAAGTGTTGTTCAGCCAGTTGCTCAGTATAAATGAGTCCCTGCTTATACCAAAAATCAGCCTTGACGTTATCAATGGTTAAATAATAGTTTCCGAGTAAAAAGTAGCTTAGCCAGTAATCTGGCCATTGTCGGGTGGCATTTTCTAAAGCTTCAATCGCGTAAGTGCTTTTACCAATACTAAATAGATCTTGAGCTGCACTGGCATAAACGAACGGATCAAAATGTAAACTTGCGGTATCAGTTGGCACTGCCGCCAGCAACCAATACTGGCCTCGCTTCCAGGTTTGTTCAAATACTTTAAATTCGGCGATTCGGTCTTTATTGGTACCTGAATGCAAGACCACATGCTGCTTATCTAAGTCATAGCCTGTAACCACTGCGTAGTGCCACATGGGATACCATGCTGTGGATAAATTTTGTAATACAATAACTGGAATATTTTCACTCACCAAAGAAAGTAGTTGTGTCAGACTACCAGACTCAGCATAAGCAAGCAGCCCCTGTTGACGTGTTGCAGCAACCATTTCAATTTGTAAACTGCCCTCTAAATCTGGAATAAAAAGTGCTGGTGCAATTTGCTGTGGCGTTTTAGTCACTCCATAAAAATTAAATACTTCCGATAGCGTCGTGGGACCGCAAAAATAATCCTCTTGAGGATAAAAAGGCACGTCGGCTATTTGATATTTAAGAGGGATATTATGGGGATTTGCTAACAATTGCGATGTTTGAGGTGTAACCGATGAACAGCCACTCATAAATAAACAAAAGCCAATCAACAGAATGGCTTTTTTGAATATGCTATATTTCAAAATACAAGTAGCACTGATATTTGAAGAATCGATTTAGTTTATTGGCCGAATGAAGGAAAATACGTCGGTAACACCCACCAAATCGAGTACCACTAATACCACTAATACAGTGACGACCACCCCAACGATGCCACCTGCTGCTGCAGGCATATCATTCATTTGGGTATTCAATTGATTTAATTCCTGGTCCGTCATACTGGCGATACGGATTTCTGCATCTTCAATACTAACACCAAGAGCCACCAGTTTATCTTGAACTTCAACGTTGTTAAGCATTTCAATAACTTGTTGCTTATTATAAATACTTTGTTGCTGGACTATAACCTGTTCTGAGGAAATAACACCTGCATAAGTACTAGTAATACACACTAAATAAGTTAATATTACTGAGGCAACGACTAGAATTTTTCTCATTATATTTCCTTTAGTTGAACGAATTTATATACCTAGTAAAGAGTAAAGTGAATACTAAGTAATAACAAGCTGTATCGAGCTTAGGCACAGAATTGTAGTGGCCAATCTAAAACGCACCAACACTTTAATATGAATATTTTATCTAACATTACAGCCTTACTGTGCAATATTTTACATTCAAGCACACTGATAATAGTCTACGATCTACATCCCTTGGGTAAAACCTTGATGTTTTGCGTCGGAAAATCAAAGTCCGTTAGCCCTTCTTTGGCTTATTTTTATACCGTGACTATTGCCTATCTAACACACCATTAATTTAAGTTCTTATCAGAAATAGCTATTACAGGCTT
This sequence comes from Shewanella sp. HL-SH8, assembly GCF_051165765.1. NCBI lineage: Bacteria > Pseudomonadati > Pseudomonadota > Gammaproteobacteria > Alteromonadales > Shewanellaceae > Shewanella > Shewanella sp. HL-SH8. Next base: position 1,561,724 of record NZ_CP195039.1, on the reverse strand, counting down.
CAGTAAAATGCCTATACTTATTTAATAACACAGAAAAGCTGTGATCAAAACGAATTCAGATTCTGGGCCTGACTTAAATTAAGCAATTTTCACTATAGCAGCTTTGGCCTGCAACGTTTCTAAACTGAATAATAACTTGCCAATTGCTACGCCTATGGGTTTAGGTAAGGAATCGAGTTCTATAGACAAAAGCAGATTTTTAGCCTCTAAACCCAGCTCAGTATCCCCTTCAATCAATAGTTTACGTTGAAAAAAAAGGCTATCGGGATCTTCTTTACCTGAGGCAATTAACAGCAGTTCAGGCATATTTCCGCTGAAGGTCACATCTGTTTGGTTTAATTCTCTCACGACCACCTTAGGCTGGATTACTTGGCTTATGCTTATCGCAAAATCTAGACCAATATCAAGCACTTTTATACCAAGCCATTTACCTGCAATAAAATCCATCTCACCTGCTGAAAGTTGTTTTTCGAGGGCTAAATTGATCAATTTAGTTATCACCTCCCGCTTGAAGCTCTTGGGTAAAATAGCTAAAGAATGACGCGTCATTACAGGTGCTGAAGTTAGTATTTTTGTAGATAGGGATTGCTGTAGTCCATTTAACATGAAGCTTTCCTACAGGGAATGGGTAATAATTCAAACCAGTTTACCCAGATTTTATGCTTAGAAACCTGTTCCAAATCAAACCTTGTTAACTCAATCGCTTTTACACTCAACGCCCTATCGACAATAACAACAAAACTGCGAGAAAGATCATGGAACTTTTATGTCCTGCGGGTAACCTTGCCGCCTTAAAAGCGGCATTTAATGCTGGCGCAGATGCCGTTTACCTTGGATTAAAAGATGACACCAATGCTCGATCATTTGCTGGACTTAATTTTTCAGCGGAGCAAATAAAACAAGCGAGTCAATTGGCTAAACAACAAAATAGAAAACTTTTCCTGACTCTAAACACCTTTGCAAAACCTGGGCATGAAGGACGTTGGAAACAAGCCATCGATCTCGCCGCGAATTTAAATCTGGATGCGGTAATTTGCGCCGATATTTCATTACTCGAATATGCCCATCACCATTACCCTGGTCTCCCCTTGCATTTATCTGTGCAAGCTAGCGCGACCAATGTTGCCGCGCTTTCTTTCTACAAAAAGCAATTCAACATTGAACGTGCAGTTTTACCTCGAGTACTGTCCATGAAGCAAGTTAGAGACTTAGCTAAGGTCAGCCCGGTTGATTTAGAAGTATTTGCCTTTGGCAGCCTTTGTATTATGGCCGAAGGTCGCTGCCAGTTATCCAGCTATGTGACAGGCCAGTCGCCCAATACCGGCGGCTCTTGCTCACCAGCTAATCATGTTCGCTGGCAAGATTCTGGCAACGACAAGTTAACCCGCTTAAATGAGGTACTGATTGACAAAGCCAGTCAAGATGAACAATTAGGGTATCCGGTGGTGTGTAAAGGACGTTACCAAACAGATAACGAGATGACAGCTGAATATATGTTGGAATCGCCCACTAGCTTAAATACCATCGGCCTTATTCCTGAGCTTGCCCAAGCAGGTATTCGCTCACTTAAAATTGAAGGGCGTCAACGTAGCCCAGCTTATGTCACCCAAGTCACTCAGGTGTGGCGCCAGGCAATTGATGCCTACTTTCAATCACCAGAACTCTTTAACGAAAAACTTAAAAATCAACATCAATGGCATTCAGCACTCGATAAAGTGTCAGAAGGCCAAGTCACCACTTTGGGTGCATATGAACGCCAATGGCAATAGGGACTAATGACATGAAACTTTCTCTCGGGCCCCTGACATATTGCTGGAATAAAACCAGCATATTTGAGTATTACCAAGCGATTGCTGACACCAACATAGATACCGTTTATTTAGGCGAGGTCATTTGCAGTCGCCGTCGTGAAATGAAATATAAAGATTACCTTGAATTGGCTCATATGCTGGCGGCTAAAGGAAAAAAAGTGATTTTAACCACCATGACCTTAATTGAGTCGCACTCAGAAATTAATGAGCTTAAACGCATTATAGATAATGGTGAGTTTGCTATTGAAGCCAATGACATGGCGGCTGTTAACCTTGCATCAGAAGCGAATATACCTTTTATATGCGGCCCATCATTGAACCTCTATAATCGAGGTTGTCTTGATGTCATGCAAAAATTAGGCATGACAAGATTTGTGATGCCCTACGAGCTGTCCCGAAAATGGCTCGAGCAAGTATTAACACAAAATACAACACCATTCGAAACTGAAGTTTTAGGTTATGGCTACATGCCATTAGCGCATTCAGCCCGTTGCTTTACTGCCAAGCATCATCAAAAACCTAAACTCGATTGCAAGATTGTTTGTCTGCAATATCCCAAAGGGCTATTGACCCAAACCCAAGAGTCACAACCTCTACTGAGATTAAACGGTATCCAAACTCAATCGGCAGCAAAGGTTAATCTCATTAATCAGATCCCTTCAATGTCTAAAATCGGCGTCGATTATTGGCGATTGTCACCAACTGGACTGGAGGACATAGGATTAATTACTCAAATAGCATCCAGCCAGCACAGTGAATTGATAGCGATAACACCATCACATTCAGCGATAGAGTGTAATGGATACTGGTTTGGTGAAGCGGGGATGCAAACAAATCAAAGTACTAATGCACTATAACCTTTAAAAGCCACTATGTTTTAACAGATTTATTTAACCAAGGCAGCAGTGATAACACCCAACAAACCAATGTAATATCACTGCACCATTGAATGAATGCCTGCCACCAAAGCTCGGGGGTGGGAGATAACGTTGCAGATGCTGCGATAATATCCACGAAAGTCGTCACCTGAGTTGGAGTCGAAATAACATTTGCATAAGGGAGAATAAACGCACTGAAATTAAGTAGTAAGCAAATAGAAGCAAGCAGAGATGCAATCTTAACTCGCTGCCAGCCCATATCAATCGCATAAAGGATAAAAGTCGCACTAGCGACAGTTGAAAATATCATTAAGTAGCTTAGGCCATAAATATGTAAATGATAAACATTTAATGGAAATAGGCCTGTGATTGCCAAAGCAAGAAAACTAGCAGCGAAACTCAACCAAAAAGGATATTTCAGCCAACCTTTGGTCACTTGTAAAGCAAACAAGCAGGCTAATGCGATACTCAGGCTACCAAAAAATATTCCCCCATTCAAAAGCAGTGCAAATTCAGAATGACCATAATGCCCCAGTTCACTCACACTGCTTTGAAGTAGCAAGAAACCTGCAAATCCATCGCGCGAGATCTCTAAGGTGCTGGCGATCACCAAGCCTAACAGTAGCCCAAAACATCCTAATAAATTAAAACGTACAGCCAACTGGGCAATTTTGTGTTGATTTGTCATAACACCATTTACTGTTAAACGCATGCACATGCAGTTTAAATGACATTGAATTATAAAACTGAGTGCTAAACAGCAAAACTATTGTTTAATTATCGCGCTTTTAGATAAAAACTCTATAATTTAGTAGTATTTTTATTGGCATATTGGCGTTACAGATGTGTGAATATGTACCTACAGAGTCAATTTAAGACAACTTTGATACCTAAAACAGAATAAAAGTAAAAAAACACCAGACCTCACTAACAAGTGTAACCTTCTGATTACATTTATTTTAAGTACATAAAAGCTTTTTTAAGATACAATATAAATAATCAAAAATAAGTGCTAACTATTCGTTTAATTGAATCATTTTACTTAAACTTGAATAGACGGTAACCTTGCGGCAAAAATAACTATCATAAATACTTTTAGCCATACTCTTATTGGCAGGACTTGGTAATTTATTGACTGCCTCAAGTAGGTAGATTTAAGGTATTAGACGTGAACCAACAGAAACCAATACATAATCTCAAGACAATATTAACTTTTATCATACCGTCTCTGATCGGTTTGTTACTTTTTATTGCCCCTATTAGCACAGACAACGGCTTAACCATACCTATTGCTATCGTTTCTAAAGCGTTACAGTCCGCAATGGGAAATACGATTCAACTGATTGTCACTGGTATTGTAATTTTTATGGCCTTTATTTCTGTTCTGGCCAGATTAATCAAACCTAAGTTTGTCAGACAAAGTCATTTTTTACATGCCTTGCTTAATGTGTCACTGTTTTGGTTACTAATGCGAGTACTAGGTGCCGTATTTATTGGCTTAACGTGCTTTGAAGTTGGCCCTGAAGCTATTATTTCAGGTAATACTGGTAGTCTAGTGTATAACGACTTACTGCCCGTGCTTTTTTCAGTATTTGTATTTGCAGGTATGCTATTACCCCTACTACTGAATTTTGGATTGCTTGAATTTTTTGGCACTATGCTAACAAAAGTTATGCGGCCAATATTTAACTTACCCGGACGCAGTGCCGTTGATTGTATCGCCTCTTGGTTAGGTGACGGTAGTGTCGGGATTTTAATGACGTCTAAGCAGTATGAAACACGCTTTTATACGCAACGAGAAGCAGCGGTTATTGGTACCACGTTTTCTGCAGTATCAATTACATTTAGCTTAGTGGTAATTTCACAGGTTAAATTAGAGCACTTATTTGTACCATTTTACCTGACTGTCTGTTTAGCTGGCATAGTCGCTGCAATCATAGTACCTAAGTTGCCCCCACTTTCTTGGAAGAAAGATAACTATATCGATGACACTCCCCGTCACCCAGATGATGAGATGATCCCAAAAGGTCATGGGGTATTTTCTTGGGGTTACCATCAAGCATTAGAACGCGCATCACAAGTCACTAGTGTTAAACAAGTGATATTAGATGGGATTAAAAATGTCGTCGATATGATTTTTGGCATAATACCTGTGGTTATGGCCATTGGCACAATGGCGTTAATACTGGCAGAGTACACTCCCATATTTGATTATTTAGGCATGCCTTTCATCCCTTTATTGGAACTATTACAAATCCCCGATGCTGCCCTGGCCTCTAAAACGATTGTTGTCGGTTTTGCTGATATGTTTATTCCTTCAATTTTAGCCAGCTCAATTGAGTCGGACCTGACGCGTTTTGTGATTGCTGCTTTATCAGTGACCCAATTAATTTATATGAGCGAAGTGGGTGCTCTGCTTATTGGCAGTAAAATTCCAGTTAACTTTTTAGAACTGTTCGTCATCTTCATTTTACGTACAGTTGTGACCTTACCTGTTATCGCCTTAATGGGACATATCATTCTGTCTTAAGTGATTACTCAGACTCAACTAATAAAAAAAGCCGTCATCAGACGGCTTTTTTATTTTATAATCAGCTAACTTTGAGGTTTATGTTTAGCGTTAAGCCTAAACAGCCCGCTTAGCGGCTTCAATTGCTCGACGTTTATCTCTGGCAATAGGTGTTATTTCTGCATCTAATTGTTTTTCCCAGCCAAACATAAAATACAGTTCCGCCATTAAAAAAAATGGCCCAATAAGTAACTGATTTAAATCATCCATAAAAGCAGGTTTAGCTTTTTCATATTTATGACCAATAAATTGAATCACCCAACCAATCACAAATATGGATATGGCTAATACAAAAGGATGGGCAGTATGTACTGCCATTTCAGAGGTAATTAACACAGGGACGATAAATAACGTTAGCCCTATAGCAAGCCTAACATGCAGCTTGAAGTAATAACCAAGCACAATCAACATCACTATCATTGCCGCACTGAATTCGAAGTCACCGTATTGAAAGCGTAATGTTCCAAACATTAAAAATGCTGACCAAATGATCATTGGCACTCCAAAAAAATGGGTTTTAATATTTTTCGGGTTCAAATGAACACTTTTATAGGTGGAAAGTTGTTCTACTGCTGATTTCATTTTGAGTCTCTATTTTGAGTTATTATCTTATTAATTTAACGTATGAAATCTTATTTGCAAAGCCATTAAAAAAGGCGCCAATGCGCCTTAATAATATAAAGGGTAAGATAAATCTAAAATGGATACCCAATCAACTCTCTAACACCACAGTTGCCACCGCATAATGCTGTTCATCAGCAATAGTGATAAAGCCATGACGCCCCTTTAATTGCTCAAGTCGTGCTTTTGCTCCCAGGGTAAAAGTGACGATGGGCGCACCATTGGCATCATTAGCAATGTGAATATGTTGAAATGACACCCCACGCCCAATGCCTGTTCCTAATGCTTTAGCGGCGGCTTCTTTTGCGGCAAAACGTTTTGCCAGAAATCGCTCTGGTATTTTTGATGCGGCATAAAGTGCAAATTCTGCATCTGTCAGCACACGCTTGGCCAATTTGTCACCAAGTCGTTCACGTTGATCACGTATGCGCGCAATTTCAACAATATCAGTACCTATGCCGACAATCGCCATTACTCGCCTCTACGACCTTCAAGCATTAATTGCTTCATATCACGTACCGCTTTATCTAAGCCATCAATGGCCGCACGCGCAATAACAGCATGGCCAATATTTAACTCATATAACTCTGGAATTGCAGCTATAGGTTTAACATTATGATAGTGCAAACCATGACCTGCATTAACGACTAAGCCTTTACTGTGCGCATAGGTAGCCATTTCTGCAATGCGTTTTAACTCTTGAGCTTGTTCTGCATCAGTATGTGCGTCTGCGTAACAGCCAGTATGAATTTCAATGTAGGGTGCACCAGATGCGACAGCTGCATCTATTTGAGCTTTATCGGCATCGATGAATAATGATACTTTAATGCCCTGTGCAGCTAAACGAGTCACCGCTGCAGTAATTTTATCTAACTGGCCAGCCACATCTAAACCGCCTTCAGTGGTTAACTCTTCACGCTTTTCTGGCACTAAACAAGCGTAAGCAGGCTTGACTTCACAGGCGATAGCAATCATCTCTTCCGTGACCGCAAATTCAAAGTTCATCCGTGTTTTAAGGGTCTTTGCTAATAAGTAAACATCACGGTCTTGAATATGGCGACGGTCTTCACGTAAATGAATCGTTATACCATCGGCACCGGCATGCTCAGCAACTGCAGCAGCATGAACAGGATCAGGATAATGGGTGCCACGAGCCTGACGTAGGGTGGCGATATGATCGATATTAATACCTAAAAAAATGGCGCTCACGGTAGGTTCCTTATCATGATGATAATAAAATTATTGTCTGGCTATTGTACTGATAATGGTGAGTTAATTCGAGATTATTATCCGCATTGTTGTACTCGCTAGGGCTTAACGAATAATTGACGACTCAACAATGGTTTATTGCCTAATAGTGGCGTGAGTAAAAAACGCATCAAACCTTTGGCACTATTGAGGTGCTCTGCTGATAACTGCTCATTTTGCAGCGCAATTAACATAGCACCCGGCACTACACTTCGACTGTGATTAAATGTGCCTGTACTATGCTGTAGCACTGGAATAAAACCACAATCAGTTTCTAATCGATACGCACTAGTCGCTTCAATCGTATTACCGTCAACATCATATTGCAGCGAAGGTAATGCCCCGAGTTCAAGCAATAGTGCTTTTTCAAAAAAACGTAAATGGCTGGAGCAAAATGACTCGGCTAGGGATATTAAACTGCGATGATAAGCTATAAATAAAGGCTCTGCTTGATGATCAACCGTTAACAGACGCACCAATAATTCGTTCAAATAAAAACCTGAATACAAGCTAGTACCACTGAGCGGAATAGCCGGTGCGGCGGCTTCAATGTGAGTAACGGTTTTTAAAGAAAGGTTTTTAGCTTCTGATTGGGCACTAAATTGAATAATAAGTGGCTGAAACGGTTGTAGTATTGATTTAATTGAACGTTTACCACTGCCAGTACGGGCAATGGCATCAACACGTCCGACACCGTCAATCAGTAAGTTAACAATCACACTGGACTCGCGATAAGCCCTGTGATGTAAAACATAGCCACGTTTCATCGTGGCCATGTTCGTATGCTTAGAGTAACAAAGACAAAAGGGTTAATCGTCGCCATAACCTAAACTACGCAGTGCGCGTTCATCGTCAGCCCAGCCAGATTTAACTTTGACCCACACTTCAAGAAACACTTTATTATCAAACAAGGTTTCCATGTCTAAACGTGCCTGGGTGGCAATGGTGCGAATTCGTTCACCTTTATTACCAATCACCATGCGTTTTTGACCATCACGTTCAACTAAAATAAGCGCATTAATCTGGTAAACACCGTTTTCCATCATCTTAAATTGCTCAATTTCGGCGGTACAATCATATGGCAATTCATCACCTAAAAAGCGCATTAGCTTTTCACGTACAATTTCAGATGCCATAAAACGCTGTGAACGATCCGTCACATAATCTTCAGGGAAGTAAAATGGTGCTGTGGGTAATGAAACCTGTGCCAGCTCTAATATACGTTGAACATTGGTGCCTTTATTGGCAGAGATTGGCAATATGTCATCAAAATCAAACTTCTTGCCTAACTCTTCTAAATAAGGAAATAACGATTCCTTATCTTTAATGTTATCCACTTTATTGATAGCCAAAACAATTTTACGACCATCATTATGATGCTTAATCTTTTGCAGCACCATTTCATCATCTGCAGTCCATATCATGGCATCAACAACGAATATAACCATGCATACATCCGCTAATGAACTAGCTGCGGCACGGTTCATTAAACGGTTAATAGCACGTTTTTCTTCAATATGTAAACCTGGCGTATCGATAAAGACTATTTGTTTTGGGCCATCGCTATGAATCCCCATAATACGATGACGGGTCGTTTGGGGTTTTTTAGACGTAATGCTGACCTTTTGGCCTAGCAATTTGTTCAACAGAGTCGACTTGCCCACATTAGGGCGACCAACAATGGCAACCATGCCGCAGTAAGTCACATCATATTGAGCAGTGGCTTGTGGTGCAGCAAGGTTCATCCTTGACAATAATTCATTTAAGCTTGGCTCTTGTGGTGCCTCAGCTTGTTGACTTGGCAAGTCAGTTTTTTTGGTCATTTATTCAGTAACTCCAACACCTGAGCAGCCGCTAGCTGTTCAGCTTTTCTTCTTGAACTTGCGACGCCGGTAACGACATTGGCTAAGTCTGTAATACGACATTCAACCGTAAAGGTTTGATCGTGAGCTTCACCTTCAACTTTGACAACTTGGTAGTCAGGCAAAGGCTTTTTAAAACCTTGAAGATGTTCTTGTAAAATCGTTTTAGGATCTTTTTGATTGATACCTGGCTTAATATTGACTAAGCGATGTTTATACCAGTTTAGTAATAAACTGCGGCATGCATCTATGTTTGCATCAAGATATACCGCACCAATAATCGCTTCGACGGCATCAGCCAAAATAGACTCTCGACGAAAACCGCCACTTTTAAGTTCCCCAGGCCCTAGAAACAAATAATCACCAAGCTTAAATTCTTGCGCAATGATGGTTAAAGTATCACCTTTTACTAGGGTGGCGCGCATGCGACTTAAATCGCCTTCAGTCGCTTTAGGAAACTGGTGATATAAGGCATCAGATATAATAATCGATAAAATCGAATCACCTAAGAACTCTAAGCGTTCATTATGCTTATTCGCTGCGCTGCGATGGGTTAGCGCCTGAATAAGTAAGTTAATATCGTTAAATTCATAACCTATTGTGCGACACAATCTAGGCAGGTTTTTAATCGGCTCCATTACTTTATTCCGCCTGTGCGCTCAAAACGGACACCGCTGGGTACCCAGGTTGGTAATAATCCACTTGCGTCACGGTCAAATTCAAAACTGATCCAAATTGCTACCGCTTTACCGACTAAGTTCTCTTCAGGGACAAAACCCCAAAAGCGACTGTCGGTACTGTTATCACGGTTATCGCCCATGGCAAAGTATTGCCCTTCTGGCACAATAAACTCACCCATTTGAGTACCTGATTGCTGATAAAAATGTTGCCTAAAATCAGGACGAGAAGGATTAACTAAAATGTCGTGTTCAAGCCCATCTGTCGTTTCTTTGTAACGGATTAATGGAACACCTTCATGGGTAAACTCGCCACGATTAACTTCCACATGTGCAATACTGACAGGATCAGGGCAAACGTTATCGCTGCTACATTTGGGCTGAATAGTTAATTGCTTATTAGTGTAAGTCACTTTATCGCCAGGTAAGCCCACAACACGTTTAATATAGTCAATTTTTGGGTTTTCAGGATATTTGAACACAAATACATCACCACGCTCAGGCTCACCAGTTTCAATCAGCTTAGTGCGCCATACAGGGTCGCGTAATCCATAGCTGAACTTTTCAACTAAAATAAAATCCCCCACCAGCAATGTTGGCATCATAGAGCCCGATGGGATTTGAAAGGGTTCGTAGATAAATGAGCGCAGGATCATCACAAACGCAATAACAGGAAAAATTGAATGCGCTGTTTCAACCACCACAGGCTCACGAATAATTTTATCAATTGCTTCTTCACTAAGCTGTTGTGAACCAGACTGGGCTAAGGCGAGCTTTTCTTTGCGTTTAGGCGCAAAAAATAGCACATCAATCAGCCAAATCAGACCACTGATAAGGGTGACTAGCACGAGAATGGTAGAAAAATAAGCTGCCATTACTGATAGAACTCCTAAAATAAGTCTTACACTTTGAACGTTATTATCAACACAAACAGTGTAAGTCATTTTTAACGACTCAATACTGAAATCATTTTTGCAGATAAATTAGATTTATTATAACGATAACGCCGCTTAATGCGGCGTCATCTTTGAAGCTTTTGGGTTAATTATGATTAATCATTTAACTTCAATACTGCTAAGAATGCCTCCTGTGGCACCTCAACATTACCCACTTGCTTCATTCGTTTTTTACCTTCTTTTTGCTTGTTTAGTAGCTTCTTCTTACGCGATACGTCACCACCGTAACACTTAGCGGTAACATCTTTACGTAAGGCTTTAATTGTTGAACGTGCAACAATCTGACTACCAATAGCAGCTTGAATAGCAATATCGAACATCTGTCTTGGAATAAGCTCTTTCATCTTTTCAACCAATGCAAGGCCACGATGACGAATGTTTGTACGGTGGATAATCATAGCCAATGCATCAACACGATCACCATTGATTAAGATATCAAGGCGTACCATGTCAGCAGGGTCAAAACGAATAAAGTTATATTCAAGTGATGCATAACCACGGCTAGTCGACTTTAAGCGGTCGAAGAAGTCCATAACTACTTCTGCCATCGGCAAATGATACGTCACTGCAACTTGATTACCATGATAAACCATATTGGTTTGCATACCGCGCTTATCAATACATAAGGTAATCACGTTACCTAAGTATTCTTTTGGCACTAAAATATTGGCTTCGACAATCGGTTCACGGATTTCTGTCACATTATTCAGTGCAGGTAGATCCGATGGGTTATCTACATAGATAACTTCACCATTGGTCATTTCAACTTCATACACAACGGTTGGCGCAGTGGTTATCAAATCAAGATTGTATTCACGCTCTAAACGCTCTTGAACGATCTCCATGTGCAACAGACCAAGGTAACCAATACGGAAACCAAACCCAAGTGCACCAGAGGTTTCTGGTTCGAAAAACAGTGATGCATCGTTTAACGATAGTTTATTTAATGCTTCGCGGAAGTTTTCATATTCGTCTGTCGAAATAGGGAAAACACCGGCATAAACCTGCGGTTTTACTTTCTTGAACCCAGGTAATGGCAATTCAGCGCCATGCTTAGCATGTGTTAGCGTATCCCCTACAGGTGCGCCATGGATCTCTTTAATACCAGAGATAACATAACCTACTTCACCAGCTTTTAATTCTGCAGTATCTTTCTCTTTTGGCGTAAAAATACCCACGCGATCAGCGTTGTAATTTATGCCTGTAGACATAACCTTAAACTTATCGCCTTTCTTTAAAACGCCGTGTTTAATGCGTACTAATGACACAACACCCAAGTAAGCATCAAACCAGGAGTCGATGATAAGTGCCTGTAAAGGGCCATCGATATTCCCTTGCGGTGGTGGAATTTTGGCAATAATCTCTTCAAGTACATCTTGAATACCCACACCGGTTTTTGCTGAGCAGCGCACAGCATCCATGGCATCGATACCTACGATATCTTCGATTTCTGCCGCCACTCTATCTGGCTCAGCTTGTGGTAAATCAATTTTATTCAATACCGGTACAACGTCTAGATTCATCTCTAAGGCGGTGTAACAATTTGCTAATGTTTGCGCTTCAACACCTTGGCCAGCATCGACGACTAATAACGCACCTTCACAAGCGGCTAGAGATCGAGAGACTTCGTATGAAAAGTCAACGTGGCCTGGGGTATCAATAAAGTTTAACTGATAGGTATTACCGTCTTTGGCGGTATAGTCCAAGGTCACACTTTGGGCTTTAATGGTAATGCCACGCTCACGTTCAATGTCCATTGAATCAAGAACCTGAGCAGCCATTTCGCGGTCACTTAAGCCGCCACAAACCTGGATAAGACGATCAGATAAGGTAGATTTGCCATGGTCGATATGGGCAATAATTGAAAAATTTCTAATGTGTTTCATTATGAGGCAATGACTACTACTAAAAAAGGTGAAAAATATGGTGTCAAATTGTACCTGATTAGGGTAGCAATACCAATCAGATTCATCATTGATATTTAAATGAGGGTAGAAATAGCGCTAATCGATATGATGCAGGAAGTAAAAATCATTAAACTTGACGGAATAGATCCACTTTTTGGCCTAAATTACTGATAATCACAGGTTGAGCATCAGCCTCAATTCGATGGGCAAAATATTTACCAATTCGCCAACTTAATGCGCTACCAATTAATGCCATCAACATGGCGCTGGTATTAGTATCAAGCGCCAGACCAAGCCCTAGTAGATGACCCAAAGCGGCAAACATAAAGAGTCCCAACAAAGGGAGAAGATACACCAGTGCTGCCGCTTTAATAATCACGCTTTCAGGTAAGCCAAGTTTGAGCATATCGCCTTGCTGATAGGATTTATCGCTGGCAATAGCAAAACGTTGAGTTTTGACAGAAAAGGCTTTAGCAACTGCAGAGGTACCGCAATTTTCACTACTACTGCAATGATTACATGCACTTTTTAACTCAACCTCAACCATAACCCAACCAGATTGATATTCAACCACGCGCGCAAGCTCCTCCATTAAGGCACTAGACTCTTGCGGGCCGTTTTGAGGCGATTTCGGTTGAGACTTTGAAACATCTGGCATAATCATTGATATCTATTAATAAGGTTTGATCGCCTATTTTAGCGCTAAACTTCTGGCGATGCGCTCTAAAGTTGCGCTGGGCACTTTTCCAATCGCAACCACTTCAGCGTTGCCCACCTTTTCAACCACCATAGATAAACCATTGCGGGTGACAAGTTCTTCTGGCATCGGCCCTTCTGTCGTACGTGCAACATAGACTGAGATATTGGCCAAACCATCAGAAAGTGCAATATATTCAACAGGCTCGTGAATACCAATTAGGCGATGGTTATCACTTACAACCATGTTAAATCCTTCAGGTAACCAGGTAAACTGCCAATCCTGAGCATCTTTGCGATCGGCTTGATTAATAACCTCTGGCCATTTATGTTTGCTGGCCTCGACTAGAATGCTTGGAGATTCAATAAATTCGACAAGCTCAATAACCATAGTCTGTTCAAGCAACTGTTTATCACGATTTAATGTGTCATACCGCAAGGGTAAGTATGTTTCCATATCCACCCAAATCTGTGCATCATAACGATGCTCATCTTTGGCGATAAATCGGATCATTTGCCCTGCTCGGCCCGCTATACGACTTCGGCCTCCCAAAACAAACTGATAACCCTGTTCTAATTTAGTAATATTGCCTGAAAGTGATGCAGGCCAGACCCCCTGTATAAGATTAGCAGTAACACTATAAGGTGGCTGGTCATGCTCTAAAAAGGTCACTTTATTGCCCACTTTAACGGCATTTTTAGGGGGACCATTTAGGTACTCTACATACGAAATATGTTGTTCGCCTACCAGTCCTTGAACAAACACAAGGGGACGGACATGATCAGCTTGAACTTGTATAATAGAGGCTTTGAATTGTTTCTCGCTAAGTGCTTGGCTCATGTGGGTGAGCCATTCTTTAGCAGATAACTCTTCGCCATGGCTAAGGGGAGAAAGTATTAACAGTGCTAGCAGGATAATGCGCAAGCTAACTCCTAAAAGGTAAAACAGCAATGGCCTATTAAACCATTGCTGTAGGAAGAATAAAAGTTATTGGTTTACATCAGCAGTGTTAGCTTTTTGTGCTTCAACACTAGGATTTAAACGTTGTTGTAGCATGTGGTCTTGAATATAAGCGTTAACTCTTCGGCGTTGCTCAAGCACTTGCTCGTTAGTGTAACCTTGTTTATTAACCACTGGACCTGTTTGCAAGCTTACCGGTGACATGGTGCCCACTAAAGGACGAGTATTAAACACAGGTAAGGGTGAATCTGGATCTTGGTCATAAGACTGCACACCAACAATGGCCACAAGCGCCACACTGGCTGCTATTGCATACTGACCAAACTGTTTAAATAACGAAACAACATTTGAAGGTTTACTTGCCGTTATTACAGCATCATCTTGTTCAGACATTTTCGCCTTGGGCGCCATTATCGTTGGCTCTAGTGCGATAGCTGCTGCAATGCTTGCTGTAATATCTAAGTCGATGGCCGCAGGTAGTTCACCGCGCATCGTATCACCAATCATGTGATAACGTTGCCATTCTTGATGAGAATCTACATCAGATGCAAGTTGAGCTAATGTTTGATCATCAACTTCACCATCTACCGCTGCAGATACCCATTCTTGACTTGATTTAACCATTTGTCACCTATCTTAATAAAGGCTATTACTTTTCCAGTAGAGGCTGGAGCTGTTTGTCGATTGCTTCACGGGCGCGAAATATCCGCGATCTTACCGTGCCGACTGGGCAATCCATGATATTGGCAATATCTTCGTAACTCATACCATCAAGTTCACGTAAAGATATGGCTATCTTTAATTCTTCAGGCAATGTCTCGAGGGTATCAAAGATCACTTTACTCATTTGATCTTTCATTAATAACCGCTCTGGCGAAGCAAATTCTTTTAAAGCATCACTGCCTTCATAGTATTCAGCTTCTTCGATATCAACATCACTTCCAGGTGCTTTACGACCTTGTGATGTGAGATGATTTTTTGCCGTATTGACTGCTATTCGGTACAACCAAGTATAAAAAGCACTATCACCACGAAAATTAGCAAGTGCACGATAAGCTTTAATAAAAGCCTCTTGTGTTACATCCTGCACATCCGCTTGATTTCGAACATATCGTCCGATCAGGCTCATCACTTTGTTCTGGTATTTCATTACCAACAGGTTAAAAGCGTTTTTATCGCCTTGCTGTACACGCTCAACTAATTGTTGATCACTATATTGTCCACTCATCCGAGCCGACTACTCCTAAATCTGTATAACTGATATTCAGTCGCTCGAATCCTGTTCATATAAGTAGACAGAGCATTTTGATAAAAGTTCGATAAAACATAAAAAAAAATTCATTTTGCTGGCGCTATGCCTAATAAATGCTAAATAAACGCTTTTAGCATGAACAAAATATCGGCTTAATGTACCCAAGTATGGTGTTTTGATTTACCATTACTGAACCATTTCTTGACCCATGATACCCGATGACACAAGCAGTTGAATACCAGTCTGACATTTTGGTTATAGGTAGCGGTGCTGCAGGGCTTACTTTAGCACTCCATTTAGCAGAAAAATCGTCAGTTATTTTACTTTCTAAAGGTCCTTTAGCCGAAGGTTCAACCTTGTATGCACAAGGTGGAATAGCATCGGTTTTTGATGAAGATGACACAATTGAATCTCATGTCAGTGATACCCTAATTGCCGGGGCGGGATTATGTGATGAAGCAGTGGTTAAATTTACCGCTGAAAATGCTAAAGCTTCAATGCAATGGTTAATAGATTGCGGCGTTGCTTTTGATAAAGAAGAAACGTTAGGCAATCAAAAAGATGCACCCTATCATTTAACTCGTGAAGGTGGGCATAGCCATCGCCGTATCTTGCATGCTGCTGACGCCACAGGCAAAGCGGTGCAAACAACACTGCAAGAACGCGCATTAAACCACCCCAACATTCGGGTATTAGAACGCTACAACGCGATCGACTTAATTACTTCTCGTAAGCTCAATCGCCCTGGAAACAGAGTGTTAGGCGCTTATGTGTGGAACAGAGACAGAGAACACGTCGAAACGATTACAGCCAAGTTTGTTGCCCTTGCCACAGGGGGTAGCTCAAAAGTATATCAGTACACTTCTAATCCCGATATTGCCAGTGGTGATGGTATTGCTATGGCGTGGCGCGCAGGTTGCCGCGTAGCTAACATGGAGTTTAATCAATTCCATCCAACGTGTTTGTACCATGCAGAAGCTAAAAACTTTTTACTGTCTGAAGCATTAAGAGGAGAAGGTGCTTACCTTCACCGCCCTGATGGCAGTCGTTTTATGCCTGAATTTGATGAGCGAGCAGAGTTGGCCCCTAGGGACATTGTTGCCCGCGCTATCGATTATGAAATGAAACGTTTGGGCTCAGATTGTGTCTATTTAGATATTAGCCATAAACCGGCCGATTTTATCATTAAACATTTTCCGACTATTTACCAACGTTGCTTAGAGTTAGGTATCGATATTACCAAAACAGCGATTCCGGCTGTACCAGCAGCACATTATACCTGCGGTGGCGTAATGACTGATTTACATGGTCAAACAGATTTGAACGGCTTATATGCGGTAGGTGAAGTAGCATACACCGGACTTCATGGTGCTAACCGACTTGCCAGCAACTCATTACTTGAGTGCTTAGTGTTTGCCCGCGCAGCTGCCGCAGGATATTGAAAGCCAATTGCAAAAAATTAAAATGCCAGAAAATGTACCGGTATGGGATGAAAGTAAGGTCAGTAACTCAGATGAAGAAGTCGTTATTGCCCATAACTGGCATGAACTTAGACTTTTCATGTGGGATTATGTCGGCATTGTCAGAACCGATAAACGTTTAGAACGCGCAATGCGTCGTTGCATGATGCTACAGCAAGAAATTCAAGAATATTATTCAAACTTTAGGGTCAGTAATAACTTACTTGAATTACGTAACCTTGTACAAGTAGCGGAACTGATTATTCGCTGCGCAATGGAGCGCAAAGAAAGCCGCGGGCTTCACTATAATCTTGATTACCCTAAGTTGCTTGATAATCCTCAACCGACTATTTTGCAGCCAAATTAATAGATTAAATGCTTAACTACTCGCTGTGGATGACTAAACCCGTATAGCAAGCCGTTAAACGGCTTGCTATACGTGGCTACTTTGATTGACAAGGCGACACAAGGTTCTGTATTGAGAGTCATCTAGCATGTCTGCCCAAACACAGCATATTTGACGCGACTCGTCTTCAAACTCTAGATAAAGTAAGCAAAATAACGGGCAAATAAACGCCGCTTTACCAAAAGTAAATGATTGACCATTTACTAAGCGCCCACCTAATTCCCCATCAATTATTATCTGATACTGCCATTTTCTTAATACCAATAGCTGCCAAGCAAAAACAACAGGCACAAGCAGTATCAATATATAGAAAAAGCTATTAAATAAAATTGAGTCCATTTGTGGCCAGGCAATAAAGCTTGTCATGACAACAGCAAAAATTATCCAGTAGCATAAGTACTGATTAAAAGACGCACTCAACACAAACAAGCTTGTGTGAGTGCTATTTGAGGCTTGTTTACGGTGCTGGACGTCCACGAACTTTTACGACCATGGCTGCAAGCAAAGTATCTGGACATTGCTCATGCCCCATAAACCAGGCAAATAATTCTGGATCCTCGCACTCTAGCAGACGAATAAAAGTTTGCTTATCTTCATCGGACATATCTTGATATTGTGCCTCAACAAACGGCTGAAGCAATACATCAAGCTCTAACATTCCGCGGCGACAAGCCCAGCGGACTCTGGCAATATTCATTAATTCCAACGCAATACTCCTGCGAAAATTTAGGTTAACCTCATTGAGGTTAGTCCACTAATCCTATGCGATTATCAAAATCTTGTACTTGCTGATCCAATCCTAAAAATAAATCGGTAAAATCAGTTTCAAGCAAGCTTTTCACTGCCGGATGTTGGATCATCCGTTCAGCAAACATGACATGATATTCTTCTTTAATATCGGTGGTTTCGCCTAACAAAACCATTCCTTGCGAAAGTATATCATGACGATAAATAGACGGGGCGACAAAAATACCTCGTTTAAAATATCCAAATGCTTTCATCATAGCTGCATCATCAAACTCGCCTAAAATACTGACATTAAGGTTTTTTTCAGCAAACCAGCGATGCAACTGCTGCCCAAGTGATGTTCGGATCCCAGGAATTAGCAACTTTTCCTGCTCTAAACACGCAGGGAATTCAGCATCAATAGGATGAGCACAAAAAAAGCTTACCCCACATTCACCTAATTTTTTAGATAAAATATCAGTGTACTTCAATGCCCCACCAGCACAATCTGACAGTATCATATCTAGCTGATGTTCACGTAATCTAGCGATAAGGCTTTCATGGGTAGACTCATAACACGCAAGATGTATCGAACCATCATGTGGAATAACAGTTAATAGCACCCTGCTCACCAGCGCTTTGGACAAAGCATCAGCAATTCCGACTTCAAATAGTACAGAGGAGTCTTTTTGATAGTTAAGCAAATCAAGCATTTCATTACTTAAATTAAACATTTTATCGGCATAACGATAAACGACTTCACCGAGTTCAGTAGCCTCTAAATTGCGCCCAACTCGCTTAAACAGTGCGCCCTTCAACCTTCCCTCTAGTAAACGCATTTGGCCAGTGATAGTTTGAGGCGCTAAACACAATGCTTCAGCAGCTTTAACAACTGAACCTTTTCGTTTAACCATCCAAAAATAATAAAGATGATTATAATTAAGATGTTGCATAGAGTCAGCCTTTTAAAAAATACATCTTTTTCAATGAAGGTATAAACACCCTCAACATTACAAACAGTTTAATTTCACTTAATGTGACAGTCACTGAGTCAGTTCCTGTGAAACAAAAATCGCCCACATAAGTGAGCGATTTTCTATATAGGAGCACAATAAAAGTGAAGTCGTTATTGACTACGACAATCCATCAGTGAATTAATCACAGTTTCAAGATCATCACTGTTGCTAACGTTACCCATAGAAACTTGCTCAGTTAATGCATCAACAATATCTGAACTATCAGGAATATGGCTGACACAGTATTTTGCGTTTGCTTTTTGATAACGTTTGCCAGCACGGTATTTAAGTGCACGCGACTCATAACCCCCGTCAGCATTAACCTTCTTTGCAGACACATTTTTACGGTACATCAAAGCACCATCAACCACACCTTCAAGATAACTGTTACAGCTTGGACTGTCAGAGTCGGTTAAACAGACATCAAATGAATTAGCAAAAGCTGGAGTGGTAAACACTCCCATAGTGACTGTAAAAGCAATAACGGATAGTAATTTCATTATTTTGCTCCTTTCTTAGGTAACACTTTGTCCAACCAGAAATAGCCGATTAATGCTGCAAGTAAAGATCCGGTTAAAATACCAAGTCTTGCAAAATCACCAAATGCTGCTGGAGAGTTTTCAAAGGCAAGTGAAGCAATAAAGACTGACATAGTAAAACCAACACCACACATTGCAGCAACAGGCGCGATTTGTCCCCAGCCTATCCCAGGTGGCAATTCAGCCCACTTTAGCTTCACGGCTAAATAACTAAACAATAGCACACCAATTGGCTTACCCAATACTAGACCTAAAATAATACCAATCGTTATTGGTTCAGCAAATGAGCCTAGCGTCATATTAGCAAGCGATAATCCAGCATTAGCAAAAGCAAATACGGGCAGGATTAGGAATGTGCTCCAAGGATGTAAGCCATGTTCTAAATGCTCAGAGGGTGAAGTACCATCTTTAGCCCTTAATGGAATACAGAATGCAATAATTACCCCGGCAAGCGTCGCATGTACTCCCGATTTTAGGACCGCAACCCATAATATAAAACCAAGCAATCCATAAGGCGCTAATGAGGTGACCCCTTTACGATTAAGCACAATCATCAACACAATTGCGATAGCGGCAATGATCAAGCTCAGCATCGACAAGTCTGTACTGTAAAATAATGCAATAATAACGATAACACCAAGGTCATCAATAATCGCCAAAGCCAATAGAAAAACTTTAAGCGAAACAGGTACTCGACTACCCAATAGGGCCATAATACCTAAAGCGAAAGCAATGTCAGTTGCTGCTGGAATAGCCCAGCCGACTTGAGTAGCAGGATCTGAATAGTTAAACATCAGATAAAATAATGCCGGAAATACCATCCCCCCGATAGCACCAAAGGTGGGTAAAGACGCTTTAGCAACAGTTGATAACGCGCCTTCCAGTAATTCACGTTTAACTTCTAAGCCGATTAACAAAAAGAACAATGCCATCAAGCCATCATTAATCCATAATAATAATGGCTTATTAATATCTAGTGAACCGACACGAACCTGAACGCCTGTATTTAAGAAGCCTTCATAAAAACCCGACAGTGGTGAATTTGCTAAAATCATGGCCAAGGCAACGGAGATCATCAGAATAATCCCTCCTGCTGACTCTTGGCTCAAGAAGTTTTTAAGTGCTCTTTCCATATGTAACTCCTAAAAATCGATGCTTTGAGTCTATACTAAATGAATAACATAAATATAATCGAATGTTTCGAGCTAATACCTCGAAAAAACCGAGTTGGCTTAATAATACATCATAATTTTTATATTAAGCCGCATTAATGGGTCTTAAACACTACAATAGCCTGTTTATTCTTATTAGCACCACTAGCTTTATGATTTACTTATTAATAAAGTTCAATCGCTTTATCTTGCCTGAATTACTGTGCATATTTCAACCGTTCCAATTAACTGCATTAAGTTATTTATGCTCAAACAACTCATAGGTATAATCTAAACCTATAGCACATTAAAAAATCAGGGATATCATGAGACAATATTTGGATCTTTGCCAACGTATCGTAGACGAAGGCACTTGGGTTAATAATGAAAGAACCAACAAACGCTGTTTAACCGTTATTAATGCCGACCTGAGTTATGATGTTGCCAATAATCAATTCCCGCTTGTTACCACTCGGAAAAGTTTTTGGAAGTCGGCCATAGCTGAAATTATCGGCTATATGCGCGGTTATCAAAATGCCGCTGACTTTCGCGCGCTGGGCACAAAAACCTGGGACGCTAATGCAAACTTAAATGAAGCATGGCTTAACAACCCTAACCGTAAAGGCGAAGATGACTTAGGGTTAATTTATGGTGCTTTAGGCAGAGCATTCCCTAAACCAAATGGCGGCCATGTTGATTTATTGCAAGGTATTGTCGATGATCTTTCTAAAGGTATTGATAATCGAGGCGAAATATTAACTTTCCTGCACCCTGGCGCATTTGATCTAGGCTGCTTACGCCCTTGTATGTACGAACATCACTTTTCATTATTGGGTGATACCCTGTATTTAAACAGTACTCAACGTAGCTGTGATGTGCCGCTTGGCTTAAACTTCAATATGGTTCAGGTCTATGTATTATTAGCATTAATGGCGCAAATAACCGGTAAAAAACCCGGTAAGGCTTACCATAAAATTGTTAATGCTCATATTTATGAAGACCAATTAGCCCCCATGCGCGATATCCAACTGAAGCGTGAACCTTTAGCTGTACCCAAATTGATTATTAACCCAGATATAAAAAGCCTCAAAGACATTGAAACCTGGGTAACCTTAGAGGATTTTAAGGTAGAAGGGTATGAGCATCACGATGCTATTCAATACCCATTTGCGGTGTAATTAAGTCGTAAATCAGTAGATTCAACTTAGGGCTGTGCATAAAGCTCCTCGTTACGATAACAGCTTTCAACTGAGAAAGTTGTCATTGTAATGGGGCTGTAGCAGTTGAATGGAAAATTGACTGAGTGTATTTTTACTATGATGATTTTAAAGTGTATTAATCCTGAAAAGTCATCCCCAGAATAGCTACCGATTTCAATTATTAACTTTAAAGTAGATTGATGTGAAGTCTCACCAGTTTGTATTTTTCATCGCGTATATTGCTTAAGGCTTTGGCTTAATACGACACTTTCCTGATATATCACGACTATCCTCTTTTTCTTATATGGGCTTTGTCCGCTCTCATGGTTTAACTCTCATAATACTTACTCAACAATCAACATGCCTTTATACATTTGCATCTGACAATGAAATGGATACTCGCCTTTTTCGAGTGCCGGTAAGCCTATCATGGTTGGTTTATCCAGCGCTAAATCCTGGCTAATCTCTAGATCGGGTAGCAAGACGGTGGCTGAACATCCGGATTTATCTTGGCGTAAAAAGGTTATTTCTGTTGGTGTATTAGCCGATATCTTAATTCGTGCTGGCGTATACACCCCGTCTTTAACCAGTATCGATGTGCTAGCGTCAACCTTAGTTTCATTTGATGGTTTATATAACCAAAACCACCAAATAATAAAACCGATTAATGCGATACACAGTAAATTGATTAACATCTTGAGTCTCCTAGTGTTCTTTAGCTTTAAACAAACGTAAGCGGTTAGCGTTACTCACGACTGTCAGTGATGAAAAGGCCATCGCCGCGCCGGCAATCACTGGGTTTAGCAAAATACCAAACACTGGATAAAGCACACCTGCCGCGAGGGGAATACCCGCGACGTTATAAATAAATGCGCCAAACAAGTTTTGTTTAATGTTGCGCAGCGTTGCTTTACTAATGGCTATCGCATCGGCTAAACCATGAAGCGAGCCGCGCATTAAGGTAATATCAGCGCTTTCTATCGCAACATCTGTGCCCGTTCCAATAGCAAAGCCGACATCCGCTAAGGCTAACGCTGGAGCGTCATTAATGCCATCACCGGTCATACCAACCACTTCTTTTTGTTGCTGAAGTTCAGCGACTTTTTTGGCTTTATCTTCTGGCATAACTTCGGCGAAAAAGTCATCAATACCGACTTTTTTAGCCACAGCGGCTGCGGTCGCGCTATTATCTCCGGTTAACATAATCACTTTGATGCCACTGTCTTTTAGTCTCGCAATCGCTTCGATTGAATCAGACTTTATCGGATCTGATACTGCAATAATGGCCAACAACTGCCCTGCAAGTGCCAAATACATCGGTGTTTTAGCCTCTTCCGCTAATACCTGGGCTTTAGCTTCATGGAGACCAATATCAATGTGTTTGTCTTGCATTAATTTGAGATTACCAAACAATAATGTTTGTCCATCAACCTGCGCCTCTACACCTTTGCCAGAAATGGCAGTAAAGTGGTCAGTATTGATCGCATCAATACCTCTAGCACGCGCGCTTTCAACAATGGCTTGGGCTAATGGGTGTTCTGAGTGACTTTCAATCCCAGCAGATAAAGAAAGGACCTGCTCTTCACTGTCGGCATTAACCAAAATAATATCGGTAACTTGCGGTTTACCTTCGGTAATGGTGCCGGTTTTATCTAAAATCATGGCGGTGATTTTAGACGCAGTTTGCAATGCTTCACCGTTACGAATTAGCACACCCGACTCAGCCGCCTTACCCACACCGACCATGACCGACATTGGTGTGGCCAGTCCTAGCGCACAAGGGCAAGCGATAATTAATACTGTTGTTGCAGACACGATGGCAAATACGCTCGATGGTTCAGGACCAAAGTTAAACCACACCATGGCACTGACAATAGCGATGATCATAATGGCTGGCACAAAGTAAGCGGCTATGACATCAGCTAAACGACCGATCGGCGGCTTAGAGTTTTGCGCCCGTTTGACCATACTAATAATGCGCGCCAGTGCGGTATCTTTACCAACACGAGTAGCTTTAAATATGATTGATCCAGACTTATTCAAAGTACCGGTTACAACGTTGTCATCAACAGCTTTTTCAACCGGCATTGGCTCACCGGTCAACATTGACTCATCAATGGTACTTTTACCTTCAATAACGACCCCATCGACTGGGATTTTTTCGCCAGGACGAACTCTTACGTGATCGTTAAGTAATACATGAGCAATATCGATGTCGACATCTTTTCCATCACGGATAACTCGAGCCGTTTTAGCTTGCAGGCCAATAAGACGCTTAATGGCTTCAGAGGTCTTACCGCGCGCTTTTACTTCTAGTGCTAAACCAAGATTAATTAACCCAATAATCATGGCAGTCGCTTCAAAGTAAACATGCCTTGCCATCTCAGGAAACCACTGCGGAAATGCCACAATTAACATCGAATATATCCAAGCCGTTCCTGTTCCTAAAGCGATGAGGGTATCCATATTGGCGTTATGGTTTAAAAAAAGATTTCCAAGCACCAATATAAAAATGCCTACCGGAGATCAGCATAATGGCAAGAGTAACTGCACCAACTAGCCACCACACCACTTGCTCTGATAGGCTTGACACCGTCATTTCGCCAATAAAAAGTCCATAAACCATCAACGGAATACCGACTGATAAGGCGATAATGGTATGGCGTAATAGACTTTTATAATGCTGTAAATCAGCCTGTTCTTTCTCGTTCATGGCATCTTCTGCCGACTCAGCTTGGATTTGAGTGGCGTTATAACCGGCACTTTCTACCGCTTTTATAATCAACTCGGCAGCAGCTTTACCCTTAACCAGTACCGTTCTGTCGGCAAAGTTCATCTCGGCCGAATCAACGCCTTGCACGCTGTTAATCGCTTTTTCAATTTTGCCCACACAACTCGCGCAGCCTGCTCCGAGAATATTGAGCTGCATAGTTGAGTGTGTTGTGTTCTCCATTACTTAATCTCCCTTAACATCAATTTGATATTGTCATGTTGAGCAACGCTTGATTTAGAGCTGTCAGTTTGATTTGTACCTTCAATCAAGTTACAAACCATGTTTCCTGTCGGCAAGTTATCTGCCATGGTTGACCATTGCTCAACGGCTTGTGAAAGCCTTGCTCTTAGTTTGACCATTTCATTAAATTGCTGCTGTGTTTCATCCAGCTTTTGTTTCACTAATGCCCGCACAAGATGACAGGCACTTTCACCGTGGTCGGTCTTAAAAAAAATCACTTTAATTTCATCGACTGAAAAATCAAGCTTACGAGCGCTTAAGATAAATTGCATACGCGACTTATCCTCACCGTTATAAATTTTATAACCATTAACGGGCGATTTATTGGGATTAAGCAGTCCGATACGTGTGTACAAGCGCACAGTGTCGGCGGTGATACTTAATTCATTAGCAAGTTGATTCACTTTCATATTGCCTCCCAAAGCTAGCATTAAACATTACACTAACTTGACTATAAACCTATGTGTTACACACAGGTCAAGCAAGGTTTGAATATTAAAATAATAGGGCGCATTTGAGCGCCCTATTATTAGAAGGTGGCTGCGGCATCATTTTAGTATGTTGTTTCATGATGATAGCCATTAACTCTTGGTGATTAACTAACTTGACGGCTTCAGCTTTAATAGTGGCGCTTCTAATGTTGTAACTGGTAATTTTTGGAAAAGAGGTAGATGGTTATGGGCCTGACACGACCATTGCAGTAGACATTGCTATTTAGGAAGATATCGTCAGTTGTGAAGATTTAAGCATTTTATTAGACAAAGCGAAGCTAGAGATACAAAACTGCCCTACTAGTGATAATATTATCGCTATATTTAACAAAACCTCTTGCATACATTTCGTCCGCTCAAATCAACATAACGACGGTAGCAAAGTCGTGTTAAACAAACGGCTAATTACATCGCAGTTAATTGAAAGTATAAAATTCCCTTTGATTAATATATGAATACCTGTGGACTAGTCTCATTAGCTAAAAATCAATTTCAAACCGACTACCAACAAAAGACCTGCAAAGGCCCTTTTTTAGTATTGGCGTAGGTAAGGTGCTCGCAGCTTTGACGCCAAAAGGGGCAAAAATCATTGAGCTAATGATAATACCGAATAATGCTGGTAGATAAATGTAACCTAAGGTACCAGAGGGCAAATCAGGCGCATCAAAACCTGCAATGACATATCCCGTCGTTCCAGCGATAGCAATTAAAAAACCGGTTGCCGAGGAGAAACCTACCGCTTGTTTCATTTGTAAACCGCAAACGGTTAAAAAGGGGACTAATAACACCCCGCCACCAATTCCCATCATACCTGCGACTAATGCGATTAAAATAGACACAATAAACAACACCCATGAAGGAGGTAGCTTACCTTCGCCTTTTGACTTAAAGGGAAATGCCATTTGAATGGCCATCAATACCACAAAAACCGCAAAAGCTTGCTGTAGCTGATCCGATGGGATCATTTCTGACACAAAACCCGCTGACAATGCCCCTAGAACAATACCAGGGAATATTGGTTTAAATAACGCCCAAGGAATGTTACCTCGTTTATGGTGCGCGGTTGCTGAAGATAAAGAGGTTAAAATAATGGTGCTCAATGACGTTGCAATAGCGACATGAGTTAATAGAGAAGAGTTAATGCCTACCCAAGGCAGAATATACAATAATGCGGGTACGATAATCAGCCCACCGCCAATACCTAATAATCCAGCCAAAAAACCTACAATTGCCCCTAATCCAAGACATATTGAAAAAACCAGTAACAAATTTTCCAAGGTATTCCCTTAACATTGATAAATATAAACTAGTGTAAAATATCTTCTAACTGATGTTGTTGAGTAAATTCAAACAGCACTTGTTTCACTTGGGTGGCATTAGAAACAGATAAACAAATTGTCAGTACTTGGTTTAATTGGGAGTGCGATACTCGTCGAAGAAGATAATTGATTCGCGCTAAACTCGCCTGGTTCATACTGAGCTTGGTGTATCCCATAGCCACTAATAAAAGCGCACCATAGGGTTCACCTGCAAGCTCACCACAAACACTGACATCTAAATCATGCTGTAGGCACTCATCCAATGCGCGCTTTAGCGCCCTTAAAATACTGGGATGATAGCTATCAAACAGTGAACTTACATTAGGATTATTACGATCTACAGCCAACAAGTATTGAGTTAAATCATTACTACCTACAGAGACAAAATCAACTCGCTTAGCCACATCATCTAACTGATACAGCAATGCCGGCACCTCAAGCATTACACCAATTTTTGGTCGAGTCAGCATACTATTCAATTCAATATTCAACTCATTATAAGCCTGATCAAGATATTCTATAGTTTGATCTATTTCATCTAGGTTACTGACCATAGGCAATAGAATTTGTAACTGTTTACCTTTACCGCCCGCTTGTAACATCGCTCTTAATTGCATTAAAAACAACTCAGGATGATCAAGCGACAGCCTAATTCCTCGCCAGCCTAAAAAGGGATTGTCTTCTTTAATGGGGAAATACGGTAAGGGTTTATCTCCACCAACATCAAGTGTACGCATGACAACAGGACGATCACCCGCTGCATTTAATACCCTTTGATAGACTTTAATCTGCTCTGCTTCACTAGGGAATCGTTGATGCAACATAAAGGGAATTTCGGTGCGATATAAGCCTATGCCATCGGCTCCGTCAGCAATATCAGACTCAATCCCACTCAATAGACCCGCATTCAAATATAAATGAATACGTTTGCCATCAAGTGTCTTTGCAGGCAAAGACAGCTCAGCAGAGAAGCGTTTTTGTTTTTCAGCATCGACTCTAATAAGTGCTTGATATTCGTCCACCACGGCGGGTGATGGCGACACCAGTAACTGGCCTCGGTTGGCGTTTAGGACCAATAGCTTATTATCTATATTGGTCTCTAATACCTGCTCTACACCAACCAATGCAGGCACACCTAGGGCTCTTGCAAGGATTGCTGCGTGGGCATTAACACCACCCAGTTTAGTCACAATACCGGCTAGCTTATGCCGTGGAAATTCTGCCAACATAGTCGCATCGACTTCTTTAGCAACCAGAATGACCGGTGTTTCAGGTTCAAACTCTAACCTGTCGGGCTCAATTAACTGACGCAGTACCTTTTGACCAAGCTCGCGAATATCACTAGCTCGTTCTTTAAGGTAGGGATCATCCATTGCCAAAAATTGATCAATATATCGAATAGATACGCGACTTACTGCAGATTCAGCTCGCCAACCAGCAGCAACTTCTCGAACATATTCCCCCCCAAGACTACTGTCATCGAGCAACAGTTTAAAAGCGGAAAAAATAGAGGCCACATCTTCTGCTTTATCACGTTCAAATCGCTGTGAAATAGCACTTAACATATCTTTGCTGCGACTAATGGCTAATTTAACCCGGGTGGTTTCATGCTCTATGCTTTCACATGCTAAATCAGCTTGTTCTAGGGAAATAACCCCCCCGAGTACCAATCCCTTAGCGATTGCAATGCCACTTGATGCTGTGGTGCCATTAAAGACCACTTGGTCTTGAACATTAGTAATAGCCGCTTTATTTTTTAAACTGCGGATCACCACGGCTAATTGCGCCGCTAATGTCATTAAAAAGGCTTCTTCACCCTCGCTAAACTGGCGAGGATTGGGTTGCTGAACCACAATGACACCTACCACCATTTTTTGATAAATGATCGGCACAGCAAGAAAAGCGCGATACTCTTCTTCTTCAACTTCAGGGAATAATTTAAAACGCGGGTGAATTCTTGCATCAGCTAAATTAACCGCTTCTTCGCGTTCAGCAGCTAATCCGACTAACCCTTCTGTTAATGGCATTCGAACATGGCCAACAGCAGATTGATGCAGTCCTTCTGTAGCAGAAAGCACCAGCTGCTGGTGCTCAAGAAGATAAATAGAACAACACTGAGTGGCCATAGCATGCTTAGTTTGCACAACCAATAGCGATAATGCCGCTGTTAACGTGTTAGCAGCGGCAACGGCCTGTGTAATATCCCTAAGTGTATTTAACACTTTATTTATCCTTTAATGATGGCCCTTAATTTCGGTTGCGGCCTCTTCGCCTATTGTGATGAATCTCTCTGGTTTGCAAAGCTAGCGCGATTATTGCAAATTCCTTCATCACTTTCCTGTATACGTCTCGCTTAAAAGACACCACTTGCCTAACAGGATACCAATAACTCACCCAGCGCCAATCATCAAACTCAGGATGGCCTGAAGAATTCAAGTTAATGGTATTGTCATGACCTTTTAGTTGTAGCAAAAACCATTTCTGTTTTTGTCCGATACACACAGGTTTACTATCTTGTCGAATTAAACGCTTCGGTAAACGATAACGTAAC
Organism: Shewanella sp. HL-SH8; assembly: GCF_051165765.1. NCBI lineage: Bacteria > Pseudomonadati > Pseudomonadota > Gammaproteobacteria > Alteromonadales > Shewanellaceae > Shewanella > Shewanella sp. HL-SH8. Next base: position 1,532,415 of record NZ_CP195039.1, on the reverse strand, counting down.
CAAGAGCGAGAAGTAGTCAAAATTTGAACATGTTCAGGTAATAAACCCACTTCTTCATATAATTCGCGATACATGGCTTGTTCGGCTGTTTCGCCTTCATCAAGCCCACCCTGTGGAAATTGCCAAGAATGCTGACCAAATCGTCGCGCCCACATAACTTGACCAGACTGATTACAGATAATGATGCCCACATTTGCGCGAAAGCCGTCGCTATCAATCACATGGACTCCAATTTCACAAAAATTTTCATTGATGTGATTGTTTCACAAAGCTTGCTTATCAGCAAACCCCTATTTGCAGCATCCTATGGGATAATTATAGCTTTTATGCATTCTTATCAACAACTGAATGTTCTAGACAGACTCGTTATCCACAAAATCTGTGGATATGTCTGTTTGAAACTTGCGTGAACTTAATAATTTGATTAAAAAACCACTTATTACAAAGTGTTTTTAAATTTAACCAACAAACATTAAATTAATTAAAAACAATATCTTAAATAACAAAAAAGACTATTTTTCATTAACGAAATAAAAATAGGTTACTTTTTAATCACCACCGAAGTTATACCAAGACACTAGAGCTATAACTAAAACTTATTCACAAATGACAACTGATTTTTTGAAATAAAATGCCTTTTTTGGCCATAAAAGTCATTGACTCACACTTTTACATCGGTTAAAGACAACAACTTTTGCATGTTATGCAACAAATCTGTGGATAACTATGTGGGAAAGACTAGGGATAAAAGCGTGTAACTTTTTTAAAGTCGAATTACTCCATAAATTAAAATGCGTTAAATTGCTTTATTTCATCAACTTAAATGACTTTCTGGCGGATAAATAACACCACCCAAAATAAACGACTATTATTTAACCAACCCGTTATTGTTCCATTAAAATCTACAATAACATCGCTATATTCATCAGAGTTATTTCATCAAACTGTTGAAGGGTATTTCTCAATTGTTCAACACAAACGGTTGCACTAGAGGCTAATATTGATAATCTACTGCCATAACTCAACATGATCAGCTTAAATGTTATGCCAAAACCATCACCACAAAGTCTGACAGAACTTATGCAAAGGGCCCAAGAAATGGCCGGTGTGTCTCTAGCTGACATAGCATTGGAAAATGGGATTAACGTGCCTCAAGACCTAAAACGGGATAAAGGTTGGGTAGGACAATTAATAGAAATGGAACTTGGTGCCTTAGCCGGTTCAAAACCTGAACCTGACTTCATCCATTTAGGAGTAGAGCTAAAAACAATTCCAATTGATCACAAAGGTAAACCACTGGAAACTACCTACGTTACCGTTGCCCCCTTGACTGACATTCATGGCCTCACTTGGGAACAAAGTGTGGTGTTTCACAAGCTTCAATCTGTCCTTTGGGTTCCCATCGAAGGAGAACGCCATATTCCGGTTGGGCAAAGGCGGGTTGGTACTCCGCTACTTTGGTCGCCATCAAGATCAGAAATGGCCTTGCTAAAGCAAGATTGGGAGGAAATCATGGAAAAAATTGCTCTGGGGCAAGTCGAAAAAATTACCGCTCGCCATGGTGAAGTGTTGCAATTACGGCCTAAAGCTGCAAACAGTCAAACATTAACGGAAAGTATTGGTCCAGATGGGGCTATTCAATTATCCAATCCACGTGGATTTTATTTGAAAATATCCTTCACCCAGCAAATTCTTGAGAATGCATTTTTGTAAAAATATATTAATAAACTTTAGAAAACACTAATAAACCTCTTATTAATCATTATTAAGCTAAAAAAAACATTTTCTGTCACTCTATTGATCTAAATCACAAATACGACTAACACAAGTAGGGGTTTTTCGTTAAACTGCGGCTCTATTTGATGCTCATCTCGGATCTGATTTTTACTCTTGAAAGCCAAAAAACAACTTAAAAAACTCATCTTTGCCATTTTAGCTTGGTGCTTTGCCATGGCTGCATTTGTGTTTTTCCGATATGCACAAACGCCTGAGCTGCCACAATGGGCTATTGGCAATGGTGATCTTGCGACTCTAGCTATCTTTATGGGCTGTGTTTTTGGATGCTTACATTGGATGTCAAATCTAATAGCCGACTTTAGTGCAATTAGTCGTTTACCTTATATTTTCTCGGTTATTTTTAAGGGCTTATTTCTATTATTAGGTGCGACCACTATTGCCTATGTGACCCAATACTTAAACATGTGGGCTATTGAAAATCATATGGTTACCTTAAGACAAATGCTGACCGCGCATGTTCTTTACAGCCCTTCTTTTCAAGCATTAGTGGTTTATTTAGTCGTTGTGAGGGTTGGGTTGGCCTTTATAGAACAAATGGCCTTACTGGTTGGTCCAAGGGTGTTATTGAATATTGGTCTTGGTAAATATCATAAGCCCCGCTATGAACAACGCCTATTTCTATTTCTTGATATGGCTTCGTCGACCTCACATGCTGAAGCTCTGGGTGACTATCGATTCTCACGCTTGATCCAGGACAGTTTTAGTTTATTAGCTGATACTGTGATCAAAAATGATGCAGAAATCTATCGATATATGGGTGATGCAGTGCTGATTTACTGGCCACTTGAAGAAGGCATAAAAGAAGATCGTTGTTTAAATATTTACTTTGAGTTTTGCACTGAATTGCAATGGCAAAGAAAGTATTTTGAGCAACAATATGGTTTTGTGCCTAAATTCAAAGCTGCGGCCCATTGTGGTCAAGTTGTCGCTGCGGTTGTAGGCGTACACAAACAAGAGATTAGTTTCTTTAGTGATGTGTTAAACACACTGGCAAGACTACAAGATCAATGTAACCCATTAGGACAAAGAATGCTGCTGTCAGGAGATGTTGCCCGTCGCCTAGAGCAGCAGGACAGCCTCTATCAACTTAAAGATTTGGGTTTAGTCCCACTTAAAGGCAAACAACACCCTATTGAAGTCTATGCTGTCAGTACCAAACAAAAATCTATATGACTTTAAACTGTGCACAAAAAACTGTGTACAAAGTCATTGTTGATCTCTGAATAACTAAGGACGGCATAACCAACTGGTGTTTATATCACTGCGTTAAATAACAATATTAAGATTTACTCATCGCTTGGGGCATTAATTTTTGCTGCATGGCCAAACCTAAGGTTCTAAAGGTACTTATGCGGCTGGTTGTTTGACGCCATACTAGACCAATTTCACGATATGGGGCATCACCAGGTGGGTCAATCACTTTAAGTTCAGTGTCGTTTAAAATCCCCGCATCAATAGCCATCTGAGGTAAAAAGGTTGTCCCCAGCTTACTGTCCACCATCTGCACTAACGTGTGTAGACTAGTCGCGGCGAAAGGATTGATTTTTGCACTATTACCTAACTGGCAAGCGGTAATAGCATGACCCGTAATACAGTGTTCAGCTTGCAGTAAAAAAATACTTTCATCAGGCATCAATTGGTAATCAATTGGCTGCACCACATCATATGAGAGCTCTCGGTGCATCACCATTTTAAATGGATCGATACCCACTTTCATACTATGAAACCCACTCGTATCCACAGGCAATGCTAGAATCAATAAATCCAATTCTCCCTTAGCTAGCGCGTCTAATAAACGTTCAGTGGTATCTTCTTTCAATAATAGTGACAGCTGTGGATAGTCCTTTTGACAGAGTTTAACGACTCTGCTCAACAAAAATGGCGCAATGGTAGGAATACAGCCCAAACGTATTTCCCCTGTCATCGGGGCGCCTTGGTTTTTAACCAATTCAACCAGGTCATCTACATCGGTCAGAATATTGCGAGCTCGCTCAACAACTTCTTCACCAATAGCGGTGAACATAAAAGATTTATGATCACGTTCAATCAATTGATAACCAAGCTGTTCTTCTAAATTCTGAATACCACTAGACAGTGTCGACTGGCTGACAAAACATATTTTAGCTGCACGATTAAAATTTTGCTCTTGATGTAAGTTAGTCAGGTAATAAAGATTTTTTAAACTCGGAAGACTTTTCATATAATCGATTATATCAAAGGATAGTAATTTGAATAATGAATTAACAATGGCAGAAAAACAAGGTTATCATGATGAACTAGGACACAAAGTTTAAAAAAATCGAAAAAAATACCCCTAAAATGAGGGGTATTTTTCAACAGCGTTCAACAAAAGACTAGAATGGGTTTAAGCTTTAGCTTGTAAAAATAACTTAAGTTGCTGTAAATCGCTTTCAGCATGATCAACTATTTCAGCTAACCAAGTTTTGTGTTCATCAGCCCACTTAGCTTCTTCGCCGTGCTGTAGCAGCTGAGCAAACTGTTGAATACGCTTTAAACCAACAGAACCCGCTGCACCTTTAAACTTATGCGCTTCAGAACACAAGGCCTCTTTATCACCGTCATCGTTAGCTTTAATCAAACAACCAAGATACTCAGGCATCAATTGTTCGAACAACACAACACTTTTCAATAAAGTACCAGCACCGATGGCACTAATGTATTGCTCAAGTGTGTTCAAATCCAAAATTGCATCTAACGGCGTTACGGACATTTAGGGCACCTCTAATTAGTTTAAAATTCTAAGTCTAAGCCTATAAAATTAGCTTTATAATACCCCGTCTTTGCCCCTATGCAAGCTTTGCTAGAGGTTAGCTCCTCAAACCTGTCACAGGCAACATTTTGATAACAATTAAGTAAACAACCTTATCCCATGCTTAAAAAAACATCTTAACAATTCATACTATAATCCCGTTTCTAGATGATTAAAATAGAACAACACACTAGCAGCTAAACAGACATAATATTGTCTGATAAGAGCTTTCACGCCTTTTATTCCTAAGTTATACAGTCCATTTTATCTCTTAACTAGCTGCATTAACTCGACCTTCGAATAACATCGCGCTAAGCATCTAATTAAGCAATTTTAGAAACAAAACTGATCGAAGTATTAAAGTAAATCAAACAGTTGTTTTAGACTTAAATCAAACAAAACCAACTCAACCATTGATAACATCGAGGTTATATTGACTTTGGGTTAATGTTTTAAACAAAAACAGTATATTTTAAATTACTAAAAGTGAATATTTAATCAAAAAAGCGATTGATAATCATTGAGACTGTATTTGAAATAAAATTCACTATTTTTATTTCAAAAACAATTCAAGGCGGTTGTTACCAAAAAGTTACCAAATATAGAGTGGCATTCTAAAATTCTTTTTATTCATAAGGTTATACAGAAAATAACACAGTTTACGTTAACGTAAACCTGATGCAATATTACAGTTATTTAGTAATAAAATTTCACAACCATGCAATAATTGCGTTTGACCTTTGTACAAACTCAGTTTAATTTGAGAGGTTCGGGTGCATATCTATGGAATTTCTTCACATTTACCCCGAGTCGTATCTAGTTAGAGGTTTTAGGGGGTTTTTTGTATGAGCTTATATCATCCCAGTTTCGAGCGGGACAATTGCGGGTTTGGATTGATAGCGCAAATGGATGGCGACGCCAGCCATAGAATCGTGCGCACTGCAATTCATGGACTCGATCGCATGAAACACCGTGGTGGTATTGCAGCCGATGGACGTACAGGTGATGGCTGTGGTCTATTAATGCAAATGCCAACCGAATTTTTTGAAGCAATAGCAGCTGAAAATGACTGGCACTTAAGCCGTAAGTTTGCTGTGGGCATGTTTTTTCTAAGTCAAGATCAGCAAAAAGCTGACGAAGCTAAGTTTATTTTAGAAAAAGAATTACAACGAGAAACATTAAGTGTTGCCGGCTGGCGTAAAGTGCCTGTGAATCCAGATGTACTGGGCGAAATTGGTCGCAACAGTTTACCGCAAATTTACCAGGTACTAATAAATGCACCTGTAGGTTGGCGTGAAAAAGATTTAGAACGCCGCTTGTATATGGCGCGTCGTCGTCTTGAACAACAAATTACCAATGACGATGATTTTTATGTTGCCAGTTTATCGGGTCAAGTCATTGTCTACAAAGGCTTGATGATGCCTGCTGATTTACCGTCATTTTATAGCGATCTTGCCGACATCAGATTAAAAAGCGCGATTTGTTTATTTCACCAGCGCTTTTCAACTAACACCTCGCCTAAGTGGCCTTTAGCACAACCGTTTCGTTATTTAGCCCACAATGGTGAAATTAATACCATTACCGGTAACCGCCAATGGGCCCGTGCACGTGCTTATAAGTTTAATTCACCTTTGTTGCCTGATTTACAACAAGCGGCTCCCTTTGTGAATGAAACCGGTTCTGATTCATCCTCTTTAGATAACATGCTAGAAATGTTGTTATCTGGCGGAATGGATTTATACCGCGCAATGCGTTTGCTTATTCCACCAGCATGGCAGTCAAATCCAGAAATGGATGATGAATTAAAAGCATTTTATGACTTTAACTCTATGCACATGGAGCCATGGGATGGCCCTGCGGGTATCGTAATGACCAATGGTCGTTATGCGGCTTGTGCAGTTGACCGTAATGGCCTACGCCCTTCTCGTTACGTCATCACTAAAGACCGTATTCTTACCTTAGCCTCTGAAGTGGGCATTTGGGATTATGCTGCTGATGAAGTGATTGAAAAAGGCCGTGTAGGCCCAGGTGAATTGCTGGTGCTTGATACCTTAAATGGCCGTTTACATCAGTCATTTGAAATTGATAACGATTTAAAACGTCGCCACCCATACAAAGAATGGATGGCCAAAAACAGTCAAACTCTGATACCAGCAGAAAGTATTGACCCATCAAAACAAGGCTCAAGCCGTTTTGATGCCAAAACCTTATTGCAATATCAAAAGCAATTTGGTTTTACCCGCGAAGAACTTGAACAAGTGATATGGGTATTAGCCAGCAAAGGCGAAGAAGCTATCGGTTCAATGGGTGATGATACTCCTATGGCTGTGTTGTCGAAAAAGTCACGATCATTGTATGATTATTTCCGCCAAAAGTTTGCCCAGGTCACTAACCCACCGATTGATCCATTGCGTGAAAAACACGTTATGTCGCTCGCCACTTGTGTCGGACGTGAACAAAATTTATTCAGCGAAACCACAGGTAATGCTTACCGTGTGATGTTTAACTCGCCCATTTTATTGTTTAGCGATTTTAATCAACTATTGGGATTAGACAGTACTAACTATCGTGCCAATACCGTTGATTTAAACTACGATGCCCATGAAACGCTTAAACAAGCTATTCATCGTATTACCGATGAAGCTGAGCGTTTTGCACGCAGTGGCACCACCTTGTTGATTTTATCTGATCGCGCTGTCGATAAAAACGCCCAGGTGATCCCAGCAGCAATGGCTGTTGGCGCAGTACAGACCCGTTTAGTCGACAAAAGTTTACGTTGTGACACCAACATTATTGTTGAAACGGCGTCAACACGTGATCCGCATCATTTTGCAGTATTAATTGGTTTTGGTGCCACGGCAATTTATCCATACCTAGCCTATGAATCCATTGCGGCGATGGCTAAAAAACACGCCATTGAAGATGTGACATCCTTAATGCTTAACTTCCGTTATGGCATTGAAAAAGGCCTGCGTAAGATCATGTCAAAAATGGGCATCAGTACTGTGGGCTCTTATCGTTGTAGTCAACAATTTGAAGCCGTCGGTCTAGCCATTGATGTGATTGAATTATGCTTTAAAGGCGTGATCAGTCGTATTGAAGGGGCAAGTTTTAGCCATATTGCTGACGATCAAAAAGTACTTCATACCGCGGCATATCGTGCGCATGTCCCCTTGCCACAAGGTGGTTTACTTAAGTATGTCGAGGGTGGCGAATACCACAGCTTCAACCCTGATGTGGTAAACAGCTTACAGGCATCTTTGAAAAATAAAGATTATCCTGCATACAAACAATTTGCCCGATTAGTAGATGAACGTCCTATTGCGACTCTACGTGATTTGATTGGCGTGAAAGGCTCACTAGCCGCAATTGAGTTAGACAAAGTAGAAGATGCAAGTCATTTATTTAGCCGCTTTGATAGCGCGGCTATGAGTATCGGTGCGCTAAGCCCTGAAGCTCATGAAGCGCTTGCTGTGGCAATGAACCGTTTAGGCGGTCGCTCTAACTCTGGTGAAGGTGGTGAAGATGCACGTCGCTTTAACACTGAACGTAACTCTGCCATTAAGCAAGTTGCCTCTGGTCGATTTGGTGTCACCGCGCATTACCTGGTTAACGCAGATGTATTGCAAATCAAGGTTGCTCAAGGGGCAAAACCGGGTGAAGGCGGTCAATTACCGGGCCATAAAGTCAGTGTTGAAATTGCCGGATTACGCCATGCACGTCCTGGTGTCACGCTTATTTCCCCACCACCACACCATGATATCTACTCAATTGAAGATTTAGCCCAGCTGATTTTTGATTTAAAACAAATTAACCCTACCGCTTTGGTCTCAGTAAAGTTAGTTTCTGAGCCTGGTGTTGGCACCATTGCAACCGGTGTGGCTAAAGCCTATGCCGATATGATCACCATTTCAGGCTATGACGGCGGCACAGGCGCAAGCCCGATAACATCAGTGAAGTATGCCGGTTCTCCATGGGAATTAGGCCTAGCTGAGGTTCAACAGTCGTTAGTTGAAAATGGCCTACGCCATAAAATTCGCTTACAAGTTGATGGCGGCCTAAAAACCGGTACCGATGTCATTAAAGCTGCGCTTTTAGGTGCTGAAAGCTTCGGTTTTGGTACCGTGCCTATGATCGCATTAGGCTGTAAATACCTGCGTATTTGTCATCTTAATAACTGCGCCACAGGCATAGCAACTCAGGACAAGAACTTACGTGATAACCATTATCATGGGTTACCTGAGCGTGTGATGACTTACTTTGAATTTGTAGCCGAAGAAGTACGAGAGTGGATGGCCGCACTGGGTGTCAGTCAATTTGAAGACTTAGTCGGTCGTAGCGAATGGTTATATGCCCTTGAAGGCCAGACAGCTAAACAGCAAGGTCTAGATTTATCACCAATTCTGTATAAACCTGTCGTGCCAAGCACTTCATCACTTACATGGAAAGAAATTAATCCGCCGCTAGATATTGGTCAACTTAACCAAACTCTGCTAGCTGATTGCAAAAAAGCCGTTGATGAAGGTGATAGCTATGCCTATCAATATGCCATCAATAACACCGACCGTTCTGTGGGTGCCGCACTGTCGGGTTACATTGCCAAGTTACATGGTGTAGCAGGCACTAAAGAGCCAATATCATTGGGCTTTACTGGCAGCGCAGGTCAAAGCTTTGGGGTATGGAATAGCCCAGGGTTAAACTTGAAACTGTGTGGCGATGCCAATGATTACGTTGGTAAAGGCATGTCGGGTGGCAAGATTGTTATTCACCCGCCGATAGGTAGTCCGTTCCAAAGTGAAAGAAGTGCCATTATTGGCAACACCTGTCTATATGGTGCCACTGGCGGTAAATTATTTGCCGCAGGCCAAGCGGGCGAGCGATTTGCAGTACGTAACTCTGGCGCCATTGCGGTTATAGAAGGCTTAGGTGATAACGGCTGTGAATATATGACCGGCGGTATTGTTGTCGTATTGGGTAAAACCGGGGTGAACTTCGGCGCTGGTATGACAGGTGGCTTTGCTTATGTATTTGATCAATTCGGCCGCTTCAACCGCCGTGTCAATACTGAGTTAGTCGATACCCTGAAAGTTGAATCAACCATTCATCGCCAGCACTTAAGAGGCTTAATCGAAACTCATGTTGCCGAAACGGGCAGTGAGCATGCCCATTTGATTTTAAGTGATTTTGACAATTGGATAGACTGCTTTGTCATGGTTAAACCTAAAAATGTTGCCGTTGCTGATCTATTAAAAATCGAGCAAAAAAGCCCTGAATTAGCTGTTAAGGCGGGATAATAAACATGAGTAATGATTTTCAATTTATCGAAGTGGGTCGTATTGACCCAACCAAGCACGCGGCAGAAAAACGTGCGACTCAGTTTATTGAGATTTATCAGCCGTTCACCCAGCCAGAAGTCAGTGCTCAAGCCGATCGCTGCTTAGACTGTGGTAATCCATATTGTGAATGGAAATGCCCGCTGCATAACTACATCCCTAACTGGCTTGAGCTAGCCAAACAAGGACGCATAATGGAAGCGGCGGATTTGGTGCATGAAACCAACACGCTACCTGAAGTTTGTGGCCGAGTGTGTCCACAGGACCGCTTATGTGAAGGTGCATGTACCTTAAATGATGACTTTGGTGCAGTCACCATAGGCAGCGTAGAAAAATACATTACCGATACCGCGATAGCCCAAGGCTGGCGTCCAGACTTATCCAATGTAACCCCGCGTAAAGAGCGCGTGGCAATTATTGGAGCCGGCCCTGCTGGTCTTGGTTGTGCTGACATTCTTGCCCGTAACGGTGTACAAGCGGTAGTTTATGACAAATACCCTCAAATTGGTGGTTTACTAACCTATGGTATTCCATCATTTAAGTTAGATAAAACAGTTATGGCCACCCGTCGCTCTGTAATGGAAGGTATGGGTATTCAATTTAAATTGAATACCACTATTGGCAAAGATATCAGTTTTCAAAGTTTATTAGACCAATACGATGCGGTCTTCTTAGGCATGGGAACTTACACGGCAATGCCGGCTAAGTTACCTAATGAAGATGCACAGGGTGTATTGCAAGCTTTGCCTTATCTGATTGGCAACACTCACAAAGTGATGGGCACAAGTGACGACAGCACGCCTTATATTAGCCTAGAAGGCAAAAATGTGGTTGTACTAGGCGGTGGTGACACTGCCATGGATTGTGTTCGAACAGCGATAAGACAAGGCGCCAAAAGCGTCACCTGTGCTTATCGTCGTGATGAGGCCAACATGCCAGGGTCTGCACGTGAAGTTCAAAATGCTCGCGAAGAAGGCGTTAAATTCCTTTTTAATCGCCAACCGGTTGCTGTTACAGCTGATAATGGCGTGGTAGTGGGTATTGAATGCGTTGAAACCCAAATGGGTGACGCGGATGCCTCTGGACGTCGTCGTGCAGAAGTGATTACCGGCAGCGAGCAAGTACTAGAAGCTGATGCGGTTATTGTGGCGTTTGGTTTCCAGGCCAGCCCTGCGGCTTGGTTTGATGATTTTGGAATCGAAACCAATGAATGGGGATTAGTTAAAGCGAAAAAATCTGATGCCAATCCATTCCAAACCACTAACCCAAAAGTGTTCGCTGGTGGCGACATGGTCAGAGGGTCCGACTTAGTGGTTACCGCTATTGCCGAAGGGCGTGATGCTGCATTAGGCATTTTAAACTTTATTGACTAAACAAAAGAGTTTACTTGTGAATTTGCACACCTTCTGGTGTGCTTTTTTTTGTCTATTGATAACTCATCTCCTTTTTTGGAAATCATAAAATCGACAAACCCTGTTACAAACTCACCTACCAACCAGCTACTTATTGATAACAACCCTTCTTAAACATAGCGTATGATAAATTCCAATCCTTTGAATCTGATATAACAATAAAGGAGCCATACCTAATGGCCTTACTAAAATCGACTTCACTTAAATCAACCATAAATAACGCCCTACTTCTCGCTTTAGGTTTATCTGTTTCAAGTGCTGTTTTAGCACAGGATACGCTTATTATTGCCGATGCCTATGTTGATGTAGCCAAAGGTAAAACTGTTAAAGATGTGGCGATTATTGTCACTGACAATCAAATCAGTAAAGTCACTAAACAAGCTGATATCACCAATCAGCAGGATTACACCGTCATTGATTTAAGCGGTAAAACCTTAGTGCCAGGAGTAATGGACATGCATGTGCATTTATCTGGTGATGCTGATGATAACTTTCTCGAAGCTCAAAATGATTCCGTGCCCCGTCAAACAGTAAAAGCAGTTAAAAATGCCCAAAAAACCTTGATGGCAGGCTTTACCACTGTGCGAGACTTAGGTGCTTCGGGTTACTCAGTCATTGCTACACGTGACGGTATTAACGCCGGCGATATTATCGGACCGCGCATTTGGGCGGTAGGTCACGCCATTAGCGTGACCGGAGGCCATTGCGACGACAACTTTTCTGCCCCAGAAAAACAGTCAAAAGCACAGGGCGTAGCCGATGGTCCATGGGCAGTGCGTGCAAAAGTGCGCGAAAACATCAAGTACGGCGCTAATGCAATTAAAATATGTGCCACTGGCGGCGTATTCTCAAAAGGGACACAAGTCGGTATTCAGCAATTAAGCGATGAAGAAATTAAAGCCGCTGTAGATGAAGCCCATATGCAAGGCATGGTCATTGCGGCACACGCCCATGGAACGAGTGGCATCAAAGCGTCAATCAAAGCGGGAATTGATAGTATTGAGCATTGCAGCTTTATGGATGCTGAAGCGATTAAGATGGCTATTGATGCTGGCACTTACTTATCCTGCGATATTTACAATACCGAGTATACCTTAGCATTTGGTGAGGCTAATGGTGTACCAGAAGCGAATATCAATAAAGAAAAGCAGGTTTCACAAGCGCAGCGTGATAGTTTCAGAAAAGCCGTCAAAGCCGGCGCTAAAATGGTATTTGGCTCTGATGCAGCCATTTATCCCCATGGTGATAATGGCAAACAGTTTTCGCGTATGGTGACGTTTGGTATGACGCCCATCCAAGCATTGCAAGCCGCGACCATCAATAGTGCCGCGTTATTAAAACAACAAAACTTGGGTCAAATTAAAGCAGGCTTTTTAGCCGATATTATTGCGGTTGATGGTGATCCCCTTGAAAACATCAGCCTGATGGAAAACGTCAGCTTTGTGATGAAAGACGGTATTGTTTATAAAAAATAGTCCGAGGATAGCTGGCTATATCAACAACCAGACAAACTGTGGCTATAGCCGCAGTTTGTCGTTTTATCGTTTTATCGTTTTATCGTTTTATCGTTTTATCGTTTTATATTAGATTGAGTTTTTCACAAAGCACACTTCTGCATGGTATATTATTGGCCTAATAAATTTGCATAAAACTGTTTAAGGTCACCCCCATGAAAATCGGTATTATCGGCGCTATGGAGCCCGAAGTCGTTCATCTTGTCCAAGCTATTCATTCTCCTGTGCATACCACCATTGCCGGTATTGAGTTTATAAGTGGTAAAATTGCAGATAAAGACGTGGTTGTTACCCGCTCAGGCATTGGCAAAGTAGCCGCAAGTATTGCGACAACGTTACTGATTGAAAAATTTTCAGTCAGTCATGTAGTTAACACCGGCTCTGCGGGCGGATTTGTTGATGACTTAGCCATTGGTGATATTGTTATATCATCTGAAGTGCGTCACCACGATGTTGATGTCACCGCATTTGGTTATGAAATTGGCCAAATGGCACAGCAACCTGCGGCATTCATTCCAAATGCTGAATTAGTCAAAGCGGCACAACAAGCAGTTTCATCTCTCGGTGAGGTTAAAGCTATTGAAGGGTTAATTTGTACAGGCGACAGCTTTATTTGCGATCCAGAGCGCACTAAAATCATGCGTGCTAACTTCCCAACAATGGCCGCTTGTGAAATGGAAGGCGCTGCTATTGCACAGGTTTGTCACCAATTTAACACCCCGTTTGTGATCATTCGCTCGCTGTCTGACAATGCTAATAATGACTCACCTGTCGATTTTGACTCGTACATCATTAAAGCAGGCCATCATTCGGCTATGATGGTCATGGCACTGCTGCAACAATTGTAATGTCACAACAAGGTTAACCCTTAACGGTATGAGTTTGCGAAGGATACCAATATGAACAATCTACTTTTGCAAAATGAGCTCATACAAAGCTGCTTAGTGCTTATAGCGGCCATTGCAGCGGCGCAACTTGCGCCACTGCCCAAACACTGGCAACCCTTATTATGGTTTAGGTTATTAGCGAGCCAATTAGCGGCAAAGGTGAATCACCCAAAACGCTCGGCATCGCAGCAAATGACGGCAGGAATATTAGCGACTTTATTGCTGGTCATTCCCATCACAACAATCGCAACCTTTTTTCTTGAGCTTGCAGCCTATGGTTGGTTTTTTGATTTTCTGATATTGTATGTTTGCATCAGCGATTACCAATTTACTCATCAAGCAAAGCGCATTCAAACAGCGCTTGAAAAAAATAACAATGCCTCCGCCAAGGTCATACTAGCGCCATGGGTCAGTCAAAGTACCAAACGGCTATCCAGCATGGGGTTATGTAAAACCACTATTGAAAAAACACTGAGTGCGCCTATTTATGGCAGTATTGCCAGTGTGATATTTTTTGCTATAGGTGGCTCAACTATGGTTATCGCTGCGCATCTACTTAAACAATTAGAGCTGTGCTGGCCGCCTTATCAGCCTAAGTTTATTAACTTTTCTAGTTTTGTCGGCCAATTTAATCGGCTATTGTTTTTTATCCCTAGATTATTGTGGCAATTTTCATTAGCCATACAGTTTGGTCAGCTCGGCGCTAAAAGCATTGCTATTACCGACAAGGTCACTCAAGGGCTAAATAATGATTTCAGTGTGATACACCTAGGCGCTAATTTACTGAAAGTTGAGCTTGGCGGACCGCAACAATTTATAATACAGCCATCGGCTTCTAAAACACTCAGTTATACAAAAGGGGTTGCTGTTGAAAACGCTTTTGAAAAAGTGAATTTAACCAAGATTTTAGCAGGACCTTTACCCCACTATCAGCATATTCATATTGCGATCAAGGCGGCTCAAAATGGTAAGTTTTTCTTTTTAGCATTAGCTATTTTATTGCCTTTGTTATGGGCATTGCTGCAAAATATGTAAATCGTTAGCCAAAAGCGGTATCATCCGCGGCTGCTTGTTTTATATATCCTCGTTTATAGGAAAGTGACCTTGTTCGATAATTTACATGTTTCATTAACGACTCCGGCCTTATTGTTTCCGGCAATTTCGTTACTTTTGCTGGCGTATACCAATCGTTTTTTTGCACTAGCGGCGCTCATCCGTCAGCTAAGCGAACGAGGTAAACCTGTCAATGACGAACAAATCAAAAACCTCAAGCAGCGTATTAATCTGATCCGTAAAATGCAAGAAGCGGGCGTCAGCAGTTTTGCTTTGTGCGTCTTATGCATGATTTTTTTGTATACCGGATTTAATCAAATCGGCTCAGTTATTTTCGGATTAAGCCTACTCTTGTTACTTTACTCGTTGATTTTATCAGTGATTGAAATTCGTATTTCGGTTGATGCACTTAACATTCACTTAAAAGAGTTAAGTAAATGATCCAGTGGATTTACTTTTTTGATCTCTGCGGGACAGCTGTATTTGCCCTATCTGGGGCCTTAGCTGCAGGCAAGCATCGTATGGATCCTTTCGGCGTAACGGTATTAGCCTCAGTAACCGCAATTGGCGGCGGCAGTATACGTGACGCATTATTGGGTTCTACACCGGTTTTTTGGATTACCGATCCCAATTACATCATAGTGATTTTAGCCACTGTGGTTGCTTGTTTGATTTTGGTCCGCAAACCCCATAAATTACCCAACATTACGCTACCTGTTGCTGATGCCCTAGGCTTAGCACTTTTTACCGTTATTGGTGCTCAAAAAGCTCTATTACTGGGTCATTCAGGCATGATTGCAGTAGTAATGGGATTAATAACTGGCGTTGGTGGTGGCATTATTCGTGATGTACTATGTCGACAAGTTCCCATGGTATTACGGACAGAAATTTATGCTACCGCCTCTATTATTGGCGGTATCTGTTATACCTTGAGCTTACTGTCAGGAATAGATAGTATGACCTCGATGTTTTTAGCCATGGCTAGCACGCTTATCATTAGATTAAGTGCAATCCGCTGGCATCTTTCCTTACCAGCATTCGATTTAAAAACAAAGAGACCTTGATGTGCGTTTAATTAGCCTACTATTTTGCTTGTTATTGAGTGTTCAAACTCATGCGAATATTGGTGATATGCCAGCTGAGCAACAGCTTGCAATTCAATATATTGAAGCCTATACCGACCACGATTTTAGAACGTTAAAACAGTTTTATACCCGTGAGAGCGTATTTTTTGATAAAACCGCTGGGGTAGAATATAAAGGCGAGCGCCAGATTATTGCTTTTCTAACCCGCGCCCATGAAGGTGTGCTTGAATACCGACTTAATATCGAGCATATGTTTAACAATGGTGCCATTGTGGTCATCATCGGCAGCTATAGCTTACGTGGTCCAGGGGATCAGTATGGCAAACCAGATAAAATTATTGATATAGCGGTTCCGGGGGTTACTACCCTAAAGTTTGATATGAAAACTCAACGCTTAATAGAACATATGGATCTGATGGATTACCAAACAATGGCCGATCAGCTGGAATCTCAATAAATAATTCACCTTAACCTTAAATTCAGACAATAAAAAAGGCTCCAAAGAGCCTTTTTGTTGTCTACACTGCGGTATTTTATACAGTGGCGTTTAATTAAGCACGACTTTAGCAAACTTGCGTTTACCGACCTGAACTACGGCTTCAAAACCTGCGTTAAACACTTGACGACTATCTTCTACTTTCTCACCATCAAATTTCACCGCACCTTGTTTTATCATCCGCATACCATCAGAAGTTGAGCCAACTAGACCTGCATCTTTAAGTAAGTTAGCAATCGCTAACCCCTCGCCAGCAGCAAGTGTTACTGTTTCAATATCTTCAGGAATCGCACCTTTTTGGAAGCGATTAATAAACTCTTGGTGAGCAGCTTCTGCTGCTGCTTCATCATGAAAGCGTGCAATGATTTCTTTGGCTAAGGTAATTTTAATATCACGCGGATTTGTGCCATTTTCCATATCAAGCTTGAAGCCTGCTATTTCTTCTAGCGGGCGGAAAGACAGTAATTCAAAATAACGCCACATCAAGTCATCTGAAATAGACATAATTTTGCCAAACATTTCGTTTGCAGGCTCACTGACGCCAATATAGTTGTGGGCTGATTTAGACATTTTCTTTACACCGTCTAAACCTTCAAGCAGAGGCATCATAATCACAGTTTGTGGTTTTTGACCTTCTGCTTTTTGTAATTCACGTCCCATAAGTAGGTTAAACTTTTGGTCGGTGCCACCTAGCTCAACATCGGCTTGTAATGCTACTGAATCGTAACCTTGCAATAGTGGGTACATAAATTCGTGGATCGCAATAGACTGTCCTGACGCATAACGTTTTTTAAAGTCATCACGTTCCATCATACGCGCTACCGTTTGCTGTGAAGCTAAACGGATCATTCCAGCAGCGCCTAATGGTTCTAACCAACTAGAATTGAACTCAATACGTGTTTTAGCCGGATCCAAAATCTTATAAACTTGCTCTTTATAGGTTTCAGCATTAGCAAGCACTTGCTCACGTGTTAGCGGCGGACGAGTGCTATTTTTGCCACTCGGGTCGCCAACCATGCCGGTAAAGTCACCAATTAAGAAAATGACTTCATGACCAAGCTCTTGGAAGGTACGCATTTTATTTAAAATGACAGTATGCCCTAGATGGATATCTGGCGCGGTTGGATCTGCGCCTAACTTAATCCTAAGTGGTCGTCCTTCTTTAAGTTTTTCAATGAGATCAGCCTCAAGTAAAATTTCATCCGTACCACGTTTGATCTCTGCCAACACTTGATCTAATTCAGCCATCTCTACTGCAACTCCTAGAGCGTAATCATTAACAAATAAAAATAAAGAGGACTATGTTACTTGTTAGCCACAGCAAATGAAAGAGTGTACACTTAGCCAATAACAACAAGAGTGAGAAATTGGTAACTGAGTCAATGGCAAAGCTGATTACATTATTTAAGTTGCTGCCTAAAGCACACCAAATAGCCTTAGCTACATTAGCTATATTTACTTCTATGATTTTGGTATTTCCATCAGAGGATGCACAAGCTTCTAAGCAGACATCATCAGATGAATTATCATTGCTAACAACCGACTCAGGTTCATCGGTGCCATTAGCTTTTAGAAACCCTAGCGCACCAAAAGTAGCAGATAAAAATAACCCACCATTATCAGCCCCAACAGCAGATGATGAAATTTTTGCTGCACATTTAAATACCCTGTCACCAGACTCAGAAGCAGACCAGGTGATTGACAATTTAGCTAGTGAGTTAGAAACCCAAAAGCAGGCAATTCAACAAGCCAATGAAGCGGCTGATCCTAATGCTCTGTATGCTGAATATTATGAAGTGGCAAAAGGCGATACATTAGGGGGGTTATTTAACCGTGCAGGCCTATCGGCTAAAGATGTTTACGACATCACTAGTTTACCTATCGCGAAAAAGAATTTACTTAAAATTATTCCAGGTGAAGAAATTGCTATCAGCAAGAATGCCCAGGGTGAATTAGCCGAGCTAAGTTACCGCATGGATAAAATATCGACCTTGGTAATTTCTAAAGCAAACGATAAATATCAAGAAGTGGTGAATAAGAAAAAATTAGAAACACGCCAATCATTTATTACTGCCAAAATTAAAAGCAATTTCTGGACAGCTGCTGCTGATGCAGGTTTGTCAGCAAATCATATTATGCAATTGGCTAACATCTTAGGCTGGGACATAGATTTTGCGTTAGATATTCGTAAAAACGACCATTTCTCACTTATTTTTGAACAAGAATATGCCGACGGCCAGTTTATTCGTACTGGCAACATTCTTGCGGTAGAGTTTGTAAACCAAGGCGAGCGCTATACCGCCATTCGCTATAAAGATGGCCAATATTACTCGGAAAACGGCAACAGTATGCGTAAACCATTTTTACGCTCACCCGTTGATTTTAAATACGTTAGCTCTAACTTTAACCCAAGACGACTGCATCCTGTAACAGGTCAAATAAAAGCCCACCGTGGTGTAGATTATGTTGCGGCTATTGGTACCCCAATTAAAGCTGCGGGGCGCGGTAAAGTGGTTGAGGCGGGTTATAATCAATTTAATGGTAACTATGTGTTCATTAAGCACAATGATACCTATACCACTAAGTATCTGCATTTAAATGCTCGTAAAGTTAAACGTGGCGATATGGTAAAACAAAGCCAAGTAATTGGAACTCTAGGACGCACAGGTCGCGTGACTGGCGCGCATTTACACTACGAGTTTATCGTCAACGGTGTACATAGAAACCCTAGAACAATTAATCTGCCCAAGTCTGAACCTATCGAACGCAGTGAAAGAGGCAAGTTTGCAAATGTAAGCAAGCTATTAATGGCTCAACTAAAATCACACCAAACACAAATGGTTGCCAGTAACTAACGCACTCAATAATCAGCTTTCAATTTATTAACCAATATAAGCGTTAACGACTAACCTTATATTGGTTAAGCATCACTTTTACCTCAATTAAGGAAATTTTTCATGTCTGAGCCAGAATATTATATTGGTCTTATGTCCGGTACGAGCATGGATGGTGTTGATGCAGTATTAGTTGATTTTAGTCACGGTTATCCGCAACTTATTAGTGCTCATACTGAAGAAATTCCGGGACATTTACTCAGAGGTCTACAACGTCTTTGCCAACCCTCAACCGATGAAATCAACCGCTTAGGTCGGTTAGATCGCAGTATGGGTTTGTTATTCGCAAAAGCCGTTAATCAGCTACTAACCCATGCCAGTGTTAGTCCGAGCCAGGTTATCGCGATTGGCTCACATGGCCAAACGGTCAGACACATGCCTAATTTAGAAATGGGTTTTACCTTACAAATAGGTGACCCCAATACTATCGCCGTAGAGACGGGTATTGATGTTATTGCTGACTTTCGCCGCAAAGATATTGCATTAGGCGGTCAAGGCGCACCTCTGGTTCCGGCCTTTCATCAACAAATTTTTGCCAAACCTGATACCCGACGAGTCATTTTAAATATTGGCGGTATTGCCAATATCACCTACCTTCCGGGTGATTCTAATAAAGTTATCGGTTTTGACACTGGTCCTGGTAATAATCTGATTGATGCTTTTATCCAACAAGTCCAAGAACTCCCTTTTGATAAGGATGGTGAGTGGGCAGATTCAGGTAACTCAAACCCTGACCTATTAAAACAGCTTTTGTCTCATTCTTATTTCTCGTTAGCTTACCCTAAAAGTACTGGGCGCGAACTTTTCAACCAAGCTTGGCTTGAACAGCAGTTATCCGAATTTAGTCATTTAGACCAAGAAGACATTCAATCTACATTGCTTGATTTAACTTGCCAGAGCATAGCAAACGACGTTAATAAGCTGAGTGCCATAGGCGAGCTTTATGTTTGCGGCGGCGGCGCACTTAACAAAGCACTAATGCGTCGACTCGCCTTATTAGTACCTGGCTATAAGGTGGCTACCACAACAGACATAGGTATTGACCCTAAATGGGTTGAAGGATTTGCCTTTGCCTGGCTTGCCATGCGCTATCACCGTCAATTACCGGCTAATTTACCTGCAGTCACAGGTGCCAGTAGAGAAGCAGTGTTGGGCGGACGATACTCAGCAAAATAATGTGTCGTAATGCCTGTTTGATCTCACATGCTTAATTCAAAGTGGGTTATTTGAAATTGCATACCATCAATACTGTTTAAACAGACCAGATTTAGGCTAATTTTACCCCATCACATTAATCATTTTGTGCTCAACGTTCAATTCATAAAAGTCCGCATAACTGCGGACTTTTCTTTTTCAAATAATCCTGTCAGTGGTATCATGCGCCAATATTTAGTTTTTAATCGGCATACGCATAACTGTATTGCTGATTGCTGCCATATGAGAATCGCATGAGTATTAAACAAAAAAGTGTTGCCGAATTACTACAACTAACGCCTGAAGGCCGTTATGACTATATGATTGAGCAAGTCAAAAGTCACAAAATGATTTGGTCTTTGCAAGATAGTGATGGTTGCGTCATGCTAACCACTGAAGATGAAGACTGTATTCCGATGTGGCCATCAGAAGAAACGGCTGCACTGTGGGCTGTTGATGACTGGAAAGATTGCGAGCCATTAGCCATTCCCCTTGATGAATTTCAAGAGCGCTGGGTTAGCGGCATGGAAGATGATGATTTATTTATTGCAGTATTCCCAGTACAAGAAGATCTAGGTGTCGTTGTGCCACCTTTTGAAGTAGATCAACGCTTAACCTCTAAAGACACCACAAAGCATTAACCTTATGAATAATCCAATGGATGCTAAAGCCAAATTAATCAACGAGACAGCTGATGATATATCTTCGAAGGTTGATATAGAACAAGCCAAGGTTGATGAAAAGAGCAAACCTGATGTCATAAAACCTAAGTTGCCAAAGCGTTTAACGGCATTAATGTTGGTTTACACTGTGGCATCCATTAGCGGTTTAATGGCTGCGGGTTCTGTTTCAGAGTTAAGTGCCATGCTATGCCTGTTAACATTACTAATGGTTGTGGCGGTATTTGGTCGTCAAAAAGCAGCCCTGTATATGTTAAGAGGTTACAGCGCTTTGCAATTAGCATTTTACAGTTTTTTACCCGTACTCATGTATGACCCTGATAATTTAGTAGCCGGGCCAACAACAATGGACTTTGGGTTATTTCAAGCGGTAGTATCTGATTGGGTCATTTTTAGTGCGTTGATTATAATAGGTATAATACAGGTTTGGATTAGCTTTAATGCTAAGGTTAAGGCGTGGTTTAAACCACGGCAGAATATGAATATCATGAGTTAGTTCCAATAAGTAAATCCTAAGCACAAAAAAAGCCGTCTGATGACGGCTTTTTGTTTTCGTGCTAAGTATCAATCAATAAGATAGGCTTATACCGAGAAGCTTGCGCCACAACCACAGGTTGTTGTGGCATTTGGATTCTTAACGAAGAAGCGTGAACCTTCTAAACCTGATGTGTAATCCACTTCACCACCCATAAGATACTGCAAGCTCATTGGATCAACCACTAGCTGTACGCCTTGCTTTTCAATAGTGAAGTCACCTTCGTTTACTTTCTCATCAAAAGTAAATCCATACTGAAAACCTGAACAACCACCGCCGGTAACATAAACTCGCAGTTTTAATTCAGGGTTCTGTTCTTCTTCTAACAGCCCTTTTACCTTGCTCGCCGCCGCATCGGTAAATTGTATCGGCATTGCTGCATCAGTTTGTTCAGTCATTATTACCTCTTACTTCAATTTTCTGCTGCGAATTATCTAATACCTGACTGTTTTGTTCAAGTATTACCCGCGCTTCTTTTTTACAGCCTGTAACTTAAGTACCTGTTGAAACGATATCTTCAATATTATATACCTGCTCAACCACCCCGCCTTTAATACCACGGGCGGGCTTAACCTTCACTTTTATCCTAACACGCTGCAGGGTAAAGCCGTCCGGCAAAGTAACATCGACATCCATTATATGGAAATATTTAAAGTCGATATTATATTTTTTACCTGTCAATTTAGTTAAATTCAACTCAGATACTTGATTGTTTTGCACACCAATAAAATCAGCATCAATTGCCGCGGTTAAATTAGCTTGGCGTTTTTGTTGTTGAGTTAGAATAACTTTAAGCTGCTGTTGCTCTGGTAATATACCGCGGTTAAGCTCTACTCCATGAATTAAAACACCTTCAACCTCAGCATCTGGCACCATTAAGCTACGATAAAACGACAGCTCTTTTTCAAGACTTTTTTGATGAATTAATTGATCGCTAAACATTTTCTGCAAGTTTTTATTGGCTTCTTGTTCTATAGTTAGCGCAAGGTTACGACTGGCGAGCGCTTTGGCTTGCAGATCAAGTTCGAGTATAAGCTTACGTTTACCACTTTCACTATTAGGTGCAGCTTCAGGTGCAAATGACAACCATATTTGATGACATAGTGCACCAGTGATAAATGCAATGAGCACTAATGTAATTAAATAAGTGCTTGAAGCGCGCTTTTTACGCTCAATTACTTTTAACTTATCCAGTAAACGATGATAATTTAGCATTAGGTAACAAGCCCTTAATAAAATACAATGTCCAAGTTAACACAGGGAAGCAAGAGCATCACAGTGCAACTTAAACTCAACAAAGCTGCCATTATTCACGCCAAGAGGGCAACACGCAAATATCTGAATAATGAATTTCGCGATAAATTATCACAGGCGAAGATCAGTGTTCAATTATGTGCATTAGCATTACTGTTTGCGATTATTGCATCCAGTGTGATTATTCTATTCCGTTTACTGCTAGTTTGGGCAGATATTTACAGTCATACCGACGCCACCCACTTAAATAATATCCTTGTAGACTGGCGTACCTACCTGCCTTTAATTGGCGCCTTGCTCATTTGGTTATTATCGCTATTGGGCTCTAAGCGCTATCGCCGTATGGGCATAGCTTATGTGTTACATAGATTCAAAATGCATTACGGTAAAGTGCCACTTCAATCTGCTGCTGGACAATTTTTTCAAGCATTAATTGCACTCGTCACTAACTTCTCAGTCGGTCGTGAAGGCCCTGCGATTCATTTAGGTGCTGTGAGTGCCAGTGTAATGGCCGAGAAATTTAAATTACCTGACAACAGTGTCCGTATTATGTGTGCAAGTGGTATTGCCGCCGGTATTGCAGCGACCTTTAATGCTCCCTTAGCCGCAGTGCTTTTCGTATTTGAAGTGATTGTCAGAGAATATAAAATACATTACTTTTTCCCGATTATGTTGTCAGCCATTTGCGGTGCGGTATCAAGCCAAATTGTATTTGGTAATGTGCACGAATATGACCTGATTAACGTTATTCGTATTCCACTAGACCATTACCCTATTTTATTACTGGGCGGTTTGGGCCTAGGTTGCACCGCCGCACTGTTCAACCACACTTTATTAAAAGTCACTGCCACGGGCCAACATTGGCCATTAATATATCGGTTACTCATTGCGGGAACGGTTACCACCATCATTGGCATATTATTGCCCCAAGCACTCGGTTCAGGCGATTTAGCGATACACGAAGCCATTAGCGAATCACCTAGCTTATGGTTTTTAATCGCCTTATTGTTAGGCAAAATGTTAGCGACAATTGCCGCCATTGGTTTAGGTGTACCTGGAGGATTAATTGGCCCCTTATATGGTATAGGGGCTTTGGTTGGCGCTATTTTAGCCTTAATCAGCAGTGCTCTATTTCCATCTATTGCGCCCTATGTAGGTCTTTATACCGTAATAGGCATGACGGCTATGATGGGAGTATGTTTAAGTGCGCCACTTGCTGCATTAGTTGCTTTACTTGAGTTAACCAATGACGCCTCCATTATTTTACCGGCAATGTTTGTCACAATCCCCGCTTTTTTAGTTGCTTATCAAGGATTCAATACTAGCTCTATTTTTATTAAACAACTTGAAATAATGGGATTAGATTATAAAGTCGCGCCGATGAATCAGGGGCTGCAGAAAAAAGGTGTGCGGGTATTGATGAATAGGCGTTTCGTTGTAGTCAATGACGATAACGAATTATTACTTGAAGTATTAAAACGCGCCGAAGGTCGACCTGTGTTAGTCCGTAATGCAGAAGGCCAAATTGAAATGTTACGCTTAGAAATTCAGTCATTTGAGGATGCAACCACCCTATCCCGCCACCCAATGGTTGGCTTACCTGACTCAGCTACACTGAATGAAGCTTATGAAGCATTAGCGGCCAAACGCACAGGAGAAGTGTATATTTACCGTAACAGCCCTAACAATGTCATTGGCGTGATCAGCTGGGCAAACTTACTCCAAGAAATACGCTCCGGACAAGAATAGGCAAAATATATGAATATAATAAGCAAAAGAGCATGGGCATTTGTGTGTTTATTGGCCCTATTTATAGCAATTTATATCGCCATAATATCAGCAAAAAATACCACTTCAAAAAACGATACGCACGAGTCAGCTAAGCATATAGCAACCGTGGCAATAGAAATCGAAGCTAGCAATAATGATCAAACTTCCTCATTGGATATTCAGGTTGCACCTTTAACCGAGTTTACTGATAACTTACCCGATCAACTGCAAAATAGTTTTGCGTTAATCTCAGATAATCGCCCCACAAAAAAACCTAAAAAAGTGCTGGTATATTCTCTAGACAACATCAAAAATTTATTTGATTCGATTAACTATAACTCAAAAAGTTGGCAGCAAGGTAATCGCGAAGTTCCTCGTTTGACCTTCGAAACCGTCACTGAAAAATGGCAGCAAAACGCCCATAACATTCCGGTTGATGAAAAGAAAATGATTTTCTTCCGCCTAATGGCACCCCTCATTTTACTCAGTAATGAAAAAATGTTGCTAGAACGGCGATATATTGAAATTAGCGCTAACGATGACGACACAGTATTGAAGTTAGCTCAAAAATATAAAGTCATCGACTCAACCGCATTAGAGAGCAAGACAACTCTAACCGATGAACAAAAAGCGACTCTACTTAATAGAGTTGATATTGTGCCGCCTTCGTTAGTCTTAGCACAGGCAGCGGAAGAAAGTGGCTGGGCAACCTCACGTTTTACCGTTGAAGGTAACGCTTTTTTTGGCCAATGGGACTTTAGCGGTAACGGTATGATGCCTAAACAGCAACGCACAGAATTAGGTAATTACGGTATCGCGCGTTTTGATTCGCCACTTGAATCCGTTATAGGTTATTTAATCAATATCAACACCCATGATGCCTATCAAGAACTGCGTAATTTACGCGCTAAATTTCGGCAAAACAATCAACCCATTACCGGTCTTGAACTTGCTGGTACATTAGATAAGTATTCTGAACGTGGTCATGCTTATATTGACGGTCTGCGCAACATGATTAGCTACAACCAATTAGAACAAGTAGATGAGGCCTATTTATCTGACGATGATCCCATTCATTTGATGACAGGTAATCCGTAAGCTAGTTTATCTGTACAAAATAGTCTGCTACAATTTCGTCTCAGCCCCCCTACATAACTTGGGTAGATTAGCTGCTTCCAAAAGTCAGTGATTTACCCCCTAAACATTGGAAATTAGGCTGATGACTCAGTTCGAAGGTTCGCATATCCTTTCCGTAAACCAGTTAAATCTGGATTCAATTGCCACTATTTTTGATGTTGCTAATAAAATGACCCCCTATGCTTTGCGTGAAAAACGCACCAAAGTATTAGAAGGCGCGATTCTGGGTAACTTATTTTTTGAACCCAGCACTCGAACCCGTGTCAGCTTTGGTTGTGCATTTAACTTACTAGGCGGACATGTACGTGAAACAACAGGAATGGCGTCTTCCTCACTATCTAAAGGTGAATCCTTGTATGACACTGCTCGCGTGTTATCGACCTATTCTGATGTGATCGCCATGCGCCACCCAGATGCCTACTCAGTAAAAGAGTTTGCTGAAGGCAGTCGAGTACCGGTAATTAACGGGGGTGACGGACCAAATGAGCACCCGACACAGGCATTACTGGATTTATTTACCATTAAAAAAGAACTCAGCCATTCAGGCATGGGCATTGATGGTATGCATATAGCTATGGTCGGTGATTTAAAATACGGCCGTACAGTGCACTCGTTATCACGTTTACTTTGCATGTATAAGAACATTCAGTTCACATTAATTTCACCCACTGAATTAGCAATGCCTGATTATGTGATCACCGACATTGAAAATGCTGGCCATAAGATCAAAATAACCGAACAACTTGAAGGTAATTTACATCAGGCGGATATTCTTTATCTAACCCGAATTCAAGAAGAGCGCTTCCCTTCGCAGGAAGAAGCCAACAAGTATCGGGGTAAATTCCGTTTAAATCACAATATTTACACCCAACATTGCAAGTCAAACACAGTGATCATGCATCCTTTGCCACGCGACTCTCGTGAACAGGCAAATGAACTCGACAATGATTTAAATAGTCATCCTAGTTTGGCTATTTTTCGTCAAGCCGATAATGGCCTGTTGATCCGCATGGCATTGTTTGCACTAACCTTGGGTGTTGAAAATCAACTCGAAAAATATGAGTGTCCAGTTAACTGGTATTCACGTAAAGCTGATCGTTAATCAGCGGCAATAAATTAAGGATTAAAAATGACCCGTTCCGAAACACTATTTGAACAGGCTAAAAAAACCATTCCAGGCGGCGTAAATTCGCCAGTTCGCGCATTCAACGGCGTTGGTGGTTCACCATTATTTATCGAAAAAGCCGACGGTGCTTATATCTATGATGCCGATGGTAAAAAATATATCGATTATGTCGGGTCATGGGGACCGATGATTTTAGGCCATAATCATCCTAAAATTCGCCAAGCAGTGTTAGCCGCGGTTGAAAATGGTTTATCTTTTGGTGCACCGACAGAACTTGAAGTCAAAATGGCTGAAAAAGTCATTTCAATGGTGCCATCAATAGAACAAGTTCGTATGGTCAGTTCTGGTACTGAAGCCACCATGAGTGCAATCCGTTTAGCACGTGGTTTTACTAACCGTGACAATATTTTAAAATTTGAAGGCTGTTACCACGGTCATGCTGACTGTTTGCTGGTTAAAGCAGGTTCTGGGGCATTAACCCTAGGACAACCAAGCTCTCCTGGTATTCCAGAAGATTTTGCTAAGCACACTTTAACCGCAACCTATAACGACCTTGATTCTGTGCGCGCTATATTTGAGCAGAACCCAGAAAGTATCGCTTGTATCATCCTTGAGCCCGTTGCTGGCAACATGAACTGTATTCCGCCTGTAGAAGGTTTCCTACAAGGCTTGCGTGCTATTTGTGATGAATTTGGTGCGTTACTTATTATTGATGAAGTCATGACGGGTTTCCGCGTCTCTATGAGCGGTGCACAGGGTCATTACGGCGTAACGCCAGATTTAACCACACTAGGTAAAGTCATTGGCGGCGGCATGCCTGTAGGCGCATTTGGTGGCCGTAAAGACATCATGCAGTTCATTGCTCCAACCGGCCCTGTCTATCAAGCTGGTACCTTGTCTGGTAACCCTATTGCAATGTCAGCAGGTTTAGCCCAAATGGATGCATTATGTGAGCCTGGTTTATACCAAGCGCTTGCAGATAAAACTAAACGCGTGGCTGAGGGCTTCAAAGCTGCTGCAGACAAGCATGGTATACCATTAAATATTACTTATGTAGGCGGCATGTTTGGTTTCTTCTTCACTGAAGATAAAACGCCAATGACCTCATTTGCCCAAGTGACAAAATGCAACATGGAGCACTTCCGTCATTTTTATCATGCGATGTTAGATGAAGGTATTTATTTGGCGCCAAGTGCTTATGAAGCAGGCTTCATGTCAATGGCCCATGGTGATGCTGAAATTGAATATACTCTAGCCGCGGTTGACCGTATTTTTGCGGCAATGAAATAAATCAGCCTCATTGTCTAAGCCCATTTTAACTTGGGTAGACTGCTGATAACAAAAATAGGATAAATAACTCAGTTATTTATCCTATTTTTTTCTGTCTTAACAAATTCCTACTGCTTTTTACTTTAATCATTTTTTATTCGCTACTTTGGTCGATTATTGACAAAAATAACTATGATCTCAGTTGCGAAATTCCCTGTTGTGTGATTTGATCGCACCGCCATACCGGAAGCTTAATTTAACCTTAAAACAGGCCTAAATTAGGTTAGCAAAAATTCACGGTAATGATGTTGATTACCTACAACACAAAAGTTGGAATTGCAGTCATGCTACACACATTTCTTATCTCACTTGCGGTACTTGCATTATTAAGTATCGTGCTTGAAGAAGTTACCCATATCAATAAAGCCAAGACAACCTTGTTTTTAGGCTGTATTTCCTGGATAACCTTATTTATTGCAGCTCAGACCCCTGAGAAAACAGCTATTATCTCAGCAGAATTAAATGAAAACATATTAGAAATTGCCACCTTATGGCTCTTTTTAATGTCAACAATGACTTTTGTGGCCTATCTGAATGCCAAAGGCATGATCCAAATGGTAGTACAAAAAATATTCCCGCAGCAGGTTTCTGTTCGATTGCTAATGGTACAAGTGGGTTTTTTCTCACTCATACTCTCAACATTTTGTGACAACGTCACCGCGACCTTAGTGTCATTAGGCTTATTAACAACCTTTAACCTAGACAGCCAAATGCGTCGTCGTATGGCTGTGTTAATTATTTTTGCGGTTAACTCAGGTGGTGTGGCGCTTATTACGGGCGATGTAACTACCTTGATGATTTTCCTCGCTGGTAAAGTGCATATTTCAGAGCTGCTAGTGCTGTTAATTCCTGCTTCTGTAAGCGTATTGCTCTTGGCGGTATTATTCTCTTTAAAAGCAGAAGGCTCTGTTAGCACCACACCCGTCACACAAACATACCAAACCATTGACATTATCATAGGGTTAATCTTTTTAACCACAATCGTGCTTACTATGGTGTTAAACGTGTTATTTGGCATTCCGCCGGTACTGACTTTCTTAGCTGGTTTATCTGTGATGTTTTTAGTGGGCCGCAGCAGCAAATCTAAAGATGAAGAAGTACAGATTTTAGAATACATTCGTCAAGTCGAATTTGATACTCTGTTATTCTTCCTTGGTATTTTATTACTGGTCGGTATGCTTAAAGAAATTGGTACATTACAATTATTGACTGAAGTCTATTCAATGTATGACCCCAATATTTCTAACTTCTTTGCCGGTGTAGGTTCTGCAATATTAGATAACGTACCGTTAACGGCTGCTTTACTAAAAGCGGATCCTATTTTAACAACCTCACAGTGGCTAGGGTTAACCTACTCAGTTGGTGTGGGCGGATCGTTATTAGTGATAGGTTCGGCGTCGGGTATCATTGCGATGAGTAAAGTAAAAGAACTGACTTTTGTCAGCTACTTGAAATACGTCCCAGCATTATTCCTTTGCTATTGTATCGGATATTCCCTGACATTATTTTTAGCTAATCATCTGCATGGCTAATATTAGGTGCAGTCAGTTTTAATTAACTTACTTCTCAATAAAAAAGGCGCTCTAAGCGCCTTTTTTATTGTGACATAACGACTTATATCGCCGGCACTTTAAACTCATTTCCGTTAATGTCTAAGATAATATCCCTTGGACGAATTTCAATAATTGTTAATTTTCCTTGGATCATGTCACCCTGTTGTAACTCTTTTCCATCAACATTTAACCAACGATTATTAGGGTCGCTTGAATACACATGAGCAACAATATTAAATTCAGGCACGCTAAGCTGAACACTGGCTGGCAGATCACCGTATTTCGGAATACCTTGTGGCTTGGTGTGAGGAATTGGGTCTAATTTGGCTTCAGTAACATCTTTGTTTGCTGATTGCTCATACTCAACATCTTTCAATGCCGCCGCAAAAGCATTTGCTAGATTACTGTCACGATTAGCATCACGGCTGGCATCGCGACTACTCTCAGATTGACGCACCGATTTAAAATCCACTTCATTGGCAGCCATATTAACTTGTAACTTCAACGCTTCTAATTCTTTTAATCCGCGCTGATTAGCATTAGCCCCTAAAATAATTGGCTCAATCTCTTCAATATCATTGTTTTGAATCACATTAGACTGCTGATAAGCCTGCTGTAATTGTTGATCGTACTGCTGACTAAGTTGTTGTAATTGAGTTAACGACAACTGCTTATCATCCATATTAGTCCCTTGCTGGGAGCTATCATTAAATGAGTTAGTTGATGCTTGATACATCAAGCTAGGTTGCGAGTCTTCAATTGCTACAGCTGCCAATAGAGGCTTAGCCATAGGTAATGCGACCTTACCCGCTAAACTAAACTCTTCACTAACATTGGCCTCGGGCATCACTTCCAAAGCTTGTGACACAACAACTTGCGGAGCGGATTTTTGTTGCGCAGTAGCAGGCCGAATAGCGGCTTGTTGAGTGTTCTCGTTAACTATTTGAGGCCGCTTATGAGATGCATCCAACAAAGTATCTAACGCCCACGCGCCTACAATTGCCGATGACACAGCGACTCCAAGAAGAGTTAACTTCATAATCATTGGTCGCTTGGGTTTAACCGATGGCAAAACCGGACGCGGTGTCATTATCGCGTCATGCACACCCGTAGATTGTTGTTTTTGCTTACTTACAGCATCTAATAGTATTGACATTATCGGCGCTCCGCCGCGGTCAATCTTGGTCCAGTTTGGCTTAAATATAAGTTGATTTGGACTAATGTTTGACTACCGGCTATGCCATCGGACTTTAAACCATGCAAACGTTGAAACGACATTAAGTGCTGCTCAAGCTGACTATCAAACTGATTGATTAAACGTGCAGGGCGCTGTTCAATCATCGCCAAGCTATTTTCTAACCACTGCACTTGCGCTATGGGTGAGCTTTGACCTATTTCTCTTGGCATCGCTTGCTCCGACTGCCACAGTATTTCAAACGTGCCACTAAAGTGGCGATCAAACCAATCCTTACCAACCCAAAACTGTTGCTCGCCCAATTGCAGTAAAATTTGCTCATATTGGCGCTCAACAATCACGCCATAAAAAGGCGTGATTTTTGAATCTTGCAAATAAACGACCGCAGGATAATTAAGACGCATAATGCTATTCCAATTACCTTGTTGCTGGTAACACGTTAATCCTTGTTGCAGCGCAGCCTGACACGGCGATAATTCACTGATAGGCTGCATACCCCATAAACCAAATAATGCCGCAAACGCCACATCAATATTTTGGCTTTGCATCATAGCTTGCTGCATCACCCGTTGTTCTGCATTCAATGCACCTGTATTGGTTGGCACAACTGGAGGCGATACTTGTGCAGTCTCTGAAGTCGGTAATTCAGCCAATGCCTGCTGAGCTTGGTTTTGAAGTGCGGGCGTATTAACCGCTGAGGTTGTCACCTCTGAGGCAACACTTATATCTTGACTACTTTGATTAAATAGATAAAAAGCCCCCGCAAAAGACACTAATGCAGCTGCTGCAATTACACCATACCAAAGCTTATTATGACTTTCTTCTATATCACCTAAAACTTCCTCAGCGGCTTGATCAACCATTTTATGATCAATCGGCACTTTTGATTGGCCGTAACCCGCCATTAATGCCCTTTCACACAACAGGTTAGTTAAGCGTGGAATACCACCACTATAGTGATGTAATCTTCGGATAGATTTAGCGGTAAACAAAGGCTCATGTCGTCCAGCCACTTGTAAACGATGCTGAATATAAAGAGCTAACTCAGCCCCATCTAAGGGCAAAAGATGGTAGCGAGCGGTGATCCGCTGTGCCAGTTGGCGTAAGTCTTGGCGTTTCAGTAATTGTTGTAATTCAGGCTGGCCAATCAAAATAACCTGTAATAATTTTTTGGTATCGGTTTCAAGGTTAGTCAGTAATCTGAGCTGCTCTAATACCTCAGAACGTAAATGCTGTGCTTCATCAATAATCAATACTGTATTGCGGCCATTTTTATGATTATTCAATAAATACTGACTTAATAAATCAGTCAGTTTTTTTATACTCGGATTATCAGCATAGGTAATTCCCAGTTCATCACATAAAGTCGCTAATAACTCTTGCTCAGTTAACGAGGGATTAAGAATAAAAGCGGTATCGGTATTATCAGGTATTTGTTGTAATAAACACCTTGATACCGTGGTTTTTCCGGTACCTACCTCACCTGTTAACAATACAAAACCACCGGTTTCGCCTAAGCCGTAAGTTAAGTGAACCAAAGCCTCTCGATGACGATCACTTAAGAACATGTAATGCGGATTAGGAGCAATGGAAAATGGATTATCATTTAATCCATAAAAAGCTTTATACATACTACTTAGCACCCTTAACAAAAACTGACGGCTCAAGTTAATGCTTGCGAGGGAGCTTGTCAAAAGTTAGCCGCAAAAATCTAACTCTGGTAAGCTTTAACCCATCAATTAGTTAAAAGTGATGTCAAATGAAGATCTTTTTAGTCGGTGGTGCTGTGCGCGATAAATTACTTGGCCTTGCCATCAAAGATAAGGACTTTGTGGTGGTTGGCAGTCATATTGACGAAATGCGGGCACAAGGTTATCAACAAGTCGGTAAAGACTTCCCGGTTTTTTTGCACCCTAAAACCCAACAAGAATATGCCCTTGCCAGAACAGAACGCAAAACGGGTACTGGTTATCAAGGTTTTAGCTGCGATACTTCTAACGATGTGACATTAGAACAGGATTTGCTTCGTAGAGATTTAACCATTAATGCCATTGCAGAAGATACATCAGGCAAATTGTTTGACCCTTATGGCGGAGTGAATGATATTAAGAGCAGAGTACTGCGTCATGTGTCGGATGCGTTTATTGAGGACCCGCTAAGAGTATTGCGAGTAGCACGTTTTGCAGCGCGCTTTCATCACCTTGGTTTTACTATTGCCCCAGAAACCAAAACCTTAATGCAGCACATTTCAGACTCAGGCGAACTAGCACATTTAACGCCTGAGCGCGTGTGGCAAGAAATAGATAAAGTACTTAGTGGCGATAACCCAGAAATATTTTTCAAAACATTACGCGACTGCGGCGCCCTAAAAGTTATTTTACCTGAAATTGATATTTTGTTTGGCATCCCACAACCAGAGAAGTGGCACCCTGAAATTGATACAGGTATTCATACTTTAATGGTACTGGAACAAGCTAGCTTGCTGACAACCGACAAAGCGGTTCGATTTGCGGCATTAACCCATGATGTAGGTAAAGCTGTTAGCCCAAAAGAAACCTTGCCCAAACATCATGGCCATGGTCAAAAAGGTGTGCCTATTATCAAACGACTATGTCAACGTTTGCGCGTGCCAAATGAGCATTGTGATTTAGCCATGCTAGTCAGCGACCAGCATCAAAATATTCACAATGCAGCAGAATTACGCGCCGAAACCATTATCAAAGTATTCGATAAAGCCGACTTCTGGCGTAAACCACACAGATTAAAGCAGCTTTTGCTTTGCTGCCACGCAGATATGCGCGGCAGGACTGGTTTTGAACATGCAGATTATCCCCAACAGCACTATCTAGCCGCATGCTTTAAAGTGGCCAGTAATATTGATGTACAACAGATTATATCTGCAGGATTTACCGGCGCCGAAATTAAACAACAGTTACAACTTAAGCGGATTGAGGTAATCAGTGAGTTTAAGCAAGCTCAAACCTGAAGAATCGACATATAATGCTTATAAAAAACAATAACAAAATAGGATAAAGCTGTTTTTATTACAACATTTTTAGGATATTTCACTATTGACATCGATAATGTGCACGAAAATACCTAATAAACACCTAAATACTTGCATTTTTCATTTATTTAGCTACTTTAGAGGAACATTTTTCTTTTTGCCTATAGCATAAAATAAAATGTGTGACATAATTACGCCGCTGCAAAGGCATAGGCTTTTGCGCCCAAACTACAACCTATATTTTAAAGGATTTACCCATGAACAAGAAAGTACTGATGATTGCTGGTGTTGCTATGACTGCTTTACTAGGTGGCTGTGCTAACACTACTGCTTTAGAAGAAAGCGTTGCAAACTTAGGTAACAAAGTTGATCAACTATCTGCAGAAGTTGGTTCTTTAAAGTCTGAGCAAAGCAAAT
This sequence comes from Shewanella sp. HL-SH8, assembly GCF_051165765.1. Classification (NCBI taxonomy): domain Bacteria; kingdom Pseudomonadati; phylum Pseudomonadota; class Gammaproteobacteria; order Alteromonadales; family Shewanellaceae; genus Shewanella; species Shewanella sp. HL-SH8. Next base: position 1,497,977 of record NZ_CP195039.1, on the reverse strand, counting down.
TATCTGCTGATGTTAAAGGCGCTAAAGCTGCATCTATGGACGCTCAAGCTGAAGCTAAACGTGCTAATGACCGTTTAGACAACATGGCTTCTTCTTACAAAAAGTAAGAATTGCTATACAGAATTAGCTTATATACATAGGTTGATTATTAGGGCTTGAATGTAGTTCAACTGTTATACAGTTTGAACCAACTTCAAGCCTTAATTGTTTCTGCGGTTTAGAAGGACTTAGATTTTAGAAGGATTCAGACTTTAGAAGATTTAGACTTTAGAAGATTTAGGTTTTAGAACACTTAGGCTTTAGAAAACTTAGATATTATAAGGTATAGATTTAGGCGAAATTGTCAGCTCATACTAAACAAGGCCCTATCAGCAATAGTAGTTTTACCTATATAACTCTCTCCCTATTTTCTCTTACGTCATTTGTAACACAATATCCATTAACACCAAGCCTCACTTAACAGCGAACTAGCAGAACAGTGTTTACTTTTTATCAAGAGCAAAACACTTAGAAAAAGTCCCGTTACAGCCAGCCCGTAAACATGATTAGCACCCTAGATCTTTTTTAGCACTATTACTTCAAACTCACATTTTAAGCCACTGATTGGTGATGACTTAATTTGGTGGCGAATTTCATCATTCGCCCGCCAAGCAAACAACGAGCTATCTAATAAATTAACCGCTTGATCACCTGTAACATCAATTTCAAAAGAGACTTGTTGCAGTGACTCAATGAGCAAACGTTTAGGGATATTAAGTTGTGATGGCTTCTCGACTAAATCTGGATAAACATGTTGTTTAATTTGCCATAAATGCTGGTTACTGGGCTGTACTAACACTATACGACCCGCATCTTTTAACACCCGAAGGCATTCTTGCCCTTTGATAGGTGCATCAAATAAGGTCACCACGTCCATACTTTGATTGGTAAATGGCAGCACCTTGGTAGAGCAGAAAATCAAGCTTGCTGGCGTGTTACCTTTTGACGCTGCAAATAACGCATTCTCGGCGTCTGACACGCCCCAAACTGACATAGGTTGGGTTATCCCATGTGTCATTAAATATTGATGTATTTGCGTTAAATAAAACCCATCACCGCATTGATAATCAAGCCAATTGAGCCCATTTTCAGCAGTTGCTGTTAATGCCAACATCTGTTGTTGCAACGCATCGACTAAAGGCTGAAAAACCCCACTTTGTAATAAGAATTGACGCGCGCGCATTTGTTGGCGTGAAATCGATGATTGCGGTGTTTTCGCCTTCACTTTTACTAAAGGGTAGTAGCCCTGCTCAAGGCGGTCGAAATGATGTTTAGCTTCGCAATAAAAGCCTTTAGAAGCTTCATGTTGATGCAATGGTTGAGAACAGGTCGGGCAAACTAAAGGTAGGGTCATCATATTTTAAATAAACTTTTAATGGGGAAGATAAAAACTAGCAATAAAAAACGGGTAAATTTACCCGTTTAGTTCATTATTCACTAACATAATCAGCTAAAGGTACAATAGACCAAGCAGTATGCTACCTAATATTAGTCGGTAAATCACAAAAGGGGTCATACCGATTTGACTAATATACTTTAAAAAGTAGTGAATACAGACATAAGCTGCAGCAAATGATACCACTAAGCCTAAAGTTAGTGCTTGATAGTCAATTGGTAGCGGGCTTTGAGCAAGATCTTTAATGACTAAAATAGCTGCGCCGCAGCTAACCGGTATCGACATTAAAAATGAAAAACGCGCCGCGGCTTCACGGGTCAGCCCTAGCATTAGCGCCGCTGTCATCGTCGCACCAGAGCGAGATGTACCAGGTATTAATGCCATCGCTTGCGCAATACCAATTAATAACGCTTTTTTCCAACCCATTTGAAATTCATTCAATTGTGCCTTTGACATGCGATCTGCAACCCATAACAACAGCCCAAAAAAAATGGTCGTGATGGCAATAACGAGCGTATTGCGTAAGTGTGTTTCAATAAAATCTTTTGCTAAAAAACCCACTATGACCGCAGGTATTGTGGCTAACACAATCCACCAGGATAATTTACTTTCCTGGGTTTGAGTCTTTGTCACCAAACTCTTGGTCCACGCCTGTGTAAGCGACACAATTTCAAGACGAAAGTAAATAATTACAGCAAAGAGTGAACCTGTGTTAACCGCCACATCAAAAGAGAGACCTTGATCTTCCCATCCAAATAATTGGGCAGGAAGAATTAAATGTCCCGAACTTGATATAGGTAAAAACTCAGTTAACCCTTGAATTAAAGCTAAAAATATAACTTGTAGCGATTCCATACTTGTCCTTGTTTAGATTACATTTTTTAATTTTGCTAATATTTACATACGCTTAAAAACTTTACATACACTTAAATCACGGCAGTAATTGAATAGCCATCATGTGCACATAGACTCAGGCTTAAGCAATTTTATGGTGTAACTGGGCTGGGAAAACAAAATTAACAGGCCATAACTGTTGTTGCTGTTTGTCATACTGCTGCCAAAGCGTTTCATACGAAAGACCCACAGTAGGATGTAAAACATTAGGTGCTAACTCCGCCAACGGCCAAAGTACAAAAGCATTAAATAAAATTTCACCACGGGGTAACTCAACGGGCTGAACAGTCACTTTGTCGTCATAGAGTAACAAATCAATGTCTAAACTACGCGGGCTAAACTTTTTCTCACTGCGAATACGACCATTGGTTTGCTCAATCATCTTAAACACAGCCACAACCTCTGCAATAGACATATCAGTGTCAGCACTGGCTACCATATTTAAAAAGTTAGTCCCTTTAAAACCCACAGACTCACTTTCATACACTCGTGATAAAGATAGTTGGCCAAAATGCTGTTGTAAATCTAACAGACCAGCTTTAAGGTGTTGTTCAGGTTCAATATTTGTTCCTAAACTGATATAAATCTTCGCCATTAAGTTTATTCGTCCACGCTATGTTAAAAAGTGACTCATCATGAGCTAAAATTATATGCTGCCACGCTCAATAACAACACCAACAGAATCGGCATGTTGCACTGCACCAGGCTTCATAACCACAACCTTGACCCAAGGTACGTTAAATTCACTCAGTAAACACTGGGCAATCATCTCCGCAACGGTTTCAATTAACTCAATAGGTTTTTCAATGATCAGCGCAGTTAAACGATTTGAAACGGTTTCATAACACAAGGCGTGTTGATAATTGTCACTGGCCGCAGCTAAACGATTGTCCCAAGCCATATCTAAGTCAATCAATAGGGTTTGATGGATCTTTTTTCCCATTCATAAATCCCTATCACAGTATCAATTTTTAACTGCCTAATAAGCACTTTATCCATCTGAAGCTCCATAAAATAGCCTTGAGAGACCTTGTTCAAAATTAATTCCAGATAAACAGTGATATTCTCACCATCTGGTCTTTTGCCTGCACGCTTAAAGCAGTAGGATAAGCAAATACAAAAACAAAGGTAACGAATTTAATTCATACCAAGGAACCGTTTTTGATTTTTGCAAAATTATTTGCAACAGCGCATTAAAAAATTATGCGCGATAATACCCTAAGACGAGTAAGGAAACCAATTTGAACACCATAGCTTTGACCATTTTGATGATAATAATCGCTTATTTAGCAGGTTCTATCTCGAGTGCGATACTGGTTTGTAAAATGAGAGGTTTACCTGATCCAAGAGAGCAAGGTTCTGGCAACCCTGGCGCTACAAATGTGTTACGCATTGGTGGGGCAAGTTCTGCAATATTAGTGTTATTTTTCGATATGCTTAAAGGCGCTATCCCATCTTATTTAAGTTACCTAATGGGATTAGATGCAGCCTCTCTAGGCTTTATTGCCGTAGCAGCATGCTTAGGTCATATCTACCCTATCTTTTTTCAATTTAAAGGCGGTAAAGGTGTTGCTACAGCCTTTGGTGCAATGGCCCCCATTGGTCATGATCTTGCTCTGTGTTTAGTCGCGACATGGATAGTATTGGTTATTATTACCCGTTATTCATCTGTATCAGCCATGGCAGCTGCTTTACTGGCACCGGTTTACACTTGGCTATTAGACGAGCGTTTTGTGCTTCCTGTGGCAATGTTATCAACACTGATATTAATTCGACATAAAGATAATATTGAGCGTTTACGAATTGGTGAAGAAAGTAAGCTCACCCGTAAAAGAAGCAATAAAAAAGCTTAACGGTTTAAAACACGCTAAGCTTTTCTGATAATATAAACAATACAAGATTAACCGTAGATTACACCGCAGGTAAGGTATCAAGCGGCCAACGAGGTACACCTTTAACCGCTAAATCTTCAATTTGGCCCGCTTTTAAGCGCTGCATACCGGCGTAGGCAATCATGGCACCATTATCAGTACAAAACTCGCCACGAGGGTAATATACCTTTCCGCCCATATCCTGCATCATTTTCGCTAATGACTCCCTTAGGCGCGTATTAGCGCTCACACCGCCAGCAATCACTAATCGTTTATAACCAGTGAGTTTCAATGCACGCTTACATTTAATAGCCAGCGTATCAACCACAGCCTCTTCAAACGCTCTAGCGATATTGGCATGTGTTTGTTCATCACTTGGCTCAGCAGCAATGGTATTAGCCGCAAAAGTTTTTAGGCCAGAAAAACTGAAATCAAGCCCGGGACGATCGGTCATTGGACGCGGAAAACGATAACCCACATCAAGCCCTTTAGCGGCTAATTTAGCTAAACGCGGCCCACCTGGGTAATCCAAGCCTAATAACTTTGCTGTTTTATCAAATGCTTCACCAGCTGCATCATCAACAGACTCACCCAACACTTGGTATTGGCCAATTCCTTCAACCTGCACCAGCATTGAATGCCCCCCCGACACTAGCAAAGCCACAAACGGAAACTCGGGAGCATCATCCTCTAGCATAGGGGCAAGTAAATGCCCTTCCATATGATGAACACCAACCGCGGGTTTGTCCCAGGCATAAGCCAGCGAACGCCCAACACAAGCACCCACTAACAAAGCACCAATTAGGCCTGGTCCTTTAGTAAAAGCAACCCCATCAATATCATTAACAGACGAGTTAGCCTCAGCTAAAGCTTGCTTAATTAACGGAACGATTTTACGCACATGGTCACGAGAAGCTAATTCGGGTACTACGCCACCATAGTCTGCATGAAGCTTTACTTGGCTATACAATACGTGAGAAAGTAACCCTTGCTGATCATCATAAATCGCGATGCCAGTCTCATCACATGATGTTTCAATACCAATAATGCGCATAATGCCTCGTTTTCAATAAATAAGGCGGCCAATTCTAGCGCTTGAAGCGATTTTTCTCCAGATAAAATCTGTATCGTCTTTAGTGGTATACGCGCCGATCATTTTTGATCGCCGATCTAATCACAAAAACAACCAGTTATTGTCATTAGGCCCGATGATGTGCAGACAATCAGAACAAGGGGTTTACAAAGACCCTTGCCTCGGTGTAAAATTCCGCACCATTTTAATTAGCCTTTGGCTATTTAAAAGTTTAAGTTAAAAAACTAAAACATTTAATATCCAACTCAACTACACCTAAGGGGTGATGGCGTATGCCAATTATTAAAGTACGTGAAAACGAACCATTCGGCGTAGCTCTACGTCGTTTCAAGCGCTCTTGTGAAAAAGCTGGTATCTTAGCGGATGTGCGTGCTCGTGAATTCTACGAGAAGCCAACTACTGCTCGTAAGCGTGCAAAAGCTGCTGCAGTTAAACGTCTAGCTAAAAAGCTTTCTCGCGAAAACGCACGTCGCGTACGTTTATATTAATCTCATTATGAGCCTAATCGATCAGCTAAAAGAGCAGATGAAAGATGCTATGCGTGCCAAAGAAAAGGTGCGTTTAGGTACTATTCGTATGGCACTCGCTGCCATCAAACAAGTTGAAGTGGATACCCGCGAAACCTTGAATGATGAACAGGTGATAGCTATCTTAACCAAAATGGTCAAGCAACGTCGTGATTCAATGTCTCAATATGAAGCAGCGAATCGCCCAGAGCTTGCACAAGTAGAAGCGGATGAAATTCAAGTAATTGAAACTTTCTTACCCACACCATTAACTGAAACGGAAATTGCGGCGATTATCGACGCAACTATCGTAAAAGTAGGTGCTACTAACATGGCGGATATGGGCAAAGTAATGGGAGCATTAAAATCTGAAGTTCAAGGCCGTGCTGATATGAGTGCCATCGGTGCTTTAATCCGTACAAAATTGAAGTAAATCAGGCGTTAATGTTGAATAAGCCGTGCACCTGCACGGCTTGTTTGTTTACATCAATTGATAAAGTGACTTCGAGAATATATAGCAATCAATGGCGATCCCCCGTGATTTTATCAATGAACTTATTGCTCGCACAGATATTGTCGATCTGATCGATCGAAAAGTACCATTGAAAAAAGCTGGTAAAAACCATTCAGCTTGTTGTCCTTTTCATAGTGAGAAATCACCGTCTTTTACTGTCAGCAGAGATAAACAGTTTTACCATTGTTTTGGTTGCGGTGCCCATGGCAATGCAATTGATTTTATAATGGAATATGATCGCTTAGAATTTGTTGATGCTATTGAAGAACTAGCGGGTCAACTCGGATTAGATGTTCCACAGGAAAATGGCAATGCAAAACGCCAGGATCATGGACTCAGTCGAGATTTATATCAGTTGATGGAAGAAGCAAGCTTGTTCTACCAAAGCCAACTGAGACAGCATCAAGACAAACAAAAAGTATTAGACTACCTTGATTTTAGAGGGCTTTCTGAAGATGTTATTAAACACTTCGGCATTGGCTTTGCCCCTGACGGCTGGGACGGATTATTAAGCCGCTACCGTCAAAATCAGACATCACTGGATAAACTACTTACTGCTGGCATGTTAATAGAAAATGACAGCGGTAAACGATATGACCGTTTTCGCGACAGGTTAATGTTCCCCATTCGCGATAGACGTGGCCGAGTTATCGGCTTTGGTGGAAGAGTTTTAGGTGAAGGTACCCCTAAATACTTGAATTCTCCAGAAACGCCCATATTTCATAAGGGTAATGAACTTTACGGTTTATACGAATTAAAGCAACGACACCGCGATCCACAGCAAATATTAATTGTTGAAGGTTACATGGACGTAGTGGCACTAGCACAATTTGAAGTTGATTATGCCGTCGCCTCACTCGGCACCTCAACCACAGCTGAACAATTTCAGCTTTTGGTCCGTAGTGCTAAAGAGGTCATATGCTGCTATGACGGTGATAGAGCTGGTCGCGAAGCGGCATGGCGAGCATTAGAAACGGCGTTACCATTATTGAAACCGGGCGATTTGGTAAAATTTATGTTTTTACCACAAGGTGAAGACCCTGACACCATGGTGCGAAAAATAGGTAAAGACGCATTTGAAGCTTTAATGCAACAAGCCATGCAGTTACCTGACTTTTTATTTGAAACATTAAGTCATGCACACGGCACAGATAAAGGCGCCTTGGCTAAACAAGCCCTAGCGTTGATTGAAAAAGTGCAAGACAGCGTATTACAAAATTTATTGCTGGAAAGTTTATCCCATAAACTGGGCATGAACAGCAGCGATGACTTAAAGAAAAAATTAGGCTTTGCGGTAAAAAAACCGCAGCCGCTTAATGCAAAAGGGTTACAAGGTCGCGGTACACCTCTGAGGTTAGCCATCGCTTTGTTAATACAAAAACCCAGTTTAGGTTTTGGACTAGCACCACAGCCTGCATTAAACAAAATTCAAATGGCTGGCATTGAATTGCTTAACCATTTGCTTGAAATAACTCGAACTCAGCAATTTAATAGCGCACAACTACTTGAAATACATAGAGAGCATCAGCATAAGAGCACTCTGATTAAGTTGGCCCAATGGGATCATCAAGTGGCGGATGAAAATGTGCTGACCGAGTTTAAACAAACCCTGATATGGTTGACTAACCAATATATAGAACAACGCTATCAGGAACTTAGTCTAAAACAAACTTTAACAAAAGCTGAGAAAGTACAGCTAAGTAAGCTGATTTCAATAATGAAAGGTGTTGAGAAGTAACCCTAAAGTAAACAAACTTTAGCGGTTAAAACCACACCATGGACTAGCTAAGATGAGTCCACGCAGCTATAATTGACGATTTGCGCGACACTAAGCTAGGCTAAGTGTCCCGTCGTTATTTCAGTTCCCCAAACTTGGATGATATCTATGGATCACACTCCGCAGTCGCAACTTAAACTGTTGCTCGCTAAAGGTAAAGAGCAAGGTTATTTAACCTATGCAGAAGTGAACGACCACTTACCTGCAGACATGGTCGATTCCGATCAGATTGAAGATATTATCCAGATGATAAATGACATGGGTATTCGAGTGTTTGAAGAAGCACCGGACGCCGATGACATGATGATGTCGGAAGACAACACAGACGAAGATGCAGCGGAAGAAGCCGCAGCCGCTTTAGCCACAGTTGAAAGTGAATTAGGCCGTACAACCGACCCTGTGCGCATGTACATGCGCGAAATGGGTACAGTTGAGCTTTTAACTCGCGAAGGCGAAATTGTAATTGCAAAGCGTATTGAAGAAGGTATTAATACCGTTCAATGCTCTGTAAGTGAATACCCACAAGCTATTGCAATGATCTTAGAGCAATTCGACCAGTATGAAGCTGACGAAATTCGCTTGTCTGATATTATCTCTGGATTTGTAAACCCTGACGATGACGATGTCGCCCCTACCGCCACTAACATTGGTTCTGAAGTCCCTGATAGTGATGATGACGATGATGACGATGATGACGATAGCGACGACGATGAAGATGAAGAAGAAGGTCCAAAAGGCCCGGACCCTGAAGAAGCTAAAGAAAAATTCACTCAATTACGCGAAGCTTATGAAAAAAGCCTAGCCATTATTGCTGAAAAAGGGCGTGATCACCCTGAAGCTATTGGTTCACTCTTTGTCATCGGTGAGCTATTTAAAGAATTCCGCCTAGTACCTAAGCAGTTTGATCGCTTAGTAAAAAGCATGCGCACCATGATGGATCGCGTACGTATTCAAGAACGTCTAATTCTTAAACTTGTTGTTGAACAAGCTAAGATGCCGAAAAAGAACTTTGTTAAGGCCTTCACAGGTAAAGAAACCAATCTTGATTGGTTTATCAAAGAAGTCGGCAGCAGCAAGCCATACGCAGAAGGTTTACGTATGGTAGAAGATGATGTTAATCGTTGTGTTCATAAACTTGACGTCATTGAAAAAGAAACAGACTTAACTATTGCTGGTATTAAAGATATCAACCGTCGTATGTCAATCGGTGAAGCGAAAGCCCGCCGAGCCAAAAAAGAAATGGTTGAGGCTAACTTACGTCTGGTTATCTCTATTGCTAAAAAGTATACCAACCGTGGTTTACAATTCTTGGACTTGATCCAAGAAGGTAATATCGGCTTGATGAAAGCGGTTGATAAATTTGAATATCGTCGTGGTTATAAGTTCTCAACTTATGCAACCTGGTGGATCCGTCAGGCGATTACTCGTTCAATTGCTGACCAAGCGCGTACTATTCGTATTCCAGTACACATGATTGAAACGATCAACAAGCTAAACCGTATTTCACGTCAAATGCTTCAAGAAATGGGCCGCGAGCCGTCTCCTGAAGAATTAGCTGAACGTATGATGATGCCTGAAGATAAGATCCGTAAGGTACTGAAAATCGCTAAAGAGCCAATCTCAATGGAAACCCCAATCGGTGACGATGAAGATTCGCATTTAGGTGATTTTATCGAGGATACTACTCTCGAATTACCTTTAGACTCTGCGACTAGCGAAAGTCTGAAAAACGCAACCCACGAAGTGTTAGCTGGCTTAACAGCCCGTGAAGCAAAAGTACTGCGTATGCGTTTTGGTATCGACATGAATACCGACCACACGTTAGAAGAAGTGGGCAAGCAGTTTGATGTAACGCGTGAGCGTATTCGTCAAATTGAAGCGAAAGCGTTACGTAAATTACGCCACCCTTCTCGCTCAGAAATCTTAAAGTCATTCTTAGACGAGTAATTGTCAGAAATAATTTAGAAAAAACCTGCTTCGGCAGGTTTTTTTATCTGTCAAATCAGTCATATTGATTAACAGATAACCAATTAGAACAAGATATTATAATTCAATGCAGATCACGGGTGACAAGCAAGAATAAACTTCGTATAATTCCCCCCGCTTTCGATAGTGACGACTATCTTAAGTCGGCCCCTTAGCTCAGTTGGTTAGAGCATACGACTCATAATCGTCAGGTCCCCAGTTCAAGTCTGGGAGGGGCCACCAATTCTGATAAGGCGTAGCAGGTTAATACCTACTACGCCTTTTTCATTTCTGATGATTACAGGTGCTGTAATGGGTGCTGTAAGTCATTTGTCAAAGCGACTGTGATTCCTTTTTCCCTCATTCAAACCTTAGGACACATTAGCTTCCGTTGTTGAATACAATGGAAATAAAAAAACCCTGACTTTTGAAGGTCAGGGTCAATAAGCGAGTAGTCTATCCATCTATATTGTTAAAAATAAATATGAGGGTTATTTATTTTTAGCACATTGCGAACGTATTTCAGCCAGTGCTTTTGATGACCCATTGAGAGTGTACTCAAAATAAGTTGAAGACTGACCGTACCAATGAAGTTCAAGTTTTGCTGTATTTGAACGCTCTACCTTGCTGATTGATTCCTTTCTATTTCTAAAGTGAATAAATTTTGATGACCAATCTTGAGTTAATTGAACATTCTCGACTACGTCATCCCACCTAATTCTAGTGTTAATCAAATTATAACCTTCGAGTGTTTCGGTATCAGTGAGGTTGGGGGAATTATTAAAGCCGAAGTAAATCCATTCACTGTTTTTATCACACCCAATCGCAAGCCAACTACTTACATCACGATATGGAAAGTCCATTTCTTGAGCGGGATAGCTTGTAGGGGATGCCGCATAAGCAGAAAACGCTCCTGTCATCTCATCTTTCGAAGAAGATGTCCTCCATGCTGGCTTTGATGGAATAGCCTTTACAGGTAACTCTTTTGGCTTGCTAGGTAAAACAACCGCGCTCTTTGCCTTAGCATTAATAGCAGGCGTTAGCTCTTTTTTAGTTACTGGAGCATTTGCCAATAAATAAACCACAAGCAAAATAAACATTAACGCCATCCATGTAATCAACGAAGTTTTTTTCTGTGGAGCAGTACCGCAACTTGGGCAAGCCTTAGCCTTTGTACTGACTTGCTCACCACATTCTTTACACTTTACAACCGCCATTGTTCTTCCTTGAAATAAGTTAATTAAGCTTTAGATGAATTATCAACCACCTAAACCCCGACCCAGCATCATAACCATTACTGAAACTAGCGACAATTCAAAATTGGGCTTCCTCCCCTAAATTATGGTTTTGCCGTTTTAAGACTAAATACTGTGGAAAATGCTAAAGCACCATAACAAAACTTAACATTTTCACTTAAGCCTGTGTTTTAAAATGAGCTTAATGTGTCCGAAAATACCGTTAAATACCTTCTTTTTATGGACTCAAAAAAATCATTTGAATGTTAGGTTTTGATAAGTCGTTTTTTTAATCGACTAGAACCAAAATCCTTTGTTTGCGCAGGTCTGTAGCCTTTAGTATTGACCTTAGCCAAGTATGAAACTCTTTTAAAAACTTTCTCAAAAAGAGGCCAGTTATTCGGCTTTATGACGTAATAACAATTCTTTGGAATATGCGCTTGTCCGCCAGTCATACCATTCCATACTTCAATGACGGCATCAGTGACTGTTCCACTGTAATGGATTATGTTTTTGTCCACGATAACGATAACGTGATAATGCTGTTGCTTAGCTTTGCTCTGCTCTCTAACCCAAAGATGCCCAATCTTTAGCGCCGCATATTTTCGTTTAAGCTTCTTACCAAATCTCCGCCAAAAAGTCGTCATCGCTTTATTGTTTTCACTGTAACCATTCATCCTTAAATCAAACCGAATAACCATCACACAAGAGCTATAAGTTAACATTGCCGCCAATTGATCTGCGCACCGATATAGAATTTTAGGCAACCATCCTAATTTTGCGTTAGGTACTTTAAATTCTTGGCCAAATAAAAGGCAGTATTCTTTCATACTAGATCTAGTGCTGGTAGTAGATCCTTTATAGATATTATTTAAACGGGTCAAAAACCTAACCTCCGATTCGCTGCGCTCGTTGTCTCTATTGGTGTTTATTTTTCCAATATCGATAACAAGGGGTAAAAAACCTAACATACTTAAAAGCAGTTTTTAGGCTGGTAGCCATGTGTTTATTGGCCACCAGCAACTATCACTATTTAAATGCCTTGAGTAGGTTTTCAACGTCTGGGATAGGGTCTAATTCATAGCATATCCGACTACGCTCTATTAGCTCAGCCAGCTGTCTAGCAGACTTATTATCATGTAGCGCATGCGGCCAATATCGCTTGCCGCTTAGCGTTATTCTAGGCGGTAGTTTGATTACGTTAATTTGAAATTTTCGAGATAAATCGCTCGGTGTATTTCGCGCTGACGGCGCATGATATTTATCATGCCAATCATTACTTGATACGCCAAAAGGGGCGGGGTTTCGTAGTAGTAATTCAGCCCTAATAGCTAAATCACGCGTTAGTATGGTTTTATTTAATTGTGCTGTTGGTGCTTCATTGGGGGTGTTTTGCTTTGTCATAGCTTAAGCCTCCCCGTTTTCAAACTTGATAAGCTGCTCTTCTGTCCAGCCTAAAAGAACTTTGCCAGCCCGCTTTGGTGACGCTAAGGTTTTATCCTTGGCCCACCAGCGCCAAATAGTACGCTTATCTCTATTAAAACGTTTTTCTAAATGGCTATAACCGTAATATTTTTTTGCGAAAGTATCTGAGCTAATAAGGGATTTAGATATCATGTCATTTCCTCTTGTTGTATGACAAGAGACACAATAAACCCATATAAAAAAGTATAATATTGAGGTTACCCAAAACCATCATATATGGCTTTTTTGGGTATCCCATCCATCATTTAACTTTGAAATAGCGAGAGTTTTTTTGATTGAACCAACTGATGTTTGGTACCGTTCTGATAATGCTTTATGGATCTGTCCAGTTGGAATTCCAAGCTTAAATAGACACGCCTCATCCGCCCTCATTTGCTTACGGCGCAATCTTTCTAGGAATGAAGATGTATACACGTATGTGATCGCACTTTTTAGCTTGTCCTGATATTCAATACTCGCTCTAAGCTTCGGGTCTTTAATGAGTTCGTAAACTAATTTTTGATGCTGTCCAGTTTTCACTAAAAAAAGGCACAACTTAAAAATCTCATTTCCAAAAGACTCAGCATCCAGACTCATGACCTTATCAAAATGTCGCAGCCTCCATCCATTTACATCAGGCTTTGGCGGTAACAAAAACTGGTTATTATTAACCTTGGTCTGTATATAGCACTCGTGCCCGTTATGTTCAAAATGAAATTCAACACCACTTCCCCACCAACTGACAAAGTGAATTCTCACAGCTCCTTCAGGTATCTTAACTGGCTTAGACTGACCTCGGTCAACATCAATATTATTTAATATTAACCAGTTATCGGGTTCTTTATCTTTAGCGATATCACGAAGTGCTTTGGGTATTTCATCCAGATACTTAGTAGGTAACTGCTCGCTATGTTCTAACAAAATTGCCAAATGTGTAATAAATTTTTGCTTGTTATACTTTCTCCATTTATCCAAGGTTACTTGGCTTACTTTAGTTACAGGCTCTCCAATAAATTTGTCATCCATGTTTTATCACTCCAAAATTAGCTTCAATTACTTTGGCTTCAACACCTGATAATCTTACCTCCCACTTTCTAAGCGCCTCTCGTTTTTCAGGAAGATAGCTATAGCGGTCATAATGTTTAGCGCTCACATCATTCAAAGCATGATTCTGAAGCCTGTCACGTATTTCCTTACTAACTCCTAACTCCCCCATCAATGTTTTACAGGTGCGCCGAATATCGCGGGCCACAAAAGCTTTACTCTCTGGGTATGCTTCACGGTAGCGGCTAATCGCTTTTGAAAAGCTATCAGTTCTCAAGTGCTGTTGATGGTCATTGCTGCGTGGGAAAATAAAGGGGCCGCCATGAGATTCATCCTGTAACCGTCTAAGTAATTTAATCGCACTATCTGTTAGCGGGATCAAGTGGGGCCTTTTGTTTTTACTCACATCTGCGGTAATGAGTAAGCTCTTTTCTTTCCAGTTAACCGACTCCCAGCGACTTGCTACCAGCTCATAAGGTCTCTGCCCCCCTGTATAGAAGCACAGCGCCATAAGTGCTGACACCATAGGCCCAATTCTATTCACCTTAGTAAAGTTGCTTAAAAGCGTTTGTACTTCATCTAAAGTTAACCAGTTCTCGCCAACCTTTTCAGCGTGAGACTGTTTAGCTATTACTTGAGCTGGATTACTCAACAAGCCAAATTTAACGCCTGTATGCGCTTGTGCGGGGTTTAAGTCATGCTTTAAGCCATAGTTATAGGCTGCGACAATATAGCTTCTTACACGGTTAGATTGAACGCTAGCACCGCGTTGAATCATTGCTGACAATATTGGGACTATATCGGTGGGTTGAACGTCTTTAGCTTTTGTTGCTGGTGGGATATATGGGTAAACTTCTTTCTCTAGTGCCTTTAATACCGCCGCATAGGTTCGTTTACCATCTTCGCTCATTTGCTGTGTATAGGCTAAAAATAGCTGCTGAATACTACCTTTCATTGCTTCAACTTGTTCTGCTGCTTTTTGCTTTTGCTTTTCTCTTTCTACTTCAGCTTTTGGATCTAATCCTTGAGAAAATAAACTTGAAAGTGGCCTGATTTTTTCACGAGCATCTGTGAGGCTTAAATTGGGGTAAACGCCTAACGATATATAGCGCCTAGCGCCATCAAGAGTATATTTAAAACAAAACTCTTTTTTACCTTGTGGCGTTACCCTCACCACAAGCCTGCCCGCACCTCTTTGCCTCGTAGAATCCACCAACTCATATTTAATATCTTTAGGTTTGGCACCTAAGATGTCTTTGTCTGTTAATGCTTGAGGCTTGGCGGTCATGTCTAGTCCTTAACAGCCTCACAAAACACCTTGGGTGCTGTAATGGGTGCTGTAAGCGTGTTAGTTAATGAGATTTAACTAGATAATACAAGATAAACGAAAAATGACAAAACCCTTTAAAAACGGCAGCTTTCTATTATAAAACATCTCATTTAATTTCATTCGTTTTGGACCGAACTACGACTCATAATCGTCAGGTCCCCAGTTCGAGTCTGGGAGGGGCCACCAATTCAGATAAGACCCATGAAGAAATTCATGGGTCTTTTTCGTTTAAGGGCCAGTCCATTTCCGGTAATACTTCTAGCTGATTAATCTCAGAAAAGTCTCAGCAAGAATTAACCCACAAAATTGCCATATGAATTATTGACAGAACATTACTACTCATACCCATCTATGAAATCATATAAAACCAGCTAGTTAATTATCAAGCATGAGCTAGAGCCAGACAGACTCAAACTAATGTTAGCCTGGTGTCTATAATTTTCAGCTAAAGGCCTTATCAGAGACAATCAGAATGTAATATGATGTCCTTGTCGTCGAAACTAGCCTAGATTGAAAGACACACAGAAACGTGACAAAAACAGCAAAATAATTATTCCTATCTGATCGATCTCTTGATGATAATTTGATCGGCACTCACCTAGATCTTGCAACCGATACCAAGCATCAAAGGCAACTCAAAGTTACTTTAATACCTGTTAAATCCAATGTCTCAATATGTCCACCTCATTAGATGAAACAATAACCAGGTCAATAGATCCCTCCTTAAGTATCACTATAGTGTTCAGCAATAATCGATCAAGTTTGACCATTTAGCCTGAGAACCGGCTTGTTGCTTTACTATTGTGTGGGTGTATAGCTCGAAAAGGTTATTGCCAATTTAAAAGGCACAAACCGATCCTGTTGGACCTTAATTAGCGATTAAGAGTATGATTTAACGATAAATAAATACTATTATTTAATTGTTAATTATTGAAACTAGATCCTATACTGGTTGCATGATGAAAATACATACGAATTATCAACGACCAATAAAGTCTGCCTTGTGGGTAGTGCTTTGCTTTACCATTATTCTGGCCATCAATTGGTTATTAGCCCCTACTCCATTATTGGCAACTATTGCCAATTACATACCACTACACACTTTTTTGGAATTATTGTCGATCATCGTCTCTGCAATGATTTTTGGTATTTTTTGGGCCAATATACCTAACAAAAAAAACAGTCGAAATCATCTTATTCTGGCTTGCTCCTTCCTCGGTGTTGCAGTTCTGGATTTATTACATGTACTCTCTTTTCCTGGAATGCCAGACCTCATTACCCCAAGTAGTCCAGAGAAAACGATAAACTTTTGGTTAATGGCCCGCTACCTATCGGCCTTGAGTTTAATTGTAGTTTCCGTGTTGTCTTGGCGTACCCTTGCCACACGACTCATGCACTGGATAATATTGACTATTGTTTTGCTATTGCTCAGCATACTCATCACCATTGGCCTAATTTATCCTTCATTGCTCCCAAGTACCTTTGTTGAAGGTCAAGGGTTAACCTCATTTAAAATTATTAGCGAATATTTTTCAGCCGCTGTTTACTTACTTGTTTCAATTAAACTTTTTTATTCAATGCGTAAGCAACAGTCCTATGATGTAGTAAATTTATTTATAGCCGTCTGCTTAATGTCAATGAGCCAAATTTACTTTACGCTATATGCCGAAGTGAACGACAGCAATGCTTTGTTAGGGCATATCTATAAAGTTCTTGCCTATGGCATGGTTTATAAAAGCTTCTTCATCAGTAACATAGTAAAGCCTTACGAAGAGCTGTCTAAATCGCGTAATTTACTCAGTACCATAATTGAAGCCATTCCAATGAGTATCTGTTGGAAAGACTCTCAATCACGTTATTTAGGCTGTAACACGCAATTTGCGATAAATGCTGGAGTGAAAAGCGCTGATGAAATAATAGATAAATTTGACAGTGAACTGGCCTGGGGCGAACAAGCGGCCATATACCAATTAAATGATCAACAGGTCATAAGCTCTGGCGTGCCAAAATTGAGCTACGAAGAAAGTTATATCAGTCCTACCGGGGAGTTTTTTTGGATAAACAAGTCCAAAGCACCCATTCACGATAAAAATAATGCTGTTATCGGCATGGTAGGTATCTATGAAGATATTACAGCTAGGCGCATCTCACAGGAAAAGCTTCAACTAGCAGCCAGCGTGTTTACATACGCCAAAGAGTCAATCTCCATCACAGATACCGATGGACTTATTCTTGACGTCAATAAGGCTTTTACACGGATGACGGGCTATAGCCGTGAAGAAGCAATAGGTCAAAACCCTCGCATTCTCCACTCTGGTCGACAATCTGCCAGTTTTTATGCTGATATGTGGAAAGCAATATTAAATGAAGGTTACTGGTCAGGTGAACTTTGGAACAAACGTAAAAATGGTGACATCTATATTGAGAATAAAACGATTAGTGCCGTGCGTGATAAAGACAATAATACGACCCATTATGTTGCCTTAGGTAACGACATTACCCCAATGAAAAAATATCAAGACCAATTGGAACATATTGCCCACTATGATTTACTAACTGACTTACCTAATCGGGTATTACTGGCAGATCGTTTAGGTCAAGCCATGTTGCATTGTAAGCGTGATGGGAAGTCACTTGCGGTAGTATTTCTTGATTTAGATGGTTTTAAAGCTGTCAATGATGCCTATGGGCATGATGTAGGTGATGAGTTACTCATTGCACTATCTTTGCGGATGAAAGATGCATTACGCGAAAGTGATAGCTTAGCCCGCATTGGTGGGGATGAATTTGTAGCTGTATTAACAGATTTAGCGATAGTTGAAGACTGCAAGCCAGTATTAGATCGACTGTTATTAGCGGCCTCTGAGCCTGCCACTATTGGTGATATTATTTTCAATGTCTCAGCCAGTATCGGCGTCACCCTATACCCACAAGATAATACTGATGCTGATTTACTAATGCGTCATGCTGATCATGCCATGTACGCGGCTAAAGAGTCAGGGCGTAATCGCTACCATTTCTTTGATACAGCCCAAGATGATGCGATTAAATTGCAAAAAATAAACCTTGATGCTATTCGTTACGCCTTAGATAATCATCAATTTATACTTTATTATCAGCCTAAAGTGAATATGAAAACTGGTACTGTGATTGGCGTTGAGGCACTTATTCGCTGGCGTCATCCTGAACGAGGATTATTAAGCCCAATTGAGTTCTTACCCGCCATAGAAAATAATCCTATGAGTATCGAAATGGGCGAATGGGTTATAGATAGTGCATTAACACAAATAGGCCAATGGCAAAAAATGAACCTTAATCTCACTGTTAGCACCAGCGTAAACATTGCAGCGGTTCAATTACAGCAAAAAGACTTCACCCAGAGACTCGCTGCGCTGTTAGCTGGCCACCCGAATGTTGAGCCCCGTTATTTAGAGCTAGAAGTGCTGGAAACGAGCGCCCTAGATGATGTTAATCATGTATCCTCAACCATGCAAGCATGTATAGCACTAGGGGTAAATTTTGCCCTAGATGATTTTGGAACAGGCTATTCATCCCTCACTTATCTTAGACGATTACCCGCTAAGTTAATTAAAATAGACCAAAGCTTTATACGGGACATGTTACATGATGCGGATGATTTGGCTATTGTGGAAGGGGTGATAACCTTAGCTAAATCGTTCAAACGTGAAGTCATTGCAGAAGGAGTTGAGTCGATAGAACATGGCACTGCCCTGTTGAAGCTAGGTTGTGATTTAGCCCAAGGTTATGGTATTGCACGGCCTATGCCTGCTGAAGATATTCCTGCATGGATAAATGAATGGAAACCTGATAATGCTTGGAAGATTTAATCTTAAACTCAATTCAATACCTGTTTAATTACCATCAATAGAATATAAAAAGCCCATTTGAAATGGGCTTTTGTGTGTTAAAAGGGTTATCACTTAGCTTTATTCATTCATTCTATATGCAGGGTCTTTTTCTAAATGTGCTTGAGCAAGGGTAATAGCTTGAACCGCGCGGGAATTAAACTCACGTTGATAAAGGGTATAAACCACAAATAAATTAGCAAAAATAAACGCTAACGGGTGCAGGAACCAACACAAAGCCGCCATAGCAAAATAGTAAGACCGTAGGCCGTAGTTGTAAGAATGGGCCGCTTGATCTTGTACCACCGCCATTTGCCTTGCATAACCGAGCATATTGATATCAGTCCCCGTTTTATCCAATGGTGCTGCGCCAATCATTACATTAACAAAACCATACTGGCGCATCGACCAGGTAAACTGGAAAAATGCCAACACGAAAATACCCGCAAGTAAGGCCAGCTTAACTTGCACCAATGCATGATTAGGCGAAACAGAAAAAGGAATAGAACCAATTACCATTTCAAGCTTTTCAACTTGCGAAAATAGCGTTAATACACCGGCAAGAATAAGCAATGTCGTCGAAGCAAAAAAGGCTATGTTGCGCTCCAGGTTAGCTAATAACGATGCTTCCCCCACCCGAATCTCCTTTGCAATGACTTGCGTCATCCAATGAATACGCTGTTGATGCATCACTCTGGCGATACAATTGGCGGTTTTAGCTTTATGTTTTGAAAAGCGGGTATAGCCAATCCAGCTAACTAAAAAAGTGAATAACGCTAAATAATCCAGTGGTGAACCAATCATATACTTTCCCTATCTAGCTAAGAATCCAACACTTTTAATTTGAGAGTTTATTATGCATCAGTTTTATTTCTGCTTGAATAACTATTTAAAGACAAACAAGAATTAAAAAGGACTAATACATTGAGTATTCATTCGCTCGCCACTGACAGGATGGATGAAAGAAAGCGAGGTAGCATGTAACATTAGCCTACTAGCCAAAGATTGTGATTGACCAATAGGGTAGAGATCGCAGCCAATAATTGGATGCCCTATTTGCTGACTGTGTATGCGCAGTTGATGGGTTCGACCTGTTATTGGTGTAAAAGTCACTTTTGTCACTTGCAGACCACCAGTTATGTGCTCAGAGTCAATAACTTGATAGCGACTATGGGCCGCTTTACCCTTCGCACTGCAAATTTTCATTAATGGAAAATCATCTTTGGCGATCGGTAGTTTAATTTCCCCTTGATGACTTGGCATCTCACCCAATAATATCGCTGTATAGGTTTTCTCGACTAAACCGTTTTGAAATTGCTGAGTTAACAGTCCATTTATCTGCTTATTTAATGCCACCAGCATGACACCTGAGGTACCAAAATCCAAACGATGCACCAAAGTACAACCTGGATAGTCTTTCACTAAACGATAGTGAACCGAGTCGATATTAAGCGGATTTTTACCTGATAAACTTAATAGGCCAGAGGGTTTATTAATGATCAATAAGTGCTCATCTTGAAACAATATATCAATATGACCAAGGCAAGGTGGAGCGATAAATTCTATCATTAGATAACCATAAAAAAATAACAACGCAGCATAAACAAAAGGTGGCCATTGGGCCACCTTTTAACTGCAATAGCCTAGAATATTAGGTTCTTAACTTACCTAACTCACTATGCTGCTTTTGAACTAACTCAGCAAGCGAATGACTGCTTTGCTGCGCCTCATCTGCTAGCTGTGATAATTCTGCAGCTGAATCAGATATACCTGTAATATTGCGGCTCACTTCTTCTGTGACCATACTTTGCTCTTCTGCTGCAGTGGCAATATGAGTCACCTGTGAAGACACCTCATTAATTTGAACCACTATGGCATTAAGCGATGATAATGCCATTTCAGTTTGCTCAACGGCTAACTGAGCGCCTTTAGCCCCCTTATCGATAATTTTTGAAGCGTTGACCACTTCTGATTGAAGTGCATCAATCAATTTAGTGATTTGATTAGTTGAGTTTTGAGTTTTAGATGCTAATGCTCTGACCTCATCGGCTACAACGGCAAAACCTCGCCCTTGCTCACCCGCCCTTGCTGCCTCAATAGCCGCATTTAACGCCAGTAAATTGGTTTGATCTGCAATAGAGCTAATCACCTCTAAAATCCCGCTAATGTTGCCACTGCTTTGAGAAACTAACTCTACGGCCTTTTGTGCTTGAGCAGATTCTATAGACATGTCATTTACATAACCCATGGCTTGAGTTAAACGCTTCTCGCCTTCTTTGACATTTTTGGTCATCGATTCTGTTTCATGCGCAGTTTGTTCAGAGGCTTTGGCCACTTCTAATGCTGCGGCACTCATCTGGTTTACTGCCGTTACAACACTGTCAATTTCCGCATATTGGCGATTTACACTCTCACGGGTTAACTGAGCAATCTTGGCTGATTTTTGACTTTCTGATTGCGAACGATCGGCCAAACCTTTAAGACCAATAATCAAATCCCTCAATTTGGTAATAAATAAGTTAAAACCTTTGGCTAGTGCAATCAGCTCAGCATGGGAATCTACATGAATAGATTGAGTTAAATCTCCTTCTGCACTGCCTAAATTCTCTACCCTTTGCTGGATCATATTCAGTGGTGAAATAATGCTGCGGATAACAATACTAATCACACCGATTGCGACTACTGACACAATTACGCCTAAAACTAACAATAAACTGCCTAATGAAGTCGCCATGTCATCCATGGCTGTATCCATTTTAGTGATAGCAGCAAAGGCTTGTTCTTTTGGCACTTCAATAACCAATGACCAGGTGGCATTGGCGAGTGGAATTAAAATGGGGAATGCCACTGCTATGATGTCATCATCACTATAAATTTTATTATTTTTATGCAGTTCCATTAATTCAGACGCTTTTTGAGGAGAGACTGATTCAGCAAAAGGCCGAGCCATTTTATTATAATGACTTGCTGCAACCACAAGTCCTCGCTCACTTAATAAGGTGACTTTTGCAGTACCTTGATAAAGGCTTTGAGATAATTTATCAATAAGCTTTTGAAATATAGGTAAATTAACATCTACTCCAACCATACCTTTAAATTGATTATTCACTACAACAGGAACGGTAAGTGAAGTCATTAACGCATTATTACCTGGAGATATCTCATACAGGTAAGGTTCCATCAAACAAGGCTTTTTAGTATCTTTAACACACAGATACCATTCTGCTTCCCTGATCCCAAATTCATTTAATGTCGCGACATACTTTTCGGCAGCATCTTCAACTTGCTGATGCTCAACCGTGCCATCATCATTGCGAGTGTAATAAAGTTCTAAGCTACCATTGTCAGGAACGCTATGACTAAAGCCATTTAAATATTCACTATCACGTCCATCATAACCATTGGATTCAAATTGAGCATACATAGATGATATTTGAGCATTTTTGCGTAAATTAGCTATCAGCAAGTCTGCCAACTTTGAACGGGCAAGGGGATCCTGAACAGACGTATATTCAACCATTCCAGAAAAAGAATAAGGGATACGGTAAGCCTCATTTATAAACCCAGCAATTTGTTGACCATATTCAGCGGCCCTAGCGGATAGCTTTTGATTTATTTCTTGTTGTAACGTGGTATCCATCTCTTGCGCTAAAATTTTATTTTTGTCGCTTAATCCCCACCATAAGCTTAGTGATAATGTCAGCACGATAAGCAAAAACAACCCTGATGTGATCCAAAGTAATTTCGTTTTGACAGGCAATGCCTTCATATTGTTACTCCACTTTCTTATTATGTCTTTATAGGTATGTCAAAAATTTCACATACGACTTTAAGTTTAGTCGAGATTCAAATAATAGGACGAAAAAATAGTAAAAATACCGATAAAAGCTAATAAAAAGCCCTATTTCTCAATAGGGCTCACTTTGTACTTAAACTATTGGGACGTTAATTATATTTAGCCATTAAAAACAACGTTAAAGACTTCATCCATAATCGCTAAACCCGCATCAACTTGTGCATCAGGCGCCGTTAAAGGCACTAATACTCGCAGGACATTTCCGTAGGTGCCGCAAGATAGTAAAATTAATCCGCGGTTACGCGCTTCCAATAGCACTTTGGGACAGTATTGTGGTGCGGGCTGACCATTTTCCATCAATTCAATGGCAATCATCGCACCTAAGCCACGCACTTCAGCAATTTGGTTGTACTTACTTTGCATAGTGGTTATTGAGGCTTTAATGTGTTTGCCTAAAGTGTTGGCTCGCTCAAGTAGCTTTTCTTGCTCAAATACTTCAATCACCGCCAAAGCTGCTGCACAAGCCAGTGGACTGCCACCATAAGTACCGCCTAAGCCACCGGCAGTAATAGCGTCCATCACTTCAGCGCGGCCAGTGATACCTGATAGCGGGAAACCACCCGCTATCGATTTAGCAAAAGTGGTAATGTCAGCGGCTACGCCCATTTGCTCCATGGCAAAAAAGGTTCCGGTACGACCAGCACCAGTTTGCACTTCATCAGCAATAAGCATTATGCCGTGGGTATCGCACAATTCACGTAAACGCTTCATAAAGCTTGGCGTGGCGGCATAAAAGCCACCCTCACCTTGTACAGGCTCTAAAATAATGGCGGCAATGTCACTCGGCTCAGCATCATTTTTAAAAATACGCTCAATTGAAGCCATTGCGGCATCTTCAGACACACCATGTAACTCACACGGAAACTCAGCCCTAAACACGTTAGCAGACATCAGTCCCATGCCTTTGCTGTAAGGGGCTACTTTACCGGTCAATGCCAATGCCGCGATGGTACGGCCATGATAACCTGAGGTAAAAGCAATAACGCCTGCACGCTTTGTGTAAGCGCGGGCAACTTTAACCGCGTTTTCGACCGCTTCAGAGCCGCTAGTAAACAACGCTGTTTTTTTAGCAAAGTCACCTGGTACTAACTGATTTAATTTCTCACACACTTCTACGTAGCTTTCATACGCTAGCACCATAAAACAAGTATGGGAAAAATCATCTAACTGCGCTTGAACCGCAGCTTTTACTTTTGGATGTAAGTGGCCAGTGTTAAGCACCGCAATACCGCCTGCAAAATCGATATATTCACGCCCTTCAACATCCCAAACGGTAGCATTTTCAGCGCGCTCTATGAAAAGCGGATGAATTTGACTTACGCCTTGCGCAACAGCTGCCTGGCGGCGAGCCATTAATTGTTCATTTGTTTTATTCATTGCCTATACCCTTACACAGACATACAGATATATTTCATTTCGAGGTATTCCTCGATGCCAAATTTTGACCCTTCACGGCCTAAACCTGAAGATTTTATTCCGCCAAATGGCGCAACTTCTGTCGAAATAAGTCCAGTATTAACACCAACCATGCCGTACTCTAGTGCTTCTGCCACTTTATAAACCAATGAAATATCACGGCCATAAAAATAGGCTGCTAAACCAAACTCAGTATCGTTGGCCTGATTAATTACATCGTCTACACTATCAAACTTGAAGATTGGCGCTAAAGGACCAAAGGTTTCTTCGCGGGCAACTAACATGGTTTTATTGACATCACGCACTATGGTGGGCTCAAAAAAAGAAACCGCCTAATGCGTGGGGGTTGCCACCAGTAACCACACGGGCACCTTTTGCTAACGCATCATCTAAATGACTTTGCACTTTTGCTACAGAATTGGCATTAATCAGTGGTCCAATGGTGACACCTTGTTCAGTGCCATGACCTACTTTCAATTTGGCGACAGCATCGGCAAACTTTTGGATGAAAGTGTCATACACTCCCGCTTGCACATAGATACGGTTAGCACACACACAGGTTTGGCCAGCATTGCGATATTTAGCAATCATTGCACCTTCGACTGCGGCATCTATGTCGGCATCATCAAACACAATAAATGGCGCATTACCGCCTAATTCTAATGATAACTTTTTAAGCGTAGGCGCACATTGCGCCATAAGCTTGATGCCAACCCCAGTTGAACCTGTAAATGATAATTTTCGCACAATAGGGCTTTCACACAGGGTATTGCCAATTTCAATAGCATTGCCTGTCACCACACTAAATACCCCAGCAGGAATACAGGCACGGCGGCTTAGTTCAGCTAATGCTAATGCCGTAAAGGGAGTTTGCTCCGCAGGTTTAACTACCATAGTACAACCAGCAGCTAATGCCGGTGCTGCCTTTCGGGTAATCATAGCAGCGGGGAAATTCCAAGGCGTAATTGCCGCAGTTACACCCACAGGTTGCTTGATAACTGTCAGTCTTTTATCAGCTTGATGGCCAGGAATAGTATCACCATAAATGCGCTTAGCTTCTTCAGCAAACCATTCAATAAATGACGCTGCATAAGTAACTTCGCCTTTTGCTTCGGCTAACGGCTTGCCCTGCTCGGTTGTCATCAGCAACGCAAGATCATCAGCGTTCTCAATTAATAACTCAAACCAACGACGCAATTTGCTGCTGCGCTCTTTAGCCGTTAGTGCACGCCAGGCAGGTAATGCTTTATTTGCCGCATCGATGGCAGCCGATGTCTCGGCCGCGCCCATTACAGGTACATGGCCGATAATGTCTTGATTGGCCGGGTTTGCTATCGCAATGGTATCACCAGAGTTTGCACTGACCCATTGGCCATCGATATAGCATTGCTGTTGTAATAAACTTGGGTCATTCAATACCATGATGTTCTCCTTAATCTAAATAGCAAAACTTATACGCCAAACTTATCGCGCATAGTGTAATACCACGCACCAATAGCACTAAAAGGCACTCTTAAGGCGTGTCCACCAGGGAACGGATAATGAGGTAATGCCGCAAATGCATCAAAGCGAGTAGCTTGGCCATTTAGCATTTCTGCGATCAATTTTCCCGCAAGATGTGTGTATGTAACACCATGGCCGCTACAACCTTGAGAGTAATAAATATTGTGGCCAATACGGCCAACTTGTGGCAAACGCGACAAGGTCATTAAGAAATTACCTGTCCAAGCATAATCAATTTTAATCCCTTTAAGTTGTGGGAATGTTTTCAGCAGCTTAGGTTCTATAAGCGCTTTGATATTGGCGGGATCACGCGCGCCATATACCACACCACCACCGAATATTAGACGTTTATCTCCGGTTAAACGGTAGTAGTCGAGTAAATAGTTACAATCTTCGACACAATAATCCTGCGGTAAAATACTGGCAGCCATCTCATCAGATAAAGGCGCTGTAGTCACTACTTGAGTACCACATGGCATAGACTTAGCGTGTAATTCAGGCAGCAACTTACCTAAATAGGCATTACCAGCAACAACTACGAACTTACATTTAACTTGACCTTGCGCTGTATGCACAACCGGTGATGCACCATCGTCAATATTAATAACAGCAGAGTCTTCAAAAATTAATCCACCTAAAGATTCAACCGCACGGGCTTCACCTAATGCTAAATTCAAAGGGTGAATATGGCCGCCACTTTTATCTAATAAGCCGCCAACGTATAGGTCCGAATCAACCACTTTACGAATAGCATCATGATCTAAAATTTCAAGTTGTTGATTATGTCCATGGGCTTCCCACAAGTCTTTTTGTGACCGTAAATGGCCCATTTGTTTTTTATTCATAGCCGCGAAAACGCCACCATTCTTTAAATCACAATCAATATTATATTTGGCAATGCGTTCACGAATGATACGCCCGCCTTCAAATGCCATTTCACCAAAAAGTTTGCCTTGCTCTTTGCCTACTACTTTTTCAATACTGTCTATGTCACGGCTAAAAGAGTTAACAATTTGACCGCCGTTTCGGCCAGATGCACCCCAGCCAATTCTGGCGGCCTCAAGGATAACTACCCTCATGCCACTTTCTAAAAGATGAAGCCCCGCTGATAAGCCTGTATAACCTGCGCCAACAATACAAACATCTGTTTCTATAACAGATTCTAGACGAGGGCGTTCAACTTTATCGTTGGCCGATGCGGCGTAATATGAACTAGTATGAGGTGTAGCAGACATAGCACTTCCTTTATATGTACATTGCAAAATATAACTGTCTCATCCTACACCTAGGTCATCATAAAAACTAGCCGAAAAGGTATAATTATTTACAGTTTGTTGAAAATATTAAACACTCTAAAACCATAATCCTGCACTATTATTAGCATGACTAATAGGTATGAATACAGCTTATTTTGAAGAGTTTGGGTTATCTAAATTTGGGTTATTTACATTTTGGTATCTCAGCCATGGTGGTCTAGTTAAACCGACAAGTGATCCACAAAAAAGCCCATCAAAGATCAATTACTCGAGAGCCAATTAAAGACGTTTAATCCAGATTAAGACTCGAGTGATGACTTATTATAGATAATAAAAAAGCGCGTTGATGAATCGAAATATCATCATGACGCGCTTCTGTTATTTCAAGGTAATACCCTATGACTCCATCGCTTTTTGCGCTTTCTTTTCTGCCCGTCGAGTAAAGTACCAGGACAAGAATGCAACAAGAGACACAGCAAAAATAATGATGGTCGCTAACGCATTAATCTTAGGCGACACCCCTAAGCGCACTGATGAAAACACCACCATAGGCAAGGTTGTAGAACCCGGACCAGAAGCAAAGCTGGCTATCACTAAGTCATCTAATGACAAACTAAATGATAATAACCAACCAGCAATTAACGCTGGCGATATCATAGGAACCGTAATCAAGAAGAAGGTTTTTAGTGGCGTAGCCCCTAAATCCATCGCGGCTTCTTCAATTGATCTGTCTAGCTCGCGCAATCTTGACGACACCACAACGGCTACGTAAGCGGCACAAAATGTTGAGTGTGCAATCCACACTGTTAGCATTCCGCGTTCAGTTGGCCAACCAAAAGTATCAGCCATTTGCACAAACAGTAGCAGTAAAGATAAACCGGTAATGACTTCAGGCATAACCAATGGTGCGGTGATCATGTTAGATAAGGTTAATTTAGCCCATGAGCAGACGAAAACGTGTCATGACAAACGCCGCCATAGTGCCAATAATGACCGCCATAGTTGCACTGTAAAATGCGATACGTAAACTCACCCACACGGCACTTAAAATCTGCTCATCTTGAAACAGTTCACCGTACCATTTTGGTGAAAACCCACTCCAGACTGTGACCAGTTTTGATTCATTAAAAGAATAAATAACCAAAATAAGCATCGGGGCATACAAAAAAAGTAAACCGAACCACAACATGATTTTAGAGAAACTTAAGTTTTTCATGCATCGTTCTCCATATCACGTGACTGATAGCGATGGAACAAGGTAATTGGCACAATTAACAGTGCTAACATGACAATAGCCAAAGATGAAGCCACAGGCCAATCACGGTTATTAAAGAACTCTTGCCACAATACTTTACCAATCATCAATGAATCAGGGCCACCGAGTAGCTCAGGAATAACAAACTCACCGACAGCAGGAATGAACACTAGCATTGAGCCAGCTACCACTCCCCCCATTGATAAAGGCAGCGTAATTTTCCAGAAGGTATTGAGACTACTAGAACCTAAATCAGATGCGGCTTCAATTAAGCTCATATCCAGTTTCACTAAAGTGGCATATAAGGGCAAAATCATAAATGGCAGGTAGCCATAAATAATACCAATATACACGGCAAAGTTAGTATTGAGCATTTGAATAGGCTCAGAAATGACCCCAAGCCAGATTAAGAAGTTATTCACTAAGCCAGTGTTACTTAAAATACCCATCCAGGCATAAATACGGATCAAAAATGATGTCCATGATGGCAGCATCACTAACAGTAATAACACAGGTTGAAATCGTGTTGGCGCTCTAGCAATGGCATAAGCCATAGGGAAGCCTAATAACAAACAACCTAAGGTGGCAATGAGTGCCATTTTAAGTGAGGTTAAATAGGCAACGTAGTACATTGAATCCTGTAGCAATAGTAAATAGTTACCAAAATTCAAAAAGATAGATAATGTTTCATCGATAAAACTAAAGGTTGCCTCGTAGGGAGGAATAGCAATCGCAGCAGTTGAAAAACTCAGCTTCAACACAATGGCGAAAGGCAGTGCAAAGAACATCAATAACCATAGGTAAGGTATACCCATGGTCAAATGTCGGCCTTTTAGGCGTTTAAATGGATTCATCATGATTGCAATACAACCCCGCTGGTGTCTTCCCAACTGATAAAGACTTCTTCTTCCCATGTTGGGTGATCCGATCGGCGTTCACGGTTAATCATTGAGCACTGAACAATTTGCTTGTTTCTTAGCTTAATATAAAAGACTGAAACGCCACCTAAATAGGCAATATCATGTACTACGCCTCTGGCCCAGTTATACTCACCTTCAGGCTGTTCACGGGTAATGATGGTTTTTTCAGGGCGCACAGCAAGCATCACAGTCTTATTATCTAAACTGGTAGAAATACCGTGTCCAATATAAAAAGGTTGTTTTAAAGTGTGTGATTTAATAATGGCGTGATCGGCTTCATCGGCAATAATATCGCCTTTAAATAAATTTACTGTGCCAATAAACTCAGCAACCATACGGCTATTCGGCGCCTCATAAATGTCTGTTGGGCTGCCAGTTTGTGCAATCCAGCCTTCATTCATAATAGAAATACGCCCTGCCATCGTCATGGCCTCTTCTTGATCGTGAGTTACCATGACACAGGTCACGCCTACGGCTTCAAGAATATCGACCACTTCTAACTGCATTTGAGTACGCAGCTTTTTATCCAATGCGCCCATAGGCTCATCAAGTAGTAATAGTTTAGGTCTTTTAGCTAATGAACGAGCCAAGGCGACACGTTGACGCTGACCACCCGATAATTGGTGTGGTTTACGCTTAGCATATGTTTCCATGTGCACCAACTTGAGCATTTCCTCAACGCGTTGAGCAATATCAGCTTTGGGCATTTTGTCTTGTTTTAAGCCAAAGGCAATATTTTGTTCTACCGTCATATGTGGAAATAATGCATAGGATTGGAACATCATATTGATAGGGCGTTCATAGGGAGGCATGTCGGTAATATCGACACCGTCCAGAAAAATGCGACCTTCAGTCGGCTTTTCAAACCCGGCCAATATACGTAATAGAGTTGATTTTCCTGAGCCTGAGCCACCTAATAATGCGAAAATTTCACCTTGATTAATGGTCAGTGACACATTGTCGACTGCGCGGACATCATCAAATAGTTTACTAATTCGATCAATTTTAAGGAGTACTTTATCTTGCGTCTTTGTGGTTGGTTTATTAGTGACGCCCGAGGTGTTTTCCATGATACTGCTCCGCCTAGTTGGAGTATGTGTTCTGTAACATTGATTATTATTTGGGGTTACAAAGAACATTAAAATCTGATTGATGAAAGGGCTAAGTATTTAGGGCAAGTTACCTTGCCCTAATATGTTGATCTGACTACTGACCAGATTTCACTTTAGTCCAAGCACGTGTCACAACTCGTTGAATTTTCATTGGGCGAATATCACCAATGTACAGCTTGTCGATTACGCTTTGTGGTGGATAAATTGCTGGATCATTTTTGATTGCATCATCAACTAGCGCCTGTGCAGGAGTATTAGGGTTAGCATAAGCAACATAGTTACTGATAGGTGCTATTACCTCAGGACGCAATAAATAGTTAATTAACTTATGGGCGTTATCAACGTTTGTGGCATCTTGTGGAATCGCTAACATATCAAACCAAAGGTTGGCACCTTCTTTAGGAATAGAATAACCGATTTTATTGCCATTACCCGCTTCATCTGCTCGAGCTGCAGCTTGGAATACATCGCCAGAGAAACCATATGCGACACAAATATCGCCATTAGCGAGATCTGAAATATAACGCGATGAATGGAAATAGGTGATATACGGACGAACTTTGGCAAGAACTTCAGCGGCTTTTTCATAATCAGCGGCATTTTTACTGTTCGGATCTAAACCAAGATAAATGAGTGCTTGCGGCAGCATGTCGTCAGCAGAATCTAGCATTGAAAAACCACATGATGCGATTTTTTCTGCGTATTTAGGATTAAAAATAAGCTCTAATGAATCAAATGGCGCATCTTCACCTAACACAGCTTTAACTTTATCGATGTTATAGCCAATACCATTAGTGCCCCATAAGTAAGGTACGGCATGTTCATTAGCAGGATCGGCTTTCTCAAGCTGCTTCATTAAGTCCGGTTTTAAGTTGGCATAGTTAGTCAACTTAGTACGATCTAGCTTTTGAAAGGCACCCGCTTTGATTTGCTTAGCCAAAAAGTGATTAGATGGAACCACTATGTCATAACCACTGCGACCAGACAGCAATTTAGCTTCTAAAACTTCGTTACTGTCGAACACGTCATATATAACGCGAATGCCAGTTTCTTTTTCAAAGTTTGCTAAGGTATCTTCTGCGATATAGTCAGACCAATTGTACATCTTGACAACTTCTTCAGCATGCAGCGAAGTGCTGGCAAATACCGACGCTGAAATAAGCGCTATGGTAGACAGTTTGTTAAGTAGCTTCATATGTTCTCCCTTACTTGGATAATGGTCAGGACTGTGCTGACAGTTATTCGCTTTTAAAGCGTTATTATCATTCCCTTATAAAAAGGAAATTATCCAATGCTACATCATATTTCTGCATCGGTAACATCACAGCAAAATGCAAATGCTATAATTTTTTTGGATTCTATCAAAAACCTTTTTAATTACTAGATAGTAACAATCTAATTGCTTAAAAAACCACTAATTACTCATAAACATGCAACAAGCTTTATTAAGCGTGCAAAGGTACTTTTAAAGTCAATATCATTTCTATCAATATGCTTTACTGGCTAAACATTTAGTATAGGTGTCATTTAGGGCCATTAAAGCCTTATCAACCAACTCATCGATCTCTGCCTTGGTAATAACCAGTGGCGGAGAAATAATCATAGTATCGCCCACTGACCGCATCACCAAACCATGCTCGATACAAAAATCTCGACACCAAGTTCCCACACCAATCTTGGCTGAAAAACGCTGGCGTTTCGCTTTATCTTGCACTAGCTCAATCGCAGCAACCAAACCTAAGCCTCTTACCTCACCCACTAATGGATGCTCATCTAATTGTTGTAAGCGTTGTTGAAAATACGGTGCCGTTTCTGTAGCCACTTTTTCAACTAATTTTTCTCGTTTGATAATATTGATATTTTCTAATGCAGCAGCCGCAGCAACCGGATGACCTGAGTAGGTAAAACCGTGGGTAAATTCACCACATTGCTGTTTAATCACATCCGCGACACGGTCTGCAATTATTACGCCACCCATAGGCACGTAACCAGATGTCATGCCTTTTGCTATTGAAATAAAATCAGGTTGTAGGTCAAAGTATTCAGCGGCAAACCAATGCCCCGTTCTGCCAAAACCACTAATCACTTCATCCAAAATAAGTAACAAGTCATATTTAGCTAAAATACGTTTAATTTCAGGCCAGTATGTGGATGGAGGAATAATTACGCCACCAGCACCTTGAAAAGGTTCGGCAATAAATGCCGCAACATTATCTTCACCTAGCTCTAATATTTTAGTTTCTAGTGCTTGGGCAGCTTGTAGACCAAATGCTTCGGGCGTTAAGTCCCCCCTTCGGCATACCAATAGGGTTGTGCGATATGCACTACTTTGGGGATAGGTAAATCACCTTGTTCGTGCATGCCAGACATACCGCCTAAACTTGCACCCGCTACTGTAGAACCATGGTAAGCATTGTGTCTGCTGATAATGGTTTTTTTATTGGGTTGACCTTTTAAGTCCCAATAGCGTCGCACCATGCGTAAGTTTGTGTCGTTTGATTCAGATCCCGAACCGGTAAAGAACACACTATTCATGTGTTTAGGGGCAAGTTCGGCAATGGTTTTTGCTAACTCAATAGCGGGTGGGTGAGTACATTGGAAAAAACTGTTGTAGAAAGGAAGTTTTTGCATCTGCTGACAAGCGGCATCGACAATTGATTGTCGGCCATAACCCACATTTACACACCAAAGCCCTGCCATTGCGTCTAATAATTTATGACCTTGGACATCCCATATATAGACACCTTCGGCGCGCTCAATCACACGAGTGCCTTTCTCGCCAAGGGCTTTAGAGTCTGTAAATGGATGAATAAAATGTGCTTTATCTGCTTGCTGTAAAGAGGCTAAATTTGTCATACATGTTCCTTTAAGCTGGCAAAAATGACAACTTACCAGTCCTGACTGCAGTTATGTAATCATCTGAAAATATTATTAACTCTTCGACTGACGTAATGAGCCACTCAGCTTTTAAAAGCTGGAATGGCTAGCTAACTTATCAAACTGAATAGCGAAGTGATTCACTCCGCTATTCAACTGTTATTAACTAAACCGTTAATAACAGGAACTCACGCTCCCAAGAGCTCACTACGCGGCGGAAGTTTTCAAGTTCAGCTTGCTTAACCGCCACAAAACCTGTGGTGAAAGACTGACCTAAATATTCAATACACGCTTCACTTTCTTGCATTGCAATCAAGGCTTCTTCTAGGGTCAGCGGTAAACAGTATTCGTTACTGGTGCGACTTTCATTTGAACGACCTGTCACAGGATTTGAAGGACGTAAGCCTTTTTCCATACCAATGAAACCAGCCAATAAACTCGCTGCAATGGTTAAGTAACAGTTTGCATCAGCACCTGGAATACGGTTTTCAATACGACGGTTCTCTGGTGATGATTCTGGAATACGTAGACCACATGTGCGGTTCTCTACGCCCCACTCTAGGTTTACAGGTGCAGAAGTACCCGGAAGGAAACGACGGAAAGAGTTAACACTTGGTGCCATTAATGGTAATAATTCAGGAATATAGGTTTGTAAGCCGGCAATATAATTTAAAAACAACTGACTTTGAGTACCATCTTCTTTAGTAAAAATGTTTTTACCGGTTTTTTTATCAATCACACTTTGGTGGATGTGCATCGCACTGCCTGGCTCATCAGTAACCGGCATAGCCATAAAAGTAGCACACACATTATGCTTTAATGCCGCTTCTTTAAGTGTACGTTTAAATATAAATACTTGATCGGCTAACGATAATGGATTGCCATGGCTGAAGTTAATCTCCATCTGCGCAGGACCATCTTCATGGATTAGGGTATCAATATCTAAACCTTGAAGCTCACACCAATCGTACATATCTTCAAACAGTGGATCGAATTCATTTGCGGCGTCGATTGAAAATGATTGACGACCAGCTTCAGGACGGCCAGAGCGACCAATAGGGGGCTTAAGCGGTAAGTCATGGTCATCACTACGTTGAGTTAAATAAAACTCCATTTCTGGTGCAATAACGGGTTCCCAACCTTTATCTTCATAAAGTTTAAGTACTTTTTTAAGCACATTACGTGGTGATAATTCAATTGGATTACCCATACGATCATAACAATCGTGAATAACTTGCGCGGTAGCTTCTACAGTCCAAGGTAGCATGAATACTGCATTCTCATCCGGCACACACACAAAATCGATATCGGCTTTATCAAGTAATGAATAGAAAATACCGTCATCGATAAAATCACCCGTCACCGTTTGCAGCAATACGCTTTCAGGTAAACGCATGCCTTTCTCATCAATAAACTTATCTACTGGGGCAATTTTGCCTCGAGCGATACCTGTCATGTCACTGATCACACATTCAACTTCGGTAATTTTTCTATCTTTTAGGAACGTAATTAACTTATCCATTGGTTATTTCTCTCGTTTAGCTGCATGCAAACGGCACGCTTTGCCGAATGCATCAAAAATTGATGAATAAAACTGATTATCTTGCACTTTCCATTCTGGGTGCCATTGCACACCTAACGCAAAAGCCTTAGCACCTTTCACAGAAAATGCTTCAACTAACCCGTCTGGCGAATGCGCCTCTGGTATTAATCCCGAGCCTAATCTGTCGACGCCTTGAGTATGCACTGAATTCACTTCAGCCTGTTCACTGCCCCACGCTTGATGGAGTAAACCACCAGGCACTATATCAATAGCATGTGACAAGCCATACTGCACATCTACTGGAGCCGTTTTATCTTCTCTGTGTTCAATAAATTGGCCAACTTCATGCAGTTTTTGGTGCAAGCTGCCACCATAAACCACATTCATCTCTTGAAAACCACGACAAATTCCGAATACAGGCACACCCGCATCTATGGCTGCTTTGATTAGGGGTAATGTAGTCGCATCGCGCTTAGGATCATGGTGAGTGCCTTCTGCACTAGCAGGGCCTTGAAAATGATGTGGCTCCACATTAGATGGTGAACCGGTAAATAAAATACCATCCAGGCGAGAAAGTAATTCTGCGGTGGGTACGGCTAAACCCAAAGAGGGGATAACTAAAGGAAAGCCTTTCGCACCGTTAACGACACTGAGTAGGTATTTTTCACCCACAATATTAAATGGGTGTAATCCTATTTGTTGATTACATGCCACTACCCCAATCATTGGGACTTTTGACAAAGACATATCACACCTACACTGTTGAACTGCAAATATGCAGCATTTCTTTCAAACACTTGGAAAGTATTGATCATTAAACACTCAAAACTGTGATATTTCCACAATATATAATCTATTTAATTAACTAATAATTTGTGTTCGTTTTTTCACACACTACACTTAATTTTAACACTAGGCAATAGCAATAATACAACTGGATAAATTTTTATAGTTCCAGCATCACCTAATCAAGCAAGCGCAGTAAAAATAGGAATAAACAGTTGTAAACCAGAATAAAAATATCTTGGTACAATCAATTTCAATATGGAATTGGAGGCTTTTTAAAAACAAAGTTTCATATAGAGAACAATATTATGCTTAATATTATTTACATTGTAGGATTAGATTGCAGCGTATTTATAGCCCAAAAACAGACTTAAGAGGTTTGCAAAGTAATGCGCACTACTTTGCAATCAGTCAGAAAATACTAAAAATCACCCGGCGTGGTTGCACTGACCAAGCGGCATGGCTCTTCGAAGGGATTCGCGAACTTATGTGGCAGTTCACTATTAAAGTAATAGCTATCGCCTTTATGCAGCACAAAGGTCTCATCGGCAACGGTAAGTTCAATTTTACCTTCTAGAATATAAGCCCCTTCTTCACCACGATGTTGTAGCATCTCATCGCCTGTACTTGTTTTGGGTGGATAAGTTTCATACATCAGTGACATTGCACGATTTGGAAAGTCTCTACCAATAAGCTTATAAACTAAATCACCGGTACCAATATCGAGTAACTCTTCAGAGCGATAAACGACTTTTTGCTCACCGACAGTGCCCTCCTCAATAGAAAAGAACTCAACCAATGACATAGGGATCCCAGCGAGAACCTTCTTTAAGGAGCTAATAGAAGGACTAACACTGTTTTTTTCAATCATTGAAATAGTACTATTGGTCACGCCTGCACGCTTAGCTAACTCGCGCTGGGAAAGACCGCGCATTTTCCGAACAGCTTTTAAGCTTGCCCCTATATCCAATTTCTGACTCCTGAAAATAATAGCCGTTTCGAATGACACTAGATGACATCGAATATGTCACAGCAATTTATCATTGTATTTACTAACGTGAAAGGAATTGTATTCTAGCTTAATTCAGTGTTAAATAAAATGCACAATCTGTCGATTAAAAATTACCGATAGATAGACCCTACGACTCATTAATCATTAGCCTTTAAATTGGAGACGCTATGTCACAGCCCTCACCGATCCATAGCGATAAATACCCAGATTCTTTTTACTTCCACAGTGCGAAAGAACTATTCGATTATCCACAACTAACAGAATCTATCACTGTCGATGTTTGTATTGTTGGTGGGGGGTTTACGGGTATAAATACCGCGATAGAACTGGCTCAAAAAGGCTTTAGCGTGGCGGTTTTAGAAGCGAAACGCATCGGTTGGGGAGCGTCAGGGCGCAACGGCGGAGAGCTAATTCGTGGTATTGGCCATGATGCCAGCCAATTTAACAATGTCATCGGCACTGAGGGCGTCAACGCCATCACGCAAATGGGCTTTGAAGCAGTTGAAATTGTTAAGCAACGCGTACAACAGCACAACATCCAATGTGACTTACAAATGGGTTATTGTGACTTAGCCGTAAAACCTCGGCACATGCATGAGTTAGAGCAAGAGTTTACCGACTTAAAACAAGCGGGCTATCAGCATGATATTCAATTACTTGATAAAGCACACATCAGTGACGTTATCCAATCTGATTTCTATCAAGGTGCTTTAGTCGACATGGGCAGCGGCCACTTACACCCGCTGAACTTAGTGCTGGGTGAAGCAAGAGTTGCCCGTGAATTGGGGGTACAGATTTTTGAGTACAGCCCAGCAGAACATATATACAAAGGCGATAAACCAGTGGTTAAAACCGCTAAAGGTGAAGTTAATTGTCAATTTTTAGTGCTGGCCGGTAATGCGTACATTGGTCATAAACTGAATGATTATGTCGGCGGAAAGGTACTTCCCGCAGGCAGTTACTTACTGGCAACAGAGCCATTAACTGCAGCGCAATGCCAAGCTATTATTCCACAGAATATGGCATTTGCAGATATGCGCGTAGCCTTAGACTACTTTCATTTATCCGCTGATAATCGATTATTGTTTGGCGGTTTATGCACTTACTCAGGAAAAGATCCTAGCAATATTGAAGCAGCACTGCGGCCCAATTTAGAACATGTATTCCCGCAACTTAAAGGGGTTAAAATTGATTACCAGTGGGGGGGAATGATTGGTATTGGTGCTAACAGAATGCCTCAAATAGGGCGTTTGCCTGATGCTAAAAATATTTTCTATGCCCAGGCTTATTCAGGACATGGCGTCAATGCTACTCATATGGCAGCAAAACTCATCGCCGAAGCTATCACGGAGCAAGCCGAACGGTTTGATATTTTTGATAAGATAAAACACATGACATTCCCAGGCGGGCCACATTTTCGCTCACCTATGTTAGCTGCGGGTATGCTATATCATCGCTTTAAAGATATTTTCTAATATGAATTAGGGCTGTTGATTTATCCTAATCAACAGCCCATAACCTAGCATAGACGGCTATTGCGTCATGATATAACCGACCATACCCAACCCAAAACCAAGTACTGCTCCGCAGGGTGGAAACCAATGCTGCTCTAACTTTACTTGGGGAGCAATATCTTGAAATACTGAATACAGAATACCGCCTGAGGCAAATATCATTATTGCGCCAATAACCTCAGGTTGGTCCGCTAACCAAACATAACCAATAATGCCTGCAATAGGCCCAAACAAAGCAATTAGTGCAAAAATGCCTATCAATAACCTAGGCTTAAAACGACTATGTTGGTTTAACTCTCGATAAGCATTAAACCCTTCTGGTAAATTTTGTAATCCAATTAATGCTGCTAATAAAAAGGCCGTTTTACTGCCGGTAGCCAATGCAGTGCCTAAAGCAATAGATTCAGGAATAAAATCCGCCAGCATGGCACTTAATTGACTGGCTGGGGTATTGATTTTAACCAGTAAAATATCTAACAACATGAACGCTAAAGCGCCTAGCCCAAAAAACAGAACTGCCAATGGGAGTGATAATACCTCAACACTTTCAGGCACTAACACCAAACCGACTGCAGACAACAGTGCACCGCCACCAAAGGCCATCACGCCGTGGCGAAACTCCTGTTGCAACCAATCAGACCGAATATGCTCCATCTGAGCGATAACCGCACCAAGTGGCATAGCCAAACCGGCTAGCAAAGTAACACCCACCACGATCAATACATCAGACATAGCCTTCACTTCTTTATGACATTGTTTTTACTAACTTTATATAAAATGCTTGTGTATTACGCTACGGGTAAATGGTCACTTGCCCCCCATTCAGCCCACGAGCCGTCATACAATATCGACTGTTGATGACCTGCCACCGTAGATGCAAGTATCAAAATACAAGCCGTAATACCTGAACCGCAGCTAAAAATACGCTGCTGGGCGTGATTTTCATCAAGCTGATTAAAAATCATTTGCAGCTCTGTCGAAGGCTTTAATTTTATTCCATCAAGCACCTGCGCAAAAGGCAGATTGACCGAATAAGGTATATGACCACTTCTTACATCCGCCCTAGGCTCTGGCGCAGTGCCATTGAAACGAGACGCTGCCCTGGCATCAAACACCAGCGAGCCACTTTGAGCCACGGGGTACTCACTAACAATAGCCAGCAAGCTAGCAGAGTCACACACTAACTCAGTGTGTTGCTGAGCTTTTACATTACCGACTAAGCTGGCGGTTAAGTACTGATTGGCTGTCGGTAGGTTTTCAGCCATCCATTGTGGTAAGCCACCATCAAGCACAAATACCTTATCAAACCCCATCACCTTAAAAGTCCACCAGGCCCGCGGCGAAGAATAAATTCCTTGGTTATCATAAATCACCACGGTACTGTCCTGATTAATGCCTAACTTACGTGCTGCGTGGGTGAATTGTTCAGCGGTTGGCATAGCATGGGACATCTGTGAGTCGTGATTAAAGAAGTCTTGCTCTAGCCCCATATTAATCGCATTCGGTATGCACGTTAACCTGTCATAGATTAACGGCTCTTTACCTAATACCACCGCCATACTGGCATCAAGCAAAATAACGTTTTTATCATCTAGATGCTCAACTAACCAGGCTGTTGAAACAGTTGAATTACTCATTATTTTCTCCTTGATACAAAGATTGCACATATTTATGCGTTAACCAGGTAAAGTAGCTAAATACCATTATGCCTACGCCATCAGCCGCTAAATCGGCTATGTCTAATGTCCGACGGGGAATAAAACCCTGACTTATTTCCTCCACCAGCACGAATAATGCGACTAAGCAGCTGCCAAGATAAAGCGATAACGAACCTAATCGAATGGTCTTAAATTGTAAGGTGAGATTGGCTAGATAGGTTAATACCCCAAATAGTAAACAATGACCAACTTTATCGCCATAGGGAATATGTTTGACGATGTCGAAGAAAATACTGCTGCCACCAGTGTTAGCTAAGTATATGACCCAAATAATGAATCCTAAAAATGTAGCCATGGTTATAGTAGCTAAAAGATAAAAACGTTGTTTAAGCATTAGCGTCACTTCCTGTGTGTTGTTCAATGCCATCCTAATATACTTTTAAGATATTCTTACGATACTTTTTGATGAATTTCACTTAATAAAAAAGCCCTATGACTGATTATCATAGGGCTTTGTCGCAACTAAGTTTGCTCAGGACTTATCACGTTGATTATAAAACAATCCAAGTTGCTTTGATTTCAGTATATTTATCAAATGCGTGTAATGACTTATCGCGGCCATTACCCGACTGTTTATAACCGCCAAATGGCGCGGTCATATCACCACCATCATAATGGTTAATCCACACCATACCGCTACGTAATGCTTTGGCGGTTTTATGCGCTTTAGAAAGATTCGATGTCCATACACCCGCGGCTAAACCATAAATGGTGTCATTGGCAATTTCAATCGCTTGTTCCATGCCGTCAAACTCAATCACTGACAGCACAGGCCCAAAAATCTCTTCACTGGCAATCGTCATTTTATTATTTACACCAGAAAAAATAGTCGGCTGCACATACACGCCGCCCGTTTCTGCCATAACCTGCTTACCACCTTGCACTAAGGTGGCACCTTCATCTTCACCCGCTTTAATGTAATCCAACACATTGTTCATTTGCTGTTCATCAACCATGGCGCCAGTAACGGTTTCAGGATCTAACGGATGACCAGGCTGCCAAGATTTTAACTCTTCGGCGATCAATTTTATCAGTTCATCTTTAATACCTGACTCAACCAATAAACGCGATCCCGCGGTACATACTTCACCTTGGTTAAAGGCAATGGCCGATGCAGCAGCTTGTGCTGCGGCTTTTAAATCCGGCGCATCATTAAATACTATGTTAGGACTTTTGCCACCCGCCTCTAACCAAACGCGTTTCATGTTTGATTGCCCTGCGTAAATCATCAGTTGTTTAGCAATTTTAGTTGAACCTGTGAACACCAAAGTATCAACATCCATATGTAAAGCTAATGCTGTACCAACAGTGTGTCCTAAGCCTGGCAACACGTTTAACACGCCTTTAGGAATACCTGCATCTAACGCTAGTTGTGCCATTCTTATTGCTGTTAACGGAGATTTTTCTGAGGGCTTTAATATGACGCTGTTGCCCGTTGCTAACGCAGGGCCTAGTTTCCAGCACGCCATAATCATTGGGAAATTCCAAGGCACAATCGCCGCTACGACACCAACAGGTTCACGGGTAATCATGCCTATTTCATTATGTGCTGTGGGGGCAATTTCATCATAAATTTTGTCGATGGCTTCACCACACCAGCGGATCGCACGGGCAGCTCCCGCAACATCAACCGATTTAGCAAACTGAATTGGCTTACCCATATCTAAGGTTTCTAACAGCGCTAACTCATCAGCATTTTGCTCTAATAAGTCGGCAAAACGGATCATAATGGCTTTACGTTTTACTGGCGCTAATTGTGACCATGTACCGGCTTCAAAAACAGCTTTGCCATTAGCAACCGCTTTATTCGCGTCAATATAATCACAACTAGCCACTTTAGCTAACAATCGACCATCAATTGGGCTAATACAATCAAATGTTTCATCTGAATGCGCTGCTTGGTACTCACCATTAATCATGGCTTTGCCATTAATAGTGATACTTTTTGCGAGTTGTTCCCATTCGCTACGATTTGTTGGAGAGCTCATTGTTACCTCGTCATCCTATATATGCATGTTTAGCTAAATTACATAAAAAAGTTGCCAAACAACCTAACTTTAATTACACGCTGTAATCGATGCTTCAAATTATGCTTAACCGCAAAAGATTTCAATATATTTTACAAAAATGTCCAATTTACTTTAATTTTTTACTAAAAACGCTTCCGTGTTCGTTATATTTGATATACCGTAGCAAATATTGACCACCTGTAGATTTATTGATCATATACAAAGGCCTCCTAATGAGTCATATGGAGTGCTCAAGCACAAGGATTTAGTAATGCAACAAACGTCGCCTCAATCAATGAATGCTCAAACATCAACACCAGAAATGGCCAACTACTGGATGCCTTTTACTGCCAATAAGCAGTTTAAAGCCAATCCAAGAATATTGACTCATGCTGAAGGAATGTATTACACCGACGATCATGGTCAAGCCATACTCGATGGTACTGCGGGGTTATGGTGTTGCAACGCCGGTCACGGGCGCAAAAAAATATCCGAAGCGGTCAGCAAACAAATAACTCAAATGGATTACGCCCCCTCATTTCAGGTAAGTCATCCTTTGGCATTTGAACTGGCGAACAAAATTGCAGAGTTAAGTCCTGTTGGGCTAGATAAAGTCTTTTTTACTAATTCAGGTTCTGAGTCAGTAGATACCGCTTTAAAAATGGCTTTGTGTTATCACCGCGCAAATGGCCAGCCTTCACGCACTCGCTTTATCGGCCGAGAACTCGGCTATCACGGTGTCGGTTTTGGCGGTATTTCTGTTGGTGGTATTGGTAATAATCGTAAGACCTTTAGTGGTCAGTTATTGCAAGGTGTAGATCACCTGCCCCATACCTTAGACATCCACAATAATGCGTTTTCTCGAGGTCTGCCTAAACATGGTATCGAAAAAGCGGAAGTTTTAGAGCAACTTGTCACTTTACACGGTGCAGAAAATATTGCCGCAGTGATTGTTGAGCCGATGTCTGGATCGGCTGGGGTTATTTTACCGCCAGAGGGTTATTTAAAACGTCTACGAGAAATTACTCAAAAGCACGGCATTCTATTAATTTTTGATGAAGTAATCACCGGATTTGGCCGACTAGGGGCTGCTTTTGCCAGTCAATTTTGGCAGGTCACACCCGACATCATTACTACTGCTAAAGCTATTAATAACGGCGCGATTCCAATGGGTGCTGTCATTGTCAGTAACACCCTTCATGACACTTGCATGCAAGGTCCTGATAATATGATCGAATTTTTCCATGGTTATACCTATTCAGGCCATCCTGTTGCGGCGGCATCCGCTTTAGCAACACTAGATATTTACCAACAAGAAAATCTTTTTCAGCGCGCTAAAGACTTAAGCCAGTATTTTGAAGATGCGGTACACAGCTTA
Organism: Shewanella sp. HL-SH8; assembly: GCF_051165765.1. Lineage (NCBI taxonomy): Bacteria > Pseudomonadati > Pseudomonadota > Gammaproteobacteria > Alteromonadales > Shewanellaceae > Shewanella > Shewanella sp. HL-SH8. The sequence goes on along the minus strand of NZ_CP195039.1, from coordinate 1,454,828 downwards.
AAAGGCCTGCCTAATATTATCGACATACGCAATATTGGGCTCGTCGCTGGGATCCAGTTTTCCCCCAGTGAGAAAGGCATAGGGAAGCGCGGTTATGAAATTTTTGATCGCTGTTTTAGACAAGGCACGTTAATCAGGGCAACGGGCGATATCTTAGCCTTATCACCTCCTTTAATTGTCGAAAAATCTCAAATTGATGACATGGTAAACAGCCTGACTGATGCGATACATGCGGTTGGTTAGTTAAATTTAACACTAGCAATCCATGCGCTATCAACAAAAAATGCTAATTCAGTAACTTATTTAAATTCAATATTCACTTTAATCTATTAATGTAAAAGGTTTTTTATGCTCACTCTATCTCATTATGTCAATGGCAAGCACACACAAGCAAGCAAACGCCAACAGCCGATTTTTGAACCTGCCAATGGTGAATTACGTGGCCATGTATCATTAGCGTGTGAGCAAGAAGTCAGCGATGCCATTCAAATAGCAAAACAGGCGTATCAAACCTGGTCACAGGTTACCCCGCTCAATCGCGCCCGGGTATTGTTCAAGTTCAAAGCGTTAATGGAGCAAAACATTGACGAACTGGCCGAGTTAATTACCCGTGAACATGGCAAAGTGTTAGATGATGCTAAAGGCGAATTAGTCCGCGGATTAGAAGTCGTCGAATTTGCCTGTGGTATTCCGCATTTACTCAAAGGCGAACATACCCAACAAGTGGGTGGCGGCGTTGACGCTTGGACAGTTAACCAGTCTTTAGGTGTGGTTGCCGGTATTGCGCCGTTTAACTTTCCCGTGATGGTACCGATGTGGATGTTCCCTATTGCTATTGCTTGCGGTAATACTTTCATCATGAAACCATCTGAGAAAGATCCAAGTTCCGTGCTGCGTATGGCTGAATTACTTACCGAAGCAGGCTTACCTGATGGGGTATTTAACGTAGTAAATGGCGATAAAGAAGCCGTTGATACCCTACTGACTCATCCAGATGTTCAAGCCGTAAGTTTTGTCGGCTCGACCCCAATCGCCGAATATATTTACAGCACAGCATCAGCCCACGGTAAACGCGTACAAGCCCTTGGCGGCGCTAAAAACCATATGCTATTAATGCCAGATGCTGATTTAGACCAAGCGGTTAAAGCCCTTATGGGGGCTGCTTATGGCAGTGCGGGGGAACGCTGCATGGCCATTTCAGTCGTGTTAGCGGTTGGCAATAGCGGCGACAAATTAGTTGAAGCCCTGCTCCCTCAAATTGAAAAGCTAAAAATTGGTAACGGTTTAACGCCTGAAATGGATATGGGGCCATTAATTTCAGCTCAGCACCTACAAAAAGTACGCGACTATGTTGAACAAGGCGTTGCTGAAGGGGCAACACTGATTGCCGATGGCAGAAGTTTATCGGTAAAAGATCAGCAACAGGGTTACTTTTTAGGTGCGTGCTTGTTCGATAACGTCACCCCAGAGATGACCATATATCAACAAGAAATTTTTGGCCCTGTTTTAGCGATTGTTCGCGTAAAAGATTATGCGCAGGCGCTTAATCTGATTAACAAACACGAGTTTGCTAATGGCACCGCCATCTTTACTCAAAACGGTGAAGTTGCAAGACACTTCTGCCACCATGTTGAAGTCGGTATGGTTGGGGTTAACGTGCCTATTCCTGTGCCAATGGCATTTCATAGTTTTGGTGGCTGGAAGCGTTCACTGTTTGGCCCTCTGCATATGCATGGACCTGATGGAGTTCGTTTTTACACTAAACGTAAAGCCATTACCGCAAGATGGCCAAAAGCCGCTGTGGTTAGTGAAGGTTCGGCCTTTATTATGCCAACGATGAACTAAGAATTGGTGAGTTTAAATGACTAAATTGATTAACGATATACAAAGCTTTGCGACCTCTTCGGCAGGAATAGATAAATATCATCTTGCTGATGAAAAAAGACTGCAAGGCAACCCATTACAGAGCGTGCAAAACCATTATGCCAGTCCTTGTTCGCAATTCAATGTTGGCATATGGCAAAGTGAAGCTGGATGTTGGAATGTGCAATATACCGAACATGAATACTGTGACATTCTTGAAGGCACTAGCGTAATTACTGATGCTAATGGCGCCAAATTGACGGTTACTGTCGGCGATAAGTTTGTTATTCCAGCAGGTTTCATTGGGACTTGGGAGGTGATTGGACATTGTAAAAAAGTGTATGTCATCTTTGAAGCACAATAAGCACCAATTCAGGGCTAGCATAGCTAACTCTGTAAAATATATCTTGCAAAAAATGTTAAAATGATTCACAAATAATACCCGACTACGGTCATAAAAATACCAGACTAAGATGATGATTTACCTGTAACACCTGCCACGGAGTATAAAACCAAAACATGTGTTTTTGGTAAAGTTAGCACCACCAGTTTTGCCCTACAAAACTGAGTATATAACTATAAATGGAGAAGATATCGTGTCTAAAACATTCACAAAAACAAGACTAGCGCTATTGGCCGGCCTTACCCTTTCTGCTTCCGTGCTTTCAGGTTCTGTAATGGCTGAATTTTCAGGTGAAGTGTCACTTACAAATGACTATCGCTTTCGCGGCGTATCTCAAACTGCTGGCGATCCAGCACTGCAAGCAGGCGTAGATTGGAGTGCTGAAAACGGCTTTTTTGTAGGCGCATGGGCAAGTAACGTCGACTTTGATGAAGAAGGTTATAATGGCCCTGATATCGAGTTAGATATCTATGCCGGTTACTACGGTGAAATTGATGACAATACTAGCTGGGACGTCACGCTTTACCGTTACAACTATCCAGGTGATAGTGAACTCGACTATTTAGAAGCCACTGTAGGTGTAGATTTTAGCGGTTTTAGAGCAGCTTATTGGTATACCAATGATTACGGTGGCAGTGATTTAGACTTACATTACATGGAGCTAAACTACGGCTGGGAATTCACTGAAAACTGGAGCTTAGATGCTCATTACGGTTATAACTTTGGTGATGCTTTAGATGATGGCGAAGGTTTTGATAGCTACTCTGATTACTCTGTCGGCGTATCGACTGAAGTGGCAGGGTTTGGACTGTCACTGGCTTATTTAATGACAGATCTAGACGGCGATTATGCTGTTGATGATGGTATATTCAAAACTAAAGACACTTTCCTTGCGTCTGTAAGCTACGCATTCTAGAACAGAACAACTGCTTTATAAAAAAGCTTACTCAATTGAGTAAGCTTTTTTTCATCTATACTTTATACCGAACTGAAGTGAGTTATTTACGGCTGGTATAATCGCCCCACGCTAGCCACTTATACGTAGTTAACGCATCTAACGCCATAGGCCCACGGGCATGCAGTTTTTGGGTACTGACCGCTACTTCGGCGCCTAAACCGAATTGTGAACCATCGGTAAAACGAGTGCTAGCATTAACATACACAGCGGCTGAATCAACTTGATTCATAAAGTAACTGGCAGCATGAATATCGTCGGTTAAAATGGCTTCAGAATGGCCACTTGAATATTGACGAATATGGCTAATGGCCCCATCAATATTATCAACGACTCGAATACCCAAGGTTAATGATAACCACTCAGTTGAAAACGACTCATCATCAGCGGCGCTGACATCAAAACCTAACCCCTCTAAATAGCCTTGAGCTTGATCGCAAGCGTAAAACCTCACCCCAAGACTGTGTAAATGGGCTGCTATTTTAGGCACAAAATCACTGGCAATCGCTTGGTCAACTAATAAGGTATCAAGGGCGTTACACACGGTTGGCCGTTGCACTTTCGCGTTAGCGATAACATCTATAGCACGACTTAAATCAGCACTTTTATCTACCAATAAATGACAAATACCAATACCGCCAAGAATAACTGGAATACTTGACTGCTCAGCGCATAAACGCTGTAAAGTATGACCACCGCGAGGAATGATCATATCGACATATTTATCTAGGCGCAGTAGGCCGCTAACAATGGCCCGCTCTGGCGAATCAATTAGCTGAACCGCGCCTTCAGGCAAGTTCAAGCTAGTTAATGCACCGCGGATCACTTCACTCAATACTTTATTTGATTCAATGGTTTCTTTACCACCACGTAAAATAACCGCATTACCGGTTTTTAAAGCAAGCACAGCAATATCGACAGTCACATTAGGACGGGCTTCATAAATGACTCCCACCACACCTAAAGGTACACTGCGCTGAGTCAGTCGCAATCCATTATCAAGCAACTGACTTGCAGCTTCTTTTCCTATTGGGTCGGCTAACGCAATCACATTATCAATATCGCCAATAATGCCCGCTAAGCGACCTTCATCAAGCATTAAGCGATCGATCATCGCATCAGTTAAACCATTAGCTTTAGCGGCGATAACATCTTTAGCATTGGCGGCTAAAATAACCTCTGCATGCTCAGCTAAGCTTTGGCTAATGGTTTGTAAAAGGTGATTTTTTTGTTTAGCCGATAAAGTGGCCAGGATAAAACTGGCGGCTTTAGCTTGCTGACCTAAATTAACCAGATACTCATTAACTTGATCTTGTTTTACTGACGCTTGATTAGCTGACATGTACTGTTTCCTTGTTTTCTAATACCACCATATCATTGCGATGAACCGCGGCATCACCATAGTCATAACCTAAAATAGCTTCGATCTCGTTTGAATGCTTACCGCAAATTTTACGTAAATCGGCGGCGCAATATCGACTGAGCCCTTTACCCAGTACTTTTGCCTGAGCATTAACAATTAACACGGTTGCGCCACGCTCAAAATCACCTTCAATACGAGCAATGCCTTTAGACAATAAGCTGCGACCACTTTCAATAACAGCAGTAGCAGCGCCCTGATCAATATACAGTTTCCCCTGGCTAGCCGGGCCGGCCAAAATCCATTGTTTACGGCTTTCAAGTGGCGTATCTATGGCACTAAAATGTGTCCCTACAGACTCTCGCAATGCCACTTTATTGATCACATCAGGATGATGGCCTGAAGCGATAACCACCTCAATTCCCGCACGTCTGGCAATATCAGCAGCTTCAAGTTTTGTTGCCATACCGCCTGTGCCTAAACCGGAAACCGAACCGCCCGCTAACAAACGTAAACTGTCGTCAATATTGACCACCTGTTTGATTAACTGTGCATCGGGGTTAGTACGTGGGTCGGCATCAAACAGGCCTTTTTGATCGGTCAGCAAAATCAATAAATCAGCATCGCAAAGTAATGCGGCGCGCGCCGATAAATTATCATTATCGCCGACCTTAATCTCATTGGTTGCTACGGCATCATTTTCATTAATGATCGGAATAATATTGTTATCGAGTAACGCATTTAAGGTATCGCGGGCATTCAAATAGCGTTCGCGGTCTTGCAGATCGGCCCGTGTCAGCAGCAATTGCCCCACGTGTAAACCGTACAAACTAAACAGTTGTGACCAGGCGAGAATTAACTGGCTTTGCCCTACCGCGGCAAGCAGTTGTTTATGCGCCATGGTATCGGGCAAAATGGGGTATTGCAGATGTTCACGTCCCGCAGCAATAGCGCCTGAAGTGCATAACACCACTTCAACTCCTGATTTCATTAAATAAGCCATTTGTCTGGCCAACTCAACCATATGTGCTTTATCTAATTTTTTGCTGCCAGAAGTCAGTACACTGGTGCCTAACTTCACTACCACGCGGCGATAACCCATTTAAGCTTCTCTCAAATTTGATTGATAAATAGTACGAGCTATTTTTATACCCAATTCGCTACAAAATTCCTAGATAAAGCTGCATTTGAATCGGCTTAAATGAATTTAATTCGAGATAAGCAATAAAAAAGGGCTATGCATTGCATAACCCTTAATTAATATGGCTCGACTTACGCGACACTAACCGTAAATAAACTTCACCAGAAATAAAATGGCTATAAATATCACACCGGCATTTAAGTCTTTAAATCGACCTGTTAATAGCTTTATCACTAAATAAGAGATAAACCCAAAACCAATAGCATTCGCAATAGAGAACGTCAGCGGCATTAATAAACAGGTTACCACTACCGGAGCTGCTTCAGTTAAGTCATCCCAATCAACATTAACAAGACCAGACATCATCAAAATAGCGACATAAAATAACGCACCAGATGTAGCGTAGGCTGGCACCATACCCGCTAATGGCGAAATAAATAATGCCGCTAAAAATAAAATGCCGACGACCACAGCGGTTAAGCCTGTACGACCACCGGCACTCACACCCGCAGTACTTTCAATATAACTAGTAGTAGTAGAAGTACCTAACATGGCACCGGTAATGGTGGCAACACTGTCCGCCGTTAAGGCGCGTTTTACTCGTGGTAAACGGCCTTTGTCATCTAAAAAACCACCCCGTTGAGCCACAGCAACCAAGGTGCCTGAGGTATCGAATAAATCGACAAACAAGAAGGCAAAAATCACTGAAATCATGCTAATTTCTAAGACGCTAGAAATATCCATTTTCATGAATGTCGGCATAATAGAAGGAGGTACAGACACTAAGCCATTGTATTGCACATCACCAAATAGCAAACCTAATACGGTGACTGTCATAATGCTGAGAATAACCGCCGCTTTCCAGCCGCGGTGAACCATAGCAATGATCAGAAAGAACCCAAGTGATGCCATCACAGCCGGAAACGAAGTAATATCGCCCATAGTCACTAAGGTAGCAGGGCTTGCCACCACAATACCGGCACTTTTTAAGCCGATTAACGCTAAAAATAACCCAATACCCGCGGCAATACCAAACCGTAACGACATTGGAATACTGTTAACAATCCACTCACGAATTTTGACTAGAGACAACACCAAGAAACAGACACCTGACATAAACACAGCGCCTAGTGCGGTTTCCCAACTGTATCCCATCTCACCGACCACAGTGTAAGTGAAGAACGCATTTAGCCCCATCCCCGGTGCTAACGCGATTGGGTAATTTGCTAACAACCCCATGATTAAACAACCAATCGCAGCAGCTAAACAGGTTGCGACGAATACCGCGCCATGATCCATCCCTGCATCAGCAAGCATCATAGGGTTAACAAAGATAATATAAGCCATAGTTAAAAACGTAGTCAGTCCGGCAACTACTTCTTGTTTTAACGAGGTATTGTTTTGTTTTAGTTTAAATAGTTTTTCTAACATGGAACCATGTTCCTTGGGTGAGGGTTAATTAATATTGTTATTATTTTTGAGCAGCTCCGATAAATGACCCCGAATGCTCAAAAGAGGGAGATTATATCCCCTAACATGCCATAAAATCACACTTTGGTGGTAAAAACACCTTATAAAGCCTGAAAACAGACTTTTGATGACAGATTAATCGCAATGGTCAATTGTTGACAGAAAGCAGGAGTTAACGGGTTTCAGAACAAAAATGGGTTGGAAGGTATCTTTTTATAACAGTAATTAAAGCCTCATAGACGTTAGATTAACTTCAAGTGCAAATGATCCCGCGAGACGCAGCAAGCACGTCTCTGTGGGCTTAACCAAAACCAATAACCTCCTTGTTAAACAGCCAGTTCAGCATCCATGCCTCTGGCTTAAAAATGTTTCACTTAGTGAAACTTCGCCCTATTTTGGATACTCGCTGTCACATCAGCCCCTGAATTTTTATTTCCTCGATTAAGCTTCATTGATGACTGTAGCAAAAGCTAAATCAGTTCTGGTGTTAACTCTCTTTTGGATAAAAATTGGTACAGAAGGTGTTGTAACACGCTCTTAAAATCAGATTGACTTCAAGTGCAAATGATCCAGCGAGGCGCCGCAAGCACCTCCATGTGGGCTTAACCAAAACATCCATGTTTTGGATACTCGCTGGCTCATCAGCACCTGAATTTTTGTTTCTTCGATTTAGCTTCATTGATGACTGTAGCAAAAGCTAAATCAGAACAAGAGTTAACTCGTTTTTGGACAGAAATGATTTAGAGTCGATAGCCTAAATACCAATCACTACATTATGTTATGTATGTCAACTTGACGACACCCCACACTGGTTGATAAGTTTACTAAATTCACGGTTTATGTATTAGTTCAAATACTGGAAATTTTCACTCCCAAGAAGTTCCCCTTTCGATTGACTTCAATCTTCCGATATATAAAAATGTGTAAATCGGTGCAGTCAGGTTGCCATCGCCGTTGCGACTGCTCGTAAACAAAATAGATGGCAAAGTCTGAACCCCTCTTCCTGACTCTTCATGAGACTGAGAGAAACGTATTTGAGGAGTAGCTTATGGTGAAACAAGATAATGCGGGTTCAGCGTCCTTACCAAAGCTCATCACTGCTTTTGGAGGGTTGTTTGTAATTTTGGTTGCAAGCTTTGAACCCGTCACAGCTTTTGTATGTGCATTGAGTGCGACAGGATTTCTGTCACGCTTGTAGGGTTGGTAAGGTTAACCCGCTCGCTAGCTCGACAGCTAGCGGGTAACCCTCTCTTTCCCTATGCGTTCATTGTGTTTACTTAGACAGCCCAGCTCTACACTAAATTTTTAGCCAGCAATAACATAAAACTTGCAAGTCGAAGAAAAAGATACTCGATATGGTTGCTATCAGTAAGCTTAATCTGGCTTGTCTCTGAGTGACGAATGAAGAATGCGTTTCCTATATTTGTCAGAGCTTTCGCTTCTGCTTCTAGTTCTGCTCGAAACATAGGGTCAGATGAACAGTTATCTAGTAAAATGGCCATCGATTGTTTTTTATTTTTCTCTGGTTCAGTCACTGTCTTTATGCGTTCAAAAGCATCCCATAGCTCTTTTAAAGCTCCATACCTAACTCGCACGTCAGTATTACAAATTTTTCTATTTGCATGTTCAAGTAGGTCATTTAGTTCTTGATCGGAGGTTTTAGGTGTTTGTTGAATAACCGAGCTTAGAGCCCCACTCGTAACCCTTTTAATTTGACCGTCAGTTAGTAGCTCATAAGCCAAACCATTTCGAGCAAAAATGGTATTCACCTTCTCCAAAAATTCAGTTTGTCCAGCTGTACGGTCAAACGAAGCTATATGGTGATGCCCATAGTACGAATGATAACTCCCTAGCGTAGGCTTAGAGACATTTGCGTAGCAAAACTGTACTAAATCTAGCACGTCTAAGTAGTTAGGAATAAAAGGGACTCTTTTAGACATCCAATCATCGGGAATTTCGTCTTTTTCTGTAACAAATGGGTATTCAACTCCCGATAATTCTGCTTTTAGAGCGAAGGAGAACCCTCTCTCATCAGTACCACAGCATCCTTGTCCATCAGGACAAAGCTCTGGAAAGTTTTCTCCAAAACACCCTGTATCGATTAACTTTTGAATGAAAGCAACCAAACCACACCAGACATTGTAGGGAATTTCATTGTTTGTTCTCGACAATGCACCCCGTTCAGAATCACTAAAATATTTCATAATTTCCTATATCAGGTTTTATCAGCGTCTTTTGAGCTGAAGTAATCTACACCGATACCACTTCAAACAACCTTAACCAAAGATCAACGCACGTATATTGAACTAAAACATTTTCAAACTTGTTCTTCAAGGTTGGCAATGCAATTGCGCCACTCCATGATCCTTGGTAGTAAAGGGCTAAAAGCTAATTTTTTGTCATCGATGAGGAACGCTAAGACATTAGTTAGCGCATAATCGTGTGATCCTGAAATATTGAGGACACGTTTTAATGTACTTTCAGCTTGCTTTGGCAATTCATTTTTACCAAACCACTCGGCTTCATGTTTCCACCAGTTTGCTGATGCGTTCACTAAAGAAATGAGTGACACATTGTCGATCACTTTTGGCCCTAGAGAATAAGCCACTGACTTATCGACATTTTTCAGTAGTAATGTATCAACCAAATACTGCTGCATAACAGCAAACCCTAAGCCAACAAAATGTTCTGCTCGGTCATATATACCAGAAGATTCATCCACAAAGCTATCAGCAACCTCTTCCGATATTTGAGCTAACTTAGCATCAAGTAGCTCAAACGTTTCACTTAGGATCGAAAAGTTTAAGTCGATGATATCGCCACTAGATTTCAGAAACAATTTTAGTTAACTCCTTCTCACATAACACTGTTTTGACTATTTTAAGACACCTTGAATATACCGCTGATGCAATGGCGCATATCAATATGCAACAAAGAACCACTCACTGATGAGCCGATTAAATCAATTGGATTCCCGAATGCCTCTTTGGGCTGAGAATTAACATTTTAAATAACAATAGGTATTTCCCCGAAAACACTGCAATTACTCAGATGATTTAGCTAGCTTGCATAGAGGCCAGAAGGATTAAAATTCAACTTAGCTTGATGAAACTCTTTCAAGAGGCTTGTGCGCCAACCAAGCTCAGCACCGATATAGACAACGCCTTGAATGTCATTTTGGATCTCTACACCTTGCTTAACAATGGCTGCTACTTTATGTCTACCGAGCCTTGCAATGAAGTAACCATGTTCAAAAATAACATTTTGTCGAGCACGACCATTCAATTCACTAGCATTTTTGTGCTTACCTAAATCACATGGTGTATACAAAACAACAGCAAAGTCAGCATCACCACATCTTTCAATCTTTTCGATGATAGTATTACCACCACTAGCTTGGTCCATCAGCACAATCGGATCTAAACCTACTTTTCTAATGAAGTTTTCGACTTCTAACCTAAGCACATCATCATGACCATGAACGATAAAGACTCGCTGCTTGCTAGGTAGGTCAAAACTCAACGCCTGAGCAGGTGTTCTAACGGTTTGAGGAGGCTGAGCAACTTGCAATGACTCAGTAGGCAATGCAAAAATGCTCTCTAATTCAGCTTGGCTAACCTGCTTGGCTGGTCGAGTCGTTTTATGCTGTTGCGCAAGTCTAGCACCAGGTTTAATGTCCGCATTATAAGTACCACTGGCCAGCTCATTAACAATCTTTAGGCACTTCTCTCGAAGCTCATCACTATGATTTTGATTGCCGCTATAGCTATTAGCTCTTTGTTCGTCGTAGTTCTCAATTAAACCCAATAGAACATTACCAACAGTCTGATTGTCTTCTAAATCCCAAAAGCCTTTCATTCGATTGCCTTTAGAAGCTGAAGAGTAATTTAGAAAATACTTTTCATCTTCGATATCAATCTCAAATTCTTCAAAAAAGTTGGCAAAGGTTCTGTTTGAAAAGTCTAGGACGTAGCCACCGTCCATCTGAAAATACTTCGTTAATAAAGCTCTGTCTTTACGTGATATTGTTGCCATAAACCCTCCATATGCCACAACTTTACCATAAGGTTAATAAAGCACTGAAAAGAAAATTTAGTCTTGTCTACAGGTCTTAAACTGGGGCATCTACCAGAGGAAATTAGCGGGGTCAGGGTAAACATTTTAAGATAGTTAATAGACGCATGTTATTGAATAGCTTTATCTTCCTTAAATGGCGTGCTCGATAATAGTGCTCAAGTTTACCTAACTCTATCCTTAAGTTTGATACTTTAATCTACTTTATAGCTTTAATTCAATGTTTTAATACAAGTTATATTGGGTAGGTTAAGTCAATTCGTGACTTCAATCTAACTAATTGCCTGCCGCAGGTTCTTATACAGATGATATTTTCGCGTCTTCGATTTAACTTCATTTGTAACAATTCCATAAGAAAAGCTGGGATGTCCGTTTTAAATTGAGGTCATCGAGAAAAGGCCGTGAGCTTGGCATGGATGCCACGCTAGCTTTCGTTGGGCCAGGGACGGCTCATCGGAAGCGTTAGGGCTTTTCGACAATGGCCGAAGCCGGATACAGATGCAGTTTAAAGCTGGATCGATCCCCATCGAAAATCATGCGCTTTTCAGCATTTTTCGTCAGGGGCGGCAGGGTGATCCAAGAGGGTATTTCTGTTGATACCCTCTTGGTCTGGTGTGGGTGAAGCGCCACGACGTTGGTGGCCGCAGGCCATATTTCCAAACAAACTTTGGTGCATAAACAAGTTAGCGTTCAAGATTTTCCTGAACCATTGCATTAAAGCAGACTTATGATGGAAATGGGTTATTGAATGACATAAACGACAGGCAAAAAAAAGCCTACTCATTGAGTAGGCTGACATGGTTCAAGTATCCCGTTGGGGAACGGAAAACTAGTATCACTTGGGGATGTGATAAGGGAATCAATCAAGCTGATCAATTACCCGAGTCAAAACGTCAAAACGACGAAAAAAAGGTGGTGAATAGTCAAACGGAAATAAGTTGAACTATTTTAAAACTTCATGGCGAAAAAACCGCCGCGCAAAGCCTCTGGATTAATCCAAGTGTTTTGCCAAAATATCTTGCCATTGCCTAAATAAGACATAATAAATTCTCCAAATTAAAGTTGTATAAACCTAGTAGTGGTTCTGATCCGTGGAACTAACCTTTCTCAATCCATTGAGACAACTTTCTTTCACTCGATTCCTTGGAGATAACATCCATCCTGGATTTACTAGCATTGACGGTGTCTTGCTTGCCGACGAAGAGAATTATACAAAACTGTAATTTAATTACAAGCTTTATTTGATATAAATCACAAAATACCTTTATTCGGTAATAACATTACCAAATAAAGGTTTTAACAAACACGAAACAAACCATTAACAACAGTTTAATTCATTGTTTTTACTGACAAATAAACCGCAACCACTACCCGATAGCAAACTGTAATAAAGCAACCAAAGGTTGTGCTGTTGGCTTACCGTATAAGGGATCACCTTCAGTCGCGCTGCCGGCAATATCAATATGGGTATAGCTTAAAGGTTGACTGCTTTTTAAATGGTGGCTATCAAGTCCTGATGCTTTCACTAAAAATGCAGCAGGGTATTGATGTCCACGCGCAGTCACTGATGACGGGCCATTATTTGACGATATAACATCTGCCGCGCCATTTTTATCTGCAACCTTATCAAAATCTTCAGGGCGTAAGTATGACACCTCGAAAGGTTCTGCCCATTGCTGACCAATGTGTTGCAATGTTGCTGCTACGCCTTGCTGTTTAGCCACCGCATTTTCAACTAAGGCAGTATAACTACCATAGGCGCGTACAACATGACCGGTTAAGGTCGCTACCGAATATAATGATGGCGCAACCGATTGCGTTGCTTGAATGCGTAAATGCGACAGCAAATCAGCTAATACTAAGCGCCCTTCGGCATCAGTATTACCAATACGGACTCGAACACCTGCATGGCTAGTAATAATCTCATCGGTAACAAACGCTTCACTGCCGATACTGTTACGCACTAAACCCAGCTCGGCGATAACCTTAACGCCCTTAGGCTTTAATATTGATAGGGTTTTCATTAACCCAGCAACAGCTGCTGCGCCGCCTTTATCACGGCTCATGCCCGCCATGCCACCAGCAATTTTAATGTCAGCTCCGCCAGTGTCATATACCACACCTTTACCGGCAAATAGCAATGTTCGCTTAATTTCACCTTCACCGGTGTAAGCCACTTTCACCACCCGTGGATGATGGCGCGCAACATCAAATGAGCTGCGCCCCACTGCGCTTAACAAGGGGTAATCTTTTATTAAGGTCGCTTTATCTTCCACGACGGCAACATCAAGGCCGCTGTCTTTAAAAGACGCCACACAGTAATCAGCAAAGTGAATCGCACTCATGCGCTCAGGCTCAGTACCGCATAAATCACGCGCTAATACTCTGCCCGCTTCTAATGCATTTAACAGTTCACTTTTAGGTGAGCTGGCCATTAAGCCAATAGCGCTTAACGCTGACGTAAGTGAGTTTGCTTCACGGGTTTCAAGTGGTTGCCACAATGCTTGGCCGCAAGCCAGTGCAGCCACTTCAGTGGCAAAGCTAAAACGAGGGTCTTGAGACGATGCCACAATTAATAAAGGCTTAGTTGCTCCAGCATCTTTAGCAATATTGATCCCCTCTTTTGCGGCTTTGGCAAAAATGCGCACATCGGCATAGTCATCATCACCCGTTACTGGGGCAATAATTAATCGACCTCCGGCTAAGCCAGGGGCAAACAGTAATGTGGCTTGCTTGCCTACGCGGTGATCAATTTGCTTAGCATGTTCCGCCAATAAACTAATCTCTTGCTGGGTAACGTCAGTCAGATTGGCAGTGACGACGATGACGGCATCAAAACCTTCACCTTCAAAAATGGCTTGATCGTTATTTACATCTACTATTGGCACTTGAAACATGATTTTCCCTTATGCTTTATTGTCGATTATTCTTGGTGTGTGAACGGTCTGATTGATTTTTAATGTTAGCGTTAACGGTCATTCTAGAGTGAATTTTTATTTACACAATAACGTGTCTACTGCAAAGAAAAACCACGCAGTCACAATGGCAATTGAACAGCCTATGTTAGAATAATGGCATATTTTATCCTGATTGAGGACGTTTCGTGACTGCATTAAATCAATTATATCCACAACCTCTTTGGCAATGGTTCGAACAAATTTGTGCTATTCCCCACCCTTCTAAGCATGAACAAGCGCTATCAAGCCATATTCAACAATGGGCAAAAGGCAAAGGCCTTAGCGTGGTTGAAGATAAAGTGGGCAACCTCATTATTCGTAAACCTGCCACACCCGGTATGGAAGATCGCAAAATTGTTGTCTTGCAAGCTCATATCGATATGGTGCCACAAAAAAATGCCGACAAAGTGCATGACTTTGAAAAAGATCCTATCGAAGCCTATGTTGATGGCGAATGGGTTAAAGCAAAAGGTACAACATTAGGTTCAGATAATGGCATCGGTATGGCTTCGGCTTTAGCCGTGTTAGGTAGCGATGACATTAAGCACGGTCCATTAGAAGTCTTATTGACCATTGATGAAGAAGCCGGCATGACTGGCGCGTTTGGATTAGAAGCCGGTTATTTAGATGCTGAGATTTTGATCAACACCGACTCTGAACAAGAAGGTGAGATTTACATGGGTTGTGCTGGCGGTGTTGACGCCCAGATATCTGTGCCACTTTCATGGCAAGCGCCTGAACTCAGCAATCAATCGTTTAAACTGACCTTGTCAGGCATTAAAGGTGGCCACTCTGGGGTAAATATTCACCTTGGACGTGGTAATGCCAATAAACTGCTGGCTCGTTTTTTGTTTAAATACAGTGATGAATTAGCGTTAGAACTTGTTGATTTTACCGGTGGTTCATTACGTAATGCTATTCCACGTGAAGCGAATATCAGCTTTATGTTACCGGCTGAAAATGTTGATGGGTTAAAAACGGCTATTAGCACATTTCAAGCGGTGGTACGTGAAGAGTTAGCGATTGCCGACCCAAGCATGTTGTTAACCTTAGAAGCCATTGATGCACCAAGCAAAGTGATGGGCGAAGATGCGCAAAACAGCTTAATTGACTTACTACATGCCTGCCCTAATGGGGTAATACGTATGAGTGATGAAGTGGCTGGTGTAACTGAAACCTCATTAAATGTGGGTGTCATTAGCACTGAACAAGAAAGCGTTGAAATTTTATGTTTAATTCGCTCGCTTATCGACTCAGGCCGTGATGAAGTGCAAGGCATGTTAAATGCACTGACCAATCTTGCCGGAGCCAGTATTGAGTTTAGCGGCGCTTACCCTGGTTGGAAGCCGGATAACAGCTCACCGGTTATGGCCATTGTACGTGACACCTACAACGACATTTACAAAAAAGACCCAACCATTATGGTTATCCATGCAGGTCTTGAATGTGGCTTATTTAAAGAGCCTTACCCAACTATGGACATGGTATCTATTGGCCCCACCATTCGTTATCCGCACAGCCCGGATGAAATGGTTAACATTGAAACTGTAGGCCAATACTGGCAGTTATTATTAGCCGTATTAGAACGCATTCCAGCTAAAGCTTAATGCAAGGCTAGGCTTAATGCGATGTAAGGCAAGGCTT
The DNA here is from genome assembly GCF_051165765.1 of Shewanella sp. HL-SH8. NCBI lineage: Bacteria > Pseudomonadati > Pseudomonadota > Gammaproteobacteria > Alteromonadales > Shewanellaceae > Shewanella > Shewanella sp. HL-SH8. The sequence continues at coordinate 1,438,961 of NZ_CP195039.1, read as the reverse complement.
TAAGCCATTCAGCATAGAAACTTAAAACTGTAAATCGAGTTGGGCAACCGACTCAGTTTGCAGTTTTTTTTCAGCTGTTTCCGCCAACCCAACACTGACCCCAATTAACCTAATACCACGTTCATTACTTCTGGTCAGTGCTTGTTGTAGCAATTCATAAAATAGCTTTACCGATATTTCATCGCTGCGCTGCTCGATGGTGGTTTGTTTAAAATCGTTGAATTTGATCTTCACCACTTGCTTGTTGATTAATCGATCTTTTGCGCTGCGGCTAACCCGACTATCAAGCTCTTGAATAAGTTGCGGTAATACTTGGTGGCATTGGGCTAGCGTAAAAATATCCTGGGCTAATGTTGTTTCAACACCCACAGATTTACGCACTCGGTTATTGCTGATAGGCCTTGGATCGATGCCATTTGATCGTTCAATTAACACTGCGCCAAACTTACCAAAACTTTCCAGTAACTTTGCCTTAGGATACAGCTGCACATCGGCACAGGTTTCTAACCCTAATACCGACAATTTTTGCGCTGTGACTTTGCCCACACCCGGAATTTTCTTTAACGGTAGCGTGCGTACAAATTCAGGAATTTCATCGGGGGTAATCACATATTGACCATTAGGTTTATTTAAATCAGAGGCAATTTTGGCTAAAAACTTAATCGGCGCGACGCCCGCTGATGCTGTTAATCCGGTTTCTAACTCGATATCTCGGCGAATGGCCTGGGCAATTAAGGTCGCGCTGCCGTGGTATTGCTGACAGTCACTGACATCGAGGAAGGCCTCATCTAATGACAAAGGTTCAATCACATCACTGTAGCGGTTAAATATCTGTCTTATTTGTTGTGAAACATCTTTATAAACCTGCATCCGTCCAGGCACCAAAACTAAATGAGGGCACAGCTTTAACGCTTGATAGCTCGACATAGCTGAGCGCACACCAAACTTACGTGCCGCGTAGTTACAGGTACTGATAACACCACGGCGATCACTACGTCCACCTACAGCAATGGCTTTATCGCGTAATTCAGGAAAATCACGCATCTCAACAGCGGCAAAATAACAGTCCATGTCGATATGAATAATTTTGCGCATTGCTGATGCCATTAAGATTAAAAAGGTAACCTATAATACTGTATGTAAAAACAGTATTCAATGTATCCGCCAGATAAATAAAGCACAGCATTTAGATGAAATGGAATAGAAAATAAGTTGTGTGTTCCGACTAAGTATCTATTATGATAAATCAATTGGTTATAGGTTATTTACACGGATAAGTTAACACATGCATGTACCTGAAAAATGGCAAATGGACAGCTTAAGTGCCATACATCAGTTTATTGCACAACATGGTTTTGCGTCTGTCATATCAGCAAACTTAGCAGCCTCGCATATTCCGCTGATATTGAAAGCAGACGAGGGTGAGCATGGGGTACTTTATGGCCATTTAGCACGTAGCAATCCACATTGGCAGGATATTATAGACAGTTCAGTATTGTGTATTTTTAATGGCCCTCATGCCTATATTTCACCGACTTGGTATCATGCCTCCCCTGCTGTACCCACCTGGAATTACAGCGTGGTACACGCTAAAGGCACGGTTGAGCTCACCGACGATAAAACCACAATGGCGATATTAGAAACCACAATACAAAAATATGAACCGAGTTTATTAACGCCCACCCCTGAAAACCCTGAAGGTTTTATCCCTAAACAATTTCAAGATAAGTTAGCTAAAGGGATTGTCGGGTTTAAAATTGTGATTACTGAGCTACAAGGTAAACAAAAGCTTGGCCAGCATAGAAGCTCGCTCGATCAACTCGGAGTGGTTGCAGGATTATCAAAATCGACAGGCATAGATGAGCAACAGTTGTTGAAGTACATGATCAATCAAAATATTGCGCTAGGTTAACAGTAAGTACTTTCCCTAGCGACTTTTGAGCTAAACAGCATGATTTAGCAGCGCAACTTAACGACCAGGCTCAAAGGCATCGTATCTGGGTAACTGAGCATCTAAAACTTCCCAGTTTGCTTTGGATGAAACAAAGTTGTGCGAAATAGGCCTTTCAATTATGTCAGTATCAAGTATACCGAGTCGGATCCTGTAGCGCTGTGGATCTTGCTCGTTTGAACTGTACACAGGTGAGCCACAATAACTGCAAAAATGTCGATTTCGACCGGGCTTGAATGAAAATATACTTAAGCTATTTTTACCCGATACAATGTCAAAATCAGCCGCATTAATGAAACCATTTGTGGCGAATGCAGTGCCACTATTTTTCCTGCATAAAGAGCAGTGACAATGAATAATATCACTTATTTCGCCCTTTATGGTTATGCTAACCTCGCCACACAAACACTTTCCCTGATACATAATCGCCATCACCTTGTGCTATAAAAAAATTGCTCGTCAAACTAAAAGCTGTCGCCACTAAAGCCAGTAGCCACACCTAATAGCATGTTTAATGGTTATATTTAACCTAATCTAACGTTTGTGAAGACTCATTACTAATACAGTTTTTTATTATGGTTATCTTCACTGTCATATGACACTTGGCGAATATCAACAGCCACCTTAATGCTTAACAGCTTTTTTTGGATAAGTTTACTGAGAGCATCATTTTCAGGTGATGCCATAAAACGGTTGAGGTTATAAGGCGTATCGAAGACACATATAACCTGTAAGCTTTTAGGAAAGTCGCTGTAATTAACAATATGGGTCAACCATTCGAAACCGCTATATTCATTTAGGGCGATTTCACACACCTGGGTTAACACTTGTCGAATTTGATTGTCTATTTTTTTATCGGTTTTACGCATATATCACAGTGACCCAAAATTCAAATAACAGCAGGAAGGTGGAATAAGTTAGCCAGTGTAGCAAAGTTCACTGCTACGATTTAACATAAAAAAGCCCAACCCCTTTCGGGACTGGGCTTTAAAATCAACAAACGCCTCAATTAACAATGTTAATTAACGCATTCTTAGTCGATTAATTACATCTTAGTTTGCAGGTAATTCTGTAAACCAACACGCTCAATTAAGCGTAATTGTTTTTCTAACCAATACATGTGATCAGATTCAGTATCATCCAATAAGACTTCTAAAATCTCACGGGTTTGATAATCGCCTTTCTCTTCACATAATTTGATCACTTTACGTAAATCATCCGCCACTTTGTATTCATACTGTAGGTCGTTATTTAGCATTTCTTGCACATCTTTACCGATGTTTAATGCTTCGCGGCTGGCTACATCTGGCGTACCTTCTAAAAACAGAATGCGCTGCACTAGTTTAGCTGCATGGGCTTTCTCGTCATCAGATTCATGTAATATACGGGTATATAATTCGTCAAATCCCCAATCTTCATACATATGAGCATGCACAAAATATTGGTCCATTGCTGATAACTCACCGGTTAACAAGCTGTTTAATGCGTCAATAACTTCTGAATTGCCTTTCATAATATTGTCCTGTTAATCTTTAATTTGAGATTGAAGATAGTTTTGAATACCGATTTGTACTATCTGTTCTTGCTGAGATTCAATCCAATCTAAATGCTCTTCTTCATCTTCCAGCAGGTCTTCAAGTAAATCGCGGGTAACGTAATCTTGTTCTGTTTCACACAATTTGATCACATCACGTAATGCAGCAATTTGCTCGGTTACCGCTTCTTTATCACAGTCCAACATTTCTTCGGCATCTTCGCCAATACGCAGCTTGTCTAATTGCTGTAAATTCGGTAATCCCTCAAGAAATAATACCCGCTCAATAAGCTTGTCTGCGTGTTTCATGTCTTGAATTGATTTCTTGTATTCTTTTTCGTTGAGCTTCTCTAAACCCCAATGTTTGAACATACGCGCATGTAAAAAGTATTGGTTAATGGCGGTCAGTTCGAAAGTTAATACGCGGTTTAACTGACTAATGACTTTTGGATGACCTTTCATAATGATGTCCTTGATAGCTTAACTTGATCTGGATCAATTTAGGCTAGGATAGTACACCCAGCACGATATTGCAAATTATCCTTTAAATTCATATACATAGTATTGATAACCATTATCATTATAACTAAGGTTTGTAAACCAGATACAAATCGCAGCCATAAAAAAAGCCTTCAAAATGAAGGCTCTTTACAATGTAGGCTAGCTAAATTTTAGCCAGTAATGCGCTTATGTAACTCTTGAATCGAGTTCACATTAGTGCGGTCATCTGCAGCATGCGCTAGACATGTAGCAAATGCAGCATTCAGTGTTGTAGTGTAATTCACTTTATAACGCAGTGCTCCACGACGAATTTGACGTGAGTCTTCAATCGCCTGGCGACCTTCTGTCGTATTAATGATGTAGGTGTACTCATCATTCTTAATACGGTCAAGAATGTGCGGACGACCTTCATGCACCTTGTTCACTAAACGAGGGTTAATTCCCGCTTCACCCAATACCACTGCGGTACCGTGTGTGGCGTCAATCTCATAACCTAGCTCAATTAACTTAGCCGCTAATGCTGCTACACGTTTTTTATCACTGTTACGAACTGATAATAAGGCACGTCCAGACTTAGGTACTTCAGATGTCGCACCTAATTGCGCTTTAGCATAAGCTTCTGCAAAGGTTTCACCCACACCCATAACTTCACCTGTTGAACGCATTTCAGGCCCTAATAAAGGGTCAACGCCAGGGAATTTATTGAAGGGGAGTACCACTTCTTTCACAGAGAAGAATGGTGGAATAACTTCTTTAGTAAAGTTTTGTGACTTTAAGCTTTGACCAGCCATCACACGCGCTGCAATCTTAGCTAATGGCACACCGGTTGCTTTTGACACAAAAGGTACGGTACGCGCTGCACGTGGGTTAACTTCAATCATGTAGATTTCGTTATCTTTCACGGCAAACTGCACGTTCATTAAGCCTATTACACCTAATTCAAATGCAAGCTTTGATACCTGCTCACGCATTTGCGCTTGAATTTCTGCACTTAAGCTATATGGCGGTAATGAACAACCAGAGTCACCAGAGTGAACGCCAGCCTGTTCAATATGCTCCATAATCGCGCCAACAACCACGGTTTCGCCGTCACATACCGCATCAATATCCACTTCAATCGCATCATCTAAGAAGTGATCAAGTAATACTGGTGATGCGTTAGACACTTTAACTGCTTCATTGAAGTAGCGTAGTAAATCTTGCTTGTCGTAAACGATTTCCATCGCACGACCGCCCAATACATAAGATGGACGGACAACCAGCGGATAACCAATAATTTCCGCTTCAATCACAGCACTTTCAACAGTCGTGACTGTCGCGTTTTGTGGCTGCTTCATGTTTAAACGTTGAATTGCTTGTTGGAAACGCTCGCGGTCTTCAGCACGGTCAATCGCATCTGGGCTAGTACCAATAATAGGCACCCCAGCGGCTTCTAATTCACGGGCTAATTTAAGCGGAGTTTGACCACCGTACTGTACGATGACGCCTTTTGGCTTCTCGATACGGACGATTTCTAACACGTCTTCTAAGGTAACAGGTTCAAAGTATAAGCGATCAGATGTATCGTAATCGGTTGATACGGTTTCAGGGTTACAGTTAACCATAATGGTTTCATAACCGTCTTCACGTAATGCTAATGCTGCGTGTACACAACAGTAGTCAAACTCAATACCTTGACCAATGCGGTTTGGACCGCCACCCAAAATCATGATTTTGTCACGATTTGATGGATTGGCTTCACACTCTTCTTCATACGTTGAGTACATGTAAGCAGTGTCGGTTGAGAATTCAGCGGCACAAGTATCTACACGCTTGTATACCGGATGAATGTCATGGCGATGACGTAATTTACGAATTTCGCCTTCACTCACACCAAGTACATCCGCTAAGCGTAAATCAGAGAAACCTTTACGCTTTAATTGGCGTAAGTAGTTTTGCTCTAAACCTGACATACCAAGTTCAGCCACTTTGGCTTCTTGGGCAATCAAATCTTCGATTTGAGCGAGGAACCAGTGATCAACGTTAGTCAGAGTGAAGATATCATTACGGCTTAAACCGGCACGGAATGCATCGGCTATATACCAAATACGATCACAACCAGGCTCTTTTAATTCATGACGTATACGTTGCATCGCTTCTGATGATTGTAAATCTACAATCGGGTCAAAACCGTTACGACCCACTTCAAGACCACGTAATGCTTTTTGCAAAGACTCTTGGAAAGTGCGGCCAATAGCCATTACTTCACCAACAGATTTCATTTGAGTAGTTAGGCGGTCATTTGCACCGGCAAACTTTTCAAAATTAAAGCGTGGAATTTTGGTCACAACATAGTCGATAGCAGGTTCAAACGATGCTGGTGTTTTACCACCAGTAATATCGTTGCTTAGCTCATCAAGCGTAAAACCAACGGCTAATTTAGCCGCGATTTTAGCGATCGGGAAACCGGTTGCTTTAGAGGCTAATGCAGATGAACGGGATACACGCGGGTTCATCTCAATAATGACCATACGGCCAGTGTTAGGACAAATACCAAATTGTACGTTTGACCCACCGGTTTCAACACCAATTTCACGCAATACCGCTATCGAAGCGTTACGCATTAATTGATATTCTTTGTCGGTTAGCGTTTGTGCCGGTGCTACGGTAATTGAATCACCAGTATGAACACCCATCGCATCGAAGTTTTCGATAGTACAGACGATAATACAGTTATCGTTGCGGTCACGAACCACTTCCATTTCATATTCTTTCCAACCAATTAATGATTCATCAATCAATAATTCGTTAGTTGGCGACAAGTCCAAGCCTTGAGAACAAATCTCTTCAAACTCTTCTTTATTGTAGGCAATACCACCGCCGCTGCCACCCATGGTGAAAGACGGACGAATGATACAGGGGAAGCCCACCATATCTAATACGCCATACGCTTCATCCATATTATGGGCAATACCTGCACGCGGGCAGTCTAAACCAATGGATTTCATCGCTTTGTCAAAACGGCTACGGTCTTCAGCTTTATCAATTGCGTCTGCTGTTGCGCCAATCATTTCAACGTTAAATTCTTTTAGTACGCCTTTAGCTTCAAGCTGAAGTGCGCAGTTCAGAGCCGTTTGTCCACCCATAGTCGGTAGAATGGCATCTGGACGCTCTTTGGCAATAATATTGCGTACTACTTCCCAATGAATTGGCTCGATATAAGTTGCATCGGCCATATCTGGGTCGGTCATAATGGTTGCTGGGTTAGAGTTAACCAGAATAACGCGGTAGCCTTCTTCACGAAGAGCTTTACAGGCTTGAGCACCTGAATAATCGAACTCACACGCCTGACCAATTACAATTGGTCCGGCACCTAGGATAAGAATACTTTTTATATCGGTACGTTTTGGCATTGCTTTTCTCTTCTCCTAGATAACTATTTAGCGTGCTGACGATATTGCTCAATAAGTTCGATGAAATGATCGAACAAAGGCGCGGCATCGGTTGGGCCAGGGCTTGCTTCAGGGTGACCCTGGAAGCTAAACGCAGGCTTGTCGGTTAAATGGATACCTTGTAAAGAACCATCAAATAATGACTTATGGGTCACTTTGATATTGGCCGGCAAAGTGGTTTCATCCGCAGCAAAACCATGGTTTTGACTGGTGATCATCACGTTACCTTTTTCGATATTGCTCACAGGGTGGTTTGCACCGTGGTGACCAAATTTCATCTTTAAGGTTTTAGCGCCTGAGGCTAATGCTAATAATTGATGGCCTAAACAAATACCAAATATAGGAATTTCTGTTTTTAAGATTTGTTGAATAGCGTCAATTGCATAGTCACATGGTTCTGGATCGCCCGGACCATTTGATAGAAAGACTCCATCAGGATTCATGGCTAAGACATCGGCAGCGGAGGTTTGCGCTGGCACCACGGTGACATCACAACCTCGGTCAACTAGCATGCGTAAAATGTTACGTTTTACACCGTAATCATAGGCAACAACTTTATATTTCAATTCTTTCTCTGGGGTATCAGAAGGTAAACCACCCTCTAATTTCCAGCTACTGTTTCGCCATTGGTAGGCTTTATCAGTAGTGACTTCTTTGGCTAAATCCATGCCTTTTAAGCCAGGAAATGCTTTTGCTTGTGCAAGCGCTTTTGCTTCGTCCAGGTCACCCACCATAATACAACCGGCTTGGGCACCTTTTTCACGCAGGATACGGGTTAATTTTCGGGTATCGATATCCGCAATACCAACAACATTGTTAGCTTTTAGGTAATCACCTAAAGATTGTTGATTACGGAAGTTACTAGCCATTAACGGTAAATCGCGAATGATAAGACCACAAGCATGAACCGCACTTGATTCTGTGTCTTCATCATTAGTACCGGTATTACCGATATGCGGATACGTTAAAGTGACTATTTGGCGTGAATATGATGGATCCGTTAATATTTCTTGGTATCCGGTCATTGAAGTGTTAAAAACTACTTCACCAACTGTAATACCTGTAGCACCAATTGCAGTGCCAGAAAATACGGTTCCGTCTTCGAGTACGAGTAAGGCAGACTGTGTCAACGCGACCTCCAGAAAAGAGCCAAGCTATTGAAATTATTTTGTTTTATTTTGCACTAAGATACCAATTTCCGCTGTTTTACGAAATTTTGACAAATTTCGCCGATTTTACAGGAGTTCTGTAATTTCGTCCACATATGAAAAAAGGTTTTTCAAAAAAAACCACCATATCGAATGGTGGTTTTTAATTTAATCATTTAGTCCAAGGACCTGCTGCATATCATACAGACCCGGATTTTGATCATATAGCCAGTAAGCCGCACGCATTGCGCCATTGGCGAATGTCATTCGGCTTGATGCTTTATGAGTTATTTCTAAACGCTCACCAATATCAGCAAACATTGCGGTATGTTCACCGACTAGATCACCTGCACGAATCGTTGAGAAACCAATGGTGTCACGTGAACGTTCACCAGTAATACCTTCGCGGCCATAAACGGCGCACTTCTCAAGATCGCGTCCAAGGGTATTGGCGATCACTTCACCCATTTTAAGTGCAGTGCCAGATGGCGCATCTTTCTTAAAACGGTGATGACCTTCAATGATCTCAATATCGGTATAATCACCCATCACTTCTGCAGCAAGCTCTAACAACTTCCACATCAAGTTAACGCCAACTGACATATTAGGCGCAAATACCACTGGGGTTTGCTCTGCATATGCACCAATAAGCTCTTTTTGAGCATGGTTGAATCCAGTTGTACCTAATACAATGGCTTTGCGATTACGAGCACACCAGTCAAGGTGAACAATTGAGGCTTCAGGTGAGGTAAAGTCGATTAGCACATCAAAGTTATCAGCCACACTGTCAAGTGAATCAGTAATGGCAACATCCATTGAACCTACGCCAGCCAGTTCACCGGCATCAACACCAATTAAGGTCGAGCCTGAACGTTCTATTGCCGCGCCAAGACGGATAACTTCTTGATGTTTAGCTGACTCAATTAATGTGCGACCCATACGGCCACTGGCACCCACAACGGCGACTCTTACTTTTGCAGTCATATGTTCTCCCAGTGAAAGCTTAATCAACATCTCACATTTGATATTGAGGCTTAATACAAAAATTTGGCTATATACAAAAACGCCTAAGTCATCTTAGGCGTTTTTATGATTATTAGAGAATGTCTAACAATTCAACTTCAAACACTAATGCAGTGTATGGAGGAATAGATGCACCTGCACCACGCTCGCCATAAGCTAAGTGATGTGGGACAAATAGCTTAAGCTTAGTGCCTACAGGCATAAGTTGTAATGCTTCAGTCCAGCCAGCAATAACGCCAGATACAGGGAATTCAGCAGGTTGACCACGAGTCACTGAACTGTCGAATACTTCACCATTGATGAAAGTACCGTGGTAGTGAGTGCGAACTGTTGAGTCAAACGTTGGCTTTTCGCCTTCGCCTTGAACTAGTACTTCATATTGAAGACCAGATTCAGTTACCGTTACGCCATCACGTTTAGCATTATCAGCTAAAAATGCATCAGCTTCTGCAGTTGCATTTTCTGCAGCAGCTTCTTGTGCAGCTTGTAAACGGCGGCTAATTTCAGTAAAAGCAGTTTGCAAGTCTTCCATAGACACTTGGCTTTCTTTTCCTGAAAACGCATCAGCTAAACCAGCTTGAACAGCAGGGATATCAATTCCTTCAAAAGGATTGGCAGCGAGTTGCTCACCCATTTGACGACCTACACCATAACTTGCATGCTGCTCCATTGTGCTGAACACATCTGACATAATTTCGTTCTCTCATTGATCAAATAAAAATTTGCACGGAGTCTATCACATTTAATTCGTCCATGCTGTGAAAAAGCCTCACAATTGGGCTATTTTGAGCCATTGATTTTACACTCAGCCAAAGACTGTTTTCTAGCTTGAGTATAAAGCGGCATCACTTGAGTTTGTGCCGTTTGTAAGTCTTCAATACGCGTGCTGTGTGAAGGATGCGTTGACAATAGCTCAGGCCCTTGCGCGCCTCCGGCTTTGGCCATGTTTTGCCACAAGGTGATACTTTGTGCTGGGTTGAAGCCTGCTTTAGCCATTAGCTCAAGGCCAACGATATCAGCCTCTGATTCTTGGCTACGGCCAAAGGGTAATATAATGCCTACTTTAGCGCCTAAGCCAAGCCCTGCCATATATAAATCTTTATTGGCAATACCCGATGCACCGATTGCTGCATCAGCAGCCTGCATTCCTAAACCGGTAAGCTGAGCACGGGACACTTGCTCATTACCATGTTGCGCTAATACATGTGCCACTTCGTGCCCCATCACTGTTGCTAGCTGATCTTGATTAGCAGCAACATTTAATAAACCGGTGTACACACCAATATGGCCACCCGGCAATGCAAAAGCATTCACTTGATCAGAGTCAAACAATACCACTTCCCATTGTTGGCTTTGATCCGGTAGTACTGCGGTAATGCGTTTAGCGATGCAATTCACGTAAGCGGTTTTGTTTTTATCTTTACTTATTTTTTGGTCTTGCTTCATGGTTTCAAAAGACTGTGCCCCCATTTGCTGCATTTGAGCATCTGAAAACAGCAAGGTTTGGCTTCTGCCTGTGGGTGATTTTGTACTAACACATCCAACCAATAAAGTTGAAATCGCCGCTGCAAGTATGAGTTGCTTCATATTTTCATCCTTTAAATTAAGCTTTAAATTAAACTAATAATAGCTAGGTCTGTTTTCGCTCTGGTGATGTTAAACCAGCATTGCATAAACGACCATGACGTTAAATAATTGTCCTTGCAACCCATTGTGACTTGCAAATAGCCGCGTGGCATGTCGTTGAGTTTTGGGCCTCAAAAAATATCGCTTATTGTACTGATTTTCTTTTAGAAAAATCGCCAGCCCCTCGTTTACTTGCGGTGCGCCGATTAGCTTTTTTATCTCGAGGAGCACGCTTGCTGGTCGAATTTGTGACTAGGTCTGTCACCGGAAAGTCTGCCAACGTAGTCAATGGTAAAAGGTGACCCGTTAATTGCCGAATAGCCTCTAAACTGACTAATTCTAAGTGACTCACCAAAGACAAGGCCACACCACTTAGCCCAGCCCTTGCGGTGCGGCCAATACGATGAACATACACCTCTGCTTGGTTTGGTAAATCAAAATTGATTACTACGGGCAAAGCATCGATATGAATACCACGCGCCATTACATCCGTAGCCACTAACACACTCAGTTGCTGGGTTTTAAAATCGTTCAATGTTTGGCTGCGTAACGCTTGCTCTTTATCACCGTGAAGTGCTGCTGCGTTAATACCCGCTTTAAGTAATTTTCGACACAAAGCATCGGCATCATCTTTAGCATTAACAAATACCAAAACCTGCGACCAATGGTGCAACTTAATCTGTTCGATCAGTATTTTTGCTTTACTGCCTTTATTGACGTGATAAATCGTTTGGCTAATATCTTCTACCGCGCTATTTAAGGCATTAGCCTCTAAGCGTATTGTTGATGATGACAATACAGTCTTCACCAACTCATCTAACGTTGCAGGCATAGTTGCCGAAAACATTAGCGTTTGCCTTTTAGGCATAAGTGCCAGTAGCGCATTAATATCGGCAATAAAGCCCATATCTAATAATCTGTCGGCTTCATCAAACACGACACATTGTAGCTGTTCAAATTGAATAACACCTTGCTGTGCTAGCGCTAATAATCGCCCCGGTGTAGCAACAATCAATTCTGCAGGGGATGTTAGTCGCTCAACTTGTTGGGTTATATCTTCACCACCGCATAAGGCATCCACTCGTAAGTCGACGGCTTGCGCTAATGGGGTTAAATTTTGACAAACTTGCGCCGCTAACTCTCTAGTCGGTGCAATAATTACGGCTAATATATTGGGTGTTTGCTGACCTAACTTTGATGTGCCACTTTGTAATGCCGCAATACGATGCAATATGGGTAAACCAAAAGCATAGGTTTTACCACTGCCCGTTTGCGCCAATGCCAGTACATCTTTACCGCTCAAAATAGCGGGAATAGCCTGTTTTTGTATTGCACTAGGTTCAATCACCAAGGAAGGTAATGATTTAACGAGTTTAGGATTGAGCGTAAATAATGAAAAACCCATGCGGTATCGCCTAATTTTCTGTGGCTAAAGTTAACATTCGTCGTAATGATAACGCGCTAACAACAAACTCAATACGCATATTGAGTTTCAATAAAAAAAGGCTGTTTACCCAAAGTAAACAGCCTTTAACTTAGAACCCTATTTATCTAACCTACCTTAATAGGGCTCCATAATAACGATTAGCTGTTCAAGTCTTGGAAGAACTTTTTCACACCATCAAAGAAACCTTCAGCTTTAGGGCTATGTTTTTTTGACTCGCCTGTTAAGGTTGCCTCAAACTCACGCAATAACTCTTTTTGCTTATCGTTTAAGTTAACCGGTGTTTCCATCACCACTTTACACAGTAAATCACCTACTGCATGGCTACGTACCGACTTAACCCCTTTACCGCGTAAACGGAACATGCGGCCAGTTTGGGTTTCGGTAGGAATTTTAAGGCTGACTTTACCGTCAAGTGTTGGCACTTCAATCTCACCGCCTAAGGCAGCTTTGCTGAATGAAATAGGCACTTCACAGTAGAGGTTATTTGCATCTCGAGTGAAAATATTGTGTTCACGTACACTGACCTGAACATATAAATCACCCGGAGGAGCACCAAACTCGCCCGCTTCACCCTCACCGGTTAAGCGAATTCTGTCACCAGTATCAACACCTGCAGGGATCTTAACCGACAATGTTTTGCTCTTTTCAACACGGCCTTCACCATGACACTTGCTACAAGGGTCTTTGATGATTTTACCTCGACCTTGACACGTTGGACAGGCCTGTTGAACGGCAAAGAAGCCTTGGCGCATTTGCACCTGGCCTTGACCATGACAAGTGCCACATGTGGTTGCCTTAGTACCAGCTTTTGCTCCGCTGCCATCACATAAGTCACAAGCGGCTAATGTTGGAATGCGCAGTTCTTTGGTTAAGCCACGTACCGCTTCTTCAAGTGATAATTCTAAGTTGTAACGTAAGTCACTACCGCGCGCCGCTTGGCGCTGACCGCCACCACGACGACCTCCGCCAAAGATATCGCCAAATACATCACCGAAAATATCGCCAAAGTCACCTTGTCCACCATGACCGCCGCCGCGATTAGGGTCAACACCAGCATGACCAAATTGATCATAAGCGGCTTTTTTGTCGCTATCGGTTAAAATTTCGTAGGCTTCTTTAACTTCTTTAAAGCTTGCTTCTGCCGCTTTATCGCCTGGATTGCGATCAGGGTGAAATTTCATCGCTAAACGCTTGTAGGCTTTTTTAATTTCACGTTCACTGACATCACGACTGACACCAAGAACCTCGTAAAAATCACGCTTTGACATAGTGTTTTGCTTCTCGAAGGTTTGCTTAAAATTGATTAAGTATGATTGTGCAAACGGGCGTTAGAGGTAAGCCTCAACGCCCGCTTTATACTAACTAGTTGCTTTCGCTATCAAAAGTGACTAGTTATTTTTTGTCGTCTTTCACTTCTTCAAACTCAGCGTCAACAACATCATCAGCAGGGTCTTGTTTACCAGCATCAGTTGCTTGGTCTGCTCCGCCTTGTGCTTGCGCCTTAGCTTGTGCAATTTCCATTAACTTAGCTGAAGCTTCGATAAGCGCTTGTGTTGATTTATCAATCGCTTCTTTATCGTTGCTTTTCACTGCTGCATCAACATCAGCGATTGCTGCTTCAATTTTCTCTTTATCTTCCGCAGGTAAATCATCACCCGCTTCAGTCACTTGTTTCTTAGTTGAATGCACTAAACCATCAGCTTGGTTGCGTGCTTGTACTAATTCTTCAAACTTGGCATCTTCATCAGCGTGAGCTTCTGCATCACGTACCATTTGCTCAACTTCTTCATCAGTTAGACCAGAGTTCGCTTTAATGGTGATGTTTTGTGCTTTACCGGTTTTCTTGTCAGTAGCAGATACTTTTAAGATACCGTCAGCATCAATATCAAATGCCACTTCAATTTGTGGTTGACCACGTGGTGCAGCGCCAATACCGTCTAGGTTAAATTGACCTAAAGACTTGTTGTAGCTAGCTTGCTTACGCTCACCTTGAAGTACGTGAATTGTCACTGCACTTTGGTTGTCATCAGCGGTTGAGAACGTTTGGCTTGCTTTAGTCGGGATAGTGGTGTTCTTCTCGATAAGCTTAGTCATTACGCTACCCATGGTTTCAATACCAAATGATAACGGTGTTACGTCAAGTAGTAGTACGTCTTTCACTTCACCAGAAAGAACACCTGCTTGAATTGCAGCGCCTACAGCAACAGCTTCATCTGGGTTAACGTCTTTACGTGGCTCTTTGCCGAAGAAGTTTGTAACCGCTTCTTGCACTTTAGGCATACGAGTTTGACCACCCACTAAGATAACTTCGTTGATGTCTGATATTGATAAATCAGCATCAGCTAAAGCAACTTTTAGTGGTTCTAAAGTACGTTGGATTAAGTCTTCAACTAATGACTCTAACTTAGCACGAGTGATTTTAACCACTAAATGCTTAGGACCTGTTGCATCTGCTGTGATGTAAGGTAAGTTAACTTCTGTTGTATTCGTGCTAGATAATTCGATTTTCGCTTTTTCAGCAGCTTCTTTAAGACGTTGCATTGCTAATGGATCTTTACGTAGATCTAAGCCCTGATCTTTCTTAAACTCATCCGCAAGGTAATTAATTAAACGGTTGTCAAAGTCTTCACCACCTAAGTGAGTGTCACCATTGGTAGCAAGTACTTCGAAAGTTTGATCGCCATCGTTGCTGTCGATTTCAATGATAGAGATATCAAAAGTACCACCACCTAAATCGTATACTGCAACAACGTTGTCGCCTTGCTTCTTATCAATACCGTAAGCTAATGCAGCCGCTGTTGGCTCGTTGATAATACGTTTAACATCAAGACCCGCTATACGGCCAGCATCTTTAGTCGCTTGACGTTGTGAATCGTTAAAGTAAGCAGGAACAGTAATAACAGCTTCAGTCACTTCTTCACCTAAAAAGTCTTCTGCTGTCTTTTTCATCTTTTTCAAGATTTCTGCAGAAACCTGTGGTGGAGCCATTTTTTTACCACGTTGCTCAACCCATGCATCGCCATTATCTGCTGCGATAATCTTGAAAGGCATGATGTCAACATCGCGTTGAACTTCGTCATCTTTAAAACGACGGCCGATTAAACGCTTAATAGCAAAGAAAGTATTAGCAGGGTTAGTCACTGCTTGGCGTTTTGCAGGCGAGCCTACAATTGTTTCATCATCGGTATAAGCAACGATAGAAGGTGTTGTACGATCGCCTTCTGCGTTTTCAAGTACGCGTGCTTTGCCGCCATCAAGGACTGCCACACATGAATTTGTTGTGCCTAAGTCGATACCAATAATTTTGCCCATGAGGTCCTCCGAAAATTGACGTTATTCGTCAGTAAATTTGTTGTCTGGTATGGATATGGGGGTAAGCCAAACGGTTTTCAAGTATCTATTAACTTAATAGCCTTGACTTATATATCGCCCAAATCTTTCTTAACACTTTATATAGGGGCGCAAATTTCATTTACAAGGGGAAGTGAAAAAATTTATGCCGCTTTGCTAATATTAATGACAACAATATCCACTAATACTCAATAAAACACACAATGCGCGAATAGATATACCAACTGTAATTAAATAGAAAACAGTAAAAATCAGAGAAACAATCTAAACAATAAACAAAACCGCTTACTGCTGTGCTTTTCAGTAAACCTTTAGAATGAAATATTAGGATTTGGCTGTGACTGCGCATCTTTCAACGGCATTTGATTGTTTCTCACTTTCCACCCCACAACTTGGCGTTTTCAGTCGTTATATTCTAGACAAACCTTGTAGTTGAAAAAATGACCAAATATTACTATAACTATATATCAGTAAGGCTAACTTAGCGTTAGCGACTTAATAACTTGATGGGTTGTGTACTGATGTAAATGGACTTTAATACAAGGAGCGATGGCAATGGGACTGCCTAGATGGAATTTATCAAATAAAGCGGAGCGTCGTTTTCGCATAATAGTATTGACTTCAGTTGCACTACTATTGCTCTATGAAAAAATTAATGGCTCAAGCTCAACTCAATATGCTGCTATGTATTTGTGTGTGTTTTCCTTAGTGGGGACTTTTTTGACAAATGCGATTCAGCAACGTTACTTCACTTATGTTACCGAATACGCCCAAGCAATTCGTATTGTCGCACTACTGATGATGCTGTGCTTTTTGGGTATTTGGCTATATATCACTTACCAGGAGCTTAGTCAGGCAAGTATTTCATGATTACCTCTTGATGTGGTTGACCATTAAAATCAATAAAAAAGTCGATGTAAGCATCGACTTAATGCAATACCCACACAGTACAACTCATAACACAGGGGTTTTATTTTGTTGTAACTGTTGTTGAATACTTTTCCAGCCACTCGCTACTGACTCGAGGTTTTCACGGCGTTCAGGGAACCGATTAGCAAGATTACCCATTATAGTAATTTGCAATTCACATAACTCGTTCCAACGCTTAGCATTTGATATCGACATGACATTATCCTTAATAAAATAACAATCCATTTAACTAGTTTGAATTCAACTTACATCTGCCACTAATAAGTTGCATTACATAGTGTAGACTAAAAATACATCAACCGTAACTAAACTGTAACATGAGTTTTTTTCAACCATACGACTCACCCGATGGAATAATTTTGCTACGACTCACGTTTTGATAAAAAAAGATTGCACCGAAACAAATCGGGCGTATCTTTAATATATAAATAACAAAGATTAAAGGACGCACGATATGGTAGAAACGTTATTAAAGATTTTATTTATTGGTGTGTTTTTTTTCATTGCCTACAAGCTGATTTTTTCAGGCAAGAAAGGGTTAACACTATTTGAAATGCACTTTAAGCAAGGTCGATTAAATCGACATAAAGGTAAAATTCCAGAGAAGTTTGAGCGAGAATGCCGCTCCTTTGCCAAAGAACATAAGCTGACCTGTACAATAAGAGCAGAAAGAGATAATCAAGTAAGACTGCATGTCTCTGCCAACATAGGTGATGATCTCACCCAGCAAATTCGCAATGTCTTTCCCTTTGAATACTATGACCGCAAACAGGTTGATAACAGTAAGTTAAAAGGCTAAGCAGATGACACAACCTAGAATAGTGAATAAGCAGACATTGTTGTCTAAATGATTAAAATTCACTATTTTAGGAAAGTGGCACTGAGTTTAGAAAAGTGACACTCTGTGTCAGTGTTGTAACAAAATCAATAGCTTCAATAATTATAGTTACTGCTTTTGAATCACTAATGTGACTGTGCCGACTGTAATACCAAACTTAATGATATCGCTTTTGTTAATAATGGTATTTTTATCCACTAAGAACATCCAATCATCAAATTCAACTTGATATTCACTACCATCCACCATGAGCTTCATATCATAGCGCCATCTAAGTGCGCTGCCATTGGCTTCGCCCGTAGCCACACCTAAAATATCATCTGCACGTCCTTCGAATTGCCCGTTACCTAAGTCGGTTAAATACCAAATCCGTGTTTGCTTTTCACCGTCATCATAAATGAACCATTCTTTAAGCTCACCTTGCTTGCCTTGTGGACTATCTTGCCAACTCCCCTCCATTGTCACAGTGAACTTTCGTGTTACTTTACCGGAAAAGTCTTGCACTATGCCTGAAGCGGTTAATTCACCGTCAAAAAAATCAACCAAATTCAACTCAGGTGTTGTACCTGCATAATCTTCAATTGAAGCGGACGAACAAGAAAACAGGCTAAAACAAACAGTAATAACGGCTAAGGCTTTAACAGATGATTGAGCTTTACCCCAAAATGTATTCAAAAATGAAAGGTTAATCATTGAGTTGCTCCAATTAATTGTTGACGTAATTCAGGCTCAGTTGTGGTTTCAGACAACCAAATACCAATAAAAGCGGCACTAAACTCAGCATCCTCTAGCTGATAGAAAGACTTATCATTAAACAGAAACTCGGCTTGTTTATCATTGTGGATAATAAAGCTAAGTGTGTCGTTCTTTTTAACATCAGGCCAGGAAAGGGTTAAATGCTTTTTTATACGGTTAATCTCAGACTCTGTTAACCCATTAGCTTGCCACTGCTCAGTAGTTGCCTCAATGAGTTCTGCTGCACTTATATCGCGGTGATATTGAATGGCTAATTTAATTGGAAATTGCTGGGGCTGATAAGTGCCATCAACTGAGTATAGTTTGGCTAAGTAAACATCAAACCACAAAACATCTAAATCAGCCTCGCCAACTTGGACAAGAGGCGGCAAAATAAACTGTTTGTCAGCAGATTGTGATTTAAGCAATTGAGTGGTTTGAATTAAATCTGATGCCGCCGTGTGACTTAAACTAGCCTGACTAATGTTAGCGTCGCCTAATGCCTTAACTGCCAAATCTGTAACATTATTGACATCTTCAGCATAAACCATATTCGCTGCGCTCAGTATCAATACAAAATTTGCAAGCTTACTTATACTTGACATATTTACCTACTCTGTACGCGTACATAGCACAGTTATCGTGATAACCGCGCCGCTATATGAAGTGATACGGGAAATAGTACTGACCAGATCACCGCAAGAATAATAGCTGAATGTGTCATCCCCAAAGGCAATATTACGGCATCAAACTTTGCCCCAGCAAGGTAACTTAAACAGCCAGAGACACCACCAATAATAACTTGAACAGGCAGGTTGAATTTATGTGCAAAACCTAAGCTTACATTTAATGTCAGTGAAAAATATCCCCAAAGCAGTAATAACCACCATGGCGTTGATGCAAAAACAAATACACCAGAATAAGTTAACCCAACATCGACAGCTGCGCCAAGTGCTGTAATAACTAGTAGTATAAGTACATCGACGCGTTTTTGATCTGATAATAGAAAATGTAATCCAATCAGCATCAATGATACTAAGATGAACTGGTTTTGATATAAAACTCCCAGCCACCATATCGCTTGAAAGCTAACTGCGTTCAGCAGTATTTTTTTAAAAGCCGTTGTTTTATTAGCTACAACGGGGTCAGCTAAACTGAGCCGTGAAGAGGATGAAACAGATTTTTTCATGACACCCTCATTTATATAATACGTAATCTGAACAAGTTAGCTAACAACAAAAATATTAGCTTTTTCGATAGCCAGGTCTTACCGCGGTTAAATGTACTGTACTGGTGGCGCGCTCTAAGAAACCACCTTCACAGTAGCTTAAGTAAAACTTCCACATTCTAATAAAATCATCACCGTATCCAAGTTTGGTAATGGTACTTTTGGCCATATCAAAATTATCATGCCAATGTTTTAGGGTACGCGCATAATCAAGGCCGATGTCATCTAATGACCAAATAACCATGTCGGTTTTATTGGCTATATGACGGGACATTTCACTTATCGAGGGTAAACAGCCACCAGGGAAAATATAACGCTGGATAAAATCAACACTTTTGCGATAGCTATTGTAGCGCTGATCGGCAATGGTAATGGCTTGAATTAATAAACGCCCTTCAGGTTTAAGCATATGCTGTAGCTTTTCAAAAAAGCCCGGTAAATACTCATGCCCCACAGCTTCAATCATTTCAATTGACACCACGCGATCATACACCCCGGTGAGTTCACGATAGTCCTGTTTTAACAAGGTGACCTTGTCTAATAAGCCTTCACTTTTTACCCGAGATAAAGCGTAATCATATTGCGCATCTGAAATCGTTGTTGTGGTCACTAACACGCCATAATGCTTAGCTGCGTAAATTGCCAGTGCGCCCCATCCAGTGCCTACCTCTAATAAGGTTTGCCCTGGTTTTAAATCTAAACGCTGACATATGGTATCTAGCTTGTGCAATTGCGCCTCAGCTAGACTGGCATCATTTGCTGGATAAATTGCGCTGGAATACATCATTTCTGGGTCTAAAAACTGCTGATACATATCATTACCCAAATCATAATGGGCTAAGATATTGCGTTTTGAACCGGCTTGCGAATTTCGATTAAATATATGCTTAACCCGGTTTAGGCCATTACTTAACCAAGAGAAGTAACGTTCAATATTATCAAGCAAGGCTAAATTTCTGGCAAAAATTTGCACTACTTTCGTTAAATCAGGGCTAGACCAATGACCTTGAATATAAGCTTCACCTGCACCAATTGAGCCACCAAATACTACCTGACGATAAAAACCTGGGTGTAACACTTGCATGGTAGCGTGAATGTCGCTTTCTGGATGACCAAATACATGCGATTGTGACGCATCAACAATCGTTAATTGCCCTTCAGCTAGATGAGCCAGTGCTCGTAATAAAATCTTTTTAGCCAAACTGTCTGATAAACTCGCTTGAGCAATACTTGTACCGGTTGCGGCATTATCCATGCTGGCACTCCATTCTAATTAAAAAATTAGCTTCAAATTTATAATATTAAGGGCTAATACGTACTGAGTACACATTTGGTTTACTTGAACTGCTGATTGTTTTTATGTGGGCACTTGTTTGGTTTGCTTGCCCACAAAAGGAATCCGTTTAATAAATAGTTTTAAAGCTTGCCAATAAATACCCAAGACAATTTTAGCTGTCATGGCTGGGTACCCCAACATAAAGCGCTTAATATTTGGCGCAGTAAATGACATTCTTTTTAAGGCTATTGTGGCATCAAATAGCTTTTCATTAGCACTATTACGATTCTCGATGGTCACTTTAAGGCGTTTCTGCGGCGGTAAAATACGCCATAAATAGTGCATATCTAAGGTCATAAAAGGTGACACATGGAAAACTTTATCAGTGTGAGTGGTGTTCACTAAATCAATTAGATAGCAATGACGTTCATTCCACGGGGTGTTGCTGACTTCAGCCAGCATATATAGTGGAGTCTCATCTTGATAACAAAAGAAAAAATTAACTGGACTGAAGTAAAAGCCAAAATGACGAATTTGGCCACAAAACACCACTCGGTTACAGCTTTGTTGAGCACCTAGCTTTTGTGTTGTGACCAATGTACGCTGCTTTAATGCCTCTATTGCACTGAGCTTGTCAATGTTTAAACCTGAGATAAAGTCCTCACCAAATTGTTGACCAAGGCTTTTAAGATAATCATCGGCTTTAAAGGTGAGTAATGCATTTTTTTCAGCAAACAACTTACTGGTGTTCACCAATGTTGGTAACTCGTCTAAATCTAATGCCATCATAGCTATGTTATAACCAAAGCTATGGCGTTTTGGCACATGGCGTCTATGGCTGATATTGCCATAGTAAATGCCACTGTTTAACGCCATATCGTCAGTTATCATTGCGGTCATAAACTGATCTCAAATTGATTACACACATCAACTGCGCTTCTCACGCCATCCTCATGGAAACCGTTATACCAATAGGCACCCGCAAAGTAAGTATGTCGTTTACCTGATATAAGCTCACGCTTTGATTGCGCTTGCATACTGGCTTCATTGAAAACTGGGTGAGCGTAATTAAATTTACGCAATATTTTACTTTCATCAATCAAGCCAGTTTGATTCAAGGTCACACAAAAAGTCGGTGCTCCCTTGGGCAAACATTGTAAAATATTCATATTGTAGGTAACACTGGCGGGTCTGTCGCCCATAGGCACTTTATCATCACCGTCTAAACGATAGTTCCAACTTGCCCAAGCCGCTTTACGTTTGGGTAGCAAAGTAATATCAGTATGTAGCACCACTTCATTATTTTGGTATTCCATGGCAGACAACACTTCATGCTCATCTTTGCTTGCATCACTGAGCATAGCTAATGCCTGGTCGCTGTGACACGCCAATATAACGTCATCAAATTGCAGCCACTCGCCATTCAATACTTGAACTTTTACGCCTTCATCATTTCGACAAACAGCCGTTACTGGGCTATTTAACAAAATATTATTCTTAAAAGGTTCAATAAGCTTAGGAATATAGCTACGCGAACCACCTTTCAATACCGACCATTGCGGACGGTCACTGATATTAAGCAAGCCATGGTGCTGGAAGAAACGAATAAAAAATCGTAACGCAAAGGCGCGCATATCATTAATACTGGCAGACCAAATGGCTGCACCCATTGGTAGAATATAATGTTCACAGAAAAATGGGCTAAAATTATGTTTATCGAGATATTCACCTAAACTCATTACAGGATAGGTATCTGACTCATAAATGGCTTTGCAATCGTTATTAAAACGTACTATTTCAGCGAGAAAACGATAAAAATCAGCTTTGAAAATGTTACGTCTTTGGGCAAACATACTCCATAGGGTATGACCATTGTATTCAAGCCCAGTGAAAGCATTGTGTACACTAAAGCTCATCTGTGTCGGTAATGACTCAACCCCAAGCTTTGCCATTAACTTTTCAAATCTTGGGTAGGTGCGATCATTAAAAACAATAAAACCAGTGTCAATAGCGTAGCTCTTTTTGTCTACCTCGACATCAACCGTAGCTGTGTGTCCGCCAATATAATCATTGGCTTCAAAAACAGTTACCTTGTGCTTACTGCTGAGTAAATGTGCACAGGTTAAACCCGATATGCCGGTTCCTATCACCGCAATTTTTTTCATTCTTATTCCTATATGTACAAACTTGACGCTTTACTGTTAATTTGGGTATGTATTCAAAAGTGATTTTTATTTAACGGCTTTATCTGCAAGTAACTTGATAAGTGCTTTCTCAGGAAGCAAAGATAAACACTTGAGTATAAAGGTAAACCGCTTAGGAAAATGGATTTCGAACTTGCGCTGTGCCATCCCCTTAAAAATCCGTTCTGCTGCTTGCTCGCTACTGATTTGCATCGGCATAGCAAAATCATTTTTGGCGGTAAGCGGTGTGTCAACAAAACCAGGACAAATTACACTTACTCCAATATCAACACTGGGTTTAGCCGCCAAATCTAACCTTAAACTGCGGCCTAAATAACTTATTGCGGCTTTAGAAGCACCGTATGCCTCTGCCCTTGGAAAAGGTAAATAAGTTGCACTGGAGCTCATTAATCCTAATTGGCCGCCTTTTGTGAGCTGAGGTAAAAATGCGCTAATGCAATGTCCAACCGCAATCAGATTGGTAGTTATGACTCGACTAAAAAGCATGGCATCAAACTCAATAACATCGTCAATATACTCACAGGTTCCAGCATTTAAGATAACTTGGGTAAGCTGAAGCTGCTTATCTGCCAGGTACTGTTTCAGCGCAATACCTGCCTGATTAACTTGTTCAGGTTGTGTAATATCAAATGTTAAAAAATGACCCACATTTAAGCCCGCTAATACGGTTTCATTTCTACCACATGCGATGACATGGAAACCTTTAGCTGCGTAAAACTTAGCACTTGCTAAACCAATGCCCGATGTTGCTCCAGTTATCAGAACCGCTGATGATGAGGATTGATGATGGCTCATATTATTACCCCATTCTATTGTTTAATATGCGAATAACACCGCCAAGCATTGGCACATGCTGATAGAGCATCTGACCAGCATCAAAGTAATCTCTATGATAAAAAATAGTGTCGTTAAATTTTAATAGACTCATACCATCCACTTTAATGGTTTGCCCTTTATTCAGTTTAGGGTGAGCATAGCTCATAGTCCAAAACAAAGATGCTTGCTGCTGGCAATCACTGACTATTATATGGGTTATGTCAAAATGTATATGGCTTACATTTTCGTATAAATTAGCAAAGTACTTGGTGAGTTGCTTTAATCCATTAACTTGATGCAAAGGGTCTTGAAATTGTATTTCGGCTGCATAAATTTCAGATAAGCGTTGCAAATTATTTTTATTCAACACCTGATAAAGCTCAATAAAGTGCTTAATAATCGCAGGTGACTGAGTAGCCGACACTGGCAATTCAGTCACTGTGGACGCTTCTGACATATAACACTCCGTTTGTATAACTAACATACTTACCATAAAGCCTACTGAATAAAAGCACAATGACTTTAGTGACAATCAGTTAGCGGGGAATTACTGTAAAAAAAGTTGCAGTAAAGAGATGATTTAGACAGTGAATGTTACGTTTGGGAGTGGATAATAGATCAGTAAAAAAGCACTTAAGTCTCCTTAAGCGCTTTTATAGTCAAACTCAGTATATATAGAATTAGCGAAGTAACTACTCATATCCATGAAGAGCGACCGGTTGCCAATGTTTATCCACTTGTTGTTTGATAAAACTATCTTTGGCTTTTTGCGCCTCATCTTTATTAAATCCGATAGCGGCATGGGCTTTTTCTTTGGTGCTAATATCAGGGTAATCCACTTTATTAATGCCAAATTTTTGTAACACTACTGCTAATAACGTGCGGGATAAAGTGACTTGTTCAATCGCCTTATCAAGCAATGCATTCCCCTCTTCAGGGTTGTGAGCATACAAACCATGGGATGCCATGGCAAAGTCCCAGCGCCACTGGCCATGACGAATATTCATTATAGGATCATTCATTAGATCCCACGTAGCTCCCGCATCCCACGCAGCTTTTGCCTCAAAATGGGCTTTCACTAGCAAGCCTTCAACTTCACGTGCCTTGGCATTAATCAGTTGTTTATTTTTTAACAGGGTTTGTGTGATGGCTTTCTGGCTACTGTGACAAGTTTTACAGGTATGATCAAAATTATTCAGGGCATTACCTACTTTATGATCGGTAAAATCATTGCCTTTATCATCGATTGTCGGTGGCATATGGCAGGTTATACATGTCACCCCTGCTTCAGCATGTTTACTTCGGCTCCAATGTTCAAACTCAGGATGGCGTGCTTTGAGCATAGGCGTTTTTGAAATGGGGTGGATCCATTCATAGAAGCGGCGTGTGTCATAATATTTTTCAATGTCATCGGCGGTGCTACCGAAAATCCACGGAATATTAACCTTATTACTACGCTCAGGCTGAAAGTAGTAAGTGACATGACATTGGCCACACACCTGAGCACCTTTCATACTGGTATTTTGCTTATCAAAAGGCAGTTTAATTTTAGCCATCGCATCCTGCGCGTGTGGCCTTGGCAATGCCAAGTTAGCGCTTCCATCCTCATGACAGTCACTGCAATAAACGACTGACTTTATCTCAGTACCTAAATCAGTAAAATTAGCGCCAGAAAAACCTTCAATACCCATCTCTTCCATTAATCTGGGGGCGTCGGGTGTTTTACAAGTCCAGCAACTGGCTGAAAGCCCTTTCTGGCCTTCTTCTACTGACACACCAGTGCGTAATATATGCGCTACATCCGCTACCGCAAACTGGTGCCCACGGGGGCTATTATATTCTTTAGCAAAAGATGAACCGGCCCAAAGAATAATATTGGCCGGATAAGTAGCCAACATATCTTGTTTTTCTGTTTGCTCAGATGTGGCTAACCAAGTTTGATATTGACTAGGAAATCGAGTTTTATTCTGCTCGTCAACACTGATATCAGCCAAGGCTGTTAAGCTAAATAAAACCGTTATTAAAGTAGTTATCGCGATTTTGGTACCTTTTTTATTAACAATCTTAAATGACATAATTCACTCTTTCATTTGTGATATTAACCTGGACGTCCGTCTAATCTAGGCTTGGTAAGAATCGGGGCATAATGCCAAACAAACATCCCAAAACTAATAAACCAACATGCTCCCGCCAACCATAACCAAGTCGAACTATATTGAGGGAGCCACAATGGCATTACCGCACGAAAAATTGCTGCTAAAGGAATGCCAATAAAGGCAAGCACCATATTTGGACCTTGATAAATATTGCGACTAGTGTGCCCTAGTGACACTCGAGATATCATCGACAAACATAATGATGCAATACCGCCAACCGCAAATAGATGCAATAAAGTGCGATACGCAAACTCATTATTAATTTGCCATGCCATAGCCAACAAAGTTGCCGGCAATGCCCAATATGAAACATGTAAAGACCACAACATAGGCTCTTTAAATGTTTTATGCCCTTTCCAGCGAGACACTCTTACCAATTGCAATATGCCTGCACTGAGTAAAATGCCCTGTTCAATTTCACGGGGGAATAAATGGAACACAGATTGAACGAATAACAATCCCATCACGAGTAATAACGTTATCTCAAGTGCTTGAATGGGATCTGGCTTTGAATGTTGTAATTTCATTGCGGTAAAAAAAGGAATAACTCGACCGCCAACAATAGTTATTACCATCGCAAGCCACCAAATCATTGCCTGCCAAAGTTGAGTCGATAGAGAAAAGTTACGCTCGTATAAAGCATAATAGGTAACCAGATTAACCACTAATGCTACAACCAACATAATAGGGAAGCCGATATTACGCCATTGTTTAGCAGTATAAATACAACGCCATAAAGTTGCTGCGCTGATCCCTAAAAACAAGCTGTCAAACAATGCTGGCAGCCAAAGTGGAATATTGAATGGCAATAACAAGAGTAATCTTGCTGCCAACCAACAACCAAATGTGAGTGCCAGCACACCTCCTTTCATCGTAGGTTGGTTGGTCCAGGCTTGTGCTGCGGTTAATAAAAAACCACACACAATTGCCATAGCAAAGCCAAATAACATCTCATGTGGATGCCACCATAAAGGCACAACATTGGCCCAAAACTCACCATTAAATAAGCTGTACTGCGGTGTAAACCAACCCATCAGCCAGATTGGAATATATAAGGCAGCGACCACAGCACCACCTAAAAAAAATGGCCTAAAACCTAAACGCCAAATTGCAGGAGTGTTATCAGTGTCTGCTGGGTCATCAATATTTAACATTTATTGTCGCCTTAAGGTGTGTGCAAAACATAACATGTATAAAATATAAATCTTTAAATGAATTTTATGCTCATTAACGTGTTTGTTCAATAACAATAGCGACTCATTACCATAAAGCCTTTAAAAGTGTGATCTGGTTGGTGATCTGAATAGATAAGCCTGTTATTTAGATAAGTGATTTAACCACTCATTCAATACGGTAAAATTAGCGATGAATAACAAATGAATAATTAGATAGATTGCTATGACGACTGTGTACCCGATAACGCAGATAATGTTAATATGAACTTTATTTAGTTAACGCGCTCAATCAATTCTAGTGCATAGCCGTCCAGAAATGCTCACTGAACCAGTGTTAGTACACCACGCTTCAACAACAGTTTAATTAACGTTGTGAAAATATACTTAAAAATAAAGACCACTCACATAGAAGTTGTGGGTGACAAACATTGAACCAGGGATATTCAAAATGACAAAAACACTCGCATTTGATGTCTATGGGACTTTGATCGACACTCATGGTGTAGTGGCTTTATTGATCAAAATGTTCAAACAAAAAACATTAGAGCGCGAAACTGAGTCGGTAATTAAACAAGCTTATGCATTTAGCCAAACATGGCGAGATAAGCAACTTGAGTATTCTTTTAGACGCGGTTTAATGCAGCAATATAAAGAGTTCTCGATTTGCACTCGAGATGCACTGGAATACACTTGCCAGTTTCATACGATCCCGCTCACTAACAGTCAAAAATGCCAACTGTTAGAAAGCTATCTGACTTTGCCAGCTTTTGATGACGTCGCGCCAGCTTTACAAACCCTAAAAGAAAAAGGCATTAGCCTGTTTGCGTTCTCTAATGGTGAATACTCTGCGGTCGAGTCGCTATTGAAAAACGCAAATATTTTAGCGTATTTTGAAGGTATTGTGAGCTGTGAAGCAATTATGACCTTTAAGCCTAATCCTGCGGTGTATGAATATTTCATTCAAACCACAAACTCAATGCAGAATGACGTTTGGCTTATATCCAGTAATTCTTTTGATATTCTTGGCGCGGCGGCATCTGGCTTTAAAACCGCTTGGGTGAAACGTTCACCACAAATGATATTTGATCCCTGGGGAGTATCGCCCACCCAAACGATTACTGATTTAGCCCAGTTAGATACAATAATTTAGCTTCAGTAAAATGTTTTCTTTAGTATCAGACGAATCATCACGCATACGCTGCCATCACAAGAAAACTTGCATCGCTAATCTCCTAATAATCTTTGGGATATTTAAGCTTAAGTATGACTTTAATGGGATTGAACTGAGTAGTTAGAGGTGACAAGCTTATTTTTAGATAAAAAAATCGGCATAGCCTAAACTATGCCGACGTTTAATTTAAGGTAAACGTGATGCCATACATTTGCATTTATCTGCGCTTCAATTATCCCCGAGCTCAACTACCCTCGTATCAACTATCCTCGTATCAACTACCCTCGTTTCAACTAACCTCGCTTTAGTGCTGCTAACACTTCAATTGCCCGTTTTCTGGCAGAACTATGTTCAACAATGGGCATAGGATAAACCTTATCTTGCTTTGCGCGATCAGAAAACAAATCTGCCATCAAATTGGCCTGCTGTGCTTTAAGGTGTGGCTCGTGTATGTGTTTCAAACTCCAACCAGCAATTTCGGGCACAAACTGTTTTATAAAGCTAGCATCGGGGTCAAATTTACTGCTTTGGGTCATAGGATTAAACACCCTAAAATAGGGTTGTGCATCACAACCTGTGCCAGCAGACCATTGCCAGCCACCATTGTTAGCGGCCAAATCACCGTCTATTAATTGCTGCCTGAAATACTGCTCGCCCCAGCGCCAATCAATTAATAAATGCTTAGTTAGAAAGCTGGCAACGACCATGCGTAATCGATTATGCATCCAACCAGTTTGATTTAACTGACGCATTGCCGCATCAACAATGGGATAACCTGTTTGCCCTTTGCACCAAGCATCAAACTCGGTCTTATCGTTACGCCATTGTATGTGTTTACCTAAATCGTTGAAGTTTTGGCCGCGAGATAATTTAGGAAATGCCACCAGCAAATGGCGATAAAACTCACGCCAAATAAGTTCGTTAAGCCAGGTTTTTGCAGGGCTTGCATCATTTATCAGTGCATCAGGATAATGAAACAAAATCGCCGTAATACATTGCCGAGCGCTAATCACGCCAATGGCTAAATAAGGCGATAAACGACTGGTTCCCTCTATGGCAGGAAAGTCGCGCTTTTGTTGGTAATCGCTAATATCTTGCGCAATAAACTGCTGCAACAACTCTCTTGCACTATCTTCTCCTGCGGCCCACTGCTGACTACTAACAGGATTGGGGTAATGCGATTGAATATTGAACTTGATGGCATCTGATGTGCCAATAGGCGCATTAAAAATTGCTGCTGGCAGAGGTTTAATTAACTTACCCGCGGCTATTTTTTTCCACGCTTTTGAAAATGGGGTAAAAACCTTATACATGGTGCCAGACAGAGTCGTTACGGTTCCGGCTGTAAGCAAACAATCCTGCTCAATTAATGCTAAAGGAATACCCGCTGCGATTAATTTTATATCGCGCTGACGTTCATTATATTCAGGTTCATTAGCAGCAAATATTTTACCAATTTGATGCTCGGCACAATATTGTTGTAACCATGGCAATATATCGTCAAAACAGCTCAAATGAACAACATCTAAAGCAATACCAATACTGGCTAAACTTTGCCTAAGCAAGTTAACATGTCGTTCAATAAAGTCTATTTGAATGGCGGCGACATCATGTTCAGCCCACTGGGCAGGTGTGACAAAGTACACAGCCTTAACGTGTGAATTTTGCTGTAGGGCAAACTCACACGCTTGACTCAGTGCAGAATGATCATGAATACGTAAATCTTGTCTAAACCACACAAGACTGTTTACTGCTAATGGCATTGGCTACCTTACTTGTTTGTCATCTCGTTAAAAGTGAATGTCTTAATAGGCATAACGTAGCTTTAACGTTTCAGGATGCGGATTTAGATAGATTTGCTCCGCAATATAAGGCACTTCAAACTCTTTCAAATAGTGATTAATTAACGTAATAGGTACCAGTAAAGGCAATAAACCCTCACGATATTTCATTATAGATTCAGTTAACTCTTCTTTTTGGCGCGCATTTAAATGCTTTTTAAAATAACCCTGAATATGTTGCAAGGTGCTGGTGTGATTTTTACGGGTAGCCTTGACCTTTAAAGCGGTCATAAAACCAGTAAAATAGGTATCAGCGGTTTGTTCTAAATCTTTAATATCGGCTAAGACAGGGCCTAACTCACGGTACCATTTAGGGCTGTGAGCCATAAGCAGATATTTGTAACGGGAATGAAACTGAATTAACTTATGCTTTGTTAAGCCCGAGGCTAACATTTTACGCCAATCATCATAGGCATATACGCGGGTAAAGAAGTTTTCGCGAATGATCATGTCATTTAAACGGCCTTCTTCTTCAACAGGCAGCAATGGGTATTTATCCATTAATGCTTTAGCAAACACCCCTACGCCACTTTTAGTGCTGTTATTGGTGCCAATTTTATACTCTAAAACACGCTCCATACCGCAAGTCGGTGACTTAGCACATAAGACATATCCACCTAAGTAACCTAACTCAGCCACTTTATTTTGACTAAACTCAGTTAATTTAGCAGTGACATCAAGGCTACCGTCTGCACTTTGAATATACAGAAGATCGCCATCAAGTACTTGGCGAATACTTTTTCTTGGTGCACCCATACCAATCGCCATTTCAGGACAAATGCTGGTGTATTCAAAAAAGGGTTCAATTTCTTTTGCGCAGTAATAAGAATTTTTATGGCCACCGTCGAATCGAACTTCATTACCGAGCAAACAACTGCTGATACCAATTTGAATTTTTTCTGGCATAAAGGTCTCTGATTTATCCATGAGAACGCACTCCTGTGGCGGTTAAAATAAAAGTAGTGCTGTGTAATTTAGCAGCTTTTACGAATCTTAGTTAAAAGTAGTTCATTTTTAACAAAAAAAAACAGAACTAAGGTCCTGTTTAATTAAGTTTATATCAATACTAGCGCTACATTTACTGCATACATAGCATTTTATAGCGTTAACCTTTAGTATGTTTGGCACCAAAAAACTCTAGCGACCATACTAATCCAATGCCAAATAAAGCAGCGACAATCGCTAGGCCCTAACTGATGAGCTTCGCCTGTTATAGCTTGGAAATCAAATGGAGTGAGGTTTTGCTCAAGTAACGGTACTTGTTGTCCGCTAGAATTTTCTCGCCAAGTAACCACCTCTTTCCAGGGCCAAATTTTACCTAATGTACCTAACATGAGTCCGATAAGAAACATCAAAGTGGCATCATGAAACTTGCGCAGTAAAGCAGAAAGCACATGACTGAAGCTTAACAGACCTAGCACACATCCCATGGCAAAACAGGCTAAATAAGCAATATCAAACCCTTTTACTGCTGCTAATACCGCAGGATAGATGCCGATAAGAAGCAAAATAAAACTACCTGAGATGCCCGGTAAAATCATTGCACAAATCGCAATAGCGCCAGCAAAAAAGAAGTTGATATAGCTCGCTTCTATCGCAACAGGATTTAATACCGTAATCCCCCAGGCAAACAACACACCCAGCGCAAATAACGCTATCCGCTGTAGATTAAACTGACTAACTTGTTTAAGCATATGAAAAACAGAAAACAATATCAGCCCAAAAAAGAATGACCAAACCGGAATAGGATGAGCCACAATTAACCATGAGATTAACTTTGCAAAGGCAAAAATACTGGTCAAAATACCACCAAACACACACACCAAAAATGGGCCATTGATATGTAAAAAGGCTGCTTTAAGCCCCTGTTGGCGCACAATTCCAAATAATGTAGGGTTAATTTTCCTAATGCCATCAAGCAAAGGGTCTAAAATACCTGTGATAAAGGCTATGGTTCCGCCTGAAACACCAGGAACGACATCAGCAGCGCCCATTGCCATGCCTTTTAAATACGTTATAAATAACTTCAAAATTAACCCTAACCCATGATCTAAACTGAATAATATTGCTGGCGATTATACCCACTTGCGATGAGGCAAACTACTAGCAGAGTATGAACATTAATGCTAATCTCATCCGACCAGACAAATAATCACCCGAAATGGATTATGAATAACAACAAACCTAACAAAGTCATGGCATTATATCAAAAGGTAACCAGCTACCCTTTTGGTCACGCTCTATTTTCTAAAATGGTGTCCCGTATGGCACCGTATTTCGGTACCATCCATCCGCACATTACATCGTTAAAAGAACATAGATGTGAGTGTTTGATCAAAAAACGTAAAAGTGTCCAAAACCATATTGGTACGGTTCACGTTATCGCGATTTGTAACGGTATGGAAATGGCAATGGGCACTATGGCTGAAGCCTCTATCCCTAAACACTTACGCTGGATCCCTAAAGGTATGTCGGTAGAGTATACCGCCAAAGCGGGCACTGACATTTTATGTGTGGCAGAAGTACAACCTGAGCAATGGCAAGTTGGCGATATGTTAGTCGATGTAAAAGCTTACGACACTAATGGTGTGGTGGTTGTTCAAGGCCATATTAAATTATGGATTTCAGAAAAGCCGCAGAAAGTATAAGCTAAGTTCACCAATGGACTAAATCTTTAGAATGATAAAACCATTACACTTTAATAATGGTTTTATCATCAATTATGGATGATACATGCTTATAAACCGTAAAATCGACCAAGCTTTAGCACCTTCAAATGATAATGGCATTTCCCGACACCAAACTCTTCTAACATACGGGCGGATCGCCAATTTAGATGCCATAAGGGGTTTTGCCTTACTAGGTATTTTGTTCCTCAACATCTATTTTATGGCGAATAACTTTTACGGTTATGCCCCACATCTACCAGAAATAGCATCCGATTTAACGATAGAGATTGTTAGTAACTTTTTATTAGAAGGCCGCTTTATCAGCTTGTTTTCGATGTTGTTTGGCGCAGGCCTATGGTTGCAATATCAAAAAACGACTAGCCTTGGTAATAAAAGTGATGGTGACGAAAGTGAGCACGGTAAAAATCGCATAACACGCCGACTTTACTTATTAATCGGACTCGGGACTATTCACGGGGTATTTTTATTTTCCGGTGATATTTTACTAAGCTATGGTTTATGTGGCTTAGTGGTGTGTCGATACTTCACCCTTGGGCCAAAACAATTATTAGCCAAGTCGGCGAAATTCATGTTGATTGCCATGGCGGTCATAGCACTTATTTCGATTACCCTTGAAGATGAACAATTCTATCGTGGTTCAGACTATTTTATTGAACAACTCGCGCTATGGACTGGCAGCTATGCGGACCAAGTCGTGATGCAAGCTTACATGATCGGTTATATGTTACTGATTATTCCCATTTCGATTCTCTGGTACGGCGCAAGTTTAATGCTAATAGGGATAACCTTAATGAAGCAAGGTTATTTTGAGCGCGGATTCAGCCATAAGCAACTGGGGCTATTTGCCTGTATAGGCATCGCTTTTGCTAGCATTGACAGTCTATTAAGCCTGTCAGACTCTGCTGTGCTAAAAGAGGTTTCTGGTATATTTATGATGCTTGGCGCCATTCCAACAGCACTAATTTACTGGCATATCATTGTAAAAGTTTGTCAAAACAATCCGTTAAAATTAACCCTATTACAAAATATTGGCCGACTGTCGTTAAGTTTTTATATTCTACAATCTCTTTTAGGCGTATTGCTATTACGACATTGGATGCCACAATGGCAAATGGAGTTTGATCGTATCGACTACATGCTTCTAGCCATAGTATTAGGTCTATTACAACTATTTTTAGCCGCTGTGTATTTACGTTTTTTCTCCCAGGGGCCGCTAGAGTATTTAATGACGAAATTAACTCGGCGCTGTCAATAATGTCGCTTCAACACATCGCGTAATGCCCCCAGATAAGCAAAAGACTTAGGAGTAATTTTGAAGCATTTAACCCATTATTTTCAGTATATTCGTATGATATTGATTAGCGTAAGCCTAATAGGGCTTTCAGGATGTATTAGCTGGGTCACCCCAGCGGTAACACCTCAGTTAACTGAGTTACAAGCGGGTGAATACACTTTAGACCCCAATCATGCTGCGCTACTGTTTAAAATTCAGCACTTAGGTCTGTCTACCTATGTGGGACGTTTTAATCAATTTGATGCCCGACTGAGTTTTGATCCTAACAACATGCCAGCTGCACAATTAGAAGCTACAGTGCAAATTGATTCATTAGATATTAATAATCAGAAACTTGAAAAAACACTGCAAAATAGCAGCTGGTTTGATAGTGAACAGTTTCCACAAGCTTATTTTAAAAGCAAAAAAGTCACCCCTATTGATGTAATAAATACCGATTCTAACATCAACAATCAGTTTGAGTTCCATGGCCTGTTAACCCTACACGGTGTGACTAAACCGGTTACATTTAACGCTACTTTTCATGGTGGCGCCGATAACTGGATGACAGGAAAATACACCCTAGGTTTTAGTGCGATAGGCACAATTAAGCGCTCCGACTTTGGTATGAGCAGTTACATCCCCATTGTGGGCGATGAAATTCAATTAGAAATTTATGCGGAGTTTTTAAAATGATGATATTTGCCGTTATCATGCTAGGAATATGGATAGCGTTATTGGCTGTGGGATATAGTTTTTATGCCCTATCGCCATGGGTTATTGGCGCGTTTATGGGCTTAAATCTACTGAGTTTTATTATCACCTGGTACGACAAACGTATTGCCACACATAATCAACAGCAATCCTCTTCATTAAATCAACGCAGTCGAATAAGTGAAAAAACCTTATACATTTATGCCCTACTCGGTGGCTGGCCTGCGGCAATAATAGCCCAACAGCACTTTCGTCATAAAACTCAAAAGAATGCTTTCAAATATCGATTTTGGTTGTCGATTATTGCTAATATTTTGCTCACTATCGGCATCAGTTACTTGTACCTGCTATACATTATTTAATGTCATTGGGTTTATTTAACTTGGCGCAAAAAGCCTTCATTGTGACCTCAATATAAACTAGGTTACACTATAACAATACTTTCCATTATTGATAATAAAGAGAATTTTTCATGCGCATGATCATTGCCGTAGCCGTAATCGCTTTAGTTATTTTTTACTTTTTCAACCAAATGACTAACCAAAAAGCCGCTAAAGAAAACATTGCTAAAGGCAGTACCTTTTTAGCTGAAAATGCCAAGCGCGAGGGCGTAATACAAACTTTATCAGGCTTACAGTATGAAGTGATCACTAAAAGTGACAACACCGAACACCCAACCGCCAAAAGCAATGTAACAGTGCATTACCATGGCACCTTGATTGATGGTACGGTTTTCGACAGCTCAGTTGAGCGCGGACAAACAATTGCCTTTCCACTGAATCAGGTCATTAAAGGTTGGACCGAAGGCGTTCAGCTAATGACAATTGGTGATAAATTCCGTTTTTATATTCCAAGTCAATTGGCTTATGGCAATCGTACTAGCGGCAAAATTGTTGGCGGGTCAGTGTTGATTTTTGATGTTGAGTTATTTGAAATAAATTAATTTAGTTCACTTTGTTACTTTACCTGAACGCCTCATTTTTTGAGGCGTTTTTGTTCTGATAAACTCAACTCAAATAATTAAGCTGTTTCACCTCACTATGGCACTGCATTTGAGCATTAACATTGTAAATACAGCTATAGTGGTTATCTAAAATAATATTTCACCCAATAGGTGAAAGAAATCGCTCCTTTATCCTGTCTTTAGTATTTATCTGAACCTTAGGTTCACAAAACTCGCTTTTTCCGCTTAGGTTTAAAGCACTTATTTATTGTCATGAGCAACACAAACTTATCGAGGTCCTCAATGTTACTGAATAAAATCCCCCTACTGATTAAAGCCAGCTTAATTATTTCTCTTCCGTTAATTACCTCACCAGCAACAGCCTCAGAAAAAACCATTGCTGAACTGGTAGATGCTGTAAATGGTACGCCTGATACGGTAAGTCGTGATGCGGGTAAAAAAGTGAAGTTACGTAACCATGCAAAGGGATTTTGTACCTCAGGAGTGTTTAAGCCTAACCCAGCAATCAATGACACTTTAACTATTCCATTTTTAAATCAAGCTGAAATAGACATCATTGCACGCTTCTCCTTAGGTGGCACTAACGCCCATGCTACAGATAAAACTGCGGGGCGCTTTATGTCACTTAAAATTGATGGTGATAAAGAAAGCTTAAACTTTGTCACCTCTAATGCTGAAGTGTTTTTCGCCAGTAATCTAGATGATTTTTTTACCTTCCAAACCAAAGTCAAACAGGGACCGGAAGGTAAGCAATGGCTTATTGATAATAAACCTCACGCTAAAGCTTTTTTTGATTATGTAAAGCAACTTACCCCAACCGCAAGCTATGCTAATAATCGCTATTTTGGGGTTAATAGTTTTCTATTTACATCAAAAGATGGCCAATCAATTCCAGGTCGTTGGATTTTCGAACCAGTTGAAGGGGTAATTGGCGCATCAACAACACAGCTGGCTAAGCTGAGTGATGATTTTTTACAGGACGAGTTAAAAAATCGCGTTGAAAATAAACCGGCAAAATGGGACTTATTTATTCAACTTGCAGAAGCAGAAGATAAAATTAATGACCCAACCATTGTATGGCCACAATCACGTCAACGACTGCTGGTCGGCCAAGTGATTATCAATGGCAGTAATGACAGTGCTAACGCTACCTTGGATTGTGCTAAAGGGATTTTTAACCCGCTATTATTGCCAAAAGGTATTGCGCCTTCGAACGATCCTATTTTAAACGCCCGCACACCGGCTTATATTGAGTCTTTTATCAGACGTAATTAATCCGTTAACTCAATAGCGCTTGCGTATACCTACATACAAGCTATACGCAAGCGCTGTTAAGGTTATTCGATGATGCTTACAAAGCTAATGAACTCAAAAAACATGTTTAAGCTAATCTTTACCCAAGATAAAAAGGATCATCTATTGATTTTGCTGGCAGGGTAAACCACTTTGCCCCTGCTGTTGTCATATAAAAATGGTCTTCATGACGCACGCCAAACTCACCCGGCACACATAGCATAGGCTCGTTACTAAAACACATGCCTTCAACTAATGGTGTGCGATCGCTTTTAACTAAATATGGCCATTCATGAATATCTAAACCAATCCCATGACCAGTGCGATGCGGTAGACCTGGAACGGCATAACCCGGTCCAAAACCTGCTTGCTCTAATATTTGTCTCGCCGCAGTATCCACATCACCACAGGGTAAATCAATTTTAGCGATATTAAACGCCGCTAACTGCGCTTGTTGTTCCAATTGCCATAATTCACGTTGGCGCTTGCTTGGCTCACCATACACATAAGTGCGCGTGATATCTGAGTTATAACCTTCTAATTGGCAACCGGTATCAATCAGCACAGTATCATTTTTGTCTAGCGCTTTAGGCGACTTAACCCCGTGCGGGTAAGCGGTATCTTCACCAAATAACACAATACAAAAATATGACCCGCGCTTGGCTCCCACTTTACGATGCGCGCTATCAATAAAGGCGCTCACTTCGTCTGTGGTAATACCTTCATATAACATACTCGCGGCGGCTTTGTGCACTTCAATCGTCATGTTCATGGCTTGTTGAATAAGCGCTAACTCGGCCGGAGACTTAATCATACGACAACCCGCAGTAACTGATTTAGCATCAACTAAAGTTAACTGTGGTGCGGCTTTCGCAATACCATTACTGATAAAATAGGAAGTCGACTCATCAATAGCGAGTTTGGCATGACTGGCCTCTATTCCCATTGCTACTAGAGTGCCAACGAGCAACACATATGGACTTTCATCTTCGTGCCAAGTATTCACAGTCCCGTCAACCAGCATATAGCCTTTGATGGTATCAAGTTCAAACGCAGGAGCAATATACTGCACCTCACCTTTAGCGGGTAAAATAGCGCCCACCATTCGCTCACTGGCAAACCAGCGCATACCGGTAAAGTAATAAAGGTTGGTACCAGCATTAAGATAAACCGCATCGATGCCTTGTTGCTGCATCAATTGCTGCGCTTTGGTGATACGCGCTTCAAATTCAGCTAAGGCTATTGGCTCAACATCCTGAGTCATATTTTTTAAGCCTTCAAGGGCTTGCTGTGGACTAACGCCACCGATACCGATTGTCATGTAAAACTCCAAATTAGTGGGTTATGCTTGATTGCTTCAGCAAAAAGAATAGCCGATAACGCGCGTTGAAATTGTATACAATATAAAGTTACAATTGACTAGGTCAAGTTAAAGTACAGTTCACTTGCAACTTATCATCCGAGCTTGAGATAATCAGGCCACGTTCCTCACTCGCCAACCCTTTTTTTGGAGTCGCCTTTTTATGTCTCAATCATCTGTTATTGCAGAGCGTGTTAGCGCCATTCGCCAGCAGCTTATTATCGAAAATATTGATGCTTTTATTATTCCTCGCGCAGATGAATATTTAGGTGAATACGTTCCAGCCAGAAATGAGCGACTACATTGGGCGACAGGCTTTACCGGATCTGCCGGCATGGCCATAGTGCTAAAAGACACCGCAGCCATTTTTACTGATGGCCGTTATACAGTGCAAGTGCCTCAGCAAGTAGATGGCACACTGTTTCAGTATTTAAGTTTAACTGACGACCCACAAATTGACTGGTTAATCGACACGCTTGGTGCAGGCAGCAAAGTCGGCATCGATAGCCGTTTGCATACCTTAGCCTGGTACCAAAATGCTAAGTCTGAATTTAATAAAGCCGATATTGAATTAATCGATGTGCAGCAAAATCCGATTGATGTGCATTGGCATCATCGCCCTCAGCTGCCAACGTCACCTTTTACCTTGTTCAGCCATGAAGGTGCAGGTCGCAATAGCTTAGACAAACGCCAACAAATAGGCGCGTTAGTGAAAAAACAAGGTGCGGATGTCGCATTAATCGCCGCACTAGATTCATTTTGTTGGTTGCTGAATATTCGAGGTAACGATGTGCCACGCTTGCCGGTTATTTTAGGCTGCGCCCTATTAGCGACCAATGGTGACATGACCTTGTTCACTGACTTAGCTAAAGTGCCAGCTGGTTTTACAGAGCATGTGGGCACAGGTGTCACCGTAAAAGATGAAGCTGAATTAGTTACAGCATTAGCTGCGTTGACTGGGGTTAAATTATTAGCTGATCCTAACTCAGCTAACGCATTTTCACAGCTTCAAGCTCAAGCGGCTGGCGCAAAATTAATTGTCGGACTGGATCCTGTAGCTCTGCCTAAAGCACAAAAAAATTCCGCAGAACTTGCTGGTATAAAAGCCTGCCATATTCGTGATGGGGTGGCCGTGTCACGCTTTCTAGCCTGGTTAGACAG
This sequence comes from Shewanella sp. HL-SH8, assembly GCF_051165765.1. Taxonomy (NCBI): domain Bacteria; kingdom Pseudomonadati; phylum Pseudomonadota; class Gammaproteobacteria; order Alteromonadales; family Shewanellaceae; genus Shewanella; species Shewanella sp. HL-SH8. Next base: position 1,399,124 of record NZ_CP195039.1, on the reverse strand, counting down.
TCAAGTTGAACAAGGTATTATGCATGATGAAGCCGCTCTTGCTGAGCAATTAGAAAGCTATCGATTACAAGACCCACAATATCGCGAGCCTAGTTTCGATACCATTTCGGCAACGGGTGCTAACGCGGCTATGTGCCACTATAACCACAATAATGGCACGCCAAGCACTATGGAGATGAATAGTATTTACTTAGTGGATTCTGGCGCACAATACTTAGACGGCACCACAGATGTCACCCGTACAATAGCCATTGGTAATGTGACCGATGAACAGCGAAAAATGGTCACTTTAGTATTAAAAGGCCATATCGCCTTAGACACGGCTCGTTTTCCTAAAGGCACTTCAGGTGTGCAACTCGATGCATTTGCACGCCAGTATTTATGGCAACATGGTTTTGATTATGATCACGGTACAGGTCATGGTGTGGGTCACTTTCTAAGTGTTCATGAGGGCCCACAACGCATTGGCAAAAACGTCAACGGCGTCGCGTTATTACCGGGAATGGTGTTATCCAATGAACCGGGCTATTACCGTACAAATGGCTTTGGTATTCGTATAGAAAACTTAGTGGTAGTGCAACACTGTGAAGCACTAAAAGGCAGTGAGCGTGAAATGTATGAATTTGATGCCATCACGCTTATTCCTATGGATGCACGTTTGATTGATAAATCACTACTCTCAACAAGTGAAATTAATTGGTTTAATCAATATCACGCCAAAGTACGCAAAACACTGACACCTCTTATGCAAGGTGATGATTTAATTTGGTTAAATAAAGTTACCGAGGCTATTTAAGCGCTTATTGCTACAATGTATAAACGGCGATCATCAACAGTTCGCCGTTTATATTGGATAAAGTGTAAGAACTATACAAACTCTGTCGAAAAGTTTGTTATAATCCGCGCCCGTCAAAACACGTACGTTTGATACGCCAACATGCCTAACATTACTGATAATATCAGGCATTAATTGTGCGTAACTTATCCAAAAACATACGCTGTAATATACAAATATTGTAAAACCCCGCCGAATAAACTGTCGGCTTGATGCTTAATTAGGAACTGAAACCATGAAATTTGAATCTTTTAGCTTCGCACCTGAAATTTTACGCGCGATCGCTGAATGCGGTTATCAGACAATGACACCTGTTCAGCGCCAAGCCATTCCCGCTATTCGCCGTGGTTCAGACGTCTTAGCCAGTGCCCAAACGGGTACAGGTAAAACAGCTGCATTCGCCTTACCTATTTTGCAAAAAATGATGGAAAAGCCTAGAGCTGCGATAGCCTCTAATACTCGCGTGCTGATATTAACCCCAACACGCGAATTAGCAGCACAGGTTGCCGACAATGTTGCCGCTTACGGTAAACACATGAACATAAATGTATTAACCATTTATGGTGGCGTCAAGATGGAAAGCCAAGCTGCAAAACTGAAGCGCGGCACCGATGTTATCGTTGCCACGCCAGGTCGATTACTCGAGCACATTTTGTCGTGTAACTTAAGCTTATCTCACGTGGATTTTTTAGTGTTAGATGAAGCTGACCGTATGCTTGATATGGGCTTTAGTGCTGATATTGAAAAAATCTTGCAAGCGGTAAATAAGAATCGCCAGAATTTACTGTTTTCTGCAACCTTCTCTAACGCAGTAAAAAAACTAGCAAATGACATGCTAAACAAGCCTGTCATTATTTCTGCTAACGATCAAAATAGTACTGCGGATACCATTAGCCAAGTGGTTTATCCGGTTGAACAGCGCCGTAAACGCGAATTATTGTCTGAATTAATTGGCACGAAAAACTGGCATAAAGTATTAGTATTTAGTGCGACGCGAGCAGATACCGAGCAATTAGTGAAAGAGTTAAACCTTGATGGTATTCCGACCGCTGTGGTTCATGGAGAGAAATCTCAAGGTACACGTCGTCGTGCTTTACGTGAGTTTATGGAAGGTAAAATACGTGTATTAGTGTCAACAGAAGTCGCTGCGCGTGGTTTAGATATTCCTGACTTACAGTATGTGGTCAATTATGACCTGCCTTTCTTGCCTGAAGATTATGTGCATCGTATTGGTCGTACTGGTCGTGCGGGTAAGTCCGGGGTAGCTATCTCGTTTGTTAGCCGCGAAGAAGAACGTACACTTAATGATATTGAAAAGTTAATTGGTCAAAAAATTCGCCGTATTACAGTACCTGGCTATGAAGTTAGCAATCGTGAACTGCTACTTAAACAAATTCAAAAGCGTCGCAGTTTTGGTAAAAGTAAACAACGTGATGATAGTGCAAGCGCGCAAATGATTGCCGAAAAAAGCATGCAAGGCCGCCGTGTATCCGTTGGTCAATCTAAAGATGCTGTAAAGTATAAAAAGATTAAGTAACCATTCAACCATCGGGTGAGCCATCACCTAATATCACAAAGCGTAGGTAATTAACCTGCGCTTTTTTGTGACCGCAATAAATGAATTAATAAAGGCATTCATAATTAACAAGTTAAATCATTAGCCCATAAATGTCACACGTCTAATCAGTCCGGCTTCAACTTCATAAGCCGCAATCACTTTCACACTTCTATCAATGCAATTGACATCTTCACTAGCCGACTCTGCCAACTCGTGATCAACTAAATACTGTCCTTGGACAATGCGTTTTATAGAGGTGGCACAAAGGTATTTTAAACTGGCAAATTTAGCACCGTATTGTTCAATTAACTTTGCTTTACCTTGGTATTGTCGTCCGCCCGACAAAGTAAATATTTCGATATCATCATGATAGGTTGCAGCAAATGCGACAATATCTCTGGCGTTATACGCTTGCAGTTGCTGGTCAACTACCACAATAGTGATCAATTCTTGTTCGGTAAAACTCTGACCTGTAAATGATTGTTGCATAGCTACCTCTGATAAAAAGTTTTTAACACAGCTAAATTATTCACCCGCCTGAACCATAGCCAAAATCTTTACCGCCTTTTCAAAATGATCTAGTTGATGGGTTTGGATCCACCAGGTCGCCGCTTCCATTAATAATTCAGGATTATCATTTTTATTGGCAAAGAATGCATAAAAAGATAACCCGACATTAGTGCCTTTTTGGCCAATTTTTTTAAGGCAAACAGCCATAATCGTTTCTCTTAATGTGTGCCGCATTAACTACTCCTAATATTTATTTTACATCTACTGAAATAAACTAGCAGATACTCGGGTCTAGTTGGTCAACTGAATGCTATTTTACCTACTTAGGAACCTTTATGATCAATAAACTCGTGCTCGCTGCAACACTGGCCGTTGCCAGCTTAACCGCTATAGCAAAACCAATCGCGTTAGATGAAAACAGCATTAGCCCACTGCTTAATGGCCATGAAATACCTGATGTCACATTAACAACTGTTGAAGGCAAAGCCATTAATTTAAAAGAGCTGGTTAGTCAAAAAAATACCATGTTCTTTTTCTACCGCGGTGGATGGTGTCCATTTTGTAATGTACAAATGGGGCAGCTACAAGCTATTGAGCCTAAGTTAATTGAAATGGGTATTCAGCTAGTAGGAATATCACCCGACTCGCCTGAAAAACTGCAAGCTTCAATGACAAAAAACAAACTTAACTACTTGCTCCTGTCAGATGAGAAAATGGCAGCTGCACAGGCGTTTGGCTTAGCGTTTTACACCAGCGATAAAGTCACCAACTTGTACCACGCAAAACTGGGCGTATCGAACACTCTTCATAAAACTCCTGCGGGTGAAGCGCGTTTAGTGTTACCAGTACCTGCCATCTATCTAAGCGATAAAACAGGTTTGATTCAATTTATGTATGCAAACCCTAATTATAAAGTCCGTGCAGCGCCTGAACTCATTTTAATGGCAGCCAGTTTAGTTGAATAAGCTCATTATTTAGCACCCACTTCCACGCTCCACTTTGGGTATAACAGCAATGCTGCTTATACCCTTTTTTTGATTGTTTTTTTATTCGCATTTAATTATCTTTTGCTACACTTAAGTCATTAAATATACAAGAAATGTGATTATGGCTCGCAAATCTATTTTAACCCGGCTGAATAAAGTGTTTGCCTCAATAACAATACTGGTCATTCTTATTGCCAGTATTTTTGCTTACACCAGTCAAAAAATGCATATCACCAGTGACGCTATTTTGGACGCTGACTTGCCGTTAGAATTAGCTGTTGAGTCAATGAATACTACGCTAAAAGCAATGCAGACCAATGCCGCACTGTATTTGTTAGGGTATGAAGATCAAAAAATACAGTATCAGCAAAACTTTAACGCACTACAAAACATTCAACAGCAAATTACTGAAAAAAATTTACTTAGCTCCACAGAACAAATCGCTACATTTAATCGCATATACCACCTTAGCAATACGTTAAACCAGCAATATTTAACGCTGATATTTAATGCCTACCGACCCGCGGATGAAAATAAAGCAAAGAGTATCGCGACTGATTTATTGATTAATACTGCGACCCCACTTGAAAAGATTATCCGCATGCGGGCCAATGATGAAATCAAAGGTTCTCAAGAAAACTCTGATGAAGATGAGTTACGCTATGATGACATTCCCGCTATTCAATATTATTTGCAAATGGTCGATGAAGCGGGTGATATGCAGAGCGCATTTGCAAGATATCTATTAAATGATCAATATGCTAAACAAGAGTTTGATGATAAAGCAGCTAATTTTTTACAATGGCTGCAATTATTGGAGCCATTAGAACAAGATGAAGATGAATTAAAAGACATTATTTACATCAAACAGTTATTCCAACAGCTAGTCAATGACGGGCATCGTTTATTCCAACTCTATAACCCTCAGGTTTTAGCTTCTGCTACAGATGCTTTTCATAATATGAAAAGTAACCAAATCGTAGAAATTGAACAGCAAATGGCTGTATTAATAAAAACGACTTCAAACCAGGTTATTCGTCAGTTAGAAGACTTAAAAAATACTAATATGAATAGTATTATTCTATTGGCTATTTTCGCTGCCATAACCATCATACTGCTCATTTCATTAAGCTTTTATGCAAAAAAAACTATCTACTTGCCGATTGCCAATTTAGCTCAATCTGTTGATGCATTACGTCTTGGTGAGCGGAATATTCAATTTAAACATAATGATGATGAACTGGGAGATGTGTTTACCAATGTGGCCAAATTCCAACATGATTTACGCCAGCTTGATGTACTACAACAGAATAAAACTGCTTATAAGCGACAGTTAGAGCTTGAAAGAGACAAACTTCAGCAAGCTATTGAACACTTGACGCAAGCGCAAAAAAAACTGATTAATAGTGAAAAAATGGCTTCGCTTGGTGCACTTGTCGCCGGGATAGCCCATGAGATAAATACTCCAATAGGTATAGCCGTCACCATCAGTTCTACCTTTGATTCACGTGTAAGGGAATTTGTTAATCAAGCAAAAACTGGGCTACTTAACCTGTCTGATTTAGAGGTCTTTGAGCAGGAAAGCCTAGAAGGCCTAAGTATTATGCAACGAGCATTGGATAGGGCTGCAGAATTAATTCATAGCTTTAAGCAGGTGGCCATAGATCAATCAAGTGAAAAACGGCGTGAATTTTTACTCGATGAAATGCTAGATGAAGTGTTTAATACTTTAAAGCATCAAATAAAACGTTCGCCTTACAATATCCGTATTGATTGCCCGCCAGATATACTGTTGAATAGTTTTCCAGGACCTTTTGGGCAAGTTATCACTAACTTATTTAATAATGCTATTTTGCATGGATTTAATGGTGCCGATACCGGTGAGATTAACGTTAAAGTGACCCATGAAAAAAACAATAAGGTAAAAATTAAATTTAGTGATAACGGTGTCGGTATTCCAATCGCTAACATTGATAAAATATTTGATCCCTTCTTCACCACAAAATTAGGCCAGGGAGGGTCAGGACTTGGAATGAACATTGTTTATAACATCGTTAATACTATTTTAGGCGGTGATATTAGTGTGCATAGTCGAAATGGAACCACGTTTACAATTACGATACCTATTGTTGCGCCGAAGGAATTACCACACAAGGAGAGTGAGTGATGTCTGATTTTTTCTTGAAAATCATCAATGATAAATCTTTAAAAATCAGTGATTCGCCCTCCAATGGCATGGAAAAAACCAACACCTCAGCTGCAAATGTTGAGCCTTGGATTATTGGTATTATTGATGATGAACCATCAATGCATGAAGTCACTAAATTAGCGTTATCTCGGGTAGAAATACTCGGTCGCCCGCTGACTTTTGTGAGCGCTTTTAGTGCTGATGAAGGTTACGAACTTATCAGAAACCATCCTAACATGGCGCTAGTATTACTCGATGTAGTGATGGAAACCGAAGACGCAGGTTTAAAATTAGTAAAGCGTATTCGGCAAGAACTTAAAAATAAGTTCTTGCAAATCATTCTTCGCACTGGGCAGCCGGGGTTTGCCCCCGAAGAGAAAGTCATTATTGACTATGAAATAAACGCTTATAAGACTAAAAGTGAACTCACTAGAGCAAAGCTATTTACTGTATTAGCGGCAGGTATTCGCAGTTATCGACAAATCACCGCATTAGAAAAAAGTCGACAAGGCTTGCGTGCGGTTATTGATGCCTCTTCAAATTTACTGCAAGAACGTTCTGTTTTCGATTTTTCTAGCGGAGTGTTGAATCAAATTGGTGCACTGTTCGACATTGAGGCCGAAAGTATTTTTTGCGTCTCTCAGCGACCACAAAATGGTCCATCAGCCATTATCAGCAGCCAAAGCGATGATTATATTGTGGTTGCAGCCAGCCATAAATATCAACCTTTGTTTGGTAAAGGGCTAACTAAGCTTGATAAAACAGACCGTGCTATTCAATCGGTTTATCAGGTACTTGAACAAAAATCCCATTTATTTAACGATGAATTCAGTTGCCTCTATTTATCAACGCCTTCACTTTGGGAAGGTGTGATTGTGGCAGAAAAAGCTGAAAAACTAAAAGATGTCGACCAAGAATTACTGCAAGTTTTTTGCATGAATGTCGCAGTAGGATTAGAAAATGCCAAATTTTTTAACTATTTAAATAAAGCCGCATACTTAGATGAAGTGACTGGATTATATAGTCGTGCAGGGTTTATTGATCACGCAAAAGCTTTTCATCAGCTGCATGGGGACAATATTTGTCTATATTTACTGGATGTAGACTACTTCCATAATATTATAGAAAGTTTAGGATATGAGTTTGGTAACAAAATCCTAAAACGTATTTCTAGCCATTTAATATCTTCTTACGGTGAGGACGTGCTAATTGCTCGGTTACATTCTGACGTGTTTGCATTGTTATTACCCAATGGCCTAATTAAACCACAAGACATAGCACTAAGAAGCTCCTTTCCGTTTAACATTGATGAGCACTCTATTAGGCTAGGTATGACGGTTGGCGCAGCACAGCTCAGCAAAGAGTTGATACTTGAGGGGCTGTACCAAACGATTAATAATAATGGTAAACGTACATTTGATGCGGCGTTATTATTACGTCATGCCGAAATAGCGCTTAAAGTAGCCAAAGAAAATCGTCGCGGTTCCGGTCAGCTATTTGATCAACATTATGAAGTAGATTCACATAAAAGAATGAATCTGCTTAACGATCTTCGCCAGGCTATTACTCAGCAGGAACTGTTCTTAGTGCTGCAACCTAAAGTGCATACTACCAACGAAAATATTATTGGTTATGAGGCACTATTACGCTGGAATCATCCACTGAAAGGTCCCATTCCACCGAATGCATTTATTCCCGCAGTGGAAAAGTCAGGCTTATATTATGATGTAGACTTATATGTTGCTAAAGCGGCCTGCCAGTTGCTTAATGATTACCCACAAATAACTCACCCTATTTCGATTAACCTATCAGCAAACTCGCTGAAGCATGAAACCTTTGTTGATGAATTGTATGCGATTTTTGAACAAGCCAATATAAGCTTAAGTCGAGTTGAATTAGAAATCACTGAAAATGCTTTAATCCATTCCGATTCCGCGATTAAAGAATTAGATAAACTGGCAGAGTATGGGTTTACTATTTGTTTAGATGATTTTGGAGCTGGATATTCGTCATTAGGTTATTTACTCCGCCTGCCACTGCATACGATTAAAATTGATCGTGCTTTTGTGTCGCATTTAGTCGGTAACATTAATGCACAAATAGTCTTAGAAGGCATTATTCATATGGGGATTAAACTGGGTAAAGATATGGTCGTAGAAGGTATTGAAACAGAACAACAGCTGGCATTGGTAAAAAAAATGGGCGCTGACGTAATTCAAGGCTTCTATTTTTTCAAACCTTTATCCATTGAACAAATTCTCAATTTATCAGACCAATATCAGATATAAAAATGTCAGAATAGCTTAAGTCCAAGTACACTATACATTAACGACAAGATCACTCTGTATTAACGATATAGCATTTACACTGGAACATTGAAACAGCATGACTGAAACCTATAACTCAGCAGTACTTAATTTGGCTGTCACTGGCATACATGATTTAACCGAATCGAATAAACAACACAAGGGTGTTCGCACTCCGGCACAAGAAAGCCACTTTTTATGCAGTTGGATGGTCGATTCTCTCAAAACAAAACGCTTTTCAAAACTGGTTGCTGAAGATTTAACTCAATGGATCCGTCTTGGTAGAAGCCAAGGTGCTGGCGCCCAGCTAAAGCAACTACTCGAACGCATCGTTCTACAATATCAAGATGCTAAAACCGCTAAACTGGGTGAGGCATTAGATGCATTGCTAGCCGATTTTAGCCAAAAAAGCTGGTTAGTCGTGACCGACACGCCATTATCAAGCAAATTAAAATTAGACGGCGATGGCCAATCAAGTGTGGTGGTTTGTGCTGAGCAGATGAAAAATCATCGCAAAGACGCTGAGTTGTTAAAACCAATTGCATTGTATGTCAGGGGTGATGAAAATGTGCTTGCAGCAATAGCACTACAGCATGGCCTATTAATTAGCCAGGCAAATAAAAAAACCACTTTAATTAAACACCACAAAACCTATCTAATCATCCCACAAAACCAACATCTTAGCTTGTGTTTGCTTGCAAGGTTAAAGTAGTCACATTTTGTAATAAAAAAGGTTGAATAATTGCTTCAAGCTGATATATCTATTAACGGGTTGTTTTCAAAAAAGGATAATTCTTGAAGCCTTTACTTTGTACCTTGTCATTAACATTTTGTTTAATCATTTCCAGTCCGGCTATGGCTAACACAGTGTTGAAATACAATGTGAGCGGCTCTAGCAGCTGGGTACCTTATTACGTACCTAATCAGTCAGAACATCCAGGAATTCTTGGTGAACTAGTACCTCAGCTTTTAATTCAGGCTAAAATAGATAGTGAGAAACAAAATTATCCGCCAAAGCGCACAAACCAAGCATTAGATAGCGGCCTACTCGATTTTGATCTAGTCAGCCCTAGCTGGTTCCCAAATGAAGATATGGGAGACAAATTTGTTACCTCTGATCCTATTATTAACATTCAAGAAAATATCATTACCCTGAAAGAAAATGCTGTCGCATGGCAAAATATCGACAGCATTAAAGGTCAAGTCATTGGTACAGTGAGAGGTTATTTGTACCACGATGATGCCTTCTTTACGCGATTCGACTTTACCTCTGAGCGAGAGCTGATCAAAGCACTGCACAAAAAACGCATTAACGCGGCTATATCAGGTGATTTGCCTGCTTTATATTGGAGTAAGCAACTTAATCTTCCCATCACACTAGCAGCGGTTCATTCAGATGGTGTATTAGTTATGCGTCTTAGAAAAGAGCATAAAGATTTATTGCCAAGGATCAATGCGGCTATCGCCATTTTAAAAGACAATGGCACAATTAAAACGATCACCGACAAATACACCCTCCACGCGATATTAAGTGAATAAACTTAGCCAAATAACACTAAAAAGGATTCAGGCTATATCCTTGCTGCGCTAATACGGCATGTGCCGTTAACGCAGATAATGCCATCTCAACATTTGGCAATAAATCATCCTGACCAATACCATAATATGCCGCGGTTTGGCCGCATACATAAAATTTCACTTGGTATTTACTCAGTTCAGCAATTAATGGCTTATTCGCATTGGGCGTATTTTTATGGGTTTGCTGGTACATCGCATTGTTGGTCATATCCATCGCGGCTTTACCATGTACAACTAAAGCTAACTCTATATCCTCAGGTTTAACGCCAACGGCCACATGCATATTGATAAATCGAGCCAAAGTATCAATCTGTCTATTCACCTCACCAGCGTTTGCTGGTGAACCGAGGTCAAATGCGACTTTAAATTTCATATTTTGTGGGATAACTAATTGACTATCAACCTCTGCAATTTTACCAAACTCTTTAATTACAGTGCCGGGTTTAAAAGCGGCTAATCCTGATGTGGCATAGCTGATTTGGCTAAATGGCAGTAGCATTAAAAGCACAAGGCTGCTAAATATTTTCACTCGGTTAGATGTTTGGTACATAAAATCTCCTGCGGTTGCAAAAGTTGCTCATCCGTTGTTATCACAGATATACTCATTGCTGATTTATTGGTTGAAAGCGTGATCATGAAGATAAGACAAATTACCCCCAAAGATTGGCCTGCCATTATGACTATTCAAGCCAACTGTTACCATGACGTAAATCCTGAGCCATTGGAAGTCATGCAAAGTAAATGGCATTTATCACCACTGAGTTGCTTAGTATTAGAGCATAATGATCACATTGTAGCTTATATACTTTGCCACCCTTGGCCAAAGGGCGATGCCCCCAAGTTAAATACCATATTAACAGCAACACATGACACTCAATCCTTATACATACATGACATGGCAGTATCACCCTCTGCACAGGGGTTAGGTGTAGCCAAACAGCTCGTTAACCACACCATACACGCGTCTGCTGAACAAGGCTTTTCTGGCATCGGTTTAGTTGCTATTCAAGGGGCGAGTGAGTTTTGGCAGCGCTATGGCTTTAAACCTTTTAATGATGTTAACCCTGCATTATTAACGTCACTAGCCAGTTATAGCGACGATGCTTGTTATATGTTCTTTCAGGGCAATAACTAGATGAATCCGACGTTAACAACAATAGGCCTTTTGTGTCTGAGTAATATTTTTATGACGTTTGCTTGGTATGGTCATCTGAAAACCATGAATAGTAAACCTTGGATAATTGCTGCCTTAGTCAGTTGGGGAATAGCCTTATTCGAATATTTATTACAAGTTCCGGCAAATCGTATTGGTTATACCGTAATGAACGTGGGACAATTAAAGATTCTGCAAGAAGTGATTACTTTAAGCTTATTTGTTCCCTTTGCGGTGTTCTATCTCAAAGAACCACTCAAGCTAGATTATCTTTGGGCAGGTTTATGCATTCTCGGTGCAGTATATTTTATTTTTAGAAGCGACATATGATCGCGTGAGGATTGTGAATGGCACGCCAAGTGATTTATACCTTTAAAGGCAAAACCAAAACTATTGCGTTTAGTTATGACAAACACCATGACCTTTATGAAGCAGCGGCAGAAGCCGAAGGGATCGATTTAACCCGTTTTCTGGCGATGGAACAACAAGTGGCTTTGACCTCTAAAAAAGGTGCTAAAGCGGAAAAAGAATTTCGTCAAACTGAATTTACACGCTTTGGTTTTACTAGCATTAAATTTGTTCGTGAAGAAGAAGTATAAGAAGGCTAATTGATATGTTAAATGCAGAACACGCCAATTTTCCCCGTGCAAGTTTTGTACGACGTTTAGGGGCAATGATTTATGACGCCTTGCTTGCTGTCGCGGTATATATGATTGCTGGCGCCATAGGCTTTGGGGTTTTCTACGGTTTATATACCACTGGAATAATTTCATTAGGTGGCTATGAACATATATCAGATACACTGAATAACACCCCTGTTTATCAAGGTATTTACCAGCTATGGTTGGCCTTATGTGTGGGTGGCTTTTATGCACTATTTTGGAGTAAAGGCGGCCAAACTCTTGGCATGAGAGCCTGGCGTTTGAAAGTGCAACATCCTAACGGCCAAAACCTGAGTTTTATTACTGCTTGCGCCCGTGTTGTTTGGTCAATATTAGGACTAGGCAACCTATTTATTTTATTGAATAGCGACAAATTAGCCTTACAAGATAAAATGACTCGGTCTGAAATAGTCATATTATCTGTTGAAGCGAATCAAATGCGCAACTGGCATGGTGCTTAACGCTATCCTGATATAGTGCTAATTCTATCTGTATTATTAAATACGCGCTTCGGCGCGTTTTTAGTTTTACACCTACTGTAATTGTCATTGTACTAGGCTTAATACTGATACCTGACCATAAGGACATATCAAATGAAAACAATAGGGTTAATTGGCGGCATGAGCTGGGAAAGCACTCAAAGCTATTATCAAGTGATTAATCAGTCGATTAAGCAGAGTTTAGGCGGATTACATTCAGCAAAAGTGATTCTTTTTAGTGTTGATTTTGCTGAAATTGCCGCCCTACAAGCCCAGGGTGACTGGCAAAGTGCTGGAGAAATCCTTGCTGACGCAGCACATAAATTATCACTTATTGGTGCCGATGCCATTGTAGTATGCACCAATACCATGCACAAAGTAGCCCCACAAATTGAGGCTGGTATTAATATCCCTCTGTTGCATATTAGTGATGCTACTGGTCAAAAATTAGTGAACGATAAGATAACTAAAGTGGGCTTATTGGGCACTAAATTCACTATGGAACAAGCTTTCTATAAAACACGGTTAACCGACCACTTCCCCATTGAGCTTATCATCCCGGATCAACAAGACAGAGAAACGATTCATCGCATTATTTATCAAGAATTGTGTTTAGGGAAAGTATTGCCTGAGTCTAGAAAGGCATACCTGCATATTATCGATAAATTGGCACAGCAAGGGGCGCAAGCAATTATTCTAGGCTGCACAGAAATAGGCTTACTGGTTAAACAAACAGATACATCTATACCGCTTTACGATACCGCCCTGATCCATGCAGAAGCTGCAGTTGAATTTATGCTGAGAAAATAAAGCGACATAGATGAATTGAATCACTATATTATTCGATTGTACTCAGCTAATCAAAAAACTAAAAAGGCCACATTAAGTGACCTTTTTAGTTTGTTATCATAAGCTGAGGGTAATTTACTTCCTGATATAGTAAAAGGCCAAACTGGTAAATAAAATACTTGGAGTAACAGCACCGACCACAGCAGGAAGATCATACACCATACTCATAGGACCAAATATCTGATTACTGATGTAAAAACTAAATCCCGCCACCACACCGAGTAATACCCTAGCCCCCATGGTCACTGTACGCAAAGGACCAAATACAAATGACAAGGCAACCAGCATCATCACTGCAACGGTTATGGGCTGCATTATCTTGCGCCACAACGCCAATTCATATCGGCTAGGGTCTTGTTGATTCACTTCCAAATACTCTAAATATCCCAGCAGCCCTTGAATAGACAACGCTTCGGGTTTAACCGATACCACCCCAAGTTTGTCAGGGGTTAAGGTTGAACGCCATTGCTCTGTTGGCGTTTCAACCAACTCAATGCGGTCCTCAGACAAATGAGTGGTTGTCACTTCAGTTAGCTGCCATTCATCTTGTTTAAAATCAGCATGTTTAGCCTGGGTTAATTGTACTAATTTTGACTGTTCATCAAACTTATATAAGGTAATATTATTAAGCTTATTAATATCTTGTACTTCACCGATATTGACAAATAAATCACCGTCTTTGGCCCAAATACCTCGATCTGATTTAATTAAACTACCGCCGGATATTTTCGTTGCCTGTAGCTCTTTAGCAGATTGCTCTGCCACTGGCGCGCCCCACTCGCCTAAAGCCATAACCATTATCATCAAAGGAATAGCCGTTTTCATCGCTGACATAGTGATTTGTAAACGCGACATGCCTGATGCTTGCATAACAACAAGCTCAGAATTAGACGCTAGCATTCCCATACCAATGAGTGCGCCAAGCAATACCGCCATAGGGAAAAACATTTCAATATCGCGCGGCACTAAATACAGCACATAAACACCGGCATCCATCATGCTATAACTACCACGGCCCACAAGCCTAAGCTGATCAACCCATTTAATAATCCCTGACAGCCCTGTTAAAACTAACAAACACAGTGCTGAGGTAGTTAAAATTATCCGTGAAATATATAAATCAATTATGTTCATGCGCTCACCTGCTTATTACGTTTAAACAGGCTTAAAAATCTGACACTGGCCGGCCTTTCTTTGCTGAGTAACAATATACCCATTACAAGGGCGCAACCATGTATCCACCACATGCCTAAATACAATGGAATAACTTCATCTTGCAGCGCTTTACGTCCAGCCACCATTAACCCAAAATAACCTAAATACAGTAAAATAGCGGGGAACATTTTAGCGAACTTGCCCTGACGAACATTGACTCTTGCCAAAGGCACTGCGATTAATGTCAGTAGCGGAATAGATAGCGGAATAGCCAAACGCCACTGGAACTCAGCAACGGCTTCTGGGCCAGGAGTGTCGAGTAATTCATTAATGGGCATAGCAGAAAGCTTACGGCTGCGCTCATCCACCTCTTGCTCTTTTATTTCCATTTTATAGCCGCCAAACTCAATGATTTGATAATTCATTGCATTGGGGCTGCCCTGATAGCGTAAACCACTTTCAAGCTTTAACTGCTGGCTACCAAACTCATCCTCAATCACTTTACCTTGCTGTGCCACAACGATATTGGTTAGCCCCTGCTCATCGCCAACTTCCGGTAACTGAGCGACAAAAACCTTACCTAATTGATTGTCTTTACTAATTGTTTCAACAAAGAGTACCGCACGGCCATTAGGACTGGTTTGAAAACGCCCTTGAGTTAATGCTGCTAGCCCGGCCTCAGATTGAGCTTGTTCAAGCACTTGGTTTTGCCTTTCTTCCGCCCACGGGGACACATAAATAGCCAAATAAGCAGTAAATATCATATTAACTATGGCTAAAATCATTGTGACTCTGGTGACATATAACTCACTTACACCCACACCGTGTAACACTACCATTTCATTTTCGGCATACATTCGCCCATGGGCAAGCAATATTCCCAAAAAGAAACTTAACGGCAAAATTAACACGGTTAATTGAGGCAGATTTAGCCCTAAGAGGGTTAATACCAAAGAAGCTGGGAACTCGCCGTCAGAGGCATCCCCTAAAACACGAACAAATTGTTGGCTAATAAAAATAGTTAACAGCACTGTCAGTACGGCTAATTGTGCTTTTAAAACTTCACCAATCAAGTATCTAAATACAATCACAAATAGGATCCAAGGGCTAAACGTATCTTTTTACTGGAATCAGAGGCACTTTCATGTAAACTGTTTACTTTTAGCAGTTTTGATAGTTTTCTGACCAGCTCGTAAGGTGCAACACAGCTAGAGTTCAGGCAAATTAAGTCGTATTTTTATAACGCTTATTTTGTCTAAATACCAGTCGCTTACCACCTTTAAATTTGATCTGTGGCCTGTAAGCCTTAATATGAACATTATCTTATAAATATAAAAATTTGTCTTTAAGAATCTAGGAGTGCTCATGGAGTTTAGCGTAAAGAGTGGTAGCCCCGAAAAACAACGTTCTGCATGTATTGTTGTGGGTGTATACGAACCTCGCCGTCTATCTGGCATTGCAGAGCAGTTGGATAAAATTAGTGAAGGTTATATTAGTAACCTTCTTCGTCGTGGCGACCTTGAAGGTAAGCCAGGACAAATGTTATTACTTCACCATGTCCCGAACGTGTTGAGTGAGCGTGTATTATTAGTGGGTTGTGGCAAAGAGCGCGAGTTAGATGAGCGTCAATACAAACAAATTATCACTAAAACTATTAATACCTTAAACGAAACAGGCTCAATGGAAGCAGTATGCTTTTTAACTGAGCTGCACGTTAAAGGCCGTGATACCTACTGGAAAGTACGTCAAGCGGTAGAAACCACGCAAGCAAGTTTATATAGCTTCGATGCGCTTAAAACCCGTAAAGGCGAGACTCGTCGTCCACTGCGTAAAATGGTCTTTAATGTGCCGACACGCAAAGAACTGACCATAGGCGAGCGCGCTGTAGAACATGGAATGGCGGTGTCTGCTGGTATGCATTTGTGTCGTGACGTGGCAAATATGCCACCTAACATCTGTAATCCAGCTTACCTTGCATCCCAAGCCCGTCAAATGGCTGAAACCTATGAAACATTAAAGGTATCAACTGTTGGCGAAGAACAAATGGCTAAGTTAGGGATGAATTCATACTTAGCGGTAGGCCGTGCCAGCGCCAACGAATCTATAATGACCATTATGGAATATCACGGCGCGGTAGATAGCACTCAAAAACCGATTGTACTTGTTGGCAAAGGCTTAACCTTTGACTCAGGTGGTATTTCATTAAAGCCAGGCGAAGCTATGGACGAAATGAAATACGACATGGGCGGCGCAGCAGGTGTTATTGGTGCAATGAAAGCATTGTGTGAAATGAAGTTGCCCATCAATGTGATTGGTGTACTCGCTGGCTGTGAAAACATGGTTTCAGGTAGTGCATATCGTCCAGGCGATATTCTCACCACAATGTCAGGCCAAACCGTTGAAGTGTTAAACACCGATGCTGAAGGTCGCTTAGTGCTATGTGATGTATTAACTTATGTTGAACGTTTTGACCCTGAATTAGTGATCGATACAGCCACTCTTACTGGTGCCTGTGTTGTTGCATTAGGCAAACACGCTTCAGGTTTATTCAGCTCACATAACCCACTTGCACATGAAATGTTAAATGCAGGTGAGCAAAGTGGTGACCGCGCATGGCGCATGCCGCTTTGGGATGAGTATCAAGACTTACTAGACAGTCCTTTTGCTGATATGACTAACTTAGGTGGTCGTCCAGCGGGCGCAATATCTGCTGCGTGTTTCTTATCGCGCTTTACCAAGAAGTACAATTGGGCCCATTTAGATGTGGCCGGTACAGCTTGGAACAGCGGCGCAAATAAAGGCTCAACAGGTCGTCCGGTACCGATTTTGACTCAGTTCTTGATTAATCGTTCAGGTATTGATATCAACGAATAAGTTGGTTTTAATATCGGTTAATATTGAAAAGGTGAAGAAGCAATTCTTCACCTTTTTTGTTATTAACACCATAGCGTTTAGCCATTAACCTCAATAACATTTTAGTGTAAACTCACCACTATCTTAACCTCTGCTAACAGCATCGAATTATGACTCAAGCATTGTTTTATTTAATGCCAGAAAATAGCCAGCAAACAAGTGCTTTAGATGCGCTTTATTTGGCTGCTTGTAGGTTAGCCGAACAACACTATAGACAGCAAAAACAAGTTTATATTCATTGCCAAGACAAACAACAAGCCTATGCAATTGATGAATTATTGTGGCAATTTGAGCCAAGCAGTTTTGTGCCTCATAATTTGAAAGGTGAAGGCCCTGTGACGGGTTCTCCCGTTGAAATTGGTTTTGATACCCTAGGACCCAATAAAAGTCGTCAAGTTCTGATTAATCTTGCAGACCAAGCCCCCCAATTTGCTGTAAACTTACCGCATATTATCGATTTTGTGGCTAATGATGACACACTAAAAAGCATAGCAAGAAAACGCTATCGTGATTATCAAACGCTTGGGTGCCAAGTGACTACCCAAGCATTAGCCGAATAAACACTAAATTTAGATTGAGATAAAACGCCCCCATGGAAAAAACATACGATCCTAAGTCTATCGAACAAACGCTTTACCAAAATTGGGAAGAGCAAGGTTACTTCAAGCCACACGGTGATGAATCACAAGGCAATTACTGCATTATGATCCCACCGCCTAATGTGACAGGTAGCCTGCACATGGGTCATGCATTCCAAGACACTATTATGGATACCCTGACCCGCTACCAACGCATGAAAGGTAAAAATACCTTATGGCAAGTGGGTACAGACCACGCCGGTATTGCCACCCAAATGCTGGTTGAGCGTAAACTTGAAGCTGAAGAAGGTAAAACTCGTCACGACTTAGGCCGTGATGCATTTATCGATAAAGTATGGGACTGGAAAGAACAGTCTGGCGGCACGATTACCAAGCAACTTCGCCGTATGGGCGCATCGGTTGATTGGGACCGCGAACGTTTCACTATGGATGAAGGCCTGTCTAAAGCCGTCCAAGAAGTGTTTGTTCGCCTGTATGATGACGAACTAATCTATCGTGGTAAACGTTTAGTAAACTGGGATCCAAAGCTTCATACCGCTATTTCAGACTTAGAAGTGGAAAACAAAGAAAAACAAGGCCATATGTGGCACTTCCGTTATCCATTAGCAGAAGGCGCATTAACCAGCGATGGTAAAGATTATTTAGAAGTAGCAACAACACGCCCTGAAACCATGTTAGGCGACAGCGCAGTGGCTGTGCATCCAGATGATGAACGTTATCAATCATTGATCGGTAAGTTTATTCACCTGCCAATTGTTAATCGTTTAATTCCGATTGTGGCCGACGACTATGTTGATATGGCATTTGGTACTGGTTGTGTAAAAATCACCCCAGCCCATGACTTTAATGACTATGAAGTCGGTAAGCGTCACGCCCTGCCTATGTACAACATTTTCACCTTAGATGCAGCAGTTCGCGCTTTTGTTGAAGTGATTAACACCGATGGCACCCCAAACAAAGACATCGAAATGGCGCTGCCAGAGCGTTACGTGGGTCTTGACCGTTTTAAGGCCCGTGATGCTATCGTGGCTGAATTTGACACGTTAGGTTTACTTGGCAAAATCGACCCACACGGCTTGAAAGTACCCTATGGCGATCGCTCAGGCGTGGTGATTGAGCCATTACTGACCGACCAATGGTATGTGGCTGTTCAGTCAATGGCAAAAACAGCCATTGAAGCAGTTGAAACTGGCGAAATTAAGTTTGTGCCGCAGCAATACGAGAACATGTATTTCTCGTGGATGCGCGACATTAACGATTGGTGTATTTCACGTCAGTTGTGGTGGGGACACCGTATCCCAGCTTGGTATGATGAAAACGGTAAAGTGTACGTTGGCCGTAACGAAGCCGAAGTGCGTGCTAAGCACAAACTTGCCGACTCTGCCGTACTGCGCCAAGACGATGACGTACTCGACACTTGGTTTAGCTCGGCTTTATGGACATTCTCAACCTTAGGTTGGCCTGACAATTTAGAAGATTTAAAAACCTTCCACCCAACGGATGTGTTGGTCACAGGTTTTGACATCATTTTCTTCTGGGTTGCCCGCATGATCATGATGACCATGCATTTCATCAAAGATGAAAACGGCAAACCACAAGTGCCTTTTAAAACCGTTTACGTTACTGGTCTTATCCGTGATGAAGTCGGCAATAAAATGTCTAAATCAAAAGGTAACGTGCTTGACCCATTAGACATGATCGACGGTATCGAGCTTGAAACCTTAGTTGAAAAGCGTACTGGCAACATGATGCAGCCGCAACTAGCGGCAAAAATTGAAAAGAGTACCCGCAAAGAGTTTAGCGAAGGCATTGAAGCCCACGGCACAGATGCTCTGCGCTTTACTTTAGCAGCCATGGCCTCAACGGGTCGTGACATCAATTGGGACATGAAGCGTCTTGATGGTTACCGCAGTTTCTGTAACAAGTTATGGAACGCATCACGTTACGTGTTAATGAACACTGAAGTGCAAACCGATCCTGAAAGCAATGAAGCGGGCGAGCCGTTAGATTGCGGTCAATTATTAGTTGATGGCAAACCAGGCGCTATGGAGTTGTCATTAGCCGATCGTTGGATCATTGGTTTATTTAACCAAACGGTCAAAACCGTTGAAGATCACATGGCAGCTTACCGTTTCGACTTAGCCGCGAATACTTTATACGAGTTCACCTGGAACCAATTCTGTGACTGGTATTTAGAATTAACTAAGCCTGTGATGCAAAATGGCACTGAAGCGCAAATGCGCGGCACTCGTCACACTTTGGTTAATGTGCTTGAAAAAATGCAGCGCCTAATGCATCCCTTTATGCCATACATTACCGAAACGATTTGGCAGCGCGTTAAACCACTTGCCGGCGTAACCGGTGACACGATCATGCTAGCGCCGTTCCCAACGTATCAAGCAGATCAAGTTGATGCAACGGCAATGGCTGACCTTGAATGGGTTAAGCAAGTAATTGTTGCTGTACGTAATATTCGTGCAGAATTAAATATCGCCCCTTCTAAGCCGCTTAATGCATTACTGCGTGGCGTAAGCTATGAAGATCGTATTCGTCTTGAAGCTAACCAAACATTCTTTGCAAGTTTGGCTAAACTTGAAACAATGACGATTCTTCTAGAGGGTGAAACCGCGCCTATGTCGAGCACTCAGTTAGTCGGCAATATGGAGTTATTAATTCCAATGGCTGGCTTAATCGATGTCGGTGCCGAAATCGCCCGTATCGATAAGCAACTTGAAAAACTCGGTCAGGAAATTAGCCGTATTGAAGGCAAATTATCCAATGAAGGTTTTGTGGCTAAAGCCCCTCCTGCGGTTATCGATAAAGAGCGTGAAAAGCTAACAGGCTTAAGTCGTGATATCGACAAGCTCAATGAACAGAAAATTGAGCTCGCTAAAATAGAAGCTTAATTAAGTAATAACATTGCTACAAAAACCAGCGATGCGTCGCTGGTTTTTTATTTAACGATTATTTAACCTCAACTCTGGTTAAGAGATGGGCTTAATAAGCTAAATTCAACAGATTTAGTTTATTTTGTAGCAAACTTGTCGTTTGTTTTGAAAACAAGGCGCATTAACACGTCAATAGCTGGCCTATTGCACGTTAATGAAACGCAGTTAGCAAGACAAAGGGCTGTTTGGTAAGCGTTTATTATCCCGAGCTGAGGTTATTTAGTACTAAACTAAAACTTTAATATCTCATTTTGCGTTTTTGCTGTATAAGCTTGCGCCAATATCATCATTCTATTTAATGGGTCACCACCATGTCTGATAAGTACTTTTTCAAAGGGCGTAGAACGCCAAAGCCAGCCTATGGCGAAAGTGGCTATAACACTAAACGCGCGACTAAACCGGGTACAGAGATTTCACCTTTACTTTTATCAGTACAAACTGAAGCACGTAAAGTGGAAGTTGCTGCCATTGTTGCCGAGCAACAGTTGTTTGCTAACATCACGGTTGATGCCGACAAAGCTGAAAATATTATTGAGTTAACTGGCTTACTTAATAAACCTAAAGCGGTTAGTTTTGAGGCTAAGCCAAATAGAAATGACGTTTGTTCATGTGGCAGTGGTAAAAAATATAAGAAGTGTTGTGGCGCTTAATCAATAGCACAATTGCATACTTATTAGCGACAAACTGAAGCGGATCACATGATCCGCTTTTTTATTGCCTTTGGAATTTATCCAGAACTTAGGTAGAGTGTCTGTCGTTAACAATCTAACGGTGTAAAACATAAAATAAAAGGGTGACTTATGAGCACTAATTCACACTCAGGCAATGACCTAAGTGAAGTAAAACAATTGGGAATGTGGGCTTCTATCACTAGCCTTGGCTATATTTTCTGGCTTGTGGGCGGCATGGAACTTGTCGAACGCATTGCCTATTATGGCGTCAAAGCCAGTGCTGGCTTATATGCTAAATCGCCGGTTTCTGAAGGTGGTTTAGGGATAGACCTTCACGACTACGGGATCATTCTTGCGGTTTGGGCAATGCTACAAACGTTTATACCTGTGATCACTGGCGGGATTTCAGATCGCGTCGGCTATAAAGAAACTATTTTTGCCTCAACAATTATCAAAATCATGGGCTACCTCACCATGGCATTGTTCCCTGATTTTTGGGGCTTTATGTTTGGTGCAATGTTGTTAGCCGCCGGTACAGGGGTATTCAAACCCGGTATTCAAGGCACCTTAGTGTTGTCGACCAAACGAGAAAATACCTCTATGGCCTGGGGCATATTTTACCAAGTGGTTAATATTGGTGGCTTCCTTGGACCATTAGTTGCTGTGCACATGCGTCAATTATCTTGGGACAACGTGTTCTATGCCTGTGCGGCAATTATCTCATTAAACTTTTTATTCTTATTAGCCTATAAAGAGCCTGGCAAAGAGGAGCGAATCGAACGAGCACGCAAAGTAAAGTCGGGTGAAATCCATCAAGAAGCACTGTGGAAAGATGCGCTACATGAGCTTAAAAAACCAGTGGTAATATACTATATGCTCGTGTTTGCCGGTTTCTGGTTTTTATATAATTCATTATTTGATGTATTACCTATCCATATTGCCGAATGGGTTGATACCAGCATTATTGTCACCTCACTGTTTGGCCCAGAAGGCACTAGTAACGGTATTCTACAGTTCTGGTTAGGCTTAAATAATGAAGGCACCAAGGTGATGCCCGAAGGTATGCTGAACTTAAATGCAGGCATGATTATGACTACCTGCTTTTTAGTCGCCGCTTTTACCGCTAAGTACCGTATCACCACAGCAATGCTGGTGGGCTGTATTCTCAGTATCCTAGCAATCATGTTGGTGGGTGTATTTAACGCTGCATGGATGATTGTACTGGCCATTGTGATGTTTTCTTTTGGCGAAATGATGATTAGCCCAAAGAAAAATGAGTTTATGGGTAACATTGCCCCAGAAGGTAAAAAAGCCATGTACTTAGGCTTTGTGATGCTACCGCAAGGGATTGGTTGGACATTAGAAGGCTATTTTGCCCCTAAGCTTTATCAAATCTACGCGTCAAAGGAAATTATCTCACGTAATGAGTTAATAACTAGAGGCATGAGTCAAACAGATGTAGATGCAATTCCACAAGGTGAAGCATTCATGCGCTTAGTTGATTTTACCGGCATAGAAGCCCAACCGCTTACGCACATGTTATATGAGGCGAATAACATAGGTATGGCTTGGTATATTATCGGTGCAATTGGCATTATCTCTGCCGTAGGTATTTTTATTTATGGTAAGTGGTTGCTAAAAATGCAGCATAATCAAGCATAAAAATGTTAAATAGGTAATTTGGGTGGAATCATAATTCCATCAAAAGAATAACCTCATAACACGGTAAATAATAAAGGGAGATGCTAAATGCATCTCCCTTTAGGTTTCTTGAAGTATTCAGTCGCTATTTAGATAGCATGGCAATGATAAAGTCTGATCTCATTACCGACTTATTCACTTCTAAGATTATTTAATAAACCATATTAACTTTATGTTGTGAATTAATGTGCATCTCCCATATGGACCTTATCGATACCATAAGTTTTGCCTTCTGCATGACAAGTTGCACACGACTCCACAGGTAAGTTAGCTGTTGTGGCAGGACGACCTTCCACATATGCTCCATTACTTTCAAAGTGAGCTAAAGCAGAACTTTTGATGTGACAAGAGCGGCAAGATTCAGCAACCGGAGAAACAAATTGCGTTCCTGCTGAATTCACAGCAATTGCACGTTTACCTGACGTTAAACCACCATCAGCGGCAAATATGCTGACATCTTCTTTGTGACATGCTGAACATTGTGTAGCAACTGCAGGGTAACCTTCAGTTTCCATATCCGCATTCAAATGAATTGCTGGGAAACCACGATTGTCATCCCATAGACCACTATGGAAGCGATGTGAAACAGTCATTAAGTCACGGTTGCTATAAGTTAGTCCCTCAACTAAAGCAAAAACGGGGACACCATCAGCATCAACTGCATCCGTTTTGTACTCAACAGTGCCATGGTATGAACCACCCCAAGTATTGTTGTGACAACCCATACATTGGTCAAAACGCTCGTTACCATAGTGTTTTGCAATACCTAACGATGTATGACAAGAGCTGCATTTTGCTTCGTCAGCACTCACCATAGAAGGAACGCTTTGACGAGCAATATTGGCACCTGAACCGTCTGCATTAGCTAAGTTCCAATATGCAGTGTCCATTGTCACGGCAACATACTCAACCGCGAATTGTTCTTCTCCTACTGTATTTTTACACTTAATTAGCTTCGCTTTCTCATCAGCACAAACTGAAAAACGAGGTGTAATGGCAATACTCTTACCAGCCACGTTAAAGTTAGCCACTTTAGTGACGACAAGCTTACCACCAGCAGAAACAACACCGTTTAGATTTAGAGATGTACCCACGAAATAAGTGCCATCGGCGTCAACTGTACCTGTTTTGATTTCGTCATAATTGGCATAAGGACCAAAATCGAAGCCATCGGCAATAGGTTGACCATCGATACTTACATCAAGAGTAATACTCATTTGATCTTGCATAACACCGCTAACATCAACAGCATCTTCTGCATAAGTAATATTACTAACCGCAAACACAATAGAGTCAGTAGCCATTGCACGTACGCCAACATTATGAGCTTCACTTGGGCTTAAGCTACCTGCGCCATGACAACCAGAACATACTGCATCACTTGCTGGCACAATACCCCTATGGTTTACACCGGTGGTTAAGTCAACGTTCACGTGACACGATAAACATGCTTCAGCATAAATATTTTCATTCCACTGCTGGCCATTATCATGACAAGCGGTACATTCATTGAGTTCTGATGGAAAACCGATTTCACCAAACATCTCTTTGGCTTCACCAGTCAGAGAGTCTGCAATATGGTGACCTGCATGGATAGTGTGGATCATAGCATTGAAGTTTACATTGAAGCCTTTTTCAGGATCGTCCTGCCCACCCGCATACGCTGGATTATGACAAGCTACGCAATTTTCAACTTTTTGGTAATTATGATGAGCACCAATATTGGCTATACGCATATCGGTATCAGCATAGCCATCCATTGGGCTGTGACACTTAATACAGGCAGCATTTGATACCGCATCTTTGGATGAAACAGCTAGTTCACCAGTTGCAGGAATGAAGTCTAGTGGGGTCGATAATATTTTATCTGATACAGCAGCCCCATCAGACATGGTCACATCGTAAGCGCGAATAAACACACGAACCAAATCGCCCGCATCGCCACTTGCTAGTACCACAGGCGCATTGCCATCATGCGCCCAAGAACCCGTATAAGTACCAGGATTAGCTTCATCTTCAACTAATGTACAAGCATCGACTAAAGCGCCTCCTCGTGCTGCGGCTTTACCCGTTAAGGTACAATACATGCTACTACCAAAATCATTGGCAAGTGCATGGTTGGTCCATAGCATTGGCGCACCTGTATCAGTAGTATTAGCTGATTGACTCATCACATATAAGGCGACTTTATCAAGCCCCGAATATGGAACGTCCGCTCCACCCACTCCTTTACCTGTTACAGTAAATTTAACATTAAATGGATCAGCACCTACTACGACAATATCTGTAGGAGCCAGTGTTAAGTTAAAGTCATAGGCATTGTCAACTGTTGTAACGACCGAACCCGCTGGTGTACCCGGTGTACCCGGTGTTCCAGGGGTTCCAGGTGTGCCCGGTTCTCCTGCAGCACCATCACTGCCGTCAGAGCCACAACCTGTTACACCCAATGCAGCAATAAACGCCGCAGCAAGTAATGTTCGATTATAATTTTTCATCTTAAATCCCCCGATTTAATGAAATATGCTTTTTTGCATACTTAAACTATAAAAAAAAACCTTACTTTATGCGTGGTATATATACTGGAGATGTGAACAAAAGTTAAAATTTCGTTAAATGAAATTTACAATTTCGTATTTGGGGATTTCAATAATAATAATTCACTATTACTGAATATGTAATTCACTGATAAGAATTGTTAACAACAACTTCACACATATAACTCAAAAAAAGGCATATTTAAATATTTAGATTATAAAACAGCTGCATACAACTTATTAAAGTTAAATAATCACTCTTAGTTAAATACAAACAACAGCGTTTTAACTATCAAACAGTCACAAACAAGTTTTTAATGAGAGTAATTATTATTTGCTTAGATTCTTCTGAATAGCGGCGATATGGGTTATCCCGCTCAAAAAAACTATAAATAGGTAAGCTCATGACTTTTCTCAGTTTAGTAAACTCGCTCATTGGCAATGGTTTAGCACTGATTTGAGGTATATTGTTGGCGATCACCCCTTCCGGTTTAGTTGCCAACGAAACACTCCCCATGGTCATCAAATGCCAATACCAATCGTCAAGATCGCAGACATGATCAATACTGGCAAGATAATGACCTTTTTCTTGGCAATATAATTCCAGTGGATCAATTCGATGGTTAAAACCATGACACTTCAGATACATATAATCAAACTCAGCAATGTCTTCCAGTGTTAACGGGTCAGGACAAAGCCAAATAGGGTGCTCACTTTTAGCAACAACATGTAAGCTATCTATTTTAACAATAGGAGTAAGGTTGAGCGAATGCTGCCCTTGGTCATCAAAACCAATGCCGAAATCTATCTCACCATTATGAATTTTCTCTTCTGTATCACTTTGCCATACATGTAAGCGCAAGGGACCAAAATGATTAAAGAATTTAGATGAGCTTAATGACATTGCTAAACTACTGATAATATTGCTGGAAACTGCCACGTTCAGTAATGGTTTAGCTGGGTTACGATTAGTTTGTTGGGCTACAGTTTCAATTTGCTCTATGGTATCGCTGAGCTGACAAATCGGCTGATAAAGCTGTTCTGCTAAGGGGGTGGGCTTTAAACCTTGCTGACGACGGTAGAACAGCTCATCGTCAAAAGTCTTACGTAATAATGTCAAACAACGGCTTACTTTAGGTGCGGAAACACCTAACTCCTTTGCCGCCAGATTAGCATAACCTGTCTCATAAATGGTTTTAAATACCAGCAGACAAAAAATGTCTAATTCACTCACCTTTTTAATAGCTTGAATGGTCACAAAATTACTCAATTAAAAGTTCATTTAAGTAAACTAGCATGTAACTAAAATGAAAAAATTGATCAAACTCGCGAAATGAACAAGCAGATTTAATCGGAAATAAAAAAGTTAGTTCACTAAGCTAACCTCATCCGCTGATAACGCCCGAAACTCACCGGGTTGAAGTGTATTATCTAACTCAATATGCCCAATAGACTCTCGATGAAGTGCGACAACGGGATTATTAAATCGACCAAACATACGCTTAATTTGATGATACTTACCTTCTTTTAGCTCAACAATGGCTTGGTAGCGAGAGACTATAATTAACGTTGCCGCTTGGGTAGTGATACCTTCATACTCAAACCACATGCCGCCAGCAAAAGCCTCAATATAAGTGTCATCAATTGGGTTAGCCAGGGTGACTAGATATCGCTTAGTCACTTTATTATCGGGTGACATCAATGCTTGTGACCATTTAGCATCATTGGTGATCAATAATAGCCCAGTTGAATTTAAATCTAACCGCCCGGCAATATGCAGCAAATCTTTATCAACACCCTCAAGTAAATCTAACGCAGTTTGATGCTGTTCATCCACCGTTGCACTGACCACACCTTGGGGTTTGTATAGCATCCAATAAGCCCGCTGCCTTTGCTGTAATATTTCACCTTGGCACTCAATCACACTGAACTCGTCAATTTGCGTGTCAGGAGTAATCACTATATCGCCATTAAGCAAGAGTTGCTGGTTAGCAATTAAACTTCGCACTGATTTTTTAGGGATTTGTAGCTGTTTAGCGATAAAGGTATCGATTCTGCCGCGCTTTGAGGCCATGACCTAGACTATTTCAAAGTTGAGTTAACCCCCATAATACCTTACTCTGTCAGTGGGGAAAACAAACAAGGAGTAACATGATTGCGCAACCTGCTAGTACAGAATTACACTCAGGAATGAGTATTAGCGAGCTTAAGCACGCTATTGCATCGTTAGACAAATTTTTAGCAGACAATATCTTACATTGTTCAATTAATGAAACGCTCACTAGCCGCGCGAATTTTTTTGATAATTTGCTTAGCTTACTCTGGTGTGATCATCAATTAGACCCTAACACTATTTCTTTAAATGCAGTTGGAGGCTATGGCCGCCAGACATTACACCCCTTTTCTGATATCGACATTTGCATCATTCACGACAAGCCACTTAATCAACAAGATTCAGCCAAAATAAGTGCATTTCTTACCCAACTATGGGATTTGAATTTAGATTTAGGCCACGGTGTACGCACCTTACAAGACACCTATCAAGCCTGTAGGGACGATGTCACTATTGCCACCAGCTTATTAGAAATTCGTCATATCACTGGCAATAAACAACACGAAACCCAGATACTCACCGCCTTATATGGTGATGAGTTATGGCGCAGCGACACCTTTTTTGAAGCTAAATTAACCGAACAACAACAGCGCCATGCCAAAGCACAGGGCACGGCTTACAGTATTGAACCCAATTTAAAAACCAGTCCTGGTGGCATGCGTGATTTACAAACCTTGACCTGGGTAGCGCGAAAGCATTTTGGTGTTGGCGATATGCTGACATTAAGACGACGCGGATTTTTTACCAATGATGAATATGCCGAATTACTAGAGTGTCAAAACTTTTTATTCAGAATACGCTTTGCATTACATCAAGCTGCTGGGCGTTCTGAAAACCGTTTATTACTTCAATATCAAGCAGAAGTCGCCAAACTAATGGGATTTGGTGAGGGCAGTCCTTTAGGCGAAGGTGGCAATATTGCCATTGAAAAAATGATGCGCCAAATTTTTAGAGCCATGAAACGCATTCGCGAATTAAATCAATTATTAATGGCTTATTTTGCCCGTGAAATATCGCCTAATACACAGTCGCACGTGATTCCAATTAACGACAAATTTGAAATTGTTGATCAGCACATTCACGTACGTGATGAAGACGTGTTTATTGATCGCACCCAAATCATGGCATTATTTTTATTGATAGCGACCCATAACGACCAAATTATTGGGATCAGCCCTGAAACCTTAAGACTACTTCGTCAAGTACGCCGTCGTTTAATGGGCGACTTACAAGACTTTCAAGTGTGCCGTGAAACCTTCAAAAAAATATTTAATCACCCTGAAGGTATGGGGCTGGCCATCACCTTAATGCATCAGCACGGTATTTTAGCGTCATACCTACCCCAATGGCGTGAAGTAGTTGGGCAAATGCAGTTTGATTTATTCCATGCTTATACGGTTGATGAGCATACCCATAAACTGATTAAAAACATCTATCGATATGGCGTTGATCGTCAAAATGGCACTATCGATAATGATCGCAAACTTGCGGCTGATATTTATCAAAAAATGCCCAATAAATCATCTCTGCTGTTTGCAGCATTATTCCATGATTTAGCCAAGGGACGTGGCGGTGATCACAGCATATTAGGTGCGGTAGATGCCAGCTTATTTGCCAAGTTTCATGGTTTAAAGCTGTCCCACGAGCGCTTAATATGCTGGCTAGTTAAACACCATTTGTTAATGTCTATTACCTCACAACGTATGGATATTCACGACCCAGATGTGATTAATCGTTTTGCTAAAGAAGTCGGCAGCCAAACACGCTTGGATGCATTGTATTGCTTAACCATTGCCGATATTCAAGCCACTAATGACGACCTGTGGAATAACTGGAAAGCTGCGCTGTTAAAAGAACTGTATTTTGCTACCCGAAAAGCACTGCATAATGGCTTTGAAAATGTGCAACAACTGCGCGCCATTGTGCGCGACCATAAACAAGATGCAACCCAAATACTGCAAGCTGACGGGGTTGATGTAGACACCATTAAAGCGTTATGGAAACGTTTACCGCTATCATTTTTCAGTCATGCCGAATCCGATGATATTGCGCGCTACAGCAAAGCGTTAAGCAAACATCAGTTACAGCCAGAATACGACAGCCAGTTTGAAACCTTGATATTAATCGATAATGTGACGGTCAAAGGTTGCAGCGACGTGTTTGTCTACAGCAAAGATAGACCGGGATTATTTGTTAAGCTATTTAATGCCTTAGCAACATTAAAAATCTCAGTTAAACAGGCGCAAATATCTAAAACCAAAGACGGTTATGTGGTCGAATCCTTTAAAGTGTTAGATTTTGATGATATGCCCATTTTTAGTGAATCACGTCGAGCACAAGTACTTAAAAAGCTTTATAACGTACTTGACCATGACGCTAAGCTGCCTAAAATACGTCAACCGCGCACCCACAAAAGTTTTGAAAACCAACTCAGTATTGAGTTTTTATACTCGCGCCAATCGACTCGCACAGTACTGAATGTATCAGCGTTAGATACCAGTGAGTTTATGGAACAAATCTCTAGTGCATTTAGAAAACAAGAACTGACCATTCACAGTGCAAATATCAGCACTGTAGGAGAGCGGGCGGATAACGTGTTCCTATTGTCCAACGCGCAGGGTCAACAACTTGATAAAGCAGAGTGTCAGCAACTAACAGAGCTGCTTAATCAAACAGTCGGAGATTAACCGTTATTTACGCCTAAAATTAAAGGTAGTCATTTTTCCGATAATCATATTCCCGATAACCATATTGCCGTTAATAATAGCGGTTATCGGTAATTTCATTTTGCATTAATACCAACCCCGTAAAGTTATGCGATAATCATCCCGTCCAAATTTAATAGAGCTAACACAATATATGACTCAGCCAGCAACCTTTAGCCATGAATTTACCCTCGATAAACGCTATTTTGCCGAAACCTATGATGCGTCGGTCGATCCTTCAATTAAGGCAAAGGACTTTATTAAAACAGCTATTTTCGCGCTGATTGGACTAGGGATTTTGTTGTCCACTAATTTGGGCGATAACGAACTTGCCAATAAAAACATCTATTACTTAGGATATTTTTTCATAGGTCTAAGTGTGGTCGAAGCATTAAGTATCAAGTTCAAACGCACCTGGTGGTTATGGCGTCAAATGATGAGCAAGGCCGCCAATAACAATGCCACGTTAACCTTAAATGAAGAAGGCATACACACACAGTCTGCCTATGTTAACCAAACAATCTTATGGACCGAGGTTTATCGTATAGCCGAAACAGACAGCGGATTTTTAATCACCTTAGCCAAGGCCAAAAGCTACTTAAGCAAGCAAGGCTTACCAGACCATGCATTGGCGTTTTTACGCAGTAAAATATAACCACAAAATATTTATCCCAGGAATGTTTGAACTATAGTCATACCGGTCAACTTGGATTATGATTTATCCATAACGATAAAGTGCTATCTCAATAGGACATAATATGAAGTACCCTGCAATAACCTTGATTTTTTCTGGTTTGATGTTTGTCACCAATGCAGCAATCGCCTTACCACAGCCTTTGGCAAAAGATATTGCTTCTTTAAAAACCGCTTGTGCTGAAATAGCCCAAGAAGACTTGTTACCTGATAACGAAATCGCGCCATTTCTTCTAGATTGTGTCAACGATCAACTTAACGAACGTGGTTATGAGCGAGTAGAACATCTTGAAGGTGTTTCCCAAAATGTTGATAGCCCTGAAGATGATTCCCCTGCTGAGAAATCATTAGTGGAAGTATTAACTGAAGACGAAAATACACAGCAATAATTGCTAAACAAAAAACACCTACGTCCTGTAGGTGTTTTTATTAACAGTTAACTCATTTTTAGCATCGATTAACTCGCTTCAATGCTAGCAGCATTGGTATCTGCGTCTTCAACTGCTTGCCAATATCCTTGATTTATTCCTTTGGCAATCATTTCAGCTACGGCTAACTCAATCGCTTGTAATACACAAAACTGTACTGGCTCATTGGTGGTAAACCCGATCTCAGCCTCTGCTAATCGGTTTAAGCTGGTATAGCGAAACAATCCAGCA
The DNA here is from genome assembly GCF_051165765.1 of Shewanella sp. HL-SH8. Taxonomy (NCBI): domain Bacteria; kingdom Pseudomonadati; phylum Pseudomonadota; class Gammaproteobacteria; order Alteromonadales; family Shewanellaceae; genus Shewanella; species Shewanella sp. HL-SH8. Next base: position 1,367,329 of record NZ_CP195039.1, on the reverse strand, counting down.
CGCATCTCCTGTGACAGCACACGTTTAGTGGTCGACACCGACATCATTACTTTACCGCTGTGTACATCAACCGCACGTAAATAAATGGTCACCTGGTCTTCACGGTACATCTCTGAGGCGCCAATGCCATAATATTCAACGCCTGCACCGCCAGTGCTGGTATTGGTTTCATAACTGATAATCCCACCTTCTAACAATAAACGTGCATTAGATAAGCTCGGCATATCATCGCCTTTAGTGCCTTGCTTATTACTAATTTTGCGCTCAGTTAATAAATTTTGTAAGCCTTCGCGCTCAACCGGAGTAAACCATCTAGAATCTAATAAAGTTTGCATCAACATTGACGCCGCCCCTTGGGTGACGGCGGTTGAAAAAGAACTCACATTAGCTTGGGGTTTATATTGTCCGGTTTGATCCCTAAATGAATAAACCGCTACAGGAATAGGAAACTTAGGGCCTGATTGAGCTTGAAGCGCTAACATGGTTTCACTGATAGGGTTAACTTGTGCTTCGGTTAAATTAAGATCCGGTTTAGGGACTAAACTACAACCAGAAACAAAACCTAAAAACAGCGCGACACTCAAAGGTAAAGAGAATAATTTTTTCATCAAATTATACCCCATATGTCGGCATTTCAATTACCGTCACTTCACCTGACAGCAAGTTAGTAATCGTTAACATAACACCATTTCCGGTTGAAACAACTTCTACTCTAAAATCTCCGGTGTCATATATACCATCAGTAATTTCACCATCAGCCACACCACGGGTAATAGTGTTAATAATATTTCGCTCTAACGACTCTTTAAACCGCGTAACAAAATCTTTATCACTAGAGGGTGATTGATTATCATTTTGTGAGTTAGCCTTGTTGAGTAAAAAAGATCCATTTAATGGCGAACCACCAAAACTTGGGTTAACTGGGGTATAAACTAATTCTGTGGCTATAACATTACCCACTAACAATGCACTAAAACTTAGCATCAACAACCGTTTAAACATCCTGTTTCTCATTTTCTGTCCTAAAATCCGTTTGATGGAGCGGCTATTTCATTGGTAAGCGCACTTGCTCTTACCTGGGCAATATAATCAATTGTAATTAATAGCGCCTGCTCAGCACGTTCTTTAATCGGTGCTGCGCGTCGGCCAAAATGGGTTCGATATATTTGTGTGCCGTTGACTTCTAATGTCAACAAAGTCCCCGCTTGAGGGTATACCGTCTCATACAGCGTCACATTGAAACCTTGGGTAAAGGGAAGGTCACGCCAATAACCAGAATAATAAAAACCGAAATCTTTACCAAAGCGAGTTAAGGTACGATCAATCACTAAACCACTGATTTCAATATCGGACTCTTCGGCAGCAACGGGCATAACGAGTAACGTCGACGCACAAAGCAATAAACAGCTAAAGTTCCACTTCGTTATGAGTAAATGTAGAGAGTGACAACAGCGTGTCATTAATGGGTAATCCTTCACCTAATGTATGAAGTGTTACATTAACAATATCGACCACACATCGTCATCCTTAGAGTGATAAAAACGGGGTAAATTAGCTCATATGTCTAGGTAATAAAAAGCAAATTAGTTCTTTTGGCTAGGTCAAATTGATTAAAATAAAAAAGCAGCTCATAAGCTGCTTTAAAAATGGCTATTATCGTTTCCAAACATCACAAAGCCTGTTGAAAAATCTCACTCAGCACATTCAATTTAGAACGCTTGAACAAAAATGCCGATTGATGCACCAATAGCAACGAACCAGGATAATGACCGTAAAGTGCCATAATTTAATAAATACAATGCATGATAAACCACTCGAGCAACCACATGCACTATGGCTAAAATGGCCACAACATCGGTAACGTTATTAGTCACTATTGCGGTTAAAACCGCTATACCAAATACAAGTAATGATTCAAATGCATTTTGATGCCCTGCTATCGCTCTTGCGCCGAAGCCAGTCAGTTTGGCTTGCTGCGCCCTTGGATGGGCATTGTCATATCCGCCCAATTTAGACATAGCCATGGCTACTGGCACTTTCGCTAAATAAGGTAACATCATCGCGATAAATAAACATATGAGTAAAATAGTCATCTCTTTCCCTTTAAGTTTGTTGTTATTTTATTAAAAAATGCACTGTTAAATTGCCAGTAACAACACTGTTTTTAATGTGTATTATCAAAAAGATTTTAACAGTAGCACAACAGCCATTAACCACAACCTTATTCAAAAACACTTTGTAAGATCCCCTGCTCTAGAACGCTCTTAATCCGTACCTAGCTTAAGTCGCTATATAAATAGCACAATATTTTTTATAAATTATCCGAGGACGAATGTCATTTTTTGATAATAAGGTTTGATCACTTTGAAACTCATTTTTGGACAAAAGCAGGGTTGGAAGATTTGTTTTTCTAAAAGTTTGCCCTGACAAGACTAAATTTTAAAACTCAATTTAATTTTCATTGGCGTCAAAGGTTGACTACAAGTGCAGATGATCCAGCGAGACGCCGCAAGCACCTCCATGTGGGCTTAACCAAAACATCCTTGTTTTGGATACTCGCTGACTCATCTGCACCTGAATTATTATCTCTTCGATTTAGCTTCATTGATGGCTGCGGGAAAGAGCTATATAAAAACAGGGGTTAACTCATTTTTGGACAGAAATGATTTAGAAAAGTTAGTGTTTCAATTTACTTTTTATAAAAGTTTACCCTGACGCATTAAATTATTAAATTATCAAATAAAGTTTACAGTGACCCCATATATCCACAGCGTGTTTAGTAAAACATCTCTTTTTCTTCGTGCCACTTAGCAGGCTCTTCATTGTCATACAGAAATACCTCCCAATTATCGCCACCAAAGGTACGTCTAAGCTCACTGACAAACCCAAGCACTATTTCTTGAAACTCCTCAAATTCGAGGAAATCAAGCCCTGATGGGTAAGCAACCGCCCCCCACCACAGCGAGTTGTCAGAGTGTGCTTCTTCAGCGTTGGGCTGGCGCGGCTCAATCATTAACGACTCCATACCATACTCTTGCTCAAAGCGACGATAAGCCTCAGAGTGTTCGTGTTTTGTTTTGATTGCCCACAATTGCGCTAATTGTGGCTCACAGAGATGCCACCGCACCCGATATGTAATATTCATGCTCATGGTTTAGTTGCCTTTACTGTCTTAGCACGAAAACCCTCGGTGCAGCCTTCAGTAATGTGGGCTTGCATCTCAACTAGTAATGCAAAGGATTCCTGTGTCGCTTGGTAAAAATCCTCTTCGCTAAAACACCACAGTTTAGGTGGAATACGCCAGCCAGTTTCATAGTCCAATACTTCGCCCTGACTAACTCGTATTGCATTGTAAATGAGTCCTAATGGCCCACCTGCAAGCATATAGTTTTTATTTGGAACGACAAAAAAACGGACATCAACCCATTGCCGTGCAATGATGGTCAGTAAAATGTCATTTCGAGGGTACTTTTTATCAATTCGCCAAAAACCGCCTTCAATTTTATGGTATTTGACAGGCATGCCGGCGGCTCGAGATACCTCATCCATGATTTCGATTTGTCGCTCCAGAGGCACATAGTGCTCATCTTTAGCAACCTTGCTCTCAATTCTTGGAAATCTGCTAAACAATTCATGAAAGCGCTCACCATGATTAATCGCTAGCGCAGCGTTGAGTACGGGCTGACTCACACGATTAAGAATCCATTGATTTATCTTTTCAGTTGTGAAGTCCTTTGTGAAATCCGTCATGAAATCCATCGATTATCCTTTGATTAGTTGGATTGTTTGGGTCGATTAGTTGGGTCATAGCCTGACGGATCTCCACAAAATAATGAATATAAATATTTTGTTTTGATTGCCCACAATTGCGCTAATTGTGGCTCACAAAGCTGCCACCGCACCCGATATGTAATATTCATGCTCATGGTTTAGTTGCCTTTACTGTCTTAGCACGAAAACCCTCGGTGCAGCCTTCAGTAATGTGGGCTTGCATCTCAACTAGTAATGCAAAGGATTCCTGTGTCGCTTGGTAAAAATCTTCTTCGCTAAAACACCACACTGATGGAGGAACTCGCCAGCCAGTTTCATAGTCCAATACTTCGCCCTGACTAACTCGTATTGCATTGTAAATGAGTCCTAATGGCCCTCCTGCAGGCATATAGTTTTTATTTGGAACGACAAAAAATTCGAAATCAACCCATTGCCGTGCAATGATGGTCAGTAAAATGTCATTTCGAGGGTACTTTTTATCAATTCGCCAAAAACCGCCTTCAATTTTATGGTATTTGACAGGCATGCCGGCGGCTCGAGATACCTCATCCATGATTTCGATTTGTCGCTCCAGAGGCACATAGTGCTCATCTTTAGCAACCTTGCTCTCAATTCTTGGAAATCTGCTAAACAATTCATGAAAGCGCTCACCATGATTAATCGCTAGCGCAGCATTGAGTACGGGCTGACTCACACTAGTAAGAATCCATTGATTTATCTGTTCAGTTGTGAAGTCCTTTGTGAAATCCGTCATGAAATCCATCGATTATCCTTTGATTAGTTGGATTGTTTGGGTCGATTAGTTGGGTCATAGCCTGACGGATCTCCACAAAATAATGAATATAAATAATGAGATAGGTTAAAGGCTGAGGAACATTCATGGAATTTGGTGATCAAATTTATCGCCAAACAAATATTACCACGAGCAAATGCCATGAATGCGAAACACGTTTTATCAAAATGCCTATCGTTTGTCACCCCATTAATGCACAAAACACTTCGCTTGAGTTTGTTTGCTGCCATTGAAAGCTCAATGAACGGTGGCTCGCTTTCTATCACAGGACTTGGCCGACAATTAATGGGGCCAGGGTAAACATTTTAGGATAGTTTATAGGCGCTATGATTGAATGGCTTTTTCTTCCCTAAATGGTGTGCTCGATGATGGTCTACGAGCTAGCCGACTCTGCCCTTAAGTTCTCACTTTAATCTAGTTTGTTAGCTACTTTCTGTAATCTAAGATGCAAGATTTTTTGTCGCATTAGTAACTGAAATTTATTTTTAAAAATAGTGACTTATTTAGGTTAGCTACTATAAGGTCAAATCGAAGGTGTTTAATGGCGCAGTGTAAACGCGGCTGCGGCCTTTGCCAGCATGGATGCTGGCATAGAGCCCACAGGGATGTGCTTGTGGCGTGTCGCAGAAGTGTTTGCACTTTAAGCCTAATGGAGGTGAGTGACCATTACATTATTAACCCTGTTGTACAGGTAACCAAACCTTGACACTTAAACCGCCTTCTACGCGGTTTTGCATGCTAATTCGGCCACCGTGGGCTTCAATAATCTCGCGGCACAAGGGCAAACCAATGCCTGTGCCAGACTGCTTAGTTGAGTAAAACGGCAACAATGCTTGCGATAATACCTCGCTAGACATGCCACTCCCTTCATCTTCCACTTTTATTAATAAACCCACTACGGGGTGGGTTATCTGTTCAAAAATCAGCGCGACGCTTTCTGCACTTGAACCAGACTCATGGGCATTTTTCAGTAAGTTAATCAGCACTTGTTCTAACTGAACCGCATCAAGTTTAATTGGCGTTTGCGGTAAAGACGACAACACCTTGAATGGGTATTGCTGTGCTAACTGCAGAGTCATTTTAGGCCAATCAATCAGCTGTTTCTGTGGCAGCGGCAGCTTTGCAAACTCGGCATAATGGGAAATAAACTGACTTAAATGCGTGGTGCGATTCTCGATAGTATCAAAAATCAATTGCAGCTTACTGTTATCTAAATGTTGGGTTAAAAACTTACCTGAGTTGACCATAGAGGCGATTGGAGCCACTGAGTTATTCAGCTCGTGACTGATAATGCGTATCACCTTTTTCCACACGGCGACCTCTTGACGATTGAGCTCTTTGGTCAGTTGTTTTAGTAAAATTAAATGATGCTGTTGATTGTTTTGGGTAAAGCGACCTCGGGAAATATGCCAAGTTTCAACATCACCATCCGTGCCCATATCATCAGCATCTTCAACCGAGTTGCCACCCATCGAAAACAGCCCTTCTTGCTCGCTGTTTAATGCGGCTTTAAGCGCATCAGGCAACATCATTATCAGTTCAGATAACAGCATGCCTTCTACTTTTACACCGTGATTAAATAAGTGTCTGGCGGCGCCATTAGCATAAATAACCCGTTGATTATCATCAATCAATAACATCACATTGGGTGAGTTTTGAATCACCTTATCGAGCATTAACTCGCGCTGATAAATAAATTGTCGCTCGCTGCGCAGCTTTGCTGATGCTTGATTATATAAGCTCACTAGCGCATCTAATTGTGGTTCGCCATAGGGATGCAGCGACACACTAAAATCATTATCTTTGAAGTTAAGTAAACCAATTTCAAGTGCTTGCAGGCTGTCACTCAATCTGCGGGTAAGCCACATGCTGCAAAAATAACACACCACCAGCATGACAATAATAGCCAGCCATAAGGTGTCATCACCCAATGTAAACCACACTAAAGCGCCTGACACCGAAGCCAAAAGACAACTTAGCAGGTTACTGAATAGCAATTTAGCACGTAGCGATAACATCATTATTTAGTCACCCTAAGACCGTATTTTTCCATACGACGATAAAGGGCTTGTCTGCTTAGGCCAAAGGATTTAGCGACTCTGGCAATTACGCCATTATGTTGGGTTAAGGCCTCTTCTATCTGTTGCTTGTCGGGTTCGAAAATCGACTGAGTATCATCAGTATCTTGCTTACGGTGATTAAGATGATCTTCAACCACCAAGTCATACTGAGCAGCCGCGCCGCCATTAGCTATCGCCATCAAGCCAAAGTCATCAATAGTTAATATTGCTGATTTAGCTAACAGCGCCGCCCTTTTACAGGCGTTTTCTAATTCGCGCACATTACCCGACCAACTGTGTGTAAGTAACGCCTGTTGGGTCGACTTATCAAGGCTAAAATTCGCACCTATAAAGTGTTTCACTAAGGGTAAAATATCATCTTGACGCTGATTGAGTGGCGGCACATTCAGTTCAATCACATTTAAGCGGTAAAACAAATCTTCACGAAACCGTCCGTGGGCTATATCGTCGGCTAAATCAGCGTTAGTGGCACTCACCACCCGCACATTCACTTTGCGGGTTTGATGGCTACCTAAACGTTCAAACTCGCCAGTTTGTAATACTCGTAATAGTTTCACTTGACCTGATAATGGCAAATTACCAATTTCATCTAAAAATAACGTGCCACCGTCGGCCGCTTCAAAACGGCCGATACGGGTTTTATTCGCGCCGGTAAAAGCACCCGCTTCGGCGCCGAACAATTCGGCTTCGAGTAAGTCCATTGGTAAAGCGCCAATGTTGACCTTAATAAAGGGTTTGTCTTTTAATGGCGAGTTGGCCTGTAAAATATCGGCTATTTTGTCTTTGCCCGCACCATTGGGACCAGTGATCATGACCGACACATCGGAGCGCGCAACTTGCAGTGCCAAGTCAACACAGCGCTGCATCGCACCACTGCCAAACACTAAACCACATAAATTAGCACCATTAATGGCCGACATACGTTCACTGTCTATCCGAGTTAATTGACTGTTTTGCTGAGACAAACGATAAATAGATAATAGATTGCTAATGCTGTTGAGCAGCTTAGCGTCATCCCAAGGTTTACCCATGTAATCGGCGGCGCCTGCTTTGACTAACTCGACAGCGGTTTCTAATTGAGTCCAAGCCGTCATTAAAATAATCGGTAAATTAGGCTGTAACTGACGCAATGCGTAAAACAGTTGTTTACCCTCTTCACCCGAGGTGGTGTCACGGCTAAAGTTCATGTCTTGAATAACCAAGCTGATTTCTTTGTTGGTAACAATCTCAACTGCCGTTTCAGGTGAATGGCAAAAAATAGCCTGATAGCCATGCAGTTCAATCATTAACGCAAGAGCTTGGCAAATGGCATGATTGTCATCAACAATTAAAATATTATCCATTAAAGTTTATTTGAGTCCAATTAGGTTGCAGCTATACAAAAACATGTTTACACAAAGTCTGTTTATACAAAAATATTTAAAACAAAAGGTAATAAACAATAACATGACAAAAGACCTCACTGTCACGCTATTGTTAACTACAAGCGCCATTTTGCATATTAAACGCTGCGCGTTGCCATGGCGGGTGAAATATTAGCGGCTTTGGCTGCCGGCACTATTACTGCAAAGGTCGTCACAACCAGTAAACCAATCACAGAGATAATAGGATAAATCACTGGCACCATAGGCAAGCTATAAAGTGACATTAATTGCTGTCCAAGCACTAATGCTAACATACCGCCGATAACGCCACCGACAATACAAATCAGGTAATTTTCAACCATAAAATATTGAATAATATCGCGCTTATTAGCCCCTAACGCACGACGCGTACCTATTTGTTTGGTGCGGCGTTGAATATTAAACATCACCATCCCGGTTAATCCCAGTGCTGTAATTAATAGCAATAACACCACCATAATACTCAGTACCGCCGCCATTAAACGGTGATTACTGTAAGATTTGTTACGCATTTCAGCCACGGTTTGAAAATTATCCAATACCCGATTTGGATTTTCTGCATGAAATGCTTTGCGAATAGTCTCTTCTAAGCCTTTAGTGTCCTCGGGTAAGGCCCGAACCATATAGGATTTGTTACTGCCATTACCACCAAAGTCGATGTTTTGAATAACACTGTATTCAAAATTTTCATGGTCAACCCACGCCCCCTGTAGCTTTTCTACCACACCGATAATTGTAACGGCTTGCTCCCCTTGATACATGGTTTTACCCAACGGCGATTCATCGCCCCAAAATGCTTTGGCTAAGGGTTGTGACACTAACGCCAACATTCCACTATCACCTAAATTGGTATTAATTTCATCCGCAGTAAAATTACGTCCAGCAATTAGTTTTGATCCCATTACATTTAATAAATGTTCATTGCCTAAATAGAAAGCAAAACCGGGGGTGCTTTTAGCCGTATCGTCATTAGGGCCATCAGCATAGACATCCATCCACCCACCTCCACTTAATGGCAGCATATTGCTGGAGCTGGCATCAATCACATTGGGTAGCGAGCGTAAAATAAGCTGATCTACTTGATTTTGTTTCATGTTATCGATTGCTGGATCAAAGTTATATACGCTAAACGTGAGAATTTGATCTTCCGCATAACCCGAGTCGCGCTGCATTAACTCTAATCGTTCACTGATAATAAAGCTGGCATTAGCCACAATCGCCACAGACAACATAATTTGTAATAACAATAAAATTGGCGCGCTTTTACTGCGCATTAAACTAGATAAAATTGGTTTGATATGTAACATGGCAATGTCCTTTTTTAACCTTTACTGGAGTTATTGGGCTTTTAAATACACGCTAGGTTTAGTTCGGCACACCACCCACGCAGGGTATACACCCGCTAATACCGCGGTAGAAATCGCAATTAACGGGGTTATAAACCACATACTGATATCAAGCCCGGCCACGCTTTGCTCCACCTCAAAATAAGCATGCAGTGCAGTTAACGAGCCCCAAGCCCATAACAGCCCAATCACCCCACCAATAAAACCAATCATGCCGACTTCAACCATATATTGACTAAATATCTGCCTACGGCTGGCACCAATAGCACGCCTAACACCCACTTCAGGGGCTCGCTTTAAAAACTTGGTCAGCAATAACCCAAGAATATTCACCAAGCACACACTTAAAAACAGCAAACTTAATCCCACTAAAATTTTATTATCTTTAGGGACCACATGGTTGTCTTCAAGCCATTTTTCAACATGGCTAATTTGCACTAACTCAGCGGTTGTTTTAGCGGTATCGGTAAATCGACCAATGCCGCGCTGCTGTTCAGCATAATGGGTTAACCACTCTTGAAAACTTTGCTTTTTTTCCGCATTTTTTAGTTCAGTCCAAAATTGAATCCATGATTTTTCTGATACTAGTCGGTCGTTATAGGTCAGCATAGGTTCAGTTCTCCAACCCTGGGTATTGCCCCACACTTCAAACTCTTCTTGAGGTGTTAACGAGAAGGGAATAAACACTTCCTCTGAATCATTAAATGCGCCATTAAGTGGGTCATAATATTTAGGTTGTGGATTCCAGTCTTCAATAACCCCCACTATTTGATAGGGTTTACGATTTAAAAACACCGTTTTACCGACACTGTTTTTACCTTCAAAAAAGCGTAAATTAAGCTTTTGGCTAATCACCACCTGATACGCTGGGCGTAAATCCACACTAGCATCCCAGTAGCTGCCATATAAAAATGGCACTGAAAAAATCCTAAAAAAATCTCTGTCTGTTACCCGGACGCTATTCAGCACAGGTTCAATTTTAGCGTCGCCGGACTGTAAAGCTAAGCCAGTACGAAACGCCGCCGCTTTTAAATCAAGTTCAGCATTATTGCGCAAATTCATCGCATCCATATAGGTAATGTTAGAGCTAAACTCATTCCACGAATCTAAACCTTGGCTCCATAACTGCACTGAATTAATCATCTCGCTGCGTTCGCCTGCCGGGTTATAAGACATGGTTTTATAAACGTTTAAAGTAGTAATGGTAATACCAATACCAATTGAAATCGCTAATACCATTAACATCGATAACATCGGTGTTTTTCGAATACTTCGCCACGCTAAATCACAATAGTAAAAAAACATAATGCTCTCCTTATGCGATTAACGCGTGCCCGTAGCAGCTTGTTGGTACATCGAAAAGTCACACACTTGGCCATCAACAATTTGAATATTGCGCTGGGCACGGCGGGCAAGTTCTGGGTCGTGGGTGACCATAATAATGGTGGTGCCTTGTTGATTGATATTTTCAAGTAGTTCCATCACTTGACGCGCCATTAAGCTGTCTAGGTTACCTGTTGGCTCATCGGCGAGTAAAAATCTTGGCTCGCCTGCTAAGGCACGTGCTATCGCGACCCTTTGCTGCTGCCCGCCAGACAACTGGGTCGGCAAATGCTTCATTCGCGCACCTAAACCGACTTGTTCTAATGCTGATTCTACTCGGCGCTTACGCTCACTCGCTTTCATACCGCGATAACGCAGCGGTACTTCGACGTTTTCGGCCAAGTTAAGATCAGGGATAAGGTTGAATCCCTGAAAGATAAAGCCAATCTTTTCATTACGGACTTTGGCGCTATTGTTGTCACTTAAGTTCGACACATTGACACCATCAAGGCTGAACTCGCCAGAGGTAAAACCTTCAAGTAAACCGGCAATATTCAAAAAGGTGGTTTTACCTGAACCAGAGGGACCGGTTACCGCCACAAATTCGCCCTCTTGTACTTCAAGGTTAAAGTCTCGCAGGGCATGGGTTTCAACTAAATCGGTTTTAAATACTTTACTGATATTTTTCATGGATAACATACTGGCTTTCCTTAGTTCAATCGGTTGTAACACCTCAGTATTGATGGCGCTTAAGAGCAATACTGTTGATGTAAATGCGGTTAATTCAAGTTCTGTCGACATCTATTCTGCTGACGTAAAAAAGACTTAAAGCAGCAATTTAATTTGGGCAAGTGAGCTGATAGCAATATCGATACTGACCGTGTGACTATCACCTAAGAGTTGAGTCGATAAATGGCTGCCCATATCAATTAAGTGCAAACTCACCGATAACCAGTCAGTATGATTATCAATTCGATAAATCACTGCCACGACCAAAAGAAATAAAGCGGCTAGTTCAATAAGCTGTTTGCGTTGTATGACTGACATGGGATCCCCTTACTCGTTAAATTTTTAGTAATTAGCTTATCTGATCTGAATTTTAGGCTGATTTTTAAAGCTTTCAGTGCCTGATATCACCCACACCTCACCTTCTTCACCACCGTCAAGCACTTCAACCTGGCTCATACTGCGCACACCAAGTTTGACTGATTTTTGCTGCGCTACAGACTCGCTCACTTGGTAGGCCACTTCACCGCCAAGGTTAAGAAAATCGCCACGTTTGACCATCAGCACATTGGGTCTATTTTCTAATAATACTCGGGCTGACAAACGCTGATTTTGACGTAAAGACAAGGTATTACTGTCAGCAAAGCGCACTCTGGCAGTGACTTCACGGTTACGTACTTCAGGCGATATTGACGACAACTGCCCCACCACATTGACGCTGCCAAAACTCAACTCAACATCCATACCTAGCCCAAGCTCATCGGCATAAGATTCCGGCACGGCCAGTTCGGCTTCAAAGGCGGTTAAATCGACTACAGTTAATATTGGCTGGCTAGCTGCAATACGCGCTTTTTGCTCTACCAGCCAATTACCGATAATGCCGCTAACAGGGGCGATGATATTGAGGGCATTTGCCTGGCGAGTTAACTCACTGACAACGAGAGCCTGGCGCTCTACCTCAAGGGTGCGATTTTTAATTTCGAAGGTCAGTGTGTCGCGCATTAAATCGACTTCTTGCTGAGCGTGTTTGTGTAGCAATTTGGCTTTGTGTAAATCATCTTTGCTTTTTTCAAAATCGATTTTGCTGATTAAACTCGATTCAATTAATTGATCACCACGACGGCTTTCACGATCCGCGGCTTCTAAATCTACTTTCGCCATGTCTAAAATCTGGCTAACGCGTAATTGCTCACGACGAGCATCTAATTTGGCACGCTCTAAACTGCCCTGCATACCTTCAAGTAATGACTGCTGTTGTTGCAGTTCACTTTGTAAACGTGGGCTGTCAATCTTGGCCACTACTTGCCCAAGTTCCACTTCATCGCCAGGCTGACTTAATAGCGTCACCACACCTTCTTCAGTGCTGTATAAAATCGGCGCGTTAGCAGCCACAATTTTCCCTGTAGTGGCAATATCGCGCACCAAGGTGCCACGGATCAGGGTTGCTAAACGTAAATCGGCACCATCAACTGATCGCACTGAACTGTCTTGGCCTAAACTCGCCCACACTAATGCACTCATCAATATTGCACCGCCACCTATTATCAAAGGCAAACGCAGTTTACGACCTAACTTAGGTGTTATAACCGTATCTTGGCTGCTGGTATCTTTAATCATCTTGGTTCCTCGGTCGGTGCGAACAACACACCTTTCACATATATACCAAGACAGAGCACAAGCCATGCCAATTATTATTTATTGTTAATTTTCATATTCATAGCCATTTATAAAGATAACAGGACAGTCTAAAAGTGTCCGCGGACAGGGTTGATAACTGTCCGGTTATTAAGGAAGTGTCCGAACGGACACTTATACTTCATAAACATAAGGATTATTAAGGCGAAATGATGTCGATCCGATAAGATTCTGAGTTTCTGATGGCTGATGGCTGATGGCTGAATACCGATAAATAACTTTTAACCCATTTCTCAATAAAATGAGTTAATAATTACACTCCAAATGTTAACCATAAAACAGGGGCATTATCTGGCATATAGGTTACTTGATAGAAAAGGGTGTACCACGATGTGCAGCCATGTTGCTTAAATAAAACAAGCTGAATGCTGCCAATAATCGTGGTAATACAACAATCAACATCACTTAATCAATAGGATGAATTAGGTGTGCTTTCAGGATTTATATCACCATAAACTTCTTCAGGATCAACATCATTTATCAGTAAAGTCTCCCTTACTGTTTCAATGTGATCTAATATTTTTTGATAATCATCACCATATTCATATTTAGTGACTTCAATTGACTTTGGCATATAGGTAAAAGCAATTTTCAATGCATTTAACGCTGACGGATTCATTTTTTCGCTCATGTAAAACTCCTTATCGAATTGTTTATATTAAAAACCTTAAACCTTTAAATTACTTATCAATAATTTAGCAACTAGCCCTACCACTAAGTTGGCTTACATATTTACACCCTGTTAGCTTGAAAATGGCTAGTAAGACTCGCTTATTTGCAGTTGGCTAGACACTAATTGACTTTACACAGAGGTTCAAATAAAACCACTGTTTTTATTGGTAATATTGCTAAATTAATGGGAGTTCGTCACAAGCAGATTTGTGTAATTAATCCTCAATGAGGATAAAGAATGCCCCTTAGGTGGCTTAACTTCGCACATACACATAGAACCACAGACACCAATCACACACCATAACAAATCTAATTGCGAATGATTTGCGTTTATATTAATATCGGCATATATAAAATGATGAAATGGAAATTCTTAGGTGTTACTTATTCAAATCCTTGTTATCGCGCTAAGCATATCCGGCGTGACGCTTTGCTATATTTCTAGTAAACATCAGCGATTACTGAAACATAACTTACCAATGACATACGCTATTTGCGGAGTTGGCGCTTTGTTTGTGTCACTTTATGGCTGGTTGCAAATATTAAGCCCCACAGCGGCATTTTTTACCTGGTGTTTTACCATCATCACCCTAATGATTAGCCTCCCCTTCTTAACACTTTTATCCCCAAAGGGGCGTCACTGATGACACGCTTAACCGTTGAGAATCGTATTCAACCACATTGGTGGTCAAAAACCATTATCGCCATGGTGATGGGGTTATTACTGAGCTACGGCATTATTGCCATTTTTGCTTGGTTTGGACCCGGTGGCATTGATGCGCCGATGAAAGTGCAACTTAATATGTGGTTAATCAGCTCAATTTGGTTACCTATTCTGGCACTTATTTACCTTTTTAAATCAGCACGCAGCGCTTTTTTCGGCATGCTGTCTATTAACCTTATCGTCTATTTTATATTGGCGATTTTATGGTGGTTACAATGAAAATTCGCTCAGACATATTGCGAACTTACCAATCAATTCATACATGGACAGGCATTATTGCTGGACTAGTGTTATTTATTGCCTTTTATGCTGGGTCATTAACGCTATTTAAACCCCAAATAACCCAGTGGGCCACACCCAGTTCAGCCTACTTAAATCATACACCAGCAATTGAGTTAGACAATCTAGTTGCCAAAGCAATAGCTGAATATCCCGAGGTAAGTGAAGGATTTATTGTTAATCTTGAACAGGATGTATCGTCACTATCTTGGTATGAAAAAGGTGGCGGTAGAGGACTTAGATTAGACGATGAACTTAAACATGCTGCATTTGATCAACATAAGAATCTAGTCACTCAGGTCAGTGATCAAAATAAACTAGGGGCGTTAATTGACAAGCTCCACCGTACAGCGGGGATCCCGGGGACGTTGGGCCATGAAGATATCGGGGTATTAATATTAGGCGTTGCTTCAGGCTTGTATTTTATTGCGCTTATATCTGGGGTGATTATCCTTTTACCGACGCTGGTAAAGTACTTATTAGCGCTTCGAACCCATAAGGGCAATAAACGTTTTTGGCTTGATAGCCACAATGTTGTCGGCGTGCTGAGTTTGCCTTTTCATATCATCATTGCATGGACAGCATTTGTGTTTGCATTTCATGACCCATTCTATGGTGGGTTAACTGTGGTATATGGCGACAAGCCTTTATTTGCACAGCAAGAAAAAAGTGAAATAACTTATCCTATTAGTGAGTTACATTCAATTGAAACCTACATTAATAAAGCTAACGCAATTGCACCAGATCACCAAGTTAGCCACTTAGAGTTCAGTCAACTGTCATCGACGTCACCTACTTTGGCTATTAAACTGGCATCATCAGGCCAAATACAACGTGGAGCATATTCCGATGTGCTGTATCTTCACCCTTATACTCTAGAGCAAGGTTATACCTCCATAAGCCAACCGCAAGATGGCCTATTCGGCCCTATGGTCAATAGCTTTGTGTCATTACACTTTGGCAATTATGCGGGCAACTATGGACGCTGGATGTATTTTGCATTGGGAATTATGGGGGCATTCTTATTTTACAGTGGTAACTTACTTTGGCTTGAAAAACGCAGGCAAAAACAAGCAATTCAATCACGTTCGATTCGCATAATGTCATCATTAACGATTGGAATTTGTGTTGGCTCAATGCTAGGTGTTGCTATTACAATGCTAGCAAGTAAATGGTTGTATTTATTATCATTACCAATTAACAATTACTACTTAGGCTGTTATTACAGTATCTTTTTTATCGCACTTGGATACAGCTTTTATCGTGGTGCGGCACTTGCTGCTATTCACTTACTGTATGTGTTGGCTGCAGCTTGTCTGTTGATTCCGTTAACATCGATTTTGTTCTCAACACTATCGACAGCCACCTTAGCATTTGATGGTAATACCGCTATTGTTGACGTCATCGCTTTCATATTCGCAATCGTATTTTTCAGCGCAGCTAAAAAAGCTAAATACAGGGCTTATCATGGTGAGCCAGACAGTATTTGGGCGATTACCACAACCACTTCACATACTGCACTTGCGCCAGTACCCCAGTCAGCTAATTAATCTTGCTTAAAATCATATGGGTTAGCTTAGTGCTAAAGCTAAGCTAACCCTAAGCCAAAGCTAGTGTATTTATAATATCGTTTGATAATTATTGGCGTTTTTTGTGGAGAAACGAGTTAGGGCTAACACATTTATGCATCAGTGTTAGATTAGGTGTATGGCCTGCGGCCACTACACTATGAACAAGGAGCAGAAAGTATCGTGAAGTTTATCTATATAGCTCCAGCATGGCACTTACTGGCCAACACGCAGCATTCTTTCGAAATAAAAAAGTCCCTGTAGCTCAGCCGACCCATCCATGGGTCGGATGGTCGGCTCGCAAATCACCATGATGAATCTTTCCTGTAGTTTCTCAACCTGCAGGTTTTAAAGATTGAGTAAAATAAGGTTATTTTAAAACACTGACTTGGTTTTGCCCCAAGGTTTGTTTGGAATATGGCCTACGGCCACCAACGCCGTGGCGCTTCACCCACACCAGACCAAGAGGATATCAACAGCAATACCCTCTTGGATCGCCCTGCCGCCCCAGACGAAAAATGCTGAAAAGCGCATGTTTTCGATGGGGATCGATCCAGCTTTAAACCTCGTTTGTAACCGGCTTCGGCCATTGAGAAAAGCCCTAACGCTTCCGATGGGCCGTCCCTGGCCCAACGAAAGCTAGCGTGGCATCCATGCCAAGCTCACGGCCTTTTCTCGATGGCCTCAATTCAAATTTAGTCTGAAAGGTTTTGTGCCTGTTAATTACGAATATGGTCAAATCGAAGATGCGAAAGTTTCGGGTGTATAAGAGCCTGCTGCAAAAAATGGATTAGATTGAAGTCACGGACTGACTTAACCTACCCAATATAACTTGTATTAAAACATTGAATTAAAGCTATAAAATAGATTAAAGCATATTAAAGTATAAAAAAATTAAGGAAGAAGTTGGGTACCCTCGAACACAATCATCGAGCGTGCCATTCAGAGAAGAAAAAGCCTTTCAATAACATGCATTTATTAACTCCCTTAAAATGTTTACCCTGACCCACTAATTTAAGAATACGAGCATCAACCCATTCACGCCGATGTTCAAAGTTTTCGCCTGTTGAGTTATCAAAACCGCACAGAAAAGCCTTACGCAACACACACGAACAGAAGTGATAGTAAGGGGTATCTTCTAAGCTGACAATAGTTTGTCTTGGTCTGGCCATCTTCAAATACCATTTAGGAAGGGTAAATAAAGCGTAGTTGAGTGTTTAATATTTGGCCAACAATCTTGGGTGGCAATATTTTACCGCCAATAAAAAATAAAGTATTGAATTTAATATACAAACTAGGTTAACTTAAAGCAGATAAGGACAGAGTTGGTTAGCCTCAAACAACATTATTGAGAACGCCATTTAGGGAAGAAAAAGCCATTCAACAGCGTGCGTTAATCAACCTTTTATAAAGTTTACTCTGACCGACTAACTCTGGTAATAAGCCATGTGCATGATGCTCACTAAGAAAGAAACCAAAGGATTTATATGTCAGAAGAATCAAATTTAATTATCAATAGTATTAGCTACCTTTCAAATAATAAAGAATGGTTATTCAGTGGTGTAGGGGTTACTATCTTATCGGTTATCGCGTTGACTGTGATCAACAATAAGAAAAAACCAACTGAACCTTCCCTTGATTCATTCCCTGTTCAAAATATTATTAATCTTACAAATACTAACTCTAATGAACCGAATACAGGTACTAGTACAAGCAAGCCTTCAACTGAACCTGTTAAAGATGAAGAGTTTTATAAGAACACTACTAAGATTCTTATAGTTGACGATGAAATAAAATTTAAACTACCCAAAATATTTAAGAGTGCAGGCTGGGTTCATTCAAAGTTAATCAAAGATATAGATAGTCTTGATAGTCCAGATGTAAAGGAAACTGATATTTTTTTCATTGATGTTCAAGGGGTTGGCGTATCTCTTGGGTTTAAGGATGAAGGTTTAGGGCTTGTAGAAGCATTAAAAGAAAAGTATCCATCAAAGAAAGTAATCATTTATTCAGTAGTGAGTCAGGGCGATAGATTTCACAACGCGTTTAATGTATGTGATGGTCAATTATCCAAGGATGCAGATCCATATCAATTTCAAAGAGTTCTTGAAAAGTTTGCATTTTCGGAGTTAAATCATGAGTGAAGTATTATACGCATTATATGACTCCGCAGATAAGTTAGTAGTGAATACAATAGACGAAAATAAGCTGAAAGCAGTTTTGAATATTGGATCACTAAGCAGTATCATCTGTTTAGAGGACACAGAGTATCGCTACCTTAAAGTAAATAAGGAACACGGTAGAGCCATCGCGATCACTACCGATCAAAATTACATTAAAAGTCGCAAGCAGTTTGAAAGACACTTAGCTTCAATGGTTGACTCAATCGAAACAATAAAAAATTTAACAAAACAAGCAAACGATGACCTTAATGCAAGTACTCACCGCTTAGTTCATAACTTAACTTCGATAAACGCTCATAATATACAAGAGATATATTCAGAATTTCCGCAACACCTAATTTCCGGTTCAGGAAAAAAAAACATCACACAAATTCAATCAATTATAAGTACAAAGCCTAAACAAGTTTCATCTATGATTCTTAGGTTAGCCAAAAATAATATTGCAATGAAAGCAGAATTTTCAGTGTTTAAACGGCTATATGATCGAAATACAAAAGTTGATATGAATCAGCACCCTGTACACCGAGTTCTAATGAATATCATGTACACTTTCTTTCCTGATTTTTCAGAGAAAGAGGTTTATGTCAATGTCCACGATAGTAAAGCTCAAGCATATTTTGACTACGATACCGTACATGTTGCCTTGTATCACATCTTAGATAATGCTGCAAAGTATACTGAAAATAGCTCAGCATTTGATATAATTATAAAGCAATTAGAAGAGCGTGTTGAAGTTGCTTTTTCAATGCAAAGTATTGTTATAGAAGATAATGAATTGGAGCTCATATATCAGGAAGGATATTCAGGCATTAATGCTCATGAACTCTACAAATCAGGTCACGGCATAGGAATGGCTAGAGTTAAGGCAATGTTAACTATCAATAACGCTACAATTCGTATTGACAGGGTTGGAGATGTTAGGAACGTAGAGCTAAATGGTATGAGCCTGAAATACCAGCATAATATAATTACGTTATCTTTTCTTATAAGCAAATAGCTATCTCGATGAGTAATCGTTTAAAGCCTTTTACGATGACCATAACTAACTTTAACAGTTACCTTTAGGTTTTGATTCAAGATCTGGCTGGATATTAAGAAGGTTGATGCCTATACGTAATAATTAAATTTTGCATTGCTCTTCAGAAGAAATCTCTTTTTGATGGTATTATCAAGGTGCTTTGTGACACCAAGACCAGGCACTGAGTCAAGCGGATTTCCATATTTTTAGTTATTAATTGCTTTCTAATATAGTAAAGACGCTGGCACGTTTCTGTTCAGTAACGAGTTAACTCTAGTGTACCCACAGCCATCAATGAAGCTAAATCGAAGAGATAATAATGCGGGTGCAGATGAGCCAGCGAGTATCCAAAACAAGGATGTTTTGGTTAAGCCCACATGGAGGTGCTTGCGGCGTCTCGCTGGATAATCTGCACTTGTAGTCAATCTCAAACCTATGAGAATTTAATTGGATCTGATTACATTTTTATAAAAAAAATCTTCCAACCCGCTTTTGTCCAAATGAGCGTTTAAAAGTAATACACTTACTATCAAAAAATGACATTGTTCCTTAGATAACATATCAAACTATTGCGTTGTTACCGTTCAGAACAAGCTTACATTTATAACTCAAACAGCACATCGGTACGGATAATGTATTTTACCCCTTTATAAATGGGTTCTGAGCTGTGAATACAATGTAGCGGATGCATTCCATGTGGAAAACAAATAACACTGCCCGCTGGGGTTCGTATATCCACTGTCTTAACATTATCACCACGCTTGGCTGGTAATTGTGGATTATCGGCATTGACTAAAAAGCGGGTTGCACCACCTTCAAAGTCTTCTGTTAATAAGATTAAAAAGGTCAATTGGCTGTATCTGTCACCAAAAGCATCTCGCACTAATTCACCGTTTATGACTTGGCTACCAGGCCAGGAGCCGTCGGAATGAGGCTTAAAATAATCCCCTTCGTTATAACGGTAAAATCGAAAACGGTTATTTAACCCTAACGCCGCTTTACCGGCAAAAATGCCCAGATTATCGTCCATTAAGTGCTTAATTCTATTCCAAATAACTTGTTCAGTAGCGTTATCAACCACCCAGGTTAAGCTATCGTTGTGTCTCACATCTCTAGGTAAAGATACCGCAGCATCCGGTAAAAAACCCATTGACTCACTAACCGCAATTAACCGCTGACACTCATCTGCCGACAGCACATTAAGTAATTGAAATGCGCCCGGTACTTCGGCTAACATTTTTTTACTCGGCTGTGTTAAGGACGTGTCGTTAAGTTTAGCAACATTGGCCTGATGATTCGCCCAGGTCGGCAGCGCTGGATGCTCTGCTCCGGGTTCATGTGCCACGACAAAATAATCTGAATTTACACTCGATGTGCTCATCTATTTACACCTTTAAACCAAAAATAAAAAACCAGAAAACAAAAACTAGTAACTCATTACTCGTACCTGGGCAAATTGGCGATGGCCTGCAGCTGTGCCATGAAAGCCCAAGCCACTGTGCTTAGCACCAACCCAAGGCGCGTTGCCTGCGCCCGCACCTTGATTAACGCCGACCATTCCGGCCTCAAGCTGCTCTGCTACCGCTTTTGAGCCCTGGCCGCCAAATACCACAGCGCCTAATCCATAATGACTGTCATTCGCGCGACTTATTGCTTCATCTATTTGCTTAAAGCGGCTTATTGCCACCACAGGGCCAAAGGTTTCTTCATGCTCCAGTAACATATCTGGCGTTATGCCGCTCACCACGGTTGGCTGAATAAAGGGTAACGGATAATTATCACTGCCCAGTAAAAATACCCCGCCTTTAGCTTTTGCATCTTGCAACTGATGTAGCACTTTTTGATGCTGTGTTGGGTTAACCATAGGACCAATATTCACCTGAGGCTGATCCCATTTACCCACTTGATAACGACTGGCTAGCATGACCACCTTTTGCTCAAACTCATCCGCAATACGCTCATCAACATAAATACGCTCAGTTGAGGTACACATTTGCCCGGCGTTTTCAAATGAGCTAGCCACCACAAACCTCACCGCGGCATCTATATTGGCGCTGGCCATTACGATCACAGGGTCGTTACCACCCAGTTCCATCACCAAACGTTTTAAGCCCGGTGCTGCACTGGCCATAATGTGTTTACCCGCCGCCATTGACCCGGTAAATGCCACCATATTGATGTCTGCTGCCACCAATGCTTGGCCAAGTGTTTTATCGCCTTGTGCCAGTTGTAATAAACCTTTTGGCAACACCTTATTCAGGGTGTTAATAAATAACTCGGCCACTAATGGGGTTTCTTCCGAGCGGCTTTAATATCACGCTATTACCGGCCATCAGTGCTGGCATCAATAAATTATTCGCCATGGCTAACGGATAGTTCCAAGGAGAAATTACCGCAACAATCCCTAGCGGTCGGTACTGTAATTCAGTGTGGTTATCGAGTTTTTCTGTGGTTAATGCCTCGCTTATTTCACTGGCAAAATAGGCGGCGTTTTGTATTGTGCCGCCAACTTCATAGGTGGCACGGCGATAATCCTTACCCATTTCCTGGCTGATTAACGTCGCTAACTCATCTTGCACCGCCACCAGCTGTTGATAAGCCTTCACCACATATTGCTCACGCTCTGCCATTGGTAGGCTAGCCCAATCTTTTTGCGCAGCCTTGGCTGACGCTATTACGGTCGGCAATTGTTCAATGGCTAAGGTTTCAACGCTGCCAATGGCGGTGGCTTCAACATCATCGCCATTGCCGACGTTGCGATAACTTGCGGGATCGTACGAGGTTAATACTGCCATAAAACAAAAATTCCTTAGTGGAAAATAACGTTTGCTTGATTATCGCTTTATCCTCAACTAGCACTAGAAACTGGCTGTATTTGATTAACGTAACGACAATTCAGCTTACATAAAAAGATAAAAATACGATTAATAACGCTATTTTGATACTATGGGATATAAAAGCAACTAGTATACTTTTGGTAACCTAGGTAAGAATAATGAAAACAACAGTTGAAACAATGGATAACGGTCAGAAAAAAGTTATTAACCCGTGTGCAGAACCCTGCTTAGTTGAGCGTGGAATGCGGGTGTTAGGCGGAAAATGGAAAGCCTCTATACTGTGGCATTTACAAGATGGTCCAGTGCGATTTAATGATTTAGCGCGCATGTTAGGCGGTGCCAGCAAAAAAATGGTCGATCAACGTCTTAAAGAATTAGAAGCACAAGGGTTGGTGACGCGCCACGTGATTAACGACCGTCCGATTGCGGTGTCGTATGCCATTACCGACTTTGGCCGAACGGCATTGAATATTTTAGATCAATTGAAAGACTGGGCTGAGGAGCATAGCATTTAGTGATAGTCGGTAGACTGACCTGACATCTGCATCCGGCCGATGCAGCCTATAATTAACTATTTTACCCAATATCTTTACTCAAAAAATGAATGAGCTTATATGTGCTCACTCATATATTTCCTGCTCATTCGCATAAAGCGTCGTCAAGCGCTCTAGTTAGCATCAAGTAGATAACCACTACTTGAGAATGTACTCCTTAACTAGCTGCACGAGATAATCGATCATTTACCGCTCGCCACTCATTTGTTTCAGGTGGCTGTTCGACAATAATGTTGTCGACGCCCTTTTTATCCACTTGATATAAGGTGACGTATAACTGTCGACCAAAAGCGAGTGCGTCACTGGGAATAGTGCTCCATTGCCCGCTTGGCACATCGCTTTTAAACTGTTCAATCACACTATCGGACCATAATACAAAATGAGTATTACCTTGAGCCAATGTATGCATGTCCGTTCGCAGTTGATCAGCTGATAAGATCTGTAATTGCGCTTTAGGTTGATAATGTGCTTTAACATTACCAGGCACCACTTCGGTATGCTCTTCAGGTGTACTAACTGTTATCCCCAAAGCTAGCGACAGGGCATCAGAGTCAATAGGGCCTGCCCTTAAAATACGTGGTGTATCACCCACTAAATCAATAATGGTCGACTCTAACCCATATTCACAGGCGCCACCTTCCAGTACCGCAGCAATTTTGCCCCCTAAACCCACCATCACTTGTTCGGCAATGGTTGGACTAAGCTGCTTATAAGGGTTGGCAGATGGCGCTGCAAGCCCAACATTAAGTTGTTGCAGCACACTGAGAAATAACGGATGCGATGGCATACGTAAGCCAATTGTATCTAAACCACCGGTCACGACATTGTCGACATGATCAGCTTTTTTCAGCAACAAGGTCAACGGACCAGGCCAAAAGGTATTCGCTAAAAGATAGGCGCTTTGAGGTATATCTTTAGCCCACTTTTCAAGATGAGACACATCGGGGATATGGATAATCAATGGATGATTTTTAGGCCGGCCCTTGGCTTCAAAAATTTTGCTAACGGCATCTACATTCGTTGCGTCAGCGGCAAGTCCGTAGACAGTTTCTGTTGGCAGTGCCACACACTCACCGTTTTGCAATAAAGCCACAGCTTGAGATACAGCGCTATCGCCTGTTAATAACACAGTAGAACTTACTTGACTCATTTTCGATTTACTCACGGATTACACAAAAGACAATACACAGGCCGGATAACATCTGGTCTGTGTATTTTAAAGGTTTCTACTCCATACGACTAGATTAAATGCAGATGTTAAACGTCTATTCTAAAGTCCTATGCTGAGGGCTTACCTTAAGTCACAGCATTATGTTCATTAGCCTGCGGTAACCATTGCCCCTGATAATAGCGCTCGATCATGCCTTCATCGGCCCAGCGCAGTAGAAACAACCACTGGTTATCGACTAACCAACGCACATTGTCATGCTTGGAGATGATCTGTTCAATCGGTTCTCTCGGGGCCGCTAAGTAAACCGCTAAACGCTGTGGTTGGTGCATCCACTTTTCACCATTGTGCAGTGACTGCATCGACAGGCCAATGCGTAAATCGCCACCATTCCCTTCAAATACACCAACATGCCCCGCCACCGCGTTATGCAATAATTTATTACCACAGCCGTATTTCGCGTTGTCTGTCACCGAGGCATTATATTGCATGTTGATCCAGTTGGTGACGACCATAGGGGCGGTCATGATTAACTCTAATATTGCAAAGCCGTTATCATTTTGCCATTGATAATCATGTAAAAAACTCCGACCCTGTAGGTTAACGTTTTTGGTCCAACTTCGAGGCGCGACAATAAAGGCGGCATTGTTTGCCAGTCCCCACTCGGGACGCACTTGAGACCAGTCATGGCTGCGCTGAATGTAAAATTTATCCAGCGCATCTGCACTGCTATCGGTTAAGTGAGGTGCAATATGCTCAATACGTTCACGCTGTGCGCTTTTTGTTGCGGCTTTTAGCCATAGGGTTGAAGTATGGTCTAGCTCAGCATCAAAACAATCAATATGATCCGTGGTGGTGTTGTGCAAGGCGGCCACAAAATGTGTGGTCTTAGGAATAACAACATCTAATGCTAACAAGGTGTTACGCACATCGAGATCATTTAATAACTGTGCTAAAACTCGCACGTTTACTTCACCGGTTTGACCACCACAGGCGCCGCAATCTAAACCCGCTGCGTGCAAGTTATTGGTTGTATGACTACCATGTCCCACCAGCAATACTCTTGGTGCAAACTGGGTTAAGCCCATCGCATGTAAAATACCTTTGGCCAGTTCGGCTTTATCGGTTAACGACAGCAACTGATCATTTTTGCGTAGTATCCAGCTTTTTTGATGGGTCAGCGCATTTACGGGATTGAGTGTTTGCTTAGCAAAAAATGACTTTTTGAGCATTTTAAATGCATATAGCCAGCCCATGGACTCCACCATAGAAAATGCTGACGGTGCTGCTTGTGACCATGTTTGCCAGCGAGCCGTATTGTTCAACATATCGGCCTGGGCAGAGGTGTCACGCCATTCAGACACGCGTATCACTGGCTTTAACAATCCCGGAAGTTGTGGCCGAGACAGCTCGCTGTCGTGGGGTTGATACTCTATCGGTAATCCGAAAAAGCCTGCAAAACCGATAGTTTGAATGTCATCACTTTGTTTTTCTAATGCTCGACGTATCACTTCAGATCGAACATCAATACAAAATGCCGCCTGTAACTTTGGTAATGTTACAGGGTGCTTAGCCGCACTCAGTAACTGAGCGTTTAGCGAGTGTTGATAACTCAGTTCAGCCGCTTTTGCCCACACCCAAAGCGGTTGCTGTGCTTGTGCATGTTGTACTAGCAAGTTAGGCAGTTGCTGTTTTTCAGCTGACCAAAGCGCGGCTAATTGACTAAAACTGTCTGCTTGCTGTGCTTTTAGGTAACGCCATATGACCAACTCCCAGGCCATACGAATAGCCAGTAGCTGCAACATGTCATCGCTTGGTGTGGAATCTAAGTCACCTTGCCAACGCAAATAAGCTACCCAGGATGCCCAGCCATTGATATCAAGTAATAATCCATGGGCATAGGCCTCTATAACCGTATCATCGACACCTAATTCCTCAACGGCCTCTGCGAGTAAGGCCTCGGCATCTTGGGGCAATTGCTTAAAATACTGCAGTAAACCTGGCTCATCCATAATAATACTTAGGCCACGATCACGCCCTGTAATCTCACGCCAGTGGCGATATAAGTCAGCTTGTGATGCAGCATCTTCACCCGGTAAAGTCGCCCGCTGTGGTTGATAATAGGCTGCACAAAATTGGCTAATTTGATGAATAATCTCATCATGCCATGCCATTTTATGTTCATCGCGTTGGTTATCCAGTAAATCGGCAATATTGTGCCAATGAGCAAGATCATCGGTTTGATTTAAAAAGGCTTCAAGCTGTGCCACTGACATCGAGACATCTTGTTGTTCGGCCGCTAATTGTAACGATCCCTGACTGATCTCACCTCGTGCATATAAATCTTGATAATGGCTTTTAGGCATTAAACATTGAATACGATCAAGTGCCGATATGCGCGCAGAGACTTGCTCAATGGGTTGCTGACGCATTTGCCAAAATGGATTAACCGCAATCATTTTATCAAGCGGCCATGTCGGTGCAATTTTCTGACCCGCTGAAGTAAGTTGCGCTTTTTGACTATCAGTCAACACGGCTAACAAAGGTGTTTGGGTGGCAATGTTCATGCTTATCATTCCTCAACTTTACTGATTTTGGCACTTTCTAAAACCTTGTTATTAATGCTTATAGGCATCCGTACAGGCCACAATTTTAACGTGAGTCGTGTTAACCATTCATCTAAATACAAGCCAGCAAATAAGGCGATATACAAACCTTGCATTGACGGTTTATGTGGCTGGTACTTCAACATCCAACTTAGAACAAACAAACTGATAAATAATAGGGCTGCGACAGTATCAAGCGCACTAAATGCTTCAACATGCATGACTGGTATAGGGCTAATGATTGTCCCAAACAGCCATTTAAAGCCGCTATAACTGAGTATTAATACAATACTTAATCCCAGTACTGGCATAATACTTTTATGTTGCCGTTCACTATGGCGCAGGGCAATTAGCATGGTGAGCGCTAAAGCTAGCAACAGCCACATACTCCATACTCCCTGGTGGTCTATCACTATCACGGCTATCGACACTATGATGGTTGACAATACGCCGGCTACAATCCAGTCCATCACTTTAGGATGGGTCGCTGGCGACAGACGCCTTTGCATCTCTTCGTAAACAGCACTGCCAGAGTTTAAAAATGCGTAGGCTTTGTAGACTGAGTGAGTGAGTAAATGCAGTAAGGCTAATTCAAATAACCCTAGGGCACATTCAACTAACATCAAGCCCATCTGCGCACTAGTTGACCAAGCTAAACGCACCTTCATACTAATTCGAGTAGCCATAATCAATGCAGCTATGACTGTGGTTAAGCCTGCAACAATTAACACCAGCCATTGCGCTACAGTTGATTGGATAAACAAGGGGGCAAATAAAATCAATAAAAATCCCCCGAGATTAATCACCCCAGCATGCAGTAAAGCACTTACCGGTGTCGGCGCTTCCACAACCTGTATTAGCCAGCCATGAACCGGTAATTGGGCACACTTTATCAACGCAGTAAGTGCGATTAGTACAGCGGCTATGTGATCGGCGGTGGTCAGTTGCAGGCTGTCGTTGGTCGCGACGGCATTAAAGTGGCTAATTAACTCACTGATGAATAAAGTGCCGTGCTGCTGATACAACAATATAATTGCAATGAATAACAAGGTTTCTGCGGTTCGAGCTAAGAGGAATTTTTTATGTGCCGCCAGCGCAGCACGAGGGCGTTCTGGGTAGAAGGTTAAAAGCTTATGCAAAGCTAGGCTAATCGAGACCCAACCTAGCCATAACAGCAGTAAGTGGTTACTGATTAACACCACTGAAACCGCCGCAAGAACATTGAGCAGCCAACACCAGTAAGTATCACTGCTGGGTTCACCCGCCATATAATTGCGTGAAAAGGCAATTAAAATGGTACTCATAAATACTACCAACCCCATCATCACAAGGCTGAGTGTTGATTGGCTAATATACTGCGTATCAGCCTCTAGTTGAGGTAATGCAAAATGTGTAACTAAAGCTGCAATATAAAGCGCCACAATAACGCCACTGAGCATAGCGCCCAAGTGAGTATTATTTTTACAAATGTTATTTTTTAATCCATAACGCCCCCGCCAGATGCTAGCCAAAATTAACGTGATGGGAATACATAACAAAAAAATCGATGGTATTGCGATATTCATAATCAGCCTCTTCTTTTAGTGGCATGAGTATGTCAGAGCTATATATTTAATAAAAATATATATAAACTAACTAATCGTTCTGTTTTGGTTAACTATAAATGAGCCGACTTAATTATCATCATCTTTACTATTTTTGGCGTGTGGCGGTTGCGGGTAATCTGACCAACGTAGCCAAAGAACTGCATATTTCACAATCTGCACTGTCAGCTCAAATTAAACAGTTTGAGCACAATATGGATGTGAAATTGTTTGAGCTAAGAGGTAGACGCCTGAATCTAACCGTTCACGGTCATCGCGTGCTGGCTTATGCTCACGATATATTCAGTAAAGGTGAAGAGCTGGAGTCCTTTTTACGCAAAGGCAGTATCAGTGAAAAACAGCATTTATCTATCGGAGTATTAACCACACTATCGCGTAACTTCGTCGAGAGTTTTATTAGTCCGTTACTGGCAAATCCTGATGTGAGCTTTTCTTTAACGGCCAAAGGAATGACCAACCTGCTCAATGATCTTGCTAACCATGAACTTGATTTGGTACTGACTAATCTGCCTATTGGTGTCGATAAAAAAGATCCATTATGGCAAACCCAATTAGTATCGCGTCAGCCTTTGGCAATTGTCGGCCCAAAAGTTAACCGAATACATGATAGTTTCCCTAATGGTTATCAAAATATGCGTTGGGTATTACCGGGGCAGAACACTGAAATACGCGCGGCATTTAATTCCTTCTGCGCAACCTGGCAATATCAACCCGATGTGCAAGCTGAAGCGGACGATATGGCAATGTTGCGTCTTTTAGCCCGAGACAGTGGCGCGTTAGTGGTATTGCCACCTGTAGTAGTTAAAGACGAAATTGAGCAGGGTATATTAGAGGTATATCAGCGTTTACCTAATGTTTATGAAAATTTTTATGCCATTACCGCGCAGCGAAAATTTGTGCCAGAGGTATTATTAGCCCTGTTAAAACAACAAATTGACCCTGAGTTGATCAACTGATTTATCACTATTTTAAAATCTGTTTTAGAACAACTTAACCTTACAGCAAGTCAATTAACTGGCTTAAGCCTTTATACTAATGCCTTGATGTTTTCAGCTATCAAGGCTTGTATTTGCAACCATTGTTCAACCTGCCATTGGCCCTCATGGGGCAGCATAGAAAAATGATCAGCTTCAGCCATAATCACTTGGTTAACTTTGCCCTTGGCATAGAGATAATACTGTTGGGTTTGGTTAATACTAACGCAGGTATCTTGTGCACCGTGAACCAGAGTTAAATTAATGCTTTCACTGTTAAGACTTAGAGGATCGCATGACAAATACCTTTGATGCATAGTACTTGCTTCGCCTCCCATTAACCGATTAATTTGCTCAGGTTGGTCAACCTCATTGACAGCAAAAAGATTTAAAATTGCCGAGATAGCTATCACCCTTTTTATGGCTAGAGGGCTTGCACAATAAAGCTCGCTATCTCGCGCTATATTGCCTCTTGACGCTGCCCAAGTAGCTAAATGTCCGCCCGCTGAGTGACCAATTAATAGCACCCGTTCCAGATCTAAACTGTGTTGCGCACCAATCACTTTTAGGTGATCCAATCCATCGGCAACATCTTTAAAAGTGGCTGGCCAAGGGGCGTTAATGTTTGCACCTATCGCATTCATGCGTCGATATTCTAGGTTCAATATTGCAACGTCAAAATCTTGTAAATACTCAACGATGGCTGACGTCGCATAAGTTTCTAGACTGTGGTTATCTTTCCAGTAGCCGCCATGAATAACAATCACCACAGCAATGTTTGTTGTACCTTTTGGTAAATACAGGTGTGCAAACTGTTGGCTGTTATTGCCATAGTAAATAATCTTTTTTAGATGTTTTGACATCAATACTCCAAGCTAGATAATTAACACCACAACGGTATAACAGGTACACCATCATTTCAATGATTATTATTAGCTTGAGTAATCTGAATTTTTGACTAAAATCCAACCAATTCAAATGATTTATATACATTTACCGCGTCACTGGTATGATAGCAAAATAGGTGATATATAATTGAAAAAGTGTCAAGGAGCTACACATGCCAATTACGATTAAGCGTCCCGTTGAAAGAAAAAAACTATCAGAAACTGTTGAAGAAGAGTTGGAGTTGATGATCCGCCAAGGCGAAATCGCTGAAGGTGATGCACTTCCTTCTGAACGGGAGTTAATGGCTGCATTTGGTGTTGGTAGACCTTCTATACGTGATGCTTTGTCGGCACTTGCACGTAAAGGCTTAGTTAAAATCAGCAGTGGTGAAAGAACCCGAGTCACCAGGCCCTCACCGGATACTATTATCTCTGAACTATCAGGTATGTCTAAGGATTTTTTGTCTCAACCCAATGGCTTACAGTACTTTGACCAACTCAGAAACTTTTTTGAATCAAGCCTAGTACGCCATGCGGCTGAGTTTGCGACTAAAGAGCAAATTGCAGAGTTAGAAAAAGCACTTGAGCTAAACGGCAAAGCAATTAACAGTGATAACCAATTTAAAAAAACAGATATTTACTTCCATCGTGTCATTGCCTCAATACCTGGTAATCCGATATTTTTAGCGATTCATCAAGCACTGGTTGATTGGGTTATCGGCGCCAGACCCGCTAAAGTAAATGCCAATGTTCTTAATGCAAAAAGCCATCAAGATCATGTTGAGATTTTGGAGTGCATTAAAAATAGAGATGTGGAAGGGGCTGACAAAAAGCTTACCCAACATTTAGAATACGTATTTGAAAATTATTATGTCGAGTAGTTAATCTACACAAGTTAACAGACAAAGATAAATAAATACAAATCAACATCTTAGTTAAATAAATAACTCCATTTCAAAGCTACCTTCAGGTAGCTTTTTTTATGTGTGATAAAACAGTATTAATGAATTATCTGCAAACAATATATTTACAATATGTTAAATAAATTTGGATGTTTGTGTAGCATTAAGCTAACTCGAGTGGTATAACAGGTATACAGCACAAAACAATACCACTTGAGTCCCTATGATTACTAAGATGTTTAAATTTGCAATCATTTCATTTTTGATGATGCCATTATTAACGACTGCTCAAACACTTATCCATTGGCAGGAAGTGAGCGCTACGTCAGTTGAACAATTACAAATAGGCAATGGGGCTTTTATTAGCAGTAATAATGACGGCCTACTAATTTCTTCAGGTCTAATGCGCTCAGAGCTAATGTCATCAGAGATCAATTCTGCCAACCTAACAAGCACTGCTGCTATTATTGCCCAAAGCCTTGCCAATCATAATCAATTCAACACCATGTTTGTGGTCAGCGGCGACAATATATTTTCAAGCAGTTTATCCGCCGAATTAGGTAATAGAGCATACGCCTCTGCAGTCAACTTTAATGGCACTACTCTGGTTGTCGGAGGCATTAGCCAACAAAATGCCTCTGCTTCGGTTAATTTATTAAGCTGGCAAGCCTCATCAAAAATATTACACAGTTACTCGCTGCCCCCCTTACCTCAAGCAACAAAGTCCCCCTCTGCAGTCATTTTTAACAATACCCTTTATGTGTTAACGGGCTCAGATGAGAGTAATCAATTTTTTGCATTGGATTTAAGTGCCTTATTGAACGCTGATGGGCTGCTATCTTTAAATCAAACTGATATTGAACGTTTCACCCAGAACACGTTATGGCAAACCCTGCCCGCTTTGCCCTTCGCAAGCGGACATAAGCAATATCAAAATGGCGTACAGTTAGCAGTACAAGATGACGGCAGTGGACCGAAAATCTTTGCTATGGGCGGTTATCAACTTCCATTACAAAGCCTTAATTTTAAAGCAGATATTTCAGCTCTTACTCACCATTGGAAATATGACCCTTTGGCTAAGGTTGCGGATCAAACATGGCAAGACCTGGGTGATATCACAATTGATAAAAGCCTGCTCAATGACAGAATTAACGCCTTAAGTACCTTGGGACAATCACATATATTAGCCTTTACCAACCAAGGCAGGACCTTATCATTTAATGCTATTACAAATAGTTGGACACAATATTTAGCTGAGAACATTGATGCAACAAATACACTTGCAGACGATCAAACTGATCTTAATCATCACCTCAATCAATCGGCTACTTTTATAAGCGAAAGTGTGACCTCGTATCGCGGCGAAATTTTTTCATTAAACCGCAATAAAGATAATCAAGGTTCATTAATATTGTGGCAGGCATCGCTTAAGCAACCGGCAAAGAATTTTGGCTGGGTTAATATGACAGTGTTAGTGGTCTACCTTGTCTGTGTTGTTTTACTCGGTTTATTTTTTGTTTTTAAAAATAATAACACCGATGACTACTTTCGAGGTGGGCAGTCTATTCCCTGGTGGGCTGCCGCCTGCTCTATTTATGCCACCATGTTAAGTTCATTAACTTATGTCGCCTTGCCTGCCGTAGTTTACCAAAGCAACTGGTTGTTACTCATAGGAATATGGATGATTATCGCCGTGGCGCCGCTTGCTATTTATGTTGCTATGCCCTTTTTCCGTCAAATTGATGCGACCAGTGCTTATGAGTATCTGTCAAAACGTTTCAATATGGGCGTAAGGTTATTTGCCAGCGGCCTTTTTACCCTGTTCCATATTGGTCGAATGGGTATAGTAATGGCTTTAACGGCCTTAGCACTGTCTGCAGTAACGCCTTTGTCAGCTAGCGACAGTGTATTAATCATGGGCGTTTTATGTTTAATTTATTGCACCATGGGTGGTATTGAAGCAGTCATTTGGACTGATACCTTGCAAACCATTGTCTTAATTATTGGTGCTATTACCTGTTTTATTATCATAATTATGGGTTTAGAAGGAGGCCTTAGTGACTTTGTCAGCATTGGTTTAAATGACAATAAGTTCACTATGGTAAACGCCGACTTTAGTTTAGACAGTATTACCTCACTCTCTATTTGGGTCATCGTTATTGGTGGTATTGGACAAAACTTGTCTAGCTATACAGCTGATCAAGCCGTAGTACAACGCTATATGGTAACAAAAGACCCACGAGAAGCCAGCAAATCGATTTGGGCAAATGCCGTAATAGCCGCTCCTGGGGCATTATTGTTTTTCTGTATTGGTACTGGTTTATATGCCTTTTATCAATTACATCCGGAAAAATTAGACCCAACGATCCAAATTGATCAAATATTCCCAACTTTTATCGCCACTGAGCTGCCGATTGGAGTTGCAGGTTTGATTGTCGCGGGTATTTTTGCCGCCGCACAATCAACCGTATCCACCAGTATGAACTCTATTGCAACCACTTTAGTAACCGATTTTATTCGCCCATTTAATTTGGTGAAAACTGAACAAGGTTATATGAACGCGGCTCGCTGGTTAACGTTCATCATGGGCGCGTTAGGTACATTAGCTGGGCTTATTTTTATAAACCCTGAAATTCGCTCACTAATGGAAGCCTACTTTAAAGTAATAGGAATGTTTATGGGGGCCCTGGGGGGACTATTTGTGCTTGGTGCGTTAACAAAAAAAGCTAACTCTTTTGGCGCCATTATTGGCATTTTAGCAGGTGTGACGACCATGATATCGGCTTGGCAACTGGGCTGGGCTAACGGTTACTTATACGCCACCCTCGGCATAGTGTCTTGTTTAGTGTTTGGCTACCTTACCAGTTTACTCACCCAAACAACAAAAGACAGACACAGAGATTTAACCGGACTGACTTTATACACCATGCAAACTCACGTGACTAAATCGTGATAATGCTTCATTTAGCTTTTAGGAAACTTAAATGTCTGTTGTAAATAAATCACTGGAAAAACAACTGTTATCGTCATTGAAGCAATCTTTAATTGCATCCTGCCAGCCCGTTGATAATGGTCCTATGGACAAAGTCGAACATATTGTTGCTATGGCATTAGCCGCGGTTAATGGTGGCGCGAAAGGCTTAAGAATAGAAGGTATTGAAAATGTGCGGGCAATTGCCAAAGTCACCTCTATTCCCATTGTTGGGATTGTTAAACGAGACTTAACTGATAGTCCGGTACGGATTACCCCGTTTATAGAAGATGTTAGTGCACTTGCGCAAGCAGGAGCCAGCATAATCGCCTTTGATGGCACAGATCGTCCGCGCCCAACGGCAGTGTTAGATTTACTGAGCGCGATTCATGAAGCTGGTTGTGTCGCCATGGCAG
Organism: Shewanella sp. HL-SH8; assembly: GCF_051165765.1. NCBI lineage: Bacteria > Pseudomonadati > Pseudomonadota > Gammaproteobacteria > Alteromonadales > Shewanellaceae > Shewanella > Shewanella sp. HL-SH8. The sequence goes on along the minus strand of NZ_CP195039.1, from coordinate 1,332,828 downwards.
ATTGTGCCGACTTTGAAACCGGCTTGATGCTAGCACAGCAGGGGTGCACCTTTATTGGTAGTACTATGTCAGGTTACCTTGACCTAAATAATATCCCGACAGAGCCGGACTATGACTTAGTTACCCTATGGGTTGAACAAGGGTTAAATGTCATTGCTGAAGGTCGATACAATTCCCCCAAACGTGCTGCTAGAGCTATTGAACTTGGAGCATTTTCGGTGACCGTTGGCTCAGCTATTACTCGTGTTGAGCATATAACCCAATGGTTTGTTGGTGACATTGAAAGTGCCATTAACAGTACCAAAGCTTAGTTACTTTTATCTCAATAGTGATAAAGCCCATTAGGCAATAAGGACCAAGATAGATGATCATAGCCATCGATGTCGGAGGCACAAAAATATCAGCTGCGCTTATTTTCAGCGATAAAGTAACCGAGACTCACATTGTTGAACAACGCACAATCGCTTCGGTGATACACACTGACTTAACCCATTTAAGTCAACATTTAGTCGAACTTTGCCAAGGCTGGATTGAGCGTGCAACCCAGGTAGCCATAGCCTGCACGGGTCAAGTTGGCGATGAGTTTGTTAACTTTCTTTCGGCAAAACAAAAGCTTCCCTTAAAAGCACAACTTGAATCGGCTTTTGAACTACCAGTGACAATTATCAATGATGCTGCCGCAGCCGCATGGGCTGAATACTGCGTCATGAAAACAATCGCCATAGACAGCTCGCTTAAAGACAATAACGTTATTGGTAGTGAAGTGATTAGCGGCGGTGACAATACCCTAGTGTACATAACGGTATCGACAGGGATTGGTGGTGGCATCATTCAAAATGGAAAATTACTGACCTGTGGCGATGGATTCTGTGCCCATTTAGGTCATGTTTCTGTACTACATGGCAGCCAAAAAAACATTCAATGCCATTGTGGTCGAGTCAATTGTGCTGAATCCATAGCATCCGGCACCGCCATTGCTAAACAAGCCTCAATAATTTTGAACCAAGAAGTAAGCTGCAAAGCTGTGTTTGAACAGTACTTCGCAGTGCCTGAAATCGCGCTACTCATCAATAATGCCACAAGCGCTGTATGTGATTTAATTGCCAATGTTAAAGCTATGACGGGAACCAACATTATTATTTTAGGCGGTAGTGTTGGTTCAGTGACACTATTTCACCAGCAAGTGGTAGCAAAAACGGCCAATTTACCTTCCATTTATCAAGTCAGTATTAAGCCCCCTCAAATGGGCGCTAATGCAGACTTAATGGGTGCGGCTTTTTACGTTCGAAAAAATCAATGTCCAATTTAACGCATTGACTTAAAGCAGGATAAAATATGCAGGTTATTATTTTAGAAAATCCACAGCAGGTAGCACAACACGCCAGTGAATGGATTGTTGAGCTGTTGAGTAAAAAAGCGCATCCCGTATTAGGATTAGCCACTGGCAGCACCCCTATTAGCCTTTATCAGAAATTAGTACAACGTCATCAACAAGATCAAACAGATTTCAGCCATGTCACCAGCTTTAATCTTGACGAATACCACAATATCGAGGCAGACAACAAGCAAAGTTATCGTATGTTTATGAAGCAAAATCTGTTTGATAAAATAAATATTGATCAAACAAACACCCATTTACCCACCTGTAACTTAATTCAAGACCCTCGAGTACAAGGTATGGCCTATGAAGAGAAAATTCGCAATGCGGGTGGAATTGATTTACAAATCCTCGGGATTGGGGTGAATGGCCATATTGGTTTTAATGAGCCATCGTCCAGTTTATCGTCTCGAACAAGGTTAAAAACATTAACCAAGCAAACCCTGCAAGATAACAGTCGATTATTTGACTCAGCAGAATATCAACCCTCGATGGCAATGACCATGGGAATTGCAACCATATTAGATGCCAAATATGTATTGCTTATGGCAACAGGTAAAAACAAAGCCAAAGCAGTTAACGAAATGATCAATGGCCCACTGTCAGCAAGATGTCCCGCATCAGCACTGCAACTCCACCAACATGCCGTCATAGTGTTAGATAAAGACGCCTCAAGTGAGCTTTCTAACCAAGAATATTATATTTGGGCCAACCGGGAACATCAAAAAATCAATCAAGATTACGGCTTCTTTCTATAGCCATTCTAAATAGACAAGCATCGAGTCAAGACTAATACCCAAACCAAACTCAGTTTAATATTATGTTTTAAATAGAATTTTTAATAAAACTTAAAAAATTATTCACATTTAGTCTATTCGGGATACTACGGAATATTCAGTCGAGCGTACTGTAATGATATACTTCTCACTAAAATAATGCATACAAACAATTAGATGGATTACTACATGTTTACTTTTAACTATCCTGCAAGACATTATCTTTGGCTTATTTTTTTACTAAGTATTACCGGTTGTGGTGGTGGGGGTGACGACACAAGTACTAGCGAGATCCCCATAGTTCAAAACAGCGCGCCTGTTATTTCAGGTGCTCCGGGGGAAGCGACTGTGGCGCAATTCTATAGTTTTACACCTGTCGCATCAGATGAAAACCAGGATGACACATTAACCTTTAGCACCACTAATCTGCCTAATTGGTTAACGCTCAATAACACAACAGGGCAATTGACAGGTACACCACAACTGACCGATGTTGGCATACACAATAATATTCAATTAACTGTTTCAGACGGTAAACTTACTGCATCACTGAGTTTCGCCATCACTGTGGTTAATGCCCCCATAGCCCCTACATTAACGACCCTTTCAGCTCAAGCACGAGCTGATGAATTATTCGAGTTTACCTTAGCCTATCAAGGTGAAGAAAATAGCATTGTGAGCTATAGTGCACCAAGCTTACCCGACTGGCTAACACTCGATAAAACCACTGGACAGTTATCTGGCACACCGAATATAGATAATCTAGGTATAACCCCTATCTCAATTACCTTAGATGATGGCATTGCCCAAAGCACGCCGGTTTTTACCCTGCAAGTAGAAGAAAGTTGGTTAGCCCTTGCAATCGCAAGCGGTAATGCTTTGCTGGTAAAAGACAGCGATGTCATATTAGCCGCAGCCTTGGCAGAAATTGATTCCCATACAAACCGTTTTAATGACATAAAGCGGCAACTTTTCAACCTTGATTCTATTGATAACAAACTGAACGCCATTGACTGGGACCCAAGCCATGACGCGGCTATTTTGTATGGTCAATATCCTTTTAATGATACCGTCCTTAATACCACAAGTTCACATCAAGTCGATGGACAAGACCGAGTACTTCCTATTGCCATTGCTGGTAGTAAAACTTTGGATTCAGGGCGCTACCTCGCCTTTGGGGGCAACCCATTTAGAAACAATAAAAATGCTCAGATGGAGCAGTTTTTACATAATAGTTTTGATTGGTTAACCCAAAAAGATACCGCTTCACTCAGTCAATTTAATGTTGTTTTAGCACAACTTGATGAAAGTTATTGGTTTAAAGATCGCAGTCAAACCCGCGCTTGGTTGGATAATAACGTCAACAATGTTAGCTATAACCTTGAGGGCACCTGTGACGGTATTAACCTTGCTACCTGTATTGCTAACAAGCCAGATGTCATTATTATTTCACTTATAACACGTGATGGTGATGATAAAGCATCAATAATTCAGAGTGTTGAAAGTGCATTGGCACAAAACATACCGGTGATCTATATTCAGCACGATGGTGGGATTAATGATCACGGCAAAGCGCTACTAAAGGTATTAAATATTACCCACGGCCATGATAACTATTGGTGGAAACTGCATTTGTCTGCATTTGACCCATCTACTTTATGGGGTAGTCTGCCAAGTGATATTGCAAGTATAAAAGCACTGCTGAGCAATTTTAAAAATAAGTCATTTAATGTTGATTTAACTGGCTGCAGCACTCGAAGTTGTCCTGCTGAGTCTAATGCTCAGAGCGAATTTTTTGATGGTGCGAATGCAATTAGCGCCCTATTTAACAATCTTAATAGTCAAAAAATCAATATTTTTAACAGTACAGATTACCGCTTAAACAAACTGTTTATTTTACTTGCAGACCACTATCGTCAAACGGTGAGCTATCCGATGGATAAGTTAACCACTGATAAAGTAGATTTTTTTAAATCTTTATATGCTGATTACGCTATTTATAATACCCGTGATATCAATCCTGTTCAGCCAGACATGGGGAACTTTAGTCGCTCTAATTTCACTCATATCACCCCAGAAAGTGCTCAAGTAGTATTAATGTCTAAGCCTGCATTTCGCTCAGCCGGTGTCTATGCTCTACCAGGGCAAACATTTACCGTCACTCGCAACGATAGTAATAGCGTGAACACCCAAATTTTCATCAATAGCCTGCGAAGCAGTGCTACGCATATATTCAATGAAAATAGTTATAATCGTCCTTATTTTTTACAATCTAATTGGATTGATATTACCCCAGGAGAAACCATTCGTTTTACCTCTAGTTACGGTGGTCCAATTCAAATCGGTTTTTCTCAAAAAGATATTGAAGTTAATTTTAGCTTTACCAATATTGGTCGCCATCCACATTGGCGAACACCTGCAGATGACATTATTTTTGCCGAGAAAATGGAGCAAGGTGATTACGATTGGGCTGAAATTGCCACTGAAGGCTTTGAAGTACACTCTAAACTGACCCGATTACGTTCGTCATTATCAGGCAGTATTTGGCCACTTGCCTCTGATTTTGCTCATGCCACTTATCGCTACACCCATAATATGGTGAATATATTGGCGGGCTTTCAAGGTCCGGGCATAGATGTAGTTGCTGAAATTCATGATTTTGTAAACGATCGTGGTCTTTCGGTCGACACTATCGACATAGTTAAGCACATGAATGCAGACCAACCAACCTGTGGTTGGGGCTGTAGTGGTAACCCATATGATGCAGGATGGGCCTTTAGCCCCACCGGACATGGTGATTTACACGAATTAGGCCATGGCATTGAACGAGGTAGCATGCGCTTTGAAGGATATGGCGGTCATTCAAACACTAACTTCTACTCCTACTTTTCTAAATCTGTTTATGAAGATGAAACCGGCGAGCCTGCTAGTTGTCAGGGACTACCTTTTGAAGCGATGTTTACAACCTTACAGGAAAGTAAGCGTGCCACAGATGCGACGGCTTATATGCAAGCCAATCTTGATAAGGGGTGGTCTGCACATCATGTGCTGTATATCCAATTAATGATGGCGGCACAAGCCGAAGGCACGCTGATAAACGGTTGGAACTTGTATCCCAGAATGCATATTTGGGACAGAGAAATGTGGCGTTTAGATGACACAGAGGCAAGCTGGGCTAGCGGAAAAATAGCGTTGGGATTTGATGATTACAGTCGAACTGAATTTTCGGCAATGAGCCAAAATGAACGCTTGTTTATCTCTTTATCTGAAATAACTCAGCTAAATCTAACTGATTGGTTTGCTATGTACGGCTTTGCATTAAGTGCTAAAGCACAGGCACAAGTAGCAGCTAAAGGTTATAAAATGCTACCGCAAGTATTCTATACCTCTAGCGGCACAGGTTACTGTTCAACCTTAGTTCAAAGTGCATTACCAGTTGATGGTAATCAAGTCTGGCCAACACTTTAACAGGTTATTTGACCTCAATTTCACGGTTATGGTCACCGAGCAAGGACGCTAAATATTAACTAAGGCAAAGCTCAGCATATGCTTAACACCATTCAGTTAAGAGTTTCTTCTCTTAACTGGATAGCGGGTTTTGTTAATTCGAACGGTCCTACTTTTGGGCCGTTTTCGTTTTTTGGGCAAGATAAATTGCTTAACGTTTTCCCTCATTGCTTTGAGCTTTTTAGGGATTGTTCCTGGCGAAGCAATTGCACACCACATCAACTCATCCTGTATATAGCGCATCGCCATTACAAAGCTAATCCGTAATGGTGACACTTCAGCCTCTTTAGCGATTTTGCTTATTTCAACTCGGATCAAGTTGTACGCTATCAGTAATCCCCAAATCTCCTGATAAATGCCTTCAACTGTCTGACTTCTTAATAAAATACTCTCATCAAGTTGATATTGCTTGATTTCTCCATAGCCATTTTCTATCTCCCAGCGTTCGAAATAGACATCTAATACATCTTGAGAGGAGTATTTGCTTCTATTGGTTAATGAACTCAGCACACCTGTAATATGATTGCCCTGGGATTTTTCTTGATAGGTCACTAGTCTCGCATGCCACTTTTCAGGTAGCTCTGGGTTCTTTTTTCTCGCTTGTGGTGATACTGGCATCTCAACTAGATAATCGTTGTCAGCGTATTGCTCGATGACTTCAAAGCGTGTATTACTTTTGAGTGGTGTAAGCCAATGACTATTCTGGTTGGCTCCCCACCAACTTGTCATAAGATCTGCACTAAAGTAACCACTATCAAAAATAGTGAGAGAATTAGCTGGAACTGATCCAATTAGCTCTCGAGCATAACTAATTTCCCCTTTACTACACGGACCAAATTTTACATTTCTTATCATACGACTTCGTAATGACATGAGTGCGCATAAGCGGGCTACTGGGTATACGGACTGCTTCCTATGCTGATTACTGATATAGCCAAAATGCTCTGAATTCTCGGTATTTTCTGCACATCGAAATGTCGTTCCATCAACAGAAAATAACTGAAGACCATGCCATGTATCTTGGCTGTCTTCCCTATGACACCAGTGTTTAGAAGTGATATCAAAAAGGGCTTTAAGGGGAGCGGCTGTCAGTCGCTGTCTGGCTTGCGGGATAGCACTTGGTGCAACGGTTTCTCCCAACTTATCAACTAACGTTAAGTCGAGCTTGGAGACGACTTCAGCGATGGAACGATTTCGGTAGAGGCCAATTCCAACGATGAGCCAAACGACTAATTCTGCTGGAAGTTTTCTGCGCCTAATACTTGCTTTGTTGGTTAGCTCCAAAGCTTGTTCAATCCATTCCAACGGCAATTCTTTTTGAAAGATAGATAGTTCTTCGGGGGCGACAAGTAATTCAGTATCAATAAGCCAGTTAGACAACATAAAAAATGACTCCGTTCAAAAGAAGGAGCCATTTTCGTAGGATCATTTTTGCTGTCAACCGATCAGTTTCTTAACTGATCGGTGTTAAGCATATGCTGAGTTTTGCTTTTTAGTGTTTATCATTATCGGCAATAGTAAATAAATGCCCAGCTAAATGAATTAATGCGACTCACTATGTGATATTTCACCCTTATGTTCATGACCCTCCCTCTAAAATGTTCATAACAAAACTTACCTCACAAGGAAGTATCGTTAATTTTTAAGCAAAAAAAACCATCACCAATTTAGTGATGGTTGTCTATATTATCGGTTAATTTAACCTTCGGCGTAAGGACTGATATGAATGATAAAATAGTTAACAGCTTTCTGGTACTTGATCACATACTGAATGTGCCAGCTGACAAGCCATTAATTTACGCAGCTAAGCCACTATAACTAATCATTTTTTATATGACTCATAAAGCCAGCACTTTTCATTTTAGCGACCACATCGGCTTTTTCTTTTACTGACAATGAGCGAATAGGCAGACGAGGGTCCCCAACGTCAATGCCATGAAGCAACATAGCGGCTTTACCAGCTGCAACCCCGCCGTATTCTACAAGCGGACGGATAATGCCGATAACCTTATCCATCAGTGCGGCGACTGTTACTTGATCGCCTTTGTTAAATGCCGCTATGATGTCTAAATAAAGCGGTGCAGCATAGTTATAAGTACTTCCCACTGCGCCAATCGCACCAACAGCCAATCCCCCAGGAAGAAATTCATCTACACCAAATGGAATATCAAATTTTCCACCACAAACTCGAGTACAACGTTGGAATTCATACAAATCGCCATGATTGAATTTAATACCGGCTAGATTTGGGATGACGTCATCCGCTTTAATAAGAAATTGTTCCATATCAAACATCACCCCTGACATACCAGAGTGATAATAGTAAAACCCTTTGTTTGGCGCTGCTGCGGCCACGGTTGCACAGTAAGTCACTAGATCATCTACAGAACCCGGTTTAAAGAAACAAGGGGCTATAACAGAGGTTGCAAAGACATCCAAAGAATTAGCATGCTTAGTTAATTCAAGCGTATCAACAATAGACAGCGCACCAGTGTGCACCGTAATACTGAGTTTACCCTTGGCCGCTGTAACCCAGCGTTCAGCCACAGCTTTACGTTCAGCCACAGAACAATTGAGCCCTTCACCAGTTGTGCCACAGATATAAACGCCTTCGACTCCTTGTTTGATAAGCAAAGCGGCTATTTGATCAATAACCCCAAGATTTACCTGACCATGTTGATCAAAAGGTGTATGGGGGGCGGAAATTAATCCGGTAAGTTTTTGCATTGTAAACCTCTGTAAATTAATATATTTGTTTGCCGCCAATCCATGTCTGGCTAACATGTAGATCAGAGTTATTAGTTGTGTTAAGCAATGTAAAATCAGCATTAGCATTGATCGCTAGCTGAGGTGTTGATGTATTAAGACCAAGGAAATCTGCGGGATATTGACTTGCCATTCTCAGCGCCTCTTCTAATGAGACATCAAGCATTCGCCGTGCATTGTTTACCGCAGTGATCATATCTAAGGCAGAACCGGCTAATTGGCCTGTTTGACTGGTGAGCTTACCGTTTGCTAACTGTATTTTATGACCATCAAATTCTAATGTTTCCTGGCTACTACCTATCGTTGACATTGAGTCTGTCACCAGCATCATTTTGCCAATTTTTTTGGCGCGAGTGGCCAACTTAGCCGTAGCAGGGTGAACATGATGACCGTCAAGAATCAAGCCGCACCAACTGTGTTCATCAAGCAATGCAGCCCCTACCATATTAGGTTCTCGGGAGGTCAGCGCAGACATCGCATTGAATAAATGAGTAAAGCCCACTGCACCAGCAGCTAATGCTGCTTGCGTCACGGCAAAGCTTGCATTCGAGTGACCTAAACATACTTTTACCTTGTGTTCAGTTAATCGTTTTATTTGCGCGGCAGTGACATTTTCGGGTGCAAGAGTGACAATTTTCACACCAAGATCATCTCGACAATAAATGTCCATTTCCGACTCGGTTAGCGGCCTAATATACTCACTACTATGTATACCTTTGTTGGGTACACTAATATGTGGCCCCTCAAAATGGACTCCGACAATACCGGCTACCTGCTGCTTTATTGCAGAGGCTATAACGTTCGCTGCACTTGTGATTGTTTCAATGCCACTGGTGATTAATGTCGGTAGCAATCCCGTAGAACCAAAGCGGCTATGCGCTAACACCATAGCGTTAAGGGCCATTAAATTTGGGTCATGGTTAAATAAATATCCCCCGCCACCATTTACTTGAACATCAATAAAACCAGCAGTCAGCAAGCCTGGTACTTTAATTTCCTTAGCCCCTTTTACCGAATCAAAAGCAAGCACCTTTTGTTCATCAAAGCTTATCGCTTGGTTTTTTATGATGTTTTTACCATCAAACATTTGTTGTGCAATTATGGTGGTGATCATAATGTCTCTGTTGGGTTCCTTTAAAATTAAAAAGAAAATACTTATTAAAATCAATTATAAAAATAGCATTAACCTGAAGAACCTTATTCTCCGCTGGACAAATAAACAGCATCGAAAAAAGTAAACAACTGCTCAAACTGACGTAATTGTGAAATAACTCATTGGCAGACAGCAACCAAGGCTTATATAATTAAATCAATAATTACAACAGGTATACTATCAACCTGTTATACCAATATACCTGATGAGATATTATTGTCAAAGTGAAAATATATAATTAGATAGACCCAAGGTGAAAAAATTAGCTAACAAACTGATTATAAATAATTAATATCTTTTTATTATTTAATCAATGCCTACTTGGTAAACGATTCAAAATGAGGTGTATTGAAAAAACTGAGTTTTAACATCTATAACCTAAAGGCTAAATCTATCCTAATAAAAATCAGTCAAGTTAGATTGCAACCACAAAGGTATAATGGTATAACAGCATGCTTACTTTTTATTAGCGTCCTATTATCTGGCGGAGATTAAATGAAATATATTATTGGCGCATACGCCACCGCTCCCTCTACCGAGCAATGGCAGCAAGAATTAGAAACTCAGTATTACCAACAGCTCAAGTCACTGAATAAGATTAGTGGTATTGAGCATCCCTTTGTTGGGCGACTGCATCCATATGACGATGAGTGGTTTCTCAAAAATATCGATAAAAACTGGCAGTTTATCTTCACTTCTATCCCTGGGGTAATGAGCAGTCTCGCTAAAAATCCTCACTTTGGTATAGCCTCAACAAAAGAAGAAGGCAGACTGTCGGCACTGTCTTTTTATCAACTAGCACAACAAGCCATATTAGAACTAAATAACTACTTAGATAGACAGGCTGTCAGCTTTATAAAAATACACACCTCGCCGAAAATTAGCCCTGCCACGCACTCATCTATTGAAGCATTGCAAGCATCTCTTGAAACCATGCAGTCTTGGGATTGGGATGGGGCAAAATTAGTGATTGAACATTGTGATGCGCACATTGCAGGACAAGAAGCCGAAAAAGGCTTTATGTTACTAGAAGATGAAATTACCGCTATTAAGCATGTTAATAGCAAGCTCAACAGTGACATTGGTATTAGTATAAATTGGGGACGTTCAGCGATAGAAACCCGCAGCTCTGCTGGGCCATTGCAGCATATTAAGCAGGCCTATAATAGCGGTTTATTAAAAGGAATTATATTTTCTGGTGCCTCAGGGCTTGAGGGGCCATATGGCCAATGGAAAGATACCCATATGCCACCAGCACAAGCGTTTAATATTCCAAGTTTTGCCCAAGGATCTTGTTTAACCTTAGAACAAATCGAACTATCGTTACAGCAATGTCATTATAATCAGCTTGATTTTATCGGCGGAAAAATATCAATAAGCCCTAATAAAGCTAGCGTTACCGAACGTGTTTCCTACATTAAAAGCTTAATCACTTTGCTAGATAAAGTGGTAATCTAACTTTAGTGATTGTCATTATTACCTGAGCGTCTAACGCTATAAAGAGTGGCTTAAAACTTGGGCAATATACAGCAGCTTCATTGAATCGTATTAGGTTTTTGGTAAATTCATCGTATTTACTTATTAGCAATTAGTGAGCAAGGTGCTGAAATTTCAGTGTTAGCGATGTATTTAAATGGCTTATTTACAACAATTGTTATTATCGTTTTTTCAAAAGATTTGATATTTTAAGCCTCAAAAATAGCTTCGGGAAGTAGATGAACTTTTACATCTTGACGTAAATAGAACGGCGTTATATCAACATACGAAGTAGTGCTTATCGCTATTTTTTTAGATTATAATTGGCAGCAAAATCGAGGAATAGCTTTGCAGGTATAGGTTTACTAAAATAATAGCCCTGTACTAAATCACAGCCTAATTTATCTAACAATGTTAGTTGTTCAAGTGTTTCAACACCTTCGGCAACCACTGTCAGCCCTAAACTATGCGCCATTGATATAATGGCATTAACTAATTCACAATCGGCTTTATTTAACGGTATGCCATTAATAAAGCTACGGTCAATTTTTAATACATCAAAGTCATATTGCCTTAAATAACTTAAAGATGAATAACCTGTACCAAAATCATCCATTGATAATTTTATGCCCAACGCATTAATTTTAACCAAAGCATCATGAACTTGTGATTGGCCAATCATTAACACGCCTTCAGTAATTTCAAGTTCCAAATCTTCGGCGCTTACATTAGCATCAATAATCGCATTTGTGATTACACTCAGCAGCTCTGCATCCCTAAATTGACGCGGAGACAAATTAACTGCCATAGTATATTTTTGTTGATAAATATTTTGCCATTGATGTAAAAAGTGCAGCGCTTGTTTCAGTACAAATCGCCCAATTGGTACAATCAAGCCGGTATGTTCAGCAATAGGGATAAATTCATCAGGAGTGACATTACCCAGTGTTGAATTGTGCCAACGCAACAGTGCTTCTGCACCGGTAATCTGTCTTTTTTTAACATCAAATTGGGGTTGGTAATATAATTCAAATTCATTACGCTCCAATGCGCCATGCATTTGTTCTTCAATTTTAAAGCGGCGGATCATCATGGCATTCATTTCTTTAGAGAAAAACGAACTAGTATTACGTCCTAAATCTTTGGCTCGATACATGGCTGTATCGGCATTACGCAGCAAATCAGAGGCACAGAGGCCATTTTCAGGGTAAATGGCAACGCCAATACTGACCGTCAGCATTAACTCCCTACCATCTATGATAAAGGGTGCTCTAAAGGCTTTGAGCAAATTGTCAGTAATAACTAACGCATCATGCTGCTCTTTGATACCACGCAATAACACGATAAACTCATCACCGCCTAAACGACCGACAATATCGGCCTCTCGCAGAGTTTGCTTTAATCTATTGGCTGACTCGATTAACACTTTATCACCGACTTCATGTCCTAATGAGTCATTCACTTTTTTGAAATCATCTAAATCAAGAAAAAGTACCGCTGTTTGCTCATCATTTCTCTCAGACTCAAGCAGCATTTGTGATAAACGGTCCAGTGCTAAGAAACGATTGGGTAATGAGGTTAAGGCATCAAAATATGCCTGTTTACGGATGATTTCAGCTGATTTATATTGCTCACTAATATCACGAACAATTGCCACAATTTGATTATATGAAGCTAGATAGCTCAATCTTGCCTCAAAATAAACTAATCCATGGGGCATATTTAGCTCATATTCAAAGGTAGTCATTCCGTGCTGATGTAATACTTTATCTATATGAGCTTCAAACTTACTCACAGCCTCATCAGGTAAAAGATCTGTCATACGTTTGCCGATAAACTGGCTGGGGGCAACGAAGAGATTTTTTTGTTCTGCCCCATGGTAATCAATAATAGTCCCGTCAATTTCCATCAAGAAAAATAAATCAGGTAAGGCCTCAATGATCGTCTTCAGCATATGATCTTTAAATTCAGCCTGGGATTGAGCATGCTTAACATCGGCTAAATTAACATCAAGACAGTACATTTGTTTTTTATTATATTGGTTAATAAACAGTACATGGCTTGAAAACACACTGACATCACTGCCATTTTGATGGCGTAAGGTAATTTCTGATGCAGGGATTTCTATGCCTTGTGTTATCCAATTATGATGCGCAGTAATCACTAACTCACGCATAGAGGGAGGAATAATGAGATCTTCTAGCTTTTGTCCTAATGCTTGTTCTTTACTGTAACCATAAAGTAACTCACTGCCCACATTCCAATAGATCACCCGCCGCTCTTCATCGTATCCTTGCACCGAAACAATGTTTACGGCGTCAAACAATTGGTGAAGCGAATCATTGAGAACATATTGGTGAGGCGGCACAGTGCTAAGCTTGGTTGATTTCATACTAAAATAAATCCGAGAAGTCCTTTGTTTTATAATAGACCCCAATCATCATTTTAACATCTATAAGCCCTAATAAAGTTTACCTTATCACTTTTGATCACGGCGTTGACATGATCACTTTGCTTCATTGTCAGATCAAAATATAAAAAAAGGTGTTCAGTAATTGGATGACTAAACACCTTCTTCATCTCTCATGCGTTATCGATAAGATTTATTTAATTTGTTCAAGTTCAACATTAATAAACTTCAATAAGGTACTGCCTGTAGCCTCATAAATAATACCTATTGATCCATCATGTAAACTAACAATATCGGAATATGCACTCACGCCATAGACCAATTGGTACGGCACACCAAAAGTTACACCTTCATCCAAGCTTGACCATATAGCCAGATTATTGCGATTCGGACCTGAAGAGGTCCCCATAGGTGCTGAGACAAGAATGCGATCTTCAATGTCACCTGAACGCACCGCTGAATATCGAGTGAGACCAATATCAACTTTAGATACAACAAGATCATGAGATGTTTGCACCCAAGTGACTCCAGCATCATGACTTAAAAAGTGATAACGCGTACCTGCTGCACCGCCATCATTTCGGGCACTCAACAGTAACGTACCATCGCTTAGCTCAACCATATCAGCTTCGGTAGGTCCAGAAACTGGCGTGAAACTGCCTTTTTGCCAAGTTGCACCGCTATCGTCACTAAATACTGTCGCCACATAAAAATTACTGTTTCCTGCACGCACAATTGCAGGAAAAATTAATCGACTATTATGGTTTCCTTGAGCAGCGGTTTGCCACTGTAATTGAATGCCTTGACCTGGACCTGGATTAATTGAGCGCCAAGTATGATCTTTAATTTGCGCAGTAACATCAATAGGTTCATTCCAAGTCACACCGTTATCGCGACTTGTGCGATAGAAGATATAATTAGCATCGTTGGGTCCAACACAATTACCATTTTGAGCGCATAGATCTGGCCACTGAACATAAAATACATAAACCGTATTAGTCGCTTTATCAATAAAAGGCCTAGGGTCTGAATAGTCATAAGAGGGGTTTTGATCAATAATTTGTACCGGTAACCAAGTACGGCCTTTGTCTATTGAGCGTTTCATCGAGATATTAATTTGACCAATTTGTCCTGGGTCACCGCCACTAGGGCGACCTTCAATAAAAGCAAGTAATGAACCATCACCAGATTGCACCATCGAAGGTATACGGTAATGACTCATCCCATCATTCCCTTCTTGGCCACCTTGAAAAACAACACTTTCAAATATTTCGGGACCACGACCAAACGTTTCGAAACTGACATATCGGTAATTAGCAATACCATTAGTACCAGAAGAACCATTTCCCCAAACAATGACATTTTGATTACTGGCTGAACCTGCCCACTCCTCAATCAGAGTGCCATCAAAACTAAAACTCGCTAATGCAGTGGCTACATCATAGGCAATTTCATAAGTATGATATTGCTGAGCACCGGTTGCAGGGACCAAAGTATGGTTGCCACCACCTTCAAGATTTGCAATTAAATCACCATTAGCATTAATGCTTAATAAAGCTAAAAAACGTTGTGAACCATTGGCATAATAGTCAGATATAGCACTACCTGACACTATGCGGCTTGTTGTAGTCATTTTCCAGCCTAGGGTGCTCGCATCATTATTAACTTGTAAGCTTGGCAAAATCTCCCATTCAGCACGCCCATTAGTACCATTAGCCTTCCAGGCGGTTTGGTTTTGGTCGGTAACTAACGAACCAGTACCTGATCCAGCAGAGTCATTTGTCCAACCCACAGCGGTTGGATTAGTGTCAATACTCGCATCAAACACTGCTACAACATTGGATAAACTGGTTAAAGTTTCAGCTTGTTTCGCAGTAAATACGTCATCGTAAATACGAGTCTCGTATACAGAACCACTAAAATACCACTGACCACCTGTATTATCGAAGTTACGCCCAATACTCATCGTATCTAACTCGGTTACTGAGCTTATAAAATGACTCGTACTGTCTGAAAATTGAAGGACCCCATCAACATATATTTTTGTGCCATTTGCATTAACCATAATCAAGGCTTTATGGTCTTGATTATTATTGTAGGTGGTGGTGGTTTTTGCATCATTAACAAACACACCATTCTCACGAGCATGGATACGTAAAGTACCATCACTATTGATTAAAAGTGCAAACTCACTAGAACCCTCTGCGGTATTTGAAGCACTGAAGATAGTCGTTGTAGTCCCTGTTGCTTTAAATTGAGTATAGATACTTCCTTGAGTTAACATTTTCACTGAGGGTAAGTCGGCCTCAATAGCTAAAAACTGAGTTGCACCATCGAAAATTAACTCTGAGGTGTCCCATTGGGCAACAATGTTAGCTTTGCGGGGTAAAGCACTAGCCTTAATAGTAAAGGCAACACTTTTGTAATAAGCAATACCATTAATATTTGAAGACCCATTACCCCAGGCAATCATATTCTGACTGCTGCTCTCACCAGCCCAAGCTGATTCAATGACAACACCATCAAAACTAAAGGTGGCTAATTGTTTAGTCGCATCGTATTCAACAGCATAGTCATGATAAGCAGCTGAACCTGAATTGCTGACTAAGATATGAGTGCCGCCGCCCACAAGTGATACGATTAAATCACCACTTGCATTAATACTTAGAATAGGTAAAAACCGTAATGCACCATTTGAGTAATAATCAGTAATATAACCGCCCGAATCAAGCCGACTCGTCCATGTCATTTTCCAACCTTTGGCGTTCGCATCTGCGTTTTGTTGTGTATTTGGGACTATGTTCCACTGTGATCTTCCTGACGTACCATCGGCCTTCCAAACTGTTGCGCCTAAGTCTTGCTCTGTTGAGCCAACTGCCTGAGCATTAGTAAAATCACTCCACCCTTGAGATATTGGACTTACTGAGTTACTCGCATCGAATTTTGCGACAATATTGTCTGCATAAACATCAGTGCATATAAAACTATATACACTGATAAATACCAAAAATAGTTTAATTATTTTTATCATAATTAATGTAACCTTTTTATAAGAGTTATTTTACTAATGCTGAATCTACATACTTCTGCCAGCCGCGTTTTCTGTATAAATAGTGGGCACATCACATCACAACTTATTACACACCAACCTGTCATACCATCACCCTACAAAAGCATGAGAACAAAAAACACACAAGCATTTTTTGGTATAACAGCACAACGGTACAACACATATAATTTGCTATTCATATTTTCAGAAGGAGAATAAATTGAGGAGGCATTCAATTTAAAAATTGAATGAGAGACTAAAAAATAGAGTCAGATAGTAGGAAGGTAATGTATTACAAGGTAGGAAAAGAGTGCACGGCAGATTAACTCACTCTATTTTATAATGAATAACTTAAAAAAGGCGATAATATGCACCAGGGGCGAGTCGCTCTACAATATAGACACTTAATGAAAAGAGTCCCTGGTACTTTATACCCAAAGTCCTGCTAAAAAAATTTACTTAAACTATTGAGTAGTTTGACTCAACAGGCCTAAATAAACATTAGGACTGCGAATAACTGGTTTTATTTCTCCTGAAATCCAATATAGACGATGACCATTTTGGCTAATGGTTAACGGCCCTGCCCCGCCCCAAAATGGCACATCATCAGATAATACATCCCATGAGTCATTAGCAATATTATAGGTTACTTGGTGGCGACTAAAGTTAATATCAGCTTCACTTAAGCTAAAATAGTCTTGGTTAAACGCCCTTAAATCATTCCCTTTAAGTGTGGTTAATTGCAAAATCGCATTATTAAAAATCTCTCGATTAACACCACCAAGTAATACTAACTGACCATTTTCAAGCAATGCAACACCACCACCAACGACAGAAAATGGTTTTTTATCAAGGGTGATGGGGGCTAATATTTTCCATCTCAATTTTTTAAAATCAAAAACATAAGCATCGGTTAATACATAATGATCTTTTCCTGCCGATAAATTCAAACCGCCAAAAACATAAAAATGATTATGATGGTGTATCGCGGGAAAGTCAGATCGCATTAACCCAGGAATAGGCGGCGTAGTGCTAGCATCAATGCACTTTGCAGTGATAAAAGAATACTTACAGACTTGATTACTCACTTGGTCATTTTGCTTACCCGCGAAGAGATATAAGGCATCACTTTGCCATGCTGCACCACCTGATGACCAAGTGAAAGGTAAGCGGCCTATAACTTCAACAATAGGTTTCTGAGTCTTGTCTAACGTCAGTTTAATGATTGAATCAAACGCCTGTTGATTATTTTTACCGCCGATTAAATAAAGGCTATTACCCACCACCACAGTGGCACCATGACCGGATTTCATGGGTAAGTGACCATGGGCGATCTTATTAAGTTTCCCATCATTGACATCAAAAACGAAAATATCTGAGTAAAAAATTTTTGCTCCTTGATCAAAAAATGGATGACCATTGGGGAAGTTCGCTCCCCCAGCCACAATAAGATAGTCACCTATAAAAGCACTATAAGCCCCTGAAATACCGATAGACTCTGTATACCCTTGCGGCGCAGGTAACTGGCCGATTTGTTGCCATGAAATTTGTGGTTTTTTGGTTAACGAAAGGTAATCTTGTTCAGATAGGTCTCCGACAGCTTGTAGCACGTTAGCGTTAGCGTTAGCGTTAGCAAATAAGCTTATTATTAGCGGTAATAATAAAATATGATCAACAAGCTTCAATGCCCGCTCCTTAGTTATCATAAAATCAAAAATTTTAATGGCTATAACAGTAAAAATTAAAACCTAATCTGTAATGATTAGGTTTTAACAAAGCTTAACTGCCTGAATGAGCAGCCATCGAGGATGATGAGCCATAATCCTCGATGGCCTTTAGGCCACTACGTACTCTTTATAGTGCGCCCACCTATTTGTTTAGAATTTAACTTTAACACCAGCAAATAATTGGCGCCCAATAACATCATAAGCTTGAGGTGATGTATTAGTGCCAACTGCGGCACTGGTCGCTTGAATATCAGGTTGCTGGTCAAGCAAGTTATTTGAACCAATATATACATTTACCGCATCGTTAACTTGGTAGCTTGCTCTTACATCAACATAATAAACAGCATCCATTGTGTTGAGGTCGTCAGACAAAGTCGTTTCTCCAAGAACACCTTGAGTTTCAGCGCGATATGTCATCTGGGCAAAAAGATTAAAATCTTCTGTAATGTCATATGAAGCATTCACTGTATAACGAAACTCTGGGAATAATGTTCTACCTAAATTATCGATTTTACCTGTAGGAGTATCAATTTCATATTCTCCTAGATAGTTAGCAATAAAGTTCAAATTGAAGTTATCGAGGAAATAAGCTACTTCCAGATCAACGCCACTGGTTGAAATAGTATCAGCATTTATTGACGTCGAATAAATATTCAATATTGGACCGTCATTAACATCACGAGACACTTTGCCACCACAGGTTGCGTCAAATGTTGATGGATCAGCATCATAACAACGTTTAACCATAATATCGGGAGTAATGGTTGTAATACCGTCTTCAATTTCGATAGCGTAATAATCTAATGAAACAGATAAATTATCTAACGGTGTCACCACAAAACCTAAGGTTAATGAGTCCGCGGTTTCTGCTTTTAAATCCGGTGAACCACTTTGTGATACTAGGGTATTATTCGTCTCTGAACCCACTAAGATATACTGGCCGTTAGCATCTGTATCCATGCGATCTGAAATGGCTGCAATAGAGGAACAGTTCACATCAGTATTAGAAGTACCAGTATTGCTAGCACCATTACAGACATCTATAGTTGGGTTAGCAACACTGGTCGTTCCGGTAGAGAAAATATCGTTAATATTAGGAGCACGAACTGAACTTGATTGGCTAGCACGGACACGGAACATATCGTGAATAGGTGCATCGATACCTAAACGGTAAGTGGATGTGGTACCAATAGTAGAATAATTTCCGATTCGTGCAGCAAGGCTAACATTAAGCCAATCAACTACAGGAACGTATAGCTCACCAAAGACTTCAGCAACATCAAAGCTGCCATCGATAGGCTGAACTGGACCTTCGCGAGTAATACCTAACTGACGGAAACTATCAGGATTTTCAACGGCTGATTCTTTTCGATATTCAACACCCGCAGCAAAGCCAACATTATCTTCACCAACCGCAAAATCTAATTCACCTGAAACGACACTGTTAGCGACAAACTGTTCAACTTTAGCGGTTTGCCCCGTACTAACGGCAAGATATTTCATCGCCTCTTCAGAAAACCCTACAATACCCGCTTGGCCCGCTAAGCTGTCTGTGGTACCAAATGGGTTAACCGGTAAACAACCATAAATTCTTGCAATGGCATCAGCACATTGATAACCACCATTACCATCTTCTTCAATAGTTACTGCTTGTTGCATATTAGGAATACTGAAGTCACCGCTATTTTGTTGCTGCTGTGAGGTTATGCCGTAAGTCGCACCAGTTTGCCAATCCATGCCATTATCTAAATAATAGGTATAGCTACCTGCAACTCGAAACGTGTCACGTTGATTCTCAGTTAAGCGATTACCAAATTCAAAGGTACGTCTATTTGTCGAGACACCATCAAGAGAAGTATTGCCCCCCATAACGGCTAGCAGTTGTTGCCCTGCACTACTACCGACAAAATATGGGCTTGTGGCTACATCAATACCTGTAGTACCACCGTCACCTCTTCGGAAAATATTGTTCACAACATCAATTGGAGCCTCTTCTAAATCAACTCTAGCTTGAGTTTGTGCATAGTTTAACTCTAGCTCGAAAGTGGATTTTTCAGAAATATCGAAAGTCACACCCGAGGCAATATTGAAACGCTGGTAAGGGGTAACTAAGGTACGATTAGCATGTTGATTATCCCAATCTGACTCTCCGATAGGCTGATAGTTAGCGTCAAGTAAAGGTTGATTGGTATTAAATGGATCACCATTTCCAAAGATTTTTAAATCGCCATAACCTAAAGAGCCGCCATCAACATGGCCAGGACCATCACGTCTAGCGATTGAATCTCTTATACCATCACCATTGGTATCAACGAATCTCATTTCATATTTTGAAAAATCTCTATCAGATGAATTTAAAACATCTTGGTTAGCGTAGCCCGCAGAGACCCATGCATTGCCGGTATCAAAGTTTTTTCCATAGGTGAAATCGATATTTTGTCTTTCTGCCCCACCTTCAGAAGAGTCTGCTGCAAAGGCATTAAACTCTGCACCTTCAAAATTCTTTTTAGTGATAATATTAATCACACCAGCAATCGCATCAGAACCATAAATAGCTGATTGACCACCGGTTAATACATCAACACGCTCAATAATAGCAGTTGGAATAGAATTTAAATCAACACCATAGCCTGTATTGGCAGACACACCCGATACATAGCGACGCCCATTAACTAAAACTAAAGTACGTGCAGAACCTAAATTACGCAATGATGTGGTAGAGACACCTACGTTACTGCCTGCACCACCCAGAGAGACGTTATCGCTTGAGCCATTAATCGCCGCAGTTACCGATGGAATTCTGCTTAATACATCACCAATTGAAATTGACGCAACACCTTCAATACTTTCTTTACTAATTTCAGTAATCGGCGCAGATGATGAAACGTTAGCACTGCCTTTAAATATGTTAGAACCCGTTACCGCTATGCGTTCGACGTTTTCTTTAACTTCTTCAGCAGCCATGACAGCTGGACTAAGTAAAGCAGCAATGCATATTGATAATGCTGTGCGACAAAATCTTCTTTGATTGATATCCATGACTTCCCTCTTTGAGTTTTAATTTTAATGTATAACTGAGTTCATATTTTCTGTCTTAACTACCACTAATGATTAAATGTATAATATCCGTGCACCAAATATTATACAGTCAACCTATCATACCAGTATACATCTATCAACATAAAACAAACAAAGACAACACAATATTTACATAGAAGTCATGATTAAGTATGTTGACCCCACGAGACAAACAATCGATTACGAATAGGATGAACAGGAATAAATACATTAATACAATATTTTACATATAGGCCTAATCATATCTGTTGATTAATATACATCTTCAATGTGCCACAAAATAGCCGTGTCTCTTAGAGTTAATCATCAGCTTAAACCACTAAAAATGAGCATGTCATGACTTGACGTTCATACACACAAATAAGCCGCCGTTAGTCATTTATGGGTAATTAAATCAATCTTGGGAGGGAAATTAAGCAAGTAAACATGGGAAAACAATGATGCATTTGTACGATGATTAACCTAATATTATTCTTGTTACCTAAATACAATGTTATTAGCTCCACATCAAAGTCTTAGACTCACCCCAAGTGTCTACAAGCCATCCTTGTTGATTAACCACTCTGTTTATCGAACGCGATTCCAAGTGGTTCAAAGTAAGCCATTAATGCTTGATAAATATCAGCACAATGCTGTGGATCCGGATAAGCGCCATGCTTAGCTAATGGTGAGTTAATCGTGCTATTCACCAAGTATGGATTGGAAATTTCAGCATGGGTTTGGGAATACATTTCAATGCTTGCCTCAAATGCCCGCGCCATCATTTCTGTTGGCTTGGAAAAATATTGGCTATTTTGCAGTTTGTCTAATGTAATTGAGCGTCGAACATAATCATGGGGTAAAGTGGTTTGGGGATCAGGGCTGATATTGGTTAAAAAAGTGATTTCAAACAACTTAGAAAGTTGCTGATTAAGCGGATGCACGACTAAAGGTTTATCGGCTAGCCAAAGGTCGCTGGCACACGAGAATGGGTTAATTATACTGCTACCAGAGCGTGCCCTAGATGAAGAGGCGCCTGAAGAGTATGGGTCTAATAGCCGCTCATCGATAAACATTTTGTCTGCTATGTAGTGATCAAACGCATGCCAAAATTCGTGAGCGAGTGCACCTGCTCCCGCATTTTTAGCTAAAGCCAGTTCACGATAGGCGGGCGAATAATGTGCCTGAACACCTTTTTGACCGCCATGGCCAAAAGCGAAACGTAAACTCCCGCGTAAACCAATAAGTTCTGGTGGTACTCGTAGTATATTGGCTAAATCAGCTAAAGAATCAAATATCAAGTTAGCCGCTAATGCAGACTCTGTACGGTTGACCCATTTACCTACTCTAATATGGTTTAAACCAAAGGTGTGTTTAATGTCTAAAAAGCTCACCGAATCACCATTACGGTAGTCAGGACCAACTCGTTCAAAATGTCGGTGGTGGTTTAATAATGAATGATGTGAAGCCAAATGAGCCCTCTTAGGAAATTTAACCAAGCTTATAAGCCAAGAAAGATACCGCTCAAGCATAGCATGTAAAATATAGGCTCAGAAGTAACGCTTTATGTGCTCATAATAAGAGAAACTCAACACAGCGCTTTGGGGAGTTTTTTAAGGACTTTGTAATGGTTAATCGATACCAAGCTCCAGTAATACCTTGAATAAAGACAAGCTACGCTTACCAGGGTAAAAGGAGTTAAAAAGTTTAAGCTTAAAACTCGTAACAGATACATAACCGACACAGAATACAATGCCCTATTGGCATGTGCTGAAACTCGCCTAGCGATTGCCTGAAAGATAAGCTATCTATATTCAGCAAGGCAAGGTGACGTCGTTCAGCTTACCAGGTCACAAATCACTGATGACGGTATTTATATTCAGCAAGGGAAAACAGACGAAAGACAATTCAAAGCGTGGTCGAAAAGACTGGCTGAAGTTATCAATGAATCTAAGTTGCTACACAAAGGTGTTGCAAGCATTTATGTGATCAACAAGAATAAGGGTGGGAAATTCTCACAAGAAGGGTTACGCAGCGCGTGGAAACGTCCAATGTTAAAAATGGAACAAGAATACGTAAGCATTGAACGCATATTTACTGTTCATGATATTAAAGCAAAACGGATCTCTGACTTTGATAGGACGCTAGCAGAAGAGCAACAATATTCAGGTCACATGACAATGGCCAAGTGAAAACATATGAACGTAAAGTCAGTGTGGTGCCGACGATTGGAAGTAAAGCGAAGTGAATAAAAATACAGGTTTGAAACTTGCTTTTTCTACATTTTTTCTACAAAAAATAAAACGGCTCGCATATTTCTATGCAAGCCGTTGTTTTATTTGGCAGGGGTGGCAAGACTCGAACTCGCAACCATCGGTTTTGGAGACCGCTGTTCTACCAATTGGAACTACACCCCTGTTGACGAGTGGCATTATGCTAAAACCACTGTAAAAGGTAAAGCACTTTTTCAACAAAAACGCCTAACTGGAGCATTTTCAGACAAGTTAGCTTGTATTAGCTAAATTATTTGAAAATTTATCCACACTCGGTTAAATCACAGCGATGTACTTCAAGGGTGATGTGTTTTAATTGGCTAAAACGCTCACTTAGCTGTGACTTTAAGCTTAAGCTTTCAATATCCTCGTGAACAACAATTGATGCAATTAGCGCAAAGTCAGCAGAGTTAACACGCATTAAACGCAAATCTACAATATGTTTGTTATCTTGTTGTAGAAAAGCCTTTATATCCGCTTGTAAAGGGCTTGCTTGGTTATCATCTAACAATAATGGACTGGTATGTTTTATCAACCCAAAGGCCCATTTAGAAATAATCAGAGCGCCTACTATTCCCATAACAGGGTCTAACCAACTCCAACCCATATATTTACCGAATAGCAATGCGACGATAGCTAATACAGAAGTCAACGCATCAGCAAGTACATGCATATAGGCTGCAGTCAGATTGTGATCTTTGTGTTCATGATGGTCGTGATGGTCGTGATGGTCGTGATGGTCGTGATGGTCGTGATGGTCGTGATGGTCGTGATGGTCGTGATGGTCGTGATGGTCGTGATGGTCGTGATGGTCGTGAGTATGATGATCTTTTAATAAAAAAACACTAATAACATTGACTGTTAATCCAATAATAGCCACAAGAATAGCTTGTTCAAACTGAATAGCATGGGGATTAAATAGTCTCGAGACTGACTCGATTAACATCACAACTGCTACAAGACCTAACGCTATTGCACTTGTAAATCCTCCTAACACTCCAACTTTGCCAGTACCAAATGTGAACTGTGGTGAATTAGCGTGCTTACGAGCATAACGATAAGCAAACAATGTAATCATAAAAGCCGCTGCGTGGGTTCCCATGTGCCAGCCATCAGCAAGTAAAGCCATTGAACCATATACGGTGCCAGCTATAATCTCCACAAGCATTGTTACAAGAGTTAAATACAATACATAACGAGTGTTTTTCTCGCCATCAAAATTATGATGCTGAAAGTTATTGGCTTGAGACCATTTGATAGTTGAATGTGATGACATAAAATAAAATGCTATAACGATAATTGGAATGTAACTCTGTTATAACCAGCTTTCCCTTATTCAACAAGTAGTAAGCTTCAAATATATGAGTTTTACTATAAATAATCTCAGCAGATCTATTAAAAGATACAGTATTGATAATCTCATAAGCCAAAAATTAAAATTTGTAGGTAGATATGTGAAGATATTAATTTATGGTTGGCCTGACACAAGATTACTATTCAATCCTTACCAGTATTATTTAACTTAGCTAATTACAGACATAAATGAGCCCGTTACGTAAGTAACGGGCTTATCACTACTCTTTCGGGTAAATTATGCACCTGGAAATGAACTACTCTCACATGGGCATATCGGCCACACTAATACTATGCTCAAATGACATGCTCAACTCTCAAACGTAAAAAAGCCCGTTACGTTAGTAACGGGCTTATCACTACTCTTTCGAGTAAATTTGGCGCCTGGAAATGACCTACTCTCACATGGGCATATCGGCCACACTATGTCTAATGTAAATTGTATGACTTATACCATTTACATTAAATATGTGATCTAATTAGTTGTCATTTCCTTATTTCAGTATCGATGAATAATCTCAATCTTGCAGCATTAGTTAAATCTGAGAAAAGCGCACGTAAACGTATGCGTTATCTCGCCTTACTTCATTTTACCGAAGGTCATTCTCGTTCTGCTATAGCCAACATGTTGAAGGTCAGTAGAACCAGTGTAAATGCATGGGTTACTCATTATTTAACTCATGGCATTAGCGGCCTAGATGATAAACATAATCCAGGTCGACCCGCTCAATTATCGGCGAAACAACTGGTAAATCTGAAAGAATTTGTACAACGTCAAAGCTTGTCTGAGAGTGGCGGAAGATTGATGGCAAGAGATGTCAGTCTTTTTATTCAGTCTGAATTTGGCGTGACCTTTAAACAGGCAAATATCTACAGATTACTGCATCAATTAGGATTGTCATGGATAACGACCCGCTCTCGTCACCCAAAGCAATCTCAAGATATTCAGGACGCTTTTAAAAAACTTCCAGCTGTCAACGATCCTTAACACCCCTGGTCATGTGGCGTTAGATCGCATTGATGTTTGGTTTCAAGATGAAGCCAGATTTGGTCAGCAAAATACAACGACCCGCATTTGGGCAACGAAAGGAACCCGACCACGAGCGGTAAGGCAACAACAGTTTGAATCAGCGTATTTATATGGCGCGGTGTGTCCGGCAACGGGTGCGACAGAGGCTATTATTGCCCCGCATGCCAATAGTGAATATATGTGGGAGCATTTAAAATTAATTTCAGAGGCTACCGAATCGAGTCGCCATGCTTTGGTCATCATGGATGGCGCAGGTTGGCATCAACAGGTGCTGACAGAGGACTTTGATAACCTTAGTATCCTTAAGCTTCCGCCCTATTCGCCAGAACTCAACCCTATAGAACAAGTGTGGCAATGGCTTCGTCAGAATGAACTCGCCAATCGTTGCTTTAGTGGATATGACGATATTGTTGAGCAGTGTTCCATTGCATGGAATCGATTTATTGCAGAGCCGGAAAGGGTGATTCTACTATGTTCTAGACGGTGGACAAAACTGACCAATTAATTAATGTAAATGGTATTATGCTTAAGAATAGTGTTCCATACAAAACAAAAAGGCCACTCAATTAGAGTGGCCTTGCTGTTTTATTAGGCGCCTGGAAATGACCTACTCTCACATGGGGAGACCCCACACTACCATCGGCGATACTGTGTTTCACTTCTGAGTTCGGAATGGGATCAGGTGGTGCCACAGCTCTATGGTTTCCAGACAAATTTGGTTTATCTAACGCCATTTAACTAGCATTAAATAATAATTCGGAAAGCTGATTACATTATCTGAGTTTGAGTCTCGTCACACTATTTAAGTGTCCCATTCTAATACTAAGTCGTATCAGTAAAACCCATCTGGGTTGTATGGTTAAGCCTCACGGGTCATTAGTACAAGTTAGCTCAACGCCTCACAACGCTTACACACCTTGCCTATCAACGTAGTAGTCTCCTACGGCCCTTTAGAGAGCTTAAAGCTCTAGGGATGACTCATCTTGGGGCTCGCTTCCCGCTTAGATGCTTTCAGCGGTTATCGATTCCGAACGTAGCTACCGGGCAATGCCATTGGCATGACAACCCGAACACCAGCGGTTCGTCCACTCCGGTCCTCTCGTACTAGGAGCAGCTCCCCTCAATCATCCAACGCCCACGGCAGATAGGGACCGAACTGTCTCACGGCGTTCTGAACCCAGCTCGCGTACCACTTTAAATGGCGAACAGCCATACCCTTGGGACCGACTTCAGCCCCAGGATGTGATGAGCCGACATCGAGGTGCCAAACACCGCCGTCGATATGAACTCTTGGGCGGTATCAGCCTGTTATCCCCGGAGTACCTTTTATCCGTTGAGCGATGGCCCTTCCATTCAGAACCACCGGATCACTATGACCTACTTTCGTACCTGCTCGGCGTGTATGTCTCGCAGTTAAGCTGGCTTATGCCATTGCACTAACCGTACGATGTCCGACCGTACTTAGCCAACCTTCGTGCTCCTCCGTTACTCTTTGGGAGGAGACCGCCCCAGTCAAACTACCCACCAGGCACTGTCCTCAACCCCGATAAGGGGCCAGAGTTAGAACATCAAAACTACAAGGGTGGTATTTCAAGATTGACTCCACTCCATCTAGCAGACGAAGCTTCAAAGTCTCCCACCTATCCTACACATGTAGGTTCAATGTTCAGTGCCAAGCTATAGTAAAGGTTCACGGGGTCTTTCCGTCTAGCCGCGGGTATACGGCATCTTCACCGCAATTTCAACTTCACTGAGTCTCGGCTGGAGACAGCGTGGCCATCATTACGCCATTCGTGCAGGTCGGAACTTACCCGACAAGGAATTTCGCTACCTTAGGACCGTTATAGTTACGGCCGCCGTTTACCGGGGCTTC